>CAWDAZ010000002.1:0-1354444 GCA_963800475.1 uncultured Solirubrobacterales bacterium | reverse complement strand
GAGCGTGCGGCTTGAGCTGGCGCTCGCGTGTAGCCCTTTCCAGAAGCGAGGCAATGAGGCCTGGGTGGACTTTGCTCGGCGGGAGGCGTACGGTGGCGGGTGGGCGCGATGGGGCTCGCCGGGTTTTGGCGTTTGGGTTCCCTCCGTGCGACAGAGCTAAGGAGGGTGTTATGCGACGGATGGGTGGTTTGGCGCGGATGCGGCGCGTGTTGCTCGCTGGCCGAGCGCGTGCGGTCTTTGGGGTTTGCTTGGTGGTTGCGGTGGCGCTCGTCGCTCCCGCAGCCGCTGCTGCCGCACCGCCAGCAACTCTGACCGGCGAACATTTCTCTATCAACAACTTCGCGCAGGTGGCGTGCCTGCAGGCGGGGACGTTGTCCTACACGGCTTCGGGCACGGCCACTGGGCCTTACCCGGGCACATTCACCGAGACGGGCACGGCGGCGGGCGGTGCCAGCGCCAATCTCACGTCCTTGTCCGCCTCCTTCACGATCTACTCGCCTAGCCACGCCGTGCTGGTGACGGGCACGACCACCGCCAGTTCTGGTGAGTGGTGCCAGTCCACGTCTAGCCTCCCTGGTACCGCCGTATTTGCCGATCCGGCCTATCAGGCCACGATCTTGACCGCGAACGGCAACTACAGCGACCAAGGGACCTCTAGCCTCAGAGTGTTCACAGATTCAACGGGGAACGTCACTTCTTTTGACGAGGTATTCACGTCGTCGTTGACGCAGCCAGTACTCACCTTGCCGACCAGCAAGGCCCAGTGCAAGGACGGCGGCTGGAAGTCGTTCGGCACGACGTTCAAGAACCAGGGCGACTGCGTCAGCTTCGTCGCCACCGGGGGAAAGAATCCGCCCAGCGGCTCGTAGCTCCGAGGCGCGGAACTGATGCGAGAGGCCCCGTCCCAGGCGGGGCCTCTTTCACGTCGCAGAGCTGCGAGCAGAGTGCTGGATTGATCGACCGATGAAAGTCAAGTCGGTGTTGTCGGTATTTGCGGGCTGGTGTCCTCCGTGGTCTTGCGGGCGGGGCGGCCGCCGCGTAGGTTGCTGGTCGGGCGCGAGCCGATGACGTAGCGAAGCGCAGACGTCAGGAGCTTGTGGTCTGCCACGCGGCTTTGTCCTCTGTTGAGTGACTTGAACCTATGCGTGCTCCAGTGTCACGCTCGCGCCCGCTTTCCTCGCTGGTCCGCCGGCTTGTTGGTCTTGGACGATTCGTTTGTATGACGCTTCGGCTTGGAGCGCGAGTTCGCGCTCGGCCTGGCGCATCAGATCGTTGGTGGACCAGGTCCCGGCGGCGCGGCGTGCGTACTTCGGGGCGCCGGCGGTGATCTCGAGGCGACGAAGCTTCTTGCGGGTCAGCGACGGCTGTTGGTGGGCGTAGTCCTCTGAGCGGGTGAGCATGCACCAGAACAGGACGACGAGTTTGCGGGCAGTCGCGACGATCGCTTTGCCGCTCCCGCGCCGGTTGCGGGTGCGTTCATAGAACGCGCGCATCGGGCCGGGTTGCAGCACCACCGACCAGCACGTCTCCACCAGCGCCCACCGGGCGGACGCCGATCCGCGCTTTGAGATCCGGCCCGAGCGTGCCGGCTCATCGCCGGACTGCTTGACACGAGGATCGAGCCCGAGATAGGCGACCAGCTTGCGGCTGGTGAGGAACCGGTTCGGGTTCCCGACGGCGGCGATGAACGACGCCGCGCAGACGAGGTTCACGCCGGGGACGGTCATCAGCCGTTTGATCTCCGGCCAGGACAACGCCTGCTGGGCGATCAGCCGGTCGACCGCGGCGATCTCCTGGTCAAGGAACTCGATGTGACGGATCGCGGCGTCCACCGACTCGCGCTCCTCGGCCGGCAGCTCCAACCCGGCCAACCATTGGCGGCCTTTGACGCCGAACAAGTCCGCACACGGCGGCTTGGCCTGCAGCCGGCGCTGCAACGACGCGTGGATCTCGTTCTTAGAACGGGTCCTGCCTCGCATCAGCTGATCGCGACGCGCCAGCCGCCGGCGCAGGATCCGGCAGCGCTCATCGGGCATCCACACCGCCTCAAGCTCACCCTTCCACAGCAGCACGGCCAACGCGCGCGCGTCGAGCTTGTCCGTTTTCGCGCGCGCGCTCGCGATCCCTGTGTCATCCGGGGAGACGACCACAACCCGGTTCACGTGCGGCTCGAGGATCCGAGCGACCTCCCAGCAGCTGCCCGTCACCTCCAACGCGATCCGGTCAGACGGCAACAGGCTCTCCGCCAGCGATGCCAACCCGCCCGGCGTGCTCGGCACCCGACCACCAGAGCGGGTCACCCCGTCCTCGCAGATCGCGATCTCACAGAACGTGCGATGCACATCCAGGCCGATCGCACGACCGACCCACCGCGGCACTCCCATCACTCACCTCCACAACTCGACGACAGTGCGGGAGAACCAGCGGGACAACGACACAGACCGATACGAGCTCTCAGCGTGGCTCAATCCAGGCAAGTCGCAGGGGCGGCCGAACGAAAAGCACGGGCTCGAAGCCCATCGATCAAAACGGCCTACCCGTCTACGTTCTCCCAAATGAGGCCCCTGTCCCAGATCAACCGAACCTACGCCCGGCGCCGGACAGACCTCACACCCGCAGTTTCATGCCTCGAGTAGCGGTCGTCCGGATGGCCCGGATCTAACGCGTAGCGACGCTCGCTTTTCGAGCGGACGATGAGCGGTCTAAGCCACCGTCCAAAGGAGGACGTCATGCGTTCCACACCGCTCGTTGACTGTGCCGGTCGGCGTCGCTCGCCGGCGACCATGTCCGGCTTCCACCAGGGCCGGCCACCGCGAAACAAGGGATTGCGCTATCCACCGGACCCGCCGACCGTGGAGGAAACCATCGCCGTGATGCGCGCAGCCGGCGATCGCTCCGACGGTCTCAGGCTGCGCAGCGTGATGATCGTGCTTTGGCGTGCAGGGTTGCGGATCAGCGAAGCGCTCGCCCTTCAGGAGAGCGATCTCGACCCGACACGCGGCGCCGTGTTAGTGCGCCGCGGCAAGGGCGGCAAGCGCCGCGAGGTCGGGATGGACCGGTGGGCCTGGGAGCAGCTCGAGCCGTGGCTCACGATCCGCGCGGGGCTGCCGGTTGGCGCGCTCTTCTGCGTGCTCCGGGGGCCCACCTGCGGCCGCCCCTGCTCCCCATCCGGGATTCGCGTCCAACTGCGCAACGCCGCCCGCGCGGCCGGGGTGCGCCGTCGGTTCGCGCCGCACCAGCTCCGCCACGCCCACGCCGTCGAGATGAGTCGGGAAGGAGTCCCACTACTGGTCATCCAACGGCAACTCGGTCACGCCGACCTCGGGATCACCTCCGCCTACCTGCGCGGCATCGACAACACCGAGATCATCCACGCCGTCCACGAGCGGCCCGCACCAATGATCCCTGCAACCAACGGACTCGTCTCCCCGCCCTAAACACGCTGGCCGGGACGTGATGATCGTCAAGGAGCACCGCATACGAAAACGCGGTGCTCCTGACCTCGCAATCCAAGCGTCCCGAACACACCACCGAGCACCCAATCGAACGACTGCTAAGAGGGCGTCCGCCTTTCTGTGTAGGCGGTGGTTGATGGCTAGTTGGGCAGTCGGTCTCCGAATTGCATCTTGAACGCGAGTAACGCTTTCGTCCACCCGCGCGTCCGGGTCCACTGGGGCACGGCGTTCTGGATTGCGAGGTAGATCAACTTCCGGGCGGCGTCCTCGCTCGGGAAACTGCCCTTCGTCTTGAGCGCCTTGCGTAGTTGGCGGTTGAGCGCCTCGATCGCGTTCGTGGTGTAGATCACCCGGCGGACCTCGGGCTCATAGGCCATGAACGGGATCACGTGCTCCCACGCGTCCCGCCACGCCTGGCCGATCACCGGCAGCTGCTCACCCCACTTCTCATCGAAGGTCTCGAGCGCCAGCAGCGCCTGGTCGGCGTCGATCGCGGTGTAGATCGGCTTGAGGTCCTTGACCACGGCGTCGTATTGCCGGCGCGGGACGTAGCGCAGGCTGTGGCGGATGAGGTGAACGATGCACGTCTGCACCGTCGTTCTCGGGAACAACGCCTCGATCGCTTCCGGGAAGCCTTTGAGCCCGTCGACACACGCGATCAGGATGTCCTGAACCCCGCGCTGCTTGAGGTCGGTCAGGACCTGCATCCAGAACTTCGCGCCCTCGTTGGCCTGGAACCACATCCCGAGAACCTCGCGCTCGCCGTCCATATTGATCGCCATCGCCAGGTAACACGCCTTGCGCTGAACGCTGCCGCCGTCGCGGATCTTGAGCACCAGCGCGTCGAGGAACACGACTGGGTAGACGTCCTCCAGCGGCCGGGTCTGCCACGCCCGCGCGTCGTCCATCACCGCGTCGGTGACCTTCGAGATCAGGTCGCGGCCGACCTTGACCCCGTAGATCTCCTCGAGGTGCGCCTCGATATCCCGCGTCGACAGCCCCCGGGAATACAAGGCGAGGATCTTGTCGTCGAACCCCTCGAACCGCCGCTGGCGCTTTCTGACGATCTGCGGCTCAAACGTCCCGCCCCGATCCCGCGGGGTGTCGATCCGAACCTCGCCGCTCTCCGTGATCAACGTCTTCGACGTCGCCCCGTTCCTGGTATTGCCCGAGCCGCCCGGCGGCTCCTGATGCGGCTCATAGCCGAGATGATCGGTCAGCTCGACCTCCATCGCCCGCTCGACCAGCCGCTTCGTGAGCTGGCCCAACAAGCCGCCCGGGCCGGCGATCTCCTGCTCGGTCCGAGACCCGGCAAGCAATTCGTCGATCAGCTCGTCAGGGAGCAGAGCCTTGACCTCCTCGGCGAGCTCGGGGCGGGGATCCGGACCGCGCGCAGCGCCAGCACGTCGCTGCGCTCGACCTACGGTCTCGCTCCGCGCCACGCCGGCGCTATCCCGCTGCTCCGGGGTCTCATCCAACCTGGGTGGAATCGTCGTGGACATGAGTCTCCTTTCGACTCATGCCTACACAGAAGAACGGACAGACCCACTGCTAATCGATCATTGCGGCAGCGCGTGTTTAAGGCGGTGCCGCCGAGCTGTTGCTTCTGGGGCGTGGGTGGGGTAGTTTCGCGTGTGGGGACTGGAGGAGGCTGGGAGCGCCAAAGAAGCGAGATCGGGGTTGCGATGGGTAGTGATGGGGCCGGGCTGGCGGACAGGACGTTTCGCTGTTGCATGCTGTTTGCGGTTCTAATGGTGGTCTGCGCGTGTGGCGCGTTCGCGTCGGGGGCGCGCGCGAGCGTGAAGGTGCCGGTGCTCGGGTTCACGCCTTCGACCGCGAGCTTTGGTCCGGTGTTGGCGGGTGTGAAGGCTCCGGCGCAGAGTTTCAAGCTGAAGAACTCCGGCGACCGTGCGACCGGCGCGCTGACGGTGTCGCTTTCCGGATCCGGTTTTGCCAAGACCAGGGATACTTGTACGGCGTCGAGTCTGGGACCGCACAAGACGTGCATCGTCGCGCTGACCTACACCGGCACCAACCAAGGCGAGCAAGACGCCGGGACGTTGACGGCCAAGAGCCGCTCGAAAGCGGGAGTCTCCGCGACCCTACCGCTGACGGGCACGACCCCGCTCGAGGCGGACCTGTCGATCAAGAAGGTCGACACCACGGACTTCATCGGCGGCGCGAACGGCACGTTCAACCCGAGCACCAACAACACCACCGGTGGCACGGACGTGCCGGGTAACACGGGGCACCCGCTGGTCTACACGATCGTCATCGCTAATAGCGGGCCGAACAGCGTGACCGGCGCCAGCGTGAGCGACGTAATGCCAGCCGGGGTCGCGAGCGACACCTGGTCGGTGACTAGCGAGATTGGCGGCGCAACCGTCGTCGGCGGGAGCACGTCTGGGACCGGCAACATCACCGGCACACTCGACATGCCCGCTAATTCGTTCATCACGTACACGGTTGATGTGACCATTTCCTCCTCGGCGACCGGCACGCTCACCAACACCGCGACCGTGACGCCTCCTGCCGGCGTCGATCCCAACCCTGCCAACAACAGCTCGACCGACACGATCACGCTCACTCCCCAGGCGGACCTGTCGATCACCAAGGCGGACAGTACCTCCGGGTTCTACGTGCCAGACGGATCGACGAGCTACACGATCACGGTCACCAATAGCGGACCGAGCGATGTACTGGGCGCGACTATTAGCGACACTATGCCAACCGCGATCGCGAACGACAGCTACTCGGCAAGCGAGACCGGTAGCGCGACCGGGTTTACCGCCACGGGGAGCGGGAGCATCAAGGACACCGTCAACATGCCTGCCGGGTCCACGATCACCTACACCGTCAACGCAAGCATCAGCGGTACGGCGACCGGGAGCATCGCAAACACAGCTACCGTGAGCCCGCCCTCAGGCGTGACGGATCCGAACACCGCCAACAACGGCGTAACCGACACACTCCAGCAGACCATCGCGGACCTGTCGATCAAGAAGGTCGACACCACGGACTTCATCGGCGGCGTGAACGGCACGTTCAACCCGAGCACCAACAACACCACCGGTGGCACGGACGTGCCGGGTAACACGGGGCACCCGCTGGTCTACACGATCGTCATCGCTAATAGCGGGCCGAACAGCGTGACCGGCGCCAGCGTGAGCGACGTAATGCCAGCCGGGGTCGCGAGCGACACCTGGTCGGTGACTAGCGAGATTGGCGGCGCAACCGTCGTCGGCGGGAGCACGTCTGGGACCGGCAACATCACCGGCACACTCGACATGCCCGCTAATTCGTTCATCACGTACACGGTTGATGTGACCATTTCCTCCTCGGCGACCGGCACGCTCACCAACACCGCGACCGTGACGCCTCCTGCCGGCGTCGATCCCAACCCTGCCAACAACAGCTCGACCGACACGATCACGCTCACCTAGCCGAACAAAGGGCCGCGCTCGCGGAGACGCCTCAGGCGGCCGTCTTCTGGACCAAGGGTTGGTTGCGCTCGCGCTGATCGCGCCCGATCACGGCTAGACCGTGCGCGTGCTAGTCGGTGTCGACGATCGACGCGACTGAACCTCAGATCCGCCACAACAGGACCTAGCGGCGGGTCCGCAGGGATCGCTACCGCTTCGGTTGCTCCTATGTCAACTGAAGTTCGGTAGTTCCGATTTTCCAGCGAGCGATTTGTTCTGTACGGGGGGCGGCTTGGGAGTTGCTGTAGAGGAGCTTCCAGATGTGGCGGGCGAGGTGTCGTTTGAGGCAGCGAATGGCTTCGCGTTTGGTCTTGCCCTCGCTGGCTTTTCTGTCTAGGTAGGCGCGGGTCTGGGGGTCGGTGCGGGCGCGTGAGAGAGCGATGATGTGCAGGGCGCGGTTGAGTTGACGGTCCCCGCCGCGGTGTAGTCGGTGGCGTTGGGTGTTGCCGGAGCTGGCGGGGATCGGGGCGGTTCCGGCGTGTCTGGCGAACGCGGCGTCTGTGGCGAAGCGCTGAGCGCCGGCGGTGTGGCCGATCAGGATCGCGGCGGTGATCGCTCCGCATCCCTGCTCGGAGAGCAGCTGTGGGCAGTAGTGCTTGATCAGCGCGGTCAGCTCGGCCTCGAGCTCGCGTTCCTGGCGGGTGAGCTCGCCGATCCGCTTGAGCATCGCTTTCGCGATCCGGACCCGGGTGCTGTTCCCCAGCCGTCCGAGCTGGCGCGCGAGCCTGGCGCGGATCCGGGGTCGCTCGAGCGCGGCGGGTCGCAGCTGTATCTCGAGCTCGGGGTCGATCGCGAGCAGGTGCCAGCGCAGCCGGTTGGCCAGACGCACGCGCTCTGAGATCAGCTGATCGCGGTAATCGCACAACAGCCGGATCTCGATCGCCTGCTCGTCCAAGAACGCTGCCGGGAAGCGATCGACGCCTTCTCTGAGCGCCGCTCTGGCCACCGCGGCAGCATCGATCGGATCAGACTTGCCGGGCGTGCGGGCAGCTCTGCGCGCGTCGACCGTCCACGCCGGCGGGATCCGGATCACCCGCTCGCCTAACGTGATCAGCGCCTGCTCCAGGCGCCCTGACACGTGCCGGCAATCCTCGATCGCCCACACCCGCTCCTCGTCGAGCTGCTGCACGAACCGCAACGCCTCGATCGAACCACCATCGCTCGCCGCAACCGTCAGCTGCCCGCGCAGCTCCCCGGTTCCCGCCTCTATCGCCACCAGCGTGTGAGTCCGCTTGTGCGCGTCCACCCCGACCACGATCATGTGCACCGTCCCTTCGTTGGATTGGCCGACGGAGCGGATCTCCGGCCGACAAACCTCAGTCGGGGCGATGCCACGCTCCTATCAAGTCACGCCGGTGATCCTCGGGCGGCGACGGGCGACACAACCAAAGCAGGTCAGACCGAACGGTCGACAGGCTAAAAGAGAGTCAGCCCGCCGCCGCCCGAGAGCCAAACCAACCGACCGGACGACACCGAAACCACCCACAGGGACGATCTCACTGAGGCTACACGCAATCGTCCGCGCGAGCCGGATCCTCACGACTGCTTTCGTCTTGGCTGTCAGGTGCTAACCCGCTTGTGCAAAGGCGACGTCTCGCTCGTCCGAGCCGCTGGCGACGGCGCCATCCCTTTGCCACGAGAGCGATCGCCCGCACGACGGACCTGCTTCCGCGTCGGGGCGCGTCTCCCCGACCAGTGGTCGCCTACCCCGCAAAGCGCGGCATGCAGGGCGCGGTCGCCTGCTTCCCCTGAGTAAGCGGCAGCCGCCACCGTGGCTGAGGTCGTCGCTGCTCCGGGCTACAGGCAGCGGCGACGCGGCTCCTCCTCAGCGGCGTTAGCTCCGCTCAGCCCGAGACCGCTGCTTGTCGATCAACTCGGCGGTCAGCCTAACCGGCCGCTGGCTTCCGGGTTTGGCGCGTTGGGGACGGCGCTGCTGTCGAGCGGCCGCGCGTCAATATCGGACCGGCAGCGAGGGCCAGGGTGCCCTCCCAGACGCTAAGCAGTAATCCGCCCCGTCGAAATCCGCCTACGAGGCGAAACTCGCTGCATGTGCCCCGGGGAGCCGCGGTTGCGCGGTCCCTCTGCCGGGGCTAGGATCGCCGTACGATGGGGTCGGTCAAGCGCCGGATTGCGCTTGTCGGTGTGGCGACGTTGGGCATCGCCGCGGTGCCTGCTGCGGCCTTTCCGCCCAGTGGCGGTACCGAGCAGGAAACACTTCACGCTCCCGGTTCCGGCGTTTCGTTGGGCTCGACCGATCAGATTCCGGCTAAGTCGACGGACGGCTCGATTGATCTCGAGCCCAGCGCGGCGGAGAAGTTCGGACAGGTGATCGTTGCTGAGTCCACGAGCGTGCCGAAGTGGGGCACGCCGTCGCGGCCTGTCCAGCAAACGCTGAATTGTCAATTCGACGAGTTTGGGCACGGAACCGCGCAGCTGCCCTCGCTTACAGGTACCGCCGTCGAATTTGGTGTGGAGGGCGGCGATCCCCTGTCGGTCACAGGGGGTGTGTGCACGCACGTGGTCTCGCAGCCAGTGCCCAAGGCGAAGGACGCCGCGCGCTTCTCATCGGTGGCGTGCGTCCAGCTGAACGTGACGGTCAGCGCACAGCTCACGCGCTCGCGTTCGGGCTACCGCGCGGACGTCAAGGGCAGCGTGCGCAAGGGCTCTGTCCCGTCTCCGCTGGCTTTCTCGTGCCGGCGTCGGGGCAACGGGCTGCACCTCACGATCCGACCACGCCGCCGCGGGCGCACGCTAAGACAGGTGGGGGTGACCATACTGGCGGTCGCTCTCTATAACCCGACGCACAACTCGGTGGCCGTTCGCACGACGTTCACGGTGCACGTTGCGCACTGAGCGCTTGCCTGCACGGGCGCTGGACCGATCCGCAAGCTCAGCCCGGTGGCATTGCTCAAGGTCCCCCCTTTCACCGACCGAGCGGTCGCGTCCAATCACCGCATCGACTGCTGGGTTCTCCGAGACCACCAAAGTCCGAAGGCGAGACCGCGACGCGCGTTCTAAACCGTTCACCGCACTGGCTATCGAGATGGGGCGAGCAGCAATCCCCAGCACGAAAAGCGGGCGTCACGATCGCTCAGACTCGGTCAGGAGCTCGTCCACACGACGAAGCTATCTGAGCCGAATCGAGCCAAACCCAAGGCGAGCTCAACTGCCCGGCGCTCCGCTTCGGTGAAAGTCCACATTGGGAAGCGGTGGTAACTACCGATGCGGCCGGTGTCGTCGGTCGCGATCATCGGTGATACCGAAAGGTCGTCGGGAAGATTCTCTCCGAAAGGAAGAGAGTCGGAAGGCGGCCTTTCGCATGAAGCACGAGCCGCGGTCGAGTCTCCGGGAAACCTACGCTCGCGCAGGCACCATCGCGACCCGAACCCAGACTGCCGTATCGGGCTATTCCGAACCGTCCGCTCGGCGAGCGCGCGCACGACACGACCCGGTCGCGTTCGACACGCAGGCGCTTCTGTTGTCAAATCGGCTCTCCGCGGACGCTTGCATCAAACGGCCGCGTCCGGTTGGCCGCTCTGTCCACCAGAGCGGCGTGAGGCACGTCCGGGACGGGGAGCACTTGCCCGTCGGCCTCGCGCACGAGCTTCTCGATGTCCTCTCCGTATCGCAACTCACGTGGCGCGAGGTCGCCCCCCTGTGGCACACGCAGCTGTTTCAGCTTGTGGCGCGCGGCACCGAGCTGTCCTTCTGCCTTGCGGACCGCGCGCCTGTAACTGGCGTCGGACTCAATTAGGACGACCCTCGGTATGGCGATCCGGAGCCGCCCTGCGGCGGACTCGTCGCGCAGCAGTCGTCCGGCTGCACTCTCGAGATATGGATCGCTGCCGCCGAGTACCGTCGAGTCGAGCACGACCCAAGGCCGCGGGTCGGATCGTCTGGACGTCGGCTGTTTGCTCACCGCGCTCTAGGGTGCCAGGCGCGAGCGGGAACGTACGCCAGCCGACGGTGACGAGGACGGGCCGGTGCGTCGAGCCACCGACAGCGCATTGCAGATCGCCAGCTGCGGCTCTGGGAGCTGACCCACAGGGCTCCGGCTAGTGTCCTCGTAATGAATCTCCGAGATCAAACCCTCACTTGCGCGCATTGCCAGCAGGAAACGATCGGGATGGTCGATTGGAAGAGGGCCGGGTGGTGCAGCTGCGTTGTGCCGCCAGGGACGCCTATCAGATACTTCTGCACGAAGGAGGAATGCCAGCAGGAGTGCGCCGCAGCCAACGAGCGGGGGATGCGCGGAAAGCCGTAGCGCTTCCTGAACCCGCGGGGCGCTCCAGGAGAGCCTCCAATCACGGCACGCGCCTCGGCGGGCTCGGGGACGTGAGGTGCGCGCCAGTCGAAAGGGCGCGGCGATCCGATCGACCTGCTTGTCGCTAATGGCCGGGCTGACCAGCTTCTCGCCGGTGCGACGACCAGGCGTCGAGCGAGGTAACGCTGAGGCTTCTGCTTTCAGTCGGAGGAGCCGCCTCGGACGGCGTTCGCGGCGTCGTCGCTTTCGCGTGAGGTCAGTCGTACGGTGGCGCGGCCGCGGCTAATCGCAGCGCTCGACGTCGGCGCCGGTGGCTAGTCGAGGTCGTCGTCGTTTCCTGCCGCAGGCGTCAGGCCCCGGCGCTGTAGCCAGAGTTCGAACATCGGATCGGTTAGGCGGGGCTTCCCACCTTCGTCGATGACATCCGCTTGTGCCGTGAGGCTCTCGAGCGCTTTCGCGATGCTTGTGCGCTGGATTCCGACTGCAGCCGCCGTCTCTTCGCTGTAGAGAGGAGTCATGACCGCAGCTAGCGCGCGAGCGACGCGACGCTCGTTGAGCGTCAGGGCCCGCCAGATTGCTCGCATGAGCGGAGCTGAGTCGGAGGCAGCCTGATCAAGCGCCGACACCCAGGTCGCCTCATCCGCCGCATCGCCGTGTGATGTGTGCTGCCACAGGTAGTGGGCCAGCATCATGCTCCGCTGCGGATGTCCTCGGGTGAACTCGAGCAGTGGTGAGAGCGCGGCGGCTACGTCGCGGCCGGTCTGCTGGAAACGAGTCGAGATGTAGGCACCGACGTCGGCGAGCGGGAGCGGCGCGAGCTGACGTGGAACGGCTTGATCGAGAAGCGGCCGCTTCGGGTCGGCGAACAGCTGCTCCATCACGCCTGGCGCTGAGCCCGCGAACGCATAGGTGGCGGCCTCGGTCTGGTGCTGGATTACGCTGCGAATTTTTCCGTCCGCGCCTGGCACCGCGAGCACGTCCTGGATCTCGTCGAAAGCAATGAGGCTCGTCGTCCCGTCACGCTCGAACAGTGCCGCGGGGAGCTCCAAGAGCCGAAGAAGCACGGCCTCGGGGTCGACGTTGGGATTGCGTTGCATCGTCGCCGTGAAGCCACCTCCGCCGAGCGCGACCCCGATGTTCCAGGTCCGCAGGAAGTTCTCAACACGGCTGCGAAGCGGTCCCTTGAGGCGGTCATACGCGCGCTCGAGCCGGACGACAATCTCGGCAATCGACAGCACGTCCTGGAGATCAACCAGCACGGTTGCGATCCCCTGGTGCTCGGCCGCCTCGAGGACCCTGCGCAGGAGGGTCGTCTTTCCGTATCGGCGGGGCCCCACGAGGCGAAATGAGTGACCGCCCTGGCTCAACGCGAACAGGTCGTCAGCCTCGGGATCGCGGTCGATCATCTGCTCGGGAGCCAGCGGCCCCGAGAATCGGAACGGATTCAGGTCCTGACCCTCGCTCATCACGAGCAATCGTAGCTGATGTTGAGGAAAAGTCTACGGGTCAGTGGAGCTGAGGTATACGAGTCAGTTGACATCGGCTCTACAGACTGCGGACCCAGACCGGATTGCCGGTCCGTGCGAGCGGCCGTGCGACTACTCGTCCCCACGCTCCACGACGACCGTCGCGTCCGGGAACACCGCGCGGATCTCCAGGCGGCCGCCAAGCGCCTCGACATAGGCGCTCAGTGACGCGAGGTACAGGTCCTCGCGCCGTGCCTCGTCGCCAACCTCCGTCTCGGCGGCGTCCATCGCCGCGAGCACGGCTTCATGCTCGACCCCGCACGCGTAGCGCGCCTGCGCGAGCTGCTCTTGCGCCTCCATCAGCCGCTCATAGATCCTGACTCGCGCTTCGTTCACCGGTTCCTCCCCGCCAGCTTCCGGCCGCCTGCTGGGCTCAGACAAGCATTCCCCTTTCCGATGCTTCGTAGATGGTCGGCATATCGGCGCTCGGCGACTGGAACAGCTTGGCGGTACCAGCGCTTCCAAGCTCCGGTCTTGTCTCCGCCCACCAGCATGACCGCGCTGCGGTTTGGATCAAAGGCGAACAGGACTCTGACGCCCCTGGACACCCGCAGCTCCTTGAGGTTATGGATCCGGGAGGCCTTGATCGAGTCGACACGTGGCCTCCCGAGGACAGGACCAACCCTGGCGACGCGCCGAAGCGCGGCGGTGACCTGCGTCGCGCGCTCGGCGTCGAGGTTTCGAAGCCACCGCTCGAAGTCATGCGTTCGCACCACACCCCATCCGGCCCCGTGACCCGGCCCGCGCTCAGCCATGCGCACGCGTGAGCCCGCCGTCGGCATCCCGATCGCCGTGCATCCTCCGCGACAACTCGGCCGCGAGCCGCAGATGCTCCACAACCCGCTCACACGACGCCGAGATGAGCTCAGTCGCCCGAAGAAGGTCGCGCGGCTCGGCTCCATCAATCGCGGTCGCGATGCTCCCGGAAACCATCTCGACGAAGACGGCGCCCGGCCCCTCACCCGCGTAGGCGTCGGGTGGGATCTCGTCCACGAGATCATCGGCTAGGCCCGTGAGCATGACCGCCGCTCGCAGGAGCTCGAGCGTGAACGCGGATACGGCTGCCGTCGGCTCGGCGGGCATGTCCGTAAGAGCCGGCAGGGCGCGCAACACCCCCCGCAAAGGTGCGTCAACTTCGCTACAGCTTCCGCCCGGCGCCCCGGATGTCAAACGACGTCAAACGCGAGGCGCCCTCAAGGAAAAGACCCCCGATCTCTCGGAGGTCTCGATTTCCAGGTCTTTTCTAGTAGCGGGGGCGGGATTCGAACCCGCGACCTTCGGGTTATGAGGGCATTCACCGGTTTAGGCTAGGTCCCGATTTGCAGGGATTTTCTGATATTGAGTGAGGTTATCTGAGGCTCAATTTCGCCATCTTGTTAGACGGTTTGTTAGACGAAACCGTTCATTCCTGAAGCCCCGAGGTCGCCCGAGTTCGAAGGTAGCGGCGGACCGAAATGCAGCATTGCCGCGACCTTCATTTCCGCGCGGAGCAGGGCTGCCTTCAGGCGGCAAGAATCTTCGCGGCGGGAGGAATGCAGGGCTGAGTGATCGACGTGGCTGGCGGACTCCCACGATGTATCCGACAACGATTAGGGCTTCTGCTTCTTGACGACGAGCGGCACGATGATCGTGAAGGCCAGAATCGCGATAACGGTCAACACTCCGCGCAGGTCGCTGCGGCCGTGGGCAGGCGGCTCCCCCACCCCGGACGGCTCGATCACCGGCTTCGCCACGTGACGGTCTGGTCGGAAGTCACCCAGCGGCGAGGTGACGGATCGGCCGGCAACGTTCCCGTTCGCTGCCCGGTGAACTCGTAGCCGGCGTCGCTTCTCGCTGCGTGCCGGAACCTGCTCACGGTCGCTGCCCGGCAGCTCGAGCTTGCTCCTTTCCATGCAATCACGCTCGCACCTCAGCCGCAGCCCTGCACCGCCCATGCCCGGCAGGTCTACGCGTGATTTGTAGGATCGCGTGCGGCCGGCGCATGGTCGAGGGCCAGCGGCTGATGCAGGCCGCCAGCGCCATCATGCTGGGCTGGGACCGCGTGAGCGAGCCCTATGCTCCTCCGCCCCCAGCAACCAGGGCGTGGCTAGCCTCGATGTAACCGGCTGAGCCTTTGTCGCGACACCTTCAGCCGTTGTGCAGCCGTTTGAAAACTCGAACTTGTGTAGGAACGGAGGACCCGGCGGTGATGCCCTCGGGTCTCGAATCGGGTGACTGCATGAGCGGCAGCGCTCGGGGTTCGGCGAGCAAAACCTCTCGACCAGGGACCCCTCGGGAGCTCTCGCGGCCGGCCCATCGTCACGCGGAGGAAGTCGCGGGTGCCGGCAGGCGCGTGCCGAGCAAGCAGTCGGGCACGGCGCAACCAGGCGATGGCGAGGCTCCGGCGGTCCGAACCGCCGCCGTACGCACGGAGGACGTATGACGACGGGAACAGCTTCGCCACGAGGATCCGCGCCGCCGCGCCCCAGTTCGCCGCCGACGCGAGCTGCTCGAGTCCTGCCGTGACATACGGCCGGCGGCCGGTGACGTGGACGTACTGGCTGGGACTGGGAACCGCAGGCAGGCCCAGACGAAGCGCCAGCTCCTCGCCGCCTGGCACTAGCCGCAGGCCCCATCCGGCAGCACCCTCGGCGCCGAGCCGCCAGGCAAGCATGGCCGCATCCGCCCAGGTGCCCGGTCCAAAGCGCTCGAGGCCGCGGCGAAGGTCCTCGCAGGCCTGGACACAGGCGGTCGGCCCATGGTGAGCGACATGCAACGCGAGCAACAACGCCGCCGCAGCATCGTCGAGAGTCTCCACTCGGTGCCCGCGAACCATCATCGATCTCGTCCGTGCGCTTACCACGGGCCACAGCTCGCCCCCGGCAGCGATGGCGCCGGGGAGCCGCACGTGCAGATCTACGACGTGCCTGCCGTGCGCCCAGGTCTCGGCGTGCCCAACCGTCACCCCGCCCACCCGGTGGCTGGCGATGAGCCCGTAGCCCAGGCTGCGCAGCGTCGCGCCGGCTCGGGCGAGGTCCGCCTCGGCTAGCAGCAGGTCGGTGTCCGAGTAGATTCGCGACTCTTGCTCGTGGTAAAGGCGCTCCGCGAGCGCCGGCCCTTTCAGCAGGATCGTCGGGACCCCGGCCTCGTCTAGCGCCGCAGTGACGACCACAGTTCCATCGTCGACAGCGAGGCGCTGGGCTGCCTCGACGAGCCGCTCATCAGAAACGGTCATGACGCTTCAGGCTAAAGCGTCGGGCACTGGCGAGTCTAAGATCAGCCGGTGCCCGTAGGTGCACCTATGGCCGACTGCCGGCCGACGATCTGCCTGAGCATGATCGTCCGCGACGAGGCGCAAATCGTCCGGGAGGTCATCGACTCCGTTGCACCGCACATCGACTATTGGGTGATCGTCGACACTGGCTCCACCGACGCGACCATCGAGACGATCTGCCAACGCATGGCGGCAAAGGGACTGCCTGGGGATATCCACGAGCGCCCGTGGCGTGACTTCGGCTCCAACCGAACCGAGGCCTTGACTCTGTGCCGCGGCAGAGCTGACTACGTCTGGGTGATCGACGCCGATGATCTAGTTGTCGGCGACCTCGATCTCAGCCGGTTGTGCGCTGATTCCTACTTGCTTCGCTACGGCGACGAGTTCCGCTACTGGCGACGCCAAATCTTCCGCGACGGGCTGCGTTGGCGCTACCAGGGCGTCGTGCACGAGTATCCGATTTGCCTCGACCCGGCGACCGAGGAGCGCCTAGAGGGCGAGTACCACATCGACTCGCGCCGGCTCGGCGCCCGCAGCCGGCTTGCCGAGAAGTACGAACGCGATTGCCTTCTCTTGCGCGAGACGGTCGACCGCGACCCGGATGACGCCCGCTCGGTGTTCTACCTTGCCCAGAGTCATTTCGACGCCGGTGATTGCGCTCAGGCGCTCGAGTGGTACACGAGGCGCGCCGAAATGGGCGGTTGGGGTGAGGAGGTGTCCTACAGCCTGCTGCGCCGCGCCGCTTGCCTGACGCTACTCGACGAGCCGTGGGATCGCACTCTCGCGGCGTACTTGGAGGCCTGGCAAGCACGGCCGACGCGCGCCGAGCCGCTCTACGAGATCGCGCGTCACTACCGACTCGCCGACAGCTTCGAGCTCGGGTATCTGTTCGCGAAGCGGGCATCTGAGATTCCCTATCCCGAGGAAGACTCGCTGTTCACAGCTGCGGACATCTACGGCTGGCGGAC
Organism: uncultured Solirubrobacterales bacterium; assembly: GCA_963800475.1. GTDB lineage: Bacteria > Actinomycetota > Thermoleophilia > Solirubrobacterales > Solirubrobacteraceae > Palsa-465. The sequence continues at coordinate 1,337,496 of CAWDAZ010000002.1, read as the reverse complement.
GCTCGACGAGCTGGCGATCTGCGCCTACTACACCGGCCGCCACGAGGAGAGCTTCGAATGCTCGCGGGCGATCCTGGACAGGCCCGGCCTGCCCGAATCGGAGCGGGCACGGGTGGAGGGCAACTCGCACTTCTGCGTGCCCTGGATGCTCGAGCAGACCGGCGAGTACCCGGCGGAGGTGGTGGGGCGCTTGGACGCGCGGGCCTGCGGCGAGGGGGCGGGGAACGCGCAGGTGACGCTGACGATCAGCTCCTGTCGGCGCCCCGTGCTGTTCGAGCGGACGGTCAACTCGTTCCTGCGCTGCTGCAGCGATCTGGAGCGGATCGGAAGGTGGATCTGCGTCGACAACGGATCGGCCGAGGTTGATCGTGCCCGGATGCGAGAGCTGTATCCGTTTATGGAGTTCATCTACACCGATCCGCAGCACGAGCGTCATGCCGATTCGATGAACCATCTCCGGGAATCGGTCACCACGCCCTACTGGCTCCATCTTGAGGACGACTGGCAGTTCTTCTGGCGGGGAGCGTACGTCGAGCGAGCGCTCGCGATCCTGGCCGACGATCCGGCGATCGCACAGGTGGCGTTCAACCGCAACTACGCCGAGACGCTGGCCGACAGCCCCTTGATCGGTGGTGAGGTGCGGCGGACGGCAGGCGGGAAGCTGCGGTACGTGCTGCACGAGCACCTGGACCGCAACTCGGTCGCATGGGAGCGGCATCGCAGCTCGCTGCCGCCGGGCTTCGCGTCGGTCGCCTACTGGCCGCACTTCACCCTGCGCCCCTCGCTGATGCGCTCCGACGCCATTAAGTCAGTCGGCCCGTTCCTGTCAGCTCCCGGTCACTTCGAGCTCGAGTTCGCCGACAGATATGCGGCGGCGGGGTTGAAGACCGCATTCCTCGACGCGATCGACTGCGTGCACACCGGGCGCCTGACCACGCATCAATCAGAGGGAGGCCGAATCAGCGCATACGAACTGGTCGGGGATGGTCAGCATCCCGCGAATCCGGCAACCCCCGTCGTGTCGGAGCCGGGGACTGACAACCGGCTCCGAGTCGCGGTCATCAACCTGGACCGCCGGCCCGATCGGCTCGAATCGTTCCGGACGGCGCTGACCGCCTCCGCCGGGCCCCAGTTCGCATCGCGCTGCGAGCGGTTTGCGGCGATCGACGGCACCGAGCTGGCGCCGACGCCGGAGATCGAGCACCAGTTCCGCGGGAACGACTTCGCCTTTCGCCGCGGGATCGTGGGCTGTGCGCTGAGCCACATCGAGATCTGGCGGTCGATCGCCGAGCGGGACGACGATCAAGCGCAGCTCGTGTTCGAGGACGACGCACAGCCTGCGGACAACCTCGATCAGCGCCTTGGCGCGGTGATGCGCGATTTGCGCGAGCGCCATCCCGATTTCGAGGTGGTGCTCTTGGGCTTCCATCCCGGTGACGGTGACGAGGCCCCGATGCCGTCCGCCCAGGCCGTACTTCGCCCAATGCGGTGGGAGCGGTATGTCGGCGGCTTGTTCGCATACCTGATCTCGGGTCGCGGGGCGCGCAAGCTGCTCGAGCTGGCAGACCGCGACGGGATCCAGAATGGGATCGACACGTTCGTCGCGCTGAAAGGTGATGAGCTTTCGGTGCTGGAGTGCGATCCGCCGCTGGTCATCGCGCCGCGGGCGCTGACCGGCAACGGGGTCGACTCTGACATCCAGCACGACTACGAGCCGATCCCTGTCCCCGAGACGACGCGCGTGCGGCGCGAGATCGCCGTCTATGACGGACCGAACTGGGTGCGCTGGAGTCCGCGCGACATCGAGCGCTGCGGCCTCGGCGGGGCCAACACCGTCGCGTACCGGCTGGCAGAATCACTGTCCGCGCGTGGGTACGCGGTGACACTGTACGGCGAGTGCGATCCGAACACGATTGGGGGCGTCGCCGTGAAGGACTGGCGGATATTCGACCCGACACGAGCGGGGCTGGCGCTCGTGTGCTCGGCGGACGTCGACCTGTTCGACGCGGACGTGGCCGCAGACAAGGCGTTCCTTTGGCTGCATGACGTAGACATCGGCGATCGGTTGACGCCGCAGCGGGCCGAGCGGATCGATCGGATCCTGTGCCTGTCAGGATTCCACCGTGAGCACGTCGCCATCCGGTATCCGTTCGTCCGGGACAAGTTGGCCACCGTTCGCAACGGCATCGAGCCCAGCTACTTCGAGTCTCAGCCCGCTCCGGAGCGCGCGAAACGCGTGCTGTACACGTCCTCCTTCGAGCGGGGGCTTGGGGTGTTGCTCGAGCTGTGGCCGCTCGTGCGGGAGCGCGTGCCGGACGCGGAGCTGTTCTGCACCCAGGCGCCTGTGTACGAGCGGGTCGCGAAGGCGGACGGCGATGGACGTAAGCACCGCGAGCAGATCCAGCGGCTCGCCGAGCAGCCGGGAGTCCGGACTCTCGCCGGCTTGGCTCAGCCGAAGCTCGCCCAGCTGATGCGTTCCTCCCTGGCCTGGGCCCATCCCTCCTACAGCACCCGCTACCGGATGCGTTTCAAGGAGACATCTTGTATCAGCGCGATGGAGGCCCAGGCCGCGGGGTGTTGCGTGATCGCGGCGAATTGGGGCGCTCTGCCCGACACCGTCCGGGTCGGGACGCTGATCGACGGCGATCCGACCAGCCAGCGCTTTCGCGAGCGGTTCGCCGATGCGATCGTGGCTGGGCTCACGGACGCGCAGGTGCAGGCAACCGCACAGACCGAGGGGCCGCAGATCGCGCTCGGCTGGAGCTGGGATGGCGTCGCCGAGATGATCGCGGAGATGATCGAGCCAGCACTTGTGTCGAGGTAGTGACTTCCCCGCCAGTCCAGGCGGCCCCGGCGAGGTGATCCGGGTCCGCATGCTCGCCAGCTGGTGCGACTCGCGCACGCTGTGCGAGCTGTTCAACCGGATGACGGCCGAAGGCAATTACGAATGGCGATTTCACGGCGTGGACGGCGCGGAGCGCCGCCTGCGGATCACCTGGGCCACGGACCAGGAGCCGGATTACTGGGTGGTGATCAACGCGCCATCGGGCGAGGAACAATCGCTCGATCGCTCCCGCACGGTCGTCTTCCACATGGAGCCGGTGATGTGGACCGAACAGATGCGCGGGCTGTGGGGGGAGTGGGCAGCTCCCAGCCCGCTGTCGTTCCTGCAGGTGCGCGATCACCGTCGCTACAGGAACTCGAACGACTGGCTGCTTGGCGCCAGCTACACCGAGCTGCGCCACGGTCCCCCTCTCAACAAGCACCGGATGATGGCGGCGTGCGTGTCGGCAAAGTACTTCGATCCGGGACACATCCGCCGGATCGACTTCCTGCGCTTCCTCGATCGCCAGGACATCGATCTGGACATCTACGGCGCGCCCGAGAACCGCTTTCGCAGGTGGCGATCGCGAACCCCCGACCACGACAAAGGCTCCGCGCTGCTCCCCTACCGCTACTACTTCGACGCCGAGAACCACTCGGTGCCCAATTTCTATACGGAGAAGATCGTCGATTGCCTGCTGGCGGAAACGCTGTGCTTCTACTGGGGGTGCCCGAACCTGGACTCGTTCTTCGACCCTCGGGCCTTCATCAGGCTGGAGCTCGAGGACTTCGAGGCGGACCTGGCCCGGATTCGAGAGGCGATCGCGGCGGATGAGTGGACCAAGCGGCTCCCATACATCCGCGCTGAGAAGCAGCGGATCCTGGACGACTACCAGTTCTTCCCGACGCTCGCCCGGGTGATCGACCCAGCTCGGAGAGCGCGCCGGAGGCGCCGCGGACCGGCCGGTCGCTCGATGGTCGATCGGCTGATCGGCGAGCGGCGCTGCGGAGTGTTCGTAGAGATCTCGGATCGCCGCGGTTCGCCCGAGGTCAGCGAGACGCTCGACGTCGAGCGGCGGCTGGATTGGAGCGGGCTGTGTCTGGATACGGACCAGGCTCGGACGGTGGAAGCCCGGCGGATCAGGGACTGCACGGTCACTGCCGACGACGGGCAGGGGACGGTCGAGTCGGCGCTCCGTAGAAACGGGCTCGCGCCGATCGCGATCGACTGGCTGAACCTGGCCGTGCGGTCACCGATGGAGCTGATCGGCGACGGCGGCCGCCTGGACCTGAGCCGGGTGCACGCAAACGTGATCTCGACGCCGACCGCCTCCGGTGCCGAGCGCCGCCGGGTTGCGCGAGCGCTGACCAAGTTCGGCTATCAGCCGAGCGGATCCCCGGCCGCAATGGTGCGCCGGGGACGAGACGACGTGTTCGGCTTCTACCACCTGTGCACGATCAACACCTGGCGCGAGGTGCTTGAGGAGCAGCTTGAACGATGGGCTGACTCTGGCCTCGGCGCGGCCACGAGGCGGATCTTCGCGTCGGTGGTCGGCCCGGATGCTCAGGAGGGCGGGTCTGCGCTCGCGGCTGCCTGCGGTCAGCGGCTGGAGGTGATCCACATGTCCGAAGACCGCTCGGACGGTGAGCGTCCGGTGTTGGAGTACGCCCGGGGTTTCTGCGAGCACCAGGAACCGCTGGCGAAGGCGTGCTGGTACATGCATGCAAAAGGGGTGTCGGAGCCGCAATGCCGAAACCCGACCGTCGCCGACTGGCGACGCCTGATGGAGCACTTCGTCGTCGAGCGCTGGCAAGATTGCGTCGACGGCCTCGACGACCACGACGCATGCGGCGTCAACTGGCATCAAGTTCCTGCCCCGCACTTCAGTGGCAACTTCTGGTGGGCGAAACCGCGCTATCTAGCGTCACTTCCGTTGCACATCGGCCGCGCCCGCTTCGATCCCGAGCGCTGGATCGGCTCCAACCAGCCCCATGTCCTCTGCCTGCATGAGAGCAGCGTCGATCATTATTTGGAGCCGTATCCGCCAGCCCAGTATCTCGGCTTGCCTAGCGGGCACAGCGAGTAGACACCCAGTACCAACTCAATTTCGCCGTCAGCCCGTCGGACCCGTCGACCCCGTCGGACCCGTCGACCCCGTCGGACCCGTCGAACCCGTCGGCCCCGTCGAACCCGTCGGACCCGTCGAACCGGTCGGCCCCGTCGAACCCGTCGGACCCGTCGAACCCGTCGGACCCGTCGAACCCGTCGGACCCGTCGGACCGGTCGGCCCCGTCGACCCCGTCGGACCCGTCGAACCCGTCGGCCCCGTCGAACCCGTCGGACCCGTCGAACCGGTCGGCCCCGTCGAACCCGTCGGACCCGTCGAACCCGTCGAACCCGTCGAACCCGTCGGACCCGTCGGACCGGTCGGCCCCGTCGAACCGGTCGGACCCGGCGACTGTGCTGCGGCGGGCGTCGGGGCGATGATGCTCTCGACCACAGGCAGCGCAAGGGCCGCTGTTCCCAACACGCCCACTCGGCTGATGAAACGTCGGCGGCTCACCGCGGTCTCGTCTTCCGTGCGCCGCGAGTAGCCGGACTCGAGCAAGCCTTGCTCGTCTAGGCGGTCGAGCGTCACCGTCACCAGATCCTCATCGGCGAGGTCCGAGACCTCCTTGGAGAGCACCTCAATCAGATCCTCGACCGTGTGGTGGCCGTCGGCGTTTCGCCATACCACTGCCGCGGTGCGATTCAACCGGCAAACGATGTCCCGACGCCTGTCGTAGATCAGCAGCTCGCCCTCGATCTCCTCAGTCCGTATGTCTGCCCGGCGCGCGAGGGGGCGAATCGTCGTGGACATGCCCACGCCAACCTACCACGCCCCCGTGGAAGTGGAATCTAGCTTTGCGCCGGAGCGGATCCCTCAGACAGCTCCAGCGGCCAGCGAGGCGGTCGCCTCGACGATCGTCCGCGCGACGATGCGCGCGTCACCGCGCCTTCCCGCGATAACGCGCGCATCTTGCGCGAGCTGGCGGGCCGCAGCCAGGGCTTGTCCGGGCCTGGAGCGCGCTGCGACGGTGTGCTCCATGAGCGCTAGCGCACCTTCGCACCGGCTGCGTGCGACCGGGCGCCACCGGGCACCCTTCTCGTAACTCGTGGCGACTATTAGACCTGCTCGGATCGGTCCGGTCCCGATCTGCCCGTCCGCCACCGGAACCGGCACGCCGAATCGTCCCGGGCCCGCGTTGGATCGGATCGACAGCGCCTTGGCGTATGGGTGGATCATGCCCTCCGCATCGACGACGGCGTACTCGTCCGAGTAGTAGGTAGCTCCCGCTCGCACGAGCTCCGCAACGAGAGTGCTCTTCCCGCTGAAGCTGCTTCCCGGAATCACGATCCCGACACCACGGATGCGGACCACACCCGCGTGGACGAACACGTAGGCGGGTGAATGCTGGGCGACGTGATGGCGGACGGTCGATCCAAGCATCACCAGCGCGCTGGTGCGATCACCGGAGGTCCGGGACACCTCAGCGCCGTCGAGCGTGATCGCGCCATCTCGCATCAGCCCAAATCGCACCGTTGGCGGCGTGGCGTCGGCTGGACACCAGCCGGGTGGCAGCATCGCCGGGAAGCGATCGAACAACTCCCGATCATCACTCATCACTTCCGCAGCGAGCCCGAACGACTCGAACGCAAGGCTGTGCTGAGCGCGCGGCACGGACCGATGTTACGGACATCGACGGACTGCTCCCTCCATGACCGAGCAGTCGTCTCACTGATCGCTGCTGCTTCTCCTCCTCGAGCGAACCAGTCACCCTGGGGACGCCGCCGCTTCCGTCGCGCGTGGCCCTTTCGGACACATGCGGTCACGAAGCCACGTTCGACTCCCGTGCCCGCGCGAGCACCAAGCGGGTCTCGTTACCGCCGGTCGCGCCGCACCTGTTCGTCGGCCGCCAGTAGTTGGACTGCACCACGACGCTCGTGACGAGTACCAGCCCGAGATCCACGTCGCTGATTTGGAGCGCGCCGGCCGTTCGAGCCAACTAAGGTGTTGCTCGGCGGACCACCCACGGCTTTCGGTCCCCACGCCCTCGCGGCCCAACGGTCCGCAGAAACGCGTAGCGCACCCGAGGGTGAGAACCATCGCTTGCGCTGGCTGGAAGCTCTCCGCTCAAGCTTGGGGTTCGTGCGGCGCCAGAACCCGAAGGCCGATCATCGAAAAGCCCGCGGTTTGCAGCAGCTTCTGCTCGGCCAGCTAGACCGGCACTTGTAGCGTCTAACAAGGAATCCGTTAGACGCCTACTTCCACACCAGCCCTGGGATAGGGCAAAAGGCCTGGACTTCCAGGCCTTTCTCAGTAGCGGGGGCGGGATTCGAACCCGCGACCTTCGGGTTATGAGCCCGACGAGCTACCAGACTGCTCCACCCCGCGGCGGAACCGTTATTGATAGCAGAAAGGCGCAGATTCGCTCAAGAGTTGTGACGTTTGTGTCTTGTTTTGTTGCAGGGGGCTGGCGCAAGCTGCTGGCATGGCAACGCTCGAGCAGAAGATCAAGTGCGAGCAGCACACGCGCGAGTTCCTCGAGCGCGCCGACCTCCCGCAGCCGGACTACGTCGAGTACGGATACACGTGCATCCGGCTGATGTGGACCGATTCGAAGGCGGTGATGATCGTGCAGATCGACGAGCCGCCGGAGGGATGGGATCAGTTTGAGGCTGATGCGGAAGCCGAACGCCAGGCCCAACTCCGAGGGGAGTTCAATCCAGAGGAAGAGCCGGAGCCATTCGGGTGATTAGGGGCGATGACGGGCGGGAGCTCTCGGCCGCGTTGGGACAATCGCGCGCGAAGGCGCGGAGGGAGCGCAGAGGGACCGGTCGTTCTCGCGGTATGGCTGCTCGTCGCGGCGACCCTTACCCGCGCTCTTGATCACCTCCCGCACCGGCGTCACAACAAGCATGCAGCCCCTCGCCCCCACCAACGGCTATTTACCTGCCCGTGTCCCCGCGGCTAGCGCTGCGCCGCTGACTCGCCGACGGTCCCGGCGAGGACCGCCGTCAGGAGTCCCGGGAAGCGGGCCTCGAGGTCCTCGACGCGCAGCGAATTGACGCGCTTGGTGCCTGCGGCCCGCTGGCGGATCACGCCGGACTCGCGGAGCACCCTGAAGTGATGCGTGCAGGTCGACTTGACAACGGGTAGGTCAAAGCTCTTGCAGGTCCGCTCGGTGCTGTCGTCGGCGAGCTCGGCGACGATCCGCAGCCGCATCGGGTCGCTGAGCGCGTGCAGGACCGCCGCCAGCTCGATCTCGTGGCGCTCGGGATGCTGGAGGGGCTCGACGGAGGGGTCGGCCGTGGCCGCGGTCTCAATGCTCAACGTATTCATCCCCTCCGATTGTACGACGGTTATCGAACATCTGCTAACGTGTTCGATAATCATCGTACTAGGTCTCGAGGAGGGAAATGGCGGAACGACTCTCCCAGCAACGGACCCGCAGGCCGAATGAGCCGCACGCCGGGCGCCGCTCCCGCACCTCGCTCCAGCCGCACGCCGGGCGGCGGTCGCACGCCGACCAGGCTCCGGCCGGCACGCAGCAGGCGGACACGCAGCACCCCCACCTCCGCGCGACGCTGCTGCTCGCATGCCTCGCGCAGTTCATGGTGATCCTCGACGTCTCGGTCGTCAACGTCGCCCTCCCGGCGATCCGCGACGGCCTGCACTTCTCCGAGGAGAGCCTTCAGTGGGTCGTAAACGCGTACACGGTGACGTTCGCGGGATTCCTGCTGCTGGGAGGGCGCGCCGCCGACCTGCTCGGGAGACGGCGCGTGTTCGTCTCGGGTCTGGTCCTCTTCGCCCTGGCAAGCCTTGCCGGAGGGCTCGCGCACTCACAGGCGATGCTGATCGCCGCGCGGGCCGCGCAGGGGATCGGCGGCGCCGTGATCGCACCCGCCTCCCTCTCGATCCTCACCAGCACGTTCCCCGAGGGCCGCGAGCGCAACCGCGCGGTCGGGATCTGGGGCGCGATGGGCGGCGCCGGCGGCGCGGCCGGCGTGCTGCTGGGCGGCGTGATCACCGACCTGTTCAGCTGGCAGTGGATCCTGTTCATCAACGTCCCGATCGGGCTCGGCGCGGCGTTCCTGGCCAAGCGCTACATCACCGAAAGCCGCGTCCCCGAGCGCACCAGGAACTTCGATCTCGCCGGCGCGCTGACCGCGACGCTGGGGCTGTCGGTGCTGGTGCTCGGAATCGTCCGCACCGACACGACCGGCTGGGGCTCGCCGGGGACGCTCGCGCTGATCGTCGGCGGGCTGGCGCTGGTCGGGCTGTTCGTCGGGATCGAGGGCCGGTTCGCGAAGTCGCCGCTGATGCCGCTGCGGATCTACGCGTCACGGACGCTGAGCGCGGCCAACGGGGTGATCTTCCTGGTCGGCGCGGCGTCGTTCGCGATGTGGTTCTTCATGTCGCTGTACGTCCAGCAGGTGCTCGGCTACTCGCCGATCAAGGCGGGCCTCGCGTTCCTGCCGATGACGCTGTGCATCGTCGCGGGATCGACGTTCGCGTCCCGGGCGGTCATACGCGTCGGCGCCAAGAAGCTGCTCGTCATCGGCTTGGTGCTGCAGGCGGCCGGCCTGATCTGGTTCACCGACATCACGCCCGGCGGCGGCTACCTGAGCGAGCTGCTGGTGCCTTCGCTGCTGGTCGCGACCGGGATCGGGCTGGCGTTCGTGCCGGCGACGATCGCAGCGGTGAGCGGAGTCGAGGCGCGCGAGTCCGGCCTCGCGAGCGGACTCGTCAACACCTCGCGACTGTTCGGCGGAGCGCTCGGGCTCGCGATCCTCGCGGCGCTCGCGACCTCGCGCACGAACGCCGACGAGCACGCCGCAGGCTCGCACCTGACGAGCGCCACCGTCCACGCGGCGCTGACGAGCGGCTTCCACATCGCGTTCGTGGTCGCGGCGGCGTTCGCGGCGGTCGGCGCGGTGATCGCGCTGTTCGGACTGCCCCGGATCCCGCGGCGATCGGATGCCGGTTCGCACTCGGCGCAGCTCGACCTCGCGGCGTAAACAGCCCGCGCCGCGGATCGGTAAGAATCGGGCCGATGGCCCGCGTGTACGTCACCCGCCGGGTGCCCGGCCCGGCGCTCGATCGCCTCGAGGAGGCGCACGACGTCGAGGTGTGGCCCGAGCAGCTGCCGCCGTCGTATGAACAGCTGACCGAACACGTCGGCGACGCGGAGGGGCTGCTGAGCATGCTGACCGACAGGGTCGACGCCGAACTGATCGCCGCCGCGCCGAAGCTCCGCGCGATCGCCAACTATGCGGTCGGCTACGACAACATCGACCTGCCGGCGGCGGCCGCGCGCGGGATTCCCGTCGGCAACACCCCCGACGTGCTCACCGACGCGACCGCCGATCTCGCGTTCGCGCTGCTGATGGCGGCGGCGCGCAAGCTCGTCGAGGCGGACGGGGCAGTGCGCGACGGCGATTGGAGGACCTGGGAGCCGGGGAGGTACCTGGGCGCCGACGTGTACGGGACGACGCTCGGGATCATCGGGTTCGGCCGGATCGGCCGGGCGCTCGCCGCACGCGCGGACGGCTTCAACATGCGCGTGCTGCACACCAACGCAAGCTCGACCGAAGCGGACCTCGACGAGCTGCTCGAGCAATCCGACTTCGTCTCGATCCACGCGCCGCTGAGCCCCGGCACCCATCACCTGATCGGCGCCCACGTGCTGGCGAAGATGAAGTCCTCCGCGATCCTGATCAACACCGCGCGCGGGGAGCTCGTCGACCAGGAGGCGCTGGCCCGCGCGCTCACCGACGGACTGATCGCCGGCGCGGCGCTCGACGTCACGACGCCCGAGCCGCTGCCCGCCGACGACCCGCTACTCGACGCGCCGAACCTGATCGTAACGCCGCACATCGGGTCGGCGACCCGCACCGCGAGGGAGCGGATGGCCGACCTGGCGGTCGACAACCTGCTCGCGGCGCTCGACGGGCGGCCGATGCCCCATCAGGTGCAGGTGCCGGCGTGAGCGCGACGGTCGCGGTCGTCGACATCGGGACGAACTCGACACGGCTGCTGATCGCCGAGGTCGAGGACGGTCGCGTGACCGCGGAGCTCGAGCGCCGCACGACGATCACCCGGCTCGGCGCCGGCGTCGACAAGGACGGGAGCCTTGCCGACGTCGCGATGGAGCGGGTCTACAGGACGCTCGACGAGTACCGCAAGCTGATCGACGAGCGAGGCGCCGACCGCGCGATCGCGGTGCTGACGAGCGCCGTGCGCGACGCGGCCAACGGGAGGGAGTTCGCCGACACCGTCAGGGAGCGCTACGGGCTCGAGCCGCACGTGCTGACCGGCGACGAGGAGGCAGCGACGACATTCCTCGGCGCGACCAGCGAGCGCGACCCGGACGACAACACGCCGACGCTCGTGTTCGACATCGGCGGCGGCTCGACCGAGCTCGTGATCGGGTCGGGTGAAGAGGCTTCATTCCACGTCTCTACGCAGGCCGGTGTCGTCAGGCAAACCGAGCGCCACCTGCACTCGGACCCGCCGACCGGGCCCGAGCGTGACGCACTAACCGATGACGTCCGCTCGATCCTCGAGCGCGGCGTGCCCGTCGAGTACCGCAGCGCGGTTCGGCACGCGATCGGGGTGGCCGGCACCGCGACGTCGCTGGCGGCGATCTCGCAGCGGCTCGAGCCGTACGACCCCGCCAAGGTGCACGGCTACGTGATCAGCCGCGCGGAGTGCGAGCGGATCCTTGAGGAGCTCGCCGCGCTCCCGCTCGAGGAGCGCAAGCAGGTGCCGGGCCTGCATCCGGATCGCGCGCCGACGATCGTCGCTGGCGTGATCATCCTGATCGAGATCCTGGAGCTGTTCGCGCTCCACGAGGTCGAGATCTCCGAGCACGACATCCTGCGCGGCGCGGCGCTCAGGCTGACTCGGGACTAACGCGGCGTCGGGTGTCGCCGACCCATCCGGACGCGGCGAGCTCGCCAGCGGTCAGGCCGGTCAGCTCGCGGCACTCCCGCGACAGGTGGGACTGATCCGCGTACCCGGCCTCGATCGCCGCGCGTGCCAGTCCACCGGACGGGTCGCCGGCCTGGGCCAGGAACCGGCGCAGCCTCAACACTCGCTGGAGCACCTTCGGGCCATACCCGACCGCGGCCAGGAAGCGCCGCCGGAGCTGCCGTTCGCTGAAGCCGAGCGACGACGCCAGCTCGTCGACCCGCTCCCCGGGCTCGAGCAGCCGCACGACCGCAGCCTGGACTGCCGGATCGGGCGGGGCGCTCGCGACGGTCCGGAGCGTGAGCCGAGCGACGGTGGACGGGGCAGCGTGGGGATCGAGCTCACCGTCGAGCTCGTGAGCCCAGCCGACGCCGAGCGCAGCGAGCGGCACACGCGTGTTACGGAGCTCCGCCAGCGGCACTCCGAGTGCGGTCCCCCCCGCGCCCGGCAGCAGCCGCGCGCCGACGATCAGCTCGCCCGGTCGAGTCGGCGAGGCCCACGCCTCGCTATCCGGTCCGGCGACGATCGGGTCGCCTTCGGCTCGCCAGACGATGTCCGTGCATCCATCCGGCAACACGCTGACCGGGCTCCCGTCGCCACGGCGAACCCAGAAACAGGCGACCGCACCACGCGCCCAGACGGGTGGCGCCAGCTCGCGGTAAATGTCCGGTTTGTTCAAGACGACGCGCTTGCCGGCTGTTTAGATCGGATCGCACCAGCAAAGCACAGAAAGGGCAGCGCATGAAGATCGAATTCCTCACCGGCATCGCGGTGATCACGCCCGATCCCCCGAGCTCACGCCGCCTGTACGTGGACACCCTCGGGCTGCCGCTGACCGACGAGAGCGGAAGCGGCTACCTCCACAGCGAGCGGATACCCGGCGCCAGGCACTTCGGGATCTGGCCCTTGTCGCAGGCTGCGCAGGCGTGCTTCGGCGAACAGCGATGGCCAGAGGAGATTCCGGTTCCGCAAGCCAGCATCGAGTTCGATGTCGCGGACGCGCAGAGCGTCCAGGAGGCGGCCGACGAGCTCGCCGCGGCCGGCTACCAGCTGCTGCACGCGACACGCGAGGAGCCATGGGGGCAGACCGTCGCGCGGCTGTTGTCACCCGAGGGGACGATCGTCGGGATCTCCTACACGCCGGCCATGCACGAGTAGCTCGGGTACCCGTGCGCGCGCGAGCACTAGCGCACGGCCGAGCGCAACCTCGGGCCGATGTCCGCGCACTCCACGCACACGGCTTCGGGGATCATGCCGACGCGCATCAGCAGCGCGAACACGTGGCAGCCCAGGCACACGGCGAAGATAGATTCGAGCCCGGCGGCGATCGCCAGCAGCACGAGCACCACGTCGGCCGCGGTGTGCGCCCCGAACCCGAGCGCCAGCACGAGCGCGGTGCTCGAGAATGCGACCCCCATCCCCTGCGCGAACCGCTTCGGCGGTCCCGGCACCGGCTTCGACGGCCCGAGCCGCGGCGCGATCACCTTCTGCGCGAGCGCCCCGAGCGGGCTGAGCGTCGGCCCGGTCAGAACGCGCGCCCAGAAGCCGTACGCGAGCGGGATCAGCAGCCAGTAGGCCCCGGTCGCGAGGATCACGATCGTGATCGCGAACACGGCCGCGGCGACGACCCGCGCGGCCTTCTCGTTGACGGGATTCGGGAAGCTGAACAGGCGCCTCACAAATTCCATTTTACCTGGTCGGATATCGCCAGAAAGGGCGTTTACGGCTCGTCGAGAGCGCGGACGCCATCCGGATGAATCCCCGCATCTGGCCGGAAACGCAGCGCTAGCAGGGAAAAAGTGGCTGGCTGGCCAACCATGGACGAATGTTCGATTGCGAACATCGTGTCTAGCAAGCATCATCTTGGGCGTGGGCGGGGTTCGCCTCGCTCATAACATAGGCTCGGGCGAAGCCGCAGACATCGGCGCCTCCCGCCGTCCGGGCCAATCTAACCGGCCCTTTCTGGCACGTACCCCTGCCCGTCCCGATTGGGCCAAACCTGGATCGGAAGCCGCCCGCTGAAAACGCGGGCGGTTTTCGTTTATCCGCGACCCCGGCAACTACCACGCCCCCGGGGGATCGCCGTCGCATACGATCCCCGCGCATGACCGACGTCCGGGTACACCACTTCAACTGCGGAACGATGTGCCCACGTGGCCAGCGGTTGATCAACGGCGAGGGAAGTCTCCGCGCCGACGGACGGCTCGTCTGCCACGTGCTGCTGATCGAGGCGCCCGACGGACTGATCCTCGTCGACACAGGCTTTGGCTCCGGCGACGTCCGCGGCCGAGCCGAGATGGATCGCACCTTCAAGCTGCTGTCGCGCCCCCGGCCGGACGACACCGAGACCGCGATCTCCCGGATCCGCCAGCTGGGCTTGGATCCGGCCGACGTACGGCAGATCGTGCTCACCCACCTGGACATCGACCACGGGGGCGGGCTGCCTGATTTCCCAGCAGCCCAGGTCCACCTCTGGGAGCGCGAGCTGCAGACAATGCAGAATCCTCCGCGTCGCGAGCGCCGGCGCTACGTGATGAGCGAGTCGCACTGGGCCCACGGTCCCGAGTGGGTCACGCACCAGACCGGGGGCGACGAGTGGCTTGGGTTCGAGAGCGTCCGGATCCTCCCGGACAGCGCCGCCGAGCTCCTCCTGATCCCATTGCCGGGACACTCGCTCGGGCACACCGCGGTGGCGCTGCGCAACGGTGACCGCTGGCTACTTCACTGCGGGGACGCGTACTTCCACCGTGGTGACGTCGAGACCCCTCGCCATTGCCCCGCTGGGCTCCGGGCCTTCCAGAGCATCGTGCAGGCCGACGGCAAGCTTCGCCACAAGAACCAGGAGCGGCTGCGCGAGCTGGCGCGCCGCCACGCCGACGAGGTGACGCTGATCTGCTCGCATGACCCGGTCGAGCTCTTGCGGGCTCAGGGCTAGGACGACCGAACCCGCGAGCGTCGGGTGCGGTGGGCGGACGACCGGGGTCCTCCCGAATGTGCTTGAACGGCCTCGGGGCACTTTCGGGAGGACCCCGCCCGTCACCCCCTCGCCGTTACTCGACGCCTCAGCGTGAGCGGCAGGAGCGGTCTGAGGTTCGGAGCGCTGCGGTGACTCCTGGCGCCAAGCGGTAGCCCGCCGGAAGCACTGGCGAAGACAGGGGTTGGACCACTTGGCAATCCGGGGTGTTGAGCACGGGAAGCCGTAGCTGGAGGTGGGTGATGACGATCTCGAAGTCGCCGTTCGAGGCGCGGGCGTACGGGGGGTCCTCGCCGAGGAGCTCCAGCTTCGGGACGTGGCCGGTGGCGAAGTGCCATCCGTTGGCGTTCAGCTGCCAGACGTAGCGGCCGTCGCTGGTCGGGCGCATCAGGCCGCGCGCGACGAGCGTCTGGCTCGCGCCACCCGGCGCAACGTCCCACAGCCGCCCGGCGATCTGGGCCGCTCCAGGGGTTCCGCTCACCGACAGGGACGCAAGCACCGTGGGCGCGCCGAGCAGCGTGTACCCGGCTCCGCGGGCCGCCGGGAGCGAGTAGGTCGCGGTGCCGGGCTCGATCGCCGCGGACGTCGTGGCGCAGTCGTTTCCGCCCCCGGCGATCGGATCGATCGCGGCGCCCACCTGCGGGTTTCCCGGCACGGACAGGACCGTCTGCGCGCCCGCGGCTGAGAGCCGCACTTCACCCCGTGCCAGCTGCGCGAACGTCGCCGCATGGAATGGCCCGGCCGAGGCCACCGTGTGGGGGCAGGTCTGGGTCATCGCGGTCACTCCCTGCCGCGGCGGATGGCCTCGGCGGCGCAGCCAGTAGTCGAACCAGGCGTGGATCGCGGCCAGCAGCCGTGCGCGGTCGGCCGGCTTGTTGGCGCTGCGCTGGTGGCCGAAGTCGAAGTACCACAGCGACAGCGGCGCGCGCGGGTACATCGTCTTCAGCCGGTTGGCGAACCGCAGCGACTCCATGACCGGGAACAGGTCGTCGGCGAAGCCGCTGCCGACCAGCAGCGGCGCAGGCGGCTCGGAGTCATCGACGTAGTACGCCGAGCGGTAGGTCTCGAGCTGGTTGACCACGCCGCCGACGGTCGGGTCGATGTACGGGTCGCCAACCGTCGAGCGCCCGAGCCACAACGTCACGTCGGAGTCCGGGTCGGTGAAGGGCGGCGCAAACCAGCCGATCGGCTGCCCGGTCTGTGCCGGCTGGCCGACGGGTTGGCCCGGTCCGGTGCTGACCACGCCCGAGCCGTAGACGCCCGCGGTGAAGGTCACTTTCTGGACGCCGATCGGGTTGGAGTCGACGTTAGGCGGCGTGACGGCGTAGCTGAGCGTCCGCCCGTTGGGCGCCGCCGCGTACACCAGGTCGGTCCAGGGGATGATCGGGACCGCGGCCGCCACGTGGAGCGGAACGCCGCGGGGACTGCGCCACGGCACGAGCGTCCCGTCGGGCAGCATCACCCGGTTGCGGAGCGCGGCCAGCTCGAACGTCTGCCCGCCGCCGTAGGAGTCGCCGGTGACGCCGATGCGGCCCGGGTCAGCCCATCCCTGGTCGACCAGCTCGCCGATCAGGTACTGGGCGTCGCGGACCTCGTAGCGAGCGTCGGCGAGCCGGATGTAACCCTTCGAGCACGCAGTCGGGCTGGTCAGCCGCGCGGCCGGGGTGCCGCACGAGCCCCAGAAGCCGCGCGCGCTGTACGTGAGCACCACGTAGCCGCGACGCGCCCAGTCGAAGGCGTTGCCGGTGTAGGCCTGAGAGCTCGGGTCGAGGTACTCGTACTTGCTGTTGCCAAAGCCGTTCAGCTCGACCACCAGCGGCAGGTGCCGCGCCCCGGAGCGCGGCATCGTGACCGTTGTGTCGAGCGGGATGCCGTCGAATGTCGCCGCCAGCCCGTAGCACTGGTATACGCCCTGGTTGAGCCCACACGAGCCGAGGCCGAGCGGCGTGCCGGACGCAGCCGCTGCCGACGTCGACAAGAACGCCAGCGACAACAGGACGGCGAGGACCGCCGGCGCAAACACCCTGCCTACCCGCATCGCCAGAGGGTACGGCGCGGGCGCCCGGCGATGCGGCGGTTGAAGGGGCGAGAGCTCGGCTGATAGACCTCCGGGCGTGGCGCCGCTGCCCTACAAACACGACGGGGCGCGGGTCGCGTTCTACGTCCTGTTCGTCGGCTTCCTCGCGCTCGAGATGCGGATCCGGCTGCGGAGCGGGATGAACCGCGGCGGCTCGCGCTCGGACCAGGGCAGCCTCGTCGTCGTCTGGGTCACCGTGGTGGGCGGCCTCGGCGCGGCATTCGCGCTCGCCGCCGGGGCGCAGGGCGCCGCGATCGGCGCCGCCCGGTTGCCGCTGTTCGTGATCGGACTGGTGCTGATGATGGCCGGGATCGCGCTCCGGCAATTCTCGGTCGCGAAGCTCGGCAACTACTTCACCACCGACGTGCGGGTGCACGAACACCAGACCGTCATCGACACCGGCCCCTACCGGTGGGTGCGGCACCCCTCATACACGGGGCTGCTGGTGATGCTGCTCGGGGTCGGGTTGGCGCTCGGGAACTGGGGATCGCTGGCGATCCTGATCGTGCTCCCGACGATCGGGGTCGTGGCGCGGATCCGGGTCGAGGAGCGAGCGCTGAGCGACGGGCTCGGCGAGCCGTATCGCCGGTTCGCGGCGACTCGCGCGCACTTGATCCCGGGCGTGTGGTGAGCCGAGCAGCTAGGCCAGATTCGAACGTCGCGGGTACGCGACCGTCGGATCCGTGAGCACGTTCACGAGCGCCGGCCTGCCCGACCGGAACGCGGTCTCGAGCGCGGCGCGCAGCTGCATCGGCCGCTCGACGAGCTGGCCGTGGCAGCCGAGCGCCTCGGCGACCTGGTCGTACCGCGTGCCCGGTCGCAGGTCCGCCACCACCGAGTACCCGTAGATCGACTCCATCGGGTGCTTCTCGAGCGCCCAGATGCCGTTGTTGCCCATCACCATCACGATCGGGATCTTGTGGCGAGCGAGCGTGTCGAGCTCCATCCCCGAGAACCCGAACGCGCCGTCGCCGAGCAGCAGCACCACCTGGCGGTCGGGATGCGCGAGCTTCGCCGCGATCGCGTACCCAAGCCCCGACCCGAGGCAACCGAACGGCCCGGGGTCGACCCAGCAGCCCGGCTCGTAGGAGTCGACGACGCGCCCGGCGTAGGAGACGAAGTCGCCGCCGTCGCCGACGACGATCGCGTCGCGGTCGAGGACCTTCGCGAGCTCGCCGTACACGCGCATCGGGTGAAGCGGGGCGCGGTTGTCGGTCAGCTCGGCCTCCTCCCCCATCCGCCGCGCGGCCTCGAAACCGCGCAGCGACGCGACCCACCCCTCGCGCTCGGACACCACGCCGCTGGCCGGATACGTGTGGCCGGCCGCGGCGATCCGCAGCGACTCGAGCGTCGCCGGCAGCGCCCCGTACAGCTCCACCGACACCTTCCGCGGGAAGTCGCGCTCCGGCTCGGCGACGTCGACCGCGATCACCTTCGCGTCCTCGGCGAACACCGCCCCGAACCCGAGCCGGAAGTCCAAAGGCACGCCGATCACCAGCGCGACGTCGGCCTCAGACAGCGCCTTGCTGCGCGCGCGAGAGAACGCGAGCTCGTGGTCGGCTGGGATGCACCCGCGCCCGAGCCCGTTCAGGAACACCGGAACCCGCAGCGCCTCGGCAAGCGCGCGCAGCGCGAGCTCGGCGCGCCCCCAGTACACCCCCGTCCCCGCCATGATCACCGGGCGCTCGGAGCCGGCCAGCAGCAGCGCCGCGCGCTCGACCATCGACGGGTCCGCGCCGTCCCCGCGCCACGGCTCGAACGGCCGCTCGGGCCCGCGGGCCGAGCCGTCGCGGGCCTCCATGAACACCTGATCGAGCGGGAAGTCGACGAACGTCGGCCCCGAGCGCGGCGCCAGCGCGGTGCGAACCGCCTCGTCCACCAGTCCGGGGATCTCGGCGGTCGAGAACGCGGTCGCGGCGAGCTTCGTCAGCGGCCGCACGAACGGCACATGGTCGATCTCCTGCAACGACCCCTGGCCCCACCGCAGCTGCGGGGCACGTCCGCCCAGCACGACCAGCGGCGAGCAGTTCTGCGCCGCCGACGCGATCGCGCTCATCCCGTTGGTGACCCCCGGCCCGGCGGTCAGCGCACACACGCCGACCGAGCGCGTGACCTTCGCCCACCCCTCGGCGGCGAATGCGGCCGACTGCTCGTGGCGGAAGTCCACCAGCTCGATCCCCTCCGCGCGGCACCCGTCGTAGATCGAGAACAGGTGCCCGCCGGACAGCGTGAACAGCTTCGAGACGCCGTGCGCGCGGAGCCGGCGCGCAACGAGCCGCCCGCCGTGAAAGCTCGTCGCGGGCTGCGTCTCCGTCGCCACGACACAGGACGCTAACAGTCCCCTTGGGAGGAGGCGTAGTATCGGGGTTGGGAGGTAAACAACCAGGAGGTCAGCGTGGACGCGACGCAGACACCCATCAGCGAACACCTGGAGTTCGATCGGATGTGCTCGACGCTTGAGGAGTTCGAGCACCTACCCGCAATCTCGGCGTCAACGCGCGAGCCTGAGAAGCTCGAGCACGACGAACGCGAGCTCGATCAGCTGATCCTGGCGGGACTCGTCTCGCCGCTGTAGCCGCGCGGAACCCGGCGGGCGACGAACGGCTCGTCGGGGGCCGAGGCGGCCACTGGATCCGGCGCCCACAGCCGCACCTGCTCGCGCTTGCCCTTCAGCTCGACGACGCCGCGCGGCTGCAGCGGGAAGCGGCCAGGGGTCAGCAGCGCCCGCGTCGAATCGGTGATCAGCACCTGATCGCCGGTCTCGCGGGTCGCCGTCTCGACGCGCGAGGCGGTGTTGACGGCGTCGCCGATCACCGTGAACTCGACGCGCCCGCCGCCGCCGACGGTGCCCGCGATCACGCTCCCGGAGTTGATCCCGATCCCGATTCCGAGCGAACCCTCGTAGCGATCGCGCAACAGCGCCGTCAGCTCGAGCGCAGCGGAGACCGCCCGATCGGCGTGATCCTCGAGCAGATCCGGCGCACCGAACACCCCCAGCAGCCCGTCGCCGATGAACTTGTTGGCGTGGCCGCCGTGGCGGAGCAGCACCGGCACGACCAGCTCCCAAAGCTCGTTCAGCGTCGCGACGACCTCGCGCGGCTCGGAGCGCTCCGCGAACGCGGTGAAGTCGCGGATGTCGAGGCACAGCACGCTGACCTCGACCTCCTCCCCCTCGAGGTCAGAGCCCTCGCGCAGCACCCGCTCGGCAAGCGCAGGGTCGACGTAGGCACCGAACGCCTCGCGGAGCCGCTCTCGCTCGTCGAGCCCCTCGGCCATCGCGTTGAACGACTGCGCGAGCCTGCCCGTCTCGTCGGTCGCAACGACCGGGACCCGCGCCGCGTAGTCGCCCATCCGGACCAGCTCGGTGGCGCGTTGCAGGTCGCGCAGCGAGGAGCCGAGCGTGCGGACCATCAGCACGACGAGCTCGAGCGACAGCGTGAACGACACGCCGACCGCGATCAGCCACGCGATCCCGAGGTCCGAGAGCGACGCGTGCTGGCGGTGGGTCACAAGGCCGGCGACGACGACGCCGGTGATCACGTTGATCACCGGGGCGACCAGCAGCAGCCGTACCCGCAGCGGCAGCCCCGGTGCGTCGATCTGGAAGTCGGGGGGCAGGTCGTCGGCGAGCCGCTCGAGCACGGGCCGCGAAACCACCTCGATCGTGAAGTAGCGGACGATCAGCGAGCACGAGATCACGACCGTGCCGGCGGCCCCGATCACGAAGAACCCCCACCACTCGATGTGCAGGTACCAGGTGGTGAACGCGATGAACGGCAGGTAGCCGAGCAGGAACGGGTACTTGCGTATCTGGCGGACGTACTCGAGCGGCAGCGTCGCGAGCGCGGTCCACGCGGCGATCACGGTGGGTGGGTCGCGATGGCCGCGCTCCCAGGCCGTCACCGGCCGCCACATCCGCCGGGTCATCTTGATCGAGATCAGGTTGTCGATCGAGACGATCGCCTGCGAGATGCCCACCAGCAGC
Organism: uncultured Solirubrobacterales bacterium; assembly: GCA_963800475.1. Classification (GTDB taxonomy): domain Bacteria; phylum Actinomycetota; class Thermoleophilia; order Solirubrobacterales; family Solirubrobacteraceae; genus Palsa-465. The sequence goes on along the minus strand of CAWDAZ010000002.1, from coordinate 1,316,620 downwards.
CAGAACTGCTTGGCGCTCATCGGCACGTACAGGCTGAGCAGCCCCATCCCGCCGAGCACGATCAGGTGGGCGAAGCCGAACTGCGCCCAGATCAGGGCATATGAGTTTCGCCTGGAGATCGCGCGGACGGCACGATCGAGGGGATCGCGCATGCCGTCAGTGTGACGGATCAGGCCAGATCCGCCACCGGCGGGCGGCGCCTGGCGCGCTGCAGCGCCGCCGCGCCGAGCAGCGCGTGCTCACCCTCGAAGAAGCGCTCGCCGACCCTGAACGCGGGCAGGCTCCACACGCCGCGGCGCGCAAGGCCACGGGCGGCCGCGGTCAGCGGCTGGTCACGCGATATGGCCGCCGCCGCCCGAAGTGCCCCAGCGCGCGGGATCCCAACCGACGACGCCAGCTTCGGGAGCACCTCGCGGTCCTCGATGTCGTATCCGCCGCAGAACGTGAGCCGGAACGCCGCGAGCGCGAACCGGGCGGCGGCGCCCCCCTCGCCCGCGTACGCGGCGGTCCGCATCGCCCCCGGCAGCGAGCGCGGGAACGGCTCGGGCCACACGATCGGAACCCTGAGCGCGATGGCGCGCTCCTCGGCCTGGGAGATGTCGCGAGCAGCCTTCGGATCAGAACCGAGGGCGCCCGCGGCCACCGGAACCCACTCGACCTCGCCGAGCAGCCGCTCGACGCGCTCGGCCGCCAGATAGCAGAACGGGCACGCCAGATCGAAGTAGAAGACGGGCCGATCGACCTCGAGACGGAGCGCGGAGTGCTCGTCGAGCCGGTCTGCAAGCCCAATTACATCCCCCATCGAGGGTTATAAACGGCAGCTCCGGGGAAAAGCTTGACCAGATCCTTTACTCAGGTAATTAGTAGGTGACGACCGCTAGTGGGAGGCGCTCGATGCCGCATGTACCCCGTCCAAAACGCCATCCGTATGACCAGTGGTCGCCAGACGCCCGCGCGCTCGACCTGGTCGGCGACAAATGGACGCTGCTGATCGTCCGTGACCTCGCGGCCGGGGCGCGGCGGTTCGTCGAGCTGCAGCGCCTGCTGCCCGGGATCTCGACCGAGCAGCTGCGCTCGCGGCTGAACCGGATGGTCGCCGACGGGATGCTGACGCGGAAGCGCTACCGCGAGGTGCCGCCGCGCGTCGACTACGCGCTCACCGAGCGGGCGCGCGACCTGCTGCCGGTGCTCGGCGCGCTGGCCCGGTGGGGCTATGAGTGGGCGTGGAGCTCGCCGCGCGAGTCGGAGACCGTCCAGATCGGCGCGATCTTCAGGCTCGCGCCCGGGCTGGCGTCGATGAACGGCGCGAGCGGCACCGTGCAGGCCGTCGTCAGCGACGGCGAGCGCTGCACATACACGTTCACGGTGTCCCGGAGCGGCGTGACCGTCGAGGAGGGCATCGGCGACGTCGCGACCGCGCGGGTCGAAGGCACCACCAAGGCGTGGGTCGAGGCGTTCTCGCCCGATCGCGACCGCACGGGGCTCGAGCTGGACGGCCGGCGGGAGCTCGCCGACGCGCTGCTCGACGGGCTGAGCTCGCTGAGCGGCGCGGACGGAAGCCCGGCCTCGGCGCGGCGCGCCGCGTAAGAGCGCCGCGCCGCGTAACAGCGTCGCGTAAGCGCGCCGCACTTCGTAAGCGCGGCGGCGCCGCCGGCGCCGCTTACTTACTCGAGTACTTCGTCGCAGTGACGTGCGGGATGTAGTACTTGCCGGGCGCGCCCCCGAGCGTCGGCTGCACCCAGCAGGACTGGCTCGCGGGCGGGCCGGCGCTCGACGGCGTGAACCCGTTCGGCGGGGTGCCCGCGCCGACGTTCTTGCAGTCCCAGGCGGGCAGGTTGCCGTACTTGAAGTCGTTCGTGGCGTAGTTGCCGGCCGGCAGCCACAGCGGCGCCGGGTAGTCGTTGCCGCGGTTGTCGCTGCTGCGGCTCGGCGCCAGCGACAGCGTCTCGGGGCCGGTCGGGCCGAACTGGCGCAGGTAGTGGCCGACGCCGTTGCCGCCGAACGTGGTCGTGCGCGCGAAGAAGCTGGCGCCGCCGTCGGAGATGAAGTCGGAGATCAGCTGCTGGTGGCCGGACAGCCACACGAGGATTGGGTTGAGCTGCTCGAGGAACGGGCCGAGCTGGTCGAGCACGCCGTTCGGGTTCAGGCCCTTCAGCACCGCCTGGGTCGCCGGCAGCCCCTTGTTCGACGCCGTCACCAGCGGGCCGAGCTGCACGAACAGCTTCTGCAGGTACGGCGAGAGCTGGTTGACCGCGTGCAGCGTCGGGCCGAGCTGCTGGGCGACCGGAATCAGCTCCTTGACGACCGGGTCGGCATTGATCGAGAACGTCTGCAGCGCCGCCATCGTCGCCTTCTGCTCGTTCAGGAAGGTCGGGAACACGTGGAACGTGTCGGCGAGCGCGCTGGCGTTGGCGGCGGTCGTGTGGAACGTGGTCTCGCCGGCGGTGATCAGGTTCTGCAGCGCCGCCGGGTCGCGGTTCAATGCACTGAAGGTTGTGCCGCCGTTCTGGACGAGCGACACCACCGAGCTGTGCTCGACGTCGAGCACCTGCAGCAGCTGCGAGAGGTTGACCGCGAACGTGGGCAGGTTGCCGAGCACGTAGTTGAGGTTCTGGTCGTTGCCCCTGATCGCGATCGCGAGCTCCTGCTGCCACGAGCGGAACGCGGCGCGCGTCTGCGGGTCGAAGGTGTTGAAGATCTGATCGAGCTGAACGGCGGGCACGACCTGGCTGTTCGAGAGCGTGCCGCCGTCACGGAGCGGCGGGCTCGCGGCGGTGCCGGGCGTCAGCTGGACGTAGGTCTCGCCGAGCAGCGTCTTCTCGCGCAGGATCGCGATCGTGTTGCGGCGGATCGGCGCGAACTTGTTCTGCATCTCGATCGTTACCAGCGTGCCGTTGGCCCCCGTGTCAAGCTGCTTGCCGACGACCTTGCCGACGCTCACGCCCGCGATCCGGACGTCCGCCTGGTCGGCTAGGTCGTACGCGTTGGGGAACGCGACCCGGAACCGGTAGCCCTGGGCCTTGAACGGGATCGAGCCGCCGAACGACAGCCACAGGAACAGCAGCAGCCCGACGCACGACAGCGTGAACAGCACCATCGTCACGATCCTCGAGACCTTCGGGCTTCCGGTCTGCATCTAGTGGCCTGCCTTCGGGATTGAGGAGCTGGCGCGCGTGATCGTCTTTCCCGCGACCGCGCTCGGACCGCTCGTCGCCACGGTCGGGGCGCCCGGCCTCTGCTTGAGCTCGTAGGCCCTCAGGTCCTTCGCGAGCCCGACGCTCCCCCCGCTGCCCGGGCACAGGCCGCTGTTCGACAGGATCGGACCGACGTTCAGTACGACCGCCGACAGCGGACCGAGGTTCTGCACGACCTGGCTGAGCGTCGCGCAGCTGGCCTGCAGGAACAACGAGCGGAAGTCGCCGTTCGCATCCTGGGTCGCGAACACGCTGCGGGCGTTGTGGTCGCCCCACGCCAGCCACCACAGGTAGCCGTGCTGGCTGCCGCCGGGGAAGTAGCTGAGCTCGTTGAACAGATGGTTGAGCACCACGAACGCTTTCGAGAGGCTCGGCGTCGCTTTCGCGAGGTTCTGCGAGGCCGGCTTCAGGTCGCGGACCAGCGGGCGGGCGGCGACCACGAACGGGCGGATCTCGGTCTTGAGCACCGGCGTGATCGGCTTCGCGAGGTCGATCGTCGCCTGGTTGGCAGCCGGGATCTCTGACACCGCGGGCAGCAGGTTGTGCGTCGCCGGCGCGACGATGTTCGCGAACGTCTGCACCTTCTGCAGCGTCTGCGTGGCCTGCTGGAGCGTCCCGGGCAGCAGGTGGACCGCCTGGCTGACGCCCTGGTTGGCGTTCGCAAACGCGTGGAACACCTGCGAGCTCGAGTCGATCAGCTGCACGATCTGGCCCTGGTTGTGGGCGAGCGCCGTGTTCAGGACCTGGAGTGAGTGGATCAGCCGCTGCAGGTTCTGCTGGCGCTCGGCGACGACTGAGTTGAGCCGCGCCAGGTCACGGTGGGTCGGCAGGAACCGCTCGAGCAGCTGCGCGAGCTCGGAGCCGCCGTTGCCCTCGAGCCCCTTGCCGGCGCCGTTGACGAGCAGGTCGAGGTAGGCGCGCGTGTCGGAATCGAGCGACGCGAGGACCTCGTCGGGGTTGATGTCCGGATTCGTGTTGGAGACGGGGATCGTGAAGCCCTGCTTGGCGACCGGGGCATTCGCGGTGCCCGGATTGAGCTCGATGAACATGTCCTTGAGCCCCGTCTTCGGACGCAGCAGCGCGGTCGCGTTGGTGTGGATCAGGTGGCTGTACTTCGGGTCGATGTTCATCTGCACGACCGCGATGCCGCTCTTCAGCGTCACGGTGCCGACCTGGCCGATCTGGACGCCGGAGACGCGGACCGTCTGGCCCTGCCCAGGCGTCACCGCCTGGCCGGTCTGGAACTCGGCGTTGAGCGTGTACTGCGAGGACCACGGCCAGCTCAGCCGCTCGTGGCTGAGGATGTAGCCGGACACGGCCGCGGCCAGCACGATCAGCACGATGATCGCGATGAAGTCGACGAGGTGGTTCTTGATCGCGCGCTGCATGGGCTAGTGCCTGACCGGGGCCTTGGAGAGCTTGAAGCCGAGCCCCTGCGACTTCGCCTCGGCGGCGAGCTGCGGGGCGGCGTCCTGCTTGAATGCCTGGTCGAGCAGGCTCACGACGGGCGCCGGGGTGCTGGTGTTGACCTGCTTGGGCCCGGAGCCGATCGGCGACTGGATCCCCTGCTCGGTGATCGCCGGCTGGGTCTCGCACGGGACGTTCGGCTCGAGCGGTGGCCGCGAGACCGGGACCGTCGCACCGTCGCCGCTCGAGTGCGAGGCGGGCATAACCGGCTGCGTGCCGGCAATCGGCGTCAGCGACGTGCCGAACAGGCCCGGCTGCAGCGAGTAGGTGAGCGTGCCGCCGGTGCCGAGCACCCGCACGTACGGGCCGTTGGCGTCGAAGTCGCGCGACTCGCCCGCCAGCCCCGGCAAGAAGTCGACACCCTCGACGTACACCGGACGGGTCGGGAAGCCGTTCGAGGAGTTGAAGTTCGGGTCGTTGATCGTCAGGTTGGTCCACGGCAGGATCTCGTTGACCTGGCAGCTCGACGCGGGACGCACCTCGTTACGCATGAACGGCGTCGTCTCCTGGTTGAGGGTCGCGAGCGCCGGGACCGTCTCCGAGAGATCATTGGTCAGGCCGCCGAGCTCGGAGGGCTGGACGAGCTGGCGCAGCTGGTCGAAGAACGGGAGGCTCGCGTCGACCATCGGGCCGGTCGACTGCACGCCGGGAGTCAGCGTCCGCGCGAACTCGCGCAGCGGCGGGAACGCCCTGTTCAGCGCGGTGAGCGCCGGCATCGCGGTGGCGAGCGTGACCGGCAGCACGTGAACCGCGCTCGACAGCGCCACGTTCTCGCGCGCGAACGCGGCGGCGGTCGTGTTGAAGTCGGTGATCAGACTCTCGAGGTTCTGCGGGTGCTGCGCGAACGCGCCGTTGACCTGGCCGGCCTTGTCGATCCAATTCGAGAGGTCGTGGGGCTGCGTGCCGAGCGACGCGCGGGCGACCTCGGAGCCGAACTTGTAGGCCGGCGTCCACCACTCGATCGACGCGTTGTACGCGGGGCCGCCCTGCTTGACGGCGAACCCGTACTGCTGGAGCAGCGTCTGCAGATTCGCGCGCGTGTCCTGCTGCAGCGAGCTCAACAGCTGGTCGAACTGGACCGGCTCGCTGCCTTGCTGGATCGGGAACGTGTACCCGTCCGGGGCAACCGGCGCGCTCGGGGTCCCGGGATACACGTCGACGAAGAAGTTGCCCTCGAGGAAGATCCGCGGGCGGATCCAGAAGGTCGCGTTCTTGTGGATCGGCAGACCGTTGTCGTTGATCGCCAGCGTCACGTCGGCAGCGGTGCACTGCCCACCGTCCGGGTTTGACGACTGGGTGCATCCCTTGACGGGCGAAACGCTCGTGACCTTGCCGACGTTGATCCCCGCGATCCGCACCAGCGAGTCCTGCTTGAGCCCGTTGGCGCTCGAGAACATCGCGTGGACCGTGTACGAGCTCGCGAACGGGTTCGCGAACTTCGTGTACGCGCCGTACGAGAACAGGATGATCAGGACGATCCCGACCGCGCCCGCCACGAACGGGCTGAACTTCCGCTTGTACATGCCGCCGCGCCGTCGCCTCATCAGTTGTTCCCCGGGATGTTGGGCAGCTGCGGCCCGGTCGACGGATTGCGGCTGAACGTCTCACCCGCCGGCACCCGGGACAGCCCGGCCCAGGTGGTGCCCTGAGCGCCCGGCGTGTGGGCCTCGGAGACGAGGCTGCGGTGCTGGGGATCGAGGGAGTTCTGCATCGCCTGGTAGCCACGCTGGCCGACCTCGCAGTCGGCGTTGCCGTTGCTGGTGATCGCGGCGGCGTACGCGGGCCCGTGGGCGTACTCGGCGTCGCCCGGGTAGCCCTGGTCGGGCGGATCGTGCGGCTGGTATCCGTTGGCGGGATACACCGAGCCCTGGACGCCCGCGTTCGAGGCCTGGTGGTTGTTGAACTGCAGCAGCGCGCGCTGCGCCATCCCGAAGCTGGTCTGCTCGGAGACGAGGTCCTGGATCTCGTCCCAGAAGTAGTTGAACTGGTTGCAGACCGTCACGTACGGGCCGAGGTAGCGGAGCATCGGGTTGAGCGTCCCGACGGTCGCGGTCAGCCCGTTGAGCGCGATGTTGGTGCCCGGGTCGAGCGCCAGCGACTTCAGCGAGCTCAGCACGTTCTCGAGCTTCTGGTTCATGCTCGGGGTGCGCGGCAGCACCTTGATCCCGGCGGCGAGCGCCGGGTTGACGTTCGGGAGCGCCTGCTGGAGCTGCACGGTCGCCGGGGCGAGGGCGTTCGCGAAGGTCGTCAGGTCGACCAGGAACGGCTGCTGGAACTGGAGCGAGCGGGTCGAGACGTCGAGCGTCGGCGGCGACTCCTTGATCGTGTTGGCGAGCGCGTTCGGGTCGCTGCTGATCGCCTCGAACGTCGTCGCCTGGTCGGCGAACAGCTGCGCGTTGGCCTGCGCGACCGGCGACAGCGTCGAGAAGAACCCGTTCAGCGCGACGAAGAACCTCGTCAGCTGCGTGTTCGGGTCAGAGAGGTATTGGGCCACAGGCTTCAGGTGGCCGAACAGGGACGGCAGGCTCGCGATCGTGTCGTTGAGCGACGAGCCGCGCGCGGCGAGCGCGTTGCCGAAGCCGACCAGGTTCTGCTCGACCGCCGGACGCGTCTTGGCGTCGAACAGCGTGTTGATGTCGTCGAACTGGACCGGGACGTTCGTCTGCGAGATCTGCATCACGCCGCCGTCGGGGAACGTCTTGCTGGAGCTACCGCGGGTGATGTCGACGTACTTGAGGCCGAGCGCCGACCGCGGGCGGATCGTCGCGGTCGAGTCGACCGGGATCTTCCCCTGGCTCGTGTTCAGGTTCAGGATCGCCTGCGCGCCGACCTGGCCGGTGGGGAGCACGACCGCCTTCATGTCGGCGACGATGCCGATCCGGAAGCCCCCCTCACGGACGTCGTTGCCGTCGACGAGCGCTGCGCCGTTGGCGAAGTCGACCTTGAGCTGGCGGGTGGGGACGAACGGGAGCCCGTTGGTCGCGTTGTACGCGAGGAACACCGCCACCACCGCGACCAGCACGGTGACGGCGCCGATCAGCACCGGGTTCGCGAAGGCGGGTTGCTGGCGGCGTCTCACGGTGCGAGCAGGTAGTTGAGGAGTTGCTGTGCCTGGTTGCCGCTCGACGAGCCCGAGCTACCGGTCGCCTGCCCGACGGCACCGGTCGCCTTGTCGACCGGCGAGTGGGCGCGGCCGATCAGGCCGCCGACGATCCCGCTGATCGCGCCGCCGAGCACGCCGCCGGCGCCGCCCTTCGGCAAGCTGGGGACGGAGGGCAGGCTTGGCCCGCTCGAACCGCCGCCACCGCCGGATGCCGCCGGTGTCGGGGCGCTGGTCGGGGTCGCACCCTGCTTCGCGCTCGACCTGCTGGCGGACGGGAGCGGGGACTCGGTGAGTTTGCAGGCGCTCGTCTTCGGCCCGGAATACTTGGTGCCGTACCCCTGCAGCGGGAAGCCGCCGGGGTCGGGCACGCACTGGCTCGGATTGGCGGGCGTCGCGTCCTTCGTGCTCCAGGTCGGATCTGGTTCGTTGACGCCCGGCTGGCTGGGGCCGAGGAACGCGTAGCAGCTGCGCGGGTTCGACGCCGAGTACGTGTTCAGGTTGCCGCCCGTCGCCTGGTACTGCTGGATCGCCTTCGCGAGCGTGACGGGCGTCTGGTACGGGCTGCAGGTGGCGTTCGCGAACGCGTCGACGCCGAGCATGTGACCCCATGGCCCGAAGTAGTCGATCGCGTTGGTGATGTTGAAGACGTACTGGAGCACGCCCTCGAGCCCGCTGTAGCCCTTGCCGCCGTTGGGGCTGCGCGGGTCGGCCTCGACCGGACCGCCGGCGCTGGAGTCGCGCCGGTGGGCGTCGAGCGCGTGCAGGATGATCGCGAGGTTCTGCGAGAGCTCGGGCGTCGACTTCGCGAACTCGTTGAGGTGCCCGACCGCGGGCGTCGCCGCCTTGACGGCCGACTGGCCGACCGCGGCGGCGGAGCCGAGCGACTTCAGCGACGGCACCGACTCATGCGAGAACGGCACCAGCAGGTGGAAGAACTGGTTGAGGTTCGACGACGCCGCGTTCAGGTTCTCGAACACCGGGTCCTGGGCGTCGGCGGCCGCGCCGAGCTTGACCAGCGACGGGCGCAGCTCCTGGAGGAAGGCGGGGAGCTTCTCCCAGGTCGCCTGGATCGAGGGCGCCTGAGAGGCGGAGATCGTCGCCGTCCGGTTGGCCGCGACGATGAACCGCTGCACCTGCTTGGCGTTGTTGGCGAGCGCGGTGATCACCGAGTCCGCGTTGACGTTGAGGTCGCGGATCGTGCCCGCATCGTTGGCGAGCAGGTTGAGCAGGTTGTCGGTCTCGGCGAGCGCCGGGTCCGCGCGCCGCAGCGCGGTCTTCAGGTCCTCGGAGCGCGCCGCGACCGCGGCCCCGAGCTCGTTGATGATCAGGCTGAAGCGCTCGCGGTAGGGCATCCGCATGACGTCCTGGACGAGGTCGGCCGGGATCGTCGACTGGGTGTGGCTGGCGGTGATCGTGCTGCCGGCCGGGAGCGTCCGTCCCTGCGTGCCCGGGTCGCAGTCGACGAAGTACTCGCCGATCAGCGACTGCGGCCGCGACTGGCAGAACGCGTCCTGGTGGAACGCGCCGAAGCCCTTCTGGCTGACCGACACGGTCACGAGCGCGTGGAGCGGGTTCTGGCAGTGCGCGGACTGGTCCGTGTAGCAGAGGTTGATCGACTTGATCGACCCGGCGATCACGCCGGCGACCTTGAAGTCAGCGCCGTTGACGAGCCCGAACGCGTTGTCGAGCTCGATGTTGTAGGTGGGTGCGCTGCTGCCGTGGGACGCCCCCAGCGTGAACACCAGGAACGCCCCGACGGACAGCAGCACTGCGGCACTCACGAGGATCCGTCTCATGGTCCGGTCGGCACCTGACTCTGGGTGCAGGGGTAGCCCGACTCGGGATACCAACCGGCGCTAGTGCCGGGGTTGGGTCCGCGCTCCATCGAGCCGGGGCAGCGATCGCCCTGTCCAACGGTGAGCACGCTCTTTGCGAATGTGGTTCGCAGGATCGGGTTGTTGAGCAGCGACGGATTGATGTTGAGAACGCCGTTCTGGATCGAGCCCAGCCCGACCACCACGCCGATCCGGCTGGCGGCGCCGTTGGCGTCGTACACGCCGGGATGCGAGTAGCCCTCGAACCAGCCCGTCAGATCGACCGCGTAAGGACGCGCGATCGCGAGCTCCTGGGTCGCACCGGGCTGTCCGTTGGTCCCCTCGAAGGCCTGCTTGGAGACGATGAACGCGCCGGGGCGATACGCGCCGTTCGCGTGGACCTTCGGGACCCCGAACTCGCCGCCGACCGTCGCCTGCGCGAGCGCCGGTGCGAGGTTGTTCAAGTCGATCAGGTCGTTATTGGCGCCCGGCCTGCTGATCACGCTCGCCAGGTTGCGGACGGTCGGCACCGCGTCGATCGCGAGCGGTTCCAGCTCCGCGAGCAGCTTCTGGACCTTCGGCGCGACCGGCTTGGAGGCGTTCAGCAGATTTGTCAGGTCGCCGAGCGCGCTGCGGAGGTTGACGAACGTGGTGTTGGCCAGCCGCATGAACGGCGGCAGCCGCTGGATCGACTCGCCGAGCGCGGTCTGCTGGCTGGCGAGCGCGCTGAACGTCGTCGACAGGTTCGAGACCAGGCCGCTGAGGTCGGACTGGCGGCTCGCGAGGTCGCTGACCAGATGGCTCGAGTTGACGACGAACTTCGTGAACTTGCTCGTGTCGCGGTTGAGCTCGTGGAACAGCAGGCTGCTCGTCGCGATCGCCGGGTTCAGGTACTGCCACGCGAGCTGCACCTGCCCGCCCTTGCCGGCGTACTGCGACGCCGAACCCTGGAACACATCCTGGAGGCCCTTGCGAGTCGGCGCGTTGAGCGTGTTGAACAGCTCGTCGAGGTCGACCGCCCCGGTGGTGTCGGTCGTGGAGATGATCCCGTTGTTGGGGATCGTCGGCGCGTTGCCGGGGCCGAGGTCGAGGTCGACGTAGCGGTTCGCGATCCCGGACAGCGATGCCTGGCGGATGATCGCCTTGGTTCCCTCGCGCAGGGGCTTGAACGTCGAGTCGTTGATCGACAGCGTCAGCGCGGCCTGGCCGTTGGGGGTCAGCTGGATGTTCGAGACGCTCCCGATCGAGGTGCCCGACACCTGCACCTGGTCGCCGGCCACGATCTGATCGGCGTTCGTGAAGATCGCGTGGACCTGGTAGCTGGAGCCGCCCGACAGCAGCAGGATGCCGACCGCCACGACGCCGACCCCGAGCGCGAGCAGCGCAGCTACTCGGCCGATCACCGAGGAATTACGCACCGTCGCGACCTAGTCAATTGTTCTCCTCCCTGGAGGGCCACTTGACTCCCCTGCACAGAGTCAGTCAGCCAAGCTACCAAGGCCAAGTTCGGGCTGTCAATTTCGAACCGATGCCTTAGATAACGGGCTTTTGGGGCGTTTCTGGCGCTAAAAGGTTGAGTTCAGATTGAGCTTGGGGAGGGGGGCGTTAAGTTGGATCGAGATCGGCTGCCGACGGGGGCTCCGGAACGATGCGGGCGCACGGGACGGACGGGCGCTACGGGCGCACCGCGGACGATCGGCGTCAGGCCACGCGCCGACCTCGAGAGATCGTGAGTACCCGGGGCGGGAATCGAACCCGCAGCGCTCTCGCGAGCCACGCGTTTTAAGCGCGCTGACTTTGCCAATTTGTCTACCCGGGCTCCGGGCGAGAAGCTTAGATGCGGGGCGGGCCGGCACCCCTCGCGCGCGCGTTCCTGAAGAAGCGTTTAAGAACTTCGCAACTTCTCCGTTGCTACGGTGTCCTTCTATCTGAGGGTCGTTGTCGGAGGTCGGTCGAGAGGGCCCTCGAGCGCACCGCGTGGAAGTCTCCGCACTCAGATATTCGCCGGGATCGCTGGGCCTGCATGGCAAGACGCCGCTTCTCAGGCTCCAGTCCGACGAACGGCTGATCGCGTTCATCCGCCGCGGCAACCACACCGCCTTCGAGGTGCTGTTCAGCCGCTACCAGTCGCGGCTGCTGGCGTTCTGTCGCCACCTGCTCGGCTCCAAGGAGGACGCCGAGGACGTGCTGCAGGAGGTGATGACCGCCGCGTTCAACGCGATCCTCGCCGACGACCGGCCGATCAACGTCCGTCCGTGGCTGTACCGGATCGCGCGCAACCGCAGCCTCAACCACCTGCGGCGCGCGCAGGCGATCGGTGTCGACTCGATGGATATCCACTTCTCGGAGAACGGCGCCAGCACCGCCGACAAGGTTCACGACCGCGAGCAGTTCCGGCTGCTGGTCGGGGACATCCACGAGCTTCCCGAGACCCAGCGGACGGCGCTGGTCCTGCGCGAGATGGACGCGCTCTCCTACGACCAGATCGCGGAGGCGATGGAGACGACCGTGCCGGGCGTCAAGTCGCTGCTGGTACGCGCGCGGATCGCGCTCGCGGAGGCCGCCGAGGCCCGACAGCTCTCGTGCGAGGACGTGCGGATCGAGCTCGGCGAAGTGGCCGAGGGGCTGCGCAAGAAGCCCGACGCGCTCGCGCGGCGCCACCTGCGCTCCTGCGACCGCTGCTCGTCCTTCCACGGCCAGCTCAAGAAGACCAACAAGGCGCTCGCGGCGCTGCTCCCGATCGGCCCGATCGCGGCGCTCAAGCAGCTCGCCGTGTTCCACATCGGACATTCAGCGGGGACGGGCTCGAGCGCGGCCGGAACCACGGCGGGCGCGACCGGGGCCGGCGCGACCGGGGCCGGGGCGACCGGCGCGGGCGCGACCACCGCAGGTGCGACCGCGGGTGCCACGACCGCGGGCGCGGCAGCCGGCGCAACCACCGCCGGGGCCGGCATGGCCGGCGCGTCGCTCGGCGGCGCGGCTGGTTCGGCGCTGTCCGCGGGCGCGGGCGCGCTCGCGGGCAAGGCGGCGGCCGGCCTCGCGGCGGCGGCGATCGTCACGGCCGGCGCCGTCGAGGCCACGCACGCCACGCACCGGCGTCAGATCGCCGCGGCTCCGATCGTCCACGCGGGCACGATGGCCGGCCTCGGGCATCGAGTCCATGCGGGCGCGACCGCCGCGAAGAAGTCGAAACACGCCGGCAAACACCACGCCAGTCTCGCCAACGCCGCCTCCTCGAAGACCGTCGCCAGCGCGACGCCCGCGACCACGACCAGCACTACGGCGGCGAAGCCGGCGGCGGATCAGCCGACGCCCGCCCAGCCCGCGAAGCCGACCACCGCACCCGGCCGCGGACAGCTCACCACCGACCCGACCGTGCTGACCTCGCAGCCGAGCAGCTCGGGCAGCACCGGCAGCGCGTCGAGCAGCCCCGACGCGAGCTCCGGCTCGTCGAGCACGACCGGCTCATCGAGCACGACCGGATCGTCGCCCAGCTCCGGCTCGAGCTCGACCGCCTCCGGGACCACCGGCCCGAGCGGCCCCAGCGGTCCAAGCGACCCGTCGTCCGCCGGCTCCGGGACCACCGATCCGGGCAGCAGCACTCCCAGCGGCAGCACCGGCGGTAGCGATCCCAGCTACATGCTCGTGCCGCTCCCCGACGTTCCCCCGAACGACTCCATCACCGGCGGCTGATCCTCACCCGGTGATCGACCTCGATCAGTTCCGCGAGGTCGACATGCGCGTGGGGCGGGTCGAGTCGGTCGAGGACTTCCCCGAGGCGCGGGTCCCGGCGTGGAAGCTGACGATCGACTTCGGCGAGGAGCTCGGCCGCAAGCGCGCCTCGGCGCAGATCACCAACTACGCGCGCGAGCAGCTCGAGGGCACGCTCGTGGTCGCCGTCGTCAACTTCCCGCCGCGTCAGATCGGCCCGTTCCGGTCCGAGGTGCTGGTGCTCGGGGCCCTCGACGACGAGCTCGGCGTCGTGCTGCTGCGCCCCGACCAGGACGCGGCGATCGGCTCCCGGATCGGCTGAGGCGGGCTGAGCTGCAGGATCGGTATCGCGCGACCGCTTCTGGCCGCCGATGCACGGTACCTCGCGTACGGCGGGAACACGCGGTCGGCGAGGCCCCAGAGACGGTCGCGCCCCGCCTCGTCATCGACGGCCGACGCCCGGAACGGCTGGCCGCTGAGCACCACGTCGGGGTTCGCGATCGCGTTGTAGTACCAGGAGGGATGCTCGGGCAGGCCGAGCTTCGAGGCGATGATCGTGACGCGCTCGCCGTCGTGGAAGTAGATGACGCCGTTTCGGCGCGGCAGGCCCGTGCGCGCACCCCTCGTCTCCAGCAGCGCGGTTGGTAGCAGTAGCCCCAACCCGATCCGGCCCCGCGTGAGCCGCAGCACGTGCGGATCGAGCTTCCAGACGAACTTGCGCGACAGCCATCCCGCGGCCCGCGTCCCCAGCAGCGACGCGAATGCCCTGTACACGCGGCCGCGGGGAGCCAGCGGGTCGACGTACCGGAGCGTCACGGGCCCGGCTGCGCCCCGATCACAAGCGCGGCGCGCGCCCGGCCGTCGACGGTGACCGGGTAGCGCCCTGCCTTTAGGCCGGCCAGCCGAACCGAGGCGTGACCGCCTGGCGTCACCTTCAGCGACCGCGCAACAGTCTCAACTTCAACCTGACGGTTAGCGTGTGAGATAACCGTCAGCAGGACCGCCGTCCCGGCCGGGCCGCCGACCGTCGCCGGGGTCACCGAGCCATCGGTGTTGACGACCAGTTGGGCGGGAAGAATCGCGGTGGCAGCGCCGTTCGAGGCGGGGATCGAGCCGGTCGTCCCGGAGTTGGTCGTCCGCGCTCCGGCCGCGCCCCCAGCGGCCCCAGAGCTCGTCGAGCTCGCTGCGGAAGCGCCCGCGGAGGGTTTCGAGCCTGCACCGCAGCCTGCAAGCAGGAGGACGAGCGCCAGCGCGCCTAGAAGTGGTGCGCCGCGGCTTCTCATCGCGTGACGATCAGCCGCCGATAAGTGTCGTAGCGAGGCGGATATGCGACTACCGGGCAGACGTACACCCGCAAGGTTGTTCGAGTATGACGCGCGGCGGCGGCGGCTGTGGATCCGCGGGCAGCGCTGCCATCACGGCGCCACCGGCTCGCTCGTCGCGCTGACCGCGTGCCTGGGGCTGGTCGCCGGTCACCGTCCTGCGCCCCGAGGCCCCGATCCGCGTCCACTGCTCGCGCTGGCGCTCACCGGCGGCGCGCTGATGGCCCACGACTGGAAGGACCGCTCGGTCTGGTTCCAGCGCGGTCGCGGGCCGCATTAGCCGCGCCGCGGCTCAGCGGCCGCGGTACAGGTCGATCAGCTCCCGGTAGTAGCGCTCCTCGCCGAGCTGCTCCCGCGCCGTTGAGAGCAGCTCGGCGCCGACGCGCGCGCGGTCTTCCGGGTCGCGCCACAGCCGCCCCAGCGCCTCGGTCCACGCGTGGGGGTCATCGGCGGGCAAGATCGCGGCGTCGGGGAGCAACTCGGGCCGCCCGGTGCGCTCGGACGCCAGCACCGGGATCCCCGCGGCGCAAGCGTCGAGCACCGAGTACGGGCCCGCCTCCTCGCAGCGGGACGGCGCGAGCACGACGGCGGCGTCGCGGCGCAGGCCCTCGAGCGCGTCGCGGGCGAGCAGGCCCGTGAAGCGGACCTCACCGCCGCCCGCCAGCCCGCGCAGGCGCGTCAGGTCGGGGCCGTCGCCGGCGACGACCAGCGGCACGCCAGCCGCACGCGCAGCGATGACCGCCGTGTCGAAGCCCTTCTCCGGCACCAGCCGGCCCTCGACGAGCGCGTAGCGCCCGCGCTCCGGGCGGGCCTCCGGCGCGACCTGCGCGTCGGGGACGAAGTTCGGAAGCGTGACCGTCCGATTGCCCGGCAGCCCGAGCTGCTCGAGCGTGCGTCGGTGGCGGTCGCTGACCGCGACGAACCGGTCGGCGTGCTCGAACAGCCGCGGCTGCTGGCGGCTCAGCGCGTATGCGTAGACGGCGGCCTCGCCGGCCGACCCGCGACATCGGAAGCGGAGCCCCGGGAGCGTGTTTCGACCGCTGCAGCGATGGCACGGCTCGCCGGCGCGATACGCGATCCCGATCGCACAGAACAGCCGGAAGTTGTGGAGGTGGAGGACCGTGCGCGCGCCCGCTTCGCGGGCGGCCGCGAGCGCCCGCCACCCGAACAGCGGGTGCAGGTTGTGGGCGTGGACGACCTCGGCGCCCAGCGTTTGGACCGCCCGCGCGACCTCGTCAGGATCGGTCCCGCCGGCGATCAGCCCGCGCGTGGCGCCGAGCGCGCCCGCCTGGCCGCTGAACCGCTCGAGCCGTTCGACGGTGTCTCCGCGGCGTTCGAGCAGCGCGGCGATGTCGTCGACGGTCCGCTCCTCCCCGCCGAGCTCGCGGTACCGGTTGTGCAGCAGGAGGACGCGCATGGGCGGATGGTGCCGAAGGCCGGCACGGGCGCCGATTGTGCCAACGTCAGGCGCCCGGATCGTGGCGATCGCACTGCTGACCAACTACCTGACCGACTACCGGCTGCCGCTGTTCGAGCGGCTGGCCGAGCGCGACGACGTCGAGGTGCTGTGCTTCGGCGGCGACGCGGCGTACGTGCCGAGCTGGTTCGGAGACCTCGACGGCCAGCTGCGGCGGGCGAAATTCCCGGCTCGCCGGATCGCCGGCGCCCGCGCCGCGTTTGACGCGGCCCGGTCCTACGACGCGGTGATCGCGCCGTACGCGGGGGGTGCGATCCTCCCCGCCGCGTACGCGGGCGCCCGGAGCGGCCGCCGGCCGTTCGTCCTGTGGGCTTCGGTGTGGGGCCGCCTCCGCACGCCGGCCCATGTGCTGGCGCGTCCGGTCACCGACCGGATCTACCGGGGCGCCGACGCGGTCGTCGCGTACGGCGAGCATGTGCGCCGGTTCGTCGCCTCGATCCGCGGCCGCGACGACGACGTGTTTGTCGCCCCGCAGGCCGTCGAGGCGGACGTGTTCGGCCGTCACGTCCGGCCCGATGAGATCGAGGCGTTCCGGGCCCGGCTCGCCGTCCCGGACGGACCGATCGTGCTCTACACCGGGCGGCTGGTGGAGGACAAGGGCATCGACGTGCTGCTCCGAGCGTGGCGGATCGCGCAGCCCCGCGCGACGCTCGTCGCGATCGGCGAGGGCCCACTCGCCGAGCGCGTCGCGAGCGCGTCGCGGGCGCGCCTCGTCGCTCCGCAGCCCCGCGACGAGCTGCCCGTCGCGTACGCGGCGGCCGAGCTCACCGTGCTCCCGTCGATCCCGACGCGGCGGTTCCTCGAGCCGTGGGGGCTGGTCTGCAACGAGTCGATGCTGCAGGGGCGGCCGGTGATCGCTACGGACGCCGTCGGCGCCGCCGCCGGCGGGCTGGTGCGGGACCGAGGGACCGGGCTGGTCGTGCCCGCCCGCGATCCGGACGCGCTCGCCGCCGCGATCACCGAGCTGCTCGACGACGCCGCGCTCCGCGCGCGGCTCGGCGAGGCGGCGCGGGCGGCCGTGGCCGCGTACACGTATGACGCGATGACCGACGCGTTCGAGCGCGCGCTCGCTACCGCGGGTAGTTCGCGAGCAGCTGCCGCACCGTCGAGCTGAAGCTCGGGAACGGCCCGTGCAGGCGCCAGCGGATGACGAGCCGGCCGGTGGCACCGGTGAGCGAGATCGCGCGCCGATCGGCAGTCAGACCGCGGGCTCGCACCGAGGAGGCCGCGGACGGAACCGGCCACACGAGCCGGGTGCCGGGCGCCACCGACGCGCGCCACGTAAGCACGGCGCCGCCGGCGGTCGCGTGCAGCGTGTAGGCCAGCCGCCCCAGGCTCGTGTCGGCGTTTGCGACGGCGATCGTGCGGCCGGGAAGCAGCCACGACGGCGACACGGCGCCCATCAGCATGAGCTGGCGCCCGCTCTCGCGAACGAGCATGTTGCGGAGCAGCGCCACGTACTCGGCCGCGAACCAGCCGTGCGGCGCGACGTCGTCGTTCAGCACTCGCGCGCCGTGGGGCAGGATCCCGACCTCCCAGCCGCCGTTCGTCGAAGTCGTGTGCGCGAGCTCGCTGTACAGGCCGTCGACGACGTCGAGCTGCTGGCCGCGCAGCAGCTGGGTCTCGAACACCCGGAAGCCCAGGTAGTCGTGGAGCGCCGCGCCGCTGTAGTAGGTGGCGATCCCGTCGCGGAACTTCGCGATCACGTGCCGGAGCGTCGCCGTGACGGCCGGGTCATCCGGTGCCAGCACGCGGCCCGGGTACGCCGCCCACAGATTCCCCCAGTCCTGGCCGCCGTTGTCCTCGAGCGCGGGCGGGATCCAGCCGCCGGTCTTGGCCTCGGCGGCCGCGAGCCGGCCGCGCAGGTCGGTCATGAACGCGTCGAGGTCGGACTGCCAGCGGCTCGCGAGGTCGGTGCGCCCGGCGAGCTTCGCCGTCGCGATCGCGGCCTCGATCCCGTCCGCCGCCAGCAGGTTGTCGCCGGTGATGTGGCCGGTGGTCAGCTCGTTGTCGCCGGGGGCGCTCGCCGGCATCAAACCCCACGGGTCGCTCGTGCGCTCGGCCTCGAACCATTCGAGCGCCCGCTCGACCGGCCCGAGCATCCGCCCTGCGAACCCGCGGTCGCCGGTCCGCACGGCGTGCTCGCCGATCGCCCACAGCGCCTCGCCGAACCCGTCGTACTGCGACGGGCGGGAGATGAACAGCCCGTCGGGCTGCTGCCAGCTCGGGAAGAACCCGAGGTCCTGCGCGGCCAGGTCGTGGAGGCCGGCGAGGTCGAACGCGTCGACGATGAACGAGGCGTCGCGCAGCCAGAAGGCGTTGTACTGGAGCTTGTTGACGGCCTGGACCCAGCCGCCGCTCGACGCGGGGTAGCGGGGGATCACCAGGTTCGCGAGGCTCGTGTAGAAGGTGTCTGCGACCTTCGGCTCGGGGACCTGGATCTGGATCGCCTGCGCGTACAGCCGCCGCCAGTAGGCCAGCGTCGCGCGTAACTCGGCGCCGAACCGCGCGGCGGCGATCTGCGTGTAGTCGGGGCTCGCAGGGGCGACGGGCACGACCGGCATCGCGAAGTCGAGCTCGACCTGCCGCCCTGGCGCGAGCCGCGCGCTGTAGTCCACTTCATTGAGCACCGTTCCCTCGGTGACGGTCGCGCCGCCGCCGGGGCGGCGCGACTCACGCCTCGTGACTCCAGGCGGCGCGCCCGGGAACAGCAGCAGCGCGTCGCCGTCCCTCGTTACAGCGCCGCCGTTGAACGCCCACACCGAGCTCGGGTCGAACACGACGCCCGGCTGGTCGTAGAGGCCCTCGCGTGCGGGGGTCGCCGGGCGCTGGAAGCGGAACGTGTACGCGCCGCGCGGGTCGAGCCGGCCCCCGGAGTACCTCAGCCCGGCGCCCCACGCGGCGGCGGCCGGCCGCGAGCCGCCGTTGTGGATTACGACCCGCACGAAGTTGACGGGGCGGTGCCCGACGCCCGCCGCCAGCGCCGTAACCGTGTAGTCGACGCCGCCCTGGCTCAGGAAGTAGCGGATCACCGGGTAGCGCCCGCCGAGCAGCTCCCGAACGGTCCCGTCGGCCGGCGCCAGCCGCGGCCCGAACCGGAACGCGAGCTCGCCCCAGCCCGTGTACAGCGAGCCGTCGGGGGTCAGCGCCGTCCCGGGGATATAGCCCGGCACCCCGAGCTGGTCGGTCGGCTCGGTGATGAACGAGAACGGGCGCGCCGCGGCGGACGGCGCGAGCGCCAACGCCACACCGAGCGCCGCGCATCCGGCCGCGATCCGGCGGCTCACTGCCCGATCGAGAACAGCGCCTCGAGGTCGTGACGCGAGTACGCCTCGAACGCGACCATCGTGTGCGTCCGGCGGACGCCGGCCAGTCGCGAGATCTGATCGGTGACGACCTGCGCGAGCTGGTCGTGCTCGCGCAGCCGCAGCACCGCTACGAAGTCCCACTCGCCCGTCACCGAGTAGGCCTCGGCCACGCCCTCGATGTCGGCGAGCTCGCCGCCGAGCGTCGCGAGCGCGGCCTGCTCGGCCTCGATCAGGACGATCGCGTGGATCACGCCGAGTGCGTGTCCCCGGGCTCGAGCACGACGACCTTCGCGTCCGTCTGCGACTCGACGTCGGACTTGAACGCCTGCGCGTCGGTCTCGATCGGCGGGAACGTGTTGTAGTGGCACGGGATCACGGTGTTGGCACCGATCAGCCTGCACGCCTCGACGGCGTCGACGCGGTCCATCGTGTAGTGGCCGCCGATGCACATCAGCGCGATGTCGATCGGGTCCCGCCGGCCGACGAGCTGCATGTCCGAGAACAGGCAGGTGTCGCCGAGGTGGTAGACGACGGTCCCGGCAATCGAGATGACCAGGCCGGCGGGCGTGTTCGAGGTGCCCTTCGGCGTCGTGGACGTATGCCACGCGGGAACCAGCCGCACCCAGCCCCAGTCGAAGTTGACGGTGCCTCCGAGGTTCGGATCGAACACACTGAACTCGTCGGCGGCGAGCTCCTGGGCGATCTCGACGATCGCGACGACCGGCGCATTCGTGCGCTTTGCGAGTGCGACGGTGTCGCCGAAGTGGTCGGCGTGCCCGTGCGTGAGCAGGATCACACTCGGGTCGACCTCGTCGGCGCCGACGGCGGCCTTCGGGTTGCCGGTCAGGAACGGGTCGATCAGGACCCGCGTGTCGCCCTCTGAGAGTTCGAAGCAGGCGTGGCCCAGAAAACGGACGTCGGTCATCAATCCTCCTGTGTCGTTGAATCGGTGTCGAGGGCTTCGGCGGTGCTACCCAGCTCGCGCGCGAGCTCGAACCCAACCGCGACCCCGACGAGCATCCCCAGCCGCGTCTCCTCGGCGAGCAGCGTCCGCACGCGGGTGACGCGCTCGGCATCGTCGTCCGCGCTCGCCGCCTCGCGCACCGCCTGCTCGTGGCCCGAGTCGAACCAGCCACCGTCATCGAGCGCCTGCCCGAGCACGCGCTGCAGCGCCGGCGCGGTGCGCATCACGACGTCCTGCGCCTCCGTGAGCCGGCCGGGCTCGGTGATGGCGGCGATCGCGGTGTCGAGCTCAGCGTCGGTGTAGGGCCGGTCGGGCACCAGATTCAAGGATCATATTCGCGTGGCTGTTCCGCTGACATCGCTGTCGCACGGCGCCGGGTGTGGCTGCAAGCTCCCGGCGGCGGCGATCGCTCCGGTGCTCGCAACACTCCCCGCCGCGGCCGATCCGAACGTGCTGGTCGGGTTCGACACGAGCGATGACGCGGGCGTGTACCGGGTCCGCGACGACCTCGCGATCGTGCACACCGTCGACTTCTTCACCCCGATCGTCGACGACCCGTTTGACTTCGGCCGAATCGCCGCGACCAACGCGGTCTCGGACGTCTACGCGATGGGCGCGACGCCGGTGACGGCACTCAACCTGGTCGCGTTCAGCCTCGAGCAACTCGGCGAGCAGGTGCTCAGCGAGATCCTGCGCGGCGCGGCGGCGGTCGCCGATCAGGCCGGCGTGGCGATCCTCGGTGGGCACTCGATCGAGGATCCGGAGCCGAAGTTCGGGTGGTCGGTGACCGGCGTCGTGGCGCCCGACGACGTGCTCACGAACGCCACCGGGCGGGCCGGCGACGCACTGGTGCTGACCAAGCCGCTCGGCTCGGGGACGGTCTCGACGGCCGTCAAGCGCGGGATCGGCGGCGCCCCCCTGGCCGAGGCGGTCGAGGTGATGACGACGCTGAACCGCGACGCCGCGACCGCCGCGCGGGCCGCGGGCGTCCACGCGCTGACCGATGTGACCGGGTTCGGGCTGCTCGGGCACCTGCACGAGCTAGCGAGCGCGAGCGGCCTGGCGGCCGAGGTCGAGGCGGACGCGGTCCCCGCGATCGCCGGGGTGCTCGAGCTGCTCGCGGACCCAGACGGGTCGGCGGTCGCCGGCGGGACGCGGCGCAACCGCGCCCACGCCGAGCAGTTCACGAGCTTTGAGGAGGGCGTTCCTCAGGCCCGCCGCTGGCTCGTCTGCGACGCGATGACGTCAGGCGGGCTGCTCGCGGCGCTGCCGCCTCAGCGGGCCGGCGAGGTTCCGGGTACGGTGATCGGGCGGCTGGTCGCGGGGACGCCGGGCGCTATCGCGGTTCGCTGAGCGCGAGCGGAAGCCCGATCACGACCCCGCCGAGCACCCCGACGATCTCGGGGATCCAGCTCGCGGTCACGACCACGAGCGGCATCAGCGCAACCGCGACCCCGATCGCCAGCGCTCCCAGCAGGTCGCCCTCGATCTCCTCGCCGCGGCGGACGGCGAGCAGGTCGGGAATCGCCCACGCGACGATCAGCGCGAGCGCGCCGCCGTTGCCGCCGAGCACGACCGGCACGCTGTAGACGGCGGCGGCCGCGGCGGCCCCGCCGACGGCGCCGACCGCGTACACGGCGATCACCGGCAGCGGCCCGTGGCGACGCTCGAGCAGCCACCCGAACACCGCGATCGCGCCAAGCGTGATGAACGCGTAGCCCGTGTTGCGGTACACGAACCCCGACGTGATCAGGCGCCACCAGTGCGAGCCCGGCTTCTCGAAAATCGCGATCTGACCGATCGTCACGGCGCTCGTCCGCCACAACAGACAGCCGACCAGGCCGGTGGCGACCAGCGCGATCGTCGCGTACGGCCGGGACTCGGCACGGATGCCCGGGATCTCCCCCGGACGCAGCCGCGAAAGCGACGGGGTGGGTGGGCGCCTGCGCCGGCGCTCCTTGACGCGTCCCTCGCGATCGATCTTCGGCGCGCGCTTGCGGAGCCGGTTACCGCAGTAGGGACACTCGGTGATGTATGGGCTCACCTCGGATCCGCAGCTCTTGCAGACGACGAACAGTTCGGGGTTGCCCGTGCTCATCCCTGGTCCGATTGTAGTCCCGCGCCAAGGACCGGAAGAACCGGCGGTCAGACGGCCGAGGCCTCGACGATCTCGCGAGCGACCTCGCGCAGATCGTGATTGGCCTCGTACACGACCACCTGCCGCGCCGCGCCGTTGCCCCGCTCGAGCAGATCCTCGACGTGCGCCAGCTCGGCGGCGGAGCCGAGCTCCTCGCAATGCGGGCGCATCCGCTCGAGCAGGCGGTTGGCGAGCTCCCGGGTCGAGATCCGGTCGGAGCTGGGCAGGTCGACGAGCTCGCCGTCGAGTCCGTGACGCGCGGCCAGCCACTTGTTCTCGTCGAGCATCTCGAACGGGTAGCGCGACAGCTTCTCGCCGGATTCGTAGTGCTCGCAGAGCTCCTTCACCAGCCCCTGGACGAGCGCAGCGAGCCCCAGCGTGTGCTCGACGTGCGTCTGAGAGTCCATCACGCGGATCTCGACCGTGCCGAAGTTCGGGTGCGGGCGGACGTCGAACCACAGGTAGGTGTAGTCCTCGATCACCCGCGCCTTGATCATGAACTCGATCCGCTGCGTGTAGTCGTCCCAGCCCTTGTAGGTGGGCGGGAGGCCGACCCGCGGGAACGCCCGGAAGATCGGTGTCCGGGTCGAGGCCAGCCCGGTCCCGTCGGCTCGCCAGAACGGCGAGTTGGCCGACAGGCCCAGCAGCACCGGCATGTGCACACGCATCCCGTTGGAGACGTGGATCGCCTTGTCAGGATCGTCGACGCCCACGTGCACGTGGACGCCGAAGATCAGCTCTTGGCGGGCGACGAACCGCAGCGCCGCGATCAGGTCGCGGTAGCGGGGCCGCTGGACGATCCGCTGGTCCTCCCACATCGCGAACGGATGCGTTCCGGCGGCGGCGATCGCGAGGCCCTTGGGAGCGGCCTTCTCGATCACCTGCTTGCGCAGCGCGCGCAGCTGCTCGCCCGCCTGAGCGGTGTTCTCGCAGGGATCGGTGGAGATCTCGAGCACGGACTCCATCAGCTCGGGCTTGATCTCCCCGGATGGCGAGTCCTCGAGCATCGACTCGATCGCGTTGACGAGCTCGAGGCTCTCCCCGTCGAGGATCATCAGCTCCTCTTCGATCCCGATCGTGTACGCCGGGCCGGTGAAATGGTGCTCCACGGCGTCGCAGCCTAACGAGGGCGGGGGCCGTAGACTGGGCGCGGACTATCGGAACGACAGCAACGGAGGGACAATTGCCTCTGGGATATGACGGGAAGCTGTACATCCTCGCGTTCGACCATCGCGGGTCGTTTCAGAAGAAGATGTTCGGGATCGAGGGTCAGCCGAGCCTGGAGCAGACGGAGACGATCGCTGACGCCAAGCGCCTGATCTTCGAAGGGATGCTGGAGGCGGTCAAGCGCGGCGCCGAGGCCGGCGCCACCGGCGTACTCGTCGACGAGCAGTTCGGCTCGGATATCCCGGAGCGCGCCAAGGCGCAGGGCCTGAAGCTCGCGATGCCGGTCGAGAAGTCCGGGCAGGACGAGTTCGACTTCGAGTACGGCGACGATTTCGCCGCCCACATCGAGAAATTCGACCCCAACTTCTCGAAGGTCCTGGTCCGCTACAACCCCGGCGCCGATTCCGAGACGAACGAGCGCCAGCTGGAGCGCCTGCTGCGCCTGTCGAACTGGCTTCACGAGAACGATCGGAAGTTCCTGTTCGAGCTGCTCGTCCCGGCGACCGAGGAGCAACTCGCCGCCGTCGGCGGCGACGCCGACCGCTACGACGCCGAGCTCCGCCCGGAGCTGATGCGGCTCGCGATCGAGGCGATCCAGAACTTCACGATCGAGGTCGACATCTGGAAGATCGAGGGCGTCGACGAGCGCTCCGACGCCGAGATGCTGGCCGAGCAGACGCGCTCCGGCGAGGGGCGCGAGGGCGTCGTGTGCGTGGTCCTGGGCCGCGGAGCGTCGACCGAGAAGGTCGAGCAGTGGCTGCAGGCGGCCGCACCTGTCGACGGGTTCGTCGGGTTCGCGATCGGCCGCTCGATCTGGTGGGACGCCCTGAAGGGCTACGTCGATGGCGGGCTCGAGCGCGAGGCCGCGGCGTCGAAGATCGCCGACAACTACCTGCACTTCATCGGCGTCTACGAAGGCCAGGCGGTGACGCGCTAGTGGCGCTGCGGATGCGCCAGAGCCTGGCGGCTCTGGAGGAGCAGTTCCGCCAGGATATGGAGGACGAGGAGGTCGAGTCCGAGCAGCGGCGCTATCAGGCCGTCCGGCGCACCCGCACGCGGCGGCGCGAGAAG
This sequence comes from uncultured Solirubrobacterales bacterium, assembly GCA_963800475.1. Taxonomy (GTDB): domain Bacteria; phylum Actinomycetota; class Thermoleophilia; order Solirubrobacterales; family Solirubrobacteraceae; genus Palsa-465. The sequence goes on along the minus strand of CAWDAZ010000002.1, from coordinate 1,291,885 downwards.
GAGCAGAAGCGCAGCTCGGTTCGGTTCTGGCTGCTCGTTGCGTCGCTGATCGCGACCGCTGTCGCCGTCACGGCGGCGATGTTCGAAACGCTCTACTACCTGCTCGGGTAGCGCGGTTCCTCGGCCCGGGGCGGCCGAGGCGGGGTCGAACTCTTGGGGTGCTTGGGGCGGGTGGCCTTGGCGCCGCCGCCCGGGGCCGGGCTAGCTCTCGCCCAGGCCCCTCAGCGCCGCGTCGACTTCCTCGCGGGCCGCCTTACCGGATCCCACTTGCTCCTGCTGGATCTCCAGGTAAACCTCCTTGCGGAACACGGGGATGTCCCGGGGCGCCTGGATTCCGATCCGCACCTTCTCCCCCATGATCGCGAGCACCGACACCTCGATGTCGTCGCCGATCATGATGCTCTGGTTTGACTTCCTGGTGAGTACCAACATGGTCGAACTGCCTCCCTGCTCGCCTAGATCAACGAAACCGGACCTGTGGTCTTCCTGCGCCAGTCGATCCGCCCGCGAGGCTGAGCATACCGCGTGCAATCGCCGTTCTACAAGGGCCTGCTGAATCAACTGGAACGCGCCGGTCCGCGAACGGCGACCCAACGTCCGTCCGGGGAGCCGAAACGCACAACCGGACGGGTGTTCTAGAGGGGGGCCGGGTCGGGCTGGGACGCGGTCGAGAGACGGTTGCGGGTTCGGCTCGGCACGAACTTGCGGCTCCGGCTCGGCGCGAGCTTGCGGCTCCGGCCGGGGTGGGATTGCGGTTCCGCCCGGATCGGCGTTCCGTCCCGACCGCGGGTCGGCGCCCCGCCGAAGCCTCGGCGCTCCCGCTGTATTAGTCTGCGGGTATGGCTCGCAAATCGCTTCGACCGGAGCTCAACAGGATTCGCGCCTGGGTCCGTCAGGGACGGACCGACGCGTGGATCGCTCACCAGCTCGAGGTGACCGTTCAGCAGATCCAGACCTTCAAGCGCGAGCACGATCTGGACGACGGCGGCACCGCCGACAGCGAGGCCGTCGGGGTGGTCGCCTACGACGACGACGAGATCGATCTCCGGGCCGAGGACGATGCGCTGATCGCCGCCGAGCTCGAGGCGGCGGAGGCGAGCCGCGAAGAGGAGTCCTCCTCGGACGATGAGGACGGCGAGAAGAGCACGGGCCGTCGGCGCGGGCGCCGTGGCGGCCGCCGGCGCGGCCGCGCCAAGTCAACGGCGCTCGAGGCGACCTTTGACCACGGCGAGGAGGGCTACGGCCTGTGGCTCGACCCCGCCGTCCAGGACGACCCCGTGTACGCCGAGTACTGGGCGGGCCACCGGCCCGTCGAGGTCAGCGTTGAGGAGGATCAGATCGTGATCCGCCGCGCCGAGGAGCCAGAAGACTCGGACTAGTCCTCTCCGGGGACGGTCAGCTTGGTGCGGTAGTCGGTCGCCTCACGGGCGTAGCGCGCAAACGCGGCGCCGGCGACCGTCGGCATATCCCAGGCCGCAGGGTTGCCCGGCGCGACTCGAGTGGCCCATTCGAACGCCCAGTCGGTCCCCTGCGCGCCGTACAGAGCGGCGAGCTCGTCGGTCGTGAACGGGCCGCCTAGCCGGCGCCGCAGCTCGTCGACGATCACGTCGACGGCGCGATCCATGGCGGGGCGGTCCTCGGGGTCGGCGGCGCTGAGCCGCCGCTCACCGTCGAGCCACAGACCGAATACGTCGTCGAAGCGCACCCCGTAAGAGTGCCCGACCGGGGCGGTTGGCGAACTCTGGGCTCAGCGGTGGGCGCGATCGCGCCGAGGCGGGGGCACTCAGCGGCCGGGAAGACCGGTCATCGCGTACGGCCGCTCACCCGGCATCACCATTCCGAGCGCGCGGGCGTCCGCCCTGACCGTCGCGGGGTCGTTGAGCGCCTGCTGCTGCTTCTCGAGCTGCCGGTCCTGCCTGATCAGCCCCTCGACGATCGACCGCTGATGGTCGGCCTGGCTGCGCACGGAGAGCAGCGCCAGCCCCTGCTGCAGGTACAAGCCGACGACGACCGCCAGCACGACGAGCAGCAGCACCCGCCCGACCTTGTCCCAGCGGATCCGCCTGGGAGCACGCGCCGCCGTCCCCCGCCTCCTCTGCGGGGGCGTCCGCGTGTGCCTCCTTGGCGCGGCGGTTGTGCTGTATCCGGGCGGCATCCCGTTCGCCCTTCGTTCGACGCGCCCAGGGTCCTTCCTGCTGCAAGGGAGCGTGCGTCCTCAACGTACGCGGCTGACGTTGGCGTTCGGGTGCGTGACGCTTGGGCGCGCTCCAACCCTTGACGTCCCGCGATCGGTTAGGGGCAATGAGGGGTGACGCTGTAGGTCGGGCTAACTCGACAACCGCGTCGCAGCGCGCCGCCGTTGTCGCGTTAGGTCGCGCAGCACGCGCTAACTCGACAACCGCGTCGCAGCGCGCCGCCGTTGTCGCGTTAGCCCGCTCAGGGCGGGCAAACACGACACGGGCGCCCGTAGGACCGCGCGGATGTCGCGTTCGCCGGGCCATCGCCCCCATTGCGCGCTTTTTCCAGACCTAGACCGACGCGCCGCGCAACACGAGGCCCCAGGCCCCGGAACCCCTACCGCCGAAACGCTCCCCGCCCCGGGTACGTCGCGTCGGCGCCGAGTGCCTCCTCGATCCGGAGGAGCTGGTTGTACTTGGCGACCCGATCGGTCCGGGACGGGGCGCCGGTCTTGATCTGCCCGCAGCTGGTCGCGACCGCCAGGTCGGCGACCGTCACGTCCTCGGTCTCGCCCGAGCGGTGCGAGATCACCGCGGTGTACCCGTGCTCGCGCGCCATCCGGATCGCAGCCAGAGTCTCGGTCAGCGTCCCGATCTGGTTGACCTTGATCAGGATCGAGTTCGCGACGCCCGAGTCGATCCCGCGCTTCAGGCGCTGGGTGTTGGTCACGAACAGGTCGTCGCCGACCAGCTGCACACGGTTGCCGAGGTGCTGGGTCAACATCCCCCACCCGTCCCAGTCCTCCTCGGCCATTCCGTCCTCGAGCGAGACGATCGGGTAGCGGCCGACGAGCTCCTCCCAGTAGGAGACCAGCTCGGCGGCGCTCAGCGTGCGCCCCTCGTGCTCGAGCACGTACGCGCCGTTCTCGAACAGCTCGGAGACGGCCGGGTCGAGCGCGATCGCGATCTGCTCGCCGGCCTTGTACCCGGCCGCGTCGATCCCCTCCAGCAGCAGGTCGAGCGCCTCGGAGTTGGAGCCCAGGTCCGGCGCGTAGCCGCCCTCGTCGCCGACGGTCGTGGACATCCCGCGCCCATGCAGGATCTGCCGAAGCGCGTGAAACACCTCTGAACCCCAGCGCAGCGCCTCGCTGAACGAGGGCGCGCCGAGCGGGACGATCATGAACTCCTGGAAGTCGACCTTGTTGTCGGCGTGAGCGCCGCCGTTGAGCACGTTCATCATCGGCACCGGGAGCACGTGGGCGGTCTCGCCGCCGAGGTAGCGCCACAGCGGCAGCTGCTCCTCGGCCGCCGACGCATGGGCCGCTGCCAGTGACACCGCCAGGATCGCGTTCGCGCCGAGCCGGGACTTGTTGGGGGTTCCGTCCAGGGTGATCAGCATCCGGTCGAGCGCCGCCTGGCTGGCGGCGTCCTGGCCCCGGACCGCGCCCGCGATCTCGTTGTTGACGTTCGCGACGGCGCGGGTGACGCCCTTGCCTTGCCACTCCGAGCCCCCGTCGCGCAGCTCGGTCGCCTCGAACTCGCCGGTCGAGGCGCCCGACGGAACCGCCGCGCGGCCCCACGCCCCGGACCGCACGCTCAGCTCGACCTCGACCGTGGGGTTGCCGCGGCTGTCGAGGATCTGCCGGGCATGGACGTGCTCGATCTGACTCATCGCGGTTTCCGGCCCTCCTGGGTCGGTCTAGGCGCCCGGCTGCGTTTCGGCCAGGCGGGCGCGGGCGTAGTAGGAAAGCTGCTCGTCGGGGGGGAGATCGTTCCAGTTTCGGCCGTCCGATGCGGCCTGCTCGACCGCCGCCGAGACCCGGTCACGGAACCGATCGGCCGACGCCCGCAGCGCCAGCTCTGGATCGAGCTTCAGCTTGCGGGCGACGTTCACGGCCGCGAACAGCACGTCGCCGAGCTCGTCGAACCGCGCCTCCTGGTCGGCCGCCGCCTCGAGCTCGGCGAGCTCCGCGCGGACCGCCGCGAGCGTCGCCTCGACGCCCGGGAAGTCGAACCCGCTCGACGCCGCCCGGCGCTGGACCTTGCGGGCGTACAGGGGTGCGGGCAGGTTCTCAGGCACCTCGCCGAACACGCCGGGCTCGCGACCGGCTTCCGTGGCCTTGATCTGGTCCCAGTTGCGCAGCACCTCGGCCGCCGAGGACGCGGACGCCTCGCCGAACACATGCGGATGACGGCGGATCAGCTTCTCGGTGCAGTGCTCGGCGACCTCCGCCAGCGACCCCGCGCCACGCTCCTCGAGCAGCAGCGACAGGAAGTACACCTGGAACAGCACGTCGCCGAGCTCATCGAGCAGCTTGCGGTCATCGCCGCGCTGCGCAGCGTCGGCGAGCTCGTAGGCCTCCTCGACCGTGTGCGGCACGATCGTGCGCTCGTTCTGCTCGCGGTCCCACGGACATTCGGTCCGCAGCCGTCTCGTGATCTTCCCCAGGCGCTCGAGCGCCTCACCCGTCCCCGGCGGTTCGGCGGGGCTCACCCGGTGGAGGTCGGAGCGGGGGTCTGCGTCGGGGCCGTCGGGGCCGTCGGGGTCGTGGTCTTCGGAGCCTTGTAGCCCTTGCAGTCGGCCATCGAGTAGTCAGACCGGCAGTTCGTCTGGCTCAGCCAGTTCGTCTTCACGAGCTTGTCGAGCGCGGTCTGGGCGTTGGTCTGCTGCTGGCCCTGCAGCGTCTGCTGGATCAGCGGCGTGGCCTGCGCGAGCGTCTGCTGCGTGCCCTTGTTGATCTTCGTGACCTCGTACACGTAGTAGCCGAACTGGCCCTTGACGGGACCGCCCAGCTTGTTCAGCTGCGCGGAGAACGCGCCCTGGTCGAGTGCCTGGTCCTCCTGGCCCTTGGTCACGTTCGGGAGCAGCCCGCCGTTGTTCTTGGAGGTCGGGTCGGTCGAGTACTTCTTCGCGACCGCGTCCCAGCTCTGACCCGACGCGAGCGCCTGCTTGGCGGCGTTCGCCTGCGCCTGGGTCTTGGCGAGCACGATCCGGATGTTGCGCGACGCCGGGGTCCCGAACTGGCTCAGGTGCGTCTGGTAGTACGCCTGGATCGTCGCCGGCGTGACCTTGACCTGATGCTTGGCGACCAGCTTCATGAACAGCTGGTTGATCCGGAACCGGAACAGGATGTCCTGAAGCGTCTGGCCGGTCTGCGACAGGAACGCCTGGAACTGCGCGGGGGTCTGGAACTGCTGCGCCTTGGCGGCGTTGAACGCCTTCTGGACCTGCGCGTCCGTCACCTTGATCCCCTGCTTGGCGGCCTGCGCCTGGTACCAGTAGCCCTTGATCAGGAAGTCCATGACCTGGCTCGAAAGCGAGGTGAAGAGCTGCTTGCAGTCGGCCTTCAACTGCTTCACGGGGGTCTTGGCGAGGCTCGGAACCTGCTTCTGGACCTGCGCGATGCAGTTCGTGAAGTTGGGCGGATCGCTCGGCACGATCACCGGCGAGCCCGGGCTCTGCGCGGCCTGGCTCTTGGCCGCCACGTACATCCAGTGGTTGAACGCCTGGGTCGTGATCGGGTTGCCGGCGACGTCGGCGACCGAGTCGCCGGGGACGTTGCTGCCGCAGCCCGCGAGCGTGGCTCCGACCACAAAAAAGGCGCACAGCGCCGAAATCAATCTCCGATGTTTCTTCACCGAGCGGCGGATAGTAGCGAGGACCGGCGAAGAGGAGGCGAAGAACCGTCAGAGAGGAGGCGAAGAACCGTCAGAGAGGAGGCGAAGAACCGTCAGAGCGGGGCCTACGCGGCCGCCGACTCCTCGACCGGAGCCTCCCGCAGCACCGCCAGCAGCACGTCGGCGGCCCTCACCACGGCCGGGAATCGAGCCGCAGGATCGTCGGGAACCCGCACCGACAGCTGCGACTTGCCCGACTCGTACAGCGCCTCGGGGATCTCGGCGCGGAGCCGCTTGGCGCGAACGGAGTCGAGCTCGATCGGCGTCACGGCGAGCCGGTCGCCGCGGAACGTCACCGCGCGCGCGCCCGCCTGGCCGAGCTTGATCCGCGCCTGCTGCAGCGCGATCAGATTCAGCAGCGGCTCGGGCGGATCGCCGAACCGGTCCTCGAGCTCGTCGCGCAGGAGAACAAGGTCTGCCACCTCGCGCGCCCCGGCGATCCGCCGGTGCGCGTCGACCTTCGCCTGCTCGTAGGGGATGTAGTCGGACGGGACGTACGCGTCGACATTGACGTCGAGCCGGACCGGCTCCCACTCCTCGGCGGGCGCGCCGCCGTCCTCGGCCGCCCCGACCGCCTCGTCGAGCATCTGCATGTACAGCTCGAACCCGAGCGCGGCGACGTGCCCCGACTGCTCGTCGCCGAGCAGGTTCCCGGCGCCGCGGATCTCGAGGTCGCGCATCGCGATCTTGAAGCCGGCGCCGAGCTCGGTGTAGTCCGACAGCGCGGACAGCCGCTGCGCGGCGTCGGGGGTGAGTGCCGCCGCCGAGGGGTACAGCAGGTACGCGAACGCGCGCTCGCGCGAGCGTCCGACCCGGCCGCGGATTTGGTAGAGCTGCGCGAGCCCGAACATGTCGGCGCGCTCGACGATCAGCGTGTTGGCCTGCGGGATGTCGATTCCCGACTCGATGATGCTCGTGCACACGAGCACGTCGGCGTCGCCGCGCAGGAACGCGAGCATCCGCCGCTCGAGCGTCTTCTCGTCGAGCTGCCCGTGGGCGACCTCGAAGCGCAGCGCCGGGCACAGGCCGCGCAGCCGCTCGGCCGTCTCATCGATCGACTCGACGCGGTTGTGGAGGAAGAACGCCTGTCCGCCGCGCGCGTGCTCGCGCTCGAGGGCACCCTTGACGAGCTCCTCGTCATACTCGCCGACGTAGGTCTTGATCGGCCGCCGGCCCTCGGGCGGGGTCTCGATCACCGAGATGTCGCGGACCCCCGCGAGCGACATCTGCAGCGTGCGTGGGATCGGCGTGGCGCTCATCGCGATCACGTCGACCTTCAGCTTGAGCTGGCGCAGCAGCTCCTTCTGCTTGACGCCGAACCGCTGCTCCTCGTCGACGACCAGCAGGCCGAGATCCTTGGCGCGGACGTCGCGCGAAAGCAGGCGATGCGTGCCGATCAGGATGTCCACCTCTCCACGGGCGAAGCGGCCGACCGCGGCGCGCTGCTCGGCCGCGGAGCGGAACCGCGACACCTGCTCGATCATCACCGGGTAGTCCTTGAGCCGCTCCGAGAAGGTGCCGTAATGCTGCTGGGCGAGGATCGTGGTCGGCGCCAGCACCATCACCTGCGTGCCGTCCTGGACCGCCTTGAACGCCGCCCGCAGCGCGACCTCGGTCTTGCCGTACCCGACGTCGCCGCAGATCAGCCGGTCCATCGGGCGCGGGGACTCCATGTCGGTCTTGACCATCTCGATCGCGTCGCGCTGGTCGGGGGTCTCGGAGTACGGGAACGCGTCTTCAAAGTCTCTCTGCCAGTCGGAGTCGATCGGAAACGCGTGGCCTTCGCGGCGCCGGCGCTCCGCGTACAGGTTCAGCAGCTCGCCGGCGAGCTCCTGGGCCGCGCGGCGGGCCCGCGCCTTGAGCGTCTCCCAGCGGGTGCCGCCGAGCTTCGAGAGCGTCGGGTGCTCGCCCCCGGCACCGACGTAGCGGCTGATCTTTGCGAGCTGGTCGACGGGCACGAAAACCCGGTCCGACCCGGCGTACTCGAGATACAGGTAGTCGCGGGTGACGGCGGCGATCGTGCGGGTGTCGAAGCCTGCGAACCGCGCGACCCCGTGGTCCTCGTGGACGACGATGTCGCCGGTGCGCAGGTCCGCGAAGCTACGGAGCACGCCGCGGCGACGGGTCTCGGGCCGCGGCGCCGTGGGGCGAGCCCGGCGCAGCAGCCGGTGCTCGGGAATCACCGCCAGGTGGAATTGCGGGGCGATGAAGCCGCCCTGGAGACGGGCCTCGGCGAGTGTGATCTGTCCGGGCGTGGCATCGCTGCGCCCCACCCCACCGGTGCGCCCCGACCCATCGCTGCGCCCCGTGCCATCCCCGCCTGGCTGGCCAGCCAGCCAGCCGACGTCGAGGCGCCCGAGGTTATAGGCGAACCGCTCCCCCTCCCCGCGGCGCGCGAACGCGACCACGACGCGGTAGTGGGAGCGGGCGAGCCGCTCGAGCTCGGGCTCGGCCTCCTTGATCCCGCGCGCCTGCACGTCCGCGGTCTGGGCGCGGAACGAGAACTGCTGGTCCTGATCGATGCTCGACAGTCGGATCCGTGCCCGCGCTCCGAGCGCGGCTCCGATCGTGTCCGGGTCGACGTACAGGTGGTGCGCGTCCTGGTCGTGGAACGCGGCGCACACGTCCTGCCAGTGGTCGTGGAGCGCGGGGATCACCTCCTCCTCACCCGCGAGCAGCACCGCCGCATCGGCCGGCGCCAGCTCCAGGAACGGGTGGAAGTCCTCGACCGGCAGCAGCTCGGCGATGTCGGGGAGCTCGCTTCGCTCGCTCGTAGTTACCTCCAAGGCGGCAATCTCGGCGAGCTCGCGGTGCTCCTCGGCGAGCTCCGCCGCCGGCGCGACCTCGACCAGCTCTGCGTCGCCGAGCGAGCGTTGCGTGAACGTCGAGAACCACCGCAGCGACTCGATCTCGTCGCCGAACAGGTCGACGCGGACGGCCCGGTCCTCGGTCGCCGCGAACAGGTCAAGCAGCCCGCCGCGGATCGCGAACTGGCCGCGGTCCTCGACCTGGTCGACGCGCTCGTAGCCCGCGGCCACGAGGTCGCGGGCGGTCTCGTCGAGGTCGAGCAGCTCGCCGGGGCGCAGCATGAAGCCGTGCGGGCGGAGCGCCGGGTCGGGAACCTTCTCCGACAGCGCGACCGCGCTCACCACGACCACCGGGGCGGCATCGTCGGGCGGGTCGATCAGCGCGTCGAGCGCCGCGATCCGGAGGCCGACCAGGTGCGGCGGCGGCGCCAGGTGCGACTCGTAGGCGACGCCCCGGCTCGGGTAGTAGCGGACGGTTCGCGGTTCGAGCCAGGCGCGCAGCCCGGCGGCGAGGTCACGGGCCGCGCGATCGTCACCGGCGACCACGATCGCGGGCTTGCCCGGATCCCGGTCGAGCAGCGCCGCGACCAGGTACGGCCGGAGTGCCTGGGAGACGAACGCGCGGCCGCCCTCGCCGGCGAGCGCGGCGGTCTGCGGATCGTCGTCAGCATGAGAGAGGAGGGTGCGGAGCATCCACTCCTCAGTCTAGGTCGGAGCCGTCCTCTCCCAGCACGATCCGCTCGGCCGCATCTGCGGCCTGGTCGACCAGCAGCTCGACCTCCTGGCGCGGCTCGCGGAACCTGCTCAGCACGTACGAGGCGACTCGGTCGGGGTCGGTGGTCGGCGGCCGGCCGACGCCGATCCGGACGCGCGCGAAATCGGGGGATCCGACCCCCTGGCGGACTGACTTCAGCCCGTTGTGGCCGGCGAGCCCGCCGCCGAGGCGGGTGCGGATTTCCCCAAACGGAAGGTCGATCTCGTCGTGGATCACGAGCAGCCGGTCGAGGTCGATCTTCGCGGCGCCGCGTGCCGCCCCGACCGAACGGCCGGCGTCGTTCATGTACGTCTGCGGCTCGAGCAGGGCCACCCGCGGCCCACCGGGAGCGGCGCGGCCCTCGCGGAGCAGCCCGCGGTACTTGACCTTCGGCTTGCCGAGCTCCCAGCGGTCGGCGAGCCGCTCGGCGACCTCGAACCCGATGTTGTGGCGAGTCCCCTCATACTCGGAGCCCGGGTTCCCGAGCCCAACGATCAGCCAGTCGACGGGAGCGTCGCGGCGCCCCGGGAGTCGCACGGCGGCCTACTCGCCGCCTTCGCCCTCGCCGCCGCCTTCGCCGCCGCCTTCGCCGGCGGCGGTCGCCTCGGCCTCGCCCTCCGGCGCCTCCTCGCCCTCGCCGACGAGCTCAGTCTCCTCCTCGACCTCGGGCTCCTCCTCGATCACGAGCCGCGGTGGGTTGAGCGTCACGAGCACCGACTCGGGGTCGTCGAGCAGCTTGACCTCGGTGGGCAGCGACAGCGACTCGAGGGTGATCGTGTCCCCGATCACGAGCTGGGAGACGTCGAAGCTCAGCGAGTCCGGGATGTCGGTCGGAAGCGCCTCGATGTTGATCTCGCGCGTGACCTGTTCGAGCACGCCGCCCTCCTTGACGCCGGGGGACTCCTCGCTCCCGGTCAGCTCGACGACGACGGTCGACGAGATCGCCTCGTCGAGCCGAACCCGCAGCAGGTCGAGGTGGACGGTGTCGCCGGTCACCGGGTGCCGGACCAGCTCCTTGAGGACGACCGGCGAGCTCGCGCCGCCGAGGCTCAGATCGATGACCGCGCCGGCGTGCGCGAGCGCGTTACGCAGCTCGCGCACCTCGACCTGGAAGGAGACCGGGTCCTCACCGCCGCCGTAGACGACGCCGGGGACCTTCCCGGAGCGTCGCAGGCGGCGTGCGCTGCGAGACCCCGACGGGTCCCGGGGTTCGACCGCGAGGACTGTGGCGGCGGTGGTGGCCATGGCTCGCGCCGATGGTAGCGAGGGCTCGGATCGGGGGCCGCGGAGGACTTTGGCGGAGATCGACGTCGCGGTAGGCTTTGTGTATGTCAGGCGACGCTCAGCTTGTGCTGATGATCGCCGGGATGCACCTTCTGGGGTTGCTCTGCGCGGCGGCGCTGATCCTGCCCGCGTTGCGCGATCGTCCCGAGACTCCGCCGGGTTCCGACGGCGGATCCGGCGGCGGCGGCGGGCGCGGTCCTTCAGATCCGCTCGCGCCGCCGACAGGGCCCGGTGGCGGCCTGCCGCTGCCGGACGCGACCCCGGCTGACGTGCGACTGCGCGATCACCATCAACTCGGCGACTTCCAGCCGCGCCGCGACCGGCGTCCGGCCCGCGAGCCGAACCGCCAGCCCGTGCGCGCGGAGTAGCGGCTAGTACCGCGCCGGACAGGCGTGGTCGCTCGGAATTCGCCGGCTGACCTCGAGCAGCTCCACCCGGAGCCCGCTCAGCACGTTCCCCGCGCGCCTGACCCGCACGCACTGCACGATCGGCAGGCCGTCCCCGATCCGCCACGCGACTCGCGCGGTCCCGAGCGTGCCGCCGAGCGAGAAGCCGGCCGACTGGTCGAGCTTGATGATCGTCACGAACCCGGGGTGCCCGAGCGCCTGCGCGTTGGCAGCAGCCCGCGCCCGGCACGACGAGCTCCGGCCGCAGTCATTGATCGTGGCGGCGACCGCGGCCGCATCGCCCCGGCCCTCCGCCTGCACCAGTGAGGTGATCGCGGACTGCTCGGCCGAGCCGATGCTGAGCGCGCGGGTCAGCAGCGCGCTCACGACCAGGAACACGACCACTCCGAGGGCGATCAGGATCAGCAGGTAGCTGCGGCGCACGCGCGGAGAGTAGAGACGGCCGCGCTACTGCAGCTCGAGGAACCGCTCGACCGATGCCTCCTGATGCTCGAGGCGGTCGGCGAGCGCGTGGGCGTGCTCGGCCGCGGCCTCCAGGAAGTCCTCGACGCACCGCTCCGGGTCGTCGGCGAGCGGATACACGCGCATCACGTCCTGCTGGGCGCACGCGATCCCCATCGGCGGCCGGCCCTCGGCGAGCGTGCGGACCCCGCATACCGGGGTGACGACCAGCTGTGAGTCGCGGGCCACCAGCGCGGTCGGGAGCAGCCGGTGCGCGGGCAACCGTACGGACAGCTCGACCGAGTGGTCGACGGCGACCCGCCGGTCGACCAGCTCGAGCAGCGGACGGCGCCACACGTCGAGCACCACATCGGCGCTCAGCAGCGCGTCGCGCAGCGCCGTGGCCTGCTCGACGTACAGCCGCTCGGCCTCGTCACGGTCCTCCGCGTCCGCCAGGTCGAGATCACACGGGACCCGGAGCAGCTCGCTGGCGGCGATCGTCGTGCCGGCCCCGAGGCTGCCGGGCGTGACGTACGTCTGGAGCGTGCCGAGGTCGCGCCGGCCGTGGAAGATCACCGTGACCGAGTCGCTGACCGGAAGCCCGCTGACCCGCAGCGACACCGCCGCCGAGGCAGACTCGTCGATCAGCGCGCGCCGAAGGAGCTCATCGGCCTGACTGTCCTGCGCGTGCGGTTCCTCTTCGAGCATGAGTGCCTCTGGTCGTCTACGCAGTGTTAACAATTACTCGGACGCGCAGTTGCTGCGCTCGCCACAGGGGTAGGCTCCACGACCGATGCGGATCATCTACCGGCTGTTCGCACGGATCACCGGCGGGTTCGCCGCCCGGATCGGAAAGATCGTGTTCAAGTCGCTGTGGGAGCGGATCGACCACGAGGATCCGCCCGCCGCGACGAGCCTCGACGCGAGCCTCTCGAAGGTGCTGGTCGGCGCGACGCTCGAGGCGGCGACGATGGCGGCCGTCGCGGCCGTCGTCGAACGGCTCACCGCCTCGACGTTCAGTTATCTGTTCGGGGTCTCGCTCGACTCCAAGCCCAGGCAGAAGTCCGACGACTAGGCCGGCTGCCCGGCCGTCTCGACCGTCCACGGAGCGAGCCCGTCGCGGATCCAGTCGGGGATCGGGGTCTTCGTCATCGTCTCGAGCGACACGACCACGTGGCGCTCGGTCCCCTCGGCGACCAGCTCGCCGCCACGGGTGATCCGGTGGCCCGTCGTGATCGCCGTGGTGCCGATCCGGGTCACCGCGATCTCGAGCGTCAGCTCGTCGTCGAACCGCGCCGAGGAGCGATAGCGCACCTGCGCCTCGGCGACGACCAGGTCGATGCCGCGGTCGGTCATCACCCGGTAGCCGCCGAACGCCGCCCGCCACAGCTCGGTGATGTTGATGTCGAAGTAGGCGAGGTAGTGTGAGTTGAAGACGACCCCCTGGGGGTCGCACTCGGCGTACCGGACCCGGAGCCGGTGGGCGAACGGCTCCCCCATGCGCCTAGGCCCCGCCCGCGCGCAGCACGAACCCGCGCTCGGCGAGCGCGGCCAGCGCTTCCTCGAAGGAGCGGAAATCGCGCGCCAGCAGCGCGTCGATCGGCCGGCCGTGCGGGCCGGATGCCCGGACCCAGCGGCGGAGCACGGTCGGGCCGGCCCGGGCCGCGGCCTCATCCAGGAGCGCGAGCAGGATCGGCAGCTCGGAGCTGTGATCGAGCTGGCCGGACAGCAGGGTCAGCGGATCGACGTCGAGCGTGCGGCACAGCTCGTCCTCGCTGAGGCCGAGAAGCTCCATCAGCCGGGCTGCGTCTGCGCTGTGTGAAGGAGGCTTGACTTCGGACATCGTTCTCAACAGACTGGCGCATCATGACCCGTCTGCTGCACTCTCGCCTGCGGCGCCTGCTGGTGATCGGCGTCGCCGCAGCTGCGCTCGCGGTCGTGAGCGTGGCCGTCGCCGCCTCCCCAGCTCCGCTGATCCAGACCGGCAAGGTGAAGGTGAGGGGGCAGACGAGGACGGTGATCGTCGACTCGCGCGGGATGACGCTGTACACGCTCAGCGACGAGCGGGTCGGGAACCTGAAGTGCCTGACGAAGGCGTGCTTCGCGATCTGGCCTCCCTACAAGATCACCGCGAACCAGCCGCTCACCAAGGCGCCGGGGATCAAGGGGACGCTCGGGCGGCTGCGGCGCGTCAAGGGCGGCTTCTATCAGCTGATGCTGAACGGCCGCCCGCTGTACCGCTTCAGCGGCGACCGCGCCAAGGGCCAGGCCAACGGCGACGGCATCAGGTCGTACGGCGGGACCTGGCGCGTGGTCACGCCGTAACGGCGACGGTCGTCCGGGCTCTGCCGTTTCCGGCACGTCCGGGCCGGGGTAGATGATCTTCGCCGCTGGCCCAGGGCGTGCCCTGAGCAGGCAGGCAAACCCGCCAAGGTGGAGGAGCGCAACGTCGCGAACTCTGCGCAGGCTCGCCCTGGGTCAGCCGCTCAGCAGTTCGGGGCGGAGCGGCTCAGCGGCGCGACGGCCTAGAACAGCTGGTTCTCGCCGCCGAACACGTCGCTCACCGAGCCGTCGGTGAAGATCTGGCGGATCGAGTTGGTGAGCAGCTCGGCACACGGGAGCACGGTCACGTTCGAGGGCGCGTTCGGGCGCAGCGGGATCGTGTCGGTGACGACGATCTGCTCGAGGTTGGCGGCGGCGAGGTTCTTCCAGGCGTTGCCGGAGAACACGCCGTGCGTGGCGGCCGCGTACACCCGGCGCGCGCCGGCCTCGTGGACGGCGTGGGCGGCCGCCTTGAGCGTGCCGGCGGTGTCGATGATGTCGTCGACGAGCACCGCGGTCTTGCCGGCCACGTCGCCGATCACGTAGCCGATCTCGGCCACCTGTTGGGCGGGGCGCTCCTTGTTGAGGATCGCGAGGTCGGCGCCGATCTTCGACGCGAACCGCTTGTTCAGCTTCACCCGGCCGGCGTCCGGCGCGACGACGACGAGGTCCTCGAGGCCGAGGTCGGAGAAGTACTGGGTGAGCATGAACAGCGCCGTCATGTGGTCGCACGGCTTCTGGAAGAAGCCCTGGATCTGCCCGGAATGCAGGTCCATCGTCACGATCCGGTCGATTCCAGCGTTCTCGAGCATCCGCGCGACCATCCGCGCGCTGATCGGCTCGCGCGGCGCCGACTTCTTGTCCTGGCGGGAGTAGCCGTACCACGGCGTGACCGCGATCACGCGGTGCGCGGAGCCGCCGACAGCGGCGTCGACCATCACCATCAGCTCCATCAGCGCGTCGTTGCCGCTCAGTCCCGTGTCGGTGTTGCTGCACGTCGGCTGCACGATGAACACGTCGGCGCCGCGGACGGACTCCTCGAAGCGGCAGTAGACCTCGCCGTTGGCGAACGTGTTCAGCGTCATCGGGCTGAGCTCGACGCCGAGCTTGTCGGCGATCCGCGCCGCGAGACTCGGATTCGCGCGCCCCGACACGAGCATCAGCCGCTTGCTCGACTCGACCCGTAGCTCGCTCTGCGCGGAACGCGTCTCGAGGATGCTCATGACTCCGACGAGTTTATGTCGGCGGCCTGACGGCTTTCGTCGCCGTCGCCCGCCGCTTCCCGCTCGTTGCGGCGTTCCGTGTAGGCCTCGATGTTGCGCTGGCGCTCCCGCGCAATCCCGAGCGCGCCGGGCGGCACGTCCTTGGTGATCACGGATCCCGCCCCGGTATAGGCGTCGTCGCCGACGGTCACCGGGGCAACCAGCGTCGTGTCGACGCTCGTCTTGACGCGGCTGCCGATCGTCGTGCGGTGCTTGCGGGTGCCGTCGTAGTTGGCGGTGATCGTGCTCGCGCCGAGGTTCGTGCCCTCGCCGATGTCGGCGTCGCCGATGTAGGACAAATGAGGGATCTTGGTGCCGGCGCCGACGTCTGAATTCTTGATCTCGACGAACGTGCCGGCCTTCGAGCCCTCGCGGAGGATCGTGCCCGGCCGCAGGTAGGAGAACGGACCGACGCTCACGCGATCGCCGATCTCCGCGTCGGTGACGTACGAGTGGATCACCTTCGAGGCCTGCCCGACGCGCGTGTCGATCAGCGTGCTGAGCGGCCCGATCGTGCTCGCCTCGCCGATCGTCGTAGCGCCTCGCAGGTTGGTGAACGGCTCGATCACCGCATCCCGCCCGATCTCGACGTCGACGTCGATCACGGTCGCCGCGGGGTTGACGATCGTGACGCCCGCGAGCATGTGCCGCTCGTGGATCAGCTGCTGCGCTCGGGCTCGGGCCTCGGCGAGCGCGACTCGGTCGTTGATCCCGATCATCGCGTCGGGGTCGCCGATCTCGAACGCGTCGACGGTGCGCTCGTGGGAGCGCAGGATCGGCAGCACGTCGGGGAGGTACAGCTCGCCCTGGGCGTTGTCGCTCGAGACCTGTTCGAGCGCGGACAGCAGCTCGGGACCGTCGAACGCGAACATCCCGGTGTTGACCTCGCGGATGCGGAGCTCGAGCTCGGTGGCGTCGCCGGCGGCCTTCGTCTCCACGACCCGCTCGACGGTTCCGTCCGGCCCGCGGACGACGCGACCGTAGCCGCTCGGGTCGTCGAGCACCGCGGTCGCGATCGTCGCCGCCGAGCCGGATCTGGCGTGCGCCGCAGCGAGCTGACGGAGCAATGATGCGCTGACCAGCGGGGTGTCGCCGTTGATCACCAGCACGGTCGCGGCGCCCGCGAGCTGCGGTGCCGCCGCCCTGACGGCATCGGCGGTCCCGCGCGGCTGCTCCTGGATCGCGAACTCGACGCGCCCGTTGAGCACCGGCTCGAGCTCGCGGCGCGGGCTCTCGACCACGACGACCTTCGCGGCGCCGGCGTCGCCCGCGGCCGCGACCGGCCAGCCGATCATCGGGCGCCCGCAGATCGGGTGCAGCAGCTTCGGGGTCTTGGAGCGCATGCGAGTGCCCTCCCCCGCAGCGAGGATCACGACGACGGGGTCGCTCACCCCTCAGATCGTACGCTAGGAGTCGGTCTCGAGCCGCGGAGAGTCGTTCTCGAGCCGCGAGATCTCGGCCTCGTCCAGGTGCGTGCCGTGGGCGGGCGCGCGCACCGCGGGCGGCAGCTCGACGTGCAGGTCGCTCGCCTCGTCGATCCGCAGCTCGCCTTCGAGCAGGCGATAGCTGAGCACGTGCCCGCCGCGCGTCCGGTCGTCGGTGACGAAGTGGAGGTGGAAGCCCGCCATCTCGAGTCCGTCGAGCGGGTCCGGGAACCGGAAGCCGACCATCGTCCCGCTCACGTCGTCGAGCTCGCACACGTGCTGGTGGGCGATCGCCGTGGCCAGCGACGGGTACGGGCGCCTCTGCCTCGGCACCGAGCGGACGTGGATGTGCTTGAACTGCCCGTCGACACGGATCGCGTCGGGGCGATCGGTGACCTGGTGCCGGGCGCGGAGCCACCGCTCGAGATCGTCGCCCCCCAGCGGCTCGGTCAGCGCGATCGGGTCGCCGGGCGCGAACTCGGTGACGACCGCGTACGGGGTCCTGACCGTGCCCCGGGGCTGCGCGAGCGTGCAGTCGAGGTTCGCCTTCCACGCCTGTCCCTCGAGCACGATCAGCTCGCCGTCGAGGCCGTTGAGCGTTCCGAGCCCGAGGTCACCGTGCTCGAGCAGCTGCTCCAGCGTCACGTCACCGTCGAACGCTCCCGCGAGCAGCGCCTCGACCGTCGAGGTCTGGAACAACTCGTGCGGGTGGTGCTCGGGGCGGAGCTCGCTGCGGCGCGAAAGCTCGACGTGCAGCGCCCCGAGGAACTCGAGCTCGCTCATCGGCGGCACATCCTCCCCGAAACCGAGCATTCTGTGCGCGCTCGGGCCGCTTTCTGCGTGCTGTCGGGCCAATGCTAGATTCGCAACGCCCGGCGCGGAGCTGCGGCCCATCTGGGGGGTCGTCCAACCGGCAGGACGCCTGGTTTTGGTCCAGGTAATCGGGGTTCGAGTCCCTGCCCCCCAGTCAGACC
Organism: uncultured Solirubrobacterales bacterium; assembly: GCA_963800475.1. Classification (GTDB taxonomy): domain Bacteria; phylum Actinomycetota; class Thermoleophilia; order Solirubrobacterales; family Solirubrobacteraceae; genus Palsa-465. The sequence goes on along the minus strand of CAWDAZ010000002.1, from coordinate 1,274,355 downwards.
CTCCCGAAACGCCTGCTGATCGGCGAATCGGCCCCGCGGAGCCCGCCGGAAAAGCGGCCACGGACTGAAGAAATGCGCGCTTTGTGCCGACGTTGATCTCACACGTTCGGCCCCGGGAGCCAGCGCGACTTGAAGATCACCGAAACGAATGGACGTCCTCTGCCCAGTCGGGTCCGCCGCATGACGGTTGCGGTGGCCCGCGGACAGGACGGATACACGATGGTCGAGATGCTGATCTCGATCACGGTCCTGCTCGCCGCGCTGGTGCCGATCTTCGACGTGCTCGTCGTCGGGCGACACACGCAGAGCCGCGATGCGGCCTACGCCGATGAGCTCCAGACCGCCGATGTGGCGCTCAACCGGATGGTGCACGACATCCGCGGAGCGAGCTCGTTCCAGACGGTCACTCCCGGCCTCTTGAAGTTCCAGCTCAAGCAGAACGGGACCACCTACAACGTCAGCTACGACTGCACGGCGAGCGACTCGCTCGGCTCCCCGTACACCCGCTGCGCGCGCACGCAGGCGGTCGCGCCGACGCCTGCTCCCGTCGCGGGCTCGACCGCTCAGGACCTCGATATCCAGCACGTCTACAACAACCCGACGAACACGACCGGCGGCAACAACTACGCGAATTACTGCAACGCCACCGGATCTGCAACCTCGGGCTCTGTCTTCTTCCCGGCGAACGCGAACACTGCCAACACCGACCTCGGCGGGCTCGCCTGCGACGAGGTTTACGAGAATCTCGTGGCCGGATTGCCCACGTACATTCAGATCCGGCTGGTGCTCCCGGCGAACGGTGGTCAGACGACCCTTGGCTATCAGCACCAGATCGTGCTCAAGGCCGGCGCTTACATCCCCAACTCCGACGCTGGATCGTGATGAGGCGCGAGCACGGGTTCACGATCATCGAGGTCCTGACCGCGCTGTCGATCCTGGTGGTCGGGATTCTCGCCACCGTCGCGGTGTTCGATTCCTCGCGCCACCTGCAGACCGTCGCCGAGCACCAGCAAACGCTTTCAGCGCGGGCCGAGACGGAGCTCGAGCGAGTGCTGGCGCTGCCCTACAGCGACGTGGCCCTGACGGGCACGTCGGCCTCGTGGTCCAGCACGCCGGGCAGCTACTACTACGTCAACAACGGCGGCGGCGGCGGCGGGGGCGGCACGTGCGGATCCGGCTCGGCACCCGCGTACCAGCCCGATCACAGCTCGGGCGGCTCCACGGCGACGGAGTCCCTCGTGATCAACGGCTGCACGTACACCTCGACCTCGAACGGGCAGAACACGACCGTCACGCCGAGCGCGGGCACGGTCGCGCCTGTCACGGCCTGGTCCGCTCCTCTCCCCAGCGGTCAGACGGCGGGCGGCAACATCTACGACTTCGTCACCTGGACGGCTGATCCGACGTGCGCGCAGTCGAGCACTCCGGGCCAGTACTGCGCCACCGCGAACGACTACAAGCGGGTGACGATCGTCGTCACCCAGACCGGTGTCACCCAGCCGAGCAACCCGGCGATCGTGTCCGCGTACGTGACCCCTCCGAGCCAGGGACGCAATCCGAGCACCTCATTCGGGACCACGTGCACCGATCCGATCACCGGGCTGCCGGTTTCGTGCAGCACGAATGGGAGTACGGGCTCTAACCCGATAGGGACGACGCAATGCACCTCGAGCTGCGGCACGTGCGGAAACACCTCGGTGTCGTGGCTGACGGACCCGATCCCGGTCGGTTCGAGCTGGGACGTCGCCGGGACCGGAACCTCGAGCCTCTACCTCGAGCAGAGCAGCGGCTCGACGGTCACCGCGACCCTGTGCGTCAAGGTGCAGCTCGTACCTGGCGGCGTCCTGACCGGCATCTTGAGCCAGATCGGGACGACGTTCACGACCACGGTGACGCTGGCGTCGGGCGTCCCGACGCCGGTGACGTTCAACTTCAGCGGCGGACTCGGCTCGGCCGGCTACATCGCCAGCGGGATCACCGGGACGGACATCCAAATCGTCACCGGGGTCAGCGCATCGTCGACGGTGTCGATCCTCAACGACCCGTCGCTCGGATACAACGACCAGACGACCCTCGACGTGTACGCATGAGCCGCTTGCGTCGACAAGCCGTGCGCGCGATCCGCGACGAGGCCGGGATCGCGGTCCCGATCGCCCTGTCGATCATGCTCACGCTGATCCTGCTCGGGGGCGTCGCGACCGAGCTGGCGATCCGCACGAATGACTTCTCACGCCGCAGCGCCAACTCGAAGGCGGCGCTCGAGGCCGCCAACGCCGGACTGCGGGCGGCGATCTACCGGCTCAACACCTATCAGCCGAGTGCGAACAACTGCCCGACGCAGCCGACCACCGTCGCGGTCGGGTCGAGCGGAGCGCCGACCTCGACGCTGTGCCCGCCCGACGGCCCCGAGACACTGGGCAACGGGGCGACGTTCACGTACTGGGTCTCGAGGGCCATGCAGACGGGTGACCCGTGCACCGGGCCCAACGTGACCAGCGGCACGAGCACCGTCTCACAGCGGTGCGTGACCGTTGTCGGCACCGCGAACGGCATCAGCGTAAGGGTGCAGCAGCGGCTGGACGCCTACTCGTCCACGCCGGCCTTCCCGGCCGCCCTGTTCGGCACCAAGAGCGTCACGATCTCCAACAACGACCAGATCACCAGCGACACGCCCGGCACCCCCGCCATTATGGGAACGAACGGGACGCTCTGCGTCGCCTGCGGAAAGGGGGGCGGTACGACGACGATCGACGGCTGGTCGGTGCCGCCCGGCGCGGTCGTGTCGAAGGCCGGCAATGTCACCGACCTCGGGACCGAGGTGACCCAGTCGGCGCCGTACCCGAACCCGACCCCGATCTACCCGTTCACGACGTCGACGAACACCTCCACCCTCTACGACAACGCGACCACGTATCAGGCCGGGACCTGCAGCCAATCCGAGGCGTCGAGCCTGTACGGATACTCGGGCACCTGGGTGCAGACCAACTGCGACTACCAGATCAGCCAGGGGATCTCGTTCCCGGCGTGCCTGAGCCTCCACCTCGCGGTGCGCGACTGCGACCCCAGCACGAAGCTCAACAACAGCGACTTCAGCCTCGCGAATCGGACCCTGTACCTGCCGAACAACGCGACGCTCACACTCACCGGCGGCTACTACAACTTCTGCAGCCTGTACCTGTCGAACAATTCATCGATCGTGATCGCCGGATCGGGCAAGGCGACGATCTTCATCGACTCGCCGAGCGACCCGACCTCCGGCTGCTCGAACAGCACCAGCTCCAACGGCGTCTCTCCAGGGACATTCACGATGCAGAACAACTCGACAGTCAACGCCGGCGGCAGCGCGCTGAACGCACAGATCCTCGTGTATGGAGATCAGCAGAACACCCCCCCGCAGAACGCCGTCACGCTCAACAACAACGGCAGCACGGCGTTCGCGCTGATGGCGCCGTTCTCGAACGTCAACATCGCCCCCAGCAACAACACCCTCTTCCGCGGCGCGATCGTCGGCTACACGGTGACGATGGGGCCGGCGTCGAACTTCGTGTATGAGGCCGACACAAGCAGCTTTCAGTCGGTCGCGGTACCGGTCTTCTATCCGAGCTACTGGGAGCAGTGCCCGGCGAAGTCGACCTCGTCGACCGATCCGACCGCCGGCTGTTGAGGCTCAGGCGGCCTCGCCGAGAATCGTTCGGAGCTCCGCCGAAGTCAGCGGGTCGGCGAGCGCCGCGTCAACGTCGTCGCGGGTGCGCAGCCCGCGCTCGGCCCGGAGCATCCCGATCTCGAGTCCCGCTCCGGCCGCGGCGCCGAGCGCGCCGCTGACCGCGCCGGTCCCGTCCCAGGGCTCGTCGGGGAGCTCGACGAGCTCGCCCAGCCGCCGCGTCGTCCCGACCAGGTAGAGGCCGCCGTCAATCACCGGGCCGAGGACGAGCGACGCGCCGCCTTCGAGGTCCGAGAGCGCCCCGGTCGCATGGTCGGGGCGCCAGCACGGGATCGTGGGCCAGATCGCGAGCAGCGGTCGAGGCGGGCCAATGGACACCGCCTGAGAGATCGCGTCCGTCAACGATCCGCTAACTCGCGCCACTGCCTCGCCCGCCACCGCCCGCGCCCACCGCTCGGCCTGCGCGTCGAGGAACGCGGTCAGCCCGGGCACCGGCTCGGCCGGACCGGGCGGCGGCATCAACAGGACCGCCGGCGCGGTCAAGCTCATCCGAACCGGTAGACGGTCCCGACCGGCGCCGGCGGCTCGCGCTCGAGCCGCGGCAGCGCGTCGGCCAGCACGTCGGCGAATACGTCGCCGCTGCGCCCCATCAGCGCCATCAGCTCCTCGACCGGGGTCGGTTCGCCGGGCCGGACCTCGTTGGCGTAGTCGGTCACGAACCCGACCAGCGCGTACGGCAGCTCAAGCTCTCCGGCGAGCACCGTCTCGGGCCCGGCGGTCTGGCTGACGGCCGCCACACCCGCCGCGGCCAGCTGTCCGATCTCCGCGGGCGTGTTGAACCTCGGGCCGTCGACGTGGCCGTAAGTCCCGCCGTCGCGGGCGGGGTGTCCGGCGTCGGCGGCCGCCGCCAGCAGCGCCGCGCGGACCCCCGCCGAGAACGGCCCGCCCTGGAGGATCCAGTGGGCGCGCCGCGGATCGCCCGGCTCGGTGAAGAACGTGCACAGCGCCCCATCGGGGAGGCGGTTGGATGGGAAGTGCAGGTCGCCGAACACGATCAGCGAGCCGAGCTCGAGCGATGGGTCGACGGCGCCGCACGAGGTGCACGCGACGACCGCGGTCGCGCCGAGCTCATGGAGCGCCCACAGGTTCGCCCGGTGGGGGACCTGGTTGGAGAGGCGCGCATGGCCCTCCAGGTGACGCGAGATGTGCAGCGCCTCGACCCCGGCGTAGGTCCCGCGGGTCAACGTGCAGGGCCCGAACGGCGTCTCGGTCCTCACCGCCTCGGCGTCCTCGAACCCGGGCAGCGCGTGCGTGCCCGACCCGGTGATGATCCCGACCGCCATCCGTGGCGATGCTATTTCACGCCGCCATCAGCGCGGGCTCGTTCGCCTCCAGGTAGTCGTCGAGCGCCTGTGCCTTCTCGGTGTCCTCGTAGACCTCGTAGTCGCGGAGCTTTCCCCACCGGAGGTGGGCCCAGATCACGAACCGGTTCTCGTAGATCCGCTCGCCCGCCGAGTTGTCCCGCCACGAGCGCCCGCGGATTACGACCCGCAGCTTCCACGGGAAGCCGCTGACGGCGAGCTCGTCGGGCTCGGTCTTGACGCCGACCCGGACCAGGCGCTCGAGCCATCGCTGATGCTCGTGCTTGCCGTTGAAGGTGCCCGACCACGAGTTGCTGCCCGGGAACACGAACCGCACGTTGTTGTCGTCCATCAGCAGGGTGGGGCGGATGTCCCCGGCTCGGGTGCGAGCCATGACCCAGGAGATGAGGCGAAGCACGGGATATGAGAGCATCGGCGCCTCCGATTAGATTGATCGCTCTAGCGAGTGGTATCGTACCCCGTGCACAGGGCTGTGTCGAGAAGCGAGGACGAGGGGTTATGTCGCCCGCGAGCGCCGAAATACCGAACACGAGGCAACGGATCGTCGAGACGAGCGCGGAGCTGTTCCGCCGCCAGGGCTACAACGCGACCGGCGTCAAGCAGATCGTGACCGCCGCGCAGGCGCCGTTCGGCTCGCTGTACCACTTCTTCCCCGGCGGCAAGGAGGAGCTGGGCGCCGACGCGATCCGCGTGTCCGCCGCCTTCTACCTCCAGCTGATCCCGGCGGTGATCGATCCGGCCCCCGAGATCGTCACCGGAGTGCGCGACTTCTTCGCGGGCGCCGGAGAGCACCTGCGGGACACCGACTACGTCGATGCGTGCCCGATCGCGACCGTCGCGCTCGAGGTCTCGAGCACCAGCGAGACGATGCGCGAAGCGTGCGCAGACGCGTTCGAAAGCTGGATCGCCGCGGGAGCCGAGCGGTTCGAACGCGCCGGGATCGCGAGCGAGACCGCCCGGGAGCTGGCGATCGGGATGTTCGCGGCGCTCGAGGGCGCGTTCGTGCTCGCACGGGCGCAGCGCAGCACCGAGCCGCTCGCGATCGCGGGAGAGCTGACGGCGGCCGCCGTCGAGCGGGCGCTTGCGGAGCGCGAGCCCGGCGCGGCGCTTACGGAGCGCGAGCCCGGCGCGGCGCTTGCGGAGCGCGAGCCCGGCGCGGCGGCAGCGACGCGCAAGCCCCGGCTCAGGGTCCGCTGGCCGTCGACCCCCGCTTGACCCACTCGACCTTCACGATCCGTGACTTGGCGAGCACCGTCCCGGTCCTTCCGACATAGAACGCCTGGTAGGTCCAGGTCCTCGGAGTCCTGAGCGCAGGATCGATCTCGCACCGCGCGGCCCTGCAGCGCTTCAGCACGCGCGCCTGCGTCTGCCCCCGGTACTGGTAGCCGCCGAGGATCTCGAGCACCGCGGGCCGCTGGCCGGCCGGCGCAGCGCCGGTCTCGGTCGCGATCACGCGCACCTCGGTGCCCTCGCGGACCACCTCGCCGGCCTTCCCGGCGGCCGTCAGCCTGACGCTTTCGCGCGAGCTAGGCGCGCTCGTGGCGGTCGCGGCAGCCGCGTAGGAGCCGAGCGCGGCAGCCGCGTAGGAGCCGAGCGCGATCAGCGCCCAGACGAGCGTCAGCCAGCGATGCCCACGTTGCCCCAGGTCCGGCAGCGTACTACCGCGGGACCCGGCCGCCCTCGGCGCCGGGTTCCGTTGCGGGGCCGCGCGGCTGTGCGATCCCGAGCACCCGCATCGCCTTCAGCCCGAGCGACAGCTTCTCGCGGCCGTCGGTCGAGGACACGTCGAGCGACGTCAGCTCCCGCACCCGCTCGAACCGGTAGCGGATCGTGTGCCGGTGGGTGAACAGCCGGGCGGCGGTGGCGTTGACGTTCGCGTCGCACTCGAGGAACGTCGCGAGCGTCCCCAGCAGGTCGGTTTCGTACTGCTCGTCATAGGCGACAAGCGGGCGCACCGTCTGCTCGTAGAAGCGCCGCAGCTCGGCCGGGTCGCTCATGTACGGCAGCAGCAGCTGGTAGGTGCCGGTCTCCTCGAACGGCAGCTCGCTCCGCTCGGCCTCGCCCTCGACGACGTTGATCGCGAGCAGCGCCTCGTCGGCGGCCCGGCGCAGCTCGAGCGGGTCGCCGGCGTGGCGGCTGCGCCCGATCGCGAACGCGAAGCCCGGCAGCCCCGACTCGATCTCGCGGAGGATCGCCGACGACGCGCGCCGGCCGGTGTCCCCGTCGGCGTCGGGCACCAGCACGACAATTTCTCCTCCGAGGTCCTCGTCGGTCGGCGTGCCGATCGCGCCGGCGGCCACCGAGCGCGCCCCGCGCAGGCCGAGCGCGAGCAGCCGGCGGCGCCAGTCGTCCTCGGTCGCGACGCGCGGATGGGCGCGCGCGACGATCACCGTGCCGCCCCCCGCGAGGTCGATCCCGAGCTCGCGCCCGCGGGCGACGAGGTCGTCGCGGTCGGCGATCGCGCCGCGCAGCACCTCGCGCTGGAAGCCGCTCGCCGCCTCCTCCGAGGCGCGCTCGGGCGCGCGCGTGCGCTCCATCTCCGAGGCGATCAGGGTGCTGACCAGCCGCAGCACCGCGCCGTCGGGACTCCGCTCGCGAGAGCGCATCCGCAGTGACCCGACGGGGGCGTCCGCGACCTTCAGCTCGATCGTCGTCACGTCGTCGCCGTCGCGCATCAGCGAGCGCTCGTCGGCCGGCGAGCGGGCGGCCACCGCGAGCACGGTCGCCGAGCGGTCGATCAGGATCAGGCTCGCGTCGAGCGCCCGCGCCGCCGCGCGCAGGATCTCGGGCAGGCCGGCGCCGCCCTCGACCGCGTCGGTGATCGCGCCGAGAGCGTCGAGACCCGGTGCCGACTCGGCACCCCTCGAGACCTGATCAGGCATCGGTCCGTGTGCCTAGAAGATGCGCGGCCACTCGAGCACGATCAGCGCGCCGATCACGATCCCGAGGCCGACCAGTGCGGCGAGCACGTACGCGGACAGGATCACGACGGCGACGCGCTCGAGCGGGCGGCGGTAGGACGTGAATGCGGGCACGACCACGAGCGCGCAGAAGGCGGCGAGCCCGAACACTCCGAGACATGCGCCGACCAGGTAGGTGATCGCCTGGTTGCTCATAGCTCAAGTGCGCATTGTGCCGGACGGCGGAGATGACACCGGCACCACCGCGATCCCGCCCAGCGTAGGCGCGATCGACTCCGCCTTGCCGGCCGCGTCCTCGCCCCACCACAGCCCGGCCACGGTCGGTCCCGATCCGCACACCATTGCGTGATCGGCGCCCGCCCCGCGGACGGCGTCGAGCTCGGACCCGACGGCAGGACACAGGGAGATCGCGGCCGCCTCGAGGTCGTTGACGCCGACCGCCGCGTCGAGGTCGTGCAGCTTCGACGCGAGCGCTTCGCGGGAGCGAGGGAGCCCGAGGCGGTCGGCCTCGCGGTACACGTCGGCGGTCGAGAGCCGGTGCTCGGACGGCACGATCACGAGCGCGTGCGGCGCCAGCGGCGCGCGCGGCTCGATTCGCTCCCCGGCGCCGGTCGCGAGCGACAGACCCGGCGAGAGCTGACTCGGCACGTCCGCCCCCAGCTCGGCCGCGATCTGAAGCGGATCGCCGGGAATCGGAGCCAGCCGTTCGGCCACGCGCAGCAGCGCGGCGGCGTCGCCCGACCCCCCGCCCATGCCGGCCGCGATCGGGACGCGCTTGCGGATCCGGACAGAGACCGGCGGTCCCTGCCAGCCGCGGCTGCGGAGCGCCGCGAGCGCCCGCGTGACGATGTTCTCGTCCTCGATCCCGTCGCAGGAGACCTCGTCGTGCCCGCCCGGCAGCACAGAGATCTCGAGCTCGTCGGCCAGCGACACCGATTCGATCAGCGTCACGAGCTCGTGGCGGCCGTCGTCGCGCAGCGGCCCGAGGAACAGGCACAGGTTGACCTTGCCCGGCGCGAGCTCTCTCACGCGTGCAGCCTCCGGTCGAGCTCGCGGAACTCGTCGGGCGACAGGCGCTCGGCGCGCGCGTCAGGCGGATGGCCGAGCTCGACGAGCGCCGCACGGGCTCGCTCGCGCACCCCGGGGGGCGCGCCGGGGGCGAGCGCCAGCGACCCTGCCAGCGCCTTGCGGCGGTGCGCGAACGCGTCGTGGACGAGCGCCCGCAGGCGCGGATCCGGACCGGGCCCGCGCCGCGTGAGCCCGACCAGCACCGAGTCGACGTTCGGCACCGGCCTGAACACGGTCCGCGAGATCGGCCGTAGCACCCGAACCTCGGCGGCCAGCTGGGCGAGCACCGACGGCGCGCCATACGCCGCCGTCCCGGGCGGCGCCGCGAGCCGCTCCCCCACCTCGCGCTGGACCATCACCACCCACCGGTCGACCGACGGGAGCTCGTCGAGCGTCCGCAGCACCACGGTCGCCGCGACGCCGTACGGGAGGTTCGCGACGACCTTGGTCGGTGGCGGGTCGAGTGCGCCCAGGTCAAGCTCGAGCGCGTCGGCGAAGTGCAGCGTGACGTTTTCGAACGGCGCCAGCACCTCCTCAAGCCGATCCTCGAGCGACCGGTCGAGCTCGACGACGTGGACGTGGCCCACTCGCGAGGCGAGCCGCTCGGACAGGATCCCCGGACCGCCGCCGACCTCGAGCACCACGTCGCCGCCGTCGAGCTCGGCCAGCCGCTCGATCACGTCGAGGATGTTGCGGTCGACGAGGAAGTTCTGGCCTAGCTTGACCATCCGAACAGCGCCGCCGCGCTGCGCTCGACGGCCGCCTCGAGCTCCTCGTACGGGACGCGGCGCTCGATCGCGAGCGCCTTCGCGGTGTGGACGACGTAGGCCGGCTGGTTGGGCTTGCCGCGCACCGGCTGCGGGGCCAGGAACGGTGCGTCGGTCTCGACCAGCAGCCGGTCGAGCGGGACGCGCAGCGCCGCCTCGCGCAGCTCGGTCGCCTTCGGGAACGTCGCGTTCCCCGCAAACGAGATCCACCAGCGCTCGTGGGCGAGGCACTCCTCGAGCCGCTCGGGCATCGAGAAACAGTGCAGGATCACCCGCGCGTCGCCGGCGCGCTCGTCGAGCATCCGGAGCGTGTCGTCGGCGGCCTCGCGGGTGTGGATCACGAGCGGCTTGCCGGTCTCGATCGCCAGCTCGATCTGCGCCGCGAACGCGCGCTCCTGGTCGGGCCGCGGCGCCCCGTCGCGGTAGAAGTCGAGCCCGGTCTCGCCGATCGCGACGCACTTCGGGTGGGCGGCGAGCGCCTTCAGCTCGTAAAGATCGGCGTCGTCGAATCCGGTCGCGCTGTTCGGGTGGCGCCCGATCGCCGCGTACACCTGCGGAAAGTCCTCGGCCGCCTCGAGCGCGGCGCGGCATGACGCCCCGTCGATGCCGACGGTCACGATCCGCTCGACGCCCTGCTCGGCAGCCGCCTCGACGAGCTCGGTGACGGGCGGCTCGCACAGCTCGAGGTGCGTGTGGGTGTCGACCACTAGTGGTCGGAGCGCTTCGGGAACAGCGGCTCGAGCGAGGACATGGCTCCTCCCGGCGCGCCGAGCGCGTGGCGGAGCTTCGCGCTGGTCTCCGGCATGTACGGCTCGATCAACGTGTTGACGGTCCGCAGCCCCTCGACCACCGACGCGAGCGTCTCGTCGAGCTTGTCCGCGTCGGCGGGGTCGCGCGCGAGCTGCCACGGCGCCCGCTCCTCGATGTATTGGTTGAGCCGCCGCACCCGTTGCCAGATCCGGTCGAGCGCCTCGGTCGGCTCGGCGCGGTCCATCAGCGCCGCGACGTCCCCGGGCAGTCCCTCGAATTCCTTGTCGAGCCGCCGATCGCGGTCGACCGCCGGCACGACGCCGTCGCGGTAGCGCTGCACCATCGCGATCGTGCGGCTCGCGAGGTTCCCGAACTCGTTGGCCAGCTCGGCGTCGTAACGGGCGCGCACCGCGTCCATCCCGACGGAGCCGTCGTTGCCGAACGGCACGTCGCGCATCAGGTAGAAGCGCAGCGCGTCGGTCCCGAACTGCTCGATCACCTCGAACGGGTCGAGCACGTTGCCGAGCGACTTGCTCATCTTGCGCCCGTCGGCGCCGAGCAGGAACCCGTGCACGAACACGTGCTGCGGCAGCGGCAGCTCGGCAGCCATCAGCAGCGCCGGCCAGTACACGGTGTGGAACTTGAGGATGTCCTTGCCGATGATGTGGAACGTCGGCGGCCAGTAGCGGTCGACGAGATCCTCACCGGGCTTGGCGTACGACAACGCCGTGTAGTAGTTGAGCAGCGCGTCGAACCACACGTAGAACACGTGCGTCGGATCCCACGGGACCGTCACCCCCCAGTGCAGATGCGCGCGGGACAGCGACACGTCCTGGAGCCCCGAGGTGATGAACGACAGCGCCTCGTTGTAGCGCGCCGGGGGCATCACGAAGTCGGGCTGGTCGGCATACAGCCGCTCGAGCGGCTCCTGGAAGCTCGACAGCCGGAAGAACCAGTTCTCCTCGGACTCGCGGGTCAGCGGGATCTCGTGGATCGGGCAGAGGTTGCCGTCGAGGATCTCGTTCTCGACCTTGAAGTCGGCACACCGCGGGCAGTACCAGCCCTCGTAGGTCCCCTTGTACACGTGGCCGTTGTCGTGCACACGCTGGAGCACCTCCTGGACCTTGAGCTCGTGCTCGGGATCCGAGGTGCGGATGAAGAAGTCGTTCTCGACGTTCAGCACCGGGCCCAGCGCCTTGAAGCGCTCGGCGTTGCGGTCCGCGAGCTCGCGCGGCTCGAGCCCCTGCGCCTTGGCGGCGTCCGCGACGGGCTCTCCGTGCTCGTCGGTCCCGGTGAGGAAGAACACGTCCTCGTTTCGCTGGCGCATGTGCCGCGCGAGCACGTCGGCCGCAATCGTCGTGTACGCGTGGCCGAGGTGCGGCTGCGCGTTGACGTAGTAGATCGGGGTGGTGATGTAGAAGGACACGGCTCCAGCCTGAAGGCTATGCGTTCGGCCTGGCAGCCAGGTCCTCACGCGCTCGCTTTCGCCAATGTGGCGAGGATCTCCGGATACCTTCCAAGCGCGAGGAAATGACCTTCGCCTGGGCAGATCCTGAGATCCACGTCGGGGAGCCGCTCGGCGAGCCGCTCGGCCCAGCTGGCGGGGAGCATGTTGTCCTCGACGCCCTGCCAGATGTGCACCGGCTGGCGGATGTCGGCGGGATCGAAGCCCCAGGCCGAGCCGAGGATGCGGTAGTCGTCGATCACACCGGCGGGATTCAGCAAGCCCTCGGCGATGGGGCCTGAGAACGCCCTCGCGTCAGCGCTCATCACCAGCTTGCGCGACGGCTTGTCCAGCGAAACCGCAGAGAGCCGGCGGAAGATCGCCGGGGTGCGTCTGGCCGTCCCGCCCATCGCCCTGAACACCAGCCGCTCCACCCACGGGGCGCGCGTCGAGAGTGCGATGAAGACACGATCTGTGCGATTGATCTCGCGCGCCATCCCTGGCCAGTCGCCGGGGATGCCGCTCGCTATCAGGCCGACCGAGGTGACGCGTTTGGGCAGCGCGAACCCGCACGCCGCGGCGTAGGGACCACCGGCGGACCAGCCGAGTACTGCGAAGCGTCCGACACGGAGCGCATCGGCGAGCGCTTCTACATCAGCGGGCCAGTCGAGTAGCGTCCGGCCGGGCTTGGCGTCCGAGCGACCGATGCCCGGGCGATCGGCCGAGATCACCCGCACGCCGGCGGCGCGCGCGCCGTCCTCACAACCCTCCACGTCGCGGCGGCTGGTCAGCCCCCCATGACAGTTGAACACCGGCGCTCCCGCGGGATCGCCGTACTCGCTGTACGCCAGCTTGCGCCCGTCGGCCAGCTCCACGAACCGCGCATCCACGCGCTAGCCGCCCGAGGTCAGCGCCTTGTAGAGCGCGTTCGCCGGGACGCCCGTCAGCTCAGCCACCACGGCGGCGGCCGGGCGCGGCTTGGCGCCCGCCTCGACCAGGCGCTTGAGCGCCTCGAGCGCGGGGCCGGAATTCGCGGCCGCCGCGTCGAGGGTCGCGCCGCCGACCACCAGCACGATCTCGCCTCGGGGCGGCTCGGCCGCGTACCGCCCCGCCAGCTCGGCGGCAGGCCCCCGCACGACCTCTTCGTGGACCTTGGTCAGCTCGCGGCAGACGGCGACCTCGCGCCCGGCGTCGAGCTCGGCGAGCACCGCCAGCGTCGCCGCCACGCGCCGCGGCGACTCGAACGCGACCAGTGTCTCGGGCTGCGAGAGCGCCCGTTCGAGCTCGGAGCGCTTGCGCGGCAGGAACCCCGCGAACGTCCACCGGTCGGCCGGGAGCCCGCTCGCCACGAGCGCCGACAGGACCGCCGAAGGTCCCGGCAGCACCTCGACAGCGAGCCCCGCCGCGACGCACTCGCGGACGAGCACGAACCCGGGATCGGAGACGAGCGGCGTGCCGGCGTCGGAGACGAGCGCCACGACCGTACCGTCGAGCATCCGCTTGACCAGCTCCCGTGCACGCTCGCGCTCGTTGTGCTCGTGGTAGCTGACCAGGTGGCCCTTGACCCCGTAGCGGTCGAGCAGCACGCGGGTACGGCGGGTGTCCTCGCACGCGACGACGTCCGCCTCGCGCAGCGCCGCGAGCACGCGCAGCGTCACGTCCTCGAGGTTGCCGATCGGCGTCGGGCACACGATCAGGCGCCCGCTCACGGCGTTCGCACCACCGGCTCGCCGAGCCCCTCGAACGCCAGCGTGGCGGCTCCGATCATGCCTGCCTCGACCCCGAAGTCCGCCATCACTATCCTGACGATGTCGCGCGAGGGAGGCAGGGCCCTCGTCGCGACGACTTGCCTGATCGGTTCTAGCAGCAGCTCACCCGCGGCCATCACGCCGCCGCCGATCACGACGACCTCCGGGTTGAAGATGTTGACGAAGCTGCAGATCGCGACGCCCAGCCGCGATCCGATCAGCTCGATCACCTCGACGGCCGCGGGATCGCCGTCGTGCGCGAGCTCGGTGACGAGCGGCCCGGCGAGCGTGTGGCCGTCGGCGAGCGCCACGCCGAGACCTGACTCGGGGCGCTCCCGCGCGACCCTGGTCGCCTCGCGGGCGAGCGCGGTTCCTGACGCCATCGCCTCGACGCAGCCGTGGTTGGGACAGTTGCCCTGGCACGGCGGCCCGTGCTCGTCGATCACGGTGTGACCGAGCTCGCCGCCGGAGCCGATTGCGCCGTGGTAGAGCCGTCCGCGGAGGATCAGGCCGCCGCCGATCCCGGTGCCGACCGTCAGCAGCACCGCCTCGCTGCAGCCCTCCGCCGCGCCGGCGCGGTGCTCGGCGAGCGCGGCCAGGTTCGCGTCGTTGTCGACGAACACCGGCAACCCGAGACGCTCACGCATCACATCCGCGAACACGATGTCGGACAGCGCCAGGTTGATCGACACGACCGCCTCGCCGGTCCGCTGGTCGATCAGCGACGGGATCCCGAACCCGACGGCGGCGACCTCGCCGCCCGCGAGCTGACGCGCCTCCTGGACGGCGTCCACGGCCACGTCGAGCAGCGAGTTCTGGTCCAGTCCGGTGAGCGCGCGCTGGGCGCGGTGGTGCACCGAAAGTCCCGTATCCACCGCGCCGGCGAGGAGTTTCGAGCCGCCCATGTCGACGCCGATCGTGCGCCGGCCTGGCATGTCGTCACTATATGTGCTCGCCCGCGGAACGTTCGGCGACGCAGCGGGTGTCTACACGGAAGTCATGCCCCCCAGCACCGAAGAACGCCCATACAAGGTCTACCGCTCCGGCCCGCGCGGCCTGAAGTCGCTGCTGCGCGGCGAGGAGGAGACCGGCCTCCCCGGTCCCGAGCGCCCCGGCCGAAGGCGACCCGACGAGAAGCGCCGCCTGTTCCGCGGGCCGTGGACCGTGTGGCGCGTCGTCAAGTACGTGCTGGTGGCGATCGCCGCTTGGCTGCTGCTGTCGGTGGTGCTGTTCATGATCAGCGCGCAGATCGAGACCGGCAACCTCCCGTCCTCGGCGAGCGACGCGCTGACCGGAGGGCCGAACATGCTGTTCGGGACCGACAACGTGCTGATCCTCGGCACCGACCAGCGGCCCGTTGGCTCCAAGGAGCCCGGCGCCAACACTCAGGACGCCGGCAGCCGCAGCGACACGATCATGCTGTGGCGGATCGGCGGCGGCACGTCGCGCCGCCTGTCGATTCCGCGCGACACGCTCGCGGACATTCCGGGCCACGGGACCACCAAGATCAACGCGGCGTATGCGTACGGCGGCCCCGCCCTCGCGATCAAGACCGTCGAGGCGTTCACGGGACTCAAGATCAATCACGTGATCATCGTCAACCTCGCCGCGTTCCCGCAGTTCATCGACGCGATCGGCGGCGTCGACGTGAAGACCGGGAAGGTGTGCGCGACGATCAGCGGCGGCGCGCAGAACGGCGGCTGGACGCTGAACCTGGGCCCGGGAGACCACCACCTGAGTGGTATCCAAGCGCTCGTGTACGCGCGGATGCGCGAGAACAGCTGCAACCCGGCGGACTCCGACCTTACGCGGGTGCAGCACCAGCAGCAGATCCTCAACGGGATCAAGGGCCAGCTGTTCTCGCCTGGGACGTTCTTCCGGCTGCCGCTCGCGTCGTGGGACGCGCCGAAGGTGCTGCGCACCGACATGGGCGGGCTGACGCTGCTGACGCTGTTCGCGGCCTCCGAGATGGGCGGCAGCGCGCCCGTCGCGGTGCTGCCGACGACGCCGACCGGGACCTCGGACCTTCAGGCGAGCCCGTCGGCCGTCCACGCCGCGGTCAACAAGCTCGTCAACGGCTAGGTCCGTCGAGCACGCCGCTGGTACGATCGAGGCAGAAGGGGCCTGCCGGTCGTCAGGGGAGCACCAGGAAATCAGCTGGACGAGGAGTGAGCACATGCGTGGCTGGTACGCGTGGATCGTTGCGCTCACCGCGACGGCCGGGATCGGCTACGTACCGGCCGCCGCCAACGCGGCGTCGCACCAGGTCCCGGCGTCCGCGCGCGTTCAGGCGACGCAGGCTCACGCCGGGTCGTCCGACCGGGGCCTGTCGTTGCCGCCGCAGGCGATCCCGTTGCGCGTGCGCGACCCGGGAGCCTACGCGCGAGCAAAGCGCGCCACGCAGCCGCTCGCGCCACAGCCGCTCGAGCCACAGCGAACGACAGCGTCTCCCGCCGTTCGCGGCGGAGGCCCGCACACCGCGGTGTTTGGCGGCCTCAACGCATCGGGGCTCAGCGCGGCGCAGCAGATCGCGCAACTCGGTGCGGCCGGCGACGTGACCCCTCCCGATACTACGGGCGCGATCGGTCCCGCGCAGTACATCGAAATCGTCAACAGCGAGATCGCGATCTACGACCGCACGAGCCTGTCGCTCCAAGGCTCGCCGGTGGGCCTCGACACCTTCACCGGCGGAACGTCCCCCTGCGATGTCCAGATCAAGTTCGATCCCCAGTCAGGTCGCTGGTTCTACCTGGCGCTTCGTTGCGACGGAACAACGGCCGCGAACGAGCTGTACGTCGGCTTCTCGAAAGCCGCCAGCCCCCCGGACCTCACCCCGGCCAGCTGGTGTACGTACACGGTTCCATCGAATCCGGTCACCTCGATCGACGACTATCCAAAGCTCGGCGTCGACGCCGGTCACATCATCGTCGGCAGCAATTCGTTCGATGCGACCACCGGGTCGTTCCTGACCGCTCACATCCTGGCAGCCCCGAAGCCTCCGCCGGGCACGATCTCGAGCTGTGGCGGCCCGCCGACGTTCACGGTCTTCGGCTCGGCTGCGCAGCCGCTGAGGACGAGCGCGGGCAACGCTGCGTTCACACCTGAGCCGGCGACGGTCGCCGACGGATCGGCCTCGACCGGATATATCGTCGCAGCGGACTTCGATGACCCGGCCGACGTGGCGGGAAGCAACCTGATGGTGTGGCATGTCGCGGACGCGGGCGGCGGGCCAAACCTCATGGCCGACGGCGACATTCCGGTCCCAAGCTTCAGCGTCCCGCCATCGGTGCCCCAGCCGGGCAGCCCGGACCCGATCGACTCGTTGGATGCCCGGCTCACCCAGGCGGTGGCAGCGGCCGACCCGCGGGCGGCCGGCGCGCAAGCGGTCTGGACCCAGCACACGATCTCGGACGGCGCCGGTGGCTCGGTCGTGCGGTGGTATGAGGTCATTCCATCGAAGCTGAGCGTCCGCCAGTTCGGGACCGTCACCGACACGGCCGGGTTCGCCTTCAACGGAGCGATCGCCCCGACCCTCCACGGCGGCGCGGTGATCAACTACAACGTCGGCGGACCCAACCAGACCGTTCAGGTCAAGGCGCAGTCACGGGTTCCGTCGGCTCCTCTGGGGGGGATGTTCAAGCCGATCACGCTCGCGTCATCGGCCGCCGTCGACAGCGACTCGTCATGTCCCAGCCAGGGCTTCATTTTCTTTGGGACGACGTCGTGTAGATGGGGTGACTACGCCGGCGCGAGCCCCGATCCCAACAACCCGGATGTCGCGTGGGCCTCCAACCAGGTCAACGGCCCGACTCCGGGCATCGGTAGTGGGATCGCGCAGTGGGCCACTCAGACCTTCGCGCTCACCCCGACACTCACACCCGCGGCGGCGGCATTCACGTCCACGCCGAATCCGGCGGCACCGAGAGCCGCCGTCGGCTTCAACGCCGGTGCCTCCACGACTGACCCCGACGCCACGATCACGAGCTACAGCTGGAACTTCGGCGACGGCAGCACCGGCACCGGCGTGACGACGAGCCATAGCTACAAGACCGCCGGCACCTATACGGCGACCCTGACGATCGCCGACAACTTCGGCCAGACGGCGACAACGATGCATAACGTCGCAGTCCTCGGCCAACTCCGCCCGGCGTTCACCGCGCTGCCGAACCCTGTGGCCGTCGCTTCCAAGGTCGGCTTCAAGGCCGGCGCCTCGACGGATCCGGGCGCCACCATCACCAGCTACAGCTGGAACTTCGGCGAGGGCAGCACCGGCACCGGCGTGACGACGAGCCATAGCTACAAGACCGCCGGCACCTATACGGCGACCCTGACGATCGCCGACAACTACGGCAGGACCGCCACGACTGCGCGTTCGATCGCCGTTAGGCCGCCGCCGCGCGGACGCCTGTCGATTCGCAGCCCACAACAGCTGCTCGTCGTGCTCCAGCGGGGGCTGGTCGTGCGCCTATCGGCCGGCCAAAGGAGCAAGGTGCGGTTTGTCGTCACCACGCCGATCAGGCCCGGTAATCAGCACAAGCCGACCATTTTGACGCTGCTCCGCACGCGCATTCGAACGATCTCGGCGGGAGCTCAACTCATCACGCTCAAGTTCAACCCGGCGAAGGCGCGCAAGCTCGCAGGCGCCAAGACCGTCGTCGTCACCGTCCAGACGTTCCTCGCCGACACGAACGGGGTGAAGCTCACGCTGTCGGCCAAGGTCAGACTCAAGCGCTGAGGCGACTCCGTAGCGACTCAGCGGAGCTCACCGAAGAAGGTCCGGAGCTCGTCGACCAGCGCGGCAGGCTGCTCGAGCGCCGCGAAATGGCCGCCCTTGTCGAGCTCTCGCCACCGCCGCAGGTCGTCGAAGTGCAGCTCGACCGCGCGGCGCGGGAAGCGGATGATCTCTTTGGGGAACAGCGTGCAGCAGCTCGGGACCGAGACCCGCGGCAGGTCGGTGTCGCGGAAGCTCTCCCAGTACAGGCGAGCCGACGAGGCGCCGGTCGCGGGGAGCCAGTACAGCATCACGTTGTCGAGCAGCTCGTCCTTCGACAGCACGTTCTCGGGGTGCCCGTCGCAGTCGGTCCACGCCCAGAACTTCTCGACGATCCACGCGCACTGCCCGGCCGGCGAGTCGACCAGCCCGTAGCCGAGCGTCTGGGGCCGCGTCGACTGCTGCGTGGAGTAGCCGCTGCCGGTGCGCTGGTATTCAGCGAACCGCGCGAAGCCCGCCTGCTCGGACTCGGTCAGCTCGCCGAGCTGGCCGAGCAGCACCGGCGGGACGACCGGCATCGTCAGATGGATCCCGGCCACGTGCCTGGGAGCGGCGGCCGCGAGGTACATCGTCACCGGCGAGCCCCAGTCGCCGCCGTGCGCGCCGTAGCGCTCGTACCCGAGCCGCGCCATCAGCTCGGCCCACGCGCTGCCGATCCGCTTCGTCGTCCAGCCCGGCTGCGAGGGCTTGCCGCTGAACCCGTAGCCCGGCAGCGACGGCGCGACCACGTGGAACGCATCGGCCGGGTCCTCGGGGTTGGTGAGCGGCTCGATCACCTTCATGAACTCGACGACCGAGCCGGGCCAGCCGTGCGTGAGGAGCAGCGGGAACGCCTGCGCGTGGGGCGAGCGGGCGTGGAGGAAATGGATGCTCAGCCCGTCGAGCTCTGTCTTGAACTGCGGGATCTCGTTGAGCTTTGCCTCGGTGGCGCGCCAGTCGTAGTTCGTCCGCCAGTGCTCGCACAGCTCCTGGACGTACGCGAGCGGGATTCCCTGCGACCAGTCGTCGACCGTCTCGGGCTCCGGCCAGCGGGTGCGGTCGAGGCGGGCGTGGAGGTCGTCGAGCTCGGCGTCGGCGATCGCGATCCGGAACGGGGTCAGGTCGGCCATTGCGGGAGAAACCTTGCGCTGGACGAAAGCTTTATCCCAGAATGGAAGCTAGTCCGACTTCGAGGCCGTCGCCTTGGAGTCGGACTTCTTCGAGTCCGACGGCTTCGAGTCCGAGCTCTTGGAGTCCGACTTGCCATCGGACTTCGCATCCGTGCTCTTCGAGTCCGAAGACGACTCGGCCTTCTCCCGCGCGCGCTTCCGGGTGCCGTAGTCGGTGTTGTAGAACCCGGACCCCTTGAAGTGCACGGCGACCGGGTGAAACACGCGCTGCACGGGCGCTTCGCAGGTTTCGCAGGTGGCGACCGGATCGTCATTCATGCGCTGCATCACCTCGAAAGTGTGGCCCTGCTCGCAGCGGTACTCGTAGATCGGCATCCCCGATCAAGTCTAGCCCGCGCTTGGCACTCCCAAGCCGGGAGTGCCAGCTAACGCGGACCTACCCAGGCGTCGTAAAGTGGCGCGCCGATGGACACGACCGACTCCGTGACGATGGACAAGATCGTGTCGCTCTCGAAGCGGCGCGGGTTCGTGTTTCCGAGCAGCGAGATCTACGGCGGGCTCGGCTCGAGCTACGACTACGGCCACTACGGCGTGTTGCTCAAGAACAACGTCAAGGCGCAGTGGTGGAAGGCGATGCTCCAGGAGCGCGATGACATCGTGGCGCTCGACTCGGCGATCATCCAGCACCCCGAGACATGGGTCGCGAGCGGCCACGTGGCCGGCTTCACCGACCCGCTCGTCGACTGCCGCACGTGCAAGCTGCGGTTCCGGGAGGACCACCTCGCGCAGTCCGCGTGCGGGCGCAAGCCCTCCAAGCACCCCGGTGAGACGCCGGACTGCGATTTGACGGAAGCGCGCGCCTTCAACCTGATGTTCGAGACGACGATCGGGCCGGTCAAGGAGGAGGGCTCGACCGTCTACCTGCGTCCTGAGACCGCGCAGGGAATCTTCCTGAACTTCAAGAACTACCTGCAGTTCTCCCGCAAGAAGCCGCCGTTCGGAATCGCCCAGATCGGCAAGAGCTTCCGCAACGAGATCACGACCGGGAACTTCATCTTCCGAACCCGCGAGTTCGAGCAGATGGAGATGGAGTTCTTCGTTCCCCCGGACCAGGCGCCGACGTGGTTCGAGCACTGGCTCGACGAGCGGCTGCGGTGGTACACCGACCTCGGGCTCCGGCCCGACCACCTGCGGCTGCGCCCCCACGACCGGGAGGAGCTCTCGCACTACTCGAGCGCGACCAGCGACGTCGAGTACCTGTTCCCGTCCACCGACCGCTCCGCGGTCGGTGGAGCCCGGTGGTCGGAGCTCGAAGGGATCGCCAACCGCGGCGACTACGACCTGAACGCCCACGCGAAGGCGTCCGGGCAGAAGCTCGAGTACGTCGACACTGCGTCAGGCGAGCGCTACGTCCCGCACGTGATCGAGCCGGCCGCCGGCGCCGACCGGGCGCTGCTGGCGTTCATGGTCGACGCCTACGACGAGGACCAGATCGGGGGCGAGCAGCGCACGGTGCTGCGGCTGCATCCGCTGCTGGCACCGGTCAAGGTGGCGGTGCTGCCGCTCGTCAAGAAGGACGGCCAGCCCGAGCTGGCCACCGAGGTCCACCACGAGCTGCGCGACCGGTTCCAGTCCGAGTACGACGAGGGCGGCGCGATCGGGCGCCGGTACCGCCGCCAGGACGAGATCGGGACGCCGTGGGCGGTGACGATCGACCACCAGTCGCTCGAGGACCGGACGGTGACGCTGCGCGACCGCGACAGCCTCGCCCAGGACAGGATCGCGATCGCGGAGCTCGCCGACGAGATCGAGCGGCGACTACGCGAGCCGTGGCGCTCGCCGAAGCTCGACGCCTGAGCGTCGTGGCGATACCCGCGAGAGCCCGCCGGATCGCCGCCGTGATCGGCGGCGCGCGGTTCGCCTTCCTCGCGGTGGAGACCTCGAGCGGGCCGCACGTCACGCCGCTGCTGTTCGCGTTCGCGGGGGACCGAGTGTGGTTCGGGATCGGCCGCGGGACGCTGAAGGCGCGCGCGATCCGCAAGCAGCCGGCGGTCGGGATCGTGATCCCCGGCGATGCCGGGTCGGTGTCGATCCGCGGTCAGGCGAGCCTGATCGACTGGACCCCGTCGCCGTCCGAGCTCGCGCGCGCACCGTTCGCACTGCCGGTGTTCGCGGGCCGCAACGCGCTGGAGATGGCCGCCTTCACGCGCGACGTGCTGCTGAGCGCGACGCGCCCCGCGCCGCTCGTCCCCGTCAGCGTCCGGATCCAGAAGTTCAGGCTGCTCGACGGCTGGCCGGCGCCCGCGGTGCTCGGTTGGATGACCCCGGACGGTCCGCTCGCGCTGCCCGCGCGCTGGAGCGAGGAGCGCGCACGCGCACGGGTACCGTCCGCGCCGCTGCGCGCCGCCGGTCGCGCGCGAACCGCGCCGGCGTGCGTGTGCATCGATGAGAGCGAGGGGCTCGGACCGCTCGCGAAGCGCGGACGGCTGCTCCGCGGGACCGGCAACGCGCGGATCCGCGGCGACGCGGCGACGGTCGAGCTCGCGACCGACCGGATCACGCGCTGGAAGGGCTTCGATACGAGCACGACCCAGGCGGGAATAAGCTGAAGCGATGGCCACCGCGACGCTCCCCGCAGACCAGATCTCCTACGAGGACCTGTACAAGCGCTGGGAGCACGGCAACTGGTCGGCGACCGAGATCGACTTCTCGATCGACCGCGACCAGTGGCAGAACACGTTCACCGACATCGAGCGGCGCGGGGCGCTGTGGACGTACTCGATGTTCTTCCACGGCGAGGACTCGGTCGCGGACAACCTGTCCCCGTACATCGACGCCGCCCCCCGCGAGGAACAGAAGTACTTCCTCGCCACGCAGCAGGTTGACGAGGCGCGCCATGCGGTGCTGTTCGCGCGGTTCATGCGTGAGGTCGCGGGCGAGGGCGACAGCACGGCGTCGGCGCTCGACGCGACGCGGCCGGAGCTCACGTGGGGCTTTCGCAAGACGTTCGAGCGCCTCGACCGGATGGCCGACGAGCTTCGCAAGGACCGGTCGCGCCCGAAGCTCGCGCAGGCGATCACGCTCTACCACCTGGTGATCGAGGCGGCGCTGGCGCAGCCCGGGCAGCACCTGATCGAGGAGTCGCTGAAGCGGCGCGAGCTGCTGCCGGGGTTCCGGGAGGGGATCGGCAACGTCTCGAAGGACGAGCAGCGGCATATCGCGTTCGGCGTGAAGATGATCGCCGACCTGGTACGCGAGGACCCGGAGTGCTTCGACGCCGTCGAGGAGTTGCTCCGCGAGGTCTTCCCGTACACGGCGGCGGTGTTCGTCCCGCCCGACTGGGACGAGCGCTACGTGGAGGCGTTCGGGTTCACGCTCGAGGAGATCTACACCTACGGCGCCGAGGCGATCGAGTCGCGGCTGCGCGCCGCGGGGCTCGACCCGCTGCGGATGCGGACCGGGCTGCCGTTCGACGTGCCGCCCGAGGAGCGCGCGCGCCGCGGCCTGGCGCTACTTCGCGCCGGATACCTCGGAGCGCCGAACGGGGCCGTCAAGCAGGACCCGGAGGTCACCGCGCTGCTGTTCGACGGCATCGTGCACCAGCTCGACACCTCGCTGGCGCCGAGTGCAAGCATCCAGTGGGAGTTCGACGACGCCGAGCCCTGGTACGTGCGGATCGAGAACGGGCTGGCAACTGCGGGTCAGGGCCGCGTTGAGCGGCCCGACTTGATCTTCCGGGCCCGGTTCGGCGACTGGCTCGACGTCAGCGCGGGCCGGACCGACCCGGTGCGGGCGGTGCTGACCCGGAAGCTCCGCCCCAGCGGCAAGCTGCGGATGCTGATCCGCACGCCGAAGCTGTTCGCGTAGCTATTAACCGCTTCTCACCCGCGGCTTACGGTTCTCTTGCGCATGGCGCCGATCCTCGGTGCCATGACTACTCGAACCTCAACTCCTCGCGAACGCGGCCACCGGCTGCTGTCGAGGCTCAACCGCTGGATGGTCGCGGGCGCGGTCACGCTCGCCGGTGTGTTCTCGGTCGTCGCGGCTGAGAGCACGCACGGGAAGACGAGCTCGAGCGCCGCCACGACGCTCCAGCAGCCCTCGCAGAGCCCGAGCGCGAGCACGTCGTCGTCGGGCTCCAGCGGCTCGTCGTCGAGCTCTGGGACGTCCTCGAGCTCTGGGACGTCCTTGAGCGCTTCGACAGGCGTCGTCTCCGGCGGGTCATGACCGCGTTCTGGTACCTGACGCGCGGGACCGGCATCGTCGCGCTGATCCTGCTGACGCTGAGCCTCACGCTCGGAATCGCGAACGTGCTGCGGATGCGGGTCCCGGGCGCCCCGCGGTTCGTGACGCTCGGGATCCACCGCAGCGTGTCGCTGCTCGCGGTCGCGTTCGTCGCCGTCCACGTCCTGACGACGGTGGCCGACGGGTATGTCCCGATCAGCATCGCGAGCGCGGTGATCCCGTTCAGCTCTGGGTATCGCCCATTCTGGGTCGGCCTCGGCGCGATCGCGTTCGACCTGCTGCTCGCGCTCGTGATCACCAGCGTGCTGCGCCGTCGGGTCGGATACCGCGTGTGGCGGCTCGTCCACTGGGCCGCGTACGGATGCTGGCCGATCGCGTTCGTGCACGCGCTCGGAACCGGCTCCGACGTCGGAGCGGGATGGCTGACCGCGGTCCTGGCGAGCCTCGCTGGAATCGGCGGCGCGGCAATCGCGGGACGCTGGAGCGCGCGCCGGACGCGCGCAATCCCCCGCAAACTGCCGATTAGCGGTTTCTCACCGCCCGTTTAGCGTTTTCTTCCCACTTACGCCGATCATCGGGTCGATGAAACCGGCACAGCCATACTCATCGGGGCGCTCGAGGCCGGCTGCGCCGGCCGTGACTGCCCGCGACGCGGGGCTCAGGCTGGCATCGCGCGTCAACCGCTGGATGATCGCGGGGGCGGTGGCACTATCAGGCGTGGTCTCGTTCGTGGCCGCGAGATCGTTCCACGGCCGCACGGCAAGCGCGAACGCCGGTGCGAGCGCGAACACCCAGCCGTCGGGATCCGGTGGAGGCGGTCCCAGCTCCTCCAACACGGACAGCTCCGGCGCGAACGGGGCCGGCCTCCAGCAGCCCTCGCAGGTTCCGGCGGCCGCAGCGTCCTCATCCGGACCGGTCGTCTCCGGCGGCTCCTGAGCAACGATGGCGATCGCCGCCAGCGCCGGCCCCACCGCCTACTGGTACCTGACGCGAGGCACCGGCACGGTCGCACTCGTGCTGCTGACGATGAGCGTCGCGCTCGGCATCGCGAACGTCCGCCGGCTGCGTTCCGAGCACGTGCCGCGGTTCGTATTGGACTCCGTTCATCGGAACGTGTCGCTGCTGGCGATGGCATTCCTGCTTGTCCACATCGTCACCTCCCTGCTCGACGGCTTCGCCCCGATCCGCCTGATCGACGTGGTGATCCCGTTCGCCGCGCCCTACCGGCCACTGTGGCTCGGATTTGGAGCGGTCGCCTTCGACCTGCTGCTGGCGGTGACGATCACGAGCCTGCTGCGGCGCCGCTTCGGATACCGCGCATGGCGTGCGACGCACTGGGCAGCGTACGCCTGCTGGCCGGTCGCCCTGCTCCACGGGCTGGGCACGGGCAGCGACACCAAGACCGGCTGGATGCTCGCGCTCGTAGGAGGGCTCGTGATCGTGATGATCGTCGCGGTCGTGTCCCGCGCGATCGCGGGCTGGCCGGCGCACCAGGGGGCGAGGCTGGCGGCCCTGTCGGCGTCCGCGCTCGTCCCGCTGGGACTGCTCGTGTGGCTCCCGAGCGGGCCGCTCGCAGCCGGGTGGGCAAAGCGGGCCGGCACGCCGGCCGCGCTGCTGCGGGTCGGGACGGCTGCGACCGCCCACCATGGCGCCGTGCCAAACACGCGGTCGCCGGGCGCCTCTACGGGATTCACCGCGCAGGGCACCGGCACCGTAAGGCAGGGCCAGCTGTCGAATGGGTTGTACGGGGTTGACATCACGCTTTCACTCGGCGCCCAGAAGCTGAGCTCGCTGGACATCCGCCTCCGGGGAGAGCGGCTCCCCGGCGGCGGGGTCGAGATGAGCTCGGGCGAGATGACGCTCGGGACGAGTTCGGATCCGACCCGGTACCAGGGGCCGGTAACCGGCCTGGACGGTTCGAACGTCGCGGCCAGCGTCCGTGATGCACAGGGCGACACACTGCGTGTGCTCGCGCAACTGCAGATCGATCTCGCCAGCGGATCGGCGTCCGGCACCGTGAGTGCAAGGCCATGACCGGACGCTGCGCCTAGCCGATTGGGGATGCGTCCGACCAGCCTGTGGGCACTCGCAGCAGCGGTGGCGCTTGCCGGCTGCGGCGGGGGCGGCCCGACGCACAGCGCGCCCACGGTCGCCACCGTGCGCCCATCGACGACGACCCCCACCGGCAGCCCATCGGCGACGACCCCCACCGTCAGGCCGAAGGCGCCGCCGAAGCCGCCTCCCCCCGCCTATCCGCGACTGCTGCCCGCCGCGACCGCCCACGACACGACCGGGTTCGTTCCCGCCGTCACGTGGAAGGGACGGACCGCAGCCTGGGTCGCGAGGACCCCCTCGGGCATCGCCCTGATGTCATTCGACCAACGGCTGGTCGAGCTGAGGCTGCATGCGGGGGCTGGGGATCCCGGTGGAAGCGGGTGGCGATTCGGAGCGTCGGTCGGCGGCGCCGAGCTCAGCCGCCTGGTCGCCGCGTTCAACGGCGCCTTCAAGCTTTCAACGGGCTCAGGCGGGTATGAGTCCTACAACCACGTGGCTGCACCACTGACGCGAGGCCTCGGATCGATCGTGACCTACTCCGACGGGACCACCGACATCGGGTCCTGGGGTAGCGAGGTACCGACGGCCGGACGTCAGGTCGTGTCGGTGCGCCAGAACCTGCAGCCGCTGATCGACAACGGAAAGCCCGCCTCGAACCTGGACTGCGTCCAGTGCTGGGGGGCCACGCTCGGAGGCGTCTCGGATCCGGCGCGGGCGGGACTCGGGATCACCGCCGACGGCCGCCTGATCTGGGCGGCGGGCGAGCACCTCACGCCATCGGACCTCGGAGCCGCGCTGCTCAAGGCGCGTGTCGTCCGCGCTGTGGAGCTCGACATCAACCCGGAGTGGGTGGCGGGCTACCTGTACGGGCACCGAGGTGGTCATGGCCCACTCGCGCCGGTCCCTGCACTCGGCACTCAGCAGGGCATCCCAGGACAGTTCCTGGCGCCGTGGAGCCGCGACTTCTTCGCAATCGACGCGCGATGATCGACGAGCGGCAGCGACGGAGGCAGAAGGCGCTCCGGCGTCGCCAGATCCGGCGCCGGCGGCGTGTCGGTGCGACGGTTTCGGTCGTGGTCGTGGGCGTGTTCGCGTTCGCGCTGCTCTTGGCGTTCAACCAGGGGGATGGCCACACCGCCTACGCGAATCGCCACCGCGAGCACGCGGACACCGTCGTGACCGTCGATCCCGCCGCGGCGGACCCGCGGATCCCGTCCGGGTTCGTGGGGCTGTCGCTCGAGTACTCGGCGCTCCCGTGGTACACGGGCACGGATCCGAGCGCGGTCAACCCGGTGTTCGAGCAGCTGATCCGCAACCTCAATCCGGGACAGTCGCCGGTGCTGCGAATCGGGGGCAACAGCAGCGACACGACCTGGTGGCCGGAGCCGGGGCTTCGGCGCCCGCCTGGCGCCAGCTACACGCTCTCGCGCTGGTACCTGGGGGTCACGAATGCACTGGCGCGCGACCTCCGCGCACGGATGATCATCGGACTCGACCTCGAGGCCGGGGTGGCGTCGGTGGCGGTCGCGGAGGCGCGAGCGTTCGTCGCGCGGCTCGGCACGCCCGCGCTGCGGGCGTTCGAGATCGGCAACGAGGCGCCACGGTACGGGCTGTTCCCCTGGTACCACTCGGCTTCCGGGCGAGGAGTGCTCGCGCGCCCGCCGAGCTACGGATTCGCCGACTTCAGTCGCGAATACGCGTCGGTCGCGCGGCTGCTGCCCGCCTCAGTGCCGCTCGCCGGGCCGACGCTGGGCGGCCCGGAGTGGATGCAGAACCTCGGCCAGTTCATCGCCGGCGAGCCGCGGCTCAGGCTCGTCAGCTTCCATCACTATCCGTTCAACCGCTGCTTCATCGCGCGCAACTCGCCCGTCTACCCGACCGTGCCGCGCCTGCTGACGACGTTCGGCTCACGCGGGTTCGATCCCGAGCTCGAGCAGTACCTGGCGATCGCCCGCCGGCACGGGCTCCCGTTCCGGGTCGACGAGCTCAACTCGGTCGCGTGCGGCGGCAAGCGCGGCGTCAGCGACACGTTCGCCTCCGCGCTGTGGGCGGTCGACTCGCTGTTCGACCTCGCGCGGCTCGGGGCGTCCGGCGTCAACATCCACATGTTCCCGGGCGCCTCCTACATCCTGTTCAGCTTCCGCCGCGCAGACGGGCACTGGGTGGCGAAGATCCGGCCCGAGTACTACGGGCTGCTGCTGTTCGCCGAGGCCACGCCCCCCGGCTCCCGGCTCGTGAACGTCGTCACACGCGGCGGCTCCACGGTCCGCGGATGGGCGACGCGCGGGACGGACGGCACGGTGCGCGTCGTGCTGCTCAACGACGACCTCCACAAACGCCACGTGTTCCTCGTCCGTGACACCGCACCGTCCGGCGCCGCGAGCGTGATCCGGTTGACGGCGCCGAGCGCCTGGGCGAGGACCGGCGTGCAGATCGGCGGGCAGAGCTTCGGGACGACTCGCACGGGCCGGCTGAGCGCGCCACCCGAGCAGGAGCCGATCAACGCGAACCGGGGGCGCTACGTGATCAGGCTCGCGCCGGCGACCGCGGCGTTACTGACGATCCGCCCCTGACTCACAGCCGCCGGGCCGGCCTGCGCGCCGGCCTCGGCGCCGGCGCACTCCTGCGGGGCGGCGGGCCGCGCCGTCCGCGTCGCCGGGTCCGCCACGCGTCGAACACGAAGCTCAACGCGCATACCACCAGCACCAGGATCGCGATCAGCCCGACGATCGCGAGTCCGGGCGAGATGATCACCAGCACGATCATCGCTACGACCGCGAGCGCGAGGTCGACGATCAGGGTGTTCCGTCTCATATCGGGAGCCTCCTCCACACTGCCCGTGGCAGGTGCCGGAGCACCGCGAACACGAACCGCAGCCGCCCCGGGACCCAGACCGTGTGGGCACTCCCGGCCAGCGCGCGGACGGTCGCGTCGGCTACCGCCTCGGGCGTCGTCGACATTGGCGGGGCCTTCAGCCCCTCGGTCATCCTGGTTGTCACGAATCCGGGCCTGACGACCAGCACCCGGACCCCGGTCCCCGCCGACGCGTCGGCGAGACCCTGCGCGAGCGAGTCGAGCCCCGCCTTCGCCGCACCGTAGATCGCGTTGCTGGCGCGCGGCCGCTCGGCGGCCACGCTCGAGAGCACGACCAGCGTCCCGCCGCCGCGCTCGCGCAGCTGGCGCATCGACTCGAGCAGCAGCGATCCGGACCCGACGAAGTCGACCTCCATCACCTCGAGTGCCTCGTCCGGATCGGAGTCGAGGCCCGCCTGGCCGCCGAGCACCCCGACCGCGAGCACCACCACGTCGAACCCGCCCGCCTGCTCGAACGCGTCGGCGAGCGCCTCGCGATGGCGCGACTGCTCGACGGCCGCGTCGAGCTCCCCGACCGTGCCGCCCTCGCAGCGCGAACTCCCCAGCTGCTCGAGCGCGGCGCGCAGCCGGGCGCGATCGCGGCCGAGCAGGACCGGTCGGACCGGTCCGTCGGCGGCGAGCCGGCGCACGATCGCGAGACCGATCTCGGAAGTCCCCCCGATCAGGAGGACCCGCTTGGGAGCGGAGACGCTCATGCGGCGACCAGACCCGTCCTGAGCGCGAGGTCCGAGCGCCACAGGCGGTCGGGATCGACCCGATCGCGCACCGCGCGCCATTCGCCGATGCGCGGATACATCGCCTCGAGCGAGGCCGCGCTCATCCGCACATCTTTCGACAGGTACACCCGGCCCCCGGCGGCCGCGACCAGCTCATCGCAGCGATCGAGCGCCGGGCACAGGCCGTCGGCGGCGCGCGGGACGTCGAGGGTGATCGTCCACCCCGCGATCGGGAACGAGAGCGGCGCGCCGTTGGACTCGCCCATGTCCTTCAGCACGCACAGATAGCACGGCACCCGCGCGCGCCGCAGCTCCTCGATCACCCGCTCGATCACGCGCTCGGCGCCGTACGGGACGACCAGCTGGTACTGGAGGAAGCCGCTCGGGCCGTACAGGCGTGGCCATGCGTCGAGCGCGTCGAGCGGGAACATGTGCGCGCCGATCGGCTCCAGGTGAGCGCGCCGGGCCCCCGGCGTGGCGGCGAACTTGAGCGCGTTGAACGCGCGCACCGTCTCCGGGCGAAGCACCGCCGACGGGAACCACCCCGGCACGGTCGCGCGGGCGGGCACCGTCGCGCGCGCCCGCCTGGAGGGCGGCACCGCGGAGGCGGGCACGTGCTCGGCGCGCGTCACGACGCCCCTGACGCCGGGGCCGAGGAGATCGAGCCACGCGACCCGATGCGGACCACCGGGCCCGGCCAGCACCGCGAGCGCGTCGTCGAGCGTCTCGACCCGGTCGCTGTCCACCGACAACAGCGCGCTCGAGATCGCCCGGAAGCGGATCCGCGCCGACACGATCACGCCGGTCAGCCCCATCCCTCCGAGCGTCGCACCGAACAGCTCGCCGTCGCGCTCGCGAGTGACCTCGACAAGCTCGCCGGCGGCCGTGAGCAGCTCGAACGACTCCACGTGCCTGCCGAACGTCCCGTCGACGCCGTGGTTCTTGCCGTGGATGTCGCCGGCGACCGCGCCGCCGACCGACACGTGCTGCGTACCCGGGACAACCGGGACCATCCATCCCTCGGGGATCAGCCGATCGAGCAGCTCGCCGATCGTGACCCCAGCCCCGGCGGTGACGATTCCGGTCTCGGGGTCGAGTTGGATCCCCTTCAGCGCGGTCGCATCGAGCACCAACCCGTCGCGGAGCTGGGCGGCGTCCCCGTATGCCCGCCCCATCCCCCGCGGGATGGCTCCACGGCCGGTGTCGCGCGCGAGCGCGAGTGCGCTCGGGAGCTCACCGG
The DNA here is from genome assembly GCA_963800475.1 of uncultured Solirubrobacterales bacterium. GTDB lineage: Bacteria > Actinomycetota > Thermoleophilia > Solirubrobacterales > Solirubrobacteraceae > Palsa-465. Next base: position 1,243,604 of record CAWDAZ010000002.1, on the reverse strand, counting down.
CCGCCGCGACGCGGACGAGCCGCACAGGCGTTGCCGGACCTCCGCCCCAGCCGCTGATCTTCGTGAGGATCTGCGGGACGGACGCGGTCGCTGCCTCGGGGCGGACCGCCTCAGCTTGCGGCATGCACGCCAAGCGCGAACAGCACCAGCCAGGCGAGGCCGGCCAGCTGCAGCGCACGGTCCCTGAACAGGACGTCCTCGGGCGACTCCGCCGCCCCGGCCAGCACCAGCCGTCCGTACCGGAGCAGACAGATCGCGAACGGCGGGATCGTCAGCAGCCGCCACGGGACGCCGTCCGCGAGCGGGAGCTGGAACGCCCACACGCTGTACGCGAACAGGGCTGCGGCGGCGCTGACCGCGAGGATCACCCGCAGCCGCGATTGGCTGTAGCCCTCGAGCACCTTGCGGCGCGTGACCGTCTCACCGTTCGAGGCCTGGGCGTCCGTCCGCCGCAGCTCCCCGTAGCGCTTGCCGGCCGCAACGAACACCGCCGCGGCCGAGATCACAAGCAGGAACCAGCGCGACAGGGCGACCGGCGCCGCCGCCCCGCCCGCGACCGCGCGTAGGACGAACCCACCGCCGATCGCGATGATGTCGAGCAGCAGCAGGTGGCGCCAGATCATCGTGTAGCTGAGCGTCAGCGACAGGTACGCGAGCGCGACCAGTCCGAGCAGCGGCGAGATGAACACGCACAGCCCGAGCCCGACCGCCATCAGCACGACACCGAGGATCGTCGCGGCCCGCCGGCTGAGATCGCCGGACGCGACGGGCCGGTGGCGTTTGCGCGGATGCAGCCGGTCCTCGTGCACGTCGCGGACGTCGTTGATGGCGTAGATCCCGGACGCCAGCAGGCAGAAGGCAAAGCAGGCGACGCCGACCCGGGCGGGGACGTCGTCATGTCCGAGCGCGCCGGCGGCGCCCGCCGCGGCGATCAGCAGCAGGTTCTTGACCCACTGCTGCGGGCGCATCGTGATCAGCGCCGCGGCCACGGGGCTGCGGCGAGAGATCTGCTCCGGCGGCGCAACCAGCTGCCCGAGTCGGTGCGCCGATTCGAGCGGGGGCTCCGCCGTGAGGACCGCAGCGTCTGCCTCACGCATCGGGGTAACGTTAGCTCGATTCCTGAACAGGAGCTGTGCTCCGCATGAGGAACCTTTCAACATCTCTTTAGGCTCCCCTGCGTTGAGCAGGCAAACCTGCCGTCCTGGTGCTGGCACCCGTCAAAGCCCATCCCTTGGTAACCGAGCCCCCGCCGGGTCCGCGCCTGCGCGCGAGCCGGCCGCCGCGCCGGACGGGCCCCCACGGCTGGCCACGCGTGCGCCGGTTCCTGCTGTTGCTGGCGGTGGTGTCGCTGCTCCCCGCGTTGATCTCGCTCGGCAGCGCGATCAGCGCGCATTCGAACTCGAGCGTCGGGATCCGGTTCGTCGAGTGGATGCGCGACAACGGCGCGCGCGGGCTGGTCAACAAGATCGAGAACATCTACTACTCGCTGAACGCGCCCTCCACGGGCGGCCCGGCGCTGCATCGGCTCCCGGGCCAGGCGGGGGCGCTCGGCGCGGCGGCGGCCGCGCAGCACGTCGTCCATTACTTCCGTCCACCCAACATCACGCCCCTGGTCCCGCACGGCCTCCCCGGCGAGGGGATATGGCACGCGACCTTCGCCGCCGGCGGCTCCCGGCCGCCGGTGCTGATCACGAGCTTCCGGCCTGAGCCGACCGAGTACCCGCAGGTGGTCGTCGGCGTCGCCTGGATCGACCACACGCGGACCTCGACGTGGCTGTACCCCGGCGGACAGGAGCCGGCGGTATCGCTCTCCTCCCGCGGTCCCGAGGAAGTGCCCACCGAGCTGCGCCCGAAGCTGGTCGCGACGTTCAACAGCGGCTTCAAGCTGGCGGACTCGGGCGGAGGCTTCGCGATGGGCGGTCACACGTACGCGCCGCTCCACGACGGGATGGCGACGTTCGTGCGCTACCGCGACGGCACGGTCGACATCATCAAATGGAGCGGCTCCGGGATCGCAGCGCCGAACGTCGCGTACGCCCGCCAGAACCTTCCCCTGATCGTCGACGGCGGCAAGCCGAACCCGAATCTCAACGACGGTCCGCAATGGGGCGCGACGCTCGGCAACGCCGACCTCGTGTGGCGCTCGGCGGTCGGGATCGACAGTCACGGGAACCTGATCTACGTGGCCGGACCCGATCAGGGCCTGAGCTCGCTCGCGACGACGATGATCCACGCCGGCGCCGTCCGCGCGATGGAGCTCGACATCAACACGTACTGGACGAGCCTCATCACGTACCGGTATCCGGGCGCGCACGATCCCGCGAACCTGCTCGCGAGCATGGACCGCTCACCGCTCCGATACCTGACCCCCGACGACCGCGACTTCTTCGCTGTCTACGTCAAGTAGGCGCGCGCTGCTGCTGGCGGCGGCGGGAGCACTGGCGGTGGCCGGGTGCGGGAGCGCGTCGCACCCGACCACGTCTACGGCCTCCACGAGCGCGACGGCGGTAGCCACCGCCCCGGCGGCGACCACCCCCACGCCGCCGCGACCCAAGCCCCGGCCCAGGCCACACGCCCCGTACGCGATCGAGGAGCGGGTGCTGACGTTCGTCGACTCCGCGCGCGGGCGCCGGCTGGTCACGGTGATCCGGTATCCGAAGGCGCCGGGCCGGTTCCCGCTGATCGTGTTCGGCCACGGGTTCGCGGTCACGCCGGCTCCGTACGCCGCCCTGCTCCGCGCCTGGGCGCGCGCGGGGTACGTGGTCGCGGCGCCGGTGTTCCCGCTTGGCAACGCCAACGCGCCCGGTGGTCCCGACGAGCAGGACCTCGTCAACCAGCCGCGAGACATGAGTCTTGTGGTCACGCGGATGCTGGCCGCGAGCGCCGCGCCGACCGGCCCGCTGTCGCACCGGATCGACGCTCGCCGGATCGCGGTGAGCGGTCAGTCCGACGGCGGCGACACCGCGCTCGCCGCTGCGTACGACCCGCGGTTCCGCGACCCCCGGATCGACGCGGCCGTGATCCTGTCGGGCGCCGAGATCCCCTATCTGAGCGCGATTCGGTTCGCGTCCGGCCCGCCGCTGCTCGCGATCCAGGGGACTGCTGACACGATCAATCCGCCGCCGCTGACCTACACGTTCTTCGACGCCGCACCCACGCCGAAGTACTTGGTGAAGCTGCTCGGCGCCCCGCACCTGCCGCCGTACACCGGCGAGCAGCCGCAGCTCGGAATCGTCGAGCGGGTGACGCTCGCATTCCTCGCCCGCTACCTGGAGGGATCGCGGACGGCCCTGCACCGGGTCGCCACTGCGGCGACCGTTCCCGGCGCCGCGACACTCACCGCCGACCCGCCGATCAGGTGACCGTGACCCGCACCGGCGCCGAGGCGCCGGCGACGTTCTCGGCGTCGGCCGCGCTGAAGGCGATCAGCGTGTAGGTGCCGGGCTTCGGTGCCCGGATCCTCCCGCCGAACCGACCCACAGTGACAGCAAACCCGCTGCGCCTGATCACCCTGCCTCCGCGCCGGAGCTCAACGGTGACCCGGTCTTTGCCGGGCGTCACCGTGCCGCTCACGTGGAGCGGCGGCCCCGGCTCGACGGCCAGCGTGATCCAGGGGGCGACGTCGAGCGCGATCCAGTCGCTGACCGTCGCCGGATGCGATCGGTGCAGTGCGCGAAGCAGCACGTTGAAATTCGGGGCGATCGCCGTGCTCCACGACCCACCGGCGCCGGTCGTCGCCGTGGCGAGCGTCAGCCGCCCGCCCGGCCGCAGTCGCTGCACCTCGACCGGCTCGGCCGCGATCCCACCGCCGGAGCCCAGCTCGTGGAGCCGGCCCGAGGCTGTAACGGGCTGCCCGGCGACTGCCGCCGCCGCGGGGAGGCTGAGGCTGACCCGCGCCGGAGTCTCGGCGAGCGCCGTCACCCGCGGGCGGATCGACGGCAGCCGGGCGTAGAACGCGTTGCCCGGACAGTCGGTCTGATCACCGTCGCGGTGACCGGCGACGCGCGGGAGCGACACGTGCGCGCCGGGCGCGAACGGCGTGTAGAACGCGTCGCTGGGGTCGACCACGACGGTCACGTCCCCGTGGCTCGGAATCCCGTGCAGCGACAGCTTCCACGCGAGCAGCCGCTCGAGTGCGTCGATCGCCGCGGGCGACGGGACCACGTTCATGAAGTCGCCGAGCACCGCGACCCCGGTGGACTCGGCGTTGTAGCCGCCGGCGTGGGCGCCCATCAGCGGCGAGTCGATGCCGCCGGCCCGGCCCTCCCACACCCGTCCGTAGAGGTCGATCAGGAAGTTGTAGGCGATGTCCCAGTAGCCGCGGACGTAGCGGTGGTACTGGAAGATCCCGAGCAGCAGCGACGGGACCTCCGCGGCGCTGTAGCCGTTCGGATTCACCGTGTGATGCACGAACGCGAGCTTGATCGTCGCGTACACCGGGTCGTGGCTCGGCTTGGCATCGCCCTGCGCCCATGCTTCGCGCGCGATGATCCCCGGCTGGCCGGGACCGGCGTCGAGCACCGGCCGGGCGAGCGGGAACGCGGACGCTGCCCGAGCCGCCACGCGCGGTGGCGGCGGGGTCACGAAGTGCAGCACGACGCCATCCACGGAGCGGTCCGAGCGCAGCTGGACCAGCTCGGCGGGACCGGTCCACAGGGGCTCGCCGGACAGCCCCTGGCCGCCGCCGCGATCCGGGTCATGGCCGACCGACGACGCGATCGCCCACCTGGTCCAGCCTCCGTCGACCAGCCGAGCGCGCAACTCGATGCGCGCGTGTCGCGGCCCGGCCCATTGGACCCCGGCCAGCGAGAACCTGCGCGGCGCGGCGATCGGCGCGGAGGTCCCGGCGAGCACGCCCACCGCACGGCTCGATATCCCGTCGCCGGGATCGAGGATTGCGCTGAGTCCCGCACCCGGACGAGCGAGCGTCGCCGCACTCGCGGCGGCCACCCCTCCGAGCAGCCTGCGGCGCGTCACATTGCCGGTTTCCCCCATCGCGCGAAGCTAGCGCAAAGAGGCGAAATGCAGGCTAAATCTGCGTGAGAACTACCTAATCACGCCCTGCGCGGACACGTAGAACCCGACCGGAGCGGGCTGCGCCGACACACCGGTCACGTACAGATGCGGGCTCGAGAACACGGTGATCGTCGCGAAGCCTCCGAACGGCACGTCGGGAGTGACGACGATCGCGCCGTTCTGCTCGTGCACGGTGGCGTCCACCGATGCGGTGATCCCGAACAGGGTCGCGGTGCCCCGCAGTGTGAGCTCGCCGCCGCCCGACGCGACCGGCACCACCGACTGGAGCACCGGGATCGCCGAGCGCAGGTCGGCCTCGGTGACCAGCGCCGAGGCGCTCACGGCGCTGCCGCGCTTGTGGAGCACGGCGTCGTGCACGGTCAGCAAGCCGGCTGTCAGCGTCCCCGCAGACGCGTCGAGCGTGTCGACGTCGTTGGCCTCGTTGAGCAGGCTGGTCAGGTGCCCCGTGCCGGAGTGGTAGCTGCGCATCGCGACCACCACCCGATCCGCCTGGTTCCAGAGCAGCTCGATCGCCGGGAACGCATGGACCTCCACGTGCTCGACTTCGCCCGTGCGGCTCAGCCGGTCGCGCAGCTGCTGCTCGGCGATCCCGGGCAGCGCGAGCTGCGCGATCACGAGCAGCACCAGCACGACCACGACCGCGCCGCCGGCGAGCTTGGCGGCGAGCGGCCAGTGGAGCGGGTTCGCCCTGCTCAGCTGAGCAGCGCCCGCGCCGCCGCGACGGCCTTGTCCATCAGCGGCGCGATGTCGAATCCCGGCTCGCTCAACCGCCGGACGAGGATCCCGTCGGCGAGCACGAACAGGAACGCCGCGACCCCCTCGGGGTCGTCTCCGAGCGACAGAACGCCCGCGTCGCTCTTGGCGCGGAGCACGTCCGCGAGGTGCGAGCGGGTGCGGCGGCCAAGCTCGGCCAGCTCGAGGGCGATCTCGGGGCTGCGCTGGGCGAGCGTCAGCATCTCGTGGAACATCACCGCGTTCGCGGATCCGTCTCCGAGGAAGTCCTCGAAGCTGCGCACCATCGTGTCAAGCACCCTCTCGACGCTGTCGGCGTCCGCGATCGCGCTTTCGAGCAGCTCGTCGCGGACGTCGCACTCGCGGCGAACCGCCTCGACCAGCAGCCGCTCCTTGGTACCGAAGTAGTAGTGGAGCAGGCCGCGCGAGACCCCAGCGGCCCGCGCGACCTGATCAAACGTGGCGCCCGCGATCCCGCGCTCGGCGACGCTGGCGCGCATCGCCTCGACGATCCGAGTCGCCTTCTCCCGATCGCGCTCGCGCGGAGGCGCGAGCTCAGCGGCCATCGTGCCTACGCGCTATGCCGCGCCGCCGACCGTTGTCGTCGGCTCGGTGGACGACGAGTTCGCAGGGGGCGTGTACTGGAACTCCTCCTCCTTGCCGAACAGCGCGTCGAGCAGCTTGGACCGCAGCTTCTCGCTGCTGGCCAGCACCACTCCGCCGCCGACGACGACGATCACGACCCGGCGCGTCGTCTTGTGTCCCTTCCTCGCGCGTCTGCGCGAAGCATGGGTGAGCGTGATCGCCGCATCGCGCGAGGCGCCGAGCGCCTTGGCGAGCTCGGCGTGCATCTTCTTGTCCTCGAGCAGTGCCGCGGGCAGCTTGCCGTTCGACAGCCGGCCGTAGGCAGTCTTGCCGGAGCTGACCGCCGTGCGGACGTTCTTGCGCAGCTTCGGGTCGTTGATGACCTGCTGCACGTACGGGTTGCTCTTCGCGAGGTTGGCGATGTCCTCAGGCGTGAGAGGCACCGCCCCCTTTGACTTCTTGCTTCTTGCCATGGTTCTCCTAAATGCGCTGGGGCTCGTTACTGGGCAGCATACGCAAAATCGGCGTTCCGGCCCACGCCTTCATCCGGACTCAGAGCTCGTAGACCGCGCCCTCGGCCGCGAGCTCGACATCGGCTCCGAAGCCTTCGGCCGCCTGGGCGCGGGCCCACTCCGGATCGAGCTCGTCGGAGAAGTGCGTGATCACCAGCCGTTTGGCGCCGGCTCGGCGTCCGTGGTCGCCGGCCTCTCCCGGGGTGAGATGACCACGTTCACCGGTGCGTTCCGGGCGCGGCAGCGTCCCCTCGATCAGCAGCAGGTCGGTGTCCTGGGCGAACCGGACCAGCTCGTCGTTGGGGCTGCAATCGGCGCCGTATGTCAGCCGTGCGCCGCGATCGGAGAGCAGCTCGACCGCGAACGTCTCGGTGAAGTGCGGCACCTCGCAGAACCGGACCTGAAACGGTCCCACCTCGAACTCGTCCCAGGGCTTGTACTCCTGGAGCGCGAACGCCTGCTCGACGAGCCTGTCGTTGCCCCAGCAGCCGGCGATCTGGCGGAACATGTCCCCCGCGCCGGTCGGCGCGTATAGATGCGGCCGCGCGGGCGCGTCGGTGCCCGGCCAGCCGGCGACCGGGACCGGCTGCTGGCGCGGCGCGTACGTGAGCGCATAGCTGAACGGCACCAGATCGAGGAAATGGTCGGCGTGCAGGTGGCTGACGAGCACTGTGTTGACGTCGACGTAGTCGACGTGCCGGCGCAACTTCGAGAACACGCCGTTGCCGCAGTCGAGCAGCAGGGCGTAATCCCCCTCCTCAACCAGATATCCACTGCATGCACCACCCGCGTCCTGCCACGAGGGTGACTTGCCGAGCACAGTGATCCGCACACCGCTCCTCTCTCTCGTGCGAACTGTAGCTTGGAGCTCGTGTCAGCCCATCACTTCCAGGTCGCGGTGCTCGTGCTCGGGGCGATGCTCGTCATTGGGGCGTTGCTGTCCGGGCTCGCGCGACGGAGCTTCCTGTCGCTGACGGCGCTGTTCGCGCTGGTTGGATTCCTGCTCGGCCGCGGCGCGACCGACGTGCTGCACTTCAACCCCCGGTCGGCGTTCGTCGGCGACCTGGCGACGATCGCGCTGGTCGTGATCCTGTTCCGCGATGGGCTCGAGGTGGAGGCGGAGATGCTCCAGAAACAGTGGCACCTGCCGCTGCGCAAGCTGGTGCTGGCGATGCCGATCACAGCGGCCGTGGTCGCGGTGGGGACGCACCTGCTCACGAACCTCAACTGGACGGCGTCGTTCCTGCTCGGCGCACTGCTGTGTCCGACCGACCCGGTGCTGTCCTCGAGCGTCGTCACCAACCCCCGGGTGCCGAGGCTGATCCGGCACTCGCTGAACCTCGAGTCGGGACTCAACGACGGGCTCGCGCTGCCGGCGGTGCTGGCGCTCACGACCGCGCTCGGCGCGAACGCCTCGCACTTCGTGTGGTGGCGGTTCGTGCTCCAGAACGTGCTCGTCGGACTCGCGACCGGGCTCGTGATCGGGTGGCTGGCCTCCCGCCTGTTGCCGCGCGACGAGCGCCTCGAGGGGGGAATCCCCGGCTACCAGAGGTCGCTGTACGCGCTCGGCACCGCGCTCGCGGCCTATGGCATCACCGAGCTGCCCCCACACGGCAACGGGCTGATCGCGGTCTACGTCGCCGCGATCGTGCTCGGGACCAGACGTCCGGACATCCGCACCTACTTCGAGCATCAGGCGGCGGACCTCGTCGAGATCGTCAAGGTCGGAATCTTCCTGGTGTTCGGGTCGCTGCTGACCCTGCACGGACTGTTCGGAGAGGGCTGGGCCGCGGTCGGGATCGTGGTCGTCGCGCTGTTCGTCGCGCGTCCGGTCGGCGTGTTCGCGGCCCTCGTCAGGACCGCCACCGACTTCGCAACCCGAGCGTTCATGTCGTGGTTCGGGCCGAAGGGCGTCTCGACGATGACCTTCTCGCTGCTCGTCCTGACGTCGCGAATCACCGCGGGGGTGCGGATCTTCAACCTCGCCGCACTGACGGTGCTGTGCTCGGTGATCGCGCACGGGCTGACCGACACCGCCGGCGCTAACTGGATCGCGCGCCGCGCGGAGCGGCTCCAGAAACGCCGGTCGGGCGCGCCCCTGGAGGTCGCGGCCGGCGGCGATCTCGTTCAGTGACCCTGGTCGTCGCCGCGGCGAGAGGTGTCCATGATCCACCCGACCAGGATCGTGATCAGGAACACCGCGATGAATCCGCCGATCAGCGGCCAGTACATGCGCGGAACCTTATCGCGCTAGCCGTGCAGCGCGACTCTTATCGCGCTAGCCGTGCAGCGCGACTTGCTCGTTGGCCGTCGGGAACGCCCACGCGACCTGGAGCCTGCGCTCCTGGCGGAACACGAACCGCAGTTGTGTCGGTGGCCTCAGCCCCTCGGGATGCGCCGGACGGAAGGTCGCACACGGACCGGTCTCGGAGATCGCGCACAGCTGGCTCTGACGGAAGAAGCAGTCATCGCAGCATGCCTTGTCCGACCTCGCGCGACCAGTCGCCATTAGTTACCTCGACCCCTAGATGTTTGACCCTCGTCCGGCCCGGTCGGCGGGCGCTTCCTCCGTCGACCGCGGCAGTCATCAAAGCGAACTTCACGCCATGTTTGCAATCTCGATTCCCGGAAAACGCAACAACTTCGCGAATCGCGAAATAGCTGGAAGTTGCGGGGATTCCGTGAACCGGGACATGAAGCTGCCGCATTTTCCGTAGCTTTGCCAGGGTGGCTGACAGCGACGATCGGAGACCTGGGCCCCCGATCCCGGCCGGGCTGATCTCGCTGGCCGACTACGAGCTCGCGGCGGAGGCCTCGATGGTCCCGGGCGCTCACGCGTACGCGGTCGGCGGAGCGGGCGACGAGCTCACGCTCCGGGACAACGTCGCGGCCTGGCGCCGGCTCGCGATCCTCCCGCGGATGCTGGTCGGCGTAGGCACCCGGGACCCGGGCGTCGAGCTGCTCGGCGTGCCCCGCCCCCACCCGCTGATCGTCGCGCCGATGGCGTTCCAGCGAATGGCCCACCCCGACGGCGAGGTCGCGATGGCGACGGCGGCGGCCGCGACCGGAGCGATCATCTGCCTGTCGACGCTCGCGACGACCAGCGCGCCCCAGCTGGCCGAGGCGGTACCCGGCGCGCCGCGCTGGTTCCAGCTGTACGTGTTCGCCGACCGCGGCGTCTCACGGGAGCTGGCCGCGCGCGCCGCCGAGCACGGATATGAGGCGCTCGTCGTCACCGTCGACCTGCCTGTGATCGGCGTCCGCGAGCGCGATCTGCGCTCGGGGCATCAGACCGCTGCCGCCGAGATGGTCGCAAGTGCGGTCGCCGCCGGCGTCAAAGGAGGCATGACCCCAACGGAGTTCGCGGGACTGATCGATCCCGACCTGAGCTGGAAGGACATCGAGCGGTTCGCCGCCGACAGCCCGCTGCCGGTGATCGTGAAGGGCGTGCTGCGGCCCGATGACGCGGTGCTGGCCGCCGAGCACGGCGCCCGCGCGGTCGTGGTCTCCAACCACGGGGGCCGCCAGCTCGACACAGTGCTGTCCGGCGCCGACGCGCTGCCGCCGATCGTCGAGGCGGCCGGCGACCGGCTCGAGTTGCTGGTCGACGGTGGCATTCGCCGCGGCACCGACGTCCTGAAGGCGCTGGCGCTCGGGGCGCGCGCGGTGATGGTTGGCCGGCCGGCGCTGTGGGGATTGGCCGTTGACGGCGCGGCGGGCGCGCAGCGGGTGCTCGAGATCCTGCTCTCGGAATTCGACACAGCGCTCGCGCTGTCTGGTGCCGGGGCCGCGCGGGCGCTCGACCCGAGCTTCGTGCGTCCCGGCCCCTGGGCAGGCGAACGGCGATGAACGTGCTCGTCACCGGGATCACCGGCTACATCGGTTCGCGGCTCGCGCCGCGGCTGGTCGCGGACGGCCATGCCGTGCGCGGCCTCAGCCGGCGCCGCGCCACCGCCCCTAACGGGATCCCGGTGCTGGCCGGCGACGCGATCACCGGCGATGGCCTCGATGAGGCGCTCGAAGGCGTCGACGTCGCGTACTTCCTGATCCACTCGATGGAGCGCTCGCCGGACGGGTCCTTCACCACCCGCGAGCGGGCCGCGGCCGAGAACTTCGCGCGTGCGGCGCGGACCGCTGGCGTCGAGCGGGTCGTGTACCTGGGCGGCCCGATCCCGGCCGGGGGCGTCGCTTCGCCGCACCTCGCGAGCCGGCTGGCCGTCGAGCAGATCCTGCTCGACGCGAGCCCGTGCTCGATAGCGCTGCGGGCGTCGATCGTGATCGGAGCCGGGTCGCGCTCGTTCAGGTTCCTGGTGCGGCTCGTCGAGCGGATGCCGGTGATCCCGGTGCCGGCCTGGCGGACGCGGCAGACGAGCCCAATCGACGAGCGCGACATCGTCGAGATGCTCGCGCGTGCCGCGACCAGCGACGCGGGCTGTGGCCGATCGCTCGACGCAGCCGGCCCCGAGCTCGTCACCTACGGCGAGTTGATCGAGCGGATCCGCGATCACATGCTCGTCGGGCGGCTGACGCTGCCACTCAAGCGCCTCACGCTCACCCCGATCGCCAGCCGCGTGGCGGCACTGATCGCCGGCGAGGATCACGCGCTGGTCGGGCCGCTGATGGAGAGCCTCGAGTACGACCTGCTGCCCGCCGGCGACAGCGCGTCGGAGCTGCTGCGTGTGACGCTGCACTCGCTCGACGCCGCGATCGAGCGCGCGCTACGGGAATGGGAGGCAACCGAGCCGCTGGCCGCCCGTTAGGGTCTGCCGACCGACAATGAGCGGTGTGCAAGTGAAGATCGATGTCGACGCGCCGATCGACCGTGTCTGGGAGACGGCGATGGACCCCTCACGGTTCAAGGACTGGGTGACCATCCACCGCGCGGTTCGGAACGTATCGGACAAGCCGCTGCGCAGGGGTTCCACGATGGATCAGGTCCTGCACCTGCGCGGCGTGTCATTCAACGTTCACTGGACGCTTGTCGACGTGAACCCCCCCAGTCACGCTGAATGGGAGGGCCGGGGTCCTGCACATTCTCGTGCACGGATCAGGTACGACCTGTCACCCAACGGCGAGCACGCCACGGTGTTCGAGTACACCAACGAATTCACGCCGCCCGGCGGGCGTTTGGGGATCGTCGCGAGCAGGGTGATCGTTGGCGCCGCGTCCGAGCGTGAGGCCAACAATTCACTGACGCGGCTGAAGCAACTCTTAGACCGAAGTTGACACAGACAACATAAGCAGGTGTATCGTGTCCTCACGGGGGCCTAGTTACCCAAGGACCGAGGAGATTCACTTGGCTGATTTTGTCGACAGAGCCGTGAAGGACATCGACGCTCGCCTCGACGAGCTCAAGCAGGAAATGTCGCGGCTGGAGGCGGCGCGTACGGCGCTGGCCGGCGCCCGCCGCGGACCGGGTCGCCCACCTGGTTCGCGTAACCGCAAGACCCGCGCGCGCCGATCGGCGAACGGCCGCCGGACGGGTCGCGGCCGCGGCCGCCGTGGCGGCAACACCCGCGCCAACCAGGCGCTCAAGCTCGTGGCCGAGCGCCCGGGCATCACGATCCCCGAGATCGCGACGGCGATGGGTATCGAGCCCAACTACCTGTACCGCGTTCTGCCCAAGCTGGCTACTGAGGGCCAGGTCCGCAAGGACGGCCAGGGCTGGCACCCGGCCTCTTGATCTAGGAGCCCGGGGCGTCCTCCTCGTGTCTACCGCTTACGCGAGTAGACCCGAGGAGGAGTACCCGTGCTCCTGGACAGGCGGTGTCAGCGGTTGAGAAGCAACTACTAGATCAGGCCTAGTTGCTCAATCGCTTCCCGCTCTTCCTTCAGCTCATAAACCGTTACATCGATACGTGAGCGGGCGAAGTCGTTCAGGTCGAGGTCCTGGACGATTTCGATGTTGCCGTTCTTGGTGGTGACCGGGAAGCCGGAGACGATTCCCTCGTCGACGCCGTAGGAACCGTCCGACGGGATCGCCATCGACACCCAGTCGCCCTCAGGCGTCCCGAGCACCCAGTCGTGAACGTGGTCGATCGCGGCGTTCGCGGCGGACGCGGCGCTCGACGCGCCACGCGCCTCGATGATCGCCGCGCCGCGCTTCTGAACGGTCGGGATGAAGTCGTTCTCGAGCCACTCCTGATCAGTCACGACTTCTGCCGCGGGTCTTCCTCTCACGGTCGCGTCGAAGATGTGCGGGTACTGCGTGGCGGAGTGGTTACCCCAGATCGTCATCCGCTTGATGTCGCCCACCGCGGCGCCCGTCTTGTTCGACAGCTGCGCGATCGCACGGTTGTGGTCGAGTCGCATCATCGCGGTGAACCGCTCGGACGGAATGTCAGGCGCGTTCGACTGCGCGATCAGGCAGTTGGTGTTCGCCGGGTTGCCGACCACCAGCACCTTGACGTCGTCGGCGGCGTGGTCGTTGAGCGCATTGCCCTGCGGCTTGAAGATCCCGCCGTTGGCCTCGAGCAGGTCACTTCGCTCCATCCCCTTGGTACGCGGGCGCGCGCCGACCAGCAGCGCGATGTTCACGCCGTCAAAAGCCTTTTTCGGATCATCGTGGATGTCGACGCCCGCGAGCAGCGGGAACGCGCAGTCTTCGAGCTCCATCGCGGTTCCCTCGGCCGCCTTGACCGCGGCCGGGATTTCGAGCAGCGAAAGGTGAACCGGGGTGCCGGGCCCGAGCAGCTGCCCGCTCGCGATCCGGAACAGCAGCGCGTAACCGATCTGTCCGGCCGCCCCGGTGACCGCTACTCGTACAGGGCTATCAGGCAATTGCTCATCTCCTGGGTCGGGTGTCGGGCGGAAATGTATACCCGCGGTTTCCCGAGCGTCCGGTCTCGAACGCCCAGGGCAAGCCCAGCAGGGTCCGACGTGGTTGACAGGTCCTGTGGGCGCTGACATGCTGGATCGGCTAACGGATGGGGGCTCCATCGGTGGTGGGCGCTCCGAACAGGAGGCTTCGGATGTCATCTCTTCGACGTTCCTTCGTGGTGCGGCTGGTTGCACTGTTGTCCGCGCCACTGGCTTTGCTGGCGATCGCCGAGGTGCCCAGCGCCGGCGCGAGGACCGTCAACGGCTGCGAGATCGTGGACAACCCCACTCCCGATCACCACACGAACTGCCCGGGCGCCAACCTTGCCTCCGCCGAACTTGCCGGTGTCGACCTGTCCTACGCGAACCTGTCCGGCCACACCGACCTGTACGGAGCCCACCTGGACGGCGCCAAGCTGGTGCACGCCAACCTGGACAACGTCAACATGCCGCACGTTCAGCTGGGCGACCATGCCGACCTGTCCCACGCCACGCTGAACCAAGCCAACATGCCGGGGGCCGACGGTTCCCACACCGGCCTCTCCGACGCCACCCTGGTCCGGGCCCGCCTCGACGGCGACCAGCTGCCCAACGCCGACCTGTCCGGCGCCAACCTGTCCGAAGCCGTCATGGGCGCCGGCAACTTTCATTCGCGAAATTCGACGGCGCCACCTTCTGCGCCACGACCATGCCGGACTGGTCGGTGAACAACGCAAACTGTGGTCGCCTCGGTGGCAAGCCTCCCGTCCCTCGGGTGTCGCGGAGCAAGACGTTCGTGCTGCCCGCCGGGAGGACCAAGTCGTTCGACGTGCGGTATCCGTCGGCTCTCAAGTACAAGCGCGCCAGGTACTACTGCCAGGCCGTGGTCTCGGGGCCGGGCAAGCGCTACGTCAAGATTCTCAGCCGCGGCTCGGCGCTCGGGGGCACGGTATGCCGCGTGAGGGCGCGCAACACCGCCAAGCTCCCCAGCCTCGACACCACAGCGAAGATCAAGGTCATCGCGGCGACCGTTCACTGACCAACGACCGGCAGCGCCGGTAACCCTCGCGGCGCCTACCCGCGATTCGCCGACGCGTTCTCAGCACGAACGCTGTAGGTAGGGTGCCGAGCGGATGAGGATCGTCTACACGTACACCGACGAGGCGCCCGCGCTCGCCACCCGCTCGCTGCTGCCGGTCCTGAGCGCGTACGCAGGCGCCGCGGGCGTCGAATTCGAGCTCCGCGACATCTCGCTGGCCGGGCGGATCCTCGCCCAGTTCCCCGACAGGCTCGACGACGATCAGCGCGTCCCGGACTCGCTCGCGGAGCTCGGTGAGCTCGTCAAGACCCCCGACGCGAACATCATCAAGCTCCCCAACGTCAGCGCCTCGGGGCCGCAGCTGAAGGCCGCGATCGCCGAACTCCAGGAGCAGGGATTCCCGCTCCCCGATTACCCGGAGGAGCCGGCCGACGACGAGCAGCGCGAGGTCCGCGCTCGCTATGACCGGGTGAAGGGGAGCGCCGTGAACCCGGTGCTCCGCCAAGGCAACTCCGACCGACGCGCCTCCGCCGCCGTCAAGGAGTACGCCCGCAGGCACCCTCACTCGATGGGCCCCTGGTCACGCGGCTCCCGCTCGCACGTTTCGACGATGAGCGACGGCGACTTCCGCTCGACCGAGCATTCAGTGACCGTCAGGGACGCGGGGACGGTCCGAATCGAGCACGTCGCGGCAGACGGTTCGAGCACCGTGCTGAAGGACTCGATCGCCGTGCTTGGAGGCGAGGTGCTCGACGCGGCAGTGATGCGGCGGGCGGCCCTCGACCGGTTCCTCGCCGCTCAGATCGCCGAGGCGCGCGAGCAGGGTGTGCTGTTCTCGATCCACCTCAAGGCGACGATGATGCGGGTCTCCGACCCGATCATCTTCGGGCACGCGGTTCGGGCGTTCTTCCCCGACCTCGACGCTCCAGGGTGGAGCCCGAACGACGGGCTCGGCGCGCTGCCGGCGGGGACCGAGATCCCGTGGCGCAACGACCGCCCGGCGCTCGCGATGGTCGACTCCGAGCGCGGGATCACCAACCTGCACGTGCCGAGCGACGTGATCATCGACGCGTCGATGCCCGCCGCGATCCGCTCCTCCGGTCAGATGTGGAACGCCGACGGCGAGCAGCAGGACACCAAGTACGTGATCCCCGACCACTCGTACGCGCCGCTGTACGCCGCGACCGTCGAGCACTGCCGCGAGCACGGCGCGTTCGACCCCGCGACGATGGGGACGACCCCGAACGTGGGGCTGATGGCGCAGGCGGCCGAGGAGTACGGTTCGCACGACAAGACGTTCGAGATCGCCGACCCGGGTACGCTGCGGGTCGTCGACCAGGACGGCGCGACGCTGCTCGAGCACGAGGTCGAGCCAGGCGACATCTGGAGGATGTGCCAGACCAAGGACGCGGCGATCCAGGACTGGATCCGGCTGGCGGTCACGCGGGCGCGGGCAACCGGGTGGCCGGCCGTGTTCTGGCTCGACGAGACGCGCGCGCACGACGCGCAGCTGCTCGACAAGGTCCGGCCGGCGCTCGACGAGCTCGACACCGACGGCCTGCAGATCGAGGTGCTCGACGTCGCGAGCGCCGCGCGGTTCACGCTCGAGCGGGCCCGTGCCGGCGAGAACACCATCTCGGTTACCGGAAATGTTCTGCGCGATTACTTAACCGACCTGTTCCCGATCCTTGAGCTCGGTACGAGCGCGAAGATGCAGTCGATCGTGCCGTTGATCGCGGGCGGCGGGCTGTTCGAGACCGGCGCGGGCGGGTCGGCGCCGCGCCACGTCCAGCAGTTCCTCAAGGAAGACCACCTGCGCTGGGACTCGCTGGGGGAATTCCTGGCGCTCGGCCCGTCGCTCGAGCTGCTCGCCGAGCACGACGGTAACCCGCGGGCGAAGCTGCTCGCCGACACGCTCGACCGCGCGATCGGGCGGGTGCTCGAGGAGGATCGCTCGCCCTCGAGAAAGACCGGCGAGCTCGACAACCGCGGCAGCCACTTCTATCTCGCGCTGTACTGGGCTCAGGAGCTGGCCGGCCAGGACACGGACCTCGAGCTCGCGGATCGGTTCCGGCCGCTCGCCGGACGCCTCGCGGCCGGCGAGCAGCAGATCGTCGAGGAACTGAACGCCGTGCAGGGCGCACCGGTCGAGATCGGCGGCTACTACCTCCCCGACCCCGAGCGGATGACCGCGGCGATGCGGCCGAGCGCGACGCTCAACGCGGCGCTCGACTCGCTCTAGCGCCTCCTACAGCGCGACGTCGTAGACGTCGGACAGCTTGCGTCTCAAGTAGGAGACGAACGGGCCGACTTCGATCGGGCCGCCGACGACTCGTTGGAGCAGCTCGGTGGTCGAGAACTTCGAGCCGTACCGGTGGACGTGCTCGCGCAGCCATTCGCGCAGCTCGCCGAGCTGTCCGGCCGCCAGCCGCTCGTCGAGCTCGGGGATGTCGCGATGCGCGCGCTCCCAGAGCTGGCCGGCGATCAGGTTGCCGAGCGAGTAGGTCGGGAAGTAGCCGATCGCCCCGAACGACCAGTGCACGTCCTGGAGCACGCCGAGCGTGTCGTCGGTGACCTCGAGCCCGAAGTAGTCCTTGAAGCGCGCGTTCCACGCCTCGGGCAGGTCCGCGATCGGGAGCTTCCCGTCGATCAGCTGCTGCTCGAGCTCGAACCGCAGGATCACGTGCAGGCCATACGTGGCCTCGTCGGCCTCGACGCGGATGAACGACGGCGAGACCCGGTTGACGGCCCGATAGAAGGCGTCGGGGTCCAGGTTCGGGACCGCATCCGAGAACACGTCGGCGATCCGTGGCGCGAGCACTCCGCAGAACGGCCGCCCGCGCCCGACCATGTTCTCCCACAGCCGCGACTGGGATTCGTGCATGCTGAGCGACTCGACCTGCCCGAGCGGCGTGCGCTGAAGCGAGTCGGCGATCCCCGCCTCGTAAAGCCCGTGGCCGCACTCGTGCATCGCCGCGTACAGCGCCGGAGCCAGGTTCGCCTCGTCCCACCGGGTAGTGATCCGCACGTCGCGGTTCCCGAACGAGGTCGCGAACGGGTGCACGGCGTCGTCCATCCGCCAGCTGGCGGCGTCGTACCCCATCCGTTCGACTACCTCCGCGACCAGCCGGCGCTGTCGGTCGATCGGAAACGCGCCCTCGAGCACCGTCGCATCGACGCGGCCGGCGTTCTCGGCGAGCGTCGCGATCATCGGCACGAGCTCGCGCTTCAGCTCGTCGAACAGCCGCGCCACCTCGGTGCTCTTCATGCCCGGCTCGTAGTCGTCGAGGAGCACGTCGTATGCGCTCTCGTAGCCCTCGAAGCAGTCCACGTAGCGGCGCGCCAGCTCGAAGTTGTGCTCGAGATACGGGGCAAACTCGTGAAAATTTGAGCTCGCGCGCGCCTTGACCCATGCGTCCTGCCCGAGCGACCCGGCGCGCGCAATCTCGGCGGTCAGCTCGGTCGGGACGCGGATCGCCTTGTCGCGCCGCCGGGCGGTGACCGCCACCAGCCGCGCCTCGTCGGAGTCGGGGTCGGCGCCGTCGAGCGCCTCGCGCGCCCGCTCGAGCAGCTCGCCGGTCTGCTCGGAGACGAACATCCCGTGGCTGAGGCGCTCGAGTGTGGCGCGCCCCTCGGCGCGGCCGGCACCTCCCTCGCGGGGCATCATCGTCTGCTGATCCCACTCGAGTAGCTGCGCGGCGTGACCCAGGTCCGAGAGCTCTGCGGTCCGCTCCCGCAATTGTTCGATCGGTCCTGTCATCCGCCTCGCCTCCTGTGGTGCTCTAACGCCGGGTGCCCATCCGGCGACCTATGCGACCATTGCAGCATGTTCCGCCGAGGATCGATCAAGCTGGCTGATCTGTTCGGCATCCGGATCGGGTTGGACCGTACCTGGTTCCTGGTCCTGTTCCTGACGATCTTCCTGCTCTCGCCGAGCTTCCATACCGTGCTGCACAGCTCCGACGGGGTCGCGTATCTGACGACCGTGATCACCGTGCTGGTGCTGTTCGGGTCGCTGATCATCCACGAGCTCGGGCACGCGCTCGTCGCCCGCCGCCAGGGAATCGAGGTCAAGCGCATCGACCTGTTCCTGTTCGGGGGACTCACGCAGATGAGCCGCGACGCCGCCTCGCCCGGCGAGGACTTCAAGATCTCCGCCGCCGGCCCGGCCGCGACCGCGCTGTTCGTGCTCCTGTGCCTCGGGATCGATCTCGCGATCGTCGGCCCGAACCGCCTCTGGCACGCCGCCAAGCTCGACGACACCGTCCGGATCACGCCGGTGCTCTTGTCGCTCAGCTGGCTGCTGTTCTGGAACGTGCTGCTGCTGGTGTTCAACCTGATCCCGGCGTTCCCGCTCGACGGAGGACGGATCGCGCGGTCGATCGTGTGGAAGGTGACCGGAGACAAGGTGCGTGGCACGCGGGTCGCCGCGAAGATGGGCGAGGGGTTCGCGCTGCTGCTCGCCGGCCTGGCCCTGTGGGTGCTGTTCGCGTACCGGAACTTCACCGGGCTGTGGCTGATCGCGATCTCGTTCCTGCTCTGGCAGTCGGCGCGCGGGGCGCTTGTCCAGACCGCGCTGACCGAACGGATCGAGGGGGTGACGGTCAGCGATGTGATGGATCCCCAACCCGTCGCGATCCGCGCCGACACGCCGGTCGCGCAGGCGCTCGACGAGTTCTTCCTGCGCTACGGCTGGGACTGGTTCCCGGTGATCGACGACTCGGGGCATCTGCTCGGTATCGCGCGGCGCGAGCGGCTTCAGGAGGCCATCGACGGCGGCCAGAACTGGCTCACGGTCGGCGGTTTCGCCGACTCGGAGAACGGCGTCGGCTGGCAGATCGACGAGACCCGCCCGATCACCGAGGTCCTGTCCTCGGAGTCGTTCGGGAAGCTCGGAGCCGTGATGGCCGTCGATCGCGAGGGCGTGCTTCGAGGCGTGGTCACCGTGGACCGGGTCCGCCGCGCCCTGCAGTCGGCGTTCGGGGGCGCGGCGTAGGCGAGGCGTTTCGGAGGGCCGCAGCGTTCTCGGCGGCCGTGGCGCGTCGGGCTCGCATGGGCGCGCCGGGCCCGCGCGGCGTTCGGAGCCGGCCCAAAACGACAGCAGTGAAGCGCGCCCGGTCCGTTGTCGTGTTAGGGGTCTGAGCGAGCCCTAAGTCGACAGGCGCGTATTGAGCGGAGGGCGTTGACGTACGGAGGCGCAGGCGGGGGCCGATTGAACCCGCGCGCCACGGCGACCGAAACCGTCACAACCTCCACCCACCCTGGTCGATCGCGTGACGTTAGGGGCGGCAGCCGACCCCAACGTCACCCGATCGTATTGCCGGCAGGGATCGTGGTACGTTCGGGCCGAGCCGCGCCCGGGGCGCGGGCGGGCCGGATAGGGGGCGCGGGCGGGCCGGATAGGAGGCGCGGGCGGGCCGCATACGGGGCGCGGGCGGGCCGGATACGGGGCGCGGGCGGGCCGGATAGGAGGCGCGGGCGGGCCGGATAGGAGGCGCGGGCGGGCCGGATACGGGGCGCGGGCGGGCCGGATAGGAGGCGCGGGCGGGCCGGATACGGGGCGCGGGCGGGCCGGATAGGAGGCGCGGGCGGGCCGCGGGCGAACGCGACATCCGCGCCCCCCGCTCACGGTGAATCCGCGTTCACCCGCTCCTGGCGGGCAAACGCGACGGGCGTGGCGGTCGCAGGCGCGGTTGTCGCGTTCGCGGATCCGTTCGCGGATCCGTTCGCGGATCCGTTCGCGGATCGTTGGAAGTGGACCCGTGGCCGCGTTCGTGACGCACACACCCGCCCCGCCCCGACGCACGACGCCGCACCGCCCCGCGCCGCCCCCAGCGCGGCCCCAGCACCGCCCCACGCCGACCCAACCGCCGCCCCGACCCGACTGACGCTCCACCCCTCGCCGCGCCCTGGCCCGCCAAAAAATACAATCCGGCTGAGTGCCCTCTCACGACGTGCTGATCATCGGCGCCGGCCTCGCCGGACAACGGGCCGCGCTGGCGGCGGCCGAGGAGGGCGCGTCGGTCGCGATCGTCTCCAAGGTCCACCCCGTCCGCTCCCACAGCGTCGCGGCGGCCGGCGGGATCAACGCCGCGCTGAACCCCGAGGACAGCTGGGAGTCGCACGCCTTCGACACCGTCAAGGGCTCCGACTACCTGGGCGACCAGGACGCGATCGAGATCATGGCCCGCGAGGCGCCGAACGAGATCCTGTGGCTGGAGCACGCCGGGGTCACCTTCCACCGCAACGCGACCGGCCATCTCGGCACCCGCGCGTTCGGCGGCGCCTCCCAGGCGCGCACGTACTACGTGGCCGACATCACCGGCCACGCGATCTTGCACGTGCTCTACGAGCAGCTGATGAAGCACCACGAGACGGTCGACCGCTTCGAGGAGTGGTTCACGACCGACCTGATCCAGGACGCGGAGGGCCGGTGCGTCGGCGCGATCTGCCGCAACCTGCGCGACGGCCGGCTCGAGCTGTTCAACGCGAAGGCAACGATCCTCGCCTCCGGCGGCGCCGGCCAGGCGTACAAGCCGACGACCAACGGGCTGATCGTGACCGGCGACGGGATGGCCCAGGCGTACCGGATCGGCGCCAAGCTGATGGACATGGAGATGGTCCAGTATCACCCGACGACGCTTGCGGGCAACGGCCTCCTGATCACCGAGGGCGCGCGCGGCGAGGGCGCGTGGCTGCTGAACGCCAAGGGCGAGCGGTTCATGGAGAAGTACGCGCCCAACAAGCTCGAGCTGGCCTCGCGCGACGTCGTCTCGCGCGCCGAGCAGACCGAGATCAACGAGGGCCGCGGGTTCCCCGATGGCACCGTGGCGATGGACATCACCAAGGTCCCACGTCGCCGCACACTCGAGGCGCTGAGGGAGATCGTCAACATCGGCCGCGATTTCGCGGGGGTCGACATCACCCGCGAGCCGATCCACATCCGCCCCGGGAACCATTACATGATGGGCGGCGTCAAGACCGACAGCGACGGGCTAACGACGATCCCGGGCCTGTACGCCGCCGGCGAGGTCGCGTGCGTGTCGGTCCATGGCGGCAACCGCCTCGGCGCCAACTCGCTGCTCGACACGTTGATCTTCGGGCGCCGCTCGGGCGAGCACTCGGCCAAGCGGGCGATGCAGATGCCGATGCCATCGACCCCCGTCTCACGGGTCAACGACGCGCAGCGCGAGATCGACGCGATCATGAACCGCAAGCCTGGCGGGCGGCGAATCGGCGTGATCAAGAACGAGCTCGGCGAGACGATGAACGAGTACGTGGCCGTGTTCCGGAACGCCGAGGGCCTCGAGAAGGCGCTCGAGATCGTCCGCCGGCTCAAGCAGGAGGCCGCGAACGCCGCGATCGACGACCACGGCACCGTCTTCAACCAGGACGTGATCGCTGCGATCGAGCTCGGATACATGCTCGACTGCGCCGAGGCGATCGTGGTCGCCTCGCAGGAGCG
Source organism: uncultured Solirubrobacterales bacterium (assembly GCA_963800475.1). Lineage (GTDB taxonomy): Bacteria > Actinomycetota > Thermoleophilia > Solirubrobacterales > Solirubrobacteraceae > Palsa-465. Next base: position 1,221,436 of record CAWDAZ010000002.1, on the reverse strand, counting down.
CAAGGAGTCCCGGGGCGCCCAGTTCCGGCTCGACTTCCCGGAGCGCAACGACCAGGAGTGGCTCAAGCACATCGACATCTCGCTGGACGGCGCCGATGCCCCGAAGGTCAGCTACTCGCCGGTCACGATCACCCGCTGGCAGCCAGAGGAGAGGACCTACTAGTGAAGGAGGTCCGCTGATGCCCGAATACACGCTGAGGATCCGCCGCTACGACCCGCAGTCGGGCGGCGCCGCCTACTGGGAGGATCACACCGTAAACCTGGAGCCGAAGCAGTCGGTGCTCGACGCGATCCTGCAGGTCAAGGACGACACGGACGGGTCGATCGGGATCCGCTGCTCGTGCCAGCAGGCGATCTGCGGCTCGTGCGGGGTGCGGATGAACGGCAAGCCCGGACTGGCGTGCAACACCCACCTCGACGAGGCGGCCGAGCGCGGACACGACGCCGGGTGGAAACCCGAGGAGAACGGGGACGCCGCCGGCGGCAACGTGATCAGCGTCGAGCCGATGGGCAACATGCCCGTGATCCGCGACCTGATCGTCGACATGGACGCGGTCCACTGGAAGAAGATCCAGCGCGTCACTCCGTGGCTGATCAACAAGGAGCCGGTCCCCGAGCGCGAATACATCGTCCCGCACGAGAACATGGTCGACATCACCCAGACGATGGCCTGCATCCAGTGCGGTGCGTGCGTCTCGGACTGCCTGTCGATGGAGGTCGACCCCGGGTTCATCGGCCCGGCCGCGCTCGCCAAGGCGTACCGGTTCGTCGGCGATCCACGCGACGCCGACCACAAGGAGCGGCTCAAGGACCTGTCCGAGGACGAGCAGGGCATCTACGACTGCACCCACTGCTTCAGCTGCATCGACGCGTGCCCGAAGGGCGTCGACCCGATGAGTCAGATCATGCGGCTGCGGCGCCTGGCCGGCGACGACTTCCACATCAACGACCGCAACAACGGCAACCGGCACGAGCGGTCGTTCGTGACGCTGATCGAGGACTACGGACTGCTCCACGAGGCGGAGCTGCTGCCGCGCAGCTACGGCGGCGACTCCTGGTTCGGCAAGTTTCACCCCGCGGCCGCCGGACAGCTGCTCTCGTCGCTGTCGTCGATCGTGCCCGCCGTGCTGCGCGGGAAGGTCTCACCGAAGCTGGCGCTATTCGGCCACAAGATCCCCAAGCAGGACCTCAAGCAGGTCAAGGAGATATACAAGGAGGTCGAAGGCCACGAGCCCCGGCTCGAGCTGAACCTGTACGTGAGCGGGAACGAGGACGAGGACCAGGTGCCCGACCACGCCCCGCACGACGACGAGCCCGACGATCACATCGCCGACGAGACGGTCGGCGCGGCCGACCGCGAGCCGCCCGCCGAGCCCTCGGTGCCCGAGCCGGAGCCCGACACGGAGTCCGAGACTGAGGAGGCTGAGTGATGAAGGTCGCCTACTGGCCCGGATGCGTGAGCCGCGGCTTCACCCCGGAGCTGCACGGATCGATGGCGAAGGTCGCGCCGCTGCTCGACATCGAGCTGATCGAGCTCGACCGCGCCGCGTGCTGCGGCGCCGGGGTGATCGCCGAGCACAACCAGGAGCTCGCCGACACGCTCAACGCACGGACGTTCGCGCTCGCCCAGCAGACCGACGGCGAGCTGATGATGAACATCTGCTCGACCTGCCAGGGCGCCCAGTCGGAATGTCAGGAGCGGCTCGACGCCAACACCGAGTACCGCGAGCACGTCAACGCTCATCTCGCCGGCGAGGGGCTGAAGTACGAGAAGGGCCTCACCAACAAGAACTTCCTGTGGCTGCTGGTCGAGGAGATCGGGCTCGACGAGCTGCGCTCGCGGGTCAAGCGGCCGCTCACCGATCTGCGCGTCGGGCCGTTCTACGGCTGCTACATCGTGCGGCCGGTCAACCGGCTCGGGATCGACCACGAGCACCCCCGCGATCGCTACCTGCATCAGGTGATCGAGGCGCTGGGCGGCACGGTCGTCGACTACGCCGGGGTCTACAAGTGCTGCGGCTTCCCGATCATCACGATGAACAAGGACGCCTCGCTGACGCAGGCTGGCCGCCACCTCGGCGACGCGATCGACGCCGAAGCCGACTGCCTGGTCGTGCCGTGCCCGCTCTGCCATCTGAACCTCGACCTGCAGCAGCCGCTCGCCTCGAAGGTCGTCGGCCGCGAGCTCGGGTTGCCGGTGCTCCACCTTCCGCAGCTCGTCGGGCTCGCGCTCGGGCTGTCGCCGAAGGAGCTCGGGATGACCAAGCACGTCGTGCGCCCGACCTCGGTGATCGACTGGTCGACGTCGGTCGTCGCGGCCGCGTAGTGGCCCGGCCGCCCGGCGGAGGTCTCGTCGGGAGGCTGCTGTCGGGGTTCCGAGGCCGCGGCGGAAGCGACGAACCCGACTCGCGTGCCGGCGGCAAGGCCGCCCGGGACGCGTCCGAACGCCTCGACGCCGCCCAACAGCGACTCAAGGACGAGATCCCGCCGCCCGAGGAGCCCGATCCCTCCGCCCCGCACGGCGGGCGGGCCTGACAAACCGCGGGCGGGCCTGACAAACCGCGGGCGGGCCAGACGATCCTGCTCCTTAACGACGAAGAGCGAGCCCGGTCGCTCGCTCTCGTCGTACCCTGTGATTCGTCCCGATTGAAAGTCTCTTCCGAGGGACCCGCATCCCTCGGCAATCGGCACGGAGATAGTGGCTTAGTCTCGGCCTTTTGTCGTCCCCTCCGTGGGGTGAAATTGGGGTGATATCGGACGACTCGATCGGGTGATACCCACTTCACCCCTCCCCCACACCTGCCGATACCCTCAGCGTGATCAAAGGCGGCATCCCACGATAATCGTCACCCGCAAGCCGATTCGCGTCGCGGTCGCGCGGTTCGAGGACATCGTCGCGCGGGGGCTCCGCGCGCTGATCGACGAAGACGAGAGCGTCGAGCTGGTCGCGGACGGCGTCGAGCACGAGCGGCTCGGCGAGGTGCTCGGCGCCGCCAGGCCTGAGGTGGCGATCGTCAACTTCGGGTCGCTCGAAAGCGCCGCCGAGCTTCGGAAGCTGCATCGCCGGTTCCCGAACACGAAGCTGGTCGTGATCGCTAACCGGCCGACCGTCAACGAATCGCGCCAGATGCTCGCGTTTGGCGCTACCGCGTGCCTGTCGAAGGCGAGCGAGGCGCGCGACATCCTGCACGCGATCCACCTGGCCTCCCGCGGGCTGCACGTGCTGCCGTCGGCGCAGGACACGCCCGCGCCGCCCCCCGGACCGGACCGGCTGACGCCGCGTGAGGCGGAGGTGATGGAGCTGCTGCAGGAGGGGCGGTCGAACGCCGAGATCGCCAACGAGCTCAACGTCAGCATCGAGACCGTGCGTTCGCACGCGCGGCGGGTCTACCGCAAGCTGGGCGTCAAGACGCGGCGCGAGCTGCTGGCTCGGCGGTAGGCCGGACCCACCCGCGCTCGACCAGCACCTCGGCGATCTGAACGGCGTTCGTCGCCGCACCCTTGCGGAGGTTGTCGCCGACGACGAACATGCTCAGCGCGCGCGGATGGGACTCGTCGCGGCGGATTCGCCCGACGAACACCTCGTCGCGGTCCACCGCGCGAAGCGGCGTCGGCACGTCCTCGACGACCAACCCTGGCGCGCCGCGCAGCAGCGACTGAGCGTCCTCGGCCGACAGCGGCTCGCGCGTCTGGACGTTGACGGACACGGAGTGGCCGACCCGCACCGGGACGCGCACGCACGTGACGGCCACCCCGATCGACTCGTCCTCGAGGATCTTGCGCGTCTCGAACATCATCTTGCGCTCCTCGTCGGTGTGGTCGTCGCCGTCGGCGAAGCTGCCGGCCGCCCCGATTACGTTGAATGCGATCGGCTCCGGGTAGATCTCGGGCTCCGGCATCTCCATTCCGTGCAGGTTCGCGTGCGCCTGGCCGTCGAGCTCGTCGACCGCCGCCTTGCCGGTGCCGGACACCGACTGATAGGTCGAGACCACGAGGCGCTCGATCCCCACCGCGCGATGAATCGGTGCGAGCGCGACCAGCATCGCCATCGTCGTGCAGTTCGGGTTGGCGATCAGGCCGCGATGTCCCTCGAGCGCGTGCGGGTTGACCTCGGCGATGACGAGCGGGATCTCAGGATCGCGCCGGAACGCCGATGAGTTGTCGATCACCGTCGCGCCGCGCTCGACGAACCGCGGCGCCCACTCCCGCGACCGGGATGCGCCCGCGGAGAACAGCGCGATGTCGAAGCCGTCGAGGTCGGCCGCCGGGGTGAGGCCGCGGACCACCAGGCCCTCGTGCTCGCGACCATCGGAGCGCTCGGACGCGAAGCCGACGATCTCCGAGGCCGGGAAAGAGCGCTCGCGCAGCACCCTCAGCATCGTCGTGCCGACGACGCCGGTGGCGCCGACCACCGCGACCCGTAGCCCCGAGCTCATCTGGCCTCCTGGCCGATCGGACGCTCCTCGCGCACGTCGGCGGCGCCGAGCTCGAACACGGAGTGCAGCGACCGGACCGCCTCGGGGACATCCTCGGCGCGGATCACACAGGAGATCTTGATCGGCGAGGTCGAGATCATCTCGATGTTGATGTCCTTCTCCGCGAGGGTCTCGAACACCTGCGCGGCGACACCCGGGTGCGAGCGCATTCCCGCGCCGACGATCGAGACCTTGCCGATCTCGCGGACGGTGTCGATCGAGGCGATCCCGAGCTCCTCGCGGATCGGCCCGAGCGCCTGCTCGGCGGCCCGCAGGTCATCGACAGAAAGCGTGAACGAGACCTCCGCCTCGCGGCCCTCTCCGAGCGGCTCGTTCTGGATGATCGTGTCGAGGTTGCAGTTGGCGTCGGCGAGCGCCCGGAAGATCGCCGCGGCCGCGCCGGGCCGGTCCGGGACGCCGAGGAGCGTGATCCGGGCCTCCTCGGTCGAGTGGGTGACGGCGGTGATCAGCGGGTGTTCCATGGTCTCTTCTTCTCCTAGAACTACGGTACCGGGACCATCGTCGAAGCTCGACCGGCAGTGCATCCGCACGCCGTGCGTGCGCGCGTACTCGACCGACCGCAGCTGCAGCACCTTGGCGCCCGACGCGGCCATCTCGAGCATCTCCTCGAATGACACGTACGGGAGCTTGCGCGCGTCGGGAACCAGCCGTGGGTCGGCCGTGAACACGCCCGATACATCGGTGTAGATCTCGCACACCTCCGCGTCGATCGCCGCCGCCAGCGCGACCGCGGTCGTGTCGGAGCCGCCGCGGCCGAGCGTCGTGACGTCGTAGCTGGTCGAGACGCCCTGGAAGCCCGCGACGAGCACGATCATCTCGTCATCGAGCGCCTCCTTGATCCGGTTCGCGCGGACATCGACGATCCTCGCGTTCGTGTGAGAAGTGTCGGTGACGATCCCCGCCTGGGACCCGGTCAGCGAGATCGCGCGGTGGCCGAGGTCGTTGATCGCCATCGCGCACAGCGCGCACGAAATCCGCTCCCCGGTCGAGAGCAGCATGTCCATCTCGCGCGGATCGGGATCCGGCGAGACCTCTTCGGCCATTGCGATCAGCTCGTCGGTCGTCTGGCCGCGCGCCGACAGCACCGCGACCACGCGCTTGCCGCGCTCGCGCTGGGCGACGATCCGGCTTGCGGCGAGCTTGATCCGCTCCGCGTCGGCGACCGACGTGCCGCCGAACTTCATGACCAGCGTTTCGGGCATCCATGGAAGAGTACGTACCGCGGGTCCAACTGCGCCGCTCCGTGTTATAGGAGGGCAAATGAGCAGTGTTCAGCGTAGGGCCGCGGCGATCTGTGTCGCGGCGGTGGCAGTCGTCGCCGCGTTCGCCGCCGCAAGCGCGAGCGGGTCAGGAGGCGGCTGCCAGCTCGGCGTGAGGATGACTTTGACCAACGGGAGCAGGGGCGCGGGGAATGTCTCGTACAAGCTCACGCTCACCAACCGAGGACGCCGTTCGTGCCCGGTGACCAATCAACCCGACCTGCAGCTGCTCGGGGCGAAGGGCAAGAATCTGCCGACGAAGGTGATCACCAGCGGCAGGGCGGGATCGGTGCTGCTCAAGCCAGGCAAGAGTGCCACCGGGAAGCTGCGCTTCTCTCCGGACATTCCGGGCCCGGGTGAGCCCAAGCGCGGGCTGTGCGAACCGAAGGCCCACAGCATCAAGGCGCTGGGGGGCTCTGCGGGCGTGGTCGGCCCGATCAGTCCGCCGACGAGCGTGTGTGAGCACGGCACGATGAGGATGACCTCGCTGCGCTGACGCGCGCCCCACGGCACAAGGCGAGCTCGCCGCCGGCGCCGGTCCTAACCGGTGCCGACGGCGACGTCTCCCGTCCGCGGCAGGTGCCGCCACGACGAGCGCACACCCTGGAGCGCGCTGACGGTCGACTCGATAATCACCAGGTACTGCAGCTGCCGGTACACGAACTGCTGCAGCGGCAGCGCCCACAGCGGCCGCAGCGGCTCCCCGTCGAGCCGGAACGCGTACAGCGCGACGGCCAGCTGGAGGAGGTTGAAGATCCCCCAGATCGCGAGCGTCCGGAGCGCCCCGTTGAAGACGATGCCGTAGATCGCGAACAGGTCGATCGCCGGTGCGAGCGCCGGCAGCACGATCATGAACAGGAACATGTACGGGAGCGCGCGGTGGCCGATCTTGCGGTCGCGGGGATCGCGCGAGACGACCGCGCCGCGGTGCTTCCAGACCGCCTGGGTGGTTCCGAACGCCCACCGGTAGCGCTGCCGCCACAGCGTGCCGAGCGTCGAAGGCGCCTCCGTCCACGCGCGTGCGTCGTCGGCGTACACGACGCGCCGTCCGGTCCGCCCGATCGCGATCGTCAGGTCGGTGTCCTCCGCGAGCGTGTCGCCCGGCACTCCGCCCACCAACGCGAGCGCGTCGCGGCGGAACGCGCCGGCCGCGCCCGGCACCGTCGGCGTCGCCTGCAGCACCTCGTACATGCGGCGGTCGAGGTTGAACCCGATCACGTACTCGATGTGCTGCCAGCGCCCGAGCAGCCCCTGCCGGTTGCCGACCTTGGTGTTGCCGGCCACCGCGGCCACCTCGGGATCGGCGAACGGGCGCACCGGCTTCTGAAGCGTGTCGGGCTCGAACAGGGTGTCGCCGTCGACCATCACGACCACCTCGGAGTCGGTCACCTCGACTCCGGTGTTGAGCGCGGCCGCCTTGCCGCCGTTGTCCTGGCGGACCAGCCTGACGTTGTCGAGCTCGAGCCGGAGACGATCTCGGCGGTACGGTCGGTCGAGCCGTCGTCGACGACCACCACCTCAAAGTCCTCGTAGTCGCTGGCCGCCAGCGACCGGACGGCGCGCTCGATCACCACCTCCTCGTTGCAGGCGGGAACGACGATCCCGACCGACGGGGCGTGCTCGACTGCCTCGCGCCGGCGGCTGATCCGGACGTGGTGGCTGGCGAGCGTGAACAGCAGGATCGCGCGCAGCAGCACGAGCACGCCGATCGCGATCAGGATCACCGAGAACACCGTGGTCAGCGCGTACGCGACACGGACCGAGAACACGAAGATCGAGCCGCGGCTCTGCGGCCATCCCGAGGCGGCCGGCTCGACCTCGCGGGTGCTCATGCCCGCGAGCTGCGAAACAATCACGAACTGGAACCCGCGCGCCCGCAGGCGCTTGATCAGCTCGCGCACCGCAGCCACCGTCTGCGAGCGATTGCCGCCGCCGTCGTGCAGCATCACGATCCCGCCGGTCTTCCCGGGCGGGGTCGCGTTGGCGACGATCCGCTGTACGCCGGGGCGCTTCCAGTCGTTCGAGTCGTAGTTCGCGAGCACCACGAAGTAGCGCGAGCCAGCGAGGCCCGCGAGCGCCCGCTCGTCCTGCGGGGTCACCGCCACCGGTGTCGCCGAGTAAGGCGGCCGGAGCAGCCGCGTGTAGTGGCCCGTGATCCCCGAGATCACCGCCTCGGTGAGCTGGATCTGAAGCCGGCCCTCCCACGTCGGAACCCCGGACAGCATCACGTGGGTGAACGTGTGGTTCCCGAGCTGGTCGCCGTCGCGGACGAGCTGGCGCACGATCCCGGGATACCGCGCCGCCTCGCTGCCGATCAGGAAGAAAGGTGGCGGGGATGCCGGCGCGGCGGAGCTCGGCGGCGATCGCCGGCGTCCAGACGGGGTTCGGGCCGTCGTCGAACGTCAGCGCGATCCGGCGCCTCGGCGGCTGCTCGATCGACGCGAGGCTCGAGCCGTGGGCGACGAGGATCGGGCGAGCGTTCGCGATCGGCGCGCTCCCCGTCTGCGACCCCTCGGTGCCGGCGCCGATCGTATGGGTCGCGAAGCCCTGGAACGCGACGACGGCCAGCAGCACCAGCATGTAGAACGCAAACAGCTTCCAGTGCCCGGGCGGGCTCCAGATCCGCTGCGGGATCCGCACCCCGGGGCGCGCGCACCCAGCGGCGACGGGGTCGCTCCGTCACTGTCACGTCGGGCTCAGCTAGCGGCCGAGTGGCCGTGGCTTGACCCGGACTTGCCGGGGGTTGCCGAGGAGGAGGAGGAGGAGGAGGTGGTGGTGGTTGTGTGGTGGCCATTGCCCCCCGAGGAGCTGCTCGATCCACCGCTGGTGCTCGTCTTGGTGTGGCCGGGCGAGGATTGGCTCTGGGTCCGGCCGGGGGCGGAGCGGCTGCCCGTGTGCAGCCCGTTGTTCGACTGGGAGGCCGGAGTTGTGGTCGTGGCGGAGGAGCCGCCGCTGCCGACATGCCCGCCGTTGCCGTTGCCGCTCACGATCGTGGAGCCGTTGCCGTGGCCGTGGGTCGGGGCGCCGCCACTCGACGCCCGAGTGCCAGGCGTACCGCTGCTCGTCGAGCGTCCGGACGCCGAGGCGCCGGCGGCTGCGGCCGCCCCCGCGGTTGCGGTGATCCCGCCGGACGCCGCCCCCGCGACCGCGGAACCCGCGCCTGAGGCGTGCAGCAGCTTCGGCTGGGTGAGGTGGGGCATCGCCCTGAGCGCCGGCGGCGCCGACGCCGGCCCGACCAGCGCCCGCCCGAGCGGCAGCGCGCTCGACGGGAGCAGTCCGAGCCCCGCGACCACGAGCCCGACCAGCCACAGCAGGAACACGAGCGCGACCGCGCGTCCGACCCACGCGAGCACGCGCGCGCGCCCGTGGGATCGAGCAGCACGGACGGCCGGTCGCGGACCGGCTGGCGTCCCCTGAGATCCAGTACCTCTGCCATCAGCTAAAGAACAGTTTTCCCGCCTAATGGCAAGGCGTAACGTCGCAACTACCGCTAGACCGCGCGGCGGCCCACGAACGCACGCCCGAGCGTGAGCTCGTCGGCGTACTCGAGATCGGCGCCGACCGGCAGCCCGCTGGCGAGCCGCGTGACGCTGATCTCCCCGGACAGCTCGCGGATTCCCTCGGCGATGTGGAGCGCGGTCGCCTCGCCGGTCGTGGTCGGGTTGGTAGCGATCACGACCTCGCGCACCGGGTGGGCGGGATCGCTTTCCCGCACGCGCGCGTACAGCTCGGCGATCTTCAGGTCCTCCGGATCGACGCCGTCGATCGGCGACAGTGCGCCGCCGAGCACGTGGTAGCGCCCGCGGAACTCGTGCGTGCGCTCGATCGAGATCACATCCGAGGGCTCCTCGACGACACAGATCAGCTCCGGGTCACGCCGCTCGTCCGCGCAGATCCGGCAGCTCGGGCCGTCAGCGAGGTTGAAGCACGTCTCACACAGGCCAATCCGTTCCTTGACCTCGCGAATCGCGTCGGCGAGCGCGAGCGCGTCCTCGTCGCTCGTGCGCAGCAGGTGGAATGCGAGCCGCTGTGCGGTGCGCCCACCGACCCCGGGGAGCTTCGAGAGCTCGGTGATCAGGCGCTGGACGGGTGGGGCGTAGACGGTCATCGCTGGTTGCGTCCGTGCTGCGGGCGGATCAGAGCCCCGGCAGCCCCAGCCCGCCGAGCCCGCCGGCGATCCCGCCGAGCTTGGCCGAGGCCAGCTCCTGCGCCGAGCGCAGGCCCTCGTTGACCGCCGCCAGCACCATGTCCTGGAGCAGCTCGACGTCCTCCGGGTCGACCGCCTCCGGGTCGATCTCGATCGACTTGACGTGCAGGTCGCCGGTCACCTTGACCGTGACCATGCCGCCGCCGGCCGTCGCCTCGACCACCTCGTCCTTGAGCGACTCTTGTGCGGCCATCATCTCCTGCTGCATCTTCTGCGCCTGCGCGAGCAACTGCTGCATGTTCGGTTGGGGCATCTACGCCTCCGCTTCTTTTCCGTTTGGGTCGCGGTTCATAGAGTCGTCGGCGAGGATCTCCTCCGCGTCGAACTCCTCCATGAAGCGTCGCACGAGCTCGTCGCCGGACAGCACCTCGCGTCCAGGCGGGGCGGTCTCCGCATTGAGCTCCCGTAGCTCGAACCGCAGCGCGAGCCGCCGCCCGGTGATCGACTTGACCGCGTCGGTCGCGATCCGGCGGTAGTCGTCCTGCTCGGCCTTGCGCTTGAGGAACGACGCGCTGCTGGGGAACGCAAGTGTCAGCTCCTGCTCCTCGATCGCCACCGGCCGGCACCCCTCGAGCGCCCGCGCGAGCATCGGGTTCTGGGTCCTGACCAGATCAACGACCGCCGGCCAGGAACTGCTCGCGGCGTCGAGGTCGACGGCCGCGGAGGGCTCAGGCTCCTGCGAGGGGCTCGCCGGCGGCTCGACGCTCTCGGCGCCGACGTGGGTCTCGGCCGCGGCGGTTTCGGGCCGTCCTGCCGCGGCCGATGGCCGATCGGCGGGCGCCGGGGACGGAGCAGGCGTCCCGGCCTCGAGCCGTTCCACCCGGGCCACCAATGCCGCCGTCGACGGGTCGAGCTCGGGGGCAGCGGCCTTGACCAGCACGAGCTCGAGCTGGATCCGGGCCTGCGAGCCATTCGCGGTCGCGTCGAGCGCCTGGGCGACGAGGTCGAGCAGGCGGACCGCGTCGGTCCGCTGCAGCGCCGACGCCTGGGCGAGCAGCCTTGCGTCGCGATCCGGCGTCACCCGCAGCTCGGGCGGCACCTCGCCGATCACCTGGACCGCGAGCAGCTCACGGCCGTGGACCTCGAGGTCGCGCAGCACCTGGCCGGGGTCGCGGCCGGATTCCGACAACGCCGCGGCGGCCCGCAGCGCGCCGGCCGGGGTTCGGGCGATCACCGCGTCGAGCGCCACGAACAGCTGCTCGGAGTCGGTGACGCCGAGCACCGCCAGCACGTCGGCGGTCTCGATCTTCCGGCCGCCGGCGTAGGTGACGAGCTGCTCGAGCGTCCCGAGCGCGTCGCGGAAGCTGCCGGTCGCGTGGCGGGCGATCAGCGCGATCGCGGCCGGGTCGATGTCGATCTGCTCCGCCTCGACGACGCGCTCAAGCACCGTCGCGACCTGATCGACCGACGGCCGGGCGAAGTCGAACCGGTGGCAGCGGTCGACGACCGTCGGCAGCACCTTCTGGGCCTCGGTCGTCGCGAGCACGAAGATCGTGCGCGGCGGCGGCTCCTCGAGCGTCTTCAGGAACGCGTTCCAGGCCTGCGAGGAGAGCATGTGCGCCTCGTCGAGGATGTAGACCTTGTGCCGCCCGGAAACCGGGGCGTATGCGACCCGCTCGCGGAGGTCGCGGATGTCGTCGACCGAGTTGTTGGAGGCCGCGTCCATCTCGATCACGTCGAGCGAGGTCGCGTTGGCGATCGCGACGCACGAGTCGCACTCCCCGCACGGCGAGGTGGTCGGCCCGTGCTCGCAGTTCAGGCACGCCGCGAGGATCTTCGCCATGCTCGTCTTGCCGGTGCCGCGGGAGCCGACGAACAGGTACGCGTGGTGGACCTTCTCCTGCTCGACCGCGTTCTGGAGCGTCCGCACCACCGGCTCCTGGCCGACCACGTCGGCGAACGTGCGGGGGCGGTGACGGCGGTAGAGCGAGGGTCCGGTGGACACCAAATCGAGTCTAGTTGGGGGGTAGGCGGGGCCGCATGCGGCCCCGCCCCGGGCGGTGCATGCACCGCCCGGCGGGTCCGCGCATGCGCGGACCCGAAAGGAAATGGACCGTGCACCCTCCGTCGTGGCCGGTACCCGGGGCGCTGCCGCTGTCTCGAAGCTCCGGTCCGGCGCTCCCGTAGCGCCTGGAGGTGACCGCTTAAGGCTGCTTCCTTCCGGACCTGACCTGGTTCACGGGCCTTCATCGCCGCGGGACCGAACCATCAACGCGTCAAGACGAGGCGCTGACCCCGGGGCCTGTGCCCCTCGGGAGGGGATTCAGCCCCGCTAGAGCGGATTGCGGGTTACAGGGCACCGCTAGCACCCCGCCTAGCACGGTCCAGCCGGGATCCTAGCGCCCGGGTGACCGCGCGATTGCGCTGCCGTGTTCGGGCCCAGGTATCGTCAGGCGCGATGTCGATCGGCGTTATCGGGTTGGGTTACGTCGGGCTTCCGCTCGTGGTCGCGTTCGCGGAGGCCGGGGAGGACGTCGTCGCGGTCGATCTGGACCCGCGGAAGGTGGCGGCGATCGCGGCCGGCGATTCGTACATCGAGGACGTTCCGTCCGAGCGACTGAAGGCGGTGCTCCCGCGGGTCGACGCGACCTCGCACTATCAGCCGCTCGCGCGCACGGACGCGGTGCTGATCTGCGTGCCGACGCCGCTGACGGCCAACCGGGAGCCTGATCTGGGGGCACTGATCTCGGCCGCGACCGCGTTGGGGCACGTGTTGCAGCGCGGTCAGCTGGTGGTGCTCGAGTCGACCACCTACCCCGGTACGACGCGCGAGCAGCTGGTGCCGATCCTCGAGCAGCAGTCCGATCTGCGGGTCGGGAAGGACTTCAACGTCGCGTTCTCGCCCGAGCGGGTCGACCCGGGGCGCACCGACTACACACTGCGCAACACGCCGAAGGTGATCGGCGGGGTGACCGAGGCGTGCACCGAGCGTGCGGTCGAGCTGTACGGGCGGGTGTGCGATCACATCGTCAGGCTCTCCACGCCCGAGGCGGCGGAGATGACCAAGCTGCTGGAGAACATCTTCCGGTCGGTCAACATCGCGCTCGTCAACGAGCTCGCGATCCTCGCCGAGCGGATGGGGATCGACATCTGGGAGGTCGTCGACGCGGCCGCGACCAAGCCGTACGGGTTCATGCGCTTCGAGCCGGGACCGGGGATGGGCGGGCACTGCCTGCCGGTCGACCCGTTCTATTTGACCTGGCGCGCGCGCGAATTCCACATGTCGACCGAGTTCATCGAGCTGGCGGGGAAGATGAATCAGCAGATGCCCTACCACTGCGTGGAGCGGATCGAGCGGGCGCTCAACGACGTCTCAAAGCCCGTCCGCGGCTCCAAGCTGCTGATCCTCGGCGCCGCCTACAAGGGCGGCGTCGGCGACATCCGCGAATCCCCCGCCCTGCGGATCATGGAAATGCTCGCCGAGCGCGGCGCCGACCTCTCATACCACGACCCCTACGTCCCCGCGCTCCCCGAGCTCGGCCTCTCCAACGTCCCGCTCCACCCCGCCGCCTCCGAGGCCGACGCGGTCGTGCTCGTAACCGCCCACCCCGGCATCGACCACGCCGAGCTCGCCACCCGCAGCAAGCTGTTCGTCGACCTCCGCGGCGTCACCCGCGGCACCAACATCGAAAACCTGATCCGGCTCTGAGCGCCGCACACGACGCGGGGCCGGCGTCGATCCACGGCGTAGAATCGCGTCGTCAGGGCGCGTAGCTCAGTGGGAGAGCGCTCGCTTCACACGCGAGAGGTCGCTGGTTCGAGCCCAGCCGTGCCCATTCTGGACGAGCAGCTGAAGCTCCGCCCCTAAGAGGGGGAGTACGCCGGCAGCCGCAGGACGATGGTTCGCACCGCCTCGACCGCGTCCGAGCGCACCGCCTCGCGGACCGCCGACTCCGGGAACCGCGCCGCGAGCAGCTCCGCGGCGCCGCGAAGCGTCGGCGAAAGCTCCGCTTCGCCCTGACGGACGCTCTCGAGGAAGAGCGCCGCGCGCGCCGCGGACAGGAGCATCCACAGTGGGAGCGGCGTGGGCGGCCTGCGCAACCAAGCTCGGTGCTCTGCGACAGCTCGGCGTGCGGTGTCCTGGGCCGACCAACCGCGTACATTCGGAAAGCGCGCTACCGAGGAACCGTTTGCCAGCGCGAACGACACCGGGTCGGTGGCCTCTGATTTGATCGCGCGGCCGAGGCTGCGTTCGCCGAATCGCGCTGGCAGGACCAGTAGCCCGTCACGCTGCAGAGCAACGTACCGTGGCCCGCTCTGCGACCGGGTCGCCGCGCCGAGCGCCGCTGGGTCGCCTGGATCGTCGTCACGGAGCGCGAACGACTCGTCGGGAAGCGAAGGCGTCGCGAGGCTACGCCAGTCGCAGAGCGGCAGCCTTCCGCCGAACTCGCCGACTGCGTGCCCGACGAGACGCACTTCCGTCGCGCCGGCGGGGGTGATCTGGTCCGCGATCAGACGGTCGATTCGGGCGGACAGTCGCAGGAGCAAGGGCAGCAGATCACCCAGCAAGGATGCCTCAGGCTCGCGTTGCGATCGCTGGAGCGCGAGGGCTAGGCGGATCATGTGCTCCTCCTCGGGGAGCCGTTGCAGAGCGCGCCGGAGCACCTCGGCGCGGGTCCCGAGGCGCTCGCCGTGCGCGAGCCACAACCAGATCCGAGCAGGCTCGGCGATCCGTTTCACCCAATTGCTCGGCGTGGCAGGTGCTCCCAGATTGGCGCAAGCGTTCAAAGTCCACCGCCACCTGCAGACGAGCTCGAGCCACGCTGCTATCCGCCGCTCCTGCGCGCTGCGCGGAGGCTCGACCGGACGTCGGTCTGGCCCCGAGAGCAGTCTCCAGTCTGCCGTGGCGCCGTACAACCCCGGACGATGGAGCATCCATTGTGTGTCGATGGTTGAGGCTTCGTCGACCAGGGCGGCGCGATTTTCTCCGGTGCCCTCAAGCCCATAAGTCAGTGCCGAGGAGCCCACGATGTCGCGCAGCTCGGCCTCGTCGTAGGCGCGTGGTTCGTCCAGCAGGCGTCCCGTCTTGGGGAGCGCCCGGTCAAGCCGCTCCCACCGCCGCCTGACGCGCGCCGACGCCCCGCCCGGACAGCGGGTGTCGGTGGCAACCACGATCGCGAGATCCACGTCGGAGCGTCCGGGGACGAACTCGCCGGCGCCGAGGCCCGCCCGGACGTACACCGCCGGCCGCGTCTCACCGCGCGTCAGGTAGGCCCCGGCGGCGCGCGCAATTGCGAGATAGAGAGCACGTACGAGCGCCCGCAGCGGTGTCCGCTCGGTCCGCAGAAGCACCATCTGAGCCGCCCTCACGGCCCGCGCCCAGATCGTCGACCTCGTCCCCAGCGTCGGCCTGGCCTATGGGTGTCCTGCGCGCAGCTCTCGCAGGATCGAGATGTCGACGTAACGGACAGGACGCCGCCCGAGGTACCCGAGCTCCTGCATCAGCGAAAGGATGGCCTCGCTCGCGTCCGTGTTCGACAGTGCGTCCACGCTCGGATGGTTGTGTTCGAGGGCCTCGCGGATGAACCTGGCGCCGATGCCGATGTAAGGCTCAGCCAGCGTGGCGGCCTCATCGGGGCGCTCGTCGACAAACCGTGCTCCCTCGACGAATGCCGCCACGACACGTTCGGCCAGGTCGCGGCGTTTGTTCAAGAGCGCGTGCGTGGTCGTCAGCGAACAACCCGGAGCGCCAGGCCACACGTCACCGGTTCGCTTCACGATAGTGCCGAGGCCTTGCTGCGCGAGCATCGTCGCGTACGGCTCCACCATTGACGCAGCGTCGGCTGCACAGCCGACCAAAGCGAGGATCGCCCCGTCGCCCGAGGGCATCCTCACGATCCGACGCTGCTCCCAGCCGAAGTTGCGCATCAGCGCTGCAGCCGTCAGATCCTTCATCCCGCCCTCCTGTGGGACGGAGACCGCGCGAACCTCATCCGGCGAGACGCCAGCTCTCAGAACCAGCGCAGCCTCCTCGCATCCGGAGCCGCAGATCGCCACCAGATCCTCATCGCGGGAATCGGCGGCCGCAACCCGGGTCCAGGGAATGACCGCGAACTGAACCTCGCCGCGCGCCATCTGCTCAGGCACGAGCCATGCCGTCGAGGCAATGCGGACACGGACGTCCAGACCGCGACGCTGAAAGAAGCCGCGTTCGAGCGCCGCGTAGGCCGGCATCTGGCAGACCCCGCGCAGAAGTGCCATCTCGACTCGCTCCATCAGCTACCGCCGCCCGCGACCAGGTTGTCGGCGACCGCCTGAGCGCCGTCGCCGCCAAGCGACCGGAGGAACGCTTGCTGGTCCGCCGCCAGCGCGGAGTGATCGCCGTCGGCGGCGACCGTGAACAGCTGGCTCAGGGCCTGCTGCGCTTCGGGCGTCGCCGTCAGCTCGCCGATCGCCGCGTGGACCCGCGGGTTCCGGACCCGCTCCGGCATTTGGTCCTCAAGCCGGAATCGCTCGTCCAGATCCTCCCAGTGAAGCGCGTGCGGGGCGACCCGGCTCGCCCGCAGTGTCTTCAGCGCACACCACTGACTGAAGTTCCTCGGCGGGAGGAAGAAGGTGGGGCGGCCCACTTGGAAAGCTTCCATCGTGGTCGTCAGCCCGGGTGCTGTGACGATCACTCGCGCCTTGCCGAGCTCTTCGACTGCCTCCCGATGCGGCAGAGAGGCGGTCTCGATCCCCAGCTCCGTCGCGGATGGCCGCAGCGCAGCGGCGATCCGGGCGCTCGCCAGGATCCGAACGCGGCCCGGATACGCCCCCGGCAGGTCGCTCACCTCCATCGCCCGCAACAATAACTCCGCGTAGCGCCGGTCGCGCGTCGAGCTCCCATCGGCTTCGAACCCCCCGAGATTCACGACGAGATCAGTTCCGGCTGGCGGAGGAGTTGGAGCGGCTCCGAGGATCGGGCCGACGAACGTTGGCCGCACGAGATGCTGGTCTGGCGACTTGTCGTCCCTGAAGCGCTGTGCCCAGTAGCGGCGGGCGCCGAGGAATGCATCAGGGACGCGGTCACGCATCCAGAGCAGGCTGTCGACGACGTGCAGCGGCCGCGACATCTCGGCCGCGAGACGCGCAGTATCCCGGTCCATCAGCGACACGATGATCCGCGCCTCGCGGGCGAGGGTCGGAGCAGCCCGTGCGTCGGCCGTCGCGTCAACGACCTCCGCGAATACTCCGTTGCTGCGGGCCACGAGCTCGTACGCGACACCGCGTCCGACGAACACGCTCTCGACTCCGGCGTCGCGGCAGCGGGTGGCGAGCACGATCGCCTTCGCGGCGGGGCCATATCCCATCGGATAGGCGGCGAACAGCAGTCTGTGAGGGGCTCGCCGGTTCATTATCCTGACGAGCGACAAGCCGTGGCGTGGGTCACGCTGGTGCAGCCTACAACGTGATTTTGGAGGCCTGCCAAGCCTTGGAGGTCTGTTCGGTGAGGTATCGCCGGCTGGCTGTAGATGCCGGCTATCAAGCTCTGCGGAGTTCTCCGGTTCCCGTTGACTTCCGGGGACGGTCGTTCGACGCATTCGACCTCCGCGCGTTCCTCGATCACGTCCTTCCAGGGCTTTCTCTTCCCGCGCACCCCTCGGCTCTTGAGTACGGCACCGGAACGGGGCCCGGCGCTTGCTACCTCGCGGCACGAGGGTTCCGCGTCGACGCGATCGACAGCTCGCCGACCGCGATCGAGCTCGCGAGACGCTTCGCCGCTGAGCGCGGAGTGGCAGTGCGGTTCGAGGTCGCAGACATCACCGATCTCCCGCGGTGGCCTGCGCGCTACGGCCTGGTGGTCGACAGCTTCTGCCTGCACAACCTCCTTGCCGACGCCGATCGTCGTCGCACACTTGCGACCGTGCGTAGCCTCCTGCGGCCTGACGGGTACTTCGTCGTTGGGACGAGCGTCTTCGACGCTGGGCGAGATTACGGCTCCGACACACGGGACGAGCAGACCGGAATCGTCTACAGCCCTCTTCCCGGAGATTCGATCGACTACAGCGACGCGGTCCAAATCGATGGCGCCTGGTTCTATGCGAAAGTGCGCCACGTGCCACCCTCGGATCTCCGCGCCGAGCTCGAGGTCGCAGGCTTCCGCGTGCTCGAACAGCAGGGCGGCCGCGTGCTTTGCGCACCTGAGGCGGTGGCGGTGTGACCGAGGAAGCACTCGAGCTCCCGGATGTCGGCGAGCTTGCCGCTGCGCTCGGGCCAGCCGCAAGAGTCGCCTACGCGCCGCCGAACATCTTTCCGATGTCCGCTCCCGCGTTCTTTGCGGCCGACACAGCCCGGCCGCATCGGCCGAGCGGCGACCGGCTGTCGGTGTATCTCCATGTCCCGTTCTGCAACTACCACTGCAACTTCTGCTTCTACGCGACCCGCGTCGGGACATCGCGGGAGGAGATGGAGCGCTACGTGAAGGCGATGCTGCGCGAGCTCGAATGGCTCGAGGCGGGGACGCGCCTCTCGCAGCTCTATGTCGGCGGCGGCACTCCAACGGCGCTTCCGCCCGATCTGCTCGATCAGCTATTGGCCAGTGTCTTCAGCCGCGTTCGCGGCCGTGATCAGCCGCACACGTTGGAGTGCTCTCCCGACTCAGTCGAAGACGCGCACCTCCAGATCGCTCTCGACCACGGCGTCGAGCGGGCAAGCATGGGCATCCAGAGCATGACCGAGCCCGTGCTCGAGAACGTGGCGCGTCGGCACCACCCCCAGGAGGCGATCGATGCCTGCGACCGGCTCGTCGGCAGCGGGATGCTCGTCAACATCGACCTGATCTACGGGCTGCCCGGACAGACGGAGGCGGATTTCCGCCGTGATTTCGAGGCCGTCGCGGCGCATGGCGTGCACAGCGTCACCGCCTACAACCTCCGCGTGAACGAGAAGACGCGCGTCGCAAAACTGCTCGACGACAGCGAGCAACTGCACCTGGCTCGTCTCGTTCGCTGGCGAGCCTTCGTGAAGGCGACCGCGGAGGCCGCCGGGTTCGAGCAGACCCGGTGGCACACCTTCCGCCGCGCGAGAGGGTCGGGCCGGCCACAGCAGCTCGCCGAGCGGTTCGAGGACCTGACGGGGCAGGGCGAACAGTTCAGCGTCGGCATGAGCGCCCGGTCGCGGCTCGCAGACGTGATCTATCGGAACCACCCGAGCTTCCCGACCTACGTCGAGCGCGTCGAGCGCGGTGACAGCCCCGTGAAGGAGATGTTCCCGCTCGGTGAGGAGGGGCCCGTGACGCGCTTCCTGGCATTGTCGATCGGCGACGGCCGACCGCTAGAGCGGGAGGCGTTCGAGGCGCGCTTCGGTTACGGGTTCGATGAGCGCTTCGACGAGCCGCTGCGGCGGCTGTGTGAGCACGGACTCGTCGAGGATGACGGCTCAACGATTGTTCTGACCGACACCGGGCGGCTCGTCTATGACCTCGTGCTGCTTGCGTTCTATCCGGAACCCGTCCGGCAGCGCATCCAGCAGCGCCAGTCCTGACCATGCGATGCGCGACGTCTGCCGAGAGAGCGAACCGTGGTTTGCCGCTGAAGGGCCGGCCGAATCAGCCGCGCAGCTGAGTCCGTCGGAGCGCCGAACCGTTCTTCGTCCAGTTTCGCAGCTTCCACGGGATTCCAGCCCCTCGTCAATCGACCTCCTCCTCCCTTCACACGCGAGAGGTCGCTGGTTCGAGCCCAGCCGCGCCCATCGACGAATGCCCCGCCACGACGGGGCGTTCCGTCGTTAACGGAGGCGTCGGGCCCGGCACCATCGGCGGATGCAACAGACCCAAGCGATCTCGGCCGCCGGCGTGCACTCGCACCCTCTCGCTGCTCCGGAGGCGTCGGCTCATCGCTTGCCCGAGTTCCGTGCGGACACCGAGGGCCCCTACCACCGTTTGGTCAGCACCCTGCCCGACGCTCCCGACCTCACCGCCGCCACGCGGGAGTCCAAGCTGCTGGGCAAGCTCGAGCTCCCCAACGTGTTTCGCCCCGCGGCACGCCCGGGCATCGCGTTCATCGGCGACGCGGCGCTAGCCGCCGACCCGCTATGGGGGGTCGGCTGCGGCTGGGCGTTCCAAAGCGCAGACTGGCTCGTCGAGGAAACCGCCGACGCTCTGGCTAACCGCGTCGACCTCGACGCCGGGCTGGAGCGCTATCGCCGCCTCCACAGACGCCGGCTACTCCCGCACTACCTGATGATCACCGACATCGCGAGCGGCCGACCGATCAACCCGATCGACCGCCGCCTGTACCGCGCGGCGGCACGCGATCGCGTCGTGTCACGCGCGTTCGAAGAAGTCGGCAGCCGCCGACGGTCACCCGCGCGCATGCTCGACCCCCGCGTCCTCGCCCGCATCGGGCTCGGAGTCCTCCCCAGCGCAACGCCGCCAGCCCGCCAGTCCGCCTGACTCGCCCACGCCGCCTTGCGTCCTGCCCCGCGAGTTCCGCCGCGGTTTCGGGACTCCACTCACAGCCCTTCGTCCGCTGGGTTGCGCGTTGCGTAGTCCAGTCCGGTCTCCGGTGTTCGGTAGCCTCGCCCGTTACTGTGGTTATCAAGCGACGGATCGGGTCTTTCCCAGGATGGTCGATCCGGCGGGACGAAGGCACGTGAGCACAGCCGCCCACTCTTCGCGACGACATGCCAAGGCGGTAGCCCCTTGAGTGGGCGCGACACGCACCGCTCGCGTGCGATGTGGAGCGCGGACGCGGTTCTTGGCGCCGCGGCTCAGCGGCGGCTTCCTTATGCCTCGCCGGACGCGGTGTGCCGAGCGCAAGAGCGCCGGATCCGCAGAACCGTCGTCTATGCAACCCGGCATGTTCCGTACTACCGAGAGACGATGCGTAGGCTGAGCCTGACCCCCGCCGACTTTCGGACCGTCGGCGACCTTGCGCAGCTGCCAACAATCGAACGTGAGCAACTCCAACGCGATCCCGAGTACTTTCTCTCAGAGCGGTGGCCGCCACAGCAATGTGTGACGCTTGAAAGTGGCGGCAGCACCGGGGAGCCGCTCAGGATCTTTCGCGATCCGCCCGCGCTGTTCGCGGGCGCCGCCCAATACGAACGGCTGCGCGCCGTGATCTCACGGCTTGCGAGGCGGTTTCGCTACAGCGAGGCGTCGGTCTACCCGCCGGACAGCTCTACGGCGACGACCGTTACCGCATTCCGCGCCCGTACGCTGATACCGGCGGACCTGCGACTGCGGCGGCGCACTTTTTCGATGTTCCAGTCCCCCGCCGAGCTGATCCCACAGCTGAATGGCTACAGAGCCGACGTGATCAGCTCATATGGTTCGTACCTCGACGCACTGTTCGCGCACATCAGGGAGCACCGACCTCCGTTCGTGGTTCCACGCGTCGTGGTCTACGGGGCGGACTCGCTGTCCGCGACAACACGTGAGTGGGTGAGCAACGTTCTTGGGGTCGAGGTGCTGAGCTCGTACGGTGCGATCGAGGCACCGCATATCGGGTTCGAGTGCGAGCTCCATCGTGGCTATCACCTCAACGTCGATCTCTACCCGATCCGCCTGGTCGACTCAGACGGTCGGGCGGTGGAAGGTGAAGGGCGCGGTGAGGTGGTGGTCTCAAACCTCGTCAACGCCGGCACGGTCCTGCTCAACTACCGGCTGGGGGACATCGTCAGCGCAGTCACGAAGCCGTGTCCCTGCGGTCGCACGCTGCCGCTCTGCTCATATCTGGAGCGAAGCAAGGCCGCCTGGCTGGACCTCAGTGACGGGCGGATGGTCCACGCCCAGGGCCTGAAGGCGGTGCTCCGCCACGAGCAACAAGTCTGGCGGTACCAGATCGTGCAGGTCGCTCCGCAAAGATTCTTGCTGCGCCTAGTCACCAGCCCAGGCTGCGATCGCACAGCTACGGCAGCGCGCCTTCGCGACCGGCTCTGTGAGCAGCTCCCGGAAGACACGGCCGTCGACGTCGAGTTCCTCAGGGACCTGCCGCGCGCACCCTCGGGAAAGATCCAACCGGTCATCCCCTTGGCGTTGTCCAGCGAGCGATCCCATTCCTGATCGGCACCAGCCCGACCCCCGACACGTCGACACTTACACCTGGGCTTGCTGACGAGCGTCTTAGCGGTAGGCCAGATCTGCGCTCAGGCCGTGAGTCGCCACGACTGTGAGGGAGTGCCCGCGCGAGTGCCCGAGCCGGGCCGCACAGAACCTACGCCAGCCTGACGCTGGCACCCGCGCTAAGGGCCTGGTACCGCGCGTCCGCGGGCGCAGCGGCAGTCTCCGGCGTCTGGGTCGGCGGCTTCACACGCGAGAGGTCGCTGGTTCGAAACCAGCCGTGCCCATCAAAAAGTCCTGGAAATCGGTACCTTGTGATGCCTTGACGCCAGCCTGCTGGCGTCGGCGCCGCCTGGATGACGCGGGGCGTTAATCGCGGCGTTATTCCAGAAGGATCGCGCGGCTTGGCTCCAGCGTCCCGAGTTTGGCGATTTGCGAGACTCGCGACCGCCAGAGGGCCTAGACCTGCCCATAGGTCAACCTGTCGTGGCCTCGACCGCCGCCGGGAGAGGGCTTGACCTGCCTGCCCTTGTCGGAGGGCCGACGAAAGACCAGCCCCTCCCGACGGTGGTGAGGTGCCGCGAGCGGCGACAGGACGTAGCCCCTTGGTGAGGGCCTTGTCTATGAGCACCCGTAACGGTACCTCCGGGTTGGGGCGCTGTCGAATCGTCCGAACCGTTGGAGGTAACGATGGGTAATTGCGCCGGGATCGATTGGGCTTCGGAGAAGCACGACGTGCTGATCGCGGATCCGGCTGGCGAGGAGCTGTTGGCGACGACGTTCGCCCATGATGAGGATGGGGTGTGCAGGTTGTGCGCGGCGCTTGTGTGCTTCGAGGTCGACGTTGTCGCGATCGAGCGCCCGGATGGGCTGTTGGTCGATCGGCTGCTGGAGGCGGGGGTGCCGGTGTTGGCGCTGCATCCCAATCAGGTCAAGGCGGCACGCGATCGGTTTCGCGCCTCGGGCGGGAAGTCCGATCGCTTTGACTGCTTTGTGCTGTGTGAGCTTGCACGGACCGATCGTCACCGCTTCCGGCTCTTGGAGCCCGATAGCGATCAGACCAAGGCGCTGCGGGCGCTGACCCGGGCGCGGGAGGATCTCGTGACTGCGCGGGTCGCGCTGGCCAACCAGCTGCGCGCGGAGCTCGAGCGGTTCTGGCCAGGCCCGATCGGCCTGTTCCAGAAGCTTGATAGTCCGATCTCGCTCGCGTTCCTGGGCCGGTACCCGAGCCCGAAGGATGCGCGGGGGGTGGGTGAGAAGCGCTTGGCGGCGTTTCTCAAAGCTCAGCGCTACAGCGGTCATAAGTCGCCGGGCGAGCTGCTGGAGCGGTTGCGGTCCGCGCCCACCGGTCGCGCTGGGGAGATCGAGATGCTCACGCGACGCTCGATCGTGCAGTGCTTGACGCGCACCCTGGCATTGATGGTTGAGCAGATCTCAGAGCTCGAGTCAGAGATCGCCGACGCGCTGCACGCGCACCCTGACGGTGAGATCTTCTCCAGCTTCTTCCGCAGCCCTGACGCGGTGGTCTGCGCCGCCACGCTGCTATCGGAGATAGGCGACTGCCGTGCCCGCTACCCGCACCGTGACGCGATCGCCGCCGACGCCGGCCAGGCGCCCGTCGCGGTGGAATCGGGGAAGCGCAAGCACGCCAAGTTCCGGTGGGCGTGCAACAAGCGACTTCGCAACGCGCTGGCGACGCTCGCGCACGTCACCCGCCGATGGAACCCATGGGCCGCTGACCGCTACGCCAGCGCCAGAGCCCGCGGCCATAACCACCGCCGCGCACTGCGCACGCTCGGCCGGGCGTGGAGCCGCATCCTGTGGCGCTGCTGGCGGGACCGCACCGCCTATGACCCCCAACTGCACACCGGACTGCAACAGCACATCGCCGTCACCATCCCCACCGCGTCGGGCCCCCGGCCCGACGTCCTTGCCACTCAGCGGATGGCCGGCGCCACCGTCACCCAACGGGCGGCCCGCAGGGCCGAGCGCGAAGCGCTTGACGGCAAGCCGACATCCGCTAACACACTCGGGGGTTGACACAGGACGTCTTTCGTGATCGCGCGGGTATCTGAGCTAACCGTCGACCTCGTGACCGCCTGTGTCCGGGAGCAGTCGCGCTGAGCAAGCAGCCAGGGCATCGATAACGTGGCTCGTTTGCGGCGCAGGCGGTAGCGCTGCTCTGGGGCGGAGCCACACACTTCCGGATCGTCGGGCTCCAGCAGCAGTCTCCTGACAGCGATGAGATTGCTGGTCGTCGTCCAACTCGGAAAAGATCGTCGCCACGGTTAGCGCTGATGGATCGCCTCGCCGAGCAGCGGTCTCGCCGCGGCGAGCGACAGGACTTCCGGGCTCGAGCCGGCGTCGAGGCGCTGATCGAGCTCGCCGACCGCTACCGGCTAGCATTTCCCATAGACCGTCATGCCAGGGGAATGCGTGGCTTGTGGACGGGTGAACCGGTCGGGAGCGCAATTCTGCGCCGGATGTGGGGCGCTGCTCGAGCTGCGCTGCGAGTCGTGTGGAGCTTCGCTCGCTCCCGACGCAAGCTTTTGTGACTCCTGTGGCGCCGCGGTCAGCCCGCCGCCGTCCCGCTGCTCCGCGCACGACGAGGCGCGGAAGGTGCTGACCGTTGTGTTTACCGACCTGATCGGCTCCACGGCGCTTCAAGAGGAGCTCGATCCCGAAGTGACGCGGCGCGTGATGAGCCGCTTCTACGAGCGGCTTCAAGCCGTGATCGAGGCACATCGGGGAACCGTCCAGCAGTTCAGTGGCGACGGCCTAGTAGCGGCGTTCGGCGTACAAGAGCTGCGCGAGGACGACGCCGTCCGCGCCGTTCAGGCGGCGGCGGCGATGCTGAGGTCGCTCGCGGATCTCAATCACGAGCTCGATCGGCGGTGGGGCGTCCGGCTGCGGATGCGCACCGGTGTGAACACGGGGGAGCTGGTCGTCAGCGACGGCGGGATGCTGGTCGGCGACACGATGAACACCGCGGCGCGCCTCGAGCAGGCAGGTTCCGATGGGGAGGTGCTGATCGGCGAGTCGACCTGGCGGTTGGTCCACCACGTGGTGGAGCTCGAGCCGGTCCCGCCGCTGAAGCTGAAGGGCAAGTCAGAGCTCGTCCGCGCCTGGCGGTTGGTCTCGGTCGCCGGCGCCGACCGCCGCCGTGTACCGGCGGCCGAGGCGGCGCTGGTCGGCCGCGCCGAAGAGCTGGCGCGGCTGCGGACCGCCTTCGAGGGCGTGTTGCAGACGCGAGGGTGCGGGCTCGTGACCGTGATGGGGTCCCCAGGGGTGGGGAAGACCCGCCTCGCACGGGAGTTCGGGGATCTGGTCGGCGATCGCGCGAGCGTCGTCGAGGGACGGTGCGAGCAGGCCGGCGAGGGGATCACGTTCCTACCGGTCGCGGAGGTGCTGAGGGTGGTGGCGCGGATCAGTGAGGCGGATCCCGAAGAGGCGGTGCGCGCGAAATTGAGTTCCTTGATCTCGATCGACGTCGCCGAGCGGGACCGCATCGTCGACCGGATCTCGGCGGTGCTCGGCTTTGGCGAACCTGCGTCGGCGGAGGAGACGTTTTGGGCATTGCGCCGTGGGCTCGAGTCACTTGCGCGCTCCCGACCGGTCGTGCTGATACTCGACGACCTCCACTGGGCGCAGCCGATGCTGTTGGATCTCATCGAGCACCTTGTCGAATGGGTACGCGACGCTCCGGTACTGGTCATCGCGCTAGCGCGTCCGGAGCTGCGCGATGCGCGGGACGCGCTCACAATCGCTGGGCGCCGCGTTCGAGATGTCATCGAGCTGGACGTTCTCGACGAAGACGACAGCCAGAAGCTGGTCGGCGAGCTGCTCGGCGACGCGCGCGTCCCATCCGCGGTGAGCTCTCGGATCCTCATGACGGCCGAGGGAAATCCGCTGTTCCTCGGCGAGACCGTACGGATGCTGCTCGACGAGGCCCTGCTTCGGCGAGAGGGCGACTCATGGGTCGCAGATCACGAGCTGGCCACGGTCACGGTCCCCCCGACGATCCAGGCACTGGTCGCGGCACGGATCGAGCGCCTTGGCATCGACCAGCGATCGGTGGTCGAGAGTGCGGCAGTGATTGGTCACCAGTTCTACCGGGGTGCGGTCGCCGAGCTCGTGGCGCCAGCGGTGCGAAGCGGGATCGACGCCCACCTTGACGCACTTCGGCGCAAGGACATGGTTGAACCGGAGGGCACCTACTGGGTGGACGAGCCCGTATACCGGTTCCATCACGTGCTGATTCGTGACGCCGCGTACCGGTCGGTGCTGAAGCAAGGGCGGGCCGAGCTTCACGAGCGGTTTGCCGACTGGCTCGAGGCCAAGGCCGGTGATCTGGTCGGGGAGCACGAGGAGGTGATCGCCTTTCACCTTGAGCAGGCGCATGAGTACCGGCGCCAGCTGGGTCTGCTGGACGAATGGGACGATGGGCTGGGCGCGCGGGCCGCCGAGCGGCTGCACTCGGCTGGACGCCGCGCGCTCGCGCGTGAGGACCTCGCTGCGGCAACCAACCTGCTCGGCCGAGCGCTGGCACGCGGCAGCGCCAGCCAGCCGCAGATTCTGTGGGACCTGTGTGAGGCGACTCTGTCGGCCGGAGACGTCGCAACCGCCGGAGAGTTCATCGCGCAGCTGGCCGAGATCGCCGGGGAGGACAAGCTGTCGAGCGCGCGCGTTCGCGTGCTCGAGGGGCAGCTCGCAAATTTCACCGGCGAGCACACGGCGGCGACGGCCGAGGCGGTCGCGGCAGCGGCGCGTGCGCTTGGCGAGCTGGGCGATCAGGAGGGTGAGGCGAAGGGCTATCACGTCGAAGCGGCCGCTTATGCGCGCCTTGGCCAGGTCGCGGCGGTCGAAGACGCGCTCGACCGGGCGCTCGCGGCAGCGCGTGCGGCCGGCGACCGGCGACGGACGACCGCCGTGCTTGCGGCCGCGCCACGCGCTGCGCTGTGGGGTCCCTCCCCAGTCGTCAGCGCCAGCGGCCGCTGCCTCGACGTGGTGCGGATCCTGCGGATGACGCCCGGAAATCGTCACGTGGAGCCGATCGCGCTCCGCTGTCAGGCGGTGCTCGAGGCCATGCGCGGCCGGGCCGAGGCCGCGCGTGAGATGCTCGCTGCCGGACGGTTGACGCTCGAGGAGCTCGGCCTGAAGCTCGAGCTTCAGGAGACACAGGTCCACGCCGGGATCGTCGAGCTGCTGGCCGGCGATCCAGACGCGGCGGCCGAACACCTGCGTACAGCGCGGGACGGGTTCGAAGAGCTCGGTGTGGTTGCGGGCGCGGCTCAGGCTGCGGCGCTGTTGGCTCGGGCGTTGGTCGAGCGCGGCGCCCGACCGGCGCTTGAGCAGACACGGTTCGCGGAGGAGCATGCCGGCGATGACCTAAAGACGACGATCACGTGGCACAGCGCGCGTGCCGAGGCTCTCGCCCAGCTGGGCGAGCTGGAGCAGGCCTCGTCGTTTGCCCACCGCGCGGTGGCGCTCGCCGACCCCACCGACGCGCTGGCTGACAAGGCCGACGCCTCGATGTCCTTGGCCAGGGTCCTGTTTGCCTCCGGGGACGAGCGTGCAGCACGCGCCGCCGCCCGTGATGCGAGGGCATGGTATGAGGCAAAGGGGCACGCGGTCGGCGTCGAGCGTGCGAGCAGGTGGACCGGCGAGATCGGTCCGGAGATCGAGATCGCCTCCGAGGCGAGGCGCAAGCAGCCCACCGTGGAGCCTGGAGCGCGCCTTTCGGCGGTTCTGGGCGACCGTCCGCCCGAGCGCTTCTACGCCGAGTTCATGCGCAGGTACGCGCGTCACGAGCTGGACCCGATCCTGGCGCTCTACGCCGAGGACTTCGTGCTGGTCGATCACCGGCGGCTGGGGTGGAACGAGCTCCGAGGCCACAGCGGGCTAAGGACGCAGTACGAGTCGGTGTTCGCGGCCTCGCCGGACATCCGCGGCGAGATCGACCAGGTGCTGGCCTGCGACGACCGCGTGATCGCGATCCGCGTTGGCTATAGAGGGCACGGAACGCAGGCGGGCGAGTTCGAATCCCTGTTCGGCTGCGTGACAGTGATCGAACACGGTTGTGCCGTCAGCGTCGACCATTATGAGTACGACGACGACGCGGCGATACTGCGTCGCTATCACGAGCTCGGCGGCTACCCAGTGGCGTTCGATGACCGGCCACCGGAGCGCCTGGTGGGGACAACCTACCGGTACGTCCTGAGCGGCGACATGAAACGGCTAGGGGAGCTTTACGCCGAGGATGCGGTGATACTCGATCACCGCGCGCTCCCGTGGGAGGACGCGCGCGGCCGCTCCGCGATCAAGCGTCTGTACGAGTCCGGCAGGTCGGCGTTTCCGGACCTGTGGCTCGACGTCGTAGAGGTCGTGGCCTGCGACGATCGCGTGATGGCGCTGCGGTACAAGCTATGCGGCCACGGAACAGATGGGGGCGGCGAAATGGAGGTGCCTCAGGGGAGCGTAGTAATGGTCGAAGACGAACAGCTGGTCAGCGTCGAGCTGTACGACATCGATGAGCGCGCGGCGATGCTCCAGCGGTACGAAGAACTGGGAGGGCGCCGCGAACCCGGCCACCATGCCTCAGCGGCACCGGACGCCGAGCTCCTGCACTGAAAACACGATGCCCTAGCGGGCGGGGGGACTGATTCGGATGGCCGAGAAAGTGATCGTCATCGGCGGTGGCGTCGCGGGAATGACCGTTGCTCACGAGCTCGCGCAGCGCGACGGATTCGAGGTCGTGGTCTACGAGCAGCGGGACGTCCCAGGAGGCAAGGCGCGGTCGATCGACGCGGTGGGACAGCAGACGGGCGCGAAGGGACTTCCTGGGGAGCACGGTTTTCGGTTCTTCCCGGGCTTCTATCGACACGTCACCGACACCATGAGCCGGATCCCGTTCGGCAGGGGCGGGACAGTGTTCGACAACCTGACCCAGTCGACCAGGGTTGAGGTCGCGCAGCGGGGTAGGCGGGCGCTGATCTCGCCGGCCCAGTTCCCGCGGTCGGTCGTCGAGTTGGAGCTGGCGCTGCGCTCGGGGTGGGATTTCGCCACCCAGCTCGGAATCCCGATCGGGGATCAACTCCACTTCTACGAGCTGCTCCGGAGGCTTCTGTGCGCGTGCGACGCGCGCCGGTTCGGCGAATACGAGAACGAGAGCTGGTGGCGCTTCTCCGGGGCACAGCAGCGGTCCCCCGGCTATCGCCGGTACCTGGCCGACGGGCTCACCCGAACCCTGGTCGCGGCTCGCGCGAGAGAGATGAGCGCGCGCACTGGTGGCTACATCCTGCTGCAGCTGCTCCAGGACATGGTGCGGCCCGGAGCCCAGGTCGACCGCGTGTTGAACGCTCCCACCAATCACGCGTGGATCGACCCCTGGCTCTCGCACCTGCGAGCGCTCGGCGTCGACTACCGGCTCGCCCATCGCGTGGAGACGATCCACTCGCGCGGGGAACGAGTGACGGGCGTCAGCGGCCATGAGGTGTCCTGGCCCGACCAGAAGCTGGGCTCACAGTTCGCCGACCGGGCCGACTATTACGTAGCCGCCGTGCCGATCGAGGTGATGCAGTCGGAGATCAGGCTGGCGCTCAAGCGCCGGGTGGTCCAGCTCAGGAACCTGGACCGTCTGGTCTACCGCTGGATGAACGGAATCATGTTCTACTTGACCGAGGATGTGCCGCTCGTCCACGGGCATACGATCATCATCGATTCGCCTTGGGCGCTGACGGCGATCTCGCAGCGGCAGTTCTGGCCAGACGTGGACTTCTCGAGCTTCGGCGGCGGCAAGGTGAGGGGGATCCTGTCCGTCGACATCTCCGATTGGAAGGCTAAGGGCCAATACGCCGCGAAAGGCAAGCCGGCCGACGTCTGCTCCAAGCAGGAGATCGCCGACGAGGTCTGGGCACAGCTGAAGACCTCGCTCAACGGCGCCACCGAGGTGCTGCGCGACGACATGCTGTTCGACTGGTTCCTCGACCCCGACATCGTCGCGCCAAATCCAGCGGGGGCGGACACCAACCTCGAGCCGCTGCTCGTGAACACCAAGGGGTCCTGGCAATTCCGACCCGAGGCCGCGCTGCCGGAGGTGCCGAACCTGTTTATAGCGTCCGACTACGTGCGCACATACACCGACCTCGCCACGATGGAGGGAGCCAACGAAGCGGGACGGCGAGCGGTCAACGCGATCCTCGACGTCACCGAGTCGAACACCGAGCGTTGCGGGCTCTGGAAGCCGCACCAGCCGGGGGGTCTGTTCGCGCTCGCACGGCTGGCCGACCAGCTCGTCTACGGGATCACTTAGCGTCGAGACGCTCGGTCGCGGCAGGCCCGCTTTCGCTTTGAGGCTGGCTTGTAAATCCCCAGCGGGCTAGCGACGTTTACGAGTGTGCGAAGGAAGGCCCGCCGACTGGCGGGCCAAAGAGGCACGCTCAGTTGTCAGCTGCGGGCGACGAGTTCCTTGTCCGAAGGGAAGGTGTGGGCCGCCGGGAGGAGCCTCCCAGATATGAGTCTGGCTTTCGCGCTCTTGGCAGCAATCAACGGTTCCACAGGCTCCTGCGCCACGCTGTCGCACGGGCTCTAACTACCGCACCAAGCCTCACCGGCGTCAGCCCGGCGGCCAAGGACATTTTCATTCTTCATTGGTGGCGGCACAAGGGGCCGCCTGGGACGCTGTCGCACAAACCCAGAAGGGGTGAATATTCTTGTGCCCTCGCCAAAGCGATCATCACGCCGGCGTGACCCCCTCAGGCGTGAAGCGGCAGCGCCCGGTCAGTCGCGCTGGGAACAAGTGATCGGTCAAGAGAGACCTGCTCTGCTTCGGCCACGGGCATCTCACGCGTGTCGCCAACCTCCCTCCTTAGCGCGGAAAGCAAGACAGCCGAGCCACCAGCGAGGCCCGAGTGACGGCCACGGCAGGATTCGTACCTGCGGCCGTCGGATTAGAAGTTAGGCAGATGCAGGTCTTCTGGCGTAGCTGCAAGCGTCTCAGGTCCTCTGAGTTCTCGTGAGATCGTCCAAGAAAATGCTGACTCGGGACATATCCGGGGACACGCTTGACGAACGTTGCGGAGGCACCTGGTTTGGCGACGAGCAGGTCGCTCGGGCCTTGGGCCAAGACACCTGCTTCGCCGCGGCCGCGGTACTCAGCTCGGAGCGCCGCGGCACGATCGAGATCGTTCCGAAGGACCACTGTCGTTGGGCTCAATCTCGGGAACGCAGAGTGTCGCGGTTAGACCGTTGCGGAAGCGACGGTCTTCGTCAGCTTCCGGGGAGAGGTTGAGCGGGTCCGGTGCCCGGAGCATCGGGGCTCGATCCTGCAGTGCAGCGCTCCGACGATCAAGCCCGGCGATTCACGCTGAAACCCCCGTCAAGCGGACCGGCCGCTCAGGCTCAACAGCCCGAGTTGTTTACCTTTCCGTTGGGCTACAGGCTCAACCAGTGGTTGCACCACCCTGTCAGTACGCGGTCGTTGCCGTGACCTTTATCCTGGCGACGGTGCGCGGACCTCGGCGCTTGGCGTTGTTGCGCACCCTTACCCGGCACACCTTGCCCACAGGTAACACCGCTAAGGGTGGGCCGCCGAGTCCGCCGCGGACCGAGACGCGGGTGAGAATTTTGACGTTGCGCGCACCGGGCCCGGAAACCTGCGCCTGACAGTAACGCCTAGCATTGCTCGGAGTGGTAAACGTCGACGTATAGCCCACGTTGAATGTCTGCGTCGTGTGGGCGCGCAGAATGAACGTCCTGCTCCCGCGCTTTACCGTAAGAAGATTAGGCGCACCAAGTGGGAAGGCTTTGCACGTATTGGTTTCCGGGTCGATCAAAGCGCCGGTGCGGGAGTTCTGCCACAGGGGATCGAGGTAGTACTTCTTGAGCTCGGCCCCGGCCTTGCTGTCATCAACGATCATGCCCAGCTCTTGAAGTGCCGAGGGGTACAGGTTTCCCGATCCGATGTAGAAGGCTTGGTCATCGACGGCGACCAGCTTGGCGTGGTTGTAAAAAGGTGTGCCGTCCTTCCATGTTGTGGAGTTGGCGTCATTCCGGACCGTGGTCAGCCCCACGTCCGAGCAGAGCTTCTGTTTAGCCACGTCTTGGGAGAGACCGTTGTTCTTCTGGAGCATCTGCATTAGCACCTGGGCGACGTCTGAGGGCTCCCAACCGTTTGAGTAGCCGCCTCCCTTGCTCGACAGAACGATCTTGATCGGGACGCCTTGGACTACTTTGTCCGCGAGGGCCGCGAACACACGCTCATCAAACTTCGCCTCGGAGGCGGCCCACGGCGTTGGCAGGCAGGAGAGCAGATCTTGCTGGGAGATGAAGATCGAACGCTTTGCCTCGCCAATCAACGCCCGAAGGGCGGTCTCCCCGGGATTGCGGTACTCGTATTTGCGGCTGGTGTTGACATCCTTGTTGTCTTGCTTGGCCTGGTCGTTATTGCACGTGTTGCCACTCAGCTTCGGTCGCGTGAAGGCCGTTGACTCACCGTTCGCATGTCCGGGAACGTCGATCCCGGTACCCAGCAATTTGTCGCCGAGCTTGCCGACGACCATGATCGGCACCCCGTTTGGAGCGGCAGGAGCGCGGCTGGTAGGAGCGTCACCAAAGCATTTCGTGTCCAGAAAGCCGCCGGTGTTATACGTCTTCACAATGTCCAAGAACACAGGGTTAAAGCGGTGGATCGGGTCACAGGTCCAGTTCCACAAGACGTTCATGAATCTCGAGACGTCAGCCGCCGCCGGGCCCTTCACCCACATCGATAAGTCATTGACCGGGTGAGTCGACTGCAGGTAATCCCCCGACCAGTAGTTCATGCCGCCCACGATCGCCTCTCGCCCATCGACGTCTAGCACCTTCGCGTGATTCCACGAGAAGGGGGTCGTTCGGTACACGCCGGTCTGGATCTTCACCCAGCCGCCGACAATCAGCGGCAGGAGATCGATGTATTCCAGCTTGAGGTTGTCGTTAGACCCGGGGAACGCGCCCACTAGCACCCGGACCAGTGGTACTTCACGTGGGTGGTCTTTGTGGCCCTGCTCCAGGCCCCTTCTGATCGCCTGGTAGTAAGCGCCGTCCGGACCGGCGTTGCCAGGTAACGCCTGGGCGAGATCGGCGATGTCGACGCTCTTTCTGGCGATCGAGACCATCTCCTCGATCTTGCGGAGGACGGCCTGACCGCCAGGGGGCGGCTTGCTGCACGGGTTCTGTCCCCAGCAGTTCAGGGTCTGAAGCAGCCAGCCCGGCGAGCTGGCAGTCGGTGTTGGAAGCTCGTTCCCATCGCTGAGCCACCAAACGTTGCCTTCGGTCCCAGGCGAGCGCTGCCTCAACACACTGGCGATCTGCTCAAGATACGGAGCGTCCCCCGCCGCCGCATTCGCCGCGCCAACCGACAACACGCAGACGACCACGACAACCGCCGCCAACAGCCTCACAAGCCCTCGCTCCTATTCCAGTGAGCCACCCGTACCTACTCCGGTTAGATGTGCCCCTCAGCGCCCGTTGCGGTCACCCCACGAGCGCTCCAACAAAAACCTACCCGCATCTCGGCCCCAAAGCAAGGCGCAAGTCCCGGACGCAATTCAGGGAACCTTGCGCGATCGCACAGCCTGCGCTTCCGCTACCTGCGCAAACGTGTCCGCGCAGTACGCCACTTCCCGCTTGCAGCAACCTGGCGCTTCGGCCAACCCGGGGCTCGATGATCCAGAGCGGCTTTGTCCGCGTCCCGTGCTGCCAATGGCGTGCCTTTCGGGCTGAACAGGTCTGGCGGTCGGGGCGTCAACGGTCCAACCGGGGCGCGGCAGCGGGTCGGCTTCAGCACGTGAGGCAGAAGACGCCACTGGCTTACCACGACTAGGGACACCGTTTGCGTTGAGCGCGGCTGGCACGACAGCCGTCTCCTTGGCACCGCTGGCCAGGTCGGTGCCGATCAGCACGATATCGATGCAGAAAGCCGGTCCGAACCAGGTTCAGGTCGGTGCGCGGCATGCGGGTGGGTCCGAACTGAGCAGCCATGCCAGCGCGATCATCACGGCCGGCGATCGCCGAGTTCCGAACAGCGACGCCGCCATCATCAGGCGATCCGCGTTGATCTGCCCCACCTCTCGGTAGGGGACGTTTGCCAGCACCGTCTGTTCAAGGACCTCTACCCACTGGTGGGGACTTGGCTCGACTTATGCCCAGCGGCGGTGTCGTGGGCTTGCTGGCACAGGCTGCAGCGGATCGCGCGGGTGGGCGGTTCAACCCTCACCGTCCGGTTGATGACCGCGGTCCGGGTTAGCCAGTGGGGCATGACGTGTGCGTGGTCCGGGCAGACGGCGGCACCGCAGCCGATGCAAACGGCGACCGCGTCGATGTCGCGGCCGAGCCCGGCACAGTCGAAGCACTTCATCGGTGCGGCTCCTCGCCCGGGTGCTGTTCGCTGGCTGCGGGCGGCTCGGCGACGATCGTGCCTTCGAGCTCGCAGGCGGCGGCGAGGGTGTTGGTGATCGTTCCGAACCGCAGGATGTTGCGGTGCAAGAGCTCCAGCCGGTGCTCGGATTCGTCGGTGACGATCCGCAGCGCGTAGCGCGCGCGGACGATGCGCGGCGGCGGCTCCTCGCGCTCGATCTCGACGTGGATGCGGGCGCGTTGATAGCGGAACGGCAGGATCGTGGAGAACCGCTCGACGTTCTTGAGGATGCAGGCGGCAAGCGCTGCGGCGAGGAGGTCGGCTGGGCCGGGGAGCAGCTCGCCGGTGCCGGCCGAGCCGTCGAAGGCGATCGTGGTTGCTCGGGCGACGATCGTCGCGCCGCCACCGTGCGCGCTTTCGGCCTCGATTGTGTAACTCGTTGCCGATCCTGGGCCTTCACCGCTCGAGCCGGCCAACATGCCAGCGTCTGATGGCGTGGCTTGCGCGTGCGGGTGCGGCCGGTGGGGGATCTGGGCTGTCATGCCGCGCTCGCTGGTGTGGGCCATCTGAGTCTGCGAGAGAGCCAGAGGGCGAGGTATACGAGGCTGACGAGGACGGGGACTTCGATCAGTGGCCCGACGACGCCGGCGAGCGCTTCGCCGGAGGCGGCGCCGAAGACGCCGACGGCGACCGCGATCGCGAGCTCGAAGTCGTTGGAGGCGACGGTGAACGCCAGGCTCGCGGTCTGCGGGTACCGGAGGCGCATGATCCTGCCGGCTGCGAAACCGGCGGCCCACATGACGGCGAAGTAGGCCAGCAGCGGCAGCGCGATGCGGACGACGTCGAGCGGTTGTGAGGTGATCCGGTCGCCTTGGATCGCGAACAGCAGCACGATCGTGTACAGCAGCCCGTACAGGGTGATCGGCGCGATCCTAGGGATGAAGCGCTGCTCGTACCAGTCGCGGCCGCGGCGGCGCAGGCCGATGCGGCGGGTGAGGTAGCCGGCGGTGAGCGGGATGCCGAGGAAGATCAGGACGGTGCGGGCGATCTCCCAGATCCCGGGCTGGAAGCCCTGGGTCTGCAGGCCGAGCCAGCCCGGAAGCACGGTCAGGTAGAAGTAACCGAGCAGGGAGTAGGCGGCGAGCTGGAAGATCGCGTTGAACACGACCAGCACCGCGGCGCGCTCACGGTCGCCGCGGGCGATCTCGTTCCAGACCAGCACCATCGCAATGCACCTGGCGAGCCCGACGATGATCACGCCGGTGCGGTACGCGGGTTGGTCGGAGAGGAAGATCCAGGCAAGCGCGAACATCAGCAGCGGCCCGACGACCCAAGAGAGAAACAGCGAGGTCCCGAAGAAGCGGCGGTCGTTGACGCCGTCGTGGCGGGCGCGGCCGAGCTCCTCGTAGCGGACCTTCGCCAGCACCGGGTACATCATCAGCAGTAGGCCGACCGCGATCGGAAGGCTGACGGTGCCCACCTGCAGCTTGCCGAGCCAGTGGTTGAGGTGCGGCAGCAGCGAGCCGACCGCGAGCCCGCCGGCCATCGCGAGCGCGATCCACAGCGGCAGGAAGCGATCTAAGATCGACAGCCGCGAGACAACACCAGCTAGCGGGGCTTCCGGCCCCGGCCCGGGAGGTGTGGTGGGCGGGCGCTCAGCGACAGCCACAGCGATCGTCCTCCAGCTCGACAGTGTCGGCAAGGACCACGCCGAGGAGATCGCTCAGTCGCGTGAGGCGCCCACGGTTCGCGCAGTAGCAGGTGCGTGACCCGTTGATCTCGCCTTCGATCAGACCGGCGTCCTTGAGCACCTTCAGATGCTGGGACACGGTCGCCTGCGCGAGAGGCACCTGCTCGACGATCTCGCCGCAGAAACATGAGTCTCGCGCGAGCAGCAGCCGCATGATCCGCACGCGTGCTGGATGCCCGAGTGCCTTCGCGAGCAAGCCGAACTCCGTGTCCAGGCTCTCCTCGGGCGGCGCTACTTGGGTGCGGGTTGCGCTCACGTGGCCGCTCTATG
Source organism: uncultured Solirubrobacterales bacterium (assembly GCA_963800475.1). Classification (GTDB taxonomy): domain Bacteria; phylum Actinomycetota; class Thermoleophilia; order Solirubrobacterales; family Solirubrobacteraceae; genus Palsa-465. The sequence continues at coordinate 1,185,077 of CAWDAZ010000002.1, read as the reverse complement.
CCAGTGCAGCGAATGTCCGTTGGAGTGCGTCGCGGCGCTCGCACTCGGCTTCGTGCCCATGTCGTGGCGGCTTCCGTAGGTCGTGCCGCCGACGCGGTAGTCCTGCTCTGCCTGGAAGTGCTCGAGGCACATCCCGACGCCGCAGTGAGTACAGGTCGCGACCGCGGGGACGCCCTCCCCTTGGATTGCGCACTCGTAGCAGTTCATCGTCGCCTCCTTCAGCGGGGCGCAAACGACAGCCGACGCATCATTCTTCATCGCAAACCAACGATAAGAACCGAGCGCGGCGGTGCCATCCGCGCTGCCCACCGATCGGCGCCCGGGTAACTACCGATATCTGCGGCGCTCAGGAGGAAGCGCTGAGCTCTGCGAGCAGCCGCTGCACGCGGCGAGCGATCTCATCGCGGGTGGCGCGAACCTCGTCGACCGGCCGCCCCTCTGGGTCCTGGAGCTCCCAGTCGATGTAGCGCTTGCCCGGTATGAACGGGCATTGATCGCCGCAGCCCATCGTCACGACCACGTCGGCCTGCTCGGCGAGCTCGCGCGTGAGCAGCTGGGGGCGGCGGTCGGCGAGATCGATGCCGAGCTCGCGCATCACCTCGACGACCGCGGGGTGCACGCGCTCCGCTGGCGTGGTGCCGGCGGAGGCGGCGGTGTGCCGGCCGTCGGCGGCCCGCTCGAACAGCGCCTGGCTCATCTGCGAGCGGCCGGCGTTACGCAGGCAGACGAACAGAACGTGCGGTATCGCGCTGCTCCTCGACATCGCGGTGGACAGTCCGCGGCGGATGCTCACCGCGAACGAGCTGATAGGCGAGCGCGCCGACCGCCGCTCCCACGATCGGTCCCGCGACGTATACCCAGAAGTCGGTCCACGTGCCGGAGACGAGCGCCGGTCCGAACGAGCGGGCGGGGTTCATCGACGCGCCGGTGACCGGTCCGCCGAACAGCGCGTCGAGGCCGATCACCCCGCCGATCGCGATCGCCGCCGCCGCCCCGACCGCGCGCGTGTCGGTCGCGACGGCCATGATCACGAACATCAGGAACGCCGTCAGGATCGCCTCATACAGGAACGCGCTGCCCGCCGCGACCGTGGGAACGGTCGCGCCGAGGTGCGCGGGCCTGCTCGGCCAGACGCCGAGCAGCACCAACGCAGCGAGCGTGGCGCCCGTGAGCTGCGCGGCGATATAGGCAATCGCGTCGCGCGGGGAGAAGTGACGGGTGAGCGTGAACGCGATCGTCACCGACGGGTTGATGTGCGCCCCCGACAGGTGACCGGTGGCGTAGATCATGACCATGATGATCAGCCCGAACACGAGGCTGATCCCGACCGACCCGAGCGCCCCATGGTAGTGCTGGTTGGCGATGATCGCGCCGCAGCCGGCGAACACCAGCGCGAACGCGGCGAGCGCTTCGGCGCCGGCTCGTCGCCACAGGCTGAGGCTGCGGTCCATCGCTAGCGCTCCGCCGGCTCGAGGACGTCGCAGTGCTCCCGGCGCAGGCAGTCGCGGGCCCGTTTGTGCGCCAGCGTGAAGATGTGGCTGCGGACCGGGACGTCGTCGTAGTCATCGAGGATCCGGTCCGCGCACCCGCGGATCACCTCCGGCGAACGGGTCTCGCCGAACTCGTCGATCAGCTGCGGCAGCAGCTTCGCCAGGCGCCAGCGGTGGGAGGTCCCGTCGTCACGGATCGCGTCGACCTTCTCGGTCGCAAGCTCCTTGACGCGCTCGTCGATCGTGTCGCGGATCTCGCGGACCTCGTTGATCGGCCGGCCCGCCGGGTCGGGGATGTTCCAGTCGTCGACCGTGGTCGGAACGTACGGGCAGGCGTCCCCGCACCCCATCGTGATCGCCCAGTCGGCGTGCAGCTGCATCTCGATGGTCAGCTTCTTGGGCTTGTGTCCCGACAGGTCGATGTCGAGCTCGCGCATCACCTCGATCACCTCCGGCCACAGCTGGCGGGCCGGGTCCGAGCCGGCGGACTCGGCGCGGACGTCCTCGGGGGCGTAGCGCTCGAACAGCGCCCGGGCCATCTGCGAGCGCCCCGCGTTGTGCGTGCAGACGAACAACACGTACTTCATCTCTTCATCTCCTTGGTCATGCGGCGGCGACGAGCTTGACGGCGTACTCGCCCGGGAGCCCGGCCGCCTCGACCTCGCGGGCGACCGCCTCGGCGTCGTATGGGACCCGCTCGATCGACACCTGCACCTCGCCGGCGGCGTCGAGCTCGAGGATCGCGAACGCGCACCGCCGGTCACCGTCCTTCGGCTTGCCAACAGACCCGCAGTTGACGAACAACACCCCACCGTATGTGTGCACCCACGGCTTGTGGGTGTGCCCGAACACCAGCAACCGCGCCTCCTCGGCCGCGGCGAGCCGCTCGTACAGGCTCGCGGGCTTGTCCTCGAACAGGTACTCGTTGACCTTCCGCGGCGAGCCATGCACCAGATGGATCGGGACGTCGCCGAGCTCGAAGCGCAGATCGAACGGCAGCGCGCGCATGAAGTCCTTGGCGCGCTCGTCGGTGTTCGCAAGCGTCCACGCGACCGACCGCTGGCCGAGCTCACGGTCGTGCTGGGTCACATATGCGCAGCCGCAGTCGTCCAGCTCGCGGCCGATCGCGTAGTCGTAGTTGCCATAGATCGTCGGGATCTCCCGCTCCTCGATCAGTGCGCACACCTCGTTCGGGTACGGGCCATAGCCGACGAGATCGCCGCCGCAGTAGATCTGATCGACGCCGATCTGATCGATCGCGTCGAGGCTCGCCTCCAGCGCCGGCAGATTGCCGTGGATATCGGTGATGACTGCCACTCGGTTCAACGTGCTCACTCCCGGTAGTCCATGTTGATTGATCAGGCGTCGCGCGGCTCGAGCGCGTCGAGCAGCTCGCGAACGTGGTGGTAGAGCTCGTAGCGGATCCGGCGCACGACCTCCAACGGCTGCCCCGCCGGGTCGCACACCGCCCAGTCGACATAGCGCTTGCCGGGGTACACCGCGCACGCATCGCCGCACCCGAGCGTGACCACCACGTCGGCGGCGCGCAGCACCTCGTCGGTCAACGGCTTCGGGAACTCCTGCGTGACATCGATGCCGAGCTCGCTCATCGCCTCGACCACAACCGGGTCGATCTCCTCATCAGGACGGGAGCCAGCCGAGCGCACCCCGACCCACCCGTTGGACAGGTGGTGCGCGAGCGCGGCCGCCATCTGACTGCGCCCCGCGTTGTGTTCACAGACGAACAGCAGCTCGGGTAGCGGCTTCTCGACGATCCCGTCGGCCTGCGCGACCGCCCACAGTTGCTCGCGCGCGAACCGCTCGATGATCACGGGAAAGAAGTTCGGGCCGACGGTCAGCCGGTCACCGATCTGCACGTAGGACGCCGTCACGTAACGGGCGACGGTCTCGCCGGAGAACACACCGCGGAACTCGTCCGACAGCACAGCGACCGTGACCGCGAGGCACCCGCGCAGCAGAGGGGTCATCGACACGGGCACTGGAGACCTCCTGGGCAACGTGCCCGCAGTCTATCCATTGACAATCATCAGTTCAATCGGTATACGTATATAGATGTCGATCGATCTGGAACTGACCCCGAAGACCAAGCGCCCGCCCGGCGAGCCATGCTGCGAGCCGATCGTCTACCCCGACGTCGAGCGCGACCAGGCGCAGCGCATGGCAGCGATCGCCAAAGCCCTCGGCGACCCCGTCCGCTTGCAGCTCGTCGACGTGCTGCGCAAGCACGCCGGCAAGGTCTGCGTCTGCGAGCTCGTGCCGCTGTTCGACCTCTCGCAGCCGACCGTCTCGCACCATCTCAAGGTGCTGCGCCAGGCCGGGATCGTCGGCTCAGAGCGCGAGGGGCTGTGGGCCTACTACTACGTCATGCCCGACGCCCTGACCGAGCTTTCGCGGTGGCTGAGCTGAGCGATTCGCCGGTTCGCCGTGGAAGGCCTCTCCTCGCTTGGCGCGCAGGCTCAAATCAAGAAACGTTCATATGACCCGCGTCTCGTGCTAGCGTTGTCCGGGGGTCAAACCAATCTTTATGGATATGACTTCCTCTCTTCCCACAGTTCCTGTTGGTCCGGCCGCGGCCGAATGTTGCGCCCCGTCTGCCGGGCTTGATCCTTCGGTCGATGCCGAGCGGATCGCCGCCGTAGCGAAGGCGCTGGCGGAACCGTTGCGGGTGCAGATCGTGGATGTGCTGCGCCGCAGCGAGCAGCAGGTGTGCCAGTGCGAGCTGATCCCGCTGTTCGGCATCAATCAGTCGTTGCTCTCGCACCACATCAAGAAACTCGTCGACGCCGGCCTCGTCGAGGTCGAGCGCCGCCACAAGTGGGCCTACTACTCCGTTTCCCCCGACGCTCTCGAGGAGCTGACCGCATGGCTGAGCTGACCACCGATCCGACGACCACTGCGGCCTGTTGCGGCCCTGACACGCAGGCGAGCTGTTGCGAGCCGACGGAGAAGCAGGAATGTTGCGGCAGCTCGGCGGCCAGCGGCAGCTGCGGCTGCTCGGACGGCCAGACGGCCGAGGTCGCGACGCCGGCGGGCTCTGAGGAGATCCGCGAGATCGTGCGCGACAAGTACGCAGCGGCGGCGCGAGCCGTCACCGAGCAGCAGGCTTCTGGACCGTGCTGCGGTCCGGTCGCCTTGACCGACGCCGACCAGACGCAGGTCTTCGGCGCCGCGCTCTACGACGACGCGCAGGCCGAGGGCGCTACCGCTTCTTCGGTCGCGGCGTCGCTCGGTTGCGGGGTCCCGACCGCGGTCGCCGATCTCCACGAAGGAGAGACCGTGCTCGACCTCGGCTCGGGTGCCGGCGCGGACGTGCTGATCAGCGCGCGACGCGTCGGGCCGGCCGGGAAGGCGATCGGTCTCGACATGACCGACGAGATGCTCGAGCTCGCGCGCGCCAACGCTGCCGAGGCCGGCGTTGCGAACGTCGAGTTCGTCAAGGGGTTCATCGAGGAGATCCCGCTTGGCGACGGCTGCGTGGACGTGATCGTCTCGAACTGTGTGCTGAACCTCTCCGGCGACAAGCCAAAGGTGTTCGCCGAGGCGGCGCGGGTGCTCAAGCCGGGCGGGCGGTTCGCGGTCTCCGACGTGGTCGCCAGCCCGGACATGGACGGGGCAACGCGCGCGGACCTGGCGGCTTACACGGGCTGCATCGCGGGGGCGCTGACCGAGCAGGAATTTCGCGAGGGCCTTCAGGCCGCCGGCTTCACCGATGTCGAGATCCGCGAGACCCACCGCGTTCACGAGCACGCGACGGCGGCAGTCATCCGGGCTCGCAAGCCCGACACCACCGCAGGCACTTCTGCCGGCGCTCATCGTGTCGAGCTCTATGAGCCGGCGATGTGTTGTGAGACGGGTGTGTGTGGCCCGTCCGTGGACCAGCAGCTGATCGACGTTCGCGAGGACCTGCGCTGGGCCGAGGCCCAGGGTGCCGAGGTGACCCGCCACAACCTGTCCTCCGATCCCGACGCGTTCGTTGCCAACCCGAAGATCACCGGCCTGATGGCCGCCTTCGGCGAGGACGCACTCCCAGCGCTGGTGATCGACGGCCAGATTGCGATCCACGGCGGCTACCCCTCACGCGAGGAACTCGCCGACCTGCTGACCGCCAAGGCGGAGCCGGTCGAGCTCCCCGTGAGCTCCGCCGGCTGTGGCTGCGCACCTGGCGAGTGCTGCTGATGGCGCTCCCGGCACCCGGCGCGCTCCCGGCCCTCGAGTGGGCGAACTGGGACACGCGCTACCTGTTCTTCACCGGCAAGGGCGGGGTCGGCAAGACAACGGCTGCCAGTGCGATCGCGCTCGCCCTCGCGGACGCCGGCAAGCGCGCGCTCGTCGTCTCGACCGATCCCGCTTCCAACCTCGACGACGTGTTCGGTATCGACGCCGGCCCGGAACCCACCCCGGTCCCAGGAGTACCTGACCTGTTCCTTGCCAACCTCGACCCCGAGGCTGCGGCCGAGGCGTTCAAAGAGCGCGCAGTCGCCCCCTACCGCGGGGTGCTGCCGCAATCGGCGATCGACAACATGGAGGAGCAGCTCTCAGGGGCGTGCACCGTCGAGGTCGCCGCCTTCAACGAGTTCACCGCGGTCCTGACCGCGCCGCAGGCGATGACCGAGTTCGACCACATCCTCTTCGACACCGCGCCGACCGGCCACACGCTGCGGCTGCTGACGCTCCCGAGCGCTTGGAGCGGCTACGTCGACGAGCACCCGGCGGGCGCCAGCTGCCTGGGGCCGCTCGCCGGACTGGACCGCCAGCGCGAGCAGTACGCCGCAGCGGTCGCGACGCTCGCCGATCCAGCGCGCACAATGCTGATCCTCGTCTCACGCGCGGAGAGCAGCGCGCTGCGCGAGGCCGCCCGCGCCAGCGCCGAGCTCGCCGCGCTCGGCGTCACCAACCGCCGGCTCGTGATCAACGGGCTCCTGAACGACCCTGATGAGGACCCGACCGCCACCGCGTTCACACAGCGACAGGCCGCCGCACTGGCCAGCGCGCCGACACAGCTGGCAACGATGCCAGCGGCCGGCGTGTGCCTCGTGGCCGGCGACGTCACCGGACTCTCGGCGCTGCGGCAGCTCGCCGGCTCCGCCGCCTCCACACCCCCCGAGGGGGCTGACGCCCCGGCCGTTGACCTTCCCGGCCTGAGCGAGCTCGTTGATGAACTCGACGCGGCCGGCAACGGCGTGATCATGACGATGGGCAAGGGCGGCGCCGGCAAGACGACACTCGCTGCCGCGATCGCAATCGCCCTGGTCGACCGAGGCCACGACGTCACACTCTCCACGACCGACCCAGCCGCGCACATCACCGACGCCCTCGCCCACGCCGCACCCGACGGGCTGCTCGTAGACCGCATCGACCCCGCCGTCGAAACGGCCCGATACAGCGACGAGGTTCTCGCCGCAGCGAGCGGGCTCGACGAGCAAGGCCTCGCGCTGCTCGAAGAGGACCTGCGCTCTCCGTGCACAGAGGAAATCGCCGTGTTCCGCGCGTTCGCGCGAACCGTCGACGCCGCACGCGAACGGATCGTCGTGCTCGACACCGCCCCCACCGGCCACACCCTGCTACTGCTCGACGCCGCGCAGAGCTACCACCGCGAGGTGCAGCGCACAAACGCCGACGTGCCAGCGGATGTCTCAGAGCTGCTCGCACGCCTGCGCGACCCCGACTTCGCGCGCATGCTCGTCGTCACGCTCGCCGAATCCACACCCGTCCACGAGGCCGACCGCCTCCAAGCAGACCTACGCCGCGCAGGCATCGAACCGTTCGGCTGGATCATCAACGCCTCCCTGGCGACCACCGGCACAACACACCCGATACTCCGCGCCCGCGCCGCCGAAGAGTTCACCCACATAGAACGCGCACAACAACTCTCGTCGCGAGCCAGCTGGCTGGTCAGTTGGCAGGCAGACACCCCCGTCGGAGCGGACGCCCTCCGGCAGTTAGCGACGGGGACCGCCGTCAGCCGGAGATGATCCACACCAAGCGCATCGGCGCGTGCCAACCGACAGGAGTAACCGCAGCGACGGCACCTGCTCCTCCTGGGGAGGGATCCCGCCATCGCGACTGGCGCCAACGCCCTTACTCCAACATGCTCCGCATAGGTACCCGGGCTGGGGCGACAGCCCGACAGCTGCCACGAACGGTCGCGCACCCCGATCCTTCCGCAAGCGCGCATCCCGGTGACGGACCCGACATCGAGCTGCGTTGCCCGGATTGCCTCAACAAGAGGCTCTGCGCTAGCCGGCGACTCGGAACCTGAAAGCGCCTGACAGCGGCCCCACTACCGAGCGGCGGATTGTGCTGGTCGTGGCGCGAAGCGCAGCCGCCCAACCGTGGCCGCTAAAGGCGTGATCTAGCAGTGCCAACCGCTGCGCTCGAACCAGTGATCGGATCGGGCAGCTACAAGTCTCATGCGCGTCATGGGCCAACCGATCGTGCGGCTTGTGTCGGAGAACCGCATCCGGTGAACGGGGCAGGTCGATGCGGCCAACTACGCGGCCCGCGCTGGCAGTTGGCGCCGGCATCGGGACTCCCCTGGGATGCTCCCGCCCGAACTGCCGACTCACCGGCTCGAGGCCACCTCGTAGGGCCGCACGGCTAGCCGGCGACCTTGTGGGTCGTCGGCTAGGACGCCGGTCTTGTCATGTGGCGATTGGCCGCCCCGGAGGGGCGTGGGCATGGCGCACGGTTGTGATTGCCCACATGACCACCATGTCGGCCACCAGTAGCGAGAGCGGGGTCAGGGAGCCGGTGATGAGCGCCACCACGCCGAGCACGAACGCCGCGCCACCCAAGACGCTGAACAGCGTCGAGGTGGCCCGGCGCGCGCCGGCTGCGCACGCTCCGACTCCGAGAACCAGGATCACTGCGGCCGCCCACCGATGGCTATCGCCGATCAGCGGGACGTTCCAGGCCTCGTGGGTCGCCAGGAAGGCAAGCACGGCTAGCCCGGTAAGGCTCGTCGCCACTGCGTCTTTGCGCGTGAGCGTCATGTTGTGCCTCCTTTCCTTGGCTTGAGCGTCGCATCCCGCGGGGTCTGCGGCATCCGGCCAGAGGTGCGGCCAGGTTGCGGTCAACTGCGGATGGCTATCAGCGCGGTGCGAGAGTCAAGTCGTGCGCCCGATTCGACTTACGTTCCTGTTGGTCGCAGCTGCCACGACGTAGTGGCGGTGGCTACGAGACCCTGTTCTTACCTGGGGAGCTTCCGAGTAGGAAGCGCACCACGGGTGTGGTTGCGCTACCGCGCAACCCGGCGGTCCTGGGCGTGCGGCTGGCGCTCAGGAGCCCGGCCGCAGGTGGGCGGTGACGAGCGCGCCGCTGTAGCGCGAGACGCTGACGGTATAGCCGTTCGCGCTCGGCGTCACGGTCTCGGCGCGCCGCGCTCCGGTCCACGTGCCCGCCGCGGTGAGGTGCTGGCCCGCGAGCGTCACCCCGGACTTCGCGGCGACCGCCGCTGCGGTCAGTCGCTCGACCGTCGCAGTTACGCTGAGCGGGAGGTTCAGTCGCACGCGCACCGAACGGGTGCCCTTGTCTAGCACCAGCACGTGCATCATCCCGCCGTCGACCCTGACCGCCCAGGCCTTCAGATGCAGCGACGCGGGCGCCGCGAGGTGGATCGGGATCAGCCGCGCGCCCGGGCCGAGCATCCGCGAGAACGCGATCATCCCGTAGAGCAGCGGGTGGGCGACCAGCCCGCTGCGGGTGAGCGAGAACGCCGTGTTGATCGCGTCGGCGCGGACATGGACGCTGGCGGACTCGACCCCGGCGCGGGCGAGCTCGAGCAAGGCGTCGGGCGCCCACAGCGCGGTCGCGAAGGTGTCGCTCACGCCGCGCGTGCCGCCGCACGTTACGGAGTTGATCTCGGTCAGCCACAGGGGGAGTCCCGCGCGGTCGCTGATGTGCTCGACCGTGAGCGCGGTGGCGCCCATGCTGACGGTGGCGTTCTCGCTCAGCACCCGCGCGATCGTCGGGAAGGTCTGGGAGCCGCGCCGCGCGCAGGCCGAGTACGGGTAGCGGTGGGCAGTGATCCCGGCCAGGCCGGGGTGCGGCGCGTGCAGCAGCTTGGTCACCCAGCCGTAGTTCTTCTGGGGCTTCGCGAGCGCCGGCGCGAGCAGCGGCACCCCGGGGGCGGCCTTCGCGAGCGCCTGGGCATATGAGGCGAAGGCGCTCGCGTAGCTGGTCGCCGTGATCCGCTTCGGCAGCGGCACGCCGGTCCCGGCGGTGAGCCGCTGCCACTGGGCGCGGCTGTAGATGTCGGGCTCGTTTCCGATCTCGAAGGCGGTGATACTGCCCGGCGGTAGCCGCGCGACGGCGGTCTTCGCCCAGCGTGCGGCGAGCGCCGGAGTGGTGGTCACCAGGTTGAGGTCGAGGATCAGCTTGACGTGGGTCTGGCGGACGATCTGGCTGACCTGCCCCAGCCATGACGGCGTAAGCTCGAACACCCACTCGGGCTGCTCCTTGGTCGGCGACCACACCGTGCGATCGGCCGAATCGCCGCCGATCCGCAGCCGGATCGGACCGTCCACGCCGAGCATCGCCAGCACCCGGCGCAGCAGCGTCATGTGCTAGGCCCAGACGGGGACCGTCCAGTACTCGGTCGAGACCCCGAGGAACGAGCTGAGCACGACCACCGGCGACCCGGCCGCGAGCGTGACCCGAGCATCGACGGGACCGGCCGCGACCGAGCCCGGGGGGGTCGCAGCGGGCGCGGGGCTCGGGCTGTGCGTGTCGAGCACCAGCACCGCGACGACCGCGGCGACCGACGCCACGGCAGCGACCGTCACGCCGCGCGCCAAGCGCGGCATCAAAGCCCGCGGAGGCGACAGCCCGGAGCTGCTCATGGTCTCCAGCGTCCGCGATCAGCGGCGACCGGGCAACCGTAGGCAACCGCGTCTACGCCGCGGAATCCCACAGATGCGCCAGATACGCGGCGCAGGCGCCGAGCGTCTGCCGGTGCCACAGCGGGTCGTTGCGGATGAGCGGCCGGATACAGGGCCCGGTGCCCGAGCGCTACCCGCTCAAATCGAAAATATAGGCACCCCAATCGCTCACTGCGGGCGTGACGGCTGGCGTATCCGCGACTGCAGCAGAGCAGCCACCCAGCCGCGTGCCTGCAAGAGGCGTGGAGGAGCTGCGCCCGATCAGGCGCGATTAGAAGGGAGGACCGGGTCATCCGAGTCCTGCTCTACGGAGGCCACGAGCATCTCGAGCGTTACGCCGAGTTCCCTGCCTTGCGCGGCGAGCAGGGCGGGCTCAGGGATTGCCTGCCGGCCACGAGGTCGCTGGTTGCGCTCGTGGCGACGAGCAGGTCTGGGGTCAGCCGGGGCTGAAGACCTGCTCTGCTTGCCGGGCGGTACTTCCGCTAAGCGCTAGAGGAGCGGTCCGGCGAGCGGCGTGGCGAACGGTGCAGACGCCGTTGCGGCCTGGCGAGGCCTTCGGGTGGAGGGTGGAGAGCCGGTATCTGCCGCGCTTCCCGCTTGGTGACGCTTACGTGGATCGGTTCCCTGACGGATCGACCTGGGTGAATTTCCATGCGGGCTCGTGAGCAGGCGTGGCGTTAGCAGCGTGGTGCGTCTCTGCTCGCAGTCGGTCGGGAAAGGAAGGTCTGCATGGGATATCGCCGTGTATCGATCGCCGTCTTGGGCGTGGTCGGCGCTCTCGCCGGTACGGCTCTTGCTGCCAGGGCGCCGACGATCAGGGTCAGCAGCGTCGCAGGGGCGCCCTGTCAGGTTCCGGAGACCGACCGCCACCACATCTTCAACGTCGACCTCGACCGCGACCGCCGGCTCGAGCGCATCGATGTGTTCAACTTCGACGGCGGCAGCGCTCCGATGACTGGCTTCATGGTGTGTGACCGCGTGGGCGGCCGGCTGGTGCGCGGTCAGCTCAAGTACACGTTCACGAGCCCGGGGGCCCGAGACAGCGGGCTGCGCCAGGCATGGGTCGGTGACTTCAACCGCGACGGTCGCTATGAGATCGTGATTCGCGACTTCATCACCCCGTCGGCGGGCGAGCTGCTCACGGTCTTGAGGTCCCGGGTCGCGCGCACCATCGCCCTCTTGCAGCGAATCCCGGGTGACCGCGTCGCTCTGCACCCAGTGGCGCGAGGACGCGCGACGATCAGCGTGTTCCTGAAGGCCACCCACACCAGAGACGGTCGCGCGCACACCGAGCGCTGGACCTGGTCGACTCTGCGCGGCCGGTGGGCCTGCAGCTCGCAGTGTGGCTTCCGCTGAGCCAGCGACAACCGAAGCGTCCAGAGCGAGATTGACGCGACTCTGCGTCGGCTCGCCGATGTGGAGAAGTACGGATTTCGGCCCGTAGAGCGTGCGCTGCCCGGCCGATCGCCGCGATCGTAGGATGGCGCCGTGATGCTGATCCGCTCCGCTCGCCTTCTCGTCGTTCTTGGCATCGCGCTCTCGGTTCTGGTCGGGGTCGCAGCAGCGTCCCAGCCGCCCGCAAGAGGATCGATCGCCAGCACAGGCTGCGGCTTCCTTCGGGTCAACTTCAAGCCCGAGGGAAGCGGCGGGGCGATGAACATCCGGGCCACCAAGATCTCCTGCAAGGCCGCCCGGGGAATCGTCACGAGCTGCGTCAAGGGCACCGTCTCGACCGGATGGACGGTTGTCACCGACAAGCAGACGCTGATGACCAAAGGCATGCAGCGGATCACCTACACGCCGGTCGGCGGCGGCGGGTGCGGAGCGTTCACCAAGAGCTGCAAGGACTTCTCCTACCGCGGTGTCGGCTTCTTCGGCATGCATGTCCTCGGACCGACTTGCCGGGGCGGAGGCAACCTGGCGCGCTCTTGGTATGACGCCGGCGCCAGTCGCTGCTCATTCAGGAAGGCCTGCACGATCAACGGCTATCGCTGCATTCCGAGCCCCCGTCGCGCCACCATCACCTGCCGTCGCGCCACCAACGGCTACCGCGTCGACTGGCAGATGGGCGAATAGCCGCCACCTCACCCTCCCCACCCACCGCCGAGCGCTCCAGAGCCCGCCAAACCGCCGCGAGCTCCATTCCGAATTCCGAGAAACGCCCCGCCCGTACAAACGGGCTGGTCAACGTCCGGCCGTTGGCGGAGTTCGTGATGGGAGATGCCCGCTGCACCAAGGCGAGCGGCGCCCGCCGAGGCGGTCGCCGGCCCGCTCGATCAGCCTGAGTCCAGCCAGCGCCGGCAGTCTCGCTCTCGCGATTGAGCAGGCGTCGGCTCCGGTGCTCGCATCACTTCCCAGATGGACGAGACGCGAGAGCGCGCCGACCCCGAAGGCAGTCCTCGGCGGACGCGGGACGATGCGGAAGGTGGCTACGTCGAAGGACCTCGTTTCGTTCGGCCGCGGTAATCGCGGCCCTCCGAACCGCGCACCGGAGTTGCGCGGCAAGCGCGCAGTGCCGGTCCCCGGCGTTCGTTCAGGTGATGGGTGCGGCGAGGTGCTCGCGGAGCCAGTCGGTGGTCCGCTGCTCGTTCCATTCACCGGCGGCGATCGCGAGCGCTGCGCGCTCGGCCTCGTCGACGCTCGGGGTCTTCGCCGATGTCCATGCGTTGATGTCGACGAACAGGCGCAGGGCGACCCAGGCGGCCCGCTTGTTGCCGTCCGGTAGCGGATGGTTCTTTGCCAGCCTGACGATCAGGACGGCTGCCTTGTCGATGAACTCCGGGTAGAACTCGGTCTCGCCGAACCCAGCGGCCGGGGCATGGAGCGCTGAGTCAGCCAGGTCGAGCCTCGTAACACGGGTGACCGTCTCGACGCTCAGACCCGTGACTTCTGCTGCGATCGCGAGGTAGTCGACGAGGTCGAGCTACTCGACGCTCACCTGGCGAGCCGCTCGAGCAGCTCACGATCTTGCTCAATGATGCGCCGCACCCGCGCCTTGAACTTCGGATCCTTCCGCCGACGTTCGACCGCCTCCGAGAGCGCGAGTTTCACCGTCTCGTTCAGGCTCTTGCCCTCGGCACGCGCGAGGGCCTCTGCATCCGCCGCGGACTGGTCATCCAGCCGGACCGTCAGGTTCTTTGCCATGACACCATGGTATCAAGCATCCGACTGCGACGCCCACGGGCTGATGCCGCGAGGAGCTCCACGGCGTTAAACCCCACCGAATTGTCCGCAATCTACCCCAAAATGCGGATGCCGCAGCAGGTGCCAAAAGGTCCCGGTTTGCAGCGATTCTGCGGTCATTGCGCGCTCCTGGGGCATCGCTTCACACGCGAGAGGTCACTGGTTCGAAACCAGCCGTGCCCATCAAAAAGTCCTGGAAATCGGTACCTTGTGACCTTGTGATGCCTTGACGCCAGCCGGCTGGCGTCGGCGCCGCCTGGATGACGCGGGGCGTTAATCGCGGCGTTATTCCAGGTCACGATCTGAGAGGCGAGCACGCGAGCGCTCCGTAAAAGGACGCGACAGGTCGCTGCAAGGATCGCGCGGCTTGGCTCCAGCGTCCCGAGTTTGGCGGTGGCTGTCGGGCAAACCCCTGGCCACTGGATCGGCTCACAACGGCGGTTTCGGGTGACCTCGTGTAAGCCCGTCTCCCGGCCATCGAGCGCCCTCCGCGACTGATTCGATGTCGTGACAAACCGCCTGCATGTTGTCGACACACAAGAAGATCCGCGCCCGCGGGTTTGCCCGACAGCCACCGCGAATCTCAGGACGCGACCCGCCGCAGCGTGCCGGTCCTGCTTCAGTGATTCCGCGGGTCCGCTGTCGGGCACGCGCGGGCGATCGCAACCGTGGCAGAGCGCTCGTCCGGCAGTAGACAGGGCTGACGCCTCCCTCGTCGCCATAGCGCAACTCGCGAACAGCCGTCGCCCGGAACGAAAGCAGAAGTCAGCGCGCGGCTCGGGCGCGCGATTGCGTGTAGCCGTGCCGACAGCTGGGACCCGGCGGCCGGCTGTGGGTTGGCCCTCGGTTTCTTGCGTTCGCGATCTGCCTCTTGCTCGCCCTACTGTTCGCCGGAGGTCAGGTACGGCGCACTCCTTGGGAAATGGGCAACACTGCCGATCTTCGGCTGGAAGAGGGCGAGCAGCTTTCGGGTCGGCCGGGGCGGTAGCCGCTTGTCCGCGACCTCAGGAGATGTAGTCCGAGATGTGTGGGAGGGCCTGCTCGAGGGTCAGGTATGGCTTGGTGTCGTATTCGATCCACTCGGAGTAGTTCAGGAGGTTCCGGTACCCCTCCTGAAGATCATCGGCCTCCAGGATGACCACGCCTTGGCTGCCGTCGGCGGCTACGTAGTGCGCTTGGGTGCCAGCTGGCACCCCGTGCTCGGCAAAGGCACCCATCAGCTTCTTGGTGTCGTCCTTGCTCATCTGCTTGATCCTGTACGTCGTGATGAAGAGCACGGCTCCCCTCCTCCTCGTCGGTTGGTTTGATCCTGTACGCGCACTCTCGCACGTCGGGCCGCCATCGCCGGGAAAAAAATGAGAGCGGCTTGATCGGTATGAACGAGGAGGTGCTCGTGCTGGGTGGATCCCCGAGGCATGCCGCACTGAAATCGAAAACCAGCGATGTCAATCCCGACTCTCGAGCGGTGACCGCCGAGCCTCGCCGCGGATCAAGAGCAGGTCGTTCCGGGCAGAAGCGCGTGACTGGTCCGCACCAGTCCGCAAGTGCTCCTCCTGGCCGAGGCGGATTGGTGCCCTTGGAATACAGTTGATCCAGCTGGCGTAGCCAATCAACAAGGAGTTCACTTCCCGTGATTGCGATCTACATCGTGACCAAGAACATGACGGTTGAGCGGCACACCGAAGGGCGCGACCGTCTCCGTGAGGCCGGGGCACCTGAAAGCGCTATGAAGCTCCACTCATGCTTCGGCGAAGATGGCCAGCTCCAGGTCTTCGATGTCTGGGAGAGCCAGGAGGCCTTCGATGAGTTCCTGACGTACCTCGGGCCGGTCATGGAGGAGCTCGGCATCGAGCTGGCGCAGCCGCCCACGATCATGCCGATTGTGGACCTTGTCCAGCAATAGCGGCTGAAGCCCGGTAGGACTCGAGGAGGCGAGGTGGGTGACCGGAGGTCTCGGGGGACCCGGGAGATCAGGTGAGGCCTGGCCGTCAGGCCTTCAGTACGTTGAACGCCTCGGCGACCCGTTCCTCTGGATGACCGGCGACGCCGCCCTCGACCGGCATGGCCGGCATCAAGGTCTCACTCACGAAGCGGTCGGCGGACTCCTTCGAGTCCCAAACGGCGACGATAAGAATGCCGCCTTCAGTCGGTCCTGCGGCGTGGTAGAGCTGGCCCTCGGGCAGACCGCCCGGGGGATGAACTACTTCGACTGTCGCCCGGTACTGATCTTCGGTTGCGCCTGGCCAAAAGTGAGTCATGAGGTAAGTCATCGTCCGTGCTCCGTTCGGTTGGTCCAGTGAGCCTAACCGCACAACACTTGCTCTGGCAACCGCGCGCCACCAGGCGTTGCGTCCGCTTGATGGTCTCCGAGCTCCGGCACCGCGGCAGGCAGCGACTGCTGCTCTGGACGAAACGGGGCAGCGCGCCGGATGTCGACGCCGACGTGGTCGCGACGATCGGGGGCGTGGCGAAGCGCTTGTCGGCCCGGTCGAGGTGCTGGCGACTGCCTGGTCGCCAACTCGATCGTGAGCTCGGCGACGTCGAGCGGAGCAAAGCAGTCGTCGTCTTGGGCGGTTACGGACGGCTCTGCGGGCTGGACGAGTGGTCTACCGTTGGGCTCGCTGGCGACCGTTTCTGCTCGCGAGCGGGAGCCCGCCGTCGTGTGCCAGCCGCTATTGATGGTTGTCTCTGGATGATGCGCTTACGCGATCCCGAGGCCGTCGAAAGCCGTCGAAGGGAGCCGTCAGCTGACCTGACGACGATTGTTGTCGATCGGTTCTAACGGGTGCGAAACTGAGGACTACGTTCCGGTCCGGCGATAGGTGACGCCGAGGATGGTCAGCGTGTTTTTCCCGGCGACGACGCTATCGCCAGCGTCGGTTTCCACGGCGAAGGCAGCGGAGCCAAACGTGAAGGCGAGGCGTCGTCCCCCGGGTGCGAAAACGGACGTTTCTCTGGCCGCGCCTGGTGCCGCATGCCAGATGAGAATTCCATGGTCGAGGGTTAGGGTGGCGTCGTGCGCCACCGCGCCGGGGTAGTTGTTCGGGAGAATGTTGACCGCGCGGTAATTCCCGGTCCGGTGGCGCCAAGCTGCCGGGACGTGATAAGTCGGCGGGATGCGTTGCGCAATCGTGGCGACGCCGTCCGAGGTCCGGCCAAGCAGCAGCCGTCGTCCGGCCACTGTCGTCGGCTTGATCGATAGCGACCCAGTCGAGTCCGTATACCAACCGTCGGCTCGCGGGGTGAGGGTGATTGACGTCGCATCGGGCCGTTGTGATGCCAACGTAAGCACCAGTGCCCCACCGTCGGATTGGACATGCACAATGCCTCCGCCATTGGCGTAACGCCCGGAGGCGTCGCGAAGCGCCGCCGAGGAGGCTTGAGTTTGTGGCGAAGGCTTGGGTGGGGCGGGAGCGGTTCGCCCGGTCTTCGCCGTCACCATCAAGCCGAGCGCGAGTACGGCTACCTGGTGCTCGACGTTGACGGGCGAGTGCGTGTTGACGTTCACGAACACGCCGAGCTTTGACCCAGGCAGCCACATCACCTCGCTGTCGTTAGCGAACGTGTGACCGGCGTGGTGAATCACGGTGCCCATCCAGGCGAGCGGGGAGTCCCCGACCCACCACCCCAGCCCCTGCCGGAAGGGTGCGATGTCGAGCGGCAGGTTCGTCTGCGGGGTGATCATCTGCTGGAGCGTCGAGGCGCGCAGGATGCGACCTCCCGGGGCGGCGCCGCCGGCGATCATTGTCTTCAGGTAGGCGGCCATGTCGGTCGCCGACGAGACGACGGACCCCGCGGCCCAGCCGTTGACGTACTCTCGCGGCTTCGGGATGACGCGCATCGTGCCGTTGTCGCGCACCGCTTCGTAGTTGTGCGTCAAGCGCGCGGCCGGAACTGACGCATCGTCGTAGGTCGTGCTCCGCATCCGCATCGGACCGAACAAGTGTTGCCGGGTGTACGCCGCGAATCCCTCACCGGTGACGTGTTCGACCAGGTTCTGGACGAGCGCAAACGCGCTGTTGTTGTACGCCCACGCCGTGTTGACCGGGCGCTGGGGGTATTCGGTCCGCAGGGTCTTCAGCAGCCAGTCGCGATACCCGGGGTCCGGCCGATTTTCGGTGAACAGACCGTTGCCAAGGGTCCCCGGGATCCCGGAGTGGTGATCCAGCGCACTTCGGACCGTGATCACCGAGTTGTGAAACCGCGGCTTGAGCGCGAACCCTGGCACGTAACGAGCCAGCGGCGCATTGAGTTTGACCAAGCCTCTTTGCACCAGCTGCATCACGGCCGCCGCCGACATCGTCTTGGACACCGACCCGATGTGAAACAGCGTGTTCGCGGTTACAGGAACCTTCCGCGCCCGGTCAGCCCATCCAAACCCACGCCGCCACACGGTGCGATCACCATCGACCAGGGCGATCGTCAGTCCCACAGTACCTCCCGCCTTCATCAGCTGCGGGATCTCCGCGTTCAGCCTCGCGATCACGCCGCGATAGTCGGTGTGCGTCGATGACGCCGCCGCGAACGGCGCCCCGCGGGTGAATACCAGGGCGAGCACGAGGACACCGCCGAGACAGAGAGCCTTCACTTCCCATCGGCGTCGACGACGTCCCTGTCGATGTCTCGTCGTCATCACGAAACCGGGTGAGCGCAACCAGAGAACGACGAATGATCCTGTTGGCAGACGCCCCAATCCCGGAGCGCGACCAGCCTGACGAAGTAGTTCGCAATCATGTGCTTCACACGCGCGCTCGAGTGACCGCGGCGATTGTAGGCCAGCAGGACCGCGTCGGCGAGCAGGCGCGCGCCACCTCGCGGGCGTTGGCGAACGGCGACTGTGAATCAAGACACGCGCCGATCCGCGTCAGCCGCCCGATGACCGTCCACGAGCTCAGAGACGAGACGCGGACGAGCCAGACGTCAAACGGAGGCCCGCCTTCCTGCGCCAGGCAACCCTTAATCCCATTCGGCTCGGAATCTCACTTAGCGCGAAACTGGGTACCGCGCCGACGATCTCTTTCACTCTCCCGCGGCATCAAGGCAGGCGATCGCTTCGGCGACGACGCATTCGTGCTTGCCAGCGCGCGCTTCGGGACGTCGACGAACAGTTGATCGCCGCGGGCGAGCTGCCCGGGACCGCCGCGCGGATCGTCGGCGTTTGCGTCAGTACGTAGCGGAATCCACCATCTCGACGACGGTCGGCATCGTCTCGACGCCCATGTTGTCGAGGATGCCCGCGGCGAGGAGGCGCTCCCGGTAGTCCTGGGCGGCCTCGACGGAGGGGAAGTCGACCCTCACGAACACGTGGTTGGGATCATCGACGGCCTGAGACACCGTATGGCCCGTCGCCACTTCCTTGCGCCCGACGCGGTCGGCGTCGAACAGCGCCTTCCACTCGTCGAAATCGGGAACGTTGAACGAGCCGACCATGAACGCCATCTGGACCTCCTTGGGTTCGCTTGCGGTCCCGCGACCCTATCTTCGCCGGATCGCGCGGATGTTGTCTAGTCGAGGAATCTCAGATGCTCGTGTTCGAGTCGGCGACGGAACGGATGCCGTGGCCAAGGCAAGGCATCCAGGGACGCAATCCTTCATCGGCTCCGTTGGGCTGAGCCACTCAACGTTCCCCCCTCTGTCGCCCCGTCGCTGTGGAGTCGCGCCTCGACCTGATCCAGGACTCGCGACAGGAGATCCGCAAGGCCGGGCACCCACACGAAGGTCATCGTCTGACCGTCCCACGAGCAGCGGAGGCGGTCAAGTGACCTCGATCTGTCCGCGCTGTTACCGGAGTCCCGTTCCGCGCCCCGACGGCGCGATCCCTGGACGATCGCATCGTCCGTCGACCGACACGCAGCCGGCGATCCCTTCGGCGACCAAGGGGGCGCACACGACGGACCGGTCGCCGACCTCGATCTCGACGACCGGTCCGTCGCCGTTGCAATCGTGAGCTCTCAGGGCACTCCCGAGACGAAAGAGATCGCCGGCGGGCGCACGGGTTCCGCGCTAACGCGTCTCTGTGGGCTGCAGCGAGACCCGAGTTGCCGGGCGAAGCAGGACACACGCGAGAGACCCGCAAGGTCACGGATGCAGGGCAGGCCGCCCGTGGTCGGGGATCGACTCGCAGTTGGCGAGTTGCGAGACCCGCGCCGTCAGTGTGGCAAGACCTGCATTCGTACTCGCGCGTGTATCTGACCTGACCGTAGACCTCGTGACCCCGTGTGTCGGGGTCTGTCGCCATTCGCCGGACTTGCGGCCCTGCACCTCGAGCACGCGCGAGCCGTACACGCTCACGCCCAGCCGCGTCAGCGCGGCCACAAGCCGTTGAAGACGTTGGTGGTGAACCGGCCGTGGGCAGCGGCTAAGAGCGCCGAGGCGGGTGATCGAAGATCAGTTGCGCGATCGTGACCAGGCGGTTAGCCGCGCTTGCGCAGCGCATGGACGACCGGGGGCAGCCCGGCGATTGTCTCAGGACGGTCACCGCCGGCGTCTGTCAGGGAGCTTGGTCGAGGTCGTGGGGCGGGTGGCTGCGCTGGTCGACCCGGGGCGCGGCGTGCAGCTGGCTCGTCGGCGCAGGCCCTCGCCCCGGTTTATTCGGGAGCTCAGCGGTCCTAGGATGACAAGCCATGACCGGCGATCTTGCGGCCGAGCATCCCCCCGAGCAGCGCGCATCCGACGAGCAACCGGTCACCGGGCCGTGCGTCGTACTCGGACTGCTGCTAGCGGGCCGGTGGGCCAATGAGGTGGCGGCGGGCTTGAGCAGGGCGCTGAAAGATCAGCTGGTAACACAGCACCCCAGCGTTCGCTGGAGGCTCAAAGTGCAGGGCCACCGGCTCGTTCCCATACCCGACAAGGCCAGTGAGGCCATCGACACCACGCGGCTGCGGATGCTCGAGGAGGGATGGGACCTCGCAGTGCTGGTCACCGATCTCCCGCTCGCCGAGGGGGGTCGCCCGGTCGTGGGGGAGGTGATCAGCCCGACGCATCGTGTTGCAGTGATCTCACTTCCGGCGCTCGGACCGCGGCACGTGCGACAGCGTCTAGTCGACGCCGTGATCGACATTGTCGGAGATCTCATCGGAGAGCAATCCAGCGAGCGCGATGTCGTTGGTGGCGGACGGCGCATGGCTCGCCGCCGGCGGCGCACGCGGTTGCGCCTCGCCGAGATTGCGGCCGAGCCGCCCGACTCGGCGGGCTCACGCCCGTGGTATGCCGTGCAGATCGGGCTTGACCATGCGAGGCTGCTACGAAGCATGGTGTGGGTAAACCGCCCGTGGCGGCTCGTCGCGGGGCTGTACCGTGCGCTCATCGCGGCCGCGGCGTTCGTGGTCTTAACGGTTATCACCGAGGCGGTGTGGAAGCTAGCCACTGAACTTGGCGTCGTCCGGCTTGCGGTTCTCAACGGCTTGTCCGTGACCGCCATGGCGACCGCGATCATCACCGTGCACCGCCTCTGGGAACGCCCGCTCAACCAAGCCTCGCGCCGACAGGTAGCCCTATTCAACTGGGCCACTGTGCTCACGGTGGCGCTGGGGGTGGCCGCCCTGTATCTGGTCTTGTTGGCGATGACGATGCTTGGGACAACGTTGCTGGTCCCCGGACGAGCGATGCGCGAGGCGCTCGGCCGCCCTGAGCACGTCAGCGACTACCTAACTCTGGGGTGGCTCCTCGCCTCCCTGGCCACCGTTGGCGGGGTTCTCGGCGCGAGCCTCGAAAGTGACGCGGCGATCCGGCACGCGATCTACCTAACCCGGGAACTGCGAGCCAGCTGACCTGCGCACCAGCGGCCACCCGCCGGCTCCAGTCCCGCGGCGAGCAACAGCGGCGGCAATCCCTCACGGGACGAGCATTTCCGACTGTCGCGAACGTCCGTTACCGATCCACAACCGCACGCGGCGGACGGCACGCTGTTAGGCCCATGCTCAGCGCTGACGGGCCGGCTCGGCGGTTTCGCAGATAGGGTGCTCCCACGTTTCTCGCAGTAGCGGGGGCTATACGTACACCGCGGTCGGGTCGGCGAGGCGCGCGATGATGCCGGCGTCAACACCAATCCTGGGCCGGGCTGCTGGTCGGCTCGCGATCTCCTCATCGCCACATGCGCAACCGGCCGAAGTCGCTTGCCGCGATCCCCTCAGCTGCAAGCGCCTTGCGGAACCAGCGGCTCCGCGGCGGACACCCACGTTCGACCAAAGCGACCACCATCGCAGCATGGCCGGTGAAGGCGTAATCCCCCAGCGTGGACGGTTGCTCTGGGAACCGGTCATCGGATCAGCCGCGAGTCCTGCTCTGATTCCGAGACGAGCATCTCGAGCGTGACGCCGACTGCCCTGCTTCGCGCGGCCAGCAACACCCGCGGCTTGCCGGTGGCAGAGACGCACTTCACGACTTTGCATGGCGCACGCGGCACCTCAGGTCTGCCCTGCTCGGCGCTCGTTGCGCGTCTCTCGCGGCGGTGAGTGCTCGCTGCGAAGATCTCGCCCGGACAGTCTCGCGTGACCAGGTGGCAGGTCCGGGCGGGACCGTGAGATGCTCGACGCGATGATCCTCTACACCTGTGGCCTGAAGAAGCGGTTCGGTATGCCGCTCCATCCCTGTGGGTGGGCAGCGAAGGCCCTTGACGACGCCGGCTACACCTACGAGCTGCGGGCGCTGGGGGGCTACCGGTTGGTGCCTTGGACCAGGCCCGCGCGCGACCGGGACCGTCAGGTGGTGCGTGAATTGAGCGGCACCAACGAGGTCCCCGTGCTGGTACTCGACGACGGTACGGTGATCTCGGACTCCCGCAACATCGTCCGCTGGGCCCACGAGCACCCCGTCGTCAACTCCCAGTAGGCCCGGAGGGCAAAGTGTGCTGATGTGGCGCGTCGTCACGCCACCGCACGCGAAGCACCGCGTCGGCCGCGAACCACGTCGCGTTCTACGCGCCTCCACTTCGCCGGAACCAGGGAGCTGCGCCCGTGTTGCCCCGAACCGCAGGCAGCCGTGGGCTCCAAGGACAGACCCTCTGACAGGCGCGATTCAGTGGTCGCCGATCCGATCGCGCGAGTCGATGGGACGCCGGCGATCGCGTTCGTGGCGAAGCGGTCGTCGGCCGGTCGACCTCCCCCGGTTTGCGTGACACCCGGTGTTGTCGTTGATTGTTGTTGTTCGAGTGATTGTTCTCAACCGCCGAGCGGAGAGAGTCGTAGCTGTTCGTAGTTGGCGGGCGAGAGCATGTTGAGGGTGGAGTGCCGGCGTTGGCGGTTGTAGAACGCCTCGATGTATTCGAACACGGCGGACTGGAGCTCGAGCCGCGATGGCCAGCTGCGGCGGTTGACGAGTTCCTTCTTGAGGGTCGCGAAGAACGTCTCGGCGACGGCGTTGTCGTACGCGTCTCCCTTGGAGCCCATCGAGACCGCGATCCCGGCATGGTGCGCGGCGCGGCCGAACGCCAGGCTGACGTACTGGCCGCCCTGGTCGGAGTGGTGGATCAGCCCGGGCTCGGGGCGCCGACGCGCGAGCGCCATCTTCAGCGCGTCGACCACGAGGCTTGAGCGCATGTGGGTCGCCATCGACCAGCCGACGATCAGCCTGGAGTAGGTGTCCTGGACCGCGGCGAGGTACAGCCAGCCCTCGCCGGTGCGCAGGTAGGTGATGTCAGCGACCCACAGCACGTTCGGGCCGGAGGGGTTGAAGTCGCGCTCGACGAGGTCGGTGGCCGGGGCGATCCCCGGGATCCGGATCGTCGTCTTCCACCGCTTTCTCGGCCTAACGCCCGCGATACCGGCGGCTTTCATCAACCGCGCGACCCGCTTCTCCCCAACCCGGACGTTGTGCTCGAGCCGCAGCTCGGCGTGGATCCTGGGTGAGCCATAGACGCCTCTGCTGGCCTCGTGGATCCGCTTGATCTTCTCGGTCAGCCACGCGTCCTGCAACGCCCTGTCGGACGGCGCGCGACGCTCCCAGTTGTGAAACCCGGTCCGGCTCACACCAAGCACGCGGCACATGAAGGCGACGGGATGGTTGCTCTTCTCCGCGGCGATAAACGAGTAGCGCTCGCCTACCGCCCGTCGTCCTCCCTCGCGAAGAAGACCGCCGCTTTTCGCAGGATCTCCCGCTCCATCCGCAGCTTCGCGTTCTCATCACGAAGCCGCGCCAGCTCCTCCCGCTCATCGCTGCTTAGCCCACCCGGCCGCTCACCACCAGCGGCCTGCTCCTCCCTGATCCAACGGCGCAGCGAGACGTCGGAGATCCCCAAATCCTTCGCCAACCGGCGCTGCGGCTTATCGCCCAGCCGGGCTAGACGGACCGCCTCGCGGCGGAACTCCTCCGGATACGGCGGCCTCGTTCTCGGCACCTGAGCCTCACTTTCCCCGGCCTACGACCGGAAGCGTTCAAGTGTCGTCGAAAACGGGGGAACTCCACGGTGAGGGGCTGGCGACTGCCCGGTCGCCGATGCGATCGCCGGCCGCGAAGCGGCCGCAGGATGAAAGCGATCGCGGCCTCTGGAAACAGCAGGACCACCACCTTGCCTCCGCGGCGGTCTTCTGCTTCGTCGGCGAGGAGCAGTGCAGCGTCACCGTTGGTTGTAGCCCAACGCAGTAGGCTGATCCCGTCGGAGACTTCCTTGCGCCGAGCGGCACTCTGGGCAGCGGCACCTTCCGTGATTCGGCCTGGTCCTCTGATCCAGTGCAAGAGCGGCTATGGGTCGCACGATGCGCCTATTCTCAGCCTCAACTGGCGAAGATGTGTGTCCGACATCGGTGTCGACGGCGTATCCGAGATTTATCACGCGTTTGATGTGGGGCACTACGGATAGCGACATGGCGGGTTGGGCGTAGGGTCACTTTCGCCGCGGTACAGCGCGCCCGGCATTTGACCAAGGATTGATGCCAGGGGCGGTGCCATGGTGCGTCCGCGGCAGATCGGTGTGATCCCGCTGGCGCTGTCGGCGGGCCAATATTAGATGGAGGGGCGTTTGGCCCCGCAAACAAGGAGGTCGCGTGAAGCGGCTACTTCTCATTCTCACATTGGTGGTCGCGCCTCTTGGCGCGTTGGCCGCGACATCGGAGGCGGCCAACCCTGGCACCGGGGGCGTCTCAATCGAAACGGGCAATTCCTGGGACGTCTTCCAACCGAACCCGGTTGCGCTCGGCGGCAGCACGACATCACCGTCACCACCTTCCAGGACAACCCGCAGGCCGTGCGACCGTCACCTTCACCGGGCTTCCACCCGGCGTCAGTTACGCGGCGAACGGTGACACGAGTGCCGTGTGCAACCAGGCGGGGACCACTTTGACCTGCACATATACCGACTACGGACATGGTCAAAAGAGTGATAACTCCACGTTCACGGCGAGCGGCTCTCTCCCTACCAGCAAGGATCAGTGCAAGAAAGGCGGCTGGGCGAACTTCGGTGTGTTCAAGAATCAGGGTGACTGCGTGAGCTACGTCGCGTCGGGCGGCCGCAACGCACCTGCGGGCAACACATACAGCGTTGGCGTCGACGTCAACACGGGTGTGGGTGAGGCGTCCGAAACTCTTCCGCTGACGATCAACTAGCCGTTCCGCTGACGATCAACCAGCGGGAGCGGTTGTGCGGGGTGGGGTTGCCGGGTTCGACTCGGCAACCCCACCCCTCGACCCCGGGTAGCGCTGCCTCCCAACCGCGTGCGCCCGTCGGCCCCTCGACTCACAGTGCGCGCACGTCGATACGGTGCCGCTGCCTACGCCACGCGTCTCCTTTCTCATGAATCCGGTGCTCTGCGAAGAAGACCGTGGGTTTCCCTTGATCGAGCAGGAGCGGTCTCGGCGGCCTCGCCAGAGTGCTGCTCGCGCCCGAGAAAACGGAACTCTGGCGCGGGCTCGGACGATCGCGCCGTCCCCGAATTAGTCGTCCGGCTTTGGCCCGAGCTCGCGATTGCTCTCGTGGCAAAGCATTCGCCCGGCGCCGGCGACCGCCCGATCGAAACGTCGCCTTTGCGCTCGTGAGCTCGGCGAACTGTCTGTGACGAAAGCGGTCGTGCGCGGCGCTGCTCATACGCGTCCCGATCTGTCCGGGAACGGCAGCCTTGGCGCCCGCCGTATGCGCCGGCCCGGCTGCTGTTTCGATGGACGAGCAGGCGTGCCGCCGGCCGCCGGTGCGCGCATGCGTGAGGGCGAAGGCACGCGTGCCGCGCCGGATGCGCTTCCGTGGAAGCGGCGCTTGCTTGTCGCGCAACGCTAGAGCGGCGGAATCGGTCTGAGCAGTTTGCAAGATTCCGCAGGCACTAGCTATTGTTGCCCGTCGGTGCAGGAGACGGTGTTGACATAAGAAAGGGCCTCCAGCCCTGTCAACTCGTGATTGGAGCACGAGATGGACGCTTCGCTGGAGACCTCGTTGTCGCAGCCTACGTATTCGCGTGTTCGTTGTCGTTCGTCGCCCGGGCCCGGTCGGCCAGATCACCGATCAGGAGCTGATCGCGCTCGCGGTCGCTCAAGCGGTCACCGGCCTGGCGTCCGATCGGCAGTTCCTGGGGACGATCGGAGGCTGCTGCCGGGGTGCTTCCCGCACCTGCCCGACCAGTCGCAGTTCACCGGCGGCTCAGGCGACTGACGCCGTGTCACGACCGTGCAGCTTGGTGTCGCCGAGCTCATCGCGGCGGGCGGCGGCGGCTCGTCGACGGCACCCTGTTGGGGTGCGCGAACTACGCCGGGTGCGCGTCCCGCAGCGAGTTCGCCGGGCCGCCCCTAATTACGCCAGCCCCCCTCTCGCATAGCGTTGGGCTGTTCGGTGGAGGCCTCCGGGACGTCTTGCGGATGACCACGAGCCGGCGGGCCGTTTTCGGCGGTGGCGTTAGCCCACTGAGATGCGAGAGGGGGGCGCCAGCTAGCACTTGGAGTTCAGGAGTTCACGTTGGTGCTTGCTGTGTGTACCGTCCTCGCCTGATACGTCCACGGCGGACATCGCGATCCGACGCAGCCGACGACCACCACGAGTTTCGCGCCACGGGCGACTACCGACCGCTAGCGGCGCGGGCTGAGCTGAACCGTCAGGAGACGAGGACTCGGGCGTGCGCGCTGGCCCTGAGGCTCGTAGTGCGGGCAGTACCCTGTCGCGGGGAAGCAGGCGAGCGAGAAACGAAGGGCGAAATGTGGGAACGTCGGCGGTTTCTGCTGTCCGCGAAGACAAGGCGTTGGGGTGCTCTTCCCATCGCGGTTCGATACGTGCCGTGGACGACTGGGCTCGCGCAGCTTTCGCAGCTAGAACCGGCGGGGCTACGCCTCAAGAGCCAGCGCCGCCGAGGCGAACGCTCCAAGCGCCGGCTTGGCGCTAACGAGCCCGCCCTGGAAGCGCAGCAATCCGGCGAAGTTGAAGTCGTATGTGACCTGTGACTCGTCGCCCATCCAGGTGTAGTAGTAGAAGCCAAGCAGACGTAGCCGCTTGCGGTTTGCGGCCAACATCGGCACAAGCGCTGCAACCTTGCGGGCTTGACCGATCTCGGTTGTGTCCCAATCGAAGAGACGGCAAGGGTGACCTACGGCCGAGGTCCAGCCGACCTCGGATGCGATCAGCGGCTTGCGAGAGTCGCCGAAACCATCGACGGTTCGGCGTACTAGCGTGAGGATTGTGATCACTCTCTTCGGCGTCGAGGTGTAAGGGTCCAGCCCGATGACATCGAACATCCCACGCGCGCCGCTAACCTTGTAGATCTCGCTCAGCGACTTCCATGACCAATTCGTCAGCGCTCCCAGGACTATCCTGGCGCCAGGATCAGCGCGCTTGATCGCCGCATGCGCCGCCCGCAGCAGCGCGACGTAACTCCTCGCAAACGGCTGCGGCCAGAAGAACGGAATGTTGGGCTCATTCCATATCTGCCACATCCGGATCGGTAGCCGTGGAACGTGACCGTCCCAGAACGTGCCATGTGGGCCGTAACGCGTCACAAGCGCCGTGAGGTAGTTGGCGTAAGGAGCCGTTCTCGCCGGCGGCGACTCGCCACCGGGATTCGCTCGGGCATCCCATGCCGGCGAGTCGAGGACAACCGGAAGGACTGTGAGGCCACTCCGCGCCGCGAGCCCGACGATCTCATCAGTTAGCCCAAAGTCCGTAGCCACGCCATTGACGTCTACGAAGTAGCTCTCCTGAGCCGCGGGAACCGCCGCCCAGCTCCGGTACGGTTGGGCGGCTGACCAGTAGAACGCCAGGCGGATGCTCCTTACTCCACTCGCGACCATCGTGTCGAATTGCCCCGCCAGATCGACGTGGTCGGTGGCAAGCATCGGGCCGTCCACGCTGACCCCGACGAACCGCCGCGGCACGCTGGCACCGCCGCGACGGTGGGGCTGTGAGGCCGCATCGGAAGGCGCGGGTGCGGCGAGCAGCACCGCCGCCAGAGTCATGATCCACCAGGCGAGTCCCCAGGGGATTATCGAGCAGCGTCGCGCGGAAAGGCGTCGAAAGACGCCGTGACCGCTGAACCAACCAGTTCCAGTCGCCGCACTCCGGCAGGAGGGTCGATCACACCGGCATTCCGACATAGCGCTTCGCGAACAACGCTAGCCTCGGCTTGTTGAGTTCTCGTTGCGTTGCCGAACCTGCTGGATGTTCCAGGACGGGTTCGGTGGGGCTGCTGGTTTGCCGGGCGGATCCAGCGGCGTCAGTCTGGCGTCGACGTCGATGCGTCTAGCCCGTTGCAGCGGGCCGACGGTCGGCGGCACTGCGATGTCTCGTCCGCACCATGAGCGCCGCCAAGCGTCACAATTCTTAGGCAATCGCCCGACCGCGCAGCACTCTCGCCCGCCTTGATGACCCGTCATTATCCCCGTCGCGTCACGAAGGTGGCGAATGATCGTTGGACTGCGCTCCGCTGCTGGATCACCGATAGCACCGGAAGGAGCTTCAAGAGGCACATGGCGCAACGTCAGCAGCAACCGGCTGCGCTCGATTCGGCTGGCGGGTGCCCTACCTGCTCAGCGGGAAGAGCTTGTACTTCCATCACAGGAGGACTTTGAGGACTGGTTCCAGCTACGTCAGCCTGCGGCGCGACGCTGATCGCGGTTGTCGCCCTGTTCGTCGCTCTCGGCGGCACAGGTATGCAGCCTTCAGCCTGCCGGAGATCACGGGCAGCACGAGCTAAGAACGATGCCATCACGCCCAGCAAGTCAAGAATGGCGCGGTGACCGCGGGAAGATCAACACCAGGGGGTTAAAGTCCTCGAACGCGCTCGCACGCAAACAGCGCGGACAACGCGATCAGCTCCACCAACGCCGCGAACGGACGCGGCGGCTACGGCCAACGGTCAGGGACGCTCGCGTCCGGCAAGGCCGAGATCGGGTCTCAGCGGGGAATTCCGAGGGGCCGCGACCACGGGCAGCGAGATGGCGATCGCTGTCACTTCCCGCTGCTCGCGCCCGTTGGGCTTGAGGGCTCCAACGATCGAAGTGGCACCAGGCCGCATTGCACGGGGAGCAAAAAATCCCCTGCCGCCGCGGGGTTCGTGTGCATATACCCAGACGTGTCTTGAGCCGCGGGCATTTCTGGCGAAACGGCAGTAATTGGCGACACGAAGCTGGAGTTCGGGTTCGATTGAGTGACGACCGTGCTATCCCGCAGTCGTCGAGTATTGCGCGGAGTGGGCCTCACGGCGCAGTAACTCGTCCCAAAAGTACAGACGCGTCCCGGTTCCTGGGAAGCGAAGCACGACTCGGCGGCGGCCGCCGCGACGGCCAGCGCCGGGCCGCTTTCGGCCGCCGTCCGAGGAGTTGAAGCGCAGCACCTCCAGCCCTCCGCGCGCACGATCCGGTGAAGCTCGGCTTCGGGGTTGCTCGACCACTGGGTGACTCACCAGAACGCAGTATCGGCAGGTCGACTCCGAGTCGGGGTAGGCGTAGGAGGCGCTCAGGTCGATCTCTTCGGGAGCTGCAGCTGCCGCTCGGCACGCCAGCGACCTCGAGATCGCCGGCCGAGACGCGCCCTTTGCCAGATTGCGTAAGAGTTCGCGACGCTTGACGGCACTGATGGTGCGGACGAAGAGCAGCGGCGGCCCAGCGTCCGGTCGGACCGGCGCTATGATCGACCAGCAGCGGTCTCGCATGACCGCCCCTTTCCTTGGGAGCAGTAGCGCCGCGCGCCGCGGCGTTGGGGAGACCCGCTTCCCTCGCACCGCGGTACTTCAGGCCGCTCTGCTGGGAGACCCCTTAAGCGCGGCAAGCAGAGCCACCCTCGTCTCTCATCCCCCCGGAGAGCCAGCCGCGCCGGCACAGCAGCTAAGAGGAGAAGGGCGCGCCCCTTCCAGCTCGCATGCGGGGCCGCCCAAGCGGATCAGCGAGCACCAGTCCGCATCGTGCTGAGAGGTCGCGAACAGGTACGGAGCAGATCCCGTGGTTTTCCGCGATGAACTCGCGGCGCGGGCTAATTAACGTCATCAGCAAATGCCTCGCAGGTACCGCGACTTGCGCGATCGGATGGAGCGCCGGCAGCGTCGGCGCGAAAAGGACATCGAGCGACTTGTCCAACAGCAACGCGAACGTCGCTTGCACTCGTTTCAAAGGCCAGGCGGGGCGGTCGAGTCGGCGAGTATCGATTCGATCGAAGGTCCGGCGCCGGCCGAGGACTCGAGCGTACCGCCCGATCCGCAGCCTCGCGCCTGATCGACACGTACTCACGACCGCCTTGATCGACACGATTCTGGTCGCCGGATTTGGCTGGTCTCTAGCCGACGACGCTCTGCTGGGAGACCCCTTAAGCGCGGACGCATCTCGCCGACGACTGCTTTCGTGAGCCGACCGGCCCTCCGAGTGGACGGCTGCTTCGGCGACCAGGCAGTGGCCAGCACCTCGACCGGCTGACGAGTGCTTTGCACGAATCCGATCGTCCGCGTGCGCTCGCCGGCCATTCTGCGCGGAACGGCTGAAGCGGACGGGAGCCTCGTCGACGGGCTCGGCGGGCCTGCCCGCTCGCCCCTCAGATCCGCGCTTAGCGGGTCTCTCGAGCGCGCCGGAAGGGATGCTCGTGCCGGCAGCGAAGCAGGGACGGCGAGCCTGCTGCTTGGCCGGCGAGTGCAGCGCACCGCCGCACATTGGACGGAGCTGCTGCTGCCCGTCCGAAGCGATGACGCTTGAACTCGGGTCTCTCGCCGCCTGATAGCTTCAGACCACAAGCAGTCGAACAAGGGGGAGCCATGAGTGAGCAGAGCATCGAGTTCGTCAAGGGTGTCTACGGGGCGTTCGCGCGAGGCGATGTGCCCGCGGTGCTCGGCGCATTCGCTGACGACATCGAGTGGTACGAGGCTGAGGGCATGCCATACGGGGGTCTGCACCACGGCGGCGAGGCCGTCGCGCAGAAGGTCTTTGGCCCGATCGCTGAGGACGTCGAAGGCTTCGCGGTGGTACCCGAGGAGTTCGTG
The DNA here is from genome assembly GCA_963800475.1 of uncultured Solirubrobacterales bacterium. Lineage (GTDB taxonomy): Bacteria > Actinomycetota > Thermoleophilia > Solirubrobacterales > Solirubrobacteraceae > Palsa-465. The sequence continues at coordinate 1,154,141 of CAWDAZ010000002.1, read as the reverse complement.
GGATCCGGTGAAACCGTGGCCGCGGTCGTTCGCTATACGGGGACCGGCAAAGCGACTGGGAAGGCGCTGGACCTGCCCGCCGTCCACGTCTGGGATATCCGTGACGGCAAGCTTGCGCGTTTCCGGCAGTTCATCGACACGGTGAAGTTCGCTGAGGTCGTCCCCGTTCCGACCGCCGTCTAACGGCCGCGTAGCGCCCCGGCCCGACGCGCCGTCACGTTGCACGGGGGGCGGCGGTTTGCGGCGTGCAACGAGTCGCAGCAGTCAGCTGGGCCAGTCGCTTGACCGCTCCATCGCGAGGTAGCGGAAGTAGCGCGACGTTAGGAGAGCGGGTCTCGCATCGGACCAGATCAGAGTCCTGAGATTCGCCGTGGCTGTCGGGCAAAGGTGTGGGCGGGGATGGACTCACCGTGACTTCGGATGGCGATTGCGTCGGAGGCGGGATCGCGCCCGACCGATCAGGCGATCGCCGGGCTGGTCCAGTGGTTGTGGAGCTTCAGGAGGTTGTGGGTCGCTGCCTGGAACCGCCACTCCGAGCGCGCCGCGGCTCTGCCTCGTCGTTGGAATCGGCGGAAGCCGCGGTTGAACTTGTTCTGGGCGAACACCGGCTCGACGGTCGCTTTTCGGTGCTTGTAGAGCTCGTGTCCGGCCTCGCTGGTGAGCACCCGGCGCATGAACGCGTAGGGACCTTTGTCCCATCCCGGCCTGGCGCCCTCTCGTAGCCCAGCATCGGGCGGGACCAACACCTGGATCCCGTCGCTGACGACGTTCTCAATCTGTCGCGTGTGCCAGTAACCCGCATCGGCCAGGACCGTCTCTGGGCGTTGTGTCACACCCGCATTCTCGAGCTCGTGCAGCGCGGCCCGGACGGCCGGTTCGAGGTGACCGAAGTCGGGGCTCTCGACCGCGATCTCGGCCGCGACGATGATCTGCCCACGAGTAACTGCAGCCTGCGCGTTGTATCCCTGCACCGTCGGCTGTCCCTGGGTGCGCATCATCCGCGAATCCGGGTCGGTCTTGTTGATCACCCCGTCGGGCAACGGCTGCGGGGTGTAGGGCTTCGGCGGCATCCCGAGCTTCTGCCCGGGCACGCCGCCCGCGCGCCGCTTCGCATGCCACCGTTCGTAGGCCTCGCTGGCCTGGAACTCGACCAACTGGTTCTCCTCCAGACGGTGCAGCGCCTCGAGCAACCGCGCGGGCCGGGAGGCCACGATCGGCTCCGCGGCCCGCTCGCGCCGGCGCAACAGCTCCTTGTGAGCCGCCCGCTGCCAACCACGCCGGCCCCCGCCAGGCGCCACCCGCTCCGGATCAAGCTCGATCGCCGCCACCTCCGGCTCCTCGCCGCGACCGGCCTTCTGCGCCAGCCGCTCCTTCGCCGCCTTGAACGCCGCCCGGCGTCCCTCCGCGGTGCGCAGATGCTCAGGCGGCTCATCACCACGATCTGAGCCGAACAGTCCGTCCTCCCACCGGTCGGTCTCCTCCGCCTCCTTGAGGATCTCCGCGACCAGCTTCTCGTAAGTGCGGTTCGCGCCGCGCGACGCGTTCGCGCGGATCTTCACGCCATGACCGAGATCACCCCAACCTCGACCAGCCCCGCCTCGCGGCACAACGCCAACACCGACGTGAACAAATCGGCCAAAGCACGCTCATGCCGACGGCGGAACTCCGCGATCGTCGAGTGATCCGGCACCCGCATCGCCGTGATCACCTTGTAGACCACATCCTCCCGGCACGCCCGCTCGATCCCCCGCGAGGACCGAGTCCGCGCGCGTACGCGTAGAGCAGCAACGCGACCATCATCGACGGCTCATACGCCGCCCGGCCCTGACCGTTCTCCCGATACACCCCATAGAACGAGCCCAGGTCCATCTGGTCGACCGCCCCGAGGATCGACCACACCACGTGATCATCCGGCACCCAATCCAACAGATCCGGCGGCATCAACATTGTCTGCACCCGGTCACAAGCGATGAAGTTCTGCGGCATGAACGGGATGGTCTGAAACCCGCCGGACGTCACACCTTTGCCCGACAGCCACCGCCAATTGCGAGACCCGCGACCGGGGCGGGCTCGCGGCTTCCGAGCTGGGCGAGATCGAGAGCGACTCGGTGTGTAGCCGATGCGATCGTGCGCCGCAGGGCGGTAGGAGGACAAAGGGGTCGTCCGCGTCCCACCTTCCGACCGGCGTACAACTGGTCGCCCGGGCAGTTCGACGGCCGTCCCTCGCGCATCAAGTGGTGAAGCAGGGGTGCTCGCGTTCCGAATCCGCTCGCTTCGGGCAGCATTTCCCGCGCCGAGGGTCGATGTCCCTTTGGGACGCACGCTGGCCAATCGGTTGAGATGACGGGGCGACCGCCTACGGCGAACCCGTCCCGCTAGTCCGAGCCTTGCGTCCTGCCGCCAGGGTCCGTTGCGGACGCGTCGGCCTGCTCGCTGGCGCGCTGAGCGGCGTGGGCTTCCTCGGATGCAGCGCCGGCCCGGTGGCTCGCCGCCTCGGCCTCGCGCTTGCGCTCCGCGGCCGTGAGCTCTAACTCGTCTGCGCGACGCCGAGCCTGCTCGGCCTCGTCGTTCCGGCGCGCCCGCAGGCTCGCGCCAACCAGCGGGCCGCTCGACTGCGGCACTCCGAACAGGGCACACACCGCGGCGGACTGCTCGGCGGTGAGCTCATCCCCGACCGTGACGTCCGGCGCCCCGCCGAGCTGTTCGCCGGTGAAGGGAAGCCGAATGTAGTCCCGGCTGACCGCCGCGTCAGAGAACGGCGCCAGCTTGACCTGGCGGCCGAGCATTCCGTGTTTGATCGAGATCAGCACCGGCTCGTCTGCGACAGCGCCGTAGAACACCTCCTCCAGACGGCCGACCTTCTCGCCCGCGCTGTCCAAAACATCCTGCCCCCGCCAGCTCTCGATGCTCTCAACTCTCGACACAGTTCCTCCTACTCGTATCGAACGATGGTCAGGATCGCCTCCGTGTGTCGGTGCGCCTTCCGGACGGCGCTGATCCGCGTATGTCGCGGCGTTCGCGGCTCGCACTGCATACCCGTTCGGGAGGCACTCCCGACCCGGATCATGAACCGACAATACTGCGCCGGCAGCGCCGCACCAGCTCACCCCACGACGTTCGAATCCTCTCTACCCACGGGAGCGGTCGACGATGAGGGCCGCCTGAGCCGCACCGTCTAAACACTGCCGAATTGTCGCCATTGCACTCGCGCGGGCTGGCCGGCTGCGGGCGATTGCTTTCGTGGGCGATCGTCCGTGTTCGGACCCGCTTTGATGTCCGGACGCGCCTGTCGGCGCAGAGGCCGGCGGTCCCCCCATGCGCGGCAAGCGCGCAGTGCCGGTCGCTGGCGTTCGTTCAGGTGATGGGTGCGGCGAGGTGCTCGCGGAGCCAGTCGGCGGTCCGCTGCTCGTTCCATTCACCGGCGGCGATCGCGAGCGCTGCGCGCTCGGCCTCGTCGACGCTCGGGGTCTTCGCCGATGTCCATGCGTTGATGTCGACGAACAGGCGCAGGGCGACCCAGGCGGCCCGCTTGTTGCCGTCCGGTAGCGGATGGTTCTTTGCCAGCCTGACGATCAGGACGGCTGCCTTGTCGATGAACTCCGGGTAGAACTCGGTCTCGCCGAACCCAGCGGCCGGGGCATGGAGCGCTGAGTCAGCCAGGTCGAGCCTCGTAACACGGGTGACCGTCTCGACGCTCAGACCCGTGACTTCTGCTGCGATCGCGAGGTAGTCGACGAGGTCGAGCTACTCGACGCTCACCTGGCGAGCCGCTCGAGCAGCTCACGATCTTGCTCAATGATGCGCCGCACCCGCGCCTTGAACTTCGGATCCTTCCGCCGACGTTCGACCGCCTCCGAGAGCGCGAGTTTCACCGTCTCGTTCAGGCTCTTGCCCTCGGCACGCGCGAGGGCCTCTGCATCCGCCGCGGACTGGTCATCCAGCCGGACCGTCAGGTTCTTTGCCATGACACCATGGTATCAAGCATCCGACTGCGACGCCCACGGGCTGATGCCGCGAGGAGCTCCACGGCGTTAAACCCCACCGAATTGTCCGCAATCTACCCCAAAATGCGGATGCCGCAGCAGGTGCCAAAAGGTCCCGGTTTGCAGCGATTCTGCGGTCATTGCGCGCTCCTGGGGCATCGCTTCACACGCGAGAGGTCACTGGTTCGAAACCACCCGCGCCCATCACGTAAAGCCCCGCTTAGCTCTTACCGGGGCTTTTTCGCGCTGGCCGTCGCGTCGTTCGGAACCCCCACTGAGGTGATGGCGTCAACCTCGAGCCGCGACCCTGCGGACCTCTTTGCCCAGGTCTGTATCCAGACCGTGCACGCGACGTACCTGGCGGAGGGCGGCCCGAGCGCGGATGTCGCCGCCAGCGGGTGCGGCCTGGGCCTGATCTCGATCCCGGTGGAAATCAAGCGCGCGGGGGGGAAGTACGTCGCACAGATCAACGCCAGGACGCAGAAGGCCTCCGGCCGCCCGCCGCTCGTCGTCTCCTGTCGCAGGCACGGCCTGGGGCTCCAGATCGGCATGCGCCCCAGGGCCCAGCATCGCAAGCTCTATCAGGTGCTCGGGGGGCACATGACGATCGGCATCGCGAACAAGTCAAACACGCCGGTGCGGGTGCACACAACGTTCGCGTTCCGCTAGGAGGAGCTAGATGGTCCGCAAGCTTTGGCCTTTCCAAATCACCGCGTCGGACACTGGCTGGCAAGCCACCGAACTCGACACTCTTGCCGTTCGCCAACGGGTCGCTGGTTTGATCGACAAGCAGCGTCCTCGGGCTGACCGGAGCTAACGCCGCTCAGGAGGAGCCGCGTCGCCGCTGCTTGTAGCCCAATGCAGCAGTGAGCCGGTGAACGCCGGTCGCAGCCTGGTTCGCATTGTGTACAGCGCCCGGCTTAACTCGCGCCGCGATCTCGAAACTCGAGCATTCGGCCAGAGGTGGCTTCTGCTCCCTCACATCGGATCGAGCAGCGGCAGTGCCGCTCGGGCTGACTGCGCGACGATCGGCAACCGGAGGATGGAGAACGGTGAGCGCACCGTGTGCCCGAGGTGTCCGGCGGTGTCCCTGGGGGCGGCGTCGAGGCGGTAGTTGCCGGGCTTGAGGGTTTTGCCGGCGATGCGGCCGGAGAAGCGGAAGTGGTTTGTGCCGGTGTTGTCGGCGTGGGTGAAGCTGCCCCTCACCGGCGCGTAGCGCGTGCAATGTTGGACTCTCCGTGGCGGGCGACGCGGCGGCGCAATGCAGTTGTTCCCTCGCATGACTCCCGGGAGCACGCGATCGACGGTGAACGTGGTCTTGGCGATCATGGAGTCTTGGTAGCTGACTGTGGTGCCGATCCTGGGCGCGCGCGATGCTTGCGCCCGAGCGGGCGGCTCGGAAGCGGGCCGGTGTCAGTTGGAGGCGGGACAGTGTCGGAGCGTTGGCTTTGGGCGGCGGGGTCGTTTGCGGCTGGCGCAACTCGGGCCATAGCCACACGTTGCTGGCGATCACGCCGACGATGTCGTTTGAGCCATCGCCCTTGGCGTCGATGAACGCCCAGGCCTGTACGCCGCTGCTTTGGCTGATGGCGGGACCGGGTTGAAAGTTGCCGTTTTGATCCAGGAGATAGAGAAGCGGTCCGGTGCCCCCGCTGGTCCGCACCCCGAGACCGATGCGGCCGTTGTGCTCCAGGTCGCGCGGGTAAAAGAACACCGGCCAGGCGTCCGAGTTGTCACTCTGTGGTAGGCGCGAGGCGGTCTCATCACGGAAGGTCCCGTCGCCGTTGTTGATCAGCACCTGAATCCAGCGGCCGCGGTAGAACGGGTTGCCCTTGGTGTAGCCGATCACCAGGTCTGGGCGCCCGTCGCCGTTGATATCGAGCGGCGTAGGGTCCAGGCCGATCGCGTCCGGGCCGAACGGCTTCGCGGGCAGCGCACCCGGCAACAGATTGAAGTGGCCGGTGCCGTCGTTGAGCAGCACCACCGACTGCGGCGTCGAGTCCGCGCCGCTGAGCACCAGGTCAGGATGTCCGTCCCCGTTGACGTCGGCGAACGTGCTCCCCGTGTACACGTTCTGGTCGAGGTTGGTCTGGGCTGCGGGCAGCAGACCGTTGCCGACCGTGAAGTGGCCGGTGCCGTCATTCAGCAGGATCCTTGGGGGCACGTGGTTGGCGCCGTAGATGTTCCCGACGTACAGGTCGGTGGTGCCGTCACCGTTGACATCGGCAGCCGCGGCGGAGTGTGTGAAGTCGTAGACCTGCGGGAGGTTGGCCGTCGCGTCGACCAGCTTCCCGCCCGGTGCCGACAGGATCAGCGTGTTCTGGTAACCCGGCCAGGGGTCATGATCCCAACCGTGATCGGCGATGAACACGTCGGGACGATGGTCGCCGTTGAAGTCCGCGATCACGATCTGGCGCGGGACCTGGGTACGCGGAACATCGCCCTGGAAGATCGAACTCGTGCCATCCGTGAAGTTGCCCTTCCCATCGCCGAGCAGAACGGTTACCGGGAACGTGTGCTGAGCGTCCGGGGAACCGCGCGCAAGCAGGATGTCCTCGTGCCCGTCCCCGTTGAAGTCCGCCACCGCGATCGGGCCGTCCCCCCCGGGAACGTGCCCTACCAGCACCGGCGCGCCCCACTGCGGCACCAAATCCGAGGCCAACGACCCACCCGGCACCAGCACGGCGACCAGCACGGCCAGACCCAGCAAGCGACCAAGAAAGCTGCCCGAAGATCCGCGCCAATGCCTGGGCCGGAGCGGCCGACTACTCGCTTTCACCGGCACGCACACCCCTGGCGATCCGCCGATGACAGATGTCGCCTACGCATCCCTCGTTGGACAAATCCACACCCGATCGAGCGTCTTTACCTCGGTCCATTCGGCGCTCCTAGCCCCTTCCGACTTGCATGTTCGCAGAACCCGATCCAATGGGAGCCGCCGGCGCGATGCTTGCCTGGCCGGAGGTAATCCACCGAGAGCGTCGACCTGATCGAAAACCAGAAGCCGCGCCACGTCAGCTGTCGACGGCTGAGCCTGGCCCGTCACGACTGCTTATAGCCCCATGCACCAAGCTCGCGGATGACGGCCGGGCTGCCCCTCTTGGGCGATTTGCGAACGTCAGGTCGACCGGCGTCGCGGCCGACAAGTTCGGCGCGCGTACCTACGCAGCGGTTAGGCAGCGGCGTTCCGCCAGCGCTTCTCAGGTTCGTCCCTTGGGGCACAGATTGTCGGGGCGTCCGTGGCTCCGGCTCGCCCTGCGATTGCGACACTCAGCGTCGCGCTGGCCCCCCGGCACGGCCGCTTTCCTCTGCAGCGGCACAGCCGTGCGAGAGTTGTGCGCCTCGTCCCGAGTGATCACTTCGCCCGAGCGCCAGCAGCTGACTGCTTTCACGTGGGGATGAGGAAGCCCGCTCGTCAAGGATCCGGCGATCGCCGGCTTCCCCTTGTAGCCAGTGTGGGAAGGCTGCGGCTGCCGACGCGAGGGGGCTGGCTTCTGATTTCGGAAGCCATCACGGCGCCGTGCCGCGTACTCGAAACTCGTCCAAGGCATGGCTTCGGGCCAGAGCTTCCTGACGGACCAACCGACGCTCAGTGGCCCAATCCGTAGTTAGTACGGCCCCACGTTACGCGGCCTTGCTGATGTGCCATGCCCGTGGACGCTTGGAAAATCCAGCAGTCGTTAGCGAGAGTCGTACGGACAGTCCGTGAATCAGACAGTTCCATGAAGCCTGGAGTTCTTCATGACGGATAGAGGCGCATGTCCGAAGATGATGGAGCTGGAACAGGACACCCGCCGGCGATGAGGAAGCTGCCTGCCGGGTGGCTGTTGCTCGGGCTCGTGGCGGTCCTACTGCCGGCGGCGGCGTTCTGGGTAGGTCCGCCCGGCGCGCGCGCGGACCGTCCCGCTGGTAGCGCTGCCGGCCACGCACGCAGCTTGATTCGTCGCCATCGCGGGCGACCGACGGTGATCATCCGCTGGACGTCGTACGGCGTCCCTCACATCTGGGCGACCACCTACTTCGGTGCCGGCGAGGGCTACGGCTACGCGTTCGCCCACGACAACATCTGCACGATTGCGAACGCCTACGTCACGGTCGACGCGCAGCGCTCCCGCTTCTTCGGGCCGCACGCGACATACACGATGCCCCTCAACGGGACCACCGTCAGCAACCTCGACTCGGACTTCTTCTTCCAGCAGATCATCGACTCGAGGATCATCGACAAGCTGCTGGCCCGGCGCCCGCCGTTCGGGCCGGTGCCGCAAGTCAAGCAGATCATTTCCGGATACGTGAACGGCTACAACCGCTACCTGCGCAGCGTCGGCGGCTCGCGCGGAGTCCCCGACCCGCGCTGCCGCGGCAAGCGCTGGGTGCGCCCGATCACCACTGCCGAGGTGTATCGCCGCATCTACCAAGTGGTCGAGCTCGCCAGCGGCGACATCGCCATGCAGGGAATAGCCGAGGCGGCGCCGCCGACGGCGGCTCGGGGTGGCAGCGCGCTGCTCGGCGCAGGTGAGCCCTCGCTCGACCCTCGGCGGACGGCGAAGCTGCTCGTGCGGCGCCTGCGCGAAGGCGGGATCGGCGTAGGCGGGATCGGCTCGAACGCGGTCGCAGTCGGGAGTGCCGGCACCCGCGACCACCGCCATGGCGTGCTGCTCGCCAACCCTCACTTCACCTGGGTCGGGGACGAACGCGTCTACCAGGCGCAAATCACGGTGCCAGGCCAGATGGACGTGGAGGGCGCTTCGCTGTACGGGCTGCCGGCCATCAACATCGGCCACACCGCGACGATGGCCTGGGGCGCCACGGCGTCGAAGGCCTTCCGCTTCACACTGTTCCAGCTCACGCTCGCCCCGGGCTCGCCCACCACCTACCTGTACGACGGCCATCCCGAGCAGATGACCAGCCGCAAGGTGACGGTCGAGGTCCATCAGCCGGACGGCTCGTTGACGCCGGTCACACGGACGCTCTACTCGACCCGTTTCGGCTCGGTGCTCAACTCACTCCAGGGCGTCGCGCTGGCGTGGACGTCGGCGACCACGTTCGCGTTCGGCGACGCCAACGCCGGCAACTTTCGCGTGTTGAACACGTTCTTCGGCTTCGGCCGGGCTCGATCGGCGCCACAGATGCTGCGCATCCTCGAGCAGACCGAGGGGGACCCCTGGTTCAACACGCTCGTCGCCGACAAGACCGGCCACGCGCTGTTCGCTGACGTCGGCGCGGTCCCCAACGTCTCGAACGCGCTGGCGTCCCGCTGCAACACCCCGCTGGGTGCCTACACGTTCAGCCAGGTGGGTCTGCCGATTCTCGACGGCTCTCGCTCGGCGTGCAACTGGGGGACCGACAAGGACGCCATCGAGCCAGGCCTGTTCGGTCCAAGCCACCTGCCCCACCTGTTCCGCTCGGACTACGTGACCAATTCCAACGACAGCTACTGGCTGTCGAACCCCCACCAGCCGCTGACCGGATACGCCCGGGTCATCGGCGACGTGGGCACTCCGCGCTCGCTGCGCACCCGAATCGGGCTGATCATGACTCAGGCCAGGGTGTCCGGGACCGACGGCCTCGGGCCGGCGGGCTTCACCGTCAAGGGCATGGAGAACATGGTGTTCTCCAACCGCCAGTACGCCGGCGAGCTGTGGCGCGACCCGCTGGTGGCGCTGTGCCGCAGCCTTCCCGGTGGGCTCGCGCCGACGAGCTCCGGCATACCAGTGGCGGCCGGCGACGCCTGCAGCGTGCTCGCGCACTGGGACCGGCACGAGAACCTCGACTCGCACGGAGCGGTGCTGTTCCGGCGGTTCGTCGACCACGCGATGGGCGACAAGCTGTCGCCGTTCTCCCAGCCGTTCAACGTGAACGACCCGGTGCACACGCCGAGCGGCCTGAACACCGGCGATCCGGGAGTGTCGATCGCGCTCGGCGACGCCATCCAGGACCTCGAGGGGGCGCACATCCCGCTCGACGCCACCCCGGGCGACGCGCAAGCGGTCGTCCACGATGGGGTCCGAATCCCGATCCACGGTGGCCCCGGCGACCCCAACGGGGAGTTCAACGCGATCGGCGCCGGCTTCACGCCCGGCAAGGGGTTCGGCCCGATCTTGGGAGGATCCTCGTTCGTCCAAGTCGTGAGCTGGAACAACGGACCCTGCCCGACTGGCGGCTCGATCCTCACCTACTCACAGTCAGACAACCCGGCGTCACCCCACTTCGACGACCAGACGAAGCTGTTTAGCCAAAAGCGCTGGGTCCCCGATCGGTTCTGCATGACCAGCGTGCTACGGGACACAAAGCGCACGATGGTGCTCGAGCGCGCACGCTGAGCGAAATCCGTCCCATCGCCATCCTCAGCGGCCACCCCGTCGTCGCTCCTCTGGTATGAGATCAGCAGAGTCCCCGTGGGTCCGCTGAGTACCGCGTGCGCGGGAACGCAGGCGCCTCGCCAGCGCTCGGCCTGACCCGCCTTCTCGCGAAAGGCAGGGCGCTGCCTTCTCTGCCCCCGGCGCCCGACGCCGACCTTCAAGATAGCGGCCATGCGCGCACCGGAAAACCCGTACGCGCTCGCCGACCGCGTGAGGGCGGCTCCCGGTCAGCCAGTGAGCGTCCGGGCGTCCAGGAACCTGTTGATCGTACGGCCGACCTGCATCGCGTCCTGGAACAGGAACGCGTGGCCTGCGCCCTTGAACACCTTTCCGGTCGCGTGCGGAACACGCCTGACGATGATGCGGTCGTTCTTCGGCCGCACGGGCAGATCGAGGTTTCCCCAGAGCACCAGCGTCTGCTGCTTGACGGTGGGCAGCTCGTTGTAGGAGCCGCCGCCCGGCGCTTTCCACGCTGCGGTCGCTTTCTGCTGCTGCTTCTTCGCTCTGGAGGTGATCGTGAAGCTGTCCGATACAAGGTCTGGCTGCGTCGCGATCCTCAACGTGTAATTGATAGCTCCGCTGATCCCCGCCTTTGTCGGGGGGAAGCTGAGCGCGAGCAGCTGGGCGGTCGTGACGCCGTTGGGATTGGTGAGGATCTTCTCGACCGGCGGGATCGGGGGCACGTAGTGAGATCCGCCGGCGTCCGCCGCGCACAGGATCAGCTTGCGAACACGACTCGGCGCATCGAGCGTTGTCTGCTGGGAGATGTAAGTCCCCATCGACCAGCCCATCAGGTCGAACCGATTGATGTGAAGGGCGGTCGTCAGCCCAAGCGTGTCCTGCGCCATCTGCTGGATCGATAGCGTCTCCCGCGATGGGTTGTTGGTCGTGCCGATGCCCCGGTTGTCGAACACGAGGATGCGATGGTCGCCGATTATCTGCGCGATCAACTGCGGATCCCATTCAGCCATCGTCGCGCCGCGCCCAATCACCATGACCAGCCAGGGACCGCGACCACCGACGCGGTAGCCGACGTCCATCCCGTTCACGTGGATGTGCTGAACCGGCCCGAGCTGCGCCGAGCCGGCGGCCGAGGCTGTGGTTCCCTGCGCGGACCCGGCGATCGGAAACAGTGCCACTGTCGCCGCGGCCCCGGCCAGCCCCAACCCGAGCACCAGCACCCGCCACCCCATCCGTCGTGACCGTGAACCGACGCGAAGCTCTCTCACTTGCCCTCCAGTGATGATTATTGACGACTCACTGCCTGTCGCTCTGCCCCGGCTGCGACGGCGGCGATCGTACCACTAGGGAGACAACCAGCCCAGCCCATCGGGGCTTTGGTGAACTTGACAGTTCATGACTTAGCCGCTTCGATGGTCAGGTAGTTCTCGAGCAGCCGAATGCGCCAGACGGCCGCCAGGTGTTCCAGCTTCATCCGGGCGCGTGGCACTTCGCGGCCGGTCACGTGCCGAAGCTCGAGCTACTCGGCCAGGACAGCCCGTACGCGCGTCCTTCGAACGGCAGCTTCTCGATCTCGGTCTCGAACCTGCAGCTACGGCTGCCGGTTCACGAGGTCCCCGGCGCCCGCGGCACGCCTCCGGTCGTGAGGAAGCCGCTGCGGTAGCGGCGCCTCCGCCCTACTCCCCCCCGTCGGCGAAGTCCGCCAGCTCGAGCTTCAGGTCGAAGGCCTTGACCATGTTCCCGGCTGCGGCGACGATTCGCGAGGTCCCGACGATCGGGGCGATCGCGGTCAGCAGCCCCTGAACCTGCTCGGTGTCGATGCCGGCTTCGCCGGCGACTCCCATGTTCAGCAGGTAGGAGCCTGCCGGGGCGCCGACCGCCACCAGCGCGGCGAGCCTGGCGATCATCACCGACCGGCCGTCGAGGCTGGTTGCCTCGAGCGAGTCGGCGGTCATCTCGGCCAGCAGGGCGAGGACGGGTGCTTCCTCTGCAGACATGAAATCTCCTTCTTCGCGGTTCTCGCGAAGGCTCCGGGACCGAGGCGCGGCGGTCATCACCCGTTCCAGATGAAGCGGCGTGACGAGCTCGGGCTGCTCAGCGCAGCTGAGCAAGGAACTGGCTGCCGGCGCGGGTGCGGTAAGCGAGCCGCTTGTCCGCGATCCCGACCTCCTCGACCACCCCGTGGCGGACCTTCAGGACCCCGGCGCTGTGCCCGTTGGGCACCAGGTACCAGTCGTTGGCGCCGATCCTGATCAGGCGGCCGGCGTGGGCGACCCTCGAGAATTGCGCGCCGGCGTGCACGCCGCGGATCGCGTACAGGCGATCGGCTGTCAGCAGCAGCACGATCCGCCCGCTCACCTGACCGCGGACACTCCGCTTCAGCGGGTGGAGCATCGCCGGCGAGGGGTACGCGGCGCGGATCCCGGCGGGCTTCAGACAGAAGAAGTCCATGTACCTGCGCCCGCGCTTGGAGAAGCGCTTGAGGATCGCACGGGCGCGGCTTCGCGTCATCCCCAGCGCCAGCCGGCCGACCCCGGTCTGCGTCAGCCTGCCGTTCGCCTTCGGGCAGCCGGGCTTCGGCTTGTAGTAGCCGCCGGGCAGTGGTCCCGGTCCCTTCGGCGAGGTGCCCACCGTTCCCGGCGTTCCTACGACGAGGTCGAACGGGGTGGTCGCGTCGACCAAATTGAAGATCGTCGTCGCCGCCTGCGGCGTGGTCGAGGTCGCGCTGAACGCGGTCACGCTGTAGAGCACCGACCCGTTGGGCGGGTTGCCGACGTCGGCGCGGGGGATCTGCAGCGTGATCACGCCGGTCCTGGCGTCATACGACGCGTGCGACGCACTCAGCGTGTTGGTCTGGGGATAGGCGAGGTACTTGGTGTGCTCGGCCGGATTGGGCGGCGGGATCCCGGCCGTCTCACCGTCGAAGAAGGTCGGCGTCCCGACCAAGTTGTTGTCCATCCCCGCGTAGAAGATGTGGCCGTTTCCGGTCGTACCGGGCCTGACGTCGGTCCACCGGATCAGCCAGCTCCCGTCAGGGCCGCCGACGGATGGGGAAACCGCGAGGCTCGACAGGCTCTTGACGTCGAGCTTCGCAATCAGCGCGCCGCCGGGGCCATTCGCGAGCGACGCGCCCTTCAGGTCGAGGTTGTCGCCCGCAGGGGTGTAGCTGCCGTTCGCGCTGTAGAAGGCGTCTCCGGTCGGGTCGGTGACGGATCCCATCGCCTGTCCGGGACCGCGGCCCTGCGAGACGCTCCCGACCGACGCCAGCAGGCTCGGCCCGTTCGTCTGGCGGCTGATCACCTCGGGACCGACGTCCTCCCCGGCCGAGCTGTTGCCCGAGGTGTCGAACACGTAGGAGACGAGCGCCGCCCCCGTGGGGTCGGTGCTCACCTGCAGGAAGTCGCCGAGGCTGCGGTCGCCGCCGGTCGCACAGCCGAGACCGTTCGTGCAGATCTGCCCGTGCTTGATGTACGTCTCGGAAACGTTCGAGGTCGACCAGCTCGGGGTCGAATCGTGGGCGTTGAGACTCTGGCCCATCTGCACCGTCCACTCGGCCTTCGTGAAGCTGCCGGCGCCATGCAGCGTGCAGGTGCCCGAGCCGCTACCGATACAGGTCCCGGGCTCGGAGACCTCGTCCGTGTGGTACCAGGCGACGTCGACGCGTCCGTCGCTGCCGGCGGTGACCCACGGGAACGTGTTAGTCCCGGCGCTCGCGCCGCTGCCGGTGATCACCTGGGGAGCCGACCAGGTCACCTTCGACGGGTCGGCCATCGTCGCCGGCTGCAGCGAGTGAACCACGTAGATCTGCTCGGCGGCCGTGTAGCCGCCGAAGTTCGGGTCGCTGCTCGACGCGTGATCGATCGGCCCGGCGGTGAATGTGACGTACAGGTAGCCCGCCGCGTCGCGCGCGATCGAGGCGAAGTTCTCACCCGCCGCCTCGATCGCGTTGCCGGCCGAGTCCACGCACGTGCGGCTGCCGTCGGAACCGGTGGCGCTGCCCGGGCACAGCGGACCGACGAGGTTGGGGCTCTCGGCCCACGTTGCGGTGGTCGGGGTGCCGAGCTTGACCTTGCCCTCGGAGATCCGGACGCCGGGGGTGTTGCTCGAGCCCTCGGTGCTCGTGTGGGCGATGAACACGTTGCCGGTCGTCGGGTCGACGACCTGGTTGCCCGAGATCCCCTCGTTGTCGGTGACGCAGTTCTGGACCGCCGCGCCGGCGCAGTCGCCGGTCAGCGAGCTGAGGTTCGTGTTGACGACCGGCAGGAAGTGGGTGCCGTCGGTCGAGACCGTCTCGACGAGCTGGTTGCCGCCGCTCGAGGAGCTGTTGGTGGCGTCGTAGTCCTGGTACAGCACCAGGTTGTTGCCGGCGGAGCTGCCCGTGCCCGCGAACCACATCCGGTCGTCGGGGGTGTTCGGCGCGCCGGCGCAGTTGGTCGTCCAGGTCGCACCCCCGTCGGTGCTCATGCTGTTGGAGATGTTGGTGAGCCCCTGGAGGTCCGAGAAGTAGAGCGCGTTTCCCGAGTCCAGGAACAGGTCGGTGTCACCGCCGCCGACGCATGTCGTCGGCTTGCCCGGGCCGAGGTTGCCGGGCGTCAGCTGGTAGCTGTTGCCGGCGTCGCGCGAGCCCCACACGAAGCTCTGGGTGGTCGAGAATCCGAACGGCACGCTTGTGTAGACGGCGCCCTTGCCATCGACCTTGACGTCGGGCTCGAACCCGGGCCGCTGCTGGTCGACGATCACCGCGTGCGAGAAGCGGATCGTGTCATCGGCCCGGCGCCCGCGCGCGATCGGTCGCGAATCCGCCGAGCCGGCCAGCACGCCGCCGACCAGCGCGAGCATCGCCAACGCGAGCAATGCCCACAGCGGTCCCCTGCGCAGACCTCCGCTTGACACTGGGCGGCAATCTATCGCCGCGGCGCGACGGCTGCGCCGGCGCGGAGTGGCCTGGCTATCCGCAGCCGGTGATACCGCCGTCGAGCGGGATCACGATCCCGGTCAGGTACGAACCGGCGCGCGAGCTCAGGAAATGCACCAGCCCCGCGGCGTCGTCCTGGCGGCCGATCCGGTGCAGCGGGACCATCTGCTCGATCGCGTCGCGGCCCTCGTCGGTCGCGAACATGAACGCCGTCATCTTGCTCTCGAACGGCCCCGGCGCGATCGCGTTGACGGTGATGTGCTCGGGCGCGAGCTCCTTGGCGAGGTGCCGAGTGAGCATGTGCACCGCAGCCTTCGAGGCGCTGTAGCTGTAGTTCTGGGTCATCGGGGTGCGCAGGCCGTCGATCGAGCCGATGTTGATCACCCGCGCGGGGTCCTCGGCGGTTGCCGCCCCGCGCAGCGCCGGCAGCAGCCCGACCGTCAGATGGAAGATCCCCTCGACGTTGGTGTGCATGACCCGGTCCCAGCCGGATGCGGGGAACTCCTCGAGCGGGGCTCCCCAGGTGGCGCCCGCGTTGTTGACGAGGATCTCGAGGCGCTCGTGGCGTGCGCGCACCTCGTCGGCGAGGGCGCGCGCGCCTTCGGGGCTCGAGAGATCCGCCGGGATCGCCTCGCACTCGCCGAGCTCGCGGACCTGCTCGGCGGCCGCCTCGAGATCGCCCGCCTTGCGCGATGAGACGATCACCCGCACGCCCGAGGCGGCCAGCCCGCGCGCGATCATCAAGCCGATCCCGCGCGAGCCGCCGGTGACGAGCGCGGTCTTGCCGGATATGTCGAACAGGTCGGCCATCGGCGCATCCTAAGCGCACGGCGCCGGTCGGCGTCCCCCGCCTGAGCGAGAATCTGTGGCGATGCTCGCGCTGATCGTCGCGAACCTGCGGCGCCGCCGGGACCGGACCGCGCTGACCGCCGCGGGGATCGCCGTCGGCGTCGCGGCGATCGTCGCGCTGCTCGGGCTGTCGGCCGGCCTCAACAACACCGCCGGCCAGCTCGTGCACCTCGGCAAGGCGGACCTGGGGCTGTTCCAGGCCGACGCCGGAGACCCCACCTCGTCGGTGCTGCCGCTGTCGCTGCTCGCACGGATTCGCCGGCAACCAGAGGTCGTCGAAGCGACGCCGCTGCAGCTCGTGATCGGGGCCGTGAAGGGCGCGCCGTCGGCGATCCTGTTCGGCGTGCAGCCTGGAGGCTTCGTGGCACGCCGGCTGGTGCTCACCTCCGGCGCGAAGCCCAGCGCCGGCAGCGTGGCGATCGGCACGCTGCTCGCGAGCCAGCTGCACCTCCGCCCGGGTGATCCGATCGTCCTGAACCACCGGCGGTTCGGCGTCTCCGGGATCTACACCTCCGGGATCACGTTCGAGGACCAGGGTGTGATCACAACGCTCGCGGACGCGCAGCTGCTCGCCGGGCGGACCCCGGCTGAGACGACGACGATCGCGGTCAGGCTCGCGCCGGCGACCTCCGTGGCGACCGCACAGCGCAAGCTGAAGGCCGTGCTCCCGGGCGTCACCGCGATCTCGGATCCGAGCGAGGCCGTCCGTGCCGGAGCCAACACCGAGCTGATATCCAAGGCGGTGCTGCTGATCGCCGTGCTGGCATTGATCATCGGGGCGCTGGCGGTGGCGAACACGATGCTCGCCGCGGTGCTCGAGCGCCGTCGCGAGCTGGCGCTGCTGTCGACGATCGGCTGGAGCGCGGGGCAGCTCGCGTGGCTGGTGCTCGGGGAGGCCGTCGCGGTGAGCATGATCGGGACCGGGGCCGGGCTGCTGCTCGGCCTGATCGCGGCCAACGGGCTCCCGGCGGCGCTCGGGCTCGGGTCGTTCATCACCCCCGACCTGACCGCGTGGGCGCTCGGGCGCGCGGCGCTGATCGGGGTCACGATCGGCGTGCTGGGAGCCGTGTATCCGGTGATCCGCGTGCGGCGGATGTACGCCGCCGCCGCGCTCGCGCCGTCCTAGAGCACCCGGTCGGCGTCCGTCACCCGCCCGTCGATCAGTCCGACGACGCGGTCGGCTCGCTCGGCGACGGCCGGCGCGTGACTGACGACGACAAGCGTCATCCCGTAGCGATCGCGCAGCGCCGCGAGCAGATCGAGCGCCCGCTCGCTGCTCGCCGAGTCCAGCGCGCCGGTCGGCTCGTCGGCGAGCAGCAGCCGCGGGTTGTTGGCGAGTGCCCGCGCCAGCGCCACCGCCTGGCGCTGCCCGCCCGACAGCTCCGCCGGCAGATGTCCTGCGCGGTCTGCAAGGCCGACCTCGGTGAGCAGCTCGAGGCTCCGCTCGTGCCGCTCGCGCCGCGCGAGACCGACCGGGAGCAGCGCCGCCTCGACGTTCCCCTGGGCGGTCAGGTACGGGAGCAGCGGGTTGTCCTGGAACACGAACCCGACCGTGTGGCGGCGGAACTCGACCGCCTCCTGTGGCTCGGGCACCGGACGACCGTCGACCAGCACGGTGCCCGAATCGGCGCGGGTGAGGCTCCCGATCACGTTCAGCAGCGTGCTCTTCCCCGACCCCGAGGGACCGGTGATCGTCAGGAACTCCGATGGCGCGGCGCTCAGCGACACGCCGCGCAGCGCCCGGATCGGGCCGAACGACTTGACGATGTCCCGGGCCTCCACGGCGGTACCCCGCCCGTCGGGCGGCGCGCTCATCGCGTCGTCGTTACCGGCCAAGAGAGCGTGATCGAGCCCTTGCTCGTGTGGACGACCGCCTGCAGCGAGAGCGGCTGGCCCAGCGACTGGGCCGGGAACTTGAGATTGTCGTGCCAGTGGCCGTTCTTGAGCGGGTGGGTCGGCGGCGTGTCGTGCCCGACCACCTCGCCGCCGAACGTGAAGTTGATCGCGACTGTGCCGTCGAGCGGCTGGCCCGCCGCGTCGGTTACCGACACCGTGTACGGCCACTTGGCGCCAATCTTCGGCGAGTGGTTGGCGCCCACGAGCGCGCCGTGGACGGGCCCCGTGGTCACCGACGCCCCCGATCCGCTCGCCTGGGTGGTGCTCGACGTCGAGGTGGTCGAGTGCGCCGGGCTCGTCGAGCTGCTGCTCGACCCGCCGCACGCCGCGAGCGCGATGCCGGCGAGCACTGCAGCCGCTGTCCGCGCCAGGTCCATCGTCCTAGTCGGCGAACTCCGCCGGGCGCTTCTCGAGGAACGCCGCGATCGCCTCGGGTGGCGCGCTCCCGAACGTCGACATGATCTGCTGGCGGTCCTCGAACTCGACGGCCGCCTGCTCGGAGGGGATCTCGAGCGCCGCCCACATCCCGCGCTTGGTGAGCCTGACGCCCCACGGCGCGAGCGACGCGATCTGCCCGGCCGCCTCGAGCGCGCGGCCGAGCAGCGCCTCGCCGGCGACGACGTCTGACACGAGCCCGATCCGGAGCGCCTCCTCGGCATCCACCCGCCGGCCGGTCAGCATCAGCTCGTGCGAGCGCGAGGCGCCGATCAGCCGCGGCAGCAGCCAGCTCGTGCCCATGTCGCAGTTCGACACCCCGATGTTGATGAAAGCGGCCCGCAGCACCGCCTGCTCGCTGGCGAAGCGGATGTCGCACGCCAGCGCGAGCGCGAGCCCAAACCCGGCCGACGGCCCGTTGATCGCGGCGATCACCGGCTGCGGGACCGACCGCAGCTGCAGGATCAGCGTCGACATGTGCTGCTGGTTGGCGAGCCGGTCGCGCGCCTCGTCGCTGCCGTCGTTGCCGGGCGCTTTGCCGTAGCCGTGAAGGTCGAGCCCGGCGCAGAAGCCGCGACCCGCGCCGGTCAGGATCGCGACCCGGCACGCGCGGTCGTTGGCGACCGCGCGCAGCTCGCGGTGCAGCCGCTCGCAGAGCTCGGCCGTCATCGCGTTGAGCTGGTCGGGCCGGTTGAGCGTCAGCACCCGGATGTGCGGCGCCGGCTGATCGACGAGCAGCAGCGAGCTCACCCGCCAATCTTAGGCTCGGCGGAGGTCGGGCTCAGGCTCGGGAGCTGCGCGGCTATGCGGCGGCCGGCTATGCGGCGGCCGGCTGTGCGGCAGCCGCCCCGCTCGCGGCGACCTTGCCGCGGATCAGGTCGGCGGCCCGCTCGGCGATCATGATCGTCGGCGCGTTGGTGTTGCCGCGCACGAGCGTCGGCATCACCGAGGCGTCGACGACACGCAGGCCCTCCATCCCGAGCACGCGGAGCTCGGTGTCGACCACCTGACCCATCGCGCAGCTCGACACGGGATGGAACAGGGTGTTCGAGTTGCGCTCGATGTGCGCGATGATGCTCGCGTCATCGTCTCCGGCGGGGATCCCGTAGGCGCTCGTCGAGACCGCCTGCAGCGCCGGCTGCTCGGCGATCTCCATGCACCGGCGGACGCCCGCGACCAGTGTCGCGCGGTCCTCGTCGTCGAGCACGTAGTTGTGGAGGATCCGCGGCTTCGCGGTCGGGACCCGCGAGCGGATCTTCACGAACCCGCGGCTGACCGGGCGCAGCAGGCACGCCGAGAGCGCCCAACCGTCGACGAGGATCTCGCCGGCGCCGCCCTCGGGGAACAGGATCGGGATCGAGTGGAGCTGGATGTCCGGCGCGTCGAGGCCCTCGCGCGTGCGGATGAACCCGCCCGCCTCGGCGAAGTTCGAGGTCAGCGGCCCGCGCGCCTCGGTGGTCAGCATGACCAGGTTCGCCTCGGTCTCCGCGGTGAGCAGCGAGGGCTCATCGGTCGTGTATGTGATCCAGGTCGCGATATGGTCCTGCATCCCCTGTCCGACCGGGAGCTCGTGGACCTGGGGGATGTTGTTCAGCTCGAGGTCGCCGCCCGGGCCGATCCCGCTCAGCAGCATGATCTGCGGGCTCTGGTAGGTGCCCGCGCTGAGGATCACCTCCCGCTGCGCGCGGATCTCTCTGAGAATGTTCCGCTGGTCGACCTCGACGCCAACTGCGCGCGTCCCTTCGAGCAGCAGCCGGGTCACGTGCGCGTCGGTCTCGACGACCAGGTTCGGCCGGTCCATCACCGGGTGCAGGTACGCGACAGCGGTCGAGCAGCGCATTCCGTCCCGCTGGGTCACCTGGTACCACCCGACGCCGTCCTGGTCGGGGCCGTTGAAGTCGTCGTTGGCGGGCAGCCCCGCTTCGATCCCGGCCTCGATGAACGCCTCGCAGGTGCGGTGGTTCGCGCGGCCCTCGGCGACGCGCAGCGGGCCGCCGGCGCCGTGCAGCTCGGAGGCGCCGCGCTCGTTGTCTTCGGCCTTGAGGAAGTACGGGAGCACGTCGTCCCAGCCCCAGCCGTCGAAGCCCATCGCCGCCCAGCCGTCGTAGTCGGCGCGGTTGCCGCGGATGTAGACCATCGCGTTGACCGAGCTCGAGCCGCCGAGCGTGCGGCCGCGCGGGAGGATCTTCTGGCGGAAGCCCAGCCCGGGCTCCGGGTCGCTGGGGAACGACCAGTCGTACTTGCTCGACGAGATCGCGAGCTGCCCCGGCGGGAGATGGATCTCCTCCGCGGTGTCGGGCGGTCCCGCCTCGAGCAGGCACACGTTCACGTCCGGATCCTCAGAGAGCCGGTTCGCCAGCACGCAGCCGGCGGATCCGGCCCCCACGATCACGTAGTCGAACTCCATCATCCTCGTCTCCCTCGGCGTTGGGGTCGGGTGCATTCTTGAACTGTCTGGCCAGCCAGTCAAGCGCGCCGAAGAGGACCCGAAGGACAATCGAGCGCGCGCCTGGTCATCGAGTAGCCTTGGGGCCGCCGGCTCGACCGGTTGACCCACGAGGAGGCTTCCGATGGCGACCGAGAACCAATTCGCGCTGCAGGGCAGCACTGCCGTTTCGCGCGATCAGGCACGCGCCGTGTTCGGCCAGGTGATGGGGCTGGTCGCGATCACGGTCGGGTTCACAGCGCTCGGCGCCTACATCGGGCGCAACATGTCAGGCGGCGCGGGCCTGCTGTTCTTCATCGGCGTGTTCGGGTGCGTGATCGGCCTGAACGTGGCCAGCTCCAGGGGCCACGAGCAGCTCGCGATCGCGCTGCTGTTCGGGCTCGGGCTGACGATCGGGCTCGCGGTCGCGCCGGTCCTGAACTACTACGCGAAGGCCAACCCGTCGGCGCTGTGGCAGGCGGCGGGCGCGACCGGCGCGTTCATCGCCGGATGCGGCGCGTTCGGCTACGCGACCCGGCGTGACCTGTCGAGCTGGGCGCGATTCCTGTTCTGGGCGCTGCTGGCGCTGATCGTGTTCGGGATCATCACGCTGTTCGTAGCGATCCCGAACGGGAACATCATCTACGCGGTGCTCGGGCTGGTGATCTTCGGCGGGTTCACGATCTTCGACTTCAACCGCCTGCGGCGCGCCAAGCAGAACCTCGCGGTGCCGATCGCGGCGGGGATCTTCCTCGACATCTTCAACGTCTTCCTGTTTTTCCTGCAGCTGTTCGGTGGCGGTGGGCGCAACTAGGTGGCGCCCGCAACGGGCGGCGCTGGTGCTGCTCGCGTGCGGCGCGGTGGTGATCGCCGGGTGCGGTAGCGGCTCGAGCTCCAGCACGAGCAAGAGCCAGGCCGCCTCGACCCCGGCGACCACCTCGACCCAGGCCTCCAACGCCGGCCAGCCCGGGCCCGAGCAGGTTGTGCTCGAGTCGGGGGCGCCGCTGGCGTCCGCGTCGAGCACGCTGCAGGGCACGACCGTCGACGGCATCAAGTGCGCTCCGGTCGAGCAGCTCGCCTACCACATCCACGCCCATCTGCAGGTGTACGTCGACGGCATCCCCCGCGCGCTGCCCGGGGCGATCGGGCTGGTCGGACCGGTCGCCCAGCAGACGCCGGCGGGCGCGTTCTACGGCGCTCAGGGTTGTTACTACTGGCTGCACACGCACACCAGCGACGGGGTGATCCACATCGAGTCGCCGACGGCGCGGATTTACACGCTCGGCGACTTCTTCAACGAATGGCACCAGCCGCTCAGCGCGACGCAGGTCGCCACGGCCAGCGGCCCGGTGGTCGCGTACGTGAACGGCAAGAGGTGGACGGGCAGCCCCACCCAGATCCCGCTCCGCCCCCGCGCGGCGGTGCAGCTCGACGTCGGCTCCCCGGCGGTCGGGCCGCAGCAGTTCTCGTGGGGCGGCTCGGGCCTCTGATGCCACTTCCCCAGGGCCACGCGCAGACGCTCCACACCCGCCGCTCGCTCTCGCGCCGCGAGCGGTGGATCATCGGCGGCGTGCTCGCGACGGTCGCGGCGATCGTGATCGCGCTGGTGATCTCGATCGGGACCGCCGGCCCGTCCTCTGCCCGCGGCTGCATCCACGCGACGGTCCCAGGCCCCGTCGGCGCCGTCCAGATCAACGAGTGCGGCGGCGACGCGATCAGCACGTGCAGCACCGTCGACGCGACCGGCGCGTATGCCCCCGGGGCGGCTCGGACGATCGCCACCGAGTGCCGCAGGGCCGGCCTGCGCGTCGGACCGTGACTACACGCGGGCGGCGCGCCGCCGCCGCCTGATCAGCTCGCCGGCGACGATCAGCACCACCACCGCCACCAGCCCGACCGTCAGCACCAGCCCGATGTCGTCGAAGAAGTCGAGGATCGGCGGGCCCGCGAAGTAGGCACCGATTGCGAGCGGGATTGCCCACAACACGAGCGCACTGACCGCGTTAATCGGGAGATACAGAACCGCCCGCGAGCGGTTGATCCCCGCGACCCACGACGGGGTCAGCAGGATCGCGACGGCCTCGCGCCGCTTGAACAGCTCCTCGCCTTTGGTGACGCTGTTTTGCCGCACCTGCTGAAGCGGGCCGGGGGCGATCAGCACCCGGCGGCCGGCCCCCATCCCGATCAGCCACCCGATCACGCCGCCGACCATCGCCCCGATCCAGGCCCAGAACACGACCGGGGAGATGTCGAGCTTGTGCTTGGCGGCGAACACCCCCGCGGCGACGACGATCGGCTCGCCGGGGCCGATCCCGATGATCCAGCTCACGCACGCGGCCACCGCCAGACCGACGTAGTCGATCGTCGCCCCCTTGAGGTGGTGGAGGAAGTGAAAGTGCAAGTGGAGCGTCGCGAGCAGCACGCGAGCGATCGTTGCACACGCCCCCGTCACGCCCCAGTAATCACGCTGTTAGCGGGATTCGGTTATCCCAATGTCCAGATCGCCGGTTCCGATTGCTGGACCGAAGGCCATGGGCGCATCGGGGCTACATAAGCACACTTCCGGCAGGCAACGGCCACCGCTTTTTTGGGGCGGTGGCCTCAACACGTGCATCCCTGAACGGATAGGAGATTCATGCCAGTTGAGGCACCTAGTTGGTTGAGCTCGGGAGATACCGCTTGGCAGCTCACGGCCGCGACCCTCGTCGGTCTGATGAGCATCCCGGGCCTCGCGGTCCTGTACGGGGGCGTGATGCAGAAGCGGTGGTCGATCAACAGCATGATGTTGACCTTCGCCGCATTCTCCGTCGTGCTGGTCGTATGGGTGCTGTGGGGATTCAAGATGGGCTTCGGAGTGCCGTGGCACGGGCTGTCGTCCTCGGCCAGCAGCTTCTTCGGGAATTTCATCGGGAAACCAGGCCCGGTGCTGTCCCATACCGAGCTGCAGCACCAGGGCAACATCCCGCTGATCGGAACACAGGCGTTCCCGAAGTCGGCGCTCGTCTACTTCCAGTTCGTGTTCGCGGCGATCACTCCGATCCTGATGCTGGGCTCGATCCTCGGGCGCGTGAACTTCAAGGCATGGATCCCGTTCGTCGTGCTGTGGATCACGTGCGTGTACTGCGTCGACGCATTCCTGATCTGGGGCGGCGGCTACTTCGCCCACCACGGAGCCGTTGACTTCTCCGGCGGCTACGTCATCCATCTCTCCGCCGGAGTCGCAGGATTTGTGGCGGCGGCAGTGATCGGGCCGAGGTTGATGCGAGACAGAGAGGTCGACGCGCCGAACAACGTGGCGATGGTCGCGGTCGGCGCCGGGTTGCTGTGGCTCGGATGGAACGGCTTCAACGGCGGCGATCCGTACGCGTCGAACATGTCAGCAAGCGCTGCAGTTCTGAACACGAATCTCTGCACCGCGATCGCGCTGCTGGCGTGGATCGCGTGGGATTACATCACCGGCCGCAAGCCGTCCCTGATCGGCACCGTCAACGGCATGATCGTAGGACTCGTGGCGATCACGCCGGCGGCGGGCTACGTCAACGGTTGGGGCGCGATGGCGATCGGCGTGATCGCGTCGACGATCGTGTACTTCGCGCTCAACTACCTGAGCCGGATGCGGCCGTTCCGCAACGTCGACGACACGCTCGGCGTCGTGTACACGCACGGGTTCGCCGGACTCGCCGGCGGTCTGCTGGTCGGCATCTTCGCCGACCCGCAGATGGCCCTGTTCTACAAGACCGGGCCGCACGGGCACCTGATCGCCTCGGGCGGCGTGGCCGGCGTGATCCACGGCAACTGGACGCTGCTCAAGTGGCAGTTCTTCGCGGCTCTGTTCGTGATCGTGTGGACCGCGGTGGTCACGTTCGTGCTGCTGAAGCTGGTCGGGCTGTTCATCCCGTTGCGGATGAAGACCGAGAACATGGAGATCGGCGACGTCGCCGAGCACGGGCACGAGGTGTATCCCTCGGACGTGCCGTCGCTCGGGTATCCAAGCGGGGTGCCGGGGCTCGCACCCGAAGCGACACCGGCGGCGCCCTCGACGGCGTAGCCACAGACCACCGGTAGGACATTGGCGCCGTGCACTTTGCGGAGTGTGCGGCGCCTTTGTCCATATGGATAAGCAACTGGGAGCGTCTATCCCCTACGCTTGCGCCACGCCTCGGCCGCCGTGGCGCGATCGTGGGCGCTCGGGAGCAATGGCGCCTGGCGTTCCCCTCGTCTTGAAGCTCGAAGTGCCACCGAAGGAGTAACTGAACCTATGCCTCGCATCCGTCAGCAGAACGTCCTCGCTGCACAGTGGACACCGAACGGCGGCTCACTCGGAGCCGCCGACCTCACCGCCCCCGACAACCAGGTGTTCGGGCTGAACGTGTTCAGCCCGGCGGTCCAGCGCCAACGCCTCCCCAAGGACGTGTTCCGCAAGCTGCAGCAGACGCTCGCTCGCGGTGAGATCCTCGACACCTCGCTGGCCGATGCGGTCGCGCAGGCGATGAAGGACTGGGCGCTCGAGCGCGGTGCGACCCACTACACGCACTGGTTCCAGCCGCTGACCGGCTCCACCGCGGAGAAGCACGACAGCTTCTACGCGCCGACCGGCGAGGGCACAGCGTTGGCCGAGTTCTCCGGCAAGGAGCTGATCCAGGGCGAGCCCGACGCTTCGAGCTTCCCGACCGGCGGGATCCGCGCGACCTTCGAGGCGCGCGGCTACACCGCCTGGGACCCGACCAGCCCGGCGTTCCTCCTCGAGAACCCGAACGGCGCGCTGCTCTGCATCCCAACCGCGTTCGCGTCGTGGACGGGCGAGGCGCTCGACCACAAGATCCCGCTGCTGCGCTCGATGGACGCGCTCTCGAACTCGGCGATCCACGCGCTGCGGCTGTTCGGCGACGACTCCGCGGGGCGCGTGTTCACGACGGTCGGCCCCGAGCAGGAGTACTTCCTGATCGACGAGCAGTACTACTTCGAGCGCCCCGACCTGATCACCACCGGGCGGACGCTGTTCGGCGCCAAGCCGCCCAAGGGCCACGAGCTCGACGACCACTACTTCGGCTCGATCCCCGAGCGGATCCTGGCGTGCATGCTCGAGACCGAGCGCGAGCTGGGCAAGCTCGGCGTGCCGGTCAAGACGCGTCACAACGAGGTCGCGCCCAACCAGTACGAGCTCGCGCCGGTGTTCGAGAACTCGAACGTCGGCTCCGACCACCAGCAGCTGACGATGCAGGTGATGCAGAACATCGCCCGCCGCTACGGGCTCGTGTGCCTGCTCCACGAGAAGCCGTTCGCGGGCGTCAACGGGTCGGGCAAGCACAACAACTGGTCGATGGGATCGGACACCGGCAAGAACCTGCTCGAGCCGGGCGACACCCCGCACGACAATCTCGAGTTCCTGTTCTTCGCGGCCGCCGTGATCCAGGCGGTCAACAAGTACCAGGGCCTGCTGCGTGCGTCGATCGCCTCACCGGGCCAGGATCACCGGCTCGGCGCCAACGAGGCGCCGCCGGCGATCATCTCGATCTTCCTCGGCGCCGAGCTCGAGAAGGTGTTCGGGGCGATCGAGCGCGGCGAGGCCGGCGAGTCGACGCCGGGATCGTTCCTCGGCCTCGGCACGCCGGTGCTGCCGCCGCTGCCGATGCACGGCGGCGACCGCAACCGCACCAGCCCGTTCGCGTTCACCGGCAACAAGTTCGAGTTCCGCGCGCTCGGCTCGAGCATGTCGCTGTCGTTCCCGAACACGGTGCTGAACACGATCGTCGCCGAAGCGATCGACGAGCTCGCCGGCGAGCTGGAGGACGCGCTCGAGGGCGGGGCCTCGCTGGAGGACGCGCTGCGGCCGATCCTGCAGCGCAGCTACGCGGCCAACAAGCAGATCGTGTTCGGCGGCGACAACTACTCGGAGGAGTGGCACGCCGAGGCCGAGCAGCGCGGGCTGCTGAACCTCCGCGCGACGCCCGACGCGCTGCCGTACATCGTCCGCGACGACACCGTCGAGCTGCTCTCGAACTACGGCGTGCTCTCCCGTCGCGAGCTCGAGTCGCGCTACGAGGTGTTCCTCGAGCAATACGTCACGAAGCTCAACATCGAGGCGGAGACGGCGGCATCGATCGCGCGCACGATGCTGCTTCCGGCGGCGGCGCGCTACCACGCCGAGCTGCTTCGCGCCGAGCTGACCGGCCTGGCGGGAGAGACCTCGGAGCTGATCGAGCGGTTCGCCGAGGCGATCAAGGCGCTCGAGTCGGCGAACCTGGCCGAGAACCAGCCGCACGACGACCTGCTCGCGCACGCGAAGTACATGCACGACACCGTGGTTCCGGCGATGGAGGAGGCGCGCACTGCGGCCGACCGGCTCGAGAAGGTCGTCGCCGACGACCTGTGGCCGCTGCCGAAGTACTCGGAGATCCTGTTCATCAAGTAGGCGAGGGCGAGGACCCGGAGGGAGGGAGCGAATGTCGAAGGTGAAGCACAAGCACGGGAGCGCGGCCGCGGGTGCCACCTCGGCCGACCAGGCGATGGATTTCGCCAAGGACCGCGGGGTCGAAATGGTCGACCTGAAGTTCGTCGACCTCCCCGGCACCTGGCAGCACATGAGCCTGCCGCTGGCCGCGCTCGACGAGGACGACTTCGAGGCCGGCCTCGGCTTCGACGGGTCCTCGATCCGCGGGTTCCAGGAGATCCACGAGTCGGACATGCTGCTGATGCCCGATCCGACGACCGCGTTCATCGACCCCTACTACGACCGCCCGACACTGTCGCTGGTGTGCTCGGTGGCTGACCCGATCCTGGGCGAGCCGTACGGCCGGGACCCGCGGTTCGTGGCCCGGAAGGCCGAGCGGCACCTCGTCGATACCGGGATCGCCGACGTCGCGTACTTCGGGCCCGAGGCCGAGTTCTTCGTGTTCGACCACATCGCCTACTCGCAGACCGAGAACCGGGCGTTCTACGAGGTCGACTCAGAGGAGGGATTCTGGAACACCGGCGAGGTGCCGAGCACCAACCCGAACCTGGCGTACAAGCTGCGCCAGAAGGAGGGCTACTTCCCGGTCCCGCCCGCCGACTCGATGGCCAACCTCCGCTCGGAGATGGTGCTGACGATGGAGTCGCTGGGGATCAAGTGCGAGTTCCACCACCACGAGGTCTCCTCGGGCGGGCAAGGGGAAATCGATATGCGCTTCCAGCCGCTGCTGCGGATGGCCGACCAGATGATGATCTACAAGTACGTGATCAAGAACGAGGCGCGCGCGGCCGGCAAGACGGCGACGTTCATGCCCAAGCCGATCTTCGAGGAGAACGGGTCCGGCATGCACGTCCATCAGTCGCTGTGGAAGGACGGCGACACGCTGATGTTCGAGGAGGGCGCATACGCGCACCTGTCGCCGCTCGCGCGGCACTACATCGGCGGGCTGCTCACGCACGCGCCGGCGCTGCTGGCGTTCTGCGCCCCGACCACGAACTCCTACCGGCGGCTGGTGCCCGGCTACGAGGCGCCCGTCAACCTCGTCTACTCGGCGCGCAACCGCTCGGCGTGCGTGCGCGTGCCGATGTACCACGACTCGCCGAAGTCAAAGCGGATCGAGTTCCGCTCGCCGGACCCGACGGCCAACCCCTACCTGGCATTCAGCGCGCTGATGCTCGCCGGGCTGGACGGGATCAAGCGCGGGCTCGACCCGGGCGAGTCGCTCGACGAGGACATCTATGAGCTACCCGCGGAGCGGCTCGAGAAGATCGGGACCGTTCCCTCATCGCTGGAGGAGTCGCTGAACGCGCTCGAGGGCGACCACGAGTTCCTGTTGGATGGCGACGTGTTCACCCCCGGCCTGATCGAGGCGTACATCCGCTACAAGCACGAGGCCGAGGTCGACGCGATCCGGATGCGGCCGCATCCGTGGGAGTTCGCGCTGTATCACGACGCGTGAGCGGCGGGGCGGGTCTTACCCGCCTGGCTGTTGAGCAATCAGCTCTGGTGGCTGGTCACGGCGTAGCCGTACGGGTCCACGGCGACGCACAGCGCGGTGGTCGCGCAGGCGACAACGGTGAGCGGGATGCTGCGGTTGACATTGGTCCGCCTCCACGCTGATGCGCCGCCGGTGGGGTTCGTAGATGTGAACGCGTTACCCGCGGCGTCCACGACAACGCACAACCTGACCGACGGACACGAGATGTCTGTCGGTCCTAGGAATCCGTGGGGGCCTGGGTCGACCTTCACGACCTTCCACGCGGACGCGCCCCCACGCGGCTGTCGCGAGCTGATCACGTCTCCCGCGCTGTCCACGCCAACGCACAACGACACCGACGGACAAGCGATCGCGGTTCCGCCTATGGAAGAGCTAATGATTTGGGCCAGCCGCCAGTTCCCCGAAGCGGGATCCGCAGTTGTCGCGATCTGGCCCGATCCCGAGAACGCGACGCAGAGCGACACCGACGGGCACGAGGCCGACGGCCCTCCACCGTTAGGGAAGACGGGGACCGGTGGGCTCCACGCCCCGGGACGCGCGGGTCGCTTTGTCACGGTCACCTCGTTGTCGGCGAACGCCACGCACAGCGACCGCGACGGGCAGTCGACCGAGGACACATTCACCTGCTCCGCCGAAGTCGGTCCGTGATCGATCAGCACCGGTGACGACCACGACAGCGCCGCGGATGCAGAGCACGGCACCCACAGCGCAAGCACGGCGACGGCCCACGGCGCAACCCTCATCTCGAAGGAAAGAACGACGCCGGCCCGCGCAAGTTGCGGAGACGTACGGCGCGAGGAAGCCGAGCAGTAGGCGCGGCCTGGGCGCTCAGCCCAGAACCAGCTCGGCGGCGTCGCGCAGCATCTGCGCATCGCCTGAGATCAGCAGCGTGGTGACGGCCGACTCGCGCCAGGCCTCCAGCTCGTCGCGGATCTTCTCCTTCGGGCCGATCAGCGTCAGCTCCTCGATCAGCTTCTGGGGGACGGCGGCCATCGCCTCCTCCTTCTTGCCGTCGAGGTAGAGGTCCTGGATCTTGCGGACGTCGGCCTCGTAGCCCATCCGGATCGGGACGTTGGCGTGGAAGTTGGCGCTCTTTGCGCCCATTCCGCCGAAGTACAACGCGTACATCGGCCGCAGCATGTTGGCCGCCGCGTCGATGTCGTCGGTGACGATCAGCGGCACCGTCGCGGCTACCTCGAAGTCCTCAGCGGTTCGCCGCGCGCTGGGCCGCGCGAACCCCTCCTTGAGGGGCTCCTCGTACAGGTCCTCGTGCTTGGGCGAATAGAAGATCGCCAGCCAGCCGTCGCACAGCTCGGCCGCCATCGCAATGTTCTTCGGGCCCTCGGCCGCCAGGAAGATCGGGATGTCCTCGCGGAGCGGGTGGATGCTCGGCTTGAGCGGCTTGCCGAGGCCGGTCGGATCGGGCAGTCCCGCGGCGCCCTGATACGGCAGCGCGTAGTGCGGGCCGTCGCTGGTGACCGGGCCCTGGCGGGCCCAGATGTCGCGCAGGATCCCGATGTACTCGCGCATCCGCGCCAGCGGCTTGGCGAACGACTGCCCGTACCAACCCTCCACCACCTGCGGTCCCGACACACCGAGCCCGAGCAGCAGCCGGCCGCCCGACAGGTGGTCGAGCGTCATAGCCGCCATCGCGGTCGCGGCCGGCGTGCGCGCGGAGATCTGCACGATCGCGGTGCCGAGCTTGATCCGCTCGGTCTCCGAGCCCCACCACGCGAGCGGAATCAGCGCATCGGAGCCGTACGCCTCGGCGGTCCAGCACGAGTCGAATCCGAGCCGCTCGGCCTCCTTCAGCGACTCGAGCGCGGTCGGCGGCGGACCGCCCGCCCAGTAGCCGAAGTTGAGCCCCAGCTTCAGATCGCGCGCCATGGTCGCGACACCCTATCCGTTCCGGCCGGTAAGGCGGCGGATCGCACGGCGCACGCGCCCGCCGGGGCTCGAGCCGACACCGCCTGGCTGGGTGGCGAGCCACTCCTCGCGGGTCGGCAGGCGTCCGGCGCGCCGGGCGGCGATCACGCACTTGGTGTGGGCGTGGCGGCGGCGCGACGAATCACCCTCCGGCGAGATCAGCGTGTGCTCGCTGAGCGCCGGCAGGTAGCTCCCGCACAGCGGGCACGTGTAGGTGGCGGGCTTGCGGTTCTGGGCGCGGCGCAGCGTCCACCACCGTGCCGCCGCGAGCCTGCGTTCGACCATCCGCGTGCAAGCATGGCATCCGGAGCTTGCAAGGCGCGATCAAGGCGCTATCGTCGCCCCGCGTGGATCAGAATCTGAAGAAGATCATCGCCGAGACCGAGCGCTACCGGATCACGGGGATGCTGCGGCTGCCGCCCGATGGCTACCGCAGCCGCCTCAGCGACTACCTGAACGCCCCGGAGCGTACGTTCCTGTCGCTGACCGACGTCGACGTCGAGGCGGTCGGCGGCGACGGCACCGTCGAGCACTATCCGTTCATCGCCCTCGCGCTCCGTCACGTGGTCGTTGCGATGCCCGCCGACGAAGGCACCGAATAACGGCGCGACGGGGCTGGATCTCCCCCGCACGGGGGTTAATCAGGGCTTGCGCGAGGTAGGATTTAGCTGATGGCGGTTCGCCAAGATGAGCTTGAGGGCCTCAGCCGCAGCGAGGTGCTGCGCGCTTCGCCGCGCATGTTCGACTCGAACTTCTTCGAGCGGCTGTCGCGCGTGCACCCCGCGGTGCCGCCGATCATCTTCGGTCCGGCGATCGTGTTCCTGATCGTGTACGGGCTGATCCAGGGGGTTGGGTGGATGACCCCCGTGTGGCTGCTCGGCGGGTACGTGTTCTGGACGCTGACCGAGTACTGGCTGCACCGGATCGTGTTCCACTTCGAGCCCGAGAAGGGGATTGGTGCGCGGCTGCACTGGATCATCCACGGCGTCCACCACGATCACCCGAACGACCCGATGCGGCTGGTGATGCCCCCGGGCGTCAGCGTGCCGCTGTCGTCGCTGTTCGTGCTGGGCTTCTACGCCGTGCTCGGAAGCCCCACGTTCCTGCCGTTCAGCGCCGGGTTCCTGGCGGGCTACCTGTTCTACGACATGCTGCACTACCACGTGCACCATCACACCCCGAAGACCGAGCTCGGCAAGCAGCTCCGCGAGCTGCACATGCGCCATCACTTCCAGAACCACGAGCGCGGCTACGGGGTCAGCGCACCGTTCTGGGATCGCGTCTTCGGGACCCAGCTGAAGACCCGCGGTTAGTGACCGCCGGCGAGCGCGGTGCGGCGATCCGCGGTGTCGCGATGGCCGTGCCCGCGCGCCGCGTCTCCAACCGCGAGCTCGCGCCGCGGATCGGCGTCGACGAGGAGTGGATCGCGAAGCGCACCGGAACCGCCGTGCGACCGTGGGCGCTCGACGGGGAGCGGATGACCGACTTCGCGGCCCGCGCCGGCCGTGACGCACTGTCCCGCGCGCGCGTCGATGCGCGTGACCTCGACCTGGTGCTGGTCGCGACCTCGACCGCCGATGAGATCACGCCCAACGCGGCGCCGCTCGTCGCGGGGCTCGTCGGGGCGGAGCGGGCGGGAGCGTTCGACGTCGGCTCGGCGTGCACCGGCTGGCTCGCCGCGCTCGGAATCGCGTGCGGCCAGATCGAGTCGGGCCGGGCGGAGCATGCGCTGGTCGTCGGCGCCGACTTCCTGTCGCGGTTCCTGGACTACTCGGACCGAGCGACCGCACCGCTGTTCGCCGACGGCGCCGGCGCGGCGGTCGTGTCGGCTCGCACCCCGGAGGCGGGCGACGGCGGCCGGATCGGCCCGGTGCTGCTCCGCTCCGACGCGGGGGGCGCGGACCTGATCCGGCTCGAGCGTGGCAAGCGGATCTCGATGCAGGGGCAGGAGACCTTCAAGGCCGCCGTCGCACGGCTCTCAGAGGTCACGCTCGAGGCGCTCGACGCCGCCGAGTGCACGCTTGAGGGCATCGACCTGTTCGTCTACCACCAGGCAAACTCGCGGATCATCCAGGGCGTCGGCCGGCGGCTCGAACTCCCGGACGAGCGGGTCGTCGACTACGTGGACCGGTTCGCGAACTCGTCGACTGCCACGCTGCCGATCGCGCTGTCGGTCGCCGAATCCGAGGGGCGGTTGGCTCCGGGCGACCGGGTCCTGCTCGCGAGCTTCGGCGGCGGCTTCACGTGGGGCGCGACGGTGCTCGAGTGGGCCGCCCGCGCCTAGCAGGGCCCGAGCGCGCCCAGCCGGTGGCGGTAGACGCGCATGTCGGCGTGGTTCCAGTCGTCGTGGGTCTGTGTGCGCAGTGACGGCACGTCCTCGTGGTGGTACGGGCTCGAGAGGCTCTCGTTATGCCCGATCACGTCCTTGATCGGAATCTTGAAGCGGCACCGCAACCACCGCACCAGTCGCACGCTCGCCGACATCTGAGCGCGGTTCCCGAGGATCTGGGCATCGCTGTAGCCGACGTGCTCGATCCCGATCGCCGTCCAGTTCAGCCCGACGGTGTGGCGGCACATCGTCCCCACTGAAACCAACTGGTAGATCGTGCCGTTCGTGTCGACGATGAAGTGCGCGCACGTCGCGGGCAGCTCGTGCAACTCGGAGTCCGGCACATCGTCGGCGAACGTGTTCCACGCCGACATGAAGCTCGGCCCGTCGGTGTAGTGGATCACGATCACGTGGGGGTCGATCAGCCGCCACGTCGGCTTCATAAAGCTGCCGTAGTGCCGGCGCACGTACGCCACCATCTCCCCCTTGCGCTTAGCCCCAAACGGGATCGGATCCCACACGATCCGCGGCTTGGGAACGGTGCGGGCGCGAGGGGAGGCCCCACCAGCTGCGTGCCCGACGCCCGCCGCCGCCAGGATCACGGCAACCGACGCGGCCAGGGCCAGCTGTGCCGATCTACGGCGCATCGTCAGCTGAACTGCGGCGGGAGCTTGACCGGGGTACCGCGGAAGCAACCGATCGAGTATGGGAACTGCGCGGTCAGGACGTAGTGGTACATGCGGACGTAGCGCCGGTCCCACCACACCCTGCTGACCATGCCGTGGCATTCGTCGAGGTCCTTGTTAGTGAGCATCCGTCCGCCCGGTCCGCGCGGGCCATAGATCCCGAAGCCGTCGATCGCGTACCCGAGCAACGGTGACTGCTGGTGCGGATTGTCGAGCGCCTTGCGCAGGCTGGGGATCGACGAGAAGCACGCCCACGACGGGCCGTGGTAGTGGTACTGGGCCGCATAGGGATGACCGAAGCAGCGGTCCAGCGGAAACACGGCGTTCGGGTCGCCGACCGGCGACTTCGGGTCGATCAGGCTCTTCTGGTTGTAGCCGGCGAGCTCGATGTGGTAGGTCGCCCCGGAGAGTGCGATGCCGGTGGTGATCTTCGGTCCGAGGCACGAACGCGTTCGCGCGATCTTCGGGTAGCGCGGCAGGCTGACCGCGAGGTTCCACGGCTTGATCGGGATCGCCGCCGCATCCTTGTAGCCGAGCGCGGGCGCGCCCTTGTAATAGCTGTATGCGGCGGTGCCCTGGCGGATCGGGAACACGCCGGTGGGCGTGCTCGGCAGGCCGTTGCCAACGAAGATCCGCCGATACCTGGTGAGCGTGATCTTCAGCTGGCTGTGCCACTTGACCATGCCGTTGACGTACACCTTCTTGCCCATCACGATGATTCCGCTCACGCTGGTGGGCGCCGGAATGATCCACTTGCGGCTTGGCTTGGTGACTTGCTTCTGGAAGTTCAGGCCGAGAATGCACGTGTACTCACGGTTGCGCCCCGGAGAGTAGAGCGGCGTACCCGTTCCTGCGGTCGTCAGGCGCTTGGCCGGGTTGTCGTTCCCCTGGCCGGTGGCGGCGAGGGCAACCCCCGCGACCAGCGTCGACCCCACGGCGATGATTGCGATGCGACGGGTCATCGATCTCCTCCTCGCGCTCCGATCAGAGCACGCCGTACGACTTGATCGGCGGCGGCGTGTAGCTGCCCGGGGTGGTGTTGCCCTCGGGGCCGTACACCCGGAGCAGCAGCGAGAACGGACCGTTCGGCGTAGGTAGCCAGTTTGCCCGCAAAGGCCCGGGTGGCGGGTCGTGCTGGATGTAGATCGTGATCGACCCGTCCCGGTTCCTGACCAGCCGCGGCGTATAGCTGGCGACGACGTACTTGTTCGCGGAGTTGGACACGAGCGTCACGCCGGGCGGACTGTATGCGGTCAGCGACCAGAAGCGCTTTGCGTTCGGGATCTGGCTCTTTGTGAACGTGAGGCGATACACCCTGATCACGTTGGAGTTGAGCGGCACGCCGCGGATGTCGGTGAAGGCGTCGTAGTAGAGCGCCGCACTCGCGTTGTTGCCGAACTCGACGTATTCGGCCAGCGACGCGCGGTCCAGGTATGCGGTCCCCCAGGTGCCGATGTTGCCGAAGTACACCCAGCGGGTGCTGCCCACGTGCGAGAGCCAGTTGTTGACGATCAACGCGTGCGCCGAATGCGCCCCACCCGCGATCTTCGCCAGCGGGCGGTAGCTGCCGTGCGCGGCGCTGCGCTTGGCGGCCGCGAACACCCGGTCGAACGCGCGCGAGAGCGCCCGGTCGGAGGGACTCAGCGGAGCCGTGGAGCTCGAATGCATCGCCGCCTGCAGCTCGGTGAAGAACAGCGTCGGAGCCTGGGTGATCGCCTGGTCGGTGATCGCCTTCATGCGGGGCGCGAACAACGCCAGTGGTGCCACCAGCGTGCGTCCCGCCGACGGATTCGAGCGGTACGTCGACAGCGACGTGAGCCGGAGGTTGTCCCGGAACACGTTCGCCTGGACGGTCGTGTTCTGACCGCTCGCGGAGTACTTGTCGGCGCGGATGATCCACTCCGTCTGCGTGTGCGGGACCGTGATCTTGGTCGTGCCGGCGGGCAGCGATCCCTGCCACCCGCGCGGGGCGAGCACGTAGCTACCGGCGGTGTGACTCGGGATCCCGGTGTCGATCACGTTCCCCCACACGTCGCAGGTGAGGATCGAATACGACCCGTTGGTGGCGGGGATGGTCAGGACCTCCGGCCCCTTGTGGAGGTTGAGGACGAACTCGCCGTACACGGTGTCGTCGTTCGGCGCCACCACGATTCCGTACTGCGGCCCCATGCTCGCCGGTCCGCTGAGCCGGTTGATCCCCGAGAAACCCTGCTGGAAGTACGTCATGAACCGCGGGTAGAACCGGATCGCGTAGTTGAGCGCCGTCGAGTACGTGGTGTTCGACGCGGCGCTCGCAGGCGCGCGCGAGGCGCGGGCCGCGGCCGGGACCAGCAACAGCGCAAGCGCGACGCCGAGCAGCGGCAGCTTCGGCCTCCGAGCGACGGTCATCGGGTCAACCTCCTCCGGCCTGCGCGTTTGACGCGGAAGCGGGCCGCAGCGCCCATAGCTCGCCGCCGGACCCAAGGTAGTAGAAGCGACCCCCGAAACCGGGCATCACGATGTTGCCGGGCGCCGGCGTGTGGGCGAGCACGCCGGAGCGCGCCAGGACGCGCCCGCTGCCCGTGTCGATCCAGACGACGTGGTCGCCGCCCTTGTAGTAGTCGGTGAACACCAGCTGGCGGTGAGCGGCAGGGCCCACGAGCGCCACGAACT
This sequence comes from uncultured Solirubrobacterales bacterium, assembly GCA_963800475.1. GTDB lineage: Bacteria > Actinomycetota > Thermoleophilia > Solirubrobacterales > Solirubrobacteraceae > Palsa-465. The sequence goes on along the minus strand of CAWDAZ010000002.1, from coordinate 1,117,776 downwards.
CGAGCGACTCGATCTTGTCGCGCCACCTGACCGAGAACCCGCGCCGCGGGTCGAGCTTCAGGGCGACGAGCTCGTCGACCGCCGAGTCCTCGGTGTAGACGCTGCCGGTCGCGGTGTCCAGCGCGGCCTTGGAGACCTCGAAGCTGTGCCCCGTCTTCAGCGTCGCCGCGGCGAACGGGCGGATCTGGAACTTGCGGGTCGAGTTCTCGACGCTGACCGCGGTGACGGTCATCGGGGCAGGCGACGGGAGGAAGTTCGTTTGCACCACCAGCCACCGTCCAAGGAGCCCGGGTCCGGTGCCCGAGGTCTGCTTGCCCGTTCGGTAGGTCACCGGCCCCCAGGATCGGTCGAGGTGCAGGGTTCCACTGTTGTGCGAGTAGCGGTATCGGACCAGCGTGCTGTGCTGGGCGAAGTACACGTACACGGTTCGCCCGAGCTGCCCGGAGGTGATCCGACCCGTGATCGGTTGAGCCGGCGTGATCCGCGAGAGGATCCGCAACCGAGCTGGATCGACTACGACCACCGGTGTCGGGAGCTGGTTCTCTGAAGAACACAGCAACCCGCCGAACGTCCCAGGCTTGTTGCACGGTCCGCGCTCGATGCCCTTCGCGACGATCCGGCCATCGGGGAGCACGATCATCCCGTTGTACGCGGCACCCGTGCCGGAGGGGTTCTCAGGCAGCACCCGCCGCGCAAGCGTCCGGCCGGTGGCCGGATCGAGCTTTACGAGCACGTTGCCGTAGATCGCGTACAGGAAGCCGTTCCCGTGTGCCACGAGTACACCGGGGTAGCTCCACTGCCCTGGCGGCGGGACCTTGATCTGGGTGCGCCACCGCTGGGCGAGCGTCACCGGGTTCACGCTTGCCACGAACCCGCCCTGTGTCTGGGGATTGGAGCCGTAGCCGTACACGTAAAGCTGATCGCGGCCACGCGTGACCGGGATATAGGGCTGCGCGTAGTTGCCGGGTGCCTTGCGTGCAGCGATCCTGACCGGGCCTTGGCCGGCGATCTCAGCAAGCGTGCATGCGTACGGGAACACCTGCCTGCGATCGGAGGCGAAGTGCTCGAACGGCGACACGGTCGAGAAGTACGGGCCGCCGGTCGCGCCGACCCGGAGATCGCGCGAGCGCGCGCACGGGTCGGAGGCCGAGCCGGACGTGCTCGCGACCGCGACCGCGGGAACGCATGCGATCGTCCCGGCAGCCACGAGCAAACGCACGTGCGCCACCGCCCAAGCGCAGATCCGGAGCAGGGTGTCCTTTCGGTCGTCGACGAGCCTCGGAACGGCAGCGAGCCTAAGGTTCGCTGCGCCACCGGTCAACCAGCGGTTTGGCGGGAATGCCCACGCCGGCAGTCTCGCCCCGGGTACTGCCCGAACGGAGAGGGCGGGATTCGAACCCGCGATGGAGCGTGAACCCCGTACTCGCTTATCGCATCCGAGCCGTTGCCGTCTGCCGCCGTCTGCGCGTTTCCCCCGCGTAGCAGCCAGTTACATCTCCGTTTGAGGGGCGACCTCTCGCCGTCTGCTGCTGCCGCTTCCACACCGCTTCCACGGGCAGCGCCGATCGTCCAACGCCGTCAACACCAGCACGATCCCGCGCTACCGCTTGTAGACCAAAGCGAACGAGCGCGGTTGCGGACCAGGGCGGCTGTGCGTCTTGCGCAACCTGATGGCTCGCTGTCGTGTTCATTGAGTGGTAGTTATTGGCGCATTGATGCGTGGACCGATGCTTGGAGGGCGCTTTGTGTTCGAGTTGATTCGCCGTCGCAGCGATGGAGGGCATCTACTGCCTGGGACTACCTGCGGTCGGGCTAGGCGATGGGGTTCTCGCTGCCTCGATGCTGTCGGCTGTTCAGCGTGCAAGCCCTCTGGCCGGCTGATGAGAATCTCGGCCCGGCTAGCCATCCTCTGCTCGATCGCCACCATGTCCGTCGCCGGAGGCTCCGTCGCCCCGAGTGCGGTGGCCGCTACTTCCTCGCCCATCAGTTCGCTGACCCTGATCACCGAGCCGAAGGACGGCATCGCTCCGATCCTGTCAGCCATTAGGCACGCCCGCCACCAGATCGACTTGGTCATGTATGAGAACGAGGGCAAACGCATCGACGCTGCCCTGGCCGCCGCCCGCCGTCGCGGAGTCCACGTTCGCGTCCTGCTCTCCAACGGCTATTACGGAATGCCGGGGACCCCGAAAGAGCAAAACCAACCTGCCTATGCGTACTTCAAGGCGCGGGGAGTGCCGGTCCGCTGGAGCCCATCTTACTTCGCGCTCACCCACCAGAAGACACTCGTCGTGGATGGGCTCGCCTACATCCTGACCTTCAACTTCACGCCCCAGTACTACGCCACAAGCCGCGATTTCGGCCTCATCGACCCGCTTGCCGTCGATGTCCGGGCCATCGAGAAGACGTTTGATGCCGACTGGAGTGGACGGCGTATCACCGCCCCCACCGGTGCGGATCTCGTCTGGAGCCCGGGCTCTCGCCCCGCTCTGATCAAGCTGATCAGGTCAGCCCACGGCTGGCTGGACATCTACAACGAGGAGATGGATTCCACCCGCATTGAGAGCGCCCTCGAAAGCGATGCCCGACGGGGCGTGAACGTTCGCATCACGATGACCGCCAGCCCCAACTGGTCCAGCGCGTTCACGCAGCTCACCGCAGCTGGCGTGCACGTCCATCTCTACCGTGCCACAGCCCGAGCACTGTACATCCACGCGAAGATGATTCTCACTCCGAGCAAGGTCTTTCTCGGCTCAGAGAACTTCTCAGAATCCTCTATGAACGACAACCGCGAACTCGGCTTGATCACCTCGGCAAAGTCAATCCGGACATCGTTGTCCCGAACATTCAACAGGGACTACGCCGGAGCGAAACCCTTCCGGCCGTAACGAGAGCGCCCCGCTCAGCGGCACCCCGAGTTCCGCAATCACTGACCGTGCCCAGGCATCCATGCCGACCTCGCGCCGGCGATCGTTCTGCCATGCCTGACCGGAATCGAGCCGCGACGCTGGTCCAGATCGGTCTCGATCAGCGAGAGCGCCTCCTGGATCCGTAGCCCTGCGCGCCACAGCACGACTATCAGGGCGTTGAGGCGATGGCCGTCGCGAGTATGAGCAGCCTGGCGCATGACCGCGACGAGTTGTTGCGCGGGGCTATCCCGGCACGCGCTCCAGGCGTGGTCGCCGGCGAGCGGCGTCGGCCGGCAGCGTCCAGCAGCGGCTGAACAGAAGACATCGCTCCCTCCTTTGAGAGCTGGAACGATTACCCGCCCAGCTCTACCGCCAACACGCTGCCGCAGCCAACCAAAGGAGCAGTGAAACGGGAGCGCTGCATCTCGTCCAGACCGCTAGCGAGCTCGGCGCCGTCGTGGTTTCGCGCAGAGGAGATGCACGGTCTTACCGATTTCAGAAGAGACCCGCGGATCTAACTTTCCGGGATGCGTTATGCATAGCCACCGGCTTCATGCACTGAAGACCGTCCGCGAGCGGCCGCGCCTCTCCACCCTGGAGCCGTCTGCGCCGCTGACCGGCAAGCGTCGGTTCAGCACCTGGGAGCGGCACAAGCGCTGGCTGCCGGCGCTGGTCGCGGTCGTGGTAGTTGCGGTCTCGGGCTGGGTGGCGGTGGGTGAACTGAGCGCGCCCGGTGTGCCGGGCCACGTCTCTGCGGGACAGTTCTCGGCTGCGCGTGCGATGGCGGACGTCCGTGCGATTGCACAGGTCCCCCGCCCGATGGGGACGGCGGCCGCGGACCATACGCGGGCCTACATCTTGGGACAGCTGCGGGCGCTTGGGCTGGCGCCGACGGTGCAGGCGACCAGTGTCGTCGGTGGTTTTGATTCGGAGAACCACGTCGCCGGGAGGGTGACGAACATCGTCGCGCGCCTTCCGGGGACCGCGAACACGGGTGCGGTTGTTTTCAACGCTCACTATGACTCGGTGCCCAGCGCCCCTGGGGCGAGTGACTGTGGCTCGTGTGTAGCGGCTGTGCTTGAAACCGCTCGGACGCTGCGAGCGCTGCCCCGGATGAAGAACGACGTGCTGTTTGTGTTCACCGATGGTGAGGAGCGCGAGGACATCGGGGCTCACGCATTCGCCACCCAGAACCCGGCGATGCGCGGTGTCGCGACGGTTGTCAACTTCGACACGAGCGGAAGTCACGGGGCCGTCTACCTGGCGCGAACCAGCCCGAACAGCGCTGATCTCGTCAACGAGCTCGTCTCGAGCGCGCCTCACCCGCGCATCTTCTCGTTCATCCCGGCGTTCATGACGCTGTTTGTCTCCAGCCTGCGCCCGGGAACGGACGCCGAGGAGTACTTCGACCGCAGGGCCGGTGGGGTCGCGCTCTACTACAGCGGCGGCTCGACCGACTACCACACGCAGCGCGACAGCATCACGACGATCAGCCCGCCGAGCTTGTACCAGGACGGTTCCTATGCCGTCGCGCTCGCCCGCGATCTCGGCAACCGTGTCTCGCAGCGTCGCGGCGGCGGGGACTGGGTTGCGTTCAATATCGCCCCCGATACCGCTGTCTTTTATCCAGCCTGGGTCGATATCGCGATCGCGCTGGCCGCGGTCGCACTGTTCCTGTTCGCAGCCGTCATTGGGAGGCGACGTGGCGCGATAACTGCGCGTGGGCTCGCTGGCAGTTTTGTCACCTTCCCGCTGGTGGTTCTGCTGACCGGCATCGCGGTGGGCCTGCTCTGGTTCGCGGTAAAGGCTCTGGTGCCGGACCTGAACTGGCCGTTCACCGGCAGCTACCAGAACACCCTCTACTTCCTCGGTCTCGCCGCCGCGGCAGTCGCCGTGTTCGCCACCCTCTACCAGCCGTTGCTCAGCCGCACCAGGACGGCGAACCTGGCGTTGGGTGCGCTCGGATTCGGTGCCGCCCTTTCGCTGGTGCTGTCAGTGACCCTGCCCGGGGCGGCTTACCTGTTCCTGTGGCCGGTCCTGGTCGCCCTAGGCTTCCAGACGTGGGCGCTGGCCGGTCGTCGGACCGGGCCGTGGCATGCCGCTGGCGCCGTCGCACTGCCGCTGGCTGTGGCGCTCGTGCTGATCGTCCCGGTTGTAGGGATCATCACGCTTGCGCTCGGCACCCGCTTCGAGCTCTCCGGCAACATCCCAATCATCGGCGTGGTCGTTGGCATGTTCGTCGCCGGTGCCACGGGGCTGTTCATTCCATACCTCCGCGTGCGGAGTCATCAGACGGCACGGGGCGTGCGCCGGCTGTACTGGCTGCTTCCAGCCACCGCCGCGGTCTGCTCGCTGGCGCTCCTCGGGCTAGCGACCGCCCGACTCGGCTTCGATGCCCGGCATCCTAGACCGGACACGATCGCCTACCAGCTCAACGCCGACACCGGCGGCGCCACCTGGGTCACCCGCGACGCACGCACCGATGACTACACCCGCCAGTTCTTCACCGCCGGCAAACACCCAGCCAACTTCGAGTTCTTCGCCATGAACGCGGTCAGCGGCTGGGGGGCCAGCGCACCCGCCGCACCCCTTGCAGCCCCCACAGTCAAGCTGCTCAGCCGGACCCTGCAGGATGGACGCGCGACCGTCCGGATACAGCTCACCTCGCCCCGGCATGCCCAAGCGCTCGAGGCTGCCATCAGCACCGGCCCGATCACGGCCGCCTCCCTGGACGGTCAGCCGGTTCCGCTGAACACGTCTGATCGCCGCGGCGAGCTCAAGTTCATCTACTGGGCGATGCCCACCGGCGGCATCCCGCTGGCACTCACAATCCCCGCTGGCTCGCCGGTACGCCTCGCAATGCATGACATCTCCTACGGCCTGCCCGCCATCCCGGGCCACCCGTACAGGCCGCGGCCCGCCGACACGATGGCGGGCCTAGCCTTCGCAGGCGACGCCACGTTCGTTAGCCGCACGGTCACGCTCAGAGCCCAATGAGCGCCGCCGCCGTGCATGCTCGGAGAGGGAGCTCCGACGGTAGGAAGCCCGGCATGAGCACCAATCATCACGCGATCGAGCGGATCAGCCCAATCGACGCCAGCAACCTGCGAGTCGAGAGACGCGGGCCGCCGATGAACGTGGCGGCGCTCGCGACCCTCGAAGGCGCTCCGCTGCTCAACCGATCAGGGGAGCTTGACCTGGGACCGATCAGAGCTCGGATCGAAGCGCGTTTGCACCGCGCCCCGCGGCTTCGTCAGAAGCTCCATGCGCCGGGATTCGGCTTCGGACCTCCGGCTTGGGTCGACGACCCAAGCTTCGACGTCAGCACCCACGTGAGAACCCGCAGAGTGCCTGCGCCTTGCGATGAGCAAGCGCTGCTAAGTGTGTGCGCTGAGTTGAACGGACAGCCCTTTGACACAGCGCGTCCCCTGTGGGAGATCTGGTTCTTGACGGGTCAGCTGGACGGCAGCGTCGCGATGCTGATCCGTTTCCACCATGTTCTCGCGGACGGCACGGCCGCGCTGCTAATGCTGGGTGCGCTCTTCGACGCAGCGCGCGAAACCGAGCCAGACGCGGAAACGCCAGCCACGCTCCCGCGACCGCCGGTGGGTCGCTTGGACCTCTTCCTCGACAATCTCGGCAGGCACCGGGCAGCCCTTCGCGTCGGCCTGGGGCACATCGAACATCCTCGAGCAGCGCTTGAAAGAGCTAGGCGCTTCGTTCGCCAACTCATACGGATTGCTGGCGAGGGCCGGGCTCCACGCGTCTCCTTCAATCGACCTGTGGGCAACCAGCATCGATTGATGCTTGTGCGCGCGGACCTCGAGCCGGCCACGACGGTGGCTCATGCGCATCACGCGACCGTCAACGACGTCGCGCTGTGCGCGATCGCAGGTGGGGCGCGAGCGATGCTTGCCGCCCGCGGGGAGCTTCGCAACGAGCTTGAGCTCAAGGTCTCCGTGGCCACGTCGGTTCGCGCGCTCAAGCGCGAGACGAAGGCGGGGAATCTGGTCGCCGTCATCGTCGTCCCGGCGCCGGTCGGCGAACCAGACCCGATCAAGCGATTGGAGTCGATCGCGCGAGCGAGCACCGAACGCAAGCGGCTCCCTCCGTATCAGCCCGCCGGGCGCTTTCTTCAGCGCTGGATGGTGCGCACCATGAATCGCCAGCGGCTGGTCAACCTGCTCGAAAGCAACCTTCCCGGGCCCTCAGTGCCGATGTTCTTCGCCGGCGCTCAGGTACTCGAGGTGTTCCAGATCGGCGTCGTTCAGGGAAACCTGGCGTTGAGTGTCGGGGTGCTCTCCTACGCGGGCCAGCTCAACTTCGACATCGTCGGCGACAGCGATGCCATCCCAGACCTCGCCGTGTTCGCAAAGGGCCTAACCGATGAACTGGCGCGATTGGGTGTCAGACCCCCCCGAACGACCGATCGCGGCAAAGGACCTCGCACGTCAGCCCTTGGGCGCGAGCGCGGCTAGGGTAAGGCGATGCTCGTAGACGAGTTCCTACCTATCTACGACGTGTCCGACGAGGTCGCGACGGTCGTGGCGGCCGACAGGGAGACGACCTGGGGCGCCCTTATGGATGCCGACCTGATCGAGGTGGGGCGCCAGCGCCCGCTGGTCGCTCTGCTAGGAGCGTTGCGGGTCCTGCCAGATCTGGTGTGGCAGCGGCTGCACGGCGAGCATCCGCCGGCGGCGCCGAAGCGGATGACGTTGCGCGACACGACGGAGCTGCCGATGAGCGGTGGCGGCTGGGTGCTGTTGGCCGAGCGGCCGCCGGATGAGATCGCGCTCGGGCTGGTGGGGAAGTTCTGGCGACCGGCTATCGAGTTCGCTGAGGTGAAGGCGGACGCGTTCGAGGAGTTCGCGGAGCCCGGGTTCGCCAAGACGGTACGCGCTAGGCACCCGCCGTCTCGATGATGAGCGAACGTTGCTGCGGGCGATCATGCGCACAGCCACGACCGACGAACATGCGCGCGCCTGGTTTCGCCGCTACTGGACCTTCGGGGTCGGCTCCGGCGCTCACGTGCTGGCGCGCGGATTGATCGATGTCGCGCGCGAGGAAGCCGAGCGCCGGCAAGGGTCTACGCCTAGCGGCTGAGGATCTACCCGGCGGGCACGAGGCTCGCACCGGCGCCTACTGCGGCCACAGCACGTCCGCCACCGGAGCCGTCGCGTAGTACATGGCGGGCGCGTGAAACCGCGACAAGTTCAGGGCAGCGGCATCGAAACATCTTGCTCGCTCGCGAGAGCTTCACCCTCGTCGTCGCTCGTCCCGCGGCTTGGTGACCGGGCGATGTCTATGCAACTGCGCGGCCATCAGACCCACGAGCTCCGTAGCGCAAAGGACGACAACGAGCGGTGTCGGCGCGCCCGTCAGACCGCTGCATCCGCCCGGCGTTCCAGAGGTCGACGCGGGTCGCGAGTTGGACCGCGTGCGACCCGTTGAGGAGAGCGTTGCTCGGCTGCCAAGCAGCAGCCGAGCATCAGCGCTCCTTCGATCATTGCGGCAGTCCGGCCGGCAGCAGCCAACCGTGACGAGGTGCGCGGCGAAACTGCCCCGACGGACGGAATCACCGAGCGGCACGGCGAGCCTGGCTGCTGCATCCCGATCGCAAACCAGCACCCCCGCCGACGGTGATGCAACGGGCTAACCGCGACAGTCGTGCCGGGCGTCGTTGCGTAACTAGCATCTATGTATGCGCGTGCTCATGCCTCTGCCTGATCGCGACTTCGACACGACCGAGGTTGCGGTGCCGTGGCGGCTGTTGCGCGATCGCGGCCACGAGGTGGTGTTCGCGACCGAGCACGGCGGGAGTACGCCGGCGTGCGACCAGCGGCTGCTCGATGGCGTCATCTTCGGGAAGCTGGGCGCCGAGCCGGAGCCGATCGAGTTTTATCGCCAGCTGACCGAGGCGCCCGAGTTTCGGGTGCCGATGGGCTGGGCTGAGATCGAGCCGGCGGCGTTTGACGGGCTGGTGCTGCCCGGCGGGCACGCACCCGGCATGCGTCAGTACCTGGGGAGCAGTGAGCTCCAGGAGCGGGTGTCGGCATTCTGGGCGCTTGAGCGGCCGGTTGGGGCGATCTGTCATGGCGTGCTTTTGCTGGCGCGGTCAGTCGACCCGCGCACGGGCCGCAGCGCGATCGCGTCTAGGCGGACGACCTGCCTGCCAAAGTACATGGAGCGCTCGGCGTTTCTTGCCACGGCGTGGAAGCTCGGGCGCTATTACCGGACCTACTCGGCATACGTCGAAGACGAGGTGAAGGCCGCGCTGGACGACCCGGCTCAATTCGAGCGTGGCCCGCGCTCGACCAAACGCGGAACCGCCGACGACGACAGCCCGGCGTTTGTGGTCGAAGACGGCCGCTACGTGTCAGCGCGCTGGCCGGGCGACGCCTATCTGTTCGCACGCCGGTTCGACGCGCTGCTCAGGGCGATGCGATCGAACGCCGCGGCTGCTTCTTAGGCAACGTCGAGCCTAAGGACGGAGGCGGTAGCCGACTGGGCCGCCGTCGCCCTCCTTTATTAGAAGAGACAAGCAGCGGCCGCGCCGGGAACGGTATGCGACCGGTATGAATCGCGTGAATCCTCGATAGCGGCGGGAAGTTGGTCCGGGCGCCCGATGAACTTTTTCGCCGGCTGGGTGGTCAGCCGGTGGCGAACGACAGGTCTAGATCGCCAGGCTGCGCTCGACGATCGCCGCGCCGTCGATGCCGGGCGGGAGATCGCCAAAGGCCAGACCGCGAGCACCGAGCCGCCCAGCGCAGAAGCCGTTCGCCACCTCGGCAGGCGCGTGGCGCAGCATCAGGCTGACCTGCAGTGCGAGCGCCATGTCCTCGACTAGGCGCCGGGCGCTCCATTGGGCGACCGCCGGATCGGAGGTCTGCGCGGCGAGCTGCTTGCGCACGTGGACCAGGTGAGCATCGAAGCGGAGGTCGGCGCCTGCGGCAAGCTCGCACTCAGCCAGGAACGCTGCTGCAGAAGCTGGCTCACGACGGAGCGCCCGCAGCACATCCAGCGCGATCACGTTGCCCGACCCCTCCCAGACGGTGCCGATCTGGATGTCGCGGTAGAACTGGGCCATCGGCGCCTCTTCGATGTACCCGTTCCCGCCCAGACACTCGAGCGCCTCGGCCGCAAGCGGGGCGCCGCGCTTGCACACCCAGTACTTCATCACGGCCAGCGCAAGACGGCGGAACGCCGCTTCGTGCGGGTCATCGGAGTCGAAAGCCCGCACGATCCGAAGCGCCGAGACCGTCGCGACCTCCGATTCGAGTGCAAGGTCGGCCAGCACATTGACCATCGCCGGTTGCTGGGCGAGCGGCGCACCGAACGCCGAGCGGTGACGCGCATGCCAGATCGCCTCGGCGACGACACGACGCATCATCCCTGCCACCGCCGTGAGCGTGTCGAGGCGGGTCCAGATCAGCTGCTCAACCATCACCGCCGTACCCCGGCCCTCGTCGCCGAGCATCCGCGCCGGCAGGTGGTCGTATTCGACCTCCGATGAGGCCAGGCAGCGGCCGCCGAGCTTGTCCTTCAGACGCTGCAGGCGGAACCCCGGATGCGGGCGCTCGGCGACGAAGCAGCTGATCCCCTGCTCGGTCTGCGCCAGTGTGAAGAACACGTCGAACACCGGGTGGGTACAGAACCACTTGTGCCCTGTCAGCTCGTACCAGCCATCCCCGATCGGCTCCGCGATCGTCGAGTTGGCGCGCAGATCCGAGCCTCCCTGCTTCTCCGTCATCACCATTCCGGCCTGGGCGAACTCGTCGTAGTCGGGCAGCGTCAGGCGCCGTTCCCACTGCGCCGCCAGCGCCGCGTCCTGGCGCATCGTCGGAACGGCGGCGTAATTGATCGACATCGGACAGCACGGGCCGGTGTCGAGCTGGTCGAACAGATGCATCAAGCAGGCGCGCACCACGTGGGCCCCGGTGCGCGGATCGCGCCACGGCAGCGAGTTGACCTCGCGCTCGACGCCTAGACGCAGCATCCAATGCATCGACGGGTCGTACTCGACCTCGTCGATCCGGTGGCCGTAGCGGTCGTGGGTCCTGAGCACCGGGATGTTGCGCTGCGCGCGCCTGGCGTGATCGAGCGCTTCGGCAGAGGCGACGATCGCGCCGAAGTCACGGGCTCGCTCCAGGCCCCACGCGGCTCCCTCCCGGATCAGCGCGTCGCGCAGCGCGATATCCGCATCGAACGCGTTGTAATCAACCAGCGGCGGCGGCTGGTTGACCACCTCGTGTGTGCCAGCGGACGGCCGGCTGCTCATCGTCGACGTCATCTGCTCCTCGGGCAGTCGTCGCTGCAACTACCGACCCTATCGCGCCGGCGCTCAGTAGAACGGTATGCACCGGTATGGATCGGCCGAATGCCCAAGAGCGGCGGGAGATTGGTCCGGGCGCCCCGATAAACCATTTCGCCGGCTGGGTGGTGAGCCGGTAGGCGAGCGCCGCCGCGTGGGCGAGACTTCTGCTGTTCGATCAACTCACTCATGGGCGTGATGCGAGAACGGCCTGATTTCGACCTAGTAGCCTGCGCGCCGATGGGGGGTTTGCGTCGGGGCTTGGCTTGTAGTGCAGTGGCGCTGGTGGCGTGGCTGGCTGGTGCCGCCGCTGCCACAGCTTCCACCCGCAACAGCACCCGAACCGCGATGCCATCGCAGGCGACGATCAAGAAGGTGCACCGCATTGCGGGTGAGGCGATCGTGCTCCGGGCTCTGCTGCGAGTCGAGGACGCGCAGACCTACCAGGCCGTGAAGCTGAAACCAGCACTGAAACCGCTCGCCGGTCACATCCGTGCCCAGACCAAAGTCATGGAGGATCTGTGCACCGCGATCATCCGCGACGACACACGCATCTCGACCATCGAGCGACGACTACGGGCCGCTCATGGGAGTTCCAGCCCCGTCGACCCGAGCCAGCTCCTCAATCAGAAGATCGCGGACGTTGGCGCCAAGGCGCAAGCGCTGGCCAGCCCGAGGCCGCCCTCGCAGAGCGAGATCGTGGAACTGAACCTCGTCGTGCAACAGAGGACAAACCTTCTCCAGCTCTCCTCGGCCATCACCAAGAATGTCCTCGATTTTCAGAAGACGATCGTGAATAACGCAGAGGGGCTGGCCTAAGCCACGCAGTCCCAGGCTGTCGCCTTCTGCGCAAAAAACAGCAGTCCCGCCCCACTAGGACGAGGTGACCGCTACGGACGAAACGGAGGAGCCGGATCGGCGGCGAGAGGTCGGCTTCGGGGTTCAGATCGAAAGCAACACTCTCGACTGCCTTCGGCCGGAGTTGTGGATTGGGCTACAAGCAGCAGCGGATCGGCTTCGCCCGACTGCGCTCAGCGCGAGTCAACTTGAGACTGCTGGTGTTCGATCGAGGCGGCGGTCTGCTGGCCTCGGGTCGCTCCGTAGCGGCTACTTAGCGGCGACCGGGATTTACGGCGATGGCGGGTGCTGGTGGGGGATTTACCGTGGCGAGGGCGTGGCTAGCTGCGGTTAGGTGGCGATGATCGCCCCGGGTAGGTGCGAACGGTGTGAGACGAAGTGGATGAAGATGAGGACTGCAATGATGAAGCCGGTCGGCTACCTCTTTGGGTGGCGGTGGGTGGTTGCGTCGTTGCGGGGCATCGTGGCTACGGTGGCCCTCCTTGTCGCCTTGAGCGGACAGGCGGGCGCTCAGCCACGGGGGCCGCTGCAAGCGATCGCTGCGGGGGACCAACATGCACTGGCGATCGTCCATGACGTCTTGCACTATGGCTGCGGGCTGGTGTGGGGCTGGGGCTCCGACTGGCACGGACAGATCGGCAACAACACCGGTCCCCTGGCGGCATACTTCCCCCCCGCTCGCGTCGTGGGCCCGTCAGCGGTGGGCTACTTCACCGGCGCCAAGGCGATCGCGGCCGGGACCGCACATAGCCTGGCGCTCAGGAGCGACGGCACCGTATGGTCATGGGGCGACGGCGGCCACGGCCAGCTCGGTGTCAACTCCGACAACGACCACCACTACCCGGTCGAGGTCCACGGGGCCGACAACGCCGGTGTCCTCAGCAATATCACGGCGGTGGCGGCGGGCGCGGACTTCAGCGTCGCGGTCGGGAGCGACGGCACGGTGTGGGCCTGGGGGGACAACCATTACGGTCAGCTCGGCGTCCACTCCGACACCGAGCACCACTACCCGGTGGAGGTCCACGGGCCCGGTAACGTCGGCTTCCTCAGCGGTATCACGGCCGTGGCCGCAGGCGAGGACTTCAGCCTGGCGCTCAAGAGCGACGGCACCGTGTGGGCCTGGGGCCACAACAACCCCTACGAGCTGGGGAACGGCTCCCTGACGGACAGCGACACGCCCGTGCAGGTCGAGGGATCCAATGGCGCGGGGTTCCTCACCGACATCGTGTCGATTGCGGCGGGCCATCAGTTCAGCCTGGCAATCAGGCGTGACGGCACCGTGTGGGCGTGGGGCGACAACCGCTACGGTGAGCTCGGCGTCAACAACACCGGCGGCCACGACTATCCCGTGCAGGTCCATGGGCCCGATAACGTGGGCGTCCTCAGCGGGATCACGAGCGTGTCCGGAGGCGAGGATCACAGCCTCGCGGTGAAGGACGACGGCACCGTGTATGCCTGGGGCCGTAACAATCACGGTCAGCTCGGCGTCCACTCCGACAACAACCATCCCTACCCCGTGCAGGTCCACGGGACCGGCAACGTCGGCGTCCTCAGCGGTATCACGAGCGTGGCCGCAGGCGAGTTCTTCAGCCTGGCTCTCAACAGCGCCGGCACGGCGGTGTTTGCCTGGGGAGGTAACTCCTATGCCCAGATCGATGCGAGCTACAAAGACCGCACATACCCCGAGCAGGTGCCGTACTTCTCCGGAAGCTCTCCTTGCGCTGCGTCGCAGATTCCCCACGGTGCGCCGCAACTCAGCAACGTCACTCAATCGGCCAAGCGCTGGCGACTGGGCAACGCGCTGCCCCGCTACGCGCGGGCAACGCCGCCGGTCGGCACCACCTTCCGCTTCACACTCGGGCTGCGCGCCCAGGTGAAGTTCGACTTCACCCAAACCGTCGCCGGCCGCGGCGTCGGCGGGAACTGCGTCCCGACCACCGACAAGAACAGTCGCAAGCCGCACTGTCAGCGGACCGTGGTGATCGCGACGCTCCGCTACCAAGGAAAGGCTGGGAACAACAGCCTGCACTTCGAGGGCCGGATCAACCGCCACAGATGGCTCGCCCCCGGCACCTACACGTTGAAGATCACCGCGACCGCCAACGGCAACCAATCAAGGCCGGCGTTCCTGCGATTCAGCATCCTCCCCGCCGCGACCCCCACAGCCGGCAGCGGCTGACCAACCCTCAACTCGCGCCCACTCCCAGAGTCACGCCCGCCCGAGACTGCTGAATTGGGCTACAAGCAGCGGTCTACAAGCAGCGGTCTCATCGCGAGTCTGAGACAGCTGGATCTGCCCGGCGTTTCAGAAGTCGACGCGGGCGGGCAGCACAAACGCGCTCGACCGGGCGCTGACACAGAGCGTCGCTTCGAAGGGCCAAGCAAACGGTCGCCGGCGGCCGGCGCATACGACAGAGCAAGAGTCTCCGACCGTGACGCCCCGCCGTTGGTATCGCGTGGTAGGGACGGCCGCGGACGCTAAGGGATCAATCTCAACTACGGACGGTCGTGTCGAGTTCGAGCTGAAACGGCTATGGCTCGAGCGGCTCGTCGGTCGCTCTGGGCCGCCTGCGGTCGGCCAAGCGCACCGCTTGGAAGCTGAATGGTGTGCCCGCCTACGGCAGGCGGTAGCCGCGCTCGGCCTTGACCACCTCGCCACTCCTGGCGAGTTTGGACAGCGTCGTCGAGACCGTTCCGCGGGCGAGGCCGGTGGCGGCCGCGACCTCTCCGGCCGTCATCGCCTGGCCATCAGTGAGCGCGCCGAGCACGCGCGCCTTCGTCGCTCCGGGCGCCGTGCGCCGCCTCGTTCGGCGAGTCTGCGTGCGGCGCTGTCGAGTTCCAGCGGGCCGAGGGCGCGGACTGGCTGTGGGCGAAGGCGTCCGCGACCCGCCCCGAGGGTCGAGCGCAGCGAGTGCACGACGGAGCTTCTCGGCCTCAGCGAGCAGCTGCTCGAGTCGTTCCTCAATCTGCTTGCGAATAGTGTCGATCAATTCGAAGAACCCCCTGGCTCGTTGTCGGCGAGCGATCCTACACACCCCGCCCGGCTGCACCGACGGGGCGGAGCGGAACCCGAGGAGAGCTACGGTGCTGATCGTCCTCCGGTGGGGATGGAAACGACCCCGGGCGCTCGCAGCTGGCTGAATCCGCAAGCCCTGTGTGACACCGGTACGACCGGATCCGAGCGATCGCCTCGTCGAGAAGCGGCAGTCCTGCTAACCGGTTCGGCCGCGCTCGCCGGCGCTCGAGCCCGCCGGCGTGAGAACGGAGAGGGCGGGATTCGAACCCGCGATGGAGCGTGAACCCCATACTCGCTTATCGCGCCGGGTCCGTTGCCGTCTGTTGCTGTCTGCTCCGGAGAGGCGCCACTTCGGACGATCGGCGCTCCGAACCGGCCGATTCCGTTGCCGTCTGCTGCGACCTACCGCTTCCATAAAGCTTCCACACCGTCGGTAGCAAGCCAACAAACGGGTCGAGTTCTCGCTCGTGCTCCTAAGCCCGAAGCAGAAGCGGTACTGACCTGCTTTTGGCGGAGGAGCGGGACCGGCCCGAGGTTGGTCGGTGGCGTCCTGCTTTGCTCTCGCCCCGCGTATGCGCGTCTCCGCAGGTCTTCAGCTAACGGTAAACGCGCTCGTCGCCGCGGGCGGGTAGCCGACCTGTGTTTGGCCGAGGCCATCGATGGCCCGCGCAAAGACAAGATCTGAGCCGGGCCGCAACCGCGCCGGCAGCCTGAGCGACCATCGGCTTGCACCGTGGGCGAATATGAATGATCTCGGTCGGTCGCAGGCGCGCAACGCGATGAAGGTGCCCATAGCGGTCATCTGGGTGCAGCGCCCGCCGGCGTGGCGGATGATGGCCATTTCGACGAACGTCACGCCGTTAGCGCCCGATGCGGTGCCTGTCAGGACGATCCGCGTGGTGTGCGGGTAGATCGCCCGCGTTCGTTTCAGTTTGGCGGTCGGCGAAACGACCGAGCTTCCCGGCGGCGGTTTGGTTTGGCGCTTTGGCCGGGGCTGCGTGCGAATCGGCGCCTGGGTCTTGATCTTCAGCGCGATGATCGGCACGCCGTCGCTCCAGGTGCCGATGTAGCGGTTCTGCGGCGTGTCGCCGAGCGCGTAGCGGCAATCGGTGCCGTAAAGGGCGCAGGCACGGAGCGCGTCGAAGCTGCGCCAGCAGAACCCCCAGTCGTACGCGTCGACCGGGTAGTGGCCGATCGCGGGGGTGGTGTCCGGAGCTCCAGACCCGGCGCACACGCCGTGAATCGCCTGGAGGGCAGGGTGACCGTGCGAGTCGTCGCTGGTCAACACGAGGCTCTTGTTTGCCTGCGGGATCTGGGCGATCTTCTGGAACACGGCGTTGCAGCTCGCGTTCTTGAGGCTCTGGCCCAGCGGGTCCGTCAGGCTGATCACGCCGTCCGCTCCAGCATGGCAGACGAACCTGGTTGTCGACGGGATCCCCGCCAGCGATGGGTCGAGGGCCGGCTCGTTGTCGCCGGTCAGTCCGCCGTCATGTGGGTCGTCGAGGAAGATCGCCCTTGGCTTTCGAAGGTGAACCGCCTTCCAGCGATTCGTCATGTTCGCGGTGATGATCCCGCCGAACGAGAACCCGAAGTAGCTGGTCGCGTTCAACCGCGGCTGCACCAGCCGCGGGTGGGCGTGCAGGTACGCGATCGCTGAGTGGATGGCCGTCGTGGCCGAGTCGATGCAAGGCTGGATGTCGTAGGGCCCTGGGCACGGGGTCGCGACTCCGGTCTGCCAGCGCGGATAGATCACGATGTTGCCTTTCAGCGCTGTGTGGCGGGCGAGCGCACCGTTCACGCTGTAGCCGGAGAACTCGTAGTAGCCGTGCATCACGATCACGAGCGGCGCCGAGGGGGGAGTGGGTCGCGTCGGCTCCAGGATCTCCCAGGCGTGGTAGCCGCTTCCGCCCTGAATTACCCGCAGGCCTTTGAACGGGGTGGCGCTGCCGCCGGGTCCCGCTTTCGGCTGGCGCGGCTGCCTGACAGCTGCATTCGCCGGCGCGATGCAGAGCCCGCCGATCACGACGATGGCGATCGTCATAACCGCGACGGTCCCCGGCGCGACGGATCGTCGGTGGGTTGCACCAGGGATGCCGTCGTGTCTCATAGGAACTGCGCCTGTCGACTGTGGATCAGTGCGATCAGAGGGTGTAGTTGGTCAGTTTCTGGCGTGGGGTGCGCCCGAGCCGGAGGATCATTTCGGTGAAGCCGATGGCTTGGGCGCGGATGCGGTTGAAGTCGAGCTTGTCGGTGGTCTTGATGCCCCAGTTGAGGAGGTAGGTCGGCCCGGTTATGTAGTTGGCGTCAGCGAGCCCGCCGCGGGCGAAGAGGTACTCCCCCTCGCCGGGCCAGGTCGGCGTGGTGGTGCCGTTGCCGGTGGGGTCTAGGGGTTTGAGCACGGCGCCGGGGTGGTTGTTGGCGGCCTTGAGCATGGTGTGGGCGGCGTCGACTAGCGCTCTTGAGCCGGGGGCAAAGGTGCCGGCGGCTTCGTAGCGGCCGGTGAGACCCATCCGGCCGGGCGCGATCTCGTTCCATTCGCGGGTGCCGAGGTGCTCGATCGTGATCACCGCGTTCGTGCGCTTGACGAGGTCGTCAGCGTGCTGGCGTCGGAATTCGCGCGAGCCGTTGCCGCCGTGGAAGTGACCGGTTGTGAGTAGGACCATGATCGTGCGGGGCAGCGCATGTTTCGGCAGGCGGGCGAGGTACTGGCTGATCGCAACGATCGCCGCAGGACCGTTGTCCTCGATCGCGTTACTGCCATCGGTGTGGCAGTGCAGCCCGACGAGCTCGGTGGATCGGCCCGGGATGAAGCCGATCAAGTTGCGGCTGCTCATCTTCTTGACGTTGGCGGGGACGGTCAGCCGCGCGCGGACGCCTGCCTTCGCCTGCTGCTTGAGTTTGGTGCCGGTGTCGCGGTCGACGTACACGCCGGGCACGCCGAAGATGATCCCGTCGTAGGGCAGGTAGGTGCCGCGAGCGGCCGCAAAGGGGTAGTCGATCACGCCCACCATCGCGGCCGCGCCAGCGGCCTTGGCCGCCTCGATCCCCTCGGTGGCGTTACTGAGGTACGGCCGCTTGTACAGCTCGGTCGGGGAGAACTCGTGGTGCGGGTCATACGTCGCGCCCGGGTACGCCAGGCCGGTGAAGAAGCTCAGTGGCACAACCTGCGGCGTGACGTCGAACACGGCGATCTTGCCGGCCAGCGACCCCGGAGCGGGCGGGTTGGCGACATCGAGGAAGACAAGAGGGGCGCTCACGCCGTGCGCCGGTGTGTGGCCGGAGTACGGGATGTAGGACGCTGTCCTGACCGGACCGGCGCTCGGGCCCCCGAGCAGATCCAGCGACCAATGCGCGGTGGTCCAGCGCGTCATCGGGACCGGGTCGAAATGCACGTGCTTGACCCCTGCCCGCCGCAGAAGATCATGCAACTCGTCGATATATCCCTCGTGCGCCGGGCTACCGGTGGCGCGAAGCCCCTTCTGATTCGAGGGACCCAGCCGGTCCAGCTCGTAGTTCCACGCCCGGAACTGTCCCACCGGCATGAACTGGCCGCGCTTCACCCGGATCGCGTCCGGCGCGGTGAGATGACCGCTCGGCCAGCGGGTGCCCGCGAGCGCCGAGAGCGGATCGATCCAAGGGCCGACCGTCCCGGCAGCGGCGATCGTTCCGCCCATGGCCAGAAACTTCCTGCGCGAGACTTCGCGCTCAGCGTTTATCAGGTCCGACATCACTCGTCTCCCTTGGCTCGCGCCCCAGTGCGAAGGGCTGCATTCATGAACGGCCAGGCAAGCACATCCTCGCTGTGTCCGGATGCCGTGTCATCAGGGGCGGGTACGGATTGCTCGGGCGGCGAGTCTGACGCGGCGAGAGTCGAGAGCGGAAGGCAGATCGCCCGCAAACCCGAGCGATTGGGGAACGGAGAGGGCGGGATTCGAACCCGCGATGGAGTGTGAACCCCATACTCGCTTATCGCAAACGCGATGTTGCGAGGTGTTGCAGCCTGAAGGCGATCGCCTGCTCCTATAGGCGATCTACGGCTTCGTCGGGCCATCGCTGACGCAACCTGCTGCCGTCTGCCGCTTCCAGTCGCGCTTCCAATAGCACGTCATTGGCGTTGGAGGCGACGGCGCTGCGAGAAGCTAGCTCTACTCGAGGCCGCCGCGAGCATCGGGGCGAGCTAGTGGCCGATGCGAACGCGAAGTCCGCTGTGCCTTCGGAGCTATCTTGATCAGGTGCCCGAAAGCACAAGCCCGTACGTACTGGCGATCCGTGCGCCATCGGCTGCGCATTTTCCCCGAGGCAAGGCCCTCGCCGTCCAGCTTCCTGAGGGCCTGTGTGTCGTCAGCGGTGAATACGCGGGCGGCGAAGATGGCTGGCCGGTCACGTTGCGCGGCGAGTTGCGCGGACCCGCATCTGGTTTGGCTGATGCCGAAACCCGCTCCCCAGACCCGCTATGGAGACTGTTCCCGTTGGTGGCGCTCGAAACAGATACCGTCCGACACGTCGACGCTCCTTCCTTTGATGGGGTAACCAGCCCGCGCCAAACGAAGCGAGGAGCGTCGACGCTCTCAGCTAAACCGGCGGCGAAGACGCCACCCCATACCGTCTGAGACCGGGAGTCGCGTCCGCTCCGGAGTGGCACCCTAGCCTGAGCCCGGGCTCACGCCAGCTGACGGATAAGCGATCACCCCGTCGAAGCTCAGCCAGCGAAAGATGTGCGTGATCTCCGTGAAGCCCGCCTGCTGCAGCAGCGTGTAGTTCTCGGATGCAGTGAGGGGTTGCAGGACTCCGCGCAGGCTTCTGCGCTTCTCGACGATCTCGTCGTTGCTGAAGCCGGAGCGGCGCTTGAACTCGAAGTACGCGCCTTCTGCTGTGTCCTGCTCCCGTCCCGTAGAGGCGAGGATCTTCTCGAACAGGATCAGTGCTCCGTGAGGTTCGAGGGCCCGTCGGAGCCGAGTGAGGACTGGCGCGCGATCGGGCAGCGGCACAAACTGAAGGGTGTAGAAGCAAGCCGCCAGGTCGGTTCGGGCGAACTCGAGCTGCTCGATCGGCGAGCCGACGAAGCGCAGCAACCGCGTTCCCGGGAGGCGTCGTGACGCTCGCGCGATCATTCCCGGATCGCGGTCGACGCCGATGACCTCGACGCCGCGGGGCGCGAGTCGCTCACTCAAGCGTGCCGTCAGGAGGCCCGTTGAACAGCCCAGGTCATAACAGCGTCCGTGGACCGGACACATCTGATCAGCGAGGTCGATGATCAGGTCGTGGCACTCGCGGTACGCCGGAATCGAGGACGCGATGTGCTCGTCGAAAGCCGATGGCGTTTCGCTTCCGAACGTCCATACCCCTTCCGGCGCGCGAATCCCGGTCCCTACGTCCGGCCCATCGCGACTTCGCTGAGAGGCCCTGCGACGCTCCGCCACGGTTCAACCCTACTGCGCGGATCCTCGCCTGCAACGGATCGGCCTAGACTCGATCAGACTCGTGGGCACCATCGACGAGGTGAATCGGGTTGCCTGGGGCAGCCCTCGTACGATCGACATCTTCGCCGGTCGCGAGGGATTCTCGAGCGCCGGAGAAGCGTCTGTGATGCAGCGCCTGGCCGCCGAGGCTCGGCACCAGCCGATCCTCGATATCGGCGTCGGAGGTGGCCGCACGACGGGGTTGCTTCGTGAAGTAAGCGCCGACTATGTGGGCATCGATTACCTCGGCAGCCTGGTGGCGGCCGCCCGCGCGCGGTTCCCGCAGGCGCGCATCGATCAGGTGGACGCAAGAGATCTCTCCTGCTTCGGTGACGGAACATTCGCTGCCGTCGTGTTTAGTCGCAACGGCATCGACGGCGTGTCGCACGCCGATCGCTCGACGATCCTGTCCGAGGCTCACCGCGTGCTGCGGCCGGACGGATTGTTCGCCTACTCGACCCACAACCTGGACTACCGCTTCGTCGGTCAGAGGCCGTGGCGCTCGGACGTGCGGCATCTCGTCCGCCATCCGGTCCGGGCTACCGGCTACGCCGTGCGCCTACCGTGGATGCGCCACCGGCGTCGCCGCCTCGAGACGCTGGTCGAACGCGGCGATGGCTGGGCGGCGATCGCAGGGCTCGCGTACGGACATCCCGTGATATGGCACTACGTCACGGTCGTCGAGGCCGTGCGGGAGCTGCACAGGTCCGGTCTCGCTGCGGAGATCGAGATCTACAACTCGAGCGGGACGTGTGTGGTTGGCAACGCCGTGAGCGTCGAGCAGGCCGTGTCCGCTCTCCCCCGGGAGGTCAGCGACTCGCCGTCGCTTCATATCCTCGCACGCAAGCAGCCACGCGCCCCGTGATATATCGACGATCCGGGTCCGACGCACAGCAGGCGTCCCAGGACTTATCACGCGCGTGAGCGGCCAGCTGCCTGGCCGGGCTCGACTCTGCTGCTCGTGACAGGATGCGGGCACGCCGATGGGCGGCCGCCGGAATCACGAGCTCGCTTCAGGCCGAATCAGAGTTTCAGCACGGGTCGACGCTTGACGCTGCCGATTTCCGACTTCGGACAAATGAAATGACCAACTTTGGCCAATTTGATGACCGTCTGCACTCATCTCGTAGTCGAGGAACAGCAGGGCCGCGGCGGGGTGGGGAGCATCGCGCACGAGCGCAGCGTTACGAGGCCACGTTGTTGAGGACATCCGCGTGCGGGTGAGCGTTCGGCGTGCTTATCTGACCGCGCATCTTGCGTGGCAGGCTTCAGCGCAGGCTCGCTTTCCCTTCAGCCCCGGCGTGGACGTAGAACGGGTGCAGCGGCGAAGGCTGATGCGCATGGCCGCACATGCGTACGCGACAGTTCCCTATTACCGGGAGACGATGCGGCGTCGCGGTCTCCGGCCGCACGACCTGCGCACCGCGGCAGACCTCGCTCGCCTGCCGATCATCGAGCGAGCGGACGTGCAGCGAGATCCGGAGTACTACGTCTCCTCGGTGCAGCCACTCGGACGCTACCTATTGGTGCGCAGCGGCGGAAGCACCGGTGCGCCGAGGGCGATCTTCCACGACGCGCGAAGCGTGATCGAAAGCGGTGCGTATGCCGAGCGGCAGCGGACGATCGTGAGACGCTCCACGGGAAGACGGCTTCACTACCGCGAGGCGATCATCGAGTCACCGTTTGGCACCACTCGTGCGACGCAGGAGTTTCTTGCAAGGCACCTCCTGATCTCGCCGCGGCTGGCGTTCAACCGCCTGTACCTGTCACTGCTCGACCCGCCCGAACGAAACCTCGAGCTGCTGAATGCATTCAGGCCCCACGTCGTGGAGGGATACGGCTCGTACCTCGAGCTGCTGTTCCCCTACATCCACGCGAGCGGAGAGCCACTGGACTGGCCAAAGGTGGTTCTCTACGGCTCTGACGCGATGTCGCCCGCCGTGCGTCGGCTCATCGCGGACAAGATGGGGGCGACAGTGTTGAGCGTATATGGCGCCGTGGAGGCCTTGCAGATCGGCTTCGAATGCGAGCACGGACTGGGCTACCACCTCAACGTCGACGTCGTGCCGCTGCGGATCGTGGGACCGAGCGGAGAGGAGCAGGCAGCCGGGGAGGTCGGCGAGGTAATCGTGTCGAACCTGAGCAACCGCGCCACGGTTCTTCTGAACTACCGGTTGGGCGACGTGGCGTCCCTGCAACGACCGAGGTGCCCTTGCGGCCGATCGCTCCCGCTGCTCTCGTTCATCGAAGGCCGGGCGGATGACTGGATCCAGTCCGCAGCCGGGGACACGCTCCACCCTCAGGCGGTGAGAACGCTGTTCAGCGACGAGGACGGCATCTACCAGTATCAGGTCAGGCAGCTTGCACCAGGGAACTTCGAAGTGGATCTAGTCGCCAAACACGGCGTCGATCGTGACGAGCTGCGCACGCGACTCGCGGGAAAGTTTGCCGCCCGGATGGGCGCTCGGACCGTGATCCGCGTATCCTTCGTCGATGCGGTGAGTCGGACCGCCAGGGGGAAGGTGCGGGGCGTAACGCGTGTTGCGGACGGCCAGGACGAGTGAGGGGTCGGACCTCTGCCGAGGTCGCGGTTCTACGCGGGTGCGTGCTCGGCTGCGGGTCGGCTGGGTCGGATGTTCTGGTTGAGGCCGAACAGGTTGCCCGGGGAACCGGAGGCGTCTGAGCCGCCGTCAACGTGGCGAGCGGTTGCCCACCGCCCGTTCGCCCAGCGCCACTAGCTCGCCCGCAAATAGCGGTGATCTGTCGCATCGACCGTCTCGCTGGCGATTTGATCGCATCACGCGGGGTTAGGCGCAGCGAGGGCGAGTGCCTAGCCAACTGCAATACGATTCGCCCCGGCTCCGGCGGGTTTCGTCGGGTGGCCGGGGGCGTCGCAGCCCCCGGCTCCCTCGGATCCCGGCGTGACAGTCTCCCGTCACCGGGCTCTTCTCACCGGCCCGTCAGTACGAGCGGATCCACTGCCAGTGAGCGAATAGGCCGGGCTCGCGTTCTTGCAGTCCGGCCCACCACCGCTGGAATCGTTTGTGGGTCCGCAGTCGCTTGTACTTGTTCCCTGCCCAGCGCCTCAGGCAGAAGCTGACGCGCTGCAGGAGGGGATTGAGCGCTGACCGGTAGAACCGGCCGTAGTAGCGCATCCACCCGGCGACGATCGGGTTCAGCCACGCCGCCAGGTCGTTGAGCGTCAGGTCGGTGCGCCGGTGGATCCGCATCTCGCGGAGCCGACCGCCTGTGGCCTTGAGCGCTTCGGGGCTGATCGCGGGCGAGAACGAGGTGAACTGCTCCCCGGTCTTGCCGTTGATCGCCTCCCGTGGCCGGAAGGCGAACCCCAGGAACGTGAAGGAGATGTGCTCGTGCTGGCCGCGACGGTTGCTGTCCTTGCAGTAGACGATCCTCGTCTTGTCGCGGTGCAGCTTGAGCCCAACCTCCTGCATCCGCGCGGCGATCCGGCCCAGCACATATTCCGCCTCCCGGCGTGTCGTGCAGTGCACGATCGCGTCGTCGGCATAGCGCTCGAACGGGCAGCCCGGGAACTCCCGGACCATCCAAACATCGAACGCGTAGTGCATGAACAGGTTCGCCAGGACCGGCGAGACCGCCGATCCCTGCGGAGTTCCCTTCGTGCGCTCGATCAGGGCACCATTCGGGTGCTCGAGCGGCGCTTGCAGCCACCGCTTCACATACAGCAGCACCCAGCGGGCGTCGGTGACCGTCTCCACCGCCCGGACGATCAGGTCCCACGGCACCTCGTCGAAGAACGCCTGGACGTCGAGATCGATCACCCAGTCGTACTTCCAGCACCGCACCCGACATGCCTCCAGCGCGTCATGGGCCGACTTGCTCGGGCGGTAGCCATAGGAGTCCAGGTGGAACCTCGGCTCCACCAGCGGCTCCAAGAACATGGCGACCACCGTCTGCGCGACCCGATCCGCGACCGTCGGCACGCCGAGCACTCGAACCCCACCACCGTGCGGCTTTGGGATCTCAACCGCCCTGACCGGGGGCGGAAAGTAGGACCCCGAACTGATCCGATTCCAGATCTTGTAGAGGTTGTCCCTCAGATCGGCCTCGAACTCGTCCAGGGCCTGCCCGTCCACTCCCGGGGCGCCCTTATTGGCCTTGACCCGCCGCCACGCCTCCCACACCAGCTGCTTGGGAATCGCAAACGACTTCTCGTCAGACCTTGGCTTGCTCATCTTCGTTTCCTCCCGGCACAACGCCGGTTGAACGACATGGACATTCCTGGTGAGCCGGCCCCTTCGCTCCACCACCACCCCAGCGAGCAGCGGCTTCGCAGCTACTACGGACCGGTCCGCCAGCGAGCGCCGCGTCGGTACTCAGTGCCTTCGGTGTGACAGCCTCGGCACGCTCCCTCTCGCGATCTTGGGACCTGCGATCCCGATCGCCATATCGACGCTCGCCTTCTCACGTTCCGTGCAAGAGCCGCAGATCAGGCTCACGCCGCCTATACGCCGGGCACCACCTGGCCAAGAACACGGGCACCCGCCAGGCTCATCCCTCGGGGCAAACTAAACCCTCGGTTTCGATGCCATCTAAGCCTTTCGACGCCTCAACGACGACACCCGGCCCAACCTCGGACCGAGCGCTCTGGAGCGCCTTCCTGATCCCCACCTGACCGGGTCAAGCCCAGCCTTTTCCCTGGACGCTCACCACGACGGTCTTCAGCCAACGCAGCACCAGGGCGGTTTAGCGCCTGCCCCCGTCGGCCGACGCTGGAGGGCCAGCAATCCTCCATCTCTCGCACAGCACCGCCTATGAAAAGACTCTTCTACACAGGCCCTCCCTCAGCGTTCGTGACACACGTTTGCAGACCTTTCCCACCGGGGCTGGTTCGCCTGGCGTCGGTAGCTTCCGCTGGCGAGCGGGCTAGCGCGCTGCAAGTCCGGGCCAAGGAACCAGCTCTAGCTCCTCGCCGTCCTGAAGCACGTCGCCGAGAGGCTGGGATTCAACCACTTTCTCAAGCTTCGCCCACGCGGTCACGAGCTTGCTCGCAGCCGCCTCCTCCTCATCCTCGAGGACCTCCTCAACTCGACGAAGCTCGTCGGGGTCGCCGATCTCGATCGGGATCTGACGCGACTCGTAATAGATCGGTGCTGCACACGCTCTACATCGACAAGCCGATGAAGGACCACGGGCTGCTACAGGCGATCGCGCGAGTGAACCGCGTCTTTCGCGACAAGCCCGGTGGGCTGATCGTCGATTACATCGGGATCGGCGAGGATCTCCGAGCTTCCTTGCGCGCCTATGACGAGAAGGATGTAGACGAGCCGGTGATCCCGGCTGCGCGGGCGGTCGCAGGGCTATAGGAGAAGTACGAGGTGCTCTCGGCGCTGCTGCATCCAATCGGCTTCCGCCCGGGCGAGCTGCAACGCACACCGAACCCAGAGAAGCTGTTCTGGGATTCCTACAACCTGATCCTTGAGAGCGAGGAGCGAACCCAGGACTTCCTCGACACGCACACGGCGCTCGCCCGGTGGTACGCGTTAGCGCGCACGCAGGAGGCCGCGATTCAGTTGCGTGACGACATCGCCTTCTTCAACAAGGTCGCCGCCGAGGTGCGCAAGATCTCGGTCGCTGACGCTCAGGCCAGCCCAGCGGCAGAGCAGGCCGTCAGGCAGTTCTTCTCGGAGGGACTCGCCGCCGGAGAGGTGATCGACATCTTCGGTGTCGCAGACAAGGATCGGCCCGAGATCTCGGTGCTCTCGGACGAGTTCCTGGACTCGATCACCAAGCGGACGGAGCACCCGAACGTGCAGGTTCGCCTGCTGGAGAAGCTGCTCAACGACGAGATCAGGGGCCGCATGCGCGCCAACCAGATGCAGGCCAAGCTGTTCAGCGAGGAGGTTCGAGCTGTGCTGCAGCGCTACGAGCTGAAGCAGCTCACAAGCGCCGAGGTCGTCGAGCGGCTTGTCGAGATCGCCAAACGCCTACGCGATGCTCGGCACCGGCACCAGCAGCTAGGACTCAGCGAGGAGGAGGCAGCGTTCTACGACGCGCTGGCGGGCGGCGTGGACGACCTGAAGGCCGATCCGGAGCTGGCGAAGATCGCGCACGAACTCGTCGAGGGAATCCGCACAGACCTGACCGTGGACTGGGCCGACCGTGAATCCACCGAGGCCAGGATTCGCGCGAAAATCAAGCGGCTGCTGCGCAAGCACCGGTATAAGCCGCCGAGACGACAACCTGATGGCGGCGGCGGTGAGGTGGGCAGGTTCGACTATGCAGCGCAGCTCGTACTCGACCAGGCCAAAGCCTTGTATCGCTACTGGCCTGACGTCGATGTAGGCGACCGGCTATTCGTCTGAGAGTTCTCCTCAAGGCCTCCGAACGACAGGCCGCAGTTCTTGCACTGATGCGTCGGGGAGTCGATCAGGCATCCACCCAGCGCGATCTCACCTCGCCCAGCCCGCTTAAAGGTCTCGTATGTCGGGTCCCCATAGACGATCGGAATCACTCTTGCCGACCCGCACCTTGGGCAGCTCATGAGGCTCGACTGCGATCGCTTCATGACTCATTCTCCGGACATCCGCGCTGCATCAGGCACTGCGCGAATCTTGCCGCCGCCAGACCGTGGAGCGCATCGGTGGAAGGCCCAGCTCCGATCCGGTGGAACTACGGCCCTTGAGCCCTCCCGCAGGTCCCGAGACTTACCCGCCCAGGTTCCCCTGGCTACCTCGCCATGAGTGGCGCCAAGAGGACCAAATCGTCGCGATGTTGAGAGCACCCGCTTCCAGAATGCTTCCATCCCCTCGAAGCGTCACGGCCCCACCTGCGCGCGCTGCCCGGCCAAATCTCCCAACAAGCCCATTTGCAGGCGATTCGGAAAACGGAGAGGGCGGGATTCGAACCCGCGATGGAGCGTGAACCCCATACTCGCTTAGCAGGCGAGTGCCTTCAGCCACTCGGCCACCTCTCCTGAAGTTCAGCGCAGTCTAGAGGCTCCACCTCCAAGCTAGGATCGAGCGCGCCCGCACCTCGGAGGGGTGGCAGAGCGGTCGAATGCACCAGTCTTGAAAACTGGCGTCCGGCAACCCCGGACCGCGGGTTCGAATCCCGCCCCCTCCGCTCAGACGCGCCCTTGATCCGGCCTTCAGCGCGGATAAGCTACGTGCGTCATGGCTGACGTAGCGCTCACCGGGGTCGCGGAGGAGCGCGAGGGCGCGCCCCCGCCCCCGCTCGAGATTCCCAAGTTCGACATCGTCCCGCGAATCGGGCTGCTGATCTCGGCGATCGTGCTCGCGCTGGTGATCGTCGCGATCGCGCTCAACAAGGAGTGGGGCCTACAGTTCTTCCACATCGCCGGGGGCGCCGCGTGGACGATCCTCGACCTGTTCCTGGGCTTCGTGCTCGGGCCGATCATGGGCTCGCTGTCGCCGCAGGCGCGGATCGAGTTCACCACCAAGCTGATGCCGAAGATGGTGGTGATCATGCCGACCGTCGTGACGATGACGCTCGCGGCCGGGTGGCAGCTGTCGACCAATCTTGGGACGAACCTCAGCTCCTATCCGGAACACGGATGGATCGTCGCGAGCTTCATCGTCGTCGGGGTGATGTCGGTGATCGCGCTCGGCCTGCTCGAGCCGGCCAACATCGCGGTGCTCGTCGAGCTCAAGAAGCGGCGCCCGAACCCGGCGGTGATCGAGAAGCTGATGAAGCGCTTCATCTACTCCGCCGGGATTCTCGGCGCGATGCAGATCGCGACGCTGATCATCATGACCAAGATCGCGAGCTCGTGAGCGAGCCCAAGTACCCGCCCGTCACGCAGCTCGGGATGACCTCGCTGGCGCTGATCGTCGCGGGGGGCATCTACCTCGCAAGCCACATCCCAAACCACGTCCCGCTGACGCCCGCGATCGTGCTGCTCGCCCTCTCGGCGATTCTGCTCGCAATCAACATGGTGCTGCTGTCGCGCGTCAAGGAGTTCGACTGGGAGCGGTTCTGGCAGGTCGCGAAGTGGTCGCTGCTCGCGTACGTCGTGATCGCCGGGATGATCGAGTACGTGTTCCTGCGCAACCACACCCGGGGCGGGCCGCTGGTGATCCTGACGCTGTCGCTGGTCGTGTTCGCGATCCACGTGCCGATCCTGGTCGGCTTCACGGTCGCGCGGTTCTACAACCGCGAAGACCCGGGCGCCCAGGCCACCGCCTGACCCGTGTGGCCGCCGGAGGCGCTCGAGTTCCTTCGCGAGCTCGAGCAGAACAACGACTCCGCGTGGTTCCGGGCCAATCGCACCCGCTACGACCAGTTTCTGCTCGGGCCCGCGCGGGAGCTCGTACAGAAGCTGAGCCACCTCGGCGAGCCGCGCTTCTTCCGCCCGTACAACAACCTCCGCTTCCGCCCCGGGCCGCCGCTCAAGGAGCACCTCGGCGTCGCAATTGTGCCCAAGGGCACCGGGGCGTATTACGTCGAGCTGTCATTGGATGGCCTGCTGGTCGGCGGCGGGCTGCACCACCCGGCCCCGGACCAGCTCGAGCGCTTCCGGGCGGTCGTGACCGACGGTCGCCGCGCGCGCGGGTTCGAGCAGGCGGTGTCGACCGCCGAGGCCGCCGGGCTGAAGCTGGTCGACCCCGAGCTCAAGCGGATGCCGCGCGGCTATCCGAACGACCACCCGCGCGGCGAGCGGTTGCGCCTCAAGCGGATCACCGTATTCCGCCGCCACCCGCTCGAGCCGTGGCTGCACAAACCGCGTTGCGACGAGCTGATGAGCGCACAGCTCGAAGCGACGGCCCCGCTGCTGCGCTGGCTCGGGAACAGCGTCGGGCCTTCTACATCTCCGCCGCGACCGCGCTGATCGCCTCGCGAATCCGCGGGTAGGTGCCGCACCGGCAGATGTTGCGAAGCCCGTCGAGGTCGGCGTCGGTGATCTTGCGCCCGGTCGCCTTGACCTCCTCGACGAGTGCCACCGCAGCCATGATCTGGCCCGGCTGGCAGTAGCCGCACTGCGCGACGTCGAACTCGAGCCACGCCTCCTGCATCGGGTGAAGCTCCTTGCCGACGGTCGCCGGCAGCCCCTCGATCGTCGTGATCTGGTCGGTCTGCTGGATGTCGGAGACCTGCACCGAGCAGGGGTTGAACGCCTTGCCGTTGATGTGACTGGTGCACGCCTTGCAGACCTCGAGCCCGCAGCCGTACTTGGGGCCGGTGACCCCGAGCAGATCGCGGAGCACCCACAGCAGCCGCACGTCGTCCTCGCACTCGACGCTCACCTGCTTGCCGTTGAGGATGAAGGTGTGGGTCGGCATCGTGCTCCTCAGAACGTGTTGTTCAATCCGTCGGTGGGCGACTGTGGGATCGGCGGGACGGTCGGCAGCGGCGTGAACCCGAGCGGCAGGTTGTGGTTGATCGGGAAGCTCGTCGGCAGCTTTCCGGTGGCCCTCGTGTAGGCGTTCGCGACCGCCGCCATCGACGCCGCGACCCCGAACTCGCCGGCGCCGCCGGGGTCGTTGGTCGTCGGCGGCATCACGATCACCTCGACTTCGAACGGCACGTTCCACTGTCGCGTGTAGTAGGCGTTGTCCCAGCTGCCCTCGAGGAAGTGGCCGTCGTCGAGGTGCAGGCTGTAGGTCAGCACCTGCGCGATCCCGTCCATGATCCCGCCCATCATCTGCGCCTTCAGCCCGAGCGGATTGATCGGCAGCCCGACGTCTACGGCGTATACGACCTTCGTGACGCGCGGTCCGGTGTAGCCGTCCTTGACCTGGCGGTTGACGGTCGCCGGCGTGCAGTCGATCTCGACGAGGCACGCCGCGCGGCCCTTGTACTCGATGTGGACGCCGAGCCCCTGAGCCATGCCGTTCGGCATCGGCCTCCCCCACCGGCCCGCCGTCGCGACCGCGTCGAGCACCGCCAGGAGCCGGTCGTCGCGGATGAAGCTGCGGCGGAACTTGTATGCGTCCTGGCGCATCGCGCGTGCGAGCTGGTCGACCATCAGCTCCTTGGCGGTGCACACCTCGGGGCTGTAGATGTTGCGCACGCTCGAGGTGTTGTAGACACCGGGATCGTCGATCTCGTTGAGCAGCTGAGTGACGACTCCGAAGTTGTAGGGCACGTTCGCGGTCAAGGTGAACACGGCCTGAGAGAAGCCGAGTGAGTTCTGCTTCGGCAGGTCCGCGTACGAGGCGCTCAGCAGCTCGCCGAGTCCGTGGGTGAAGTCGGTCGCGACGCTCGTGTGCCGCTGATCGAAGCCGAGCACGTTCGAGCCCGAGTAGCTGACGCGGACGCGGGAGGTGCACATCGGGTGGGTGCGTCCCTGACGGAAGTTGTCGGTCCGGTGCCACATCAGCTTGACGGGCTTGCCGAGCTTCCGCGAGATCGCCGCCGCCTCGAACGCGGCGTCGGCGAACAGGTGGCGGCCGAACGAGCCTCCCCCCTGCGCGACGTGGCAGGTGACGCTGGTCGGCGACAACCCGAGGTTCTTCGCGATCTCCTCCTGAGCCCAGATCGGCGACTTGAGGCTCGACCAGATCTCGGCGCTCCCGGACTTAACGTCGGCGATCGCGCAGTTGGTCTCGAGCGGGTCGCCGGGACGGAAGTAGAACGTGAACCGCTGATCGAGCGACGTGCCCGTCGGCAGCGCCGGCGTCAGCGGCAGCTCGGCGGCCTCCAGCGCCTTCAGCACGTCGGCGTCGGACTGGCCGTCGACCGTCCCGGCGGCCCATTTGACGTCGAGCGCGCGGATCGCGTCGATGCACTGACCGAACGTCTTGGCCCTCACCGCGACGCCACCGGGAACAAACGCCGTGTGGGGGATGATCGCGACGTCGGTGACGCCGGGCATCGCCTCGACCTGCGCCTGGTTGTTGACTGCCAGCGCGGTGCCGTTGATCGTCGGCGGCCGGCACACCATCGTCGGCAGCGCATTCGGGACGTCGATGTCCATCGCGAACTGCTTGCGGCCGGTGACGATGTCGAGCGCGTCGATCCGGCGCTGGGGGGTGCCGATCAGGTTGTACTGCGACTGAGCCTTCAGGCTCGCGGTCGCGCTCCGGGTGCTGGCGACAGCGGCCTTGCCGGTCAGCGAGCCGAAGCTGGCGGTCCGCCCGTTCGCCGCCTTGATCATCCCGTTTGAGACGGTAAGACTGCCGACGTCGCCGCCTAGCTCGGCGGCGGCCGCCTGGAGCAGCTGGCCCTTGGCAATCGCGGCGGCGACGCGCACCGGCGTGAAGATCGAATGCATCGAGTTGGAGCCGCCGGTCAGCTGGTTCCAGACGAGCTCGGGACGTGCGTCCGCGAGCGTGACCTTGACGTCGTCGAGTGCCACGTCCATCTCGTCGGCGATCGTCATCGCCACGGCCGTGGTGATCCCCTGCCCCACCTCGGCCCGCGGCAGCGCGAACGACACCGTCCCATCGGCGTTGACGGTGACCGTGATCAGGTGCGACGTCGGCTTGGTCGCGTCGGTGAGGAAGTCGGTGAGGTCGTACTCGTCGACCGGCTGATGGGTTGGGATCGCCGCCTGGGCCGGCGCTGCCAGCAGGTCCGCCCCGGCCACGACGACCGGCGCCGCGATCAGGTACCCGATGAACCGGCGCCGCGATACACCGGCCGCTTCGCCATCAAGCATTCAGTTGCTCCCGCCTACCCACATCCGTCTCCCTCCCGCAAGAAACGGCAACCTGGCGAACCGCAGTCTACTCCTACCAGACACGGTGTACGCCGGTACCGGCCGAAACTCAACCGGGGCTAGAATCGGGCCTCGCGGGATCCGCTCCCGCTGCGATGCGCCCGTAGCTCAGCTGGATAGAGCGTCGGTCTACGGAACCGAAGGTCGGGAGTTCGAATCTCTCCGGGCGCGTACCAAGAAGTCACGCTAGCGCGGGGTTTCTCGCTGTTTGGAGCGCTGCGTGAAAGAAGCCCGAGATACTGTCGTGATACTGAAGTTGGCGCTTCGGCGACCGCGACCGCGTCCCTTACGCGCCGCTCTCAACCCTCGCTAAAGCCAAGTACAGCGGGGGATAAGAAGCGGTCGCTGCTTAACGGAAGTCACGTTGTTGCGTAACCCCACTGCCTCCGTTTTGACGGCAACCTTATCTCTCTGAGGAGCATTGACCAATGATGAGCTGCTTCGGACTCGAGCATGTGGTTCTGGGCGCGACGCAGTTCCGGCTGTGGCGGGGCGGGGCGTTGTCACCGAGGCGCGTCATAGGCGGTTCAGCCGCGGCGCAGGACGGTCTGCCCGGTGGCCAGGTAGGTCAGTGCCAGGAGCAGCCAGGACGGAGCCTGCGCCTGCCACAGCGCCTCGGAGTGACCGCCGGGGTAGAGGCGGAACACGTGCGCGATGCCGTAGCTGTGCAGCGACGCGTCGAAGACCTGGTTGGCGTCGGCGAAGCGGTCGTCGGAGCCGCCGACGTAGAACGCGATCAGCGAGGGCCAGCGGGCCACTTCCCTGGCCAGAGGGGGACCGTCCAGGACGGTCGCTGCCCGCTGGGCGGCGGGCGTGCCGAGCTCGAGCACGTGGTAGCCACTCGGATCGGTACCCACGAAGTATCCGCTCCAGGACTCGACTGCCCCGAACGTCTGGAGGCTCCGAAGTCCGACGTTGAAGGCACCGTAGCCCCCGGCGGAAAGGCCGATCAGCGCGCGGCCCTTGCGACTCGCGATCGTGCGGAAGCGGTGGTCGATGCATGTCGTGAGGTCGTGGCTGATCGCCCGCGGCCAGTTCTCGGTCGAGGACCAGTTCAGATACTCGCGGTCGCTGTCGTTCTCGCGCGCGCCTTGGGGCGTGACGACGATCGCCTGCTTATGCGCGGAGACGAGCGCGTGGGCCACGAACGCGTTCTGGGTGTAGGACTGCGGGTTAGCCGGAAGCCCGTGCAGAAAGTAGACGACGGGGTACCGCCGGCCGCTGGAACCGTAGGACGCCGGCAGATAGACCAGGGTGGGGAACTGACCGCGCAGCGACGGAGATCTGCATGTGATCGACACCGTGCGCGCAACGGATGCTCGTCCGCGACGCGTGCCGGCGCGCGAGGCACGGTCGTGGGCGGCCAACGCGACCAGGGCTCCTGCGATGAGCAGCGCTGCCGCCGCGACAATCAGGAGCCCGCGGCGGACGAACCGGCGAACTCTCATACCGGCCATTCTGGCAACGCGGGTCCGCCGCTCCACGGGGTGGGTCGATGGGTCGCCGCCTGAGGTATCGCCGCGCCGCCGCGCTCTGGATCGGCGCAACGGTCGCCGTGATTTCGGTGGTCCTGGAGGGTTTCTGGCTGACGGCCGTGGCGTTCGTGGCGAGCGTGGTGATCTCGATCCTCGTCGCGGGCCTGCGCCGTGTCCGCCTCCGCGAGCGTCCCACGAGGAAGGCCTCTCGGGCCAAGATGGCCGCGCTTCCGGTAGCGGGGCTCTCGTGGAGTCTCGCTGCCATGGCCGATCTCGCCGTCCCCGCGGTGCGCGCGATTCGGGCCGCCCGAGAGCTGCATCCACTTCGGGGCGTTCCGGCGCTGATCCTCGTTCGCAGTCACGTCCCGGATCACTGGGCGCCCTTTATCGACGTGGCCTTCGCGGGTGCGCTCGTCAGCTTGCTGCTCGCCGTGAGGTATCTCCGCCGCCCTCAATGGGCGGACCGCGAGGACTCCCGGGCCGGACTCGAGCATGCGCGCGCGATCGTCGACGAGTATGGGGAGGATTCGCTGTCGCCGTTCATCCTGCGGCCCGACAAGAGCTTCGAGTTCCGCGCCGGTGGGGTCGTGGCCTACCGGGTGATTGGCGACACGGCGGTGATATCAGGGGATCCCGTGGGGCCCGATGGCTGCGCCGGCGAGGTGCTCGCACAGCTGCTCGAGCGCGCGCACGGCGCCGGCCTTCGACTGGCGGTCTATGGCGGGTCGGAGCGTCACCTCGAGACCTATCGGACGCTCGGCCTGCGCGCCACGCGCGTCGGGGAGGAGGCCGTGGTCAAGCCTATGGACTTCACGCTGGAGGGCCGTCCGGTCCGCAAGCTGCGTCAGTCGGTGCATCGCGTGCAGCGCCGCGGGTGGCAGATCACAGTGCGCGAAGGACGTGACATCGACGTCGCGCTGGAGGCCGAGATCGACGCGCTCGAGGCCGCGTGGCGCTCGGAACGCGATCGCATGCTCGGATTCGCGATGAGCCTCGGCGAGTTCGGGCCGGGGGTGCGGCCCGGAGACCTGTACGTGCTGGCGCGGTCGCCGAGCGGCCAGCTGCAGGCGGTGATGCGGTTCCTCGCGCATCGCGGCAAGCTGTCGTTGGACACGATGCGCCGCGTGGGCGAGACGCCCAACGGGCTCAACGAGGCGCTCGTCTGCCACGCGCTGGAGTTCGCGCGCGCTCATGCCGTCCCCGAGGTGAGCCTCAACTACGCCGGGCTCGGCCATTTGGTCAGGTCTGGGCCCGCTGGCAACCGTGTCGGCAAGGCGCTGATCAACTTCGCGCTGGGCCGGCTGCGGAAGCGCTTTCAGATGGACCGCCTCGTCCTCTTCAACCAGAAGTTCTTCCCAAGCTGGCGTCCTCGCTACCTGATCTACGAGTCACGCGTCGCCCTGCCGCGGTCAGTGTTCCGCATCCTGCAGGCCGAGGGATACCTGCCGCGTCCCAGCGCGCAGCCTAAGCCCGAAGGCGACCGACGGCCACGGCCGTCCTCGTCACCGCAGCTGACGGAGCGGCTGGGCGGATGAGAAAACTGGGGGTCAAGACCGCGATCCTGCTCGCGGTCGCGGGCGTCATCGTCGTCGGGTTACTCGGGGCATATAGCTACGGCCGCGACTACTACGTGCACCGGGGCTTCGCCGCGCTGGTGCCGTTGCCCCGCGCAGGGACCGGGCACCTGCTCGCGGTCAACTACTACTCGACGGCACTTCACCGCAGGGCCGACTACATGGTCTATTTGCCGCCCGGCTACAGCCCCCGTCACCGCTACCCGGTCTACTACCTGCTCCACGGGATGCCCGGCCAACCAAAGGTGTTCGTCGACATCGCGAACATGGACGTTCGGCTCGACAACCAGCTCGCTCTCGGCCACCTGCGCCCGATGATCCTCGTCTATCCCGACGGACGGATCGGCGGCAGCGTGTTCTCGGATTCCGAGTGGGCCAACACCCCCTCCGGGAACTACGAGAGCTACGTGCTCGAGGTGATGCACAACGTCGACCAGCGGTTCTCGACGCTGCATCGTCGCCAGGACCGTGTGATCGCGGGCTTTTCGGCCGGCGCCTACGCCGCGCTCAACATCGCGCTGCACTACCTCTCGGCTTTCGCGAACGTGCAGTCGTGGTCAGGCTATTTCACGCAGACACGCACCGGCGTGTTCGCCGCCGCCGATCCGGCAACGCTGGCGTACAACAGCCCCCTGGACCGGGTTGCGCAGCTCCGGCGCTCCCTAACCCGATATCCGCTGCGGGTGTACCTGTTCGCGGGACGCAGCGACCCGGCAAGCCGCCAGCAGCCGGTGATGGTGAACTCGCTGAGCGCGCGCGGTGCACCGGTGCAGGCCAGGCTCTATCCGGGAGGGCACGACTGGTCCGTGTGGTACCCGAGGCTCAACCAGATGCTGGATCTGGCCTCGTCGGACTTCGCGCGCCCGGTGATCGCCGGCCAGAGCCGCCCCGTCGCCCGTGCGCCCCGGCCTGGTCCCGGCGCGGCCGCCGTCACCTCAGCTCCGCCCCGCGGGGCCGCCATCGCGCCGTCGATCTCTTCGGCGCGCCGCCTCCGGCGGCCGGGGTCAGAGCTGCGGCTGCTGGGCGCCCTGCTGCTGGCGCTGATCTCGGGCGCCCTGATCAACCTCGGGTTCGTGCTCCAGCAGCGCGGTCACTCGCGCGCCCTCGCCCGCGGCCGACCCAGCCTGATCGATGGCTTCCGCGACCGCTCGTGGCTGATCGGTCAGGGCGTCGGCTGGCTCGGCTTTGCGGGGGCGATCGTCGCTGTCGGGCTGGCCCCCCTCACTCTGGTCCAGGCCTTCAGCGCGGGCAGCCTGGCTCTCTCGGTGCCGCTGGCCGCCCGGCTGGTCGGGCAGTCAGTGAGTCGAGAACAGCTTGCGGCCATCGGGATCATCGCGATCGCCCTCGCCTCCCTTCCGATCGGCTTCACCGCCAGTCACGCCCACCTGCACGCGGGTGTCCTGATCGCCGCCGCGACGCTGGCGATGGCGGGCGCGGCCGCGCTCGGCCCCGTAGCCGGAAGCATCAAGCCGGCGATCGCCGCCGGCGTGCTCTACGGAGCCGGCGACGCCGCGATCAAGGCCGACTCGGTGGCGCTGCGCGTCCACGGGGTCGGGGGGCTGCTGTCGGGCTGGACGGTCCTGGCCGTACTGTGCACCTTCGCCGGCTTCCTCTGTTTCCAAGCGGCTCTCCGCGGCAGCGACGCGGTGCGGCCGATCTCCCTGATGACCGCGTTCACCGCGCTGACAGCGGCCGGCCTAGGCGTGGTCGCGTTCGGGGAGCCGTTCGGCACCACTCCGCCCGCAAGCGTGGCCCACGGCGTGGCCATCGTTCTCGTGCTCGCGTGCGTTTGGCCGCTGGCGCGAGCGCAACAGCGGCTGATCGTCCCCGGTTCAGCGGTCGGCTCGGCCGGGCCCGGTGCGCAGCCGGCCCGAGCGACCGAGGTGCCTCAGACCGAGCAGCGCTCGTGGCCCAAGCCGGCGAGCGCTGCTGTTCTGGTCCACGCAAGCCGGGTCGCGGCGGCGGCGGTGCTCGCGTTCCTTGCCGTTGGCGTCTGCTCACTGGTCGCCGTGGGGCTGCTCTACTCCCTGCGCGGGTTGCAACCGCTCGCCATCGGCCCCTCGGTTCCCGATGCGTTGCCCCTCCTCCAACTCGCGGGCTTCGACGCACAGCCCCTGGTCGCGACGGTCGTGGCGAGCCTCGCCGCCGGTACCGTCCTGGGTCTGGCTCTGCGCCGGGCAAGCCGCTCGGTTCGACTCGTGTTGGTGGCGACCATCGGACCGCTGTTGCTGCTCCTGGCCTCAGACGCCTCCTTCGCACTGGCGCGCAATCTGAGGCTGAGCGATGTGCTCCTGAATCGCGCGCCCGGGATCGGCCCGTGGATCGAGGGGCTCCTGCTGGCCGCGGGAAGCGCCGCCGTCCGGCGCCGGCGCGGAGTGGACGCGGCAAGGGTCGCTCCTGGGTTACGCGGCGGCCTGCGGCTCCGTCCAGGACTGGCACTTGGCGCTGGTTGGGATGCCCGGAGGCGTCTTGTGCTCGTGCCTCTGGCCGCCGCGGTGGCGGCAGCGCTGATCGCCGCGCTTGTCCTCCCAAGCGACCATGCCCGGGCACAAGCCGGACCGACCCGAGCGCCGAGAGCGCCCATGCGGGCAAGACCGTCCCGCGATCGAAGCGGGCACGCCCCAGGGGTCGCCAATCTCACCGTTGCTCGCGAACATCGCCCTGCACACGCTCGACGAAGCGTGGGCGGGCGGCGAGCAGCGGCTCGGGGTGCTGGTGAAGTACGCAGATGACCTGGTGGTCTTGTGCCCCGAGGCGATCGTTGACCCGCGCGCGTTCACGCTCGATGGGCGGTCAGTGCGCAAGCTGCGCCAATCGGTCCATCGCCTTGAGCGCCGCGGCTGGCGGGTCACGATTCGCGAGGGCGGGAGATCGACGACGAGCTGGAGACGGCGATTGACGCGGTCGAGGCGCAGTGGCGTGCGCAGCATGACCGGATCATCGGCTTCGCCATGAGCATGGGAGAGTTCGAGCTTGCGATCAGGCCCGATGACCTCTACGTGCTCGCGTGGTCGCCGCAGGGCCAGCTCCAGGGCGTCACGCGGTTCCTGACACACCAGGGAAAGCTGTCACTGGACATCGTTCGCCGCGTCGGCGACACACCGAACGGACTGACCGAGGTGCTCGTCTGCCACGCGCTCGAATTCGCGCGGACTCGGGAGATCGACGAGGTCAGCCTCAACTACGCGGGGCTGGCACATCTACTCCGCGCGGACGCCCCCGGTAGCCGGCTCAGCGACCGCCTCGTGCTCTTCAACCAGAAGTTCTCCCCGCGCTGGCGGCCGCGATACCTGGTGTTCGACTCTCGTGCGGGACTGCCGCGGACGGTCGTCCGGGTGCTCCAGGCCGAGGGCTATCTCTCCCAGAAGCCAGCGCGGCGCCGTAAGTCGAGCGGGCTCTGGCCGATGCGACGCTCGGCGACGGCCGAGAACGGCGTCGGCAGATGAGACGGCCGGCGTTCAAGCTCGGGGCGGCCGTGGTGGCGGCGGCGCTGGTCGGTGCCGCGGCCGCCGTCGCGCTGGTGGTGCCGGGCGGGCACACCGGCGCTCAGCCGTCGCCGCTGCGATCGACGGGAGCGCTGCGGCGCAGCACGCATGACCCGCGCTCGATCCGAGCCAATGCTGCGGGAGCGCAGCAGTCGGCGATCAGTGGTGTGCTCGATGCGGCGCTTCGCGCGGGCGCCACTCGTAGTCACGCCGCCGCTGCCACCGCGGCGGTGGCGGCATGCGGCCGCGTGGTCTGGGCTGGTGCTACGGGCGTCCTCGATCTGCGCTCGAAGCGCCCGGCGAGCAACGGCTCTCTGTTCATCCTCAACAGCGCAGCCAAGTTCATCGTGGCGACGATGATCATGCAGGAGGTTCAGGACGGTCATCTCTCGCTGGGCACCAGGTTGTCGGAGTTCTATCCCCGGCTCCCGAACGCCGACCGGATCTCGGTGCGGATGCTGCTCGATATGACCAGTGGGCTTTCAGACTACCTCCAGAATCAGCGGATCCAGTGGACGATTCGCCACCGGCCGCGCCACCGTTGGACCGTCGACCAGGTCCTAACCGGGCTAGGCACCGGGCTGGGAAAGCCGAACTTCCCCCCCGGACGCGAGTACCGGTACTCCGACACCAACTACATCGTCCTCGGAGGAATTTTGGAGCGAATCACCCACGCCTCGATCGAGCGCGACTTTCGGCGCTTGATCGCCGGCCCGCTCGGGATCACCTCCGCGACGTTCGTTCCGACCCCGGGGGCCAAGGCGCGCATGGCCCACCCCTACCTGCTCCAGCGCGATGGCTCACTGACCAGTCAGTGGATTCCGGGTTTCGGTGTGCCGAGCGCCGTTTGGGGGCCGGTGTTCACGGACGGCGGCCTGGCCTCTAGCTCACTCGACTTGGCCCAGGTCGCCAATGCGCTACTGGGTGGCCGACTGGTGAGCGCGGTAGCGGTCAGACAGATGACCCACCTCGGCCGCGGCCACTACGGCCTCGGTATCCGGAGCCGGTCCTTCGACGGCCATTTCTGGTTGGGACAAGCCGGCATCTTCGGCGGCTTCCAGGCCCAAGGCTGGAGCGACACGTCGCGGCAGCTCACGATCGCCGTCGCCACCAACGTCCAAAAGCTCGGGGGCGGTCTGACCTCCAATCGCGTGTGGTGGGCGATCGCGCGAGCGTATGACCGCCAGAACCGCCAGGCCGCCAGCTGCCGTTCGCCGAAAGACGCCGTGACCGTGCCCGTCGCGAGTGCTTCCTAGCGAACCGCCCAGGCAACGAGCCAAGCGAACATCACAGAACTGACGACCTACCGCCTCCGTGTCCGACCCCGGGAGTTCCCTTAAGCGCGGACAGCGCGACGGGTCGCCATGCGATGCGCGGTCGGCCCGCTTGGTTGCCTCGGCACAATTGAGCGGCTGATGAAAGGGGATCGCCGCGTGGGGGCCAGTGAGCGCGTTGCTCTGCTGACGAGCTCTGAGCTGCTGGAGCGCCGTGCCCGGTGGCGGCGGCGCCGGCGGACACTGCGGATGGTTCGCGCCACGCTGGTGGCGGTGGCCGCCGCGGCGGTTCTCGCCGTCATCGTCGCCACCGGCTCCGGGAGCCCTCGGCACGCCAGGGCGCTGGCCGCGGCCGCGCCGGCGGTGGCGTCCAGTCGCCGCGCACGGCCGTCGCGTCCGAGCCGTCCGGTTGCTCATCACCCGGTCGCGAACCAGCACGCGGTTGACCGTGTGCTTGGGTATACGTCCTACGTCAGGCTCGCGGGCAGCGCTAAGCGCGAGGTGGCGCTGACGTTCGACGACGGCCCCAGCGTGTACACCCCGAAAGTGCTGCGGGTGCTCACCCGCATGCACGCCCCCGCGACGTTCTTCGTGATCGGCCGCGAAGCGAGCGCGTACCCGAAGTTCATCGCCGCCGAGGCCCGCGGCGGGTTCGCAGTCGCAGACCACACCGAGAGCCACCCGTTCATGGCAGCCCTCTCGCCAGCGGCCCAGGATGCGCAAATCGCGGACGCCGGGAGCGCGATCCGCCACGCGGGCGCCCCGTACCCACAGCTGTGGCGACCGCCGTACGGGTCGTTCGACACCGCCACGCTGCAAACACTCCACCGCCTGCGAATGCTGATGGTCCTCTGGAGCGTCGACACCTCCGACTACGCCAGGCCCGGCGTCAGCCGGATCATCTATACCGCCGTCTCCGGCGCCCGCCCCGGGGCGATCATCCTGATGCACGACGGCGGCGGCGACCGCGCGCAGACCGTGGCGGCGCTGCCCAGGATCATCATCCGCCTGCGCCAGCGACACTTCAAGCTAGTAACGGTCACGCAGCTCGTCGCCGACGATCCCCCGCCAAGAGGACAGCCCACGCCATCGCCACTGTCGGGAATCGGGTAACGCAAACTACGCTCACAGACGCGAGCGGCGCGAGGGGAAGACCTTGCCGCCCGCGGTCGGGATGCCCTCCTCGAGCGCGGTCGGCTCTTCGACCGGCCCGCCAGCGCTCACCGCGGCGACGCAGCACTGATCGAGCGAGC
Organism: uncultured Solirubrobacterales bacterium; assembly: GCA_963800475.1. GTDB lineage: Bacteria > Actinomycetota > Thermoleophilia > Solirubrobacterales > Solirubrobacteraceae > Palsa-465. The sequence continues at coordinate 1,076,500 of CAWDAZ010000002.1, read as the reverse complement.
CACACCGCCCACGACGTTAGCCCGGCCCCGCCCGCCGTCAGCGAGACCTGCCTTCACTCGGCGACGAGCATCCGGTCGCGGACGACGAGCGTCCCGTTAAGCGCGGGAGGCGGGACGCTCCCGGCGACTGCTGAATCGCCGGGCGGATCCAGCGCTGTCAGCCTTGCGGTGAGAGCGTCGCTGGTAGCCCGAAACGGAAGTACGCCGCCTCTCGCACCCGGGCGCCAATTCGTACAACGCCTCCGTCTGGTACGGCCTCTTACGGATCCGAACCGCCACTGCGCCCGAGAGACTGCTCGAGACACGGTACGTGTTCCTGAGGCGATCGGAGGTGTTATGGATCGTTTGGAAGGTCTCCAAGATCGGCTCGGGATGTGGGCATCTCGAGGCTCAGATACGGAGGAGCGGCGCTCGCTCTCCTTGGCTTCTTGGTAGTCAACACCGCCGGCGCTTCGGCTTACACATTGGTGCGGCACGAGAACCGATACTGGACCTGGTACGCGCCGCGAGGCTGGGTCGCCAGCTACTGTCGAGCGGGGATCAACATCTCCTCACCGACGGGCACGCTCCAGGTCGGGCTCGCCTTCTCCAGTTGGTACCAGCCATTGACCCCGCAGGACGTGGTCACCTTGGTCGTCCAAAAGCATGGCCTTGATCAGAAGCCGCTAAGCAACGTCCGCCTGATCAAGCGAAGCCAGCCCTATTCGTTTGCATCGCACTGGAGGCGCCAAGTCGTTACGTGGACGGCGCGCCGGAACGGTGGCCCGGCGGTAGAAGGCATCCTGAAAGCTGACGCCTATGACGATCCGTCAACCGCCACCTATGGCCTTGAGGCGTACGTGTACGACACCCCGAAAACGCTGTGGAGTGCGAACAGCGGCTTGCTTGATCGCCTCACGAAGCTGATCTATTACCACCCCCAGTGATCCTTGCGCGCTGTCCCCTTCGGGCAGCCCGCCCAGGGTGGGATGGCCCGGCCGGGGGGGCGCAGCCTCCCGCTCTGATCGAGCAGCAACGGCCTCATCAGAACCGCCGGACCGCCGAATCGCCCGGGCGCTGCAGCAGTCGGCGCGAATCCGTAACGGGCCCTCGCGCGACCGGTCGGGCTGAGCGTCGCTTGGCGCACAAGCAGCAGCCTGGCGTCAGCGTTGCAACTCGATCCAAGCAGCACTCTGCTGTTTCCGGGACGCGCCGTAACAACTACTGAGGTGTGGCGCGACTTTTTCAGGATGGCGGGTGCAGATCGGCGGGCTACGGTGGCCCTGAGCGATGCGGTCAAGGTGAGATGTTCCAGTTGTACCGCAGGATTTCGGTGGGCCCGGAACATTCCCCGCGACGAGAACGGCCCGGTGATTTTGGCGGCGGATCGACCGCTTAAGCGCGACAGGCCCAGTGGCAAGTCCCAGCCGGATCACTCTGCACACATCCAAGTCACCGGCCCCTGGATCGGCCAACTCCGGATCTGCTGCGGCAATCTCCCTGCTAATCGCAGTGGCGCCAGTGAGAGGGGGGTCAGCAGGATCCCTGGATCTACCCCGGAGAAAGCGCACATTCGCGCCAACACCGGGCGAGCTGCCCCAAACCCCTTTGTTGACGGGCTGTTGACCGAGTTCCGGCGCCGCACCTGCCCCGGACTACCGGCCACGTAAACCGGACCACGGGGCACGTAATCCGGCGGCCTAAAGAGGCGCGATCCCGAACTCGGAACTGGCGAGTCGCGCGACGCAACCCGCCGGAGCGTGCCGGCCCTGCTTCAGTGATTCCTCGGGTCCGCTGCCGGGCACGCGCCTGCGATCGCAACCGTGGCATAGGAGGCGCTGCGGCGACGGTTCGCGGCAGCGCCATTTCTCTCCGTGAATCTCCGAACGAACCCGACCCGAGCCTGGAATGGGACACGGGGCGGGCGACCATCATCTCAGACGACGGTCCCCACGGAAACGAGCGCATCGCTCCACCTCAGGTCAGGTGGTGCCGGGCCGGGCGGTGACGGTGACGAGCGCCGCGCTCCTGCCCGGTAGTGAAACCGTGTAGCTGCCGCCGACCTGCGTGATGCTCTCTCCGGACGGCGGCCCGGACCAGTGGCCCTGGGCATCGAGTGTCTGGCCGGCCAGCGTGATGCCGGACGTCGCTGCCGCGGACGGCGCGGCCAGCCGCCGCACGCTCGCAGCTCCGATGGCCGGCAGCGTCAGCGCCACCCGCTCCGCGCGGGTTCCCTTGTCGATCAGCAGCACACGCAACTGGGTCCCATCGAGCACGGCCCAGGCCTTGAGATGCGCCCCCGTGCCCGTGCTCAGGTGGGCGGGCAGGAGCTGGGGGTCGGTGCCGAGCGTCTCGGCGTAGGCGATCAGGCCGTAGAGCAGCGGGTTGGCCACGAGGCCGTTGCTGGTGAGCGAGAACGCCATGTTGATCGCGTTGGCACGGACGTGCAGCGCGGCGGAGCGCACGCCGGCGTGGAGCAGCTCGAGCAGCGCGTCCGGTGCCCACAGCGCCGTCGCGAACGTGTCGCTGACGCCACGCGTCCCGCCGCAGGTCACCGAGTTGAACTCGGTCAGCCGAACCGGCAGATGCGCCCGGCCTGCCAGCTGGACGGTTGGCTTGACGGTGGCCGCCATGCCCGTTGTCGCGTTCTCGCTGAGCACGCGAGCGATCGTCGGGACCTTCGGCCCGGACTTGGCGCACTGCGACAGCGGGTAGCGGTGCACGGTGACCGCGGTCAGGCCGTGATGCGAGCCGGCCAGCAGCGTCGCGATCCAGCTCAGGTTCTTCTGCGGCTCGGCCAGCGCGGGGGCCAGCAGCGGGATTCGCGGGACCGCGCGGTCCAGCGCGTCATCGTAGGTGCGGTACGCCGCGGCGTAGCTCGTGGCGGTCAGCTTCGGCTTGGTCTTGAACGACGCCGGGTTGTAGATGTCCGGCTCGTTGCCGATCTCGAACCCGACGATGCTCCCGCGCGGCAACTTCCGCTCCGCCGTGCGCGCCCACTTCGCGGCGTCCGCGGGCGTCGCGGTCAGGAGGTTGAGGTCGAGGATCAGCTTCACGTGAAAGCGCTTCACGATCTCGGACACCTGCGCGAGCCACGACGGGGTCAGCTCGAACACCCACTCCGGCAGCTCCTTGTTCGGCGCCCACACCGCCTGATCGGCCGAATTGCCACCGATCCGCAACACGACCGGACCCTCCTGCGTGATCAACGAGAACACCCGACCGAGCAGGTTCGGATGCTTCGCCCAGACCGGGATCGTCCAGTACTCCGTCGAAAGGCCCAGGAACGATCGCGGGACCACCAGCGGACGGTTCTTGTAGGCAACCGTGACCCGCGCGCTCGGCGAGCCATACGGGCTGGTGGCCACGAGGACCGCTGTATTCGGCACCCGCGAGTGCGACCCTGTGCCAATCGTGCCGGCGATGCCGCAGGCGGATAGAACGATCGCAACGGTCGCGGCCGCAGCAAGCGCTCCCACGGTCACGCGGCGACGAGACGGGCTGCTCCCGCGGTGGGAGATACGCTCTGGTCGCGACGCCCGCACGTCGCCTGTGAGAACCGCGGACCGCACGCGTCCGATCCGACGTGGGAAACGCGTCATCTCGCGGCCACCGAACCAGCTCCCCCGCTCAGAACCCGGAATCGGGCGCTAATGCTTGCACTACCCGGGGTCGCCGCTGCTAGCAGCCGGTCGGGTAGCGCATCTGGCGAGGAGCGCGTGGGCAGCCCCCCCGAAGAGGGCTCCTGCTTCCATTGCGGCGCGGTAACTGGGGGCCGTCCGGACTTGTTCGGTTTGCGGCTCTGGCCGGCCACGACTGCCCGAAGGAGGTCAGCGTCTGATATCGGGCGGCTCATCGGCCCGTTGTTGGCGCGGCGTGGCGTGGTTGATCAGCATGGCTGGCAGCGAGCCTCCGTGGATCCGGCCCCGGCCCTCTGCAGGCCGCTCGAGTGGCCATCCGGTCTCGATGTCGACGATGCTCGCGCCGGTCGGTCTGCAGCGCGCGAATGGGGGGCCGGACGGACGGATGTGTTGCTCGAGCATGTAGCCGTGGATGTCCGCGAGAGAGTCGTGGATGAAGCGGCCAGCGTCGCGTTCGTCGACGCGTCCGCGGGTCGAGAGCACGGGCTGTTGGTCAGCTCGCTGCGGGCCACGCGGGCGATGCTGTCGGGGGATCGGCGCCGCTCCATTTGGCTGGCGGGTCGCTGACGCGCCGTTGGCGTGTCGTTCGTGTTTGTGTGTCTGGTTGATGAGGGTCGGCATGGTCATGCCACTTCGTCCTTTTAGGCGGCGGCTGGTAGACGCGGTGAGTGTTGGCTCGTCGGGGACTGGGGGTCGATCAGCGCGAAGCAGCGGGCGACCGCGCCGCGGACGCTTTGCAGTCCGAGGCTGAGGTCGACGAGCCCGTCGAAGCCAAAGAACGCGCGCTGTGCGAGCAGGTACACGGAGATCAGGACGCCGACGTGCTGCGTGCCTGCGAACGCCGCGACGACGACGGCGGCGATCGGACCGAGCTTGGCGAGACCGCCGGAACCCTGCAGATTGACTGCTTGCAGCCACCCGAGGCGAACTTCGGCCGCCAGGACGCGGTCCGCGGCGACACGGAACCTGCTCGTCGACTGCGGGTCCTCGCGGCGGCCAAGCTCGCGCGCGACCGACCGGGTCAGGTGCTCGAGCTCCTCTTGGCGGCGCTCGGCGGCCGATGCGGCGGGCTCCTGCATCCGCCTGGTAACGACCCAGGTCAGGGCGAGCTCCGGCACCACCACCGGGATCGTCCACGGTGCCAGCAGGGCGAGTGCCACCGCTGCGCTTACGAACTCGACGAGCAGCATCGATCCGCGGTCCAACACCGACACAGTGACCCCCACCGTCTCGGCATCCGAGATGAACAGCGACGGCAACCCGCGCTGCTCGTCCTCGTCCAACGACGAGCGCCTGCGGGCGCCGTCGAACATCTCTACGCGCAAGTTGCGATACAGACGACCCTCGTTGCGGGTCGCCATCCCGTCGGACAGAACGTAAGCCACGGCCTCGAGGATGATCGCCAACGCGATCACACCCGCGAGCAGCCCCGCCTCTGTCGTGTCGTTGCTCTCAACCAACGCATCGACGAGAACACCCAGCGCCAGCGGCGGTACGAGACCGACCAGCACACCGCCGGTGCTCAGCCCGACCATCGCGGCGAGCCCGCCGCGAATCGGTCGCAGAAGACCAGCCAACCGCCGCCACGGAAGCGGCGCCGGTCGGACGTCTGATTCGGGCATGTCAACCATTCGCGCTCCCAGTCGAGATCACGCAGCACCTCCACCCCAACCCAAGCGCATATACCGCGCCGAGTCGCGCCGCCCACAATCCACGGTGCGACGCGCCTGGCGCGCACCGGCACGAGATTACTTCTCGCGCTTGGTGTCCTTCTTCTTTTCCTTCGGATCCTTATCCCTGATCTTCTTCGGCATCTGTGCTCACCTCCTTCGAGGTATCGAGAACAGGACACCTCAATCATCCGCCCCGCGGGCACTCGGTCACATCCGACCAAAGACGCGCTCCGCCGCGGGTGACTACCCATGAGTGGCGGATTAAGTACTGACCGACGCTCACTGCCTTGTCTCCCTCGTCGCTGCGCCGACTGTTCCGCGAACGCGATCGCCCCCCATGCCGCAGGCGATCTCACAGGCAACCGCCAGCCAACCAACACCCGCCGCTTATGACGCTGGAGCGCTCTGGGCCCGCGACGGCTCGAGGTTAAGCGAGCGCGACCAAGATGCCGTCACCAGCATTTGTGGGATGGAATGGCGGTGAACGGGGATGGCCGCGGATCTAATCCGCCGGCGCATGCGAGGCGGGATTTAGTCGTCGGTCCGGTAAAACCTGCATAAGGGAGTGTTAGGGACTACCGGGTTCTCACGGCGGGCGAGCTGGCCAGCACGTGGCGCTGGGAGTCGAGCGCCTCGATCCGCACCAGCTGCGCTCTGGGGATGCGAATTGCGGTCTCAAAGCCCGTTTTGCGCACCAGGCGCCGGCTGACGAGAAACCCCCTCCTAGAACCGCTCAGCACGAGCCACCACGCGGTCTGCGTGGAGCCGTTCCAGCTGGCGTAGACGGTGGTGATGCGGCCTCCCACCCCTCCCACCCCGGTGTTCGATGTAGCCACCGCCGGCGGATCAGCCGGGATACCAACCCAGGAAGGAAAGGCGTACGCACGGTAGCTCGAGGTGTTGGCCACGAACCGTGCGTCGAGCAGTACCCGTCCGCGTGCGTCGAACTCGGTGAAGTAGGGCTGCTGACCCCAGCCGATCACGGTGTCCCCGCCGGCCAGCACCTGCACGTTGCCCTGGAACCGGGTGAGCAGTGGAGGTGTGTGGTCGCGTTCCGCGGTCAGGCGGGCGGTCATGTGCTTGTAGTCGAGCTTCAGCATCAGCCCCCGGGATTGGGAGTGCACCGGCGGGGGGCCGTCAGCATCGTCGAACAGGCTGACCTGTGTGTCGCCTTGACCTCGCAGCCGCACGTCGTGCTGATAGGCGAACGAGGCACCGGGACCCATCTTGAAGCTCGAGTGCTTGCCGCCCAACGTCCAAATGGTGGCTGCGCTGGAGCGGCTGACCTTGTACGCGGCCCACGTGTTCCGCCCCGAGATGACCAGGTTGCCGTCGAAGGTGACGTCGATCGAGTTGACGTGGAAGTAGTCGTACAGGGCCCCGCGCTCTGGCCGCCGGTAGGAGTCCCTCAGCGGGACATGATCGAGGCTGTCCCACTGGAAGAGCTCGAGTCCGGTCGCGACATCGATCTCCTGCACCACCGAGTCGAGCACGATCTTGTGCTTGGAGCCGCCCACCGCGGAGGTGTCCCAGCGCACCGGGTAATACGCGACGATCAGCGCGGTGCCGGACGGCGTCAGCAAGAACTCGTGCAAGTCGGCGCTGAGACCGTCAGCGGCGTGAACGTGGGCCATCTCCTGGTAGGAGCTGTTGTAGATCTCGTCCTCCCCCAGGCCCACCCCAGCGCTCGTGTAGCCCTGCCACCAGGTCAGGACCTGCTGGCCTTGATATTGCTGGACCTGGAAGTCGCCCGCCACGTCTCCTTTTGGCATCGGCTTGAAGAAGACGACGTCTCCGTCGGAGCCCAGGATCATCGGCCCGTCCTGCAGTGGCCCGAACTGCGGTGCCAGGAAGTAGTCCTCGCCCGTGTCGCCCCGCGGGGGCGTGATGAACTTGACCGCTGCCGGACGGAGGTCCGGGCGGCTGCGGAAGGCGAGGACATCCCCTTTGACCCGGGACACGCGCTGGGCAGGCGCGAAGGAGATCGGACCGGGAGACGTCGCTACGCGGAACTGGTAGGAACCACTCGGCGCCCCAACCAGGTTCAAAGGCGTACCCACGGTAACGATCTCGCCTGGCTTGAACGGCTTGTCGGGCACGAAGCTGGCGCCGTTGCCGTCGGAGTCGCCGCGGATCGCGCCGGTGTGGGCGCCGCTGACCGACCCGCTGATCTTTATCGATCCCAGGGCGTACGGACTGATCCCCCGGAACACGATCTGGGCCCCCGGGGGCGCCACCTGGCTTCCGGGAATCGGAAACACGCTGACCGGCGGGGAGCTCGGGCCAGAGGATGTGCCCGTGGTGTGACTGGACGGTGTACTGGCCGGCGTGCCCGCGGCAGCCGGCCAAGCCACTGCCAGGCCCACTGATGCGAGGAGCGCCAACGCGGCTGCCACGCGCAGGGATCCACGCGGGGAGACTAACCGGGCCGAGCTACCCGCTGCCGCACCAGGCCACGAGTATTCGTCGCCACCGATCACCGGGGAGCTTGCCCGACCGCGACGGGAACGGAGGCAGCTGATGAAGCTGATAGGAGCGGGGCTACGGCGCACCGGCACTCTGCTTGACCCTACGTAATCCGGTCATTACGCGTCCGCTCCCGGCACGACTCGACAGCGCAGGGTACCCCCGCGTCCTGCTCTCGTTCGACGGGGAACATCTGGGCGGAGACGTCGAGCGCCCGGACTGCGCGGAAACCGCGCAGTCCGGAACCTCTCCTGTCTCTCGCCCAGTGATCAGCTTGTCTGTGGTGGCGGGCCGTGGCGGAGAACGCCGAGCTCGCGTTCGACCGCCTCGATTCGCTCGGCGGGGACCCGCGGCCCATCTGGCGGCGGCTGAAGCCACGGCCATTCGGCCGGCTCGGATAGTGCGCGCACGTAGCGCTCGATCCCCGCTGGAGTAGAGAGCACCAGCATCCGCGCAGTGTCCGATTCGGCCCGGAACGAGTGCGGCGTGCCGCTTGGAGCGAACGCGATCGCTCCCGGCCGACAGTGCCGCGGCTGATCCTCAACCCACACCGTCACTTCGCCATCGAGGATGTAGAAGGTCTCGTCCTGAGGGTGGGAGTGAAGCGGCGGCGAGGCGCCCATCGGAAGCAGGACCTCGAACACCGCAAACCGCCCGCCGGTCTGCTCGCCGTCGAGCAACACGCGCGCGAGCGTGCCCAGGAACCACAGCGGCTCGGCCTGATCGACGACTCTCGCTGCCGCTCCTGAACGTTCGCTCTGGCTCATCACTTCTCCTCACACACCCGCGCCGTTGCACGCTACCACTGCGCGCCACCGCATCGGGAGGCCGGCAGCTTCGTGATGCGCATCTAATCTCGATTCGCATCTCTCCGAGCCGCCGTTTGCGCCCACGAGGCCCGCTCTTGTGCTGGCACGAGTATCACGCGCTATGTGCCAGCTTCCCCGCTCCGCGCGGACTGCAGGGCGATCGCCCCGCCCCGCCGGCGGGCAACCGCAACCGTGGCGAACCAGTCGTCGGGCGCCGGCGATCGGCGCGATCGAGGCGTCGCCATTCCGATCGTGCCGGTGGTGACGGAGCCGGCGATTGCATTCGTGGGCGACCTCAAGGGGTCAGCGCACCACCTCGGATGGTGAAAGGTTCTCACACAGGGCGGGTCGCGGTCGGCTTAGCGACCCTCGTCGCGGAGCCGAGGCCGTAGGCCGAGGCGCAGCGGCGAGGGTCGCTGCGCGCGTTGTGCAAGCCGCTGGTGTCACCCTTGCCGGCGGTTGCTTTGGTGAGAGTTACTGCTGTACGACTGCTTCGGACAGGACCTCGGCGAGCCGCTCCGCGGGGGTCATCCAGCCGAGTGTTTGCCTGGGTCTGCCGTTGAGCTCTTGGGCGACGGCGTCGAGTTCCTTCTGGGTGAAGCGGCTGAGGTCTGAGCGCTTGGGGAAGTACTGGCGCAGCAGCCCGTTCGTGTTCTCGTTTGAGCCCCGCTGCCAAGGGCTTCGGGGATCGCAGAAGTAGACCTGGACTCCACTCGCAACGGTGAAGGCGAGGTGCTCCTTCATCTCGCGACCCTGGTCCCAAGTGAGCGAGCGGCGAAGCTGGGCCGGCAGCTGTCCGATGCTCTTGACCAGCGCGTCACGAACCGCCTCGGCGGACTGGCCGTCGGGCAAGGCAACGAGCTGGCAGTAGCGAGTAGAGCGCTCGACCAGAGTCGCGATCCCGGTCGGCTTCTTGCCCAGCAGGAGGTCCCCCTCCCAGTGGCCCGGGACAGCGCGGTCTTCGACCTCCGCGGGGCGCTCGGAGATCATCACCCGGCCGGGGATCTTGCCCTGTCCTTGGCGCTTGGGCCGCTGAGCTCGAGGATGGCGGGTGCGCCGGCCGCTCCTAAGACAGGCGGAGAGCTCGCGGCGCAGCGCGCCGCGGCCCTGGACGAACAGCGACAGGTAGATCGTCTCGTGAGAGACCTGCATGTCTGAATCATCAGGGTAGGCGCGGCGCAACCACCTAGAGATCTGCTCCGGCGACCACTTAAGGCAGAGCTTCTCCTCGACCACGGCCCGCAGCTTGGGGTTGAGGTGAAGCTTTGCGGGCTTCGGCCGACGGGCCCTGCCCCAGGCGGTCTCATCGGCTCGCTCGGCGCGGTAGCTCGTGCGACCCCCGTTTCGGTTCACCTCTCGCGAGATCGTGGTGTGATCGCGACCGATCGCCTTCCCGATCGCCCTGAAGCACTCGCCGCGGGCGAGGCCGCGAGAGATCTCCTCCCGCTCCTGCTTTGAGAGGCAGCGCTCAGAGCGTCGACGCTCCGCCGGGCGCACACCGCCGGTCTTGCCAACGTAGTTACGAACCCCGTGCGCCCAGAACCCAACCTTGCGCCCGATCGCCCGCGGGGAGTAGCCATCCCCCCACAGCTGCCACACCAGCTCCTTCTGATCCTGCGTCAGAGGACGACCCTTCACATTCACCACCTTGGCTCGGCAGCCAGCCAAGCAGGCCGCCCGGATGTTCAGGTGGTGCGCCGATCACCTGAGACCGCCTGGCAAAGCGCTCGCCGAGCGCTAGCGATCCGCACGATCGAGGCGTCGCCATTGCGCAAGTGGGTTAGTAGCTGACGGCCAAGACGAAAGCAGTCGTGAGCGCACTCGCCGAGCGGACGATTCCGATTAGACCGAAGGGGAAGCCGCCAGAGTTGTCGTCGTGCCGCGCGGTGCACAGCACAACTTTTGTGAGCAGTGCGCGTTCTTACTGGCGTGCTGACCTTGCGGCGGTCAATCTCGCTTGTCCTCGTTACCGTGGTGTCGCTTATGGCGCTGGCGTCCCGCTCGCTTGGGCAGGCGGAGGGATCGAAGCACAAGCCAACGCGGCCGACGACCCTTGTGCTGCACCCGCGGTGGCACGTGGTCGCGAAGCACGGCGTCGAGAGCGTGCTGGGGAGCGGGCACTACGTGTTTATCGGGGGAGACGCGGGCTCGGGCGCACTGATCGACGAGGAGACCGGAAAGCGTCTCACGTTGGTGCCCCCCACAGGCTGCTACTTCGATAACGCAAATTCTGCGGCGCTCGGCGGTTCGTGGATCGTGGCGACATGTAATCCACCACCGCCGGGGCCTCGGTACCTGTACGAGCTGTACAGCATTCCAAACGCGACGTGGACGCCGTTTACCCCAGATGTCCACCAGATGTTCGCGTCCAACGCCGACTGCAAGACGGGGGATCCTCAGTGCAGTGCAAGCTACTTCGCGGTCGGCAACAACTGGATCGAGTTCCAGATCACCTGCGGCTACCACTGCGGACCTACCACCTTCGCATTTCAGAACATCCAAAGCGGGCAGGTCGTCGGTCAACCACCAGGGTGGCAGCCAGGCGGCACTGAGATCCCCGACCTCAACTCGCCGATCCTCACGCGGACGCTCTGCGCGCCATTAACGGTGCCGAGCGGATCCACCGATACCAACCAGACGCTCCCCGGAACGATCCTCTTATCCGGGCGGTTCGCGGTAGCCCAGCAGTGGTCGCCCTACAACCTGAATCTCTACACGTACCTTGAGCGGTGCGGGTCGACGCTGCACGAGCTCCTCACTCCCGAGCTAAGCAGCAGGGCAGGCCAGTTCGCGATCAATCAACACGCCCTGATCTGGGTGGGTGGCGGCGGCTCTGTCCATGGGCTGTTCCTGCCGAGCCTCAGGCGGTTCAGGTTTCGCATTCCTCAGCAGGCCGCGCTGTATTGCTTCGACATGACACCTGTCTGCATAGGGACGCTAACGCTCACGAGCCGCACGCTGTACCTACTAACCAACGTCGGCCAGCTCTGGACAACGAACATCCCGCTCCACCCAGCTCCGGCCAACGAGCGGATGCGTCGGTAGGCGGGACCCGTGTCGCCAGCGGCGCGACGGCTTGTGCTCTGATCGACCGATGAAAGTCAAGTCGGTGGTTGGTTGGTATTTGCGGGCTGGTGGTCTCCTTGGTCTTGCCAGGGTGGCGGTCGGGGCGTAGGTTGTCGGTCGGGCGCGAGCCGATGACGTAGCGAAGAGCAGACGTCAGGAGCTTGTGGTCTGCCGCGCGGCTTGTCCTCTTTTGAGTGACTTAACCTATGCGCGCTCCAGTGTCACGCTCGCGCCCTCTTTTCTCGCTGGGGCTCCGGCCTGCTGGTCTTGGACGATCCGCTTGTATGAGGTCTCGGCTTGGCGAGCGAGTTCGAGTTCGGCCTCGCGCATGAGATCGTTGGTGGAAGATGCCGGCGCTGCGGCGGGTGTATTTGGGTGCGCCGGCGGTGATCTCCAGGCGGCGGAGCTTCTTCTTGGTCAGCGAGGGCTGCTGGTGGGCGTAGTCCTGGTCGCGGGTGAGCGTGCACCAGAACAGGACCGCGAGCTTGCGGGCGGTCGCGACGATCGCCTTGCCGTGAGCGCGCCCAGCCTTGGTGCGCTCATAGAAGCCGTGCAGCGGCCCGGGCTGCAGGACCGCGCTCCACGCAGCCTCGACGAGCGCCCAGCGAGCCGAGGGTGATCCGCGCTTTGAGATCCGCCCGCTGCGCGCCGGTCCTTCGCCGGACTGCTTGACCCGCGGGTCCAGTCCGAGATAGGCGACGAGCTTGCGGCTGCTCAAGAACCGGTTGGGGTTGCCGACCGCGGCGATGAACGACGCGGCGCAGATCAGATTCACACCCGGGACGGTCATCAGCCGGCGGATTTCCGGCCACGACAGCGCCTGCTGAGCGATCAGCTTCTCCGCCGCCGCGATCTCCACGTCCAGGAACTCGATCTGACGGATGCCAGCGTCGACGGACTCGCGCTCCTCCAAAGGCAGCTCGAGGGATAGGAGCCACTGGCGGCCCTTGACCCCGAACAGGTCAGAGCACGGCGGCTTGCCCTGCAGCCGGCGCTGCAGGCACGCGTGGATCTCGTTCTTGACCCGGCTGCGGGAGTGCACCAGCTGCTCACGACGCGAGAGGCGGCGGCGCAGGATGCGGCAGCGCTCATCGGGCATCCACACCGCCTCAAGCTCACCGCGCCACAAAAGGCTCGCCAACGCGCGAGCGTCCAGCTTGTCCGTCTTCGCCCTAGCGCTGGAGATCCCAGTGTCGTCCGGTGAGACGACGACAACCCGGTTCACGTGCGGCTCGAGGATCCTCGCGACCTCCCAACAGCTGCCCGTCACCTCCAACGCCACCCGATCCGACGACAGCAGACTGTCCGCCAACGAGCTCATGCCCTCGGGCGTGGCCGGCACCCGGCCCGCCGAGCGGACATCGCCGTCCTCGCAGATAGCCACTTCGCAGAAGTCGCGATGCACATCCAGGCCGATCGCACGACCAACCCATCTGGGCAATCCCATCCTCACCTCCACAGCTCGAATTGTCAGAGCGGGAGAACCAGCGGGACAACGACACAGACCGATACGAGCTCTCAGGCTCAATCCAGGCAAGTCGCAGGGGCGGCCGAACGAAAAGCACGGGCTCGAAGCCCATCGATCAAAACGGCCTACCCGTCTGCGTTCTCCCAAACAAGCCCCTGTCCCGGATCAACCGACCGTAAGGTCAGCACCGGACAGAGCCTCACCAGCAGTTTCATGCCTCGACAAGCAGCAGTCTCAAGTTGACCCGCGCTGAGCAGGGTCGCGCGAAGCCGATTCGCTGCTGCTTGTAGCCCGATGCAGCCGTCTGATGAACCCCCTGGGAAGAGTGCCCTATTCGCGTGAAGCACTGACCGATCGGCTTGGCCAGACGCTTGTCGTGAGCCCGAGGAGGAAGCCGGGCGCGCGGGTCAGGTGCGGGCCGAGCTGCGGCCGCAGCGGCACGAACCGTGACGCGCCCTAAACGCCGGGGCGGCAGGGATGTTCCCCTGCCGCCTGCGGAATGGTGCCTTGTGCGCCGGTGGCGCGGCGGTTTAGAACCGTCCGGAGACGATCAGCTTGCCGCCGGTCGTCCGGACTGTCACGCTCGAGCCGTGGGCGATCGATGGGACCTTCTGCCCGAGCTCGGTGTTCCGGGTGATGTCTGCTTGGCCCCTAGCCGACACCTTCGCTTTGCCGAGGGTCATGCCCGCGGCTGAGAAGACGACGGTCTTCCCGGCCAGCGAGCGAACGCGCTGAACCTCGACCTGCAGATCGCGCTGTCCAGGCTGGGACTGGTATTGGGCAGACCCATTCGCCTTCCCGTACGCGGCGGCTCCCCTCAGCGGGATCTGCCAGTTAACGGTGGACGCCGCGGTATTGACTGCGCGCGCATGGCCGTGCTGGCTGGCAACGGCGGCGGCGGGGGCGGCGGCCATCGCGACGGCGATTCCAGCGGCTGCGACCTTGGACTTCATCGTGAGGGTACTCATCGGGTCTCCTTTGTGAGGCGCGTCGCGATCATGTGCAGGCGCAACAGTGATTGACGTCAACCACCATCGCGGGAGTAGTCAAGAGCGCGGTAAGGAGCCGGTCAGAGTCGATTTACTCAGCCCACAGCCTCGCCTGCCACGCGAGCGGAGGCACGAGGACAGGAAGCGGGGACGCACGCTTGGCAGCGCGAGAGTAACGCAGCTCCTGCCGTCGCTAATCCGGAGTCAACGCGGGGCGCTGGCGCCCCTTTTCTCGTGGACTCAGCACTCTGCGATGGGCGGGGTCGGCTCCTGCCTTGATCGACCGATGAAAGTCAAGTCCTTGGTCGGTATTTGCGGCCTGTCGTCCCCCTCGGTCTTGTCAGCTCGGTGGCCGGGGCGTAGGTTCTGCGCTGGGCGCGAGCCGATGACGTAGCGAAGTGCAGACGTCAGGAGCTTGTGGTCTGCCGCGCGGCTTGTCCTCTTTGAGTGACTTAACTATGCGTGCTCCAGTGTCACGCTCGCGCCCGCTTTTTTGGCTGGGGCACCGGCCTGCTGGTCTTGGACCAGTCGCTTGTATGACGCTTCGGCTTGGCGGGCAAGCTCGAGCTCGGCGCTCGCGACGTGCTGGCGCTGCGCGCGGTCCGGATCCCCGCCCCGAGCTCGCCGAGGAGGTCAAGGCTCTGCTCCCTGACGAGCTGATCGACGAATTGCTTGCCGGGTCTCGGACCGAGCAGGAGATCGCCGGCCCGGGCGGCTTGTTGGGCCAGCTCACGAAGCGGCTGGTCGAGCGGGCGATGGAGGTCGAGCTGACCGATCATCTCGGCTATGAGCCGCATCAGGAGCCGCCGGGCGGCTCGGGCAATACCAGGAACGGGGCGACGTCGAAGACGTTGATCACGGAGAGCGGCGAGGTTCGGATCGACACCCCGCGGGATCGGGGCGGGACGTTTGAGCCGCAGATCGTCAGAAAGCGCCAGCGGCGGTTCGAGGGGTTCGACGACAAGATCCTCGCCTTGTATTCCCGGGGGCTGTCGACGCGGGATATCGAGGCGCACCTCGAGGAGATCTACGGGGTCAAGGTCGGCCGCGACCTGATCTCGAAGGTCACCGACGCGGTGATGGACGACGCGCGGGCGTGGCAGACCCGGCCGCTGGAGGACGTCTACCCAGTCGTGTTCCTCGACGCGCTGGTGCTCAAGATCCGCGACGGCGGCAGCGTTCAGCGCAAGGCGTGTTACCTGGCGATGGCGATCAATATGGACGGCGAGCGCGAGGTTCTCGGGATGTGGTTCCAGGCCAACGAGGGCGCGAAGTTCTGGATGCAGGTCCTGACCGACCTCAAGCAGCGCGGGGTTCAGGACATCCTGATCGCGTGTGTCGACGGGCTCAAAGGCTTCCCGGAAGCGATCGAGGCGTTGTTCCCGAGAACGACGGTGCAGACGTGCATCGTTCACCTCATCCGCCACAGCCTGCGCTACGTCCCGCGCCGGCAATACGACGCCGTGGTCAAGGACCTCAAGCCGATCTACACCGCGATCGACGCCGACCAGGCGCTGCTGGCGCTCGAGACCTTCGATGAGAAGTGGGGTGAGCAGCTGCCGGTGATCGGCCAGGCGTGGCGGGACGCGTGGGAGCACGTGATCCCGTTCATGGCCTATGAGCCCGAGGTCCGCCGGGTGATCTACACCACGAACGCGATCGAGGCGCTCAACCGCCAACTACGCAAGGCGCTCAAACGAACAGCACGGGCTCGAAGCCCATCGATCAAAACGGCCTACCCGTCTACGTTCTCCCAATGAAAGCCCCTGTCCCAGATCAACCGAACCTACGGTCAGACCCGGACGGAGCCTCACACCAGCAGTTTCATGCCTCGAACAGCAGTCGTCCTGCGCTTGCCTGGCTACTCGCTCGGTTGACCTTCGCTTCTAGCCCAGAGCAGCAGAGAGCCGGTGAACGCCGGTCGCAGCTGGTTCGTATTGTGTACAGCGCGCGGTTTACTCGTGCCGCGATCTCGGAACTCGAGAGCATTCGGCCAGAGGTGGCTTCTGCGCTCTCACATCAGATCGAGGGGTACCGCCCGGGCTGAGTTCGCGACGATGGGCAATCGGAGGATGGAGAACTTCGAGCGCACCGTGTGGCCGAGGTCTCCGGCAGCGTCCCTGGGGGTGGCGTCGAGGCGGTAGTTGCCGGGCTTGAGGCTTTTGCGGCCGATCCGGCCGGTGAAGCGGAAGTGGTTTGCTCCGATGTCGTCGCGGTGGGTAAAGCTGCCCGGCACCGGGATGTACCGCGTGCAGTGCTGACTTCTACGGGTCGGACGGCGTGGGGGTGAGACGCACTTGTCTCCGCGCTTGATGCCCCGGAGCGCGCGATCGACCGTGAACGTGGTAGTCGCGATTGTCGAATCCCGGTAGCTGAGGGTGGTGCCGATCGTCGCGCGGGCGATGCTTGCGCCCGAGCGCGCGGCCCGGAAGGCGGTCGGCGCCAGCCGGAGGCCCGACAGCGTCGGCGGGGTGGTCTGTGTCTGCGTCTGGCGCAACTCGGGCCACAGCCACACCTCGCCGTTCCACATCACGCCCACGATGTCGTTTGAGCCGTCGCCCTTGGCGTCGATGAATGTCCAGGCATTTACGCCGATGCCTTGGCCGACGGCTGGGACGGCGGGACCGGGTTGAAAATCGCCGTTTTGGTCCGGGAGATAGAGAAGCGGCTCAGTGTTCCCGCTGGTCTGCACTCCGAGACCCACGCGGCCGTTGTGCTCCAGGTCGCGTGGCAGAAAGAACACCGGCCAGGGGTCCGAGTTGTCGCTCTGGGGTAGGCGCGAGGCGGTCTCATCGCGGAAGGTCCCGTCGCCGTTGTTGATCAGCACCTGAATCCAGCGCCCCCTATAGAACGGATTCTGCTTGGTGTAGCCGATCACAAGGTCTGGACGCCCGTCGCCGTTGATATCGAGCGGCGTGGGGTCCAGGCCGTTCGCGTCCGGACCGAAGGGCTTCGCCGGCAGCGCCCCGGGCAGCTCGCTGAAGTGACCGGTGCCGTCATTCAGCAGGACCTCAGATCGAGCCGTGATGTCGCCGGCGGAGAGGATGAGGTCGGGATACCCGTCGCCGTTGACATCGGCGAACGTGCTCCCAGTGAACTGGCTCTGAAAGACATTGGCCACCGATGCAGGCAGCGCGCCTTGGCTGACCGTGAAATGTCCGGTGCCGTCGTTCAGCAGGATCCTTGGCCCCACGGCGTTGGCGCCGTAGATGTTTCCGACGTAGAGGTCAGTGGTGCCGTCACCGTTGACATCGGCAGCGGCGGCGGAGTGCGAGAAGTCATAGACCTGCGGGAGGTTGGCCGTCGCGTCAACAAGCTTCCCGCCCGGCGCCGACAGGATCAGCGTGTTCTGATAGCCCGGAAACGGGTCGTGATCATCGCCGTGATCGGCGATGAACACATCGGGACGATGATCACCGTTGAAATCCGCGATCACGATCTGGCGCGGGACCTGGGTGCGCGGAACATCGCCCGCAAAGATCGAACTCGTGCCATCCGTGAAGTGGCCCTTACCGTCGCCCAACAGGATCGTGACCGGAAACGTGTGCTGAGCATCCGGGGAACTGAGCGCGATCAGGATGTCCTCGTGCCCATCCCCGTTGAAATCCGCCACCGCGATCGGGCCGACCTCCCAAAGCCCGGCCACGGAAACGTGCCCAACCAGCACCGGCGGACCCCACCGCGGTACGACGTCGGAAGCCAACGACCCACCCGGCACCAGTCCGGCGACCACCACGGTCAGACCCACCAGCGCAGCTACCGCGACGAGCGTCCTACCGACAGCGAATCGAACCATTCATGGCCCCGCTTGGCTCCTACCCCTGACTGTACGCCGAGGGGTCTGCAAAGCACGATGATGCCAAGCGACGCTCGCAAACGGCTATCCCTCAGACGCGCGTCGAGTAGTTAATACTGACCCAGAAGCCGACGCGACCAGGCGGACCGCCAGACAGCCGCATGGATCGAAAACCAGCAGTTTCGGTCGTAGGTATCAGCCGACGCGAAGCTAACCGGGCGGCTGGCTTTCGCTTTAGCCCGAAGCGGCAGGCGTCATCTGGTCGACCAGTGACGGCTCCCGATCGCCTAATGGCAATCCCCCGAGTTCAGCCACCTCCGCCGGCGAACCAAGCGGCGCGTTCGATCGGGGAATGTGGATCGTCGCGAGGCCTCAGGAGATGTAGTCCGAGATGTGTGGGAGGGCCTGCTCGAGGGTCAGGTATGGCTTGGTGTCGTATTCGATCCACTCCGAGTAGTTCAGGAGGTTCCGGTACCCCTCCTCGAGATCATCGGTCTCCTGGATCACCACGCCCTGGCTGCCGTCGGCGGCTACGTAGTGCGCTTGGGTGCCAGATGGCACCCCGTGTTCGGCAAAGGCACCCATCAGCTTCTTGGTGTCGTCCTTGCTCATCTGCTTGATCCTGTAGGTCGTGATGAAGAGCACGGCTCCCCTCCTCGTCGGTCGGTTTGATCCGTACGCGGACTCTCGCACGCCGGGCCGCCATCGGCGGGAAAAATTGAGAGCGGCTTGATCGGTATGAACGAGAATGACGCTCGGGCAGGGTGGGATCCCGAGGCATGCCGCACTGTCGAAAAGCAGCAGCTTCGCGCTGACCGGCAGTGAGCGTGTTCAGGCCCGTGCCGCGTCGCTGCTGCTTGTAGCCCGATCCAATCGTCTGATGAATGGACCTGCCCCGGTTTGCGTGACACCGGGTTTGTCGTTTGATTGTTGTTGTTCGAGCGATTGATCTCAACCGTTCAGCGGCGAGAGTCGTAGTTGTTCGTAGGCGACTGGGGAGAGCATCCCGAGGGTGGAGTGTCGGCGTTGGCGGTTGTAGAACGCCTCGATGTACTCGAACACCGCGGACTGCAACTCGAGCCGGTCGGGCCAGCTGCGGCGGTTGACGAGCTCCCTCTTCAGGGTGGCGAAGAACGTCTCAGCGACTGCGTTGTCGAAGGCGTCACCGCGCGAGCCCATCGAGATCGCGATCCCGGCCTCGCCGACGGCGCGACCGAACGCCAGGCTGACGTATTGCGAGCCCTGGTCTGAGTGGTGGATCAGTCCAGGGTCTGGCCGGCGGCGCGCGAGCGCCATGCGTAGCGCGTCGACGACCAGGCTCGCGCGCATGTGTGTGGCCATCGACCAGCCGACGATCTGGCGTGAGTACGCGTCCTGGACGGCTGCGAGGTACAGCCATCCCTCGCCGGTGCGCAGGTAGGTGATGTCCGCCACCCACAGAACGTTCGGTGCAGTCGGTCTGAAGTGGCGCTCGACGAGGTCGGTGGCGGGCGTGATCCCTGGGATCCGGATCGTCGTGCGCCACCGCTTCCGCGGCCTGACGCCTGAGATACCGGCGGCTTTCATCAATCGTGCGACCCGCTTGCGGCCGACGCGGACGTCGTGCTCCATGCGGAGTTCGGCGTGGATCCTCGGCGCCCCGTAGACGCCTCGGCTCGCGTCGTGGATCTGCTTGATCCTCTCGGTCAGCCACGCGTCGGTGAGCGCCCGATCGGATGGCGCTCGGCGCTCCCAGTTGTGGAACGCGGTGCGGTTCACCTCAAGCACGCGGCACATGACGGCGACGGGATAGTTCGTCTTCTCCGCGGCGATCAACGAGTACGCCTCGCCTACCGCCCGTCGTCCTCCCTCGCGAAGAAGACCGCTGCTTTTCGCAAGATCTCCCGCTCCATCCGCAGCTTCGCGTTCTCATCCCGCAACCGCCCAAGCTCCTCACGCTCGTCGCTCGAGAGTCCGCCCGGTCGCTCCCCACGCGAGGACTTCTCCTCCTTGAGCCAATGGCGCAACGTGACGTCGGAGATCCCCAGATCCTTCGCCAACCGGCGCTGCGGCTTGTCGCCGAGCTGGGCTAGCCGGATCGCCTCCCGGCGAAACTCCTCGGGATACGGCGGCCTCGTTCTGGGCACCTGAACCTCACTTTCCCCGGCTTACGACCGGAAGCATTCAAGTGTCGTCGAAAACGGGGCAACTCCAGAACCCGCCGGACGCTGCTGCTATTCGCGCAAAGCACAAGGCGTCCCAGAGCTCAGATCTCACGGACGCGGCTGCCGCTAGCTGAGGATGCGAAATCGCGTCCGCACCGTTCGCCCGAGCTGCCGCGCGATGTTCGTGGGTGTTGCGTCCAAGCGATAGTCGCCGGCCTTGAGCGCTCTCCCGTCGATCCGACCGGTGAAGCGGAAGTGAGCTCCGCCGGTGCTGTCCGTGTGCGTGAAGCGCCCCCGGACCGGCACGTAGCGCGTGCAGACGCGGTTGTGCCACGTCTGCCGCGGGGCCGCCACGCAGCTTTGTCCGCGTCTGACTCCGGGTAGCGCGCGATCGACGGTGAACGTCGTTGTGGACGCCTCCGAGAGCGCGTAGCTGACGGTCGTGCCGACCCTAGCCCGGGCGATGCTCGCGCCGAAGCGCGCGGCGCGGAAGGCAGTGGGTGTGAGCCTGAGCAGCGACAGTGAGGGCGGCCTCGCGCGGGGCGGGGGGGTTCCCCGTAGCTCGGGCACGAGCCACACGCCCCCGCCTCCGTCAACACCGATGATGTCGTTCGAGCCGTCGCCAGTAGCGTCGATGAAACCCCAAGCCTGAAAGTTCATGGCGACCGCCGGGCCTGCCTGGAAGTTGCCGTTCTGATCGCGCAGGTAGAGGTGCGGACTGTCGTCACCGGGGCCGTTGGTCACCAGCCCGAAGTCGAGTTGCCCGTCGCGCTGCAGATCGCGAGGCTGGAAGAACTCGGCCCAAGTGTCCGCGTTGTCGCTCTGCGGGAGGATCGACGCCGTGCGGTCGCTGAAGGTGCCATCGCCGTTGTTGATCAGCACCTGGATCCAGCGACCGACGTAGAAGGGATTGTTCTTGGTGTAACCGATCAGGAGGTCGGGACGGCCGTCCCCGTTGACGTCAAACGAGGCGGGGCCGAGGCCGATCGCGTCCGGCCCGAACGGCTTGGGGGGCAGCGCGTTCGGCGACAGCGTGAAATGGCCGGACCCATCGTTCAGCAACACCACCGACTGCTGCGTCGTGTTGTTGGCGCTCAGCACCAGATCGGGCTTTCCGTCCCCGTTCACATCGGCGGACGTGCTGCCCGTGTACACATTCTGGTTCAGGTCGGTCTGAGCTGGAGGAAGCAGACCGTTCGCAACGGTGAAGTGGCCCGTGCCGTCGTTGAGCAGGATCCGCGGCGGCACGTTGTTGGCGCCGCCGATGTTCCCGATGTAAAGGTCGGTCGTGCCGTCCCCGTTGACGTCCGCGGCGGCCGCGGAGTGCGTGAAGTCATAGACCTGCGGGAGGTTGGCGGTCGCGTC
Organism: uncultured Solirubrobacterales bacterium; assembly: GCA_963800475.1. Classification (GTDB taxonomy): domain Bacteria; phylum Actinomycetota; class Thermoleophilia; order Solirubrobacterales; family Solirubrobacteraceae; genus Palsa-465. The sequence continues at coordinate 1,055,104 of CAWDAZ010000002.1, read as the reverse complement.
GACGAGCTTCCCGCCAGGCGCGGACAGGATCAGGGTGTTCTGATAGCCGGGAAACGGGTCATGATCGTCACCGTGGTCGGCGACGAACACATCGGGACGACCGTCTCCGTTGAAATCCGCGATCACGATCTGGCGCGCGAACTGGGTCGCAGGAACAGATCCCTGGAAGATCGAGCTTGTCCCGTCGCTGAAGTGTCCCTTCCCATCGCCCAGCAGGACCGTGACCGGGAACGCGTGCTGAGCGTCCTGCGAGTTGCGGGTGATCAGCACGTCCTGGTGGCCATCGCCGTTGAAGTCCGCGACCGCGATCTGAGAGGCGAACCACGCACCGCCCAGCGGGACCTGCGTAACGAGCACGGGCGTACCCCACCGCGGCGCGGTATCCGAGGCGAGCGAGGCCGTAGGCACCAGCACGCCAACCAACGCCCCGAGACCCACTAGGAGCGCGCGCAGCCAAGTAGAGAGCGCGCCGATCAATCGATCATACGCCCGCACAGCGAAAGCACCGGCCGCGGACTCCGCGATCGCGCCGACTTCTGCATTCCCGTCAACGCGACACTCAGCACCAATGATCGCTGGCCGCTGAGTTGATCGATTAGCAGTCGTTCGATCGGGTGCTCGGTGGTGTGGTCGGGACGCTTGCATTGCGAGGTCCAGGAGCACCGCGTTTTCGTATCCGGTGCTCCTTGACGATCATCACGTCTCGGCTGGCGTGTTTAGGGCCGGGAGACGGGTCCGTTGGTTGCCGGGATCATCGGTGCGGGCCGCTCGTGGACGGCGTGGATGATCTCGGTGTTGTCGATCCCGCGCAGGTAGGCGGAGGTGATCCCGAGGTCGGCGTGACCGAGTTGCCGTTGGATGACCAGTAGTGGGACTCCTTCCCGACTCATCTCGACGGCGTGGGCGTGGCGGAGCTGGTGCGGCGCGAACCGACGGCGCACTCCGGCCGCGCGGGCGGCGTTGCGCAGTTGGACGCGAATCCCGGATGGGGAGCAGGGGCGGCCGCAGGTGGGGCCCCGGAGCACGCAGAAGAGTGCGCCAACCGGCAGCCCGGCGCGGATGGTGAGCCACGGCTCGAGCTGCTCCCAGGCCCACCGGTCCATTCCGACCTCGCGGCGCTTGCCACCCTTGCCGCGGCGCACCAACACGGCGCCGCGTGTCCGGTCAAGATCGCTCTCCTGAAGGGCGAGCGCTTCGCTGATCCGCAACCCTGCACGCCAAAGCACGATGATCACCCCTTGCAGGCGGAGCCCATCAGGACGATCGCCGGCTGCGCGCATCACGGCGATGATCTCCTCCACGGTGGGCGGGTCCGGTGGATTGTTGCGCGGTGGCCGACCCTGGTAAAAGCCGGACATGGTCGCCGGCGAGCGACGCCGACCGGCACAGTCAACGAGCGGTGTGGAACGCATGACGTCCTCCTTTGGACGGTGGCTTAGCCCATCCATCGTCCGCTCGAAAAGCGAGCGTCGCTACGCGTTAGATCCGCACCATCCGGACGACCGCTAGTCGATCATTCCAGGCGTGCTGCTAGGACAGTGGACGCTGCTGCTCGTCGTTTGCGGTCACCTCGTTCGAGGCAGAGTTGACGATCGCATCGCCTCGTGAAGCAGCAGAGGACGCGGCTGTCGCTCGGGCGGGCAGCGCGTGCCCGAGCACATCTGTTATCGGGTTCGGCGACCCCAGCCGGTGCTGATGCTGGGTGTCCGAAATCCAATGTCCGGATCGCGCAGGAGGCGTTGTGTTTCTCTCAGGTCATCATCGGCAGCGCCGAGCGAGATCATGCGCTCGTGGAGCCGCTCAACGGTATGCGCGAACAGGTTCGCCGAGCTGCCCCGCTCGTAGCGCACGTCGGATTGCCCTTGGATGTCGGCCAGCTCCAGGGTGTGGAGATCGCTGAGCAGCCGCGCGCCGTACCGGATGTCCCAGCCGGCGGCGATCGCGGCGTCCCAGAACGCCGACCGAGTGCGCTCCCACGCCGGGTTGGAGGGCGACAGTTCGACCGTCGTGAAATCTACGTCACCGATCGCGATCCACCCGCCCGGACGCACAGCCACCAGAAGACGCCGCAACGCATCCAGACGAGAAGGAAGGTGAAGCAAAAGGTTGCGCACGTGAACCAGGTCAAACGCGGCATCGGGCAGCGGATCGGATAGCAGGTCATGGCGCTTGACCTCCACGCGATCGCCCGCGAGCGGCTCAAGCAACCGCGTGTCGAGGTCGGTCGCCAGCACAGAGCCCGTGCTTCCCACACGCTCAGCCAACAGTCGGGTAACCGAGCCTTGACCGGCACCAACGTCAAGGCAGCGCCAGCCCTCGCCCACTCCGATCGCGTCAAGCTGACGGATCGTCAGCGGCTCCCAGCGACCCGCGAGCAGCGAAAGCCGGGTCTGCTCAAGCTCTTCAGCGCCCTGCTGTCCGAGCGCATAGCCGGTCATCTCCACATTCTCCACGGGCCATGCAACCCGGTCAATCGCCGCAGGGAAGGGGACAGTCATAAGCCGTCGCTGGTCAGACGCCTGCTCCAGCAGTCGGAGCACCAGCGTCGAGGAACGCCCGGAAGTGACGCGCTCGGGACGAAAGCCGCACGGCACTAACGGCCACCTAAGACCGCCGCTCCGGGCTACAAGCAGCGGTGGGCTGACGGTGCTGAGCACCGGTCGACGTTCGATCAAAGCGGGCGTCTCGATCGGCGGGTCCGACGAACTCTGCTTCCACGCGCGAATGCACAGGCCGAAGCAATCGCTCCAAGTTGCGGATGCGTACTGGCTGCGACGGTCCTAGATTCTCGGCCCGCGCAGTCGTCCGCTAACGCTGGAGGTTGCCGTCGGTTGACCCTAAGAGCGTCGGTGGTCAGGATCTTCGGGGATGAATCTTCAGGGGAAGAATGTTGTGGTAACTGGCGCTTCGAGCGGGATTGGCGCTGCGATCACCCGGGAGATGGCAGCCCGGGGGGCGCGGGTGACGCTCGTCTCACGGCGCAGAGAGGCGTTGGAGACAGTTGCGTCCGAGATTGGTGCTGGCGCGCGGGTGGAGCCGTGCGATCTCTCTAGGCTCGAGGACGTGGAGGCGTTCGCGGGGCGCCTGCTCGCAGACGGAGGGCCTCCCGAGGTGCTCGTGAACAACGCCGGAGCCGGGCGTTGGCTCGCGGTGGACGAGACGCCGCCCGGCGAGGCGGCGCAGATGATGGCTGTGCCTTACCTCGCCGCCTTCGAACTCACCCGTGCGTTGCTTCCGGCGATGATCGACCACGGCAGCGGTCGTGTCGTGTGCATGACCTCGCTCGCCGCCTGGATGCACATCCCCGGCGCGGCCGGTTACAGCGTCGCTCGCTGGGCGATGCGTGCCTTCGCGAGCCAGCTGCGCGAGGACCTGCGTGGGACTCGTGTCGGGGTCACGCTGATCGCACCGTCCGAGGTGGATTCGCCCTACTGGGAGCACAACCCGGGTGCGCGAGGACGGGTCCCGCGAGCCTCGGTGCTATTAGGTCGCGCAGTCGCGCCCGAGGTCGTGGCCCGCGCAACAGCAGACGCGGTGGAGCGCGATCGCGACCAGGTGATCGTGCCGCGCCGCGCCGAAGTCATTATCAAGCTAACGCCCAAGCCGGTGCTCGACTTGCTGGTGCGCCGCACGGGTTGGCGGCGTGCCAGATAGATCTGCGTCACGCTGCCCAGCGGCGCACCAGACGAGTAATCAGACCGCTGCCTGAGTGGGTACACGAGTAGTTCTCACTATTGCTTTGCGCGCGAGACGGAGCAGGCCTCCTGCGCCCACGGCAGAGTGCCCCTTCGGGCTACACGCAATCGTCCGCGCGAGCCGCATGCTCACGACTGCTCATCGGTCAAGCTCCGGTTGCCTCGACCGCCGTCAGGGGAGGGCTCCGAAGCAGCCCTGAGCCTCGTTCGGAACGAGGAGGTGCCCGCCGCGGCGTGGTACAAGGCCCTGGTGGTGCGCTACAACGGCTGACGTCAACGGCGGGCAGCGCTTCGCCTCGCTCGCGCCCGGCGGGGCAGTTCATGTCGGGCGTATGCTGCCTTGTGGCGCAGCTGCACCAGCCAGGAATCCCCCAGCACCACCTTCAGCCGGGCACCTCCGAGCGTCGCCGCCGTGAGCGAGAACGTGCTGTAGTGGCTGCCGAGGATCGCCTGGGTCCGCGAGAGGGCGAACAGATCGACCACGGCATCGTGCTGGTTGGCCTTGGGCGCGCCCGGGATGCTGGGCACAAAGCGCTTCTCCGTGTTGGTGAGGATCCGGCTGCCGTAGCGCTGCTGGAAGCGACGCTGGGTTTCCTGGCAATCCGTCGCGAGGAAGAACGAGCTGTCCGGCCTGGATCGCACGATCCGGTCCATGCGCTTGATGAAGGCGGCGTCGGTCGAGCGGCGGTACTGGTGTCCGAGACGCGGATGCACGATCGCGTCGCCTCGCCGGATGTGCACCCCGACGGTCTGCTCGTCGAAAGCGCCAATCAGATCGGCGACTCGCTCGCGGATCACGGGCACCGGGCGCCACGCGCGGAGCTCGTCCTCGAACTCGGCGTTGAAGCCGGGGAGCACCCGCCGCCGATCCTCGGGTGCGAGCAGCTCGTGGGCGGCCCGGAATCCCCAATAGCTGACGACCGGGGGAGCCGCGGAGTCGAACACGGCAGCCAGGCCGCCGTTGCCCGCGTAAGTCCACGTCTCGTTGGCGCCGCCAATGCCGGCCACGGTCACCTCGTCGTGGAGACGGAGCCCATCGGCGGAGAGCTGATCGAACTCGGCCTCGGTGACGTGTGCAAATCGATTTTCGAACAGGTCCTCCAGCTCCTCATCGGACCAGCCCTGGCTCGGGGTCCAGCACATGCGCAGCTCGCGGTTGCAGCGGCGCGCCAGCGCGGTGAACGACGAGAGGACGCGGAGCCGGTTGCACAGCCCTCGCGAGGGGCGCACCACGAGCGTGCCGGGCATCGGAGCTTCAGCCTAGCGATGCCTGCCCCCGCTCAAACAGGGCGGGGCAGGCCAGCGTTTCGCTTTGGGCTAATCGGAAGCGTCGGCTCAAGCGGCCCGGCGACGCCTGCTTTCGTGATCGCCGTCAGGTACTAACCCGCTTGCGCAATGGCGATCAGGCAGTCGCCAGCACCTCGACCGGCCGACGACCGCTTTGCCACGCTTGCGAGCGTTGGCGGGCATGCCGCGAACCCGCACTACTAGGGGGATGGGGCTCCACGTCGGAGTTCGTCCCTACCCAGCGTTGTTCCCGGCGGACCGCCTGGTTAGGATCAGCCGACGCTCATGCACGTGCTCTACACAGCGGTCTACGGGAACGTGGAAGACGCGCTCTTTGATCTCGACTCGCTTGAGGAGCTCCACGCGGAAGAGATGCTCGGCAAGTTCGACGCGGCTGTGATCGACATGCAGGACGGCAAGCCGAATATCGTGAGGCGCGTCGACCGCCCGCACGTTCGCATCATCCCGGAGGAATTCGGCGGCGGGGCTCTGCCTCGCCAGGAGCTCGAGGATGCGGCGTCCGAGCTCACCGCCGAGCAGGCGGGGCTGATCGTTGTTGGCGAGCCCACGCTCGAAAAGGGCTTCGATGAAGCGGTTACGCGTTCAGCGCAGATCGTGAAGCGCTCGCTGGATGCCTCCACCGACGAGATCGCTGACGAGCTGCGAGAAGCACTCAAGAGCTAGCGACCGTTCACCGACGGCGAGACCCGACGAGCCGGCCCGGGAGCGACGCATAGCAAGGCCGCCGGAGGGCTACGAGCCGCCTTGCCACGCGAGCGATCGTTCCGCGGGCCGGACCTGCTGTCACTCGGCTCTGCGTTGCGCGGAAGCGCGCCCGCGCTCACGATCGCTTCTGAGCTCGGGGCGTCACCGGACCGCGCGATGGATGGCGACAACTCAGGCGCTAGCGATCGTCCCGTGACCGCGAACGTGAGCGCTCAGTTCACGCGATTGCGCAAGCGCGCTCAGGCATACCCCAAGGGCGTCACGCCTGGGACGTGGCCGGCGAGTCGAGCTCGGGCGGCTCGGATTCGTCACGCTTCGCCGGCCCGCCTCGCCGCACCATGTAGATCGCGGCGCCGAGCGCCAGAGTGAGGAAGCCGAGCAACCCAAGCTCAAGAAGGAGGTTGGTCAATGCACGGCCGGCGGGGGTCTGACGCTCGAGCTCGGCCGTGATGATGAGTATCCGCCGTACCACAGCAATGAGACCGACGAATAAGAACGGCTCTACCACGATCTGGCCTCGGAGAACCACGAACCGCAACGTGTGCAGGAGCTCAGCCACGATCAGGATCAACAAGACTCGGTCGAGCACGACGACGCCAGTATTCACCGCGTTCTGGTGCGCGTTGATCGCATCGATCAGCCCCTTGACCGTTCCCACAACGACCAAAACCGCGGCCGTAAGTAGCAACAGGCCGACGATGACGTAGAGCATTTCTTCGATCCCCCACAACGAAGTGCGGATCGCGCCGGCGAAGCGAGGCTCGAGTTCCTTGCTGTCGGAAGGTTCGATCATTGCCCGACAGAATTGCGCGCCCAACCGGTCATGACGAACAAGATCGCATTCAGGGAGGACAGGATCTCAAAGGGGGCGACCTAAGCAGAGGCCCTCGGCCGCCAGCTCCCAGCCCCGCCCACGATCCCTGCGCGATCTGGCATTCGCGCCGCCGCGGGACCGCGAACCTCAGCCGCTGCTGTGGGCTTACAAACAGCAGCGGATCGCCTCGGCCTGACCGTGCTCAGCGCCGGTCAACACGAGACTGCTGGTTGTCGATCAAACCGCCACTCTGGACGGCTGCCAGCGAGAGTGCTGCGTTCGTTCCAGACCGGAGGTCTCGCAAGCCGCAGACGGGCGGCGCGAGGCTGCTGGAGTCGTCACAAGGGCAGTCGGCCTCGCGCGGTTCGGGGCCTCCGTCGAGTCCAGGCTGGCTCAGTGTGAGCGACGGAGAGGGCGCTGGTGCCTGCGGAGTCGCGCCGCCTACTTGGTGCTGTAGCCGTGTGATGCCTTCTTGATCTCGCCGGCCTTCGCGAGCTGGGTCAGGCGGGTTGAGACACTTCCGCGATTGAGGTTCAGGCCCTTAGCGACATCACCAGCGGTGCTCCCAGGGTGCCGGGAGAGGAAGTCGATGATGCTCGCCTTGGTGTCGCCCTTACGGGTGCGCGCGGTTGCACGTCTGTTGCTCGCGCGCCGCGCGGTCGCACGGCGCACCGAGCGAGCCGGAGCGGTCGCAGCTGAGCGACCGTTGTGGGCGTGGAACTCGTTGATCTGCTGCTCGAGCCAAGCCAGATGCTTCTGGACTTCAGCGCGCTCAGCCTCGAGTGTGTCTATGACCTGCTGGATACGAGACAAGTGCTTCTCCTCACAGAGCGGGGACTTCGAGATCGAACATCGACACCTGGCGGGACCCCACGCTTTCGTGCGACCCGAGTGGCGACTGCGAGCGCTGCGTCGGCCGCCCTGTGAGGAATGGTATTCCGAGATGTAGTCGAGTAAGCGCCGTCGGTCGCCGCTGTGCGTACGTGGGCTGAATCGAGTCCGGCTGCACGCTGATCTCACGATTTTGGCCGAGCTCTCCTGTGCGCTCGCCAACGCGCGAGCCGTACCACTGGCCGCTCAGGCGTCGGAGATCGCGAGCTGCACGCCGACGCGGGCGCGAGCGACGCCGCCGCGGACGAACTCGGTCCAGGATGCCTTGGTGTTCGGCTCGCCGACGTCGGTACCGGCGCGATGGTGCGGGGTCCCCAGGGTGCGTTCAAGCCGCTGGCGGGCGTTGTGAAGGCGACGACCGGCGCCCGATCGCTGAAGACATTCCCGGTCGAGGCGCGCGACGCCGCAATCTGGTTGGTCGGCTGAGCGATGGTCCCGCCTCGTCGACCTCGCGCCCAGCCCCGAGGTCCAGGATCACCTCGACAGGCGTCTAGGCTTTTTTGCCCGTCGGTGCAGGAGACGGTTTGACATAAGAAAGGGCCTCCAGCCCTGTCAACTCGTGATTGGAGCACGAGATGGACGCTTCGCTGGAGACCCTCGTTGTCGCAGCCTACGTATTCGCGTGTTCGTTGTCGATTCGTCGCCCGGGCCCGGTCGGCCAGATCACCGATCAGGAGCTGATCGCGCTCGCGGTCGCTCAAGCGGTCACCGGCCTGGCGTCCGATCGGCAGTTCCTGGGGACGATCGGACGGCTGCTGCCGGGGTGCTTCCCGCACCTGCCCGACCAGTCGCAGTTCAACCGGCGGCTCAGGCGACTGACGCCGTGGATCACGACCGTGCAGCTTGGTGTCGCCGAGCTCATCGCGGCGGGCGGCGTGCGGCTCGTCGACGGCACCCTGTTGGGGTGCGCGAACTACGCCGGGTGCGCGTCCCGCAGCGAGTTCGCCGGGCACGCCGCCTACGGGTATTGCGCATCCAAAAGCCAGTGGTACTGGGGAATGCGACTCCTGCTGATCACCGACCGCGCCGGCGCACCGGTCGGATATGACCTCAGACCGGCCAACGAGAACGAGCGCGAGGGTGTCTTCCAGCTCGCCAGCGCACACCCCGGAACGGTCCTGTTCGCCGACGCCGGGCACCGCGGACGAGAACATCACGACAGCCTCGAGCTCATCGGCGTGGAGCTGATCGTCCCCGACAAGCACAAGCTCGGGCAGCGCCCACCGACCGAGGTCGCCAAGGCGCGGATCCGGCTCGTGATCGAATCGGTGTTCTCGACCCTCAAGCGCCAAATGCGGATGGAAGACCACCTCGCCAAGACGCTCCCCGGACTCGCGCAACGCGTCGCCCAACGACTCCTCGCGCTCACCCTCGGCATGCTCATCAACGCCCTCCTCGGCCGGCCACCACGCGCACTCGCCGACTACGACGGACGATGAACCCACATCAAGCCTCTAGTTCGGTGCCCGAGCGTGCGCAGCGGAAAGCCTGAAGCGATCTCGCCGCCGTCGCGCAGCTGCTGGACTTCACGGAGGGTTTGGAGCTCCTTGAGCGACTGGTTCTCGATTTGGCGGATCCGCTCGCGGGTGACGTTGAACATGCGCCCGACCTCGTCCAGGGTCCGCGGATGCTCGCCGCCGAGCCCGTAGCGGAGCTCGAGCACGCGGCGCTCGCGATACGAGAGGTTTTCGAGGGCCTCACGCAGCGCCTCCTTGGTGAGGATCTCGGCGGCCCGCTCGTACGGGGACTCGGCTTGCTCGTCGGCGATGAACTGGCCGAACTCGGTTTGCTCCTCGTCGCCGACGGGCTTCTCGAGCGAGATCGGCGCTTGCGCAGAGCGCTTGATCGAGTCGACCTCCTCGGGCTCGATGCCGATCACCTCGGCGATGTCCTCGAGCGTCGGCTCGCGGCCGAGCTCGGTGACGAGCTTGCGCTCCGCGCGCCCGATCTTGTTGAGCTTCTCGACGACGTGGACCGGGATCCGGATCGTGCGCGCCTTGTCGGCCAGGGCTCGGGCGATCGCCTGGCGGATCCACCAGGTCGCGTAGGTCGAGAACTTGAATCCCTTGCGGTAGTCGAACTTCTCCGCCGCGCGCACCAGACCGAGCGTCCCCTCCTGAATCAGGTCGAGGAACGGCAGTCCCTGGTTGCGGTAGTTCTTCGCGATCGAGACGACCAGCCGCAGGTTGGACTCGACCATCTTCTGCTTGGCGTCGAAAGACCCGCGCTCGATCCGCTTGGCGAGGTCGACCTCCTCCTGGGCGGTCAGCAGGCGCACCTTGCCGATGTCCTTCAGGAACAGCGTCAGCGCGTCCGTAGTCCCTTCCGGCTTGAGACCCAGCGAAGTCTTGCGGCGGGTGCGCTTCTCGGGTGCGCGCTCGATGTTCAGGCTCGCCGCGGTGGCCGGGTCGATCTCCTCGACCAGCTCGATTTCAAAGCGCTCGATGAGGCCGTGCAGCTCCTCGACGTCGGTTTCATCGAGGCCGGCCTCGGCCGTGGCGGTTGCGATCTCGGCGTATGTGAGCACGCCGACCTGCTGGCCGCGTGTGATCAGACCCTTGACCTCTTCAAGCTCCTGAAGCTCCGCTGCTGACATCTGGTCGCGTGTCGCGTTCAGCCCCCGTGGCTCAAACGGGCTGACGTCGGTGCGTGGCCTGCCGCCGAGGGCGAAGCGCGAACATCGCCTCGCGGGCCGTTAGCACCGATGACGCCCCGCGTCGAGAGCTCCGAGGACCCGGCACGCGCGTCTTGCACGCCAGACATTTGAAATCCGGCATCGGCAAGCCCTGCTAGTCGTACGACCGCGTCAGGTACGCGTAGCGGGGGTCGCTCGGACCGACCGGGTGTGCCTTGGCCCAGGTGCTGTGCGCTCGCCGGGCGTTCAAGCGTCGTTGGGCATCGATCGCCGACGAGACCCGCCGCGACCCGCGATCACGATTGAGTTCGCCTCGCCTGCGCGCCGCCAAGTCCTCTCGCATCAGGGTCATGGTCCTCAAGCCTTCCCGTCCCTCTGTTGGGTCCGCGCAGAAGGCTAGAACCCCCGCGCGGTCAATCAGATTGCGACGCGGCCACCGGGCCGGTGGGGTAACGCCCGTAGGCCGGCCCCGCAGTTAAAACCAGTAACCCTCGCCTCACGCCTCGTGGCGCAGATCGCGCCGTCGGTGGCATTCGGGTTTGGGCTGAGAATCCTGGCCGCAGGGCCAGCTCACATTCGACCTTACTCCCATCGCGGGCGTTATGCGAACCAGACCTCAAGAGTGTGCTCGGACTCGTCGGGCACCGGTTGATTCGTCGCCAGCGGCCGGGCCCGTCTGCGGATCGCAGGGCGCGGTCAGCCGGCGGCTCGTAGCAGTGCGAGGATCCGCGGGTGGCCGTCGATCTCCAACTCGTCGACGACCTCGACCTCGTCGAAACCGACGATCCGCCCCAGTCGCCGCAGACCCTCCGCCGAGAAGCCCCAGTAGACGAACTCATCGTGGGCGTACACGTCGCCAGGCTCGTGAACCTCGATCGCCGGGCTGTCGGCGCCCGGGCGCGAGCCGTAGGTCTCGAGCACGATCTCGCCGCCGGGCGCGAGCACGTCCGCGAGCGCCCGCAGCAACGCCACCGGATCGGTCACTCGGTGCAAGATGCCGAAGCACAGCGCCACGTCGAAGCGCTCGCCAAGCTTGCGCACGTCCAGCGCGTCCATGCGTCGGTACTCGACCCGCGAGGCGACCAGCCGGGCGATCGCGCGGAAGCCGACGCCGCCCTGGAGCGTCACGCCGAAGCGAGCGCGCACCCAGTCGACGTATTGCTCATTGTCGACCGCGACGACGCGCCGTGCACCGCGGACCTCCGCCAGGAAGCTGTAGAAGCCATCGAACGCGCCGACGTCGAGCACGCTGCGGTCCGCAAAACGATCCGCGCCGAGCACCGCAAGGCGGTAGCCGTGGTCGCGGGCGATCCCCGGCGTGTAGACCCCGGGCGCAAGCGCGAACGTGTGAAACCACAGCGGAACCGAATCGCGGACGCGCTCAGCCACCGCAGCCGACGCGCCGATCGCCTGCACGTCGGCGACGACGCGCTCGGCAGCGGACGTCTCGGGAATCGGCTCGACCGGCTCGACCGCGTTTGCAAAGCCTGCCAACGCATCAGCTCCAGTCGCTCGTTCACATGACGGTCACACCAGCATCACAGTTTGGCGCCAGCGACGCTCTCCTGGCGTCGGGGGGGTCAGGCTGTCGCGCGCCGGGATGCAGCGGTGGGCGGCGACCAAAACCCCCAGTCGCCAAACGGGCAAGTGGCAGCAGCGCGGCGTGGAAAGACTCGACGCGCCCCCAATCCCGCGGGAGCGCGACAATCCGTCGATGACGCTCGCTGACGCCCAGCAACAGCTGCTGCTGGAGCGACTGCACCACGCCGGCGGCCAGCCGGTCGCTTTTGCGGAGCTGCATGCCGGCGGGATCGACTTCCCGGCCGCCGTCGTCTCCGAGCTCGAGCTGAACGGATACGCGATCGAGCGCGTTTATGACCACGAGCGGCTCGTCGGCGTGCGCCTGCTCCATCCAGAACCGGGCGACACAATCGACACACCCGCCGCCCACCGGCGCCGCCGGCGGCCCTGGCCGCACCGATAGCCAGCCGTCGTACACCCCGCGATCACCGCAGACGGCCCAGCCCGTGAGCCGGGTGCGTGCAGAGCCGTACACGTGCCACGAGCGCCCGCGGTACCGGACGGCAAGATACGGCCATAGGGCGGCGGTCCTGGCTCTATTGCCCGGGCTCACCGCCCTCGCATGGCACAGCCGTGGGCCCGCAGACCCTCTAGCCGCATCACGATGGCCACGCTACCCCCGCTCGGACGGTCGTTCTACCGCCCAGCGGCAGCTTCGCCAGGCAAAAGACAAGCCGTTCGGCCCGCTTCGTCGTCCGCGGTCCCGGCGTCGGCTCCGCACTGGCGTCTGGTCTCTTGCCGGGTGGGGTGGCTCGTCGCATCTCGGGTTGGGTCAGCGTTTCCGTGGTCGCGCTTGCCGTTGCCTCTTGGGGCGTTGTTCGGCCCGGAGAGCGCCGCTTGCGGGCGTGTAGATGCTCTCGTGGCCGTCGTCCCAACGGATCCGATAGCGAGGCGAGGGATCGTCCCGCAAAACCTCCTCAACGACACCCGAGCGAGGTCGGCGATCAGTTGACTCGGACTCGGCCACGACCCGCTTGCCGACTTCAAAGGCCATGCTCACTCCCTCGTTGTTCGTGCTAGCCGAGGATAGTCGGCGCCGGCCATCTGACACAACGACCAGTGCCCGATTCCACCGCCCGAAAATTGCTTGAACGCGCTGGCAGCCCAGATTCGGAGCCTGCATCCTCGACGCCGCTCCGTAGGTCCCGGGCGGGTCTTGCCGTCGCTAGGAAACGGGGCTCGTCATGGTCGACCGAGGCTCGCCGCTGGCCCAGGTTTCTCTCGCGGTAGAGTCGCGTGTGGACGGTCGCTGACCAAGCCGCACGAGTTGATCGTTTCTCCTTTCCGACCTGATTGGCCGCCGCCTCAGAAGCGTTCCCTCGCGGGACCGCGAGGATCAAGGAGATTGCGCCCAAGGACGGGCGCCTAGCAGGAGGTCACATGTCGCGCTCAACAGCCTCGCCGCCGCCCGAACGAAGCGTGGTGTCGGGAGGCCAATGGCGCGGGAGCGAAGGCGACGAAGACGAGCGACAAGCCATCCGCCCGCGGTACGTGTGTCAGCCACTCTTGCTGGGCGCGCGGACAGCGCCCAAGAGCATGACGCCAACGTATGCGGCCGTGCCGCCGCCGCGAGCCCAACTCGCAGTCAAACCCTCAGGAGGTGCATTGCGATGCTGATGCAGTTCGATCCGTTCCGCGATTTTGACCGGCTGGCCGAGCAGCTCGCGGCGGGCGCGCGGACGCCCCGGCCGTTCCCGATGGACGCGTACCGGCGCGGCGACGAGTTCGTGGTTTCCTTTGACCTGCCGGGCATGGCCCCGGGCGCGATCGACCTCACCGTCGAGCAGAACGTGCTCACGATCAAGGCAGAGCGGAGGTTTGACGGCCGAGAGGGCGATGAGATGATCGCCGCCGAGCGCCTGCACGGCGCGTTTACCCGCCAGCTGTTCCTGGGCGACACGCTCGACGCGGAGCGCCTCGTCGCCAGCTACGAAACCGGCGTGCTGACGCTGCGAATCCCGGTCGCCGAATCAGCGAAGCCCCGCAAGGTGCAGATCACCGAAGGCGCCGACGACCGGACGATCGAAGCGCAGACCACCCAGGCCAGCACGTAGCGCACATCATCAAGCCGGCTTGACAGGATTCGGCTGGAGTGGGCGTCCGGAGGGGACTCCGTGGCGATCACGACGGCCAGCTCGAGCACGAAGTCAGCGACGAAGCTGACGAGCTCGGCACCTCCAAGATCTGGCGACCGCCGCCAGCAACCCGGCCTCTCACTGCTTCGCCGCAGTCGCCCATCGGAACGCCCGCTTCTCCTTCCACGAGCATTGCAGCAGCGTCGTCGAGACTGCTGGATCTGAGGAACAGGGGCAGCCGGGATGCCCCTGACGGAGACGGCTGCTCCGGGCTACAACCAGCGGTGACGCTGCACTACTCCTCGCCGACGAAGTAGAAGACCGGGGCGGAGGCAAGGTCCGGTGCTGCTGTTTGCTTAGCCCGCGATCGCTTTCATCCTGCCGCCGCCTCACGGCCCGCGACCGCATCGGCGACGTCACGATCACGCCGGTCGCCGGCTCCTCACGGCTCCTTCGCCACGCGAGCGATCGTCCACCCTTCCGACCCCTTTCATGTTCCGACGTGCATCTACGCGCAGCCGGCCGCGGTCTCCCGATGCGCGGGAAACAGGACCAGCGTCTCGTAGCTCCTGTGCCTCTGAGCGCACCGACGGAGGTCGGCACCATCGGCTCGCGCCGCTATGCGTCGATGCGGCTCGGCGTTCCAGTGTCCGAGGATGCGAACGCCTCCTGGACCCACTCGGCGTGGAGCTCATTGGGCGCGAAATGCGCGTAGATCGCGGTGGTGGCCGGATCGGCGTGGCCGAGCCAGCCCTGCAGCGTCCGCATCGAGACGCGCGGATCGCGCGCCATCATCGTCCCGAACGTGTGTCGAAGATCGTGGAACCGCATCCGACGGACGCCGGCGCGTTGGAGCGCGACTTGGAAGCGCTTGGACGCCGCGGTTCCGTCGAGCGGAAGCCCTGTGCCACGCGGATGCGCGAACACGGGATCTTCATCGGCTTGGAATGGGGTGATCTCCCAGAGGCGTTGTAGTTCTGCGGCGACGCGATCGGCCATCGGCACGTCGCGTCGTGACCGCTCGGATTTGGGGGTGTCGGGACGTCCGCCCACGAATGTCCTGACGACCCTGATCTTGTGAGCGGGCCAGTCGACATCCTTCCACCGCAGGCCGAGTAGCTCGCCACGGCGCATACCGGTCATTGCCGCAGTGAGGATGAGGGCCCGCTCGACCCGGCCAAGCTCGTCGTCTGGCATCGATCGGAGCACCGCCTCGAGTTCTTCCAGTGTCAAGAACCGCAGCTCCTCCGGCTCACTGCGCGGCTTGCGCGGCTTCTCATACTCAGCGACGGGATTGCTGGCCGTCCACCCTTGCTTGACCGCCGTTCGCATCGTTGCACCCATGAGGCCGAGAACGTTCCGGCGCGACTGCGGCTTCAGCCCGTTCTTGCGTAGCTCGCGATCGAGCGCCGCGACGTCCGGTTCACCGATCCGCTCGACTGGGCGAGCGCCGAAGTACGGAAGCAAATGGGCACTCATCAGCGACCGATATCCGCGGAGCGTTGAGCGTTTCAGACCCTGGTTCTGCAGCTTGCTCATGTGCGCCTCTGCGGCCTCCGCGAACGCCCGCCGCTCGCCCTGCGTCGGAAGGACCCGTGTCTCGGAGATCATCCGCTGAAGGAGTCGCGACGCCTGTGCCTCGGTCAGACCGTCACGAGATCCGCGTGTGCGCTTCGGACCAAGCTTGCGTCGTACTTGTCGACCGTCGACCGCGTACCACTTGCCGTAGTAGGTCTGACGGCCCGAGGACTCGGTCCGGACGATGAGCGCGCCCGTCCCGCGAGGCCGATTCGGTTTCTGAGACCGAAGGCCCCCTTTGTTATCGGGGTTCTCGCTCGTGATACTAAGCAAGATACTAAACTGAGCGGAAGTAAAGGGAACTCAGCAGCATGCAAAGCCTATAAACAAAGGCTCTCCGGTACCTGGCGATGCCCAGCTATCGGTCTACGGAACCGAAGGTCGGGAGTTCGAATCTCTCCGGGCGCGCTAGAGAAGCTCAGCTAAGGGCAGACGTATTGCCCCCTGATGCCGTCGGCTAGCGCGGCTCGCACTTGATCGTGGCAGCAGGCGATTGGGTCGGTGCACCCGCTGAGCCGGATGCTGCATACGTGAAGACGCTCTTGAGCGTCAGCGTCGTTGCTGTACAGCGCGCACTCGCGTAGCCGGGCTTCGTGAACGTGAACGTAAAGGACGTCAGGACGGCCCTGCCGCCGGCGAAGTGGGGGAACTTGATGTCGAGCGTCCCGCCGGTCTTCTTGCTAAAGGTGCCGTCAATCAGCCCACTGTTAGGCGGGAACTCGCCTTGCAAGATCACCGTTGGTGTTCCCGTCGACGAGCTGCGGCCGTTGTAGACAGTCAACAGCGGCAACAGGGAGTTGCCCATCGGCCCGTAGATCCTGGAGATGCCCTTACCGACGATGTCGGCGGACGGGCATGAGCCACCGTTCATGATCGTTCTCTCGGCGCACTGTCCGATCCCGCTGGCGTTGAACTTGATGTCGTTGGGGAACGCCAGCTTGACATCCGAGGGCGACTGATCCGAGGGCTCTGAAGACTGCGGGGAGAGCACGGCGCTCACCGTCAGCTTCACCGACCTGTAGGTCGTCTTGGAGAGCTTGGTCGGCTTGATGCCCCAGCCGAGGCTTTGGGTGCCGTTCGCCCAAGCTGCTCCTGCAACCGTGAGGGTGAGGGCCAAGCCCAGGGGCCATGTGAGGTGGTTGCGCTTGCGCATATGCATCCAATCGTTCGAGAGGCGTGCTCGAGAAGCGCGAACCCACCGCTGAGTGTCACTGCGGCGCATCATACGAGCGCCGCCTGAATCGCCTGGCGCAGTTCGTTCAAGCCGAACGCGCCCTCGAGCCGGGCCACGACCACCCCCTGGCGGTTGATCGCGAACGCCCACGGCTCCGTCTCGAGGTGGAACGCCTTCATCTGCGGTCGCAGACCGTGCGACGGGTTGTTGTCCGCGTACACCTCTTCGTGGATGAATGTGATCCGGTTCCCAAACTCGTGCTGGAGCTGGACGGCGACGTCCGTCACCGGCCCGCAGATCCGCGAGGTGCACAGCTCGGGGGTCGAGAACAGCAGCAGGATCGGTTGCTTGCCTAGCACCTGGTTGAACGAGGCCGAGTGCATCTGCTCGGGGGGAGTCCGCGTCGTGAGCAGGCGAACGTTGCCGTGCGTCGTCGCGAGCGTGTCGGTCGCGATCGCCGGCGGGCGCTGGCCCACGTCGGGGATCGGCCAGTGCTTGGCGACGGCGATCTCGCCCGTCCCGCCGATCAGCCCCTTCGAGGTCCTGGTCAGCGACAGCACGTCGTACGTCCGGGCCTGAGGCGCGGGCACGTTCGTCCAGTAGATCGCCCGCAGGCCGCCGGGCGCCGAGTTCTGCTGGCTGCGGTACTGCGGCGCGACGGTCATCGGGTCCGCGGGCGCAAGGAACGGGCCGCGGGCGGGCGATGTCGGGGTGGGGGCGACGTAGACCGCGGTCGGCGCGTAGATGAACTGCTGCTGGTTGTTGGTCAGCGCGAACGCGAGCCGCCTGAGGCCAGGGGTGAACGTGCCGTTGGCGGCGCCGAGCGACGCGCTCGAGTCGACGGCCTTTGCCAGCTGCTGCAGCGACTTTCCGGACGCGGACGGGAACTGGCTCGCGACCGGGTGCTCCGCCGCCGCCAGCTGGTCGACCGCCGGCGCGGGGTTTCCGGCGGTGGTGGTGGTGGCGGCTGACCGCGACCCCGAGCTCGAGCCAGAGCTCGACTGGTTGCTCGAGCTCTGCGTCGCAGAACCGCCGCACGCTCCCAACGCCAGCGCGACGATGACGACCCCCATGCGCCGCGCGACCGCAACCACTACTAGTGACCGATGCGAGATGTGCCCGGGACCCGCCAGCGGGTGCGCGAGAAACTCCTAGTCATTCACCTGGATTACGACGTCGGCGTCCGAATGGTCGAGACGACTCCGTTGCTGTCGATTGAGGTGTAAACCGGATTGCGCGGGTCGGTCCACGCGGCGAGCGCATCGAGGGCCTGCTTGCCCAGATGGGTAACGGCGATGTTGAGCCCGGTACGCAGATGCGCTCCGAACGGGCGCAGCGTTGCGATCACCCGGGGCGAGTTCGAAGCCGCCGCGGGGAGGCCCAAGCGGCGCGCCAGCGCCGCGAACTGGGGGCTGGGGTGTCCGCCGAAGTGCGTGCAGTACAGCAACAGGTCGGAGGATTGTGACCAGGCGCCTGCGTTCCCTCCGTGCCGGATTACGTCCGTGGCCGCCTTGGCCGCGTCTGCCCGGTCAGCGCCGGGCACCGTCGGGTCGCCGATCAAGGCGGGCGTCAGGTGAGGAGCCTCGAAAGGCGGGGCCCAAACCTGGACCGTTCCGGCCAGGCGGCCGGTCTGCGGAGTCGTGATCAGGTTCGCCAGCAAGCCTGGACGGGTTCGCGGGTCGTAGTAGCCGGCCGCGAGATTGACCCCGGACCCGGGGCCTCCGGCCGCCACGAAGGAGAACGCCTTCCGAGGCGGCACGGAGCGGTTTAGCAGCTGATATCCGTCGAGCACGACAACCCGCGGGAGCACCCTCGCCGCCGCGTGCTGCGTCCCGCGTCCGGCGCCGATCGCGACATCGTCGTAGTTGTCCCCGTTGAGGTCGGCGCTGGCGACGGTGACGCCGTTGGGTAGCGGACCCGGGATCGTGCCCTTGATCGACCGTAGGAGCCGCCCGTTGGCACTGAAGATCCGGACGAGGCTCGGTCCGGGGCCGACCCGTCCGACGATGATGTCGGCCACTGGGCCGTCGATGTTGCCGGTCGCGAGGCTCACCCCGGCGCCGGGGAAGTCCGGGAACGGGCGGAAGCGCGCGATTCGCCTAAGGGTCTTTCCGTCGTACACGGCGACCGTCGCCGGGGAGCGCCCGCTGCCCGGGGTTCCCACCACCGTGTCCTCGGTGAGGCCGTTGGTCAGCTCGCCGGTGGCGGTCACCATCCCTCGCCGGGAGCCCGCAGGCCCGTTGATCCGCCCGAACGAACCACCGTTACCGTTCTTGACGAACACCGCGCTCGGCTGTCCCGGCGCTGATCCGAGCGCGACCCGGCGGTCGGATGAGCTCGGAATCGCGAGTACCGCCATCATCATCCCTGCGTCCTCGTGCGGGAGGATGTGGCAGTGGAACACGTACTTGCCGAGCTCGGGGGCGACGCGGAAGCGAATCGTCACGCTCCCGTCAGGCGGTATGTTGATCGTGTCGCGTAGCGATGCGTACCGGTACGTGCGCCCCGTCGGCGGCACGAAGGGATTCGTGGTGCCGCTGGGACCCGAGCTCACCGAGATCACGGCAAAGTGCTGCTGGTGAATGTGGAAAGCGTGATCGGTCGGTGAGTCGTTGACCAGCAGCCACTGCTCGACCTGGCCCACCTGGAGCGTGACGATCGGGTTCATCGGGAACAGGCCCCCGTTGATCGCGAACGCGATCGTCTTTCCCGACGTGACGTCGCTCCAGGTGAAGGTCCTGAAGTGGTCGGGCTTCGCCCGGTAGATCTGCGGGACCGGGCCGGTGGGCGTGAACTTCGGGGCCGGCACGGTGGCGGGAGCGCCCGCGACCTGGATCGTGGCGAGCGCGAAGGGCCGCGGTTGGGGCGTGTTTTGAAACGTCTCGTCGTCGACGAGGTAGTAGGTCCCAGGGGTGCTGGGGGCAGTGACCGCCATCGTGATCCGCGCGCCGGGATCGAGCACGGTCGGACCGTCGTATTGGTAGGGAGCCTGGAGTCCCGTCGTGATCTGCTTGGGGAACAGGTTGTTGCCGTACCCCTCGTAGGAGAGGATCGTCGCCGACCAGGGGTTCTGCAGGTTGCGGTCGGTGATGCCGAGGTTGAAGTTGACGTTGCGGCCAATCGAGGCAAAGGTCCAGATCTGGGTCTCGCCGGGCCGGATCGTGACCGTGGGGTTGTACTGGCCGTTTACGTACTTTTGCCAGGCCTCGCCATAAGGATTCGGGGGCTTGCCCGAGAACGGCGCACCGGGAGAAGGATCCTCGAGATACCGTTGGCCCTGAGGGCACTCGTTCGCCGGTTGCCCCGTCGTGCCGCACCCATCCGTGAGGACGACCCCGGCGGTCAGACCGAGGATCTTCTCCTGGTACTTGCCCTTGAACTGGGGCCACGGGTCGAGCGGGTCGCCGATCTGCAACATGCCGGCCAGACCGCTGTAGACCTGGTCGGACACGTAGCCGTGCTTGTGGGTGTGGTACCAGTCGAGGCCGCTTCCGTCGAAGCTGGTGATCTTAATCCGCGACTCGGACGTGCTGTTCGCCGCCATCGTGCGGTAGATGTTGTCGCCGTCGTCGAGCGGACTGGTTTCCTCGCCGTGGGTGTGCAGGTTCATCTCCGCCGCCAGCGCCGGGAAGCACACTGTGCCGCTTGGCGTCAGTGTTGACGACCCTTTGCACGGCTGGTAGTTCAGCTTGCCGATCTGCAGCTTGTTGAGCGTCGTCAGGTCGAGGGTGTCCCCCGGGTTGACCCGGAGCGTCGGTGCAGGAAACTGCGCGGGGTAGGTCTTGCCGTACGCCGTGAACTGAAAGCCGGCCGCGAAATTCAGCGGGAAATGGGGAGGCGCGCCGGGGGGTCCCCCTGGAGTGGGGCTGGGCAGGGGGCTGGTCGGGGGAACCAGCGGGCTGGAGTACGTCGGCAGCCCCCCCCATAGAACCGACCGCCCCGACCCGGGGATCCCGGCGCGGATCACGGTGTCCGTGGCTTTCAGAACCCCGTTCCTGCTCGCGATCACCGGGGGCTGCATCAGCGGCCCGCCCGATGTGGACGGCACGAAGATTGGTGTCTCGCCCTGTGCGGACCCGGATCCACACTCGGCCCCAGTCCCGGACCCCGGCCCGCCACCCTTCCCGTTCCCGGACCCTGGCCCACACCCGGTCCCGCCCCCGGCACCGGGCCCCTGGGCCGAGGCGTCCTGGACGACTCCGCGCACGGCAAAGCCGGCCAGCGCCAGCAGCGCCAGCGCAATCGGCAGCGCCGTGAGTCGGATCGATCGCCGGCGATGCCCTCGGAGCCTGCGGACTAGCACGGATGCCCACCTCCTGTAGCCCAACCCTTTGCGTTCCGGCCGGTGCGACTGCGTTCCGGCGCAAATTAGATGTGAACTTACAGAACTCTCGACGCAGCGTGGCGTTTTCTTCTTACACCCGCTGCGTGCAGCTCAGCCGCCCGCGCCGTCGCGGCGCACGATCGTCCCCACGTGGTCGCCGCGCAGGGCGGGCTCGAGCAGCTCGGGCTTGAGGCCGTTAATGACCTGGAAGCTCGTCAGCTGCCGGGCCGATCCCAGCAGGTCGATGAGGACTCGATCAAAGGGCAGCGTGGGCAGGTTTCGCTCGGCGAGCTCCGCGACCGTGATCTGGTCGATGAAGTTCGCCGCCGAATCGTCTTTGGGGTCGCGGTCGTAGAGGCCGTCGACGTCCTTTACCAGCGTGAGGGTCGCGCAGCCGAAGCACTCCGCCAACAGGAACGATCCCGCATCGCTGCGATGCGGCGGGATCTTCCCCACCGGCGGCGGATGCTCCCACAGCGCGAAGGGCGGATCCCCATTGAAGATCACGCCCGGCGCGGCTTGGATCAACAACGGCAGCAGATGACCGAAGATTTCCGGCGGGATGGCCACCACTCCGTACGGCGCGAGCAGCGCCCCGAGCATGTGCGCGTTGCCCAGCGCGTCCGCGAGGGCCAGCTGCGCCAACACCCCGGTCGGCAGCCCGAGGTCGATCCCGATCGAGAAAACGTGGCGGGTTCTGACGCCCCCTCCCGTCCCCAGGATCAGCTTGTGGTGTTCGAGCGCTTGGCCGATGGCTTCGACCAGCGGGTACGTCGACCGCTTGCCCCCATCGAGGATCGACCGGCCGCCGACCTTGACCACGTGGCAGAAGGGAAGCATCGCGACGGTCGGCGCTTCCGTGGCTCGCATTACGTCCCGGTCGAGCAGGCTCTCCCGCATCAGCAGGGACTGCACGTGGTTCCGGCCGTCGGGTCGGAGCTCGCTAGGCACTGATTATCGTCCCGACATGCTCGCCTTCGAGGGCACGGGTCAGGTTGCCCGGTTTGAGGCCGTTGATGATCTGGATCGAGCGACTGGACTGGGCGTTTTTCATCATTTCGAGCACGCTGTGCTCCACGACAACATCGCCGAGGTTCAGCTCCTCGAGTTCCTCGACGGTGATCGCCGGGATGAACGTCGCGTCTGGGTCCTTCTTGGGATCCGCGGTGTACAGCCCGTCCTCATCCTTTACGTAGATCATCGATCGCGCCCCGAACACCTCGCTGACCAGGTAGGCGCCGGTGTCGGTCCGGTGGGGCGGAATCCGCCCGATCTTCGGATTCGGCTGCCAGAACGTGTACGGAGGCATGCCGAAGAACACGACCGCCTGACGCTCTGACAGATACAGCGGGAACTGAGGAAACTGCACCGGTTCGATGAAGGGAATGCCATGGCGGGCCAGCAGGTAATGGATCATCCGCGCGTTCTGCATGCTCACGAACGTGCCCAGCACGCTCAGGACACCGGTCGGCATCCCCAGGTCGATCCCGACGCTGTATGCGTGCCGCGCGCGGGTGCCCGCACCCGTTCCGATGATCATCTTGTGGTCGGGCAGGTTGACGACCAGCTCCTCGATGATCGGCAGCACCGCCGACCGGCCCCGATCGATCATGCTCTGGCCGCCGATCTTGACCACGTTGGCCTCGGGAAGGATCCGTACCGTCGGTTGTTCACCGGTCCGAAGCAGCAACGCCTCGCGCGTCAACGAGTCGTCGACGAGCGCCTCCCCGAGCTCGGTCAGAAGTGAATCGTCGATATGACCCGCTCCTTCCATCGGTCGAGTCGCTAGCCGCTCGGGCTGCGCCGTTTCACTCGAGACATCCGCACACCCTCGAGCACGTACCGCTCCTGCCAAAGCGCCACGGCGTCCAGGTCTCCCAACTCGCTCGAAGCCCAGCTTTCAACCTCGGCCAACACGCTGGCACGTGTCGCCGCGCTGAGCCGCCGCCCACCCATCGCGCCTACCACCCCCCACGCAGCCAGAATCTCTCGGGCGGACGCGCTCGCTGTCCACGTGGTGACAGAACGAGCCTCCACGCGAACGGCACCGCGGGTCACAAGCTCGCCGAAAGCGCGCTCGGTCGCCTGCTTCGCGTCCCTGGGAGCCACACCCCGCTGCTGTAGCAGCAGCCCCCGCTGCCGGCGCAGCCTGCTCTTCACACCATCCGGGTCTCGACTCACCCGGCCAACGAGGAAGTAACCCCCCGATCGGCAGACCCGTTGCAGCTCCGCCAGCAAGTGCTCGGCGTTGAGCAGATGACCGACGCGCGACGCGAAGACCACCGCGGCCGAGCTATCGGCGACCGGCCACGGTCGGTTGGCGTCGGTACGTGACAACCGGACGCGGGCGTCGTCGGCACTCGTGAGCTTCTCACGGAACAGCTCGAGCATGGCCCGCGAACGGTCGATCCCCACGTAACAGATGGACCCAATCAAGTGCTGGCCGATCTCACCCGTCCCCGCCCCGAGCTCGACCAGCACGTCATCCGGACCTGCTGCGGAGGTCTCGAGCACCGCCCGCGCGACGGCGCTCGCGGCGTCTGCAGGCAGCCCGGCCCGCCGGTCGAAACCGTGCGCCTGAGCGTCGAAACGCTCCGGGTCGCCCTCCATGCCCCCCGACCCGGAGCCCGCGTGGACGCTCTTGACCTCCTGCGACACGACGCGCAGTATCGCGCACGCGCCGCTCCAACGCTGACTTTCAAACTCCCGCCCGCGCCGTGCATCAGCCGGAGCCGGCGGTCGACAGCCCGGCGCTCCCCCGGGCGCCGTTGTTGGGGTTGAGCGCGGTCTCGCCGACCGTGTATGCGGTGGCCAGCGCTTGACTCGAACTTCCAAGCACGATCAGCGCGACACCACACGCGATCCAGCCCCATCTACGCGGTGCACTACGCCCGCGCGCCCTCGACTCCCCGCACTCCACGACCAAAGCATGAACCGCGCAGGACCGAGGGTCCAGGTGCTCATCGCGGACGTAATTCGGACGATTCCAGCTTCACGAACTTGACAGTTCATGAAGGTATTGGTTCGATCGACCAGTTAGTTGTGCAGCGGGCGGGACGCCGAGCCGCG
This sequence comes from uncultured Solirubrobacterales bacterium, assembly GCA_963800475.1. Lineage (GTDB taxonomy): Bacteria > Actinomycetota > Thermoleophilia > Solirubrobacterales > Solirubrobacteraceae > Palsa-465. The sequence continues at coordinate 1,031,255 of CAWDAZ010000002.1, read as the reverse complement.
CGTTCTCATCGGCGGGTTGATGCGGCTCAGCCGGGCCGGGCCGGCAGCGGCGACGGCGCGCCGGATCCAACGCAGGTCGGCCTACAAAAGAGGACGGGCGGGAGATGAGCAGACGGATGACGGGTTCTCGGGTCGAGACGATGACCACACCCAGCAACCGCGTGATGCGAATGATTCGATCCGCGGGAGTGGTGCTCGCCGCCTGTGTGTGCAGCTGCGTGTTCGTGTCGCCCGCGGCCGCCCAGTGGAAACCCGAGCCCGCAACCTACGGCCTTGGCGAGATCAACAACATCGGCGTGCGGATGTCCGACGGCACGGTGCTGCGGGTGGACGAGTTCTTCCCGACCACCGCTTCTGGTGCGGCCGCGAACGGTCCGTTCCCGGTGCTGCTCACCCAGGTTCCGTATGGCAAGGACAACTCCTCCGGCAGCGGGTATGACAACCCCTACCTCGTGCAGCGCGGGTACATCGAGGTGGTCGCCGATGTCCGGGGTGCGGGCGACTCGCAGGGCACCTTCGGAATGTTCGACCCGGTGCAGGCGACGGACGGCGCAACGCTCGTGAACTGGTCCGCGCACCTCCCCAACTCCTCGGGCAACGTCGGCCTGTTCGGCGCGTCCTATTTCGGAATCAATCAGCTTCTCACGGCCGCGGCCGTCGGTCCTCACTCACACCTGAAGGCGATCTTCCCCGAACTCGCGGGCAACGACCTGTATCGCGACACGGCGTTCTTCGGCGGCGTCTTCGACGTGGAGTTCGGCTCGATCTTCCTTGACGGGATGGCCGGCTACAACACCGCCAACCCGCCGCTCGAGACCGCTGCTGCGACTTCGCCCGATCCTGCGGATACGGCCGGGGTGGAGTTGCAGCATGCGAGCGGCGTCGCCTCCTACCAAGGGGCCACGACCGTGAACCTCGCGACCCAGGGCGACATGACCTACGACGGTGCTTATTGGATGGCCCGCAACCCGCGGACGATGCTCGCGCGGATTGTCGCCAACGACATCCCCGCGTTCCTGGTCGGAGGCTGGTACGACCTGTTCCAGCGCGGCGAACTGCTGAACTACTCGGGTCTGCAGAACGCCTACGACGGACGGCCCGTGGGCGCCCCGATGCTGCCGAACCAGCACCTCACGGGCCGCTATCAGCTGCTGATGGAGCCCCGGTACCACCTGACCTGCTGTGCCCCGGATTCGGGCGCGATCGATGACAACGACCTCCAGCTGGAGTGGTTCGACCAGTTCCTGAAGGGCGAGGTCACCGGCGTCACCGACACCAACGACCCGCTCCACGTCTACACGCTCGGCAGCGGCAAGTACGTCGACACCCGGACCTACCCGTTCTCCGAGGCCACGCCGACGACCCTCTACCTGGGCGCCGGCTCGAGCGGCAGTTCGGCGCCCTCCACCAACGACGGGACGCTGACCGCGACCAAGCCGACGAGCGCAAGCGGCCAGGATCCGGTGGCGTTCACGGGCGCCACCCAGCCGTGCGACCGGCAGACCGAGCAATGGTCGGCGGGTGCCGGCGATGTCGCCTACGCAGACACTGGTCAGCCCGACGAGACATGCGCGGGCAACGACATCGGCAAGCAGGCCGGTCCTGGATCGCTCACCTACACGACCGCGCCGTTTGCCAAGAGCGAGGTGATCGCCGGGCCGATCGACGCGACCATCGACGCCACGTCGACCGCGCCTGACACGTACCTCGAGGCAACGCTCGAGGACATCCCGGCCGGCTCGAAAGCATCCTCGACCTCGATCACCTCCGGCGGGCTGCTCGGATCCTTACGCGCGCTCGACGCCAAGCTCTCGTGGTTCGCTCCCGATCGCAATCCGCTGATCCCGTATCACCCGTACTCGCAGGCGTCGGTTGAGGCCGTCCCGACCGGCAAGGTGACCAGGTTCGACATCGAGGTGTTCCCGACGTTCGCCGAGATCCCCGCCGGTGACAGGCTCAGGGTGACGATCACCACCAGCGACAGCCCGCACCTGCTGTTCACCCCCGAACAGCTGCAAAGCCTCGCCGGCGGCGTCTACGAGGTGCAGCACAACAGGGCCGCCGCCTCGTTCCTCGAGCTCCCGCTCGCCCCCGCGAGCGCCTACACGCGGGCCTGCAGCGTGTGCAGCAACCCGCTGCCGTGAGCGCTCAGGTCGACGGCGCTTCCAGGAGCGCGAGCACGACTGCGGCGAGTTCCGGCTGGAGACTGGGGAGCGCCTCGATTCCGGACGTGTAGAAGGTGTGCTGGAGCACCTCGGTGATCGCGCCGACGACCGCGAGCGCGCGAACCTGGGTGATCGGCGCAAGCGCCGGCTCGTCGCGGCGCCGGTACTCGCGCAGGGTGACGAGTCCGTCCGCAAGCTGGGCCCTGATCGCCCGCTGGCGCGTGGCGGCAGCAGGGCCGAGCGCAACGGCATCGGCGGCGACCAGCCGCACGAGGCCCGGTTCCTCGAGACCGAGCTCCAGCACTCGGCCGATGTACGCATTCACGCGCGCGGCGAAGTCGCCGGCGGGAGGCGGGCCGATCGCTAGGACATGCTGCAGGACCCTGTCGGCGGCGTAGTCGAAGGCCTCCATGAAGCACTGCTGCTTGTCGGAGAAGTACTCATAGAACGTGGAGCGTGCGACGCCGGCGCGGCTGACGATGTCGGTCAGCGTCAGCGAAGCGAAGCCGCGCTCGGTCCCCAACTCGACCGCCGCTCGCAGCAGCCGTGTCCGCTGCGAGGCCTCGACCTCCTCGCGGCTGAGGCCGTGGCGTCCCTTCGGCAGCGATCCCATCGCGGACATGATTCGGACGATTCTAGCTTTCGTGAACTTGACAGTTCATGATTCACCTGCTTGCTTCTACGGGCCAGGGAGTGTCTAGCGCGAGGATACGGCCGAGGTGCATGTTCGTGGCGGACGGGTGACGGGGACGAGGCTGGGGCTCAGACGCGTATCTCGCGGGTTGTGTATCGGCGTTGTGATGAGCGCTGTGTGGCTGTGTAACGGCGCGGGCTCGGCGGCGGCGGCAAGCGTCACCCAGCACGGGTACCTGAAGGCGCCCGACGGCGCGGAGCTGAACTACACGGTGGTGCTTCCGAGCGCGCAGGGGCGGTTCCCAACCGTGTTGGTGTATGACGGTTACGAGGCGGGGTACGCGCCGATGTCCGATAACTGGGACGCGCGCTACATGAACACTCTTGCTGCGCAGGGGTTTGCGGTGATGGGGGTCAACATGCCCGGTACCGGATGCTCGGGCGGCAATGTGTGGCCCGCGTTCAGCAAGGAGTGGGCCGAGGACGGCGCGTTTGCGGTCAGCTGGGCGGCGTCGCAGTCGTGGTCCACCGGCAAGGTGGGGATGTTGGGCGACTCGTTCCCGGCGTTCGGCTCGCTGTGGGTCGCAGCGGAGCATCCGCGTGGTCTCGTCGCGATCGCTCCGGATGGTTGGACGGGCAACTTCTACGACGACGTCTACCCCGGCGGGATCTACAACGACGGCTTCCCGGATTACTTCGATGCCGACCAGGAGACCGGGGCGTTCCCGAACGTCGAGGCCGGTGCCCAGGCCGGGGATACGCAGTGCGTGAAGAACTACGCGGTCAGCGGAACTGCCGGGCGGGTCGCGGTCACGAGCGGCGGGCCGCCGCTGGTGTTCGCCGCGACGCTGTCGCCGCAGTACCCGTACGACAATGGCCTCTGGACCGACGTGATCTACGAGCCCAAGGACTTCATCCACAGCATCGACGTGCCGGTGCTGGCCGCCAACAGCTACCAGGACTACGTCGTTGATGCCGGCACCAACTACTTCTCGATGTTCAATCCCGAGACGTCCTGGTTCGTGATGACCAACGGTCAGCACGTGGAACCGATGTCCTCCAACACGTGGGTCAACGAGGTGGTCAAGTTCCTCGACCATTACGTCGCCGGGACCGACAACGGCTGGGAGAGGACCCCGCATGTCCAGCTCTGGCACGAGACCGCCGCGACCAGCAGCGGCGATGTCGAGCCTGGCTGGGTCACCACGTACCAGAACTGGCCGATGCCGACGACCACGCGCAAGGTGTATCTGAGCGCCGGCAACTCGCTGAGCACGGCGGCGCCGACGAGCTCGCAGGCGCCCGACACCTACAAGTACCCGCTGCCGGCCAGCTCGATGGGCCAACCGCAGGAGCTGGCCGGCGGGCCCGCCGTCCAGGACACGTGGACGGCGCCGGTCGCGCCCGGCGGGAACGTGGCGTACACGACACCGCCGCTGGCCACTGACGTGGACATCGTCGGGTCCTCGAGCCTGAACCTGTGGCTGGCGTCGACCGCGCGGAACACCGACCTGCAGGTGACGATCAGCGAAGTGCGCAAGGATGGTCAGGAGCAGTACGTCCAGCGCGGGTGGCTGCGGATGTCGATGCGCAAGCTCGGCCCGAGCTCCACGGCGACGTGGCCGCGCCCGACCTACCAGAAGGCTGACGTGCAGAAGCTTGGGATCGGCGTGCCGACCTATGCCCGCATCCCGATCCTGCCGGTCGAGCACCTCTTCCGGAAGGGGTCGAGCATCCGAATCTCGATCGAGGCACCGGTCGGCGTGACGGGGCTGCTGTACAGCTTCCGGTTCGACCCCAACCCGGCGATCGATACCGTCTGGCACGACCGGGATCGCATCAGCGAGTGGGTGTTCAACACGGTGCCGGTCACCGGCCCGGTCCCGAGCTCCCCGGCATGCAACACGGTCCTGCAAGAGCCGTGCCGGACGAACAACGAACCGGTCCCGTCCGGGACGTTGGCGATCGGACGATAGCTATGACATACGTGGCAAGGAGGACCGCGCCCAGCGACGAGGGCTTCGCGCTCGACGCGCGCACGCTGCCCGAGGCGTTTCAGACGACGGCGGCGCGGTTCGCCGACGCGGTCGCGCTCCGCACCGTGGACGGCGCCGTCGAGATCTCGTGGCGCGAGTACGCGGACCGCGTGCGGCGGCTGGCGAGCGGGCTCGCCGCCGCCGGCGCCGGCGCGGGCGACACGGTCGCGATGATGCTGACGAACCGGCCGGAGGCGCTGTTGATCGATACGGCCGCGATGCATCTGGGCGCGATCCCGTTCTCGATCTACAACTCCTCGTCGCCCGAGCAGATCGAGTACCTGCTCGGGCACGCGGACGCCGGCGTCGTCGTAACCGAGCCGCAGTTTCTCGAGCGCGTGCTGGCGACGCGGCCCAAGCTCCCGGCGTTGCGCGAGGTGATCGTCGTCGGCGAGCGCGGGGACACAGGGCGTTCGTTGGACGATCTCGAGGCCGCCGGCGATCCAGCGTTCGATTTCGATCGCGCGTGGCGGTCGGTCATGCCACACGATGTCGCGACGCTGATCTACACGTCGGGCACGACCGGGCCGCCGAAGGCGGTCGAGGTGACCCACGACAACGTGCTCGCGGAGTTCCACGCGATCTTCGAGCTGCACCCGTTCCGCTCGGGCGGGCGGCTGGTGTCGTGGCTGCCGCTGGCTCACCTCGCCGACAGGGCCGCCGCGCACTACCCGTCGCTGGTGTCCGGCGCGTCGGTCACGTGCGTGCCCGACGTCCGCGAAGCGGTCGCGGCCCTACCCGCGATCAGGCCGACGCTGTTTCTAGCGGTGCCGCGCGTGTGGGAGAAGCTCAGGGCGGCGCTCGAGCCGATGCTCGAAGCGGCCGGCGGCCCCGAGCAGCGCGCGGCGCTCGCCGGACAGGTCGCGTCGAACCTGGGGCTCGACGACCCCGACCTGGTGCTGTCCGGCGCGGCACCGATCGCGCCCGAGGTACTCGAGTTCTTCTCGGAGCTGGGGATCGACATCTACGAGGCGTGGGGAATGACCGAGACCGGCGCCGCCGCGACACTCGCGCCGAAGGGCGCGCACCGGACCGGGACGGTCGGCAAGGCGCTGCCCGGAGTCGAGGTGAAGCTGGCAGGCGACGGCGAGCTGCTGGTTCGCGGCCCGATCGTGATGCGTGGCTACCGGAAGGACCCTGAGAAGACCGCCGCGGCAATCGACGCCGAGGGGTTCATGCACACCGGTGACATCGGGGAGATCGACGCCGACGGGTACGTGAAGATCGTCGATCGCAAGAAGGAGCTGATGATCAACGCCGCCGGCAAGAACATGTCGCCGGCGAACATCGAGAACACGCTCAAGGCGGCGTGCTCGCTGATCGGCTCGGCTGTCGCGATCGGCGATCGCCGGCCGTACAACACCGCGCTGATCACGCTCGACCCCGACGCCGCGCAGGCGTACGCCGCTACGCACGGGGTCGAGGTGGAGAGCACCACCGCGCTCGCGGCGGACCCGCAGATTCAGGCGGCGGTCGCAGCCGGCATCGAGCGGGGCAACACCAGGCTCAGCCGCGTCGAGCAGATCAAGAAGCACACGCTCTTGCCCGACGCGTGGGTTCCCGGCGGCGAGGAGCTGACCGAGACGATGAAGCTGAAGCGCAAGCCGATCGCCGCCAATTACGCGGCCGAGATCGAGGCGATGTACGCCGAGTGAGCGTGTAGCAGCGCGTGTCGGCGCGGGCGTCGGTTGACGATTCAGCGAGGCGTCCCGCCACCCCAGTTCAGCTGCCCGGACGGGTCCGACGAGGTGAAAGCGTCGGGGCGGCACGGTTCGTTGAGGAGCGTGTCGCACGCGGGGTAGCCGGCGTGGGCGATGCCGCCGCGAGCGATCCCGACCACGAGCTCCGACGGGTGCGCCGGGTCGTGCAGGATGCTGTTGACGCCAGCGTGCGCGGCCGTGCTGGCGTCCGGGGTCGGGAACGTGTTGGGCAGCAGGTCGAAGTTCCAACCGCCGGTCTGGCTGGGGGTGTCGATGATCAGCCGGATCCGGGATCCAGCGCGGAACACGTAGTCGAACGGGAACACCGCGAACCGCACAAACGTCGCCTGGTTCGGGACCAGCGGCTGGACGTCGGACTGGAGGTTTGTCTGCACCGGCAGCGTCGGCGTGCTCGCCGGTTGGTCAAGCTTGCGCTCGGACGCGCGTAGCCATCCGCGGGCGATGTAGGCCTCCTGGCCGTCGGGCCGGACCTCGGTGATCGTGGCCTGCAGGTCGGTGTCGGTGGCGGTGGAGTCGAGCCACAGATTGAGGCTGGCGGGGCCGAGCAGCTCGACGTCGTGGTTGAGCTTGGGCGTCGTGTAGGCGAGCGCGCCGTCCGGACTCCCCGGCTGTTTCCACAGTTCGTTGCGCTGGCCGAACACGACCCCGTCCTCGGTCCCCGTCGATACGGTCGGCGAGGCGTAGGTGTCGGCCGGCTCGGCGCCCGACGGGCGGGCGGCGGTCAGAGCCGCTCCGGTCTCGAGGAACAGCCGGTTGGTCTGGGTTGGGGGCGGCCAGCTCGAACTGCTCGTGACCCAGGCCGGCTCGGCGTCCGTGGTGGACGTCGTCTCGTGCCAGATCTGCATATGGGGGGTCGTCTCGAAGCCGTTCTGCTCGCCCTTGACGAACCGGTCGAAGAAGCGCACCAGCTCGTTGATGATCGACGTCGAGAAGATGCACTGGGAGTGGTAGCCGTTGGCCACGACCACCCAGGTTCGCGCGGGGTCCAGTCTGGGCCACAACGTCCAGGTGGCACGGCTGCCCACCTCATCGTCCTGCCAGGTCGCGCAGCCGAACGCCGGGACGTTGATCTTGGTGGCCGCAGCGCCGACCGCCTTGGAGTTCCAATACGAGTCGATGTAGGGGTGTTGGAGACCGGCGACGAAGATGTTCGTGGTCGCGTTGGGAGCCGTGTGGGTGGCCTCGCTCTGCGCACACTGTGAATCGCCCGCCTCGATCCCCTGCACCGCGCTCTCGTTGGAGGCGATGGGCTGGTCCACGCCCGCCCAGAACGCGCCGAACTCGGCGTCGCCGACCCCGCCGGGGTACGCCACGTCGCGATACACGTCATCGACGAGCTGGAAGGGCGCGATCGCGTCCAGCCCGTGCGGGCGAAGGGCGGCGACCCCGGGCTGCGTGACGGCAGGAAACGAATCGCCGAACATGCCGACGTGCCCGGTCGACCAGGGCTGGCGGGCGGCCCACTCGACCACCGCGGCGCCGTCGGTGCTCTCGTTGGGATTGCGCAGGTCGAACTGCCCCTGTGAGCAGCCCGTTCCGCGCGCGTTGACGCCCAGCACCGCGTAGCCGGCGTCCAGAAGCGCCGTGGAGTCGCTGACGCCGTTGCAGCTCATCGGAACGGTTCCCTCGCAGTAGCCGTCGTACTTCAGGGCCACCGGAAACTGGCCGGTGGCGGCCGGCAGCTCCACGGCGTAGCGGAGCTTCACCCCATCGGACATCGTGATGTAGCCCGTCTGTTGCACCGAGGCGGCCTGCGCCTGAGCGCACCACGCCGCACACGACACCAGCGCCAGCAATCCAAAGCGCACCAACCTGGACCCAGCGATCATCAGCGTTCTCCCTCTGTAATCCCTTGCCTGACAACCGCTGGACTGCGGTCAGCCTCGGCCAAGGTAGGGGGTTATCGCGGTTCAGACAAGCTGGAAAACGGCTGATTCAGCGAGCCGGGCGATGGTTAGCGCGTGAGCCTCGCGATCGTGATCCGCTGCTGGAAGTAGGCGCGCACCGCGCCGGCGTCGATCGCGCCGATGTTCAGCAGCACGGTGCCTGCGCGATGCCGGCGGACCGCGTTGACGAGCGCCCTGTACGCGGGCGTCTTGAACGCCAGGCGCAGGTCGAACGTCCCGTTGGCGCTGTACGCGGCTGACGGCGCGACCAGATGGTAGATCGTGGACGACCCCGGCACCGTCAGCGTCGCGGCCGAGACGAGCCCACACGGATCCGCGCACCGGGCGTCGACCTCGAGCTGGTGCGAGGCGACGATGCTCTGGTGCGGCAGCGAGTCACTGATCTGCGGGCCCCCGCAGGGCGCGTGGCCGTACTGGTCGGGCGGGATCGTGGAGCCGCCGTGTCCGATGTGCAGGATCCCGTCGTCGCGAGTGATCCAGATCGAGCCGTCCGGTGAGGTGTCCAGCGCCTGCCCGTGCACCGGTACGGAGTCGACCAGGGTGCCGTATCTGTAGTGCTCGAGCCCGTTGCCGTCGAGCACCCAGATCGAGCCGTCGTAGCCGTCGGCGACGCCGGTCACCCACGGCCCGATGCCGAGCTCGCCGGAATAGCTGAGCGGCGCTCCCGTGTAGTACTCGGTGTAGTCGGGGGTCCCGTCGTCGTTCGTGCTCGCGGTGACGATCGCGTTCGGGATCGCGGTCATCGCGGTCGGAATTCCATGGCCGCCGGTGGGCGTCACGCTGATGAACGCGCCGGTCTGGTCGTTGACGTTGAAGATGCCGCCGTCTGGGTTGTCGAGGATGAACAGCCCGCGATTGGCGGTTGCCGCGAGCGCGCCTACGTAGCGGATGCCGTTGGTGGCGCCAAGTTGGCCGTCGGGCGGGTTGTAGGTCTGCGCCAGTACGAGATTCCCGTTCGACAGCGTGTACTTGGCGAGCTGCGCCATGTCGGTGCCGCTGCCCTGGTCGCCGATGTAGACGACGCCGGCGGGTCCGTTGGCGACCACGGCTGAGTCCCATTCACGGCGGGGCCCCCGGTCGAGAGTGCCCAGCGGGATGCCACCGGCGGTCAGCACGCGGATCACCCCGGTGCTGTCGGCGAGGTAGATGTTGCTCGCGGAATCGACCGCGATGCTGCGCAGATACGAGTAGTCGTGGTAAGGGTCGCCGGGGCTGAGGCTCGGGTCGCAGACCTCGTAGTGATCCAGCAGGCCGTACGGCGACGCCGCGCGCGCCGGGATGGAGCCCAGCGCGAGCAGGAGCCCGCCACCGATCGCGAGCCAGCGCGCCCAACGGGACAACGACGGCATTCGTGCCGGTCCCATGCGCCGAATCATACGCCCGGCAGTGCGCGCTCCAACACGCTCTCGACGTGCGCGGCCTCGATCCCCAAGCCGGCCGCCTACCCTTCGTCGGCGATGCGACTCGAGGGGATCCAGGCCGGGGATATCGTCGAGGTCGACCGGCTCGGGCGGCGCTTTCACGCGCTGGTGATCGGCACTACCCCAGGCGGCCTCTCGATTCAGCCGCTCGACCGGCGGATCACATACAGATCCTGCCGGCCGCGCGACGTGCTCACGCACTGGGCCAAGCGCGGTCGACCGCGGACCACCGCCGAGCCGCTCGAGCCCTCGCCGCTGCAGCTCGAGCTCGACACGACACCTCGAGACTGACGGCGAGGGCTAGGCTCGGGGCGTGCGGATCTGGGATCTGCCTCCGGAGCAGCTCTGCCGTGCGCACCTGCTCGGCGAGCACCGCGAGCTCCACGCGATCTGGACGGTCTTGACCTCCGACAAGGCTGGGTACCGGCACCACCCCGAGACACGGCGCTGGGAGGGGCGGCTCGCCGCGCTGTACGCGCGTCACACGGCGCTGGTGGAGGAGATGCACGCTCGCGGATACAGGCACGCGAGCCCGATCGATGCGCGGCTAGCGACGGGCGCCGCAGTCCAGGACCACTATCTCGACTCACCCGCCGAGCAGGCCGCAATCCTGCGCTCCAAGGATTGCGACTGCCGGGTGTGAGGCGCGCTCACGAGCCCTGAATCACGAACTCCCTGGCGCGCGTCGCGCTCGCCAGCAGCAGCCCGAGGAAACGGTCGAGCATCTCGCTGCTGAGCGACTCGAGCGGGATCTCGCCGGTCACGAACACCTCGCCCGCGCGATTCTCGGCGAAGCACACGAACGGCGCCTGGCGGTTCCAGTACAGAAGCTGATGCGGGTCGATCAACCCCGGCGGCAGGACGGCTGCCCGTGCGCGCAGCAGCGGCCCACGGATCGCGACACCGACGTCGAGCACGTATCCGGCCGCGTCGAGCGTGACGCCCCACTCGCCCGAGCCGACGGTTCGAACCTCGGTGTCGAGCGAGGAGAGGAACGACTCGACCTGCTCTGCGGGTGAGCTGGCCATCGAGCGCGCCGTCGCGTCAGTTCAGCTCGACGTCGAAGTCCCAGGCGACGGTGGGCCGCGGCGACGAGGGCGCCCACTCCAGGCGCCCGCCGCCGACCGGCAGCACCGCTGTAAGGGCAAGCGTGACGTGCCGACCGCGCGACACCGCGCTCGGCAGCGACCGCTCGCCGAGCACGCGCACCGCCGGACGGTCGACGTGGCCGAGCTCGTCGACGATCCTGAACGCCGCCGCGCTCAGCGGCACGCTCCCCGATGCGCCCCGCAGAGTGAGCGTGAAGGTGCACGGCGCGGCGGGCGCACGGCCGCCCATCAGCCCTGCCGGGACGGCCGGGCCGACCGCGGTCGCGAGCGTGCGCCCGCCGGGGACGGCGACCGACACGGTGTCGCCCTCGATCGCGACGGCAGGATGTCCGTCGCTCGCCTCGATCGCTCGGCCGTCGGCGGCTCCCAATCCCGACCGCGGCGTCGGCCCTCCCCCGGGCCGGTTGAACACGTCGATCCCGAACGGCGCAAGGCCCGGCTGAGCCGCATAGCCGAGGTGGCCCTGCCCGTCGAGCCCTCGCGAGGCGCGGCCGACGTCGAACAGATCCTCGATCGTGCGCAGCCAGCTGTAGTGGTTGTAAAAGCGCGTGCTCGTCGAGCCGGGCCTGATGAACGGGCTGATCAGCACGCTCCCGGTGTCGCCGCCGCCGTTGGTCGCGCTCCTCGCGTCGAACAGCGGGTCGGTCGCGGGGGTCCGGGCGCCGAGCGTCACGCCACTCACCGCGGCGGTTGTCGCGAGCGGTCGGCCGGACCGGTCGACGAGCGCGATCGACCCGGCGACCACGAACCCGCCGCTCTGGACCGGCTGCATCGCGGTGACCGGACTGTTCGTCACCTTGCCGACGAATGCTCCCGCGGGGATCCCGGTGCCCGTCACGGTCCGCCCGGCGTCGGTGATCACGGCGGCGTTGTCGGAGATCGCCGAGCTGCCCGCGGGCGCCGTCGCGCCCGAGTCGAGCCTCGGACCGGGCACCGTCCCGGCGCTCCCCAGCAGGCACGTGCCGGGCGGCTGGCGTGGCTTGGTCTGCGCGGCGCAGTTGGACGGCCGGTCGATGAACGCGTTGTTGCCGGGGCCCGGGTACAGCTCCTGGCCGCGCGAGTTCCTTGCCAGGGGCGTGTTCGGACCGGTCGGCTCGAAGTAGACGGCGCGGCCGTTCAGCGTCTCAGCGGCGGTGTCGTTGGCGACCGAGGTGGCGGCCGTCGGCGGCACCCGCTTGGAGTTCGCGAAGCTGTTGCCCGTGAACGTGAACGGCGGGAACGCCTCGTCGAACGTGACGTCGATCAGCCCGCCGTCCCTGTACGCCGGGGACCGTTCGATCTCGGGGATCACGCGCTCGAGGAACAGGTCGGCCGCGTACAGGCCGCCCGTGTAGTTGCGCGGAGGCCGCGGCACGCCGGCGGGTGTGAACCCGCCGGAGAGGTTGTTGCCGTGACACACGGCGTCGTGCCCGTCGCTGCACATGTCCGGGGTGATCCAGCTGAACGTGGGCGTGGCAGACGCGCGGCGGAGATCGTGTGCGAGGCCGTTCGCCGAGTCGAACAGGTCGGCGATGTGCCTGGCATTGCAGTCTTGGGCGCGCCGGATCGAGTCGAACCACGGAAACGGGAAGTGCTTGGGCAGATACTGGTTGGTCGCCGTCGCGGCGCCGGGGTTGAGCTGCGCCGGGTTTCCGGTCGGGCCTGGATGCGGGTACGGCGCCCCGCAGTACTGCACGCCGGCGGAGTGAACCGGGCCGCTCAGCTCCGGAGCGTCGAGGTCCTGCGCGTAGCCCTTCCAGCTGACATGCCCGGCGTCGAGCTGATTGAACAGCGTCTCCACGCTCGCCGGGTACACACAGCCGTTCGATCCAACCGCCGCGTTCGGTCCCTGCGCCGAGGCGAACTGGCCGTAGTTCGAGTTGCCACGCAGCGAGCCCGACCGTTCGAGCCGCCCGGAGAACCAGTCGAAGTAGGGACAGTCCGCCTGGGAGTCTGGCTGGGTCGCCTGGCCGCTGACCATCGTGATGTAGTTGTCGAAGCTCGAGTGGCCGGTGCCGAAGTAGTTCTTCAGCAGTACCCCCTGGGCCGGGAGCGTCCGCCACAGATAGGTGTTGTGGTTGAGCCCCGTGAACGTCGCGTCGTAGGACTTGTTCTCGAGGATGATCAGCCACACGTGCTTGATCTTCCCCGGCCGGATGCCAAGCCCGTCGCCGGCCGGCGGCTTCGCCCGCGCCGCGTCGCCCGGACCGTGTGCGGCGGGCGCGGCGGCCGGGGCCAGGAGAGCGAGGCCGGCGAGTGCGGCGAGAACCGCGAGCGACACCGCCGCGGCGACGGGCCGCCAGCGTGTGACGTGACCCTCCGTTCGGCGGTGGCCCTCCATCCGGCGCGCAGGATACAAGCGCGGCAGCGTCGGCTCTCGGCGATCGAGAAGGAAGCCGGGTGACCCAGGTCCGTCTGGGTCACCCGGCCAGGCCGGGGAGCGCCCCCACGACCTCTCCGGCTATTCCGGACCGCTGTCCAAGAGGCGGTCCAGATCAACAAGGCCCCTCTTGTTGACCTCTGGTCGACAAGCTACCACCTTGTTGACCGCCGGTCAAGTAGAATTTCCGAAGAGATGTCAGACGGACCCTCATACCATCGTCTTCAGGTCGACGAGCGACGGCGTCAGCTGCTCGAAGCCGGGGCCGCGCTGTTCGCGGAGCAGGCGTACGAGGAGATCTCGATGCGTGACATCGCTCGGGCCGCGGGGGTGTCCAAGCCGCTGCTGTACCACTACTTCTCGTCCAAGATCGACCTCTTCAAGGCGGCCGTTGCGGAGAAGGCGGCCGAGCTGCAGGAGGCGATCGAGCCGACCGGCGAGGCGCCGCCGCTCGAACAGCTCGCTCGCAGCCTCGACGCATACATCGGGTGGATCGAGGCGCACGCCCGCACGTGGGTGAAGTTGATGCAGAGCGCCGCCGCGCTCCCGGAGGCGCGGGAGCTCGTCGAGGGCTTTCGGCAGGCGACGATGGAGCTCGTGCTGAGCGAGCTGACCGGTTCGCGCACGCCGCGCCCAGTGCTCCGGGCGGCGGTCACCGGCTGGCTCGGGTATATGGACGCGGTGATCCTCGAGTGGGTCGAGTCGCAGGAGATCTCGCGCGACACGCTGCGCGACCTGCTGGTGGGAGCGTTCGCCGCCACGCTGGCCGTCGCGCAGCAGATCGATCCCCAGGCCGGGCCGCAACCCGCCGCCTGAAGCGCGCGGACTGCCGCTACGACTCCGCGGTGCTCGCGGCGGGCCGCCGCGCCGCGACCGCCGCGCTCGTCTGGTCCGCCGAGCTCGTCTCGCGCCCCGGCCGCGAGAGCTTCAGCGTGACGACGTAGGCGACGACTACGCCGACGATGATCAGCGGCTCGACGTTAGGGACCGCCTGGCTAGTGAGCAGCGTCGCGATCACGATCGCCGACAGAGGCAGGCGCAGCACCGCGACGACGGCGGCGCCCATCCCCACCGCGATGCCGGCCTGAATCGGGAACCCCGGCAGGTGCGAGGCCATGATCCCGGCCGCCGCGCCGAGGAACATCGCGGGGAAGGTCGGGCCGCCGCGGTAGCTCCCGAGCGACAGCAGATAGGCGATCCCCTTGAAGACGAGCAGCCAGGTCAGCGCGGCGAGCGACCAGGTCCCTGCCTGGCTGACCAGTCCGGGGAGCTGGGCCTGCCCCGAGAACAGGACCTCGTTGACGCTCTTGCCGGTGATCTGCGAGAACGCGATCGCGAGCCCGGCGATGATCAGCCCGATCGCGGGCAGCAGCAGCAGCAGCTGCCGGCGCGAGACGAATCGGTACGTCAACAGGCCGCCGCGCACCACGAAGTGCGTGACGACCGCGATCGCGATCGCGAGCGCGATCGTCCACCCGAACTCGCCGAGCTCGGGCTGGTGGGTCGCGGAGATCGGAAGCGGGCCGAGCGCGTACGCGCTGGTGCTGAGCCCGGTGAAGGCCCCCATCCCGAGCGACACCAGCGAACCGATCCCCGAAGCCAGCAACCCCGGCAGCAGGACCACGCGCATCCTCGGGCCCCCGAGACCCGCCGCCTCGATCAGCAGCACCGCGGCGATCACCGGCGAGCTGAAGATGAACGCGATCGCCGCAAAGCTTCCGGCGGCGCCGATCACGAGCAGCGCCTCGGGCGGGGTGTCGCGCCGCGCCAGCTTGATCAGCAACGTGGCGAGCCCGGCGCCGATCGCGATCAGCGGAGCCTCGGGGCCGAGCACCAGCCCGAACGCGATCGTCCCGAGCCCGGCGAGGATCACTCCCGGCAGGACGTTCGGGCTCGCCGGCGCGCCGGCCGCCAGCCCCTCCGCCGGGACATGCCCCCCGTTGCCCGGCAGTCTCGCAATCGCAAGCGCGGTGATCAGCGAGCCGACCGCGAGGATCGGCAGCGGCCACCACGTCGGCGGCCCGTGCTGATAGCCGAGCGCGTGTGGGAGGTGCGTGAACAGCTCCTGCTGGATCTGATGGATCGCTTCGAGGAAGCACCACGCGCCGAGCGACACGATCACGCCGATCACCGCAACCAGTACCAGCAGCACCGTGTACTGCCGGCTGCGGATCGTCGCGTCGGCCTGCTCGCTTGAGAGTTCCTGCTGCTGGCTCGCGGCGTCGGTGCTCATCTCGACCGAAGCACGATCCTCGTTGGCGTGGCTGCCCGGGCCATCATCCGGTTCGGGTGATCGCAACCGGCGGTTGGTCGGGCTCGGAGCGGGCTTCGCGACCGGCCGGCCCGAGCGTGTCGAGCGCGCACGCCAGGAAGCAGGCGGCTCCGAGCGACGTGTTCCAGTTGGCGGCCGCCAGGTCCAGAATCGAGCCGGTCGACGGGACCACGTACCCAGCCACCGCGGAGATCCCGAAGAAGATGCAGCCGAGCAGGTTGACGGCCGGCTGCCACCACCCCGGTCCGCCGCGTACGGGTAGCCAACCGTGCCGCCGCGAGGCGCGGTACGCGATCGCGCCCGAAACCAGGAAGCAGAGCGACCCCCGCCAGTCGGGGCGCCACACGAGCTTGTTGTACTCGGTGCTGTTGACCGCCGTGTGCAGCGCCTGGTACGTGGTCAGGTTGAAGAACAGCGTCCCGGCCGATTGGATCACGGCCGCCCGCCATCCGGCCCGCCCCTCCCCCGGCGAGCGCCGGCCGGGCCATGCGAGCCAGCTCTGCAGCGCGCCGCCGATCGTGAACAGGATCGAGCCCACGAAGAACGTGACCGCGTCGGCGGTGTCCCCGACGAGGCTGGCGTAGCCGGGAAACGGGCCGATCAGAAAGCAGCTCGAGCCGAGCGCGAAGAACAACGCCATCCAGCGCGGACGGGTCATGTCTGGAATCCCACCAGACGGAGCGGGCGATCGTCCCGAGCGGTGGCGGAAACCTCGCGCAGCAGCATCGCTAGCCTCGAGCCATGGACGAGCCCGTCGAGGATCCGCCGCCGGAGGCCAAGAGGCTGCCGACCGGTCGCGTCGCGCGGACCGCGCGGGTCGGAAGCCTTGTAACCGGCCAGGGTGTTCGGTGGGCGGGAATGCGGGCGGCCAACCGCGTGCGCTCGCCCGAGCGCGCAGCGGCCGCCGAGCAGGATCGCACGACGGCGCTCGTCAATCAGCTGGTCGACCAGCTCAGCCGGATGCGCGGCGCGGCGATGAAGGTCGGCCAGATGATCTCGATGCTCGAGCTCGAGGGCCTTCCGGAGGAGCAGCAGGACGAGCTGCAACGCAAGCTCGCCTCGCTCCGCGACGGGATTCCACCGGTCCCGTTCTCGCGGCTCGAGAAGCTGCTCCGAAAGGAGCTCGGGGCGCCGCTCGCAAGTGTGTTCTCCGACTTCGACGAGCGCGCGTTCGCGGCCGCCTCGATCGGGCAGGTCCACCGCGCGACCACGCTGGATGGCGACGCGGTCGTCGTCAAGGTCCAGTACCCGGGCGTCGCGGAGGCAGTCGAGACCGACCTGCGCAATGCGATGCTGCTGGTGCCGTTGGTCAACCGGCTGGCTCCCGGCCTCGACGCGAAAGCGCTCGCGACCGAGATGCGCGAGCGGATCGGCGAGGAGCTCGACTACGAGCTCGAGGCCCAGAACCAGCGTCGCATTGAGCGGCTCACGCGCGGGCACCCGTTCGTCTACGTGCCGCGCGTCTACACAAACCTCTCGACCCGTCGCGTGCTCGTCTCGGAGTACGTCGAAGGAGCGCGGTTCGAGGAGGTTCGCGGCGCCGAGGAGGCGGTGCGCGATCGCTACGGCGAGATCGTGTTCCGGTTCTTCTTCGGGCTGCTGTACCGCGAGCGGATCGCGCTCGGAGATCCGCACCCGGGGAACTACCTGCTGCGTCCCGACGGACGCGTGTGCTTCCTGGACTTCGGGCTGCTCCGTGACGTCGACGCCGACCACCTCGAGGCGGAGGCGGCGATCGCGCTCGCGGTGCGGACCCGAGACGCGACCGGGCTGAAGGCGGCGCTGGTCGCCGCCGGCTACCTGCCGGCTGAGCGGGCGGACTCGGTCGATGCGGAGCTTGCGCTGCGGTTGATGCGTCACGCGACCCGCTGGTACGCGGTGCCGGGAGAGCGGCGCTTCGGGATGCGCAGCGAGCGGCGCGGCCGGGACCGCGAGCGCGAACGCCCGGGGCCCGAGGAGCGAGCCGAGATCCGGAACCAGCTCAACCAGCTCGCGGTGCCACCCGAGTCGGTCCTGATCCGGCGGATGCACGCGATGGTGGCGGTCGTGCTGCGAGGCCTGCGGGCCGGCGCCGACTGGGGCGCGATCGCGGCGGAGTACCTCCACGGCGCCGAGCCGACCACGGAGCTCGGAGAGGCGGAGGCCGACTTCCTCACGCAGCGGGGCCGGTAGGCCGCGGCGCGCGCTCGCCGAGACAGAGCTCAGGTGGTCGCCTTCCAGCCGGGACGGCGCAGCCTGTGAAGCAGCAGCGGCGGGAGCGGGCCGACCACGATCGCACCCGTGAGCAGCGCCAGCACGTACGGGGCGATGTCGATGTGTCCGAGCTGGCTCGGCGGCAGCACCCCGACGGCACACGCCGCGACCGAGGCGAGCGCGCCGATCGCGCAGATCGCCACGAGCGCCGGGGCACGATATCCGCGCGGGTGATCGGGTTGCCGTTGCCGCAGGTTCCGGGCGGCGACGAACATCAGGATGTACATGACCAGGTAAACCTCGGTCGCGAGCGCGGCGAACACCCAGTACGCGCGCGAGACCGTCGGCACCAGCGCGTACAGCAGCCCGATCAGCGTGATCACCACGCCCTGCGCGACGAGGATCCGAACCTGAACGCCGTTGGCGTTCAGCCGCTGGAAGTAGCGCGGCAGATACCCCCGCTCGCGGGCGATCTCGACCAGCCCGGTCGATGGTCCGGTCAGCCAGTCGAGCAGCCCGCTCAGCGATGCGATCGCCAGCGCCAGCGCGACGACCGGCACGAGCACGTGCAACCCGAAATGCCCCAGCAGGCTCTTGAACGCCTGCATCACCCCGGCCGTGAAGCTGATGTGCCCCGCCGGGACCGCGATCGAGATCGCGAGCGTGGGCAGGATGAAGACCAGCAGGATCATGATCACCGCGACCAGGATCGCCTTCGGAAACTCGCGTGGCGGGTTGCGCAGGTCCCCGACGTGGACCGCGTTCACCTCGACGCCGGCGAACGTGAAGAAGCTGTTCACGATCAGCACGATGCTCGTCAGTCCGTGCCACGGCGGCAGCAGATGGTGGGTGTTGAGCGGCGCGGCCGATGAGTGGCCCTGCAGGAGGTAGACCGCGGCCAGCGCGACCAGCAGCAGGCCGGGAATCAGCGTCCCGATGAAGATCCCGTAGGACGCGAGCTTGTCCGCCGCCACCACGCCCCGCGCGGACACGAGCACCGCAGCCCAGAACATGACGATGATCACGGCGGTCGTGTACAGCCCGCTGTGGGCGAGGGTCGGATCGACCAGGTACGCGAGCGTGCTCGCGATGTACGCGAGCACCGCCGGGTAGTAGAAGGTCGTCTGGGCGAACTGGCACCACACCGCGACGAACCCCATCCGGGGTGAGATCCCCTCGCTCACCCAGTTGTAGACGCCGCCCGTCCAGCCCGAGGCGAGCTCCGCCGAGACCAGCGACGCCGGCACCAGGAACACGATCGCGGGCACGACATAGAGGACGATCGAGGCGAGACCGAACACCGCCATCGCCGGCGCGGAGCCGAGGTCACCGACCGACCCCAGCGTGAGCAGCGCCATCGCGACCCAGCTGAGCGTGGCTTTCTTCCCAGCCCGTGTTCCCGCTCGCACCCCGAGTTGACGCGGGTTCTGCGGCTCGGGCGCGACGGGCGGAGTCAGACCTCGGCCATCAGGTCGTCGACGTCCGCCGGCTCGCTCGACGCCTCGATCTCCGTCAGCGTGCGGCCCCGCGCCTTCGCGATCCGGTCATAGCGCTTGCGGAACTGGCGCTGGGCGAAATCGCTGAACGCGTCGACGCGGAGGCCGAACGGGCTGACGCCATCCGGGTACGCCTCGTAGCCGGAGCGGATGATCGCCTCGGCGAGCGGCCGCAGCTCCTCCATCCGCTCCTCGATCGCTTCCCACACGGCCGCGTCCTCGGCGACGAGCCTCGACAGCAGGTAGACGCCGTATGCGATGTGCCGCGACTCGTCGCGCTTGATGTTCACGAGCCCGGCGCACAGGCCCGGCATCAGCCCGTTGACCGCCAGCGACTCGTGGTAGCTGTGATAACCGGTCTCCGCCAGCACGCCCTCGACGATCATGTTGTAGGTCACCGACGCCCGCGCGATCGCTACCGGTGACTGGTCCTCGAGCAGCGCGTTCATCGCGTTCGGCAGCTCGACGTCGAACAGCTCCACGGACGGCTCGGGCGCGCCGGGCAGCCTCGTTACCCCGGTCACCTCCCGGATCCACCTGCTGAAGAAGTCCATGTGCTTGGCCTCCTCGAACAGGAACGTGGTGAGGAACATCTCCTCTTCGATCCGCCCCTGCCGAGCGATCGCGAGCACGAGTGGGAGCAGGTCCAGCGTGACCGCCTCCTCGCCGCCGAGGAATCGCGCCGTCAGGCGCAGGATCGCCTTGCGCCGCTCCGGATCCATCTCCTCCCAGTCCTCGCGGTCCTTCGCAAAGTCGATCTCCGATGGGTTCCAGACCCCGAGCCGCTTCGCCTTCTCGAACAGGCGCATCGGAAACGAGTCACGCCTGAGCGTGCTCGGCTCTGAGTAATTGTGGGCGGTGACGGCCATGCCGCGGGCTCGACGTGCAGATCCTCGCACACCCGGAGGCGGTGGATTCGCGACTCGGGCGAGAGCCTATGCTTGCTCGCGATGCCCTACACCGAGGTGGAAGCACGCCAGCAACTTCTCGACGAGCTCGCCGACGCGACGGACGCACTCGGCGCAGCGCTCGCGGCGCTGGGAGCCGCGTACGAGCAGCTCGACGAGCAGCAGGCCGACCGGCTCGAGGAGCAGCTGTTCCGCCCCGTCCAGCGCGCGTACGGCCGCGCCAAGCGAACCTACTCGGAGTTCGCCGCTCGCTACGGGCTCGCTGGGCGCGAGTTAGCGATGCCGGCTCCGGGGGTGCCGTCGACCGGCGTCAAGGGCTTCGTACAGGACGCCGTCGAGGCCGGCGAGCGCGCTGAGCGCGCGCTGATCTCCATACAGGAGTCGGAGATTGCGATCGAGGTCGGCGATCCGGAGCTGCGGTCCGGGCTGGCCGAGGTGCGCCGGCTGATCGACGGCCTCTTCCGGCACGCCCGCGAGTTCCTGCGCTCGTTTGGTCGCTAGCGAAAAGTTCGCTCCGTCGCCCCGGCAGTTGGGTTAACGTCCGTACGTAGGGCGAAAGTGCACACGGGGCAATCGGAGACCGAAAGGGGCGAGATGAGAAAGCATCTGATCGTGGCTGCAGCGGCTGGCGGTGCGGTAATCCTGGGGATCGCGGGCCAATCGGTGGCCGCCGGCGGGGCGCCGAGCGCACACGCGAGCGCCACCCCGGACATCACCGTGCTGTTCGGTCGCGCGGTGAAGACCGTGAGGAACACCAAGCGCCCGACCTACGCGAAGGCCCTGGTGTACGAGGCGGACGGGATCACGCGCGGGGGCCGCTGCACGCCGCTGGGTTGCTCGGGTGGAATCGGGACAAGAACCGCGTCGGGGGTCGTTGCGTGGCGGTTCGTGTTCGACAATTATCCGTCGCACTCACGCTTCGCGAGCGCCACGATCACCTACGGGCCGCCGCCGCGCGGATTCGGACCGGTGAGGGGCTTCGTCCCCGCCTTCGCGGAGGATGTCGTTATCCCGCGCGCGCCGAAGCTGACGTTGACGCAGGCGATCAGGCTCCTGAGAGGCGCCGGGCACCGGGACGCGTTCTTCAACGTCACGCTCCGGAACCCGCTCGGGCCGCGTAAGTCGAACCCGCTGTACATCTTCGGTTTCGCGGGCCACGAGTACTTCGCGGTCAACACGGTGACGAAGCGGGTGTTCCCGTACGGATGAGAGGCTCCGGTCCCGCCGCGGAGCGGATCAGCTAGCCCGCGCTCACCGTCACCGGCGTCCCGTTGGTGATCGTCTGCAGCACCACGCAATAGCGCTCGGTGAGCGCGAGCAGCGATTCCCGTTCATCCTCGGTGAGCTCGCCCTCGAGCTCGAACCGCAGCCGGATCGCACGGAACCCGACGGGCGCTTCGCGGTCGACCGCCATCGTCCCCCGGAAGTCGAGGTCGCCCTCGGCCGTTACCCGACCCCCCGCCAGCGCGATGTCGCGGTTTACCGCCACCGAACGCAGCGTGACGCCCGCACACGCGACGAGCGCCTCGAGCAGCATGTCGCCGGAGCATGCGAGGCTCCCATCCCCGCCCGACGCGGGATGCAGCCCCGCCTCGACGAGCGCGCGTCCCGTCTGCACCGAACACGACACCGCCGTCGAGTCGAGGTCGGCAGCAGCGCGGAGCGTGACCACCGCCGCGCCGGGATCGTCCCGGTAGTGCTGTTTAAGCGGCGCCTGCAGCGCGCGTAGCTCTCCACTCCGCACGGCGCCGCTACCCGAGCCTGGCGGTCGAGGCGATCTCGGGAAGGTTTCGTGCGGTCATGCTCGCTCCGTTTGTCGTTGGTGGACGCTCACGCGTTGCGGACGATCCGGAGGATCACCGGGCGCGCGGTATGGCGCATCGCCTCTAGCACGGGCGCGAGCTCCTCCTCGCGGAGCTCCTCAGCGGCCTCGACGACGACGACGAGCGGCTCGGTGCCGGTACCGGCCCGTGCGATCACCGTCCGAACCTCGTTGGCCTCCCGCGCCAAGGTCTCGGGCGAGGGCACCGAGAGCACCGGCTCGCCGGCTTCGATCGCCTCGAGACTGCCGCCGGGATCGGTGTCACCGGACTCGACCACGGCCCGGCCGTCCGCGACGCTCGCTGGTGGCGCCGCGCTGAGCTGGACGTGCACCGCGCCGTCGCGAGGAACCTGGATGATCAGCGGGTCGCCGGCCACGCTTCCAGCCTAGCGCCGCGCGGGCGTCTCCGCCCGGGGCAGGCTGTGTGGGAGGATCGGGCGATGCGAAGGCAACTCCGTGAGCTTCCTCCGGGGCAGCGATTGCTGGCGATCGTCGCGCTCGCGATCTCGCTGGCGCTGGTCACGGCGGCGGAGCGCGACCTGCACAGGCGCTCGGCCGAACAGGTGCGCGGCAGCAGGCTGCTGTGGCGGATCGTGTGCCTGAACGCGCTCGGCGCGATCGGGTACTTCCGCTGGGGGCGGCGCGGGCCGGGCGCCGCGCCACCTCAGTAGGCGCTTACGGCGGCCCTGGGTACCCGGCGTTCGCGCCGAGCGCATTCAGCCAGGCGCGGATCGACAGCCCGGCGGGCGTCACCTGCCCCTCCTCGTAGCCGGTGGTCGCCATCGCGAGCGTGACCCCGTTGGTGGTCGACCAGCCGAACTCGATGCCGGTGCCCGACGGCGCGAAGCGCGCGATCGGCTGTCCCTGCTGGAGGATGCTGCCGGCGGGCGCGAGGTCGGTGATCTCCTCGGCGACGAACTGGACCTTGCCCGCATCCGCGCCCTCGAGCAGCTCCCAGTAAATGAGCGGCTGCCCGGCGTACCAGTCAGGCTCGATCGCGAGGATCTTGATCCGGGACGGAGCGAGGATCGGCGCCCCGACCGGCATCGCCGCGTCGACGCCCTGGTCGGTGCGCTCCCACCGGGACACGTAACGGAGCGGGTCGATATAGCCGGCGGCGGTCACCGGCGCGTACACGAGCGCGAGCTTCAGCTCGCGGCGGATCTGCGAAAGCGGCGGCGCGTGGGCGTGCGGATCGCCGACCGGATCGGACGGTGCGATCGCGGCAGCCTGCGACCCCGCGGTCGGCTGGACCACCTGGGGGCGCGCCTTGGGGCCGCCGGGGTCGCCGGCGCCGCCGCCGTTGCCGGCAGCACCTGAGCCCCCGCACGCGGCGAGCGCGAGCGTTGTGAAGACGAGCGCAGAGCGCTTGATCATGCCCTCACACAAGCTAACAACCGGCTCTGCTCGCGGCGTCGGGTGGCGGGGAGCCTGGCGGGGTAGGCTTCGCGGATCGCGCTCGTTGGTCCGCCCCCGATCTCGTTCAACCCGGCCCGCCGGCTGACCGACGACCTGCGCTCAGAGCGCCGCATCGAGGTGCCGTTTCCGCCCGGCGACACCTCGTTCAGCCTCCGCCGCACGCGGCGCTTCGCCGACTGCCCGCTGCCGGTCCTGCTCGACGCCTACGAGCGCTACGGACCGGTATTCACGATGCGGATCTTCCACGGCAACGGCGTGTTCATGATCGGGCCCGAGGCGAACCACTACATGACCGTCTCGCACGCGTCGAACTTCAGCTGGCGCGACGGGCATCTGGGCGATCTGACCCCGTTCCTCGGGGACGGCCTGCTCACGATCGACGGCGAGTTCCATCGCCGCTCGCGCCGGATCATGCTGCCCGCCTTCCACCACGAGGCGATCGCGGCGGCGCTCGAGACGATGGACGCCGAGATCGACCGCGCCCTCGAGGGGTGGCGCGACGGCGCCCGAATCGACCTCTACTACTGGACACGGCGGCTGGCGCTGCGGATCGCGATGCGGGCCCTGTTCGGCCTCGACCCCGACGGCGCCGGCGCGACGACCGACGTCGCGCGGGGCATGGAACAGGGCCTCGGCTTCTGGTCCCGCGACTACTTCCTGCAGGTGATGCGGGGGCCAAGGAGCCCGTTCGCGCAGATGCAGCGCGCGCGGCAGGCCCTCGACGCCGTGATCTTCAATGAGATCGCCCGCCGCCGGCGCACCGGCGAGCGCGGCACCGACGTGCTCAGCCTGCTGATCGACGCGAGCGATGACGAGGGCGAGCAGCTGGGCGACCAGCAGATCCGCGACGAGGTGATGACGCTGCTGTTCGCGGGGCACGACACGACGACGTCGACGATCGCGTTCATGTTCTACGAGCTCGCGCGCCAACCGGACGTGGTCGCGGCGCTGCGCGAGGAGCAGCGGCAGGTGCTCGGCACCGAGCGGCCGGACGGGTCGATGCTGATGAGCGGAAAGCTCGAGCTGCTCGAGATGGTCCAGGACGAGACGCTCCGGATGTACCCGCCGGCGTGGATCGGCCCGCGCAAGTCGATCGATACGTTCGAGTTCGCGGGCAAGACGGTCCCTGGCGGCGCGTACGTCTCATACAGCTCGTGGGTCTCCCACCATCTCCCGGAGGTCTTCCCCGAGCCCGAGCAGTTCCGTCCCGAGCGGTTTGCACCCGATCGCAAGGCGGCGCTCCCGAAGGGAGCGTACGTGCCGTTCGGGGCCGGCTCGCGAATCTGCATCGGGATGCGCTTCGGGCAGCTCGAGGTCAAGGCGATCGCGGCGGAGCTGGTCCGCCGCTACGACTTCGCGCTCGCACCCGGCTACGAGCTGCGGACGCGTCAGATGCCGACGATCGGCCCGCGCGAGGGGATGCCGCTGATCGTCCACCGGCGGGCGCGCGTGCCGGCCGCCGCCGCCGCGTAGCCCGATGCACGCGCCGCGCTAGTCGTCGCGCTGCACGCGATTCCACTCGACCCAGCCGGTGCCGGTCCGGTCGTCGTTGGTGACCACGCGACACATCGCGCGCGGGAACAGCGACAGTCGGCCATCCGGCGCCTCGAGCCTGAGCGGCCCAAACCCGAGCGGCTCCACCTCGACGTCGAGCCCATCCGGCTCCGAGACGATCCGCGCGGTCTCGATCAGCCCGTCGCCGCTCAGCTTCTCGGTCGCCTCGACCGAGCTGATCTCGGCGATCGAGTCGCCCTGCTGCACGTACCCGACTCCGAACCCGGGCAGCTGCGGGATCGCGACCGCGTGCGTGTGGGTCCCGTCCTCGAGGTGCAGCGCGCTCCACATCCAGTCGAACGTCCACCAGTCGCGCGAGCCCCAGGAGTGGTCACGCTGGCCGGGTCCGCCGAACCGGATCGACTCGTCGCCGACGCGCACCGTGCCGGTGACCCGGCACGGGATCTCGTAACGCGTCGTCTGCCGCCACATGTACGGGATCCCGTCGGTCTCCCACGCGAGGTCGAGCTCGACGTCGACCGGCTCGCCGGGCTCCCCGCGCAACGGGGCCGACTGGTCCTCATACGCCGCGCCGACGCCGTGCAGCCGCACGTGGAAGCGCTCGAGCGGCGCCTGGCACAGCTGCGTCGCCGACAGGACACCGGTGTTGATCGCCTGCGAGTCGTCGTCGGGCTCGGGCAGCGGTGCCCGCGGATCCACGACCATCACCGACGGGCGCCCCGGGCCGCAGATCGCCGCGGTGTACAGACAGATCCCCTGGTTCGGGAGCCGGCCTAACCGCACGTACAGCCCGAGCGTCTCGTCGTCGCTGACGGCGTCGAAGTACCACGACTCGTTCCACAGCGGCTCCGGCCCCGGCGGATGCCGGCCTTCGTCGTCGGGCTCGGGGCGAAGCGGCACGGCCGGCGCCGAGCTCGCCTCGGGCAGCAGCGACAGCGCGTCGAGGTCGAGGATCTGCTGGGCGGTCCGCGCCAGCCAGGTCATGAACATCTCGTCGCCGCGCTCGGTCCGCTCGACCATCATCGTCGCGACGACCACCATCCCGACCCCGGCGAACGACTCCCGGCGATACCCCTCCCAGCACTGCTCCCACGAGAGCGTGTTTACGCCTCGACCGACGAGCTCGTCGTGGTAGAGCTGCACGAGCTCACGCTCGTGAGCCCGTCGATCCTCTACCCGCAGCGAGCTCCCGACGAAGTAGCTGAGGTCGAGCATCGGCGCTCCCCACGCGACCGTCTGCCAGTCGACGACCTTGCATGCATCCTGCTCGAACAGCAGGTTGTCGAGCCGGTAGTCACCGTGCACGAGTCCGAGCGGCGGGGTCTGCTCGGCGGACCACTGATCCCACACCGGGACGAACCGGTTGCAGATCTCCATGTGCTCCGGGGCCACCTGGTCGCCGTAGCGATCGGCGAACCCGGCGAGCAGCGCCTTCAGCATCTCGGACGTGAGTGGGTTCGGCTGGTTCAGGTAGTCGGCGGCGCCGAGCGCGTTGTCGCCGAGCACGGGTGCGTGGACGGCCGCCAGCGCGCGGACCGCCGTGCGCGCGGTCTCGACGCTGCAGCCGGCGATCTGATCGCCCTGGACCGCGCCGCCGATGTCCTCGAGCACCAGCGTGAACCACCCTTCCACGGGGTCGTAGGCCGCCGCGTGACAGCGCGGCAGCGGCTCCCCGATCCGCGTGCCCAGACTGCGGTAGAACGCGACCTCGCGAAAGTACAGCCCGAGACTGACGCCGGTCGCCCGGCTGGTCGGGTCGGCCGAGGCCAGCTTCACGACCACCGACTCGCGCCCGTCGCCGGGCCCGACGGGGGTGAACGTGACGCGGTGGCTGTGGCTCATCTGGCCGGTGCCGATCCGCTCGGCGCCACGAAGCTCCGCGACCGGCCGGCCGAGCGCGCTCGCGAGCCACTCCGGCGTCAGCTCGTCGATCGTGCGAAGAAGGGTGTCAGTGTTCGGTTTGTCCCCGGTGGAGCTCACGCTGGACGTCGGCCTCGGTGATAGGACGCCTGATATAGACGTCCCAGGCATTCAACACAAGTCCGATCGCCCAGAGGCCGGTGATCCACGCGGGCCACGGATAGCCGCCCCCGGTGACTGCCCACAACACCCAGAACGCGGCGTTGACGACCACGAACGAAGCCAGATGGGTCTGGAAGTCACGCCGCTTCCGCACGCGGACAACTGCCTGCTCGCGCGCCGTTCCCGCCTCTTCAGGCTCGAGATCTCGTTCCATCGACCCAAGCGTCTCACCGACGGCCCGGGCGCCCATCGCAGCAGGTCCACCTGGTGGGCGCGGCTTTCTACGGACTCGGTGCCCGTTCTGCTTCGATGGGCCGATGGAACTGGTGGAGTTCAGAGCCCTCCCGGACCGGGTGCGGGCCGATGTGGTGGGCGACGAGCAGGATCCGTGGGATAGCGCCGGGCTGCCGCCGCTGCAATGGCGCGACAAGGAGCAACACGTCGCGCTCCGCGACGAGCGCGGCCAGTACCTCGCCTCCGCCGGCGTACTGGTCGTCGAGGCCGAGGCGGGGGGTGCGCGGTTCCGGGTCGCAGGGCTCGGCGGAGTGATCGTCAACCGGGCTCACCGCGGACAGGGCCTATCGCTGCGCGTGATCGAGGCGGCGTTGGCCAAGGCCGCGACGCTCGGCACCGATTTCGTGCTCTTGTTCTGCCACGCCGACCGGATCGGGCTGTACACCCGCTTCGGCTTCGAGGAGGTCGCCGCTGACGTCCTGGTGCAGGACGGCGACGGACAGCTGACGATGCCGATGCACACGATGTGGCGCGCGCTACGGCCCGGACCCACCTGGCCGCAAGGCCCGGTGGTGCTGCACAGCCCGCCGTTCTGACTCAGCGCGGAGTCAGCACCATCACAGGGATCCGACGGGTGGTCTTCTGCTCGTACTCCGCGAACTGCTGACTTCGCTGCTTCTGGGCGTCGAACAGCCGCTCGCGCTCCTCGCCGTCGGCCTCGCGGGCGACCACGTCGACCGTGTCGGTGCCAACTTCGACCGTCACCTCGGGGTGCGCCTTGAGGTTGTGAAACCAGCCGGGGTTCGTCGGCGCTCCACCCTTCGAGGCGAACACGACGTAGCGATCGCCGTCCTTCAGGTACGCCACCGGGTTGATTCGGTCGACGCCCGACCGCGCGCCGGTGTTGTGGAGCAGCAGCAGCGGCATGCCCTCGAACATGCCTCCGACGCGACCGTCGTTGGCTCGGAACTCCTCGATCACCTGGGCGTTGAAGTCGTGCGGCGAACTCGACATCGGTGCTCCTGTCTGTTAGCGGGTCGTACCAAGCTGTGCTTCGTGTCGGCGGGCGCGGCGGACAGCGCGGGCCTGCCCGGCATCCATCCACATCTCCCATCTCCCAGACGCAGAGTGCCTCGCGTCCAGGAACCGGTACGGCCGCCGCCCCTCGAATTCGGTCATCCGCAGGCGGCAGACTCCGCCGAGCACCGAGGCGACCCGGCGCCGCGGCCAGCCGATCGCGTCCTCGATTTCCGGGAACGGGCGCGGTCGGCAAGGACCGGCGGCGAGCCCGTCGAGCAGCTCGCGCATCAGATCGCTGCAGCGATCGCGGAACCGCTCGATCTCGTCGCGTTCGCGCATCGCGTTGTCGGGAGCGTGCTCGCCGATCACGACCCGGCCGCTCCGCCAGCGGCGACCGCGCGGAGCACGCGGCGCCCGCCCGGGTCCTCGGCCGTCGCGGGAACCACCCCGACGACCGCGGCGCCCGCCTCGTGGTAAGCCGAGATCCGAGCTGCCACATCCGCCTCGGACCCGAGCGCGCATACTCGCTGAAGCAGCTCGTCGGGCACCATGGCGGCGAGCTCCGGGCGGCTGGCGCCGGCGCGCGCCTGCTCGACGAGTGCGCCAAAGCCGAGGCCGGAGAACATCTCGCCGTAGCCCGGGGGCGCCAGGTAGATCGCGAGCTGCGACGCAAGCTGCGCGCGCGCCCGGTCTCCCGGGTCGACGGCGGCCGGGAGCCACACCGCCAGCGGCGGCGGCGTCCTGCCCGCCTGATCTGCCGCCTCGTCGACCGCCGCTCGGATCGCGGCGACATGTTCCGGGCTCACCAGGTTCAGCACCACCTCGTCGGCGTGGCGCGCCGCGACCCGCGTCATCGCCGGTCCGAACGCCGCCACTGAGATCGTCGTTTCAGGAAGCGGACTTCGCAGCCGGAACCCGTGCGTTCGTACGTGATCGCCGGCGTAGCCGGAGCGCTCGCCGGCGAGGATCGAGCGAAGCGCCTCGATCGTCTCCCGCATCCGGGCCGCCGCGTGCTCCCACGGGCGGTCGTGCCAGCCCGCGACGATCATCGGGCTCGAGGCACCGAGCGCGAGCCCGACCGGATTGCCCGTCAGGCGCGCCACCGAGGAGACCGCCAGCGCGAGTGCCGCCGGGCTGCGGACGCCCGCCGCGAGCGGCCCGAGCCGAAGCCGCAGCCGGCTCGTGCGGTCTCCGATCGCCGTCGCGAGCGCGACCGCATCGAACGTCACGAGCTCGCCGATCCATAGCGCGTCCAGTCCGGCGGACTCGACTGCGACGGCGAGCTCGAGCGCCTCCTCGTCGGGTCGGTCGAGCCAGTACGGCAGCACGCCCTCGACGCGCGGGCGCCCGGGCTCGGGTGTCACAGCGTCGCCGCGTCCGCTGGCTGCCCGAGCAGCACCCGCCCCTGCAGCTCCCGGGATGCGGCGTTGACCTGGAAGTGGGCCGTCGCGGTGAACGCATCGCGGAACCGGCGCTGCAGCGGCGAACCGTCGTAGATGACGGTGCCGCCGCCGAGGTCGAACAGCGACCGCACCACGTCGGCGGAGGTCCGCGTCGCGTGCGTGGCGGCCAGCCGCAGGCCGTTGCGTAGCTCGATCGAGGGTGGCTCCGGACCTTCCGAGGCCGCCCAGGCGGCGTCGATCGCGGCGTAGAACTGTGCCCGCGCGCCGCGCAGCGCCGACTCCTGCTCGGCGATCGCGGCGTGGGTGGGAGAGCGTTCGGCGAGCGTCCGAGTAGAGCCCAGCCCGACCTTCCCCACCGCGAGCTCCAGAAACTCGTCGATTGCGCCGCGCGCGTTCCCGAGCGCCGCGGCCGCGATCGACAGCGCGAAGAACCCGAAGATCGGGAACCGATACAGGGGCCGGTCGAGCGCCGGTCCCTCAAACAGCGAGAACGCGCGGTCGCTCGGCACGATCACCTCGTCGGCTACCGCGTCGTGGCTGCCGGTGCCGCGCAGCCCGAGCGTGTGCCATGTGTCGAGCACCTCGAGACGGTCCTTCGGCAACGCGACCACGATCGGGGCCGGCCGCGCGCCATCGGGCGCGGGCTCGGCCGGCATGCAGCCCGCGAACAGGACCGCCGAGTGCGAGATGCCGCTGCAGAACGCCCAGCGCCCCGAGATGGCCAGGCCACCGTCCACTCGCCGCGCGGTGCCGCGCGGCGCCCACACGCCGGCCGCGATCAGCTCGGGATCGCCGAACAGCTCGCGGCGCGGGCCGTCGGGCAGGTAGCCCGCGAGCAGGCTGCTGGTCGCCGCGATCGACACGCACCATCCGGCGGAGGCATCCCCGCGCGCGATCTCCTCCGCGCAGCCGAGCGTCACGGCCGGCGGCAGCTCGGGAGCGCCCACGTCGGCCGAGGCTCCGGCGCGCATCAGCCCAGAGTCGCGCAGCAAAGCGAGCAGCTCGTCCGGGAGCGCGCGGCGAGCCTCGATCTCGTCGGCCAGCCGCCGCGCCTGTTGGGAGAGATCCCGCGCGCTCGACTCGAGCTCTCGATTATTGACTTGGACTGACAGCAGCGTGATGCTAACCGCCATGGTGAGCACGTCCCCGGAAGCTCCGAGTCCGACCGCCGCGGACCGTCCGCGGCCGGACGGCGGGGACATCCGCAAGTCGACCCCAGGCGAGCTGCGGCAGGTCGCGATAACGCTCGCGCGCGCCTTCTACGACGACCCGCACTTCCGCTGGATCGTGCGCGACGACGCCAAGCGGATGGCTCGGATGGAGCGCGGCTTCGCGACGTTCGCCGGGCGGATCTGGCTGCCCCATGGCGAGAGCTACGTCCACGAGCAGCTGATCGGGACCGCCCTCTGGATGCCGCCGGGCACGTGGCATCTCGGCTGGGTCGCCCAGCTGCGGCTGCTGCCGGCGATCGTCACCAACCTCCGAGCGGACTCGACGCGGCTGCTGAGGGCGATCACGTGGATGGAGAACAACCATCCCCACGACCCGCACTGGTACCTGCCCGCGATCGGCGTGACGCCGACGTGGCAGGGCCGCGGGTTCGGCGCGGCCCTGCTGCGGCCGATGCTCGAACGCTGCGACGCCGAACGGGTGCCCGCGTATCTGGAGGCGTCGACGCCCCGCAACCGGGCGCTATACGAGCACCACGGGTTCGAGGTCGTCGACGAGGGAAGCTACGCCGACGACGCTCCGCCGCTGTGGCGGATGTGGCGCGAGCCGCGCTCTCGCCTCAACTAACCAGCGTGTAGTGGGCGAAGAAGAAGAACCAGATCTCGAACACGAGCACGGCGACCACCACCGAGATCACCACGATCCGCTCGACGCCCGACAACGGGCGCCGCACCGCAACCGACCGGCGCTCGCCGCTCATCGGCTTCAGCCACGCCGCCTGCTGTCGCGGCAGCTTCCGCCCGATCGCCGCGTAATACCGCACGTTGAGCCACGCAAGCAGCTTGTAGAGCACGTACGTGACGACGATCAGCGCGCCGATCGTCGCGCCGACAGCGGCCATCGAGAGGGTGCCGATCGAGGCCTGGACCCGCGAGCCGACCCACAGCGCGAATATCGGGCCGCCGGTCCACAGGTTGATGCTGACGAGCGTCGACAGCACCCCGAGTAGCACGCGGTAGAGCGCCGTGCGCGCGCGGCTCGGAGGCCGCTCCTGCTCCGGCGGCGCGTCGTGCGCGGCTGCGGTCCCGCGCGCGTTGTGGGCGGTCTGCTCGAACATCGCCTGACCCTCAAGGCTACCCAGGACGGAGGGGAGGATCGTCCGTCGCGCGCGCCAACCACAGCTCGGCCACGTAGTCGAGCGGAAGCGCTCCGCCGTGGCGGTCGAGCACGGCGCCGATTGCGTCCATCAGCTCGTCGAGACGCTGCGCTCCGAGCACGATGTGGTCGGAATGGGTCCTCAGCACCTCGAGGTACGCCGAGGTCGCATATGTCTCGCGCCACCTGAAGCGCCGCCGCTCCGGCGGGGCGAACCCGGGCGCCGCCGCCAGCTCCGACGACCAGTCCGCCCACCACTCTCGCTCCCGGTTCGACGGATGCATCGGTCCGGGACCAGCGTCGCCGCCCAGATCCGGTGCGACGCGACGGTAAGCGTCGGCCAGCTCCTCCCGGATCGCGCACGACTCCCAGTCGACCCGGTTCCAGAACAACGCCAGCGCCCCGCCCACCTCGAGCGCCTCGCGCGCGTGCGCGTAACGAACCTCGGGGTTGATCCAGTGCCACGCCTGGGCCGAGAACAGCAGCCGGAACCGCTGTGAACCGTGGGGCCAGCGCTCGAACTCGGCCTGCTCTACGGTCACAGCGACGCGGCCCTCGCAGTTGCGCGTCAGCACAGCCGCCATCGCGGGGCTCGGCTCCAGCGCGACCAGCTCGAGTCCGCGGTCGGCGAACAGGACCGTCGCCTTGCCGGTTCCCGCCCCGACCTCCAGCGCCCGGGCGCCGCGTCCGGCGTGCGCGAACTCGAGCACCTCGTCGACCAGCTCCGCCGGGTAGCCGGGGCGGGCGTGGTCGTAGAGCTCAGCTACGTCGCCGAACGACAGTCTGCGTTCACGCGCCACCGGCGAAGTGAATCAGCGCGCCGCGGAGCCGGGCGCCTGCGCCACGTCGGACAGGATCTGGAGCATCTTCGGGGCGGCCGGCGCGATCCCGGGACCTGACATCGTCGCCGCGACGACCTTGCGCGCCGGGCTGCGTGGCGACAGCTCCCTGACCACCACCCCGGGATGCACGTGGGTCAGCGCGAGTCGCGGGATCAGCCCGACTCCCACACCCGCTGCGACCAGGCCCTGGACGGTCTCGTAGTCGTCGCTCTCGAACGTTACCTTCGGCTCGAAGCCGGCCGCCAGGCACAGTCTGACGACGTGTCGCGCGCACGGGCTCGTCTCAGACGTCTGTACCCAGTCCTCGTTGCCCAGATCTGACAGCCGCAGCGCGGGCTTCGAGGCCAGCCGATGGTCGGCCGGCAGCGCCACGTGCATCGGATCCTCGAGCAGCGTGACCGCGCGAAGGCCCTTGCTCGGGCGCTCACGCGCGCCCGGGAACTCGAACAGCAGCGCCAGGTCGAACTCGCCCGCCCGGAGCCGCGGCGCGATCTCCTCGGGTTCCCCCTCCGCGAGCGACAGCGCGACGTCCGGATGACCGCGTCTGAATGAGGCGACCGCGAGCGGCATCAGCGTCCCGCCGGCGGACGGGAACGAGGCTACGCGCAGCCGGCCGCCCCGCACCCCGAGCACCGCCGCAAGGTCGGCCTCCGCCGCCTCGATCTGGGCGAAGATCGCGTCGGCGTGCTCGACCAGCGTGGCGCCCGCGGCGGTCGGCCGCACGCCGCGGCGATCCCGGACGACGAGCGTCGCCCCGACCTCGGACTCCAACCGCGCGACCGCCTGCGAAACGGCCGACTGCGTGTACGACAGCTCCTCGGCCGCCGCCGAGAACGAGCCGCGCTTGACCACCTCCGAGAGAACCTGCAGGCGGCCCGTGTTCAGCATCAGCAGAACTTATCAAGATCATGACGAACTTCACTGGCGCTGATGGCCAGTCGTTGCGACTCTGTCGCGAAGCCAAGCGGATCGAACCGACGACTGGAGCGCAGCGATGGCACCCACGGCAATCGTTTCCTACGACGACACTCCCAACGACCACGACGCGCTGATGCTCGCCCAGTCGCTGGCCGGCGCGGGCGCCGAGCTGGTGCTCGCGTTCGTCCGCCACGCGACCCAGGCCGACCACGAGCGCGAGCTGGTCGAAGCCTCCGAGGCGAGGACGCTGCTCGAGCGTGGCGCCCGCACGCTGGGAGACCTCGACATCGAGCGCCGGGTGGTCGTGAGCCCCTCGACTGCGGAGGGCATCCGGTGGCTCGCCGAGGACGAGCACGCGGACATCGTCGTGTTCGGCTCCGACTACCGCACCGCGCCCGGCCATGTCGCTCCGCAGAAGTCGGCGGAGGCGCTGCTCGAGGGCGGGCCGGCGGCCGTCGCGATCGCGCCCGCCAACTACCGCACCGACCACATAACCCGGTTCGGCCGTATCGGAGTGCTCGCCGAAGCGGGCGACGACTCGGCGATCGAGACCGCGCGTGAGCTGGGCGAGAGCCTCGGCGCACGCGTCACCCGCGACGAGCCGTACGTCGATCTGCTGGTCGTCGGCTCGCGGCTCGAGGCGGCCGAGGGCCGTGTGATGATCTCCTCCTCGTCGTGGAACGCGATCGAGAACGCGATCTCACCGGTGTTCGTGGTGCCGCGCGGGGTGACCGTTCGCTTCCCGTCCGTCGTCGCCGTGTAGCTCCGCCCGGCGTCCGCGCCGGGGCGCTACCGTGAACTGATGCCGCGGCACTGGTTCTGGATGCAGATCGCGATCATCGTGTTCACCCTCGCCGGGATGGTGATCGCGATCACGAAGCTCGCCTGAACCGGTCTACGATCGGCCCGTGTTCGCATCGATCCTGGTCGGAACGGACGGCTCCGAGACCGCGTCGGTAGCGGTCCGCCATGCGATCGGGCTCGCGGTGGAGCTACACGCCAAGCTGGAGATCGTCAGCGTCTACGAGCCCACCGCCGACGAGCGGCTGCAGCTCGAGCGCACGCAGATCCCCGCCGACGTCGAGTGGACCGTCAATCCTCGCGCTGACGTGCTCGAGTTGCTCGACCGCGCCTGCGCGGACGCGCAGGGCGCCGGCGTCGATCGGGTCGAGAGCCACGCGCGCCAGGGGGATGCCGCGGACGCGATCCTCGACGTCGCCGAAGAGCAGCGTGTCGACCTGATCGTGGTCGGCAACAAGGGGATGACCGGGGCGAAGCG
The DNA here is from genome assembly GCA_963800475.1 of uncultured Solirubrobacterales bacterium. GTDB lineage: Bacteria > Actinomycetota > Thermoleophilia > Solirubrobacterales > Solirubrobacteraceae > Palsa-465. The sequence goes on along the minus strand of CAWDAZ010000002.1, from coordinate 996,236 downwards.
GTTTCTGCTCGGATCGGTCCCGAACAAGGTCTCCCACCACGCGCCCTGCTCGGTCCTGATCGTCAGGACCACCTGATCCCCGCGGCCTCGCCGCGCCGGCTCAGGCGGTCGGCGCCGTCGCGGCGCCGACGTCGAGCAGCCCGTAGCCGTAGTCGGAGTTCGGCTTCGCGCCGCCGAGCGACTGCGCGGTCGACTCGAGCCTGGCGAGGATCTGGGCCGGCGTCGGGTGGCGTCCGATCACGCCGCTCGCGATCACCATCGCGGCAGCGGCCGAGACCTCGGGGGCAGCCATCGAGGTGCCGTACCACCCGCCCGGGAAGCTGAAGCGCCCCGGGTTGCTCGGATCGGCGAACGTCATCTGGTAGATGTCGGGCAGGTTCCGCCCCGGGTGGCACGACGGGTCGTTGGGGAGGCCGCTCGAATCGTCGCCTCCGCCGGGCGCGACCAGATCGAGCTTGGCGCCGCCGTTGGAGTAGTCGGCCAGACACCGGTCGAGCGTGGTCGCGCCGACCGAGATCGCGTCGGAGTCACGGGCGGGATACGCGATCTGCGTCTCCCCCTCGTTGCCCGACGCCCCGACCACGACCACTCCCCGGCGATGGGCGAACCGGATTGCCGCGAGGATGCCCGGGATGTCGCCGGCGCTGATCGACGGGTCGAACTCGAGGCTCAGATTGATCACCTGGGCGCCATGATCGACGGCGTAGCGAATCCCCCTGGCGATCGTCGCGGCGTCGCCGAACCCATTCGCGTCGAGCACGCGCACCGGCATGATCGCCGCCCCGTACGCGAGCCCGGTCAGGCCGACGCCGTTGTTGGTCGATTCCGAGATCACGCCGCTCACGAACGTGCCGTGGCCCTCGCGGTCGAGCGGGTACCGGTTGTGGGCAATGAAGTCGTATGGCGCCGTGAACCGCGTCCAGGCGAAGTCTGGGGACCTGCGGAACTGGTGCCAGTCGCGGTACGCGACACCCGTGTCGAGCACCGCGACGACGACGCCCTCGGCACCCGCGCGGTGCACCGCCAGCAGGTGGGCCCATGCCGCCGGCGCGTTGACCCCGGCCGCGGCCAGGAAGTTCCACTGCAGGCGCTGCCAGCCGGCGGTGACACCGGTGTTCCCGCGGTCGTCTGGAAACCACCCCGGCCGCACGCCGCCCGCCGCGTGCGCGAGGAAGTCGGGCGCCGCGTAGGCGACGCCGCGCTGGTGGCGAAGCCGCGCGACCTCCCCCGCGACCGTCACTCCGCGAGGGACCCTGACGATCTGCGCCGGCGCGTCGGGCGAGGAGCCGACCACGACCACGCCCGGGATGTAGCCCGCGGCGCTCGCCGGGCCGGCCGAGAGCGCAGCGCTTCCGATGGCGATCGTGAACGCCAGGAGCGTCGAGCCGGCGACGCGGCAGATGACAGAGCGCGGGTTGGAAACAGTCATGGATCCCTGTGAGGTCGCCCCCGATGCTTAACATCGTCGAGCCGGGAAAGGATCGCTTTCAACGGTACCGCCGGCGCTCCGATGCCCACACACTTCTTCCCACGGGACGAATACTTCATGCGGCTGGCGATCCGCGAGGCCCAGCAGGCGCTCGAGCACGAGGACGTCCCGATCGGAGCGGTGGTCGTCCACGACGGCGAGGTGATCGGCGCCGGCCACAACGAGCGCGAGCTTCGCGAGGACCCGACCGCGCACGCGGAGATGATCGCGTTGCGGGAGGCGGCCCGGGCACTCGGGAGCTGGCGCGTACTCGACTCGGTGATGTACGTCACGCTCGAGCCGTGCGCGATGTGCGCCGGTGCGATCGTGCTCGCACGCCTGCCGCGCGTCGTGTTCGGCGCGCGTGACCCGAAGGCGGGTGCCGCCGGCAGCGTGCTGGATGTGCTCGACGTCCCGCAGCTCAACCACCGCCCGCAGGTCGAGTCGGGGCTGCTCGCCGACGAGTGCGCGAACCTGCTGCGAACGTTCTTCGCCCCGCGGCGGACGTAGGGGCGGGTCGGCGCTGGCCGGGCGCCCGGCGCTCCGAGGACGCGAACGATGGCGATTTGGTTAAGCCATACCGAACCGGATCGCCATCGTTCGTCCTGACTCACCGTGCGGGAGGAGCGCGCCGGGCTCGCGCTAGCCTCTCAGGCCGCTAACACCCCGGAGAGGTGGCAGAGCGGTTGAATGCGCCGGTCTCGAAAACCGGTATGGGCGGTTTCGTCCATCGAGGGTTCGAATCCCTCCCTCTCCGCTGAACCCGCGGCTGGCCGACCACCGCCTCATGCCGGTGCTGCGGCGTTGCTGACCCCCGCCCCCCACACCTCCTGGGCGACGTCGACGATCAGCCGCAGCTTGTCGGCCTGCTGCTCACGGCTCAGCAGGTTGCCCTCGACCGTCGAGGAGAACCCGCATTGGGGCGACAGGCAGAGCTGGTCGAGATCGGCGTACCTCGACGCCTCCTCGATCCGCCGGAGCAGCAACTCGCGATCCTCGAGCTCGCCGCGCTTGGTCGTGACAAGCCCGAGCACGACGACCTTGTCCTTGGGTAGGAACCGCAGCGGCTCAAAGCCGCCCGAGCGTGCGTCGTCCCACTCCATGAAGAACCCGTCGACGGACAGCTCGTTGAACAGCGCCTCGGCGACGAAGTCGTAGCCCCCTTCGGCTACCCACGAGGATCGGAAGTTGCCGCGGCACATGTGGGTCGTTACCGACATCCCCTCGGGCCGCTCGGCGAGCGCCTCGTTGATGTGGCTGATGTACGCCTCGTGCTGGTGCTCGGCGTCGCCGCCGATCTCGCGCACGTACTCGCGCTGCTTGGGGTCGTTCAGGTACGCGAGGCTGGTGTCGTCGAACTGCAGGTAGGTGCAACCGAGGTCGGCGAGGCGGCGAACCTCCTCGCGGTAGGCGGCGACCAGGTCGGCCCAGAAGGAATCCATGTCCGGGTAGACCGACTCGTCGATCGCAGCCTGTCCGCCGCGGTAGTGGACCATGCTCGGCGAGGGGATCGTCAGCTTCGGCATCTGCTCCGCGGACACGCAGGACTTCAGGAACTCGAACGCGTCCCCGAAGATCGTCTCGGAGACTCCCAGCTTCCCGTCCACGTGCAGCGCCGCCGGGGTGAACTCGAGGTCGCCCTGCTCGTTGTGGAACTGGATCTTCAGCCCTCCGGGCGTGGTGCTGATCCCGTCGAGCGAATAGATGAAGTCCATGTGCCATGAGGCACGGCGGAACTCGCCGTCGGTGGCGGTGCGCAGGCCGACGTCGCGCTGGAGCGCCACGACCTCGCGGATCGCCTCGTCCTCGGCGGCGCGCAGCTGCTCGTCGTCGATCCGGCCGGCGGCGTGATCCTCGCGCGCCGCGAGCAGCTCGGGCGGGCGCAGCAGGCTGCCGACGTGGTCGGCGCGGAACGGTGGTGACTCGCGAAGGGCCATGTGTCTACCTCCTGTTATTCGTCGAGCACGCGTTGCGCGATCGCAAACGCGGCGTTGGCCGCTGGAACCCCGGCGTACACCGCGGTCTGCAGCAGTACCTCTCCGATCTCCTCGTCGCTCAAGCCGTTGCGGCGCGCCGCGCGCAGGTGCAGCTCGAGCTCCTGCTCGCGGCCGAGCGCGGTCAGGACCGCCAGCGTGATCGCGCTGCGCGTGCGTCGGTCGAGCCCGGGCCGGCTCCACACGGCACCCCACGCATATCCGGTGATGAACTCCTGGAAGGGTTCGGTCAGCGGCGTGGTGCGGGCGATCGCGCGGTCGACGTGCTCGTCGCCGAGGACCTCCCGGCGAGTGCGCATCCCCTGCTCGTACTGGTCGTGGTTCATGACAGGTGCTCCAGGATGAGTTGGTTTATGCGCTCCGGCTGCTCGACCGCGACGAGGTGCGCCCCCGGGCTGACCGTGTGCCGGGCGGCAGGGATCGCTCGCGCGATCAGGCGCTGCTGCCCGGGCGGCGTCGCGAGATCCTCAGCGCCCGAGATCACGAGCGTCGGTGCCTGGATCGACTCGAGCTCCCCGCGCAGGTCCATCCGGGCGATCGCGCCGCAGCACGCGGCGTAGCCCTCCGGCGGCGCCTGCGCCAGCACCCCGCGCAGCGACGCCCGCAGCTCCGGGTTTGCGGCGGCGAACTCCGGGGTCAGCCAGCGCGCCAGCACGGCGTCGGCGAGCGGCTCCACCGTGCCCGCGCGGGAAACGACGGCGATCCGCTCCTCCCACATCGAGGCGGGCGGCATGTAGGCGGCCGTGCACATAAGCACAAGACGGTCAAGCCGCTCGGGAGCGTTTGCAGCGAGCCACATCCCCACCATCCCTCCGAGCGACAGTCCGCAATAGTGCACCCGCTCGCAGCCGAGCCGGTCGAGCAGTTGGATCACGTCACACGCGAGATCAGCTATCTCGTACGGCCCCGGCGGGGCCGGCGAGGCGCCCTGACCTCGGTGGTCGAAGCGAACGAGACGGAACCGGTCGGCGAGTGGCAGCTGGCGGTCCCACATCCGCAGGTTCGTGCCCAGCGATTCGCCCATCAGCACCACAGGCGCCCCCTCCGGACCAATGATCTCGTGATGGAGCGCAGTCATCGCGCGCGCGCCTCGAGCGCGCGGTCGATCAGCGCCGAGGTGGCGCCGAGGTCCGCGGCGGTGCCCGCGCCGGACCGCATCGCGCCAGCGTCGACCTCGAGGTGCTCGAGCATGTCCCGCGCCCACGCGGCCGCGGACCCGGCCAGCCGCAGCAGGTCGGTGATCGTCCCCCACTCCGCCTGCCAGGCCCCCGCCGCCCGCTCGCGCTCCTGCTCCATGCACGCCAGCATCGTCGCGACCAGCCCCGGAGTGCGCCGCGTGCATGCCAGCACCGACACCGCCGCGACGGGGTTGCGCTTGTGCGCCATCGCGCTCGAGCCGCCGCGGCCGGGGACGCCCTCGCGGAGCTCTTCGGAGATCGTGACATCGCGCGCGGGCTTCGCGAGCGCCCCGGCGAGCAGCCCGAGCGATGCCGCGAGACGCGCAGGGCGCACGCGATCGGTGTGCCACGGCAGCGGCGGCGCATCGAGCCCGAGGCGCTCGGCCACGGCGTCGGCCACGGCGGGGTCGCGGTGGCCGACGGGCCCGCCCATCTGAACGGCGAGCGGCGCTGCGCGCAGCTCGCGCGAGGCCTCGTCGATTGCGGTCATCCAGCCCGCCGCCGCCAGCCCGAACGACGTGGGCAGCGCATCCTGCAGCAGCGTCCGGCCCATCAACGGCGTGTCTCGGTGGAGCTCGGCGAGCTCTGCCGCAGCAGCCACCGCCGCGCCGGCGTCCTCGAGGATCGGCTCCCGGGCGCGGGCAGCGACGAGCATCATCGCCGTGTCGAGGATGTCCTGGCTCGTCGCCCCCGCATGCGTTTCGGCGAAGCGCTCCGCGAGCGGGACGACCGGCGAGGCGTGCTGGGCGGCCTCCTGCCCGAGCTGTGCGAGGTCGATCTCGGCGGCCTGCAGCTGCGGCCCGCCGAGCGCCGCCTCGACGTCGAGCATCGCCTGCACCCACGCCTCGTCACTGACTGCTCCGGCCGCGCCGCCGCGGGCATAGATCCCGCCGAACAGCCCTGTCACTCGCGCAGCCCCAGCAGCCGCGCGGCGTTCTCCTTGAGCACCAGCGGGCGCACCTCGTCCTTGATCGGGAGCTTCGCGAAATCGTCCAGCCACCGGTCGGGGGTGATCAGCGGGTAGTCGGAACCGAACAGCATCTTGTGCCTGAGCTGCGAGTTCGTGTAGCGGATCAGGTTCTCAGGGAAATACTTCGGCGACCAGCCCGACAGGTCGATGTACACGTTCGGCTTATGTACGGCGATCGCGAGTGCCTCGTCCTGCCACGGGAACGAGGGGTGCGCGAGGATGATCTTCAGGTCGGAGAAGTCTGCGGCGACGTCGTCGATGCACATCGGGTTGGAGTACTTCAGGCGCACCCCGCCCCCGCCCGGCATGCCCGCGCCGATCCCGGTCGTGCCGGAGTGAAATAGGGCGATCAGCCCAGCGTCCGCGATCGGCTCATACAGCGGATAGTGGTCGCGGTGGTTCGGCCAGAACGCCTGCGTGTTGGGGTGGAACTTGAAGCCGCGCGCGCCGGCCTCGATCAGCTCGTGAATCTGGCGCACGGCGAGCTTGCCCCTGTGCGGGTCGACGCTCGCGAACGGGATCAGCACGTCGGGGTTCTCGCGCGCCGCGGCGAGCACCTCCTCGTTGCCGAGCCTGCGGCGCCCCATTCCCGCCTCGTCGTCGACGTTGAAGATCACCGCCATCATCCCGCGCTCGCGGTAATAGCCGGCGAGCTCGCGCGCGGTCGGCTGCGGAGGGCTCCCGCCGAAGTAACGCGCCGCCGCCTCGAGCACCCCGGTGGTCACCGGGTCCTGCGGCTGGTCCTCGTTGCGCTCGGCGTGCACGTGCACGTCGATCGCAGTGAGCTGATCGATGTCGATGCTCATCTCGTCATTCATACACGCGTGCGAGGACCGAGCACGTGCTCGTCCATCCAGCCGGTGAACTCACCCCTGTCGCGGCTCACCTTGTCCCAGAACCGGTAGAAGTCGTTGTCGCGATCGGTGATCCCATGCGAATACGAGGGACGCGATCCTCCCGGTACCTCTGCCACCGCGTCGAGCACCCAGCCCGGGATCACGACGGCGCCGGGCCGCGGCTCGAGCTCGTCGACGATCCGCTCGACGGTGGCGAGCGACCGCTCGGCGGCGAGCACCGCCTCCTTCTGAACCCCGGGAATCCCCCACAGCTGCACGTTGCCCGCCCGATCGGACTCCTGTGCGTGGATGATCGCCACGTCCGGGCGCAATGCCGGCACCGCCACGAGCTGCTCTCCGGTGAACGGGCACGTGATCGGGGCGACCCGTGTGCGGTGATTCAGGTCCGTGCCAAAGTATCCGCGCAGGACGGCGAACGGTAGGTCGCTTGCGCCGGCGACGTACCGGCAGGCCATGCCGGCGTGGCTGTGCTCCTCGACTTCGATCTCGCGGGGCCAGCCGTGCTCGATCGCGTCGCGGAATCTGTGCAGCGATCCGACTCCCGGATTGCCGCCGTAGGAGAAGATGAGCTTGCGTGCGGCACCCATCCCGATCATCTGGTCATACAGGACGTCCGGGGTCATCCGGATCAGCTCGAGCTCGCACCGGCGCTGGCGGAGCAGCTCGTGGCCTGCGGCGAACGGAATCAGGTGGGTGAATCCCTCGAGCGCCACCGAGTCCCCGTCTGAGACAAGCTCGCGCACGGCGTCGGACAGCGGCAGCAGCTCGGTCATCAGATGGCAAAGAAGACAGTCTCGCCCTCGCCCTGCACGCGAATGTCGAACCGGTAGCCGCCGTCGATCGGTTCGGCGAGCAGCGTACCGCGACGCTCCGCTGGGACCGTGGCCAGCACCGGGTCGGCGGCGTTCAGCTCGGGCTCGTCGGCGAAGTAGATCCTGGTGACGACGCGGTTCAGCATCCCGCGCGCGAACAGGGAGACATCGATGTGCGGTGCCTGTGTCCTCGCGCCGAGCCCCGGCACCGGCCCCGGCTTGACAGTGCGGATCTCGTAGCGGCCGTCGCCGTCCTCGAGGCCATATCGCGCGAACCCGCGAAAGCCCGCCACCTTCGAGGCGCCGCCGTAGCCGTGCACGTCAGCGAACCGGCCGTCTGCGTCGGCCTGCCAGGTCTCGATCAGGTGGTCGGGGATCGGCTCGCCATGCGCCGTCGTAGACCGTGCCGCTGATCGTGATCGCCCCCGGGGTGCCCTCCGCGACCGCCTGCGGGCCGACATCCCACGGAAGCCCGATCGCGAAGTACGGGCCGACGGTCTGCGATGGGGTGGTCTTGAAGATCAATGCGCCTCCTCGAACGGGGTCGCGCCCGGGCCGCGCAGGTAGATGTCGAAGTGGTACGCCGCCGCCCAGTGCGGCACGGTGTCGTGGATCGAGAAGCTCGAGATCATCCGCTCGCGTGCCGCAGGGTCACGCACCGAATTAAAGATCGGGTCGTACGGGAAGAACGGGTCGCCGGGGAAGTACATCTGCGTCACCAGCCGCTGGGCGAACGCCCTCCCGAGCAGCGAGAAGTGGATGTGGGCGGGCCGCCAGGCGTTGTAATGGTTGCCCCACGGGTACGGCCCGGGCTTGATCGTCGTGAACTGGTAGCGGCCCTCGTCGTCGGTCACGCACCGGCCCGCGCCGGAGAAGTTCGGGTCAAGCGGCGCCGGCCAGCGGTCCCAGCGGTGCAGGTAGCGCCCGGCAGCGTTCGCCTGCCAGATCTCTACGAGCGTCTCGCGCAGTGCTTTGCCCTCGGTGTCGTACACGTGGCCCGAGACGGTGATCCGCTCGCCGATCGGCTCGCCTTCGTGCTGAGCGAGGAGATCGTTGTCGTTTTCCCGGACCCGCTCGGAGCCGAGCTGCGGCCCGGTGATCTCGGTCACGGTCTGCGGCAGGTAGATGAGCGCCTGCTCGGGGTGCCGTAGCGCGGTCGACTTGTACGTCGGGCAGTCGAGCGACGGGTGCGCGTCCTCGTCCTCGCGCATGTAGCTCGTCGGGGTGTCGCTGGCCGCGTCGTAGATGGCACGCGGCTCGATCGCTTGCTCGGTCATTCCTCTCTCTCCTGTGGGCTCACCTCGACACGAGCTCCCGCAATGCAGGCAGCTCCTCCTCGGTCGGTGGTTCGGTGACGAGAAGCTCCTCGGCGACACGAAGGTCCCAGCCTGTCGCCTCCAGAACCTGTTCCACGCTGACGCCCGTGTGCACGTGCGTGAGCACCAGCTGCTTGGTGGCCGGGTCGGGCTCGAGCACCCCGAGGTCAGTGATCACGGCGGTCGGCCCTGCGCCGCGGAACCCGAGCCGCTCGCGCGCGCCTGGACCGTCGCCGTGGCCGACGGTCGTCACGAAGTCCAGCCGCTCGACGAACGTACGCGTGCTGTGGGGGGCGATCACGATCACTTCATCGCAGTTGGCGGCGATCTCGGGTGCGCCGCCGGCGCCCGGCAGCCGTGCCTTCGGGTGCTCGTAATCTCCGATCACGGTCGAGTTGAGGTTCGCATACCGGTCCACCTGCGCGGCGCCGAGGAACGCCACCTCGATCCGCCCCGGGCCGATCCAGTAGTTGAACATCTCAGGCACCGAGACGACGAAGTCGGCCGTCGCCGCGAGCTCCCCATCGCCGATCGACAGCGGGATGTGAAACGGCTTCGCGCCGACCGTGCCGGACTCGTAGACCAGCACCAACTCGGGGTTGTGCACCAGACGCGCGAGCATCGCGGCGGTGCTCGGCCGGCCAACGCCGATGAACACCGTGCGCGCGTCGCGCAGTCGGCGGGCTGCGACGACGGTCTGGGTCTCGCCGGCGGTGGCACGCTCGGCCTGAGTCGAGCTCACGTCTGTCACGCCGCGGCTCCGGTCATCGGCGCTGGCGAAACTGAAACGATCTCACCCGTGAACATCCGCGACCGCACGTTCGACGTGATGCGCCGCCTTGGGATGACGAGGATCTTCGGCAATCCGGGCTCGACCGAGGTCGCATTCCTGACCGACCTTCCGTCCGACCTCGAGTTCGTGCTCGGCCTGCATGAAGCATCGGTCGTCGGGATGGCCACCGGCTATGCGATCGGCCGAGGATCGCCAACGTTCGTCAACCTGCACACCGCACCTGGGCTTGGCAACGCGATCAACGCTATCGCGAATGCCCGTGACTGCCGCGCGCCGCTGGTGGTCGTGGTCGGGCAGCAGGACCGGCGCCAGCTCGCGAGCTCGCCGTTCCTCGCCGGCCGCGCGCTCGAGCGGATGGCAGGCGAATATCCGGTGTGGACCAGCCTGCCGGTCCGCGCGCAGGACGTCCCGGGCGCGATCGCCCGCGCCTACCACGAGGCACTCACAGGTCGGGGACCTGCGCTTGTCGTCGTGCCGATGGGCGACTGGGACCAGGAGGCCGACCCGTTGGCGATTGGCGCGCCCGCCCAGGTGCTGCGCCCGTCGGCGGTCGACCACGCTGAGGTGGAGGAGCTTGTGGAGCTGATCGGCGCCGCGCGCAGTCCCGTGCTTGTGGTCGGCGCGGGTGCCGCGAGCGACGCCGGTTGGGAGTCGGTGACCGCGCTCGCCGAGGCGCTCGGAAGCCCCGTGTGGCAGGAGTCGTTCGGAAGCCGCCCCGGGTTCCCCCAGATCCATCCGCTGTTTGCCGGACACCTCCCGTGGATGCGCGCGCGGATGCACGAGCGGCTGGCCCCGCACGATCTCGTGATCGCGGTCGGCACGCACGCGCTCAGGACCTACGTGTTCGACGCGGAGGTGCCGCTGCTGGAGCCGGGAACACGCGTTGCTGTGATCAGCGAGGACCCCGAGGAAGTCCATCGGAGCGGCTGCGACGTCGGCGTGCTCGCGCCCGTCGCCGGGACCTGCGCCGCGCTCGTCGCGCAGGTCCCGGCTCGCGGGACCGCGCCCGAGGGGCCGCTCCACGCGCCCCCGCCAACGCCCGACCCGCCGGCCCCCGGCGAGAAGCTCCGCGCCGGTCACGTGCTCGCCGCGCTCGCCGACCGTCTCGGAGCGGACGTGGTGCTCGTGGAGGAGACGCCGTCCAGCCGCCCCGAGCTGCTCGAGCGGATCCCGGCGCGCACGCCGCTCGGGTTCCTCGCCAACGCGAATGGCGGGCTGGGATTCGGCCTGACGGGAGCGATAGGGCTGCGGATGGCGCTCCCGGATCGTCCCGTGATCGCCGTCGTCGGCGATGGCTCGGCGATGTATGCGATCCAGTCGCTCTGGTCGGCGGCCCGCTACGACGCCGGCGTGCTGGTGATCATCATGAACAACGGCGGGTACGCGATCATGGACGCTCAGGCACGCGAGCGCGGAGGGACCGCGGCCTGGCCAGGGTTCCCGGGAATCGACTTCGCCGGGATCGCTCGCGGGCTCGGCTGCGAGGCGGTCCGCGTGTGCGAGCTCGACACGCTGCTCGGCACGCTCGACGAGGTGCTCCCCGGGCTTGCCGCGCGCCAGGACCCGATCCTGGTCGAGGTGGAGCTCGAACCGTAAGGCGCTCAAGCGGCGATCGCCCGCGTCGCGCTCGAGAAGTACCCATGCCCGCCCGCGTGGAGGTAGTCCGCCAGCCGCGCGGCAAGCGACATGATCGTCAGTGAGGGGTTGACTGCGGGCGTGCGCGGGATCACCGAGCTGTCGCCGACGAACAGGCGCCGGACGTCGTGGCTCTCGCCGTTGGCGTCGACGACCGAGCGGAGCGGGTCGGAGCCCATCCGGCAACCACCCTGTACGTGGGTGCTGAGCACCTCGGTGTGGAACACGCGCTTTGCCCCCGCCGCGACCAACACCTCGGTGGCGAACCGCAGCGACTCGTCGTTGCGCCGGCGCTCGGTCTCCGAGAAGTCGTACGAGTACCGGTCCACACCAAGGTCGTCGACCCAGGCGGTCCCGTGGTTCTCGTCGCTGACCATCGTCAGCAGCCCGGTGAAGTAGCGGTAGCGGCGAAGGTTCTCGACCAGCTCTCCTCCCCACACGGGCTGCCCGTGCTCGTCGCAGAGCGCGGTCGCGAACCCGATCGGGTCCTGGACGGTCGCCGCCTCGACGACGAAGCCGCCGTCCGCGTCGTGGCGGAACTTCATGCAGTGCGCGGTGATCGGATAGACCATGTGCGCGTCCTGGACCTCGTCGAACAACCCCTCGACGAGGCGAGCGGGGTGAAAGCCGAGGTGCCGGCCGATCAGCTCGCTGCTCGGCGAGCCGCCCGCCGCCTCGCGCACGCCCGAGCGGAGCAGCAGTCCGGGGGTGCACAGCGCACCCGCGGCGAGGACGACGACCTGGGCCGCGACCGCGCGCAGCTGCCCGTCGGGGTCGAGGTACTCAACCCCGACCGCCTCGGGGCCTGCGCCGCGATCCTCGATCAGCACCCGCTGCGCCGTGCAGTCCGCGCTCAGCTCGAGCCGTCCTCGCGCCCAGGGCGGGTGGATGTACGTGTTGAGCGTCGACTTGCCGGCGTTTGTGGGACATCCCTGCAGGCAGGAGCCGCAGCGCATGCAATTCTCGTCGGTGTACGAGAGCACCGGCTCGAGCTCGGCGCCGAGCGCGTCGAATCCCGCCGCGACCGTACGCACGCACTGCTGCCAGTCGCTGCGCTCGCGGACCCCCAGCCGCCGTTCGACCCGCTCGAGGTACGGCGTCAGGTCGGCCTCTGAGAACGGCACGCCGTCCGCCCCCGTCAGGCCGGAGGCCTGGTGCCATTTGGCGTAGTCCTCGGCGTCGGGGCGCAGCGCGACCTTCGTGTTGATCGCGGTCGTGCCGCCCACCGACCGCCCGCGGAACATGATCAGCGGCGGCTCGTTCTCGAGGAACGGCTCCGCGAACGCCGGGGGCCACCACAGCTCGTGGTTCGCCCACGCCTCCCAGCGCATGTAGTCCGCGGCTGTCTTGTGGGGCCCGGCTTCGAGCAGCAGCACCCGGCGCCCGCGGTCGGCGAGTTCGCCGGCTACCACGCCGCCGCCCGCGCCCGAGCCGACGACGACGACCTCGTAGGGCGAGCTCACCCGGTCACCCCCAGAAAGGACCAGTCCTTGTTGAGCCGGGCCGCCAGCGGCGGTCCGAAGTCGATCTCCACCCACGCCCCCGGACCCGGTGCTCCCGGCGCCACGAAGTCACTGTAGAACGCCTCGCACGCCAGCGCGCGCGCGGTCATGAACGGGGGGGTGAACACCTGCTCGGCGAGCCCCTCGGCGCCCCCCTCAGCGGGCTCCGCGAGCGCTTCGAACGCGGCGAGCGCGTCGTCGCGCTGCGCGGGTGGCATGCGCGCCAGCACCGCGTCGATGTACACCTCGGGCCAGACTCGCGCCGAGCCCGGCACGAGCAGGTCGCACAGCGTGCGGACAAGGGCAGCCGTGTGCTCGTCGAGGACCCGCATCGTGTGTAGGTGAGCTATACACCCCAGCCGCCCCGGTCGCCATTCTTCTTGCGCTTGCGGGCAAGCCGAGCTGCGCTTGGGGGCGAGCGGCTCGACCGGCTCGCGCCGAGTCCCTAGGATCGGGCCCGAGCGATGAGCGATGCGCCCTCGCAGCGCGCCCGCGAGCTTCTGCGAGGCGCGTACGACACCCACCTTCACATATCCCCGGACGTGGTCGAGCGCAGGATCGACGACCTCACGCTCGCGCGCCGGTTCCTCGAGCTGGGGCTCGAGGGGTTCGTGCTCAAGTCCCACTACGGGTCCACCGCCGAGCGCGCCCGCGTCGTGAGCGCCGCCGTGCCTGGCATCCACGCGCTCGGCGCGATCTCGCTCAACCGCGGCGTCGGCGGCATCAACCCGCTAGCGGTCGAAGTCGCCGCCCGGGAGGGCGCCCGCACCGTGTGGCTGCCGACTGTCGACTCGGTCAACGAATCGCATCAGGGCGACGCGCCACCCGGCGCGGCGGTGCCGGTGTGGGTCAAGCTCCAGCGGGAGCTGCGCGAGCAGGAGATCGAGATTGAGCCGGTGCCGGTCGTCGACGGCGGCGGCTCGCTGCTGCCGGAGGTGCGCGAAGTGCTTGACATGATCGCGCGCCACCGGATGCTGCTGGCCACCGGCCACCTGTCGCGTGATGAGATCTTCACGGTCGTCGAGGGCGCGGTCGACGCGGGGATCGCGGACGTGGTCGTGACCCATCCGGAGTTCCCATCGCAGTCGCTGTCGGTCTCCGACCAGCGGGCGCTCGCGGAACGCGGAGCGCTGCTCGAGCGCTGCTTCACGACACCGCATACCGGCAAGGTCGCGTGGAGTGTGTGGCTCGACAACATCCGCATGGTGGGCGCCGAGCACTCGGTGCTGTCGACCGACCTCGGCCAGGTGAGCAACCCGCCCGTCGAGAGCGGGATGGCGTTGATGGTCGACAGGCTGCTCGAGGCGGGCTTCGACGAGCAGGACGTGCACGTGATGGGGGTGCTCAACACGCGCCGGGTGGCCGGGGCCGCGCCGCTGTGAGCGCGCAGCGAGTGCTGGTGATCGGCGCGCACGCGGCCGACTTCGTGTGGCGCGCGGGCGGCGCGGTGGCGGTCTGCACCGCTGGCGGCGGCACCGCCAAGGTAATCGCGCTTTCGTACGGCGAGCGCGGCGAGTCGGGCGAGCTCTGGAAGGAGGAGGGACAGACGATCGAGCGGGTCAAGCAGATCCGTCACGGCGAGGCCGAGCGGGCAGCTGCGGCGCTGGGCACCCAGTTCGAGTGCCTGGACCTCGGCGATTACCCGCTCGAGATCGACAAGGACGCGCTGATCGCGATCTCCGACCGGATCCGGGAGTTCGCGCCGGATGTGGTGATCACCCACACCGACACCGACCCGTTCAACCCCGACCATCCGGTCGCCTACCACGCGGTCTCCCGCGCGCGCACGTTGGCCGCCGGCGCCGGCGTCGCGAGCGCGTTCAAGACCGTGAGCCCACCGGCGCTGTACCTGTTCGAGCCCCACCAGCCGGAGCTCTGCAACTTCACCCCGAACACGTTCCTGGACATCACCGCAGCGTTCGAGCGCAAGCTCGCGGCGATGTCGGAGATGAAGGCGCAGCGGTACCTCGTGAGCTACTACACCGAGCGGGCCGGCCAGCGCGGGAATCATGCCCGGCGGTCGTCGGGGCGGTCCGAGATCCAGCAGGCCGAGGCGTTCCAGCGGGTGACCCCAAACGTGGTGGGCGCGCTGTGAGCGGGCGGCGCTACGCGGAACTCGCGGAGCTCGGGTCGGCGACCGTGTACGAGGCCGGCGGGCGACGGGGGTACGTGGACGCTGACCTGATCCAGATCCTCCCCGGCTCGCGCGTCGCGGGACCGGCGCGAACCGTGCGCTGTGGCCAGGACGACAACCTGATGGTCCACGCCGTGATGGCCGAGGTCCAGCCGGGCGAGGTGGTCGTGCTGACGATGCCCGAGCCGCGGCCGGTCGCGCTCGTCGGCGAGCTGCTCGCGACCCAGGCCAAGGCCCACGGCGCCGCCGCGCTGCTGGTCAACGCGTCCGTCCGGGACGTGGAGACGCTCGCCGAGCTCGCGCTGCCGGTCTGGGCGCGCTGGGTACGGGTGAAGGGCGCCACCAAGAACCTTGCAGGCACGATCGGCGAGCCAGTCGAGGTCGGCGGCGCCACGATCCGCCAGGGCGACGTGGTCGTGCTCGACGCCGACGGCGCCGCGGTGGTCGAGGCCGAGCGCGTCGGCGAGGTGCTCGAGTCCTCGCGCGAGCGCGAGGATCGAGAGCGGGCCAAGCGCGTCAAGCTGCAGGCCGGCGAGCTGTCGTTCGAGCTCGATGGGCTGCGGGAAAGGCTCGGAGAGCTCAAGTGAGCGAGCCGCTCCACGACCTCGCGCACATCGGGCACGCCGAGCTGCTGACGCCCTACCCCGAGGAGAGCCTGGAGTTCTTCGTCGAGCTGTTCGGGATGGAGGTCGCGGCGCGCGAGGGGCAGTCGGCGTACCTGCGCGGGTGGGGCGACTACCAGCGCTACAGCATGAAGCTGACGGAGTCCGAGCTGCCGGGGCTCGGGCACGTGGCGATCCGGGCGTGGAGCCAGGAGGCGCTCGAGCGCCGCGTGGTGGCGATCGAGCAGACCGGCCTCGGGGTGGGCTGGATCGAAGGCGACCTCGGGCACGGCCCCGCGTATCGCTTCCACGACCCCGATGGGCACGTGTTCGAGCTGTACTTCGAGGCCGAGCGCTACGACCCGCCGCCGCATCTGCGCCCAGCGCTGAAGAACGTGCCCCAGCGCTACGTCGGTCGCGGCGCCGCAGTCAAGCGACTCGACCACGTCAACGTGCTCGCGGCCGACGTGACAGCGAGCCGGCGGTTCGCCGAGGAGCAGCTCGGCTTTCGCCTGTTCGAGCAGATCGTCCTCGACGACGGCACCGAGTCGGGTGCGTGGATGAGCCTCACGATCGCCGCCCACGAGCTGATCTATGTGGCCGACAACGCGGGGGCGCGTGGCCGGCTGCATCACCTGGCGTTCTTCGTAGATACACGCGAGGAGCTGCTGCGGGCGGCCGACCTGTTTCTGGACGCGAACGTCCCGATCGAGGCCGCGCCGTCCAAGCACGCGGTCGCGCAGGGGATGTTCTTGTATGTGTACGAGCCGGGCGGCAACCGGGTCGAGGTCACGACCGGTACGCACTTCATTTACGACCCCGCCTACCAGACGGTGGTGTGGACGGAGGCCGAACGTGCCCGCGGCCAGGCCTGGGGGGTCAAGACGATCGAGACGTTCCACACCTATGGGACCCCGGACGTGAGCGGGCGCCCGCCGGGCCCCCCGATTCCACCGACGAGCGCGCTCCCAGCGCCGCTGCACGGCCAGGCGTGATGCGTGACGACTGCCAAGCGATCCGCGAGCTGGTGCAGAACTGGGTCGTGTGGCGCGATGCGGGTGACTGGGAGCGGTTCGCGACCGTCTGGCACGAGGACGGCGTGATGATGGCCACCTGGTTCCAGGGCCCGGCGAAGGAGTTCATCCGCGTCAGCGCCGAGGGCTTCGAGCGCGGCGTCAAGATCCTTCACTTCCTCGGCGGGACATCGATCGACGTCGGCGGCTCCCGCGCGATCTCGCAGACCAAGATGACGATCTCCCAGCGAGCCGAGGTCCACAGCGTGGTATGCGACGTCGTCTGCACCGGCCGCTTCTACGACTTCCTCGAGCGACGCGACGGCAGCTGGGGGATCGTGCTGCGTCAGCCGATTTACGAAAAGGATCGGCTCGACCCCGTGGATCCAGCCGCCACGCTGACGCTCGACCAGGCGCAGCTCGACCGCTTCCCACACGGCTACCGCCACCTCGGTTACGTCCAGAACGAGCTCGGCTTCGAGGTCAAGCGCGACATGCCCGGGCTGACCGGTCCGGGGATCCAGGATCTGTACGGGCGCGGCGCGGCCTGGCTCGGGGGCGGCGACCTGACCAACCCACTGCTGGAGCGGTAGGAGCCGGATTGCCCGAGGAGACCAGCCTGCTGCGCCTCGTGATCGCGTGCCCGGATCGGCCGGGGATCGTGAGCGCGGTGTCGCGGTTCCTATTCGAGGTGGGTGCCAACATCGTGCGCTCGGACCAGTTCTCGACCGACCCTGAGGGCGGCGCGTTCTTTTTGCGGATGGAGTTCACGCTGCCCGGATCAAACCACGACCGGCTCGACGAACAGTTCGGACTTGCGGTTGCCGAGCCGTTCCAGATGAACTGGCGGATCTGGAACGCACGGCAGCCGAAGCGCCTCGCGATCCTGGTCTCTCGATACGACCACTGCCTGCTCGAGCTGCTATGGCGCTGGCGCCGGGGCGAGCTCGGGGCCGAAGTGGTACTCGTTGCCTCCAACCACCCCGACCTCCGGGCCAACGTCGAGTCGTTCGGCCTCCCCTACCACCACATCCCGGTCTCTCCGGACCGCAAACCGGAGGCCGAGGCGGAGCTGCTGGAGTTGCTCGATCAGCGCTGTGACCTGGTCGCGCTGGCGCGCTACATGCAGATCTTCTCGACCGAGTTCCTCGAGCGGGTGCGGGTTCCGCTGATCAACATCCACCATTCCTTCCTGCCGGCGTTTCCGGGGCGCGAGCCGTACGCGCGCGCCAAGGAGCGGGGCGTGAAGCTGATCGGCGCGACCGCTCACTACGTCACGGCCGAGCTCGACGCTGGCCCGATCATCGAGCAGGATGCGATCCACGTCAGCCATCGCGACGACGTCGCGATGCTCACACAGCTCGGCGGCAACATCGAGCGCACGGTCCTCGCCCGGGCGGTGACGTTGCACTGCGAGGACCGGATCCTCCACCACGGCAACACCACGATCGTGTTCTGACCGCGCGCGAATTCAGGCGTTCAGCGGCTTCCCCGTGCGCCACCCTTCCGCGTACTGGAGCCGTGCGGTCTCCGAGTACGGTGCCGGGCTGACGACGGCGCGCACGCTGATCTGCCTGTGTGGCTCAACCGTCGCCTTGCGCGAGCCACCGTCCGGCTCACCCCAGACGACGTGAACGTCGCTCCCGATCTCGATCTCGGGGTCGACGGTCGCCAGCGACAGCGCGCGCTTCTCGCCGGCGCTGTAGCCCGTGAACATCGAGAACCCGACGAGATTCCCGTCCGCGTCGAGGACCGAGTCGAAGTTCGACGAGCCGTAGTTGGCGATCGGCACGTCGAAGAACTGGTACGGCTCGCCGTCGAGATCGAACAGCGACGCGAGGATCTTGCCCACATCTTCGCCCTCCCAGGCGAGCGTCACCTTCTTGCGCTGCGTCTCGGGATCGATCCGCTCGAGCGCATCGCGTCCGATGAAGTCATGGTCGAATTTCACGAACGGCCCGTAGCCGAGCTCGAACGGGTTGAGGTAGTAGTCCTCGATGTCGTCTGACACGAAGCTCCCCGCCAGCGCGTTGTTTGCCTCGTAGCCGCCGGCCGGCAGCCACTCGCGGTAGCCGCACAGCTCCTCGCCGGTGTAGATCGCCGGCAGCGGCGATGGGATCCAGCCGGACTCGAGCGTGTTTGACGCATACGCCCGCGCGCCGCACGCCTCGAGGCCGAATTCCTTTCCCGCCTCCAGGATCGCCCCGCGTATCTCGTCGTAGCTCTCGTACGGTCCCCACAGCTCCAGACCGGGCTGGCCCGCCATCCCGTGGCGGAGGGTGCGCACCTGCTGGCCGGCGACGTGCATGTGTGCCATGCGGAAGAACTTCAGCTGCTCGACCGCTCCACCGTTGAGCTTCTCGATCACCTGCCAGGCGGTCGGGCCCTGGATCTGGAAGCGCCAGTACATTCGCGATACCGCCTTCCCATACGGGCGTGACGGCGAGCGATCGTCGTACTCGAACTCGATGTCGTAGCCGCCGGTCTCGG
The DNA here is from genome assembly GCA_963800475.1 of uncultured Solirubrobacterales bacterium. Lineage (GTDB taxonomy): Bacteria > Actinomycetota > Thermoleophilia > Solirubrobacterales > Solirubrobacteraceae > Palsa-465. The sequence continues at coordinate 977,472 of CAWDAZ010000002.1, read as the reverse complement.
CCTGGTAGTGGAGCCAGTTCGCCGCCGGATTTCGTCCCGCCCAGACGAATTCGTCGTCATCGAGGTGAAACAGAATGCCGTCGCCGATCACGTGTCCGGCGGGAGTGCACGGCACGAACTGCTTGGCCATGTTGACCGGGAAGCTGGCGACGCTGTTGATCCCGGTGTCGGACACGAGCTTCAGCGCGTCGGGCCCGCGGAAGTAGAAGTTCACCATGTGGTGTGAGAGGTCGAACAGCACCCCCGTCTCCCGCCACGCGCGCTGCTCGCGCCGCCAGTTGGTGAACTCGTACGGTACGACCGGGTAGATGTAGGCCCCGATCTGCGAGTTGCGCAGCAGCTCGACCGTGCCGTCCGCCGCGTCAAGGACGTCCTGAAGGCGCTTTGGTGTCATCGCTTTCTCCTCTCCCCGGCCGCGGGGCCGTTTCTGTGATCTCGTCCTAGCCCACCAGCCTCACGCAGCTCTCGCGCTTGTCGCGATCCCATCTCCAGGTGTCGACGAGCCGGTTGAAGGTGAAGAAGTGAAAGCCCTCGATCCGCAGCCGCTCGTCGCCCAGATGCGGGGCGATCGCGTCGAACACCTGGTCGAGGGCGCGCGACGCGCGCCACACCAGGTGGCTGAACCCACGCTGCTCGCGGACGAACGCGAGCGAAGGCCCGACCCCGATCCGGATCGAGAGCTCGAGCAGGCGCCTGCGATCGACCACCCCCGGCATCCCGATCAACACCGGCAGCTCGATCCCGCGGTCGCGCAAGCTGTGGATCCAGCGGATCAGAGCGTCTGCGTCGAAGCACATCTGGGTGGTCACGTAGTCCGCGATCGCGGCCTTGCGCTCGAACGCGGCGTCGAGCACCGCCTGGTCGATCAGCGGGTGCCCCTCCGGGTAGCCCGCGATCCCGATCCTCCGCACGCCCTGCGGGCGCTCGCCGACAAACGGCAGCAGCTCATCCGCCGAGGAGAACTCGCCGACCGGGGTGTGGATGTCACCGCCGATCACGAACAGGTCGTCGATCCCGGCCGTCTCGAGTTGGCCGAGCAGGGTCCCAAGGTGGTCGCGGTCGCGCACCAGCCTCGCGGCCAGGTGTGGCGTGACCGAATGTCCGAGCGCCTTCAGCGCGACCGCGATTTCGATCGTCTGCTCGGGCCGGTGCCGGGGCGAGCTCGTGACGGTGAGCCGCGCGGGCTCGGGTAGCCGCGCCGCTTCCTCCTGCGCCTGCGGAAGCGGGAGTACCTCGAACTGGGGTGGGTCCGCTGGGTGCTGGTCCGCCGACATCGAGCTACGCGACCCCGGCCTTGGGACGCGAACCGGTCGCCTGGCGGATCAGCTCCGCGCCCCGCTCGGCGATCATGATCGTCGCGGCGTTCGTGTTCGCGCGCGTGATGGTGGGCATCGCCGAGGCGTCGATGACGCGCAGCGACTCGAATCCGTGTACCCGCAGCTCTGGATCGAGGATCGGACCGATCGCGCACGTCGAGGTCGGGTGGAAGACCGTCATCGCCTCGTCGCGTACGAACTCCCGCAGATCCTCCTCGGAGTCCGACTTCGGGACGCGGAACGGGCCGGTGATCACCGATCGGAGCGGTTCCTGCTCGGCGATCTCGAGCGCCATCCGCATCCCCGCGAGCATGCTCGCCCAGTCCTCGTCGGTGGTGAGGAAGTTGCACAGCACCCGCGGCTTTGAGTCGGGCAGCGGGGCGCGCAGCATCACCCTCCCGCGGCTCGACGGGCTCACCACCACCGGCCCGAAGGCGACGCCGCCGGCCTCGGGCGCGGTCAGCCCTCCGTCGTAGAACATCGACGGCGCGAAGTGAAACTCGACGTCGGGCGCCTCGAGTCCGGGGCGGGTGCGGAAGAAACCAGCCGCCTCCGGGATGTTCGAGGTCAGCGGGCCGCTGCCCTCGGACTCGAGCAGCGCGAAGTTCTCCGGCGTCGCCGCGCCGAACAGCGCCGGCTCGTCGGTCAGGTAGTTGAGGTTGACCATCGTGTGGTCCTGCAGGTTCTCGCCGACCGGCAGCGCCTCCTTGACCTCGATCCCCAGCGGCTCGAGCTGGTCCTCGGGGCCGATCCCGGACAGCATCAGCAGGACCGGCGACTGGAAGGCCCCGGCCGACAGGATCACCTCGCGCTCGGCACGAAGCTGGTCGAGGCGCCCGTCGCGGAAGATCTCGACGGCGGTCGCGCGCCGCCCGTCGAACAGGATCCGCGTCGCCATCGCTCGCGTGAGCACGTCGAGGTTCGGGCGGTCGAGCGCGGGGCGCAGGAACGCGTCCGCGGTGCTCTCGCGCAGCCCGTTCCGCTGGGTGAGCTGGAACCGTCCGACGCCCTCCTGCCGGGCGCCGTTGAAGTCGGGGTTGTGCTCGTGCCCCGCCCGCTGGGCGGCCTCCACCATCACGTCCGTGAGCGGTGTCATCGCGCGGCCGTCGGACACCCGCATCGGGCCTCCGGCTCCGTGGAAGCGGTCCTCTCCGCGTTCGTTGTCCTCCGAGCGCTTGAAGTACGGGAGGACCTCGTCGTAGCTCCACCCAGACGCTCCGTCCGCCGCCCACCCGTCGTAGTCGGCGCGGTTGCCGCGGACGTAGATCATCGCGTTGATCGAGCCGCTGCCACCGAGCATCTTCCCCCGCGGCAGGTACAGGCGCCGGCCGCCCAGTCCCGGCTCGGGCTCGCCCAGAAGGTCCCAGTCCCAGCTCGATTTGAACAGCGCCGGGAACATCGCCGGGATGTGGATCATCGGCTCGGTGTCCTCCCCCCCGGCCTCGAGCAGCGCGACGCGCGCGTCGGGATCCTCGCTCAGCCGGGCCGCCAGCACGCAGCCGGCGGAGCCCGCCCCGACGACGACGTAGTCGTAGTCCGCGCCGGTCATCCGTCGCCCTCCCGACCGCCTTCCACGGTCACCGCCCCTGGGACGGTGGCAGCCGGGATGCTCGCCAGTGCGTTCTCGGGGGCGGCGGCGCCGCGCAAAAGGTAGGCGTTGCGCAGGAGGTCCGGGTTCGAGCGAAGCTCCTCGGCGGTGCCGGAGTACTGGATCTTGCCACCCTCCATGATGTGGGCGCGGTTCGCGAGCGCCAGCGCGATCGTCGCGAACTGCTCGATCAGCAGCACCCCGATCCCCGCCTCAGCGAGCTCGCGGATCGTCGGTATCAGCCGGTTGACGACGATCGGCGCCAGCCCCAGCGACAGCTCGTCGATCAAGATGAACCGCGGCTCGGTCACGAGCGCCTGGGCGAGCACGAGCATCTGCTGCTCGCCCCCCGACAGCGAGCGCGCCGCGGTGCGCAGCCGCGGCTCGAGCTCCGGGAACATCTCGAGCGCGCGGCCTCGCGAGCGCTGCGCCTCCTCGCGCTTGAGCGAGTAGGTGGCGACCGTGAGGTTCTCCTCCACGGTTAGGTCGCCGAGCAGCCGCCGTCCCTCCGGGACAATGGCGACGCCAGCGCGGCGGATCTTCTCGGGCCGCGCTCCGGCGAGGTCGCGCTCGCCGAGCTCGATCTTCCCGGCCACCGGCTTGAGCACGCCCCCGACTGCGAGCACGAGCGAGGACTTCCCGGCTCCGTTCGGCCCGAGCAACGCTGTCACCTCGCCGGTGACGATCTCGAGCGAGATGCCGCCCACCACGCGGCGGCCGCCGCGTTCGACAACGACGCCATCGAGCACGAGTCTCTCGGCGCTCGTGGCGGTCACGCGGCGACCTCCTCGGTGCCCAGGTACGCCCGGATCACCTGCTCGTTGCGCAGCACCTCGCTGGTCGAGCCCGACGCGATCAGCTTGCCGAAGTCGAGCACCGCGGTCATGTCGCAGCAAGCCTGCACGAGGCTCATGTCGTGGTCGACGAGGATCGTCAGCGCTCCGGTGTGCTCGGGGATCCGCCGGATCACCTCGCTCAGCCTGGCGGTCTCCTCCTCGGGCAGGCCCGCCGCGGGCTCGTCGAGCAGCACCACCCGCGGGCGTCCGACGACCCCCCTGGCGACCTCGACCAGGCGCCGCTCACCCGCCCCGAGCGTGCCCACACGTCGGTACGGGTCCACATGGAGTCCGACGAATTCGATCGCGTCGAGCACCTCCTGGCGGCGCGAGCCGCGCGACATCTTCGAGTGCTCGTGGATCATCGCCACGTTGTCGTACACCGAGAGCTCGTCGATCGCCTGCTCGGTCTGGAACGTTCGCCGCAGCCCCCAGCGCGCGCGGCGGTAATGGGCCATCCGCAGCAGATCCTCGCCGTACGCATTGACGCCGCCCGAGGCGGGCTTGACGAACCCGCTCAGAACGTTGAAGAAGGTCGTCTTGCCGGCTCCGTTGGGCCCGATCAGCCCGCACGTGCCCGCCTCGAACGTGACGTCCACGCCGTCGAGCGGGATGACGCCGCCGAAGCGGACCGTGAGCCCCGAGACCTCGATCACTTGGCTTCGCCCTCGACCGCCGGCTTGCGAGCGAACAGGCCGCGCACCAACCGCCCGAGGCGCACGATGTCCTTCGGCACCTGGTCGATCAGCCCGCGCGGGGCGGTGGTCAGGACCTGCAGCACGCCGATGCCGAAGATGATCGTCAGCCAGTCGGGGGAGACGCCCCAGTCGTTGAGCAGCGCCGCGAGGAACTTCAGCAGGAACGCCGCGACGAGCGCGCCCCAGAGGCTGTAAGCGCCGCCCATCAGGACCACCGCCAGCAGCGTGATCGAGTCGACGGTGGAGAAAGTCAGCGAGTTCAGGTAGCGGAAGCTGCCCGCGACCAGTCCGCCCGCGACGCCGGTGACGAAGGACGCCAGCGCGAACGCCCAGAGCTTGTACGCCGTGGTGTTGATCCCGGCCGCGAGCGCGGCCGATTCACTCTGGCGGATCGCGGCCCACGCCCGTCCGGGCCGCCCGCGGATGTGGAGCAGCACCAGCACGAACATCACCGCCGCGATGATCACCGAGTATCGGAAGAACGCCGGATCGCTCGTCGCGATGCCTGGTCTGCGTATCGGCGGAATGTGGACGGAGCCGCCGTTGTAGCCGGTGAAGCCGTGGCCGCCGTTTGGAAAGTTGATCGTGGCAAGCACGACCGTGATCGCTCCTGCCAGCATCAGCGTGATCAGCGCGAGATACAGACCTCGCAACCGCAGCGCCGGAAGGCCGACCAAGGTCCCCAGCCCCGTCGTGATCAACCCCGACCCGAGTAGCACCAGCGGGAACGGAAGCGAGGTCGCGAACAACAGCCGAGCCGCCACCCAGGCCCCCATCGCAAGCACCGCGCCCTGCCCGAGCGAGACCATCCCGACGCGGCCGACGAGCAGGCCCAGACCCAGCGTGACGATCGAGTAGATCGCCACCTGCGTCCAGGCGTCGACGTAGTAGGCGCTGAACAGCTGCGGAATCGCGAACAGCGCGAACAGGACCAGCGCGACGCCCAGTGCCGGGCCCACCAGCGCCCGCAGGGTCGGCAGGGGCCGCGTTCGTGAGGTGCGCGCGGCCAGATCCGCAGCGGCGGCTTCGGCGGCGCTCCTGTCATCCGCGGTCTTCACGCCGGCCGGTTCCAAGCCTAGATCCCCTGACGTCCGACCGTTATAACCCGCTTCCGGTTCCGGACCAGCAGCGCGATCGCCGCAAGCACGAACGGCGTGGCGTCTCGGTAGTTGCTGACCGAGTTGATCGGCGTGAGCTCGGAAGAGACGACGCCGATCACGAGCGCCGCCCAGAACGTGATCCAGATTGACGACAGTCCCCCGATCAGGGTCGCGGCCAGCGTGGAGATCACGATGAAGGTGAGCGTGGTCGCGTCCAGCGCGACCAGGTCCGCGAGGATCACGCCGGCGAGGCCCGCCAGCAGCCCGGAGACGAACCACGCCTGGGCGGTCACGAACCCCACCGGCACCCCGAGCGTGGCCGTGATCTCGCGGTCGTTGGCCATCGCGCGCATCACGGTCCCGAGCTTGGTGAAGCGCAGAAACGCGCTCGTCCCGGCGGTGACCACAAGCCCCAAGACAAGCGCGATCACGTTGGTGTAGGTGACGGAGATCTGACCGATCTGAAAGGTGTTGTTATCGGTCGGGATCGTGATCGATCGCGACGCGCCGCCGCTTGATGGCCACAGCAGATCCATCACGCCGAGCAGGATCAGAGTCAGACCGAGCGTCGCCGTGGCCTTGACCAGCGGATCGCGGTTGGCGAGCAAACGCCCGAACATCATCCCGTAGGCCAGCGTCACCACCCCGCCGACCAGCACCGCGACGATGAATGCGGGCCAGAAGCCCAGGCCCGCATGGTTGATCAGCTGCCACGCGATCAGAGCGCCCATTGCACCCACCGCGCCGAAGGCCAGGTTTAGCACTCCGGTGGACTGGTACAGGACGACCATCCCCACGCCCGAAAGGGCGTAGATCCCGCCGAGCGTCAGACCCGTGACGAGAAACTGCTCTACGTCAGTCAGGCTCGGCACTTGGTCTTCGTGCGCTCTGATCGCGTGTGCGTAGCTGTCCTCCTAGGACGTCGGCGGGTTAGTCGACGGCGCCGTACCCGCCACCTTGCGGTACGCCGCGATCTGCGGATCAGCACTCGAAACGTTGAAGCAATTCTGTGCCGTCACCATCTTCCCGTTGTCGGGCGTCGTGGTGAAGTCCGCGTTGTTGGGGATGTGCAGCGGATAGTTGCCGTACACCCATGGCTGGCAGAGCAACTCCGTCTTGTAGTCCTTGATCGCCTTGATCGCCGCATTGACGTTCTGGATCGTGTAGGGCGGTTTGACGTTCTGGATCGCCTGGACGAAGAACTTCCCGAGCAGGTAGCCCATCTGGCTGAACGAGCCGAGACCGCCCGCCACCGAAGAGCCGTACTTGGCGAGGATCGCCTTGTACTGCTGCATCTCCGGGCCGTTGTGGTCGTCCGGCGAGGTCAACTCGGCGTTGACGAACAGCTTGCGGTTCCACTTCGGCCCGAGCGCCTTGGCCAGGAAGTCGGTGTTGCACGGCGTCGAGCAACCCCAACCCTTGACCCGGTCCTCGAGCCCCAGCTTCTGCGCCGCCTGCAGGATCACAAGCGCCTCGGGCGGGGTGAAGTTGAGCACCACCCAGCCGTTGGAGCCGGCGCTGTTGACGAGATTCAACGCGACGGAACTTGCGTCGTTGATCGGGACGTTCTCGGTCAGCGAGGTGATCGGCACTCCTGCCGCCTTCGCCAACGCCGCCGGACCCGCGGCGATGTAGCCGGTGCCGGGGACATTCGACTGAACGAACACGATCCTCGACGGTTTCTGGCTGAGGCCGTACTGCACCGCTCCGTCGGAGCTGTACCGCGGTCCCATGTTCACCGCCGCGCTGTTCGGCGTCGACCAGCACTCAGGAGCGATCCCGGCGTCCATCTCGTAGATGCCGAGTTGCTTCCAGTACGCCTGATCGATCGTGCACTCGAGCAGGGAAAAGACGCCGTCGATCGCGACCACGTGGTCGGTCTGGATCAGCTGCTTTGCTGCCGCGGCAATCTGGGCCGGCTGCGTCTGGTCGTACTGGACGAACAGCTTCAGGGGGTGCCCGTTAACGCCTCCGTTCGCGTTCACGCACGCGAAGTAGGCGTTGATCATGTTCGGACCGTCGGAGAAGTCCGTGCCGGGCTGCTTGGTATCGATCGTGCCGACGTTGATCGGAGTGCCGGTCGCGGCCACTCCGGGCTTCGGCCCGCACGACGAGGTGTTGACGCTCGAGCTGCTCGATCCCGAACTCGTTGTAGCACCGTTGCTGCTCGACGAACTGCTGCTCCCGCAGCCGACCAGGACGAGCATCCCGGACACGGCGGCGAGCACAACCATCAGCCGCAGACGCGGCCACTCCTGGAACTTCCTCACCAGTCTCTCCTCCTCTTCTGATGAAGGTACACCCGCCCCGGTAGGCCAGGTTGGGGGGGCATGTTATGGGCGTGGGGTCTTGCATGCAACTAGTTCCTAACAGGACCTCAAGAATGCTGCTCGGGGTCCGTCGGAGCAGTTTTTGCATGCAGATCTTGCGGATCCCGAATACACTGTCCGGCCGAGAGCAACGTGGCCAATCGCGCCAATCGGACCCAAATCAGGCGTGCGCTCCTGCGTCTGCGCGAACTGATCCTCACTGGCGAGTTCGAGCCCGGTGAACGGCTCTCGGAGTTGCCGCTGGTGGAGCGGATCGGCGTGTCGCGCACCCCATTGCGGCTGGCGCTCGCAGCGCTCGAGCACGAAGGGCTGCTCCGCGGGCTCCCCGGCGGCGGCTACGTGGTGAGGGAGTTCACCAAGGCGGATATGCACGACGCGATCGAGCTGCGGGGCGTGCTCGAGGGAACCGCGGCGAGGTTCGCAGCCGAGCGGGGCGTCAGCGCACGCGAGTTGCGATCGATGCGGGCGATCAACGAGGGGATCGAGCGGCTGCTGACGCGTACCGACTATGAGTCGTTCGTCCTGTACATGGACTCCAACGACCGCTTCCACGCGAAGCTGCTCGAGCTCGCCCGCAGCCCGATGCTGGAGCGGGCGCTCGAGGGGATCCTCTCGTTGCCGTTCGCCAGCCCGAGCGCATTCGTGCTCACAGAGGCGCTGCTCCCCGAGTCGCGCACGATCCTTGTGATCGGCCATAGCCATCACGCCGGGCTGATTGAGGCGATCGAGCGCCGCCAGGGCGCACGGGCGGAGAGCCTCGCCCGCGAGCATGCTCGGATCGCCGTGCGAAACCTGGAGATCGTGACCCGGCACCGCGAGATGATCGCCGCTTTTCCGGGCGCCGCTCTGATCGCGCTTCCGACGCCCGCCGAGCGCGAGCCTGTGTGAGCGGCGGGCGGTCATCGTGCGCCCACTCCCCGGCGCGCGAAGCTGACCCCTGCTGGCTTGTCCCATTCGATCGCGGTCAGCGCGGCAGCGTGGATCTGCTCCGCGCCGGGCCGGTAGGCGTCCTCGAGTGGCGGGCTCACCGGGACCGGCGTGAATGGCGCCCCGACGCGCTGGATCGGCGCCTCGAGGCAGTCGAACGCCGCCTCCTGGATCCGGGCCGCGAGCTCGGCTCCGAAGCCGCCCGCGGCGACCGCCTCGTGCGCGATCACCGCACGGCCGGTGCGCGCGACCGACTCGGCGAGCGTGTCGATATCGAGCGGGACGAGCGTCCGCGGGTCGATGACCTCGGCGTCGATCCCGTCCTCGCCCAGCCACTCCGCGGCCAGCAGCGCATCGTGCACCTGGAGCGAGGTTGCGACGATCGTCAGATCGCCGCCGGGCCGCAGCGTGTGGGCGTGCCCTAGCGCGAGCGGCTCGGGTGGCTCGCGTGGGAGCTCCTCGCGGCGGAAGTACAGCGCCTTGTGCTCGACGAACACCACCGGGTTCGGGTCATCGAGCGCGCTCTGCAGCAGACCGGCGGCGTCGGCCGCGCTGCTGGGCATCGCCACCTTCAGCCCTGGCATGTGTGTGAGCCACGCCTCCAGGCTCTGGGAGTGCTGCGCGCCGCCGCGCTGTCCGGCCCCGCCCTGGGTGCGGAGCACCATCGGGACGGTCAGCTGCCCGCCGGACATGAAGTGCGCCTTCGCGGCCTGGTTGGCGAGCTGGTCGAGCGCGAGCGTGATGAAGTCGATGAACATGATCTCGACCACCGGCCGAAGCCCCGCCTGCGCGGCGCCGATCGCCGCCCCGCACACGGCGCCCTCGCTGATCGGGGTGTCGCGCACCCTGTCGGTCCCGAACTCCTCCGCCAGCCCGGCGGTCGCACCGTACGGGCCGCCTTCGGCGACGTCCTCGCCGAGCATGATCACTCGCTCGTCGCCGCGCATCGCGCGTGCCAGGGTCGCGTTGATCGCCTGCACGAACGTCGCCTCGCTCACGCGTACACCAGCTGCGCGGGCAGCGAGGGCTCGGGGTACGGGCTCGCGCGCGCGAACTGCACCGCTCGCTCGACCTCGGCGGCGGCCTCCTCGGCGATCAGCGCTGCATCCTCCTCGCTGCACCAGTGCTGCTGGACCGCTTGCCGTTGGAGCCTCGCGACCGGATCGCGCGCGTCCCACGCCTCCTCGGCGAGCTCGTCGCGGTAGGCCTCGGCGTCGCCCTCGTAGTGGCCGCGGCGGCGGTGAGTCAGGCACTCGAGCAGCATCGGCCCGCGGCCCGCGCGAGCGGTCTCGAGGAACGCGCCGAATGCCTCCCACACTTCTTCGGCATCGCCTCCGTCGACGGTGCGGCGCTCGAATCCGTACGGGGCGACCACGTCAGTCACGCGCTCGACCACGGTGTGCGCCGAGCGGGGCGTGAACTCCGCCAAGCCGTTGTTCTCGCATACGAAGACCAGCGGCAGCTCCCACAGCGCGGCCAGGTTGACCGACTCGTGGAAGTGCCCCGCCTGCACCGCGCCATCGCCGAAGAACGCGGCCGTCACCCGATCTGAGCCGCGCAGCCGGCCCGCCACCGCGTCACCCAGCGCGAGCGGGAGGTTCCCGCCCACCACCCCCGTGGCGCCCATCAGCCCGCGCTCGCGGTCGACCAGGTGCATCGAGCCGCCGAGGCCCTTGCAGCACCCGTCGACGCGACCCATCAGCTCGGCCATCAGGTCTTCGAGCGGTACACCCTTCGCGATCGCGTGCCCGTGGGCACGATGGCCGGAGTAGATCGCGTCCTCGTCTCGGAGCTGCCGGCACACCGCGGCGGCGACGCCCTCGCCGCCGATGCTCACGTGGATCAGCCCGTGTACCTGGAGCGTCCGCTTGAGCGCCACGACTCGCTCCTCGAAGCGCCGGATCCGCCACATCGTCTGCAGCAGGTCGAGCGCGATTTCCCGCTCGAGAGGCACGGCTGCGATCAGGCGCTTACGGGAGCCGACCCCAGAACGCCGCGCACCGCTCCGGAGATCTTCTCCTCGCTCGGCAGCACGTAGGCCTCCATCGGCTCGCTGTACGGCACTGGCGTGTCGAGCGCGGTCACGTGCGCGATCGGGGCCTTGAGCGATCCGAACCCGTGCTCGGCAACCTCGGCGGCGATCACCGCCGAAGCCCCGCCGTGCCGCGTCCCCTGGTCGACGATCACCAGCCGGCCGGTCTTCTCGACAGAGGCGAGGATCGTGGCGGTGTCAAGTGGCTCGAGCGTTCGCGGATCGATTACCTCCGCCTGGACGCCCTCGGCCGCCATCGTGTCCGCGGCCGCCAGTGCCTTGCCCACAGTCCAGCCGGTCGCCACGATCGTCACGTCGCCGCCCTCGCGCCTGATCGCGGCCTCTCCGAACGGCACCAGGTACTCGCCCTCGGGCACCTCGCCCGGCTCCAGCACCAGCAGGTAGTGGATCAGGTAGACGACCGGGTTGTCGTCACGGACCGCCGTCGCCAGCAGGCCCTTGGCGTCGGCGGCGGTCGAAGGCATCGCGACCTTCAGGCCGGGGACCCCCATGAACATCCCGTAGATCGAGCCGGTGTGCTGGACCGACCAGCCCGCGGTGAAGCCGTAACCGGCCTTGAACACCACCGGGACCTTGACCCGGCCGCCGCTCTTATAGCGAAGGCGCGGAGCCTCGTTCACGACCTGGTTCATGGCCACCAGCATGAACTCCGACATCAGCAGCTCGACCACCGGGCGATACCCGCCCAACGCGACGCCGATCGCCATCCCGATCTCGGCGGTCTCGGAGATGGGCGACACCCGGACGCGCTCGCGCCCGAACGCCTGCACGAGCTCGTGGTCGTCGCTGGGGGCGACGTCCTGGCCGTAGAAGAGGACGGTCTCGTCGCGCGCCATCTCGACCTGGATGGCCTCCTCGACCGCCGCGATGTAAGGGATCTCTCGTGCCATGTGTGTCTCCTAGGCGTACACGTGGTCGTATTTGGCTGCCGCCTCTGGCTCCGGAAACGGGTCCTCAAGCGCGAACGTCACAGCCGCGTCCATCTCGTCGCGGACCTCCGCGGCGATTTGCTCGGCGCGGACCGCGTCCAACTCATGCTGCTCGATCAGCCGCGCGCGGAACCTGGGCACGGGGTCCCCGCGCAACGCCGCTTCGTACTCCTCGCGGTTGCCGAACACCGTGATCGCCTCGTGCTCGGGGTAGTGCAGCGGGACGCCGGGCGGAGCGATGATGTTGCCGTGGGCCGAGAGCCGGTACACCCTCGACTCGACGAGCGTCGGACCGTCGCCGTCGCGGGCGCGCGCAACCGCCGCCCCGACCGTCTCGTACACCGCCACCGGGTCGCCCCCGTCGATCGTCACACCGGGCATGCTGTAGGCCCCCGCCTTGACCGACAGCGGCTCGCCGGCGGCCGCGTTTGCGTCCTCCTGCTCGACGCGCGTCGCCACGTTGTAGCTGTTGTTCTCCATCACGAACACGACCGGCAGCTTCCACAGCGACGCGAGGTTGAGCGATTCGTGGAAGGCGCCCTGCTTGGAGGCGCCGTCGCCGAAGAAGCACAGCACCACCTGACCCTGCCCGCGAAGCTGGGCGGCCCACGCGAGTCCGGTGGCTTGGGGGATGCCCTGGCCGACGATCCCGCTCGTGCCCATGAACCCGCGCTCGGGATCGGCTAGGTGCATCGAGCCCCCGTAGCCTCCGCACAGCCCGTCGCGGCGGCCGTAGATCTCGGCCATGATCACCTTCGTGTCGGTGCCGAGCACGATCGGGTAGCCGTGGCAGCGGTAGGTGGTCATAAGCTGGTCGCTGGGCTCGAGCGTGGCCAGCGAGCCGACGATCGAACCCTCGGCGCCGTCGGCCAGGTGCGTGTGCCCGCGAATCACGCCGGGGTGCTCCTCGAAGCTGCGCTTGACACGCTCCTCGAACTCGCGGATCCGCAGCATCTGGGTGTACATCCAGATCAGGCGGTCGGGGTCGAGCTCAGCCATCCTCGCTCCTCTCTCTTACGCGACGCCCGCTCCGAACTGGGCGAGCGTCGTCTCGTAGGCCCGGTCGAACTCCTCCGCGATCGGCAGGTTGCGTAGCTCCTCCGAGAGGACCTCCACTCCCCACGGGCCGCGGTACCCGGCTTCGCTGCACGCCTCGATGTAGCCCGGGATGTCGAATTCGCCCTCCCCGGGGAGGTTGCGGTGGTTGACCACCTCGTCGACGGGGTCGGGGAGGTTCTCGAACTTCCCATCGGAGAGCTCGACCCAGGTCAGGTACTCGGACGGGACCCGCGTCAGCTCCTGGGGGGCGATCCCGAGCTTGGCCATGTGCCAGGTGTCGATCGCGAGGCCGCCGTTCGGCTGTCCCGCCTGCCCCACGAGCGCAAGCGCGGTCTGGAGCGTGTTGACGTTGACGTCGAACGGCATGAACTCGTAGACGATCGCCGCGTCGGTGTGGCGCGCCGCGTCTTCGCAGAGTTCTGCGAACGCCTCGACCAGCCTGTCGAGCTCGCACGGGTTGCCGGGTATGTTGCCGACCTTGATGTGGTGCGCGCCGAACGCGGCGGCGGTGTCGAACGACAACCTGCGCCGCGCGTCGGAGGCGGTGCGCAGCGGGTCGCCGGGAGCGATCCAGAAGTTATCGAGGAACTCGACCTGGAGGTACTCGAGACCCGCGTCGTCGAACACCGACTTCATCTCCTCGAGCGTGCTCGACTCGAGCTGATGCTCGATGTCCGCGTGCCACAGCCCAATGCCCTTGAAGCCGACACGCGCGGCCTGCGCACACCGATCGCGCCAGTTGAACAGGCTCCACTCGCGCCCGACGTGCACCTCCGTTGGGCCGGAGACGGTCCAGTAGAGCGCAAGCAGCTCGATCTCGCCCATCGGTTCCGCGGACCGTACCGCCGCCCCCTGAGGGCTGCCAGCCAACGTGCGCAGCCGTTCTTGCCGATCAGTGCGGTGGTTATCGGGGCGCCGGAACGAGCGCGCCCACGACCCTGTTCAACGCGCCGACCAGCTCCTCGGTCCGCGAGGCCCATGGCGCGTGGTCGGTGTCGATTTCGAGCACCGGGTCGCATCCCCCGTCGTTCAGCATCCGCCGCTGCATCGCCGGCGGGATCGCGTGGTCCCGCGTGCAGATCACGTACGCCCGCGGCAGCAGCTCGAACGCCTCGCGGCCGTCCTCCGGGACGCTCATGCGACCCTCGAACGGCGCGATCGGCTGGGGACCGTGGTGGCGCTCGCCCCATTCCGCCTGCTCTGGCGTGCAGCAGTTGAAGATCGCGTCGATCGCGCCGTCGCCCTTCAACTCCGCCACCGGAGGATCGCCCGAGACGACCATGTTGGCCTGGACCTGGTCACCGGCCGCCTCGGGGTAGGAGACGAGGTCCGCCAGGCTCTGGCCCTCGGCGGGTAGGAACGCCGCGACGTAGACGAGCGCGGCGAGCTGCTCGGGGCAGCGGGCCGCCGCCTGGGTGATCGCCATACCGCCCATCGAGTGGCCGACGAGCACCACCGGCGCGGGACCGGCCGCGACCGTTTCGCAAATCCGCTCCGCGTACGCATCGAGCGTGACCTCGGCGACCGGGGTACGGTCCTCGCCGCCCCCGGGCAGGTCGATCGCCGCGGCGTCGTGCCCGGCCTCCCGCAGACCCGGCAGCACCGGCTCCCAGCACCATGCGCCCGAGAACGCTCCATGCACCAGCACGATCCTTGCCATCTCTCCTCCTACTCTGTCGTGAGCACGATCTTGCCGTGCAGTCCGCCCCGCTCGCTGCGCCGGTGGGCCTCGGCCGCCTCCGTCAGTGGGAGCGTCTGCGCCACCCGCGTGTGCAGCTTCCCGGCCGCCACCTGCTCGGTCAGCTCCGCGAGCCGCGGATCGGAGTGGGCCAGCGGGGTCTCGACTCGCAGATCGGGGCGGCCGGGAACCTCGACCCTGCGGGTGAACACCGCGACCCCGTCCCGCTTGACCGCGACTGCGGCCTCAGCACCGATCGGGACCGCGTCGAACAGCGCGTCGACGCGCTCGAGCTTCGAGAAATCGGTCGAGCGCGGGAGCACCTCGGCGGCGCCGAGACTCGCGACCCAGTCCTCGTCGTCGTTCGTGGCGATTGCGAGGACCCGTAGCCCGTCAGCGACGGCGAGCTGGGTGGCGAATGACCCTACGGCGCCGCTCGCGCCGGTGATCAGCAGAGTTGCACCGGGCTCGAGTGCCAGCAGGTCGAGCTCCTGGCGCGCGGTCAGCACGTTCAGCGGAACGGTCGCGCCGGTGATCTCGTCGAGGCCGTCGGGCCGTCGCGCGAGCCAGTCCGGATCGACCGCCGCGGCCTGCGCGTAGGCGCCGACCCGGCCATCGATCCGCCCCCAGGGGATCATCCCGACGACCGCGTCGCCCGGCTCGAAGCGGTCGACTCCCGGCCCCACCTTGGCGACCTCGCCGGCGAGGTCCCAGCCGGGTACGAACGGGGGGGCCAGACCGGGCATCCGGCGGCGCGAGGCGCCGGAGCGCGCGCCGATGTCGGTGGGATTTACGTTCACTGCGGCGATCCGCACCACGACCTCGCCCTCCGCCGGCTCAGGATATCGGCGCTCGGCCGGCTTGAGCACCTCGGGCGGCCCGAACTCGGTTACCTCGACAACCGTGATCGTGCGGTTGGCGGACGCCACTGCGGGCGATCCTAAACGCTGCCGGCGTCGTCTCCGACGGCGCCGGCGCCCGCGGGCAAGACGCCTTGCGCACACCGGCAAGGCCGGTTGACTTTGGGGAGGCGCGGCCCATACTTTGCGACGTTCGTTCCACCACCAGGGACGGGGCTGCCCCGCCGCGGGCGTGAGCGAGAGGAGATTCGGATGGCGAGCACGGCACCTGCGCTCGGCGCGTTCCCGAGCCCGTACGCGATCGAGACACCCCCGGGGTGTGAGGGCTGGGAGGAGATGTACCCGTACTACGCGCTGTTCGACGAGCGCCGCCGCGAGCGGGACGAGAACCGGTTCTGGTTCTGGAACTCGATGCACTTCCCGGTGCCGATGCCGGCCTTCGACGTGATCTGCATCGACTCTCCCTATCAGGCGGTCGGCTCGTGGCAGAACCGCGTGTTCGCCGTGCCACCGGCGATGGGGATCGACTACCGCTGCGTCAACGGTTACATCTACATCTCCGGCAACCCGGTCACCGACCCCGCCAAGATCGCCGAGCGCGCCGAGTACTTCCAGAAGCGCGCCGGCTACTACTACGAGAACTGGTCGGAGCTGTACGGCAAGTGGCGCGCAAAGATGGAGGCGCTGATCGCCGAGCTCGGCGAGCTACGTGTCCCCGAGCTCCCCGAGTACGAGTCCGATGAGGTCGCGTTCGGCGAGGACCGCAACACCTCGTTCTACGAGCTGCTCGACGCCTACAGCCGGGTGATCCGGATGTGCGATCTGATGTGGCAGCACCACTTCGAGTTCCTGCTGCTCGGCTACGGCGCGTACGCGACGTTCGCCGAGCTGTGCAAGTCGCACCTGCCCGACATCCCCGACCAGCACGTCGCACAGATGGTCGCGGGGATCGACGTGATCCTGTGGCGCCCCGAGGCCGAGCTGCGCCGGCTCGCGCGGCTCGCGCTCGACACCGGCGTCGACGGCGCCTTCCAGCAGGGTCGCACCCCCGATGAGATCGACACTGAGCTGGCGGAGAGCGAACCGGGGCGCGCGTGGCTCGAGGAGCTCGAGCGGGTCAAGGACCCGTGGTTCAACATGGCCGTCGGCGACGGCCTCTACCACTACTACGGCAGCTGGCTGGATGACCCCAGCATCCCGTACGCGGCGCTCGTCGGACACATCTCGGCGCTCAAGGCCGGCACCCAGATCGAACGCCCGACCGAGGAGATCGAGCGCGAGCGCCAGCGGCTGGCCGACGGCTACCGCGAGCTGCTCGACGACGCCACACGCCCGGCGTTCGACGATCTGCTGGCGCTGTCACGGACGGTGTTCCCGTACGTCGAGGAGCACAAGTTCTTCTGCGACTACTGGTTCCTCACGCGCTGGTGGAACAAGGTGCGCGAGTTCGGCGCGCGTCTCGCAGAGCGCGGCTTCCTCGAGGATGCCGAGGACGTCTTCCAGCTCTCGCGCTACGAGGTCGCCTCGGCGCTGGACGAGCTGGTGCTGAGCTGGGCAACCGGCGGCGAGCCGCTCGGACCCAAGCACTGGCCGCCGATCGCCGCACGACGCAAGCAGCTGCTCGCACGGATGTCGGAGTGGACCCCCCCGCCCGCGCTCGGGGTCGCGCCCGAAGCGATCACCGACCCGATGACGATCATGTTGTGGGGCGTCACCACCGACCGGGTCAGGGAGTGGGCGCGCCACCAGGAGGGCGGCTCCGAGCTGAACGGCGCGCCGGCGTCGCCCGGCCAGGTCGAGGGCCTCGCCCGCGTCGTCCGCTCGATCGACGAGCTTGCGGACGTGCGCGACGGCGAGATCCTCGTGTGCTCGAGCACCTCCCCCGCGTGGGCCGCGATCTTCTGCAAGATCAAGGCGACGGTCACCGACGTTGGCGGCGTGATGTCCCACGCCGCGATCGTGTGCCGCGAGTACGGCCTGCCGGCGGTGGTCGGAACCGGCCGCGCCACCACTCAGATCCGCACCGGACAGACGATCCGGGTCGACGGCACCGCCGGCGTCGTGACGCTCGCCGCCGAGGAGTAACACCGGCGACGTGAGCTGCAGCTCTCCGCTCGAGGCGCTCCGCGGAGTGGACGAGCCCCGGTTCGGCGCAAAAAGCGCCAACCTCGGGGAGCTGCTCGCAGCCGGGATCCCCGTGCCCGACGGCTTCGCGGTCTCGGTCGAGGCGTTCGATGAGTTCATGCGCGAAAGCGGGTTGGTTGGTGCGGTCGAGCACGCCCTCAGCCGCGTGTCTGGACCTCGCGACGTGGACGGAATCGGCACGGCCGCGCGAACGATCGGCGAGGCGATGCGCTCGGCGGCTGTGCCAGCCGAGATCGCGGAGGAGATCGGCGCGGCGTACGCGGCCCTCGGCTCGGATCTCCCCGTGGCGGTGCGCTCGAGCGCGATCGGTGAGGACACCGCCGAGGCGACATTCGCGGGGCAGCAGGAGACCTACCTCTGGATCCACGGCGCCGGCGCAGTGTGCGACGCCGTCCGCGACTGCTGGGCGAGCCTGTTCGGCGCCCCCGCGATCAGCTACCGCCTCGGGCTCGGCGAGTCTCCCGCCGCCGCCCGGATGGGCGTCGGCGTGCAGACGATGGTGGACGCAGCCGTGTCCGGCGTGATGTTCACCTGCAACCCGGTGAGCGGCGATCCGAGCATGGTCTCGATCAACGCGAGCTGGGGGCTCGGGCTGGCGGTAGTCGGCGGCGAGGTCACTCCGGACGACTACCTCGTAAGCAAGGTCACCGGCGAGGTGGTCGCCGAGCACGTCCACTCGAAGACGGTCGAGTACGTTCACGTCCCCGGAGGCGGCGGCGCGGTCCGCATCGACGTTCCGGCGGAGCGCGCCACCACGCCGTGCGTCGACGCGCCCCAGCTCGCCGCGCTGCTAGACCTCGCGCGGCGCGTCCAGCGTCATTTCGGCTCTCACCAGGACATCGAGTGGGCGATCGACCGGGACGGCCGGCTGTTCGTGCTGCAGGCGCGGCCGGTGACTGCCGCCGGCCGGCCCGAACCCAAGCCCGCGCCCGCCGATGCGCTGTCGATGGTGATGAAGACCTTCGGGGTGAGGTGAGGCGGTGACGGAGATCGGCTTCGTCGACACCACGATCCGAGACGGCAACCAGAGCCTTTGGAGCGCGACCGGGCTGACAACCGCGGATGTGGTCGCGATCGCGCCGGCGCTGGACCGAGTCGGGTACCACGCGCTCGATTTCACCTCGAGCACGCACATGGCCGTCTCGGTGCGCTTCCACCGCGAGGATCCGTGGGAGCTGATCCGGCTGATGAGCGAAGCGATGCCGGACACGCCGCTGGGGATGATCTCGACCGGGATGCGGTTCATCTCGTGGGTGCCCTGCGACGAGGAGGTGATGCGGCTCTCGTTCCGGCTCGTCGCCCGCAACGGGCTCCGCCGGATCCAGTTCGCCGACCCCTCAAACGAGCCGCAGCGCCTGCGGCGCCTGGCGGCGATTGCCCACGCGGAGGGGATCGAACAGGTGGTGATCGGGCTCACATACTCGATCAGCGCGGTCCACACGCACGCCTACTACGCGCAGCGCGCGGCGGCGCTCGCCGGCTGCTCGGACATCGACCGGCTCTACCTGAAGGACCCGGGCGGGCTGTTGACCGCTGACGCGGTCCGGGAGCTCGCGCCCCACTTTCTCGCCGCCGCCGGTGAGCGCCCGGTCGAGCTCCACAGTCACTGCACGATCGGGCTGGCCCCGTTCGTGTACGTCGAGGGTGTCAAGGCGGGCTTCGAGGTCGTCCACACCGCCTCGGGCCCGCTGTCGCGCGGCACCTCGCAGCCGGAGGTGTTCAACACTGCCCGCAACCTCGAGGCCACGGGGTACTCCCCGCGCCTCGATCTCGAGGCACAGACGCTCGTGTCGGAGCACTTCGAGCGGCTCGCGCGCGAGAAGGATCTCCCCTCCGGGATGCCGCAGGAGTTCGACGCCGTCTACTACACCCACCAGCTTCCGGGCGGGATGGTCACGACCACGCGGCGGATGCTCGCGGAGATCGGCCGCCCCGAGCTGTTCGACGCGGTGCTTGAAGAGGTCACACGCGTGCGCGCGGAGATGGGCTACCCGATCATCGTCACCCCGGTCTCGCAGCTGATCGCCAGCCAGGCGACCAGGAACGTGATCGACACCGAGCGCTGGACCCATATCTCCAACGAGACCGTGCGCTACTTCCTTGGGCACTACGGCGATCCGCCCGCGCCTGTCGACCCGAGGATCGCCGAGCGGGTGCTCGACCGTCCCCAGGCGCGCAAGCTGCGGGGACTCGAGCCGATCACGCTCGACGGCGCGCGCGAGCGTTTCGGGTCGGGCATCTCCGACGAAGAGCTGCTGCTGCGGCTGACGATGCCCGCCGAGCAGGTCGACGCGATCTCGGGGACGCGCGCGTAGTGGCGCTCGACGGGCTCTCGCTCGACGGCGTCCGCGGGGTCGTGTTCGACGTTGACGGGACGCTGGTGCACCGCGGGGCCGACGGCCGCGCGCGGCCGCAGCCCGGCGCCGTCGAGGTGCTCGACCGGATCCGGGGCTCCGGCCGGCCGCTGGTGCTGTTCACCAACGGCAGCCATGTGCCGTCGTCTCGGATCGCACACGGGTTGCGCGAGGACGGGCTGCCGATCGCCGATGAGGAGATGATGACCCCGACCGACAGCGCGACCAGCTACCTGCTGCGCCGTCACGCCGACGCGCCGGTGTTGACGTTTGCCTCGGAGCCGATCCGCGAGTGGATGTCTGTGCGTGGCGTGGAGCTGACCGATGGCGACGACGCCGAGGCCGTGTACGTCGCCCACCTCGACATGATCGAGGTGGAGGCGATCGAGCGCGCGGCGCGCGCGGTACTGCGCGGCGCGCCGCTGTTGACGAGCAGCTACGTGCGCGGCTACGCGGGGGCGAACGGGATCATCTTCAGCCGCGGCGCGATGATCACCGCGGCGATCTCGAAGGTCTCGGGAAAGCGCCCGAAAGTGCTGGGCAAGCCATCGCGGGCGGCGCTGCGCGAGCTCGGCGCGCGGATGGGGATCCCCACCGGCGAGCTGCTCGTAGTCGGCGACGACCTGGGGATGGACGTCGCGCTCGGGCGGATGGGCGGCGCGCGGACGATCCTCGTCCGCAGCGGGATCAGCGGGCAGATCGACCTCGACCAGGTCCCCGAGCGCAGGCGTCCCGACGCGGCGATCGACCGCGTGGCGGATCTGCTCGACCTGCTGTAGCGGTGCGCCTCGCCGAGTCCCCGCGCGCTAGCCGCCGTTGTCCCGCAGCGACCGCGGCCAGATCCCCTGCTTGCCCGGCGACAGGATCCCGTTCGGGTCGAGCGCGTCCTTGACCTTCTCGCAGAAGCGCCGGTAGGCGTGGTCGCCGAAGGAGTACTGGTCGGTCGCGAGGTCCATGAAGTCCAGGTGCGCGCGATACTCGCCGTAGCCGAGCTTGGCGGCGTCGCGCACCAGGCGCTTGGCGACGTCGTAGGCGGCGCGCGCCTGAGGCTCGGTCTTGGTGTCGAAGATGATCAGCGTGATGTGCGCGAAGCTCCGCGCGTTGACACACAGCAGCGCCGCGATGTAGTCGAGCCCCGCCTCCTCGATCATCCCCCGCAGCAGGTCCCGCAGGGCGACCGCGTCGGGGCCGGTCAGCGGGGCGACCGGGGAGAAGCCGATGTGGCCGCCCTCCTCCCCCCCGTACCACGCGGTCATCGCGTTCAGGTCGAGGCTCGGGACGCCGCCCTGGATGCGCTCGGCGGGATCCTCGAGCTCCGGAATGTCCTCGGGTGCGCACTTGGATCCCCACACCTCCGCGCCGTCGATCTGCCCGAACGCGTCTTTGATCTTCGCGAAGCGGTGATCGACGACCGCCTCGTCGCCGTGCAGCGCGGCACGCACCAGCCAGCGGCCGATCTCGAGCTCGCGTGCCATCCGATCGATTGCCTCGTCGGGCATCGGGCCGTCGCCCTGCCACCACTGCTCGCGACTGCTGAAGACCGATCCGTACAGCACCGTGTTCATCACCTGCGGGACCATCCGGATCGTGTCGTCGAGCATCAGCCGCCGGAGCGTGTCGACCAGCGGGCCGAGGTCCGAGTCCTTCCAGACGCGCACCCAGACCGGCATGTACACCTCGGGGTACGGCATCAGCCACACGCCCATCTTCGTCACGATCCCGAAGTTCGACTGCATGAACAGCTGGTCGGGCGTCGGCCCGAGGCCGCGCTTGTAGACGTGCCAGGCGCGGCTGCCGGGCATCGCGCCCATCCCCGTGCGCATCACCTCGCCGTCCGCGAGCACCACCTCCATCCCGCACTGCATGCCCATGTCCACCCCGTAGGGCAGGTAGGTCATGCCGTGGTCGAGCGTGTTGCCGATCACGCTGCCCCACCCGACGTCGGCCACCGACACCATCAGGCGGTGGCCCCCGGTCCTGATCGCCTCATACAGGTCGAACCAGCGCACGCCGGGCTCGACCACCGCATAACCGAGCTCCTCGTTGATTTCGAGCACCCGGTTCATCCGTCGCAGCGACACGATCACCGAGCCCTTCACCCTGGGTGCCGGTCCGCCGTAGCCGTTGTTGCGGCCCTGCGAATGGGTCCACAGCGGAACCCCGAAGCGGCCCGCGATCCGGACCACGCCCTGCACCTCCTCGACGCTCTCGGGCATCAGCACCGCCGACGCCGTGTACTCGTCCCAGCTGGGGTGCTGGAACGGGTCGCGCCACTGGTCGAGGTCGGCCTGGGTGCTGATCACGCGCTCTGAGCCGAGCAGCGACTCGAACTCGCGCAAAGCGTCTGCCGAGACGACGGACGGCACGGATACGGTCACGGGTCGAATCTACCGTCGCCGGCGAGGCGGAACCAGCCATTCAGCGCGCTGCTCGTTGCCCGGTCGCGCACGCGCGCGTTCACCGCGGGTTGACAGCGCCGGACCCACCCCCCCACACTCCCGCCGTGGACGCGATCGAGCTTTACGACGAGCTGACGGCCGGCTGCACGCGGCCGGTGCGCCTCGAGCAACTGGTGCGCGATGGGGCCGTGCTCGACCCCGCGCTGCTGCCGACCGACGCGGAGCTGGATTCCGAGCGCGCGCGGGCGCTGCCCGACAAGCACGGCGTCGAGCTTCGGCAGGGGCAGTTCGCGGCGGAGATCCTGTCCGATGCCCGCACCGGCCGGCATCTGATCGAGTCGATGCTCCAGCCCACGCCCGAGGCGCTCGCGCGGCTCGAGGAGTTCCGCACCGAGGGCAAGATCGACTTCGGCACGGTGCTCGTGGAGCGGCGCGGCAGCACGGGGATCCTCGAGCTGCGCAACCCCCGCCACCTGAACGCCGAGGACGGCTCGACGATCTGGCCGAGCGAGTGGGCGGTCGACCTGATCCTGCTCGACTCGCAGATCGAGCTCGGCGTACTCCGTGGCGGGTTTGTTGACCACCCCCGCTACCCGTCGCAGCGGATCTTCGGCGCGGGGCTCAACCTGACCGACCTGTACGAGGGCCGGCTCGACTACCTGTTCTTTCTGGTCCGCGACCTGGCGTACGTCAACAAGATCTTCCGCGGCGTGTTGTGCGAGGACGGAACCGTCACAGAGAAGCTGTGGGTCGCCGCGGTCGAGCGCTACGCGATCGGGGGCGCCTGCCAGCTCCTGCACGTGGTCGACCACGTGATCGCGGCGCGGGGATCGCGCCTGTTCCTGCCCGCGCGCAAGGAGGGGATCATCCCGGGCGCCTCGCCACTCCGCCTCCCCCGGTTCGTCGGTGACCGCGCGGCCCGTCAGGCGATCCTGTCCGGGCGCGAGTGGGTGGCGGGGGAGCCCGACGCGGCACTGCTGTGCGACGAGGTGGTCGACGACCGGGACATGGACGGCGCGATCGAGGCTCGGATCGCCGCGCTCACGGACTCGGGTCTCGTCAACGCCGCCGCCAACCGGGCCGCGATCCGGATCGGCCAGGAGCCGCTCGACGCGTTTCGCGAGTACATGGCGCTGTTCGCGATCGAACAGGCGCGCTGCCACCTGAGCCCGGCGCTGGTGCGAAACCTCGAACGGCACTGGAGGACGCGTGACCGCGTCGCCTGAGGCGCCGCTTCGCGACTCCGTCGAGGCGCTACCGCGCGAGCAGCTCGGCGCGCTCCAGCTCGAGCGGCTGCGCTCGACGGTCGACCGGGTGCTCGCGGGGCAGCCGCTCGGCGCGAGCCGGCTGGCCGCCGCCGGGATCAACGACGGCGCTGACCTCGACTCGCTCGATGGCCTCGAGCGGGTGGAGTTCGCGCTCAAGTCCGACCTGCGCGAGCACTACCCGTTCGGGCTGCTCGCGGTCCCGCGCGAGCAGCTCGTCCGTGTCCAGGCCTCCAGCGGCACGCACGGAAAGCCGACGGTCGTCGGCTACACGGCCGCGGACCTCGAGAACTGGACCGAGTTGATGGCGCGATGCATGTGGATGGCCGGCGTCCGGCCGGGAATGATGGTCCACAACGCCAACGGCTACGGGCTCTTCACCGGCGGGCTGGGGTTCCACCAGGGCGGTGAGCGGCTCGGGGCGACGGTCGTGCCGGTGTCCGGCGGACGCACCGCCCGCCAGGCGATGTTGCTCCGCGACCTCGGGGCCCAGGTGCTCGTCTCGACGCCCTCATACGCGCTGGTCATCGCCCAGGCGCTCGGCGACGACATCGAAAGGAGCGCGCTCGAGCTCGGACTGTTCGGGGGCGAGCCGTGGACCGAGCAGATGCGCAACGAGATCGAGTGCGCGCTCGGGCTGAGGGCGGTCAACTTCTATGGCCTGTCGGAGATGTGCGGCCCCGGGGTCGCAGCGGAGTGCCCCGAGGGACGGGGCGGCCTGCACGTCCACGAGGACCACTTCCTGGTCGAGGTCGTCGACCCGGACGACGGGCGGCCGCTCGCCGTGGGCGACGAGGGCGAGCTCGTGTTCACGACGCTGACCAGGGAGGCGCTGCCGCTGATCCGGTACCGCACGGGCGACATCGGCCGGCTCGCGGAGGAGCCGTGCGCGTGCGGGCGCACCACTGCGCGGATCGTCGGGCTCCGCGGCCGCCTCGACGACATGCTGATCGTACGCGGCGTCAACCTCTACCCGTCGGAGGTCGAGCGTCTGCTGCTGAGCGTCGACGGCGCCTCGCCGCACTACCGGCTGGTGCTCGAGCGCTCCGGGCCGCTCGACGAGCTGACGCTCGAATGCGAGCCGGCCGGGGA
This sequence comes from uncultured Solirubrobacterales bacterium, assembly GCA_963800475.1. Classification (GTDB taxonomy): domain Bacteria; phylum Actinomycetota; class Thermoleophilia; order Solirubrobacterales; family Solirubrobacteraceae; genus Palsa-465. Next base: position 952,843 of record CAWDAZ010000002.1, on the reverse strand, counting down.
ACTCGACCGCGACTCGCTAGCGGAGCTGGTCGGCGAGTTGCTGCGCGAGCACACCGGGCTGCGGATCTCAGTGGCGGTGGTCGATCCGGGGAGCATCCCTCGCAGCGAGGGCAAGGCGGTCCGGGTCCTCGACCGGCGGGGGTAGCCGCCCGGGGCCGGGGGCGATATCGCTAGCGCCCGCTCCCCCCCGCCTCGTGGCGCACCATGCTCGGCGTCTCCCCGAACGCGCGCTTGAACAGGCGCGAGAAGTGGGCGGCATCGGAGAAGCCCCAACGGAACGCGATCTCGGTCACCGAGCCCCCCGACGGCCGGCGGAGGTCCTCCATGCAGCGGGCCAGCCGTTCGCTGCGCACTAGCCCCGCGACCGACTGGTCGATGTCCTCAAACAGCGCGTGCAGCGCGCGGACCGACATCGAGTACGCATGCGCGATCGACGCCGGACCGAGCCCCTCGTCCTGCAGGTGCGTGCGAACGTAGCGGCCGATCTCGGCGCGCATCGCTGCGCGGGTGGCGGCGCGGGCGGTGGGCAGAGTCGGCTCGATCGCGCCGCGGAGCAGCTCGAGCGCGGCGCTCGCGGCGGCGGCGCGGGCGGGCGCGTCGAGTCGCGGCAGCTCGACCGCCAGCGCGTTCATGTAGCGCACCAGCAACCGCGCCGGGCCATTGCCGTCAAGTGACGGGAACACCTCCTGCTGTGCGAGCCGTGGGCAGACAGCCAGCACCCGCTCACGCGGAAAGATCAGTGTGCGCTTGTAGAAGGGCTCGACGATCTCAACGTCCGTCGGCTGGAGCCCGTCCCACAGCACGACATCGCCTGCCGAGACCGCCAGCTGCCGGGCGCCCTCGCGTACCAGCTCGACGCCCCGCCCGACGAATTGGAACCCGAGGATGCTCTCGTGGCGCCGTTGCTCCAGGCTGCCGTCGATCAGCACTTGGCCGCGGTGTCCGATGAACGGGGTGGCGGCGCAGTCGACCAGCGTCAAGTCACCGAGCCGGCGTCGGCTGACCGCGCCGCGGAATTCCGACGAGGCTCGCGGGCTGGCGCGCACGTCGAACGCGAGGTGGGTGGCGGCGAGCACATCGCCCCACGCGTCGAGCCCGCGCGAGGCGCTGCCGCGTCCTACCCGCCAGCGCTCGGGAGCGCCGACCGGGGCGACCGCTTCGGAAGCACTCGTCATTTCCGCTCTCCTGACCTCGCCCGACCTTTTCACTCCGGGCCTTACCTCGCGCTCGGGTGGCCGATGCCTCCTTATGTTAATGCAGCACCGGGGGCGGAACGCTCGGCGGCCAGCGTCACGAACGCGTCTAGCGCGGCCGGGTTGACGAGCGAGTCGCGGCTGGCCAGGCGCTCGGGCGGCTCGCCGCGGAGGATCCGCTTGACCGGCACCTCGAGCTTCTTGCCGGTCAGCGTCCGCGGGACGTCGGGGACGGAGACGATCGCGTCGGGGACGTGGCGCGGGGAGAGCTCGGAGCGCAGCGCCGCGGCAATGCGTCCGCGCAGCTCGTCGTCGACCACGGCGCCCGAGGCGGGCACGATGAACAGCAGCAGCTCGCCGAGCCCACCCTCGAGATCTTCGAGGTGGACGACGAGCGCCTCCGCGACTTCGGGGAAGTCCTCGACGACGGCGTAGAACTCGCCCGTCCCAAGCCGCACGCCGCCGCGGTTGAGCGTCGCGTCGGAGCGGCCGGCGAGCACGCAGCTACCGCGCTCGGTGAAGCGGATCCAGTCACCCTGGCGCCAGACGCCCGGGTAGCGGTCGAAGTACGAGGCGCGGTAGCGGGAGCCATCCTCGTCACCCCACAGCTTGACCGGCATCGACGGCATCGGCTTGCGGATCACGAGCTCGCCTAGCTCGCCGACGATCTCGTGGCCGTCCGGGTCGAACGCATGGACGTCGACCCCGAGGCACGGCCCCGAGATCTCTCCCTCGTACACGGGCAGCGCGAACGAGCCCTGGACGATCCCCGTGCAGACGTCGGTGCCGCCGGATCCGTTGATCAGCAGCACGCCAGGAAGCTGCTCGTACACGTAGCGGTAGCCTTCGGCCGGAAGCGGCGAGCCGGCCGTGCAGAGCACCCGGATCGATCCGAGGCTCAGATCGCGGCAGGGCTGGAGTCCTGCCTTGCGGCACGCCATCAGGTACGGCGGCGCGACCCCCATCACGGTTGGCTCGAATCTTTCGGCCAGTCGCCACTGCTCGAGCAGGTCGGGCCAAGCGGGGTCGCCGTCGAGCATCACGATCGAGGAGCGCAGCAGCAGGGCCGAGACCAGCGCGTTCCACATCATCCACGCGGTCGTCGAGAACCACTGAAGCCGTCCGCCGGGCTTCAGGTCCCAAGCGATCCCCTGGTTCTTGTGGTGCTCGACGAGTTGTCCGCCGTGGCTGTGGACGATCGCCTTCGGGAGGCCGGTCGTGCCCGAGGAGAACAGGACGTACAGAGGATGGTCGAACTCGACCGGGTCGAACTGCAGCGGTGCGGGCTCGGCCAGCAGCTCCTCCCAGGTGCCTGCTTCCTCGACGCGCGCGTCGCCGTAGGGAACCCACACCACGTGCTCCAGAGTCGGCAGCCGCGCCCGGATCGCCGCCACCTGTTCGCGCCGGTCGACGTACTTGTCGCGGTAGCCGTAGCCGCCGACCGCCAGCATCACCTTGGGCTCGATCTGCGAAAACCGATCGATCACACTACGAGCACCAAATTCCGGCGCGCAGGCGGCCCAGATCGCGCCGAGACTGGCGGTCGCGATGAACGCCACGAGCGTCTCGGGGATGTTCGGGCAGTAGGCGACGACCCTGTCGCCCGGCTCCACGCCGAGCCGCCGCAGGCCGGCGCGGGCGCGCGCGACCTGGTCGCGAAGCTCGCCGAAGGTGAGCTCGCGCTCCGGGCGGGTCTGTGACCGTGCCACGACCGCGATCCGGTCGCGGTCCTCCTCGAGCCCGACGAGGTGCTCGGCGTAGTTCAGCCGCGCGCCGACGAACCACTCGGCTCCGGGCATCTCGCGACGGCCGAGCACGCGTTCATACGGTGCATGCGAACGGATCCCGTAGAACTCCCAGAGCGACTCCCAGAAGCCCTCCAGGTCGTCGACCGACCACTTCCACAGCTCGCTGTAGGAGTCGAAGTCGCGGCCGCGGCGGTCGCACGCGAACGCCATGAACCGCCCGATCTCGGTGCTTTGCCGCAGGTCGTCCGGCGGCGTCCACAGGACGTCACCGACCGCCGTTTTGCGCCTCCTGAATCGCGCGCCACACCCGTTCGCCGTTGGCGGGCATCTCGATATCACGCACCCCCAGGGGCGCTAGCGCGTCGAGCACGGCAGCGAGCACCGCCGGGGTGGCGCCGATCGTGGCCGACTCGCCGATGCCTTTGGCGCCGAGTGCGTTGACCGGGGTCGGCGTCTCCATCTCGACGAGCTCGTAGAACGGAAGCTCCGGCGCCGCGGGCATGCAGTAGCTGACGAGGTTCGAGCTCGCGGGGTTGCCGTCCTCGTCGTAGAGGACCTCCTCGAACAGCGCCTGGGCAATCCCCGCCGCGAGGCCGCCGTGGACCTGGCCCTCGGCGACCAGCGGGTTGATGATCTTGCCGGCGTCGTCGACGACGACCATCCGCTGCAGGTCGACCGAGCCGGTCTCGGCGTCGACTTCGACGACCGCCACGTGGGCGCCGAACGGGAACGTCGGCTGCGGCGCGGTGAACTCGGCCTCCGCGCTCAACTCGCCGAGGCGGCCCTTGTCGTTCAGCCGCGCGGCGAGGTCCGCCCACCCGATCGCGGGCTGCGGCGAGCCCGCGACGTGGAACTCGGCGCTCGAGGCGTCGAACTCCATGTCCTCGGGGCTCGCCTCGAGCTCCTCGGCGGCGAGCTGCTTGGCGCGCTCGACCAGCTCCAATGACGCAGCGCTGGCGGCCGCGCCCCCGAGCTGGGTCGACTTTGAGGCGTAGGTGCCAGTCCCGTGCGGGATCCTGTCGGTATCGCCCTGGAGCACGGTGATGTTCTCAACCGGGATCCCGATCCGATCGGAGACGATCTGCGCAAACGTCGTCTCGTGGCCCTGACCCTGAGAGAACGACCCGCTCCTGACGAGCGCCTCGCCGTCGGCGGTGATCTCGACCGCGCCGAACTCGGTTTCGTTGATCCCGTTGGTGACCTCGACATAGGTGCTCAGGCCGATCCCGAGCAGCCGCTTGGGCGGATTCGCGCGCTGTCTCGACTGCCGCTCGCGCAGCTCGTCGTAGCCGGCGTGCTCGAGCACGAGCTCGAGTGCCCGTCCGTAGTCACCGATGTCGTACTGCGCGCCCGCCGCAGTCGTGTAGGGGAATGCGTCCGGCGGGATGAAGTTCCGGCGGCGAACCTCCGCCGGGTCGAGCCCCACCTCGGCCGCGAACAGGTCGACCGCCCGCTCGAGCATCTGCGTGGCCTCCGGCCGGCCAGCGCCGCGGACGGGGCCCGTCGGGGTGGTGTTCGTGACCACCGCGACGACGTCGGCCTCGATCTTCGGAATCGCGTACACCCCGCTCGACATCATCGCCGTCAGATTCGGCAGGAACGCGCCGAGCCCCGGATAGGCCCCGGCGTCCTGAAGAATCTTGATCCGCAGCCCCTGCACCTTGCCGTCGCGGCGCCCGCCGATCTCGAAGTCGACGCGCTGGGCGCGCCCGTGGTGCATCGCGACCAGGTTCTCGCTGCGCGTCTCCGTCCAGCGCACCGGAGTGCCGGTGGCGCGCGCGAGCCAGCCGATGATCACGTCCTCGACGTCTAGCGCCTTGCCACCGAAGCCGCCGCCGACGTCCGGGGCGAGCACCCTCACGCCGTCCTCGCCGAGACCGAGCAGCAGTCCCAGCACCAGCTTGTCCTGGTGGGGGGTCTGGGTCGAGATCCAGATCGTCAGCCGCCCGTCTGCGAACACCGCGGCGGTCGCGCGCGGCTCGATCGGGCACGCCGCCAGCCGCGGGCTTACGAACGAGCCCTGGACGATCGCATCGCAACCGTCGAACATCGCGGGGTCGGGGTGCTCGACGGGGTGCGTGAGGCACACGTTGGTGCCGACCTCCTCGAACAACAGCACCTCGTCCGTGACTGCCTCGCGGATATCGGTGACGTGCGGGAGCGGCTCGTAGTCGACCTCCACCAACTCGCCCGCGTCGACGCTTGCCTCGCGCGTCGGGGCGAGCACGACCGCGACGATGTCGCCCGCGAAGCGCACCTTCTCCGAGGCGATGATCGGCCGGAACATCGGCGGGGGGATCGGGATGAACGGTGGCGCGGGGCTGACGCCGAGGTCGGTGTCGGCGGCGGTGAACACCTGCACGCCGGCGATCGCGGTGGCGGCCGACGTGTCGATCTCAGCGATGCGCGCATGCGTCCAGGGCGAGCGGACGAAGGTCGCGTGCAAGGCACCGTCGAGCTTGAGGTCGTCGACGTAACGTCCCTGACCGCGCAGGAACCGAGGGTCCTCGCGGCGCCGCACCCGTTGACCGACAACGTTTGCCAAACCGGCGCGAACTCTAATTACCGGGCGACGGCGATTGCCACCCGAGCGCGCGCGGGGAGGCAATCAATCCTGCGCGCGAGGCAAACACGACGGTGGCCGGTATCTGGTAGGACTGGAAGCGATGGCGGTCGGGACGACGCTTGTGTTCCCGGGAGGACCCTCGGGTCGAGCGAAATGGAGGGAGCGATGGCAGACCAGCAACTGTTGATCGGCGGCGAGTGGGTCGACGCTGGCTCCGGCCGCGAGTACAAGCAGCGTTTCCCGTTCACCGGCGAGGTTGTGGGCACGGCGGCGGCGGCCGGACCCGACGACGCGAGCGCCGCCGCCGACGCCGCGCACTCGGCGTTCGCGGAGTGGTCGCATAGCCAGCCGGGCGAGCGCCGGCAGATCCTGCTGAAGGCCGCGGACCTGCTGTCCGAGCGGGCCGAGCAGATCGCCGCGATCGTCACCGAGGAGACCGGTGGCGTGTTCGGGTGGGGAATGTTCAACGTCCAGCTGGCCGCCGGGATGCTGCGCGAGGCCGCCGCCCAGGCGTATGGCCTGGTCGGGGACGTGATTCCCTCCGACGTGCCGGGCAAGCTCGCGATGGGCGTGCGCCAACCCGCAGGCGTGGTGGTCGCGATCGCGCCCTGGAACGCCCCGGTGATCCTGGCGACGCGCTCGGTGGCTACGCCGATCGCGTACGCGAACACGGTCGTGCTGAAGGCATCGGAGATCTGTCCGAGGACCCATGCCGAGGTCGCGCGCGCGCTCGTCGACGCGGGGCTGCCGCCCGGCGTCATCAACCTGATCACCAACGACCCTGCCGCCGCGAGTGAAGTGGTCGACGTGCTGATCGAGCATCCGGCGACGCGGCGGATCAACTTCACCGGCTCGTCCCGGGTTGGGCGGATCATCGCCGAGAAGGCCGGCCGCCAGCTCAAGCGCACACTCCTCGAGCTGGGTGGCAAGGCGCCGATGATCGTGCTCGATGACGCCGATCTCGACCGCGCCGCCGCGGCGGCCAGCTTCGGGGCGTTCTTCCACCAGGGCCAGATTTGCATGTCAACGGAGCGGGTCGTGGCCGATCGCGCGGTTGCAGATACGATCGCGCAGAAGCTCGCCGCACGGGCGAGCGCGCTGCCTGTCGGCGACCCGCGCGAGGCCGGCACCGCGATCGGTCCGCTGATCAACGAGCAGGCGCTCGAGCGTGTGGGTGCGCTCGTGCAGGACGCGGTGTCGCAGGGCGCGGAGGCGCTCACCGGTGGCGAGCCGCAGGGACCGTGCTTCCCGCCGACGGTGCTGACGGGGGTGACGCCACAGATGCGGATCTACTCCGAGGAGTCGTTTGGCCCGCTCGTGACGGTCGTGCCGGTCGACGGGCCCGACGAGGCCGTCGCCGTCGCCAACGACACCGAGTACGGCCTGTCGGCGGCCGTGTTCAGCGCGGACGTACCGGCCGCGCTCGAGCTCGCACAGCGGATCGAGAGCGGCATCTGCCACGTCAATGACACCACCGTCCATGACGAGCCGCAGATGCCATTCGGCGGGGTCAAGGCCAGCGGCTGGGGCCGCTTCGGCGGCCGCGCCGCGCTGGAGGAGTTCACCGAGCTGCGCTGGATCACCGTCCAGGACCAGCCTCGCGAGTATCCGATCTGATGTGCGTACCCAGGTAGGGATCATCGGCGCCGGCCCGGCGGGGCTGACGCTGGCACTGCTGCTCCAGCGGGAGGGCATCGAGTGCGTGATCCTCGAGGACCGCGGCCGCGAGCACGTCGAGCGCCGGGCGCGCGCGGGTCTGCTCGAGCAGAACACGGTCGATCTGCTGCGCGAGCTGGGGGCGGGCGAGCGGCTGGACCGCGAGGCGCTCGAGCACAGCGGTATCAACCTCCGCTGCCGCGGCGAGACCATCTACGTCGCGATCGCTGAGCTCACCGGGCGCCACCTGACGATCTACGGCCAGCACGAGGTGCTCAAGGACCTGATCGCGTGCGCGCTGGAGCGCAGGCTGCCGCTCTGTTTCGGGATCGCGGACACGGCCGTTCACGAGCTCGACTCCGAGCGTCCGCGAGTCACCTACCGCGACGCGTCCGGCTCCGCGCACCAGCTCGAGTGCGACTTCATCGCCGGGTGCGACGGGTTCCACGGAATCTGCCGCGACGCGATCCCGCCAGGCATCCTGAGCGCGTACGACGTCGAGTATCCGTTCGGCTGGCTCGGGATCCTCGCGCGCGCCGCCCCCGCCACCGACGAGCTGATCTACGCGTGGCACGACCGCGGCTTCGCGCTGTACTCGATGCGCTCCCCGGAGGTCAGCCGGCTGTACATCCAGGTGCCGCTCGAGGAGCGACTCGAGAGCTGGCCGGACGAGCGCGTGTGGGACGAGCTCCAGACCCGGCTCGCCGCCGAGGGCTGGCGCGTCAACGAGGGCGAGGTGTTCGACAAGGCGATCACCCCGATGCGCAGCTTCGTGTGTGAGCCGATGCAATACGGGCGGCTGCTGCTCGCCGGCGACGCCGCGCACATCGTGCCCCCCACCGGCGCCAAGGGCCTCAACCTGGCGGTCAACGACGCCCGGCTGATGGCGGGTGCGATCACCGGGTTCTACCGAACCGGATCGGCGGAGGCGATCGGGCGCTACTCGGAGTGCGCGCTGCGCCGCGTGTGGCGGGCCCAGGACTTCTCCAACTACATGACCCAGCTGCTCCACGACCTCGGTCACGGACCGTTCGAGCGCAAGCTCCAGCTCGCTCGCCTCGAGTACCTGCAGCGGTCCGATGCGGCGGCGCGGAGCCTCGCCGAGAACTACGCCGGGCTTCCGGCCGAGCCGGACTTCTAGCGCGCTGACTCAGCGCGGCCGACTGTTCGCGTTCGGGTACTTCTTGCGTCCATGCCCCAGTTTTCCCACACCGTTTCCCACAGCACTTGAAACCCCCCTGCAAATCAGTCAGTTCTGAGCCAGATCCAACCGGTCTCGAAAACCGGTATGGGCGGTTTCGTCCATCGAGGGTTCGAATCCCTCCCTCTCCGCTACCGCGTATTTGCAGGGAATTTGTCGTTCTGGGAGCGGATCTGACGGTCAGCCGCGGTCCGGCTCACCTCAAGTTCAAGACCGGCGCAACTGGCCCAAAACCCATTGTTTGCGGGGCGGCTCTCCCCGAATGGGGATCCTTTTTTCCCACACTTTTCCCACGCTTTCGGCGGCGGCTACTCACGCGCCGGAGACTGCCGCACCCGCGGCCCTGCTGTTGGCGAGTCGCGAGACCAGCTCGACCACCACTGGGACTCTGCCCTGCTTTTCCTTGGTGACGGGCGTGTCGGGACTTCCGCTCGTGAGGGGGCAATGCCCCCGCTGCTAGCGCCGGCGTCCTGAGCGCTTCTTCCTCTGCGTGGCGGAGGCGGCGGCCGCGTCCCGCGCCGTGTGCGCGTGCTCGACCCAACGGCGGCGGGCTGCTGTTCCTCGGGTTTGAGCTTTCCGCGCCGCAGCCCGGAGAGTCCACCACCCCCGCCGGGACCGTCCCCGTTGGCGTCCGTGGCGGCGCGCCGGTCGCCGCGGCCGCCGGACGCCGCGGCTGGAGCGACAGGAGTCACAGGCAGGACCGGCCCAATCCTCCTCCGGATCACCCACTGCTGACCCATCGTCCACGCATTGGTGGTGATCCAGTAGAGGATCAACCCGGCAGGGAAGCTGATGATGAAGATCACGAAGAACAGCGGGAGCAGCAGCATGATCCGCCGCTGGGTCTGATCCATCGTCGGCGCCCGCATCATCAGGCTCGAAGCCAGCTGCGTCCCGACGTACAGCACGATCAGCACGACCAGCGTCAGGCCGGTAGTGGTGTTGGTCAGGTCGTGGATGAACAACCAGCTCGATCCGTTGAGCCCGTGACACGCGGTCGTGTGTCCGACCGCTTGCTTGAGCGGGATGTTGTGATGCAGCGCATAGGCGTGCCGATATGCCGCCTGGAGGCCCGGACAGATGTCCTCACGCAGCCGCGTGCGCAGCGTGTAGAAGAGGCCGATGAAGACCGGGATCTGCGCCACCAGGGGGAGAAACGAGGCAAACGGGTTGATCTCGTTCTCCTTGTAGAACCTCATGATCTCCTGCTGCTGGCGCTGCTTGTCGTCCTTGTACTTCGCCTGGATCGCCTTCAACTGCGGCGCGACCCGCTGAAGCTTCTGCATCGAGTGCATCTGCTTGAAGGCGAGCGGCAGCAGCAGCGCTCGTACCACGACCGTCAGCGCGATGATCGACCATCCCCACGAGCCGCCGATGATGCTGTGGAAGAAGACCAGGACCGGACCGAAGATGTCGATCAGCGGCTGAAAGATGTTGGCCAGGACCATGATCAGGTTGATGGGGCGGCGGAGTCTCCAGGTGCTCAGAGTTGGTCGCTGGCGATGAGCCGGGTCCAGTCGGAGGCGAGCGAACGCTTGAGGGTGCAGGCTGCGATTGGTTGCCCGTGCTCTTCGTTGTCGAGGTGCCAGCGGTTGTCCACCCGGGCCAGCACGGTCCATGACCTGCACAGGACCTCGAGGCCCGGTGTCCGGTAGCCCACTGTGAGGACGAAGCGGTCCGGGAGCCGGCTTGGGTGCCAGAACTGCCAGCTGAGATGTCCGCTGAGGATCGTTGGCAGCCCGCGTCCGTAGAGCTGCAGCGCCGAGGCTTCGCCGTAGCTGTGGGCGAGGATCGCACCGCTGGCGCGCTCGGTAGCGGGAAGGCCCGCCCATGCCCGCTCGACCTGAGCGGCCATATCCGGCCAGCCGATCTCGTCCTTGAAGTAGCCGATCTTCCAGATGCTGGAGCTGACGAGTTGCCGGGTGGAGTAGAAGGGGATGACGATCGGCCCTGCCAGCGCGATTACCGCTACCTGAAGCGCGAGCCCGCTAGCGACGAGCGCCAGCCGCCCCCTGGTTCGCAGCCAACCGTCGACGGCAACTGCTCCCGCGGCGACGGCCAGCGCGTCCGCCGGGAGGGGGTAATAGCTGCGGCCACGCTCGAGGAGGAAGATCGCCGTGACGAGGACCGGAATGAGCGCCAGCGCGCGCAGCCCGCGTCGCCATAGCCATACGACACCGGCACAGGCCAGAACGCCGGTCGAGCCTAGAAACAGCAGCTGTTGGGCGATGTACGCCGGGCGTGGGGTGCCCGAGGCGGTCTGGGCGTTTTGGCTTGAGAAGAAGTGGACGCTTGGCCAGGCGTGCTGCACCTGCCAGACCAGATTCGGGACAAGCAGCGCAATGGCGATCACCAGCCCCAGCCACGGCCACACGGTGCGCAGCTGGACGCGCTCCGGGGTGAGCACGAGCGCCGCCACGAACGCCAGCATTAGAAACGCGATCGTGTATTTGGCCTCGAGCCCGATACCGGCGATCAGGCCGAGCAGCAGCCACAAGCGCGGCTCGCGCCGGACCAGCAGGCGCACGGCCACGTAGAGGAACGATGTCCAGGCGAGGGCGTCGAGCCACGTGGGGTGAAATATGCTTGCCGAGCCCAGGATGTAGGGGGTAAGCGCCCAGCCAAGCGCCGCAATCCACTGCGCTCTGCGCCCACCGCCCAGCTCGCGGGCGATGAACGCGACCAGGATCACCGACGCCGCGCCCGCGGCAAGGCTGACCATGCGCAGAGCGACCAGCGAGCCCGGCGCGAGCTTGTCGACCAGCCAGCCGACGACGGCGATCAGGGGCGGAAAGTCGACGTAGCCGAGGGCGAGGTGATGAGCGGCGGAGAGGAAGTAGAGCTCGTCGCGGTCCCAGCCGTAGCGCGACATGAACGGAGCGGTCACGGCGACCAGTGCGACCGCGCCGGTGAGCCCGATCAGGAACGTCGCTCGCGCCGAGCCACGCACGCGATCGGTGACAGCCACGCGCGGCGAATGCCCGAGCTGGACGGGATACGTTCCCGAGGTCACCGATCACCCTCGATCACAGTTGGCTCCAGCGACGACGAGCGCTCGAGGCGCGCGACGATCTCTCGCCACGCCCACTCAAAGTCGGCGTCACGAACCGCCTGGTCGTGGGCGGCGAAGCGCCCTCCGACCTCGGAGGCGGCGAACCCGATCACGAACGTGCTCAGCAGCCGCTCCGCCCTGGGCACGAGCTCGTCCGGAATGCCGGCGTCCCTGAGCGCGGCGTACGCGACGTCGCGCACGGCCAGCGCCGCGGAGGTTGCGACCGGCCGCCCGAGGAGCAACGGGAAGGCATCGGGATGACGGGCAGCCGACTGACGCATGCTGCGTGCCAGTGTGTGCAGACGCTCCTCGCCCGGCAGGCTGGGATCCGGCAGCGAGAGTTCCGCGAGCAGCCGCTCGACCAGCCCATCGAGCAGGTCGTTCTTGTCGCGGACGTGGTGGTAGAGCGACATCGCGGTCACTCCCAGGCGCGCCGCCACCGTGCGCATGGTGACCGCGGCGAGACCGCGTTCGTCCGCGAGGGCCAGGGTTTCGTCAAGGATCACCGCGCGTGAGATCAGCGCTGGCCGTGGCATCGGGTGAAACTATACACCGTATGTCTACGATGTATAGAAATACCTCCGATCGTCGCCGCCGCCGCGACGGCAAGCAGGCGCGGCACCAGGTAGCCAGCGAGATCGATCGACGCGCGACCGGTCAGTGGCAGCGCGGCTACCGTCGTCGCCGCCGCGGCGGTCGCGAACAGCACAGTCTGGCGCTCCCTCACCGTCGCCACGGTGAACAGCGCGATCAACAGCGGCGGCAGCAAGAGCGCGTCGAGCTGAAGGGCGAGGTAGGCGATGAGGATTCCGACGAGGGCGCCGACCGGCTTGCGCCTCCTGAGGCCGCGCATCACCCGAAGCCGCCTCCAGCGAAGCCATCAGCGCGAGCCACCCCGTGAACCGGCGCGGCGCAAGTCCTCGCTCACGGACGACACCGCTGATCGGTTGAGCGCCCGGCTCGAATTCGACGATCACGCGGCGGTGCGGATTGGAGTCCCCGGTCGACATCAGACTTCGGTTGGGCATGGTCTCGTGATGTACGCAGCCGCGCATCGGGGGACCCCCCTGAACTTTCATCGGATTGCAGGCTCTGGAGTAGCTTGGGAGGATCAGCCCGTGGCACGGACCGCGCCTGCGCCCGGCTTGTTGGACCGCGAGGAAGAGATCGCCGTCATCGCCGGGGCGCTGCGCACCGCCGGTTCGGGCGCCGGATCCCTGTTGCTGATCGAAGCGTCCGCTGGCCTGGGCAAGACGCGGCTGGCCGGCGTGGCTGCCGAGCTGGCGCGTGAGCTGGACGCTGGGGTGTTGCGAGCTCGCGGAGGCGAGCTCGAGCGGACCTTTCGCTTCGGGGTCGTGCGGCAGCTGTTCGAGCCGGCGCTCGCATCGCTGGGCCCCGCGGACCGAAGCGCCGTCCTCGCCGGTGCCGCGGGCCTCGCCAGCCCCGCGATCGCGTCCGAGCCCGGCACCGGTCACGTTGGCGTGGATCAGGGCATCGCGGTTCTTCACGGCCTGTACTGGCTAACCGCGAATCTCGCATCGGAACGGCCACTCGTACTAATCGTCGACGACGCCCACTGGAGCGACCGGGCGTCACTCGAGTGGCTGGTCTATCTCGCGCGTCGGATCGATGATCTACCGGTGGTGCTGGTTGTCTGCTGCCGACCCGGGGAACCGGGGGCGGAAGTCGACCTGCTCTCGCAGCTCGCGGCCGAGCCCGCGGCGCGGCTGATTCGACCGCAGCCGTTGAGTGCGGCAGCGGTAGGCGAGCTGATCCGCGAGTTCCTTGACTACGCCCCCGACGAGGAGTTCGTGTCGGCCTGCCGAGAGGCAACTGGCGGAAACCCGTTTCTGGTGATCGAGCTGCTGCTCGAGGCGCGCGACCGGGCCATGCATCCCGATGCGAGCCGGGCTCGCGAGGTTGCCGCTATCGGTCCGAGCGCCGTGTCCCGCGCCGTGCTCATTCGTTTGCGGCGGATCTCTGAGGTGGCAGTCGAGGTTGCCAAGGCGGTGGCGCTGCTCGGCTCTGCGGCCGGCCTTGGCTATGTCGCAGATGTCGTCGGCGTCCCAGAGCAACGGGCCGCCGAGGTGATCGACTCGCTGGCACGCGCCGGGATACTGGAGTACGGGCCGACGATCGACTTCACGCATCCGATCCTGCGCGAAGCGGTGTACTCAGATCTTCCCCGGGCAACCCGCTCGGTCGGACATAAGCACGCCGCTTCGCTGCTGCGCGGCCGCGGCGCCGCGCCGGAGCTGGTCGCCGCTCAGCTGATGGCCAGCGACCCGGACAGTGACGGCGACGTCGTTACCTGTCTGCTGGAAATCGCCGAGGAGATGTTCGCGCGCGGGTCGCCTTCGGCGGCCGCCGCCTACCTGGAGCGGGCGCTCGCCGAGCCGCCACCGGAAGCGGCGCGCGGCGAGGTGCTCACCTCGCTCGCGTTTGCACTGGGGCTGGTCGGCCCTCCGACGGAAAGAAACATCGACCTGCTCACTGAAGCGCTCCGGTACACCGCCGACCCGCGGCGACGTGCGGAGATAAAGCTGGTGCTCGCACGGGCGCTGGGCACGGCGGGCCATCTCGAAGAAGCGATGCGCGCGTATGACGACGCTACCGCCGAGGCGAGCGAGGTGGACGCCGAGCTCGCGTTTGCGATGGAGGTCGAGCGGATCGCAGCGGGAATCGTGGTTCCCGGCTACGGCGACGATGCCCGAGCCCGGCTGCGTTCGCTTCAGCGGCCTCTGGACGGTCGCAGTCTCGCGCAGTGCACGGTGCTGGCTGCGATGGCCTCCCTGGCAATCGCCCAGAACGAGTCGCCAACCGAGGCCGCCGACCTTGCCGAGCGCGCGCTGGGGAGCGGAGCGGTGATCGATTCGCTGGGGAGCGTGGCAGGGGAAGGTCGTCACGGGTTCGTCGCCTACATGCAGGCCGTGTTCGCGCTCATCTACACCGAACATCACGACGCAGCCGCACGGTACGCGGCGCGCGGCGCCGAGCTGGCACGGCAGCAGGGGTCATTGGTCGAGTTCGTCTCGAGCACGAGCATGCTCGCGATCGTGGCGCTGCGGCGCGGCGACCTGCTGGAAGCCGAGGCGAACGCCCGTGAGGCGGTCGGCGCCGCGCAGGACTCCGACCTCCCGTTGATCAAGCCGCTGTACATCTCGACGCTCGTCGACGTGCTCGTCGAGCGCGACGAGCGCGACGAAGCCGACTCGCTCTTGGCTGCTTATGGACTCGAGGGAGAGGCAATCGGCTACTCGCCCTTCACCTTCGCGTTCCTGGCTCGTGCCCGCTTGCGCCTCGCCCAGGGGAGGGTTGCCGAAGGGACGGCGGATGTGAACTCGGCGCGAGATCGCGAGCTGGGCATTTCGGGACGACGTACCGCTCGGCTGCCGTGGCGTTCGCTGACCGCCACCGCACACCTCGCCCTGGGGGAGCGACAGGCCGCGTTGTCCCTGGCTCGCGAGGAAGCTGACCTCGCTCGGGAATTCGGCGCTCCCCGCCAGCTCGGAATCGCGCTTCGTGCCGCTGGTGTCGCCGAGGGAGGCGCCAAAGGCCTCACGCTGCTCCAGGAATCGATCGAGGTACTCGAGCACTCCGCGGCCCGCCTCGAGTTGGCGCGCTCACTTGCGGACTACGGCGCTTCCATGCGTCGAGCTCGCCAACGTTCCGCGTCCCGCGATCCCCTCCGTCGCGCGCTCGACCTCGCCCACCGCTGCGGTGGAACCGCCGTCGCCAACCGAGCCCACGCAGAGTTACTCGCAGCCGGCGGGCGGCCACGACGAGTAGAACTCTCGGGCCCCGATTCGCTGACCGCGAGCGAGCGCCGGATCGCCGAGATGGCCGCCGGAGGAATGACCAACCGCGAAATCGCGCAAGCACAGTTCCTCTCGATGAAGACCGTCGAGACTCACCTCGCGCACGTCTACAAAAAGCTCAACCTCACCTCGCGCAAGGAACTCGCCAACGCGCTCGCAGCGTGAGCTGTGGGAGCCAGACTCAGCTACCGGCCAGGAGCTGTGACGATTCGTAGCATGATTTGTGCTACGTTGGGCCGATGGCGAGGTCCTTGCATGTCCGCCTGGATGACGCCTCGGCCGCCGCACTAGACGTGGTCCGCGCCAGCGGGATGACCGACTCCGAGGCAGTACGAGCGGCCCTGCGTGAGGCCGCCGCTCGGAGACGCGTGCGTTCCGCGATCCGGGAGGAGGTCGAGCGAGTCGCTGCCGACGAGCACGATCGGAAGGAGATGCGCATCATCCGCGAGCAAATGGCGGAACTCGCTCCGCCGCTCGGCGACTGAGATGATCCGCGGCGAGGTGCTGCGGCTACCTGCACCGCGCGCCGCCCGTGGCCGCGAGCAGCGCGGCGCGCGCTACGCCGTTGTCGTGCAAGCCGACGAGTTTCTGAATCTCAGCACGACTCTCGTCGCTCCGACGTCGACAAGCGCGATTCCCGCGAGCTTTCGCCCCACGATTCACCTGAACGGCGAGGACACTCGTGTCCTGGTCGAGCAGACGACAGTGGTTGACCCACAACGTCTCGGCCGATCAGCCGGACGATTGGAGGCCAACGAGCTTCGAGCCGTCGATGACGCGCTCGCCCTGATCCTCGGCCTCTGACCAAGGCTGCCATCAGTTGCTCGGGCTCGAAGCCGAGCGGCTGCTTTTCCCACATCGTTTCCCACAGCCCACCAGCTCGACAAAAACTCCCTGGAAATTGACAGGTTCAGACATGATCAAGCCTGGTCTCGAAAACCGGTATGGGCGGTTTCGTCCATCGAGGGTTCGAATCCCTCCCTCTCCGCTTTCGCGCTTTCGCTCCATTTGCAGGGTATTTCACGCATCAAGACCAGATTTGACGGCCAGCCACGGAAACGCGTGTCTCAAGTCCAAGACCGGTGCCACTGGCGTGAAGCCCATTGTTTGCGGGGGGCGACCCCCGAATAGGGGGGCCGTTTTTCCCACACTTTTCCCACGCTTTCGGCTGCGCTCCTATGTCACAGATCTTCGCAACGAGAGCCGCAGTGCTCACGCCAGAGCCTGCAGCACCAGGGCCCTGCTGTTGGCGAATACTGGGTCTCTTGCCCCGCGAGCCCTGCCCTCGTGGTCCCGAAGGCACGTCCAGCGCGGCCGGGAACCGATCCCGATCAAGCTCCAGCTCGACTTTGGCGATCACCTCCTCACCCGCCTCCTCCAGCTGTCTCGCGAACGGTGGTCGCGGCTGCTCCTTTCCCCACCGTGCAGCACTGAGCACCCGGAATGCCGCATTCCCAGGCGTAAGCCTTGAAGGCATGGCACTCCTACTCGTCCTTTTCGCAGAAACACAGCCCGGCGTCGACGAGCACTGCTGCTTTTCGGGCGCCGTGCTGGCTGGGCAGATCGCTTGAAGGCACGGGTGGCTCGTCCGCGGCGGAGCTGAGCGCCAACGTTTGGCTCGTTGGCGGACGTGAGCTAGTGGCACCGGGGCGCTATAAACAGCGCGTATGTCCGAAAGTCTGGCCGAGGGCTCGACCTTCGCGGGATGCCGACTGGGGGACGTCGCGGGGCGCGGGGGGATGGGAGTGGTCTTCCGGGCTACACAGCTCGCGCTCCAGCGGCCGGTCGCGTTGAAGGCGATCGCTCCCGAGCTCGCCGCAGACAAGGACTACCGCGAGCGTTTCGAGCGCGAGTCGCATCTCGCCGCGTCGATCGATCATCCCAACGTGATCCCGGTCTACGAGGCCGGCGAGCTCGACGGGACGCTCTACTTGATCATGCGCTGGGTCGAGGGGACGGACCTGCGGACGCTGCTCACAGCCAGCGGGCGTTTGTCGCCAGGCCGCGCGATCAGGCTGCTGCAACCCGTCGCCTCGGCGCTGGCGGCCGCCCATAGGCGCGGCCTGGTCCACCGCGATGTCAAGCCGGCGAACGTCCTGCTCGCGCGCAGCGAAGAGGCGTACGAAGACCACGTCTATCTGACCGACTTCGGGATCGCCCGCCAGACCGACGGCGAGTCGATCACGCGCACGGGCCTGTTCGTCGGCACGATCGACTACACGGCGCCCGAGCGGTTCGAAGGTGGCAAGGGGGACGCCCGGTCTGACATCTACTCGTTCGGCTGCATGCTGTTCGAGGCGCTGACCGGGCACGTGCCGTTCGACCGACCAACGGATGTCTCGAAGATGTTCTCGCACGTCAACGACCCGGTCCCGTCAGCCCGGAACGAGGTCGACGGGATTCCCGAGCAGCTGGACGCGATCATCGCCAAGGCGATGGCCAAGCATCCGGAGGATCGTTTTGGATCCGCGGGCGAGCTCATGGTTGCATTGGGGCAGGCGCTCCAGGACCTCGATACCGCAGAGCGAGTTGCCGCCGGAGCTGAGTCTCGATCGGAGGTGACCACGGTCCGGGTGCCATCGGCGGTCACCGAGCCAACCGTGCCGAGCCCGCTCGCGTTAACCCGTCCCGACGAGCACCCGCACGCCGCATCAAGACCCCGCCGCTCCCCGATCCTGTTGGTAGCGCCGATCGCCCTGCTCGCTGTGGCGGGAGTGCTGATCGTGGCGCTTACCGGGGGTGGGAGTCATCCTCGCAACACCGGTGCAACGTCCACTCGCGCGGCCGGCTCAGCAGCCACTCCGGTCAAGATCCAAGGCAACGGCCTGACGGAAGGATGGACGTTCGGTCTTCCGAGCCGGCCTGGTTCAATCTCGGTTGGGCGGCGGAACGTCTGGATCTCGCTGCCCGACCGCGGTGAGCTCGTCCGCTTTGACCCGATCGCGGGCCGTCGGCGGGTCTTCACGGCAGCGGGCAGTCCAACCGCGATCGCGGCCGGCGTTAGCGCTCTGTGGGTGGCCGAGGTGACCTCCCACTCCCTGGCCCAGTTCAACGGCGATAGCGGCGCTCAGGTCGCAGTCGCCACGCTCCCTGGGACTCCTACCTCGATCGCGCTCGATCAGAACGACAGCTCCGCTTGGGTCGCGGACTCGAGCGGCGCCATCAGTCATGTGGCACTTGGGGGTGCGGTGATTGGGGCACCCGCGCACAGCGACCCCGCCGCGACGAGCATCGGCTGGGGCGAGGGCTGGCTGTGGGCCGTGAATGGCGCCGTCAGTGGCTTCCTCCGGGTGAGCCTCGGTACGAGCGGCTCGAGCGCGGCCTACCCCGCTGGCCCGCGCCCTGTCGCAGTGGCTCTCGACCAAGGTGTGTGGACCGCACATGCGAACGGCCACGTGACCCGCTTCGATCCTCGACCCGGCCACCTCCGTATCACCGCCGACACATCGGTCGCACAGGAACTCGACGCGATCGCGGCGACAGAACAGAGCCCATTCGTCTGGGCGATCAGCGAGAGGGCAAGGACGCTCTACCGCGTCACGAACACAAGCACCCCTGCCGTGACGGGAACCATCTTGTTCGGCAGCCCGCCGGTCGCGCTCGCCGTCAACGCACACTCGGTCTGGGTCGCGACGCAAGATGGCAAGGTCACCCAGATCCGATTCTGACCCCACCCAGCACGATTCGAAGCAACTATCCCGCCTCGGCGGACGACCCGGTGAACCGGGTAGAAGTCTTCGCGCGGCGCACGCGCCGGCCCGAAACCAGCACTCCGCCGGCCCGACCTCAGCCTCCTACAACGATCGACTCGAAAAGCGGCGGCGCCACGGTCGCGGCCGCTAAAGGCGTGGAGCAGTCACGGAAACCGCTGAACCCGGCCGGCTTGGCCGGAGCCCTGCTTTGGTCATCCGACGAGCATGTCGCCGGCGGCGGCCACAGTCTCGGAACGCGCGCCCGACACCGGAACTGCTGCTCGGCTGGCGTAGCGCGGAAGCAGCTAAGGCCTCGGCCTAGCGCGGTGGCCTCCCGCGGCGCACCGTCCTCGGCATGGGGCACCGTCCTCGGCATGCTTCTCGGCTTGGTGCTCCTGGTAAGCCCACAGACCGAATGAGAGGTATGACGATGCACGCATCGATCTGGAAGTTCACCGGCGATCCTGACGATCTGTTGGGCCGTTACGACGCGCTGGTCGCGGAGATCGCGCCGGATAACATGCGACTGCACCTATGCCTGCGGGCTCCGGAGGGGATCGTGCTGGTGGACACCTGTCCCAGCAAGGAGGTCTTCGATCAGTTCACCGCCGCGTTCCGCTCGCTTCGCGAGCGTCACGGTCTGCCCGAGCCTCGACTAGCCCTCGTTTCGTGCATCCGGCCGTGTCGCCGACGAGGCACCCGCTTAGCCGCGGGTAGGAAGAACGGGTCCTCAGCAGTGAAGAGCCCGTGGCCCCGGCTTCGCGGCCCCTGCTTAGCCGTTGCGGTCCGCCGCGTCCAGTGCGGCGGCGATGTCCTTGATCAGGATCATCAGATGCAGCTCGTCCGTCGGCGAGTTCTCGAGGCCGTGGCGGAGATAGAAGCCGCGCGCTTCGTCATCGACCGCATGCACAAGCATCGCGCGCACGCCGATCGTCTCGGAGGCAGCGAGCGACCGCGTCATCGCGTCGCGCAACAGCCAGGCTCCGATCCCCCGCCCCGCGACTGACACATCGACCGCGAGGCGAGCGAGTAGCACGACGGGAATCGGATAGCGCGGCATCCCCTTGATCACTCGAGCGCTCGCGGCTTCGCGCTCGACACCCGCCGCCGTCAGCGCGTGGTAGCCGACCACCCGTCCCTGCTCGGAGTCGACCACCACATAGGTGCGTGCGGAGCCGGCGGCGTCCGCCTGGCGCGCATACGTGGTCAGCCATACGTTCAGCGAGCCTCGACCGCATTCGAAGCCCTCGAGCACGTGATCGGGCGTGAGCGGCTCTGGGTCTCGAAAGCGCGGCACTACTCAGGGCGGGCGCGGCGAAACAGCTCGACCACGGCCGGGATCTCGCGAGCCGGTCGATCGAGCGCTGCCGTGAACGCGCGCCACTGAGCCCGCGAAAGCACGAACCTGCTGCGATCGGCAAGCACCCGCTCGGCACGCTCGCGCCCGCCCTCCACCAAGAACTCTGACAGCGACTCACCGCTCGCCGCCGCCGCGCTCCGAAACAGCTCATCGTCACTCGCCGCGACACGCAGGTGCACGCGTTGGGTCTTGGTCTCGGTCATTAGCACCAGTGTACGCCGCTTGTGCGTACAATCCAAGCCGATTTTCCCACACCGTTTCCCACAGCACCCCTCGCCGCCAGAAAGGCCCTGCAAATCAAGAGCTTCTAGGATGGATCCGACCGGTCTCGAAAACCGGTATGGGCGGTTTCGTCCATCGAGGGTTCGAATCCCTCCCTCTCCGCTTTTTGATGAGTCGCGACATATGTCTCAGATGTCTTGTGTCATAGGTCTCACTTTGAGGAGCTCGGGCTAGTCGGCCGGGCTCCCTGTTCTGGTTGCGCCAGTAGCTCTTGGTGGGGCTCGATCTGGTGGACTGAGATGATCCTCGCCGGTAGTTCAGGTCGGTGATCAGTGACCTGGTGGTCGTCGGCGAACGCGAGTACGCGCTTGCGGGCGTGGGTGGTGCCGACTCCGAGGTGGTGCATGCGGCCGGCGCGGCGGATGCTCATCTTGCCTTTGGTGTCGATCCGGTCGTAGCGCAGCCGGTAGTGGCCCTGGGCGTGTCCGTTGGTGGCGGGGATGGCTTTGGGGCTGTGCATGGATCGCTGCGTGCTCCTCGCCTCGGTTCGCCATCGCCACTCGGTGCTCGTGGACCCACACGAGGGCGTCCGCGTCACCGCGGCGAGAACGGACGACATCTCCCAGGACTGACCTTCGATGGACGGATCGCTGATGTCGCCGTGGATAGCTTGGGCACTGTGCGAAGCTAGGCGTGTCCAGCTGATCGACCTCCGCGCGCGCGACGAGCTGCCGCGGATCGGCGGGGCGCGCGCAATCCCGCCGGAGGAGCTTTCGCATGAGCTCGCGACGCTGGATAGGGAGCGCCCGGCGGTGTTTTGTCGGGCGGCGGGCGCGAAGCCGCTGACGCGGTGGAGATGCTCCGGGCGACCGGCACGCCGGCCAATGCGGTTGCCGGCGGCGTACACGCCTGGCGAGCGGCCGGGTTGCCGCTGCAGCACGGCGTGAGTGCGGACACCTCCCCTGCACGAATGACTGGGGTCGACCGAGTTTCGCACGGCCACGCCCGCCTTCCAACATGTTCGGGCATCGGCGCCGGTTGTCTCATCGTCGCAGCAACATGAGCAGCGTCGGTAGTTCCCCACAACCGGGTTCGAGAGGTTGCGCCGATGGCACCGATCTCCACACCAGCGAGCATGGGCCCCATGGAGGCCACAACTTTCGACCTGCTGTGCCACTTCGAGTGCAGCCTCGCTGTGGCGCCGCGCGGTTTCCGATCGCGTGCGGAGCCGAGCTTTGGCCGGATCGGCGTCGGCTACGACGGCCGGCCTGAGGCTGACGCCGCGCTCGCGCTGGCCGGCTCGATCGCGCTCGCCTCCGGCGCGAAGCTCATCCTCCAAGCGGTCGTGGACGACCGGCTGCCCGCCTCGTGGTGGTCCTCGCGCGCGGCGGCAGAAATGGTCGCCCTCTGGGAGGAGGCGGCGGCGCAAGAGCTCGACAGGCGTGAAGCCGACGCCCGTGCGGCCGCGGCCCGCACGGGGGCGAACGTTGAGGTCACTGTGGGCGCCGGGCGCCCGGCGGACTCGCTGCTGACCCTGTCTGAAGAGCTGGACCTGTTGGTGTTTGGGTCGCGGCGCTGGGGACCGGTGAGTCGCGTGCTCCTCGGCAGCACCGCCGAGACGTTGATGCACGATGCGGCGTGTCCGGCGCTGGCCGTGCCCCGTCCTCCGGTCTGAAGGGTCGGCTTGGCTGTTCTTGAGCCACCGTTGAGTCTGGACCCGACCGAGGCCGCGGACCGACTAGTCCGCCATCTGAGGACGAGTACGGACGGGCTCGGCTCCCGCGAGGCCCGGCGCCGGCTTATCCAGTTCGGTCCCAATGAGCTGACCCGGCGTGGTGGGCGGCGCTGGCCACGGGAGCTGGCGCGGCAGTTCACCCACCCGCTCGCGCTGCTGCTCGTTGCCGCTGCGGGTCTCGCGTGGATCGCCGGGATCGTGGCGGTCGCGATCGCAATCGCGGTGGTGATCCTGATCAACGCCGCATTCGCGTTCGTCCAGGAGCTGCAGGCTGAACGCGCCGTGGAGGCACTCGCCGGCTTCATCCCGGCGCAGGCGAAGGTAATCCGCGACGGGCAGCACGTCGTGGTCGAAGCGCGCGAGCTGGTCCCCGGCGACGTTCTGATCATCGAGGAAGGGGACCGGATCTCCGCCGACGCCAGGTTGCTGAGCGGCGGGATCGAGGTCGATACCTCGACCCTGACCGGCGAGTCGATCCCGGTGTTCCGGGCGGCCGAACTGTTCGACCACGGCGTCCCCCTGCTTCAGGCTCGAGATCTGGTCTTTAGCGGAACGACCTGCACGGAGGGCGAGGCGCGCGGCGTGGTGTTCGCGACCGGAATGCGGACCGAGCTCGGCCGGATCGCGGCGCTGTCTGAACGGGTCACGATCGACAAGAGCCCTTTGGACTCACAGGTCCGCCGGGTCGCGTGGCTGATTGCCCTGATCGCGGTGGTCTTCGGGATCGCGTTCATTCCCGTCGCGACGCTGGTGGCGGGGCTGTCGCTGCCGGCGGCGGTCGTGTTCGCCGTCGGGCTGATCGTCGGCAACGTGCCCGAGGGGCTCCTGCCCGTGATCACGCTTGCACTCGCTGCCGGCGTGCGTGACCTCGTTGGCCGAGGGGCGGTGGTCAAACGGCTCAGCGCCGTCGAGACGTTGGGCTCGACAACCGTGATCTGCACGGATAAGACCGGGACGCTGACCGCCAACCGGATGCATGTCGAGGGAGTGCGGACGCCGGCGAGCTCGACGGAGAGACTTGCGACCGTCGTCAGCTGGTGCAACAACGCCGAGCTCGACACCCCCACCGGCCCGACGGGCGACCCTACGGAGATCGCGCTGCTCGAAGCCGCGCGCTCGCACGGAGTCCGACTTGATCCAGATGTGCGCGAAGCGGGCCGCCGGCGCCACTTCCACTTCGATCCGGCGCTCAAGCGGATGAGCACGATCGACGAGCGCGACGGCGGCCTGTGGGTCGACTGCAAGGGCGCGCCCGAGCAGGTGCTGCCCGCCTGCTCGACGCTCGCTGCGTCGGACGGTGGCGAGCGCGCACTGGGGCCGGACGAGGCCGGGGCCGTTGAGGCTGCTCTGGACATGTATACGGCGAAGGGATTGCGCGTGCTCGCAGTCGCGGACCGGCACCTCGAAGGTATGCACGCACCCGCGCGCCGCGAGGACGTGGAGCGCGATCTCTGCTTCCTCGGGCTCGTGGCGATGCTCGACCCCCCGCGGCCCGAGGTCGCTGCGGCGGTCGCTCGCTGCCACGAGGCCGGCATGCGGATCGTGGTGATCACCGGAGACCATCCGGTGACGGGCGCCGCGATCGCCCGCCAGGTGGGCATCGGCGACGAGTCATCGCCCGTGGTCACCGGCGAGCAGCTCGAGCTGATGGGCGATGCCGAACTCGACGGGCTGCTGCGAGGCGGCCAGGAGATCGTGTTCGCCAGGGCCTCGCCAGAGGCCAAGCTGCGGATCGCCGAGGCGCTGCAGGCCGAGGGACAGGTCGTGGCGATGACTGGCGACGGCGTCAACGACGCCCCGGCGCTACGGCGCGCGGACATCGGCGTGGCGATGGGTCGCTCCGGAACCGACGTCGCCCGCGAGGCCTCGACGATGGTGCTGACCGACGACAACTTCGCGACGATCGTCACCGCAGTCCAGGGAGGACGCAGGGTCTACGACAACATCCGCAAGTTCATCTTCTACATCTTCGCCCACGCCACCCCCGAGGTCACCCCATTTCTCGTATTCGCGCTCAGCGGCGGCAAGATCCCGCTTCCCCTCACCGTGATGCAGCTACTCGCGTTCGACGTCGGCACCGAGACGCTGCCGGCGCTCGCGCTGGGACGCGAGCCGGCCGAGCCGGGCCTGATGCAACGCCCACCGCGACCCCGGAGTGAGGGCGTCATCCGTCCGCCGATGCTGCTGCGCGCGTGGCTGTTCCTGGGGCTGATCTGCGCGGCCCTTGCGATGGCGGGATTCTTCTTTGTGATGCTGCGCGGCGGCTGGCATCTGGGCGCGCCGACCGGTCACGGGACCCCCCTGCACCGCACGTACCTGACCGCCACGACGATGACGTTCTTCGGGATGGTCATGGGCCAGATCGGCACAGCATTCGCTGCCCGCACCGACCGGGCCTCGTTGCGGTCGGTCGGCGTGTTCTCCAACCGGCTGCTGCTGTGGGGCATTGCGTTCGAGCTTGCCCTCACAGCGATCCTCATCTACGCGCCGCCGTTCCAAGAGCTGCTCGCAACGGCGCCGCTCGGCCCGCCCGAGCTGCTGTTCGCGCTCCCGTTCCCGTTCATCGTGTGGGGTGCTGACGAGCTGCGGCGCTACCTGATCAGGCGCCACGAGACGGCTGACGCGCCACGGCCTCAACGCACCGCGCGAGCGCGTCAGCGGGCCTGACGCGGCCGGCGCTTTCCCTGCGCCTCGATAACCTGCTCGATCCGGCGCCGGCGCTGAGCTCAAGCATTCGGGCGACCCTCGCCGTGAACTCACGCAGGCCGCGCAACAAACCCTGCGATCGGATGGTGACGGCTGCGGACCGTAGTTTCCCTGTCCGGCCCCCCGGGAGGCGCACGGATGACCGGCGGGCCGATACGCGCCACCCTGCGTTCATGGGTGAGCCTCCGGCTTCATCGACACCGTCCCGGCCCCGCGGATTTGCAGCCGAGCGGGCGCATCCCGGAGCAGGCCGGCACCAGCCAGCACACGCCGAGCGCACGGTGATAATCGGGCTGGACGGACGCGAGCACGACGCGGACGCTCTCGCACTCGCTCGGACGCTCTGGACGGCCTTGGGTGGCAGGCAGTTGGTCGCGCATGTCGTCCCGCCTCCGCCGCTCGGGCGCGGGATGACGGAGTACGCGATCGAGGCGCGGCGCGATGGCCGCGAGCTTCTCGCCCGCGCGGCAGACAAATGTGGCGACTCTGCTCAAACCCGCCTGCTAGAGACGTGGCCGGTGGACCTCGCGCTGAACCAGCTCGCCGACGACTACGAGGCGCCGATGATCGTGCTTGCCTCGAGCCATCGCGGCGCGGTCGGACGGATAGTTCCTGGAGGCGTCGCATCGCGGCTGCTAGCGCACGCAACATGTCCGATCGCCGTGGCGCCGGTTGGCTACGCGTCGAACGCCCGTCCAATCGTCCGGCTCGGCGTGGCCTATGACGGCACCCGGGAGTCGGATCTCGCGCTGGAGCTGGCCGCAGACTCGGCAACGCGTCTCGGGGTTCCACTTCGGCTTTACCACGCGATGCACCCGGTCTCTCGGGATCCAGCGTCGGACGCTTTGCGCGAGAACATGCGGCAGATCGCACAGGGGATCGTCGATGCCGGCGTCAACCGGCTCCCGGCCGAGGTCGAAGCCACTTCGAGCGTGGTGGAGGGGGATGCAGCGGTGGTCGCGGAGGCCGCCCGCGAGGACAGCATCGACCTGCTGTACATCGGATCTCGCGGCTACGGGCCGCTGCGCGAGGCCACGTTCGGGGGGTTCGTGGGCGCACTGCTTCCAGCGGCGGGGTGCTCACTCGTGATCGTGCCCCGCAACACCCCGCTCGCAAGCAATGCTTGACGAGCAGACTTGCACCGCCGCACGCATACAGCGTGCCAATGGCCGGCGCGAGCAGCGCTGCCGGCCATAACAGGGATGAGCCCAAGGCCCGATGGCTGGGACGCCGACTCCACCGCGCTCGCCGGCCAACCGCTGCGAAACGCGCTATCCAGGTACCTGACGTCCTCGTCGAGCAGGCAGTGCGACAGGAACAGGACCTTGTTGCCGCGCTCGTCGCCGAGCTGACGAAGGAGGGCTGGAACACGAAGCCGACAAGCTCGCGACGCGCCGCGACGGTGCCCTGGCGCTCCCGGACCGGCTCGACACGACCGCCGTCGGGTTGGTCGAGGCCCCCGAGGGTGACATGCCAAAGCGCGCCGGAGGTCGGTCTCCTCGACCGCAGCACCGGACATCGGACGCATCAGAAGAGTTGCACTGGGATACGACATCGAGGGAGTCGAGCTCAGCTGTCCTTCGGCGCGACGGCCTGCTCGCACGCAGGTCAACCGCGGGAGCCGCGGCCGCCGTTGACCGCGGGGCGGCTCGTCGATTCGGGACTCCTTTCGGTACGCATGCCTTGAGTGTGGAGTCCGAGCCGGCCCTGACATCAGCACTACGCCGGGGGGCGCGTGCGAGAAATCCATCACCCCCACCGCGGCGGCTGGATCCATCAACTCCCAACCCGGTCATCACGGCGAGGCGCGGTGCCCGTTCGCGACGCTGCCAACGGGACCACGATGTCGTGGCGGGCCGCAATCTGAAGCACCTTTCTGAGCCCGGGCGCCAGCCCGATCTCGGGGATCGGCACCTCGACCTCGACCCTGCCCTGCTCGCGGTCGATGATCCGAACCGGGTCAAGGCGCCTGAGGATGTCGAGCATCTCCTCGTTGGCCGCCAGCATCAGCGCGGTGAAGCTCGTGATCCCCTCCTCGCGGGCGCGGGCGCTGATCACCTCGGCCAGCAGCGTGCCGAGACCGCGGCCCTGCCAGTCGTCGATCACGGTCACGGCCACCTCGGCGACCTCCGGCCGCTCCAGGTCGCGGACGTAGCGCGCCACTCCGATTCCTTCCCCGGTCTGCTCGTCGATCGCGATCATCGCCTCGTGATCGTGGTGATCGATCTCGGTCAGGTAGCGGACCATCCCCTCGGTCAGCTCCGTCACCGGGGCCAGGAACCGCCGGTAGCGAGACTCGGGACTGAGTCGCTCGAAGCCCCGCAGCAAGAGCTCCCGGTCGGAGCTGTGCCCCTGGCGGATCCGGACATGCGACCCGTCCCGCAGCGCGATCGGCGCGCCGCGAATCATTAGCTCACTGGTAGAAGGGATCGGTGACGTCTTCGCACTGCGGGTGGACGACCGCGATTGCAGCGAGCGGGATGTGGGTGTCATGGTTGGCGTTCGACGCGTTCTTGGATCGCGCCGTCATCATCCGGCAGCGCGCGCAGCGTGACATCCGGAGAATCCCCCGACCGCGATGCGCAATCCCGCGCACCCAATCGCTGAGGAGTTGCGGTGCGTGGTGCTTGGACGATGGCATCACCGATTCCAGAGCCGCCCTGGCCTGCCCGAACAGCTCTGCGTGGTCCCGGGAAACTACGGATGGCGCCGTGCGGCATCGATAGTTACGTTTTCCGGGCGTCGACGTGGCCAGCTAGGTGCCGGAGACGTAGTGTGATTCACCGGTCCTCCGGGCTCCCCGGACCAGTTGGTCAGCGGAGAGCCAGAAGGGGGGTACCTATGGTTGATCGATTCAGAATCCGCTGCCCGGCATGCCGGTCGGTCGTGTCGATGATGGTCCTGTGGGCTATCGCTTGGCGATCTCGGTCAGCTCGACGAACGTGTCCCACGCGAAGTGGTGCACCGGCTCGGCGTCGACGCCGTGGCGGTGGGTCATCACCAGGTTGACGTCGTCACCGCAGGAGTTCACGGCACCGTCGATCAACAGCCCCGCCCCGATCGCCGCGTCGACCCGTTCTAGTGCCGCGTCCGCGAGGTCCGGATGAATCGCCGAGTTACCCACGTACCCGCCGATGTCCGCCTTGATCGCGCTGATCGTCACGACACTCATCGGCCACCTCCAGTCAACTGATCCTTGTCGAGCACCTTGCCGTGCCCGGGCGGTCGTACGCTCGATCACGCTAGGCCGGCGGCGATGAGGACGCATCCGTGTCTGGCGGCCGCCTGGGCGAGGAGGAACTACGGACGCGGAGGCTCCTGATCGGGGACACCGACCCGCGCTCTCGTTCGCGATCCGTAGTCGTCCGCACCCGCGAGGCGCGCTCTGCCCCGATGCGCGGGCAGCTCGCGGATACGAGGATCCGCGAATGCGCGCGATGGCTTGCGGTCGCTGGGTCGAAGTGCGGTGCGATCACTGCCGCAGAACCGCCCCGAGCGGTCAAGGCGTGTCAAGATGACCGGGCCGGTCAGCCGGTCGCGCCGCGAAGCCCGCGGCACGCGGGGTGCGCCGGATTGGAGCTCGCTCAGGCTGTTGCTCGTCGCGGAGCAGGCGGTCGACATCGGCGCTCGGATCCTCCGCCAAAGCCGCTCGCACATCGGCGCGCTGATCGGCAAGGGAGATCGCGACTTCGCGACCAGCGTCGATCTTCAGGTCGAATCGGAGATCAAGGCCGCGCTGGCCACGGCCACACCCGAGATCCCGTTCGTGGGCGAGGAGGAGGACGACAGGAAGGGGCTCGGGGAGGCCTGCTGGGTGCTTGACCCGATCGACGGCACGATCAACTTCGCGAGGGACAGCCCGCTGTGCGCGGTCTCGCTTTCGCTGGTGTTCGGCGGTCAGCCGGTGCTGGGGATCGTCGACGCGCCCTTGCTGGGGGAGCGGTTCCTCGCCCGCCGGGGCGGTGGCGCGCACCTGAACGGTGTGGCGATCACCGTCTCGGAGATCGCGGGGCTGCGCGAGGCGATCGTCGGAGTCGCAGACTTCAAGG
The DNA here is from genome assembly GCA_963800475.1 of uncultured Solirubrobacterales bacterium. Lineage (GTDB taxonomy): Bacteria > Actinomycetota > Thermoleophilia > Solirubrobacterales > Solirubrobacteraceae > Palsa-465. Next base: position 923,845 of record CAWDAZ010000002.1, on the reverse strand, counting down.
TGGGCGTGGGGTCCGAGGAGGAGAACCGGGTGCATCTCGCTGTGCTCGCCCGCTTGGCGCGCGAGAGCCTGCGGGTGCGGATGCTCGGCTCGGCGGCACTTGACCTCGCGTGGCTGGCGGCAGGGAGATTCAACGCGACGCTGATGCTCTCCAACCTGCCGTGGGACGTGACGGCTGGGTTGCTGCTGGTGCGCGAGGCGGGCGGGCTGGTGTTCGACTACGACGGCTCGCCGCACACCGCCGACTCGCGGTTCACGATCGCGTCCGCGCCCTCGCTTCGTGAGCCTGTGCGCCGGATCGTGGTGGAGTCGATGTGAGGCGCTGGTCGCGTCGGCGTCCGCAGGTCGTTGCCGCGCTTCGATCGCTGGCATCCAGGCGCAGCCCAGGCGGACGGATTGCCGTGTTTTCGCCCTCGCCGCTGCTGACGATCACGGTCGAGCCCGGAGCGGACCGCCCCGAGGTGCACCTGCACTCCGGCGGCCAGGGCTTCTGGGTCGCCAGGCTGGCGGCGACACTCGGAGCGGATGTCGTGCTGTGCTGTGCGCTGGGGGGCGAGCCCGGGCGAGTCCTGAGGGCGCTGATCGAGGCCGAGCGGATCGAGCTCAGAGCGGCGGTAGGCGGAACCCCCAACGGCGTCTACATCCACGACCGGCGCAGCGGTACGCGTGTGGAGGTGGTAAGCGTCGACTCGAAGCAGCTCGACCGGCACGCCACCGATGAGCTGTACGGGATCGCGCTTGGCGCCGGGCTCGACGCCGACGTGACGATGGTGACCGGATGCCAGCCGCCAGATCTCGTCAGCCCCGACGTGTACCGGCGGCTGGTCAGCGACTTGCGCGCCAACCGGAAGCTGGTGATCGCCGACCTGACCGGCCCGCCGCTGCGGGCGACGCTTCAGGGTGGCGTCGAGCTCCTGCGGCTGAGCGCGGACGAGCTCGTCAGGGACCAGTACGCCGACAGCGAAAGCCCCGCGGACATCGCCGCGGGCGCCCGGCGGCTGCATGTGGCGGGCGCCCGGCGAGTGCTCATCTCGCGCGGGTCGGCTCCGGCCCTGCTGATCGACGATGCGCAGATCGAGCTCGCCCCGCCGGCGTTCGAGGCGCTCGACCAGCGTGGCGCCGGTGACTCGATGTTCGCCGCCACCGGTGTCGGGCTCGCGCGGGGGATGGGCATGATCGATGCGCTTCGCCTCGGAATGGCCGCCGGCGCCCTGAATGCAACCCGGCGCGGGCTGGGCACCGGAACGCGGGACGAGATCGAGCGGCTTGCCGCACACGTTGCGGTGAGGCGCTGAGGCCGGGCTACCCGCGGCTCGCTTGCGTCCGACCGCTCACCACCGCAGGAGCGCCGCGATCATCGCGTGCTCTTTGCAGCCACTCCGATTCGTGGCGTAGGACCACGACTTGCGTCGACTGACGTGCCGCGTCCGCGATCGCGTACTCAACAGCGTCAACCCCGCCGGGCGCGTGACCGTCCAGCCGGCATGTTCTCTCGCCGTCAGTCCAGCCTGCCGCACGTGGGGCACACCCCAGCGCGGATTTCTGAATGCTCTGGTGCGACCAGGATCTCCACCTGCTGCCGCTCGAGCACCGAGAGCACCTCATCGAGCCCGGCGGCGGCCGGGCCGCCGGTTCCGAGCGCCTGCTCGAGCCGGGCGATCAGATCGCGTTCGCGGTCGCGCTCCACCCGGTCGATCACCGGAGCCGCTACTTCGGGGATCTCCGTCACCGACGCACGTTCGAGGTCGGGATCGACTGTCCCGGCGCTCGCATCGCGCAAAACTCAGCCTGAGACAGCTGAGCGAGCGGTGCACTGCTCAGTGCGACGATGTCCGAACTGTGCGTCTTGGGCCGTCGCCCAGGCGGGATGCGCGGATGGCGCGCTGGATGTCCGTCACCGAGAGCACGCCCACCGGGCGACCAGTCCCATCGACCACGACGGCACGGCCGAACCGAGCGAAGTCCGGCTGCTCGAGCAGCTGGCCCACGTCGGTTTGCTCGCCGATCAGGAGCGCCGGGTCGCGACTCATGACTTCTGCGACCGCGGTGCGCGCGCGACGGTGTGCGGGCACTCGCTCGAGCTGATCGATGCGGAGCATGCCCAGCGTTCGGCCAGCTCTATCGGTGACCGGAAATGCGGTGAAGCGGTCGCGCGCGAAGTAGCCTGCCGCTTCCTCCAGCGTCAACTCCGAGAGGATGCAGACCGGAGGCTGCGACATGAGCTCTTCCGCCGAAATCCCCGTGAACATCGTTACCACCTGTTCCTGGAGGCGCTCGGCGCCGGCGGCCATCACGAGGAACACGCCGATCACCGCGAACCACAGCCCGCCCGGTGCGCCGCCGAACGCCAGCAGGGCACCGAAGGCGATCAGCAGGTAGCCGAATGCTCGGCCCAGGCCGGCGGCGGTGTTAGTCGCGGCGGCGATGTCGCCACTGCGGCGCCACAGCAGCGCCCGGGCCACCCGTCCGCCATCGAGCGGGAACGCGGGCAGGAGGTTGAAGCCGAGGATCAGCAGGTTGACCTCCGCCTGGTAGTCGATCAGCGCCTGAAGTGCTGCTGGCGTCGAGGCGGGAAGGAGAAGGGCGATGGCGCCGAATAGGCCCGCCACCACCGCGGTGACCGCGGGTCCAGCCAGCGCGAAGCGCAGCTCGTCCCCGGCGGTCTTCGGCTGACCGCGCATCCTTGCGACGCCTCCCAGCAGCCACAGGTCGATCTCCTCGACCTGCAGGCCGCGGCGGCGGGCGACCAGGGCGTGGCCGAACTCGTGGGCGAGGATGCTCGCGAACAGCAGCAGCGCGCTGGCGAGCCCCAGCCCGTATGACGCCACGGGCGCGATTCCGTGCACCTCGCTGGGGTAGTAGCCGGCGCCCAGCGACCAGGTGATCAGCGCGACGATGATCAGCCACAGCGGGCTGACACCGACCGGGATACCCGCTATCCGCGCGATCTGAATGCTGCGACCGGGCATGGGGTCAGGCTGGCACGCCGGCAGGCGCGAGGCATCGGGGATTCGAGCCGATCGGGGCGCGGCAAGATACTGACCGGCTAATGGCCCCTGGGGCGGCGCGCACCGTGCGCGCGATGTAGGTCACGGTGTCAATCGCGGCGCCCGACTGGGGGCTCGAGCCAGACCAGGAAATCGAAGGAGATCAGCTCGACGAGTAACCCGCACGGCTGGACTCCTCGTCCGGAGCATCTACCGCCGCCGAACCGCCAACCGAAGCGACAGACCTGCTCCCCATGGCTTGCCGGGAAGGCTCAGCGCTGATCCCATTTCCGCCGGTTCGCGAGCTGCTCCTTCTCACGCGCCGCTCGCTTCTTGCGGGCCGCTCCTGCGCCTCCTCGTTGCGGCGCGCGATCTCCCTCTTGAGCTCGTTGACCGCCGGCTCCGACGTCGATCGTCCCGGGCCCGGGGCGTTTGACTCAACCGTATGCATGCGCTCGTCCCTCCTGCTCCCTGGAGGACTCGCCACGGGAGAGTGCGAGAGCAAGACACTCGGCGGTGGAGCTTGCCGGTTGGGGGGCGATCAGCGTGTGGGTGGGCTGGGGACCGGAGGCTGCCGGGTTTCGAGGTAAGGGGTGAGGTAGCGTCCGAACACCTTGGTCCAGCTTGGTTGGCGGTCGGCGTGGGCGTGGGCGAGCGTGGCGGTGGCTGGCTGGCCGAACTGGTCCAGCTCGATCCGCAGGTGCAGGGGGCTCTGACCGCCGATTAGGCGGACCTCGAGAACTGGCTTGGTCTTCGGTTCGTGCGGGGTGAGACCGAGGTTTGCGGCGATCGTGTGCGCGATCCGGTCGGCCTGCAGGGTGGCCAGCCCGCCGTGTTTGATCGGATAGGTGGTGGTGTCCCCGGCGGCGTAAACGTCGGCCATCCCCTCGACTCTTCCGAGCGCGTCGGTGGCCACAAATCCCCACCGGTTGGCCGGGATACCAGCGATGCTCGCTCCGCGGAGCCGTGGCGCGGCGACGACGCGGTCGGCTTTGATCGGCGGGCCCGACTCGGTCGTGAGCGCACCGCCGCCGCAGACGCTGCCTGGGACGCAGGAGCCGAGGAAGCGAACGCCGCGATCGGCCAGCTCGGCTGCCACCAGTGCAGAGGCCTCGGCGCCGAACGCCGCCAGCGGCCGCTCCTCCGGAGTCACGAGCGTGATCTCCGTCTCGACCCGGCGCTCGCGAGCGCGGGCGACGGCCAACATCGAGAGCTCGTACAGCGGCAGCGGCCACGCCGCGCCCGACGGGACCGCGAACACCAGCGAGTCGAGCTTGCGCCCGTCGAGCGCTCGCAGCAGATCGCGCAAGCGGGGCAGGTCGCGCTGGTCGCGGAACGTCAGCGCCCCCGGGACGCCCACGGTCGCTCGCGCGCCCGTGGCCAGCACCAGCGCGTCGTAGGTGAGACGCCCGCCGGACCCCAGCCTGACCCGCCTCCTTGCTACGCCGACACTTTCGATCCGGGTGCAGTGGTATCTCACCCCGAGATCTGCCGCGATCGCTCTCAGGTCAAACGCACGCGGAGTCGAATCGGAGAATGCCTCGAGCGTCGCGGCCGGACGGTACGCGAACACGGGGCGTGGTGAGACCAGCGAGATTCGCGGCGCACCCCCAGCGAGCGCCCGTAACCCGAGCACCACTTCCAGGGCGGCGAAACCGCCACCCGCAACCATCACGTGCCCCGGCGCTCGAGACGAATCAGCCACAGCCCCAACTCCTCGCCCGGTCAGCCGTGAGCGGCGCTTGGGTCGCTAGCTCGCGGGATCAGACAGCCGAGGTGCCACAGACGCGATCGGTCAAGCTCGGGGTAGTCGCTGAGATTCAGGTAGGAGGAGCGGTGCAGAGCTCCGTCCGCGAGCTCCAGCCAGAGTGGCTCATACACGCCGATGCGATCGCCGCAATGCGCGCACGTGGGATGCAAGGGCTCCATTTCGAGCGCCGGTTCTCAGTCGGCGGCTTCCCCGTGGTCGCAGATCAGGTTGCGCTTCATCGCGTAGCGCACGAGCTCGGAGCGCTTGCCCAGACCGAGCTTGTGATGAATCCGCCGGCGATGCGTCTCGACCGTGCGGCTTGAGAGGTGCAGGTCCTCGGCGATCTCGCCGCTGGTGAAGCCGAGTGCGATCAGCCGCAGGACCTCCGTCTCACGCGGGCTCAGCCCATCGACCTCGACCGCGCGCCGTACCGCGTCCAGGCGCGCCGCCACGCGCGGGCTGACGTACTCGTCACCCCCGGCGGCGAGGCGCACCGCTTGCGAGAGCTCACCGTCCGCGTGGTCCTTGAGCACGTATCCGACCGCCCCCGCGTCGAGCGCCTGCCGCGCGAACACCGGGTTGTCCTCCATCGTCACCACCACGATCTCGGTCTCCGGCGCCTCCGCGCGCAGCCGCCTGATCGCCTCGATGCTCGACCCGCCCGGCATCCGCAGATCCAGCAGCAACACATGCGGCGCGTGCCCCCTGACATGCCGGATCGCCGTAGACAGGTCGCCGGCCTCGCCGACCACCGCGATACCGTCCTCGCCCTCCAACAGCAGACGCAGGTTCCGCCGGACCAAGTGATGATCGTCGGCGAGCACCAGCCTGATCTCGGAACCCACCGCCGCTGGCGCCAACCGCAGACTCGTCATGCCCGCAAAACCTAAGCCGCGCCGGCCCATAGAACATCCGGGCGACACGACGACCGGGCGCGACCAACCCGACCCGCCTGTCACGAAAAATACGTACACGGCTACGTACTTTTACGCACCGGGACTGCGCAACGTCTCCGGACCGATCCCGAGGTCCGCGGCGATATGCGAGATCGGCCGCTCACCCTCCAACGCAAGCCGAACACCATGGGGTGGGTTCCTTCCTCGAGGACCGAAATCCTCGTTTGGAAGTCTCCGTCAAACCCCGGTCAGCTCAACGCGGTGCTCCCGTCGCGTGCTGTCGGTGATGCGGGTGGCGCTTTCGGGTGGGCACCTCGCGGCGGCGCGCGACGCGTGCTGTCGCTGCCGCGCGCATTTCGCGAGCGCGGGGGGAAGCTAGGCCGGGATTGTCGGTACCTCCGATAGGTGAGCTTCGGCGAGGGGCTTCGGTTTGGCGACGTAGAAGCCTTGGGCATAGTCGACGCCGTAGGAGCGCAGGAGTTCGAGTGTTTCGCGGTGGCTGACGAATTCGGCGATCGTGCGCTTGTTGAGGCCTTGCGCGATGTTGACGAGGGACTGGACGACGAGTTGGTCGGTCGGGTTTGACGCCAGGTGTTCGATGAACTCACCGTCGATCTTGAGGCAGTCGAACGCCAGGTGCTTGAGGTAGTAGAAGGACGCGAAGCCGGCGCCGAAGTCGTCTAGCGCGAACTCGCAGCCGAGCTCCGTGAGTTGGGCGGCGAACCGTTTGGCCCGTTGGATGTTGACGATCGCGGCCGTCTCGGTGACCTCCAAGCAAAGCCCGCGCGCGTCGGCGCCTGCACCCTCGAGCTCGCTGGCGATCAATCCCGGCAGCTCGGGGTCGGTGATCGAGATCGCCGACAGGTTGACCTCGAGACGGACGTCCGCGCCGGCCTGCTGCTCGCGGGCGAGGAGCCCGATCGCCTCGTGCAGCACCCACCGGTCGATCTCCCCGATCAGGTCCATTCGCTCGGCTATGTAGAGGAACACGCCGGGCGGGATCAGCTCGCCATGCTCGTCGACCATCCGCAGGAGCAGCTCATGCCGTGGCGAAGTATCGGCGTGCAGCGGGAGGATCGACTGGGCGTGCAGGACAAATCGGCCTTCCTCGAGCGCGCTTCGGATGCGCTCGACCCAGCCGAGACGTGCGCGCATCCGTTCGTGACGGCCTTCGGACGTGTTGTAGACCAATGCGCGGTCCCGACCGGCTTCTTTGGCGTCGTACATAGCGATGTCGGCCTCCATCAGCAGGTCTTCAGGGGTGAGGTCCTCGACAGCCTCGAAGGGCGCTATGCCGATGCTGGCCGTGACGCGATGGAGCCGACCGGGCGACTCGACGGTGCCCTCACGGCGAATCGCTTCGCACAGTCCCGACGCGACGAGCCGCGCGTCGTGCCCGTCGACGCCGCGCAGCAGGACGGCGAACTCGTCGCCTCCGAGGCGCGCGATCAGATCCGTCTGGCGTAGCCGCCCGCGGAAGATCTCGCCGGCCTGGGTGATCAGCTCGTCTCCAACGGAATGGCCGACGGAGTCGTTGATGTACTTGAAGTGGTCAAGGTCGATCGCCATCAGCGCGCCGCCCGTTTGATCGCGCCGCGCCCTGGCCAGCTCCGCCACCAGCTCGCTCTGGAAGCGGCGGCGGTTGAACAGACCAGTGAGCGAGTCGTGGTCTGCGAGGTACTCGAGCTGGCCCTCGAAGCGCTTGCGCTCGCTGATGTCACGGGCGATCGTCGCTGCCGCTGCCACGGCGCCGCTCGCGTCCCGGACCGGCGAGACGGTCAGCGACACGGGCACACGGCTGCCGTCCTTGCGGATCCGCACTGTCTCGTAGTGTTCGATTGCCTCGCCGCGGAACACGCGGCCCAGTGTCTCCTTCTCCGCCACCTCGCGCTCCGGAGCCATCAGCATCCTCACCGGCCTTCCGATCGCCTCCTCGGCGGTGTAGCGGTACATGCGCTCAGCGGCGCTGTTCCAATCCGTGATCCACCCCTCGGGAGACTCGGCGAGGATCGCGTCGTGGGTGTGCTCGACGATCGCGGCGAGGCGACGGTTGACCTCCTGCACCTGCCGGCGCTGGGTGACATCCGCGTTGAGCTCAATGATCGCGATCGGCTCCCCGTGCGCGCCGCGCTGGAGCGCTTGCCGGCTCGCGACCGTGATCTGCTCTCCATCCTTGCGGGTTTGGCGCAACTCCCCCTCCCAGCGTCCGTCGCGCGCCAAGGTATTGGCGACCGCTTCCGCGGACTCAGGAAAGTCGGTCGCGAGCAGCTCGCGGGCGACCCGCCCATGCCCCTCCCGCGCGCTGTAGCCGTAGATCTCCTGCGCCTCTCGGTTCCAGAACGTGACGCGGCCCTCATCAGGCTCGAGCACGATCACTGCGTCGTGAGCAAGATCTAGCAGCTCGGCCCGCAACCGCAGCTGCTCTCCGGCGCGCTTGCGCTCGGTGATATCGCGCACCGCGGCGCACACGAGCGTGCCCTCGTCCGTCTCGAGCGGGCTGAGGCTGATCTCGACCGGCAGCTCGCTCCCATCCTTGCGCAGCGCGTACAGCTCAAGGCCGGTCCCCATCGGACACGTCGCCGGACTCGAGAAGAAACCAGACCGGTTGCCCGCGTGAACTGCCCGGCAGCGCTCAGGGACCAACGACTCAACGCTCCGACCCGCCAGCTCCTCGCACGAGTAGCCGAACAGCTTCTCGGCCTGCCCGTTGACGAGCACGATCTCGCCCGTCGCATCGACGATCACCATCGCGTCCGGAGCCGACTCAAGCAACCCACGGAACATGTCCTCGAAGCGCACGTGAACCTCTGGTAGTGGGATGGGGGTACGCGCTCTTTGCTTCACAGCCGTCCAGTCCATCTCACCAGCCCCATCTCGGGCAGCCGCCGCTAACGCTCGATGAGCCGCTCATTCGCGTTCTGGCTCAGCCACCGCGATCGCCGCCTGGGCGGCGGGGTCCCCGCCGAGCGGTGCGAGGATGAACACCTCGACGGCGATGTCAGGGTCGATGTGGTTATCGCTCATGAAGCCGACCACCTTGCGGCCGGTGAGCTCCTCGATCTTCTTGCTGCAGCTTTCGCGCATCACCGTCTGCCAGAGTCTGCGTAGATCGAGCACCGCCTTGCTCTCGCCCGCCTCGACGAGGTTGCGCTCCCCACGCGTCAGCGTGTCCTGCAGCACCACGAACACCCCGTTATCGCCCAAGGTCGTCTTCGCCTGCGTCGGTCCGCGACCCGTGGTGCTGGCCAGCTCTTGAACGACCGCGTTGGAGATCGCCAGCGCAAGCCGCCCGTGGCGCATAACACCCTCGTCAGACACGCCCCGCACCCCTACTCGCTGAGGCCCCAGGAGCGGCTTGCGGCGCGCGAGCCCGATCCGAAGGCGCCTGGCCACAGCCACAACGCACGCGTCTGCTCCCGCCCGGGCGGCGGAGCCCGGTCGACGATCTCAACCACCCCAAGCCACTCGAGCGCGCCCGCGAAATCCCCCCTCACCGCCGCCTCCCGCGCAAACCAAGCGTGCTAACGACAGCGCGCTCATGCCGCTCCCCCCCGGTCATGCTGCTCCGCCTACCTCAAGCTTGGACCTCAACGCCGCGTTGTCCCGCGACAGCGCCACGATCTCGCGGCGCGCAGCCGCAAGCTCCTGCGCCAACCTCGCCAGCGCGACACCACGCCGCGACTCGGGCCCCACCGACACAGGCCGGTCACGAATGGCCGCCAACTGCGCCGCAACTACTGACAATCCAGGCCCGCTGGCCCCATTGCCACGACTCTGGGACATGTCTGGCCGCACTAACGGCCCGGCCTTTCCCTTCACACTACGACGAACGCGCCAACACGCAAAGCGTTTCGACAACGTCCCTAGTCAGTCCAGCCTACTCCCCCCGACCAAGCGCGCAACCCCAAATCAGAAGACCGCCCCTGACATCCTTCCGATACCGCACGGGACTCGGCTGCGACCCTCCGGTAGACCCGCCTTGCGCGCGGAAGTCGAGACTGAGCGACCGGCCCCGGCGCTGGCGAGTTGCGCGACCCGCGCCGTCAGCGGTGGCAGACCTGCCCTTCGTCTACGCGGGGGTATCCAGAGCTGGCGCCAACGTCGTGACTCCCTTTGTCAGAGAGGGGCAGTCTCCGACAGCGGCGTTGGCGTCGGCGTCGTAGCTGGCTTGCTGCACGAGCAGCCGTCCGTCGACGGTGAGCTCGTCCATCGCGATCGTGGCAAAGCACTCGTTCCGGCGCGCGGCCCGCGGCCGCTCGTTTCACGCGCCAAACCAGAAGCGCTGCGTCCGCAGCCATGTGGCTTCGACGCCGCACACGGTCTAAGGGGGTCAAATGAGGTCAGCTTTGCCAGCGGTGCACGGGCAGCGGTTTCAGCGCCCCGACCTCGTCCGTGGACCAGCTCAGTAAGACCTCATCTGACCGCGTGCATGCGACCGCACCGATCGGAATCGCGATCTCCCGCTTGCCCCAAAGGTGACCGTGCTCGAGGACGAGGTGCGCGATCTGTCCCTCGCCGTCGACCACGAAGCCGTCGACGTGTCCGAGGTGCTCACCGTCCGACGAGGTCACGGCGCTCGCGCGGCGGATCTCCACTTCGCCCTTCGGCACCCGGTCGTAGCTGAGCGCGAGATGCGGGTCAGGATCGATCGCCTGCATCCCAACGCCCATCCCGTCGACGCTCTGGTAGTACGGCAACGCAAACATCTCTTCGATTCCAACATCCCAATCGGGATCATCGACGGAGAACTCGTTGAGCCGCAGATAGGCCGACTGCTGGATCGGCTCGAGCGCACTGATCTCAGCAACCGTGCAGTCGAGCGAGATGGTTGCGTCCGATGTCGCTTCAGTGTGCACTTGGGCGACTGGCACAAGTCGCGCAAGATCGTGCCGGTCGTAGGGCTGGACGACCAGATGGCTGACGCGCCGCGCGGTTGGGTCGATGACGATGTCCGCCAGCTCGCCAAACGAGCCATCTGCGCAGTGGACAGGACTCCCCAGCTCAAGCCGCATCGGCGATCTTGAGCGCTCGGAGCCGACGGTGTCGCCCGCCATTCATACATTGAACCGCCGGCGCTCCTGCACCGCAACATCTCAATCGGATGATCGACGTCGCGCCGCCGGCGCTGTCGCGCCCAAGGCACCGACCCGCGCGAGGCACTCGCGGATGCATGTCAGACGCCTTCCCGGACGCTCACGTCTCACCGGCGGCTGCGTGACGGTCGCGTTCCTCCGCCCGGCTCGGCACTTGACGGTCAGCCCACGGATCGGCACACCTCAAGTTCAAGACCGGCGCAACTGGCGTGAAGACCCATTGCTCGTGGGGCGGCGTCCCCGATAGGGGTCCGGTTCTCCCACGGTTCCCCCCACACGCTCAGCTCGGCTGGCCACGTCTGTGTCCAGATCGGGCCCCGCCGTTGTCGACGAGCGGGAGCGAGCGGTCTCGAAAACCGCATGGGCGGATCGGTCCATCGAGGGTTCGGCTCCCTCCCCCTCCGTGTGCACAGCTCAGGTCTCTGCTCGTGGACCCGTTGGCGACCTGCGTTCGCTTTGCTGCGGGACAGCGCGTTCGGTTGAAGGCTCGAGGGCGGCGGCGGTGATGGTGCGGCTAAAGGTGGCGATCTCATCCGGGAAGGCCGTGAGGTTGACGTTCGTGGTGAACCCCATCGGCGCCGAGATCGGGCGGAAGAAGTCGTCGAAGTGGCCTGCGACGACGACTGACGGCTGTAGTCGCCGCAGTATGCGTTGCCAATAGTCGGGGGTGAAGCTCCGGCCGGCGATGCCGGCGAGGAAGATGTCGATCCCGCCGTACGGGAGCTCGTCGTCGATCAGGTTGGCGCTGCCCTGGTGGTAGAAGGTGGTGCCGCCGACCTCGATGCGGATGCCGTAGATCGCGCCGCACTTGTAGGCCGATGCGGAGAGGTGATCGAGGTGCTCGCACGACAGGGCGCCGTCGAACGGGACCTTGAAGCCGAGTAGCAGCTTCGAGTGCAGGCTGGGGACGAAGGTGACGGTGAATGGCCCCAGCTCGTATCTGTGGTGTGGTCGGACCTCGACGGCACGCTCGCGCATCCCGTGCAGCGCCATCAGCCGCACCAGGGAATCGGAGCCGTAGACCGGCGCGTCGAGGGTCCGCGAGAGCGCGGGCACGTCTACGGCGTGATCGAAGTGAGTGTGTCCCACGAGAATCCCGGCAACCGCGCCCATTGACGTGTCGAGCAGCGCTGCGTGGGTGCCGGGGTCCACGAGCGCCGTTTCGCGGCGCAGGACCGCACTGAGCGGAACCCGTGAGAGGTAGGGATCGATGAGCAGCGTGTGGCCGGCGTAGGTCATGCGATAGCCGGCGGTGCCCAGCCACTCGAGCTCCAGGCCTGGTGGAAGCGGAAGCGACACCCGGGCAAGGTCAGCGAGCGCTGCCAGGTCTGCTTGCTCGCGCGCATCCCGGCGTGCAACGAAGCGCGTGAAGCTGAGCATGTGGCCAGGGAGTGCGCGCAGCGGAGCGCTACCCGGCACGTCGATCAAAGCGCGACGAACAGCGTCTCGAACACGATGCCCATGATCGCAACGTCCGCAACCGGCGACAACGCTTCCACCGCGTGAAGCAGTAGGACGCAGTGCGTCATCCCACCACGAATGAGGGAGTCAGGCGGGCGCGATACTTGGAGCATGTTGACTATGTTCGGCGCCTGCGCGGTGACGTTCATGATGCTGATGTATGCACTCGAGCACCGCCACCGCGCCTTCATCGTGGCATTTGCGTGTGGGTGCGTGCTGTCGAGCGCGTATGGGTTCCTCGCCGGAACCTGGCCGTTTGGCGTCGTTGAACTGATTTGGGCAGCGGTGGCCGTGAACCGCTACCGGACCACGCGCTACCGCTCGCTGCCCTTTTAGACAGGCGAACGCCGTGCGTTGTGGTTTTCCCGCGCCATCTCTGTGGCGGCCGGCCGATGAGGCGCGCAAACGGTAGCCGCGAGGCTGTACGGGACCGTGGCCGTCTCTCACCGGACCCTTCTTGGCGCTGGCGGCGCCGCACTGGCTGGCCTGCTCGCCTACGACCTGGCGCAGCGCCAGCGGGCCGTGCTTCGCAACTTTCCGCTAGTTGGGCACTTTCGCTACCTGCTGGAGAGCTTCGGACCTGAGCTGCGGCAGTACATAGTCACCTCCAACAACGAGGAGCGGCCGTTTTCCCGGGATCAGCGCCGCTGGATCGACAACTCCACGAACGGCAAGCCGAACGTCTTCGGATTCGGGACCGACGATGAGATGGAGTCGGTCGACAGCCTCGTGATCATCAAGCACTCCCCGTTTCCAGCCCCCGCGCCGGCCGATGAAGAGCCGGGTTGCCCGCCGCAATACGACATTGCCTGCGCCAAAGTGCTGGGCGCGCCGCACCGGCGAGCGCACGCCTTCCGGCCCGCGTCAATCGTGAACATCTCGGGCATGAGTTACGGGTCGCTGTCGACCGCCGCGATAGAGGCTCTGAACCGCGGCGCCCAGCTCGCGGGCTGCCTGCACAACACGGGTGAAGGCGGCCTCGCGCGAGCCCACCGCCACGGCGGCGAGCTGATCTTTCAGATCGGCACCGGCTATTTCGGATGCCGCGATGAGAGCGGCCGCTTCAGCCTCGACCGCCTCCACGACCTGGTCGCGGAAGCTCCCGTCCGCGCGATCGAGATCAAGCTCTCGCAGGGAGCAAAGCCAGGGCTGGGCGGCCTGCTCCCGGCGACCAAGGTCACTCCGGAGATCGCCGCAATCCGTGGTGTGCCCGCCGGGATCGACTGTGTGAGCCCGCCGGGCCATTCGGCATTCACCAACGTCGAGGAGCTGATCGAGTTCATCGAGCTGATCGCCGATCAGACCGGCCTACCGGTCGGCATCAAGTCCGCCGTCGGTGAACTCGGCTTCTGGCGGACGCTCGCTGAGCGCATGTCGGCTACCAGGGCCGGGCCTGACTTCATCACGATCGACGGTGGCGAGGGCGGGACGGGCGCCGCCCCGCTCACGTTCGCAGACCACGTGGCCCTGCCATTCAAGCTGGGTTTCGCTCGCGTCTACGGCACGTTTGCCCGTGCTGGGCTTGCCGAGGAAATCGTTTTCATCGGCTCCGGTCGGCTCGGGTTTCCCGATTCGGCGCTGTTCGCGCTCGCCCTGGGCTCCGACCTCATAAACGTGGGTCGCGAAGCGATGCTTGCGATCGGCTGCATCCAGGCGCAGCGCTGCCACACCGGCCGCTGTCCAACCGGCGTCGCAACCCAGTCGCGCTGGCTGATGCATGGACTCGACCCGCGGCTCAAGTCATCCCACGTCGCGAACTACCTCGTCACGCTGCGAGCTGAAATGCTCGCCTTGGCGCGGTCCTGCGGCGTAGGTCATCCCGCTCTGGTCACACCGGACCACTTCGAGATTGTCAGCGAACGCTATGGCTCGGCGCCGCTTGCAGAAGTGTTCGGCTACGACCCGGCTTGGCCCCTGCGCGCCACCGCTCCTCCCGGACTCAGCAAGCGTGCCGCCTGAGTCATCGGGGTCGTCCGCCCGGGAAGCACCGGTCGCTGCGCGTCCTGGAGCGTTCCCGGGTTACGCTGGCGCGAGTTCGCGCACCGAGCGCGCCTCGGATCCTCCGCTGGGGCGCTGGAGCCATTCGCGTAGACGCTCGTATACCTCGGGGTGGTTGAGCAGTGCGAGGTGGTGAGCGGGGCTGACGTGGTGGCCGTGCTCGTCCTGGAATGGGATGCGCCGGCTGCGGCCTTGTCCGGTGGCGCTGGGGACGAGTACGAGGATGTCGCCGAGTAGGCGCCCCAGGGGATGGTGCCGGCTGCGGGTGATCGTGGCCGAGACGAAGAAGTGCGTGGCCCCCTGCAGTAGTGGCACCTCTTTGCAGGCCGCCGCGCGCAGCGCATTGGGATCACGCCCGCGCCAGTCCTCGTCGACCAGCGAGCCGTGGCGGAGGTCGCGGATGCCGGCAGAGCGCCGGCGCAGGAAGCCGCCGAGCATCCGGGTCTCGGGCAGCGCGTAGAGCGCCTCGGCGGCCACGTGAGCTCCCTGCTCGAGCGGCGCGCCCAGGTGTGGCGTGCCCAGCGAGACGACATGCCGTACACGCTCGGTCCATTGGTGGCTGCTCTCTGACGCCTGGTGGCAGGCGCTGCGCGCCACCAGACCGCCCATCGAGTGACCGACGAGTGCGATCTCCTGCACCTCCACCGGCCACGCCGCTACCAACTCCTCGAGCAGCGCCGCGACGGACAGGCCGTTCTCAGAGATGTGCAGTCCGGTGTTGTAGCGCACATATATGGGCGTGCAGCCAAGATCCCCGGCCAGGCGGGCGCCGTAGGTATCGCCCGGATGGGCGCCACCCCAGTCCCAGTAGAACTCATTTCCCATCAGGCCATGCACGAACACGACGAGCTGCGACGTCGCATCGGGGAACCCCGCTGCCACCGACGCCGAGTCGAGCGCCACGGCCTCGCCATCCAGGCGCACCGACGGAGGCTGGTGCAGGTCGCTTCCCGAGCGCTCGAGCTGATCGCCGATCAGCCCATTCAGTGCGGAGACCAGTGCGCTACCGCGACGCGTGGTCGAGAGCACGATCTCCTCTCCGATTCCGCGCTGCTCCATAGCCGCATCAACGGCCCGTCCCAACAGCGATGTGCCCGAGGCGATTGCGTCGTAGGCACCGCGCGAAACGGCGTCGTGGATGACCTGCGTCGGACGGCTCGCAACACCCACTTTTCGGAACGCCCGCTCGGCGATGCCCAAGTGCATGTCCCGGATGCCGCCCGGAAAGCGGGCGAGATCCTCGAACGCCAGCGCGCTCAACGCTCGAAGCTCGTTCCGCCGGCGCGATCCCGACCTGTGGTCGTCGTCTGCGCTGGTACCGGTCGAATTCGTGCCGAGCATGCGAACTCCCTTCAGCAGCTTGAGTCGATCGGCACGAGGCTACTCCGCCACCCGGCGGTTGTCACATCTAGCTACCGGGAGGGCGGCGATCCGCGCGAACCAGCTCTACGTTCTCCTGGGACATCCCCTAGGCCAGTATCGCACTGGAGCCAGCGCCGGCAGCCATAACGAGCTCGCCGGTTAGGATCGCGCGTATGCGAAGCGTGGACGTCGTCCGTCGCGGCTTCGAGCACTTCATATCCACCGGGGACCTGCCCGAGGAGCTCCTTGCGCAGGATTTCGTGTGGGACATGTCGCACTTCCGCAGCTGGCCTGAGCAGCAGACATACGAAGGGGTTGCCGGCGCTCGCGAATTCTTGCGTGCGTGGATTGACGCCTGGGAGGACTGGGAGCTCGAGGTCGAGTCGTGGCACGAAGCCGGGGAGCGGGTGGTGGTGATCGTGCGCCAGCACGGCCGAGCCAAGGCGACCGGCATGCCGCTCGAGATGCGGTTCGCGCAGCTCTTCACCGTCAGCGACGGAAAGGAAACCCGGATGGAGATGTACGCCGAGCCCGATGAAGCGATGCGCGCCGCGGGTCTCTCCCCGTAGCCACCCCCCTTCCGGCAGGTTCGGCCGCGCGGCACAATCTGGTTCGTGGGGCCGGAACGGACCTGTCCGGAATGTGGCGTCGCTAGTCCGCTAGCCGCCCGCTTTTGCATGTCGTGCGGCCATGCGCTCGGCCGAAACTGTGCGGTCTGCGGTGCCGAAACCCCGGCCGAGGCGCGGTTCTGCATGTCCTGCGGCGCCGAGCTCGACCAGGGGAAGAAGCCCAAGCCCGCGGCCGAGAGTGCCGAGCAACGCCGGCTTGTGACAGTCGTATTCGCCGATCTCTCCGGCTACACCTCGGTGGCAGAGCGGCTCGATCACGAGACGGTCAAGGCGCTGGTTGAGCGATGCTTGACGCGGCTCGCCGCGGAAGTTGATCGGTTCGGCGGCCACGTGGACAAGTTCATCGGGGACAACGTAATGGCGGTGTTCGGCGCCCCGGTCGCTCACGAGGACGACCCGGAGCGGGCGGTCCGGGCGGCACTCGGGATGCAGGCAGCGATGGGCGAGATCAACGAGGACGTGGCGCCCAAATTCGGGATCGAGCTGGCGCTGCGGGTCGGGATCAACACCGGAGAAGTGCTCGCGGGCCGGATCGGCGAGGGCTATACGGTCGTCGGCGACGCGGTGAACGTCGCCGCGCGGCTCCAGGCGGCGGCGCCGATCGGGGGGATCCTGGTCGGTGATCGGACGCGACGAGCGAGCGAGCACACCGTGGCCTTCCGCGAGCTCGAGCCGCTCACGCTGAAGGGCAAATCCGAACCGGTGCCCGCGTGGGAAGTAAGCGAGTTGCGAGCCGCGACCCCGCGCGACGAGCGCCGGACGCTACGCACCCGCTTTGTCGGACGCGAAGATGAGCTGAGGCAGTTGGAGCGACGGTTCGAGCGCGTCGAGCACGACGGAGCGCCCCACTTGGTGACGATCGTCGGACAGCCCGGGGTTGGCAAGACGAGGCTGCTGCGAGAGCTTGAGCGCCGGCTCGAGCGCCGCGCGCAACCGGTGCGCATGCTGCGCGGCAGGTGTCTGGCGTTCGGCCAAGGCGCTGTCTACTGGCCACTGGCCGAGATGCTGCGCGCGGAATGCGGGATCGCCGAGGGGGATAGCGGACCTGCCGCGTGGTCGAAGCTGCAGGCGCGATTGTCGCCGGTCATCGCGGAGCGCGAGGGCTCCGACGAGGTGGAGCGCCGGTTGGCACCAATCGCGCGGCTCGTCGGTGCAACAGCGCCCGCGGCCGAGCCTGCGGGCCTCCAGGATGACGAGCAGAGCGCTCGCGAGAGCTTCTTCGGAGCGGCGCGGCTGGTGTTCGAAGCACTCGCGGGCGAGCTGGCACTGGTGCTGGCGTGGGAGGACATTCACTGGGCGGACGAGGGCACCCTGGACCTGATCGACTACCTGTCGAGATGGCTGGGTGCCCCAGTGCTGCAGGTATGCCTGGCCCGGGACGAGCTACTCGAGCGGCGTCCGGGCTGGGGCGCGGAGCTTCGTCGCAGCGCGACCGCGATGTTCCTCGAGCCGCTCGGGGCAGAAGAAGCGCAGCAGCTGATCGGGGAGCTGCTTCAAGCGACGGGCACCAAGGCCGAGCTCCTCGACACCCTGGCTGAACGCTCCGGCGGTAACCCGCTGTTCGCCGAGACGATCGTCAAGCGAATCGCCGAGGAGGACGGGGTGACAGCCGCAGAGCTGCCGGACACCGTGCAGGGGTTGCTGGCCGCGCGGCTCGACGCGTTAGAACCCGGCGAGCGGGAAGTCGTGGCGCATGCATCGGTCATCGGCCGGACGTTCTGGGAAAGCGCGCTGGTGCCGATCGCCGCGGAAGCGCGCGTGGAGCTCGACACCGTGCTGCGTTCGCTGCGCGAGAAGGATGTGATCGTGCTTGGAGAGCGCGGCAGCGTCGAGGGCGAGCGCGAGCTGTCGTTCAAGCACGTGCTGATCCGCGACGTCGCCTACGAGATGCTGCCCAAAGCGGCGCGGGCGCACAAGCACGCGGAGGTCGGCGCATTCCTCGAGCAGCGCGCCGGCGAGCACGGCGAGGGAGCACCGGCGCTCCTGGCCGAGCACTACGGGCAGGCCGCGGCGCTTGCCGCCGAGGTGCATGTCGACGACCTCGACATCGACGAGTTGAGAGGCAAAGCGGCGCAGTTCTCCGAAGCGGCTGGGGATGCAGCGTCGGCACTGTTCTCCAACCGCGAGGCCCTCGCCCACTTCGAGACCGCCGCCGCGCTGGCCGAGGGCAACGAGGATGTCGGACTCCGGATCGCGGAGAAGCAGGGCGACATTGCCCTCCGCCTGGGACGGGTCGACGCCGCGATCGAGTTCTGGCGGCGCTGCCTGACCTATTGGCGCGACCGTGACGTCCTCGACCACGTCGCCGAGCTTCAGCGCAAGATCGGGGCAGCCCTCGCGCACAAGGGCGAGCGTAAGGCGGCGATCGAGCAGCTCCAGCAGGGGATCAACCTGATCAAGGACATGCCGCCGTCGCTGCCGCTGGTGCGCCTGTACGAGGAGGCCGCCTGGTTGTACATGCAGGTCGGCGACAACATGCTTGCGATCTATGCCGCCGAGAAGGCGCTGCGTCTGGCTGAGCAGCTCGAAGAGATCGGCGCCGCCAGCCGCGCGCACGGCATCTTCGGACGGGTGTTCGGCCGGATCGGCGACACCGTAAAGGCACGGGAGAACTTGGAGCGCTCGGTCGAGCTCGCGCGGGATTCGGATCCCGGAGAGGCGGTGTTGGCGCTGCTGGCGCTCGGCCACCACCTGGAGCACGGAGAAGGGGACTATGCCGGCGCGCAAGAGCGCTACGCCGAAGGGCTCGACCTGGCGGAGCGGATTGGCGATGTCCCGGCGCAGATCGAGCTTCACGCGGCCCTGGCACGGCTCGCGTTCTACCGTTGCGACTGGGACGAGGTCGAGCGCGCGAGTGATGCGAGCGCCGAGCTCGCCGGTCGCGAAGGCCTCGTCGGCAAGTTGTGCCTGGCCCACTCTCTACGCGGCCTGCTGCGCTGGCGGGACGGGGACTTCGAGGAGTCCGAGACGCTGTTCGCAGGCGCCCACGAGCTGGCCGAGCGGGTCGGCTGGTCGGAGGTCTCGTTCTCGGCCCTGTACGGCCTTGCCGCGACGCTGCGCGACCGGGGCGACCTGGACGCGTCCGAGCGGACACTGGCCAAGGCGCTTGCGACTTGCGAGCGCGCTGGGCTGATCGCGCAATCGATCCAAGCACACGCCGCGCTCGCGTTTACGCGCATGCTCCAGGAGCATCCGGATCGGGGCCACGAGGCGGCCGAGGAGGCCGCGGCTCTGTCTGAGCGGGTCGCATATCCGGTGGGCCGCGCCGCCGCGCTGGAGGCGCGCGGGATTGCCGGCGAATTGCCGGCGGCAGTCAAGTCGCTGAGCGACGCCCGGGCTCAGTGGGAGGCCCTAGACCGCCGTCTCGATGCCGCCCGCTGCGAACTGTTACTCGGCCGCCGCCTGCTCGGGCACGACCCGCGCGCTGCGGGTCAGGCGCTGGCAAGAGCTGCCGCCCTGTACGACGAGCTCGGCGTCAAGCACCTCTCGGCTCAGTCACGGGAACTGGCGACCGCCTGAACATCACGTCGATGTCGACACGGGGGCCTGCGACGCTCGCGGTCGCCTTGCGGGACGATCTTGAGCTGGGTGATACTCCGACCTGGATGTCGCAGCGCAGCGTGGAGATCTTGAGGGATATGTACGAGGCGTTCAATCGCGGAGAATGGCCCGTGGCATCGTTCAGCACGGACTTCGAGCTCGACGCGACGGACGCCGCTCCGGACGGAAGTGTCGTGCGGGGCGTCGAGGCAGTCGCGAGTGAGATGCAGGCGTATTGGAACTCCTTCGACGATTTCCGCGTGGACATCGAGGAGGTGATCCACGCGGACGACGAGCGCGTGGTGTGCGTGGTCCGCGATAGGGGCCGCATCCGGGGAAGCGACGCCGAGGTTTCAAACCGCTTCTTCAACGCGTTCACCTTCCGTGACGGAAGGATCGCGCGTCTGTCGTTCCACACCGACATGAGCAGGGCGCTCGCAGCGGCGGGGCTGCCGGATTAGGGCCGCTCGACTCTCTCGGCATGGGCGGTTTCGTCCAACGAGGGTTCGAATCCCCACCCTGCGCACCGCGAGCGGACACCCTCGGAGCCGCGGGAGGATGAGCAGCCAGAGCCGGCGATCGAACTACACGTGCCCGACGTGCGCGCGATCGTCGACCGCTCGCCGTTCCGTCTGCGGTTCACGCCTGGCTCCGGCGCGCCGGTTCTCTCCGAGGTCGCCAACTCGCGTCCGGCCGCGGCGGTGATGGCGCCGACCGTCGACCCGGTCCCGCCGGGGACCGACCTCACGCCCAGCGGCAACCTGTATGCGCCGTTGGCGTTCCTCGTCGGGCAGGCGTCGGTCACCCAGTACGACGGTCTCGTGTGGGGCGGCAACCCGATGAGTGGCACCCGCTCCGGGATCCAATACGCCGCACGCGCGGTCACGGCGGTCGCCCGGTCCGGCGCCGGCGTGACGCTGACGGTTTCGACGAACGACCCCACCGGCCGGACCCTGAGCGTCGGGCTCACCCCCCAGCGCAACCGCGCGATGCGGGTGACGGTTCGCGCCAACCCGGCGTCGGGCGTGGCGATCATGACCGACGCATTCGCGTCGCCCGCAGGCGAGGCGTTCTACGGCTTCGGCGGCCGCCACAACGCACTGGACCAGCACGGCCAGGTGCTGACCAACTGGACCGAAGAGGAGAACATCACCGGCTTCGGCCAGGCGGGGACGCCGGCCGCCGTCCTGTTCCCGAACGGGCCCACCGCCGCCTACTACCCGCAGGCCCAGTTCGTCTCATCGGCGGGCTACGGCTTCCTGCTGGACCAGCCGGAGTTCTCGCGCTTCCGGATGGACTCCGACCAGCCCGGCGCCTGGAGCGTCGCCGCGAACGCGCCGGCGCTGGACTACGTCGTCGCGCCCGGCGCGGCGCGGACCTCGATCGCGACGCTGACCGGCATCACCGGCCGCCAGCCGGCGCCCCCGCTGTGGGCGCTCGGGCCGATGCTCGATCGGCTTGTGAAGAACGTCGGCGAGTCGCAGAGCGACTACACCGCCAACGTGATGGCCGATCTGGTCAACGTCACGCGCTACCGGCTGCCGCTCACCGCCTACCGCCTGGAGGGATGGGGTTTCGCGAGCGCGGACGAGGATGGCCTCTTGCTGATTCCCGAGATCGCCTTCGCCGACCAGACGCACGTGATCGCGACGCTCCGCGCGCGCGGAATCCACGTCCTCGCCTACCTGCGGCCATGGATCACGCCCGGCTCGGCGCCGGACCGGGCGGGCCTGACCGTGCGCGACGCCAGTGGGCAGACGTACCTGACGACGAGCACGACCGGGACTCGGATCGCGCTGCTGGACTTCACCAATCCGGCCGCGGTCGCGTTCTGGAAGCGGGAGGTCGCGAAGGTGTTCGGGCTCGGCTTCGATGGCTTCATGCAGGACTTCGGCGAGGACGTCGTCTCGGGAGTGCGCTTCGACGACGGCGAGACCGGCGCGACGATGCACAACCGGTACATCGACCTGTACATGCAGGCGACGCGAAAGGAGCTCGCCGCCTACGAGAGAGCGCACCCGGAGCGCCGGCTGTGGTTCTTCAACCGCGCCGGCTTCACTGGCTCGGCACGCTACGAGGCCGCCAACTTCCCCGGCGACGAGTCGACCGACTGGAGCCAGGCGGCCGGGCTCGCCTCGTCCACCGAGGACATGCTCAGCCGCGCGATCGGCGGCGCCTTCGGCTTCGGCACCGACATCGGCGGCTACTACGACTACACGACACCGCCGACGACCAAGGAGCTGTTCCTGCGGTGGGCCGAGTGGGCCGCGCTCAGCCCCGTCTTCCGCCTGCACGGCTCCGGCCGGACGGGCACCCACACGCCATGGTCCTAGGACCAGCAGACGGTCGACGCCTACCGCGCGCTGTCGCTGCTGCATAAGCGGGCGGCGCCGCTGATCCTCGCGCTCTGGAAGCGGGGTGACGCGACCGGGGTGCCGCCGACCCGGCCACTGTGGCTCGAGTTCCCCGGCGATCAGAACGCCGCGCTGGCGCAGCAGGAGTGGACGCTCGGCGACGACGTGCTCGTCGCCCCGGTTGTCACCCAAGGCTCGATCAGCCGCTCGGTCTACTTCCCTGCCGGCTGCTGGCGCGATCCGCAGACCGGGCTGCGCGAGCGTGGCGCGCGAACAGCAACCGTGCAGGTGCCGCTCACCCGGCTCGCGTACTTCTTCCGCTGTGGCACGTCGCCGTTCGGCGGCGCGCGGCGCTGAGCCTGCGGTAGGCCGGCCCGGGTCGGTCGGTTTAGGCTCCCGGCGTGCTGGATGCGCAGGATCTGGAGGTGCGGGTTGCCGGCGGCGTGCGGATCTTGGGTCCGGTTTCGCTGGAGGTCGCTCCGGGCTCGCTGGTCGCGCTGATGGGGCCCAACGGGTCGGGAAAGTCGACGCTGCTCCGCGTGCTGGCCGGGATCGCCAGGCCGAGCGCCGGGAGCGCCACCTGGGACCAACGACCGACCGCGGCAGCCGTGCAAACGCTCGGGTACGTGCCCCAGCGCGAGAGCGTCCACGACCGCCTGACGACGCGCGAGGCGCTTCGCTACGCGGCTCATCTGCGTCTCGATGGCGACGCCGATGTCGGCTTGCGGGTCGAGACGGTGCTCGACGAGCTGGGCCTCGCCGCGCAGGCCGACACGCTGATCCGCGACCTCTCCGGGGGAGAACGACGCAGGGCCGCGTGCGGGCTCGAGCTGGTCGGTAACCCCCAGGTGCTGCTGCTCGACGAGCCGACCAGCGGCCTGGACGAGGTGCTCGAGCGCCGGTTGATGCAACTGTTCCTGCGCCTGTCGCGCCACGGCCGCGCAGTGCTCGTCGCCACACACGCGACCACCAGCCTCGACCTCTGCGACGAGGTGATCGTGCTTCAGGACGGCCGGACCGCATATCGGGGGGGCTCGTCGGGAGCGCGCGCGCACGTCACCGCAGTCGCTCAGGAGCAGCCGCCGGAGGCCGATGCGATTGAGGCGCCGGCGACCGCGAGCGCACCAGTCGCCCCCGACCGATCGTTCGGGCTCGAGCTTCGCGTTCTGGCCGGCCGGTACCTCCGCACGATGGTGCGGGATCGACGAACGCTCTACGTGCTGGTCCTGCAGGCGCCGCTGATCGGTCTGCTGATCGCGATTGTGTTCCGGTCCGCCGCCCTGACCTCGAGCGCGTCCCCAATCGCCGCGGTCGAGCTCGTGTTCCTGCTGATGACGGGGGCGATCTGGCTCGGCGTCGCCTCGTCGGTCCGGGAGGTGGTCAAGGAGCGCGGCCTGGTCGAGCGGGAGTTCGATGTCGGGATTCGGCTCGACGCGTATGTGCTGTCCAAGGCACTGGTCCTGTTCGCGCTCAACTTCGTCCAGGTGCTGCTGCTGACGATCGTCGTGCTGGCCCTGCGGCCGCTCGGGATCGGCACCGCGGGAGCGCTCGAGCTGCTCGGGATCGCCGTGCTGACGGCGTGGGCCAGCTCGGCGATGGGGCTGGCGGTCTCGTGCGCGGCGCGAACCGTGGATCGGGCGGCCGGCACGATTCCGCTGTTGTTGATGCCCCAGCTACTGCTGGCCGGCGGACTGATCCCGCTCGCTCAGCTGCCGGGGGTCATGTCGGGGATCAGCAACCTCGTATACGCCAGGTGGGCGTACGCAGGACTCGGTTCGGCCGCGCACGTCGGAGCCCGCCTCGCCGCGTTCGACAACTCGGGCGTGCTCGGCTTCGACAACGGGTTCTTCGCACTCCGGCCCGCGACCGCGGCCGGCATCCTCGCCGCGTTCATCTTCGTCGAGCTCGTGCTCGCCACGTTCCTGCTGATGCGGCGACCGGCGGTGAACGCGTAGCCGGCGCGGGGCGCCTCGGGCTAGTAGCTCGCTGCCGTCACGCGGTCGGGGTCGCCCTCAGCGCGCAGGATGCGGCGAGCAGCTCCTCGTCGGGAGCCGAACGTCCGCCGGGGTGGCCAGCCGCAGCACACAGCCGCCGCCGGTGGTGAGCGTCACCAAGGTCCCCGCCGCGCCGATCTGGAGCCGCCGGCCCGTGCGGATGAACCGCACCACCGCGGTCGGGTGCGAGGCGAAGCGGTAGCCGAGGTCCCACAGCTGCCCGTGGGTGGCCACGGTGTCGTTGACCCAGTCGGCCGGGTGCTCGACGACGGGCTTGAACGGCCCCCACGCGATCGCGTGGCGCAGCTCGTCCTGGAAGTCGGGCCAGCAGTGGCAGCCGTTGTGCGTCTGGTAGGTGACGTCGATTCCGGCGGCCTTCAGTGCCGCGTCGTAATCGTCGGACATCGGGCGGATCACGCCCGCCTCCTCGGCGTTGCCCACCCCGCCGCCGTCGCCGTCGGGGGGCGTGGGGACACCGTTCCCGGCGCTCAGAAACACGCGAGTGTGCTTCAGGTTGGCCACCAGCGCAGTCGGGTTGTGCCCGGTCGTGTAGAAGCCGTCCTCGGGCCCGACCACCGATCCGGGCGACGCGCCGCTGAGCTCGTCCATGCTGGGCGTGACGATCTCAGGGGCCGCCTGCAGGTCGACGAACCCCGACAACGCCCCGATCGAGCCGAAGAACCCCGGCAGCCGCCCGCCCAGGTACGCGGCGCCCAGCCCGCCCATCGAGATCCCGAACAGCGCGTGGTAGCGGCGCTGCGGGAGGACTCTGTAGCGCGCGCACGATCTGCGGGATCGCCTCGTCGAGGTGTAGCTCTCCCACGCGGGGCGTGCCGTATGCGCCGTTGTTGAACCAGTCCGCGTACCAGCCGACCTCACCTTCCGGCGATCACGACGATCCCGGGGAAGCCCTTGAACACGACCGTATCTCCGCCGTTTCCGCCATAGGCGTACGAGTCGTAGTCCCCGTTCAGCCCGTGCAGCAGGACCAGCAGCGGGTAGCGCCTGTGCGGTGTGTAGCCGTCGGGCAGCAGCACGTTGGCGCGCGGCGGCCCCTTGTAGTAGTTCAGCCACTGCGCCGGAATTTCGCGATGCCGATCCGGGATCGTGATCGTCACGAGCTTGTTGGCGCTAGCGGTCGCAGGCCCGAGCGCCAGCCCGCACACTGCGGCGATCAGGGTCGCGCGACGGCGCCACGCTCTTGTCACTCTCACGATGGACCTGCCTCCCGACTTCACTGCTGCTACCTCCTGGCGCCCAGCGGCGTTGCCCGCTGTATCGCTTAACGTTGCGCGTGCCCGCTTCTGGCGCTCCCCATCGGAGCGCATGGCTGCTAGATCGCGAACCTCTTGATCGCCGGACGAGGATCAGAACCGGCGGAGTTCACCGCCCGGACCTCGAACGTGTACCTGCCGCCGTTCAGGTGCGTGTAGGTCCTGGGCGAGTTGCAGGGCGTGAACACGACCTTCGTGTTCGTCTGGCGTTCGGCCTTTTTCGGCCTGATCAGCGCGCACTCAAAACCCGTCACGGCCCCCGCCGCGGTGAATCTGAATGTGGCGCGGTGCTCGCGCTTGCTGACCAACGATCTGGTCAGCTTCGTCCCGTACGGCGGCGAAGTCGGCGGCTTCCTGGATCCAGCTGGGCAGGTGTCGGGTGCCGGCTTGCCCGCGAACCGGTCCTGGATATACGGGAGCGCGTATTGCCCAAAGAACTCGTCGCCGGTGACGTGCTCGCCGGGCGGGGTCTGGTAATCGATCACGGCGCCTTGGGCGCAGTCGGCATCCACGAGCTCGTTAACGGGTCCGATGAACGCGAGCTCGTCCTGGGCCGAGTTGACGATCAGCGACGGCGCGGCGGGTGCTGCGCGGCCGATCAGATCCTCGTGCGCAAACACGGCGCGCACGTTCGGGGCGGCCAGCAGCGCCTGGGGGGTGGGGTAGTTTGAGTACTCGGCGACAGTCCCACCCGGTGCGTTGAAGACCAGCCCGCCGCAACCGTCGCCGTCCCGGCCGTCGGTGGCGGCGAGCGCCCGGCCTCGGGCGTTCAGGATCGAGTCGAGGTGAAGCTCGGGGAAGGCACGGTTGACGCCGACCGCGACGCCGACCACCGTTCCGAACAGCGGGCTGCCGTTTAGCGCGGCGAGGTTCTCGACCGGGTCAGGAGCGTTGCCACCGGAGGCCGCGGCGACGATGTTGAGCTCGGGCGCGTAGCTCTTCGCCAGCGACGCCCCCCACAACGTGGGGAGCGCGCCGCCCGAGTAGCCCGCGGTCGCGACTCGGGTGCGCGCGCCTTCGAGATCGGCGGGGGCGAAGTGCTCAACCGCGCGGATCCCGTCCAGCGCCGTGTAGCCCTCCAACAGCCCGACTGTCCACTCCGAGTTGGGGCCCTCGTAGTCGGGAAATTCGACGTCCCAGCCGTACTGGAGGAAAGACTGGACACTCTCCGCGTCACCGGCATCACCAACGCCCGACACCTGACCCGAGCGCAGTACGTACGAGGGTGCGCACTTGGTCGACAGACTGTCCTCGGCCGGGAATCCGGAGATCAGGTCACGCCCTCCCGGAGCCGGGTTGCTCGGCAAGAACAGCGTCGTGACCGTCGCGATCGGGTGTCCCGTCGCATCGGTCGTCCGGTACAGCAACTGGTACACCGCTGAGGCATCGGACACCCCCGAAACCGCTACCGCCCGCCAGCGCAGGATCGCGCCGGGCGCGTACGACGCCAGATCCGCCGGCGGCGCATAGAACGGATCGGCGCTCGGCACCGGCACCGCGGCCGACGCCGCGACCGCAACCGGCGCCGCGGCACCCGCACCGAGCAGCCCAACCGCGACCACCCCGGCCAACCCAAACCTGAACGCAGCGCGCGTCATCCGCGCTCGTGCGGCCGTCTGTTCGCATCCGCCGACGGGACCGGTTCGGTGTTCGTGCGGCACGGCTCTTCAACGACGCTCCCGCACGCCGGCAGGGCCGGGACGGCGGTCGTGATCGGCAGCGCGTCGAACACCCACTCGCTGATATGGCGGCGGTCGTGCCAGACCGTGTTGGTCGCCGGGGTCGGGTTGAACAGGAACCCGAACGTCCCCGTGATGCCGACCGGCGCCTCGATCGCGACGCGGATGCTCGAGCCGCGGCGGAAGACGTGTTCGAACGGGTAGATCGGGATCCGCGCGTACGTCGGCGTCCCGGGTACGAGTGGCTGAACGTCCGCCTTCAGGTAGGTCGGGCGCGGCCAGGTGGCCGTGGACCCCGGGCCGAGCTTGCGGTCGGAGAGCCGCAGCCATCCGCGCTGGATGTACTGCTCCTGGCCATCGGGCCTAACCTCGGTGATCGTTGCCTGCACGTCGGTATCGGTCGCGGTCGAGGCCAGCCATACGTTCAGGCTCGACGGCCCGGCGATGTCGAGGTCGTGCGCCAGAGGAGGCGTGGTGTAGGCGACGTTCCCACCGGGCGGAACCGGCTGCTGTCCCCACAGGTTGGAAGCGGGCGCGCTCGGATCGTCGCCCATCCCCTGAGGGTCGGCCATCGATCCGGCGGGCAGCGGATACCGATATGAGTCCGATGCCTCGGAGCTCGCGGGACGATGCTGGCTCAGCAGATCGCCGGAGCGCAGATAGAGCCCCTCCGTGGTCGTCGGCGGCGGCCAGCTGGACGCGCTGGTGGTCCACCTCGGCTCGACGTCGCCGCTGCCGGTGATGCCGGTCTCGTGCCAGATCTGCACCTTCGGCGTGTTCTCCCAGCCGTTGTCCGCACCGGCCACGAAGTGGTCAAGAAACGCGACCGTCTGGTCGACCCACGTTTGCGACTCGAGCCCGATCGCGTGCCAGCCGTTGGTGAGGATGAACCACGATTGGCGCGGGTCGAGCAGCGAGTAGTAGTTGCTGCCGGTCCCGGACGCGACTTGATCCTGGTAGCCGTTCAGGCTCAGCACCGGCACGTTGATGTTGGGGATCGCGCCGTCGAGCTCCCACAACAGATTCGTCCAGAGGTCGTCGGTGTATGGATGCTGCGGCGCCTGCACGGCAACGTAATCCAGAGGCGGCCCGCCGTTCTGGCCCGGGACCCGGGTCGCCTGGTCCTCAGCGAAGTTCTGTTCGCACCGCGCGTCCTGATTCTGAGGGGCGGTCTCCTCGTTCCCGAGGCTGCCCTGGAGCTGATCCGCGTCGAACAGATTCGGGAACACATCGTCGTAGATCCCGCCGGGGTAGACCGCGTCGTAGAAGTTGCCCGTCCAACCGCTCGGAGCGATCGCGACCAAGCCGCGCGGTCGCTCTGCGGCGACGTACAGCGCCATGAACCCGGGGAACGACGCGCCCAGCATCCCGACCTTGCCGGTCGACCAAGGCTGCGAGGCGGCCCATGTGACCGCCGCCGCACCGTCCTGGGCCCAGGCCTTGCTGAACGGCGGGTAGACGGAGCCGCTCGAGCATCCTGTTCCCGGAACGTTGACCCCCATCACCGCAAACCCCTTCGCCAACAGGGCGCTCATGAACGGCCCGTCGCCGTTGTCGCCCGTCGGCTCGTAACCCGCCGAGTAACCGTCGTAGTCCATAACCACCGGGAACCGCCCCTGCGCGCTCGGAAGCACGACCGTGTATTGGAGGGAGGAGCCATCAGGCGCCGTGAGATACCCGTGTTGGGTCACGCTCGCCTGCGCCGCCGGCGCGGCTGCGCACAACGCCGCCGCTACCACCGGCGCGCACGCACGCCGGAGCCTCCTGATCTTGATGCCTCCCAACATCGTCTCCCTCCTGCCTCTCCCGCCGGCTGGTCCGGCTACGTCCCTCGAGCGCGACCTCGCCTCGCAGTCTTCTCCCGGCTGAGCGGGGTCTCAAAAGCTTCGAGCAGCGCCGCGCGCGCCGCCGGCCACGGATCCGCCCGCGGCTCGGTGCGCGGCTCGAAGCGCTCGGTCAGCGCGAGCCCGCGTACCGCCGCGAGCGCCACCAGCAACCGCCCCTCCCAGCCCGACTGGCGCTGGATCTCGCCGATCGACCGCGCGGCGAGCCTTCCGATCTCCCTGGCGATCCGGCGCTCCTCGACGGCGAGCCGCTCGTACAGCTCGGGGTCATCGGCCGCCGCGATCCACAACTTGACGAACACCGTGAACAGCGGCCCGGAGAAGTCCTCCCAGAGATGGTCGAGCAGCGCCGGCAGCCGCTCGGCCGGCTCCTCGGGAAGCGACTGCGCGAGCTCGGCCCACGCCTCGAGCCGCTGGTCGGCAAGCCGCTCAATCGCCGACGCCACGAGGTCGACGCGTCGCGGGTAGTAGTGGGCCATCGCCCCCGCCGAGACGCCGGCCAGCGCCGCGACGTGCCGGGTCGTGGTCTGCGCGTAACCGTCCTCGAGCAGGCTCTTGATCGTTGCATCGAGCAGCTTGGTCTGGGTCTCGGCCCGGCGCTGCTCCTGGGTGCGATGAGTTGGGGTCACGACGGCCATCTTCGCCCAAAAGTAACATTTCGGACGCCCGGTTTTTACAGATCGTGCGTCCGGTTTACTTTTTCCCTGGAAAGGACCCTGATCGTGGCCACATCCGTTGCGTCGCCTGCCGCCAAGCGCGAGCTGTTCGACTCGGAGCACGACGACTTCCGCGACAGCGTTCGCCGCTTCATCGAAGCCGAGGTGCGCCCGCATCACGCGGAGTGGGAACGCGCCCAGATCGTCGACCGCGGGCTGTTCACGAAGATGGCGAGCTACGGCTTCCTCGCGATGGAGGTGCCCGAGGCGTACGGAGGTCCGGGCGTCGACGACTGGCGCTTCAACGTCGTGATCAGCGAGGAGGCGGCGCGCTCCGGAGTCGGCGACGCGCTGATCGGCCCGCTGCTCCACACCGACGTGTGTCTCCCCTATCTGCGCGCCTCGTGCACGGAGGAGCAGAAGCAGCGCTGGCTTCCGGGTGTCGCCGGCGGCGAGACCGTGCTCGCGATCGCGATGACGGAGCCGGGGACCGGCTCGGATCTCGCGGCGATCGCCACCCGCGCGAAGCGCGACGGAGACTGCTGGGTGCTGAACGGCCAGAAGACGTTCATCACCAACGGGCTGCTGGCGGACCTGGTGATCGTCGCCGCGCGCACCGGCGAGGACAAGCACGGGGGCCTGTCGCTGTTCGTCGTCGAGCGCGAGATGGACGGCTTCGAGCGCGGCAAGCAGATCGAGAAGCTCGGCCAGCACTGCTCGGACACCGCCGAGCTGTTCTTCAACGAGGTTCGCGTGCCGGCGGAGAATATGGTCGGCGAGGAGGGGTCGGGGTTCTTCCAACTCATCTCCCGCCTGGTGCCCGAGCGGCTCGTGCTGGCCGTCAGCGCGCTCGCGGGCGCCGAGGCGGCGTTCGAGCTGACGCTTCAGTACGTCAAGGAGCGCAAGGCGTTCGGCCGCCCGATCGGGTCCTTCCAGAACTCGCGGTTCGCGCTCGCCGAGCTCAGGACCGAGCTCGAGATCACGCGCTGCTTCATCGACCGCACGATCACCCGCCACTGCGCCGGCGTCGCGACCGTCGAGGAGGCCGCGATGGCGAAGTGGTGGACAACCGAGCTGTCGTGCAAGGTCGCCGACGTCGGGCTCCAGCTGCACGGCGGCTACGGCTATACGACCGAGTACCCGATCTCGAAGGCCTGGGTCGACGCCCGGATCACGAAGATCTACGCGGGGACGAACGAGATCATGAAGGAGCTGATCGGCCGGGGTATGGGTTTATGACGCGTCCCGTCTACGTGGTCGGCGTCGGGATGACCAAGTTCGACAAGCCGGGCACCAAGGACGGCGACTACCACGACTGGGCGCGCGCGGCGGGCCAGACGGCACTGGCCGACGCCGGCGTGCGCTACGACGAGGTCGAGCAGGCCTACGTCGGTTACGTGTACGGCGAGTCGTGCTCGGGCCATCGTGCCGTCTACGAGCTCGGCATGACCGGGATCCCGGTGTTCAACGTCAATTCGAATTGCTCGACCGGGTCGAGCGCGCTGTTCCTGGCCGCCCAGTCGATCCGGGCGTCAGTCGCCGAATGTGTGCTCGCGCTCGGCTTCGAGAAGATGCAGCCGGGCTCGCTCGGCGCGACGTTCACCGACCGCGAGCAACCGATCGGACAGCACATCAACCTGCTTGCCGAGATCTCCGAGGTCAGGCTCCCGCCGGCGCCGTGGATGTTCGGCGCCGCCGGCCGCGAGCACATGCGCGAGCACGGCTCCGAGCCGCAGCACTTCGCGAAGATCGGCCACAAGAACCACAAGCACTCGGTCAACAACCCGTACGCGCAGTTCCAGCGCGAGTACTCGCTCGAGGAGATCGAGCAGGCGCCTGAGATCTATGCGCCGCTGACCAAGCTGCAGTGCTCGCCGACCTCGGACGGGTCGGCGGCGGCGATCCTCGCCAGCGATCAGTTCGTCGACCGTCACGGGCTGGCGGCCCAGGCGGTCGAGATCGTCGGCCAGTCGATGACGACCGACTTCGAGAGCTCGCTCTCGACGCGCACGTGCAAGGACGTGATCGGCTACGACATGAACGTGAAGGCGGCACGAGCCGTCTACGAGCAGTCCGGGCTCGGGCCCGAGGACTTCCAGGTGATCGAGCTGCACGACTGCTTCAGCGCCAACGAGCTGCTGCTGTACGAGGCGCTCGAGCTGTGCGACGAGGGCGACGCGCCGCGGCTGATCGACGAAGGCGAGACGACTTACGGCGGCCGCTGGGTCGTGAACCCGTCGGGAGGACTGATCTCGAAGGGCCATCCGCTCGGCGCGACCGGGCTGGCGCAGTGCGCCGAGCTGAACTGGCAGCTGCGCGGCGAGGCGGACGGGCGCCAGGTCGAGGACGTCTCCGCCGGGCTTCAGCACAACATCGGTCTCGGCGGCAGCGCCGTGATCACCGCCTACCGGCGCGCTGAGCGCTGAGCACGACAACGAAGGGAGCGAGAGAGCATGGGCAAGGTCAACGCGACGATCGCGATCCCCGCGACGCCGCAGACGGTGTGGGACGCGATCTGCGATCCGGGCACCTACGAGCGGTGGCTGACGATCCACACCAAGTGGAAGGGCGAGGTCCCCGACCGCTTCACCCCAGGCGCCACCGCTGACGAGGTGGTGACGATGCTCGGGATGGCCAACACGATCTCGTGGGCGGTGCAGAAGTTCGAGGAGCCGTCGAAGCTGACGATCAGCGGCACGGGAATGGCCGGCGTGAAGACCACCTTCACGCTCGGCGTCAGCTCGGACGGCAACGGTGGCTCGACGGCCACGATCGACGCCGAGTTCGAGGGCCAGCTCGTCGTCGGCGCGCTCGGCAAGGCGGTCGAGAAGGACGCGCAGGCGAACCTCGAGGCGTCGCTGGCGAAGCTGACCGAGCTGGTCGCATGAGCACTGAGACGCTGCAGTGCAACGAGGCAGGACTCGATCGGTGGACCGACCCGGTCCGCTTCGAGGTGGAGCGCGAGCGGCTCGTCGAGTACGCCGAGGCGACGAACGACCCGATCGCCGCGCATCGCGCCGGCGACGTGGCAGCGCCGGTGTTCGCGATCGTGCCCGTGTTCCAGGCGCTGCTCGAGCCGGCGCTCGAGGTCGTGCCGCTGTCGGTGCTCGGCAAGGTGCTTCACGGCGAGCAGGACTTCCGCTTCCATCGCCCGATCCGTCCCGGCGACGCGCTGGTCTCGCGCGGGAAGATGACCGGCTTCGAGGGCCTGCCCAACGGAACCCGGTGTTGCACGTACCTCGAGACGCGCGACGAGGACGGGGAGCTGGTCGTCGAGCAGTACGTCACCTCGTTCTTCCGGCGGTTCGACGACGGCCGCCGGATCGGCGAGCTCCCGCCGGAGCACAAGCTCGACGAGTCGCTCCGTGCGACGGATCCGCTCGCCGAGTTCACCCAGCACGTCGACGAGGACCAGACGTTCAGGTACTCGCCGGCCTCGGGCGACCCGATGCCGATCCACCTCGACGAGCAGGTCGCGCGCGACGTGGGGCTGCCGGGAATCATCGCCCACGGCTTCTGCATGCTCGCGTTCACCTCGTGGGGGATCCTCGAGGAGCTCGGGGCCGGCGACGCGTCGCGGCTGAAGCGGCTCGCGGTCAGGTTCTCGAAGCCTGTCCTCCCCGGCCAGGACATCCACACGCGCGTGTGGCAGACCGCGCCGGGCGTGTTCGGCTTCGAGACCGATGTCGGCGGCACCGCGGTGCTGCGCGACGGGCTCGCGGAGGTGGACGGATGAGCGCGCTCGAGGGCCGGGTCGCCGTGATCACCGGTGCGGGCCGCGGGATCGGCCGCGAGCACGCGCTGCTGTTCGCGCGCGAGGGCGCCCGCGTGGTGGTCAACGACCTCGGCGGCGCGAACGACGGAACCGGTGCCGACGCCGGCCCGGCGCACGAGGTGGTCGCCGAGATCGAGGCCGCTGGCGGGCGCGCGGTCGCGAACACGGCCAGCGTCGCCGACTGGGACGGCGCCGCCGCGCTGATCGAGCAGGCGGTCGCAGAATTTGGCCAGCTGGACGTTGTCGTGAACAACGCGGGGATCCTGCGCGACGCGTTCATCGCCGGCCACGGCGAGGCGGAGTGGGACGCCGTGATCAGCGTGCACCTCAAGGGCCACTTCGCGGTCCTGCGCCATGCCGCCGACCACTGGAAGGCACGGTCGAAGGCAGGCGAGCAGCCGAACGCCGCGGTGATCAACACCGCGTCCGCGTCGGGGCTGACGGTGCCCAACGCCGGTCAGGCGAACTACGGCGCGGCGAAGGCCGCGATCGCCGCGATCACGCTCGTCGCGGCGGGCGAGCTCGAGCGCTACGGCGTGCGCGTCAACGCGATCGCGCCGATCGCCCGCACGCGGCTGACGCTCGCCACGCCGGGGATGGGCGCCGTGTTCGCCGCCGGAGCGATGACCGATGGCGGCCACGACCTGTTCGACCCCTCGAACATCTCGCCGCTGGTGGCGTACCTCGCGAGCGCCGAGTGCCAGCTCAGCGGCAAAGTGTTCGCGGTCCAGGGCGGGTGCATCCAGGAGCTCAGCGGCTGGTCGGCGACCCGCCAGATCGAGACCGACGGGGCGTGGGAGATCGACGACATCGCCGCGCGCCTGGAGGACCGCGCGCCGGTCGCAACCGGCTGACCGGCGTGGACGGCCTCGACTGCGGCTCGCGGGCGCTGGTCGGCGGCACCGCGACGCTGGACCTCGGGGTGCGCACCGCGCTCGCGTCCGTGCTGACGCTCCCGGTCGGCGGCTGGGCGCTGCGCAGCGACCTCCGGCGGGAACTGCGGCTGCTCGAGCTGTACCGGGATCTCGCCGAGCAGGGAGATCCGGCGGCGGTCTTCAAACGACCCGACGCCGAGCCGGACGTCGTCGCACGACCGCTGGACCGGCCGTCGCTACCCGACGGCGGCGCGGCGCTGCTGCGCCTGCAGAGCCCCTACACGGCGCTGCACCCCGACGCGCGCCGCGACTACGCGCGCCACGACCAGAACGCCGTCGCGTGGGCGCAGCACTGGCGCCACTCGGAGGGACCGCGCCCGACGCTCGTCGTGATCCACGGCTTCGGCGCCTCCCCGTTCTGGTTCAACAGCCGGTTCTTCGATCTCCCGCGGCTGTACGGGCTCGGCTACGACGTGCTGCTGTACCTGCTGCCGTTCCACGGCGTCCGCCAGGCACGGTTCGCGGCGTTCAGCGGGTGGGGCCTGTTCGCCCACGGAGCCGCGCATTTCAACGAGGCGATCATCCACGCGGTCCATGACCTGCGTCTGTTCATCGACCATCTCGAGCGAGCGGGCGTTGACGAGGTGGCCGTCACCGGGCTTTCGCTCGGCGGCTACGTGACGGCGCTGCTCGCCGCGGTCGACCGGCGCCCGATCGCCGTGATCCCGAATTCGCCGGTGGTCAGCATCCCTCGCCTGCTCCGCCAATGGTTCCCGGCGAACCTGCTGCTCGCGCTCGGCTCGCGCGCCGGGGGCGTCGACCTGGACGCGGTCGACGCCGCGCTCGCGGTCCACTCGCCGCTCAGCTACCGCCCGGTGATCCCGTTGGAGCGCCGGATGATCATCGGCGGCCTCGGCGATCGGCTCGCCCCGCCCGAGCAGGCTCTGCTCCTATGGGAGCACTGGGACCGGCCGGAGCTGCGGTGGTTCCCGGGCAGCCACCTGCTCCACGCCGGCCGCAGCGCCTACCTCGACGCGATGATGTCGTTGATCGGTGCGGCCGGCGAGCCGGCGGTTTCGTAGCAAAGACCTGCTAACTTCGAAAGAGCGGTCGGTCCAGCCGGCCGCGAGGCAGCTTGCTTGGGTCCCGCATTCAGCGGTTCGGGTCAGCCGTAGCCTCCCGAATCGTCCGCGGCCCATATGCGCCGCCAAGGAGTTCTGCATGTCAACTGAATCTTTCGCCGATCTCGGTGTCTCGCGCGCCGTGATCGATTCCCTCTCCGCCACCGGGATCACCGAGCCGTTCGCGATCCAGCGGGTCGTGATCGGCGACACGATCGCCGGACGCGACGTGATCGCCAAGTCGCCGACGGGCTCGGGCAAGACGCTCGCGTTCGGGATCCCGCTGGTCGAACGAATCCGCGCCGAGGATCCGCGTCCGGCGGCGCTGGTGCTGGCGCCGACCCGCGAGCTCGCAACGCAGATCGTCGACGAGATCCGCGCGATCGCGCATTCGCGCGCGCTGCGCGTGACGGCCGTGTACGGCGGCGCCGGCCTGGTCAAGCAAGCCAAGGACGCCGCCAACTCGCACATCCTCGTCGCGACTCCCGGTCGGTTGGAGGACCTGCTCGCGCGCAAGGCGTTCCGTCTGGATCGGATCCGGATCCTGGTTCTCGACGAGGCCGACCGGATGCTCGACATGGGCTTTCGCCCGGCGATCGACCGGATCGTCGGGGCCTGCCCGACGGACCGCCAGACGCTGTTCTTCTCCGCCACGCTCGACGGCGAGGCCGGACGGATCGCCCGCGACTACGCGCGCGATCCGGTCACCCACCAGCACGGCCCGCAGGCCCGGCGCGCCAACGCGGAGATCGAGCACCGGTTCGTGGAGGTCGCGCACGAGCACCGCGTCCAGGCGCTCGTCCGCGAGCTCCAGCATGATCAAGAGCTCACGCTCGTGTTCGTCCGGACCAAGCACGGGGCCGATCGGCTCGTCAAGCGGCTCCGCGCGCACAGGGTGACGGCCGTCGCGATGCACGGAAACAAGTCACAGCGCCAGCGCGAGCAGGCGCTGTCGCGCTTCGAGGCGGGCGCCGTCGACACGCTCGTCGCGACCGACGTCGCGGCGCGCGGGATCGATGTCAGCGGGATCTCGCACGTGATCAACTTCGATCCGCCGGCCGACAGCGAAACGTATGTCCACCGCATCGGCCGCACCGGCCGCGCCGGCCGCAAGGGCGTCGGGATCACGCTGCTGACACCCGACCAGCGTCGCGACGTAACAAAGCTCGCGGGCGAGCTCGGTCTCGACCACGGGCTTCACGGCGCCGACGGGGACCGCCCCGGACCGCGGTCCGGGCCTCCGAACCGCGGCACCCCGAGGCGCCGGACACGCCGGCGCCGAGGCGCCGCCGGTGTCCCCCGGTGAGCGGCTCAGCCTAAGAGCTCGTCGATCCGCGGGCCGAGCAGCCGCGCGATCGCGCTCGCGGTGGCGGCCGGGTCGCCAGAGGGAAGCGCCGCGTGGCTGATCGCGAGGCGCACGAGCGCGTCGGCGAGAGGAGCGGCATCGGCACGATCGAGTCCCCGCCAGCTCTCGAGGATCACATCCGTGAGGTGCGAGGTGACGCGACCGACCAGCGGACCGCCGCGCGTCGTGAGCAGCGGGAGCAACTCCTCGCTGCCGTCGGTCGCGACGATTGCGCGGGCGAGCGGATGCTCGCCCGCGGCCGCCAGGAAGATCTCGAGTGCGGCGGCGAGCGCGGCGCGCGGATCGGGAGCGTGCGCGCGAACCGCGGCGTCGACCGCGACAATGAACCGGTCGGCCTCCCGATCGACGTAGCTCCTCGCGAGCTCTTCGCGAGAGCCGAACGTGTTGTAGAGCGTCTGCCTGCTGACTCCCCCCCGCGCGGCCACCTCGGCCATCGTCACCTGCGTCCACGGACGGTCGCGCAGCAGCTCGCCGACGGCGTCCAGCACCTGCTCGCGGAGCACGCCGCGAGCGAGCTCCGCGTACGGAATCGGGCGAGACTCGGCGGCCGCGCTCACCGGGCCACCGCCGGCTCGACGGGGACGAAGTCGGGCTTGTCCCGGACGCCGCAGTCGGGGCAGTTCCAGTCGTCGGGAACCGCCGACCAGGGCGTGCCCGGCGGGAATCCCTCACGCGGGTGTCCGTGCTGCTCGGCGTACAGGTAGCCGCAGTCGGGGCACTGGTACGCGGTCGCCGAGCTCGCGGCGCGCGTCTTCGGCGCATCCGCCACGCGATCGTCCCCGCGCTTGGCGTCGTTCGCTCCCCACCGTGCGAGCAGCCGCGCGCGCTTGCGATCGAGGACGTTCGCGCGGCTCAGATCGCCCCCGTAGTGCGCGACCACCAGCGGGTCCATGACCTTGAACCACAGCGGCGTCGCGTACGCGAGCAGGATCATCGAGGCGTACCCCGAGGGCAGCTCCGGCAGGTCCTCGAAGTGCCTCAGCGCCTGGTAGCGACGCGTCGGGTGCGCGTGGTGGTCGGAGTGGCGCTGCAGGTGGTAGAGGAACAGGTTCGACGCGATGTTGTCCGAGTTCCAGCTGTGCTCGGGGCGGCAGCGCTCGTAGCGCCCATCGTCGAGCTTCTGGCGCAGCAGCCCGTAGTGCTCGAGGTAGTTGACGACCTCGAGCAGCGAGAACGAGATCACCGCCTGCACGACCAGCCACGGGGCGACGCTCCAGCCGAAGATTGCGACGAGCGCCGCGAACAGGACAACGCTCATCGCCCACGCGCCCAGGATGTCGTTGTGGGGCGAGAGGAACGGCTTGCCGACGCGGTCGAGCCGCTGCTTCTCGAGATGCAACGACGACTTCAGGCTCCCCCAGACGGTGCGCGGGAGGAATTCCCAGAAGCTCTCGCCGAGCCGCGAGCTGGCGGGGTCCTCGGGCGTCGCGACGCGCACGTGGTGGCCGCGGTTGTGCTCGATGAAGAAGTGCCCGTAGCCGGATTGCGCGAGCGCCACCTTCGCCAGCCACTTCTCGTGCCGGGGGCGCTTGTGCCCGAGCTCGTGTGCGGTGTTGATCGCAATCCCGCCGACCATGCCGACCGTCACGGCAAGTCCAAGATCGTCGATCGTCGACAGGTGGCCGCCGGCCCACTTGCTGCACGCGAACGCCAGCCCCGCGTACTGGATCGGGATGAACACATACGTGCACCAGCGGTAGTAACGGTCGTCCTCGAGCCTGCGAAGAATGCTGTCCGGCGGGTTCGAGGAGTCCTTCCCGATCAGGTGGTCGAGCGCGGGGATCAGGACGAACACGACGAACGGCCCCGCCCACCACATCAGGCCCAGCCCGGTCAGCTCGACGAGCCCCCAGGCGATGAACGGGACAAACGGAACCACCAGCCCCAGCAGCCACAGGTAGCGCTTCGGATCACTCCACTCGAGCCGGTAGTCGGCGAGGGCGGCGCTGCTTTCCATCGGAACCTCCCCTTTACACAAAGTCACCTGGTGTAAAAAGCCTAGACAGCGCCCGCCTCAGTGTCAAGGTCTCCTTATCGACCGCGCACTCGCTCGACCGCGTAGATCACTCCGGGCCGGGTAGTAACGGACGACACCACCTATGCACGAACTCGATGTCATTTGGCGTCTGGGGTTGGCGCTCGTGCTGTCCTCGGCGATCGGCGTCGAGCGCGAGATAGCCCAGAAATCCGCCGGCCTCCGCACGTACACGCTCGTCGGCGTTGGCTCGGCCGTGTTCATGCTCGTGAGCACCTACGGGTTCAACGACGTGCTCGGACAGAGCCATACCACGCTGGATCCGTCGCGGGTCGCGGCTCAGATCGTGTCCGGGATCGGATTCATCGGCGGCGGCATCATCTTCGTCCGCCGCGACACCGTCCGCGGCCTGACCACGGCCGCCGGCGTCTGGGTGACGGCCGCCGTCGGGATGGCGTGCGGTGGCGACCTGCCGCTGGTTGCCGTCACCACCACGGTGATCTACTTCCTCGTCGCCTACGGCTACCCGCTCCTGGTCCGCCTCCTGCCCCGTTCCCGGTTCGCCCCTGCGGAGCTGCGGATCGTCTACCTCGACGGCCGGGGCATCCTGCGCAAGGCGCTGGCCGAATGCGCCCGCCGGGGGTTCTCGATCTCCGACATGTCGATCGCGAATTCGAGCAGCGATGGTTCGAACGGACGCGGCCCGCGCCACGTCACCGTCGAGCTGGAGGTACGCGGGCAGGGCTCGCTACCCGAGCTGGCGTCCGAGCTGCACGACCTCGACGGGATCGTCGACGTGCACGCGGACGACGTGAGCGCGCTCAGCTACTGAGGCGACGCCATCCCGACGAACTCGCGGGCGGCGGCCGAGAGCGGGCCCGATCTGTGGATCAGGCCGACCTCGCGGGTGATCGCCGGGCGCGCGGCGCGCACCTTGGCGCCGCGGCGTTCTGCTTCACGCGCGAGCGCAGCCGGCAGCAGCGCCGCGCCGGCGCCGGCGAGCACCAGCGGCACGATCGATTCCCGGGCCGAGGTCTCGACCGCGATCTGCGGGGTGACGCCGACCGACGCGAGCGCCTGCTCGAGCAGGATCCGCGTCGAGGTGCCGGGCGGGCTGACCACGAACGGGGTGCGGGTCAGCTCCCGCGCGCCGAGCGGACGCTCATCGTCGGTTGGCGCGTCGTCGGGGAGCACGAACAGCAGCTCCTGGCGGTCGAGGGGGTGAGCGATCAGCGCATGGCGCGGGAGCGGGAGGTGTGCGGCGCCGAGCTCGCACGACCCGTCCCGGACCAGCGCCCCCACTCCGTCGGCGGTTTCGGGCTCGCGGACGCGCACCTGAACCCCCGGGTGCCGCTCGCGGAAGCGGCCGATCAGCGTCGCCATCGGATCTACGGCGAGCGTCGCGAGTGCGGCGACGTCGAGCGTTCCGGACTTCAATTCGACGACCCCGCGGACCGCGCTGCGAGCATCGTCGATGCTGCGGAGGATCTGGCGAGCCGGACCGACCAGCGCCTCGCCCGCTGAGGTCAACCGCAGGCCGCGGCCGACCCGGTCGAACAGCTTGGCGCCGAGCTCGTTCTCGAACGCCCGAAGCGCCTGCGACAGCGACGGCTGGGCGATGTGCAGGCGTTCGGCGGCTCGGGTCACGCCGCCCTCGTCGACGATCGAGATGAAGTACCGAAGCCGCCGATCGTCCATAGGTATTTACAGTCAATCAAATGTAGAACTCGTCTTTGACCTATGGAGAGAATCGCGCTGGAATCCGGGGGACATGGATGCCCTGCCCGCCTCCCGTTCTCTCGTTCGAACGCTTCTGACCGAGTCGCGCCGGCCGACCCGCGTGCGCTCGAGCCCGCGGGCGTACTGGTACGTGGTCGCGACGGTGTGCATCGGCGCGTTCATGGGTCAGCTCGACGCGAGCATCGTCACGCTCGCGCTGCCGCAACTCGGACGGGAGCTGCACGCGGGAGTCGGCGCGGTCGAGTGGGTCGCGCTCGCCTACCTGCTGACGCTCGTCGCGACGGTCGCGACGGTCGGGCGGATCGCCGACGCCGTCGGGCGCAAGCTTCTGTACGTGTACGGGTTCGGCGTGTTCACCGCCGGCTCGGCGCTGTGCGGGGTGGCGCCGACGCTCGGGGTCCTGATCGCCGCGCGGGTGCTGCAGGCGGTCGGGGCCGCGATGCTGCAGGCGAACAGTATCGCGCTGATCACCGAGGCGGTGCCGCGGCCGATGCTCGGGCGCGCGGTCGGCGTGCAGGGCACCGCGCAGGCGCTCGGCCTCGCGCTCGGCCCGGCCGTCGGCGGCGTGCTGATCGCGCTCGGCGGATGGCGGCTGATCTTCCTCGTCAACGTCCCCGCGGGCGCGGCCGGGATCGTGCTCGCCTGGCTGCTGCTCCCGCGCAGCCGTTCGCGGCGCCCGTTGGGAGGGCAGGACCGCCTCGCCGCCCTGCTGCTGGCGCTCGCCGCCGCGGGGCCGATCGTCTACCTGTCGCTCGCGAGCCACGCCGGCTACGCCGATCCGCTGCTGCTACTCGCGCTCGGCGGCGGGATCGCGGCGGCGGTCGCATTCGTCCGCCGCGAGCTGCGCGTCGACGCGCCACTGATCGACCTGTCGGTCCTGCGCCGGCCCGCGCTGTCGGTCGGGCTCAGCACCAGCCTGGTCTCCTATCTGGTGCTGTTCGGAACGCTGTTCGTGGTGCCGTACTACCTGACGGCCGCGGGGGCCGGCGCCGCGCAGATCGGGCTCGAGCTCTCGATGCTGCCCGTTGCGATCGGGATCGCCGCTCCGATCGGCGGCCGGCTCGTCACCGGCGGGTCCCGCGATCGCCTGCTGACAGGCGGCGCGCTGGTGCTGACCGCGACCGGCCTGCTCGTGATCGGGCTGCGACACGACACCGCGGGGCTGCTCGCCGGCCTCGCGCTGGCCGGCCTCGGGCTCGGCCTGTTCACTCCCGCCAACAACGCCGGGATCATGGCGGCCTCGCCCCCGGGGCACACGGGCGCCGTCGGCGGCGTGCTGAACATGACCCGCGGATTCGGCACCGCGCTCGGCGTCGCGCTCGCCGGCGCGCTCTACGTCGCCGTCGGCGCTACCACGCACAGCGTTTCCTCGGACGTCGCCGAGCGTGGACTCACGGCTGCGATGCTCACGCTCGCCGCGCTCGCGATCGTGACCGGCGCGACCCTGCTGCGCGCGGGTTCGCGCCGGCAGCTCGCCCGCGCCGCGACGTAGAGTGCCCGCATGCAGCCGCGGCGCCCGGCCGACTCGAGCTCGATCCTGACCCGGTGGATGGGGATCGAGGACGCAAACACCGCGGGCTACGTGCACGGCGGCGTGATCATGCGCCTGTGCGACGAGGTCGCGGGGATCGCCGCGATCCGCCACTGCGGCGTGCGCGTGGTGACCGCCGGAATGGATCGGATGACGTTCCTGCACCCGGTTCACGTCGGGCAGCTCGTGACCTTCAAGGCGACCGTCAACGCGGCGTGGCGCACGTCGATGGAGGTCGGGGTGCGGGTCGAATCCGAGCACGTGCGGACGCGCGAGACCGCGCACACGTCGACCGCATACCTGACGATGGTGGCGCTGGACGAGCACGGACGGCCGGCGCCGGTGCCGCCGCTCGCGCCAGAGACCGCCGACGAGCGACGCCGCGAGCACGAGGCGCAGCTCCGCCGCGACAACCGGCTCGCCGAGCGCGAGGCGATCCTCCGGGTCCGCGCCGAGCGCGAGTGAGCTACGGATCGCGCCACAAGCACCGCGACGAACCGGTTCAGTGAGTGTTTACGCGTGCGGAAGCGCACGGATGTACCGTCGCTCATGCAATTCCAGCGAAGGGGGACTTTGATGGTTGGATTGTGGAGCGTGTGGTGCAGGTCGGGCGATGACTCACGACGGAACGGGTTGCTGACCTTGGTATCGATCGTGGCCGTGGTGGCCGGAGTGATCGCCGGCGCCGCGGGCTCCGCATCGGGAGCTGCCCTAAGTCCACAGCTGCGCTTCGCGCGCTTTCTTGGAAGCGAGCTGCCGAATAACGGGTCGATGGCCGAGGTCGTGGTGAGCTGCGCCGGGTCGCCGGGCACACGGTGCAGCGGGGTCCTTCAGCTGTTGCCGCGCGGTGCTGCCGCCCAGCGGCTGGTGGGAAGCGGGCCGATCGCGAGCCGTTCGATCCGCAACGCCTACGCGGGACAGGAGGACGCGATCGTGCTCCGTCTTGGCGAGCGCAGTCGCGAAGCGCTGGCAAGAGGCAACGTCCTGCGGTTGGCTGTCGTCCTGCGCCAAGTCGGTGGCCGTTCGGTTGCAAGGAACCTGGTGGCCGCGAAGGAGCGGGCCATAGTGGGCCTTCGGCGGCCCAACAGCGTGGTGCGTCACATCGTCCGCCGCCTCAGCGGTCGATCTGCCACGTCGGCGGCTGCCGCGACCACGGTCGACTACAGCTGGAGCTGGCACATCCCAGTTCGACACTTCCTGGCGCTGCCCGACTTCCGCTGCCCCTCGTCAGCGCCGTACGTCGCGGGTTCTACGAACACCCGCACGTACAGTCCGCGCCGGGCGCCGCGGCCGATTGCCGGACCTCGAGTCTGGGCGAGGATCGGCATGCTGAGGGCCGCCGCGAAGTCGGGAACGGGCTACGCATCGTTCACCACGCCACACCTCACCAACCACAGGGGGGTGCGGATGATGACCGGGTGGCCGGAGGGGAGTTGGACGACCAACAACGCATGGGCGCCGGTGCTGTTCGAAGACGGCAAGTTCGAGCTCAAGGTCACGTGCACCAGCTCGGACGCCC
The DNA here is from genome assembly GCA_963800475.1 of uncultured Solirubrobacterales bacterium. Taxonomy (GTDB): domain Bacteria; phylum Actinomycetota; class Thermoleophilia; order Solirubrobacterales; family Solirubrobacteraceae; genus Palsa-465. Next base: position 880,427 of record CAWDAZ010000002.1, on the reverse strand, counting down.
TCGATGACGTCGCCTGGGTGGGTGAGGACGTGAAACAAACCAGCGCCGAAGTAACCTTCCCCACAGCTGCCGTGTTCCCGTGGGCAAAGTCAACGCCCCACCAGAGCTGACTCGAGGAATCAGGCAGGCCCTCAGACCAGCGTCGAACGACGAGGGGCGCCGCCAACCAGTCGCTAGGCCGGGGCGACCCGCCGCGCTTTGCTCCACTCGGCTTTGTGCGCGCGCTTCTTGGCCTGGTAGTCGGCCAGCGCCGCCTGAGAATCGACGTCGCCGAGCGTCGGGTGCCACGGCACCAAGTCGTCGGCCGCCGCGATCCCGAACCGCTTCGAGAGCACCGAGCCGAGCGCCTTGACCTTCATCTCGCCGAACCCCGGGAGCTTGACCAGGTTGGCGCGCAGCTGATCGCCGTCCGCGGCTTCGGTCCAGACCCGCTCGGCGTGCCCGTCGTAGTGCTCGAGCACGTACAGGGCTAGGTCGTGGACACGGGTCGCCATCGAGCCGGGAAACCGATGCACGGCCGGCTTCTCGCGAAACACGGCATCGAGGTCCGCGGCCGCCAGCGCAGCGGGGTCGAGCGACCCAACGCGCTCCTTGATCACCAGCGGGCCGGCGAACGCCTTCTGGACGGTGACCTGCTGGTCGAGTACGAACCCGATCAGCAGCGCCATCGGGTCCGACGCGATCAGCGCGTTCGCCTCGTCGGAATCGGTGAAGTGGAGGCGGTCGGGCACCGCTCCAATCCTAACCCGCCCAATCCGCCGCGACAGGGCTAAGCGGCCGCCAGCGCGACGCGATCGCCCATCCATGCGTCGCACACCTCACGCAGGATGTCGAGCATCGCGCGCGCCGCAGTCGAGCAGTAGTCGGCCGGCAGCGCCGCGAAGATCGGGCGCGGAGGGGGCGGCGGATCTAGCACCCGGACGACGACGTCGTCGCGGATGTTGCGGCTGACCATGTCGGGGATCAGCGCGACGCCGACGCCCGCCGCGACGAACCCGATGATCGCCGGGTAGTCGTCGTTCTGGATCGCCACCTGCGGCTCGAATCCGGCCGCGTGACAGGCGCGCAGGAACAGCCGCGAGTCGGGGCATGTGGCGGTCGTTGCGAGCATCCACGGCTCGGTCGCGAACGCCGACAGATCGAGCTTGGGCTGCTCGGCGAACCGGTGCCCGACGGGCAGCGCGACGTACATCGGATCGTCGAACAGGTGCACGAAGTCGATCCCGGCGCGAAGGTCATTCGCGTCTTCGAGCGCCTCGTGCGAAAGCGCGAAGTCGAGCTCGCCGGTGCGCAGGCGCGGCAGCGATTCGTACGGGTCGGCCATCGCGATGTCGAGCTCGACGGCCGGGTGGCGCTCGCGGAAGCGCGCGATCGCGAGCGGCATGATCGACGCGGCCGCGGACGCGAACGACGCCAGCCGGAGCCGGCCTCCGTCGAGGCCCGCCAGCTGACGCAGCTCCTCCTCCGCGCTCGCGAGGTTGACGAGGATCGCCTCGGCCCGCTCGACGAGCAGCAGACCAGCGTCGGTCAGCACCGCGCCTTGGGGCACGCGCCGTACGAGCTGTGTCCCGACCTCGCCTTCGAGCGTTGCGATCTGGCGCGATACGGCCGGCTGCGTGTAGCCGAGCGCGTCGGCCGCCGCGGAGAACGAGCCCTGGCGGGCGACCTGCACGAGCACGCGGAGCCGCCTTGTGTCGAGCATGACGTCTAGTTATACCCCATCAAGCAAATCCCTATTTGCATTTATGGACGCCGAGGAGCACTCTGAAGCTCCGATGACCTCTCTCACAACCCCCATCACGATCAGGCTCGCCACCGACGACGACCGGCTCGGCCTCACGAGGTTGGCCGCGCTGGACAGCGCCGAGGCCGCGCCTCCGGGACGCGTGCTGCTGGCGGAGGTGGACGGCGAGCTGCGCGCCGCCCTGTCGCTCGCCGACGGGTCGGCGATCGCCGATCCGTTCCACCCGACGCTCGCGATCCTCGAGCTGCTCAGGACCCATGCGGCGGCGCAGTCAGCCCGGCGGGAGCGGCACAGCCTTCGGCTGCGGCTCCGCTTCGCCCTCGGCTAGCGCGAGCCGGCGATCACGGCTCGCGCTCGAACGATCCGCCGCGGCTACTTCAGCACGCTCGGTCCGGAGACCTGGTTGGCGACTCGCAGCTTGTTCACCGTGTTGTCGTCGGCGTAGGCGATGTGGGCGAAGCCCGTCGTCGGGTCGACAGTCTCGGAGATGAAGTCGAGCAGGTTGCGGTTCGAGTTCGGGTCCACGCAGAAGATGCCCAGGTTGCAGATGTCGCCGACGTGCATCGGGACCGTAGTCAGCGCGCCCGTGCTCCACACCGCCTTCCCGGGCGCCGCGGTCAGGTCAAGCGACTGCCCGGCATCCAGGTGCCACGCGCAGGCCGGTGGATAGACCGTTGGGTTGCCATTGGCGGGACCGGGGCCGGCACAGCCGCCCGGGTCGAACTTGCCGAGCGGATCGGTCGGCTCGGTCTCGTTCGTGCGGAGCCACGCGACATCGACCTTTCCGGGCGCTCCCGCAGCGATCGCGGGGAACACGTCGGTCTGCGGGGTGCTGGAGGCGTCGACCTCATACGCCGCCGCGGCGCTTCCCGGAACTAGGCCGCCGCCACGGTCCCAGGTGGGGCCGCCGTCGGCGGACCACACGACCCACATGTGGTACGCGCAGGACGGATCGGAATGAACGGTTCCGGCCGTCGACTCGGCCGCGCACACAGCGGGGTTGTCGCTCGGTCCCGGTGTCGCGAACCCGATGTAGGGATCGCCCCGGTTATCGAGCGCGAACGATGCGAACGGCGTCGAGGCGTCGTGGCCGACCCCGGCGTCGTACGCGAGCTGCGGGGTCCACGTCGCTCCATTGTCATCCGACCAGGCGACGAACAGATTGTGGAAGGACTGCACCATCGTGACGTTGCAGCCGGTCGCGCCGCTTTCCGGATCCGAGGCGATCCACGACACATAGATGCGACCCGGGTGCGGGCCAGACTTCTCGATCCGAGCTCCGATCGGGACCGTGTTACACGCGGAGTCCGCCTGCGCGATGGCGGCCTGCGAGGTGCCCGCAGAAGTAAGGTTGGCGAGCACATCGGTCGGTGGCCCGTACGTCCTTCCGCCGTCGGTCGAGATGTTGACCCAGATCTGGCTCGGGCCGAAGAAGTCGTGGTAGGCAAGCGCCACGACCGCGTTGCTCGTGGTGCCGTGGGGCGGGATGTAGGCGTCGACCCACTGGCGGTCCACGCCGAACGGCGAACAGCTCGTGCCACAGACGTCGGAGCCGGCGGCGGTGTCGATCTGGTTGTTGCCGTACTCCCAGCTGTGGCCGTCATCGACTGACTTCCACACGTCCGCCTGCAGTGGCGCCGCCGACGGACTCCCGGCGAGGTTGCACTCGTACAAAGCGCCGGACTGGTCGGTGCTGACGCAGTCGTCGCCGCTCGCGGTGTCGGCGGTCGTCGCCTTGGTCCACGTCGAGCCCTTGTCGGTGGACCTGTAGAGAATCGTGCCGCCACTCGGCGTCGTGTCATAAAGCTCGCCGCGGGGGCTGGCCGCGATCGTCGGCTCGCCGCCGAACGCACCGACGTCGGCGAGCCTGTAAGCGGGCGCCGCGGACGAAGCCGCGGCCGTCGCCGCGAGGGTCCCACCGGCACCCGCGAACCCGAGGACACCTGCAAGCAAGACGACGCGTGATCTCATCGATAACCCCTTGCCTGAATGTTCGGACAGTCGCTGCCTCCAATGGCCCGTGTTCCCGTGCGTCGGAATTCCAGACAGACGGTCGGCCGAATTTCAGCCGCGATGGCGGGCGGCCACGAGCACGCCGCGCCCGGGAGGGCGCCCGGCCGGCCGATCAGGCAGGCGCCGCGGTCGCGGCCTGCCACGCGCCGAGGCCACCGACGAGGTCGAACACCCGCTCGAAACGGGCGCTCTTCAGCACGCTGGCGGCGACCGCCGAGCGGTAGCCGCTCGTGCAGTAGACGACGATCGGTCGCTCCGTGGGGAGGTCGCCGAGCTGCTGCCGCAGCCTCGACAGCGGCACGTTCACCGCGTCCTCGATCCGCTCCTGCTCCCACTCCCCCGGCGCGCGCACGTCGACCACCAGCGGCGGGTCCGCCCCGTCCAGCTGTTCGGCGAGCGAGCCGGCTGTGATCCGGTCGATCCGGTCGACGTGCTCCGCGCCCACCGAGCCGGAGCCCTCGAGTGACTGCATGCCGCCGTCGAGATAGCCGATCACGTTGTCGAACCCGATCCGCCCCAGCCGCGTCGCGGCCTCGAGCTGCTTCCCCGGCTCGGCGATCAACACGATCGGCTGCTCGCGGGCGAGGATCGTGCCGCTCCACGTCGCGAAGCTCCCGCCGAGCCCGACGTTGACTGCTCCTGCGACGTGGGCGCCTTCGAACAGCGCCGACTCGCGGGTGTCGAGCAGCTGCGCGCCGTCGCTCGCGAGCGCCAACGCTTCGTCGAGGGTCAGCGGCCGCAGCTCGCGCTCGAGCGCCTCATCGAGCGTCGGGTGCTCCTGCGTGTTGAGCACCGCGTCGTAGGTGAAGTAGTCCGGCGCGTCGGGCTGGTCGGCCGTCACGATCTCGATGAACCGCTCCTGGCTCATCGGCTGCATCGCATAGTTGTAGGCACGCTGCACGCCGATCGTCGAGACCGTGTCGGTCGAGAGGTTCTTGCCGCACAGCGAGCCGGCGCCGTGCGCGGGGTACACGAGCGTGGCGTCCGGGAGCTTCGCGAGCTTGCGGTGCACCGAGTCGTACAGCATGCTCGCCAGCTCGCCGGCGCTCCAGCCGAGCGACGCGCGCAGGTCGGGACGCCCGACGTCGCCGATGAACAGCGTGTCGCCGGTCAGCACCGCGTACGGCTCGAGCTCGCTGTGCGGGGGGTCGAACGCGAGGATCGAGATCGACTCGGGTGAGTGGCCCGGGGTCTCCAGCACCTCGAGCCGCACAGCCCCGAGCTCGAGCACGTCGCCATCGCCCATCGGATCGAACGGGTACTCGGCCTCGGCGCGCGCGCCGAGATGGATCGTTGCGCCGGTGCGCTCTCGGAGCTCGAGGTGACCGGCCACGAAGTCCGCGTGGAAGTGCGTGAGGAATACGTGCCCGATCCGGCAGCCGAGCCGCTCAGCGTCCTCGAGATACTGCTCGACGTCACGCTGCGGGTCGACCACCGCGGCCTCGCCCGACCGTTCGTCTCCGACGAGGTAGGAAGCGTGGGCCAGGCAGCCCAGGTAGTACTGCTCGAGAATCATTGCCGCGCCCTCGAGACGCAGCGTACTCCTAGGCGGGTGTTTCCACGAACTGCTCGCGGAGCTCGGTCTTCTTGAACTTGCCGGTGGCGGTGCGCGGGATCGCCTCGACGAACTCGAACCGGTCCGGGAGCTGCCACTTGGCGAACTGCTGCGAGAGGTGGTCGCGCAGGTCGTCCGCCGTCGCCTCGCTGCCCTCGCGCAGCACGCACACCGCGAGCGGGCGCTCGCCCCAGCGGGCGTCCGGCATCGCGATCACGGCCGCCTCCACGATTGACGGGTGCGCCATCAGGTTGTTCTCGAGGTCGACCGACGAGATCCACTCGCCGCCCGACTTGACGAGGTCCTTGGAGCGGTCGCAGATCCGGATGCAGCCGGCGGCGTTGATCTTCACGACATCGCCGGTCTGGAACCAGCCGTCGTCGGTGAACTTCTCCTCGCCCCGACCGCGGAAGTATGCGGAGGCGACCCACGGTCCACGGACCTCGAGCTCACCCATCGCCTCGTCGTCCCACGGGATCAGCTCGCCGTCGTCGCCGCGCGCCCGGATCTCGATGAAGGGCTGCGGAACACCGGCGCGCAGCCGGTACTCGTGCTGCTCCGCCGAGCTCGCGTCGTCGAGCTCGGCCGGGAGGCGGTTGACGGTGCCCATCGGCGACATCTCCGTCATCCCCCACGCTTGGATGATCTCGATCCCATGCCGCTCGAACCCCTCGAACAGGCTCAGCGGGACGGCCGAGCCGCCCCCGATCACGAGCCGCAGGTGATCGAGGTTCCAGCGCTCGGGCTCGGCATCGAGCGCGGCGAGCAGCGCCATCCACACGGTCGGGACGCCGGCGGTGACGGTCACCTGCTCGTCGGCGAGCAGCTCGAGCACGCTCTCGGCGTCGAGCTTCGGGCCGGGCAGCACCATCCCGGACCCCGCGAACGCGGCGATGTACGGCAACCCCCACGCGTTGGCGTGGAACATCGGGACGACCGGCAGGATCACGTCGCGTGCGGAGATCGCGTGGGCATTTGGCAGCGCGGCGGCAAGCGAGTGCAGCACCAGCGCGCGGTGCGTGTAGAGGACTCCCTTCGGGCGTCCGGTCGTGCCCGACGTGTAACACATCGCCGCGGCGCTGCGTTCCTCGAGCTCGGGCCACTGCATCGGCTCGGAGTGATCGAGCAGCGACTCGTAGTCGATCGTCCCGTCGGGTACCGACCCCGAGCGCGAGGCCACGATCACGTGCTCGAAGTCGTGCGCCGAGTGGAACGTCTCGAACACCTCGAGCACTGACTCGTCGACGACGATCACCCGGTCCTCGGCGTCGGAGACGATGAAGCTCAGCTCCTCGACGCTGAGCCGCGGGTTGAGCGTGTGCAGCACCGCCCCCATCGCCGGAATCGCGAAGTACAGCTCGAGGTGCTCAGGCTGGTTCCACATCAGCGTCGCGACGCGGTCGCCGTGTTCGACACCGAGCTTCTGGAGCGCGGCCGCGAGATGGCGCGCCCGTTCCGCGACCTCCCCCAGCGTCGTCCGGTGGATCGACCCGTCAGGGCGACGGGAGACGACCTTCCGCGCAGGGGTGAGCTTCTCCGCGCGCTCGACCACCGTGGTCAGCGACAGCGGGAAGTCATCCATCATCAGGCCACGGGTCAGCTGCTCGGACATGCTCTCCTCCGGTTCGATCGCTCCCTCATCCCTCGGCGGACAGGATACGGTCCACAGCCACGCGATGGCACCCGTCCGACCCACCCGTCCGTACCCCGATCAGTCGTGGTCGGGATGGGGCGATCCCGCGCTCGTGCCCGAGCTGCCCGAGCAGGTGCGGTCGCTGCTGGCCGCCGGGCTCGGCGTCGCCTGCGCGCCCGGCCCGCCGGGGCCGATCTCGTCGGTAAAGCTGCCGGACCCGCGGTTGCCGGAGGAGCTGGCGCAGGAGCTCCGCGCGGTCGTCGGCGCCGACGGCGCGCTGGCCGACCACGACGTACGGGTCCGGCATACCCGCGGCAAGTCGACCCCCGACCTGCTGCGGCTCCGGGCGGGAGATGCGACCGCGGCCCCGGATCTGGTGCTACTGCCCGACACCCACGAGCAGGTGCTCGAGCTGTTGCGCGTCTGCTCGGAGCGGCGAATCGCGGCGGTGCCGTTCGGAGGTGGCAGCTCGGTCGTCGGCGGGCTCGACCCGGCCGCGTCCGGGTATTCGGGGCTGGTAGCGCTCGACACGCGCCGCCTGGACGCACTGCTCGAGCTGGACGACGAGTCGCGCCTCGCGGTGCTCGAGCCGGGGCTGCGCGGCCCGGAGGCCGAGGCGCTCCTGTCCGAGCGCGGGTACACGATCGGCCATTTCCCGCAGTCGTTCGAGTACGCGACGCTCGGCGGGTTCGCGGCGGCGCGGTCGAGCGGTCAGGCATCGGCCGGGTACGGGCGGTTCGATGAGCTTGTAGTGGGACTGCGGGTGGCGACGCCCTCCGGGACGCTGTCGCTTGGGCGCGCCCCGAAGTCGGCCGCCGGGCCCGACCTGCGCCAGCTGATGCTCGGATCCGAGGGCGCGTTCGGCGTGATCACGTCGCTGTCGGTCGCGATCCACCCCGCGCCCGCCGCGCGGGTCTACGACGGCTGGCGATTCGCGTCGTTCGGCGACGGGACCGCCGCGCTGCGCAGGCTCGCGCAGGACGGCCCGCTCCCGACCGTGCTGCGGCTCTCGGACGAGACCGAGACGGCGCTCAATCTCGCCCGGCCGGCGGAGATCGGCGGCGACAGCGCCTCCGGCGGGTGCCTCGCGATCGCTGGCTACGAGGGGACGCCCGAGGACGTCGAGGCGCGGAGAGCGGCGGTCGGGCGGGTGCTGCACGACGGTGGCGGGACCGAGGAGCCGGGCGCGGGCGAGAGCTGGGAGCACGGCCGGTACCGCGGCCCGTACCTGCGTGACGCGCTGCTCGACGCGGGCGCGCTCGTCGAGACGCTCGAGACCGTCACGTTCTGGTCGCGGGTGCCGGCGCTGTACGAGGCCGTCTCGAGCGCGCTGCGCGATTCGCTGACCGCGCAGGGGACCCCGCCGGTGGTGCTGTGCCACGTCTCGCACGTGTACCCGACGGGCGCTTCGCTGTACTTCACGGTCGCCTCGGCGCAGGCCGAGGACGCGGTCGCCCAATGGCTGACGGCCAAGGCCGCGGCCAGCGACGCGATCCTTGCGGCCGGGGGGTCGATCTCCCACCACCACGGGGTCGGGACCGATCATCGTGACTGGTACGAGCGGGAGATCGGGCCACTCGGAGTCGACCTGCTCCGGGCCGTCAAGGCGACGCTCGACCCGGCCGGGATCATGAACCCCGGAGTGCTGCTGCCGGTACCCTAGGCCCCCCACCTGGAGAGGTGCCGGAGCGGTTGAACGGGCGCGACTGGAAATCGCGTAACGGGGGTTGACCTCGTTCGGGGGTTCGAATCCCCCCCTCTCCGTATCGAAGGACGGGCGGCCCGGGAAGGACGGGCGCAGCCCGGCCGGGGCGGGCGCAGCCCGGCCGAGAATCACCGGCCTGCCGTGCTTCACGGTAGGGTTCCGCCGCAATTCCAGACCGGTCAAGGCGCAATCGAGGAGGAATCATGAGGAAACGGCTTCGGGCGGCCGGTGGCGGTCTCCTGGCGGTAGCGGCCGTCGTCACCCTGGCGGCGTGCGGGAGCAGCAACCCGACGGTGTCGAGCTCGGCCTTCATAACGAAGTGCAAGAACGACCCGAACCTCAACTCGGCGGCGAGCAAGACGTTCGGGTCAGGCAAGATCGACGGCCTCTGCCACTGCGTTCAGAACAAGCTGGTGGCGGGGGGCTTCGGCAACCGGACGACTGCCGACAACAGCGCCGACGTCAGGGCGGCGGCTCGCAACGCGGGCATCGCCTGCGCGCAGAAGATCCTGTCAGGCGGCTAGGCCGGGCGAGTCGGGGCGCGGCAGGCGCCAGGCGACCGGCGCGCCGGCGGCTAGGGAGCCGACGGGTCTGACGCGGGCGCCAGTTGCGCGGGCGCCCCGAACGCAACCAGCGCTTCGGGCAGGATGACGGAACCGTCGTCCTGCTGTCCGTTCTCGAGCAGCGCGATGATCGTCCGCCCGACGGCCACCGCGGTCCCGTTCAGCGTGTGCAAGGTGGCCGGCTTCCCACCCTCCGGCCGGTAGCGAACGTCGAGCCGCCGCGCCTGGTAGTCGGTCGTGTTCGAGCACGAGGTGAGCTCCCGGTAGCGCTCCTGCCCGGGCAGCCACGCCTCGCAGTCGTATTTCATGGCGGCAGACGCTCCCAGGTCGCCGACCGCGATCGCGACCACGCGATATGGGATCAGCAGCTCCTGGAGGATCGACTCCTCGATCGCCAGCAGCCGCTCGTGCTCGTCCCCCGACTGGCCCGGGTCGACGAACGAGAACATCTCGACCTTGTCGAACTGGTGGACGCGGAAGATCCCGCGCGTGTCCTTCCCGGCCGCGCCGGCCTCGCGGCGAAAGCACGTCGAGAACCCTGCATAGCGAACCGGCAGGGCGCCCGAGTCGAGGATCTCGTCGGCGTGCAGCGAGGCGAGCGCCACCTCGGAGGTCCCCGTCAGGTACAGATCGTCGTCGGGCAGGCGGTAGATCTGCTGCTCGGTGTCGGGTAGGAAGCCGGTTCCGTACAGCGCGCGCTCGCGGACCAGCACCGGCGGGATCACCGGCTCGAAACCCTCGGGCCGAAGCCGCTCGAGCGCGTAGCGCACGAGCGCCAGCTCCACAAGCACGAGGTCCCCGCGCAGATACGCGAATCGCGATCCCGACAGGTGCGCCGCGTGCTCCATGTCGATCCGGTCGCCGGCCAGCTCGAGGTGATCGCGACCGGTCCTCCCGGCCTCGCCGACCTCGCGCAGCACGGCGTCCTCGTCCGGGGCGGCGGCCGCCGGCAGGTTCGGCAGCGACGCGAGCGTTGCCTCGCGCTCGCCACCGAGCGCGCTCTCCCGGTCGCTCAGCTCGCGTCCGCGCGCAGCGAGCGCCGCCAGCTGCTCGCGCTCCTCAGGGGTTGGCGGGCCCTTGCGCCCTCGACTGGCACGGTTCTGCTCGGCCTGGAGCTCCTCGAGCTCGGTCCGGATCGCCCGCCACCGTCCGTCGAGCTCGATCACGCGCTCGAGCGTCGCCACCGCCTCCGGCCCCCGGCGCGCGAGCGCAGCTCGCACGGCGTCGGGGTCGCGGCGGATCAGTTGAATGTCGAGAACGCGCCCTCCTAGGGCTTGCGCTTGCTCTTGGCGTGATGAGCGGAGGGGCGGTTGGCGGTGCGCTTAACGGCCGCGGCCTTCGCCGCGGTCGCGCCCGTCGGGCCGCTCGCGCCGTTCGGACCAGTCGGGCCGGTCACTCCGACCGCGACCTGTCCGGAAGCGACCGCGCCGGCCGCCGCCGCAGTGGCGACGGGCGCGACCGACCCGATCGGCTTGGCCAGGCATGGGACCGTGCCGGGCACCAGCGGCGCCTGCCGCCCGGCGTACTTGGCGACGAACTCCGCGACGTCGATCGCCTGCTGCCCGGTGACAACGTTCTGGGGCATGATCGCCCCCGAGAAGCCGCCGTTCTCGATCGCGTACATGACGCGGCTGACGGGGCGCTCGCAGCGGACGTCGAAGTTGGGGCCGTTGTTGAACTCGGAGGACCTGACGTTGGCCGCCGACCCGTGGGCCGCGGCGTAGGACAGCGTGTGGCAGCCCGAGCACCGCTGGTTGAAGAGCACGGCACCCTGATGAAGGCTGCCCTCCGACTTCGGAACGCTGATCTTCTGGCTCCCGCAGGCGGTCGCGACGGCGGCGACGGCGAGCGACGCGATCACGACGAGAGAAGCCCTGGCAGCCCGGCTCATGCGGGGCGGGATCATACGGAAGAAGATCGCCTCGCCCGGCGGCGGGAACTAGCATCGCCGAGATGTCCGGGGCCCGCCCCGCGAAGCCAGTGCTGATCGCGGCAGTCGTCGCCGCTTTGTCCGCGACCGCGATCGCAGGCTGCGGCCATACGGCCACGGTGGGCGCCGATCGGACGTTGCGAGTGGCGCTGACCGAGTATCAGGTCATCCCCAAGAAGGTCGAGATGAGCGCCGGCGCGCTGACGATCATCGTCCACAACGTCGGCAAGCTGACACACAACCTGGTGATCACGACCGCGTCCGACCAGCGAGTCGACGGCACCCCGCCGATCTGGCCGGGAGCGACCCGGCAGCTGTCGGTCACGCTCGCGCCGGGCAAGTACACGCTCGCGTCGACGCTGTTCTCCGACCAGGCGCTCGGCGAGCTCGGGACGCTGACCGTGACCTCGTAGGAAGGGGCTCGGCCGTCGGCGGCGAAACAGAGGTCCTGACCCGGCGCCGGCTGATGTGACGTTCGCCGCAGTCCCTTCTTCGCGCGATCGTCCTCCACGGCGGCAACCAAGGGGCCGGCGCCGGGGTCCCCCCTCCGAGCCCGCGGATGCTCGCTATAACCGCGCGTGCATGTCCGCTCTGCCCCGGCCCGAACTGTTCCGCGAGGTGTTCGGACGCTTCGCCACCGGCGTCGCGGTGATCACCAGCGCGGGTCCCGGCGGAATCGGCGGGATGACCGCGAACGCGCTGTGCTCGCTCTCGCTCGAGCCAATGCTGGCGCTCGTGTGCTTCGAGAACGAGGCGCGGACGCTGCCGATCGTGCGGGACGCCCGCCGGTTCGGCGTCAACGTGCTGAACGCCGAGCAGGAGGACCTCGCCGGCGTATTCGCGTCGAAGCTGCCGGAGGCCGAGAAGCTCGACGGCGTCGAGCACCGCTTCGAAGGTGGCGTCCCGATCGTCGAGGGCGCAATCGCGTGGGCGGCGTGCGAGCTCCGGGAGCTGCTGGCCGGAGGCGATCACACGATCGCGATCGGCGAGGTCCGGGAGATGGGCCTCGGCGCCGGTGAGCCGCTGCTCTGGTACGCCGGGCGGTATCACGCCTGGCCCGGGTCGGCCCCGGTGCCTTCGGACAACTAACCGGTCTGCACCGCCCGCAGGAGCAGCACCACGATCACGGCCGCGGCGACCGTGATCACGCCGAGCTCGCGCTGGATGATCGCGATCACGACTCGGCGCTGCTCGGGCTCGGGAAGCTTCCCGACGGCCTTCGAGGACTCGAGCCCCCGCTGTTCGAGCACCGTCTGCGCCGCCGCCGCCCGGAGCGCCTCGGCGATCAGCGAGACCAGCACCGGCACGACGCTGTACAGGAGGTGGAGGCCCTTCGGCTTGGGGCCGGTCAGCTCGAGGACTCCGTTCGCCGCCGCCTGCACGACGACGGCGGCCTGCGCTGCCCGCGCCGTCCACCAGAACCACGCACCGGCGTGCGCCCGCCACCAGCTCCAGGCGCCGTACACGCACGTGATCGCCATCAGCGCGATCGCCACCAGCTCGGCCACCAGAGCGGCGGTCTTCATCCGCGGCAGCGTATCCGGGCCACGCCGCGCGATCGCGGTGGGCCGATCCCCTCGGCGGCCCGGAGGCTAGCCGCATTCCGCACTAAGTAACACTTTGTTACAAGCTCCCCCGCGTAGTGGTATAACGCCCTCGTGCTGCGGGACTACCTCCCTGCGATCGTATTCCTCGTTCTGGGTGGAGCCGTCGGAGCGCTGTTCTCCGTCCTGAACCTGTTCCTGGGGCAAAGGCGACCGAACAGGTCCAAGCAGGAACCCTACGAATGCGGGCTCCCATCCGAGATCCAGCGCGGCTTCCGGTTCGGAATCAGCTTCTACCTGATCGCGATGCTGTTCATCGTGTTCGACATCGAGGTGATCTTCCTGTACCCAATCGCGGTTCAGCTGCGTGCGTTCGGGACGTTCGCGATGGTCGAGACGGTCGTGTTCGTGCTGCTGTTGCTCTCCGCGTTCGCGTATGTGTGGCGGAGGGGAGCGCTCGAGTGGAAATGACCCGGCCGGGAGGATCACGATGGAGCTGAAGCGCGAGCAGCTACCGAGCGACTTCCGCGTCCGCCAGCTGCAGGCGCGCGACATGCTGCGCGGCGACCTGGAGGGCGAGGACCTCGAGCGCTACGTCGAGGAGCGCGTGATGACGACCACGCTCGACCGCGCCGTCGCCTGGGCGCGCGGCAATTCGTTCTTCCCGCTCACCTTCGGGCTCGCGTGCTGCGCGATCGAGATGATGTCGATCGTCGCCTCGCGCGTCGACATCGCGAGGTTCGGGTTCGAGGCGTTCCGCGCCTCGCCGCGGCAGGCGGACCTGATCATTCTCTCGGGTCGTGTGTCGATCAAGATGGCGCCGGTGATCCGCCGGATCTATGACCAGATGCTCGATCCGAAGTGGGCGATCTCGATGGGCGCGTGCTGCTCGTCGATGGGCGTGTTCAACAACTACTCGCTGGTCCCGGCCGACAAGTTCATGCCGATCGACGTGCACGTCCCTGGCTGCCCGCCGCGGCCCGAGGCGCTCGCCCACGGCATCCTGCGGCTGCGCTCGAAGGTGCAGGGCAACGCGCCGGACGGGTGGCGCGAGCGGTACGACGCCGAGGGCACCGAGGAGGTGCTTCAGGGCGAGAGCCTCGGAAGCCCCGATGTCAGCGTGTTCGCGCCGGGGGACACCGCCGGTGCCTGACGCGACCGGGCTCGAGCTCTACGCCCAGGAGCTGCGGGACCGCGACGCCGAGTCGATCCTCGACACGGAGTTTCAGCGGGGGCGCGCCACGCTGGTCGCGAATCCGGAGCGCATCAGGCCCGTGCTGGAGATGCTGAAGGCAAGGGGCTACACGTTCCTGGCGAGCCTGCACGGGGTCGACTACTACCCGGACGAGCCCCGGCTCGGAGTGCTCTACGAGCTGCTCGACATGGAGCGAGTCGACCGGATCAGCGTCAAGGCTCGGGTGTCGACCGACGCCGCCCGGATCGACTCGGTCGTCGAGGTGTTCCCGGGAGCCGAGTTCCCGGAGCGCGAGGTCTACGACATGTTCGGGGTCGTGTTCGAGGGGCATCCCGACATGCGCCGGATCCTGATGCCCGAGGACTACGAGGGCTTCCCCCAGCGCCGCGACTTCCCGGTCGGCGGCGAGCCGGTGCTGTTCACGTTCAACGAGCAGCAGTCCTACGGGAAGGACATGTGATGGCGTCGCTGACCGAGGGCTACCGCAAGCGCGAGCAGTCGATCACGTACTCCGCCGAGCCGGTCGGCGGCGGCGAGACGCACGAGCTGATGACGCTCAACATCGGCCCGCACCACCCGGCCACCCACGGCGTGCTCCGGCTGATCGCGACGCTCGAGGGCGAGGTGGTCCGCGACATCAAGCCGCTCGTCGGCTACGTCCACACGGGCATCGAGAAGACCGCCGAGGACAAGTCGTACTGGAAGGTGATCCCCGTCATCGAGCGGATGGACTACCTGGCCTACTACTTCAACGCGATGGCGTACTGCGGCGCGGTCGAGGCGCTGCTCGGGATCGAGGTGCCTCCCCGCGCCCAGTACCTGCGCGTGATCCATCTCGAGCTGAACCGGATCATGTCCCACCTGGTGTGGCTCGGGACGAGCGCGCTCGATCTCGGCGCGATCTCGATGTTCTGGTACTGCTTCCGCGAGCGCGAGACGATCCTCGACCTGTTCGAGATGTCGTCGGGGCAGCGGATGCATACCCGCTACATCCAGATCGGGGGCGTATTCGAGGACATCCCGCCCGGCTTCACCGACAAGCTGCACCAGTTCATCGAGATCATGCCGCGGCGCGCCGACCAGTATGCGGACCTGCTCGAGAAGAACCAGATCGCGATCGAGCGACTGCGCGGAACCGGGGTCGTCGACCAGCAGACGATGCTCGAGCTCGGCGTCACCGGGCCGCTGCTCCGCGCGACCGGCCATCCGTGGGACCTCCGCAAGGCCCAACCGTATTCGAGCTACGACCACTTCGACTTCAAGGTCCCGGTCGGCACGGTCGGCGACAACTACGACCGCTTCCGGGTCCGCCACGCCGAGCTGTACGAGTCGGTGAAGATCATCGAGCAGGCGCTCGACGGGCTCCCGGAGGGCCCGTTCATCACGCCGGACCGCAAGGTCGCGCTGCCGCCGCGACACGAGCTGGCGACCTCGATGGAGGCGCTGATCCACCACTTCAAGCTCGTCACCGAGGGGTTCCGCGTCCCGCCGGGCGAGGCGTACTGCCCGATCGAGGGGCCGCGCGGCGAGCTGGGGTGCTTCGTGCGCGCCGACGGCTCGTCCAAACCGGCGCGGGTGCACATGCGCGACCCGAGCTTCTCGAACCTCCAGGCGCTCGCGCCGATGGTTCGCGACGGCTACATCGCCGACCTGATCGCGACGCTCGCGATGCTCGACCCGATCCTCGGGGGGATCGACCGATGAGCCCGCTGCAGCGGCCGGCGGTCCCGCGCTTCGGGCACGGATCCCGGGTCCCCGGCTGGGACCGGGAGGTCGACCTCGAGAAGGACGCGGCGGTGATCCCGGACCCGGAGACGACCCGCGTTCCGCAGGAGCTCCGAGCGCAGATCGAGGCGGCGATGGCTCTTTACCCGGACCGCCACTCGGCGGTGCTGCCGGCGCTGCACGCCGCCCAGCAGCTACATGGCTGGTGCTCGCCCGAGGCGATCGATCAGGTCGCAGCGGTGATGCAGGTGACCCCCGCGTACCTGACGAGCGTCGCGACCTTCTACGACATGCTCGAGACCGAGCCCGAGCCGGTCGGCCACCACGATGTGTACGTGTGCACGAACATCTCGTGCTCGCTGCGCGGCGCCGACGACCTGTACGAGGCGATGATCGCGGCGGCCGCCGAGCATCCCGAGATCCATGTGCGCTCGTTCGAGTGCCTCGGCGCATGCGACATCGCCCCGATGGCCTCGGTCGACGGTGAATATGTCGGCCCGCTGGTCGACGAGGACGCCGCGCAGATCGTCGAGGACCTCGACGCGGGTCGCCCGGTGCTCGAGGCCAAGCAGCTGCGGTTCCGCAAGAGCGCCGATCCCAAAGTCGCCGCGCAGGCCGGGCAGGAGGCCGGCTGATGCTGCTGCTGTTCGATGGGATCGACGAGCCCGGGCTCAACACCCTGGAGGTGTACGAGCGGCGCGGCGGCTACGAGTCGCTGCGCAAGGCGCTCGCGATGGCGCCCGACGAGGTGCTCGGCGAGATCAACGACTCGGGGATCCGCGGGCGCGGCGGCGCGGGCTTCCGGATGGGCCAGAAGGCCGGCTTCTTGCCGCGAGGCGAAATGGTCAAGTACCTGGTCTGCAACGCGGACGAGTCCGAGCCCGGGACGTTCAAGGACCGCGAGCTGATGCAGAAGAACCCGCACATGCTGATCGAAGGGGTACTGATCGCCTCATGGGCGGCGCAGATCGACCGCACATTCATCTACATCCGCGGCGAGTACAGCCTCCAGGCGGACATCCTCGACGCCGCGATCGCCGAGGCGTACGAGGCGGGCTACATCGGGGAGCGGATCCTCGGCTCCTCGCACTCCGTCTCGCTGGTGCTGCATCGCGGGGCCGGCGCGTACATCTGCGGCGAGGAGACGGGCCTGCTCGACTCGCTCGAGGGCAAGCGCGGCAATCCGCGGCTGAAGCCCCCGTTTCCGGCGATCGAGGGCCTGTACGGCGGCCCGACGCTGATCAACAACGTGGAGACGCTGTACACGGTCCCGTCGATCATCAGGATCGGAGGGAAGGAGTACGCGAAGCTCGGCACTGAGAGCTCGACCGGAACGAAGGTCGTGTCAGTCTCGGGCGACGTCCAGCGGCCCGGCAACTACGAGGTCGAGCTCGGGGTCCCGTCGCGGCATCTGATCTGCGAGCTCGCCGGCGGACCGCCCGACGGCCGCGAGGTCAAGTTCTGGTTCCCGGGCGGGTCGAGCTCGCCGGTGCTGACCAAAGACGACCTCGACCTGGCGTACGACTTCGACACGATGGCGAAGGCCGGCTCGATGCTCGGCTCCGGCGCGATCATCGTCGTCGACGACTCGCACTCGGTGCTCGAGGTGATGCACAAGCTCGTCAAGTTCTACGCGCACGAGTCGTGCGGCAAGTGCGTCCCGTGCCGCGAGGGCACCAACTGGACGCTGAAGATGGTGCAGCGGATCGAGTCGGGCGAGGCGACGCCGATGGACCTCGACATCATGGCCGGCGTCCAGGAGCAGATCATCGGCCACTGCCTGTGCGTGCTCGGCGATGCGATGGCGATGCCGGTCGGCTCGATGGTCGAGAAGTTCCGAGACGAGCTCGAGACCGAGATCGAAGCTGCGCGAGCGCGCGCCAACACCGGCGCGCTGGAGGACGTGATCCCGATCGGCGTGGCCGACGAGCACGCCGGCCTTCCGGTTCACTGACCCACCCGACATGCCCCGACCAGAGGAGAAGCTCATCCAGCTGACGATCGACGGGAGAGAATGCCGCGCGCCTGAAGGCGCGCTGCTAGTCGATGTCGCCAAGCACAACGACATCGAGATCCCGTACTTCTGCTACGAGCCGAAGCTCGGCCACCCGGTCGGCGCGTGCCGGATGTGCATCGTCGAGATCGAGGGGATCCCGAAGCTCCAGACCTCGTGCTCGACCCCGGTCAAGGACGGGATGGTCGTCCACACGCAGACCGAGCGCGTCCACCACGCCCAGAACGCGGTCGTCGAGTTCCTGCTCGTCAACCACCCGCTCGACTGCCCCGTGTGCGACAAGGGCGGCGAGTGCCCGCTGCAGGACATCACCTTTGGCTGGGGGCTCGGCCGCTCGCGGTTCATCGAGCCCAAGCGGCACTTCGTCAAGCCGCTGTCGCTGTCGCCGGTGATCGCGATCGACCGCGAGCGCTGCATCCTCTGCTACCGCTGCGTGCGCTTCTCGCAGGAGGTGTCCGAGGACTACCAGCTGATCTTCGCCGAGCGCGGCGCCGACACGTTCGTCGCCACCCACGACGGTCACCCGTACGTGGCTCCGTTCAGCGGCAACATCACCGAGCTGTGCCCGGTCGGGGCGCTGACCTCGAAGCCGTACCGGTTCCGGGCGCGGCCGTGGGACGTCGAGGGCGCAGGCGGGATCTGCATGTTGTGCCCGGCGCAGTGCAACGTCGAGTACACGGTGCGCGACGAGAAGGTGATGCGGGTGCTCGCCCGCGAGCACGACGGCGTCGACGACGGGTGGCTGTGCGACAAGGGACGGTTCGCCTACCAGGCGATGCACGTCGACGACCGGATCACCGTTCCGCTGGTCCGCGAGGGCGGCGAGCTGCGCGAGGTCTCGTGGGAGCGCGCGCTCGAGGCCGCCGCCGCACTTTCAAAGCATCGCGGTCGCGTCGGCGTGCTGGTCGGCGGCCAGGCAACCAACGAGGAGGGCTTCCTGATCCAGCGGCTGCTGCGCGAGGCGCTTCAGTCCGCGGATATTGATTCACGAAGCGGCGGCGCGATGCCGGCCGAGCTGACGCGGGCGCTGGCGGCGCCGTCGCTCCAGGCGACCGTCCCGGACCTCGAATTCGCCCAAACGGTGCTGGTGGTCGGCTGCGATCCGCTCGACGACGCACCGATCCTCGACCTGCGGATCCGCAAGGGGGTCCGCAGGCGCAGCGTGCGGCTGGCGGTCGCTACGGCGCGGCCGAACGCACTCGACACGGCTGCCCAGCACGTGGTCCGCTACGAGCCTGGCGAGGAGGCCGCGTTCCTGGCCGGCCTGGTCTCCGAGCTCGAGGGGTCGGGCGGCGGCGCGCTCGCGAAGCTGCTCCGCGACGGCGGCGAGGAGGTCGTGATCGTGTGGAGCGAGCGGATCGACCCCGAGGCGCTGCCGGCACTGCTGCGGCTGGCCGAGCTGCTCGGGCTGGACGGCCGCGACGGCGCCGGACTGCTCGAGGTCCCCGCCGGGTCGAACGGCCGCGGCCTGCGCGAGGCGGGCGTGCTGCCCGGCACCGGCCCGGGCTACACCGAGCTCGGCGAGCCGGGCGCCGGGCGGGGCGCGGATCAGATCGCGGTCGCCGCCGCCGAGGGCGAGCTCACCGCGCTGTACCTGTACGAGACCGACCCGGTTCGCGAGCGCTGCGACCGCGGGCTGTGGGAGCGGGCGATGCATCGCGCCGGCTTGGTCGTCGCGCACGCCTCGGTGCTGACCGACGGGCTGCGCGAGCACGCAAACGTGATCTTCCCCGCCGACACCTATGCCGAGAAGGACGGAACCGTCGTGCATCCGGACGGCCGCGTGCAGCGGCTGCGGACCGCTGTCGGCCACCCGCGCGACGTGCGCGCCGGGTGGTGGGTGATCGCCGAGATCGCTCGGCGCTGCGGCCTCGACACGGGCGTGCTCACCGCGCCGATGGCGTTTGCGCAGCTCGTCGAGGCGGTGCCGTTCTACAAGGGGTTGACGCTGGAGGCGATCGGCGGCCGCGGCGTGCGGTGGCCGGAGCGGGATGAGGCCTCAGGGTTCCCCGATCTGGGAGAAGACTTCGGCATAGGCGAAGGTATCGCCCAAGATACCGCGCCCATCCCCGCCAACGGCGCCCTGCGCCTCGGCACCTATCGCCCGATCTGGGCCTCGCCCGAGGTCGAGATCTCCCCCGCGCTCCAGTACACGATCGCCACCCAGCAGGCCGAGCTGTCGCCCGAGGACGCGAGCCGCCTCGGGATCCAATCGGGCGACCCGCTCGAGGTTTCGCAGAACGGCACCCGCCTGAACGCGACCGCCGCCGTGCGCTCGGACGTCCCCGAGGGCACCGTGTTCCTCGCGACGGGGATCGCATCGGACTCCGCGAACGCCTTCACGGAGCCGACCGTCGAGGTCCGCAAGTCAGCCGGATGACTCACGCGCCCGACATAAAAGTGAGCCTGGACGGCGAACGGAGGAGCGCGTGACCCACCTGGCCAACGTCCTCTACTACGAGCCGTGGTGGATCCAGATCGTCAAGTCGCTGGTGATCTTCCTCGTGATCTTCCTGCTGCTGCCGATCCTGATCGTCTACGAGCGCAAGCTGCTCGGCCGCTTCCAGAACCGCTACGGCCCCAACCGGGTCGGGCCGTTCGGCCTGATGCAGCCGCTCGCGGAGATCGTCAAGTTCGCGACCAAGGAGCCGTCGCGGCCGGCGACCAGCATCGGGTTCCTGTACCGGCTGGCGCCCGCGATCGCGATCTTCACCGCGGTCGGCGCGCTCGCGATCATCCCGTTCGGGGACGTGCAGCGGATCTTCGGCACCCCCGTCGGCCTGTATGGGATCGACGTCTCGATCGGCCCGCTGTATGTGTTCGCGCTGGCGGGGATCTCGTTCTACGGGATCCTGCTCGGCGGCTGGGCGTCCGGATCGAAGTACTCCTTCCTCGGGTCGATGCGCGGCGCCGCGCAGCTGATCTCCTACGAGGTCTCGCAGGGACTGGCGCTGCTCGGGGTGGTGATCACCGCCGGCACCCTGTCGCTGACCGGGATCGTCCACGCGCAGGAGGGGATGTGGTACTTCATCCCGCAGATCGTCGGCTTTTTGATCTTCCTGGTCGCGTCGTTCGCGGAGACCAACCGGGCGCCGTTCGACCTCGTCGAGGCGGACTCGGAGATCATCGGCTACTTCACCGAGTACGGCGGCACCGGCTTCGTCGCCTACCTGTTCGCGGAGTACACGAACATGATCGTCGTCTCCGGGATCATGGTGACGGCGTTCTTCGGCGGCTGGCTGCTGCCGTTCGGGATCGATCCGCCCGGGTGGGTCGACCCGATCGTGGTGCTGGTGAAGATCGCGATCGTGCTGACCTTCTTCATCTGGATCCGGGCGACGCTGCCGCGGCTGCGCTACGACCAGCTGATGTCGTTCGGCTGGAAGGTCCTGCTCCCGCTCGCGACCCTCAACACGCTCGTGACCGCGATCGTGGTGACGTCATGACCTACGACCCCGGCGCTGATGTGATCGAGGTCGTCCGCCACCCCGCGCCCAGCGGCGCCGCGAGCGCGTACCGGGCGTTCGGCGAGACGCTGCGAGGGCTGAAGACCACGTTCGGGAGGATCGTCGAGGGGCCGACCACGATCCAGTACCCGGAGGAGAAGACGCCGGTGTACCCGCGCTTCCGGGGCCGCCACAAGCTGCACCGCTTCGAGGACACCGGGCTCGAGAAGTGCGTCGGCTGCTCGCTGTGCGCCGCCGCCTGCCCCGCCGACTGCATCCGCGTGGTCGCCGCCGAGAACACCCCCGAGCACCGGGTCTCGGCCGGCGAGCGCTACGCGGCCGTGTATGAGATCAACCTCTCTCGTTGCATCTTCTGTGGCTACTGCGAGGTCGCGTGCCCGTTCGACGCGATCACGATGGGCCACGACTACGAGCTGTCCGACTACACACGCTCGGATCTGATCTTCACCAAGGAGATGCTGCTCGACGAGTCGATCGAGCGCGCACCGCTGCGCGGCGAAGGGGAATGAGCCAGGTCCTGTTCTTCATCGCCGCGATCGGCGCGATCTCCGGCGCGATCGGCGTGGTGATGCTCCGCAACCCGTTCTACAGCGTGCTGTCGCTGGCGTTCCACCTGGTCAGCCTGGCGGCGCTGTTCCTGTTGCTGCGGGCGGAGTTCGTCGCCGCCGGACAGGTGATCGTGTACGCGGGCGCGGTAATGGTCATCTACGTGTTCGTGGTCGCGTACGTCGGCGCCGGCGAGCAGATCCCGAGCGGTGCAGTGCTGAAGGTGCTGGGCCCGCTGTTCGCGCTTGCGCTGGCGATCGAGCTATGCATCGCGATCCTCGGGTCAGGACTCGCCGGCATCAAGAGCAAGGGCGCCACGTACACCACCGGGTTCGGCACCCCCAGGCACATCGGAACATTGCTGTTGACCAAGTACCTGTTCCCGTTCGAGACCGCGTCGCTGCTGCTGCTGGTCGCGGCAGTCGGCGCCGTCGTCCTCGCGCGGCGGCGCCGCGGCCTGGAGGGCGGCGACGAGCAGCCGCTGCGGATCCGCCAGACCGAGCCCGGCTGGGCGGGCACGATGGCGGAGGCCGCGGGCGTCCGCCCGACCTCCTACGACGAGTTGCTGACCCCCACCATCGAGGGCGAGGGCGAGAAGCCGGAACCCGAGCCGACCCACACCGGAGGCTGGTGATGGACGTGCTGAGGAGGCACGGCTAGTGGCGATCGGCTGGTACCTGGTCGTCTCCGCGCTGATCTTCTGCATCGGCGCCGGCGGCGTGCTCGCGCGGCGCAACCCGCTGGTCGTGTTGCTGTGCCTCGAGCTGATGCTGAACGGCGCCAACCTCGCGCTGGTCGCGTTCGCGCGGATGTGGGGCGGGGAAACGGGCCAGGTGTTCGCGCTGGTCGTGATGGTTGTCGCGGCATGCGAGGTGACGGTCGGCCTCGGTCTGGTCGTCGCGATCTACCGCCGCCGCCTGCCGATCGACGTCGACGAGCTGTCCGAGCTGCACGGATAACCGTTGGGTAGCCACGTCACCACATTCGCCTGGCTGGTGCTGCTGTGCCCGCTGCTCGGCACAATCGTGATCGCGCTCGGGCATCGCTGGATGCCAGGCCGCACCGCAGGCTGGCTGGGCACGCTCGCGATCGCGCTCGCGTTCGTGTTCGCGGTGCTGACGCTGCTCGCGCTGCTGGACCACAGCCCCTCGCACCGCGAGCTGACGTCGTCGCTGTGGAGCTACGACGTCAGCGCCGGCGTCGACGCGAAGATGCAGATCCTCGTCGATCCCCTGTCGGTGTTCATGATCCTGATCGTCTCCGGGGTCTCGGCGCTGATCCACCTGTACTCGGTCACGTACATGTGGCAGGACCGCGGATTCAGGCGCTACTTCAGCTACTTGAACTACTTCGTGTTCTCGATGCTGCTGCTGGTCCTGGCCGGCAACTTCATCCTGCTGATCATCGGCTGGGCGTCCGTGGGTACGGCGTCATACCTGCTGATCTCGTTCTGGTACCGGCGCCGGACCGCCACAACCGCCGGTCTGAAGGCGTTCGTGATCAACGTCGTCGGCGACGTCGGACTGGTGCTCGGCACCTTCGTCCTGTTCCACCACACCGGCACCGTCGACTTCCTGAAGACGTTCCACGAGGTGCGCACGGTGTTCACTCACAACCAGCCGTCGCTGGTGATCGCGTGTCTGCTGCTGCTCGTCGGCGCGTTCGCGAAGTCCGCCCAGGTCCCGCTCCACACGTGGCTTCCCGACGCGATGGAGGGCCCGACCCCGGTGTCCGCGCTGATTCACGCCGCGACGATGGTGACCGCAGGGGTGTACCTGATCGCGCGCATGCACCCGCTGTTCGAGCACGCCACCACGGCGGCGGACGTCGGCGCGATCGGAGGGTGCATCACGCTGGTGCTGGCCGCCACGGTCGCGCTCGTCCAGACCGACATCAAGCGCGTGATCGCGTACTCGACGATGTCGCAGATCGGCTACATGATCATGGGCGTGTGCGTGGGCGCCTACTCCGCGGCGCTGTTTCACCTGATGGCGCACGCGTTCTTCAAGGCGCTGCTGTTCATGGCCGCCGGGTCGCTGATCGGCGCGATGGCCGGAGCCCAGTCGCTCGACCGGATGGGCGGCTTCCGCCGCGCGCTGCCGTTCACGTTCGCGTGCTTCTTGATCGGCGGCCTGGCGCTGTCGGGAATGCCGCCGTTCAGCGGCTGGCTGTCCAAGGACGACATCCTCGCCTACCTCGACTACCGCGGCGGCGGCTTCGAGGTGCTCGGGATCGTGGGCTACGTCGGCGCGTTCCTGACCGCGCTGTACACGTTCCGGATGATCTTCCGCGCGTTCTGGGGCGAGCCCGTGCCGGAGGCGCGCGAGCTCGAGCAGGGCCACCTGCACCACGCCGAGGTCCCGCGCAACCCGATGACCGGCGAGGAGGAGGACACCGACGTCGGCTTCCCCGGCCCCGGGCACTACATCGCCGAGCGCGAGTGGCCAATGAAGATCGCGATGAGCACGCTTGCGGTGCTCGCGATCGTCGGCGGTGTGATCCAGATCCCGGGCGTCGATGACGTCGTGACGAGGTTCCTGCGGCCGACATTCGCCAACTCGCGGCTGTTCAACCTCGACGTCCACGTCGGGCCCGCATGGCTCGGCCTCGTCTTCGGCGCGCTGATCGCGATCGCAGGTATCGCGCTCGCGTACACGATCTGGGTGCGGCGGCCGGGGACCGCGACGTCGCTGCGCGAGCGCTTCCGAGCGGTGTACGTGTTCCTGACCCACAAGTGGTACTTCGACGAGCTGATCGACCTGCTCGTCGTCCGCCCGGTGCTGTGGTTCGGGCAGGTCGTGGTCACGGTGCTCGAGCAGACCGTGATCGGCGGCGTGATCACTGGCGGCACGGTCGGAGTCGTGCGCGCCGGCTCGGCGGCCGTGCGCCGCTTCCAGACCGGCTTCCTGCGCTACTACGCCGCCGGGATGATCGTCTGCCTCGCCGGCGTCGCCCTCTACTTCCTGGTGTCGAGCTCGTGACCCTGTCGATCCTGATCTGGCTGCCGCTCGCGATCTCGGTCGTCGCGAGCCTGGTCGTGCCCGCGCGGCTCGTCGGCCGCGTGACCGCGGCCGGCAGCCTCGTCACGCTCGGGATCGCGATCTCGTTCCTGGTGCGGTTCAAGAGCGGTCACGGACTCCAGTTCGTCACCGACACCGTCTGGATCTCGTCGCTGGGGATCCACTACAAGCTCGGGATCGACGGTCTCAACGTGCTGCTCGTGATGCTGACCTGCATCCTGTTCAGCGCCGCGCTCGTGTGGTCGGCGTTCCGCGACTGGGATCGACCGCGCGCGTTCTACTTCAACTTCGGGCTCGCCCAGAGCGCGGTGCTCGGCGCGTTCTGCGCGCAGGACCTGGCGCTGTTCGTGGCGTTCTTCGATCTGATGCTGATCCCGTTCTACTTCCTGGTCGGAATGTGGGGCTCGGGCGAACGGGTGCGGGCGACCACGAAGCTCGTGATCTACACGCTGGTCGGCTCGTTCTTCATGCTCGCGGCGGCCGTCGCGACCGGCGTGCTCGCCTCCTCGCAGAACGGCACACCGATCAACTTCGCGCTCTCGGCGCTGCGGCACCTGCCGCTCTCGCACGGGTCCCAGGAATGGATCTTCCTGTGCTTCGCGTTCGCGTTCCTGGTCAAGATGCCGCTCGTCCCGTTCCACGGCTGGCTGGCCGACGGCTACAAGTCGATGCCGATCCCGGCGGTGGCGGTGTTCTCGGGCGTCGTCTCGAAGGTGGCCGCGTACGGGTTCCTGCGGATCGTGCTGCCGCTGTTCCCGTTCGCAACCGTCCACTTCCAGCTGCTGCTGCTCGTGATTGCGCTCGTCTCGATTCTGTGGGGAACGGCGGCCGCGTTCTCGACCCCCGACGCGCGGCTGGTGGTCGCCTACTCGAGCGTCGCGCAGCTCAGCTTCATCACGCTCGGGATCTTCTCGCTGCAGCCCCAGGGCGATCAGGGAGCGCTGTTCCAGATGCTCAACCACGGGCTCGTGACCGCGCCGCTGTTCTTCATCGTGGCGCTGCTCGCGGCGCGCGCCGGCGGCTCGGAGCTGCTGCGCGACATGGGCGGGATCGCGTTCCGGGCGCCGGTGCTGGCGGCCCTGTTCCTGATCGTCACGCTGGCGACGCTCGCGATGCCGGGCTCGGCGAACTTCATCGGCGAGTTCAACATCCTGCTCGGGGTGTTCCAGTCGAAGGTCGCGATCTCGGTGATCGCGTTCCTCGGCGTCGTCGGCGCGGCGTACTACGCGCTGCGGATGTTCATCACCTCGATGCACAACCGGGTCGGTCCGAAGGTCGCCTCCCGGGAGATCGGGATCGCCGACGTCGCCGCGATCCTCCCGATCGTGCTCGTGATCCTGGCGCTGGCGTTTTATCCGCAGTTCGGCCTGCGCCGGACCGAGACCTCGGTGAGGGCGGCGATCGCGCCCGCCCAGAGCGTCCAGACCGCGACCGCGAGCCTGCCCAAGAAGGTCGCCCAGCGATGAGCGCGATCGCGGCCGCCCAGCATCTGAAGGGCCCGCACATCGATTGGGCGGCGTTCTCGCCGCTGCTCGCGCTCGGCGCCGGTTCGGTGATCGTGCTGCTGGTCGGGCTGCTGCCCCAGCGCGCGGTGCGCCACCGGATCGTCCCGCTGCTGACGATCCTCGCGTTCGGCGCCTCGATCGGCCTCGCGATCTGGCGCTTCCACCACCCCGCCTCGATCTTCTCCGGCGCGCTGCGGATCGACGACCTCGCGCTCGAACTCGACATGCTGTTCTCGATCGCTGGGATCACGACCGTGCTGCTCTCGTGGCGCGGCGAGGCGCCGCACGAATCGGGGCACGGCGAGTACAACTCGCTGCTGCTGCTGAGCGCATTCGGCATGGCGGCGCTCGTCTCCTCGCAGAACCTGGTCTCGCTGTTCCTGGCGATCGAGCTGCTGTCGATCCCGCTGTACATCCTGTGCGCCTCGGAGACCCGGCGCGAGGGCTCGCTCGAGTCGGGGCTCAAGTACCTGGTGATCGGCTCGGTCGGGTCAGCGACGCTGCTGTACGGACTCGCGCTGGTGTACGGAGCGACGGGCGCGACCGATTTCGGCCCGATCGGCGCCGCGCTCACCACCGGGAAGCTAGCCGGCGGCCAGCTCGGCGACCCGCTGATCCTGACCGGGCTCGGACTGGTGGTCGTCGGGTTTGCGTTCAAGTCCTCGATCGCGCCGTTTCACCAGTGGACGCCCGATGTCTACGAGGGCGCGCCGACCCCGATCACGGCGTTCATGGCGACGGCCACCAAGGCCGCCGCGATCGGCGTGTTCCTGCGGTTCTTCGACGTCGCCGCAATCGGAGCCCAGGACACATGGGCACCGCTGCTGGCGGCGCTTGCGACGATCACGATCCTGGTCGGCAACGTTGGCGCGCTCGGCCAGTCGTCGCTGAAGCGGATGCTCGGCTACTCGGGCGTCGCGCAGGCGGGGTACATGCTGTCCGGGGTGGTCGTCGGCAGCCAGCTCGGGGTCGAGGCGACCGTGCTGTACCTGTTCGCGTACACGGCTATGAACC
The DNA here is from genome assembly GCA_963800475.1 of uncultured Solirubrobacterales bacterium. GTDB lineage: Bacteria > Actinomycetota > Thermoleophilia > Solirubrobacterales > Solirubrobacteraceae > Palsa-465. Next base: position 853,254 of record CAWDAZ010000002.1, on the reverse strand, counting down.
TCGCCCCGTTCGCGGTGATCGTCGCCTCCGAGCGAGCCAACCCGGAGGTCGGCGACGACATCTCGGGGCTGGCGGGCCTGTCGCGGCGCAGTCCGTGGCTGGCGGGGGCGATGACGATCGGGATGCTGGGGCTGGCCGGGATTCCGGGGACAGTTGGGTTCATCGGCAAGTTTCAGCTGATCCACGCACTCGTCAACGGCGACTACACGTGGCTCGCGATCGTGCTCGTTGTCGGCTCGATGATCTCGCTGGGCTACTACCTGCGGGTGGTCGCGACGATGTGGATGCGCCCCCCTGAGGCGCAGCTCGAGCTCCCGCCCGGCGAGCTGGCGCTGGCGCCGATCGCGGGGGGCTCCCCGGAGGCGGACGCGGCGCTGTCGCCGGGCTTCGGGGTGATGCTGGTGGCGGTCTTCTTCTCGGTCGCGACGGTCGTGTTCGGGATCGTTCCGCAGCCGTTGTTCGACTTTGTGGCCCACGCTGGGCACGCTCTTTCCGGACTCTTCTAGCGGCGGGGCGGGCCGCGGACTGGCCGACTCCGTCGCTACGATCGACCGTTCGTGGAGTACCCGGTCGAGAGCTTCAGCGAGACAGAGCGCGAGCGCCTCAGCGCGCACTTCACGAACCTCGACCGGCCGGTATTCGCGCTCGTCAACCTGCCCGAGACGGTCAAGGGCGCGCTGTTCGCTCGTTATTCCCGCTACCAGGGGACGCTGCGGCGGCTGTTCCTCGACGAGTTCGCCGACGACCTCCCCGAGGCTTCCGGCTGGGACGGCGACGAGGGCGGGCGAGCCGCGCAGCTCTACGAACGGATCTTCGTCGGCTACGGCGACGACTCTGTCGCGCAGCTCGGCGGCGCGCACGTGGCGTGCGAGTGGGTCTCGAACGTGCTCACGAAGATCCTCCAGCGCCCGCGGCTCGGCGCATACCTCGAGCAGTCGACCCGCTACATCGCCTACGACGCGCCGATGCCCGGCGCCGACCCCGCGCGCCCGCGCTATCGCTACTACCGCGATCCCGGGCTCGGTCCGCACTACACGGCCGCAATGGACGAGCTGTTCTCGACCTATTCGGCGGCGCTGCCGCGGATCGCGGCGTGGGCGGAGCAGGAGTTCCCCCGCGCGCCCGAGGAGCCGGAGGCCGCCCACGCCCGCGCGATCAAGGCCAAGGCACTCGACCTGCTGCGCGGGCTGCTACCCGCCGGCTCACTGTCGCATATGGGCATCTTCGCGACCGGCCAGACCTACGAGCAGCTGATCCTGCACCTGCTCGCCCACCCGCTTCCGGAGGCCCGCTCCTATGGAACGATGATCCTCGACGAGATCAAGGCGGTGATGCCGAGCTTCGTGGCGCGGGTCGAGCGCGCCGAGCGCGGCGGGGAATGGGTCTCGTACCTCGAGTCCCGGGCTCGCACGGGGGAGCGCTGGGCACACCGGCTCGGTCTCGAGGCGGACGCCGAGGTGGCCGACCTCGGTCCCTCGGTGAAGCTGTTGCACGTCGACGGCGACGAGGACGAGCTGCTGGCCGCGCTGCTGTTCGAGTCGAGCGTCTGCTCGGAGGAGAGCATTCGCGAGTCGGTCGCGTCACTCGACGCCGACGAGCGGGCGCAGCTGCTCGGCGAGCTCGTCGGCGCTCGGTCCAACCGCCGCCACCGGCCTGGCAGGGGTTTCGAGGCACTTCGGTACCGGTTCGAGATCGTCGCCGACTACGGGGCGTTCCGGGACCTGCAGCGCCACCGGATGCTGACCGTCCAGTGGCAGTCACTGACGCCTGACCTCGGCGCCGGCGTGCCCGAGCAGGTCGACCTCGCCGGCTGCGGCGAGGACTACCGCCGCGCGCTCGAGACCTCGCGGCTCGAGTACGAACGGCTGCGCTCGGCGGGGTTCGAGACGGCGGCACCGTACGCGCTGTGCCTCGGCTACCGGATCCGGTTCATCCTCGACCTCAACGCGCGCGAGGCGATGCAGCTGATCGAGCTGCGATCGGGACGCGAGGGCCATCCCAGCTACCGAGCCGTCGCGCACGAGATGCACGCCCAAATCTCCTCAATTCACCCTGCCATCGGCGCCACGATGACGCACGTCGACCCGCACACCGAGCCGCGGCTCGAGCGGATCCTTGCGGAAATGCGGACCCAGGCGCGCGCGGCCGGCCGCGCCGGCTGACGCCGCCTAATACAGCTGTCGCGGGCTGATGTTCACGGTTTGCGGCGGCTTGTGCGGCTGCACGAGCACCAGCGTGACCCGCCACGCGCCGCTGTGGACGACGCGCAGCCGGCGCATCGTGACCTTCGCCTTGCCGTGCCTGACGCGGCCGTGCCCGAGCGCGACGATCGTGCCGCCGCGGGTGATCCTGACCCGAACGGTGCCATTCGGCGCGGGCAGCTGCGGGAACACGATCTTGCACGCGATCAGCCGGTGCTTGGCGCCGGCCAGCTTGCAGCTCACGGTCGCCTTCGGCCCCGATGCCAGCTGCTCGGTGAACCGGGTCACGACGGACCGTGTGTCGCCGTTGACATCGGTCAGCGTCCACAGCGCGAGGTATGAGCCCGGCACCAGCCCCGTCACGGTGACGCCGTTCGCGGCACCGACGTTGGCCGCCTTGAACACCTCGTGCCCCTTCGCAGTCGCGATCTCGAGCGAGATCCGCGAGATCCCGTTGGTGGGGATCACGGAGCCGTCCGGGAGCTGGATCCCCGACTCGGCGAACGCGGTGAACTTTCCGTACAGCGACTCGCCGTCGATCGGCGAGGTATCGAAGATGTCGGGGACCTCGGTCTCGGTCAGGCCGCCGCTGGCGTCGTCGGTCTGGGCGAGCGCCGTCGTCGGGAGGCCGGCGGCGCTGCCGTCAAGCGGGCAGATCGCGCCGGTCAGCGCGCTGCCGCCACCGGTGTGAGAGCTCGGCGTGCCCGCGGCCGTGCTGGTCGGGGGCGTGGCGAGCGGAAGGCCCCAGTAGTCGCCCGGCTGGCAGCCGCCGTCGAGCACCGAGCCCTGGTCTCCCGCGAGGTCCACCCGCATCCGCGCGACGTGCAGCGCCGTGAGGGTTCGTGAGCCGTTCGAGAGCGCGACGACGCTGCCGCGCGGCGCCGCGAGCTGCACGAGCACCGTGCCCGTGGAGTCGGCGGGGCTCGTTGTTCGCTGGGCGCCGTCGCTGAGCACGTACGTCTTGCCCGGCACGAGCCCGGTGCACCCGACCTCCTCGACCTCGAGGTCGGCGGTGCAGGACGGGAACCCGCCCGGCGTGAAGAACGTCAGCGGGGTCGTGAACGGCGGCGTGCACGGGGTCGTCTCCGGCGAGCAGAACACCGAGCCCGGCTCACCGATCGGCGCGGTCAGGCTCACGAGCCCGCCCTGGAGGTTCGGGATCGGCGCGCGCGGATCCTGGAAGGCGCGGTTGTCGTTGGAGATCCACGTGAACCGGTCGCCGGCGCCCGCCGCCGGCACGGGGATCGCCGCCGAGTCGGTCTGCGTGTTGCAGGAGTCGGTCGGCGACGGCAGCAGGGTCGAGTTCAGGAACGCTGACAGCTGTCCGGTCTGGAAGCATGGCGCCAACGTCAGCGTGGAGCTGGTGGCCGCGCTCCCGGCGTCCATCGCGAACCACCCCATCCACCCGGCCTCGTTGAACGGATTGCCGCCGTTGCCGGTTGCGATCACCTGGTGGCTCGGGCTCGGCGCGCCGGCACCCGAGTAGGAGACGTCGATCTCATCACGGTCATCGCCGACCACGTGCGGCGGCGAGAGCGACACCGACCAGCTCCCGTTTGCGGCGGTTGTCGTCGAGGCCTTGGCGACGGTCACCGGGTTCCCGTCCGCGCCGGCCCGGACCAGGCTGACCTGAACCCCGATCCCGCCGCCGGGGGAGCGGTTCACATTCCCGGTCACGATCGAGCTGAACTGGACCAGGTTCACCTGTGGAAGCGGCAGCTGGTTGGTGGTGGTCGTCGTCGCCTGCACGCAGCCGGGGTTGCCCCCGTTGCCGACGTTCGCCCACATGCCCTGGAACAGGTACTGATCCCCGTTGATCACCTGGTTGTACGGCGAGCCGTTGGACGCGAACCCGAGCGGAGAGCCGAACTGGGAGTTCTCGCACTTGTCGCCGACCTCGAAGCCGTTGGGATCCATCCAGCCCGCGCCCTCGGGGTCGGTCACCGCCTCGACGACCTCGTGCGCCGCGGTGAAGATCGCCCCCTCGGCGGTCGGGAAGTTGTTCGGGTCGGCGCCTTGCCCGATCGCACCCTCGATGATCGGATCGACCGCGACCGCGTAGATAGTCGCGCCGTGACCGGAGACGTTCGACACCGAGTGATAGCCCGCGAAGGCGTTGGTGCCACAGCCGCCCGGGTCGATGCACTCGTCGACGTTCGAAGGCAGAAACACGAACCACAGGTTCGTCAGCCCTCGTGGGGTGCCGGGCGTGCTCTGGATCAGTTTGTCGATCTCGGTTGACACCTGGCCGTCGGTGATGCAGGTCGCGATCCCGCTCGGCGACGCGCACTGGCTGCTCTGCGCCGGGTAGGGATCGGTGTCGTCGATCGAGGTGGTTGCCGCGGAGTACTGAATCGAGTACGAGCCGGGGGTGATCGCGCCAAGTGCCGTCCCCTCGGCGTACTGGGGCAGCACTGTCAGCGCATTGCACTCGGCGCTCGTGCAGTTCCCGCCGGCGCCGCTGTCGGCGGCGAGGTCGGTGAAGAACCGCTGGATCATCGACTTGTAGTCGCCCGGGGCGCCCGGCGGCGCAGGCTCGAACGCGTACCCGGACGGCGCCCAGAACACCGTGTGCACGGTGACGCCACCCGCCATCACCGCGCCGCCGTGGTAGACCGCGGGCGTCAGCGGGCCGCTCGCGACGTCGTGGGGTCGCGGCATACCGCTGCTTGTAAACGGCGGGATCAGGCCGAGGCCGTTGCGGATCCGCGGGTGGAAGCTCGTCGCCCCCAGTGCAGGCTGCGCCAGCGCCAAGCCGAGAACGCACGCGATCGCCAGCACCAGCCCACGGGAACGACCCATCCGAGCACTCCTTTGGTCATGCATTCGCCACCCCCCGGCGAGCGCGGTGGCGGCACGGTAGCGTGGCGCCGCCGCCGATGCAAGTAGGCCTCAGGCGCCCTCCTCGCGCCTCCGGAGCTCGATGCGCCGGATTTTGCCGGTCAGCGTCTTGGGAAGGTCAGCGACGAACTCGACCTTCCGGGGATATGCGTACGCGGACAAGTGCTCGCGCACGAACGCCTGGATCTCCTGCGCCAGCGCGTCCGAGGGCTCGCGGCCCGCGGCCGGCACCACGAACGCCTTGACGACGGCGCCGCGGCGCTCGTCGGGCGAGGCGACCGCCGCCGCCTCGGCGACGGCCGGATGCTCGAGGCACGCCGACTCGACCTCGAACGGCCCGATCCGGTAGCCCGCCGAGATGATCACGTCGTCGGCGCGGCCCTCGTACCAGTAGTAGCCGTCCTCGTCGGCGCGAGCCGCGTCCCTGGTGTGAAACCAGTCGCCGCCGAACACCTCCACGGAGTCTTCGGGGCGTCTCCAAAAGCCGAGCGGGTAGGTCGGGTTGGTCCGCGCCCGCAGGCAGATCTCGCCCCGCTCGCCGGCTTGCACCGGACGCTCGTCCTCGTCGAGGATCGCGACTTCCCAGCCGGGCATCGGCCTGCCCATCGAGCCCTCCCGGACCTCCATGAACGGGTAGTTCGCAACCAGCGGATAGGACTCGGTGAGCCCGTAGTAGTCGAGTACCGTGACGCCGTACTGCTCGCGGAACCAGCGGATCGCCTCCGGGTTCAGCGGCTCGCCCGCCGAGCACACGATCCTGAAGCGCTGCGGATACCGGGTGCGCGCGTCGCCGATCGACATCATCGAGCGGATCGCGGTGGGGGTCCCGAACACGTTCGAGACCTCGTGGCGCGAGAGGAAGTCGAGCTGGCGGTCGGGGTCGAATCCGCCCTCGCGCTGGTAGACGACCTGGACGGCGCCGTACCGCCACGGCCCGAGCAGCGGGCAGATCCCCGCCGCCCATGCCCACTCGCCCATCCCGTGGAAGCGCTCGCCCGCGCGCACGTCGTGGCAGTAGACGAACTCCTCGTGGGCGAGCAGGTAGCGGTGGGCGTGGAGGATCCCTTTCGCCAGGCCCGTGGTTCCGGAGGAGTAGTAGAGCTGCGCCGGATCGTCGGCGGCGGTGTCGACGGACTCGAAGCTCGCCGAGCCGCCAGCGAGCAGCCCGCCGTCGAGAACCAGCACGTGCTGGACGAGCGAGCGCTCGATCCGGTCGGCGTTCGCGGCGTCGGTGACGAGCACGCGCGGCTCGGAGTCGGTGAGCCGGTGGCGGATCCCCTCGTCTCCGTAGAGGACCGACATCGACAGCAGCACGGCGCCCGCCTTCCAGGTACCGAAGAACGCTGCAGCCGTCTCCGGGGTCGGCGGCAGCAGCATCGCGACGCGGTCGCCGCGCTCGACACCGTGCGCGCGCAGCACGTTGGCGAACCGGTTCGAGTCATCCTGGAGCTCGCCCCAGCTGACGTGCCTGACGGCGCCGCTGAAGTCCTCGTGAATCATCGCGAGCGCATCGCGCGGATGGCGGTCGCAGACGTCGGCGGCGATGTTGTAGCGCTCGGGAACCTGCCAGCGGTGCTGTTCGACCGCCTGCTGGTACGAGTCGAACGTGGAGGCCGACGTCATCGCGCCCATCATCTCAAGTTGACGCCCGGGGGCGGAGTAAGCTCCGCAGCACTGCCATGGATCTCGTGCTGGGCGTCCTGGTTGGGGCCGGGCTTGCGGCAACGCTGTTCGTGCTGTGGCGCACACTGCGTGGGCAGCGCTCACTCGATCTCCCCGCGACCGGCATGCAGTCCGCGCTCCACGCCGCCACCGCGACGCTGCCGCATCTCCGCCGCGGACTGAGCGCGCGGACCGCCGAGCTGGCGGTGCCGCACCTGCGCGAGCTGACCGGCGCCGCCGCAATCGCGCTCGCGAACACGCGGGCGGTGCTCGCGATCGAGGGCGAGGGCCGCGAGCAGGTACGCCCCGGGGACCTGCTGTCAGGGCTACTCGCGCGAACCCCGGACCACCGGGTGCACATCGAGCCGCGGCTGACCTCCTCGGATCCGACCTGTCCGCTGCGCTCGGCGGTGCTGGCGCCACTCGTGGTGCAAGAACGGCGGGTGGGCACGCTGATCGCGTTCTATCGCGCGCCCGGCAGGCCGAGCCAGGCGGAGCTGCGGGTCGTCCAGGAGGCCGCCAGCCTCGTCTCGGCGCAGGTCGAGCTGTCGGTCGTCGCCGAGCAGGAGCGGCGGCTCGCCCAGGCCGAGCTGCGAGCGCTGCGCGCACAGATCTCGCCGCACTTCATCTACAACGCGCTGGCCGCGGTCGCCGGCGACATCCACGCGCGGCCCGAGGAGGCGCGCGAGCTGCTGATCGACTTCGCGGAGTTCACCCGCTACCTGTTCCGCGACGGGCGCTCATACGTGACGCTCGGCGAGGAGATCGAGCACGTGGAGCGGTACCTGCGACTCGAGCAGGCCCGGTTCCGCGATCTCCGGGTGACGATCAACGTCGCCGACGAGGCACGCCGGGCGGTCGTGCCCGCGATGTCGATCCAGCCGCTGGTCGAGAACGCGGTCCGGCACGGGGTGGAGCGCAGGGCCGGGTCGGGTCGGGTCGGGGTCACCGCGCGCGTCGACGGGGACGACGTGGTGCTCGCGGTCACGGACGACGGTGCCGGAATCGCCCCCGAGCGCGTGCCGGCGGTGCTCGCCGGGGCGGGCGGCGGGATCGGGCTCTCGAACGTCGACGCGCGGCTGCGGGCGACGTTCGGGGAGCGTTACGCGCTGCGGATCGAGTCGGCGCTCGGCGAGGGCACCACGGCGCTGATGACGGTCCCCAACCTGCACGGCGAGCGCGACGCGATCGAGCTCACGGAGTTGCGGTGACAGCTGGATGACGCGCGCGGCCGGTTATCAGGCGAGCCAGCTGGATGACTCGGGCGCTGCCCGAACAGGCGAGGCACGATGCCGAGCGGGCAGCAAGCCCGAGGGCGAGCGCCGGCCGTGAGCGCGCGACTGAAGGTGCTGGCCGTCGATGACGAGCGCCCTCAGCTCCAGGACCTCGCGCGGCTGCTGCGCAGCTCGCCGGCCGTCGAGGCGGTCGAGTGCGCCTCGGACGGACACGACGCGCTCGTCAAGGCCTCGGCCGAGCGCTTCGACGCGATCTTCCTCGACGTGCGGATGCCGGGGCTGGACGGGCTCGAGCTCGGGCGCGTGCTGCGGCGCTTTACCTCGCCGCCCCAGCTCGTGTTCGTGAGCGCCTACGACAACGCCGCCGTCGACGCGTTCGAGCTCAAGGCGCTCGACTATCTGCGCAAGCCGGTCGGCCGCAACCGGCTGGAAGAGGCGCTCGAGCGAGTGGTCGCCGCGCTCGCGGACGGGACCGCGCCCGACCCGCGGCCCGCTGCCACCGAGAGCGAGGTGGTCGCGGTCGCCAACGTCCGCACGGGCTCGACGCGGCTGATCGCGCGCAGCTCGATCATGTACATCCAGTCGCACGGCGACTTCGTGCGGATCGTCGTCGAGGACGGCCGCTACCTGCTGCGCACGACGCTCACCGATCTCCAGCGCCGCTGGGAGCAGTTCGGGTTCGTGCGCGTGCACCGTCAGTACGTGGCCAACCTGAACAGGGCCGTGGAGCTGCGCCCGCAGTTCGGCGGCACCGCCGAGCTGGCGTTCGCCGACGGCCAGACGATCCCGGTCGCCCGGCGGCACGTCGCCGAGCTCGGGCGGCTGCTGGCGGTGTAGCTACTCCGAGCTCTTCCCGAACTCCGCAATCTCCTTCGCTTCGGTGCCGGACAGCTGGACGTCCTCGCCGCGCTGCTTCTTGACGCGCTGTACCTGCTCCTGGATCTTCTCGACGACCTCGGGGTTGGCGAGCGTCGAGACGTCGCCGACGTCGGCGAAGTTCGAGATCCCGGCGATCACGCGCCGCATGATCTTGCCCGAGCGGGTCTTCGGCATGTCCGGCACGACCCACACGTTCTTGGGCCGCGCGATCTTGCCGATTTCCCGCTCGATCTGGGCAGAGACCTTCTTCGCGACCTCGTCGTCGCTGTCCGAGACGCCGGGCTTGACCGCGACGTACATCTCGACGACTTTGCCGCGCACGTCGTCGAACACGGGCACCGCGGCGGCCTCGGCGATCTCGTCGACCTCGATCGCGGCCGACTCGAGTTCCTTGGTCCCGAGCCGGTGTCCGGCGACGTTGATCACGTCGTCGATCCGCCCGAGGATCCGGAAGTAGCCGTCCTCGGACTGCTGGGCACCGTCGCCGCACATGAACGGCCAGTCGCGCCAGTCCTTGCTGTTCGGGTCCTTGTTGAAGCGCTTGTAGTAGGTGTCGATGAACCGCTCGTCCTGGCCCCAGACGGTCAGCATCCGGCCCGGCCACGGGTTGCGGACGCAGACGTACCCGGCCTTGCCCGAGCCCTTCGGAATCTCCTGCCCGTTCTCGTCGTAGATCACGAGCTGGATCCCGAGGCACTCCGGCCCGCAGCTGCCCGGCTTCATCGGCTCCAGGAACGGCAGCGTCGAGCCGAGGAAGCCGCCCGTCTCGGTCATCCACCAGGTGTCCGTCACCGCGGCCTCGCCCTTGCCGACCGTCTTCCAGTACCACCGCCACACGTCAGGCTCGATCGGCTCGCCAACGGTGGTCATCGTCTTGAACTCGTAGCTGTACTTGCCGGGCTCGTCGGGACCGACCTTGCGCAGCATCCGGATCGTCGTCGGCGCGGTGTGGAAGATGTCGACACCGAGCTTCTCGGCGATCCGCCACGGGCGGCCGGGATCGGGGTAGGTGGGGATCCCCTCGTACATCACCGACGTCGTCCCGAGCGCCAGCGGCCCGTACACGATGTACGAGTGGCCCGTGATCCAGCCGATGTCGGCGAAGCACCAGTACGTGTCCTCGGGATGGATGTCCTGGTAGTACTTGGACGTCCCGGTCACGTAGGACAAATAGCCGCCGATCGAGTGCTGCGCGCCCTTCGGCCGGCCGGTGGTGCCGCTCGTGTACATCAGGAACAGGGTGTCCTCGGCGGCCATCGACTCGGGCGCGACCTCCTGCCCGTCGTATTTCGGAAGCAGCTCGTCGACGAAGAAATCGCGCCCCTCGACCATCTCCGACTCGGAGTGGTACTCGCCGGGGATGCGGCGGAAGACGAGGATCTTGTCGATCTCGATCCCCTCCTCCCGGGCCGCCTCGACGGCCTCGTCGGCCTTGATCTTGTGGTCGATCAGCTCGCCGCCCCGGTAGTAGGAGTCGATCGTCACGAGGATCGTGCTCTTGGCGTCGCCCATCCGGTGGCCGCAGGCGTGGCCGCTGAAGCCGCCGAACACCTGGGAGTGGATCACGCCCAGTCGCGCGCACGCGAGCATCGCGACCGGCAGGTCGGGAACCATCGGCAGGTGGAACGTCACCCGGTCCTGCGGCTTTACCCCGCAGAAGTCCTTCAGCAGCGCCGCGAACTCGTTGACGCGGCGATGCAGCTCGCGGTAGGTGATCTCGAGGGTCTCGTCCTCCTCGAGCTCCGGCACCCAGATGATCGCGTTCTCGTCACCGCGCGACTCGAGGTGGCGGTCGACGCAGTTGACGCATGCGTTCAGCCGTCCGCCGACCCACCACTTGAAGAACGGTGGGTTGCTGGTATCGACGATCTCGTCCCACTTCTTGTCCCACGTGAGCATCTCCGCGTACTCCTCGAAGGACTGCGGGAAACGCTCGGGGGCGAAGCGCTCGAGGATCGACTCGTCGTTGGCGTTCGCCTGCGCCTTGTACTGCTCCGGCGACTGGACGTACTCCTCCTCACGCCAGTGGACGGCAATCTTGTCCTCCGAGTACTCGACTTCCTCTGACGGGGACTGAGTCGTGTCTGCCATCGAGTCTCTCCTTCCGTCCGGCGTATGGACCGAGGCGAGCCCGGGGTCCCTGTTCGAACCCCGAGCTGGCCTTTGGAATTTGCGGCTATTTCGTGGCTACGTTACTACCGCGCCAGATAGCCCGAGTGGTCTTCCTCCTTACACCTGCCTGAGCGGCACGACGGGCAGCATCACGCGCCCGAACGTCGAGTTCAGCACCGCCGCGAACGACGCGTACCACGCCGCGATCGCAGTCGCGAGACCGAAGAACCCGCCGATCTTGATCGTGTTGTTGGTCGTCTGCAGCGTTCCCTCGAGGCTCGCGTTGCCGATCCCCAGCAGGACGAACGTAATCGCCAGCAACAGGAACACCAACGCCACGGCGGCGGTTGTCCGCAGCGACGCGAAGAACATGTAGGTCGTGAAGATCGCCCACATGTACAGGAACAGCGAGACCCCGCTGTGCGTGAGCGCTCCCACGGGGATCGTTCTGGCCAGGACGTAGTACGAGATCCAGAACGCTCCGAACGAGGTGAACGCCACGGCCCCGAACGTGTTGCCGGTGCGGAACTCCCACATGCCCGCGAGCAGCTGCGCGAGACCGCCGTACACGAGCGCCAGCGGCAGCACCACGCCGATCGTGCGCGAACTCACGAGGTTCGCGTTGAGCATGCTGAGCACGAACGTCGTACCCGCGAACCCAGCGAGCCCCAGCGGGCCCGGGTCGGCCGGAACCCAGCCGGCGATCGCCGAGCGTCCACCGGTCGGATCGGGAGCCGGCGCGACGTCCGCCTCGCGTCCACCAATTCCAGCAGCTTCCATTTCACCCTCCTAGATGGGTTATTGGGAAGAGACGCCCTTAGTTTCAAGGCGCCCTGCGATGGTTCCCAACGCGGATCGCCGAATGGCCGGCAGCGCACGACGAACGGTCCCCACCGCACGATGAACGGCGACCGCTGGGGCGGCGCGCCGGGCTACTTGCGCCGCTTGCGCTTGCGCTTCGGCGTCGTCGACCGGGTCGACTGCGGGGTAGCCGGGATCTGGGCCGGCTCGGGCTTCGCGGGTCGCGTGTCGCCGCGGCCGTTGCGCCGCTTGGCGACCGCCTCCTGGCGCTGCTCGCGCACCTCGGCCGCGGTCGGCCAGGGCTCGGCCCGGCCGGTCCGCCACGCCGGCGGGTCCCCGTTCGGCCAGCGGCCGATCAGCAGGTAGCCGACCGCGAGCAGCCAGAACACCTCGATCAACAGCGCCGGCGCGCTCCCGATCAGCAGCAGCGACGCGCCCGCGGCGATCATCCCGATGTAGCCCATGAACTTGGTGAGCAGCCCGACACGCATCGCGTTCAGCGAAATCAGGATGAACGCGACCGCGAGCAGCAGCGACCCGAGCAGCCCGGCGTACTGGAGTGCCGCGATCCCCCCGCCGCTGAGCAGCGCGTTGGCTTGGGGGTAGGTCTGGGCGCCGTGCGTGGCAAAGTCGTGTGCCTTGACGGCGATCACGGCTCCGTACGCGACCCCGCCGACCGCCGCCAGCAGCGCGCCGACGATCACCGTGTACCAGGTGGCCTGGTTCATCTCCGGCTTGCGTGCGCGGGCCGCCCTGAACAGGAACATCAGCGTCGCCGCCAGCGCCAGCAACCCGAGCGCGTTGACCACCGAGCCGACGATCTCGAGGCCGCCGCGCTTGTTCGTGACCAGCAGCTGAACCGTCAACTCGCTGACCTTGGCCTGCGCGCCCGCGGCCTGGACCGCCGCTCCGGCGAACAGCAGGACGCCGCCGAATGCCGCGACCACGGCGTACCGGGGGCGGAGACGCGTCTCGTATGTGACGGGGTCGGCGACGGCCATTGATGCTCCGGGCGCAGTGTACGGTCCGCCCGGTGGAGAGCCCCGCTACGTGCCCGGCCTGCGGAGGCCCGCTCGCCGCGTGGTGCACGGTCCCCGCGTCGGACCCCTCGCTCGGCGAGGCGCGGTTCGAGCTCGCGCGATGCGCGCGCTGCCGCTCGGCGGTGACGCTCGGCCCGGTCCCGGAGCGGCTCCACGAATCGGGGGCGTACCGCCCGGGCTCGCCGCGGCTGCATTCGCTCGCGCGGCCCGCCCTCGAGCGGTTCGACCGCGAGCGGCTTCGGTTGGTGGGGTCGCTCGCGCCGCCACCCGCGAGGCTGCTCGACGCGGGCGCCGGCCGCGGACGGTTCGTGGCGGCCGCGCGCGCCGCCGGGTACAGGGCGTTCGGGATCGAGCCCTCCGCGTGCGGCGCGGAGGCATCCGCCGATCTGGCGGCCGCCGACGCAATCCGGCAGGCGCGAATCGAGGAGGCGCCGGTCGAACGCGGGTCGCTCGACGTGGTCACGCTATGGCACGTGCTCGAGCACCTCGACGAGCCGGGGGCGGCGATCGACCGGATCGGCTCGTGGCTGCGCCCCGGCGGCGGGCTGGTGGTCGCCGTCCCGAACCTCTCGAGCCTGCAGGCGCGGCTCGGGCGGGAGCGCTGGTACCACCTCGACGTCCCCCGCCATCGGGTGCACTACACCCCGACCGGGCTGGGGGCGCTCCTCGCTGCGCGCGGATTCACGGTGCTGCACGCCCGCCACGTGCTGCTCGAGCACAACCCGTTCGGGATGTGGCAGACGCTGGTCAGCCGGGTCACCCGGCACCCCTCCTACGTCTACAACGTGCTGAAGCGAAACGCCCCGCTTCGCTCGCGGGATCTCGCGATCTCGATCGCCGCGCTGCCGCTGGTCCCGGTCGCCGCCGCGCTCGAACTCGCCGCCGGCCGCGCCGGGCGAGGCGGGACGATCGCAATGCTCGCCCGCCGCGACGGTTGAGCGCTTCCGTGCGCGGCTACCATTGAGTACATGGAAGGAAGTGGATTCGGCGGACTGTTCGGCGACCCGGACGACCTGCAGCGGAGACTCGGCGAGTTCGCCGAGCAGATGCAGGGGGCGCAGCGACTCGCGTGGGCCGACAACGCGATCAAGCTCGCAGTGGACCTGACCGTCGCCGCGATGAACCGCGTCAACATCCAGGGCACGACCGAGCAGCAGGCCGAGCAGCTGCGCACCGTGATGGCTCACATCTTCCCCGAGGCCGTCACGCTGGTGCGCGAAGCCCGCGAGGGCCTTCAGTAGCGCCCGAGGGGCGCGGGGGTCACCGCCTCAGCGCGACGGCGGCGAGCCGGTTGCAACGGCGCGCCGGCACGCCACCGTCGACCGCGCTACCGGAACGTCCCCTTGTAGTGGAACACGTAGAAGCTCGGGCCGCCAACACCGATGTTGCCGTTGCCGCTGAACGTCGCGCGCATCGAATGGCCCGCCAGCGCGCCAGACCCATGATTGAGCAAGAGCTTGCCGTTGGACGCAGTGGCGTCACCCGGCTTGGGCTTGTTGGTGATCGTCAGGAGCGCTGTGCCGGTGCCGCGCAGGGCGCCGTTTGATGTCCACAGCACCACCTCGCGCGAGTCGACCCTGATCGTGCCCTTGGCGGAGCCGGGCAGCGGCTTGCTGACGAACGTCACGGCCCCTTGCCCGAACACGTTGTCAGTCGTGAAGCCGGCGTCGTAGACCAGCGACCCCGGGCGAGGGACCGCGGCCACGGAAGCGGTTCCACGCAAGCTGCGACTCCTGCCTCCGGTCGCGCCGAGCGCTTGCCCGATCAATGCGATCGCCGCGATCGCCAGTGCCAACCCAGCGACCAGCGTCAGCCTGATGTGCAGCCGGGTCTTCATGGTTCCTCCTCTGGTTGTGCGCCTTGTCCCGCATACTGAGCGGGCGACGGAACCTGGACCACGGTCGGCGCGAGCCTACCCGCCCACGCCAGAGCCGATCACAGGCTCAGCCCAGCGCCCCGAGCACGAGCTGATCGTGCTCGGCCGGCTTGACCGACCGGAACACGTCCTGGATCACCCCGTCCGGCGCGATCACGAACGTGGTCCGCTCGTTGCCCATGTACTTGCGCCCGTACATCGACTTCTCGACCCACACCCCGTACGCCTCGGCGACCGCGTGGTCCTCGTCGGCGAGCAGCGGAAATCCGAGCCCGTACTTGTCATCGAAAGGCTGCAACCGCTTGACCGGATCGGGCGACACGCCGAGCACCACGGCTCCCGCCTGCGAGTAATCCGCCTGGTGGTCGCGCACGCCACACGCCTGCTTCGTGCAGCCGGGCGTATCCGCCTTGGGATAGAAGTACAACACGACGGTCCTGCCCCTCAGGCCGGACAGGCTGACGGCGTCGCCGTGCTGGTCGGGGAGGGTGAAGTCGGGGGCCGGATCGCCTGGGTTGAGCATCCGCGAAGTGTTGCTCATTGGGCAGCCGAGCACTGCGGCCGCGCACTTTCGGCTCGGGCGCTATTCGGAATGACCCACGGACCCCAGGGCCTCGTCCGGATCGTTGAACCAGCGAAAGCGAATCGCTCTGCCGTCGCGAACCGTCCACACGTATCCCTGACGCCACTGGGCCTCGACACCACTGGCCGCTGTGCCTCGCGCGGTTCCGACCACCACTACCTCGTCGCCTGCATCCACGAACCGCTCGGGCTCGACGCGAAAGTCGGGAAAGACCTCCCGGACCTTGCCCAGCGCCTCCCGACCGTGGCGGGTCCCGGACTCGACGGCATTCGGCGGGTTGACGTACTCAATGTCCGGGTCGATCAGATCGCGCGCCGACTCATGCTTCGCCCACCGCGCGTAGATGGAGCGCACCAGCTCAACGTTCTCCTGCGACATTGCTCGCAGTATCACGCCAAGACCTGGTGACCTGAATCGAGTCGCTTCCGAAGGCCGCCCCGACCGCGGCGCACGGTCCGTAGCGGCTACTTAGCAGCGACCGGGCCACCGTCGCCACGCTCCGCCACCAGGGGAGGATCGGCAGCAACAGCATGCACTTCGAGGGACAGATCAACCGGCACAGGTGGCTTGTCCCCGGGCGCTACGCGCTGAAGATCACCGCCGCTGTCAACGTGGGAGTCCGGACCCGCCCGAATGACGATTGGGGCACCGCCTGTGCGCGAAACGGAGGCCGCTCGTGGACCTACTCGGACACGATCGCCGGGCGGTACACGCTGGTGTTCAACTGCCAGCCGATCTCGCTGACAGCGTTCGAGAAACAGCTGGCGCCGATCTGTAGCAGCATCGCCGTCGAGCCGGCCCAGACGACCAGCGGGTTCTGGGACCCCGACCTCGCGCGCTGCTTCCTGTGGTCCGACATCGTGCTCCACTCACAGCCCGCTCTCCTGCTCTTCACGATCCTCCCTACTTCAAGAGCCGCGACAGCCGGCGGTCCTTGAGCACCCGGCCGTCGGTCTGGCAGGCCGGGCAGTAGCACATCACGTAATCCTCGTAGAACACCGCCTCGAGCTGGTCGCCGCAGCGCGGGCACGGCTCGCCGTTGCGGCGGTGGACGGTGAGCGGCATCGGCAGCTTGTCGGGGAGCGGCAGCTTCAGCTCGCGCTCGTAGGTCTCGATCGCGCCGCCGAGCACCCGCATGATCGCGGTGCGGAGCCGGTTCGCCTCGTCGTCCTCCGAGGTCCGCGCCACGCTTGAACGGGGAGAGCTTCGCGGTGTGGAGGATCTCGTCGACCCACGAGCGCCCGATCCCCGCGATCACGTGCTGGTCGCGCAGCAGCGCGTACAGCGGCCGCGGCTCGTCGAGCAGCTCGCGGAGCTCGGGCGGATCCGGCCACGCGTCGTAGCCGAGCTCCTCGAGCGAGTCCTCGGGCTCCGAGATCCGGATCACCTTCACCCATGCCCGCTGACGGGTTCCGAACTCGCGCAGCCGCAGCTCGCGACCGTCGGTCAGCCGCACCAGGAACCGTGAGGTCCGGTCGCGCAGCGACGCGCGCGTGTCGTACAGCTGCAGTCGCCCCGCCGACATCAGGTGGATGACCAGCGCCAGGCCATCGTCGAGCTCGAGCACGAACAGCTTGCCGCGGCGCCGGACCCAGGTGAACTTCCGGCCCTTGAGCGCCGACGGCGCCGGATCGAAGGTTTTGAGCGCGTTGACGCCGGGCGCGAAGGCGGACTCGACCTGCGCGCCGGCGAGCGCGGCGTCAAGCAGTCGCGCGGTGATCTCTACCTCGGGAAGCTCCGGCATTGCGCTGGTTTCAGGTTAGCCGCCGGATCAGCACCGCCTCGATCCCCGCTGCGGCTCCAGCGATCGCGTATCGGGTCACATAGCCGCACACAAATCGCCAAGTTCGTACGCTCCCCGCCTATGCCGGTCGCGCTCGCCCCCGACGACATCGTCCGCACCGCCGCCGAGGCGGCGAACAACTCCCGAAAGCCGCTGCTGGTGCTCGAGCCGCTCGCGGAGTTCCTCGCCTCGAACAGCCTCGACGCCCCGCCCGATCTCCATGCCGAGCCGGTCGGCGAGGGGCACTCGAACGTTACCTTCACGCTATCCACGGGCGTCGTGCTGCGACGGCCGCCGCGCGGTCCGCTGCCGCCGAGCGCGCACGACGTGCTGCGCGAGGCGCGGCTGCTGCGGGCGCTCGAGCCGACGCCGGTGCGCGCGCCGCGCGTGCTCGCGGTGTGCGACGACACCGAGGTGATCGGCGCCCCGTTCTACGTGATGGAGCAGGTGATCGGCGACGTGATCACCGACACGATGCCCGAGCCGCTCGACAGCCCCGAGCAGCGCGCCCGGATCGCCGATCAGCTGATCGAGGCGCTCGTCGAGGTCCACGCGGTCGACTGGGAGTCGGTCGGGCTCGAGGGGTTCGGCAAGCCGACCGGCTACCTCGAGCGGCAGCTGCGGCGCTTCACCGGCCTGTGGGAGCACAACAGGACACGCGAGATCCCTGAGGTCGAGCAGGTCGGGACCTGGCTGCAGGAGAACATGCCCGACCTCTCCTCCCGCGACGATCGTCCACGGCGACTACCGGCTCGGCAACACGATGTTCGCCCACGAGCCCCCCGCCCGCCTGAAAGCGATCTTCGACTGGGAGATGGCGACGATCGGCGACCCGCTCGCCGATCTCGGCTACATGGTCATGCATTGGACCCAACCCGGCGATCCGGACTCGAAGTTCAACCTCCACACCGTCACGCGGCTCGAGGGATTCCCGAGCCGCGAGCAGCTGATCGCGACCTACGAGCAGCGCTCGGGCCGCTCGATGAGTGCGCTCAACTGGTACGTGACGCTGGCATTGTGGAAGGCGATCGTGTTCATGGAGGGCAACTACAAGCGGGCGATCGAGGGATCCACCGACGACCCGTACCTGAAGACCTTCGGCGACGGCGTGATCGAGATCGCCAAGCGCGCGGTGAGCGTCTCCGAGCATGGCCTCTGAGCGGCCGGAGCATGGCGGCGGTGGTCCCTACCGCGGGCTGCTGGTCGACTACGGCGGTGTGCTGACGACGGATCTGTTCGACTCGTTCCGCGCGTTCTGCGAGCTCGAGGGGCTCGAGCCGGAGGTGATCGGGCAGAGCTTCCGCCGCGACCCGTCGTGCCGCGAGCTCCTGATCGCTCTCGAGACCGGCAAGCTCGAGGAGGAGGAGTTCGAGCGCCGGTTCGCGGAGATCCTGGGGGTCACCTCGCCCGCGCTGATCGAGCGGCTGATGGCCGACTCGCGGCCGAACGAGGCGATGGTCGCGGCGGTCTTGAGCGCCCGCCGGCAGGGGATCCGCACCGGGCTGATCTCGAACTCGTGGGGCACCCGCCGCTACGACCGCGCGCAGCTCGCCGAGCTGTTCGACGGGGTCGTGATCTCCGGCGAGGTCGGGATCCGCAAGCCGGCGCCCGAGATCTACGAGCTCGGAGCGAAGGGGATCGGAGTCGAGCCCGCGGCGTGCGTGTTCGTCGACGACCTGCCGTTCAACCTCGAGCCCGCGACCGAGCTCGGGATGGCGACGGTCCACCACACGACCGCCGAGCAGACGATCCCCGAGCTGGAGCGGCTACTCGGCGTCGCGCTGACGTGAGCGTCCGCACCGCAAGCCGGACGGCCGGCACGCTCGCCGCGGGCCTAGCCGCGCTCACGGTCGCGGCGTGTGGCTCGTCGACAACCTCGCCGGCGCAGCTGCGCGCGCAGGCGACGGCGATCTGCCAGCGCGCGAACGTCCGGATCGGCCGGATCGCCACACCTGCCAACGCGAGCGGCGGGCTCGCATTCCTCAACAACGGGATCGCCGCACTGACACCCGAGCTGGCTCAGCTCAAGCAGCTGAGCGCATCCGGGGCCGCGGCCGACGTGTGGAACACGGCTGTCCGCTCGCTGTCGAGCGAGCTCTCGGCGCTGCAGTCGGCGGCCGCCGAGATCCGTGGCGGAGCCGATCCGGTGCAGGCCTACAAGTCGCTCCAGCAGACGCTCGCGCCGCTCGAGACCCAGGCCGACAACGCCTGGCAGGCGCTCCAGATCCCGGCCTGCCAGAACCCGTAAGCGCCGCGCCCCACTCGAGCGCGCGGCGCTGATCACGGCAACGCCCCGCCCGGTCCGGCCGGCTGAGCCGACCGGACCGGAACAGGCGGAGAGGAATCAGCTACCGCAGAGCGGTGGTGCCGGTCGCCGACACCGGCGGCGGGATCGAGATCTTGATCCGCTCGGTGCAGGTCATGTGCACGCCGCTGTCCTCGGTCGAGCAGTTGAGCACGCCGGTGTTCTTCACAGCCGTGATGCCGGTGTAGCTACCCGTCGCGTGCTCGAGGCCGATCGTCCCCGTCCACGTCTGGCTGTAGAAGCCGGTCTGGTTGATCGGGGGCGACTCGTTGGGCGTGATGTCGAACGATCCCGACACCATCCCGGTCTTGAAGTACTCCAAGAACGACCCGTACCTCGCGGGCACGCTCGTCAAGCAGGGCGAGCTGGTGCTGAACTACTACTCGGCCGCCGGCGGGTCGCTCGCGAATGAGATCGCGCTGGTCAGCGGCCAGGGACCGACGCCGAACAACGTCAACAACTGCCCGGTGTACACCGATGTGGTCCCGGGCGACGCCGGGCCGGGCGGCCAGGTGCTGGGAGCCGGGTGCGTGTATCCGAGCGCCACGCAGACGCTCGCCGACCAGGTGACGGCCGCGGGCCTGAAGTGGAAGGCGTACGTGCAGACCAAGTCGAGCGGCAAGGCGGGAACCGCCGAGGCGTGCAAGCACCCGCGGATCGGCGCCCACGACCCCGGCTCGCCAACCGCTGAGAACCCGTACGTGACGTGGCGCAACCCGTTCCTGTACTTCCAGTCGGTGACGGCCAAGGACGCGTGCGCGAAGACGCAGGTGCCGATCTCCGACCTGGCGACCGACCTGAAGTCCGAGGCGACGACGCCGACGCTGTCCTACATCATCGCGAACCCGTGCTACGACGGCAGCAGCACGCCGTGCAAGCCGCACGCGAAGGCCGGGCCGGCGGTCGCCGACACGTTCCTGAAGTCGGTGATCCCGAAGATCATCCACTCCGCCGCCTACAAGGCCGACGGGCTGATCGCGATCACCTACGACCAGGCGCCCCAGACGGGGCCGGACGCCGACTCGAGCAGTTGCTGCGGGACACCGAAGTACCCGAACCTGATCGGGTTTACGAGCATCGCCGCGACCGTCGGCCCGACCGGGGCGAGCGGCCCGAGCGGCGCGACCGGGCCCGCGTCGCCTCCGCCGAGCCTCGGCGGGGGGCAGACGAACCCGACCGGCGGCGGCGGTCACGTCGGGCTGCTGCTGCTGTCCAAGTACGTGAGCCCGGGCGTCCCCGAGGTGACCGACTACTACAACCACTTCTCGTTGCTGGCGAGCATCGAGGACTCGTTCGGGTTCAAGCGCCTCGGGTACGCGGCGGCGAAGTCGCTGCCGGTTTTCGGAGCCGGCGTTTGGACCGCGTACGGCAGCGGCGGCTTCTAGCCGCTCACGCGGTGAGCGCGGCGGCCGCCTGCTCGAGCCGGTCGTCGCCCCAGAACAGCTGCCCGGCGACCGCAACGGTCGGCACCCCGGTGACGCCGGCCTCGAGCGCCTCGTCGGTGTTCGCGCGCAGGCGGTCCTTGATCGCGGGGTCCTCGATCCCCTCGCGCACGCGCTCGCGGTCCATCCCGGCACGCTCGGTCGCGTCCAGCATCGCCTCGAGGTCGTTCAGCATCCTCCCCTCGGCGAACATCGTCCGGTACAGCTCGAGCGTCGCGGCGCGCAGCTGCTCGGGGCCCTCGGCGAGCAGCAACGCGCGCAGCGGGCTCAGCGAATACCCCTCGGCGGGCCATTGGTCGGGATACCGGACCTCGGGGAGGCCGCGCTCGCGGGCGCGGCGCGCGATCTCCTCGAAGTCGGCCGTCCGGTCCGCCGCGAACGACCCGGGAGCCTGCCGCGCTGCCGGACGATCACCCCGAACGCGACCGGGCGCCACACTGGCCGAACCGGGAGCACGTCGTCGACCCGGTGGGCGGCGAGATACGCGTAGGGGGAATTCGTGTCGTAATAGAAGACCGGGGCGTCCACCGCGGTCGGAGCGTCTAGTCGCGCTTTCCGCGGCCGTACAGGAACCTGAACAGGCGCTGCAGCATGCGCGTGCGCCCCTTCTTGTACGGAAACATGTGGATGTCCCGCTTGGGCGCGAGCTTGGTCACGAGCAGCGACTGGACCTTCGTGTACTTGCGGATCCCGCTCGAGCCGTGGCGGCTGCCGACACCGGAGGTCTTCCACCCGCCCATCGGCAGGTTCAGGGCGGTGTAGTTGACCTGCGCATCGTTGACGCACACGACCCCCGACTCAATCCGCCTTGCGAGCGCTTCGCCGCGCTCGGTGTCCTTGGTCCAGACGCTCGCCTGGAGGCCATACGGGGAGTCGTTTGCGAGCTTGACCGCCTCCTCGACGTCGCCCACCTTCATGATCGGGAGCGTCGGGCCGAACGTCTCCTCGGTCATGCACTTCATCGAGTGGTCGACGTCGACCAGCACCGTCGGCTCGAAGAAGTGGCCACTGCCGGTGCCTCGGTGGCCGCCGACGAGCACCTTGGCGCCCTTCGCGACCGCGTCGCGGACATGCTCGTCGACGGTGTCGACCTGCGAGGGGAAGGTCATCGCCCCGACGTCGACCGACGCGATCCCCGACGGGACGCCCTGCCGGAGCTTGCGGACGTTCTCGGTCACCCGCTGGACGAACTCGTCGTACACCGGCTCCTCGACGTACACCCGCTCGACGGAGATGCACACCTGGCCGCCGTTGTTCATCGAGTAGAACGCGGCGGCGTTGGCGGCGCGCTCGACATTGGCGTCGGCGCAGACGATCATCGGGTCCTTGCCGCCGAGCTCGAGGTAGCAGGGGATCAGCGCATCGGCGGCGGTCTTCATCACCTGCTTTCCGACCTCGGTCGAGCCGGTGAACATCACGCAGTCGACCTGGCCGATCAGCGCCGCCCCGGTCCCACCGGAGCCGGTCGCCACCTGGAAGACACCGTCCGGGATCCCGGACTCGCGCATCATCTCCTCCATCAGCAGCGAGCTCAGCGGCGTGATCGAGCTCGGCTTGAGGATCACGCTGTTGCCGGCCATCAGCGCCGGGATGCAGTCTCCGAACGAGTTCGCGATCGGGAAGTTCCACGGCCCGATCACCCCGACCACGCCGACCGGCGCGTAGCGGATGATCAGCTTCTTGCCGGCCACCACCGGGTTGTTCCACGACGGGACGTGCTCGTCGGCGAGGTAGCCCTCGGCCTCCTTGGCCCAGAACCCGAGCGCTGCGACCGTGTAGCCGTAGTCGGCGAGCTGCGCGTCCTCATAGGTCTTGCCTGACTCCGAGACGACCACCTCGATCACGCGCTCGATGTTGTCCACCATCCACTTCTGGGCACGGCGCAGAATCCGCGCGCGACCCTCGAAGCCGATCGCCTCCCAGCCCGGCTGCGCCTCGCGGGCGCGCGCCACCACCCCCGTGAGCTCCTCCTCGCTCAGCGCTGGAACGGTCGCGATCACCTCGCCGGTGGCGGGGTTCTCGACCGGGATCGACGTGGCCGCTGCTCCGCCGTTCGTGTGGGCCGGGGTCTGCTCGGTGACGCTCGCCATCTCTTCTCCTCGCGCGCGAATTAAGTGTCCGCCAAGCCTATCGCTAGGCAGCTGTGCGACTGCGCCCAGGCGCGGTTGGCGGCTACGCCGCGTCGAGCTCGATCGACTCGATCTTCGGCGGGTCGAGCGGGCGGTCGCGGCCGTCGGTCTCGAGCGACTCGATCGCATCGACCGTGTCCATCCCGTCGGTCACGCGGCCGAACACGGTGTGCTTGCCGTCGAGCCACGGCGCGCCCTGGGTGGTGACGATGAAGAACTGCGAGCCGTTCGTGTTCGGGCCCGCGTTGGCCATCGCGAGCGCCCCGCGCACGACCTTGTGGTCGTTCATCTCGTCGTTGAAGGTGTAGCCCGGCCCACCGGTGCCGGTCCCCTGCGGGCAGCCGCCCTGGATCATGAAATCGGGGATCACGCGGTGGAAGATGATCCCGTCGTAGAAGCCTTCGCCTGCCAGCTTGCGGAAGTTGGCGACCGTCTCGGGCGCGTCCTCGTCGAACAGCTCGAGCGCGATCGCGCCCTGGGTGGTGTTCATCGTTGCTGTGCTCATCCGGCCAGCCTAGCCGCCGGCCGGCTCGAGGCGCAGCTCGTGGCCCCGGACCTCGGTGCCGCTGACCGCCTCGACTATGCGCTCAGCGTCTTCAGCCGGCACTTCGACGAACGCGAATCGCTCGAGCACCCGGACGTTGCGGACAGCCTCGCCGTCGAGCCCGGTCGCTGCCGTGATCGCGTGGATGATGTCCGACGGCTCGAGGCCGGCGGCGCGGCCCGCCGACACGATCAGCTTCTTGCCGGGGCCGTCGCCGTTCGCCGACAGATGGGGCTTGGAGTGGCGCCGCGGCTTGCGCGCGACCGGGGTCGGCGCGACATGAGCGTTCTTGGCCCACGGCGCGAGCCGCACGCCTGCGTGTTTCTCAATCGCCGCGATCTCCTTGCGCTGCCGCGGCTCGTACAGCGTGATCGCGCGCCCGCTGCGCCCGACGCGGGCCGTCCGGCCGATGCGGTGGACATAGACGTCGGGAGAGGTGGGCACGTCGTAGTTGATTACGTGCGAGACGCCGGAGATGTCGAGCCCGCGGGCGGCGACGTCGGTCGCGACCAGCAGCGGGAGCCGGCCGTCCTTGAACGAGATCATCACCCCGTCGCGCGCGCCCTGGGTCATGTCGCCGTGCAGCGCGCGCACGTCCATCCCGCGGTCGCGCAGCCGGCGGTACAGCTCGTCGGTGCGGATCTTGGTGCGGACGAACACGATCGCCTGCGTGGGGCGCTCGGACTGGAGCACCTCGATCAGCGTGTCGACCTTCTCGCGCGGCTTCACCTCGAGCGAGAACTGCTCGACCGAGTCGACGGTCAGCGTCGCCGCCTTGACCTTGATCGTCACCGGGTCGTACATGTACTGCTCCGCCAGCCGGCGGATCGGTGGGGGCATCGTCGCGCTGAACAGCGCGGTCTGCCGGCTCGAGGGCGTCAGCGACATGATCCGCTCGACGTCCTCGATGAAGCCGAGGTCGAGCATCTCGTCGGCCTCGTCGAGCACCACGAACCGGCAGCCGTGGAGCATCAGCGAGTGACGCGAGATCAGGTCCTTTACGCGGCCCACGGTCCCGACGACGATCTGGCCGCCCGCGCGCAGCTGCGACTGCTGGGAGCGGATCGGGGCACCGCCGAATACGGCGACGACGTCGACACCCTTGCGCGCGCCGTACGCGCGCAGCGCCTGGGTGACCTGGATGCACAGCTCGCGGGTCGGCGTCAGCACGAGCGCCTGAACCTCGGCCTCGTCGGGGTCGACGTACTGGAGCATCGGCAGGCCGAACGCCGCGGTCTTGCCGGAGCCCGTCTGCGCTTGGCCGATCACGTCCTCGCCGTCGAGCAGCGGCGGGATCGCCTGCTCCTGGATCGGGCTGGGCGTCTCGTACCCGACGTCGTGGATCGCCGCGAGCAGATCCGGCTCCAAGCCGAGGTCAGAAAAGCTGGTCACGTGACGAAGATAGCTGGCTGCTGATACAGTTCGGAACCGAATGATTCGGTCCCTAACCAATTGTTCACATGGATGAGAGCTTGAACGGCGCCGTCGCGACCGACCGGATCGACGCCCACATCTGGCGGATCGCCGGGGTTGTGCTGATCGGCTCGGTGATGTCGATCCTCGACACGACGATCGTCAACGTCGCGCTGGCGACGCTCGGGCGCGACCTGCACTCGCCGATCTCGCAGATCCAGTGGGTCGTGACGGGCTACATGCTCGCGCTCGCGGCGGTGATCCCGGTCACCGGGTGGGCCGCGCGACGGTTCGGCGCCAAGCGCGTGTATCTGGTCTCACTGGTGCTGTTCACGGCAGGGTCGGCGCTGTGCGGACTCGCAAGCTCGGCGAGCGAGCTGATCGTGTTCCGCGTGCTCCAGGGCGTCGGCGGCGGGATGCTGATGCCGATCGGCCAGCTGATGCTCGCCGAGGCGGCCGGGCCGAAGCGGATGGGTCGGGTGATGAGCATCGTCGCCGTCCCGATGATGCTCGCGCCGATTCTTGGGCCGACGATCGGCGGGCTGATCATCCAGAACGCGAGCTGGCGCTGGATCTTCTACGTCAACGTCCCGATCGGCGCGATCGCCGTGATCGCCGCGCTGCGGACGCTGCCGAGCGTCAAGCCCGGTAAGGCGGAGGCGCTCGACTTCCGCGGCCTGGTGCTGATGAGCGCGGGCCTCGCGCTGATCACCTACGGCCTCGCCGAGATCGGCACGACCGGGAGCTTCACGTCCGTCAGGGTGTTGGTGCCGCTGATCGTCGGGGTCGCGCTGGTGGCGCTGTTCGCGCTCCACGCGCTCCGGATCCCGCGCCCGCTGCTCGATCTGCACCTGTTCAAGCGCCCGACCTTCTCGACCGCGTCGATCGCGATGTTCTTCCTCGCCGCGGCGCTGTTCGGCGGGATGATCCTGCTGCCGCTGTACTGGCAGGACATCCGCCACCAGAGCGTCGTCGACGCCGGGCTGCTGATGGGCCCGCAGGGGCTCGGGGCCGCGATCTCGATGCCGATCGCCGGCAGGCTCACCGACCGCTACGGCGGCGGCCCGATCGCGTTGCTCGGGGTCTCGATCGTCGCGCTCCTGACAATCCCGTTCGGCATGATCGGAGCTCACACCTCGATCCTGTGGCTGTCGGTCGTGAGCTTCCTGCGCGGGACCGGGATCGGATTCGGGTTCATGCCCGCGATGACCGCCGCGTTTGCGTCGCTCGAGCGCAAGGAGCTGTCCGACGCGACCCCACAGCTGAACGTGCTGCAGCGCGTCGGCGGCTCGTTCGGCACGGCCGTGCTCGCGGTCGTGCTGCAGCGCGCGCTGGTCGGCGCGCATACGCTCCCCGCCCAGGCGCACGCGTACGGGATCGCGTTCTGGGCCTCGGCGGTGCTCGCCGCGCTTGCGATCGTGCCCTGCCTGCTGCTGCTCCGCGCCGAGCGCCGGGTCCGCCACGGGCACCCGGAGCTGCTCGCACGCGACGAGGAAGCGGCTGTCGAGACGGCGGTCGCGGCATGACCGCGACCGGCACCAGCGCGCGCGCACGCCCGGAGGTGCTCCACAGCTTCACGCGCGCGTGGAAGGGCGCACTCGCCGCGATGCGGCGGATGCGCAGCCGCGAGACCCACCACCCGGGGGAGCTCAGCTACGCCCAGTACGGGCTGTTGTTCGCTCTGTTCGACAGCGAGCCTCGCTCGACGCGCGAGCTCGCGCTCGCCGCCGACGTCTCGCCCGCGACCGCGACCGAGATGCTCGACTCGCTTGCCGCGGCGGGGCTCGTCGAGCGGACCCGCTCGGCCGCGGACAAGCGGATCGTGTTGACGACGCTGACCAAGCGCGGCAACTGGCTCGTCGAGGAGCGGCGGGCGCGGTTCGAGCCCCGCTGGAGGGCCGCGTTCGGCGAGTTCAGCGATGAAGAGCTCGTGACCGCCGCGCGGGTGCTCGACGCGATGCGCGACCTGTTCGACGGCCTCGCCGAGTCCGAGTCCGAGTCCGAGTCCGAACGCTGAGCCGCCGTCTCAGGCGAAGCTGACGCTGCCGTCGAGGTGCGGGGTGCCCTTGCCGGCGCCGCGGACACTGAAGTCGATCCCCGCCTCCCGGTCGGCGTCCTCGCCGAACTGGACCGTCGCCGGCAGCAGGATCGGTTTGCGGAACCGCACCTCGACGGCGAAGCTGTCCGGCAGGCGCGGGTGGAGCGCGGCGAGGCAGCGCGCCTTCGTCCACATCCCGTGGGCGATCGCGGTCGGGAAGCCGAACGCCTTCGCGGTCAGGGCGTGCATGTGGATCGGGTTCATGTCGCCCGACACCGACGCGTAGCGGCGGCCGAGGTCCCCGGGTAGCCGCCAGGTCGCGGTGACCGGGAGCTCCTCGGGCCGCTCGCGCTCCGGGGCGCTCCCACCCTCGGAGGCCCCACCGCGCTTGAGGATCGTCGAGCCCTCCTCCCACACCAGCTCGCCGTCGACGCGCGCCTCGGAGCGCAACGTGAACCGCCGGCCGCGGGGGTGTGGCTCGAGCGGCGTCGCGCGGACGCTGATCTCGAGCTCCTCGGTGACGCGCACCGGGCGGCGCTGGACGAGCTCGTTGGAGATGTGGACGAGCCCGAGCGCCGGGAACGGGAACCGGCCGTCGGTCATCAGCTTGAGGTGAAGCGGGAACGCGAGGATGTGTGGGTAGGTGGGTGGCAGCTGGTCGCGCAGCGGGAACTTGCAGACGCGGTTGTAGGCGGCCAGCCGGTCGCGGTCGATCCGGACGTCCTCGAGCTTCAGGGTCAGGTCGGGGACGTCGTCGGAGCGTCCGCCGCCACCGACGAACGGCAGCTTCGACGCTCCTGGGATCATCGCGGCGCCGGCCCGCGCGAACAGCGGCAGCATCCCCGGCGAGCTCGAGAGGACCTTCTCCTCGCTCGCCATCGTCACGCCCCGATCAGGCTCTGCCCGCACACCCGCACGACCTGCCCGGTCACCCCGGCGGAGGCCGGGTTCGCGAACCACGCGATCGTCTCAGCGACGTCGACCGGCAGGCCACCCTGGGCGAGGCTGTTCATCCGGCGCCCGGCCTCGCGGGTGGCGATCGGCATCGCGGCGGTCATCTGCGTCTCGATGAATCCCGGTGCGACCGCGTTGATGGTCGCGCCGCGCTCTGCCAGCGGCCCCGCGTATGCCTGGACGAGCCCGATCACCCCGGCCTTCGAGGTCGCGTAGTTGGTTTGGCCGGCGTTACCGGCGATCCCGCTGATCGAGGAGACGCACACGACCCGTCCGTTCGGACGCACGACGTCGCGCGCGAACAGCTCACGGTCGATCAGGTGGGGCGCAAACAAGTTGATGGCGATCAGCGTCGTCCACTGCTCCTCGCTCATCCGCGCGATCGTCTTGTCGCGCGTGACCCCGGCGTTGTGGACGACGATGTCGACGCCGCCGTGCTTCTCGAGCAGGTTCGAGGCGATCGTCGCGGGCGCGTCCTCGTCGGTGATGTCGACGGTCAGCGTGGAGCCGCCGAGGCGCCCGATCGCCTCCTCGAGCTCGGACCGCTGTGGAGCCACGTCGACGCCCACCACGTGAGCGCCGTCGCGCGCCAGCACCTCGGCGATCGCCCGCCCGATCCCGCGCGAGGCGCCGGTCACGAGCGCGACCTTGCCGTTCAGCGGCTGGTCCCAGTCGACGAACCCGTACTCGGCCGCCGGCTCGTCGATCCGCACGACCTGGCCGGACACGTATGCCGACTTCGGCGACAGGAAGAACCGCAGCGTCGAAGAGAGCTGATCCGCGGCGCCGGGCCGGACGTACACGAGCTGCGCGGTCGCACCCTTGCGGACCTCCTTGCCGAGCGACCTGGTCAGCCCCTCGAGGGCGCGCTGGGCGACCCACCGCTCCGGGTCCTCGCAGGACTCGGGCGGGAGCCCGAGCACGATCACGCGGCCCGAGCGACGGACCCGCCGCAGCGTCGAGTGGAAGAACTCCCACGCCTCGCGCAGGTCGGTGCTCCCGGCGATCCCGCTCGCGTCGAACACGAGCGCCTTGTAGGTGTCGTCCTCGGATGCCGTCTCGGGGTTGAACAGCCCGGCCGCGAGGCCTGCGTCCGCGGCGCCCTGCCTGACCACCTGATCAGGGAACGTCTCGACCTCGGCGCCGATCGACTCGAGCACACGCCCGATCGCGGCGACGAGCGTCGAGCCGGACGCCGCACCGAGCAGCACCGGGCCATCGAGCACCCGCTGCCCGGGCTCGTAGCGCTCGAGCCGCTGCGGCGCCGGGAGCCCGATCTGCCTGGAGACGAGCTTGCCGATCGGGGTGTTGACGAGCTGCTGGTAGCGGTCTGTCACGTCGGCCTCCACTCATCATCCAGATTCGTTTTTGTGTCGGCCACGTGACCCATCCGGTCACGCTGCCTCCATGATTGCGGTCAC
This sequence comes from uncultured Solirubrobacterales bacterium, assembly GCA_963800475.1. Lineage (GTDB taxonomy): Bacteria > Actinomycetota > Thermoleophilia > Solirubrobacterales > Solirubrobacteraceae > Palsa-465. The sequence continues at coordinate 823,995 of CAWDAZ010000002.1, read as the reverse complement.
GCCGAGTCCGCCGGCGGCGCAGATCGATATCAGTCCCCGGCCGGAGCTTCGGCGGGCGGGATCGCGTTCTTTGAGCATCTTCGCGAGCCCGGCGACGATCCGCCCGCCGGTCGCGGCGAACGGGTGCCCCGCGGCGAGCGAACCGCCGTGCGTGTTGAGCTTGGCGCGGTCGATCGCGCCGAGCGGCCGCTCGAGGCCGAGCCGCTCCTTGCAGAACACCGGGTCCTCCCACGCCTTCAGCGTGCACAGCACCTGCGAGGCGAACGCCTCGTGGATCTCGTAGAAATCGAAGTCCTGGAGGCTCAGCCCGTTGCGGGCGAGCAGCCGCGGGACCGCGTACGCGGGCGCCATCAGCAGCCCCTCCCGCCTGTGGACGTGGTCGACGCCGGCGGTCTGGGCGTCGACCAGGTACGCCTGCGGGGTGAGCCCGTGCTGCGCCGCCCACTCTTCGCTGGCGATCAGCACGGCCGAGGCGCCGTCGCTCAGCGGGGTCGAGTTCCCGGCGGTCATCGTCCCCTCGGATCCGCCGAACACCGGCTTCAGCTTCGCGAGCTTCTCGGCGCTCGAGTCCGGGCGGAGGTTCTGGTCTCGCTCGAGCCCGAGGAACGGCATCACCAGGTCGTCGAGGAAGCCGGTGTCGTACGCGGCGGCGAGCTTGCGATGGCTCTCGGCGGCAAGCTCGTCCTGCTCGGCGCGCCCGATCCCCCACTCCTTGGCCATGATCGCGGCGTGCTCGCCCATCGACAGCCCGGTGCGGGGCTCGGCGTTGCGCGGGATCTGCGGGACGATCTGGCCGGGGCGCAGCCTGCCGAGCGTCTTCAGGCGGCCGGTGGTCGACTTGGTGCGGTTGAGCGCGAGCAGGATCTCGCGCAAGTCCTCGTTGATCTCGATCGGGGCGTCGGAGGTGGTGTCGACGCCGCCGGCGATCGCCGAGTCGATCTGGCCGAGGGCGATCTTGTTGCCGACCAGGATCGTCGCCTCGAGTCCGGTGCCGCACGCCTGCTGGACGTCGTACGCCGGCGTCTCTGGCGCGAGCCTGGTGCCGAGCACCGACTCGCGCGTGAGGCTGAAGTCGCGGCTGTGCTTGAGCACTGCGCCGGCGGCGACCTCGCCGACCGTCTCGCCGTCGAGGCCGTACTTGTCGACGAGGCCGTCGAAGGTCGCGGTCAGCATGTCCTGATTCGAGGCTTGGGCGTAGGGACCGTTCTGCCTTGCGAACGGAATCCGGATGCCGCCGAGCACAGCGACGCGGCGGTTTGAGTTCATCTGCTGCTCCTGAATCGTTTGCTACAGGGGTGTAGCTTAATCGTCCGACTTCGCCGAGGTCGCAGTGGTGAGCCCACCGCCCGCGGTCGCGCGGCGGACCAGCCTCGGGGCCAGGATCCGCAGCGCCGCCGCCAGCCAGTACGGCCGCGGCACATAGCGCTCGGCCTTGCCGCCGGGTCCGGTCTCGACTATCGCTTCTGCTACCCGTTCTGGCCGGGACACCATCCACCGGGTGGCGGGGTTGGCGAGCAGCTCCGCGGCCGGGAACCCCTCGGTCTTGACGAACCCGGGGAGCACGGTGCCGACGTGGACGCCGTGCACGGCCTCCTCGTTGTGGAGCGCGTCGCTCCAGGCTGCAAGTCCGAACTTGCTGACCGAGTAGGCGCCCGAGTTCGGCCGCGACACCCGCGCCGCGGTGCTCGCCACGTTGACGATCGCGACGCGGCGACCGCTGGTGTTGTCGGCGGCCGTCGCGCGGAGCAGCGGCAGCAGCTCGTGGGTCAGCTTCAGGGGCGCCTCGAGGTTCAGCTTCAGATGCCGCTCGACGTTCGCCCATCCGGTGTCGGCGAATGAGCCGCGCCACGCCGCCCCCGCGTTGTTGACGAGCAGGTGCAGGCGGCCGCCGTGGTCGCGCTCGAGGACCTCGCGGACCTGCCGCGGCGCGTCGTCGTCAACGAGATCGAGGGGGATGACGGTCGTGCGGACGTGGAGCTCGCTCGCGAGCTGGCGGAGGCGGTCCTCGCGGCGCGCGACGAGCACCAGCTGGACCCCGGGTTCGCGGGCTAGGCGCTTGGCGGCGGCCTCCCCGATGCCGGCGGAGGCTCCGGTGATCAGTGCGACGTACGACTCGGTCAACCGGCGCGCAAGCCTACCCGGTCCGATTTCGTTCTATGGCTGTGAGCACGAGCACATTGGCGCTGATCACGGTTCCGCTCGTAACGGGCGTGATCGGCTACACCACCAACTGGACGGGGGTGCTGATGCTGTTCTACCCCGTGCACTTCCGCGGCTGGCGCGCGCGGTGGCTGCAGTCGCTCGCGCGGACGCTCCCGTACCGGGTCCGGCAGATCCCGGGGATCATGGTCGGCGGGATCGGGTGGCAGGGGATCGTGCCCTCGCGGGCGGCGAAGATGGGCAGCCTCGCGGTCGACAGCGGGATCGCGAAGCTCGGCACGCCGAAGGAGTTCTTCCGCCAGCTCGACCCCGAGAAGATCGCCGAGCAGATCGTCGTCTCAGTGCGCGGCGACATCCCCGAGATCGTCGATCGCGTGATGCGCCGCGAGCACCCCCAGCTGTGGGCCGACCTTCCCCCACAGTTGCGCGCGATCGGGATCGAACGCGTGCAGCAGCAGCTGCCCGCGATCGTGGGCTCTCTGACCGAGCAGATCGCCGAGCACATCGACCAGCTCGTCGACGTCAAGCTGATGGTGATCAAGCGCTTCGACCCCGAGCTCGCCAACCGCGTGTTCCTCGAGATGGGGCGCCGCGAGCTCAAGTTCATCCAGAACTTCGGGTTCGTGTTCGGGTTCGTGCTCGGGATCCCGGTCGCGGTGCTGACGCACTTCGTGACGTTCTGGTGGCTGTTGCCGCTGCTCGGCGTGGTGATCGGCTACATCACGAACTGGGTCGCGCTGTGGATGATCTTCGAGCCGCCCGAGTGGCGGCGGTTCGGGCCGCTGCGGTGGCAGGGACTGTTCGTTCGCCGCCAGCGCGAGGTCGCCGACGTGTACGCGAGCATCGTCGCCGACCAGATCCTGACCGTCGCGGAATTTGGAAATGAGCTGCTCTACGGGCCGCGCTCGGACCGCACCCGGGTGCTGATCGAGTCCGCGATGCGTCCGGCGATCGACCGCGCGGTCGGACCGCTGCGCCCCGCCGTCAGGGTGGCGGTCGGCCCTCGCGAGTACGACGCGATCCGCGAGGCGTTCGCCAGCGAGCCGGTCGAGTCGGTGATGGGGACGCTCACCGACCCGGAATTCAGCCGCACCCAGAGCGCCACGATGCGTAAGCTGATCGCCGAGCGGATGCGAGAGATGGCGCCCCGGGACTTCGCGGAGATGCTGCGCACGGCCACCCGCGAGGACGAGTGGCTGCTGCTGTTGCACGGTGCCGTGCTCGGGTTCGCCGGCGGGCTGGTGCACCTGGCGATCTTTGGATGAGCGCGATCGACGACCTGTCAGGGCTCGCGCGCCTCGGGGTGCGGACGTGGCTGCGAACCGCGGCATGGAGCCTCGAGCTGCCGGCGCGCGCCGCGCGGACGGCGGTCGACATGCTGGCCGCGCCGGTTCGTAACTACGACGTGATCACGCTTCCTCCGGGGGATATCGAGGAGCTTCCGCCCGAGCCGCTGTCGCTGCGAGAGCGCGGCGCCGAGCTGCTCCGCCAATCGGCGGACGTCGAGAGCGACGACGGAGCGCACCCCGCGTACGCGCGGATCCTCGAGGAGCTCCACCCCGACGAGGCGCGGATCCTGCGGCTGCTCGCGCTGGAGGGGCCGCAGCCGTCGGTCGACGTCCGCTCCGTCCAGCTGATCGGGCTGAACTCCGAGGTGGTCGGCGAGGGGCTCAACATGATCGGCGCGCAGGCCGGCTGCCGGCACCCGGAGCGGGTCCACGCCTATCTCGACAACCTCAACCGCCTCGGCCTGATCTGGTTCTCCAAGCAGCCGGTGCCCGAGCCCGACGGCTATCAGGTGCTCGAGGCCCAGCCGGCGGTGATAGACGCGGTCCGTCGAGCTTCGCGCGCGAAGACGGTCCAGCGGAGCATCCGGCTGACCCCGTTCGGGACGGACTTCTGCGAGGTGTGCCTGCCGCTCGACCGCCAGCGCTACCCGGTGCCCTCCGCCAGCGACGAGTTCGGCTCGTAGCCGGCGAACCTGACGCTGCGGGCGAACGGGAGCTGCGTGTTGACGATCACGCAGTACGTCCGGATCCCGTGTGCGCCCGGAACGCACATCCGGTAGATGCTCCCCGGCTCGATCGTGACCGTGTCGATCAGCTTCGCGTTGCGCCGAAACTGATCGGGCGCGCGGTCGCCGATCCAGGCCTCGGCCCGGACGATCGCGTCGCGCATCGTCGCCTGCTCGCCGGTGATCGACGAGCGGTGCGCGAGCCCGGCGACGAGCAGCACCGTCGTGATCGCCAGCACCACCGCCGTGCCGCCGTAGTCGCGGGCGACCGACCGCGGCAGGTCGGGCCGTCGGCGGCGAATCAGCACGCCGACCGGCCACGCGAGCAGGATCACCCCGAGCAGGTTCAGCAGCAGTCCCGCGAGCGCAGCAGCAACGAGCGTCTGCTTCTCGCCGACCGGCGGGAGCAGGTGTCCGATCACCGCATCGACGGCGATCAGCGCGACAAACGCCGGCCACATCCAAGCCCCGCGCCGCCTCCAGCGAAAGCGCGACAGCCACGCACCGTCCATCGCGCGAAATCTACGCCGCCGGCGGGGTTCCCTTCCCGGTGGCCGCCCGCAGGATCTCGGCGGCGTGGCTCACCATCACCAGGTGGCCCTCGCCGGGGCACGGGCGCAGCGTCGCGCCGGGCGCCGCCGCGACGAGCTCCTCGGCCTGGCGCATCGGGACGAGCTGGTCGGTGTCGCCCTGCCAAAGGGACACCGGCATCTCGACCCGCTCGAGCGGGAATCCCCAGTCGCCGAGCGCGCGGTAGTCGTGGACCGCTCCCTTCGCTCCCTGCCTGCCGGCCTCCAGGAACCAGCCCATCCGCTTGGCGTCCGGTGGCAGCGCATCGATCACCTGCTGGTCGGACTCCGAGACCTCGGAGCGGAAGCTGTCGAACGCCTGCTCGGGCTTGAAGCGACTGAGCCTAAACACGACGGCCAGCGCGAACCGGGCGAGCGGCGGCGCCTTCAGGCACAGTCGCGTGAGCCTGGCCTCGTCGCGGTTCATCCTCTCGAGCGCGCCCGGCCGATCGATCCGACCCACTCCGGCGACCGAGATCGCTGCTGTGAGGCGGTCGGCCAGTGCCGCGGCGCACGCCAGCACGTAGGGCCCGCCTCCCGACCACCCGACGACTCCGAAGCGCTCCACCCCCAGCTCGTCGGCCAGCGCGGCGACGTCGGCCGGCCAATCGCTGATCTTGCGGTGGCGCTTGAAGCTCGAGAGTCCCATTCCGGGCCGGTCGATCGAGATCAGCCGCACGCCCGCGTGGGCGGGCGCGTCCGGGAAGCACACCGGATCCAGCCGCGACGCGGGCGTCCCGTGGAAGTACAGGACGGGCGGCCCGCCGGGATCGCCCCACTCGGCGTATCCCAGCAGCCGCCCGTCCGGAAGCGTCACGGTGCGATCGCGGTCCTCCATCACCCGGCGCGAGCCTAACCGCTACGCGAGCGTCGGCTCCAGCGCGCCCGCGCGCGGTGCGGGGCCGACGACCTCGTCCCGCTCGATCTCGTGCTCGCGGACCAGCCACAGCGCCAGCACCGCACCGAGCAGCGCCACAACTCCGCCGATCAGCAGCACCGCGTTGAGCCCGGTCAGGAACCCGTCGCGCGTGGCGCTGATCGCCACCTCGCGAGTCCCGTTCGGAAGCGCGTTCGCCGCCTGGGTCAGGTGCCCGCCGGTGAGCGCCTCGAGCAGCTGACGCGGCCTGCCGTGTCCGGCGAGCGGCGTGCCGGAGACGACACTCGTGACGCGGCTCGAACCGCGCCCGAGGAAGATCGCTCCCCAGGCGGCGACGCCGACCGCGACGCCTACCTGGCGGAACGTGTCGTTGATCCCCGCGGCCATGCCGCTGCGCTCCTTGGGCACGACGCTCAGCGCCACGTCGGCGATCACGGGGTTGAGCAGCCCGACGCCGATCCCCGCGGCGAGGAACCCGGGCAGCAGCGCCGTCCAGCCCGAGCTCGGGTCGAGCCCCGACATCAGCATCAGCCCAGCGCCCGTGCCGAGCAGGCCGAGTGCCATCAGTACCCGCGCGTGGACCCGGCTGAGGAGCGCCCCGGCGATCGGCGCCGCCACGAAGCTCGCGATCGTGATCGGGAGGTAGCGGAGGCCGGCCTGCAGCGGCGAGTAGTGCAGGTAGTCCTGGAGGTACAGCGTCAGATACAGGAACAGCGCGAACAGCGACACCGACACCGCGAACGCCGCAAGTTGCACCCCGGTGAAGGCGCGGCGCCGGAACAGGCCGAGCGGCAGCATCGGCTCTGCCACCCGACCCTCGACCACCACGAACGCTGCCAGTGACGTGGCGGCGGCGGCGAGCAGGCCGACGATCAGCGGGCTGCCCCACCCTTCGTCGTTGCCCCTCAGCAATGCCAGCACGAGCATGAACAGGCCGCCGCTCAGCGTGACGAGCCCGAGCCAGTCGACCCTGGTCGCGTTCGGGTCACGGGATTCCCGGAGCCGTAGGTAGGTCGCGGCGAGCGCGGCCAGGCCGATCGGCACGTTCAGGAAGAACACCCACCGCCAGCCGAGGCTGTCGGTGATCGCGCCACCGGCCAGCGGCCCGATCGCCACCGAGATGCCGATCGTCGCGCCGTAGATGCCCATCGCCATGCCGCGCTCGCGGCCCGCCGGGAACTCCTGCGCCAGCAGCGCCAGCGAGACGGCGAACATCGCCGCACCGCCGATGCCCTGGACGGCGCGCGAGATGTTGAGGAACGTCGGATCGCCCGCCAGTCCGGCCGCCAGCGACGCGAGCGAGAAGATCGCCAGGCCCACCGCGAACACGAGCCGTCGCCCGAGCCTGTCGGCGAACGCGCCGGCGGTCAGGACCACCGCCGCCAGCACGAGCGTGTAGGCGTCGATCACCCACTGGAGGTCGTTGAAGCTCGCGTGCAGGTCGCGGGCGATCGACGGAAGCGCCGTGTTGACGACCGTGATGTCGAGCAGCAGCATGAACGTCGCGACGCTGACCGCTCCCAGGGTCCACCATTTGGTTGAGGTTTGGTTGTGCGCTTTGAGTGCCATGGGATTCCTCCCGTCTCTCGCCTGATTCCCCCGATCGCCGGGCTATAATGGTCAGGCGAACTGATATGGTTACCTGATGATTCGGATACCTTATCAGGTCTCCTGACGAAATGTCCAGTGGTATCGAAATACCTGACCCGACCCACGGCGCATCTGTGACATCGGCGCCCATCCCGATGATCCGGCTGCTGATGGTGGCCTTCGACGAGTTCTCCGAAGAGCTCTCGCGACGCGTCGCCGACGCCGGCTACACCGACATCCGGCCCGGGCACGGGTGCGTGTTCGGGAACATCGACCCGGAGCACGGGTCCCGCCTGACGGAGCTCGCCGACCGCGCGCTGATGACCAAGCAGTCCGTCGGCGAGGTCACGAGCGATCTCGAGGAGCGGGGCTACGTGGAGCGGGTCCCGGACCCCGCCGACGGGCGCGCCAAGCTCATCCGCCTTACCTCCAAGGGCCTCGAGGCACACGCGATCGGCCACCAGCTGATCGACGAGCTCGAGCGCGAGTGGGCCGAGCGCTTCGGCGAGGAGCGCGTGGCAGCGCTCCGCGAAGCGCTCGAGGCCGTGCACGCCGAGCGCTTCGGCGCGGTTCCCGCCTAGCTGCGGCGTTCGACTATCAACCCTCCCTCCACGCCCGGTTCGAGGAGTAAGCTCGCCTGATCCTGAACAAGGACGTGCCCGGCGATCCCGGAGCGTCCTGTCAACGGCCGGACGGAGACCCCGCTCCGGCAAGGACGAAGGGAAAACCGAGGATGGCGACCAACATCGCTGTACCGACCGTGGATGGGGCGGCGGCGGACAGCGCTCATCTTCTCCTCGAGGACCGCTCATGGCTGCTTCGCGCGATGCTGCTGATGCGAGGCCTCGAGGAGCGCGCGATGACGCTCTATCGCCAGGGCAAGGTGCCCGGCTCGTTCTACGACGGCTACGGCCAGGAGGCCGTGTCGGCGGGCGCCGCGTTCGCGATGGGCCCGGAGGACCGGCTGTGCATTCTTCACCGCGACCTCGCCGCGCACCTGATCCGCGGCGTGACCCCGGCCCAGATCCTGGGTCAGTACCTCGGGCGCGACACCGGCATCACCTGCGGGCGCGACGGCAACGTCCACTTCGGCGACCGCAGACTCGGGTGCGTCGGGATGGTCTCGATGCTGCCCGACATGATGCTCGTCGCGACCGGGATGGCGATGGCGTTCAAGCTGCGCGGCGAGCGGCGCTGCGCGATCACCTGGTTCGGCGACGGCTCGACCTCCCGCGGCGACTTCCACGAGGCGATGAACTGGGCCGGGGTGCAGAAGCTGCCGGTGATCTTCGTGCTCGAGAACAACCAGTACGCGTACTCGACGCCGCTCGACAAGCAGTTCGCCGTCGACCCGGTGGAGCGCGCGGCGGCGTACGGGTTCGTCGGGGTCACGGTTGACGGCAACGACGTCGAGGCGATGTTCGAGGCGGCCCGGGCCGCCCGCGAACGAGCGCTGGCGGGCGACGGGCCGACGCTGATCGAGGCGGTGACGATGCGGATGCACGGCCACGCCGCCCACGACGACATGAAGTACGTGCCCAAGGAGCAGGTCGAGGAGTGGCGTAAGCGCGACCCCGTCGACCGGCAGGAGGCGCGGCTGCGCGCGCTCGGCGTCGACGTGGACGGGTTGCGCGAGGAGGTCGCCGCCGAGATCGACGCGGCTACCGAGGAGGCACTCGCGGCGCCGATGCCCGATCCGTCGTCAGCCGCTTCGGGCGTGTTCTGCGAGGGCGACGCCGAGCCGCTCGGCGACGGCATGCCGCGGTGGAGCGGGTTCCGGTCAGCCGGACGACTCATGCAGCCCCCGGCCGTGGCGAGCCCGGAAGGCGAGCGGGGGCCTGCATGAGCACGCTCACCTACCTGCAGGCGATCTCGAGCGCGTTGCGCGACGAGCTGCGCTCCGACGAGCGGGTGCTGATGATGGGCGAGGACATCGGCGTGTTCGGCGGCGCCTTCAAGGTCACCGACGGATTCATCGAGGAGTTCGGGGCCGACCGCGTGATGGACACGCCGCTGGCGGAGTCGGCGATTATCGGCACCGCGATCGGCGCCGCGGTCGTCGGGATGCGGCCGGTGTGCGAGATGCAGTTCTCGGACTTCATCTCCTGCGGGTTCGACCAGCTCGTGAACGTCGCCGGCAAGATGCACTACCGCCAGGGCTTGGCCGTGCCGATCACGGTCCGGCTGCCATCGGGCGGCGGCTTCTCGGGCGGGCCGTTCCACTCCCAGAACCCGGAGGCGTGGTTCATGCACGCGCCTGGCATCAAGGTCGTCGCGCCGTCGACCGCGGAGGACGCGAAGGGGCTCCTGCACGCCGCGATCCACGACCCCAACCCGGTCTGCTTCATGGAGCACAAGCGCCTGTACCGCCGCGTCAAGGGCGAGGTCCCAGACGGCGTCTACGAGACGCCGTTCACCGCGCGGGTCGCGCGGCCGGGTGCCGATCTGGTCGTGATCGCCTACGGGGCGATGGTGCACACAGCGCTCGAGGCCACCGAGGATCTCGACGGCGCGAGGATCGAGGTCCTGGACCTGCGCTCGCTGGTGCCGCTCGACGAGGCCGCGGTGCTGGACTCGGTGCAGCGATGCTCGAAGGTCGTGATCGTCGACGAGGCCAACTCCACGTGCGCCGCCGGCGCGCAGGTCGCGGCGCTGATCGCCGAGCACGGGTTCGAGTCACTCGACGGCCCGGTCGTGCGGGTCGCGACCCCGGACGTGCCGATCCCGTTCTCGCCGCCGCTCGAGCAGGCGGTGCTGCCATCCGTCGAACGAGTCAGGGAGGCGTGCCGTGAACTCCTCGCGTACTGAAGGCTGGGCGGCGACGATCGTCGAAGTGACGATGCCGCAGATGGGTGTGTCGGTCGTCGAGGGGACGCTGGTCGCGTGGCGCGTCGGCGTCGGCGACCAGATCGCAGCCGACGAGACGATCTGCGAGATCTCGACCGACAAGATCGACACCGAGGTCCCGGCACCGGTCAGCGGGATCGTCCACGAGATCGTCGTCGCGGTCGAAGCGACCGTACCCGTCGGCGAGGTGCTGGCGCGGATCGCGGTCGGCGGATCTGTTGACGTCCCGGCGCCGGCGCGGGTGGAGGGTTCACCGACCGCCGCGACGTCCGCCCAACCCCATGATCTGCCGAAATCCGGTGTTTCGACGAACGGCCGGGGCGCGAACGGCGCCGCCGCGCACGGCGCACGCCGTTACTCCCCCGTCGTCCAGCGGATCGCCGCCGAGCACGGCATCGACCTGAGCGAGGTGCCCGGCACCGGTCGCGACGGACGGGTGCGCAAGCATGACGTGCTCGCGTTCATCGAGGCGGGGGCGGTCGAGGACGCGCCGCTCCACATCGAGAGCCCGTACCGACCCGAGCCCGCTACGCCGCCGGCCGGCGGCCCGGCGGCATCCCCGACGCTGTCTCGCATGCGCCGCCAGATCGGCGAGCACATGAAGCGCTCGCTCGAAACTGCCGCGACCTGCACGACCTGGATCGAGGTCGACATGTCCCGGGTCGAGCGTGCCCGAGTGAAGCTGGGTGTCACCGCGCTCGCGTTCGTCGCACGGGCCACGGTCGACGCGCTCCGGGAGCACCCGGCCCTCAACGCGTGGCTCGAGGGCGAGCGCTACACGGCCCACCAGGAGGTCAACCTCGGGATCGCGGTGTCGCTCGGCGACGATGGCCTGATCGTCCCGGTGATCCACGGAGCGCACGAGCTGTCGGCCGAGGGCCTCGCGGCGCGGGTCAGGGATCTGGCGGGCCGCGCCCGGTCGAAGGAGCTGACCCCGGACGATGTTCGGGACGCCACGTTCACGATCACCAACCCGGGGCAGTACGGCTCGATCATGGCGACCCCGATCATCAACCAGCCGCAGGTCGCGATCCTCGACTTCGAGGCGGTCGTGAAGCGCCCGGTGGTGGTCACCGACGCCGATGGGAACGACTCGATCGCGATCCGTCCGATCACGATCCTCGGGCTGAGCTGGGATCACCGAGCGCTCGATGGAGCGCTCGCCGCCCAATTCCTGGCGACCGTCAAGCGCCACCTCGAGGGGTTGGTCGCGGACTAGCATCGAGAAGATGCGCAGCGCGCGTCCAGAGCTGTGGGTGTGCCACCTCGGCACCGTCGAGTACCGCGAGGCACTCGCGCTTCAGGAGCTGGTCCGGGCCTCCCGGCAGCGGGACGAGGTGCCCGACGTGCTGCTCACGCTCGAGCACTGGCCCGTGTACACGCGCGGGCGGCGCTCTGGCGAGGGCGAGCTGCCGATGGGCGAGGATTGGTACCGGATGCAGGGCATCGACGTCGTCGAGACTGACCGCGGCGGGAAGGTCACCTACCACGGTCCCGGGCAGCTGGTCGGCTACCCGATCGTCCGCGTCGGCGACGTCGTCGCGTACGTGCGCACGCTCGAGCAGGCGCTCTGCTCAGCGCTCGGCGAGGAGGGGATCCAGGCGCGGGCCCGCCCCGAGGACGGCCCCGACTACACCGGCGTATGGGTCGACGAGCGGAAGATCGCGTCGATCGGCGTGCACGTCCAGCGGGGCGTGAGCACGCACGGGTTCGCGATCAACGTCGAGAACGACCTGCAGCCGTTCCAGTGGATCGTCCCATGCGGGCTCGACGGTGTGCAGATGACCTCGCTGATCAAGGAGACCGGCCGCCTCGCCGGGCAGCTCAAGTGCTTCCGCCGGCGGGCGGCGTTCTCGCTGGCCGAGGCGCTCGGGCGCCGGCAACGGCTGATCGGCCGAACGCGGCTCGAGCGCCGGGTCGCAGCGCTGCAGCTGTAGTAGGACAATGACTGACGCATGAAGCGACTGATCGCCATCCCTGCGGCCGTGCTCGCCACGTGGATCGCGGCGGGGCCCGCGCTCGCACTCGGCGGGGGCGGGAGCGCCGGCTTCGGCGGCGGCGGCGGCGGGGGCGGGTTCGGGGGCGGAGGGTTCGGGGGCGGCTACTACGGCGGCGGCCCTGGTCCGGGCGGTCGCGCGCACCTCGGCTTCGGAGCGTTTCTCGCGATCGTGATCGCGGGGGTCCTCGTGTTCGTCGCGGTGGTGATGTACATGCGGATGATGGTGCTGGCGCGGCGCCATCACGTTCGCCAGCGCGAGCGCCGCGTGGAGACTGCCGCCGCGGTGGCAGCCGAGGACGACGCGGCGTTCGACAGCGACACCGTCCACGCGCAGGCCGCGCAGCTGTGGCTCGATATCCAGTCCGCCTGGAACGCGAGCGACCGCGGGCGCCTGCAACGGCTCGTCGGAGCCGAGCTGTGGGCCGAGTGGAGCCGGCGGCTCGACGACTTCGAGCGCAAGGGCTGGCGCAACCACGTCGAGCCGCTCGGGCAGCCGCGGGTCGAGTACGTGGGCCTCCACAACGCCGCCGACCCGGCCGACGACCGGGTCGTGGTGGTGATCGAGGCGAAGGCGCGCGACTACGTTGAGACGTCGACCGGCCAGATCATGACCCACACGGGTAGCTCCTCGACCGTGATCGACGCGTTCGAGTACTGGACGCTCGCCAAGCGTGAGGTAGACGGCGAGGTGCATTGGATCCTGGAGTCGATCGAGCAGGAGAAGGAGGGCGGGCACGAGCTCAGCGACGAGATCGTCGCCACGCCCGAGGACGACGAGGGCGCGATGCGCGACGAGGCACTGGTCGAAGGCGCGGCGGCCGAGGCCGTTCCCGAAGGGACCAAGATCGCCGAGGTGGCGGACCTCGACTTCGAGGGCGACGCGCGCGCGGCCGCCAACGACCTGAGCCTCGCCGACGCGCGGTTCGCGCCCGACATCCTCGAGGTCGCGGCGCGCCGCGCGGTCGGTGCATGGGCGCAGGCGATCGACGGCGACCGCAGCGACCTCGAGGAGATCGCCGACCGCGACGTGGTCCAGGAGCTGCTGCACCCCGGCGACCCGAGCGGGAAGACCCGGCTGGTGGTGCGTGGCCCGCGGATCCGCGAGATCCGGATCGCGACGCTCGACGCGAAGTCCGACCCGCCCACGATGCATCTCGAGGTGCACATCGAGGGGCGGCGCTACATCGAGGACCGCGACACGACGGCGGTCGTGTCGGGGAACCCCGAGACCCAGTCGCGCTTCACCGAGCAGTGGACGATGGGACTGTCGGACGACAAGGACCAGCCGTGGCGGATTGTCTCGGTGGGCGCGCCGGCGCGGGCATAGGCGCGGGCGCGGGCGCCGGCGCCGAGGCGTTCGCCTCACCGACCAGTCGCGCGAGCATCGCCTCGAGCTCGCGCGGCCGCAGCATCACCTGGCGCCAGGTCGTCCGGACCGGCCGCCAGCCGGCGAGCATCGCGCGCTGATCGCGTCGCGGATCGCCCCGCGCCTGGTGCGTGCGGTGGAAGCGATCGCCGTCCGCCTCGACGATCACGCGCTCCTCCCGCCACAGGAAGTCGGCCTTGATCGGAGGTTCGCCGTCGCCGAGATCGACCCATTCGTTGACCTCCGGCTGCCGAACCCGTGCCCGGCGGCACAGCGCGAAGAACGCCTCCTCGAGCTCGCTGACGGTGAGGGTGGTGCCGATGTAGTGCTCGGCGAGGATCGCCTTCACGGTCGGCGCGCCGCGGTGGTTCGGATGCCGGTCGAGTTGCTCGGCGACGGCGCGGAGGTCCAGCACGCCCTCGATCTCCGCCTGGTCGAAGGCCCGCTCGACCGGGCGCCGAGCTAGGACCGCAGCGAGGTCGAGCAACGTCCGCGCGACCGTCGTACACGGGATACCGTCGACGATCGTGGTGTCTTCGTCGGTGAGCGCGAGCGAGCGGTGTACGTCGATTCCGGCGTGCCGGCGCGACGACCGCCGCGGCACGGTCACGTCGATGTTCGTGCGGTCCGTGCGGCGAAGCCCGTGGAGCGAGGCCGCGCTGCGGTGCGAGAGGACCGCGCCCTCGCCGCAGGCGAGCACCGCGGCCATCCAGCGGCCCTCACGGGTCAGGCGTTCCTTGGGGACCAGTGAGTAGACGGCCTGGTGGATGCGGTGGATGCGGTGGAGACGGGAGATGCCGGCGCGCATCTGAGCCGCCCTCGGCGTCGGTCCAAGCTGAACGACCTGGGCCAGCGAAAACACCAGGTGCTGAGCGTTCGCCACGCCCACGATCGCCTGCTCCAAGGAGGCATGGTCGAGAAAGCGAACGGATTCTTCGTTTTGTCGACCATGCCCGGGCGTGGAGCGAGTCCCTGTCTGCATCCGCCCATCGTCCCGACCAAGACGCGACACGCGTGACACGCGCTGAGCCAACTGTGTGCCGGAGTAGCCTCTGACTGGTGAACGAGCGGCCGCACGCAACGCGCTCCAGAGCCAACCCGGGTGGGATCCAGGACGTGCTCGAGGTCCTTGGGCCGGACGTGCAACCGCACCGCGGGCGCAAGCCGCCGTGGTTCAAGGTCCCGGCCCCCGGCGGGCCGAAGTACCGCGAGCTCAAGGGGCTGATCGACGCCGAGAACCTGCACACCGTGTGTCAGGAGGCCGCCTGCCCGAACATCGGCGAGTGCTGGCAGCGCGGCACCGCCACATTCATGATCCTCGGGGACACGTGCACGCGCCGGTGCGGGTTCTGCAACGTCAAGACGGGCAAGCCGACCTGGAACGATCCGCTCGAGCCGGCGCGGGTGGCCCGCTCCGTCGCGCGGATGGGCCTCAAGCACGCCGTCATCACCAGCGTGGACCGCGACGACCTCCCTGATTACGGCGCGTCGGCGTTTGTCGGCGTGATCAGGCAGATTCGCAGCCAAGCCCCGGATACCAAGGTCGAGGTGCTGACCCCCGACTTCCGCGGTGAGGAGATGCCGCTCGCGAAGGTGATCGCCGAACGGCCCGACGTGTTCAACCACAACGTCGAGGTGGTGCCGCGGCTGTATCCGGTCGCGCGGCGGGGGTCGAAGTTCGAGCGCTCCTGCCGCGTGCTCGCGAACGCCAAGGAGATGGGTGGCGAGCGGGTGCTCACCAAATCCGGGCTGATGGTCGGGCTCGGCGAGTCGTTCGACGAGATGATCGACACACTCGGGACGCTGAGGGAACATCACGTCCAGGTGCTGACGATCGGGCAGTACCTGCGGCCGACCGAGAACCACCTCCCGATCGTCCGCTACTGGCATCCGGATGAGTTCGCCGCGCTCGAGCGGCTCGCTTACGAGCTCGGCTTCGAGCACGTCGCAGCCGGACCGCTGGTGCGGAGCTCGTACCACGCCGACGAGCACGTGCCGGAGCCGCGCACCGCCGCAGCGCCGGTCTGAAGGACACCGCCAAGCGTCCGGCCGTCGCGCGCGCCGGCGCGTCCCGCCCGCGGCCGGACCTAACCTCCCGCGCGCGTGATCCCGATCAAGGACAACATCCCGGCGGATCGCTTCCCGTTCGTGACGTTGGGGCTGATCGTCGCGAACTTCGCCTTCTACCTCGTGGCCGCCCTCCACGGCGGCTCGATCATCAGTGGCCCCGACACACATGAGCTGGTCAAGTACGGCGCGATCCCGTATGCGCTCACCCACCCGGGCGCGCACTGCATCCTGCCGGCGGGTCAGCCGGGCGGCCCGCCGGTGTGCGCGCACGGACCGAGCCCGGGCACGATCCCAACCTGGGAGACGATCTTCACGAGCATGTTCATGCACGCGTCGATCGTCCAGATCCTCGGCAACATGATCTTCCTGTGGCTGTTCGGCAACAACGTCGAGGACGCGATGGGACACGCGAAGTTCCTCGGCTTCTACATCCTCGGCGGGGTCGTGACGCTCGCGCTGCTGGTCGGGTTCGCGCCTAACTCGACAGCGCCGACGGTGGGCGCAGCGGGAGCTATCGCGGCGGTGCTCGGCGGCTACATGCTCCTGTACCCGGGGGCGCGCGTGTTCGCGCTCACGATCATCATCTTCTTTGTGACGGTGATCGAGATTCCGGTGCTGGTGATGCTCGCGGTGTGGTTCGTCGGGCAGGCGTTGTTCGCGGCGGCCGACCTGATCAACCCGACCGGCTCGGACAGCTGGCTTGCGTACGTCGCGCAGCTGGGCGGCTTCGCCTTCGGCCTGTTGACCATCAAGCTGCTCGCGACGAGGCGCAAGGCCGTGCCGCCGCCGCGCCCGGTGTACTGACGCCGTGCGCTTCGTCGTGTTCGCCATTGCGCTGGTCTTCATCATCACGATGGCCACGCTGACCGTGCTCGACATCGCGCACAACGGCATCACCGGCCTCGGCGTCGTCGGGGTGTTCGTGGTGGTCGTCGTCGGGGTCGGGATCATCGGCGCCCTCACCGAGCCTCCGCGGAAGAAGTGACGAGCCGCCGCAGCGTGCTCCAGGGCGGGAGGCAGCGCCGACGGCGCGGCGTACCCCGAACCGGACCGCCGCGCCGCAGACGCGGCATCTCGCCGATCCTGCTCGGGCTGGCGGTGATTGTGCTGGCGGCCGGGCTGCTGCGGTGGCTGATGGCGTCGAACGCGTCGGGGCCCTCGACCGCGAAACCGGCTGTGCACCCGCACGTCAAGCGCGGTCATCAGGGCGCCGCCGAGCAGGCGTCCGTCGCGCCGCCGAGCTACGCGACCCGCCTCGGCCCGGCCTCGGAACGGGTCAACGTCCGCCTGAAGATGCCGCTGCGGTCCGGGATCCTGTTCGACGTCAAGACCGGCGCGGTGCTGTGGGAGCGGCAACCGGAGCGTGCGCTCGAGATCGCGAGCCTCACGAAGATGATGACCGCGCTGGTGGTGCTCGAGCACTCCCGCCCCTCCGACAAGGTTCTGATCACCCGCGCCGCCACTCACTTCAGCGGCTCGGGGGTCGGGCTGCTCCCCCAGGGCAAGCGCGTCCCGGTCCTGCCCCTCCTGTACGGACTGCTGCTCCCGTCCGGCAACGACGCGGCGATCGCGCTGGCGCAGCACGTGGCCGGGGCCCAGACGCGGTTCATCGCGCTGATGAACGCCAGGGCCAGGCAGCTGGGGCTGCACTGCACGCGCTTCAACAGCGTGTCCGGGATCGTCGACCAGGGCAACCACTCGTGCGCCGCCGAGCTGGCGCTGATCGCGCACCTCGTGCTCGAGCAGCCGCTGCTCGCGAGGATCGTGGCCTCCCGCAGCGCGATCCTGCCATTCCCGATCAAGGGCGGGAAGCTGTACCTGTACAACAACAACCCGCTGCTGGTGACCGGCTATCCGGGCGCCGACGGCGTCAAGACCGGGTTCACCGACGCCTCTGGCCCGTGCCTCGTCGGGGCGGCGCGTCGCGGCCGGACGTGGCTCGGGGTGGTGCTGCTCCACTCGGGCGACACGCTCGACCAGGCCACGACGCTGCTGAACGCCGGGTTCGCGAAGCTCCGCGGCCGCGCGTGACGAGCGGTCCCCCGCGGGCCGCGCGCGCTCAGGCCCGCTTGTCGATCGCCACACGATGACGCTGCCGATCCGCGTGTACCCGGCGCTGCGGGTGCGAATCGCCGACAGCGGCTGCCACCCAATCGCGCGGGTCAGCGGCGGCGACGGGACCGTGCTCACCCGCCGGTTCTCACAAGCTCACGGGCGGCTGACCGTGACGGTCACCGACGCCGCGGGCGGAGTCGCGAACGCGACCACCTTGCACCCCGGTTCAGCGGTGTGCAAAGCTGCGCCGCCGTGGCCAACGTCGTAGGAAAGCGGGTTCGCCGCAAAGAAGATCCTCGGTTCATCACCGGACAGGGTCGCTACGTCGACGACATCGCGATCCCCGGGGCGCTCCACGTGACGTTCGTGCGCTCGCCGTGGGCGCACGCGCGCATCAACGGGATCGACGTCTCGCATTCAACGGCGCGCCCGGGCGTCCACGTGTTCACCGCCCAGGACATCGAGCTCGGCAAGGAGCCTCCGCTGGCGTTCCTCGGGCTCGACGAGCGCTGGCACCGGCCGTTCCTCGCCGCCGACAAGGTGCGGTGGGCCGGGGAGATCGTCGCGGTGGTGCTGGCTGAAAGCCGCGAGCTGAGCGTTGATGCGGCCGAGCTGGTCGAGGTCGACTACGAGCCGCTGCCGGTGGTCACCGATGCGGTCCAGGCGGCCACCAACGAGCTGCTGCTGTTCGAGGACACCGGCACGAACATCTGTATCGAACGACCCGCGGCGAGCTCCGACGAGGAGCTGTTCGGCGACTGCGAGGTGACTGCATCCGGGACGATCACGAGCCAGCGGATCGCCGCCTGCCCGATCGAGCCGCGCGCCGCGGCGGCCCGGATCGAGGACGACGACCGGCTGACGGTGTGGCTGTCCACGCAGACCCCGCACCAGGACAAGGAGGGCCTGGCGGCCGCGCTCGGCGCCGAGCCGGCCCAGATCCGGGTGCTCGCCCCCGACGTTGGCGGCGGATTCGGCGGCAAGGGGCTGGTCGGCGAGTACGTGCTCGTCGCCTACCTGGCGCGCAAGCTCCGCACGCCGGTCCGATGGACCGAGACGCGGACCGAGAACCTGATCGCGCTCCCCCATGGCCGCGCGCAGCGGATCGATTTCAAGATCGGCGGGCACCGGGACGGGACGATCGAGGCGCTCCGGCTGAGCCTCACCCAGGACGCCGGCGCGTACCCCGGGATCGGCGCGTTCCTCCCCAACCTGACCGGGTTGATGGGAAGCGGCGTCTACCGGATCCCGAAGATCGATGTGGACCTGCGATCGGTGGTCACGAACACGGCGACCACCGCGGCGGTGCGCGGCGCCGGCAGACCCGAGGCGACGCAGGGCGTCGAGCGCGCGGTCGACGCGTTCGCCGCCGAGCTCGAGCTCGATCCGGCGGAGATCCGGCGCCGCAACTTCATCCCCGCCGACGCCTTCCCGTACCAGACGGCGGCCGGGGCGCACTACGACATCGGCGACTACGGCGGCGCGCTCGACCGGGCGCTCGCGGCGGCCGGTTACGAACGGCTGCGCGCCGAGCAGGCGAGGCGGCGTGAGGACGGTGGCGGCGCCCTGATGGGGATCGGGATGAGCGTCTACGTCGAGATCACCAACGGGGTCGGCGAAGAGGAGTTCGGAGCCGTGGAGATCACCCCGGACGGCCAGGCGATCGTGAAGACGGGATCGTTCTCCCAGGGCCAGGGCCACGAGACGACGTTCGCGCAGATCGTGGCCGACCGGCTCGGACTTCCGCTCGATCAGGTCACGGTGATCAAGGGCGACACCGACGCGGTTCCGCGCGGCACCGGCACCTACGGCTCGAAGTCCACCCAGATCGGCGGCGTGGCTGCGGGGCAGGCCTCGGAGGAGGTGGCCGAGCGCGGCAAGCGGCTCGCCGCCGAAGAGCTCGAGGCGAGTCCCGAGGACATGGTCCTGGACACCGAGCAGGGTCGGTTCCACGTCGCCGGCTCCCCGGAGCCCGCCCTCAACTGGCAGCAGCTCGCCGAGCGGCTCGCCAGCAAGAACCAGCTCGCCGAGCTGAGCGCCGAGGCCAACTTCCAAGCGCCGCAGCCGACGTTCCCGTTCGGTGCGCATGTCGCGGTCGTGGAGGTCGACGCGGACACCGGCTCGGTGTCGCTCGAGCGGCTCATCGCAGTCGACGACGCTGGAACGATCATCAATCCGACGATCGTCGACGGCCAAGTCCACGGCGGGCTCGCGGCCGGGATCGCGCAGGCGCTGTACGAGGAGATCGCCTACGACGAGGACGGCAATCCCCTCAACGCGAACCTCGTCAGCTACTGCATCCCGGGCGCCACCGAGCTGCCGAGCTTCGAGCGTGTGGAGATGGAAACTCCGACGCCCGTCAACTCGCTCGGCGCGAAGGGGATCGGCGAGTCCGCCACGATCGGCTCGACGCCCGCGGTCGTTGCGGCGGTGCTCGACGCGCTGCAGCCGCTCGGCGTGCGCGACCTGCAGATGCCGCTCGGCTCAGAGCGGGTCTGGCAGGCGATTCAGCAGGCCGCTAGCCCGAGTTCCTAGCGGCGGCCGCCGCCGCCGCGAGCTCCCGCTCGCCCTCGCTGATGTACGTCTCTCCGGTCCACGGGCCGGGCTTGCGCCGTGGCTTTCCGCCGGGAAACGCGAGCCGCAGGATCGTGCGCTGGACGCCGCCCCATTGCTTGAGGAACGGGCCGGTGTTGTACGGCAGTCCGTAGCGCCTGCAGATCTCGCGCACGCGCGGGGCGATCTCGCCGTAGCGGCTCGATGGCATGTCCGGGTACAGGTGATGCTCGACCTGATAGCCGAGGTTGCCGCTGATGATGTGGAACATCGGGCCGCCCTCGATATTGGCCGCGCCGATCAGCTGGCGCACGTAACGGCCGCCGGGCTGCTCGTCGCGGACCTCCTCCTCGGTGAACACGTAGGTCTGGTCGGGGAAGTGGCCGCAGAAGATGATCGCGTTGGACCACACGTTGCGGACCACGTTGGCCCACAGGTTGGCCTTGACCGTCGCCACGTAGGTGCGCCTGAACGAGTCGAGCGCGTCGAACCCGTTGGGCTGCTTCGGACGCCGCAGGCGCGCGCGGACGCGGTCGGTGCGCGAGCGGCGGCTCTTCGCGAGCGCGTGGACTCCCGCCTCGACTGCCGTCGAGACAGCCGCGCTGAGCAGCGGCCACGCGACGTAGTCCTTCTGGACCTGCGCGCGCGCCTTGCCCGCCATCCCCTTGAGCTCCTCGCGGACCTGCTTGATCGACTTCTCGCCGGACCGGATCGCGGTGAAGTCGAGGTCGTGGGCGGCGACGCCCCACTCGAACACCAGCATCAGCAGCACGTTGTAGAACGGCTGCAGCAGGTACACCGGGTGCCACTTCTGATGCGGGTCGATCCGCATGATCTCGTAGCCGAGATCGCGGTCCTTCTCGAGAATGTTGGTGAACGTGTGGTGCACGTAGTTGTGGGAGTGCTTCCACGCCTCCTTGGTCGAGGCGGTGTCCCAATCCCACTCCTGGGAGTTGATCACCGGGTCGTTCATCCAGTCCCACTGGCCGTGCATGACGTTGTGGCCGATCTCCATGTTCTCGAGGATCTTGGCCGTCGACAGCGTCGCCATGCCAAGCCACCAGGCCGGCCGCGAGCGGCTCGCGAACAGCTCGGCGCGGCCGATCAGCGCGAGGCGGCGCTGCAGCGCGATGATGCCGCGGATGTAGCGGGCATCGCGGTCGCCGAGGTCTCCGCGAACCTCGTCGTGGAGCTCTTCGAACTCCTTGCCGATCGCCTCGAGCTGCTCGTCGGACAGCCGGGAGAGGGGGTTCACGACTCCGTTCACGTCATGGGTGCGATATCCGGTGGCCATCGTTCCTCCCGTGGTCAGACTTCGATCTCGATCGGCCCTTCGGGCGCGTTGATGCAGGTCCTCACCGACTGGCCCTCCTGCCCACCTACCTGCCCGTTTCTGAGGTCGCGCACGCGCCCGGAGCGCAGCGTGCCGACGCACGTGTGACAGATCCCCTCGCGACATCCGAACGGCAGCTCGAGGCCGGCCTGCTCGCCGCACACGAGGATCGGCTTGGTGCCGTCGGACTCGACGACGCAGTCACGGGAGGCGAACTTGATCGTCCCTCCCTCGCCCGTCTCCGCCGTCCCGAGCTTCGGCTGAAACCGCTCCATGTGGAGGCGCTCGATCTCGCCTTCACGCTCCCAATGCTCGGTGAGCGCGTCGAGCATCTCGCCGGGGCCCGACGCGAACGCCTCGCGCTCGCGCCAGTCAGGGCACAGCTCGTCGAGATGCTGCGCGGCGAATCGCCCCATCGTCGAGGTGTGCCGCTCGTGCAGCCTGAAGCCGGGGAAGCAGCGGTCGATGTGCCGCAGCTCGCCGCCGAAGATCACGTCCTCGGGCCTGCGCGCCGAGTGGATCAGCACCGCATCGCCGAGCCGGTTCTCGCGGCACAGGCTCCGCAGCATGCTCATGATCGGCGTGATCCCGCTGCCGGCGCTGATGAACAGGAGCTTGCCCGGCAGCGGGTCCGGCAGCACAAAGCCGCCCTCCACCCCGCCGAGCGAGACGATTGCGCCGGGGCGGCCGTGCCGCACGAGATACGGCGACACGACCCCGCTCTCGACGAGCTTCGGGGTGATCGAGATGCAGCCGTCCGGCCGGTCTGGCTCGGAGGTCAACGAGTACGCGCGCCAGTGGCGCACGCCGCGGATGTCGACACCGATCCGGCAGTACTGGCCGGCGCGGTGGCCCGCCCAGCGGTAGCCCGGCTTGATCAGCACCGTGGCCGCATCCCCGGTCACGTGGTCGATCCGCTCGATCCGCCCGCGCAGCTCGCGAGTCGACCACAGCGGGTTGATCAGCTCCAGGTAGTCGTCCGGGAGCAGTGGCGTGCTGAACGCGCGGACCGCCCGGAGCGCGGCGCGTTGCAGCCTGGGAACCTTCGGTTTCGCGCCGGTTTCAGCCATCTTTCCCTGTCATTGGGGGAGTACCCGGGCCGGCGTCAACGGTAACACCAATCTATGTGACATCAAATGATGTAACGATCGTTCGACGCGGGACTTTCGCGAGGGTCCGAAATGTTGCTTCCCGCCAGCCCATCCAGTTAGCTTTGCACCACGCCATCGGACGTGTGGCGGTAGGTCGTGGGCGACCGAAAAGGGGGCTCGAGATGGAGGTAAGCAGGCGAGCGCTGATCAAGGGCGCGGCGGCTGGAACCGCAGCGGCGGTCGTCCCGGCGGCCGGCGCGCGGGCGGCCGGCGGTCACGAGCAGCGGGTCGATGTGGTGATAGTCGGCGCCGGGGCAGCCGGGCTGTACGCGGCCGACCTGCTCAAGGGCAGGCGCTCGCTGATGATCCTCGAGGCCAACCCGCGGATCGGCGGCCGACTACTGAACGGGAAGATCGGCCCGGGGCGCAACGACATCGCCGAGCTGGGCGGCGAGTGGATCAGCACCAAGCAGTGAATCGTCAGGCAACTGCTGCGCCGCTACCGCCTGGGGGTGTTCCCAACCTACTCCAAGGGCCAGAGCACGCTGATCCTCGACGGAAAGGTGTCCCGCTTCGACACGATTCCGGACCTGCCGCTCGACGCGACCGCCGAGGTGGCCACGGCGCTCCTCGAGCTTACTGCGATGGCCGCGGAGGTCCCCGTCAACGCCCCTTGGAAGGCCCAGCAAGCCCAGGCGTGG
Source organism: uncultured Solirubrobacterales bacterium (assembly GCA_963800475.1). GTDB lineage: Bacteria > Actinomycetota > Thermoleophilia > Solirubrobacterales > Solirubrobacteraceae > Palsa-465. The sequence goes on along the minus strand of CAWDAZ010000002.1, from coordinate 800,770 downwards.
GACAGCATGACCGGGCAGACGTGGATCGACGACAACGTCGACTCGCGCGTGGCGGCGACCGTGATCGAGGTCGCGATCGGCGGTCCAACCGGCGTCCGCGCAGCCGACATCTCGCTGCTGCACTACCTGTTCATCGCCCAGGCCGCCGGCGGGCCCCGAGATCTCATCACGCAGGGGCAGGGCGTGCTTCAGTATCGCGTCGTCCAGGGCACCGCGAGGATGGTCGAGGAGCTCGCCAAACCGCTGCGTCCGATCACCCGGCTGAACACGCCGGTGACGATGATCGAGCGCGGCTCACGCACGCTGCGCGTGACCACGCCGAACGGCGTCTGGGTGGCTGATCGCGTGATCCTCGCGATGGCGCCGCCGATGACGGCCCAGATCCTGTTCGAACCCGTGCTCCCGGTCACCCGCAACCAGTCCGTGCAGCGCGCCGGGATGGGCGACACGATCAAGGCGTTCGCCGTCTACCCGACGCCCTTCTGGCGCAAGCAGGGCTACAACGGCACGATCCAGTCGAACTCGACGGTGTTCAACGCCGCGTTTGACAACACGCCGGCGAGCCCCGGGGCGCCGGGCGTGCTGCTCGCGCTGGTCGAGAACAACGAGGCTCGCCGGATCGGCGCGATGCCCAAGGCCCAGCGTCAACGCGCGGTGACCTCCGGGTTCGCGAGGGCGTTCGGGAGCGAGGCGCTGCACCCGACGAGGTACATCGACCAGGACTGGGGTGCCGAGCCGTGGATCCGCGGCGGCGCGGCCGCAACGTTCCCGCCCGGGCTGCTCACCGAGTACCGGTACCTGTTCGACAAGCCGATCGGCGGCCTGCACTTCGCCGGGACCGAGACCGCAACCCGGTGGTGGGGCAACATCGAGGCGGCGTTCGAGTCTGGCGAGCGCGCCGCCGGCGAGGTGCTGCGCGGGTAGGCGGTCGCCCGGCTCCCGCTCAGTGCTCGAGCTCGAGCACGAGCTTGCCGGTGTTCTGCCCGTGGAACAGGCGGGCCAGCATCTCCGGGAACGAGCCGATGTCGCCGCGCACCGTGTCCTCGATGCTCTTCAGCCGCCCCTCGGCCAGCCACCGCGACATCTCGGCTACCGCCTCCGGGAAGCGCTCGGCGTAGTCGAACACGAGGAAGCCGGCCATGGTCGCGCGGGCGACCAGCAGCATCATGTAGTTGGCGGGCCCGGGCGCCGGCGCGGTGTTGTTGTACTGCGAGATCGCGCCGCAGATCGCCACCCGGGCGCCGCGCGCGAGCCGCGCGAGCCCGAGATCGAGAATCCTGCCGCCGACGTTGTCGAAGAACACGTCGACGCCGTCGGGGGTGTGCTTGCGGAGCTCGGCGCGGAGGTCATCGGACTTGTAGTCGAGTGCCGCGTCGAAGCCGAGCTCCTCGACGAGCATCCCGCACTTCCCGGCGCCGCCCGCGATCCCGACCGCGCGTGCGTCCTTGATCTTCGCGAGCTGGCCGACGACCGAGCCGACGGCGCCGGCCGCCCCGGACACGAGCACGGTGTCGCCTGGCTGCACGCGCCCGACGTCGAGCAGGCCGAAGTAGGCCGTCATCCCGGTCATGCCGAGCACACCGAGGTGCGCGGCTAGCGACGCGCCATCGGAGGTCGTGATCTTGTCGACGCCGGCGCCGTCCGAGACGGCGTGCTCTTGGACCCCGAACATGCCCCGGACCAGCTCGCCCTCGGCGAACCCCTCGTGCCGGGAGGCGACGACCCGGCCGATCCCGCCCGCTCGCATCACCTCGCCGATCTGGACGGGGGGAATGTAGGACCGCACGTCGTTCATCCACCCGCGCATCGCCGGGTCGATCGAGATATGGGTGAGCTCAACCACGAACGCCCCCTCGCCTGGCTCGGGCACCGGTACCTCCACGACTTCGAAGTCGGACGCCTCCACCTCCCCCACGGGCCTTGCGATGAGCTGCACCTGACGGCTTGTCGGCATGGGTGGCTCCGAACCGATGCTGTGCGCTATCGCGTCAGGGGGTTGAAGTTGGCGTGCGCGACGAGCTGCCACGCGCGCCCGTTCCAGACGAACACCGACAGCCGCGGCGCCGGGCCGGGCGTGTACGGCTTGCCGTTCACGGTCCCGGTGGCGGTCGACAGGTACCGGGCCACCAGCACCGAGCCGGCCTGGGTGGCGGCGAACCGCGAGAGCTTGAAGCTACGCACGTCCGGGAGCTTCTTCAGGTACTGCGCCTTGCCCGCCGCCGAGCCGTCGGCCCGCTGGATCTGGAACGCAGGCGACAGGAAGCGCCGCAGCCCGGCCACGTCCTTGCGCTCCAGGAGCGTGAAGAACCGCGTCGCGAGCTGCCTCGCGGTCGCGACTGGCGAGTGCAACCGGGGCGCCGGCCTGGCGGCGGCCGGCGCGGCCACCGCGGCGGGGACCAGTCCCACGGCGACGATCGCGGCGATCAACAGGGCTCGTGGGTGGCGCATTCGTCGGTCCGCTTTCCGCTCCGGTGAGGCGCGAGCCTACCGCGTCTCCGTGCGCCGCCGGCGCCGGCGCGCGGCGTCGAGCTCGCGACGCGCCGCGGGCACGTACACGATCCACGTTATGAGCGCGAGTGCAGCTGCCGCCGCGAGCGGGAGCACGAGGCTGGTCTTCAACAACAACGCGCCGGCGATCGCGCCGGTCAGCATCGCAAGCACCGCGGCGGCCCGCCGGGTCAGCCCGCGACCCGTCCCGCCTGTCAGGGGCGAGTCGGCCGCCAGCGCGGTGAGCGTCCCGGTCAGCACCGTGGTCGTCAGCTCGGGAACGCCGATCCGGCGGATCGTCGCGTTACGCACGCCCATCGCGAACGCCAGCAGCGCGATCAAGACATCGCCGGAGAACGAACCCGGCCTCACGGTCACGATCGCGGCGACGATCGCCGCGATCGCGATCAGCGACACCTCGACGGCGAGCGCGGCGCCGAGATGCTCGGGGTGGCGTGCGAGCAGCCGCTTGGCGAGGATCCCCCCCAGCACCGCGCCCATCAGGAATGCGACCAGCGAGACGATCGGGGCGATCACCGGCAGTCCCCCGCTTCCCGCGATTCCGAATCCGAGCAGCACCACGTTTCCGGTCATGTTGGCGGTGAACACCCGGCCCAGGCCGAGGTAGCTGGCCGCGTCGACGAGCCCAGTCGTGAAGGTCAACGCCAGGAGCGCGCGGGTTAGCGGGTGCCGGACGCTGAGGGCCCCCTGGCGAAGTACATCGAGGTCAACGACCGCGGGACTCGCGGCAGCCGTCGTCTGGTCCATTGCTCACCTCGCTGGCGTTTGGTTGGATCAGAGCCTATGGGCACGCCAAGCAGCTGGCTGCCGCATCGCCCCAGCGGGTAGCCAGAGGGAACCGACCAACCGGAGGAAACACATGAGCAAGGTCCGCAGAATTTCGAGGCCCAAAGCTGCCAGGGCAACCGCCCGTCATTCCTGGCGTGGATTCACATCGAAGGCGAAGCGCAAGCCGCCCAGGCCCGCGACGCTGCTCGGCGCGGGCGCCGCGATCGGGACCACGGTCGGCGCGGCGGTCGGCTGGGTGGCCGGCCGCAGAACCGCCTCCGCGAAGACGTGATCACGACGAGGCGGCCAGCGACCCCGTCTCGGTGTCGATCGTGACGCACCTTCCCGTCGGATCACTGCTCGAGAGCTCCTCGATCGCGTCTGGATCGGCCGTGCGGGTCAGTACCCGTTGCCCGTCTGGGGCGATTGCGGCGAGGATCAGCGCTTCGGGCGCGCCGTCGCGCGCGTATGTGACGGTGTAGGCCTCGACCGACGCCGGCCCGGCGTAGGTGCGCTGTGCGCGAAGCGGGGCTGGATGCTGGATGTGAGGGTGGAGGCTCTCGAACCCGCGTCTCGGCGGCCGGCACGAGTAGACGCCCACGGCGTGCTTGGTGAGGTACCAGCCGACGGCGGTGGCGAGCCCGTGTTCGCCGGGGCTGTCGCGCAGCCGCTGCACAAGCGTCGCGATCGCGTGGGCGGTGTAGTTGTTGCCGGGCCCGCCGGCGAAGGTCAGGCCGCCGGTGACGGTCAGCGGCCTGTCGGGGTCGTCGATCGAGAGGCCAAGCTCGGCTGCTGCCACCTGAACCGCCGAGGGGAAGCACGAGTACAGGTCGATGTGCGCGACCTCGTCGATGGTGAGGCCGGCGTGCTCGAGCACGGCGCGGCCGACGGCGCGGATCGCCGGCGAGGCTGCAAGCGAGCGCCGTTCGCTCACGTGCCATTCGTCCTGCGCCTGGGCGCCCGAGTGGATGAAGACCCAGCGATCGCTCGGAACGCCGGCGTCGGTGGCGGCTCTTGCGCTCGTGAGGATCAGCCCGGTGCCGAGGTTCACCTGGATGTTGGCGGTCAGCAGCTTCGTGTACGGGTCGGCCACGAGGCGGTTCCCTGAGCTCGGTGTGGCGATCTCCTCCGGGGTGTAGGCGCGCCGGATCCACGCGAACGGGTTTGCGGCCGCCACCTGCGAGAACCTCGACCACAGCCGCGCGATCGCCGACAGATGCGCATCGCGGCCCGCGCCCGCCCTCGCGCGGACCGCGCTCTCGATCAGCGCGTACATGACCACCGGCAGTGCCACGCCGGCGACGCGCTCCGTTTCGTTCACCGGCTCGCGGCGCTCGTCGAGCTCGCGCGTCGGCCTCACATCCCCGGCCTGGCGGCGCCAGGCCGGCGCCGCGGAAGTTCGCAGCGCCGCCACTGCCTCTGCTCCTGCGATCAGCGCCACGTCCGTCTGGCCGGCGGCGATCATGCGGGCGGTCTCGTTGATCAGCCGCTGGGGCCCGTCGCCGCCGACCGCGCAGCTCTGCACGGTCTCTCGTGGTGTCGCTCCGAGATCCTCGGCCACCAGCGCAGCTGCGTCCCCGTACGGCCAGCCGATCACGGGGACGCATCGCACCGAGTCGGCGCGGCGCAGCAGCCGCTCGCCGGCACCGCAGTCTTGCCCTGCGAGCCGAAGCGCGTCAGCCATCATCACGACGGGTTCGAGGCTCTGTGCGTCAGCGGGGTCGCGCCCGACGACCTGACCCGCGCCGACGAGCACGGGCGTGCACGGATCGAGCTTGCTCGCCTGCATCCCGGGTATCCGTAGCAGACCCGGACCGCGTCCCGAGCCGTGCGGCGATCGGCTGTGCGATCGCCGGCCGACGAACCGGCCCGGCTTCCGCCGTTGAAATCCGACGCGGGCTGGATATAGGATCCCGGCCGAGGGACCGGGGGCTCACCAGGGGGCACCCACGAGCGGGCAAATAGACACGGTGTGGGCTGTTGCCGTGGGGAGGTCAGTCTGTCAGAGGATCCGCAGCGCAGTTCGGATGCCGGCGTTTCACGACGATCGCTGCTCGGCGCCGCGATCGGCACGGCTGGAGTTGGGATCGCGGCAGGGTACGGCTCGACGGCGTCGGCCAAGTCGCCGCCGATCGGCCGTGACGTGGACGTGATCGTGGTCGGGGCCGGCGCGTCGGGGTTGTACGCGGCGCGTAGCCTGGTGCGAGCGGGCGCGTCGGTCGTCCTGCTCGAAGCACGCAATCGCGTCGGCGGGCGCCTGCTGAAGGCCAACACGATCAAGGGCGGCTGGGTCGATCTGGGCGCGCAGTGGGTCGGTCCAACGCAGACGAAGGCGGTCGCCCTGGTCAAGCAACTCGGCCTTCGGAAGTTCGAATGGAAGCCGGAGACCAACCCCAAGACACCGGTGTCGGTGATTTGGAAAGGATCCAAGTGGGTGTCCGCGGGCCAGCTTGACAAAGCGGTGAGTGGCGGGCCGGTCACGATCACCCCGCACGATCTCGAGGACCTCGATCAGGCGCTGGCGAAGTTCCGGAAACTGTCGAAGACCGTGCCTCCCGACGCGCCCTGGAAGGCGCCGCAGGCCGTGACGCTCGACAGCATGACCTTGGAAACGTGGCTGAACGAGAACACGACGACCGCCTTCGCGAAACGCTTCTTCACGCTCGACACGGGTGCTGACCGTGAGGAGTCGCCGGGCTGGACCTCGATGTTGTACATGTGCTGGCTGGACTCGTCATCACCGAAGGCGGAAGGCCCCGAGGACTACCTGATCTACGGCGGGCTGGGTCAGATAGCACCATTGATGGCCAGGGGGCTCAGGCGGCAGCTCGTGCTCAACGCCCCCGTCCGATCGATATCCCAGGACAAGACAGGGGTGACCGTCAGCACCCCAGATCGCAGCTATCGCGGCAAGTACGTGATCGTCGCGATCCCGCCGACGCTCGCCGGCCAGATTCTCTATGCCCCGACGATGCCGGCCAATCGCATGCAGATGACCCAGCGAGTCCCGATGGGGACTTCAATCAAGTGTCTTGCCGTCTATCCGGAGGCGTTCTGGCGGCACGAGAGGGGCGACACCTGGATCGGGCTGGGTGAGCTGCCCACCGTCAGCTATGCCGCCGACTCCAGTCCGCCGAGCGGACGACCCGGAGTCATGGTGAGCTTCATCGAAGGGACCAGGGCACTGATGCTCGCGAACAGGTCCAAGGCCGACCGTCGGCGGCTCGTGCTGTCCGACTACGTGGGCTATTTCGGCCCCAAGATGGCCCAGCCGACCCAGTACTACGAGATGAACTGGCCGGCCGAACAATGGACGGCCGGCGCGGCCTGCTTCTATACCCCACCCGGCGTCCTCTCGGAGCCGTTCGGGCCGACGATCCGTGAGCCGGTCGGCCGGATCTACTGGGCCGGAACCGAGGCGGCGCCTCAGTGGATGGGCTACGTCGACGGAGCGCTGCGCGCAGGAGCGATTGCGGCCAAAGCGATTGGCGCCAAGATCGGCAAGAGGGTCTCGGCTGACGCCGACGCACAGCCACAAAGGGCCGCCGCCTAACGAAAGTGACGTGCGACCGTGCGCCGAGTGAGGACCAGGAACGTCGTAAGTGGAGCCAGCCCGAATCGAACCGGCGACCTCCTGCTTGTAAGGCAGGTCAAGTTGTCCGCTCCTGTCCCGCCGAGTCCACCAAATCCCTGCAAATGGGTACTTCCGTGATGGTCACGCGGTCAAGCGCGCTGACCTGCTCGATCACGTCTCGCACCGGGCGGCGTGCGCGGAGGTGTGGTCGCCGCCGTGCGGGGGGCGCTGGTCATGCTGATTATCGCGAGCGCCGGTTGAGCGGTCGCGGCTTCGGGCGGTCGTGACGGAGTCGTTGTTTCGCAAAGTGCGCGGTCAGAGCTGGCGCACTGGGTCGATACCTGATATGCCCGTTGCTCACCGAGCGGGACCGCACGTTGAACCCTGAGGGCAGTCGCGCGGGACCCAGGAAGGGAGCGCACCTATGAGGGGTAGCGCGCGACTTACGCTCGACCCAGGCCAAAAGCAGGTCGAAACGATGATGCAGCAGGGCGTGTCGTTCTCCGCCGTCGAGGACGCGATCGACGCCGCCCGGCTATCACGCAGGCACAAGGCCGCGTTGTGGCTGCTTGCCTGGTCGCTGCGCGACCATGCGCAGCAACGCCGGGACGCACGGCTTCTGCTGGCAGAGGTCAGTGCCGACGGACACACGAACTGGTGATACAAGCGGGGCGCACGAAGCCTCAGCCCCGCATCGACTCGGCATTCCGGAGACGCCCCCTCGACCGCAAACGGCCGATCGAGACTTTGACCAGAGTCTCGCGCAGCTCACCAACCTAATCTGGAGAGAGCTGGGGGAGCTGGTATGTTCCCTTTACGGTCCAGCGGGGTTGGCCTCGACCGGGCTGACGTAGGGACGTGAGAGGGCGGCAACCGTCGCGACAGGCGTGCGCGGGCACTCGACGAGACTGAACACGAGTTACGTCGGGGCCCCAATGACTGCTACCCACATCCCCAAAGAACCGCCGTTCGGGTTTCGGATCGACCCGAGCGAGCACGGCGCCACGAGCACGATCGAGCTTGCCGGACAGCGGGATCTCGCGCAGCAAGCCGCGAGAACGGACGTCGCACACGCGCTTGACGGGCGTCCCCGTTGTCTGTTGCTCTGTGTGCAGCGTCCGCCTGACTTCTTCGACTCGGCTTCAGACGGTTCCGAAGGAGTCACCAACGTCACCTGATACCGACCGGCGGGCCGCGCACGAGCCCGCGGAATCTAGGTTCCCGGACGCTCGTTGTGGCGCGGCGCCTAGCAACGGCCGACGTGCTCGGTCTCCGGGCGTTGCGGCGCGTCACGAGCAGGCCGGGAGCATCGCGCTGGTGGAGATCAACCCGGACCTCGCGGGCGATCTGACCTCGGATGAGATGCAGCTGGCGCTGGGCGCGCTGGTCGTGCCCGTGATCAGGATCCAGGGAGGCCAGTTGGACTCCGAGACATGCGCGAATGACGACCGGGTGACCGGCTCGCTGATCGGGCTGCTCCTGATCGACGGTGTCGTGGTTCGCGAGATCATGCTCGGCCCGTACGTTTCCGCGCAGCTGTGCGGACCGGGCGATCTGTTGGAACTGCGCAACCCCCGCGATCAGCGCTGTTTGCCCGCGTTGGCCACCATGTCGGTGCCCGGGACGGCCGTGCTCGCGTTGCTCGACGACCGCGTCCTGGCCGCTTCGCGCCGCTGGCCGCGGCTGGGCGGCCGCTTGCTTGCCCAGGCGATGGGACAGATCGGCGACGCCAGCGCGCACCAAGCCATCTCCCAGCTCACTCGCGTCGAGGATCGCCTTCTCGGGCTCTTCTGGCACCTCGCGGATCGCTGGGGCCGCGTGCTCTCCGGCGGCGTCCGGATCGATATCCCCCTCACCCACGAAACGATCGGGCATCTCATCGGAGCCCGCCGGCCCACCGTCACTCTAGGCCTCAGAGCGCTGCGGGCCGCAGGGCTCCTGCAACGGCAGGTCGACGGAGCGTGGCTGCTCGCTCACGACTCCCTGCAGAGGCTCACCACAGCCGATCCCGAACCGTCCGCGGGCACCGAAACACATTGACGCGTCCCTCGGCCGCCGAATTGCCGAGATGACGGCGCGCGGGAGCGTAACGACGGCCTGACTGCAGCTGACTGATCCCGGGTAACCGTCTCACCGAGTGCCAGCTCGAGAAGGTCGCGTGTGCTGGGTAGAGAGCGGTGTTGCAAGCCGCGAACAGCAAGGTGCCTCGCGGATCTGGGGTCCGGCAGTCAATGCGCGCTGAGCCGACGGGAACGCCAGCACTGCACGCCGGGTTCTTCCACGTAGCGGTGATCTACAGCGCTGACGACAGAGGGTGCGTCGGACCCTTGCCAATTGCTGGTGGCAAGGAGGTGGCGACATGCGCGGATGGTTCTCTTCGCGAGAGCAGCGGTCGGCTTGGGTCGTCTAGCTCCTCATCGTGGACGCCGGTGGTTGCCTGGCGGTAGGGTGCGTGTGATGAGAGCGCTCGTTACGGGCGGCGGTCGCGGCATTGGAGCGGGCATCGCGCGGGCGCTCGCGGGCGACGGCTGGGATGTTGTCGTGGGCGCACGCAGCCGCGCGCAGGTTGAGGGGGTCGCGGGTGAGATCGGCGGCGAGTGGGTGGAGGTCGACGTCGCGGATCGCGGCTCGGTCGAGCGGTCGGTCGCCGAGGCGGGTGAGCTCGACCTGCTGGTCGCGAACGCGGGCATCAGCGAGGGTCATAAGCGGCTGCCGTCTTGGGAGATCGACCCCGACGATTGGTGGCACGTCTACGAGGTCAACGTTCTCGGCGTGCACCTCTGCTGCCGCGCGGTGATCCCAGGGATGCTCGAGCGCGGCCGCGGCCGGATCATGATCACCGGGAGCGGCGCGGCCTATCTTCCGGGCGGCGACGGCACCGCGTACCCACCGAGCAAGGCCGCCGTTTGCCGCTACGGCGAGATGCTGGCAAACGAACTCGCCGGCCGGATCCCCGTCTTCTTCTTCAGCCCCGGCCTGGTGCAGACGGAGTTGACTGCGGGCGCGTTCTCGGACGACGCGCCATGGACGCCACCGGAGCTCGCTCCAGAGCTCGTCCGGACGCTCGCGACCGGCCACTACGACGCGCTCGCCGGCCGCTACCTCCACGCCGAGCACGACAACGTCGACGAGCTGCTCGACCGGATCGATGAGGTACGCGAGCGCGACCTCAACGCGATCCGGCTCAGAAGATAACCAGAGGCGGCTCAAACTTCGCGTGACCGCCTAACCCGCACGCGGACAGCGCATTACGCTCGCAGCGTCGCCGATGCGCTCGCGAGCTCGGTAGTTGTGTGCGGGCGGAAGCGATCGTTGTCGGGGCGCTCGTGCGCGAGGCTGGTCAACGCCTCGTCGGGCGACGTCCTCGCAACGGCTGCGGCTCGGGCCTCGCGACGATCGCCGGTTCCCGATGCGGCGGGCTGGGCGCGAGTTGACGACTTATAGTGCCGGTCGCTGCTCACGCGACGGCGAGGAGTCGGATGTCTGCATATGTCGTTCTGATGCAACAGGTCGAGGACGTTGACCGGTACCGCAACGAGTACCTGCCTGCGTTGAGGCCGTTCCTGCGGAAATACGGGGCTGAGGTCCTGGTGGCGGGTTTCGAAGCCGAGGCCGCCGAGGGCCAGCCGCCGAACAGCACGGTCGTGATCCGCTTCGCGGACGCCGCTGCAGCCTGGGCCCTGCTCAACGATCGGGATTACCGGCCGGTGAAGGAGATCCGGTTCAGCATCACGTCGCGGGGACAGATGGTGGTCGCGCCTGAGTTCACGCCGGCCGCGTAACGAGACGGCAGCCGATGCTCAGGGCTCAATACGAACGGCGCGGTCCGGTGCCGCAGGACGTGATTGAGGCGGTGGAGTTCGAGGCGCCGTCGCTGGAGGCCGGGCAGGTGCTGTTGGAGGTCGTCGCAGCGCCGATCAACCCGTCGGATCTTCTGACCCTGACCGGGGAGTACGGACAGTTGCCGCCGTTGCCTGCGATCGGAGGCCGCGAAGGAGTTGGGCGGGTCGCCGAGCTCGGCCCGGACGCCGGTGAGCTCGCGGTCGGCCAGCTGGTGCTGCTGCCGCGCGGCTCGGGTACTTGGTGTACTCACCTCGTCGCGGTCGCTGCACAGCTGCAGCCGCTCCCGGGTGAGGCCGACCCGCTGCAGGTGTCGATGATGACGATCAACCCGCCGACGGCCGCGCTGCTGCTGAGCGAATTCGTGAGCCTCCAGCCGGGGGAGTGGATGATCCAGAACGCGGCCAACTCGGCGGTGGGCCTGTACCTGGTGCAGCTGGCCCGCTACCGCGGCTACCGGACCGCCAACGTCGTGCGGCGCCAGGACGCGGTTGAGGTCGTGCACGACACCGGCGGGGATGTCGTGCTCCTCGACGCCGAGGATCTGGCTGAGCGCGTCTTCGCGGCGACCGAAGGAGCGCAGATCCGGCTCGGGATCGATGCGGTGGGCGGTGCTGCCACCGGGCGTCTCGCGGATTGCCTGTGCGAGAGCGCAACGTTGGTCAATTACGGCCGCATGAGCGGCGAGCCGTGTGTGGTGCAACCGGACGCTCTTGTGTTTCGCGACCTAACACTGCGCGGGTTCTGGCTCGCGAGCTGGTTTGTGCGCGCGTCCGAGGAGCGGCGGCGCGCGATCGTCGGGGAGATCGCCGGCCTGATCGCCACGGGCAAGCTGCGCGCGCCGATCGAGGCCACTTACGACGTCAGCGACATCAAGGACGCGGTCGCGGCTGCGGCGAGCGGCGGGAGATCGGGCAAGATCCTCATCGTTCCACGCCACTGAGGTCATGACGCGAGAGCGCGTTCTCCCCAGAAATTCGCCAGGACGTCGGCCTAGCGCGCGGGCGTCGGCTCGCCGTGATCCGAGAAACCGAGGTGCGGCCGGCTAGGACGAGCTCCGCGCCAATTGGGACCGCGCCCGGGCCCACGAACAGCTGGTCGGGATCGACCCGCTCCCGTAGCATCTGACGCATGGTCGCCGTTACCGCTGTCGAGCGGCTCGCGGACTACACACTCCGTCTGACCTTCGATGACGGCAGCGAGCGCGTGGTCGACCTCGCCGAAGAGCTGTGGGGTCCGAGGGGAGAGCCCCTCCGGGATCCGACCTACTTCCGCCAGGTCCGCGTCGACCCGGAGCTACGGACGATCGTGTGGCCGAACGGCTTCGATCTTGACCCCGATGTGCTGCACGGTCGTCGCACGCATGACGCGCCTACGACGACGCACCACTCAGCCGCGTAGCCAGGTCGAGGTTCCTCCGCGCCGCAGCTCGTTCTGGGGCGCCGAGCTCGCCCCGCCTGATCGGAGACCCGTCCCGCTACCGAGCGCTGCTCCCTCGACACCTACACCTAGCCATCGCACCGTAGGCAACGCTCCGGGAGGGAGATGCTCGCTCGACGGTGCCCGCTGCGCCCCACGCTGCGTGAGCATGGCCGAGCCCAGCCGTCGACTTGGGCCGTTTGACTTTGACGTATCACTCCGCTGAAGGCTTTTGGACCCCCGAAAAGCCGACCTCGCACGCCCCGTCCTCGCCCGTCATCCTGCCCAGCCCGCGGCCGCCCGCAAGCCCGAGCTAACCCCCGAGTCAGACTACCCGCACATCACAACGTGGGTGGTGGGTAGTCTGGCTCGGGGGCGGAGCGAATCACCAGTGCGGGCGGGGGTTTAGGCTGCTGCAAGTGGTCCCCTAAGGTGACCACTTTGCGGACCACTTTGCGGACCACCTAAACGTGTCCCAGCGCGCTCGGGTGAGGCCGCCGTTCCCCCGGTGCTTCGGGTCGAGCGAGGTCGCTGCGAGGGGTCGTCGCTCGCCGGCCCGGAGGCCGGCGAAATCGGCCCGGACGGCCATGCTTCAGCCCTTGCCAGCGACCCGTGTCGACGAATGACAAGTGCAAGGGCGGGACCCAGCCGGATGGGTGCTACCGATCGATCGCCGGAGGTATCGCCGGCTCGGGCCCGTCGTGACGATCGCGAGTCAGGTACTTGGGGACGCGTGCCTAGGCAACCGTCGCGATCATCGGGGTCGTGACAACCCTCGCGACGATTGCGCAACTGGCGAGATGCGGGTCTGGTCGGTTAGCGACCGACAGCGAACCGCAACACGTCCGGGAAGACGCGGCCGAGCCCGAAGGTACCGACGCCCTGGACGACGGTCACGGGCGGGTCCCCGCCCAGCAGTGCGGCGACGCGGCGGGCGTGAGCGGGCGGGTGCGCCTCGTCCAGTTCGCCCGTCCACAGTGCGGTCGGTATCACGCCGGCTGGCGGTGGGGTGATGCCCCACGGTCTGGCTAGAAGGCGGATCTCCTCGATCGCCGCGTCGGGGTTGCCCAAGAACTCGCGCATCGTGCGGAGGTGGATGTCGCGGATCAACGGGTCGTCGAGAAACGGGCGATCGGCGGCGGGCACCTGCGCGATCGCGGAGTCCGGCAGCTTCTTGAAGGTCTGCCTCAGACCAGCTTTCAGCACGAACGGCGCCTTGCGCGCGAGAAAGACAGCAGTCCTCAGCTGCTTGCCGGCGTCCATTCGAGCCTCCCGGCTGGTCATCGGGGCGAGTCCGCCCAGCAGCGCGAGCCCAGTCAACCGCCGCGGCGCCGAGGCCGCAACTGCGACGCCGTACCCCGTACCTCCTGATTGGGTCACGACCCCGGTACGCTCGATGTCAAGTGCGTCGAGTAGCGCAAGCTGGTCAGCTGGCCAGTCAGCCATCGTGCGCCCAGGCTTAGCGGCGCTGCCGTGGATCCCGGGACGGTCCGGGATCAGCAGACGGATGCCGAGCTCACGCGCCGTCGGCGCGAGAGCCCATCCGAGACCACGAGAGCAGGGACCGTCGAGAACGGTGACCACCGGTCCGGCGTCGGCGCCGGCCTGCACGTAGGAGAGAGTGCGGCCGTCTGGCAGCGCGATCTGAGAGCTCATCTCTGGTTGCGACATCATGTCGCAAGATAGTTGCATAGTCTGCGACAGAATGTCGCAACGAGCTCCGCGCGTCCCGGCCAACGAAGCCCGGCACCGAATCCTGGCCGCGGCGCGTGAACTACTGCTGGACCGTCCGTTCGCCGCACTGACGGTTGGCGACGTGATGGCCCGAGCGGGGCTCACACGTACCGTCTTCTACCGACACTTCGAGGGGCTGCCGCAGCTAGCCCCCGAGTTGCTCCCCGATGCCGACGACCCGCTCGTCGACCAAGTCCTCCGCGGCTCTCCCGAAGACCTAATCGACACCATGATCACCGGCCTAGTCGGGCTGTACGCGGACAACGGCAGGTGGCTCCGCGCAATCGACGCCGCCGCAGCAGACCCAGACGTCGCTGCCGCGCTCGACCCCGCCCTCGTCGGTCCACGCCGGCTATTGGAGACGCTCGTCGCCGACGCTCCGGACCCGCCGCCCAACCCACGCGAGTTCGCGCTCCTACTGATGGCAACCCACCGGGCATACCTACTCGACAAATTCGGCAGCGGCAACGACACGCCGGAAAACCGTCAGGACGCGATCGCCGCGCTCGCCGCCCTCTGGCGGCGGCTTCTCGCGAAGTGAACCTCGAGCCCGGACAAGCCCTCGGCCCGGCCCCCCCTTTCGCGCGGGACGCAGGGCGCACAGGGCAGGCGGCATACATGCCCGCGCTGCCTAAGCAGGTCCCGGGGTCCCACCTCCGGCGGCATTAGCACTGTCGCCCAAACTGAGCGATGCGGCTCGGCCGAGCCGCCATCAGGCCGCGATCGCATTTCCCTGATCCGCTCAGGCGAAGAAACTGATGGACCCCATATGCACCCTCAAGGGCCTTGGGATCGATCTTTGCGCTATGCGAAGGGCCGGTAAAAGGCGGACCTTCTGCAGCCACTTCTGACCAGTGGAGCCAGCCGGAATCGAACCGGCGACCTCCTGCTTGCAAAGCAGGCGCTCTCCCAACTGAGCTATGGCCCCGCTGGGGGCCGAGTCTAGCCGTGGTGCAAGGGTTGACACGGGGCCCGCCGCAGGAGAGGATCTCGGTGGGGGGATGAAGAGCACCTTCTTCAAGCACCGGCCACGGATGGCCCTGGCAGGGTTGATCGCGGTCGTTGCGCTGCTCGGACTCGCCGGCTCGTCGGTGGGCTCGCTCGGCGGCGTAGCCGCGCGTAAGACCGCGTGCGCCAAGCACTGGCCGACCGTGATCCGCGACGGGTTCCCGGAGCCGCCGATGCTGTTCAGCCGCAAGGGGAACCTCAACGTCAACCTGGTCGCATCCGTAAGCCCGGTGACGATCGCGGGCCATCGGCAGGTGACGATGAACTACGACGGCTACTGGCCGGGACCGGTGCTCGTGTTCTGCCCGGGCGACAACGTCGTCGTCCACTTCGCCAACAAGCTGTCCGAGGTCACGAATCTCCACGTGCACGGGCTGCACGTGTCACCGCGGGCCAATCACGACAACGTGTTCCTGACGATCCACCCAGGGCAGCGCTTCAAGTACGAGTTCTCGATCCCGCTCGATCAGCACCCTGGCTTCTTCTGGTTCCACGCCCACCACCACGAGTTCGTCTACAGGCAGGAGACCGCGGGCCTGGTAGGTGCGATCGTCGTCCAGGGTGCGCTCGACGACAAGCTCGCCGGGATCCCGCAGCGGATCATCGTGATCCAGGGGACCGAGCTGTGCGGCGCGAACGGGCACACGATCACCTACGCGGGTGGGGCGACCACGACCTGTTCGCCGGCCGGGCACGCCGTCGCGGCCGATGACCAGAAGAATAAGTACACGCCGCAGGAGGTCAACGGCACGATCGATCCGGTCGCGCACATACGGCCCGGCCAGATCCAGCGGTGGCGGATCGTCAACGCGAACGCCGACAAGTTCCTCAGGCTCTCGCTCGCGGGTCAGACCGTGCAGGAGATCGCCGAGGACGGCGAGACGCTCCGGTTCATGCGCCCGCTGCGCGACATCGTGATTCCGCCTGGCTCGCGCCGCGAGATCCTCGTTCGCGGTGCACGGCCCGGAAAGTACGTGCTGCGCGCGCTTCCGTTCAGGCAGTTCGGAACCCCGGACGACACCAACATCCCGGTGCTGACGCTCGACTCGGGCGGCAAGCAGACGCACAAGCGGATGCCGAAGGGGCCGCTGTTCAACCCGGTCGACCTACGCAAGAAGACTGTCAACCGCGTCCGGCGGATCCTGTTCTCGGAGAACGAGACCGGGCCCCCCAAGTACTTCATCAACCACCACCAGTTCAATCCCAACTACGTGCCGATCACGATGAAGCTGAACTCGGTCGAGGAGTGGAAGCTGGTCAACGTGAGCGGCGAGTGGCACACGTTCCACATCCACCAGAACCCGTTCCAGATCATCAGCATCGCGGGCCACAGGCTCAACTACATCGACTACGAGGACAACGTCGGACTGCCGCCCAAGTCGACCGTGGTGATCCGCCTGCAGCCGATCGACTTCACCGGCAAGTTCGTGTTCCACTGCCACGTGGTGTTCCACGAGGACAACGGGATGATGATGGCGGTGCAGGTGGCGAAGCGCCTGACCCATGCGCAGGGTGCCGCTTCGACGGGCGCCGTGCACGGCATCGCGGTCAGCTCGAGCGCCTACGGTCAGCGGGCGCTGCCGGCGCTGCCACGCTCGATCCTGCTGTTCTGCCACCTGCTCGGCGTCCGCGCCGCCACCGGCGCGCTTTGGAAGTAGCTCACACCTAGCGCTCGCGCGCTACTTGTCGAAGTCGAAGTCCTTCGGCGGACGCTGCTCGAACCACAGGCGGTCGTGGTCGGGCGTGTCCTGCAGGAATTCAGGCGTCTCCTCGAGCACGTCGTCGTCCCTGCGCTTGGTCTCCTCGGCCTCGACGTCGTACTCGACCGTCTCCTGTCCGGGGTGATCGGCGAGGGGCTCGGCCGGCGGCGGCGGCGGCGGCGGCGGCGGCTCGGGGGGCGCGACGGGGGCCTCGGGCTCGGCGGCCGCAGCGGGCTCGCCGTGCGCGAGCGGCTCGTCGTGCGCCAGCGGTTCCTCGGCGGCCAGCGGTTCCTCGGCATCCCACGCCTCGGTCGGCTCGTGAGACCAGCCGCGCTCGGACTCATCCTCCGGGAATCGCTGATGCTCGTCGCCAAACCCGGGCTCGTCGCCGAGCTCCGGAGACTCGGCGTAAGGCTCATCCGCCTGGTCGTCGTACAGCAGCGGCTGCTCGTCGGCAGGCTCGGCCTCGTCGTGCTCGGCGACCATCGTCTCTTCGGAGGCCTGGGGGGCCCTCCGCACCGGTCCGAGCGCCTCGCGCTCGAGCTTCTCTACCTCGTTCGGATCGGCACCGCGGCGCCGCTTCAGCTCCAGGTGCTCGCGGATCGCGTCATCGAGTAGACCCATAGCGGAAAGGCTACCCGCCCCCGGCCCCGTTCGTGGATCGAACTGGACCCCTCACGGTCCGGTTCTTGCCCTGACGCTTTGCTTGATAGAGCGCTGCATCCGCCTCGGCGATCAGGGCGTCCTTGGAGCCGTCGGTGGTCGCCGCGACGCCAAGGCTCGCGGTGATCCGGAGCACTCCCTGGTCGTCGGTGCGCGGGATCCGCAGCGCTTCGACGGCGGTCCTGACGCGCTCGGCGATCGCGTAGGCACCCTCGAGGTCCGTGTGCGGAAGGATCACGGCCATCTCCTCCCCACCGTATCGCGCCGGGAAGTCGGCATCACGCGAGCTGTCGGCAACAACCCGCGCGACCCGCTTCAGGACGACGTCCCCCTGCGGGTGTCCATACGTGTCGTTGACCGACTTGAAGTTGTCGATGTCGAGCATGATCAGCCCGACCGGGTGGTGGTAGCGCCGCACCTGCTCCATCTCGGTGCCGAGCAGCTCCTGGAACCGTCCGTGGTTGGAGAGCCCGGTCAGCTCGTCGGTCACGGCTTGCCGGGTGACCTGCTGGTGGAGGTCCACGTTCTCGAGCGCCAGCGTCGCCTGCGCCGCGAGCGATCGCAGTACCGCCCGATCGTCGTCCGAGAACGGATGGTCGCGGCGCGCAAGCGTGATCAGACCGTGCGTGCGGTGGCCCGACTCGAGCGGCTCGAGGGCGACCGAGACCACGGCACTCGAGCCGTCTCCTGGCGCCTCGCCGAACCCGCCGTCCTTGAGCGCCGCGTCTTCGGCCTCGTAGATCGCGTTCTCGAACCCGTCGAACGACCCTTCGCGGGCCGCCTCGGCGAGCGGGTGATCATCGGTCAGCCGCGCGCTGACCCGCCCGCAGCTGGCCTTCGAGGCGTCCATCGCGGTCTTCAAGGCCAGCTCGAGCAGCGCTTGGCGATCGAGGTTCGCTGCGAAAGTCTGGCCGATCCGACGGATCGCCTCCCGCAACCGGGCACGCTCCTTAGACAGCTCGTCGAGCCGCTTCTCGAGCTGCTCGGACATGTTGTTGAACTCCTCGCCGAGCTCCGCGAACTCGTCGTGTCCCTCGATCGGAACCGGCTCGGAGAAGTCTCCGCTGCCGAGCCGCCGGGCCGCCTGCAGGAACCGCGCGATCTGACTCTGGAGCCCGCGCGAGGCAAGCACTGAGAACGACAGCGCAAGCAGCAGGAACCCGGCGATGAACGCCGCTGCGAGGACTCTGCTGCCGGTCACCGACGAAGTGGTCGCAGCGAGGCTCGAGAGCACCGCGACCGTTACCGGAGTCCCTCCGAAGCCTCGGAAGGTCTGAGTCACCGTTCGGTATGCGGTGCCGGCAACCTTGAGCGTGCCCGCCCGAGGAATCGGCCCCGGGGCCGGAGCAGGAAGCGTCGAGGCGAGTGTGCGCCCATCCTGTCTGACCACGACCGCGACGTTTGGGGAGGAGAGCTGCCGCGCGTACTGGTCCGCGGTCAGCTCCGACGCGCTGATCGAGAGGTGCCGGCTGCCGGCGGTGACGAACGCAGTGCCCGGCGCGATCGCCGTCGGGTTCCCGACGCTGACGGTCGTGCCCGTCCCCAGTCCGACCGTCACCCGCGCGATGCCCGCATGCGCAGTCAGCGCCGCGATCCTCCCGCGCAGCGCGCCCGTCGGCGTCGTGGCGACCGCGCCGGCGATTGTCTGCGCGTCCCCCCGGGACGCCAGGCTCTCGCTCTGGTAGATGCTGGCGGCGGTCGACGCGATCCCGTTCGTGCGGGCGTCCGTCTTCCCCTGCTGGCTGTCGCTGATCAGCCGGAACACGAGAAAGCCGACGGCGAGCATCGGCAAGACCACGATCAGGACGAAGAAGCTTGTTAGGCGGGTGCGAAAACTCATCAGGGTCCCCAGCCGTTGGGGAGCGTATCGGCCAAGATCGAGGAAATCCGAAGCACTACCAGCGGTCTTGCGGCTCGGCTGCCGGAGCTCCACGCGGGTGGTGCGGCCGGCGGGTCTGGGTCGGGCCGGAGCTAGAATCCGCCGAACCGCGCGGCCTCGGCCGCCGCACGGGGCTATAGCTCAGTTGGGAGAGCGCCTGGATCGCACCCAGGAGGTCGCCGGTTCGAGTCCGGCTAGCTCCACTTCACGAAGGGCCTGCAAAACAGGCCCTTCTGTATTTGGGAGATTCAGCTCGGGTTCGGTTCGGTGTCCGCCGCGGGGTGCATTTGGGGTGCACCAGCTTTTGCCTCGAGCCTGATTCAGCAGCTGCAGCGCCGATTGCGGAGCCGACCAACGATCTCCGCGCGCCTGGACGGCGCGATCATGGGAGGAGTCGGCCCCGCGCCCGGTGGTTGCTACTCGACGCGCTCGAGCGCCGCGAATGTGCGCTCGTCGACCTCGACGGTCGCCTGGGGGCCGAGCGCCGATAGCGCTTCGATCAGCTGATGCGCGTGGTCATACGCGCATGCGCGCGGATCCGCAGCGGGGTCCAGCTGGTCCTCGACGTGCTCGATCGACGGCGAATAGCCGATCGGCCCGAGCGCCAGGTGCGTGACATGCCCCGACACCTCCGCGTGACCGACGTAGGTCGAGATCAACTCGAACGCGAGCCGGTGGTCCGGCAGCACCGTGGCAATCGTCAACACCCGGCCGCCGGCAGCCGCCGAGTAGGTGCTGTACGACTCAACGGGCCCGCCGTCGAGCCGCAGGTCGAACGGCAGCTCTCCCCCCATGTTTGCCACGGGATGACCGTAGCGCGCGTCGCGGCGTGCAAGCGCTGAATTGACGCTCGCCCCTGGTCGCGCTTCTGGCGAATGGGAGGTGCGCGGCCCGCCGGAGGTTGCGTCCCTTTGCTCTCAGCACGGTCCTTCGCGCTGGTCAGCGGGCAATAACTCTCCCGATTCCGGCGAGAGGATCAGTGGGCCGGCGTCCTGCGCCAGCTCTCGCGTCTCGTCCAACCCGGTTATCTCGTAGCGGCCAACCGAGGCGACCGCGTTCGCGAGGATCCGTAAGTCGGCGCCGACGAAAGCAAGCTCGCGGCGGACTGTCGCAGCCCCAGCGAATGCGAGCGTCTCGCGAGCGCGAGCGAGTTGCTGACGCTGACGTCTTCGAGCAGGCCGGAAGCCTTTATCTCGAAGAGCTGATTCCGAGCCGCGCGGCCGCTGCGCTCGCTTCGCCCCGTGTCCGCACGTCGAGTTTGCGCAGTATCGCCGAGACGTGGTGGTCGATTGTCTTCTCCGATACGACTAGGCGCTTGGCGATCTGCGCGTTGCGCAATCCCTCCGCCACGAGCGCGAGCACTTCAAGTTCCCGCGGGGTCAGTCCGCCTGGGTTCTCACGGGTCTGTGGCCGTGGGCCGCGTGGGATCCCCCGCACGCCATGCTCGCGCAGCCGGCGGGCGACGATCGCGGCGGCTGGTCGGGCGCCCAGCGCCTGCAATTGCTCGAATGCTTGAGAAAGCGCGGTCTCGTCGGTCGCGTCGGCGAGCGCGAGGGCGGTCTCGTACGGGCACCCGATCTCGCGCCAGCGCTGAGCTGCCTGAGCCCAATCGCCGGTGATCGACAGCCTGTACGGCTCGGCCACCAAGGCACCGGGCAACTCGTCCTGCACGCCCGCTCGCCAGCGCCAGTACGTGAGCTCGCCGACGGCCCACGGGTCTCGGCGGTCGACCGCAAGCGCGAGCGCGTCGTCGGTCATCCGTGCGACGGCGTCTTGATCGCCGGTCAGCCAAGCTGCCTCAGCCCGCGCAGCGTCGACCTGTGCGATTCGGTCCAGTTCGAAGGTGGGGTGCACCATCGCGTGCGCTTCTTCCAGCGCCGCGGAGGCCTCCGCATCGCCGCGTCGTGTTCGCAGCAGTCCGAGCGTCACCAGTGACCACGTGCGAGCGAGCTGGGCGCTGCGAGGATCGCGCAAGACCAAGGCGGCCGAGTCCGCCGCCTCATCCCAGTGGCCAAGGTCCAGCTGGAGACGGGCGCGAGACCCGAGCAGATACAGACGAAAGGTGTCCAGGCCTCGCTCAGCGCAGTACTCGAGGCCGTCGGTGAGACGGTCCTGCGCCATGCCAAACCGGCGGTATCGCACCGGGAACATGACCAGCCGACTGAAGGTCAGCGCAGCGAGCTCTTCGTGGCCGTGGCGCTGCGCCAGCTCCAGCGCCGCCTCCAGCTTGACACGGCCCTCGTCTGGATTAGCGCGAAACTCGGCGGCGGCCATGTTGGTGAGCGCGTAGACCTCCGCCTCGGTGTCCCCGAGCGAGCGCGCCAGCTCGAGCGCGCGATTACCCGATGCGATCGCTTCCGCGGCATCATCGACGACCATCCGCCGCTGCGAGAGGTTCGCGTAGGCCATCGCGAGTTCGTGCCCGGCCGGCAATTGTTCGAGCAGAGTGATTGCCTCGAGCATCAGCGGCTCCGCATCGGAAGCCCGTCCTGCGAAGAACAACAGGCGCGAGAGGACCCGCAGCGCGTTTCCTTCGCGGAGCCGATCTTCCACTCGGCGGCGGCACCCCAACGCCTCCCGCTGGGCGTCGATCGCGTCGTCGATGTGCGAGGTCAGATAGCACTCCTCGGCACGACCCTCAAGCAACTCGGCGCGCAGCTCTGGCGGCTGTGCGTCGGCGAACCGCAGCGCCCGTGCGTACTGCGCCGCCGCCTCGCGGTGGGCACCTGAGGCGGCGGCCCGCTGAGCCGCCCGCGGCGCCCATTGCAGTACAGCCGTGGCGTCGGCGGCGGCCTCAGCGTGGTGGGCGACACGCGCGAAGTCGGCGTCCTGTTTGCCTTCCAAGGCGGCGAGGGCCGCCCGATTCAGGGCGAGTCTTCGATTCGGCGGGATCGCCTCTTCGATCGCCAGGCGGGCAAGCTCGTGACGGAACGCGACGCTTGCGTCCCCGGCGGTCAGCACCCCCGAAGCCAAGCACTCGTCGACATGATCGAGGAGGCTGCCCGCCAGCCCTTGTAGTAGCCACATGTCCGCCTGCCCGGGAACGATGGCGACCGCCTCGAGCAGCCGTCGCGCAGCCTCCGACAGGCGCGCGGCCCGCGCCAGCACGGCGTCACGCACGGTTTCGGGCAGTCGCTCGCCGGCGGCCGCCAGCACCTCGGTCACAAAGAACGGGTTGCCGCCAGTGCGGGCATGTAGCTCAGCTGCGTCCAGGCCGTACGGCTCTGCGAGTACCGCAACGGTGGCGGGCGAAAACGGCTCGACTTTCAGCCGCCGCGGGCGCTCGGCCAGCTCTCCCAGCAGGACCCGCAGCGCAGGCGCGCGATCGCGTTCGTCATCCCGATAGCTTGCCAGCACGAGCGCCGGCGCCGACCTGATCCGTGCCGCAAGCAATGCCACCACATCGAGCGTGGCCTCGTCCGCCCAGTGGAGGTCCTCCAGCACCAGGACTGTGGGCCCGCGGCCACGGAGCTCGTCCAGCAGCGCCCGTGCCACTTCATGTGGTCTAGCGCTCACCGCGACCAGGTCCGCGAGGTCTCCGCCGGCCGCTTCGGCGACATCCATGAAGGGACCGAGTGGACGCGGGGTTCGCAGCGGCTCACAGGCACCCCACAAGATTCGCACGCGCCTGTCCTGAAGTTCGCAGAAGCGGCGCAGAAGAGCCGTCTTGCCAGCGCCCGCTTCGCCGCCCACCCAGACTAATAGCCCGGTCGCGTCGGATCGAACGCTCGCCAGGAGGCCACTCAGCGTAGACATGCTCTCGTCTCGCTCGAGAAGTTCCCCACCTGCACCAGCCGCGACGACGCTCATCGCCCCGCGGTGCCTCGTTCGCGGTGCCCCGGCCTCATGGTGACCGCAGTCTGCCACGTCCAACAACGCGCGTAAACAGACCGGCCGGGGACGCACATAGTCCCCGGCCGGACCCTATCTGTCAGCTGACGACCGGGCGACGGCGACGCCGCGTCGCGCTCGCGACCAGCCCGCCTGCGCCGAGCAGCACGACGACTCCGGCTGCGCCGATTCCGGCGTCGCCCCACTGGAACGACGAGTGCGAGCTCGTCCCCTGAGGCACCGACCGCGCGCTCGTGATCGGCGGCCCACTTCCGGCGGGCGGATCCACAGAGAACCGCGCTTGGGCCGCCGCCGGGAAGCTTGCCGCGGCGATCACCAGAGCGCCGGTCAGCCAACGCTTGATCAGATGGTGCTTGAACATTCGTTCCTCCTCGCTATGAGTAGAAATACGGATCGAGCACGCTCACCCGCGTGATCCGGTCGACCGGCAGCTCATTGCGAGCGGCGGACTTGCGGATCACCTCGGGCGAAGGTGCGTCGTAGATGCAAAACGTGCGGGTCTTGTCCTCCGAGACAAACGAGCTGATCCAGGTCACGCCCTCCTCGGCGTTGCGCTCGACGACCCCTCGGCAGAGCTCCGCTCCACCGTTCTCGACTGGGATGTGCAGGCCCTCCGGAAAGGTGCGCTGCACCACGTATCGCGGCATATCGGTCCTCCTCGTGGATTGGCCGCCTGACATGCGACCAACGTACGCGCGACCCCCAGTGCGCACATCGGGAGCACCACCCATATTGGCCGACCCCGATCCCCATCTTGGACCAAGCACGATCCGGTGCCTCGATCACGCCTCGCCCTGCATCGAGTAACCGCGGGCGCCTCCCGGATCGAGAACCGATAGCCGTGCACCCTCCGTACGTTGGCCTGATCGCGGCGGCTCCGGCTCGCGCCTAGGATCCGCGTTTAGCCCACCAGACGCGATGTCGGTGACGAGACGATCGCTTAGCCAGACAATCCGGCGGTGCACCCCGCTGGGGACCGTGCTCGAGCTCGACCGCTGCTTCCTCGGCTGAGCAGGCACCTCGCCGACCGTCGCCCAGATGCCCGAGTTGGACGAGACGCGAGAGCGCGCGGACCCCGAAGGCAGGCTTCTGCAGCCTCGGGACGATGCAGAAGCTGGCTACGCAGAAGACCTCGTTTCGTTCGGCGGCGCTAATCGCGGCCATCCGAACCGCGCACCTGCTACGAGCGGAAAGCGAGCGTCTCTACGCGCAGATCCCGGCGTCCCGGCCCTATGTTGCCGGCTCTCCAGAGAGGACTCGGGACGGCCTGAACCCCTTGACGATCAGGTAGATCGCAAACGAGGCCTCGAAGACGAACACCGGAATCGCGAAGACGCCGGCCGTCGAGCTGGTTATGCCCCAGGCACCGAACACAACGACGATCTTCGAAGCGAAGATCAGCGGGCCGCCGATCAGGCCGATCATCGCGAGGCGCGGCGGCATTAGGCCGGTCCTGTACATCAGATAGCCCAGCAGGACGTCGTTGACGCCGACACAGAATCCCGGTCCCATCAGGAACGTCCAATTATGGATCGCGACGAGCGTTCGACCCGCGATCGCAAGCGATCCGGCGTTGGCGCCAACGGACGCCGCCAGATCCCCACGCAGCGTCAGGACCGATAGGAGGCTGATGATCCCAACGCCAATCATCGTCGACTCGACGATCCGCGACGCGACGTAGCCAAGCGCGAGGCGCTCGCTCTCGCGCCTGAGGATCGGGAACATGACGACCGCCACGCCGATGCCCGAGATCATCAAGAAGACCTCGAGAACAGCCGCAAACTCGATACGCGGATCGTGGCCCGCCCCCAGGATGTAGTTGTGGTCGTGTAGGACCGGGTGGTACAGAAGCAGCGCCGCGATCGACGTGACGAACGTGATCGCCATGAACCATCCAGCCCAAGACGCTGCCCTCTTCTCGCCAGGGGTTGGAAGCCTCGCGCTAGCAGCGTGCTCACCCCTACCTTGAACAGCTACGTCGGTCATCGAACCGCCGCCATGAAGACCCCCTCTGTGCTGCTTGAACTTCGGCCCCGCGATTGACTGTACGCCGCCAGACCGTCCTGGGTCAAGCCCAGCACGCTGCTTCCTGGCATGGAGGCCGGCTTGTGCTTTGCCACGCGAGCGATCGTCCCGGCCCGGCCCCGCTTCCACGTCCGGACGCGACTTTCCGCGCAGCCGCACGCGGTCTCCCTATGCGCGGATCTCGGGACCCCGGCGGCCCCCTTTACCGCCGTGAACCGGTCATCAAAGTGGTCATCAAAGTGGTCCGCAAAGTGGTCCGCAAAGTGGTCACCTTAGGGGACCACCTACAGCCGCCGAAGCCCCCGCCCGCTCTGGTGATTTGCTCCGTCCCCGAGTCAGACTACCCGCCCCCCACGTTGTTACGTGCGGGTAGTCTGACTCGGGGTGCGATCCGGTTCGCGGGCGGGGCGGGCGGGAGCGATGTTGAGGGGCAAAAGGGACCGTGGCAGAGGGCTTCAAAGGCCCTAATGGGCCTTAGGACGGCATAGGTCAAGGTCGGTCCGTGGCGACGTCGCCAAGGAGCATGACCTTGAGGGGGTCGCTACCGGAGAAACCGGGACGAGCCGCTAGAGCTTTGACCTGAGGGGATAGCGCTCAGGGTGCTCGATCGAATCGAGCGCTAGATCGACGTCCAGGTCGGGCCATCGCAGATGTCCCGGCGCGGGCCGCTCGAGCCGTAGGACCGCCTCGACGGTGGCCTGCTTGAACCACGGGAACTCTTCGAACGGAAGGAACAGCTCGCGGCCGTCGACCAGCATCCAGAAGCCATGCCTGGAAATGTTGGTGACCTCAGCGTCCGAAATGGCGATGCCATGCATCTCTGATCTCCTGCTCGTGATCGACCACCAACTGTAGGACCCGGCTCAAATCCTGCTCGCTCAGCCGGTAGTTGCGAGCAACCTCGATCTTGGGCTCAATCCAGAACTTGGCCTCGCCGTCAGCAGACTCAACGTGGATGTGGAGCCGTTCCTCCTCGCGCGAGAAGAAAAAGAACCGGAACGGACCGTCACGAAAGACAGTCGGGCTCATGCCGACGAAGATGCCAGACGGCTCGGAGGGCCACGTGCGTCTTCTTCCAGCGAGGACGGCAGGGCGATCGCTTTCCGTGTTCGCGGCGCCCAGCCTCACGACCCCTCCGGCAACGTGGGAGCACTCCGATCCTGAAGTGGCCCACCGCTCGCCTCTGAGACGTCGATGCGGCGCGGTAGCGCCTCCGCCGGTGACATCCTGTACGAGATGGAGATCCAGAAGTGTGTCCTGGCGAGCGGAGCGGTGCGCTGGAGGGTCCGGTGGCGCAGGGCGAGCGCTATCGATCGCAGACCTTCGACCGCAAAGGCGACGCGGTCACATTCGCCGCGGAAATCAGACGACGGCAGCAGCTTGGGACGCTCGTCTCCATCGACAGCGGCCGGGAGACGCTGCTCGACTACGTAACCGAGACCTGGGCTCCGGCCTACGGGTCAAACCTCGCGAGGAAGACGCAGGTGCACTACGAGCATCTGCTCGTCAAGCACGTGCTGCCAGAGCTCGGTCCGCTCGAGCTTCGAGCGATCACCCCGGAGATGATCGCTCGGTGGCAGGCAGACCGGCTCGCCGCCGGCTATGGCCGAGTCGCAATCCGTCACGCATTCGACCTGCTCGGGTCGATACTGCAGCGTGCCTTGGAGGGCGGGCAGATCCAGGCGAACCCCGCCCGTGGCGTCCGCAAGGCGCCGCGACCGCGGCACCAGGAGGTCAGACCCTTGCCGCCGTCGTCCATCGAGCGGATGCGTGCGGCCAGCACGCCGCGGGACGCGGCGCTGATCAGCGTCGTCGCCTACGCCGGCCTGCGACCGGGCGAAGCGCTGGCACTGCAGTGGCGCGACATCCGCGAGCAGACGATCCTGGTTGAGCGAGCCGTCTCGCTCGGCGAGGAGAAAGACACGAAGACCGCAGCGCATCGCACCGTGCGACTCCTGCAACCGCTCGCAGCCGATCTCCGCGAGTGGCGCCTCCTGAGCGGACGACCTTCCGGCAAGACGCTCGTCTTCCCTTCGGCCAATGGGACCCTCTGGACCCAACCCGCTTATCAGTCATGGCGGCGCCGGGCGTTCAAGCGCGCCGTGGACGGCGCCGGCTTAGAGCACGCGCGACCCTACGACCTCCGGCACTCGTTCGCGTCGCTCCTGATCCACGAGGGCCGGTCGGTGATCTACGTGGCCCGGCAGCTCGGACACGACGCGCGGCTCACACTGAGCAGGTACGGCCACGTGATGGACGAATTCGAGGACAGTCCTCGGCTCGAGGCGCAGACTGCCATCGCCAACGCGCGGTCCGAACTCGCCAGCGAGCTCGGATCCGCGCTCCGCTAGCACTGTCGGCGCCGTTGCCGGGGCGAGGCGAGGGTGCATTTGGGGTGCATCAGTTTGTCTCCTCACGTCTTCCGGTGTCCTCTCGTGACCACGCGAAAGTGCGGCTATGCAGGCATTTAGTGGACACCGCTGGACACGGCGAGACAGAAGGATCTGGATCGCACCCAGGAGGTCGCCGGTTCGAGTCCGGCTAGCTCCACTTCAGAAAGGCCTGTAAAGCAGGCCTCTCTGTGTTGGCAGTGTCAGTTCGGGATCGGTCCGGTGTCCTGCCTTGGGGTGCACTTGGGGTCGCGGGATGCAGCGGCCTCGCCGTGCTGTGGTGGCTCCCTGACAGGGGCGTCCACCGGCCGCGACGATGCCCCGAACGGTCGCCCAGCGGTCCCCCGATTGCCTTTACTCGCTACCGGTTTGCGTAGTTCGGGCCTCGGTCGACTGCTACCACTATCCGAGCTTGAGACAGGGCGACATCTGGAGCCCGCTCTGAGAGTCGGTGACGACGGCTATGCGCTCGGGATGGGCGAGCCCGAGCAGGGCGTCCTGCCATGCCCCGTCGGCCGTGTAGCCGGTGAAGCGGTCGTCGAGCGTATGCATGAGGCGAATCTTCGGTGCCGCAATAGCGCCCGATCCACCTCGGGTGCCGCGGTCGTCTTGTAGTCGCGGGAGTCGACCTTCCCGACCGCTTCGAGCCCGACGACACCGTCGGGAAGCCCCTCGATCATCTCGATCATCCGGCTTCCTCAGCCCGCGAGCCCCGCCGATGCCTCCTCCAGGCCAGCCTTCAGCTCGTCGATCGACGCCTTGTCGATCTGGGCGGTCGAGGTGCGGATCGCATTCACGAGAGCGCCCGCGACCGCGTCGGCCCCGTCGTGCTCGTAGATCGCGATGATGCCGGCCGATCCGGAGGGAAGCGCGTCGTCCATCTTCTCGGCGATGCCGGCCTGCACGCGGTGGCGCGCGAACTTCCCTGCCAGTGCGCCGGCGGCGGCGCCGACGACAGTCGCCGCTAGGAGCGGCGGGGCGAAAAGCCCGACGACGAGCCCGACGCCGCCGCCAACCTTGACGCCCTTGCGGCCGAGGTGGTCGCCGGTCTCCTTGAGCTGCACCTCGCCGTCGGCATCCTTCACGACGAGGGCCACGCCGTCGGTGACGATCTCGCCGTCGCCTGCGAGCTTGGCGTAGGCGTCGAAGTCCTGCTGCGCCAGGTCGGGGATCAGGTAGACCGCGATCAGGACGTCCAGCTGCTGGTCGTCATTCATGCGTTCCTCTTTGCCTCCATCTCAGGCGCTCGCGGCGTGTGCCGCCAGGGCCTGGGCCGCGTGCTCGTGCAGCGCCTTCGCGTCTTCCTCGCTCATGTGCGGGGCGATGTCAAAGATGACCTGTTTGACCTCGCCCGTGAAGGCGAACGGCGCCTTGTCGGCGTAGCTGCGGTCGACGACGAGGCCGTTGTCGCGACCGATATCCATGCCGGAGTAGCCCGAGAAGCGGCCGGGCACGGTGTGCTCCATCCGCCCGCTCGCGGCCGGCTCCCCGTTGACGAGCAGGGTCACCTCGCCGCCGGTCGCCGGCTTCGCCGCGTCGGCGGTGAACACGAGTTCGACGTTGACCTCGCCGCTCGGCAGCGGCTGCTCGGCAGCCTGGGTGTACTCGAGCACGCCGAGCATCGAGTAGGTGTGCTTGAGCTTTCCGTCCTGGACGAACAGCACGAACCCCCCGAGATGGTCGGCCTCGGCGACGATCACCCCCTCCGCACCGGCCTCGGGGACGACCAGGTCGGCGCTGACCGTATACGAATGGTTGTAGATCCGCGGGATCATCCCGCTCGGGACGTTCTCGATATCGCCGCGGAACACGAACTTCGACTCCTGCGGAACCGGTGGCAAGATGCCGAAGAACGAAGTCATGCCGCCGAGCAGCGGCAGCACGTGGTTGCGCTCGGCCTCGGCCCAGAACAGCTCGCTGAGCTCACGCACCTTCTCGGGATGGTCGGCCGCGATGTTGTTCGACTGCGTGAAGTCATCGGGCAGGTAGTAGAGCTCGACGGGCTCGTCATCCGGATTCCAGCCCGGGCCGAACTCGCGCAGCTTCTCCGGATCCAGGTTCCAAGGGATCCGCCGCAGCCGCTGTGCCAGCAGCCAGCCGTCCTTGTACATGCCTCGGTTGCCGAGGATCTCGTAGTACTGCTGCGTGTGCCGCTCCGGCGCGGCCGCATCCGCCAGCGAGTCGGCGAACGTGACCCCGTCGAACGGCTGCTGCTCGATGCCGTCGATCGAGTCGGGCATCGGGATCCCGGCGAGCTCGAGGATCGTCGGGCCGACGTCGGTGACGTGCGTGTAATGGCCGCGAACCGCGCCGGCGTCGCCGATCCCGCCGGGCCAGTGCACGACCAGCGGGTTCCGCGTGCCGCCGAGGTGCGAGGCGACCTGCTTGCCCCAGTCGAACGGGGCGTTGCCGGCCCACGCCCACCCAGCCGAGTAGTGCGGAGCGAGCTGCTCGCCGCCCCAGGCCTCGAGACCGCCGTGCTTGAACAGGAGCCCCATCTGCTGCTCGGGAGTGAGCGGGATCCCGTTCAGCGTCGTCAGCTCGTTGAACGTGCCGGTGAGCGTGCCCTCCATGCTCGCGCCGTTGTCGCCCCAGATCCAGACCACGACCGTGTTCTCGAGTTCGCCCATCGCGTCGATGGCGTCGACGATCCGGCCGATGTTCCAGTCGGCGTTCTCGGAGTAGCCCGCGTAGACCTCCATCTGGCGGGCGTACAGGCGCTTGTGCGTCTCGTCGAGCGAGTCCCAGGTTGGGAACGCGTCGTTGCGGGGCGGGAGCTCCGAGTCGGCGGGGATGACACCCAGCTGCTTCTGCCGCGCGAACGTCTCCTCCCGCATCACGTCCCAGCCGTTGTCAAACGCACCCCGGTACTTGTCTGACCATTGATGCGGGACATGGTGGGGGGCGTGGCTGCAGCCGGTTGCGACATACGCGAACCACGGGGTCTTGGACCTCTCGGACCGGATCCGGTGAAGCCAGTCGATCGTCTTGTCGGCGAGATCGTCCTGGAAGTAGTACTGCCCGTCGTGCTTGGCTCCGGGAACCCCGATGATCTTCTGGTTCTCGGAGATCAACGGGTCGTACTGCCCGGTCTCACCGCCGAGAAAGCCCCAGAAGTAATCGAACCCGAGCCGGGGCGGCCAGCGGTCGAACGGCCCGGAGAAGCCCTGCTGGTTGTCCGGGGTCAGATGCCACTTCCCGAACGCTCCCGTCAGGTAGCCGTTGTCCTGGAGAATGCGCGGGAACGGCGCGCAATCGTGCGGGATCGTGGCGTTGTACCCCGGGAAGGGGCCGGAAAACTCGCTCACCATCCCAAAGCCGACTCGGTGGTGGTTGCGTCCCGTCAGCAACGCGGCTCTCGTCGGAGAGCACAGCGCGGTGACGTGGAAGCGGTTGTAGCGCAGCCCGCTCTCCGCCAGCCGCGTGTAGTTCGGGGTCCGAATCGGACCGCCGAACGTGCTCGGGTTGCCGAAGCCGGCGTCGTCGATCAGGACGAGCAGCACATTCGGCGCACCCCCGGGCGGCTGGACGTGGCTCGCCTGGTTCCAGTCGGGCGCTGAGCCCTCGAGCGTCCGGCTCGTCGTACCAGCGAACGGCGGCCGCCGGATGGGGAGCCTGGTGCGATCGATTCCTTCCGGCATGAATCCGCTCCTCCTCTCGTTTCCCAATCCACAGACGTCTACGGCACACCTCCACCGGCAAAACACATGCTGAGCCCGGGCCGCGGAAGGGTCATCATCCGATTCGGATGAGTGGCGCCCCCCGGCAGCTGAGCCGCATACGCCCAGGGCCGCACCGCCGCGCGCATGCGCGCTCGCGCCCAGGAAGACCTGCGTTCGCCCTTAGCAACTTGAGCGCCGACACAGCCGATGGGTGAGCCGCTCACCCATCGGCTGCAAGAGCTCCCCAGCGTCTCGCGCCGCTCTATGTCTCTCTTTGGCCCGCTTCACGGCCTGTTTGTCGACGGGTGAGCTCGGTAGGGCCTTTTCTGAGCCGACTGGGGGAGTGGCTGGGCAGCGCGCCCAGCGGTGGTCCTGCCTTTGGCTGTGCTCCCTCGCCTCGGTCCTTGCACTGCGCCGCAATCACGGATTGCGGCAGCGTGGATGCTACGGACCGGTCTTGGACTGCTTGAACTTCGTGTTGGTGCTGTGGTACACGTAGTTGACTACCGCGTCGAGCTCCTGCGGAGTCAGGGCAGTTGCGTAATTCGACGGCATCACGTTAGCGAGGTAGCCGGGGACGATCTCCTTGTTCGGATCGACAATCGACTCGCGCGTGGCAGACGGAGGATCGGATGTCAGCTCCTTGTCGAGGTTGGGCCCGGTGGTCCCGCTCGTGCCCGCGGCCTTCATCGTGTGGCACGACCCGCACGCCTCAGCGCCGCCCGGCGTGCCCGAGACAAAGACTTGCTGGCCCAGAGCGTCTCCCGTGAGCTTTGTCGCCTGACCGCCGCTGGTCTGCCCAGCCGAGACCGTGACCGTCGTGTTGCTCCGGTGTGACGCGACGATCAGCGCGACTACGGAAATCACCAGAGCTGCCAGGATGCCCAGCCCGCCCAGCTGGACGACGAACTTCCCAGACGCTCGCGCGATCTGCTCGTCAAAGATTTCCTGGTCGGTCTTGCTCCTGGTCTCGGGCTGACCCGGCTCGCGGACATCATCTTCGGCCATGCGCGCGTTGCCTCCTTGAGCTCCAGGGTTACCACCTACGCCGGCGCCGGACGCAGGCGTCGGGGTACCTTACCGGCAAGTCGCTCGTCGCTGTGAGCGTTGCGAGCCGACTCGCACGGCGCCGGCGTTCCTGGCCGCGCATTCGCTGCCGCCGACGAGCACACGGGTGAAACGGACGTCCGCATCTGCAACGCGGGCACCAGCTTGATGCGGCAGTCGCGAGACTTCCGCCCACATCGCGTTCATCGAAAACCTGAAGCCGCGCACGGTCTGGGCAGTGGCGGCTCGGGACGCCGCAGCTCGGACAATCTCTTTGAAGGTGGGGTTGTTGTCAATAGGAAGGTTGTGGCCTGTGAGAGCAGGGCTCGCTGACCGTGCCCTCGTCCAGCGCCGAGATCGCCGACGATGTGGTCGTTCGATCTGTGCTGCATCCCGTCGCTTAGCAGGAGCACCACCGGCGTGGCCGGACGGTGCCCCCTCGTTCCAGACCAGCAGTCTCGCTTGGGCCGGATCGAGGCGAGGAGGAGCAGCGGTGTGGTAGTTCATCCGAGACCCGGCTGCGTCGGCTATGCCGGGGATGGTCTGGGCTTGGCTTGGGCGCCGGGTTGGACGGTCGGGATGCCTCGGGTGAACGGGAGCGCGATCAGCGCGAGGAGCGCGAGGATGGCTTCCGCGGCGCGCAGTCCGTCGATCTGGCTCTTTTCGTTCTGCTTGACGATCTCGTCGGCGGTCGCGGGGGGCACGTTCGCTTTCTTCAGCGCAGCCTTGGTGTCGGCCTCCGACATGAACGGCACGCCGCTTGCGAGCTGGGTCTGCGCCTGGGAGACGACGCTGTCAGGGACGTTCGGGTTGTTCTCGATACCGGTGAAGAACGACGCGGTCATCGCGGAGATGAGCACCGCGCCGGCGAGTGCCGTACCGATCGACGCGCCGAGCTGGGTGCCGGTGTTCTGGAGCCCGCCGACCTCGCCGCTCTTCTCGTCGGGCACCGATGACACCGTCACGGCGCCGAGCTGGGAGGCCATCATGCCGAGCCCGGAGCCGGCGAGCAGCA
This sequence comes from uncultured Solirubrobacterales bacterium, assembly GCA_963800475.1. Lineage (GTDB taxonomy): Bacteria > Actinomycetota > Thermoleophilia > Solirubrobacterales > Solirubrobacteraceae > Palsa-465. The sequence goes on along the minus strand of CAWDAZ010000002.1, from coordinate 767,686 downwards.
GCGGCCAGGTGACGATCTCCGGGCCGACGCCGACGTCGAGCAAGCCCACCAGGAGTAGGAGTCCGGCGAACAGCATGATGAATCCGAGCCGGACGACGCGCCGGGGTGACGCGTTCGGGCGTAGCTTGGGCACGCCGACGGCGAACAGGAGCAGGGATAGCGACAGCGGCAGCAGCCGCACGCCGGTTTCGACCGCCGAGATCCCGAGCGCGACCGACAGGAACAGCGGAACGGTGAAGAAGATCCCCGCTTGGATGAGGAACAGGAAGAAGAAGGAGGAGACCCCGTTGCGAAGCTGGAGGTTGCGCAGCATCGCCGGGTCGATCAGCGCACCCTCGCCGCGCTTGATACGCCGGTTCTCCCACCACACGAACAGGACCAGCACCACGGCGCCCGCGAAGATCAGCCAGATCACCGGGGAAAGCCCGAGCCATTCAGGAGCGTCCGGCTTCGGCTGCACGAGCCCCCACGTCCCGGCCTTAAGAATGCCGAGCACAATCGCCCCGAGCCCGAGCGCGGACAGGGCCGTGCCCACGAGGTCGAGCCGAGCGCCTTCCTCCGCCGGCGTGTCCTTCATGCGGCGAGTCAGCAAGAGGATCACCAGCACGATCACCACCTCCCCGGCGAACACCCACCGCCACGACGCGTAGGTGGTGAACAGGCCGCCGACCAGCGGCCCCAGCGCCGCCGCGATCGCCCCGGCGGCGGCGACGAGCCCATAGGCGCGCGGACGGTCGGGCGTGCCGAAGTTCGAGGCGACCAGCGCCACAATCGCCGGCATGATCAGCACCGCCCCGAGCCCTTCCAGGCCCGACCAGCCGATCATCAGCACGGTCAGATTCTGCGACAGCGCGGTGGTCAGCGAGCCGCAGGCGTAGATGATGCACCCGATCGCAAACGCCCGCTTGCGCCCGATCATCTGGCCGACCTTCCCGCCCGTGATCATCAGCGAGGCCATCACCAGCGTGTAGAGCGTGATCGCGGTCTGGATCCCGGTCACCGTGGTTCCAACGTCCTTGGCGACGGTCGCGATCGCTGTGTTCATGACCGTCGTGTCGAGGGCCATGACGAACTGCCCCGCCGCCAGCGTCATCAGCACGATCCCCGCCGCGCCCGCCGCTTTCGCCGTTCCCGCCCCTACCGACGACGCTCCAACATGCGCGTCGGCGCTCATCCGCGCATCCTAGTAGCCCATCCTGACCGACCAGGAATCAAGTGCGCCCATCTCGCACTCGACCTCCGCCTGCTCGTCAGGCTTGCGCGACTCAACCAAGGCAGAAATCCTTGCTGTGCATCAGCAGACCGGCATCCCGGTCCTGCCGCACTGGACCATCGGCTAATCGTTCACTCATTGGACCGATGCTCCCGCGATCTCGTCGGGAAGTCGAGATCACGAGTCGACGGCTCAGCCGGTCGCGGGTGGTCGGTAGCCGGGTCGCTCGCCGGCTGATGGGGTGAGGCGTTTGGCGGCGAGTTGCTCGTTGAGGAGCCCGAGCATCGTCTGCTGGAGCGCGCGGGCTGGCTCGTCGGCGTGGCTGGGGTGCACGAGATTGCGTTCTTCGGCCACGACGGAAGACGCTAGCCAGCGCCCGCGCACAAACCTCATCCGATCAAGGTGATGCGCCGCCTCCAAATGGCCTCCACGATTGTGGGCGTCGGTCCGGTGCCCGGGATCCGGATCGACGCCAGCCGCCACCCGGGCCGGTCGTCACAAGGAGCCGCAGAGATGAGCGTCAGGAACACGCAGTCGAGCAGTGCGGACGACCGGGAGGGTGCGGCGCGGCCAACCGTCAGAGAGTCCGGGGGTGACGGCAAGGTCCCGCATCTGTCGCTGCGCGAGCGTGCGGCGCGGGGCAAGGCGGAGCGGGCGGAGGTGCCGCGGAGCGTGCACGGCGAGTGGGTGGCGCCGTCGGGTCGTCGCGATCCGGTTGAGCTCCTGGAGGAGCAGGCGGCGTCGCGCTTGCCGGAGCTGGTGCCGATCCGCTACGGGCGGATGCTCGTCTCGCCGTTTACGTTCTATCGCGGCGCCGCGTATCTGATGGCGGCGGACCTCGCCGGTTGGCAGAGAACTGGCCTCCGCGTGCAGCTGTGCGGTGATGCGCACTTGTCGAACTTCGGTGCGTTCGCCGCGCCGGACCGGCGGCTGGTGTTCGACATCAACGACTTCGACGAAACGCTGCCCGGCCCGTTCGAATGGGATCTCAAGCGGCTGGTCGCGAGCTTCGCGGTCGCAGGCCGCGACCTCGGCTTCCCGGCAAAGCAGCGCCGCACGGTGAACGTGGCCGTGACAAGCGCGTATCGCGACGCGATCAGGGAGCTCGCGTCGCTGAAGACGCTCGATCTGTGGTACTCGCGAGTCGACGCCAACGTGCTGATCGCACAGTTTCAAAGCGCGGCGAGCGCCAAGCGCCGCAAGCTGATGGACAAGAACCTCGCCAAGACCCGGGCGAAGGACAGCATGCGGGCGTTCTCAAAGCTCACGACGACGGTCGACGGACAGCGGCGAATCGTCAGCGACCCGCCGCTGATCGTCCCGGTCGAGGACCTCGCCGGCGGCCGCGATATCGAGGAGTTCGCGCGAGACGTGAACCGCGGCTACCGGCGCACGCTGCAGGGCGATCGCAAACACCTACTCGAGCGCTTCCGATACGTGCACGCGGCGCGCAAGGTCGTCGGTGTCGGCAGCGTCGGCACCCGCGCGTGGATCATGCTGATGCTCGGCCGCGACGACGACGACCCGCTGTTCCTGCAGCTCAAGGAGGCCCAGCCCTCGGTGCTCGAGCCGTTCCTCGGTAAGAGCCAGTACGAAAACCATGGCCAGCGCGTCGTCGAGGGACAGCGCCTGATGCAAGCCGCCAGCGACATCATGCTCGGCTGGCACCGCGTCACCGGTCTCGACGACGTCAAGCGCGACTTCTATTTCCGCCAGCTCTGGGACGAGAAGGGCTCGGTGATCATCGAAGGCATGAAACCCAGGGAGCTGGGCGCCTACGCCGAGATCTGCGGCCGCACCCTGGCCCGCGCGCACGCACGCTCCGGCGACGCCGTGACGATCAGCGCCTACCTCGGATCAAGCGCCGCACTAGACAACGCACTAGCCGACTTCGCCGAGCTCTACGCCGACCAAAACGAACTCGACTACGCCGCGCTCACAGCAGCCGTGAAAACCGGACGCGTCAACGCACAAACAGGGCTCTAGCGCGCAGTTAGCGTGGCGTTGGATCCTGGGCTCGGCGGCTGCGAACGGACGGCGAGCGGGGTTCCCCGGATGCGAGTCGACGCTCCGGCTCCCGAGGCGCTCGACGGCCGGTGGGTTCCGCCGGCGATCCAGCGCGCGCGGGAACGCGATGGCGCGAAAGCCGGCCGGGCCTGACTACAGCAACGTAATCAGACTGCTGCCCCTGCTCGCCTAGACCGGGAGTGCCGCCTTGAGCCGGCCACAGGCGCGTACGTGCACCGTGTCCTTCGGGAACCGCCATGCCACGGAAGCACACGTCGCGTTCAGGCAGGAGCACGGCAGCGTGTCACGCTTGTCCAACGGCACTTCCGTTGCGCCGAGTCGCTCCGTCATCGAAAGCTCGTCGCAGCGTCACCGTCCCCCGCCCCCAGGTCAACTAGCGGTCGTCCGTGCGGACTACGCAGTGGATCCGATGGTTTGCACCGTTGTTAGTCGCGATCGAAGATGCGACTGTCAGTGAGGTACACGCTCTATCGGCGCGGCGATGGCACCCTGGGGTCGGAGCCGGCCGGACACTCCACTGAGGAGGAACATCAAGTGTCACCATTCGGAAGACGCAGGCCGCTGGCGCGCGCCGCCGTAGTTGGCGGTGGTGCATACGTGGCGGGCAAGCATCGCGCCCGAGCCCAAGACGAGCGCGCGGCTGACCAGCCAGAGCAGGATCAGAGCACCAGCCCGCCCGAGGCCCTACCGCCCGACGCTCAGGCAGCAGCGCCGGCAAGCTCCGGGGGCTTGTCTGAAGACGCAATCGCGAAACTCAAGGAGCTCAGTGATCTGCACGACAGCGGTGTGCTCACCGACGAGGAGTTCGCACAGCAGAAGGAGAGATTGCTGGCGTAAGCCGGAAGGACCCGCCGGACGCAAATAATGCCGAGCGCAGGCCTACCGCGGCGTGCCCGGACTAAAGGCGGCTGACGCGCCCGTCGCGTTATACGCGCGTCGTCAGGAAAGCAGGACTTGAGGGAACCTACGCCGTCGTCCTGACAGTACCCGCTCGCCGGTTCGAGTCCGGCTAGCTCCATCGATTGAACCCCCGCTTGCGTTAGCCGTGACCGTCTGTGAACACGAGCGGTGATCCGTTCAGGATGATCGGTTCCAGGCTCTCGGGCGGGCGTGGGCGAGCAAACAGGTACCCCTGGCCGAGTTCGCAGCCAAGATCGAGTAGCCGGTCGCGCTGGTGGGCGTGCTCGATGCCTTCTGCGATCGTCGTCAGGCCAAAGCTGGAGCCGAGGTCCAAGATCCCACGCGTCAGCGATGGATCGGCGGCGGGCTTGTCGAGGTCTGCGAGGAAGCTCCGGTCTATCTTCAGGTAATCGATCGGGAAGTGACGGAGATACTCCAGCGAGCAGTAGCCGGTACCGAAGTCGTCGATCGCGATGCTGACGCCGAGCCCCTTAAGCTGCTTGAGCCGTTCGGTGACGGCCTGGACGTCATCCATGATCACCGTCTCGGTCAACTCGAGGATCAGCGCCTCGGGGGTCAAGCCGGTCTTCTCCAGCGCGCAGCGCACGTCGGCGACCACATCGGTGGCGTGCAGCTGCATCGGAGATAGGTTGACGGCCAGGCGCAGCGCTCGGTCCGGAGCCTGAGTGCGCCAGCTCGCGATCTGCTCGCACGCGGAGTGCATGATCCACCGCCCGAACGTGGCCATCTCGCCGGTCTCCTCGGCGAGCCCGATGAATGTGGCCGGCTCGAGGCGACCCCGTGTCGGATGGCACCAGCGGACGAGTGCTTCGACGCTGCGCGCGCGTCCGCTGCGCAGGTCAACGATCGGCTGGTATTCGAGCATCAGCTCACCGCGCTGGCTGGCTCCGCGGAGCTCAGATTCGAGCGCGAGCCGTTCCTGCGCCTCGGTCCGCATGGTGGTGCGGAACAGCTCGTGTCGCCCCCGTCCCTGGGCTTTGGCCCGGTACATCGCAAGATCGGCGTCGCGAAGCACGTCACCGTCCGGTCGGTCGACGATCGTGATCCCGATGCTCGCGCCCAGGTGCGCGCGGCGTCCCCCGAGTTAGAACGGCTCCTCGAACGCACGCAAGATCCGGTCGGCGATTCGCCGCCCGAGGAGCTCGTCCGCGCCCTCGGCGAGTACCGCGAACTCATCGCCGCCGAAGCGGGCCGCGGTGTCGCTCGGCCGCACGCATGCCTGAAGCCGCCCGGCCGCCGCGATCAGCAGCTCATCGCCGCATGCGTGCCCGAGCGAGTCATTGACGGTCTTGAAGCGATCGATGTCGAGAAACAGCACCGCGCTCGTGTCGCCGGTACTTGCCGCGCGCTGCTGCGCGTCTGCGAGCCGGTCGCAGAAGAGCGTCCGGTTCGCAAGCCCTGTTAGCGGGTCGTGCATCGCGCGGTGAAGCGCGTCGTCCACCATGTGCGCGTCGGTCAGCGCCATGCTGGCGTGCTCAGCGAAGGTCTCGAGCGCGGCTCGTTCGGCCGTCGAGTACCGGCGTCCAGCGACGCGGCTTGCGACCACGAGGCTGCCGACGACGGCGCCCAGCTCGCGGACGGGTGCAGCCATCGCGGCCCCGATCGAGTCGATCAGAGCCGGGTTCGCGATCGGCGACGAGCGGTAGTCCTCGATCACGATGAGGCGGTCTTGCTGGGCAGCCTTGCCGCTCACGCCAACCCCCATCCGGCCCCTGCGAATGCACCGGAGTGTGTCGGCGTCGAGGCCGTGGTCTGCGACGATCAGGGTTTGAGTCGGGTGCTCCGGATCGGTTCGGCGCATGACCCCGACCTCGCTCTCCGTGAGCTCGGTCGCGCCCGCCACGATCGCATCGACGACGGCCCTGGCTGGGGTTCGGCGCACGATCTGGCGCTGGATCGCCGAGACCCTCTCGAGGAGCACCCGCCGCCCGACCATCTCCCGGACCAGGCCCAGCACGCGGGCCATCCCCCGGAGGAGATCCCGCTCCTCGCCCGTCAGCTCCCGGCCGGCACGGGCGACGAGCAGCGAGGTCAGCTGCTCCCGGTCGAGCGGCTCGCGAGCGACGCCGCAGTCGCCGATCCACGGCAGGTCGCAGCGTCGGCAGTTGCTCGCCACCAGCCGCCGGAGCAGGGCCTCCGGTACCTCACCGGCGGGAAACCCGATCGACACGATCGGGCAGCCGTCGCGGACGACCGCCGCGACCTCCGCGTCCAGAGCCTCTGCTACGCGCTCGATCCCGTTGCACGTCGCGGCGCCCGGATCCGAGTGCACCGACAGGATCGCCAGGAACTCGGCGAGCTGCTGAGCCGGCCAACTCTCGTTCGGCTCGTTGAGCAGCGGCATGCCCTAACCGAGCGCAAGAGCCACAACGGTCTTGTTGTGAAAGCCTCTGATTCCGTGCGTGCGGGCGATCTCGCCGTGCGTGTAGAAGCCCGCGAGCGGAGCACCGGCGGCGGCTCGATTCAGCGCGTCGACTTCCTCGCGCGCGCCGTCGGAGCCCAGCAACTTGCGCCGGCCGATGCAGTCGAACACCAGCACCGCCGTCGGGGGTGCCCCGTGCAGGCCTGCCAGGGCCTCTTCGCATGCACTTTCGGCTGCGGCGATCGTCGAGGAGACGCTCTCGTGCAGAGGCCACGCCAACGAGCCTTGGGGAACTTCAGCGACACACAGCAGCGATCGGTCATCGAACCCGGCGGCGCTGATGCAGCGCGCCTGATCGGGCCCGCTGCTGCGGCTCAGTCCGATCGGGTGCGCGAGCGCGAACTCGGTGAAGGCATCGGGATCGGTCGCGGCCTCACGAGGCGCGTCGAGCATCTCGAGGTAGGTGTCCAGGGCAGGCTTGTCATCGAGCTCGAGCACCCGCCCGCCATCGCTGCGGGTGACGACCATTCGCTCTCCCACTCGGGTGAGGCCGTGCTCGACCCCGATTCCGACTGGACCGTCGGTGAGCAGCGAGGCGGCGACGCATCGACGAACGCGTCGCCACGATGGAACTGACTGCTGGGCGCAGCGGACGTGTTCTTGCCCGTGCATCCGCCGACCAGCGGGACCGCGCCGCCAAGGACGCCGTAGGCGCCCCTCACGATCTCGCTCTGATCGCCGACTTGGGAAGCGGTGAGAAGCATCACGAGCTCCCGGTGCGCGCCCGCGCTCCCGCAGCGGAGCTGCTCGGCCGCGACCTGCCCAGCGCAGCGGGGACCGTCCTGCCCGGACGCAGCGGCGGTGCGAACGCGGAAGCCGCTTCCGCCGAGCGCGAGCACCAGCACCCCGTCCTCACCGGGACCGTCGGGGCCAATGTCGCTCGGAACCGAGCACCCGATGACGTGCGCGCCTCGCGCAAGCTCCGCGACCCCGGAGAGCAGCTCCACGCCGGCGCAGCGATCACAGCTGAAGACGACGAGCAGCTCGGGCACCCGGCCATCGATCGCCAGCTCTACGGCATCGCGACCGGCCGTCCACGGGTCGAGGTGCTCGGACCGGCCACGCCAGCCCAGCGAGTCGCGCGCCGAGCAGCTGGTCCATGGCTCACATCGACAGTGCCCACGTGAGAACTATCGGCAATCCCTCGCCCATCCCTGAGAGGGTCCTGGACGCGGCCGTAATTGGCGGAAGTGCTGGTCGGCGACTAGCGTTAGGCTCCGCCGTGGGGATGCTCGGAACTTCGGGTCGAACCGTTCGGTTTGCGAGAGGAAGGCTGCGGAGGACATCCACTCGCGTCGTAACGGCAGCCGCGGGCCGCCTTGGCTATGACGCGATCCGCCGCGGTTTCAATTCGCCGATTCCCGATCGAGCAGCAGTCCCCTCAAGCCAGGCGCGGAGCGCGATGGCAGGGGTCGAGTTCGAGCCTGAGCACCAACTCGCCTATCTGATTGACGAACTCGGCCCGTTTCTCGGGGGTCTGGACATCCCTGAGCGTGGCGCGCCTGATGAGCTTCATCTCCGAAACGGTTTCTACGAGGCGGCCGATGCAGAGGTGCTCTATGCGACCGTCCGCGCTCGGCGGCCGACGCGTGTCCTCGAGCTAGGTTCCGGCTACTCCACGATGCTCATCGCCCGCGCCCTCGCGGATGCCGGCGGCGGCGAACACACGGTCATCGACCCGTGCGCGCATGCGCAACTGGAAGGGATCGCCCGGATCATCAGGATCTCGGCGGCTGAGATGGCCCCGCGGGAGTGGAGCGATCTCCAAGCCGGTGATGTTCTGTTCGTCGACACAAGCCACACCGTGAAGATGGGAGGAGAGGTGAACCACGTCGTGCTCGACGTGCTTCCCCGACTGGCGCCCGGTGTCGCCGTTCATTTCCACGACGTCTTCTTGCCGTGGGACTACCCCTCGGGCTACATCACCGACCTGAACGCGTACTGGACAGAGCAATACCTACTCCAGGCGTTCCTGGCGATGAATCCGAGCTACAAGATCCTTCTCGCGCTCCACGCAATCGGTCGCCTGTACCCCGAGGAGATCGCGCGGCTGATCCCGAGCGTCCGTCGAGGCGCCGCGCCGTGCGCCATCTGGATCGAGCGGCAATAGCCACTGCCCGACTGTCGCGTCAGGCCAAGACCAGCAGCAGGATCGCCGACCGCCCACCGCGGTTGATGCTGCGCGATGGGGAGCAGCTAGCAGCCGCTGTCGTTGACCTTCCCGTCCGGCATCGTCGTGTGGCAGAACTTGGCGTCGTCCAACACCGTGTAGGCCAGGTTGGCGTGGAGCAGAGAGGCGTCGGACAGATTGGCGCGCGTGAGGTCGGCGTCCGTGATCGTGGCGGAGCTAAGGTCCGCGCGGTGCAGGTTGGCGTCGCTCAGGTCGGCGCGGCGCAGGTCGGCGTGGGCCAGAATGGCGCCTGAGAGGTTCGCACGGTAAAGGTCTGCGCCGTACAGATTTGCGCGGTAGAGCGCGGCGTCGGACAGGTTGGCGTGGATCAGGCTGGCCCCTACCAGGTGGGCCTCGAACAGGTCGGCGAAGAACAGGTTGGCGTAGAACAAGTTGACGTCGCCGAGGTGGGCGCGGTACAGGTCGTGGCCCGGGCAGACCGTGTGATGCTGGGCTGTGGGGTTGGCCACAATCGTGCAATCGTTGATGACCTGGTTGGCAGAGGCGGCGGGAGCCAGCAGCCCGCCGGCGCCTACCACCGCCAACAGCGAGATGCTCGACACCGCCAGCGCGGCAAGTCTGCGACGGCTAATCCACTGACACATACACGCCCCTTCGATCCGATCCCAAACCCTCGCCGGGTCTCCATCCCGGCTCACCCAATCCTCCCACCGCCGGCGCTTCGGCGCAAGCGCCCGAACTCTCGTGCCGCCCCGCCCGAGTCCGGCTGGCTCCACTTCACGCGCTACCTCGAATACGCCTGCAGGGGGATGCGCGCGAAGTAGACAGCGACCGGGCCCGGCGCCGGGTTGGTGGGGCTGGTCCGCTGATCTCCCCAGGCGGCGTACAGGCAGTTGTCGTCGAGGGCGACGTTTGAGAAATCGTCGTTGCCGTCCGCGTTTCCGGGCGGCGAGACGGCATTACTGGCCCGCAGCGGTCGGCTGAACGTGCGGCCGTTGTCGAAGGAGACAGCGGTCCAGAAGTCGTAGGTGTACGACAGCTGCCCGGACAGGATGTCCAGGAAGAACTGAGGCTGCGAGATCAGCCCGGCATCGAGGGTCTTGTACCCGACGCCGAGTACGCCGGTCGGGGAGTAGGCGATCCACGGTTGAATCTTCGGGTGCCCCGTCGGCTCACCGATCAGGACCGGCTCTGACCAGCTGCGGCCACTGTCGTGGGTGGTGCTTATGGCGACCGCCCCGGAGAACGCCGGCGTCGCGGTGGCGCCCTGGCCGCTCATGATCGCAAACCGACCCCGGTGGCTCGGATCCGCGGCGACCCAGTTGGCGGGAAACGGGGTGGGATGCCGGGTCCAGGTCGCCCCGTCGTCACGACTGGTCTCGAAGATCCCGCACGGGCAGCTGGTAGTCCCAGGCGCGGCTGACGCGGCGTAGGCGAACGCGATCACGCCGTGGGCGGCAGCGGGGACGTAGTCGCCGGCCTGCTCTCCCTGGATCTGCGGGTAGAGGTACGAGTCGATCGCGCGTGGCGGGCCGAAGGTCGCCCCCCCATCATGTGACGCGACCACCCAGCGCACGAAGCGTGGGAAGTCGGTCGCGCTGGCGTACACGGTTCCGGTGCCGGCGTCGGCGGTAAGGAACAGCCGGTCGGTGTGGCCCGTGTTGCGACCCAGCAGAAGCTGCTGCGGCGCCGCGCGGTCGCCGGTCGCGAACACCGGCTTGCTCCAGGTGGACCCCCCGTCCGCCGAGTGAGCGACATACGTGTTGTAGTAGTCGACGGCCCCGCCGGGCGTGTCCCACCAGCCCGCGCCGGTGTAGAGGACGTTGCCCGGCCCGATTGTGGCGGCCGGATCTGAGCAGCTGTGGTAAGGGTCGCCCGGCGTGGGCCCGGGGTCCGCTGGATGCTTCGGACTCACCGTGAACGTGGCGCCACGGTCGTGAGACACGGCGATTCCACAGCCGTTGAACGCGACCAGCAGCGGCGTGCCACTCGGACCGACGGCAATTTCCGGCTCGCCGGAGCCGTCGACATCGGTGACCTTCTTCTCCCATCCCGAAAACCCGTCGGCAGATGTCTTGTTCGACGCCGTGACCGTCGACGGAGGGCTCGGCGTTGAGTTCGCCGATGCCGGCGGGCACCACGCCAGCGTCACCAGCACGACCGCGACCGCGATCGCGTTCACCGGCCCGAGCCCGTGCCTCGACGTCATGTTCGCCCGCCGCGCACGGCCGGTCGCGTCTTCGTCGGTTTGCATGATCCCTGCCGTTCCCTCTGCCTGTGTGGATCGCCGGCGATGCTACGCGACCCGAGTACCAGGTGCAAGAGCCTGGTACAGCAACTGATACGGTGGGCGCCATGAGCGCGTCGATCGCCTTTCCCGAGCCGGAGCCGCTGACGGGAGATTCGCGGCGGCTCTCGCCCCGTCAGGAGGAAGTGCTCGATGTCGTTGAGAGGGTGTTCGTCCGCGAGGGCATCAACGCCGTGCGGATCGGCGAGCTGGCGGCAGAGGCGTCGTGCTCTCGGAGCACGCTGTACGAACTGGCGCCGAGCAAGGAGGCTCTCCTGCTGCTTGTGCTCGATCGGATGATGCGGCGAATCATGCGCCGCGGGGCGGAAGCGATCGACGAAGCTGCCGACCCGCTGGGTCGGGTTCGCGCGATGCTGACCAGCGGGGCACTCGACTTCGCCGCGCTCGGCCCGCAGTTCCTCGAAGCCGTCCGGCAGTACCCCCCCGCCCGGCTGCTGTTTGACCGCCGGATCGCCGAGGGCCGCGACGCGCTCGAGTGGCTGATCGAGGACGCTGTCGCCGCCGGGCAGTTTCGCGCCGTCGACGCCGCGGTGATAGCCGACGCGATCATCGCGATCCTCCTTCGCTTTACCGACCCCCAGTTCGCTCGGCTGCGCAAGATTCGCTCCAGCACCGGGTTGGCCGAGCTCGTCGACGTTCTCCTTGACGGGCTCCGGCCTCGACCCGCAGCCGTCAGCGGCTCCGACCGCTAGAGCTTCGCCTTCGCCCGGCGGTCCGCCGGGCTTGCGCGTAACGCTAGCCGGGCGGTGGGCACCGTGCAGGTAGTCGCACAGTGCCAGCTCGGTGGCGAAACGTATCCATTCGGAGCCACTCGTCGAGCTCCGGGTCGTAGAGGTTCTGGACGCCGAACTGCAGCACCTGCCAGAACGTGCCGCGATTGTGCTGATCGACATAGACATCGCCGAGCGCGAACGGGAGCCTGAAGAAGCTGCCCGATGGCAACTGCGGGAGCACGACCCCGACTCTCCAGTGATTCACGTACCGGCGGGGTCTTCCCACCAGGATCTCGCGTCCCACGAAACGCGCTCGGTTCAGCGCCTGGTTCAGGATGTCCAGGTTGAAGTAGCCGACTCGCGAGCAGGGATGTTGGGTCACGCCGGGCCACCGGTAGGTGAGCGTGTAGAGCGTGTTGTGGTAGATCAGGTTTGTGAACCAGATCGGGTAGCGAGGACCCCCAGCGACCATCTGACTGTCGCCGCGCGCTCCTTGCCAGGTGAACGGGACGGTGATGCCCAGATCCCGGACGATCCATGTACCCCTCCCCTGGAAGTTTCGCGGGAGCTCGGGCGGCCGAGGAGCTTCCGAGTTGAGGCGTCTCGCCGCGTGCTCACCCGAGGGCCTGGTCGTCGCACCGGCATCAACCACCGCGACCGTCCCGATCAGCCCGATGACGGCCGCCACAGCTGACGCCCGCCGGCATCGTGCCCAGTCCATGAAACCTCCTCTGCGTAGCGCGTCGGCCCCGATCCCGGTCATCCTGGCCCCAACCGAGTTGCCGCGACGGTACCAGGGCGTAGAACGCAGCTGACTTCTTGCGGCCCGAGGGCGGCTGGGGGCGAGGATGACGTCGTGGTCTCCTGCCGCCGGCCCTGGCGGTGGAAGAGGATTGCGGACGCCCAGACCCGAGCAGAACGGAGGATTCCGATGAGCAACCTAGCGGCCACATTCGACGCGCACGTGCAGGCCGAGTTCCAGGACCTCGACCTCGACGCGACGATGGCCACGATGACCGACGAACCGTACGTTCACCATGTGCCGACGATCACCGGCGGCAACGGTACGGTGGGGGTGCGCGACTTTTACGGCCACCATTTCATCGGCCAGTGGCCCGACGACACACAGACGCGGCCGATCTCCCGAACGGTCGGCGAGGATCAGGTCGTCGACGAGCTGCACATGACCTTCACCCACGATCGCGTGCTCGACATCATGCTCCCCGGCGTCGCGCCGACAGGTCGGCGGATATCAGTCCCGGTGGTTGTCGTCGTCGGGTTCAAGGACGGCAAGGTCGACCACGAGCACATATATTGGGACCAGGCCACCGTTCTCGTCCAGGCAGGGCTGCTGGATCCCGGCGAGCTTCCGGTCGTCGGCTCAGAGCAGGCGGAGGCACTGCTCGACCAGTCGCGACCTAAGAACCAGCTGCTCAGCGGCTCCGGGTAGGGACTGCGTAGTCCGGAGATCATGCCGGCGCTGCGGCCATGTCGACCAGGTCCGGTAGTCGCACCGGCAGGCGCGACCAGCTGTCACCTGCGTCGTCGGTGAGCAGCAGCTTCCCGCCGCGCAACCCGGCGAGCAGGCGTCCGGGTTGATCGGACAGCGTGAGGAGTGCGTAGGGCATCCGCCGGAGATCGGCCGAGTCACCCCAATCGTCCACTGCCTCCCAGCCGTTTCCGCGCGAGCGCAGCAAGCGTGCCTGCGCGTGGATGCGTCCGGCTGCGTCACCGGTGCTCGCGGTCCGCCGACCCAGGGACGATGCGCAACGCCAGAAGCATGCCGCCGACGCCGAGCGCGGCTCCGATCGCCCAGGCACCGAGGCTCGCGAGGTGGGGGAGTTTCAGCTCGTAGAAGCGGCGCAGGAAGGGGATCACCAGCGCCAGTATGAACAGCGACGCCATCAGCGCGCTGAGTCCTGCGACCGCGACGCGCCGGCGTCGCCCCGCGCACTCACTCTCGATCTTCAGCACCACCGCAAGCCCACAGACGACCACGGTCGCCGTGGCGACCGTTCGGGACTGAGCGAGTCCGACGCCGAACGCATACCGGGCAAGCAGATACCCGGTCGATATGCCCAGCCCGATCGGCACGCCCGCCGTGATCGCGAAGCGGGTCACCGACGACAGGAAATGCTCGGGACGCCACGGTCCGGTGCTCGGCGCGAGCGCGAGGACGAACGCCGGCACACCGATCGTGACCGTTGCGGCCAAGGTGAACTGCCGCGGCAGCAGGGGAAAGGTGGCGAAGGGAATCCCCACCACGAGCCCGAGCACGGCGGTGAACGCAGTCTTCGTGAGGAACAACCTGGCCACGCGCTGGACGTTGCGGAGGATCTGGCGTCCCTCGGCGACCATCGCCGGCACCACCCCGAAGTCGTCGCGCACGAGCACGAGATCGGCCACTGAACGCGCCATCTGTGTACCGGTGCCTTGAGCGATCCCGAGGCGAGCGCCCTTGAGCGCGCCCACATCGTTGACGCCGTCGCCGAGCATCCCCACGTAGCTACCGCCATCCGCGAGCGCGTCGATGACCGCGCGCTTTCCCTCGGGCGAGATGCGCCCGACCGCGGGCGCCGACAAGATGGCGTCTCGTAGCTCGGCTGGGTCTTCAGGCAGCGCCTCGCCATCCAACGTGTCAGCCTCCCCGGGGATACCCGCGTCGCGCGCGATCGCGCCGACCGTTGCGGGAGCGTCGCCCGAGAGGACCTTCAGCGCAACGTCCTCAGAGGTGAAGTAGGCGACCGTGTTGGCCGCGTTTGGCCGTAGCCGCTCAGCCAGTACGACGAGGCCGAGCGGTTTGACGTCGTCGGGAAATCGGGGTTCAGAATTGTCATTGGAGAGCGGCCGTTGAGACCGCGCGATCTCCAGCACCCTGCGTCCCGCGCTCGCTTCCTCACGCGCGCGAGCCGACAGCCTCTGATCGGCGTCGTCGAACCGCTCGGGCGCGCCGAGCACAAGCCGCTCGTCGCCGAGATCGAGCGCGCTCCACCGCCGCCGCGACGAGAACGGAACCTGAGCTCTGACGGTGCTTGCTTGCACCTCGGCCAGGCCGGCGTCCGCGATCGCCTGAAGCGACGAGTTCCGCGACTCGGAGCTGGCGGCGTAGCGGGCAAGCTCGCGCCCGAGCGAATCCTCGTCGACGTCCGCTGCTGGGATCAGCGTGACCACGTGGAGGCGCGGCTCGGTCAGCGTCCCGGTTTTGTCCGTGCACAGCGTGTCGACCGACGCCAACGACTCGATCGCGTTGAGTTGCTGGGCGAGGACGCCACGGCGCGCGAACCTGTACGCCGACACCGCCGCGGTGATGCTGAGCAGCAGGATCAGGCCCTCGGGGATCAGATTCGCGAGCCCCGCGACGATCGCCTGTACCCGCGCAGGGCCGCTGGTGACTCGGGTCAGGACAGAAGCGGTGAGTCCGACTGCCAGGGGCAACGACACCGCCACGAGACCGACCAGCAAACGATCGTTCGCCCGCTCGAGCGGCGAGCGCGGGTGGCGGAACGCCCGCGCCGTGGCCGTCAGCTGCTCGGCGCGGCTGTCCCGTCCGACCGCCGTCGCCTCGAACAACGCGGCGCCCTCCACCACGAACGAACCCGACCACACCGGCTCCCCCACGCCGCGGACCACGAGCTGGGACTCGCCGGTCAGGTTCGATTCGTCGATCGCCAGGCCGTCGGCCGCGACGAGCGTTCCGTCGGCAACCACCTGGTCGCCCGCCGAGAGGCGCACCAGGTCGCCCACCACCACGTCCCCGACCGGGATCTGGACGTCGGCTCCATCGCGGATCACGACCGCCTGCGGGGCGATCAATGCGGCCAGCCGGTCGAGCTCGCGCTTGGAGCGGATCTCCTGAAAGGACCCGATCGCCGTGTTGGCGACCACGATCCCCAGGAACAGCGCGTCCTTCCACGAGTCGAACACGAGCGTCAGGACCCCGAACGCGAACAGGATCACGTTCGGGATGGTCAGCGTGTTCGCGCGGATGATGCTGAGGTAGGAGCGACTCGAGCGGCGAGTAGGCGCCTCGCCTTGCTCACCGAGACGGCGCGCGGCCTCGGCGCTGCTCAGTCCGGCTGTCGCTGTCGCTGTGTCGGTTTCCATCTACGCCCGGGTGATTCGATCATGATCGCCGAGCTCGATGGCTCACGCGATTTCTTCAGGTGGGCTCTGCCGTCGCGGAGTTGAAGCTACCCCCGACAGGCCGAGTCGCGCGGGTCGACGGGAACGATCAAGGTCCTTTGCGTCCCGCGCTCTGAGGCGAGGATCCGGGCCAGCTCGCGGACGCGCTGCTCGCACTCGGCACCTCGAGGGGAGTCGTCGATCGAGTCCGGCTGCGCGAGGATCTGGGGAATCTCCTCACGCGCCACTTCGGCCGCAGCGTCGGCGAGCTGTCGCTGCGCAGCGCGATCGGCGAGACCCTGGAGATCGTGCGCCGTCATCCGCGGCGCCGCGGATTTGTGTGAATTGATACGACTCGCCTTGCAGGGGCCGCGCGTCGTGGAAGGTTCGCGGGTGCGCGAGTCGAACATTCCTGAGTCTTCTCGCGTCACCAGAGAGAGGGGTCAGATGGCGTATCGGCTCAATCGTAAGCTCGCTGTCGAGTTCATCGGGATGTTCATGTTCATGTTCACGGTGGGCATGGCCACGAACAAAGCGGGTGCCGGCTCGCTCGCTCCGCTTGCGATCGGATCGATCCTGATGGTGATGGTGTTCGCCGGTGGCCACATCTCCGGTGGACATTTCAATCCCGCTGTGAGCACGGCCGTGTTCCGCCGCGGCCGGATGACCGCGGTCGAATATCGCGGTTACATGATCACCCAGTTCGTGGCCGCGATTCTCGCCGGGCTCGTCGTGCGGATCGTCGGCGGCCATGAGGCCAACGGGCATTTCGCCGGCGCCGGCAGGATGCTGATCGCCGAGTTTCTGTTCACATTCGCCCTCTGCTGGGTGGTGCTGAACGTTGCCACCGCCCGCGGGACCCAAGGCAACTCGTTCTACGGGCTCGCGATCGGGTTCACGGTCCTCGTCGGCGCGTTCGCCGTCGGCGGCATCTCGGGCGGCGCGTTCAACCCGGCGATCGCCGTCGGCGCGATGGTCACCGGGCTCTTCAAGTGGGGCAACATCTGGATTTACCTGATCGCCGACTTCCTCGGTGGACTCGCCGCCGCCTCGGTCTTCCTCTACCTCCTGCCTGCGGAGAAGATGAGCGGAGACATCGAGGCCGCCAGCACCGAGTAGCAGGACCGGGCGGCAGCACCGCCGCGTCTTCCGAGTGCAGCCCCTGCTCCTGGGCCTGTTGCACGAGGCCGCCGCAGAAGCCAGGCGGTCCGGCCCATTCGTCGTGACATGTACGACCTCCCCAATCGGCGAAGGGCCGCCCGACGTACCCACGAGCGGCTCGTGCGGGGGCGACACTCGCATCGGCGATCGCCGCCGGATCGTTTGCCGTGGTTGCCTGGCGGCGTAGAGTGCGCAACGGTGACCGCTGAGCACGTCATCGAACGCCGCGACCTCGACGGGCTGTTCGATGCGCTGGCCGACAGCGGACACACGATCGTCGGACCGACACTGAGCGAGCGAGCGATTGTGTTCGACGAGATTCGCCGGGTCGCCGACCTGCCGATCGGCTGGACCGACGAGCAGGATGGCGGCCGGTACCGGTTACGGCGCCGCGAGGACCAGGCGCTGTTCGGTTATGCCGTCGGTCCGCACTCGTGGAAGCGCTACCAGCTCCCGCCTCAGGTCAAGTTGTGGGAGGCGCGGGTCGATCCGGAAGGCGGCCTCACCCAGATCGCCTCCGCACCACCGGACCAGCCGCGCTATGCGTTCGTCGGCGCCCGGTCATGCGATCTGCATGCCACCGGGATCCTGGAGCGCGTGATCGGCCCGGCATCGGCACCGCCGTTCATCGTCGCGGTGCAGTGCGGACAGGCAGGCGGAACCTGCTTCTGCGTTTCGATGCGCACCGGCCCGGTCGCAACGAGCGGCTTCGATCTCGCCCTCACCGAGGTGATCGACGCCGCAGGCCACCGGTTCGTCGTCGAGGTCGGTTCGGACGCCGGCGCGGAGGTGCTCGCGGCCGTCCCTCACCGTGCGGCCGGTGACGCCGACCGCTCTGATGCCCAGGCGATTCACGCCCGCACCGCCGGCGAGATGGGGCGCGAACTCGACACGAGCGGCATCAAGGAGCTGCTGTACCGCAATTACGAACACCCACGCTGGGAGGATGTCGCCGACCGCTGCCTGACCTGCGGGAACTGCACAATGGTCTGCCCGACCTGCTTCTGCACGACGGTCGAGGACGTGACCGATCTCGACGGTGAGCGGGTCGAGCGCCACCAGCAGTGGGATTCCTGCTTCACCGTCGACTACTCGCACATCCATGGTGGCGCGGTGCGCGGCTCGGCCCGCTCGCGCTACCGGCAGTGGATGACCCACAAGCTCGCGACCTGGTGGGACCAGTTCGACAGCTCGGGGTGCGTCGGGTGCGGGCGCTGCATCACCTGGTGCCCGGTGGGGATCGACATCACCGAGGAGGCGCGGGAGATCCGCGCAAGCGAAGACGAGCGTCGATGCAGACGATTGACCAGCTGATCTCCCAGTCGCCGATCTTCGCCGGACTGGCGCCCGCGCATCTCGAGCTGATCGGCGGCTGCGCCCGCAACGAGCACGTCGCGGCCAACACGATCCTGCTGCGCGAGGGCGAGCCGGCGGATGTCTTCTACCTGATCAGGCGCGGCACCGTGGTACTCGAGGTGAGTGCGCCCGGGCGCGGACCGCTGCTGATCGAGACGCTTCAGCCGGGTGACGTCGTCGGGTGGTCGTGGCTGTTCCCGCCGTACCGCTGGCAGCTCGACGGCCGCACCACCGCACCCAGCGAGCTGATCGCGTTCGACGGCGCGTGTCTGCGCGGCAAGTCCGATGAGGACCACGAGCTCGGCTATCAGCTGATGCGGCGCTTCGCGGCGAACGTGGTCGACCGGCTGCAGGCGACGCGCCTGCAGCTGCTGGACGTGTACGGCCGGGTCGGTGCCTGAGCCGGCCGACCCGGCGTCGATGGTCCCCGAGCCCTTCGAGGTGCTCGCGAGACGCAGGGACACGCCCGATACGTGGACGCTGTCGCTGGAGGCCCGTGGCCGCAGGCCGGTGCGGTTCCTGCCGGGGCAGTTCATGATGCTGTCGGCCGGCGGGGCCGGCGAGGTCCCGATCTCGATCAGCGGCGATCCCGACCGGCCCGAGCGGCTCGCGCATACGGTGCGGGCGGTCGGTCTCGCGACCGAGGCGATCTGTGCGACCGAGCCGGGCCGCGTGCTGGCGGCTCGTGGGCCGTTCGGCCGGTCCTGGCCGGTACAGGAGCTCGAGGGGCTCGACGTGGTGATCGCGGCCGGCGGCATCGGGCTCGCGCCGCTGCGACCCGCGATCGTCTCGCTGCTCGCTCGACGAGACCAATACGGTCGGGTCGTGTTGCTGTACGGCGGGCGTACGCCCGACCAGCTGCTGTATCGCGACGAGCTCGACTCCTGGAGGGAGCGTGATCTGGAGGTGCACGTTACGGTCGACGGCGCCGGGCCGGAATGGCTCGGGCACGTGGGCGTGGTCACACGGTTGATTCCCCGGGCGCGGCTCGACGGCGCGGCGAGCGCGGCGCTGACCTGCGGCCCGGAGGTAATGATGCGCTTCACGGTGGCGGGCCTGCGGGAAGCGGGGCTCGCGCCGGAGCGGATCCACGGTTCGATGGAGCGCAACATGCAGTGCGGGATCGGCCATTGCGGCCACTGTCAGTTCGGTCCGACGCTCGTGTGCCGTGACGGGCCGGTGTACCGCTGGTCGGAGATCGAGCCGTGGATCGGGATCCGAGAGCTGTGACCGGATCCCCCGCCGGCCCCGACGATGCGGCCCCGACGCTGGCCGTGTGGAAGTTCGCCTCTTGCGACGGCTGCCAGCTCAGCCTGCTCGACCTCGAGGACGAGCTGCTGCCGCTCGCGAACCGGTTGCGGATCGCGTACTTCCTCGAAGCATCGAGCGCAACCGTGGACGGGCCATACGACGTCTCGCTGGTCGAAGGCTCGATCACCACCGAGCACGACGCGCAGCGGATCCGCGAGGTGCGCTCCTCATCGCGGTCGCTGATCACGATCGGCGCCTGCGCGACCGCCGGCGGGATCCAGGCGCTGCGCAACTTCGCCGACATCGCCGAATTCGCGCAGGCCGTCTACGCATCGCCCGAGTACATCTCGACGCTCGCCACCTCGACGCCGATCAGCGCCCACGTGCCGGTCGATTTCGAGCTGCACGGCTGCCCGATCAACAAGCGGCAGCTGCTCGAGGTGATCAGTGCGCACCTCAACCGCCGGCGCCCGCGGATCCGCTCGCACAGCGTCTGCGTCGAGTGCAAGCGCCGCGGCACCGTGTGCGTGATGGTGGCGCACGGCACCCCGTGCCTCGGTCCGGTGACGCACGCCGGCTGCGGCGCGATCTGCCCCGCCTACAACCGCGGCTGCTACGGCTGCTACGGCCCGATGGAGACGCCGAACACCGCATCGCTGGACCGATGGTCCGGGCTCGAGGACCGTGACCTGGTGCGGATCTACCGAACCTTCAACGCCGCCGCGGGACCGTTCCAGGAGGCAAGCCGCGCCCATGAGTGAGACGCGCACGATCCGCACCGACTACCTCGCGCGGGTCGAGGGAGAGGGGGCGATGTACGTGAAGCTCGAGGGTCGCGAGGTCCGCGAGGTCAGGCTGCGGATCTACGAACCGCCCCGGTTCTTCGAGGCGTTCCTACGCGGCCGCGCGTTCACCGAGGTGCCCGACATCACCGCGCGGATCTGCGGGATCTGCCCGGTGGCCTACCAGATGAGCGCGGTTCGGGCGATCGAGGACGCATGCGGGGTGGCGATCGACGACGGGCCGATCCGTACGCTGCGGCGGCTGCTGTATTGCGGCGAGTGGATCGAGAGCCACAGCCTGCACGTCTACATGCTGCACGCGCCGGACTTCCTCGGCTACCCGGGGGCGGTCGAGATGGCGCGCGAGCACCCGGGCATCGTCGAGCAGGGGCTGCAGATGAAGAAGGCCGGCAACACCGTGATGGCGCTCGTCGGCGGGCGCGAGGTGCATCCGATCAACGTCCGCGTGGGCGGCTTCTACCGGGCCCCGAGCTCGGCCGAGCTGCGGACGCTGATCGAGCCCATGGAGCGCGCCCGGGAGATCGCGCTCGACACGGTGCGGTGGGCGGCGGAGCTCCCGTTCGCGGACGTCGAGCTGACTCCCGTGCACGTCGCGCTCAGCGACCGGTCGGGCTACCCGATCGACCGTGGCCTGATCGCCTTCGACGGCGCGCTCGAGATCGAGCCGGCGCAGTTCCTCGAGCACGTCGTCGAGGAGCACGTCGAGCACTCGACCGCGCTCCACGCCCGGCTACGCGAGGGCGGCAGCTACCTGACCGGGCCGCTGGCGCGGTACGCGCTGTCGCACGATCAGCTCCGGCCGCTGGCGCGCGAGGCAGCCGCCGCGGCGGGGCTCGGGCCGGTGTGCCGCAACCCGTTTCAGAGCATCGTTGTCCGCGCGGTCGAGCTGGTCCAGGCGGCCGACGAGGCGCTGGCGCTGATCGACGCCTACGAGCCCCCGGACGCTCCGGCCGTCGAGGTGATCCCGCGTCGCGCGGTCGGCCATGGAGCCACCGAGGCCCCGCGCGGCCTGCTCTACCACCGCTACGAGCTGGACGACGACGGGACGATCCTCGCCGCCCGGATCATGCCGCCGACATCGCAGAACCAGCTGGCAATCGAGGAGGATCTGCGCGCCGTCGTCGAGCGCCATCTCGACGACAGCGACGAGCGGCTCACCCGCCGCTGCGAGCAGGCGATCCGCAACCACGACCCCTGCATCTCGTGCGCCACGCACTTTCTCGAGCTGACGGTCGACCGTGCATGAGCGGGTGCTGGTGATCGGCGTCGGGAACGAGCTGCGAGGCGACGACGCGGCCGGGATCGCGGTCGCCCGGCGACTGCGGGGAACAGCCGACCTGGACGTGCGCGAGCTCCAACGGGAGCCGACCGGCTTGCTCGACGAGTGGCAGGGCTACGACGCGGTCGTGCTGGTTGACTCGATGCGCTCCGGCGCTCGGCCGGGAACGATCAGCCGGCTCGACGCCAGCGAGGAGCCGCTGCCGGCGACGCTCGGGGGCTCCACTTCGACGCATGCGGTCGGACTGGGCGAGACGCTCGAGCTGGCCCGCGCGGTCGGGCGGCTGCCGGGACGGGTCGTCGTCTACACGATCGAGGGGCGACAGTTCGAGGCCGGCGCGCCGATGTCGGACGCGGTGCGCTCGAGCGTCGACGAGCTCGCCGCTCGCGTGCTGGGTGAGATCTCGGCTTCACAAACGCCCCGCTAGACCGCGGGCGAGGCGACCGCCGCGCCTTGTCAGTCCTCGCCTCAGCGAACGAGCACAGCCCGAGCATCAGGCCTGCTTGATGATCGCGTACATGACCCGCTCGGCGACGTCGATCACGATCTCCCCGACGCGCTGGCAGTGGCGATACAACTCGCGCCGGGAGATTCGCTCGGTGCGGTCCTCGACATCGAGCAGCGCCCCCATGCCCTGGTAGTAGGCGCGCTCGAGGCTCTGGTGGGCCAGGATCGCCTGCTCGGCGGCGTCGGTGGCCGCGTCGTCGTCGCTGCCGAGATGAGAGAGCGCCCGGTCGATGTCGCGGACCGCTTCCACGAGCAGCCCAGCCATCTCCGCGATCACCTGGTCCGGCGGCGAGGCCATCGCCTCGGATTCGGCGACCAGGTCTCCCGCGTACCCGATGATCCTGTCGATCCCGCGCGATAGCGCAAACAGGTCCTCGGGCTCGAGCGGAGTGACGAACGCCGCTCGCAGCGCACCGAGGACGGCCCGCCTGGCCTCGTCTCCGCGCTGCTCCGATTCACGCACCACCTCCGCGGCCGCGGCGTCGCCACCGGCCCATCGCTGAAACGCCTCGAGCCCCTCGAGCGTCACCGCGGCCTGCTGGCGCAGCAGACCGAGCACATCCGGGGTCTCGGGCAGAAACCAGCGCCCGCCCCTCATGTCACCAACCCCCAGAGCTCGTATGCGATGACAGCGAACACGACCGTGACCGGAAGCGTGATCACCCACGCGAAGCCGATCTGGCGCACGACCTCCCAGTGGACGTGGCGCCACCGCCACCGGCCTCCCCCGACGCCCACCACGGAGGATGCGACGACCTGAGAAGTGGACGTCGGCGCGCCAACGAGAGAGGCGCCGAAGATGACCGCGGCCGATCCGGCGGTCGATGCCAGCCCCTCCACCGGCTGAATCCGATAGATGCGGCGGCCCACGGTTTGAATGATCCGCCATCCCCCGAGCGCGGTACCGGCGGTGAGCGCCACCGAGCACACAACCGTCACCCAGGTCGGCGCGGACAGCGTGTTGATGTGGCCCGCCGCGAGCAGCAGCGCCGCGATCACGCCGACGGCTTTCTGGGCGTCGTTGGCGCCGTGGCTGAATGCCAGCGCAGCGGCGCTCCCCCATTGCCCCGCCCGAACCGGCTCGCCCCAGCGACGCGTGGCCCGACGCCCGAGGCGCCGGATCAGGCGGATCATGACCAGCGCAGCGAGGCCGCCGAGCAGCGGCGAGATCGCGAGCGAGATCAGGGTGCCGAACACGCCGACCGGACGGCCATCCTGTAGCCCGCCCCAGTTGACCGCGTCGATCCCACCGTCCACCAGCGCGGCGCCGACGAGCCCCCCGACCAGCGCCTGGCCAGAACTCGATGGCAGTCCGCGGCTCCACGACAGGAGGTTCCAGGTCACGGCGGCGGCCAGCCCGGCCCCGATCACCTGGTCGGCCGTCGATGGCGTCACCTTCACGATCGCACCGATCGTGTTCGCGACCGCCGCGCCAAGCAGCAACGGACCGAGCAGGTTGAAGACAGTCGCGAGCACGATCGCCTGACCGGGCGTGGCTGCTCCAGTTGCGACGAGTGACGCGATCGCGTTGGCCGCATCATGCAACCCGTTGGTGACCGCGAACGCCACCGCGAGCGCGATTGCCACAACCAGGCCGGCGTCCATCGGGCGACTCTATGGGCTGGGGACGCGCGAACGGACCACGGCCACACGCGGGCTGCGGGCAGTCGCGCTCATCCGACCGGCTCGTTCACGGCGGCGAGATGGCGCTCGAACCAATCGCCGGCCAGTCGGGAGACTTCCTCGAGCGCTCCCGGCTCCTCGAACAGGTGCGTGGCGCCGGGGATGACCGCAAGCTCCGAGGGAGCTCGCAGGTGACCGCGCGCCTCGCGATTCAGCTCGAGCACAAGCCCGTCGCGCCCGCCGACGATCAGCAGCACCGGCGCACGAACATCACCCAGCACCGGCCCGGCAAGATCCGGCCGCCCTCCCCGACACACCACGGCGCCGATCTGATCGCCCAACCCGGCCGCCGAACGCAGTGCCGCGCCGGCGCCGGTGCTGGCCCCGAAATAACCGACCTGGAGCCCGGCCAGCTCGGGCTGAGCTCGCACCCACCGCGTCGCCGCCGTGAGCCGATCCGACAACAACGGGATGTCGAAAACGTTGGTGCGGTCACGCTCCTCCTGCCAGCCGAGCAGGTCGAGCAGCAGCGTCGCGAGGCCACGCTCGTTGAGCGCTCTGGCGACCTGGCGATTGCGAGGGCTGAACCGACTCGAGCCGCTGCCATGCGCAAACACGACCAGCCCCTTCGCCTCCGCGGGAACCGCGAGATCGCCGACGATCTCGGCCCCGGGGATTCGCACCTCGCGACTCTCGAGCGTCGCTCGAGGCGGATCCGGTGGATCATCATCGAGCAGCGCGGCGATCTCCGCTTCCGAGGTCGGCTCGAAGTGCTCGTACCAGAAGCCCACGGCGCCCAGCCGCCCCGGTTCGAGCAGGCAAACGACGTCGTCGGCCTCGTGGCGCAGCAATCGCACGGTCTCAGGTGCACCGACCGGCACCGCCAGCACGAGCCGGACGGGGTCGCGCGCCCGCACGGAGCGGAGCGCCGCGCGCGCCGTGCCGCCGGTGGCCAGGCCGTCGTCCACGACGATCACGGTGCGCCCCTTTACCTCAAGCGGCCGGCGCGCATCGCGGTATCGCTGGACCCGCGCGTCGAGCTCTGCCTGCGCGCGGGTGACAGCCGCGTCCAGCTCCTCGATGCTGACCAGGAGCTGCCGCATGACTTCAACGTCGAGCACGCGCACGCCGCCCTCTGCGATCGCGCCGATCCCGAGCTCCGGGTTGCCGGGAGCGCCGAGCTTGCGCACGACGAGCACGTCGAGTGGCGCCTCGAGCGTCTGCGCGACCTCGTAGGCGACCGGCACGCCGCCCCGGGCCAATCCCAGCACGACGGGATCCTCGAGCGACAGGTCCCGGAGGCGCTCGCCGAGCTCGCGGCCGGCGGTGCGGCGGTCAGCGAACCGGCGGGGCCGAGTCGCCGCGGCACTCATCGCACGCCTCGGCCGCTCCCCGACTGCGCTTCGGCAGTGATCACGACGCGCAGGCCGGAGGCGCGCAGCTGACCGATTGGCAGCAGTACCACGTTGAGCGAACGGCAGTCCTCGAGCGCGACCATCTGTCCCATCGCACCCGCGAGCGCGCCGAGTGACCGGTACAGGTTGACACCATCGGTCAGGTAGCGGTCCGGCTGACGATCCTGTGCAGCAGCCACAGCACGCCTGACTTCAACCGGCGCAGTGTGCCCGCGCTGTGTTTGATGGGAGCCGAACACGCCGTGAAGCTACGCGACCGCTTGGCCCCAGCCATCGGCACTGACCCACCCCTCAGGGTGTGGAGAACCCGCAAGCCGCGACGCCTAGAACACCGGTTGGGCGGTACTACTTACACGGTGAGCAGCGAGCTGCTGGAGGCACTGTCGCGTCCCACGGCGTATCCGCACCGTCCGAACGAGGTCGAGGTCCGCGAGACCCACATCTCGTGGGTGTTTCTCGCCGGCGAGCACGCCTACAAGCTCAAGAAGCCCGTCGTACTGGACTTCGTCGACTACGGGACTCCGGGGCGCCGGCGGAAGATGTGCGAGGAAGAGGTGCGCCTCAACCGGCGGCTCGCGCCCGACATCTATCTCGGGACGCGAGGGGTCACCCTGCTGGAAGGTCGAGCCGAACTGATCGAAGCAGACGATCCGCGGGCCGTCGACTACTTGGTGGAGATGCGTCGCTACGACGAGCGCCGGACGCTCGCGGCCAGGCTCGAGCGGGGCGAGCTGAGCGAGCTTCAGCTGCGAACCGTGGCGAGCACGCTCGTGCGGTTTCACGAGGCCGCGCCGCCGGTGCCCGTGGCGGCACCGGCCGCACTCGCAGCCGAGCGTCGCTTCGAGCGCAACATCCACGAGCTGATCGGCGTGCTCGAGCAGCGGCCCGAGATCGACCATGCGCTCGCGCTTGGGCGATTCGCGTACGCGTTCATCACCGGCCACGCGCAGGCGTTCGAGACCCGCGCCAGCGCGGGATCGATCCGCGAAGGACACGGAGATCTGCGCGCTGACCACGTGCTGATCGACGGCGGCGTCGAGATCGTCGACTGCGTCGAGTTCGACCGAGAGTTGAGGGAGCTAGACGTCGGTGATGAGCTCGCGTTTCTGGTGCTCGACCTGGCGATGCGCGGGGGCGAACGGCTGGGCCGCCAGCTGGTGGAGGCGTACCGCGACGCCGGCGGCGATCCGGGCGAGAACCCGCTGATCGCCTTCCACGCCGTATACCGGGCGTTGGTGCGCGCGAAAGTCGCGCGCGTCCGTTGCGCTCAGGTGGCCCCAGGAAGCGCCGAGCACGCGCATCAGAGCGCACGAGCTCGAGAACTGATGTCGCTGGCCGAGCGGTTCGCGTGGCGAGCGCGCACACCGCTCGTGATCACCGTCTGCGGAGTGGCGGGCAGCGGCAAGTCTCACCTTGCCACGGCGCTCGCGGAGCTGTCGGGGCTGCCGCACCTGAGCTCGGACGTGACCCGCAAGCGACTCGCAGGAGTGGCCACCGACGAGCGCGCCCCCGATGCGACCTACAGCGCCGAGTGGAATGCCCGCACTTATGCGGAGCTCGCTCGCCTCAGCCGCGTGGCGGTGGCCGGCAGCGGCGGCGCGATCATCGATGCGACCTTTCGCCACTTCGCCGATCGCCAGACATTCGCCCGCGCGTTCAAGAGCCGGAGCCCGATGCTGTTCGTGGAGTGCACGGCGCCGCAGTCCGTACTGGCCGAGCGCGGGGCTCGCCGCGAGCAGGGCGCCGAGCGAATCTCGGATGCGGGAGCCGCGATCATCATGCGCGAGCGCCTGAGCTGGGAGCCGCTCGACGAACTGGCCCCGGAGGCGCACGTCGTTCTGCGCACGGACCGCCCAGTTGAGCGGATCATCGACGATCTGGTGTCCGTGCTCGACCACCGTCTCAACGAGCTCGCGCGGCAAGCTCAGTGAGACCGATCAGACACTGACTCGACACTGACGGAGCGGCGGCCCCGCGGGACGATCCCTTCGCCCAGCCGAAACCACACAGAAGGGAGCACACCCGGCATGTTGGGGTCCAAGAAGCGGCACCTCTTGACCGATGGCGCCCAGGCGATCGCGGTCGTGACCGACGTCGGCTACGCGACCGCGATGGGGATGAGCGTTGCCCGCAACTACAACTACAAGCTCGAGCTGACGCTGATGGTCCGGCCCGACAACGAGGCTCCCTTCGCGGCGCACGTGTCCGGCTACTTCGCGCAGTACTCCCAGCCGAGCGTCGGCGATCAGTTCTGGGTTCGCTATGACCCGCAGGACCACAGCCGGGTCGAGATCGACACGGACAAGATCGCGGCGGACAACGCCGCGGCGGAGCAGGCCGCAGCCGCGATGGCCGCCAGCTCGCTGCCGGCGGATCTCGCCGAGAACGGCATCCCCGGGCGAGCAAGCGTCGTCGATGTCCAGAAGTCGCCCGCCGGCTCGCGGGTCGATTGCGCCCTGACCGTGGGCGTGCGGCTGGTCGATGGCACGCCTTCCTACCGGGCTTCGTGTCACGTGCCGCTCGCCCCCGAGCAGGCGGACAAGGTGATCGCGGGTCAGACGATCCTGACGGTGCGGGCCGATCCGAACGACCACTCGCGCGTCGCCGTGTCGCTGACGGAGCCGACTCCGGTGGTGACCGTCACCGACCCCTCGGCGATCGATCCGCTGGCGCGAGCGCTGCGCGACGGAGCTCCGTGCCGGGTCGTGCTGCTCGCTCACCAGCGCCAGTGGCTCCAGACCCCGGACGGAGACGAGCTCTACGCGACCAAGCTGAGGATCACCTCCGACGGCACCGAGCTCCAAGCGTTCGTTCCGGTGCCGGCTGCCGCCGCCGCGCAACTGACCGACGGCTCGGAGTTTCCGGCCAAGCGGCTGGCGCTCGAGCCGAACGTCGTGACGATCAACTGGGCGGCGGCTCAGGCCGAACACCGGGCTTCGGTGTAGCCGCACCGACGCGGGGGCGCAAAGCAGGGTTCTAGACCCAGCTGGAAAAGTGGGTCTTACGCCCGAATGACGACGGCCCGGGTACCGTCGTCGCCTGTCATCTGCGGAGGGGGCGCGGAGCAGAGCGATGAGGATGCCGCGACCGAACAGAGCTTGGATGCTCACGGGCCTGGCGCTCGCCTGGAGCGCCGGCACGCTCTGGAGCGCTGCGGCGGCGCGCGCGATGCCGCGAGTGGCGGCGTTCCCGATTCCAGGGACCCACTACAACCGCCCGAAGACACAGATCACGTTCCGCGGCATCGCAGCCGACCAGATCGGACAGGTGCTCGTGGTCGGCTCGAAGACCGGGGTGCACACCGGAAGGCTCGAGGCGGACTCCGACGGGCGCGGCGCGAGCTTCATCCCAACGAAGCGGTTTGCGCCCGGCGAGCGGGTCACCGTCGGCACCCACCTGGAGGTGCTCGGCGGCAACCACGGGACGTTCAGCTTCACGATCGCCGACGCGCGCGGCCTGCTCGGCTTCGGCCCGCTGCCGCTGGCGCCGGCGGGTTCCAACGGCGTGCAGCAGTTCCGCTCGCGTCCCGACCTGCGTCCTGCGTCGGTGGCCGTGACTCGGGACAGAACACGGGCGTCGGAGGGCGACATCTTCGTCGCTCCCCAGAACGGCCCCGCTCAGAACGGGCCGATGATCCTCGACCCGCACGGCAGGCTGATCTGGTTCCTGCCCTACTCCGTCAGAACGAACATGCTGATCACGGACTTCCGGGTCCAGAGGCTCCACGGCCAGCCGGTGCTGACCTGGTGGCAGGGCAACACCGACCACGGGCTCGGACGCGGCGCCGGGGTGATCCTCAACCGCGACTACCAGCTGATCGCGACGGTCCGCGCCGGGAACGGGCTGGCGATGGACCTGCACGAGTTCCTCGTCACACCTCACGGGGACGCGTACGTCGTCGCCGGCGCGCCGGTACGCCTGCGCGGCGTCCGCAAGCCCGTGATCGACGAGGTTGTGCAGGAGATCGACATCAAGACCAGGCTGGTCCTGTTCGAGTGGCACGCGCTCGACCACATCCCGCTGCGCGATTCGTACTTCACGCCCAAGCAGCCGGGGTACACCTACGATCCGTTCCACATCAACTCGGTCGCGGTCGCCCGCGACGGTAGCCTGATCATCTCGGCGCGCAACACCTCCGCCGTCTACCAGGTCAACCCCGACACCGGGAAGGTGACCTGGCGGCTGGGGGGCAAGCACCCGAGCTTCAGGATGGGAGCGGGAACGCAGACCTGGGGACAGCACGACGCGCTCGTTCAGCCCGACGGAACGGTGACCGCGTTCGATGACGGCGCGGGCCCGCCGCAGGTACATCCGTACTCGCGCGGGATCAGAGAAGCCCTCGACACCCGCCACAGGACCGCCCGGCTGCTCAGGGAGTACCGCCACTCACCCGCGCTGTCGGCCGACTTCGAGGGCGGCCTGCAGGTGCTCGGCGACGGGAACGTTGTGATTGGCTGGGGCCAGCAGCCGTACTTCTCCGAGGACGACGCCGCGGGCAGGCAGATCTTCGACGCCCACTTCGTGGAGCCCACGACCACGTACCGCGCGT
This sequence comes from uncultured Solirubrobacterales bacterium, assembly GCA_963800475.1. Lineage (GTDB taxonomy): Bacteria > Actinomycetota > Thermoleophilia > Solirubrobacterales > Solirubrobacteraceae > Palsa-465. Next base: position 737,884 of record CAWDAZ010000002.1, on the reverse strand, counting down.
ACCGGTTCCGGTGGAGCGCCCAGCCGCTGACGGACCCGGCGCTCGCCGCGACGCGCGAGAGGAAGGGCCGCGCCACGCTGTACGCGAGCTGGAACGGGGCGACCGACGTGGCGGCGTGGCGGGTGCTCGCGGGTTCCACGGCGGCGGCACAGCGGCCGATCGCGACGATCCCCAAGCACGGCTTCGAGACGACGCTATCCGTGCACAGCTCCGGCCCGTACTTCGCGGTCCAGGCGCTGGGCCGCGGCGACCGGGTGCTCGCCATTTCTCCGGTTCGGCGGGTCCGCGGCCATTCGCGTGCAGCGCAGCGAGCATCCGCGGCGCGCTTGCAAGCCGGCTTGCGTCCCTGGCGGGCCTGAACGCCGGTAGCTAGCTATGGCGCGCGTGCTCCAGGCGCGTGCGCTCGCGGCGGCGGAGGCGTCGTATGGGGTCCCGACCGGCGGCGCGACGTACGCCGGCGGCGGCTTCACGCCGCACGGCGGAGACTGGGGCTTCTTCCCCGCCCCCGGCACCAACTACAGCGTCGGCGACGAGCCGGAGATCGCAGCCCGCCTGGACGCCCTCGGGAAAGCGCTGCAGCTGCACCTGATCGGGCTCTCGGGGTACCGCACACCGCAGCACTCCGTGGAGGTCGGCGGGTTCGCGGACGATCCGCACACGCGCGGAGAGGCGTCGGACACGCCCGGCGTCGAGGGCGTTCCCGAGGCCACACTGTTGAAATTCGGCCTGACGCGGCCGTTTCCGGGCGCCGCGGAAGCCGATCACATCCAGCTGGCGTGAGGGAGGCATGGTCGAGAAAACGAAAAATGCGTTCGCTTTCTCGACCATGCCCCTCCTGAGAGCAACGTGAGACCGAGCTGACACTGACACGGGGCCGCGCCGCGTATAGGTTCGACCACGTGATGATGTTCGCCAGTCGCAAGGAACACAACGCGCAGCTTCAGGCCGAGGTCGCGCGGCTGTCCGCGCTCCCACTTCCGGAGCTCGCCGCGGAGGTCATGACCAAGGGGTTCGGGCCCGGCGGGCCCGCCGGCGACGGGGGCTACGCGCCGCTCAGCTCGATCGCGGGGGCGCTGAACCCCGTCCAGGGCTCGTCCATCGACGACAGCCTGCTGATCGAGCACTTCCGGATCGTCGCCGAGGGCGCGCAGCTGCTCGAGCACGCGGGCCTGGTGCGCTTCGAGGTCTCTAGCAGCGGCGGCATCGCGCACTGGAACTGGACGTCCACGCGGCTGGGTGCCGCGGCGCTGCAGCAGAACACCGTCGAGGACGCGCTCCGCGAGCGCGTCCTCCAGTGACGTAGTCGAGGTCCGTTCACCTGTTAGATCGGTGCTGGACGCGCTAGCGTCCGCGCGGAGCATCTTGTGTTGAGTGATCGCGTCGAGGGATCGCCGGCCAATCGCCGGGAGGAAACGGAGGCCCGGACACCGATTCGGGTCGTGATCGCCGACGACACGTACCTCGTCAGACACGCGCTCGAACAGATCCTGAGCCGCATCGACGGGCTCGCAGTCGTCGCCAGCTGCGACGACTTCGACTCGCTGCTGGCGGCGATCGAGACCGAGCTCCCCGACGCGGTGCTTACGGACATCCGGATGCCGCCCACCGGCACCGACGAGGGAATCAGGGTCGCGCGGAAGCTTCGGGGGACGCATCCCGAGATCGGCGTGGTCGTGCTGAGCCAGTTCGCCGACCCGGACTACGTGCTCGCGCTGCTGGATGGCGGTTCACACGGCCGCGCGTACCTACTCAAGGAGCGGATCAACGATCCTCGTCAGCTCGCGGATGCAGTCGAGGCGGTGGTGACCGGCGAGTCGGTCGTCGACTCCGAGATCGTCGAGGTGCTGGTGAAGGCGCGCGGGATGAGCGCCAGGTCGCCGCTTGCGGATCTGACCCCTCGCGAACACGACGTGCTCGCTGAGCTCGCGCAGGGGAAGAGCAACGCCGCGATCGCACGCTCGCTAGTGCTCACCAAGCGAGCTGTCGAAAAGCACATCAACTCGATCTTCATGAAACTGCAGCTGGGCGACCCGAACGACGTCAGCAGGCGCGTGAAGGCGACGCTGCTGTTCCTCGCGAGCGGCGAGCCGCCCCCGAGCTAGACGGAGTCCGGCGTCACGACCCGGGCCGGGATTTTCGCCGCCACGCGCGTGCCGAGCCCGGGCTCGCTGTCGAGCTCGAACGTGCCTCCGATCGCCTCGACGCGGTCCCGGAGCCCCTGTAGCCCCCTGCCGTGCTCTTCGACCGCGCCGCCGATCCCGTTATCGGTGATCTCGAGCCGGAGCCCCTTCGAGGTGGTCCGCGCAGCGATCCGGATGATCGAGGCCCGCGCGTAGCGGTGCGCGTTGGTGATCGCCTCGAGCGTCACGTAGTACGCGGTCGTCTCCGCGGTGTCATCGAACCTCACGTCCGGAAGCTCCACGACATCCACCGGGGTGCTCAAGCGCGCCGCAGCCAGCTTGATCGCGCTGGCCAGCCCGTAGCGCCCGAGTGCGCGGGGACGGATCCCGTGGACCAGCTCGCGCAGCTCGTCGATCGCCAGTTGCAGCTGCGCCCGCGCGCTCGCGAACTCCGACGACGCCATCTCCGGGTGAGACTCTGCGGTTTCCTCCGCCAGCGAAAGCTGCGCCGATAGGGCAACGAGCCGCTGCTGCGCTCCGTCATGAACGTTGCGCTCGATCCGCCGCCGCTCAGCATCCGCGACGGTGACGATCCTCGCGCGCGAAGCCCGGAGCCCTTCGGCCAGCCGCTCACGCTCGCGCGCCAGCGCCGCCACGCACAGCGTCGCGACGGCGGACACCACCAGATACAGCTGCGTGTCGAGCACACTACGGCTGGCGGAGCGATACGCGAACGGTCCGATGTAGTGGGTGGTCGCCCACACCGTCAGCGCGGCACCGATTGCGATCGCCAGCGTTCCGCCGCGTGAACCGAAGCGGAGCCCAGCCCACGTCAGCGCCGGGAGCGCCAGCAAGCTCATCGGACGGCTCGACTGCCATCCGACCAGCGTCAGGCCGACGAGCAGCGCGAGCACAAACTCGAGCTCGGCAAGCCGGCCGTCGAACCATGGCCGGGGCGGCGGCGGCAGCCACGCAATCGCAAGCGGCACCACGATCAGTGCGCCGCACAGGTCCCCGAGCCACCAGGTACGCCACAGGTGCAGGAACGAGCCGGCGGTCACGACATTGCCCAGCACCATCGACAACGAGCCGACCGACGCGCTGAGCAGCGTTCCGGCCAGCAGCGCGATCAACAGCCCCCCGAGCCCGGAGATCGATCCGAGCAACGGGTTGCGCTGCGCGAACCTCCGCAGCAGTAGCGCCGCGACCACGACCTCGAGCAGGTTGCCGACGCTCTGGCCGACCGCAGACCCGAGCGGCAGCATCGAGTAGTTGTTGACCAGCAGGTCGCCGATCACGACGCCCGGCCACAGCTGCGGGCCGAGCAGATACAGCGTCGCGATCCCGACGCCCACCGGAAGCCAGATGATCGACGCAACCGGGCCGGAGAACTTGAACGCGTAGCCGAGGTGAGCCGCGCCGTAATACGCGACGATCACGAAGCACAGCCGGACGACATACGCCCTCAGGCGGCCGTTCGCGGGCAGCGTCGGTCGCACAAACCCACGCGTGACTATCTCTACTGCCTGCCCGATCGAGGTAGGTTGGGCCATCCTCGTCTTCCCGGGTTGACCCTCCGGTGACCAAAGCTCCGGAACTGGGTCTAACACTCGCAGTTTCGACGTTTGAAATCAACGCCCGGGGCTGAACGCACCGGGTCAGCCGAGCCCTGCCTAGCCCGGCGCCACCGCGTTCAGCGCCTTGGTGAGCGGATCCACGGTCAGCGCGCCCGCGTAGTGCTCGCCGTCGATGTAGATCTCCGGAACACCCCGCGCTCCACTCGCGACAGCCTCACGGATCTGCCCAACGATCCTCGGGCGGTGGCGGCCCCCGGCGACCTCCCCCCGGAGCCGCTCGGGATCGGAGACGCACTCCGAGCCGGCCGCCAGCACCGCCTGCTCGTCGGCCAGGCCCGCCTCCGCGAGACGCTCGAGCAACTCGAAGAAGCTGCCCTGGGCGGCGGCCGCCTCGAGCGCCTCGGCCGCCGTGAGCGACAGCGCGTGGACGTCGGCGAGCGGGAGGTGGCGCACCGCGACCTGCAGGGGACGCTGCCGGGTGAACCCGGTCAGCAGGCGAACCGCGTTCCGGCACGGTCCCGAGGTGAGGTCCACGTACACCGCGACGCTCGTCCCCCCGGGAGGCCCGATCACGTGGTCCTCGGACCCGACCGGCGGGGCGAGGCGCGGCGCCGTGGGCGGGGCGCTCCGCCACTCGGCGAGCGCTGCGGCGACCGTGGGATCGATCGGCACCCGGACCGCAGGCGGTCGCTGACGGCGGCGACCGCTGTCGGTTCCGCGCTCCCAGTTGCCGACCTCCTGCGTGATGTCGTGGGCAAGCTCGCTCGGGCTCTCCGGCGCCTCCCCGGGGCGCCGGTACGGCCGCTGGTGGATACCGCTTCCCCACACCGTGTAGTAGCCGAACGCGACCACGAGCAGGGTCACGACGATGAAGATCAGAAAGATCCACCAACCGCCGGCCAGCGCCAGGGGTGCCACGAGCCTCATCCCGCGTAGAAGCCTAATTCCTCACACGGATGTCGACCAGGGCTCGTCTATCGCGACACGAGCTCGTACTCGTCGTGACGGCGGAACCAGTTGAGCGGGCCGTCGGGGCTGCGCGTCTCGTTTCTGCCCAGCGGCGCACGGTCCAGCCATTGGTACATGCCCCACAGTCCGTCCAGGCCGCGGGCGTACGCCGAGTAGGTGTGGAACACGACCCCGCCCTCGAGCGCGAACGCGCTCATGCCCGGACGCTGACGCGTGTACGTAGCCCAGTCGGTGCCGCTCTCCGCGGCCCATGCGTCGAACGGCACGCGCGCGTCCTCAGGGGGCGAGAAGACGTTCGATTCGCGGAAGTTGTATTCGTACGCGCCGGCGCGTCTTTCGCCCTCCGAGAGCGAGACGTGGAAGTCGTAGTTGAAGTCGCTTCCGGACGATGACGCCCACGGGAAGCTCCATCCCATCCGCCGCTTGTACGCCTCCAGCTTCGCGACTGGAGCCTGCGACACCGCCCACAGCATCACGTCGTGGCTGGCCAGGTGGTTCTCGATCCCGTTGAAGCCGTCCGCAATCGCTGAGCACGCGGGGCACCCGGCGCTGTACTCGGGCCCGAACATGAAGTGGTATACGAGCAGCTGCGAACGCCCCCGGAACAGGTCGGGGAGCGACGCAGGTCCCTCGGCGGTCTCGAACGGGTAGTCCTTGTCGACCCGGACCCACGGCAGCTCCCGGCGCCGCCGCGCCAGTTCGTCGCTGCGGCGGGTCAGCTGCTTCTCCTCCTCGAGCAACTCGAGCCTGGCTGCGAGCCATTCCTCTCGTGTTCCGGTCTTCTTGTCTGGCATTTCCAGCTCCTTTCTTGTTTTCACATCGCCGGCACGAGGCCGGGAATCGACGCCGGCGCGATCAGCACCAGGGCTCCGAACGCGACGATCGCGACAGCCAGCGGAACATCGATCGCGGCCCTGGGCGCCAGCAGCTTCTGTACGAGCACCACGGCCGCGATCGCCGACATCCACACGACGCTCATCGCGGCGACCGCGACCATCATCAGCATCAATCCGATGCTCGATCCCACGCAGTAGCGCCCGAGCTCGAACCCGGACCGCACCTGCTCGCGGCAGCGGCGCCGGCAGTGGCGCTTCAGCGGGGTCAGCTCGTATGCACCCGCGGCGATCGCGACGACACCGGCGGCGATCGCGCCGTGCGGGCGATCCAAGCCGTAGACCGGGAGTCCGAGCAGCGTCCACACGGCCAGGTACGACACGAGCAACACGGGTACTCGGTGCAGCGCGCCGCGCGCCCGAGCGCTTCTGGCCACCGCCGGCGCCGTCCCCGGGAGCATCATCGCGGCCATCATCGAGGCCCACGCGGCGACGAAGAACCCGAACGATCCGAGCCGGGTCGCGACGCCCATATCCATCCCGTTCATCAGCCGGATCGCGATAACCCAGCACGCCGCGGCCACCACGAGAGTCGCCGCGACGGCGCGCGTCACCCCGGCCGGAGCCCCGCTCACGGGAAGCCGCTGCCGGCATGCAGTCTCAGTGCTCACTTCGTCGCCTCCATTCGCTCTCGGCCAGGCGCTTGATCGCTCCCAGTCGCTGTTCCCAACCCGCGGCGACGCGGGCGATCGACCGCCGTGCTGCGTCGAGCCGGTCCGGCCGCACCCGGTAGCGGAGCTCGCGTCCGTTGCGGTGCGCCTCGACGAGGCCCGCCCGATCGAGGACCACCAGGTGCTTGGCGACGGCCTGGCGCGTGACCGGCAACTCCCGCGAAAGCGCGGTGGCGGTCGATTCTCCGCGTGCCAGCATCAGGTCGAGCAGCCGCCGCCGGGTGGGGTCTCCGATCGCGGCCCACAGCGCGTCGCCCTCCTCGTCGCGGTCGCTCGTCACGCCGAGACCCGCACCCGCGTGGCGTAGTCGACGAGCTCCCCGAGCTCGCGCTCCCAGCCGCTGTCGTGGCTGTCGGCGACGTCGTAGCGCTCCTGTTCGGATCGCTCGAGCCGCGGAAACCCGGTCTCCACCACGCGAACGCGAGTCCCGTCGCCCTCGGGGCTGAGATGGAACTCGACCAGGGTCGAGTTGCCGTCGGCGACCGGCTGCCCGGGGTGCGCGCCGGTCGTGGCCACCCACCTGAACGCGAACAAATGCGGTGGCTCGACCTTCTCCACGCGCGCGCGTGTGATCCCGTGCCGATCCCAGACGAAGGCCGCGTCGCCGCCGGCCCGCGCGTCGATCTCGACCGAGTCGCTCAGCCATTTGGCGACGTGCTCGGGCTCGGTGACGATCGACCACACGAACTCGACCGGCGCCTCGATCACGACCTCTCGCTCCACGCTCTCCGGAACCATCGGCCCTCCTTCCATTCGTTTGTGCAACCAACGGTTGCGCATACGCTATCACAGATACGCAACCAATAGTTGCGTGTGACCTCCGGGCCCGCTTGACGACTTCGCCAAGCTTGGTGCATGAGGACCGGCGAGCCACTCGGGTTCGGACTGGAAGAGCCGCCCAACCGCCAGGGCGCGTTCCCGTGGCTTGACGACGAACAGCTGGCGCGGTTGCGGATGGTCGGGGACATCGTCACCGTCGAGCCGGGCGACATCCTGTTCCAGGAGGGCGACGACTCCTACGACTTCTACGTGGTCGAGTCGGGGGCCGTCACGATCGTGCGCGGCTACGGAACCGAGAACCGCCTGATCGCCGTCCACGGACCCCGCCGGTTCCTCGGCGAGCTGAACCTGCTGACCGGGGGGCGGCCGTACCTGACCGCGGTCGTGCGGGACCCCGGGGAGGTCATCTACGTGCCGCTGCGGAGGTTCAAGCGCTTCCTCCGCAATGAGGAGAACCTCGCGAACCTGATCTTCGGCGCGTACATGGCCAGGCGCGAGATCCTGATCGAGGTCGGCGGCGGGGCGAAGGTGATCGGCTCTCGTTTCTCGAGCGACTCGCTGCGGCTGCGCGAGTTCCTGGCCCGCAACCGGCTGCCGTACCAGTGGGTCGAGCTCGAGCAGGACGAGGAGGCCGAAGAGCTGCTTCAGACGCTCGCGGTCGAGCCCGCCGAGACGCCCGTCGTGATCGTCGCCGGCAAGACGCTGCGCAACCCGACGAACGCGGAGCTCGCGGCCGAGCTCGGGCTCGGGGCCCGCGGCGCGGCGCCTCCGATGTGCGACCTTGTGATCGTGGGCGGCGGCCCGGCCGGCCTCGCGGCGGCGGTGTATGGCGCCTCGGAGGGCCTGGACACGCAGGCGGTCGAGGCGATCGCGTTCGGAGGGCAGGCGAGCACCTCGTCGCGGATCGAGAACTACCTCGGGTTCCCGGCCGGGATCTCGGGCAGCGAGCTCGCCGAGCGCGCCGGGCTCCAGGCGCGCAAGTTCGGAGCGCGGCTGGTCGTGCCGGCCGAGGCGGTCAGCCTCGCGCACGAGAACTCGCATTACGCGATCGGCCTGGACACGGGAGAGGTCGTCCACAGCCGTGCCGTGATCGTCGCGACCGGAGCGCGGTACCGCAAGCTCGACGTTCCCGACCTGCAGCGCTTCGAAGGCAACGGCGTCTACTACGCGGCGACGATCGCCGAAGCTCAGATGTGCGAGCACGACCCGGTGCTGATCGTCGGCGGCGGGAACTCTGCCGGGCAGGCTGCGATGTTCCTCTCGAAGCACGCGAGCAGCTGCAAGCTGATGATCCGCGGTGACGAGCTCGCCAAGTCTATGTCGCGCTACCTGATCGACGAGCTCGCGCAGCGCCCCCAGGTCGAGGTTATGAAGCACCGCGAGGTCGTCGAGCTGCGCGGCGAGGACGGGCTGGAGAGCGTCGTCACTCAGGACCGGAACACGGGCGAGCGCCACGAGCTTCCCGTGAAGGCACTGTTCGTGTTCATCGGAGCCGATCCGCACACGGAGTGGATGGGCGGGCTCGTGGCATGCGACGAGAAGGGCTTCCTGAAGACGGGCCGCGATGTGAAGCGGGCCGATTTGGGCGCGTATACCGACGGAGACCGGCCGCTGTTCCTCGAGACGAGCCAGCCCGGGATCTTCGCGGTCGGCGACGTGCACGCTGGGTCGATCAAGCGATGCGCATCGGCCGTCGGCGAAGGGTCGATGGCCGTTAGCCTGATCCACCAGCGCCTGGCGGCGGCGGGGCAGGCGCCTAGCTGAGGACCCGCGGGAGCCAGGCCGCGACGGCGTCCCTCACCGCCGAGGCGCTTCGCAGCGAGTGGTTGCCCGGGACACGAACGACGGTCCGGCGCCAGCCGGCCGGCGGCATCCCGAACGGGTCGCGCTCGCCCTGCACCACCAGCACCGGTACGCGGACCTCCTCGAGCTCGGGGAGCCTGCTCTTCGAGGGATCGTCGGCGCGCCCGGGCGGGTGAAGCGGGAACGCGAGGCACAGCACCGCGACGGCGCCGGCCTCGGCGGCGGTCCGGCACGCGACCCGCGCGCCAGCGGAGCGGCCGCCGGCGACGACCCTGGCGTCCGCGAGCGCGCCCGCGCGCAACTGCTCGATCACCGCCAGCCACGCCGCGTCGAGTTGCGTGGCCGGCGGTTGCGAGCGCCGGCCCGCCACGCGGTAGGGCTGCTCGACCAGCGCCACGCTCACGCCGAGCTCACCGGCTTCGCTCGCGGCGGCCTGCAGGTCGGGGGCGCCGACGCCACCACCCGCGCCGTGCCCGAGCACCAGCGCCGCGCTCGCGCCGTCGACCACGTGCAGATGCACGCGCGCTGGTCCGTGTGGCGTCTCGAGCTCTGAGATCACGCGGCGTAGTCTCCCGGTCCGACCACCCAGCCACACAGGAGCGACCATGGCCACCACCGAGCAACTGATCACCGGCGTCGACTTCGTGCCGTTCTCGACGCAGAACTTCGATGCGTCGATCGACTTCTACGGCAACAAGCTCGGGCTGCCGCGGTCGCGGTACATGCCCGAGCGCAACTATGCCGAGTTCGAGACGGGCAACGTGACGATCTCGATCATCGACGGCGCAGCGATGGGGATCGGCCACAACATCAACAAGACCGCGATGGCGCTCCACGTCGACGACGTCGAGGCGGCGCGCGCCGAGCTCGAGGGGCGCGGGATCGGGTTCGAGGGCGAGATCTTCGACACGGGCGTCTGCCACATGGCCTTCTTCGCCGATCCAGACGGCAATGCGCTGATGCTCCACCACCGCTACGCGCCACGCCCCGAGGACGGCTGACGCGTGCCTCGCCCGTGCGGCGCCTCGCCCGCGCAGGTCCCATTGCGAGCGATCCGCAGCGGCGGCAACTGGCTCACGGTCACGGCCGAGGACGTCGCGGGGCGCCGGGCGTCGCGGACCATCCGGTTCACCCACTGACGCGGCGGAGAGGGCGCCCACAAGCGCGGCGGAGAGGGCGCCCACAAGCGCGGCGCAGAGGGCGCCCACAAGCGCGGCGCAGAGGGGCGCCCGCAGGCGCCCCTCTCGCGCCAGCCGCTGTCAGTGGCCGGCTTGGCCCCTGGAGGTGGGCTCGCCGGTCGACGGGTTGAGGATCAGCGACCGATCGTTCGGCCTCGAGAACTCGAACATGGTCGCGAGCGTCCCCGCCCACGCGTCGGCCGAGCCGCCGCCGATCCGCGTGCTGTGCAGCCAGTTGTCCTCGATGAACCGGACCACTGAGGACTGCGACGTGAACGTGCCGTCCACGAAGTTCGGCTTGCTGAACGGCGAGATCACCAGCAGCGGCTGTCGCGGGCCAACGCCGCACCGGGCCTGCTGCCCGCCCGGGACCTCGGCCGTGTTGGTCCCGCAGCTGCCGGTCCCGGTCAGCGCGTCGAGCGGCGTCTGGGACTGGCTGACGGTGGGGCCCATCTGGTGGTCGTACCAGCCGTCGCTGTCGTCGTACAGAACCACCACCGCGGTGCTCTTCCAGCTGGACATCCGCTGCAGGCGGTTGATCGTGTCGACGAGCCAGGTCTGCTCGTCGAGCGGATCCGAATAACCCGCGTGGCCGTCCTGGTAGTCGGCCGCCTTCAGGTACGAGACCGCCGGGAGGTTGCCACCGTCGGCCGCGGCCCAGAAGTCCCTCAGGTCGTACTGGTGATTGGCCTGGTCCTGCGTGCCGATCGCCGCGACCGACGTCGGCGGCAGGTGCTTCGGGTTGGCGGTCGAGGCGTAGTACTGGAACGGCTCGTGGTGGGGGTTGTAGTCGAGCTGACTCGCCCCGCCGACATTCGTGTGCGAGCCGGTGCACACGGCCGACAGGTCATCGGAGCTCGGGTTGCCGGGCGTGTAGCTGGGGCTCGCGAACCCGCCCTGGAACCAGCCCCAGCTGATCCCGGCCGTGTCGAGCAGGTCACCGATGTTCTCTCCGCCCATCTGGATCGTCTGCGCCGCTGTCTTGTGGTCCTGCGTGGAGGAGCAGATGTCGTAGTTGGGGTCCGAGTCGCTGTACACGGTCTCGGTGCCCTGCGACTTGGGCGACCCGGGGGTCGCGGAATCGCTGCCCGGCGCGTCGGGGCACGGCGTCCCGCCGAACACGGCGCTGGTCGGCCCGCAGATCGCGCCATACGTGTTGCCGGCGGTGACGTTGATCGCTCCCGGCGTCGAGGGTCCGAACGTGTCGCTGTAGGAGTTGTCGCTCATCGCGAAATGCTGGGCGTAGTTCCACAGCCCGGTGACGGTGTTGCCGTCGTAGTAGTCCATCACCAGGTTCGAGGCCGTCTTGTCCGGCGGCGAGCAGCTCTCGACGTCGGTGTTCTGGACGAACTTGTCCATCAGACCCATGTCGAACGCCTTCTGCTCGGCTGTGTAGCCGTGGTTCTGGTCACAAGTGAGCGCCTGCGAGCGGTCGAGCCGCTGCGGGTTGGCGGAGTTCGGGTTGCTCGTGAGCAGCGTCCCGAGCAGGCCGTTCACCGATGGAGTCCCCGGCGCGGCGTGGAACGCCGGCTCGCCGCCAGCGTTGGTCGCATAGGGGTAGGTGCCGAAGTAGTGGTCGAACGAGACGTTCTCCTGAAAGATCACGACCAGGTGCTTGATCGGGGTGGCAGACGGGACGGCGCCCTGCGATCCGCTCCCGTCGTGTGATCCGTTCGGGTTGCGCGGCGGTGCGTTGTGATGCCCGCCGCCATGGTGATGGCCGGCGCCGGCGTGATGATCGCCCCCTGCCGACGCCGCCTGGGCGGCGATCGCGCCGATCCCCGCCACGGCGACTGCGGACACCAGCATTGCGGTCATGCGTGTGCTCACTGTGCAATCTCCCTTGCCTCGGGTTGTCCCTGGGAAGCCGTACGGCTCCGGATTTCAGGGTTTCCCGATCCGGCGATCCACGCGTGACCGGTCGGTTACCGGGTTGCGGCCGAGTTGTGATCAGCCGGTCCCGGCCGCCGCCGCGGCGAGCTGCTCGAGCAGCCCCTGCATCCGCTCCAGCACCTCGGCGTGCAACGCGAGGCGGTACCCGCCCGCCAGCTCCGGAGGCGGGCGCCACCCGAGCTTCGTGGTGCCCCCGTCGTCCCAGACCAGCAGACGGAGTGGCAGCTCGTATCCGACAGTCGCGTCCTCCTGCATCAGCAGCGTGCCGGCGCGCGGGTCCCCGAACAGCAGCAACTGCTCGTCAGCGAGCTCGAGCCCGACCGCGCGCGCCCCCGCGGCATGATCGATCCGCGCGAACACCGTGACCCCGCGCTGCTCCAGCGCGGCGACGATGCGCTCGACCGTGTCGGGCACCGAGTGCGGGCTGCTGCGGACCTCGAGGCTCACAGCGGCGGGATCCAGCGGTCGCCGATCACCATCCCCTCCTCGCCGGTGCGATGCTCGGTCAGCGGTCGCTCGTGTTCCCCGTACACGCGCAGCTTGCGAATCCCGTCGGGGCCCTGCTCGAGGATGAACGCGCGCGGCAGCGAGCTCAGCCGCAGCCAGTCCCGAAGCTCGTAGCTCGCGTCGATCTCGGCGATCCACACATCATCCTGGTGCCATTCGGCGGTGATCCGGTGCGAGGTCGAACGCAGGTCGGCGATGAAGCTGCCGACCAGGTCGCGGACCGCCTGCCGGCCCTCCGCCCGCCGGCCGTCGGCCGTCCGCATCTCCGCGTCCGGCGCGACCAGCGCCATCACGCCCTCCACGTCGAGGGCGTCGAACGCGGCGACGAGCCGCTCGATGGGCGATTTGGCCATCCGCGCTACTGCCAGTAGCGCTCCACCGTGTTCGCATCCCGGACCTGCGCCTGGTCGGGATTCTCGCCGGCGTCGCGGAGCGCGCGACGCTGGCGGAGCAGATCCCAGCAGCGGTCGAGCTCGACCTCGACGTTCTGCAGCCGGCGCTGATCCTCGTCGAGCTGGTCGGAGTCGTCCGCGTCCGCCTGCTCGCGGCTGCGGAGCCGATGCTCCTCGGCGACGAGGCTCTCGATCCGGGCGGCGATGCTCTGATCACTCATGCGGCCATCCTAACTCGCCGCCGCCCAGCGGATACGATCGCCGCATGGCCGACGCGGATGCGATCGTCGACGAGGTTGCCAACGAGCTCGCGACGTGGCCGGGCGTGCGAATCGAGCGGCGCGCAGACGGCGCCGCGCTGGTCCTCTACGAGCGCTCCGAGCTCGGCGTTCTGTATCCCGACCGCGCCGTCGCCGAGCTTCCGTTCCTCGAGGCCGAGCACGACGAGCTGATCGAGCACGGGGACGCCGAGCCGGGCGGCACGACGCCCGAGTCGGCGGGCGTCGCCCACGACCTGCGTGGACCGTCGGACTTGACCGAGGTGCTCGAGCTGTTCGACCGCCGCTACCGGGACCTCCGCGGCGAGGACGAGCCGTACAGCTCCGCGGATCCGGGCTACCGCTAGTGCCGTACGCCGAACTCAACGGGCAGCGGATCCGGTTCGAGGACTCCGGAGGCGACGGTCCGCCGGTGATCCTGTCGCACGGGTTCCTGATGGATCGCGAGATGTTCGCGCCGCAGGTCGAGGCGCTCAGTCCGGAGTACCGCGTGATCACCTGGGACGAGCGGGGCTTCGGTGAGACCGAGTTCGACGGCCGCCCGTTCACCTACTGGGACTCGGCGCAGGACTGCCTCGGCCTGCTCGACCAGCTTGGGATCGAGCAGGCGGTGCTCGGCGGGATGTCGCAGGGCGGCTTCCTGTCGATGCGCGCCGCGCTGCTGGCGCCCGAACGGGTCCGTGCGCTGATCCTGATCGACACCCAGTCGGGCGTTGAGGACCCCGAGCGGCTCCCGCAGTACCGGCAGATGCAGCAGGTCTGGCTCGAGCACGGCCCGGTTGACGAGCTCGCGCAGACGATCGCGAACCTGATCATCGGCGACCCGGTGCTGAACGAGGTATGGATCGCGAAGTGGCGCCAGCTGCCCCGCGACAGCCTCAAGGCGCCCGGCGACTGCCTGTTCGATCGCGACGACCTCACCGACCGGGTCACCGAGATCGAGTGCCCGGCGATCGTGTTTCACGGCACCGCCGATGCGTCGATCGAGATCGAAAAGGCCGAGCAGCTGTGCCAGAGCCTGCCGGGGTGCACCGGGCTCGTGCGCGTCGAGGGCGGCCCGCACGCCTCGAACCTCACGCATCCGGATCAGGTCAACGGGCCGCTGCTCGAGTTCCTGCGCTCGCTGTAGCCGGCGCCTACAGCGTTTCGACCGCCGCGCCGACGCGCAGCACGGTGCCGTCCTCGAACCGCCGGCCCACCACCTGGAAGCCGATCGGCAGGCTCGGGTTGCCCGGGACCGGGACGCTCAGTGCGGGGTGCCCGGTGAGGTTGAACTGGACGACGTTGTGGAGGTTGCCGAGCGCCGCCGCGACGGTCTCCTCGACCGACGCGTCCGCTGCCGGCGGCGGGTACGCGCGCATCGCAGTGGTCGGCATCACCAGCACGTCGTACTGCGTGAGCGCCTCGTCGTATGCATCGCGAAGCCGGCGGGCCAGGGCGCGCGCCTTCGCGTAGTAGTGGTGGTGGGCGTGACGCCTGACGTGCTCTGCGGTCAGCAGCGTCACCTTCAGCGTCGGCGGGAACCGGTCGGCCAGCTCGCGGCGGGCGCGTGCGAAATGGTCGGTGAGACGCGGCGACGTGTGCCCGAACGCGTTGGTCCCGACTGCGTCGCCGCGAATCACGAGATCGGCGCACCCCTGCACCGCGATCGCGCTCCAGATCGCCGCGCCGTGAGGATGCATAGGCACCGACGCCTCGCCGACGCTCGCACCGAGCCCCGCGAGCGCGTGTGCGGTGGCACGAACCGCCTCGTCGACCTCAGGCTCCGACGCATCCTCGATCCCGAAGCCCTCCGAAAGCAGGCCGATCCGCAGGGCCTCGATCCCGCGCTCGAGCTGCGGGACGGTCGGCGCGACGGCGGCGCCGCCCTGCCGCGGGTCGAGCCCGTCCGGACCCGCGATCGCGTCGAGCACCAGCGCGCAGTCGCGTGCGCTGCGCGCGAGCGGACCAACGTGATCGAGCGTTCGCTCGACCGGGAAGATCCCCGTATATGGGACCAGCCCGTACGTCGGCTTGTGGCCGGCGCACCCGCAGAAGCTCGCCGGTAGCCGGATCGATCCGCCCTGGTCTCCGCCGAGCGCGACGTCCACCTCGCCGTTCGTCACGACCGCGGCGCTGCCGCTCGACGATCCCCCCGGCACGCGCCCGTGGTCGGCCGGGTTGCGCACCTGCGGCTCGAAGTCGCCCAGGAACCCGGCGCCGTCGAAGCAGAACGACGGCACCGCGGTCTTGCCGATGATCTCGGCGCCGCCGTCGAGCAGCCTTGTGACGACGGTCGCGTCCTCATCGGCCACGAAGTCCCCCATCACGCTCGTGCCCAGCCTCAGCGGCAGCCCGGCAACGGCAGTGTTGTCCTTGATCGCCGCGGTGCGGCCTGCCAGCGGGCCGTCCGGTCGGCCCCGGATCGAGCACCGCCATGCCCACCCGTTGACGGGATTCTCGTCCGGCTCGGGTGGACGGCCGCCGTCACGCGGATACGCCGGCGGTGCGCTCGGGGCGTCGAGCTCGTCGAGCGCCGCGTAACCCTCGATCGACCCGAGCACCGGCGCCAGGTACTGGCTGGCTTCCGCGTCGGTCAGGGCGATATGGAACGCGGCCGCGAGCTCGTGCAGGTCCTCGAGGCTCGGGTCAGGTACGTGCATGCGGCTCGTGCCCTGGTCCACTTCGTCGCCCGCTCCCGCGACGAGTTTTCGGCTCGGGCGCGCCGATCATACATCCGTTGGCTCCACCCCCAAGGAACTGCACCACGACCGACCGGCACCGAAACTGGGTAGCGAAACTAATCAGCCAGACGGGTGTTCATTCGGCCGGGCGCCGTCGTAATGGAGGACGACGACACGGATGGTCTGGATCCGAAGGACGCTATTGGGGGCTGTGATTGCAGCCATGGCGCTGGTCGCGCCGGCCGCCGCGCAGGCGGATGCACTCACGGCGACGTTTGCGAAGAGCTTTGACTGGGGCTCGGGGTTCGTCGCCAACTACACGATCAAGAACACCGGCAGCTCGACGGTCAACGGCTGGCGGCTCGAGTTCGACCTGCCGCTCGGCGACAGCGTCGTCAACTCCTGGAACGGGCAGCTGACCTCGCTCGGCGGTCACTACGTCGCGACCAACGCGTCGTGGAACGGCGCGATCGCGCCCGGAGCGACCGCCGACTTCGGGTTCCAGGTCGCGTATACGGGGAGCCTCACCGCGCCGCAGAACTGCCTGATCGACGGCCACGCGTGCACCGGAAGCTCATCGCCGCCTCCGCCTCCCCCACCCGACACGACGCCACCGAGCGCGCCTGGCGGGGTCACGGCCGGCGCCAGCACGACGACCTCGGTCTCGCTCAGCTGGAGCGCGTCGACCGACAACGTCGGCGTGACCGGCTACCAGGTCTTCAGCGGCGCCACGCAGGTCGCGACCACGACGGGCACGTCGGCCACGGTCACGGGACTCACCCCGTCCACCAGCTACACGTTCGCGGTCAAGGCCGTCGACGCGGCGGGCAACGTCTCGGCCGCCAGCAACGCGGCGACGGTGACGACCCCGGCGCCGCCCTCGGGCGGCCTGACCGCGACGTTCGCGAAGAGCTCGGACTGGGGATCGGGATTCGTCGGCGCCTACACGATCAAGAACGGCGGCAGCTCCACCGTCAACGGCTGGCGGCTCGAGTTCGACCTTCCCGCCGGCGCGACCGTCACGAGCGCGTGGAGCGGCAAGCTGAGCTCCTCGGGCAGCCACTACGTGCTGACCGACGTCTCGTGGACGCACACGATCGCGCCGGGCGGATCGGTGCAGGTCGGATTCCAGGTCGCCTACACGACCGGGTTCGCAGCGCCGCAGAATTGCCTGCTCAACGGCCAGGCGTGCGCCGGCGGCGCGGCGCCGCCACCGCCCCCGCCGGACACCACGCCCCCGACCGCGCCGACCGGCCTGACCGCAAGTGCACCGACGACGAACACGGTCTCGCTGACCTGGAGCGCGTCGACGGACAACGTCGGCGTGAGCGGGTACCGGGTCTATAGCGGCGCGACCCAGGTCGCAAGCGCGACCGGTACCAGCACCATGGTCACCGGCCTCACCGCGAGCACCAACTACACCTTCACCGTCAAGGCGTTCGACGCCGCCGGCAATGTCTCGGCCGCGAGCAACGCCGTGCCGGCCACGACCGCGTCGCCGCCCCCGAGTGGTGGCGCGGGCTCGGGCGCGACGCCGGCGGAGTTCGCTCCGTACGTCGACATGACGCTGTATCCGCAGTTCAACCTCGCGCAGGCGGCGCAGACCGCCGGGATCAAGCACCTCACGCTTGCGTTCATCGTGAGCGGCGGCGGCTGCAGCGCCGCGTGGGGCGGCGTGACGGCGCTGAACGACTCGTTCATCACCAGCTCGCTCGCCAATCTGAAGGCGGCGGGCGGCGACGCGATCGTGTCGTTCGGCGGCGAGGCCGGACAGGAGCTGGCAGCGACCTGCTCGACGCCCGAGGCGCTGGCTGCCCAGTACCAGTCGGTGATCGACCAGTACGGGATCCGCGACCTCGACTTCGACGTCGAGGGGGCCGCCGTTGCCGACACGACCTCGATCGACCGCCGCTCGAAGGCGCTCGCGGAGCTGCAGGCCGCCGGGCTCGCGGCCGGCAAGCCCGTGCACGTGTCGTTCACGCTGCCGGTGATGCCGACCGGGCTGACCCAGGACGGCGTAAACGTGATTCGGTCGGCGATCGCCAACGGGGTCGAGGTCGGCCAGGTCAACGTGATGGCGATGGACTACTTCGACCCCTCGCTGAGCTACTCAGGGCACATGGGCGACCTCGCGATCCAGGCTGCGCAGAGCACCGAGGCGCAACTCGCGAGCCTCTACCCGAGCAAGACCGCGGCACAACTGTGGGCAATGGTCGGCGTGACTCCGATGATCGGCATCAACGACGACAACCAGGAGATCTTCACGACCGCCGACGCTGCGAAGCTCGCGACGTTCGCGAATACCCAGGGACTTGGGCGGCTCGCGTTCTGGTCGGCCAACCGCGACGCTCCGTGTCCGTCGGCGACGCAATACACGTCGAACACGTGCAGCGGGGTCTCGGACGCCCAGTGGGCGTTCTCGAGGGCGTTCGAGGCGTTCCCCGCCGCACCGTCGGGCCCGAGCATCGCGGTGTCCGGGAATCGGCTCGTCGACGCGTCGGGTGCGCCGCTACGCGTCGCCGGCGTCAATCGCTCCGGGAGCGAGTACGCGTGCGCCCAGGGGTGGGGGCTGTTCGACGGCCCGACCGACGACGCGTCGATCGCAGCGATCGCCTCATGGGGTGTGAACGCGGTCCGCGTGCCGCTCAACGAGGACTGCTGGCTGGGGATCAACGGCGTCAACTCTGCGTACGCGGGCGCCAATTACCAGAGCGCGATCCGCGCGTTCGTCAACCGCCTGCTGGCCCACGGCCTCGCGGTGATCCTCGACCTGCACTGGGGCGCGCCCGGCACGCAGCTGGCGACCGGGCAGGAGCAGGCCCCCGACGCCGATCATTCCCCGGCGTTCTGGTCCTCGGTCGCGGCGGCGTACAAGGGCGTGGGCGGGGTCGCGTTCGACCTGTTCAACGAGCCGCACGACATCTCGTGGTCGTGCTGGCTGAGCGGCTGCACCACCTCCGCGGGCTGGCAGGCCGCGGGCGAGCAGCAGCTGATCAACGCGGTGCGCTCCGCCGGCGCCACCCAGCCGGTGATCGTCGAGGGCAACAACTGGGGCGGCGATCTGTCCGGGTTCCTCGCCAACCAGCCCCACGACTCCGCGGGCCAGCTGGTCGCGGGCTGGCACATCTACAACTTCTCGGGCTGCAACACCACCTCGTGCTGGGACAGCACTGTCGCGCCGGTCGCCCAGCAAGTCCCGGTGCTCGCAACCGAGATCGGCGAGAACGACTGCGCCGGCACGTTCCTGAATACGCTGCTGCCGTGGGCCGACAGCCACGAGATCGGGTTCATGGCGTGGGCCTGGAACGCCGCCAGCTGCGGCAGCGGGCCGTCACTGATCAGCGACTACACCGGCACCGCGACACCGTACGGCGCCGCCTATAAGGCGTACCTCGCCGCGCACCCCTAGGCCGCTGCGGGAGCGCGCGGTCAGCAAGACATACCCGCGCCGCAGCGTCAGGGTGTGTCATGCCGGCCGCCGACTGCGCGGTCCAGACGACTCGCACCCGCGGAGCCCGGTGGGTGTGTCGTATTAGCCGCGTGCGCGGGCAGCGAACGTCGCCGACCTACCCGCCTAGGACTGGGGCCCGCGCAGGCCCTCGAGCAGACGGCGCACCGTCTGCCCCATCTCGGCCCGGGCGGCCGCCGGGTCGTCGGCCCGCGCGACCACCATCGCCGCCTCGTCGAGCGCGCCGGCGAGCACGTGCGCGACCGCCGACGCCGACGCGGGCTGCAGGCGGCCCGCGTTCATCGCGTTCTGCACCGCCGCCTCGAGCAGTCCCAGCCCGTAGTCGGTGTCGATCGCTCGCCACACGTCCCAGCCGAGCACCGACGGGCCGTCGGTCAGCATGATCCGCTGCACCTCCGGCGTCATGCACGCGTCGAGGAACGCCTCGGCTCCCAGCACCAGTTCCTGCCAGGGGTCATCGCTGGCGGCGGCCGCCTGCATCACGGACTGCATCGTCTCGGCGCTGATCTGCACGAGCACCGCGCGGAACAGCTCCTCCTTGCCGCCCCGGAAGTGGTGGTAGAGCGCGCCGCGCGTCACCCCCGCGAGCTTGACGATCTCCTCGGTGCCGACGGCGGCGTAGCCGCGCTCCGCGAACAGCTCGCGAGCGACGGCGATCAGCGACGCCGTGGTCGCCTCGCGCTGGGCCGCCTTGGTCCGGGGACGCGCGGACGCGTCGGAGGGCTCCGCCTCAGCCGCAGGCTCGGAGGGCTCCGCCTCGGCCGCAGGCTCAGGCAAGCTTGACATGCATACTGCCTGTATGTGAAGATACGTACATCCTGTATGTAAAGTCTAATCGAGCCTGGAGGCCGCCATGATGTCCGAGATCAAGCTTTCGCAGGGAGTGCTCCAGTATCGCGACCTGGGCAGCGGGCCGCCCGTGGTGATGGTCCACGGCCTGCTGGTCGCCGGGAGCGTATGGAATCGCACCGTCGACGCGCTCGCCGGGAGCGCCCGCTGCATCGTCCCCGAGCTGCCGCTCGGCTCGCACCGGCGGCCGATGAACCGCGATGCGGACCTGTCCCCCACGGGCCTCGCGGCGCTGATCGCCGAGCTGATCGAGCAGCTCGAGCTGACGGACGTGGCGCTGGTCGGCAACGACACCGGCGGCGCGCTCTCCCAGCTGGTGGTCGCCAACCATCCGCAGCGGATCGGCCGGCTCGTGCTGACCAACTGCGACGCGTTCGAGAACTTCCCGCCGCCGGCGTTCCGGCTCCTGATCAAGTCGCTGGCGCGGGTGCCGGGGGCGGTCGAGCTGCTCGCGACGCTCGGACGGGTGCGGGCGGGACGGCGCGCCGCGATGGCGCTCGCGCCGCTCACCGTCGAGCCGCCCGCGGACGAGCTCGTCGAGTCGTGGGTCGCGCCGCTGCGCACCCGGGCGATCCGCCGCGACCTGCTCAAGGCGCTGCGCGGGGTCTCCCCGGCGGCGACCCTCGAGGCCGCCGAGCGGCTGCCGGCGTTCGCGGGTCCGGTGCTGATCGCGTGGGGTACGCGGGACCCGTTCTTCCCGTTCGCGGACGCCGAACGGCTCGCGGCGCTGTTCGCCGACGCCCGCCTCGAGGCGGTCGAGGCCGCGCGGGCGTTCGTGCAGATGGACGCGCCGGAGCGACTCGCCGAGCTGATCGCGGAGCTGGTCGCGGACCCGGTGCTGGCAGAGAAAGGAGGCTGACATGACGACGCTTGCTGCAGTCACGGATTCCGGCCTCAAGTCGCTTGCGATGGGCGTCGGCGGCGGACTCGGCGCGGTCGGCGCCGGCGTCGGGATCGGGATCATCTTCGGTCGCGTGATCGACGCGACCGTTCGCCAGCCCGCGCTGCGCGAGGAGATCACGAGCATCCAGTGGCTCGGCTTCGCGCTGACCGAGGCGTGCTTCTTCTACGGGCTCGTGTCCGGGCTGCTGGCATTCGCACTCTGAGCAGTGCAAGGATGTTCGGGTGGCCTCGCTCAGCGACGCTGACCTGACCAAGAAGCTCGGCAAGCGCGAGGGCGACCAGCGGATCCTCAAGGCGCAGCGCCGGCTGCTCGCGCTGCGCCTGCAACTCGGCGGGCTGTTCGCCGGAGGCGAGCTGGGCCCGCCGCTGTGCGTGCTGTTCGAGGGCTGGGACGCGTCCGGGAAGGGCGGCGCGATCCGGCGCCTCGTATCCCCGCTCGATCCCCGGCACGTGCGCGTCGCGGAGTTCTCGGCGCCGACTGCCGACGAGAAGCGCCATCACTTCCTGCACCGCTTCTCGCCCGCGCTCCCCGGATGGGGCGGGATGGCGGTGCTCGACCGCTCCTGGTACGGCCGGGTGCTGGTCGAGCGCGTCGAGGGCTTCGCGAAGGAAAACGAATGGCGGCGCGCGTACCCACTCATCGTCGGCTTCGAGTCTGGGCTCGCAACCGAGGGGATGGTGCTCGTGAAGCTGTGGCTCCACGTCTCCGAGGACGAGCAGCTGCGACGGTTCCGCGCCCGCGAGAAGGATCCGCTCAAGCGCTGGAAGCTGACCGGCGAGGACTGGCGCAATCTCTCGAAACGGGGCGACTACGAGATCGCGGTCGAGGAGATGCTGCAGGCGACCGACCACTCCGCCGCGCCGTGGCACGTGATCGAGGCCGAATCCAAGAGCTACGCGCGGGTCGCTGTGCTCGAGACCGTGATCGCGGCGATCGAGCGGTCGCTCGTCGAGCTGGGACGCGAGCCGGTAGAACTCGAGGCATCACTCTGAACACCGCCCAGCTCGGCAGCACCGGCCTCGAGATCACCCGGATCGGGTTCGGCGCGTGGGCGATCGGCGGCGGCAACTGGGAGTTCGGGTGGGGGCCGCAGGACGACGACGAGGCGGTGGCTGCGATCCACCGCGCGCTCGACGCCGGCGTCAACTGGATCGATACCGCCGCCGCATACGGATTCGGGCGCTCCGAGCAGACCGTCGGCCGAGCGCTCGCGGGCCGCTCGGAGCGGCCGTACGTGTTCACGAAGTGCTCGCTGCTCGAGGGGCCGGACCGCAACGTGCTCCACAACCTCGAGCGCGACTCGGTGCTCCGCGAGGCGGAGGCGAGCCTCGAGCGGCTCGGCGTCGACGCGATCGACCTCTACCAGATCCACTGGCCCAACCCGGAGCCGGACATCGAGGAGGGCTGGGCGGCGCTCGCCGAACTGCGCGAACGGGGCCTGGTGCGTCATATCGGCGTATCGAACTTCCAGGTCGAGCAGCTCCGGCGGATCGAGCAGATCGCGCCGGTCGAGACGCTCCAGCCCCCGTACTCGCTGGTCGCGCGCGGTGCCGAGCGGGAGCTGCTGCCGTACGCCGAAAGCGAGGGGATCGGCGTGATCGTGTACTCGCCGATGGGCTCCGGGCTGCTCACCGGGCGGATGACGCGCGAGCGGATCGAGAGCCTCCCCGACGACGACTGGCGCAAGCGCGCCGATCAGTTTCGCGAGCCGCGCCTGTCACGCAACCTCGCGATCGTCGGTCGCCTCGAGGCGATCGCCGAGCGGCACGGGACGACACCCGGCGCGGTCGCGGTCGCGTGGGCGCTCGCCAGCCCGGCGGTCGACGGGGCGATCGTCGGCTTCCGCCGTCCCGACCAGGTCGACCCGATCCTCCCCGCGGCGGGACTCGAGCTCAGCGACGACGAGCTCGCCGAGCTCGCGGCCGCCTGACCGCGACCGGGCTCAGGCGACTCCGGCGTGCACCGGCGGCGTTCGCTCCGCCCACGGACGCGCCTCCTCGACCTGCGCGGCGACCCGCAGCAGCAGGTCCTCGCGTCCGTATGCGGCCACCAGCTGGACGCCGACCGGCAGACCGTCGGCGGTCACGTGGAGCGGCAGCGAGATTCCTGGCTGGCCGGTCGTGTTGAAGCCCGCCGTGAACACCGCGAACGGGGTCGCGCGGACGATCGGCGCGAGCGGGTTGTCGGGTGGCGGATCGTGCTCGCCGAGGCGCGGCGGCGGCTCCGCGCATGTCGGCGTGAGCAGCAGGTCGAATCCGTCCTCGGCCCACCACGAGGCGATCCGGCGGCTGCCGGCCTGGGCCGCCTCGACCGCGCGCAGCAGGTCGCCGGCGCTGTGAGCCTGCCCCTGCTCGGCGAGCGCCCACGTCAGCGGCTCGACGTCGCCGGGGCCGATCTCGCGTCCGAGCTTGGCTCCCCAGTACTTGAGGTTCCAGTCGACCGCGGCGGTCCAGCGAACCAGGAAGTTGGCGATGTAGTCCGGGTCGTCGAGATCCGCGGGGTACGAACGCTCGACGTCGTGACCGAGCTCCTCGAGCAGCGTCGCCGCATTCTCCGCCGCCGCCACGCACTCGGGGTCGGCGCCGAACTGCCCGCCGGGAGGCGTCGTCATCAGCCCGATCCGCAGCCGCCCCGGATCGGCGCCGACCTCCTCGAGGTACGGGCGCGCCGGCGGCGGCGCGGCGTACGGGTCGCCCGGCGCCGGGCCGTGGATCGCATCGAGGATCCCGGCCGCGTCGCGTACCGACGTGGTCACCGCCAGCTCGATCACGAGCCCGTTCATCACATCGCCGAAGTCCGGCGCCAGCGTCACCCGCGCGCGCGAGGGCTTCAACCCGACGAGCCCGCAGTGGCTCGCCGGGATCCGGATCGACCCGCCGCCGTCGTTGCCGTGCGCGGCGGCGACCATCCCGCCGGCGACCGCGGCCGCTGAGCCGCCGCTCGAGCCGCCCGGAGAACGATCGAGGTCCCACGGGTTGTGGGTCGCGCCGTACGCGACCGGCTCGGTGGTCGGGAGGATCCCGAGCTCGGGCGTGTTGGTACGACCGAGGATCACGAACCCGGCGCGGCGGAAGCGCTCGGCGATCACCATGTCGTGGTCGGAGCGGTAGCCGGCCTCCTTCAGGACCCGCATCCCCTCGTGGACCGGGACCCCCTTCATGTAGCAGGACAGGTCCTTGACGAGGAACGGGACGCCCCTGAACGGGCCGTCCGGAAGCTCGTCCGCAGCGGCTTCGCGGGCCTCGTCGAACAGCGGGTGGATGACGGCGTTCAGCTGCGGGTTGAGCTCCTCGATCCTGGCGATCGCCTCGTTCAGGAGCTCGACCGGAGATGCCTCACCGTCGCGGACCAGCCGTGCCTGCTCGGTTGCGTCGATCATCGTCATGCGGCGATCCTGATCGAGATCGGCGCAGCGGTCAAGCGCAGCGCCGAGACACTAGAGTCCCGCCCATGGCAGACGACTGGCGGCTCCGGATCAGCTTTCACGGCGACAGCCGTGCGGACGAGTTGCGCGAGCGGCTCGAGGCGACCGATCTCGAGCACGAGCTCAAGGACCGGTTTCACGACCGCGTCGCCGTGTCGGCCGACCAGGACGAGGTGTTCGCGTATGCCGGTACGCGTGAGCAGGCCGAGGCGGTCGCCGAGCTCGTCCGGTCGGTGACGGCGGAGCGTGGGTGGCAGGTCGAGCTCGAGCTGCGCCACTGGCATCCGACCGCCGAGGACTGGGAGGACCCCGACAAGCCGCTGCCGGGCACCGACGCCGAGCGCGCCGTAGAGCACGACGAGCTGATCGAGCGCGAGCGCGAGGAATCGACGGACAGCGGGCATCCGGAGTTCGAGGTGCGGGTGCAGTGCGACTCGCACCACGCCGCGAGACAGCTCGCCGACGACCTCGAGCGACAGGGGCTGACGCTGGTGCGGCGCTGGCACTACCTGCTGATCGGCGCGCCCGACGAGGACAGCGCGCGGGCGCTCGCCGAGCAGATCCGCGCGCAGGCGCCGCCGGGGTCCGTTGTGACCAGCGAGGGCACCCAGCGCACCGTCGCCGAGGGCAGCGGCGGGAACCCGTTCGCGATCTTCGGCGGGCTCGGCGGCTAGCGCCGCCGCCGCCTCAGTCCGCGGCTTCCTCGTGCACCTCGCGTGCGCGCGAGGAGGCGACGTCGGTCGACGGCACAACGACCACCGTGCGGTCGGCGTGCTGGATCACCTCGTGCGAGACGCTCCCCAGCAGCAGCGATTTCACGCCGGTCAGTCCCCGCGACCCCATCACGATCGCGCCGGCATCGAGCTTGTCGGCCTCGGCGAGGATCGCGCGGGCGGTGGTCGACAGCTGCGCGACCGCCATCGGCTCGGCATCGAGGCCCGCCTGCCGGGCGAGCTCCGCTCCCTCGGCCGCGGTCCGCTCGGCGCCGCGGCTGCTGGCCGCGTCAACCTCATCGGCATCGGGGATCGTCGGCACCATCCCGAACCCGACCGTGGTGCGGGCGACGATCTCGACGAATGGCTGCCACACGGTCAAGACCGTCACGCGCTTGCCGGAGAACAGCTCCCCGGCGCTCTGGACCGCCGCGCGAGCGTCGGCCGAGCCGTCGTAGCAGAGCAGGATCATCCGATCGTGAGCCTATTCGAGCCCGGAATCACGCGGGGTCACGCCGGCGCCTCGGCCTCGGGCTTCAGCTCGGCCGCGCGCATCGGCACTCCCGCCGCCGCGTAGGCGTCGGGCGCGTCGAGCGTCTCGGCCTTGAGCAGCGCCTGCGTGAGCGAGTCGAGCTGGTCGCGGTGGTCGGAGAGCAGCTCGGTGACCTCCCCGTTGAGGTCGTCGATGATTCGCCGGACCTCCTGATCGACCAGCCAGTGCATCTCCGGCGAGGTCTCGCTGGCGCCCGGAAGCAGCAGCCCGAATCCCTCGGACGGGAGCACCGTGACCGGCCCGATCTTCTCGCTCATCCCCCACCGCCCGACCATCTGGCGGGCGATCTGGGTGAGCTGCTGGAGGTCTGACTCCGCGCCGGTGGTGATCTTCCCGTACACGACCTGCTCGGCGGCGCGCCCGCCGAGCGCGACCTTGATCTTCGCGTCGAGGTCCTCCTGCGTGTAGGAGACGCGGTCTGAGTCGGGGGTCGCGAGCGTGACGCCGAGCGCCATCCCGCGGGGGATGATCGAGACCTTGCGCACCGGGTCGGCCTCCGGAGTGAGCATCCCGACCAGCGCATGCCCCGACTCGTGGTACGCGGTCCGTTCGCGGTCCTCGGGGCTCAGCACGATTCCGCGCGGCGCGCCGAGCAGGATCTTCTCGAGCGACTCGGTGAAGTCAGCCATCTCGACCTTGTCGTGGTTGTTCCTGGCGGCGGTGAGCGCCGCCTCGTTGGCGAGATTTGCGAGGTCGGCTCCGACCATCCCGGGGGTCGAGGAGGCGATTGCCTCGAGGTCGACATCGTCGGCCAGCGGGAGCGAGCGGGTGTGGACCTTGAGGATCTGGAGCCTCCCGTTGCGGTCGGGCGGGTGGACCGCGACGCGCCGGTCGAACCGTCCCGGCCGCAGCAATGCCGGGTCGAGGATCTCCGGGCGGTTCGTCGCGCCGAGCACGATCACCGCCTGACTCGACTCGAACCCGTCCATCTCGGTGAGGATCTGGTCGAGCGTCTGCTCGCGCTCATCGTTCGCGCCGGTGACGCTGACCGACCCCTGGCGCGAGCGCCCGATCGCATCGAGCTCGTCGATGAAGATGATCGCCGGTGCGGCCTCCTTGGCCTTCGCGAACAGATCCCGGACCCGCGCCGCGCCGACGCCGACGATCGCCTCGATGAACTCCGAGGCGGCGATCGAGAAGAACGCCGCGTGCGCCTCGCCGGCGACGGCTCTCGCGAGCAGCGTCTTGCCAGTGCCCGGAGGGCCGTACAGCAGCACCCCGTGCGGCGGCCGGCCGCCGAGCCGGCTGTAGCGCTGGGGGTTCTTCAGGAAGTCGACGATCTCCGTGAGCTCGGCCTTCGCGTCCTCGATCCCGGCCACGTCGTCGAACGTGACCCGGATCTGCTGCGGGTCGACGCGGCGCGCCTGCGAGCGCCCGAAGTTGCCGAGGCCCCCGAGCCCTCCTCCGGCGGACGCCGCGCGGCGTGCGAGCAGCACGAACAGCAGCACCAGCAGGATCGTCGGGCCGAAGCCGAGCAGGATCGTGGTGAGCAGCGAGGTCCCGCGGTTCGGGTTCTGCGCGTTGACCTGCACGCCCTTGCTCTCGAGGAGCTGCGTGATCTGCTGGTTTGACCAGAACGTCGGGACCTCCGTCGAGAACAGGTGCGTGGCGGTCGCCTTCGCGTCGCTCGGCGGGTACTTGAGCTTGGTCGTGAAGGTCCCCTGGATCGTGTTGCTCTTCGAGCTGATCGATTTGACCTGCCCCGCCTGAACCTCGTTGATGAAGTACGGGCTGAACGGGACCTTGACCCGCGGCTCGCCGACCGACGGCTGGAACAGGAGCACGAACAGCCAGTTGACCGCCAGCAGCCCGATCGCCAGCAGCCAGAAGCTGCGCATCCGGTGGGGCGGCGGCGGCTTGTGCTCGTCCGGCATCCCGCGTCCGTCGGGCGCCGGTGCGACCCGCCAGCCGTCCTTGTCGCGGGGCATCGGAGCGGGTGGCCCCGGCTTCTGGGCGGGAGCGCCGGAGCGCTCGTCGGGCTGCGTACCGTCTGCCACGGACTCATTGTGACGCGTCGCTACCGGTTACTCCGCTAATCGGCGCGGGGCGTTAGGGTGCGCGTATGGACCCAGACCGCGCGCGCGAGCTGCTCGCCAAGGAGCGAACTCGAATCGAGCAGGCGCTCGGGATTCACTCCGAGGGCCCGCTCGAGAGCGACGACCGCGTCGAGCCCGGCGACCAGGAGACCGAGGACCTCTACCAGGACGAGCTCGATGAGGGCCGGCAAGAGGACCTGCGCGAGCAGCTGGCCGCTCTGGAGCGCGCCGAGGCGCGGCTCGCGGACGGCACCTACGGACTCTCGGTCGAGAGCGGCGAGCCGATCCCCGACGGGCGGCTCGAGGCGATTCCGACCGCCGAGCGGACCGCCGAGGAGCAGCACCGCTGGGAACGCGGCGGCTACTGAGGGCGCTGGACCCGGTAGCGTGATCCGCTGACCGGCGCGCGGCTCACCCGATCGGGGTGATGCCGGCGACCCCTTCCCGCGCCAGCGTCCGGCGAAGTGTCCGCGACACCATCCCGAGCGTCGCTGGCGAGACTTCCATGGCCAATCCGCAGCGTTCTGGCCGGCGCGGCGGGAACCGCCGCGCTGACGCTGGCATATGCCATCGAGCGCCGGCTCCGCCCGGGGGTCCACGGCCCACTCGATTACGACGACAGCCTCGTCCCCGGGCAGATCGTCGCCTCGATCATGCACCTCCCACACGTGACCGCACGTGAGGAGTCCGAGCTCGGACTCGCGTTGCGCTGGAGTTACGGCTCGGCGTTCGGGCTAGCGCACGGCCTAATGCGCGAGCGCGTCGGGGAGCCGGCCTCCTCCGCCGCGTTCGGCGCGATGCTGATGACCGCGACGCTGACGCTGTTCCCCCTGCTGGGACGGACCCCGCCCCCGTGGCGGTGGCCGAAGAGCGTGGTCGCGACCGCGTTCGGGACGCACGCCGCATATGTCGCGGCGGTCGCGGTGGTCAACAGCGCCGCTCGAGTGAGGTAGGTCGTGGAGCTCGGCGACCGCCACATCGTCCTGATCGGGATGATGGGCGCCGGGAAGACGACGGTCGGCCGTCTCCTCGCCGGCAAGCTCGGACGGGAGTTCTGGGACAACGACGAGGCGCTGATCCGGGATACCGGCCTTGATGCAGCGCAGGTCGAGCAACGGAGCGGCGAGGACGCGCTTCACCAGCTCGAGGATCGCCTGCTGCACGACGCCCTGCAGAGGCCGGAGCCGATGGTGCTCGCGGCCGCCGGCAGCGTCGTGCTCGCCCCATCGGTACTCGAGGGTGCGCGGACCGTGTGGCTGCGACTGAGCGTCAGCGTCGAGCAGGCGCACATCACCGCCAGCGGCCAGCATCACCGCCCGCTCCCGGCCGATGCGCTCACGACGCTCGAGCGCCTGACCGCCGAGCGCGCTTCGCTGTACGCCCGGATCGCGGACGTCAAGGTCGACGTCGCCGACGGGCCCGAGGCGACGTGCGAACGCGTGCTCGAAGCGCTCGCCGAGCGCCGCGGCCACGAGCACCGATGACCTGAGCGGAGAGCAGGTGAGGACGCCGGCCGCGATGGCTGGCGGCGGCGACTCCGTGGCGGTCACAGGGGCGCTCACGCAGTCCGTGGCTGCGGCGCCGCCGGCACGTCGTGCGCCCGCGCGGGCTCCGTGCCCGCCGGCGCGCTCTCTCCTTCGTAGCTCGCCAGCAGCTTCTTCTCCGCATCGTGCTTGGGGAAGAAGAAGTGCATGATCAGAGCGCCGATCACTACGGCAATGATCCCGGCAAGGTACGCCCAGTGCTGGCCGTGCAGGAACGACGTCTTGGCGCCCGCGATGATCTTGCTCGAGTACTGCGGGTACTGCTTGGCGGCGTCCGCGGCGCTCGAGAACGATTTGGTCAACTGGCTCTGAACGCTGCTCGTGACGTTCTGGCCAGACGCTGCGATCGCGGCTCCGGCCGCTGCCGCGTAGCCGGCGGTCAGGAACGCCCCCATGATCGACTGCATGATCGCGCCACCCAGATCGCGCTGCAGGTCAGCGGTGCCCGAAGCCATCCCGACTCGTCTGACGGGCACCGAACGGGTCAGCGTGTTCGACGTAGGCGGCCCAGCCAGACCGACGCCGACGCCGACCAACGCGTAGGCAATCGCGATCTTCCAGTAGGGGATGTTCTCCTTCCAGAGCACCAGCATCGCCACGAACCCGATCAGGATGATCACCTGGCCGATCTGCACGCACACCCGTGTTCCCCGCGACTCGATGATCTTGGCCGAGCGTGGCGCGACCAAGACCATGCAGACCGCCGCCGGGAGGATCGCCGTGCCCGCCTTGAGCGTCGAGTAGCCGAGCACGTTCTGCACGAACTGCTGGCCGATGTACATCGCTCCCATCAGCGAGCCGAAGATGATGATCCCCGCGCACGCCCCCGGCCAGAACGTCCGGCGCGACGCGACCTTCAGGTCATACAGCGGGTTACTCGCCCGACGCTGGCGAAAGAAGAACAGAACCACCCCGACCAGGGCGATGCCCGCGAGCACCAACGTTCCGGTCAGCGCGTTGGGGACGGGCGCGAAGTTGATCGCGAGAATCAGGGAGCCGATCATCGCCAGCGACAGGATTCCGCCCAGGTTGTCGACCGGTTGGTTCGTCTCGTTGACGTGCGCGGGAATCATGATCCACGCCAGCGGAATCGCGACGGCCGCCAGCGGCAGCGTCAACAGGAACACAGATCCCCACGCGAAGTGCTCCAACAAGAAGCCCGCGCACAGCGGGCCGAGCGCACTGATCGCAGCTCCGAGCCCCGACCACAGCGCGATCGATTTGGTGCGCGCGGGGCCTGACCACAGCGCCGTGATCAGCGCAAGTGTCGTTGGGTACGCCATTCCAGCCGACAAACCGCCGCCGAGCCGCGCGATGATCAGCACCGTGGCACTGGGCGAAAACGCAGCCAGCAAGGAGAAGGGAACCGCGAGGATCGTGCCGCCGACCGCCATCGCCTTGCGCCCGTAACGGTCGCCGAGCGCGCCGAACCACAAGACCGAGCACGCGAGCCCCAGCGAGTACGCGACCGCGATCAGGTCAAGCGTGGTCTGGCCGGAGTCGAAATGCTTGCCGATATCGGGCAACGCGACGTTCGCCACCGCCAGATTCAGGTTCGCGACCGCCGCGACGACGATCAGCGAGGCCAGCACCCAACCCGCCCGCTTTGGCGCGCTCAAACCAGCGCCCCCGTCGATGACCCATCGCCCGCCGGCTGGGTGCGGCCCATGGCCGGGATTCTGACGGGCTCGTTCCGCCGCGCGCCTCATCCGATCCGGGTGACCACGGCGCAGGTTGCGAAATCGGCACGCTAACCCTGGCGACGGACCGAGCTCAGTGCCCCGGCGATCGAGCAGCGCCAACGCCTGAGCGGGACGTGGCTCGTCAAACTCGAGACTCTGGTCAGGTCAGGGTGATGATGCCTCGCGTGAGGAGCCAGGCGCCGATCACCGCGGCGCCGATCGTGACCGCCGTGCGACCGCGCCGAGCGATCCGGTCTCTGAACCGTCCCACCCTGGCTTGTGTGGGGTGACCGCCGCCAGTAGCGACGGGTTGAACATCGCGAACAGCGAAAGGGCGAAGATGTCGAGCAGTTGGCTGCTCACGATCCGCTCCCGGCCGTCCCAGCGCCTGCCCCGCGGCGCACCGGCTCCAACACGTGGGGTGGAGACGGTGGCCGTACCAGAAGGCGAGCACCTGGCGGCTTTCGCCGACGCCCTGTGTCCGTCGCGCGCGCGGTACGGCTCATGCCACGCCGCTCACGCTAAGCCGCGCGCTGCGGGGATTCACGGCGCGTTCGCAACGATCACCCGGATCGGGTGATGCAGCCTCGCGCGGCCCCGCACAGCATCAGGGCAGACCGAAACTCGCCATCGGAGGGGGAACCCTATGACGACCGCAGTCGGGCCGCGTCAGGGCACGACGTCGACGGACGCCGCAGAACGCCCACAGCCGGCCGATGTGTTCGTGATCTTCGGAATCACGGGCGACCTCGCCAAGGTGATGACCTTCAATTCGCTCTACAGGCTGGAGCGGCGTGGCCTGCTGAACTGCCCGATCGTCGGCGTCGCCGTCAGCGACTGGTCCGAGCAGGACCTCCGCGATCACGCGCGCGCCGCGATCGAGGGATGCGGCGAGCAGATCGACGAGCACATCTTTGATCGCTTCGCCGACCGCCTGTCGTATGTGAGCGGCGATTTCGACGATCCGGCCACGTATGGCCGGGTCACGGCGGCGATCGGCGAGGCGCAGGTCCCGGTGTTCTATCTCGAGATCCCGCCGTTCCTGTTCGGCCGGGTGATCAAGGGATTGACCGAGGCGGGGGTGACGAAGCAGCCTGCACGGGTGGTGGTCGAGAAGCCCTTCGGCCATGACCTCGCCTCGGCCCAGGAGCTGGCTGAGGAGATCCACCGCTACATCGACGAATCGCAGCTGTACCGGATCGACCACTTCCTGGGGAAGATGGGGCTCGGGGAGATTCTCTACCTGCGTTTCGCCAACGCGATGTTCGAGCCGATCTGGAACCGCAACTACGTCGCGAGTGTGCAGATCACGATGGCCGAGCGCTTCGGCGTGGAGGATCGCGGTCATTTCTACGATCCGGTGGGGGCGCTGCGCGATGTCGTCGTCAACCACATGATGCAGGTGGTCGCGGCCGCCGCGATGGAGGTGCCCGCGTCGGGAGATGCCAACACGCTGAAGAACGCGCTGTTCTCGGCGTTTCGCTCGATGCCCGAGGCCGACCCCGCTCACTACGTGCGCGGTCAGTACGAGGGCTACCAGTCGATCGACGGCGTCGCCCCCGACTCGACGACCGAGACCTACGCCGCGCTTCGGCTCGAGATCGAGAACTGGCGATGGTCCGGCGTGCCGTTCTTCCTGCGCACCGGTAAGTGCATGCCGATCACCCAGACGGAGCTTCGCGTGGTGTTCCGCCGCCCGCCGAAGCTGAGCTTCTCCGGCTGGTCGCGTGCACCCGAGCCCGGTCAGCTCGTGGTCAAGCTCGATCCGTCGACCGGCATCCGTCTCGTCGCCGACGCTCAGCGACACGAGGCCGTGGAGCCCGAACAGATCACGATGGACATGGAGTTCGCCCAGGAGGGCGGCGAGGGCCCGACGCCTTATGAGGTGTTGCTGCACGCCGCGCTGATCGGGGATGCAAAACGATTCACCAGGCAGGACTCGGTCGAACAGTGCTGGCGGGTGATGGCACCGCTGCTCGAGCACCCCCCGCCGGTCCACCCCTATGCGAAGGGATCTTGGGGCCCGGAGGCCGCGGAGGCCGTGCTCGCCGGCCACGGCCGTTGGCACGACCCGTGGGTGGCGTCATGAGCACGGTGAAGAACAAGCGTGGGAAGTCCAAGGGGGCTGAGGGCGGCAAGCCGGCCGGCGGCAAGCCGGTCGAGGAGCCGACGATGCCGCAGAGCGCGGCCGCGCCGTCGCCGTTCACGCCGATCGCGGACTACGGCTTCCTTTCCGACTGCCACACGGGCGCGCTGATCGCGCCGGACGGGGCGGTTGATTGGCTGTGCGTCCCGCGGTTCGACTCACCGAGCGTGTTCGGCTCACTGCTCGACCGTGGCGGTGGCTCCTTCCGCCTCGGCCCGTTCGGGATCAACGTTCCCAGCGGGCGGGTGTACGAGCCCGGCACGAACAGCCTTGTCACCTCGTGGAAGACACCCACGGGCTGGGCTACGACGCGTGAAGCGCTGACGGTCGGACCCCGCCGCGGCGAGGACACCGTGACGCCCCACACCCGGCCGCCGGCGGACGAGGACGCCGAGCACTCCCTCATCCGCACGATCGCCTGCGTCGAGGGCAGCGTCGAGATCGAGCTCGTGTGCGATCCCGCCTTCGACTACGGGCGGGCGCCGGGCGAGTGGTCGCTGTCGCCCGATCGCCATCGCGCCGAGGTGACGGGCGCCGGCCAGAAGATGACGCTGCAGACCGACATGCTGATCGGGATCGAGGCCAACCATGCTCGGGCCAGGCATGTGCTGCACGAGGGCGATGAGCTCTACTGCGCGCTCTCCTGGGACGACTCGATCCCGCCGCCGGAGAACGTCGAGGAGGCCAACGCCCGGCTCAACGCCACGACCAAGTTCTGGCGCCACTGGCTGGCCCGAGCCCGGATCCCCGATCACGAGCTACGGCCGCTGATCCAGCGATCAGCGCTCGCGATCAAGGGGCTGACCTACATGCCCACCGGCGCGACCGTGGCCGCGTTGACCACGTCGCTGCCGGAGACGCCGGGGGGCGAGCGCAACTGGGACTACCGCTACACGTGGATCCGCGACTCGACGTTCACGCTGCAGGCGCTGCATTTCCTCGAGCTCGACTGGGAGGCGAACGAGTTCATGCAGTTCATCGCCGATCTCGAGCGCAACGACGACGGCGCCCTGCAGATCATGTACGGCATCGACGGCCGCCGGGACCTCACCGAGGTCCTGCTGAACGGGCTGTCGGGCTACGCCGGCGCGCACCCGGTCCGAATCGGCAACGGCGCGTTCGATCAGCGCCAGAACGACGTGTTCGGCGCCGCGCTGGACTCGGTGCTCCTCCACACCCGGAGAAGCCAGCGCCTCCCCCGGCGTCTGTGGCCCCTCGTCGAGTCACAGGCCGAGGGCGCCAACGCCGTCTGGAAAAAGCCCGACCAGGGGATCTGGGAGGCGCGCGGCAAGCCGCAGCACTACGTCTCCTCGAAGCTGATGTGCTGGGTCGCGCTCGATCGCGCGGCCAAGCTCGGCGAAATCCGCGGTGATCGTGACCTCGCCGTGAGCTGGGCGCAGACGGCGGCCGAGATCAAGACCGACATCCTGGAGCACGGGGTGGACAAGCGCGGCGTGCTCTGCCAGCACTACGAGACCGACGCGCTCGACGCCTCGACCCTGCTGGCGGCAATCTTCGGCTTCCTGCCGGGCGACGATCGCGTTCTGCGGGCGAGCGTGCTGGCGATCGCGGATGAGCTGACGGAGAACGGGTTCGTCCTGCGCTACCGCACTGACCAAACCGATGACGGAATGTCCGGCAAGGAGGGGAGCTTCGTGATCTGCTCCTTCTGGCTCGTGTCGGCGCTGGCGATCATCGGCGAGCTGCAACGGGCCCGCGATCTGATGCAGAAACTCGTCAGGGTCGCTTCCCCGCTCGGTCTCTACGCCGAGGAGTTCGACGGGGCGACGGGCAGGCACCTGGGCAACTTCCCGCAGGCCTTCTCGCACCTCGCGGCGGTCGAGGCGGCGGCCCGGATCGTCCTTGCAGACCGACTGGCGGAGATCACGTGATGAGTGATGCATACGACGTGATCATCATCGGCAGCGGCGCGGGCGGCGGGACGCTGGCCCACCGGCTGGCTCCCTCGGGTAAGCGGATCCTGCTACTGGAGCGGGGCGGGTGGCTGCCGCGCGAGCCGCAGAACTGGCTCGCCGAAAGCGTCTTCGTCGAGAACCGGTATGTCTCGCCGGACACCTGGTACTACGCGGACGGCTCATCGTTCGGGCCAGAGGTGCATTACTACGTCGGCGGCGCGACCAAGCGCTATGGCGCGGCGCTATACCGCCTGCGCGAGGAGGACTTCGGCGAGCTCAGGCACCACGGCGGGATCTCGCCGGCGTGGCCGATCTCCTACGACGAGATGGAGCCGCACTACACGCAGGCCGAGCAGCTCTATCAGGTGCACGGCGCGCGCGGCGAGGACCCGACCGAGCCACCCGCGAGCGGCCCCTATCCGTTTCCGGCCGTCAGCCACGAGCCTCGGATCCAGCAGCTCTCAGACGACCTCACCAAGGCTGGGATGCACCCGTTCCACGCTCCCTGCGGGGTGATGCTCGATGAGTCGAACATGCCCTACAGCAAGTGCGTGCGGTGCGACAACTGCGACGGCTTCCCGTGCTTGGTGCACGCCAAGTCGGACGCCGAGGTGATCGCGGTCAGGCCGGCGATCGAGCATCCGAACGTGACGCTGATGATCGACGCGGAGGCGGTCCGCCTCCAGACCAACGAGGCCGGAACCGCGGTCACCGGCGTGTCCGTCAAGCACGAGGGAGAACAGAAGACGTTCGATGGCGAGCTCGTTGTCGTCTCGTGCGGGGCCGCGAACAGCGCGAGGCTGCTGCTCGCGTCCGCGAGCGACAAGCACCCGAACGGGCTCGCGAACGGCTCCGGCCAGGTCGGCCGCAACTTCATGTTCCACAACAGCCAGGCCGTGCTCGCGCTGTCGAAGCAAGAGAACCCCACGATCTTCCAGAAGACGCTCGGGGTGAACGACTTCTACTTCAGCGGCGGCGAGGACTTCGAGTTCCCGCTGGGGAACATCCAGATGGTCGGCAAGTCTCAGGCGCCGATGTTCCGCGGCGAGAAGCCCGGCGAGACGCGCTTCGCTCCGGAATGGACGCTCCGCGACGTGGCGAAGCACGCAGTGGACTTCTGGCTCTCGACCGAGGACCTGCCCGTGCCCGAGAACCGCGTCACGCTCGCCAAGGACGGCAACGTCCAGATCAGCTATAGCGCCGGCAATCAGGAGGCCAAGAACCGCCTCTACCACCAGCTCAAGGGGATGCTCGGCAGCCTTGGGATGCACCACGGGCACCTGCTTCCGCACCACGCCTACCTCAAGAACGAGATTCCCGTCGCCGGCTGCGCCCACCAGGCGGGCACCGTCCGGTTCGGGAACGACCCAAGCAGCTCCGTCCTCGACCCCACGTGCAAGGCACATGAGCTCGACAATCTGTACGTCGTCGACACGAGCTTCTTCCCGAGCATCGGCGCGGTCAACCCAGCGCTCACCGCGATCGCGAACGCGCTCCGGGTCGGCGACCACCTACTCGGGCGGATGGGAGCCACGCAAGCGCAACGGGAGCCCAGTCGTGTCGGCTAACGGGGCCACTCAGCAACGCCGCCGGGTCGTGATCGTCGGCGGGGGGTTCGGGGGCCTGCAGGCCGCCAAGAAGCTGAACAGGGCAGATGTCGACGTGACGCTCGTCGACCGCCACAACCACCTCCTGTTCCAGCCGCTGATCTACCAGGTAGCGGCCGGGGCGATGTCGTCCGGCGAGGTCGCCGCGCCGCTGCGCCACATGCTGCGGAAGCAGGAGAACGCCACCACGCTGATGGCGGAGGTCACCGACGTCGACGTCGAGCGCCGCCAGGTCGTGCTCGACCGCGACGAGCGGCTCGACTACGACAGCTTGCTCGTTGCGTGTGGCGGCGAGACGTCGTACTTCGGCCACGACGAGTGGCGCGACGTCACCTGCGGGCTGAAGACGCTCAGCGACGCGCTCGACCTGCGCCGCCGGATCTTCGGGGCGTTCGAGGAAGCCGAGCGCGCGGCCAAGCCCGAGGAGCGCGACGAATGGCTCACGTTCGTGGTCGTCGGCGGGGGACCGACAGGGGTCGAAATCGCGGGGCAGCTGGCGATCCTCGCGCGGCGCACGATGACGCGCGACTTTCGGCGGATCGAGCCGCGCGGCACGCGCGTGATCCTGCTCGACGCGGGCGAGCGAGTGGTCGCGGCGTTCACGCCGCCGACTTCGGCGAAGGCCGCCAAGGAACTCGAGCAGATCGGCGTGACGGTCCGCGAGCACGCGATGGTGACCGGCATCGACGCGCGCGGGGTGACCGTCAAGATCGGCGATAACACCGAGCGAATCGCCTCTCGCACGGTCGTGTGGGCTGCGGGCGTGCGGGCCGTCGGGCTGACCGGGGCGCTGGCGCGCGCCACGGGCGCCGAAACCGACCGCTCGGGCCGGCTCAAGGTCAACGCCGACCTCACGCTCGCCGGGCACCCAGAGATCTCGGTGATCGGCGACGCCGCGACGCTGATCGACGCCAGCGGAAAGCCGGTCCCCGGCCTCGCCACTGCGGCGATCCAGCAGGCGCGCCACGTCGCCGAGGCGATCCGCCGCGGTCAGCCGGGCGCGACGACGCCGTTTAAGTACTTCGACAAGGGGGCGCTCGCGGTCGTCGGCCGCGGTCGCGCGGTGTGCGAAGTCAGGGGCCACCGGCTGTCTGGGGTGATCGCTTTCGTGATGTACCTCTGCGTCCACCTCTTCTACCTGGGCGGGGTCGCGGGGCGGCGCTTGTCGGCGGGTCGCGACCTGCTGTTCTCGGGGTTCGGAAACAGGGAGGACCGCGTGATCGACGGCGAGCTTGAGTCAGTCGAGCGTCCGCCACCGGAGCAGGTGCCGGCACCCGAGTCCGCGTCCGCCCAACACTGACGCGCGGGCTCAAAGCGCATGGCCAACGACCTGGCACGCTGGCAGTTCGCGACCACCAGCATCTACCACTTCATCTTCGTCCCGATCACGATCGGGCTCGCGTTCCTGGTCGCGATCCTCGAAACCGCCTGGTACCGCACCGACAACCCCGACTACAAGCGGATGACCCGGTTCTTCGGGACGTTGCTGCTGATCAACGTCGCGATCGGGGTGGTCACCGGGCTCGTCCAGGAGTTCGAGTTCGGGATGAACTGGTCGACGTACTCGCGCTTCGTCGGCGGCATCTTCGGGGCACCGCTGGCGATGGAGGGACTCGCCGCGTTCTTCCTCGAGTCGACGTTCCTCGGGCTGTGGCTGTTCGGCTGGGACCGGCTTCCCAAGCGCGTGCACCTGGCGACGATCTGGGCGGTGTCGCTCGGGACGCTCCTCTCGGCGATGTTCATCCTGATGGCGAATTCGTGGATGCAGCACCCGGTCGGCTACAAGCTCAACCACTCAGGCCAGGCGGTGCTCACCAACATCTGGGCGCTGGTCGTCAACCCGACGTTCGTGTGGGGGTACGCACACGTGATCCTCGCGTCGCTGATCACCGGGGCGCTGGTCATGCTCGCCGTCTCCGCGTGGTACCTGCGCAAGGAGCGGCACACCGAGTCGTTCCACCGCACCGCGAAGATCGCGCTGATCGTCCTGATTCCGGCGATCGTGATCCAGATGTCGGTCGGAAACCAGCTCGGCGAGGTCGAGACCCACTACCAGCCGATGAAGATTGCAGCCGCCGAGGCGCAGTGGACCAACTGCAAGCCGTGCTCGTTCTCGGCCTTCCAGATCGGCGGCGGCAGAAACGACGAGACGCCGACCCAGGTGATCGCGATCCCGCACCTGCTGTCGGTGCTCGCGACCGGGACGTGGAGCGGCGCGGTGACCGGGCTCAGCCAGCTCCAGAAGCAGTACCGGGCCAAGTACGGCCCTGGCAACTACGTCCCCAACGTGTTCATCCAGTACTGGTCGATGCGGGTGATGGCCTACCTGGCGACGCTCGTGCTGCTGCTCGCGCTGTGGGGCGGGTGGCTGCTCTACCGAGGCAAGCTGCGCACGTCCAGGTGGTTCCTCCGCCTGTCGATCTGGGCGGTGGTTACGCCGTTCCTGATGAACACCGCCGGCTGGCTGCTGACCGAGTCAGGGCGCCAGCCGTGGATCGTCCAGGGGCTTCAGAAGACCGTCAACGCGAACTCTCCGTCGGTCAGCGCCACCGACATCTGGATCAGCCTGATCGCGCTGATCCTCGCCTACATCGTGCTCGGTGCCGCCGACGCGGTGCTGATGCTCCGCTACTCGCGCCGCGGGATTGCGCAGGCCGACGCCGAGGCGGGCGACCCGCACCCGGCCGCCGGGGCGCCGGCTCCGGCCCTCACCTACTGATGGCGGACGGCTGATGCAGCTCCACACAATCTGGTTCCTGATCATCGCCGTTCTCTGGATCGGGTTCTTCGTGCTCGAGGGGTTCGACTTCGGGGTCGGCGCCCTGCACCTGCTGATCGGCCGCAACGACACCGAGCGGCGCGTC
This sequence comes from uncultured Solirubrobacterales bacterium, assembly GCA_963800475.1. Classification (GTDB taxonomy): domain Bacteria; phylum Actinomycetota; class Thermoleophilia; order Solirubrobacterales; family Solirubrobacteraceae; genus Palsa-465. Next base: position 698,453 of record CAWDAZ010000002.1, on the reverse strand, counting down.
GCGATCAACACGATCGGCCCGTGGTGGGACGGCAACGAGGTATGGCTGATCGTCGCCGGCGCGGCGATGTTCGCGGCGTTCCCGGATTGGTACGCGACGTTCTTCTCCGCGCTCTACCTGGCGCTGGTGCTGGTGCTGCTCGCGCTGTTCGGACGCGGCGTCTCGTTCGAGTGGCGGGGCAAGCGCGAGGGCGCTCGCTGGCGGATGGGATGGTCGTGGGCGCTGACGATCGGAAGCATCCTGATTCCGCTTCTGGTGGGGGTCGCGTTCGGCGACATGCTGCACGGGCTGCCGATCAACTCCAGCCACGAGTTCACGGGCAACTTCTTCGACCTGCTGACCGGCTACGGGCTGATAACCGGCGTGACGATGCTCGCACTGTGCCTGATGCACGGGGCGACGTTCCTCAAGCTGCGGACGACGGGCGTGCTGCGCGAGCGCGCCCGCTCGCTGGCTCGGAAAATCGGCGTCGTCGCGCTGGTGATCGAGATCGCGTGGGCGATCTGGACGCTCGTGGTGATCGGTGGCGGCACGGTCCCGCAGCCCACGCAGATCTTCGGCACGATCGCGCTGATCGTCGCGTGGGTGCTCGCGTACACGGATCGCGACGGGTGGGCGTTCGCCGCGTCGGGCTTCGCGATCGCCGCGGCGCTCGGGCAGATCTTCATCTCGCTGTACCCGAACGTGATGGTGTCGAGCACCAACCACGCCTACAACCTCACCGTCAACAACGCCGCCGCGGCTCACTACTCGCTGGTCGTGATGACCGTCGTCGCGTTGCTGCTGCTGCCGCTCGTGCTCCTGTACCAGGGGTGGTCGTTCCACGTCTTTCGCCATCGCGTGGCCACGCCCGAGCCGCCTCCAGAAGCTGCCGGCGCGCCGTCTCCCGGCTCGTAGCGCGTGCAGGCCGTCGACCCTCGCCTGGTCCGACGCACACGCTCCGTGCGGCCACTGCTGGCGCTCGACGCCACGCTCGGGATCGCGACCGGGGTGTTGGTGCTGGTCCAGGCGACGCTGCTGGCGCGGATCGTCGCGCGCGCGTTCGACGGCGCCCCGCTGCGCGCTCTGTGGCTTGACATCGCACTGCTGGCGTTCGCGTTCGCGTGCCGCGGCGGGCTCGCGTGGGGGATGGAGATGGTCGGCCGCCGGGCCGCCTCGAGCGTTCTGTCCGAGCTCCGGATGGCGCTGGTCGAGCGACGCCTCCGGGCACATCCCTCCGCGCTCGACGGCACCGACAGCGGCGAGATCACCGCCGTCGCGGTCCAGGGAGTCGACGCGCTCGAGGGCTACTTCGCGCGCTACCTCCCCCAGGTCGTGCTCGCGTCGGTGGTCCCGCTGCTGGTCGTTGCCTGGGTCGCGGTGATCGACTGGGAGTCGGCGCTGATCATGCTGCTGACGCTGCCGCTGGTGCCGGTGTTCATGTGGCTGATCGGCCGCTACGCGGAGCAGCGAACCCGCGAGCGATGGGAGGCGCTGCGGTCGCTGTCGACGCACTTCCTCGACGTCGTCAGGGGGCTGCCGACGCTGCGGGCGTGCGGCCAGGCGCGTGCGCAGGGCGCCGCGCTGGGCACGATCGGCGAGCGCTACCGGACCGCGACGATGGGGACGCTGCGGGTGAGCTTCCTGTCGGGGTCGGTGCTCGAGCTCGCCGCGACGCTCGGCGTCGCGCTCGTGGCGGTCACCGCAGGCGTGCGGCTCGTCGGCGGCTCGCTCGGCCTCGAGGCCGGCCTGACCGTGCTCGTGCTCGCGCCCGAGGTGTACCTGCCGTTCCGCGCGCTCGGTGCCGAGTACCACGCGAGCGCCGACGGCCTCGCCGTCGCCGAGCGGATGTTCGAGCTGCTCGATGCACCCGCGACGGTCCGGCCGGCTGGGCGTAGCGTGCCGACGAGCCCGGCGACCGCGCCCGTCCGGCTCGAGCGGGTGTCGTTCGCCTACGAGGGGCGTCCGAGACGCGTGCTCGATGGATTCGAGCTCGAGCTGCCACCCGGCGAGACGGTGGCGCTCGTCGGCGAGAGCGGCGCGGGCAAGAGCACCGTCGCTGCGCTGCTGCTCCGGCTCCTCGACCCCGACGCGGGCGCGATCACCGTCGGCGGCACCGACCTCGGCGATTGCGACGTCGCCGCGTGGCGGCGGCAGCTCGCGTGGGTGCCCCAACACCCGACGCTGCTGCGCGGGACGGTCGTCGAGAACATCGCGCTCGGTGCCGGCGCCGATGCGTCGGCCGGCGCGGTGCGAGACGCCGCACGCCTGGCGGGCGCCGACGAGTTCATCCGCGCGCTTCCGCACGGCTACGCGACCCTGATCGGAGACGGCGGCCGCCCGCTGTCCCCCGGCGAGCGGCGCCGGGTCGGGCTCGCGCGCGCGTTTCTCCGCGACGCGCCGCTCGTGCTGCTCGACGAGCCGACCGCCGACCTCGACCCGCGCAGCGTCCAGCTCGTCTCGGACGCGATCCAGCGACTGCGGTCGGGTCGGACGGTGCTGCTGATCGCGCACCGTCCGGAGCTGGTCCGCCACGCGGATCGCGTGGTGCGCCTCGCGGACGGCGTCGCCGCGCCGGTCGAGCTCGCCGGAGCCGCGGCATGAACGGCTCCGTTCGCCCGGTGCTGGCGCTCGCGCGCGCACCCCGCGGCCGGGTCGCGGTGTCGGTCGTGCTCGGCGCCGTGACGATCCTGTTCGGCGTCGGGCTGATGGCCACCGCGGGCTATCTGATCTCGCGGGCGGCCGAGCGCCCGGCGATCCTGTCGCTGGAAGTCGCGATCGTCGCCGTGCGGTTCTTCGGCGTCGGGCGGCCCGTGGCCAGGTACCTCGACCGGCTGCGGGGGCACGACCTCGCGCTGCGGGTACTGACCCGCGTCCGCTCGCGCGTGTACGAGCGGATCGAGCCGCTCGCGCCGGCGCAGCTGGCGGGCTACCGCGACGGCGATCTGCTGTCGCGGTCAGTCGCCGACGTCGACGCGCTGCAGAACCTGCATCTCCGGGCGCTCGGGCCGCCGCTGATCGCGCTGCTTGCCGGCGCCGTGTCGGCCGGGGTCGCGGCGGCGTTTCTGCCCGCCGCCGGCCTGGTGCTCGCAATCGGGCTGATCGTCGGCGGCGTGGCGGTTCCGCTCCTGAGCGGCTACCTGGGCAGCGCGGCCGGCGCGCGGGAGTCTCCGGCGCGGGGGCTTCTGTCGGCGGAGCTTGTGGAGACGCTCGCGGCTGCCCCGGAGCTGGTGGCGTTTGGGGCCGAGCAGGGCGCACTCGCGCGGGTGCGCGCCGCTGACTCCTCGCTGGTCGCGATCGCGCGCCGCAGCGCTGCCGCGATCGGAACCGGCGACGGCCTGCGGCTAGTGGTCACCGGGCTGACGGTGGTGGGCGTGCTCGCGGTGGCCGTGCAGGCGTCGGGCGCCGGGCACCTCGACCGTGTGCTCGTCGCACTGCTCGCGCTGCTGGCGCTGGCGTCGTTCGAGGCGGTCGTCCCGCTGTCAGCGGCGGCCCGCGAGCTGGCTGCCGCGGTGGCCGCCGGGAACCGCGTGCTCGAGCTGATTGAGCGCGAGCCGCTGATCTGCGACCCGGCGACGCCCGCACCCGCGCCGGAGTGGCCGTTCGCGATCGCGCTCGAGGGCGTGCGCGCACGTTACCCGGGCGGCGCGCCGGTGCTCGAGGACGTGACCCTGCGGCTCGAGCCCGGTGAACGGGTTGCGCTTGTCGGCCCGAGCGGCGCCGGCAAGACAACGATCGTCAACCTGCTGCTCCGGTTCCTCGATCCCGACGCGGGACGGGTCACGCTCGGCGGGCGCGACCTGCGCGATTACCGGCAGGACGACGTCCGCCGCGCGATCTCGGTCGCCGGGCAGGAGTCGTACCTGTTCGCGGCGCCGATCCGGGACAACGTACGGCTGGCGCGGCCGGACGCCGGCGATTCCGAGCTGCAGGACGCGCTGCGGCGGGCGCGGATCTTGGATTGGGTCGCGCAGCTGCCCGACGGGATCGACACGCGCGTCGGCGAGCGCGGACGTGAGCTGTCGGGCGGCCAGCGGCAACGGATTCTGCTCGCGCGTGCGCTGGTCGCCGACGCGCCCGTGCTGGTGCTCGACGAGCCGACCGCGCATCTCGACCCCGCCACCGCCGACGAGCTGCTCCGCGACGTGTTCGACGTGACCCGCGGTCGCACCGTGCTGCTGATCACGCACCGGGACGAGGGGCTCGAGCTCGTCGACCGGGTGTTGTCGCTGCCCGGTCGCCCCCGCGCCGGGGGCTGAGCCCACCTCGCCGACGCGTGCGCCGATAGGTTCCCGGCGTGGGCCACCTGCTCGGGATCGTCCTCCCGCTCGCGTTCGGCGCCGCCGTCTCGCCGGCGGTTCTCACCGTTCAGCTCGTGATGCTGTCAGGACGCCAGGCGCCCGTCCGGCGCGCGTGGGCGGTGGCGGCGGGGTGCACGCTGGTGCTCGCGGCATGGGCGGTGATCGCGCTGCTGGTGGCCGGAGCCGCGGCCAAGTCACACAAGTCCGACACGGGCGCGATCGTCAAGTTCGTCGCCGCGGCGCTGCTGGTCGTGCTCGGCGTGCGCGCGCTCAGCAGGCCGCCGCGGCCGCCCAGGCCTCCGCACCAGCTCACCCATCCGATCCGCGGGGCGTTTGCGCTCGGAATCGCGCTGATGCTCACCAACTTCTCGAGCATCGTCCTGTTCTTCCCCGCGATGCACGAGATCGGGATCTCGGATGTCGCGTTCGCCGACAAGGCGCTCGCGACGGCGCTGCTGTTCGCGATCACGCTGGTGACGGCGTACGGACCCCCGCTCGCGGTGACGCTGCTCGGATCACGCGCGACGTCCTTGCTCGACCGGCTGAACCGGTTCTTCACGGTTCACCGTCGCGCGATCAACGCCGGGCTGTGCTTCGTGTTCGCGGCGCTGCTGACGGCGGCCGGGGTCGGCGCGCTCGCGTGAGTGCGCGATGTCAGGGCGCCGCCCTGCCGTCCGCCCCGCCCACCGAACCGCAACCCCCTGTCGAATTGGGCGCCGGCGCGCGTCTCTATAGTTGTCGGCCGTTGTGAAGCTACGCCGAATGATCTTGGCGTCGCTTGTTGGGGGCCTATTACTCGCAGCAGCGACTGCCGCACCTGCCGCCGCCTCGCCGCGGCTGTGCGTCTACGCGCAGGAGCGGAACATCCACAAGGAGGCGTTGACCGGCCACGCGTTCGTGCAGCTGCTTCCCGACAGCGGGCCGCAGGCCGGCAGCCGCAACTTGACATACGGCTTCTCCCCGAAGGAGCCGGCGAAGGCGCTGACCGGCTCACCTGGGCAGATCCTCAACGACTCCAAGCACGGCTGGGAGTGGAAGCTGTGCAAGAGCGTCACGGTCGAGGGCTACGACAAGGCCGCCCGCATGATCTCGTTGGATCGCGATAAGCGGCCCGAGTACAACCTCTTCAAATTCAACTGCACGGACTGGGCGTTCAAGATCGCGAAAGAAGCCGGCATCAACGACCTGCCCTCTGCCAACGCGCTCGGAACCGGCCTGCTCGATCCCGAGGCGCTCGCCAACAGCTACAAGAAGCTGTATGCCGAGCAGGGTGGGAGGAACATCCCGGGCGGAAACGCCGTGTGGAAGAACGTCGACAACGTCTGGCCCAACGACGTCAGGGATCCGCCCTCTCGCGTGATCGACCTCGACTCCTACACCGACATCACGCTGCTGGCGTTCACCGATCCGCGCGTGATCGCCCACGCGATGGACATGACCGCCCGCACGGCGGTGGTACCGCCGGTGACGGTCGGCGCGAACCGCACGCTGCTGATCTCGCTCGCCGGCCTGGGCGCGAAGCCGACGGTCACCGAGGTGCAATTCGGCGACGGGTCGCGCCAGTACCAGAAGCGGACATTCACCCACACCTACCGGCGGCCCGGGGCCTACCGGCTGCGCGGGATCGCGATCGCGAACGCGACCTTGTACCGGTTTAGCCTGCAGGTCAGGGTCGTGCGCGGCGCCGGCGCGGCCTTGACGACTACCACCGTCCCCCACAACGCCCCGCACCACTACCACTTCCCGGCGCCCCGGCCGGTGATCTGGCCGCTGCCGATCTAGGACCGGAGCTACGGCGCGAGCTTGGCGCGGATCGCGTCCATCGTGCCGCGGAACATCTCCCCGAACACCTGCAGGACCTCCTCGCGCGGGACATCCGAGCCGCGCGCCTCGTCGAGCAGCGTCTCGCCGAACGCCATGCACGCCTTGATCGCGCTTCGCGCGATCGGCGGCGGGTCGGGCGTCCCGAAGTTGTTCTGCGAGACCGACTCGACCACGACCTCGTGGAACTGATCGATGATCGCGTGCAGCTCGGGGTCGGTCGAGGCCTGCTCCAGGCGATAGATGCGCCACGCCAGCGACGGCTCCCTGGAGTGCTCCAGGAAGCGCGCGAAGTTGATGGCGATCCGCTGCTCGAGCTGGATCGACTCGTCGGTCACCCAGCCGTCGGTGAGCTCGTGACCGACGCGCTCGGCGACCGCGACCATCAGGTCATCGCGCCCGCGCGGGAAGTAGTGGTAGAGCAGGTTGCGGGTCACCCCCGCGCGGTCGGCGACCTCGTCGAGCGAGAACCCACCAGTCCCGTGCTCGGCGATGATCGGCATCGCCATCTCGAGCAGCTGCTCGCGGCGCGCGTCGCGCGACATGCGCCGCGGCGACCGTCCTGGCTCACCCCCTGCTTGCCGACTCGATGCGGGCACGTCACTCATTGTTCCGATCTGTCAACTCGTCGATCGGGCGCCAGCGACGCCGACCCGCGCGCGAGCGCAAGTTCCTTGTCTCCTCGACGTTCAATGGCCGATGGTGCCAGGCGATCTGAAGAGACGGACGCGGGGTGTCCTGACGGTCGTGGCAGGCGCCGCGCTGGCGCTCGCGCCGGCGGCGGGCGCCGCTTCGCACCACAAGCCGCGGCTTCACCCCGCGGCGGGCTCGTCACGCAGCATGCCGGCGGCCGTCGCGCCGCGGATCGCCGACAGCGTGCCGGGCATCCCGGGGCTGCCGACCGGGGTTCCGCCCGCCGCGACCGCTCCCGCAGCCACCCTCCCACTGCCGACGACGAGCGAATGGCCGTTTTCGAGCAGCTTCTCCCACACCGAGGGAAGCGGCCGCCTCGCCGGCGGCGCCACGCTCTGGACCGACTTCGTCTATGACGACCACGGCCCGCTCGGAAGCCCGGTCGGGATCGTCACGTTCCGCAGCTCCCAGCAGGAGGGTTCGATCGTGTGCCCCACCGGGCCGCTGCCCGACCCCGGGATCGCCTCGACGGTCGCGAACGGCCTCGGCGTCGGCGGCGTGAGCTACGACCACCTGCCCGCCGCCGAGTGCGGCAACTTCTGGATGGAGAACGACCAGGCGAATACGCTCGCCGGCGGCAATTTAGTCAGGTACTCGCTGAGCGTCGACTGGCGGCAGCTTGCGGCCAAGGTCACGACGCCCGAGCCGCAGCCCACCGGTTACACCAACCGCTGGTACGTGACGCCGCTGTCGCTCGGCCAGGGCATCGTGGACCCGTCGGGCTCGACGCTCACTCCACCCACGTACGTCGGCCGCGTGCAGCCCTACGCGGTGTACGTACCGACCACCTACAACCCCCGGAAGCCGGCCCGGCTGACGTGGATCCTGCACTCGCTCGGCGCCAACCTGAACCAGTACGGCGGCGTCGCGCCGAGCCAGATCCAGGAGGAGTGCCAGAGCCGGCAGCATCTGCGCCACGACCGAGGGCTTCGGCGAGGGCATGTGGTACTACGCCGAAGCGGAGGTCGACTTCTTCGACGTCTGGCACCAGCTCGCGCTCGCGTACGACCTCGATCCCGACGCGACCGTGATGTCCGGCTACTCGATGGGGGGGTGGGCGTCGTACAAGCTGCCCGAGGAATACCCCGACGTGTTCGCGCAGTCGATGCCGCTCGAGGGCCCCGTGATCTGCGGAACCCGCGTGTACGGGCCGGCACAGAGCTATGCCGGGAGCGGCCAGTGCACCAACGACGGCGACTCGACGCCGCTGATCGTCAACCTGAAGTGGATCCCGTACGTGATGACCTACGGAGCGATCGACGAGCTCGTGCCGTTCTCCGGCGGCCAGGCGCAGATCGCGCAGTTCCGCAGCCTCGGCTACCGCTACTACGCGGTCGACTATCCGACCGAGGACCACATGGTGTTCTCGGTCCAGAACGACTTCACCCCCGCGGACTCGCAGCTCGGCAGCCTCAACCGCGTCCGGGACCCGGGCTCGTTCACCTTCACCTGGTATCCGGACCTGGTCGGCACGATCGACCATGCGGGCCAGGCCGGCGCGATCGGCCCGTCGGGTGACTATTGGATCAGCGGCCTGTCGGCCCGCACCAGCTCGCCCGGCACGGTGGCGACCGTGCAGGCCGACTCGAAAGCGATTCGCCAGCCCTCCGAGACGGCATCAGAGAGCTTCGGCCCCTCGCCCGGTCCGGAGCCGACGCCGGCCGCGACCGACGCCGAGACCTGGACGGCGGGCACCGCGCCGGCGACCCGGCAGGCGGTCACCCTGAACCTCACGAACGTCGCCGGCGCGGCGATCGACACCTCGCGCGCGGGCCTTCGGTGCGGAACGATTACGGTCACGACCGATGGCCCGACCGCGCTGACGCTGTTGCACCTGCGCTCCGGCAGCAGGGCCGTCGAGCTCCAGAAGGGCACCACCGCGCTCACCGCCTGCTCGACGCTCACCGGTAGGTGAGCGCGGCGGCCTGCCCTACAGCTGTGCGCGGACCGCGCCCGTTGGGTACTGCTTGCTGTGGATGGTCACGTAGTAACCGCCCGGACGCGCCCCGATCCTTCGGCTGAGCGCGGGGCTGACCGGAACGCACCCCTGGTGGTGTAGGCGTGGACCTGGCGATAGCGCGATCACGACCTGGCCCGGCCGTCCGTTGCTCCCGGATTGGATGACTGCCGAGGTCGCGTCGGTGAAGCCATGCAGGTGCGCGAATCGCCAGCACACGAGCGAATCGCCGTGAAGCGCGATGATTGCCGCACCGGCGGCGTGGGCCGCGCCGCGCGGCGTCCCGGTCACCTGCACGCGATACACCTGGGTCGGACGCGAGCCGCGGCCAGGTACAGCCGCTCGGTGAGACGACGTACTGGACCCGCTGCCCCCGCAACCCGCCACGCCGATCAGCGCCACTGCGAAAAGAGGTTTCGAGCGCATCAGAGCGGCGAGTCTCGATCCCGCGCCTCAAGATCCGATTAGCGGGCGATGAGACGACGTTCACCCGATCGGCGCGGCGCGCCCTGCCTATGCGCTTTCTCACCAGCGCCCGACGAACTTCTTAGGTTGGCCGGGCACGCTCGAGGCGCAACTGGAAGCGCACCGAGATGGTTCCTGAGTCCAAACTCGAACACGGAACTGCGGCGAATCGTCGCGGGCCGTCCGTGCTGTTGGTCGAGGACGAGCCGTCGATCGCCGAGCCGTTCGCGCATGCGCTGATCCGCAACGGCTTTCGCACCACCGTGGCGCGCACCGGCTCGGAGGCGCTCGAGCTCGCGACCGCACTGGAGCCGGACGTGGTTCTGCTCGACCTGGCGCTGCCGGACGCCGACGGGCGCGATGTGTGTCGCCACCTCCGGCGTTCCTCCGACATCCCGATCATCATGGTCACGGCGAGCGGGACGGTGCTCGATCGCGTGGTCGGGCTGGAGCTGGGGGCCGACGATTACGTCGTCAAGCCGTTCGCCGTCAACGAGGTCGTCGCGCGGATCCGTGCGGTGCTTCGTCGCGGCCGAGCTCAGGAAGACGAGCGTGAGGTCCGGGTGCGGGATCTCCGAATCGATGCCGGCTCGCGTCGGGCGTGGCGCGCGGACACCGAGCTCGAGCTGACCCGTAAGGAATTCGATCTGCTGGTGCGCCTGGCGCGCGATGCGGGGCGCGTGGTCAGCCGGGAGTCGCTGATGTCAGACGTGTGGGACATCAACTGGTTCGGCTCGACCAAGACGCTCGACGTGCACGTCGCATGGCTGCGGCGAAAGCTCGGCGACGATCCCGGAGCTCCTGTGTACATCCACACCGTCCGCGGCGTCGGCTTCCGCCTCGACGACGGTACGGAGCCGGGACCGTAAGCCTCCGTACGCGACTGCTCGCGGCGCTGGCCTACGTGCTGCTGCTCGCGATCGTGGCGTTCGGCGTCCCACTCGCGATCAGCCTGAAGGCGCGGGTCAATGCCGAGGTCAAGACGCAGGCCCAGGCGCAGGCGGATCTCGTCGCCGCGACCGCCACCGACATGCTGGCGCGGGTCGATAAGACCGAGCTGGCGACACTCGCGCGCACAGCCGGCAACTCGGTCCGCGGGCGGATCCTGATCGTCAACCGCGCGGGTGGCGTGGTCGCCGACAGCGCCGGGCCGGCGCAGATCGGTTCCAGCTACGAGAGCCGGCCCGAGATTCAGGCCGCGCTCGCCGGTCACCAGGTACAGGTGACCCGGAGCTCGCGGACGCTTGGCCAGCAGATCCTGGCGACGGCGGTGCCGATCATCCGCAACGGTCACCCGATCGGAGCGGTGCGCGTCACGCAAAGCGTCGCCACCGTGAACGGAGCGGTGCGGACTTCGATCCTGGGGCTCGCGCTGGTCGCCTTGATCGTGCTCGCGCTCGGGCTGTCTGCCGGGGCGGTGATCGCCGCCCAGGTGGCCCGCCCGATCAGACGGCTCGAAGCCGTGGCGCGCCGCCTGGCCGCTGGCGATCTCCACGCCCGCGCGGCTGTCGAGGGAAGCTCCGAGCAACGATCGCTGGCGCGCTCGTTCAACGACATGACGGACCGCACTACCGCCCTGTTGCGCGCTCAGCGCGACTTCGTCGCGGACGCGTCGCATCAGCTCCGCACCCCGCTGACGGGGTTGCGTCTCCGGCTCGAGGAGGCTCGAGCACTCGATCAAGGGCACGCATCGGAGGCCGAGGTCGAGGCCGCGATTAATGAAGTAGATCGGCTCGCGCGCACGGTCGACGACCTGCTGGCGCTGAGCGGTGCGGGCGAGGTACGTCCTGACGGCGGGACGGTTGCTCTCAGCGACGTGATCGCGTCGGCGGCGTCGCGCTGGCAGGCGACGGCCGCCGACCGGCGGATTGGGCTCGACCGGGTCATCCGCCCCGGGAGCGGCCAGGTATGGGCGGCGCGTGCCGATCTCGACCGCGTCGTGGACGCGCTCGTCGAGAACGCGCTGCACTACTCGCCGCCAAATAAGACCGTCACGATCGCCGGCGAGGCCGGCCGGATCGAGGTGCTCGATCGCGGCGACGGCGTGGGCGAGGATGAGACGGAGCTGGTATTCGAGCGGTTCCACCGCGGCCGCAGCGGAAGGGCGGGGCCGACAGGGAGTGGGCTCGGCCTTCCGATCGCTCGCGAGCTCGCTCGACGTTGGGGCGGGGAGGTCCACGTCGCCCCCCGCGCCGGCGGCGGAACGATCGCGACCCTGGAGCTTCCGCTGCTTCGGCCTCGCGCGGCACGGGCTGCAGATGCAGCTTTGCTGCCGCTTAACCGAACCCCGACTAGGCTCGCCTGAGATGACGCGTCAGGGGCTCCTCTGGTCGGTGGCGGCGTTGCTGGCGATCACGGTCGCAGCCGCGACCGCGTGGGCGGCGAGCCTGCTCGCCGGACAGCACATCGGACTCTCCTCGGTTCCGCTGTCGGCCGTCGGCCGGCTTGCACCCGCGACCCCGCCCCGGGCCCAGCACGCACCGCCGCATCGCCCGGCGCTGCGGCCGCTCCCCACCACGGCGATCCCGCAACAGCGAGGTGCCCCGCCAGCGCCTCAGCCGAAGCCGGGTCCGGCGACGACGTTCGCGGCGCCGCCTGTCACGACGGCGCCCTCGCCGCCATCGGCGAGTGCCGCGAACGCTCAATCCACCGCCACGCCGGCTGGTCCGGCGCCGTCGGGGCGGGAGGATGGGAGCTCATCCCGAAGCGGCGGCTCCGGCCAGTCCGGGACGAGCTCGAGCGACAAGCGCGACGACTGATGCCCCGCTAGGGGTATACGGGCGCGCCCGTCTCGGCGTCCACGATCCTGATCGCGGCGCTGGGGCAAGCCTCAGCAGCCGCGAGCAGCTGTTCATCCGGTCCGGATCCGACGACGTGGGCAACGTCATCGAGTTCGAACACGTCGGGTGCCTGCTCGACGCAGTCACCGTGGCCCGCGCAGGCGGGCTCGTCAACTTCTGCGATATAGGTCATGTGGCTCCTTTCTCGATCGATGCACGTGCGGCGGGCAGCGCGCGCGGCCTGCCGACGAGCAGCGCCGCGACCGGCCGTCCGGCCCGCGTGAAGGTGGCTGTGAAGCTCCGGCTGTCGGGATCGCCCTCGAGCTCGATCCGATCGGCGCCGGAGGCGCGGCCCACATAGTGGACCCGGACCCCGTACTGGTCGGTCCAGAAGGTCGAAGGCGGCACCGGCCCTGGATCGAGGCCCAGCATCGCCCGCGCCGCCCGCGTCCCCTGGCGCCCCGCCGCCTCCCAGTGAGAGCCGGGAACGTGTTGGCCCGCGCGCGGGTCGAACGTACAGGCGACGTCGCCGGCGGCGAACACGCCGTCGATCGCGGTGCGGCCATGGGGGTCGACCGGGACGCCCGGCGTGGTCTCGAGCCCGCTTCCCTGAAGCCAGGCACAGTCCGGAGCGACGCCGACACCCACGACCACGTGGTCAGGCCGCGCGACCCTGCCGTTGGATAGGCGTAGCTCGTCGACCGCCCCGTTGCCACGCGCGTCCACAATCGTGCAGCCGGTCAGCACCTTCACTCCCCGCTGGCGGTGCAAGCGCGCAAACCATGTGCCGAGCTCCGCGCCGAGGATGCCGAGCAGCGGAGCCGACGCCGCCTCGATCATCGTCACCTGGCAGCCCGCCTCGCGGGCCGCGGCGGCCACCTCCTGGCCGATGAACCCGGCGCCGATCACAGCCAGCCGACCCCGTGTGCGCAGGACCTCGCGCAGCCGCCGGGAGTCCTCGAGCGTGCGCAGCGTCGAGACGTTGTCGTAGCGCTCGAACATCGGCAGCGTTCGTGGCCTGCTCCCCGACGCGATCAGCAGCCGGCTGTACCGGAGGCTGCTGCCGTCCGCGAGACGGACGCGGCGCTCGCGTGGATCAAGCGCGACGGCGGGCGACGCGAGCAGCAGCTCCACCCGCGCCGTCTCGTACCACTGCGCCGGGCGGTAGGCGATCCGATCCTCCGCGCGCTCCCCGCAGTGTCCACGAGCGGAGCCGAGTAGCTCCTTCGACAGCGGCGGGCGATCGTACGGGCGGTGGGGCTCGGCGCACAGCATCGTGATCCGGCCGTCGAATCCGCACCGGCGCAGCGCCTCCGCGCACCGCTGACCGGCAAGGCCGCCGCCGACGATCACGATCCCGTCGCGCTCGTTGCAGTAGTTGGTCATGCGAGGCAGCGTGATCGGCGCCAGGTACAGCGATCGCTGCGGGTTGGTAAGGAAATCGCTGGCTTTGCCAAGCCTTTGCATTCAGTTGGCGGGCCGCTTGACGCGCTGCCAGCACAGTGGCGCCGGTTCCACGAACTGGAGGCCCAAAGCATGCGCACGAGCAACACCCGAATCGCGGCGACCCTGACGGCGCTCGCCGCCGGCGGCCTCGCCGCCTACGCACTCCGACCCTCGAGCGGGACAACCGCCACGGCCGTGGCGGCGCGCAACCCCGCCGCCGAGGTCCGGACGCAGGTCATCAGGCGCACGATCCACGTGATCCGTCACGAGCCCGGGGCACGGCTTCCGGGCGCCTGGCGCGGCGGACCGGGTGCCCACGGGTCCGGTAGGACAGCCCGTACGGGCGCCAGCGGTTCTCACGGCTCGGGCGGCGCGGGCGGTCAGTCCGGAGGCGCCGTCGCGACCCGCTCGAGTGGCAGGTCGGCCGGTGGCTCGATCGCCTCGGGCGCCGGCGGCGGCAGCGCGCCGGTGACGACCCGGACCAGCCCCGGCCACTCGGGCTCCTCAGGTTCCACCGGCGGAGGCGCGAGCGCGCCCGTGACGACGCGCACGAGCCCTGGCCACGGCGGCTCGTCTGCGGGATCCTCCGGCTCCTCGGGCGCCAACCCGGTGACGCGTACCAGCGGCGGTGGCGGCAAGCACGGCGACGGCGGCGACGGCGGCAATGACAACTGAGCGGCCGGCCAGACGCGTGGCCGCGGGCCCGGACCGCCTGTCGGTCGTGCTGTTCACGCTCGCGGGGTTCCTGTGCGTCCTCGCGCTGCTGTCGTGGCAGCTCGGTACCGGCGGCGGCGGACGCCCGCGGCCGATCGTCGCTGCGCGCCGGATCTACGAGACGCGAGTCGTCGAGACGATCGTCGGCGGGCCAGGCGCGTCCTCGGTCACCCAGTCGACGTCAAGCAGCGGGTCGTACGGCACGCCTGGCCCTGCCACGACCCGCGTGTCCTGACCTGGCAAGGGAGCGATCCACCGATGACGACAGATCTCGACTACACCTTCCGTGCGATGGGCAGCGATGTCCGGTTTCTGATCGGGCCGCCGCTGCTGCCAAGCGCGGCTTCGCCGCTCGAGGCCGCGGACCGCGAGCGCGAGTTCGTGCTCCAGTTCGCGCAGCGGCTCTCCCGGTTCGAGCCCGCGAGCGAGCTCTCGCAGCTGAACTCGAGCCCGCTCGTGGGAGTGCCCGCCTCGGAGCTGCTGCGCGTCGCGGTGAGCGCCGGGATCTGGGCCGCCGCGCGGAGCGGCGGGCTCGTCGACCCCACGCTGGTCGGCGCGCTCGAGCGAGCCGGATACACGACCACCCTCGACGGAGCGCTCCCGTCCTCGCTCGCGGAGGCCCTGCGGGCCGCGCCTCCGCGCCGGCCGGCGCGTCCCAGCGAGGCAAGCCGGTGGCGCGAGGTGTTCGTCGACGAGGCCCGGGGCGTGATCGTGCGGCCCCACGGGGTGAGAATCGACACGGGCGGAACCGGCAAGGGCCTGTGCGCCGATGCGGTCGCCCAGCGGCTGTCCGGCTACACCCGCGTCGTCGTCGACTGTGGTGGCGATATCGCTGTGGGCGGCGTCGGGATTCAGTTCGACCCGTGCGAGATCGAGATCGAGCACCCGTTGACGGGCGCCTCGATCGGCCGGCTGCGGCTGACACACGGAGGCGTGGCGACCTCGGGTCTCAACGTTCGGATCTGGAGCCGCCCGGACGGCACGTTCGCGCATCACCTGCTCGACCCGAGCACCGGGCGGCCGGCGTGGACCGGACTGATCGGCGTGACCGCCGTCGCGGCCAGCGCACTCGAGGCCGAGACGCTGTCGAAGATGGCGCTGCTGCTCGGGCCCGAAGGCGGCCGGCGCGTGCTGACTGAACGTGGCGGCGTGCTCGTCCACGACGACTCCTCTGTCGAGCTGGTCGGACCGATCGATGCCACGCTCGCTGCACCACCAGCGCTCGCGTCGATCGCATCGTGAGGGCACCCCCGCTGCAGCTGCTGTGGTGGCTGATCAGCCGTGCCTCGGGCGTGGTTGCGCTCGTGCTGATCTCGGTCGCGGTCGTGATCGGGCTGCTGATGGCGGCCAAGGTCGTCCGTCGACCGGGGCTGAAGCGGACGCTCGTCCGATTGCATGAGCACCTGGCGCTGATCTCGCTCGTGGCGATCGCGGCACACGGCCTCGCGCTGCTCGGCGACCACTGGCTGAAGCCGGGGCTGCGCGGGATCACGATTCCGTTCGCGCTCGCATATCGCCCGGCGTTTACGGGCCTGGGCATCATCGCCGGCTACCTGACCGTGGTGGTCGGCCCGAGCTTCTACCTGCGCCGGCGGATCGGAGCGCGGCGATGGCGCAAGCTGCACCGCGCGACGGTGGCCGTGTGGGCGCTGTCGGCAGTCCACGCGATCGGGGCAGGCTCGGACGCAGGCACGCTATGGCTGCGGCTGGTGGTGCTCGCGCCCGTCGTGCCGATCGTCTACCTGCTCGCGCTTCGGCTCCTGAGCGGCCGGTCGGCGCGGGCGCAGCCCGCCCGCTCCGCCCCCGTCGCGGGCAGAGGCTCGGGCGACGCCGCCGCGGCCAGAGAGGTGACCACGATCCCCGCACCGGGAGCCGTCAAGGCGAAGCACGAGCGCGTCCCCGGGATCGCGGGCGCTCCGACGTAAGCGACGTCCGTAGGCTTCCCGACCGCAGTTGGGGCTGGCTACGGATGTGCGTGCTGGCTTCGATGCGACTCTGAGGTCATGAGCAGCAGCCACGCACTGGTCCGCTCGCGTTCGCGTGGGTTTCGCAGCGCAACGCGACGACTGGGCACCATGCTGGCCTGGTTGGTCGAGCACCGGGCTCAGCTGCTCGCGACGATCGCGATCGTGGCGCTCGTGGTCGGGGGCCTTCTGTATGCCGTCGGCGAGGGCGCGGCCGCGGACACGCTGTGGCGCGCCACGGTCGCATTGCTGGCAGCCGAGTTGGCCCTCGAGGTTGGGCATACCGTCGTGGTCGAGCGCAGCCTCGGCGTCGACACGATCGCGTTGGTGGCGATGGTCGGGGCGCTGGCTCTGAACGAGGAGCTGGCCGGCGTCGTGATCGGGCTGATGTTCTCGGGCGGGGCGTCACTCGAGGTGATCGCGTCCAGACGTGCTCGCCGCGAGCTGACGGCGCTGGTCCAGCGCGCCCCGAAGGTGGCTCAGCTACGCGTCGACAATCGGCTGCGGGAAGTGCCCGTCGAGCAGGTGCGGGTCGGCGACGTAGCGGTGGTCCGCACCGGCGAGGTCATTCCAGTCGATGGGACCGTGCTCAGCGCGGAGGCGGTGATCGACACCAGCACGCTCACCGGTGAGCCGTTGCCCGAGCGGGTTCAGCGCGGAATGCCGGTGCTGAGCGGCTCGGCCAACGCCGGGCCGCCGTTCGATGTCCGCGCGGATCGCCCCGCCGGCGAAAGTGCGTATGCCGCGCTGGTGCGTTTGGTCGAGCAGGCACAAACCCAGCGCGCCCCGTTCGTACGCATGGCTGACCGCTACGCGGGGTTCTTTCTCCCGGCGACGCTGCTGGTCGCGGCACTTGCTTGGGCGCTGAGCGGCGATGCCGTCAGGGCGCTCGCCGTCGTCGTCGTCGCCACCCCCTGTCCGCTGATTCTCGCTGCGCCGATCGCGCTCGTATCCGGCCTTTCGCGTGCTGCCCGCGCCGGCGTGATCGTCAAGGGCGCAGGCGCGATCGAGACGCTCGGTCAAGCCAGGACCGTCATGTTCGACAAGACGGGCACGTTGACCGTCGGAACGCCCGCTGTCCGCGGCGTTCGATGCCGGGAGGGGTGGAGCGAGGGCACGCTGCTGAGTCTCGCCGCTTCGGTCGATCGGCTCTCGGCGCACGCGCTCGGCAAAGCGCTCGTGACCGCGGCTGGCGAGGCCGGAATCGAGCTGACGATGCCGAGCGAGGTCACCGAGGAGCCGGGGCAGGGGATCAAGGGCACGATCGACGCGCGCACCGTGCTCGTGGGCAGCCGGGCGTTCATTCGCGACCAGGGCGTGCCCGAGGACGAGATCGCCTCGACCACACTGGCCATGACGCGCGGGTCCGGTGAGGCCCACGTCGTCGTTGCGGTCGATGGTCACGTGGCCGGTCTGATCGTGATGGCAGACGAACTCCGCCCGGACGCTGATCGAATCGTGGAGCACCTCCGCGGGGAGGGAGTTAGGCACGTCGCGATGATTTCCGGCGATCGACGCTCGGCCGCCGAGCGCATCGGCCGCGAACTGGGCGTGGACCGTGTCTACGCCGAGCAGTCTCCATCGGACAAGCTCGAGGTGGTCAAGAGCGTGGCCGCCGACCCGGACCTATGTCCGGTGATCATGGTCGGCGACGGGGTCAACGACGCGCCCGCGCTCGCGATTGCCGACCTTGGCATCGCGATGGGCGCAGCCGGCGCCACTGTCTCCTCGGAGACGGCCGATGCCGTCATCACGGTCGACCGCGTCGACCGCGTCGCGGACGCGGTGCACATCGGCCGCCGCGCGTTATCGATCGCCCGCCAAAGCGTGCTCGCCGGCATGGGCCTGAGCCTCGTCGCGATGGGCGTCGCCGCGGCCGGCTACCTGCCTCCGATCGCCGGTGCGCTCCTCCAGGAGGCGATCGACCTCGCGGTGATCCTCAACGCTCTGCGTGCCCTCCGAGGGTGAGCCAGCTCAGCGCCGAGAGGCGGTGCCCCGGCTGCGGCGGTTCACCTACTCGGGGTGATGAAAACCCAACGCGGGATGCTGAGATCGGGCTTCGCGTCGTAATCGCGACATAGCCCACCTATGAGCAACGACCTCGTCTCCGTCTTCCTGCTGTCGCTGGTCGCGATGGCCAACCCGACCCTGCTCGCGGCGGTAACCGTAATGCTGCTGATGCCCAAGCCAAAGCGGCTGATGCTCGGCTACCTGCTGGGCGCCTACACGACCAGCATCACCGCCGGCCTGCTGATCGTGTTCTCGCTGCAGGGATCCGGAGCGGAGAGCACCTCGAAGCACAAGGTCAGCCCGATCGAGGACATCGTCGTCGGCCTGCTGTGCGTGGCCGTCGCATGGGTGCTCCTGACGGGCCGGGATCAGCCACTTCGAGAACGCCGACAGCGGAAGAAGGAGGCCAAGCTGAGAGCCAAGCAGGAGGCGGGTAAGCCGACGGAGTCGCTGCCGCTGCGGCTGCTCGGCAGAGGCGACCCGAAGGTGACGTTCGTCGTCGGAGCGCTGCTCAGCTATCCCGGTGTCTCGTACCTCGACGCGCTGGATCACATCCACAAGCTCAACCCGGGAACCGTCGCCACGGTCGCGCTGATTCTGTTCTTCTGCGCGATGCAGCAACTGCTCCTCGAGCTGCCGCTGCTCGGCTACCTGTTCTCACCCGAGCGCACGCAGGCCGCGGTGAGCAACTTCAAAGCCTGGATGGCACGCAGCGGCCGCAGCGCAGCGGTGATCGGCGCCGCAGCGATCGGCCTATTGCTGCTGATCAGGGGTGTCATCACCCTGATCTGAGCGCGCTCCGCCCGCCGCGCTGCCCCCCGGGAACCGATGCTCGGCGTGCCAGCCGAGCAGCTCCTCCGTTGCGCGCGTGTCGAGCAGCACGTCGTCGCCAGGAGCAGCGGCATGGAGCACCGCGAACTTGTAGTCGGCGGTGATCGCGCGCTCGAACAACGCGAGGAGGTCGGGCACGGCGATGAACGTGTCGCGAATCTGCTCCGCGGCCCAGGGGGCGCGGGCCGCCTCGACGGTTTGAAACGCGCCGATCCGCACTGCCGCTGCCGACATCGGACCGCGATGCGCGCACCAAAACGCGAGCGCCTCGACGAAGCACTTCGTGACTCCGTAGAGGTCCGCTGGAGCGACCGGATCGGTCTCCGCAACCGGCCGCTCGGCGCTCGCGGACGCCGCGTGCACCGAAGATGCGACCACCAGCCTCCGGCACCCAGCCTGTATCGCCGCCGACGCGACGTGGTAGGACGCCTGAATGTTGTCCGGGAGCAGCTCGTCCCACTGCGCGTCCGGCCGGGGATCGCCGGCCAGGTGCACCACCGCGTCGATCCCGGCGAACAGTCCGGGAGGTGGCGGCTGCGCGAGATCGAGCTCCAACACGGCACCCACCGACCCAATCGCGTCGACGCCGGCTCCCGGCCGGTCGATGAGCGTGAGCGCGTGACCCCGAGATGCCAGCCGCTCAACCAGGGCGCTGCCGATCCCCCCGCGCGCGCCGGTCACCGCAACGCTTCCGTGCTCACGCATCGGCCCGCATCATCTCAGCTGCGGGGACGGCGACGACTCACGAGAATGTGATGGCTACTCATGTCTGACGAACCGCCGAGCTGGTATCAGGGCAACGCGCTCCGCGATGGCGGCGACACGGGCGGATGGCTCGTCGGGCACTTCCTGCCGCCGAGCGAGGGCCTTCGCTCGAGCGAGGACGTCGAGATCAAGTGGTTCGTGCACAAGGCCGGCGAGACGCGCGCGAACCTCGTCGGGTCCGAACAGCGGACGACCGTCTCGATCCTGATCAGCGGCCGGTTCCGGATCGAGCTGAGCGCGGCCGTCGTGCTGCTCGAGCACCCCGGCGATTACGTGGCCTGGGGCCCTGGGGTCGACCACACGTGGACGGCCGAAACCGACTCGACCGTCGTCACCGTGAGATGGCCTTCGGTTCCCGCCGCGGCAGGATGAGCCGGCGGTATCAGGCGCTCCTTGAAGCGCGCATCCCGAGTCGAAGCGGGGACCCCTTCGAATGGCAAAATCGCCGCGGATGGACGGTATCGGACGCGCTCGGACTGCCGCGGGTATCGAGCAGCGGCCGATGCGATGAGTGACCTCACGCGTCGCGACCTCCTGCGCGACGGGGCGCTGCTCACCGGATCCGCGCTGGCCGTCGGAGCCCTCGCCGGATGCGGGTCGCACGCGCATCCCGCCACGAGCAGCCGGCCGGCGTCGCCGGTCACTCCGTCCGACCTGCGAGAGCTTGCCGGCTCGTTGCGAGGAACGCTGATCACGCCGAGCAGCGCGGCCTACACGAGCGCGCACCAGGTCTGGAACCGCCGCTATGACGACGTGAGGCCGGTTGCGGTCGCACAGGTGGCCGACGTCGCAGACGTGCAGACGGCCGTGCGATTCGCGAGCGACCACGGCATCGCGCCGATCGCACGTAACGGCAGGCACAGCTTCGCCGGCTACTCCACCGCATGGGGCGCGCTCGTGATCGACGTCTCGCGCCTGAGGCAGCTGAGCATCGGGAGCGATAACGCGAGCGCGCGCTTGGGCGCGGGGCTCAACGTTGCCGACACCTACATCGGCCTGTGGCGCCACCGCATGGCGATCCCGGGCGGGACCTGCCCGACCGTCGGTCTCGCGGGCCTGACCGCCGGGGGCGGACTGGGCGTGCTCTGCCGGCGCCACGGACTCACCTGCGACAGCCTGACCGAGGTCGAGATCGTGACCGCCGACGCGTCCATGCGCAGCGCCAGCGGGCAGGCCGACTCGGACCTGCTGTGGGCGAGCCGGGGAGGCGGCGGCGGCAACTTCGGCGTGATCACGTCGCTCAGCTACCAGCTGGTTCCTGTCGACACACCCTTCATCCACGTCTCCTACGAGTTTGCGTGGCGTGATGCCGTGAAGGTGCTCGACGCTTGGCAGCATTGGTTTCCAACCACGCCGCGCGGATTGTGGACCGCGGCCGAGCTGCTCACGCAGGACCCGAAATCGTCCACCCCGGTGATCGCGGTCGAGGTCGTATTCGCCGGCAACCCCGACGACCTGCAACCCGTCCTGAACGAGCTCGTTCGCGAGGCGGGCACGCGACCAGTGCAGACCCAGACCGACACGTCGCCGTTCGTGAACATACCCGCCGACTTCTACTGCAAAGGCCTTCGCCCCGCCGAATGTCAGGACATGGGGATCTCGCCGATGGGCAAGCTCGTCCGTCCCGCCCTGTACTGCAAGTCAAACGTCGCCTCCGGGCCGTGGCCGCGGGCAGGCTGGGAGCAGCTCGCTTCGTGGATGGAGCGCCGGCAGCGCGATCGTGTGCTCACCCCAGCGGGCTTCTCGTCAAGCATCGACATCGGCAAGGTGTTGATCGAAGTGTCAGACGGCGCGGTCAACGCACCAGCCCCCGGCGCGACGGCCTACGTACACCGCAACTCGAGCTTCGTCATGCAGTATCAGGCGCGCTGGCGCCCTTCGCGCGGCATCCGAGCGGCCGCAGCCAACGTCGCCTGGACCGACGATGCTTACGCCGCAACGGCCTCCTACCGCTCTGGTCACGCCTACCAGAACTACCCGGATCCGGAGCTGCGCGACTGGCAGCACGCCTACTACGGAGACAATCTCGATCGGCTGCGACGGATCAAAGCCGCGTATGACCCCACGAACGTGTTTCGTTTCGCGCAGTCGATCCCACCCGCGTAAGACGGCGCCCGCTTGCGCAGCTCGGGACACGGATTGGGACAGTCTGCCGCGCACTGAGCAAGTGCCAGCCTGGTCGGCGATCCGTAGTTCGCGCGCGTTATCGGGGTAGTAGTCCGGTTCCGTGCTCGAGGATCCGTGCCTAGCTTGAACCCGTACGTGATATGCGGCCATGGAATCGCCCGTGAACGCCGAACCGAAGAACGGAATTGCTGACGTTCGTGCAGCGTCGTCTCCGACATGCACGGGAACATCTGGACCGAGAACTGCGGGAACAACACCGTCACGATCTACTCGCACGGTCACCCAGGTGCGGCCACGAGTCTCATAGGCCTCGGCCTGGCCAAGCCGTTTGACCTCGCGTTCAATCTCCGCGGGCAGGCGTTCGTCACCGGCAACGGCCCTCCCTACGCGGTTGCGGTACTCAACGCTGACGGGACCCCGACCGCCGGCTCGCCGATCACCGGCCACGGGCTGAACCGGCCGCTTGGTGTCGCCTCCGATACCGCCGGCAACATGTGGGTGGCCGACTCCGCGCTGGTCAGCGTCCCGTGCCCCAAGGGCATCCTCAAATCGACCGGCGCCGGGAACGTTCTGATGATCAGCAGCAGCGGGGTCCCGCGGCGCAACCCGTTCATCGGCGGCGGCCTCACGCACCCCTGGGGCATCGCGGTCGACGGTAACGACAACGTGTGGGTGTCCAACTTCGTCGGCCAGCGGGTCACCGAGCTGTGCGGAATCGAGACCCGCCGCTGCCCGCCCGGTACCCGCACCGGGCAGCCGATCTCACCCCGAAGTGGCTACGGCTTCGACGGTCTCGTCCGCAATACAAGCGTTGAGATCGACCCCTCCGGCAACGTGTGGATCACGAACAACTGGAAGCTCCACCCGCAGCCTCTCAAGAACCCGGGGGGCTACGAGATGGTCGCCTACGTCGGCGTCGCCGGACCGCTGCGCACGCCCCTGATCGGGCCGCCACGCCCACTGTGATGTGAACGCCGCGTGGCGTTCACACGGGTCGTGCACGCCATCGCATTGGCGTACCGGTGGCACTCGTGACTCACGCGCGTGGCGTAAGAACAGCTGCGTCCTGATAGACGGCGTGCGCCCGTTCCACAATCGACCGTAGCTCGAACAGGCTCCCCCATCGCTCCCGGATCCAGTGCTCTGAATGAAACACGTTCGCGTTGTTGACCGGCCAAGCTGCATTCGTCAGCACGACGCGATCAGCCGGCATCGGGCGGCGGAACACATCTAGCGTGACCGGCTCGATCCCGCCCGGGTCGAGCCAGTGTGGCGTCCGCTCGATCAATCCGCGAACCCAATGCTTTGGGTCGGTGCCGATCTCCGACCAGATCCGCTCCGGGTGGAAGGTGGGCACGGCGTAGCCGTCGCGAGACAGCACACGAGACAGCTCGAGCAGCCAGGCCTCCTCGAAATCCGCGATGTGGGTGAAGACGCTTCCCGCGTAAATGCAGTCGAAATAGCCGTCGGGAAATGGGAGATGGGGGGACTGTCGTCGATTGGACGACCGTCACCGCGGGATGCAGGTGCTGCCTGACCCACTCGACATTGTGCCGTCCCAGATCGACCCCAAACGTTTGCATGCCCGGCATCGCAGCCGCAAAATGACGCAACACTCGCCCGCTGGAACAGCCGAAATCCAGTAGTCACGACTGGACGCCGAGCGGACGGTCGAGTTGTCGGCCGAGCTGCTCGAGTAAGAGCCGGTCCCCCAGACCGTATGCCCAGTACGCCAGATCGTTGCCCTCGAAGTACCACTCTCTTGCCTCCGGCGGCGGGATCGGGAGGGAATCACCGTCCACCAGCCCGCGGAGCTCCTCGGAACCGAGCGCCCGGATCAAGTCGGCCTGGACGCAATCTTTGAATTGCTCGGTGACGGACACAAAGACACTCGCGGCGATGTCCGTTCTTGGGTTTGCGGCCACCGCGGAGGCTGCGCCCACGTCGCTTGTGCTTTCGCAGTCGGCCGCGTTCTCGATCCTCGGCCACTCGTGCGGTGGCATCCAGGAGAAGGTGTACGCGACCGGATGGAACGCGACGACCGGCGACCCCGTCGGCGATGTCTACATGTCGACGCGCTGCGGGCGCTATGTCATCACGACCTATTCCGCCTGGGCGAGCGTCACCTGGGGCTTTAGCGGGTCGACGGTCTCCTACACAAAGCTGAGCGGTACTCCCACCGTGAACCCGACGTTCTCGTCCTACGACGCCCACGGCGACCACCTCTACAACCAGGCGGTAGCGGGAGTCGTCGGCGGGACCCAGGTGTACACCCAGGCCTACTTGGTCGTGCTGGTGCCGGCCGCTCCGACCAACGTGACAGTCACGCCCTCGGGCGGCCAGTACGAGGTCTCCTGGACCAACGACCGGACCGCGCCACCGGCGCTGATCGCTTCCTCGACCGTGACCGCCACGCCGGTCGGTTCGACGGCATCGGTGGTCACCACCACGGTGAGCGGGAATGGCGCGAACGCGCTGATCGGCCCGCTTCAGCCGCAGACCGCCTACCAGATCACCGTCGCCAGCACCGATCCCGCCGGCTCGAGCCCGGCCAGCGCTCCGGTGTCGATCACGACCGGGGCGAGCACGATCCCGCCCGGTGCGCCAACCAGCGTGAGCGCCTACTGGACCGCACCTGGCTCCCCGAACGACACGATGGTCGTGAACTGGCGGCCGGCTCCGCCGGGTGACAGCCCGACCGACGAATACCTGGTCACCGTCAGAAACCCCGATACGGGCCAGACGTTCACCCAGACCGTGTCCGGGTCGACCCTGACCGCCACCTTCGCCGTCAGCGACGTCCCCGACTACACGATTCAGGTCCAGGCGCACGACGCAGCTGGATGGGGCCGCTTGTCGACCAGCTACATGCTCGGCGGCGTCTAGTTCAGCTGAGGTCTCGTTGAGATGCCCTCCGGCCGCCTGAGCGGAGGGCGTCGCGAGCCACGAAGGCCGCGCTCGCGACCTTCGCCTTACGTGCTCCCGCGCGGCACGGAATCGTCCCGATCGCAGGAGCAGTCGATCTGCCCGCTGGCGCCGAATCCGCTGCGACCTGCGAGCGCGCCTGGCTGGCGCCCGCATGCCAGAGCAGTCACCGGCATCGACGCCCACATCGGTGCTCGACAGGACGGAGCGGAGGCGGGCCAGGGTCGATGAGAGCGGGGGTGCTGCCGACCCTCAGGACGCTGCTCTGAGAGCTTCCTCCCGCGTGAGGTACATCTCGAACCGGATTCCCTTCCCGTTGCGGAGGGTGTGAAGGTAGGAGAAGTCCTGCGCCAGGTCCATCTCCCTGGCGCGGAGGTAGTGGCGAGTGACAGAGATGGCCTGCGTATCGCTGATATCGATGACCTCGAGCAGCTCGACGCGGAAATCGTCCCACTGCTTGGGCCAATCCTCGAACATGTCGCGAACCCCAGCGTAGCCCCAGTAGGACTTCGAATCCGGGAGCTCGGTCGGCTGCACGATCTCAATGTCGGGATCGCTGTGCGCCACCAGCCACTCGATATCGCCCCGTTCCCACGCGGCATACGTGGCGTACACGAGTTCGACGGTGGCGGCCGACATCGCATGCGGAGTATCTCAGGCGGGAACAAGCCGTCCGTGCGGCCTCAACGGGCGGGCACGGACGCCCGCCTTCCCCGTTTCGATCGAGGCAGCTGTCTGACCAACGGAGCGGTCGCTTCCGCTTTCGGGGCTCAGGTGCTTGCCCGACTGCGACGAGCTGGCCAGCGCCCGGGAAGCGCCAGACAGCGCTCGAGCTCGTCGCCGGCGCTGGCGTTGAGTGCCGCGTTCGCACAAGAGCAGGGGACAGGACCCGTCGCTCGGTCGCGTCCCTTTGCCGCCAACAAGCAGGGCGCGGCCGAGCGCCTCTCCACTGACCGGCGCAGTTAGCACGCGGTGGCACCGGCGCGGTGTCCCGCCGCGCACACCGGCGCGGAGCGCACGTACGAGGTGGAAGAACGGGAGGACGCGACGCGTCACTGGGACCCGCGTCGAGCGCTTACGGCCTCGGTGCCAGCGAGATGACTTGTTGGTAGGTCGGCCGGTTGGTGGTGGGGAACGTAGTCGCGATGAGGCCAGGTATGAAGTGGGTCAAACCCTGGTCGACGCGCCACGCGGACTCGTTGGCACCGTGCTGCCTGACCAGGTCCGCTCGCCCGGCTTTGATCGCCAGCCATAGCGAGCGAGCGCAGGCGCGCATGTTGCCGCGGCCGCAGTAGCGAACCGAGTAAGGCGCAAGGACATGGCGCCCGAGCTCCGTCTTCAGGTCCTTGTCGACGTACGAGGGGTCGCGGCCGAGGAGGTCCTCCCATGCCCCGAGGAGATTCCCGAGCCGGGGGCGCATAACGGCGTCGAAGATGTGCGGCCACGCGGCGTTCAATAGCGCCGCGCCTGCGTAAGGTATAGGCCCGCCGGGCGGGTTGCCGAGGGTGGGCGCTCCGGCGCGCACCCAGTCGTCGATCAGCGCGACCGCGCTCGCCGTCCCGGCGTCCGGCGCCCTGCCGCGGCGGAGCATGGCGCGGATGACCGGCCACGCGAGCCTGCCCGTGGCGTCCTGGGTGGCGGCCTGGTTCATGACGCCAACCACATCGTTCAATCGCGGATGCTGCGGCCAGGGTCCGAACAGCTCGACGTGCTGCACCGAGCCGTAGTGCTGGTCATCGCCGTGCATCCACCCCGGCGCGGCTTTGTTGTTCCAGTTGAGCAGCAGGCTGTGCGGTCCCCCGATGTCGTGCGGGTGGGCCAACTCGGGCAGGAAGCCGCGCCACTCAAACGCCCCGGTCCCTAGGGTCGGCAACCGGCGGTCCAGCCCGGGGGCGCGGATCGGGAGCCGTCCTGACGAAAAGAACGAGGTCGCGGTGCGCGAGACGTAGCCCCAGTTGAACGTGAAGCCGAAGCGGTTGGCGAACTTCCAGAACCGCTGCGGGTTCGTGGCCCGCCCCTCGGTCATCGCCTTGAGCGCGGCCAGCGACAGCACGTCCTGGCCGTAGGTCGAGCGCTTGCGGGCGAGCGCGTAGGGCTTTCCGTGCACGGTCGCGGTCCCGATCACCGGGCCGTGGACGGTCACCGGGAAGATGATCTCCCTGTTTCCGAGGCGCCCTGCATCGAACATCTGCATTGGCCGGCAGCGTCCGTGGAACATGTAGTCGTGGGTGGCGCGTGTGGGTCTACCGCCTCCCGGCACGCAGAGCTTCTCCGCGAATACGTCCTCGTTGTCGTTGCTGGCGGAGGTGAGGCTCCAGGCGTAGTCACGGGTGCGCCCGATGAGGAGGTACAGGCCGATGCCCGATGCGGCAACTCCCTGCGCGTCGATACCGGGGCCCTGGAGCTGCTCCTGGTAGACGATCTCCGGGTAGTAGTAGCCGAGCTGCGGACCCATCACCCCCAGCGGCCGGCCGGTGGCCGAGCGACCCGGCGCCACCAGCTGCCAGTTCGAGGCGTGACGCCGAGCGGGCTCCATCGTGCGTTTCGCGCCGGTCCGAGGATCCTTGGCAAGCTCGATCGACCCCGGATCGATGACGACCGAACCGCGTACCTTCCCGCCGGTGAGCGTCGGGTACGGGAAGTACTTGTGCGTCGTGACCGGCGCGTCGGGGTCGTTCGCCTCCATCGCGTCGCTCCACATCCCATGGCCGCGCCGGATGCCGAACCTCCGCTCGAGCCGCGCGAGCAGGTCTGAGTTCTCGTGCTCGGCACCGCCGCCATTACCGAAGATCGAGCCGATGAACGCAGTCACCGCGATCACGTCGTTGGCATCGAACGGACGACCGCCAGGTATCGGGAGGTGATTGGTCCTGTAGTAGACATTGATGCCGTCGGTGTAGTTCGCCATGTCCCGAAGCATCTGGCGCCCCTCCGCCCCGTAGGCACGCACCAGCTCCTGGCGCTGCTGGGTGACCAGCCGCTCGGCCTCCTGGCTCGGCTCGAAGGGTGTAGCGCTCGTGACGAGAGAGAACGCGTCGAGACCGGGGATATCGGCCACCGCGGCCCGTGCAGGATTGCGGCCGAAGGAGAGGAGCAGGCCGCGGTCCCGGGCCATCACCCAGCCCGCGCCGAACATCATCCCCGCGCGCGTCTTGCCCTTGATGTGCGGGATCCCGTACGCGTCGTAGGTGACCGTCACGTCGCTGCGCCCAACAGGCTCGTTCTGCGTGATTCCGATCGGGCTGAAGTTCATCGGCAGGTAGAAGCGCTGCACGTCGCCCATCGAGACGCTCCGCCGCAGCGGAGTCAGACCCGAGTACAGAGGCAGCTGGTCGAGCGAGTGCGCGCCCGTCGGAATGCCGCCATAGTTGCCAGGCGGCAGGACGTACCTAGCGATATCGCCTTGCGCCGCGTGAGCCGCAGCCGGGACGCAGAGCGGGAGGACCAGCGCGACGGACGCAAGAAGGCGTCGGACCATGCGGGTGTTGTAGCCCCAATCCGACCGACAAGCAAGCGCGCCGTCACGAAAAGCGACACTGTCCACCCACGGCTGGGCTTGCGAATCGGGCTAAAAGCGAAAGCGAGCGACGTCACCCGAGGTAGCGCGGGCGGCCGCCCGCTTTGAGCCGGTGAGGTCGGGACACACGGACAATCCCATGGAGTCCGTCCCCAAAACGAAACACGAAAACCTCGGATTACCGGGGCTTCTTGAGAGCCGACGCCCGGACTCGAACCGGGGACCCCTTCATAACGAGTGGCTCAATTGCAGGGCTCTTGGCTGTCGCTGCGGTCGTTTGAGCTCGCTCAGGTGCGCTGAGTTCGGCTCAGAAATGCGGAGTTCGGGACAGGGGACGCGGCTCGGGACACGCGTTCGGGCCGAAAGCTTCCGAGAAAAACGCGTCCGACTGGAAACCTTTTGTGCGCGCCGAGACGATTCGAATGCCTCGTGCCGTGTTCTGGGACCAGGGGGTCACGGGCCAGCTCCCGCCTGCCTTTCAGACTGTGAGCCGCGTTAGCGTGAAGCCTCAACCGGTGTCCTCCTTGGAACTGAGGTTGCGTGGTAGCTCTCAGCCTCCAAGGGGGCCCGGATGGACCAACCTACTCAGGAACTACAGCCAGACGGCACCTTCGGCCCGCCGAGCGTGTCCGTGTTCTACCCGGGTCTGTACCCGAGCAGATCGTCGGCCTGCTGGAAGGTCGGCCGATTGATCCACGGGATCAGCGGCTGCGTGATCGCCCCGATCGCCCGGAACTGGATTGAGTCAGAGCACATCTGGTCGCCGGCGGCGCAGACCTTGTCAGCCGGATACACCTGCTGGCGGCTCTCGGCGATCGCCTGGCGGAGCGATGCGTCGAGCGCGGCGCGGCAGCGCTTGAAAGAGCCGTTGCCGCAGTACACCCGGTTCAGCGGCCCGCTGACGCGGTCACCTAGCGCCGCCCGCAGGTCCTTCTGGACGATCCCGTAGAACCCGACGTCCCAGCTCGACCCGAGGTGGGAGCCCGAGGTTCCGTGACCCGGCTCGTCGTTGATCGGGAACTCGCCTTCCATCTGGCCCAGCAGGGACGGACCCAGGACCGGTTGGAACTCCGCCTTGACCAGCAGCGGCCACCAGGCGTCCATGATCCGAACCGCATCGCCCTGGTCGTACTGGCCCGACGCGCCCGGGTGCTCTCTGCTGATGCGATGGGCGCCCGTGGCGACCCAGGTACCCAGAGCGGTGACGGCCTGGGCAAGGTCGGGATCGCTCGGACGACCGATGACCTTCAGCGCGTATGGCAGCACCTCGACGCCTCGCAGGTCCTGGGTCCCCGCATTACCCATCGCGTTGACGACGTCGACGAGCGACAGCTTGCCGTGTCGGATCGCCAGGTAGTGATTGAGATTGTTGTCCAGCAGCTGCGAGCGGTAAATCGAGGAGAACTGCTGGGCTGTGGCGGCGTCGTTGTATCCGGGGGCCTGCTTGTTGTTCCACGAGGTCAGGTACGACTGGTCGATCACGTGCGGATGCGCGTTCTGGGCGGTCTGCTTCTCGGTGAGGCTCGCGGGGGTCATCTGCGCGGCGGGCCGGAAGCCCTGCCACGGGTCGCTCGCCCAGCTCGGGAACAGCGGATTGGTGTGCGGTGCTCGGAGCGGGTTGAGCCCCGAGTTGAAATACGCGACGTGGGTGGGATCGGCGTAGAACCAGTTGAACGTGTACCCGATCTTGTAGGCGGCATCGAAGAAGTCCTGCGGGCCGTGGATCGCATCGGGGTCGTTGAGCAGCGAGAAGCCGAGCGCCGAGTCGAGCTCGTGCATGTAGGTCGAGCGGAGGTTGCAGTAGACCACCGGCCGCCCGTGGATCCGCGCCCGCGCGGTCACGAGCCCGTAGGCGGTGCGCAGCGTCTGGAACGTGACGGACCCCGGCGGCGTCTGGTCGCCTGCGTTGGGCGTCCAGCTCTCCGAGCGGGTGAGCGTTTCCATCTGCACGCATCTCCCCTCCAGCAGGTAGTAGTCCGAGCTGGACGAGGCCGGACCGCCGCTGGCATTGCAGAGCGGCACCGCGAACGTGTCGACGATGTTCTGCCCGGCGGAGGTCGCCGACCACGCGTAGTCGCGCCCATGCCCAAGCTCCACGTAAAGGTTGACCCCCGGGAACGCCGCTCCCTCGGCGTCAACTCCGGGGCCGTGAATGTCCTCCTCCATCAGAATCTCCGGCGAGAAGTAGGCGACCTGCGGGCCCGCGACCATCAGCGGATGACCGCTCGCGCTGTCCTTCGCGCTGACTACGAGCGCGTTGGACATCGAGCGCGGGAACGACAGCAGGCCTGAAAGAGGGCTGGTCGGGGTCGCGCCGCCCTCGGGCGGTCCGGACCCTCCGGGCGCCGCGCCGCCGACGATCGGGTTGACGAGCTGCACCGAGCTGCGATCGGGCAGCGCGATTGTCTTCAGCGTCGCCTTGCCCGGCTTGGGCAGCGTCTGGTAGGGGAACGATTTGCCGCGCACCGTCGTCGGCGCCTCAGGGTCGCTGGGGTCGTCGAAGCTCAGGAACGTGGCGAAACCTGACCTGTCGGGCCCCTTTGACCGCGGGTTCTTTGGATGGATCGTGCGCATGCGGGCGACGGCAGCGCTGGCCGCCGGGAGCGCCGGCAGCCCCGCGACCGCGCCGCGCTCGGCCCCGAATTTGTTCACCAGGTTCTCGTACAGAAGCGCGTTGTTCAGCTGGTTGCCACCGCCGTTGCCGAAGATCCCGCCGACCAGCGTCGCGATCCGGATCAGGTCGGTGGGGCTGAACGGCTGCGGCCCCAGCGGCTGCCCGATTGCCGCGTACTCGCCTGGCATCAGCAGCGGGTCGGTCTCGGCTTTCTTGATGTACGCGTTGATCCCCGCGACGTAGTTGGTGATGTCCGAGTAGATCGTCGAGGAAGACGGAGAGGCCTGGAGCGCGTTGACCTGGTTCTGCAGGTCCTGGTCGGTGTAGGGCTCGCTCGCCCACACGCTCTCGTCCATCGACACGTTGCTGCCGCCGGCGAACTGGGCGAGGGTGCCGTCCCCGGCGTGACGCAGGACGTCGATGAAGAACAGGCGGTCCTCGGCGGTCGCGTACCCGATCCCGAACATCAGCTCGGCGCGGGTGTCGCCATAGATGTGCGGCACGCCGAAGCTCGCGTCACGGACGATCGTGACCCCGGACTCCGGGCTCTCGCTGGCCGCCACGTGGGTGGCCGGCACGCCGAAGGTCGCGTCCTTGTAGAACTGACCGAGCTGCGATTCCTGGATGTTGGGCGCAGCAGTCGTCAGGTTCGAGTACATCTGCAGCTGGTCGTTGTTGTGCGGCGGGTAGGTCTTATTGGCCTCGTACTGCGCCAGCTGCAGCGCGTTGTCGAACCCGTTCTCCCCGGGCGGGAGGATGTTGTTGAAGTAGCCGTTGTCGTTGGTCCCGTAGGACTGGACCTGAGCGCTCGCGCTGGGCGCGAGTACGAGTGCGAGCGCGGCGAGCGCGAGCACGACAGCGACGAACCTGGACATCGGCGCGCGAAGGTACTACCGATCGACTGTCAGCGCGCCAGTCGGCGCGCCGGGCAGCCGGTGCGGCTCGCAAGTCCAGCGCATCGATCAGCGAGACGACCGTCAGCTCCCACGACGTGACGGTGAGCCGCTCGGCTGGGCTCCTCGGGTTTCGGCGACGGAGTGATCGCGCCGGTCCACGGGCACCGACACTCGCCTTCGTGATTGGCGCTCGAGCGCATTCGCGCAGCGGTGGCTGCCCTGTCGCGGAGCGACACAGGAGGCGTGTCCCGGCGCCGAGGCTGGGCGAGCGCTTCGCCACGACCGCAGGCGCGCGGGGCTGTCGGCCCGGGCGCCCCCTGGGCGACACAGGATCGCGGGGCGCGACGGTCTTGATCCAGCTGCGGTCTCGGTTCGTAGGAGGGAGTAGGTGACCAGCACCAGCGACATCAGGCGGCAAGGAGGACCAGAGTCGAGAAGGTCGCCGCTGGCGAGCGGCTCAATAAGCGAGCATCTGCTGCGAGGTGCGGCCGGGCTGATCGCCGCTGTGCTCGCGATCGCGCTTCTTGCCAGAGTCGGCCCGGTATCGCTCGCGCTGCTGCCCCTCACCGTGCTCGCGTGGCGCGGCTGCCCGACGTGCTGGACCGTCGGCCTGTTCGGGACATTGGCCGACGGCCGCGCCAGCCGCACCTATTGCACCGCTGAGCGCGGCTGCCGGCCATGCCGGCCGCGCGCCAGCTTCCAGATCGAGGACTGACCTGTGCGAGCCCGGCTCCCGTCGATTGACACACGCCGAGTGGCGCTCATCTGCGGCGTCATCTTCGTTACGGCCGGCCTGGTGAAGTTCGTCTTCTACCACTGGGAGCTCCATGCGTTCCGAAACTTCGGGATCCCCGCGTCGAGCATGATGGAGCCGCTCGTGGGCTTGCTCGAAACGGTAGGTGGCGTTCTCCTCATCCGTGGGGTGCTGCTCGTGCCGACCGCGTTCGTCCTCGCAGTCATCATGTTCGCCGCGTTCGTCGCCGGCGGAATCATCCACGGCTCTCTGGTTCCGAGCGGCACCCTGGCGCCCGCACTACTCGCGGCGATGATCTACCTGATGCGCGTGGGGCTCCATGCGCCATCCAGCGAGCCGACAGGCTGACCCGAGGAGCGCCGGATCACCGGGGTCTCTTCAGAGCCGACGCCCGGACTCGAACCGGGGACCCCTTCATTACGAGTGAAAGGCACGGCCGTCACGGCCGTTCATAGGCGCTAATCAGCGGGCACGAAATGCCTGCATCTGGCACGAAATGAGGGTGTACGGTCGTGATGGCCAACTAGCACTGCTGGTGAACCTAGTGGACGCTCAATGGACGTCGCCGTTCCGCCGACCGGACCGGTCTCGAGAGCGGTTGTCAGTCGAGGATCGGCCGGGCTTGGCGTGGACTACCGCTTCGACCAAGGCCGCTGCCACGACGGCTGCTACCCCCGGGCTGCCGGGTGCTCGCGTTCCGCGCGGAGCGGGGCGGGCGACCAGGGGTCGGGGAGACACCTGCCGGCGCGGTAGCAGGTCCGGTTGTGCGGGCGATCGCTAGCGTGGCAAAGCGCTCGCCCGGCGCTGGCGATCCACACGATCGGGGCGTCGCCGAAGCGATAGCAGGTTGGGAGCCGGCGCCGAAGTGGAAGCGATCGTCGGTCTGACGGCCGCTGCCACCCGAAACCAGCCACGCAGCGGCTCGCTGGGCAGGCTGCCCCCTCACGCCTGGAGCGGTCACGTCGGCGCGGTGGCTACTGTTGCGCTCGACGCAGAAGCGCTGCGCCTGCCCGCTCGGACGCCTGCTCCTCGTCCAGGGCGCTCATCTGGTCGAGCGCCAGGAATCCTTCTGCTTCGACGAGCGGACGTGTGTCGCTAACTGCGCGGGGTCGTCGTCGGATCCCGGCCGGCCGGCGGTTGCGACGTGGGCGCTCGCCCCAGGCTCAGCAGTCATGTCGCCGGCGCCCCCGAAAAGACCGCTGCCTGTCCTTCCAGAAGACATTTTCGGCGGCAGCCGGACTGCTGCTTCCACCCAGCGCCTTGCGGGGCCGGATTTCGGCGACTTCACCTCCGTCATCGCCGCCTGCGCCGCGCTTCCTCAGACACGCCCGCCAGCCAGGCGGTGGTGCCGAGCAGCAGCAGCGGCAGGGCGGCCGGCGCCTCCCGCGCCTGGGGGGGGTTGTAGAGGAGGCAGCGACCGAGCGCGACCAGGCGCAGCGGTCCGGCGAACAGCAACCCGGCTCCGCGTGTCACCCACCCGTGGGGATAGTCGACCTCGCGGCAGAACTTCGCCCAAGACCTTCCCTGGAGCCGCTGGTTGGCCAGGAACGTCCCCAGCTTGGTGCGGTTCACGTGCGCGACCCTGGCATCGGCGGCGAAACCGAGGCGCCGTTGCCGGGCGAGCGGAAACGTCAGCAGCGTGTCCTCCCCCGCCCGCCGGCTATCCTGGAATCCCCCGATCGCGTCGAAGTACGCGCGTCGCACGAGCAGGTTCGCACCGGGGGCGTGCCGGATCGGCCTTGCGCGTCGTGGGAAGGCCTCGGAGCAGCTAAGCAGGTATTCGGCGGTCCCGATCAGGCTGTGAGGCGTGCCGTTGACGATTCCCCCCGCGACCGCCTCGAGCTCGGGACGGAGTGCGTGCTCGAGCCGATCAAGCCAGTCGGGGGACGGCACCGAGTCGGCGTCCAGGAACGCTAATAGCTGCCCGTGCGCCTCGGCAGCGCCGCGGTTGCGCGCCTGCCCGGGCCACAGCCGCTGGTCGGCGCGCAGCACTCGTAGCCATGGCCATCGCTCGAGGCCGTTCACCGGGTGGCCGTCGCTGGGGCTCTGCACGACGATCACTTCTCGCTGGGGATCGGCCTGCGTCGCAAGCGCGTCGAGTACCGACGGCAGCGTCGATGAGGCCCGGTAGGCGGGAATCACGACGCTCGTCCGAATCGCATCGTTCGTCCCGCGCCCGACGGGCAAGCGAGCCGGCCGGCCGGCCGGCCGGATCCTCTCGTACAGCTCGAGCAGACTCGTGGCTGCTGCATCCCAATCATGCTCGCGCTCGACGAACGCGCGCGCGCGACGGGCGACTCGATCGCGAAGCGCCGGGTCCGAGAGCGCGTCCTCGACCCGGTCGACGAACTCGGGCCCGGGCTCGGCGATCAGAGCTTCGCCTCCGCTGGCCAGCTCGATCCCTTCCACGCCGGCCGGAGTTGAGATCACACACCGTCCGAGCGCCATCGCCTCGAGCACCTTCAGGCGCGTCCCGCCGCCGGCCAGGAGTGGCACTACGGCAACCTGCGAGCGCTCGTACCACGGCCTGACGTCCTCGACCCGGCCGACGATCTGGACCGAATCGTCCGCGAGCTCGAGGACACGCTCCGGAGGTCGATCGCCGACGACCAGCAGCCTCGCTCCGGGTATCCGCTCCGTCAACGCCGGCAGCATCGCCGTGCAGCATTCGACGACCGCGTCAGCATTCGGCGCGTAGGCCAAGTTTCCCACGAACAGCAGCGTCCCCGGTTCCCCATCCCCGGCGATCGGCTGCAGCCGCTCAAGGTCGACGCCGTTGCGGACGACCGCGACTGGCGACGCGGGACCCAGCTGAGGCAACCGCCGCCGGTCCGTTTCGGAGACGACGACCACGCCGTCGAACCGCGGGATGTATGCCCGCTCTAAGCTCCCGATGAAGTGCGCCTTGGCGCGAAGGATCGCGCGGGCGCTTGGCGAGCGTGTCGCTCGGGAAATCGACAGGTACTGGCAGTGGCTGATGTTGTGCAGCGACAGCACCTTGCGGCAGGAGCCCGGCAGGACCTCTGCGCATGGGGCTAGAAAGGAGTGCTCGAGCTGGACGAGATCGAACCCACCGGAACCGGCGATCGACGCCAGCCGTGCGACTAGTGCCTGATCGATGTACGGCAACGACGCCAGCGGGCGGCGGCGCCACAGGTGAGTGGCGGCACGTCTCGCGCTCGGCAGCGCCGAGCCGTCGATGATGACCGGCGCCAGCACCTCGCACCGGCCGCCCAGCTTCGGATCGGTGCCGAGCGCCTGGCCCGGCTCGAGCACCGGCAGCACCGTGACCTCGTGCCGTGCGGCGACGCGCACGATCAGCTCGTGGTCCCGTATCTGGGGGCCGCGATCGGGGGACAGGGGCGACCCGAGCGTCAAGAACAGGATCCGCAACCGAGCGTCATGCTCGCAGATCCCGGGCGGCCAAGAGGGCCATTACGATTGCCGAGTTCTGGAGCGGGTCCCGCGCATCTTCCATTTCGTGTTCGGCCTGCGCACGCGCCCCGAACCACTCCATCTCGTCCACTTCCTGTGCCTCGAGTCGTGCCTCCAGGTCAACGAGCCCGACGCGGTGATCGTCCATCACGGACACGAGCCACGCGGAAGGTATTGGAAGCTGCTCCGCGACCGGGTGATCGCCGTCCCTGTCGCCCGCCGGCGCAAGGTTCCGCTGAGGCGCTACCGTGATCTCGAGACCGCACGCCACCGTTACGCGCACGAGACGGACTTCCTCCGGCTTGAGGTGTTGCTGGCCGAAGGCGGCGTGTACGCCGACCTCGACACGCTGTTCCTCGCGCCGATCCCGTCCGAGCTTTACCGGCAGCCATTCGTGATCGGCCGCGAGGGCGACGTGGTGCAGCGGCCCGGCGAGCCGCCAAGCCCTGCCTTGTGCAACGCGCTGCTGATCGCAGAGCCGGGCGCCGAGTTCGGCCGCCAGTGGCTCGAACGGATGCCCGACGCGTTCGAAGGCAGAAGCTGGAGCGCCCACTCGACGGAGTTGCCGCAGCTGCTGCAGCGCCGCCATCCCGAGCTCGTGCGCGTCGAGCCGGAGCGCTCGTTCTACCCGTTCATGTGGACACATGCCGGGATCGCCGACATGCTCGAGCGCCTCACGCCGCGGCCGGCCGGGGCCTACAGCATGCACCTATGGGCGCATCTGTGGTGGCACAAGAAACGCCGCGACTATTCGGGGTTCGACGCCGGTCTACTGACCGAAGACTACGTCCGCGCGGGCGGGGCAACGTACGCGCGTGAGGCAAGGCCGTTTCTCCCGACCTCCGGGCGTTGATGCAACTGCTCCCCCGTCCCTACCAGCTGGCGACCCGCAGGGAGCGGCGTTTGCTACTGATCTCCGCACGCCGCCGGTTCAGCGACCGCGCTTCGTTTCGCCGGGCGGGCGTCAGGTGGACCGTCCCAAGCTGGGACGAGTGCGTGGCATGGCACATCTGCGCCGACGGGAGCTTTGACGCCGACCACCGGGACGCGATGCTCGGGGCGATGCACTTCTGGGGCCGGATCGCCCCGGGCCGCGACCTGGTGGTCGAGATCGGCGCCAACTTCGGCAGCCACACCGTCCCGTTCGCCCTCGCGGGCCTGCGTGTGCTGGCAGTCGAGCCGGTGCCGTTCCTGTTCGAGCTGCTGAACGAGAACGTGCGGCAGAACGGGCTCGCGGACTCTGTCCGCTCCCATCGCGCGGCGATCTCGCGCGTTCCGGGAAGCGGGCGGGTGTTGATCCCGGCGGCGAACGGCGGCGGCGGCGAGCTTGCCCTCGATGGCCGCACGCCGACGTTCGCCCCGCGCTTCCGAACCGTGAGCGCCGCCGAGGCGACGCTCGAGCTGCTCGATGACGTGCTCCAGCGGCATGCGGTCAGCCCGAGCGAGGTGGCGTTCGCGTGGTGCGACGCCCAGGGCTGCGAGGCGGATGCGATCGCGTCGGGCCGCTCGCTGTGGGCGGCGGGCGTCCCGCTGTACGCGGAGCTGTGGCCACGGGGGCTCGAACAGCAGGCGAGCGTGGCCGACTTTCTCGCCCTCGCCGGCCGCCACTTCTGCTCGTTCATCGAAGCGGAGGCACTGGCCGCCGGTCGACTCGAGCGGCGGCCCGTGGGCGAGCTGGCGGATCTGATCGAGAGCTCGGGCTGGCGCAACGATCCCGATTGGCACACGGACGTGCTGCTGCTGAGCTGACCTTCGAGCCCGAACCGACGGAGTCCCCACTCGATCTGGTCGGCTCGTGCAACACGTGCACGGCTGGAGCCACGCCGCGCACAGGCTCGACCCAGGTCGCGCCGGAGCTCGGGACTCCCAGGATCACGCTCGGCCGGTGGGTCACGGCCCGGTACAACTACCAGCTTGCGGATCCACGTCATGTTCCCCGGCTGGTTTCCGTTTGACCCGACCCCGTGTCCAGGGTGCGTTGTGACGCTAGGCGAGCGGCTGAGTCAGCGCCCCCGCTTTGGCTGGCTTCAGAACTCACGGGTGCTGCATCGTCGTGCGAGCGAGGCCGACGCGGTCGTGTTCCACATCCCGACGACCGCGGTGCCGATCCGGGTGCGACGGGCGCCTGGCCAGGTGTGGATCGCCTGGTCTCAGGAAAGCGACGCCGTGTATCCACAGGTCGCAGATCCGGCGTTCACGGAGCAATTCGATTTGACCGTCAGCTATCGCCGCGACGCCGACGTCACGATCGCCTACTGCGACCCCGGCGAGTGGCTTTCGTTTCGTCCACCGACCGTGGCAAGGGGGGGCTACGAGGAGGCGCCGGCAGTGTTTATCGCCTCGGGCCGCGTTGACCGCAGCGGCCGGACCGACTACGTGCGGGAGCTGATGCGCCACATCGCGGTCGACTCATACGGGAGGTGCTTGAACAGCCGCTCGTTCGAAGTCGACCGGGGACGGCCCACGAAGCTTCAGACGTTGGCGCGCTACCGGTTCACGCTCGCGTTCGAGAACTCGATCTCCGCCGACTACGTGACGGAGAAGTTCTACGACCCGCTGCTGGCCGGCTCGGTGCCGGTGTACCTCGGTGCGCCGAACGTGGCCGAGTTCGCGCCCGCGCCGGGCTGCTACATCGATGTCCGCGACTTCGCGGGGCCGCGTGAGCTCGCCCGCTACCTGCTGGAGCTCTGCGCGGACGAGCACCGGTACGCGCGCTACCTGGAATGGCACCAGCGCGCTCTGGACGAGCGCTTCCTGGCGC
This sequence comes from uncultured Solirubrobacterales bacterium, assembly GCA_963800475.1. GTDB lineage: Bacteria > Actinomycetota > Thermoleophilia > Solirubrobacterales > Solirubrobacteraceae > Palsa-465. The sequence continues at coordinate 659,698 of CAWDAZ010000002.1, read as the reverse complement.
TGGTCTCCGAGCAGCGCATGCGCCCGATGTGCCAGCTGTGCGCGATCCTCCGGCGGCGACGGAAAACGGGCGATAGGCTCGCGTAGGGCTTGGCGGCTTGCGCATCCTCCTTCTGTATCCGAACTCCGCCATGTACGGCGGAGCTGAGCTTGTCGCCGCCTGGATTGCGCAGGCCCTCAAGGCCGAGCACACGCTGACGATCCTCGCATGGGAACAGCTCCGCCTGGAAGAAATAAACCGCGCCTGCGGCACCGACATCTCATCAGCGGACTATGCGCTGATTCTGCCGCCCACGCCGATCCGCCTTGGTGAGACGGCCGTGCGCAAGATTGGGCTGGACCGGTATCGCCAACATCGGTATGGGTACCTGATGCGCACTGCGCGCCGGTTGCGCAACCAGCACGATCTCGTGATCACCGGCTTCAGCGAGGCGGACCTCGGCGGCAGCGGGATCCAGTACGTCCACGAGCCATGGACTCACCGGTTCCTCAACGGCCGCTCCCGCGGGGTGATGCGGCTGCGCTGCCGAGCCTGGCTCGTCGTGCACGGGTTCTCGACCGAACGGATGCGCGCCAACCTGACGTTGGTCAACTCGGCGTGGAGCGCCGCGCGGGTGGAGCGCGAGCTCGGTGTTCGGCCTCAGGTGCTGATGCCGCCCGCCGCGGGACGCGCCCCCGCTGTCCCCTGGGATCGGCGAGGGCAGCGGGTCGTCGCGGTCGGTCGGCTGGTTCCCGACAAACGGTTCGAGGAGATCGTGGAGATCGTCACGCGCGTGCGTGAAGCAGGCGTCGACCTCTCCCTTGACCTGGTGGGGTGGCCGGATCCCGCCCACCGGCGGTATCTGCAGCGGCTGCGCGAGCGGATCGCCCGGCTGCCGTGGGCCACCCTCCACGAGAGCCTCCCCCGCGGAGCGCTGCTCGAGCTGCTCGCGAGCGCGCGTTACGGCCTACACGCGTTCCGCGACGAGCCTTTTGGGATCGCGGTTGCGGAGATGGTCCGCGCCGGCTGCATCCCGTTCGGGCACTGGGGCGGTGGCATGCCCGAGATCTTGGGCACCGACGAGCTGTTGTTCGACACGCCCAGGGAAGCCGCCCGCAAGCTACTGAGCGTGATCGAATCCGAATCCGACCAGGACCGGCTCCGCGCGGCGCTGGCGGCGAGGGCGCAATCATTCTCCGAGCAGGAGTTCGCGCACAGGGTCCGGGAGCTTGTCAAGGAGTTCGGGCGCCCAGCTGCTCGAAGCGGCTGAGGCCCCGACGGCGATCGCTATCGACATCACGGGCGTCGAACAGGGTATGACCACCCACGGGATCAACTTCAACTACGACGGCGGTAATGGCGTGTGCCTCGACGCCGAGGAGGCCGAGGAGATCGCGCGGGCCCTCGAGGACGCGGCCAAGCTGCTGCGAGAGCGCACGTGAAGGTTCTCGTCGCTGGCGCCGGTGGGTTCATCGGCGGCCACTTGGTCAAGCGGCTGCTGGACGAAGGCCACGAGGTGCGTGCGGTGGACATCAAGTCATGGCCGCAGCCGGGTTGGTGGCAGCTTCACCCAGAGGCGGAGAATCGCTGCTGGGATCTGCGCGAGTCCCGCGGCTGCACGGCCGCAGTAAAGGACGTCGATCACGTCTACAACCTTGCCTGCGACATGGGCGGAATGGGGTTTATCGCCAACCACAGGGCGATGTGCATGCTCTCGGTGCTGATCAACACCAATCTGCTGCGGGCGAGCGTCGGCGATCGCGTCACGCGGTACTTCTTCGCCTCCTCGGCATGCGTATATCCGGCTGGCGCCCAGGATTCGGTCGACGCGGCGCCGCTGAAGGAATCAGACGCCTACCCGGCCGATCCCGAGGATGGCTACGGGTGGGAGAAGCTGTTTTCGGAACGCATGTGCCGTCATTTCACCGAGGACTTCGGGCTTCAGACGCGTGTGGCGCGCTGCCACAACGTCTATGGGTCCTACTGCACCTGGCGCGGTGGACGGGAGAAAGCGCCGGCGGCGATCTGCCGGAAGGTTGCCGAGGGGATCAAGGCCGGGGCCGGTATGCCCACGATCGAGGTCTGGGGCGACGGTCGGCAAACGCGCAGCTTCATGTACGTGCAGGACGCGATCGAGGGCACGGTCCGGCTGATGGCTTCCGCCTTTGAGCATCCGCTGAACATCGGCTCGGCGCAGACGGTCACGATCGATCAACTCGTCGACGCCGTGGAGACTGTCGCCGGCGTTAGGTTCCCGCGCCGCTACGACACGAGCGCGCCCCAGGGCGTCCGGCGACGCTCGTCTGACAACACGCTCTGCCGGGACGTGCTTGGCTGGGAGCCCACGACGCCGCTGAGCGTGGGGCTGGTTGACACCTATCGCTGGATCGTCGAGCAGGTGGACTCGCCGGCGTGATCAGCGTCCTGTGCCCCACCCGCGGCCGCCCCGAACGCTTGGCGGCGAACATCCCGAGCCTCCGCGAGACGAAGGCCGACCGCCTTGAGTTGCTGGTGGCGATCGACCCGGATGAGGACGCGCAGGACTACCGCGACTACTACCCGGCGGTGATGCCCGAGCGCTATGGCTACGGAGAGCTGTACCGCTACTACAACGCGCTGGCCGTCGACGCCACACCGGCGACTGGCTGTTGCTCTAGATCGACGACCGTCTGATGCGGACCGAGGGCTGGGATCAGATGATCGACGCCCAGCTGCAGACGAGGATCCTCGCGCCCCACTCAGAGCACGACCCGCTGATGACCTTTCCGGTGGCGCCCAAGCGGTTCGTTGATGGCGTCGGGCACTTCTCGCTCTCGCTGCACTGCGATACCTGGTGGCAGGATCTGGGGCACAAGCTCGAGATCATCGAGTGGATCCCGGTCACGATTGAGCACCAGCGCTTTGATTTGACGGGCGAGGAGCCCGATCAGACCTAGGGTCTGGCGATGAATGCGGTCGTGGGACGGGGCCGTCTCGGACGCTCGCCTCAAACGGGTTCATGCCGTTCAGACTCCGCCGCGTCGCGCTATCGCGGGAACCCGGTCGGAGCTTGAAGGGGGCCGTAGACTTGCGGCCAGACAACTCGGGGTGAGGGATGTCGAAGAAATTTGCGTCCGCGATGCGCTGGCGGTCGGGGGTGCCCTTATGGTGGCCGCGGCGCTGTCGACGGCTGGAGTCGCTCTCGCGACGGCTCCGAAGAACGTATGGGCCTACACGACCCTCGTCACCTTCAAGGTGTCAGCGAACGGGAAGAAGCTCACCAACCTGGGCGCGGGTATCGCGGTCAAATGCAAGGGAAGCGCGGGCGGCTTCCCCTCGGCGAAGCCAGGCTCGGGCGATATCACCAAGAAAGGGACCTTCAAGGTGGTGCTCAAGCTCTACCCGCCCGGACCCGGGCGGAAGAGCTCCGGCACCGACACGGTCACCGGCAAGTTCGTAAAGGGTGGCAAGGCAACCGGGACGGTGGGCACCCATCTCAAGGGTCAGAACGCAAACTCCTTCTGGAGGGGCGTCGAGCAGAACTACACCGCGATCGGGATGGCCTAGTAACGCGCGTTACGGCGCTCCTGGGCGGCACGTGGAGCGCACGCCCGGGAGCGACGGGATCGTGCTGATCGTGGCGGCGCCCGTCGTGTTCCCGTCGCGCGAAAGCGAGCAGAGTGCCGAGCCCGCGTGCTTGAGGTAGCCGTTCAGAAAGTCAACCGCGATGCGCTCCTCGACCGTCTGATCCGCTCATGGATCGAGATATGGCGGCAGGCGCTCGCCGCCCGGCACGATTGCTTTCCGGGTGTCGTCGACTCCCATGGGGCGATCGCATTGGCGACGCCTCGATCGTGCCGATCGCCGGCCCCGAGCGATCCCTTTGCCACGGTTGCGATCGCCCGCACATGCCCGGCAGGGGACCCGCGGAATCACTGAAGCAGGACCGGCACCCTCCGGCGGGTCGTGTCCTGAGATTCGCCTCAGTGAGAACCTGGGCTCCCGGCGGTCGGAGTGGCAGTCCGTGACAGGTCCGAGCTGGGTCTCGCAGCGGTCGAACACGCGGAGCTGTCCCTCGCTCAGTCGATATGTGCGGCGCTGTCGCATCCCGCCGACTGAACGAGAGCCGAGGCGACTTCCCACCAGGCACGAGACTTCGGGGCACCTTTGTGTACACGTACGTGTATACTCTCTAGATATGTCTAGAAACCCCCACGAGGTACTACCCACCCGCGAGGCCCGCGCCCAGCTGCCAGCAATGCTCGAGCGCTTCCGCCGGGCCGGTGCCGACGCCGAGCCGGTGGTGATCGGCGCTCGCCGCCGGCCAGAGGCGGTCGTGCTCTCCTACGAGCGGTACCTGCAGCTGTCAGGCGGTCGCGAGCGGGTCAGGGCGATCCTCGAGCGCCAGGCCGCCGAAAGCGGCAGCCACCCGGCGCCCGACGCAGCGCTCGAGCTGGCAAACCGGGAGCTGCACGCGATGCGCCGCTCTCGGCGCCGCCGGCAGTGATAGCGGCGCGTGCGCGCCGTTCTCGATCCAAACGTCCTCGTCTCCGCGGTCATCTCGCCCGCTGGGCCGCCTGGTTCGATTCTGCTCGCCTGGTCGCTGGGCCAATTCGAGCTCGTGATCAGTCCTAAGCTGCTCGACGAGCTCGCCGACGTCCTCGCTCGTCCGAAGCTCCAGCGTTGGGTCTCACAGGCCACCGCGAGCGAGTATCTCGACGCCCTCGCCGAGTCCGCGACCATGATCGACGATCCGCCCGATCCACCGAAGCGCTCAGCCGACCCCGACGATGACTACCTCCTTGCGCTCCTCGAGGCCGCGGACGCCAACTACCTCGTCTCCGGCGATCCCCACCTCACCGGCTTCGCCGAACACGATGTGCCCGTAGAGACACCGAACGTCTTCCTCGCACGGCTGCTCGCCGAAGACCTGCCAGACGAGTCGCCATCGACGTAAAGCCAGAGAATCCCCGGCGAAGAGACGAGGAGCCATCCCCGCGCCATTCGTCTTGCACCTCGGAGATCGTCTGGCCACGCGAGCCTGACATCCGAACTCGAGCGAGAGGTTACGCCCGACATCTAGCGCTCCTAGCGCTATACATTGTAAAGCACTACGGAGCGTTCTCAAGAGCGTTCTCAAGAGCGCAGTTCTTGACCCAGACCCGTCCCGTGCCCGCCGCCAGAGGGTTTTTGCGCTTCCCCCGAGACTGACTACCCGCCCTCCACGTTGTTTCGTTCGGGTAGTCAGTCTCGGGGGTTGGTGTGGTGTGCAGCGGCGTGCACGGGACGGGGAGCGATCGACAAACGGCAGCAACCGACGGCAGCGGATCGGACAGGATCAGGGTGGAAAGTCAAGGTCCAAATCCAAGTCAACGGCAACGGCAACGGCAACAGCACGTGAGGCAGATCCGGGGCGAGTGTCAGGCGAGGTCAGCCAAGACCAAGCGGGGCAGCAGACCAAGAGAGGCGAGAAGCGGCTCGCCTAGCGTGTTCCGGATACGGTCCGAAGTGCATGCTGTAGGGCGTTCTGCACGTCGCGCTCGGCGTCGCGGCACAGGCTGGACAAGCCCGAGCATGAGCGCATGCGCGGGGCCTGGATGAACTGGTCGTGCAGCGACGCCCCGGCCGGCGTCGGAACAGCGCCCAGAGCGAACGCCACCCGCACCAGCCGACGTAGAGCCGGACGGTCAGCCGCCCTGGCGTTGCCTCTCGCTTGCCAACCCTTCCGCCTGCAAGGAGTTCGCGAGCTCAGCGGCCAGCGCCGAGAGCTGTGCGAACGCTTCGGCGATCGGCTTGATGCTGTCGCCCTCGAGCGCGACACCCAGCTGCTTGACCGCGCCGTCGAACTTCCCCCAGAGCGTGGGCGGGCCCGGGCGCTCGCCCGTGGGGCCGACTTCGAACGGGAACCTGAGCTTGCGCGCCCCTGGCCGCGGCTTCCACCTCACGTTGGCCAGATCCGCGAGCGTGAGCGCCCGGCTCTGCTCCTCTGCGGCGTCGGCGAAGGTGCGCAGCCGATCCGGGTAGCTCGCGAGCCCGCGCAGCGCGGACGCCCAGCGCGCGTCGGCTTCGCGCATCTGGTCGATCGCTACGTTCGAGGGGACGAGCGCCCTGCTCAACGGATTCTCCCGAGCGGCTGCGCCGAGCTCGCGAGGTCCATCATCGCCCGCTCGGGCTGCTCGCTCCAATCCTCCGGAGTTCTGCTCGCGCTCCCGGCGCCACGCGGGTGCCCCACCTGCGGCTGCTCGGCGAGCATCCGCTCGAGGTCGACCCGGCGGACCATCCACTTGCGGCCCATCTTCTCCGCTTGAAGGCGCCCCTCACGCACCCACAGACGCACCGTCGACGGGTTCATACCAAGCGTCTGGGCAATCTCGGGGAGGGTCAGCAGCTCGTCGTCAACCATCTAGCACATGATAGCGCTAGTAGTGCTAGGATGCCCAGTGGAATGGCGTCCGCGAGAGATCGAGAGCGCCGACTCGGACCCCACGATTGTGATGAGCGACCAGAATCGAGATGTCCTCTCTCCTCGTGAGGTCGCCGAGCGCAGCGGGTTCAGCTACCACGCGATTCTGCGTGCGATCCGCCGCTGTGACCTGCAAGCCTTCGAACCGGTGCCCGGTCATTACCGGATCGAAGTCGTCGAATACGAGCGATGGCTGCGCACGCCTACGCGAACCGGCCCGCGACGGACGCAACCCGCACCCGTAGGCGACGGACGGTCGCCGCGCGCGAGGCACAGGCGGAACCAAACGGATCCCTCCGACCCTGGAAGCTTTGCTCGCCTCACCGCGATCGAGGGAAGCGTCTGATGGATCTCCGCCGCAAAGAGAACGGTCGCTGGGAGCTCCGCTGGCGGGAGGCGGGCCGGAGGCGATCACGCACCTTCGACCGCAAGGGCGATGCCGTCGCCTTCGAGTCCGATCGCGTACGGCGCAAGCAACTCGGCCACGCCGCGATCCCTAGCGACGTCCGGCTCGGGGAGTTCGTCGAGACGTACTGGCGTCTGCACGCCGTCCCGAACCTCGCACCGTCGACGCGCGACTTCTACAAGCTGACGTGGACTAATCACATCATGCCCCGGCTCGGCGACCACGGCGTCCGCGAGCTGACCCCAAAGCGGTTGGCGAGGTTCCGCGAGGAGCTCGAACGGGCCGGAGTCGGCGTAGCGACGATGCGCAAGACGATGGCGATCATCCAGTCAATCCTGTCGTTTGCGGTTGCCGAGGAGCTCGTCGAGTTCAACGCGGCAGCGTCGGTCCGCAAGCCACGGTACGAGCGTGCACGCGAGCCGCAGATCTTTCTGCCCGCCGAGGTCGAGCGAATCCGATGTCAGCTTGCGAGCCCGCGCGATCGGACCCTGGTGGCCGTGCTCGCCTATTCGGGACCGCGGCCCCAAGAGGTCGTGTTCCGGCTGGCGTGGGAAGACATCGGCGAGCGGGCAATCCGCTACCGAGACACGAAGCGTCAGCGCGTCAGATTCACCCCGCTCCTCACGCCGCTTGGCGAAGACCTACGCGAATGGTTTCTCGCGTCCGGCCGTCCGGGAGGGAAGCAACCGGTGTTCCCCGCCCACGACGGTGCTTTCTGGACCGATGACGACTGGCGCAACTGGCGCTCACGGATCTGGCGTGGCGAGAAGCGCCCGGCAAACCGACGAAACCACCCGACCTGCCCCGGCGTTGCGCCGGCGGGCACCAGGCCGCGGGACCTGCGATCGAGCTTCATCACCCTGCAGGTCTACGCCGGCGTGCCGCTCACGACGATCGCCAAGCAGTGCGGCACCAGCGTCACGATGATCGAGAAGCACTACGCGGGCGTGATCGAAAACTGGGACGGCGTCCAGCAGCCAGCCGAAGACCAAATCCGGGCCGCCCGCCAAGCTCGTGGACGCTCAATGGACGTTTTGGCGGATTCGGACAGCGATTGAGCTAGTGCGAATCCCCTGCAAAGACCCCTAAGCCGACGCCCGGACTCGAACCGGGGACCCCTTCATTACGAGTGAAGTGCTCTACCAGCTGAGCTACGTCGGCACGGCAGGCGCCTGAGTCTAACGGCGGTCTTCGAGCGCCCCGGGCGAGGACCGGGCGGCCCAAGCCGGGTCTTAGTCCGCCCTCGTACGCCTGCGCCAGTCGTCGGCGAGGATCGCCCACCGCTCGTGGTCGCGCCACCGGCCGCCGATCTTCAGGTAGCGCGGCGAGAACCCCTCGCGATGGAATCCCGCGCCGCGGGCGAGCGCGATCGAGGCGTGGTTCTCGGGCTGGATGTTGGCTTCGATCCGGTGCAGCCGCAAATCGACGAACGCGCGCCGCAGCACCAGGTCGACTCCCTCGCGCATGTAGCCATGGCCGGCGTGGGTTTTGCCGACGGCGTACCCGAGATACGCGCTGTGGAACGAGCGCCTGACGATCTGGGAGAGGTTGAAGAACCCCAGGATCGCGAGGTCCTCGCGGCGGCATACGAGCATCGCCTCGAAGTCGGGGCGGCGCGAATCGGTCAGGTAGGCGCTGAACCGGTCGTCGTCGGTCGGCGCGGTCGCCCACGGCCGGTGAAACGAGCGGCTGGCGCGCATCAGCGTGATGAACTCATCGCGATCGGACGGCGCCGGCGAGCGAAGGAACACCCGTCCGCCGGGGTTCACCCCCTCGTCGTCGTCGACCCGCGTGCGTGCAAGGTCAACCAGCGAGCTCCTCCTCCAGCCGGTATGCAAGCGCCTCGCAGGCGAGCTCCTCGGAGACGTTGAGCTGGAACCGCCGGCGCGTCTCCTCGACGAGATCGACGGCCGCCATCAAGCGCCGCGGGTCGCGACCCGCATCGGCGTGCAGCTGCTCGAGCCCGTCGCGGTTGCGGACGAGCTCCTCGGCTCCCCACGCGATCGCGGCGAGATCCGCGTACCAGAGCGAGACCACCTGGAGCGCGAGGTCGAGCGAGCCCGTCTCGACGCGCCTCCTCGCGCGCCTGATCCGCTCCGACCACTCGTTGGTCACGCGCTTGCGCTCCTTGCGCGCCGTCAGCTCGAGCTCGCCGTCCTGCGCGCGCTCGAGCTCCTCGCGGATCGCGTCGCCCCGCTCCCGCACCGCGGCCAGGACCCCGACCCACGGCTTGCTCGCCGAGGCATCGCCGGCCAGCGCCGAACGGGCGAACCGCTCCCCGGCCTCGCGGAGTGCGGCTCCCCGCTCGCCCGCCAGCTCGCGCGCACGGTCGAGATCGCCGAGCGACAGCCGCGCGCACGCGAGCGCGGTATCCGGCGGCGCGCCGCCCTCCGCGACCGCAGCGGCGATGAGCTCGGCCGGCGGAGCGTCGAACCGCACCAGCTGGCAGCGCGAGCTGATCGTCGGGAGCACCTCGGTGAGCCGATCGGTGAGCAGGATCATGTGGACGAACGAGGCCGGCTCCTCGAGCGTCTTCAGCATCCGGTTGGCGGCCTCGTCGCCGAGCTCGTCGACCCGCTCGATCACGAACACGCGCCGGGCCGACTCGAACGGCGTGCGGCTGGCGGCCGCGACGACCGGCTCGTCGATGTCGGCGACGAGGATCTCGTGAGCGCCGCTCGGGACGACCCAGGTGAGGTCGGGGTGCGCCCCCGAGCGGACGCGAGCCTTCACCCCGTCGGGATCGGCCGCGCCGTTCGCAAGTAGCTCGGCCGCGAGCGCACGCGCGACCTCGCGCTTGCCGGCACCGCCCGGGCCGTGAAACAGATACGCGTGCGACGCTCGGTCGTCCTCAAGCGCCGGCCCGAGGACCGCGCGCGCGTGCGGGTGACGATCGAGCTCCGAGAGCACGCCTCGATCCTAGTCGCCGGATAGGGTGAACTGAAAGCGCATGCCAGCAGGGCGGCTGATCACGATCGAAGGCATCGACGGCGCGGGGAAGACGACGCTCGCCGATGGACTCCAGCAGGAGCTGACGAGGCGCGGCCTCGACGTGCGGCTGTTGCGCGAGCCGGGCGGAGTGGCGGCCGCCGAGCGCGTCCGCGCGCTCGTCAAGGACCCCGCGCTCGAGATCGGCGCTCGGGCCGAGGCGTTGCTGTACGCCGCGGCCCGCGCGCAGCTCGTCGAGGAGGCGCTCGAGCCGTTGGTCGTCCAGGGCACGTGGGTGCTCCTTGACCGGTTCGTCGACTCCTCGCTCGCATATCAGGGTGCCGGCCGGGGGCTCGGCGTCGAAGCGATACGCGCGATCAACGAGTTCGGGACCGGCGGGCTGCGGCCGGACCGTACGCTGCTGCTGGTGCTCGACCCGCGCACCGGCCGCGAGCGCTCGAGGACCCGCAACGAGCCGCTCGATCGGCTGGAGGCCGAGCGCGACGACTTCTTTGAGCGGATCGCCGCCGCCTATCTCGAGCTCGCCGCCGAGGACCCAAGCCGGATCCGGAAGCTCGATGCCGAGCAGCCGCCGGATGCGGTGCTCGCGGCCGCGCTCGCGGAGCTCTCGGACCTAGTCTGAGTAGCCGCGCGGGTGCGCTTGCGCGAACTCCCACGCGTCTGCGACGATCGTCTCGAGCTCGGGCTTCGTCGGTTCCCAGCCGAGCTCTGAGCGGATCTTCTGCGAGGCGGCGACGAGCATCGGCGGGTCCCCGGGACGACGGGGGGCCTCGCGTGTCGGGATCTCCGCGCCGGTCACCGTCGCGGCCGACGCGATCACCTCGCGAACCGAGAAGCCGCTGCCGTTGCCGAGATTGAAGATCCGATGCTCGCCGGTCCGAGCGCCGTCGAGCGCCAGCAGGTGCGCGGTCGACAGGTCGTCGATGTGGATGTAGTCGCGGATCGCGGTCCCGTCGGGCGTCGGGTAGTCGGTGCCGAAGATCTCCACGTACGGCTTGGTCCCCATCGCGGCGCCGAGGATGTTCGGGATCAGATGCGTCTCGGGGTGGTGGTCCTCGCCGTGCTGGCCGCTGGCACCCGCGACGTTGAAGTACCGGAGGCTGACCGCGCCCAGGTCGTGCGCCAGGCAGAAGTGGCCGATCATCATGTCGACGGCGAGCTTCGACGCGCCGTACGCGTTGACCGGCCGAGGGGGGGCCTGCTCAGGGATCGGGACCTCGTCGGGCTGGCCGTACACCGCGCAGGTCGAGGAGAACACCAGCCGCCGCACCTCGGCCTCGGCCATCGCCTCGAGCAGGTTCAGCGTCCCGCCCACGTTGGTCCGGTAGTAGCGCTCAGGGTGCGTAACCGACTCACCGACCAGCGCGAGTGCGGCGAAATGCAACACGCCGTCCAAGCCCTCGCCGACCACCGCGCCGACGCCGCCGGCGTCGAGCAGGTCCGCAACCACGAGACGCGCCTCGTCGGGCACCGCCTCGCGGTGCCCCCGGCTGAGGTTGTCGAGCACGACGACGTCGTGCCCCGCTGCCAGCAGGTGGCTGGCGACGATCGAGCCGATGTACCCGGCGCCGCCGGTTACCAGAAGCCGCATCCCCTTAGCCTGTCATTTCGGTCGCTGCGGCGTCTGGATGGCCGTCACCGAGCCGGCCGGAGGCGCGTTCAGCAGCTGCGCGCGCGCCACCACCCGCACCCACGGGCCACGCGGATCGAGCGCGAGCAGGCGACGCGCGGCACGCTCGGCGTCGCCGGTATCGCCGATCAGCGCGTACACCTGCCCGAGCTGCGCCCACGCCTCGAGGTCGGTGGGGTCGCGCGCGACCGCCTGCAGCAGGTACGCACGCGCGAGCGCCAGCCTGCCGCGGTGCAGCGCAATCGTGGCTTCGACCCGGAGCCCGGCGTCCGACAGCGGGTCGAGATCGCTCGCGAGCGCCGCGCTCGACTGAGCGCTGCGGAGCGACGCCGGGTTGGTGCTCGACGCCTTGACGAGCGCGGCGCTCGCCCTCCCTGCTGCGAGGCTCGGGAGCGCCGCCGAGAGCGCGAACGCGCACAGCCACAGCGTCAGCGCGCCGAGCGACAGCGTCCGCGCGGTAGCGCTCGAACGGACCACCCGCACCGGGAGGGCATCCCGGCACCGCGCGCCCGCGAGCACCCCAAGGAACAGCAGCGGCGGCAGCGTGACCGCCAAGATGTCCCAGTCCCAGTCATACAGCGTGTGCACCGCGTACCCGACCGCTCCACCCAGCAGCGCCGCGGCGAGCAGGCGCTCGGGCCCTCGCGGCAGCCGGCGCGGAAGCCCTGCGGCGCTAACCAGCACCAGCACGAACCCGGCGATCGCCAGCAGCCCGCCGACGATCCCTGTCTCGGCAAGGAACTGGAGCGGCACGCTGTGCGGCTGCTGGACGGTCAGCGAGTCCTTCCGGTACAGCAGGTGCACGACGCTGAACGAGCCCGCTCCCCAGCCGCCGAGTGGCCGGTCGCTGAACGCTCCCGCGGCCTCCTTCCACCACACCCAGCGATTCTGGGAATCGGCCGACAGCAGCCGGCTCGGATTGGTGTTGCTGGTCGCCTTCGTCGAGGTGAACGTGTGCCACGCATGCGAGAAGCTGCCGCCGAGCCCGCGCGAGGACACCGAGATCGCCACCAGCGCAGCGATCACGAGGGCCGCCACGAGCGCCAGTGCAAGGCGCCGGAGCCCGGGCGCGCGGTCCGTGGGGATCCGGAGCCGCGGTTCGACCACGAGCAGCCGGCCGCCGGCCACGACCAGGACCGCGAGCGACGCCAGCAGCACCAGCGCGAGCTCGGCCCCCGCGAGCTCGCGATCGCCGAGCGACACGCCGGCGGTCGTGAGCGCGTGCGACTCGAGCCCGAACACGAGCGGCGGCACCGACGCGACCGCGGCGGCAGCAAGCCAGATCGCCGAACGTAGCCGCTCGGCGCCCGCGGCGATCGCGATGGCGAGTCCCACCGCGACGGTCAGCAGGCCGCCGCGCGAGTACGTGAACGCGACCACGAGCAGCATCAGCTCGATCGCGCCGAGCGCCGCCAGCCGGACGCGCGAACCGCGGCGGGCGTCGGCGGCAACCGCGAGCGCGATCGGCACGGCCATCGCCACGAACAGCGCGAGCGCGTTCCAGTAGCCGAGCGGCGCCTGGAGGCGCGGGAGCGGACCGGTCTGGTTGAGGTCGAACACGCCCGCGACGTGGAGTCCGGGGAACAGCTTCTGGCCGAGCGCGTACAGCGTCACCAGCAGCGCGACCAACAGGTACCCGATGGCGAGCCGGTCGATCGCGCGCGCGTACGACGCCCCGAGCGCGAGCGCCATGCACAGTGTGAGCACGTAGGTGATCGCGCGGTTGAGCTCGATCCAGGTCTGGTTCGGGGCGACGCTCCACAGCAGCGTCACGCCGCTCCAGCAGGCGAACGCCGCAAGCAGCGCGGTACCGACGAGCGCGAGCCTCGGCGCCGTAAACCGGAGCGTGCCCGTCCACAGCCACGCCGCGCCGGCCGTTGCCGCGAGCGCGGCGATCGCGACCTGCAGGCGCGCCTCGGCCGGAAGCGCGACCGCGCCGTGCTCGAAGGCCGCGTACAGCACGACCGCCAGCAGCGCGCCCGTCAGCAGCGACGGCAGCCGCGTGCGTGCCGCTTCGCCGCTGAGGGCCGCTTCCGTGGGGCTGCCCGGAATCCCGGTCCGGCCTGCGGTCAGCTCCGCCGTTGACATCGCCGCGGCGAAGCTAGCACCGAGGCCCAAAAGTGCTGCCAGATAGCGGGATTTCGAACCCACCGGAGTAAAATTCCTTCTAGTTTCCGTGCTTCGGAAGTCCCCGCGCAAGCCGGCGGCAGGGACACTTTTCCGTCCGAAGCAGCCGCCAGTGTTCGCTGCCCCGCTCGGCCGCAACGGAGCCGGGCGACAGCAGCCGAACGAGCGGAGAGAAAAGGAGTAGGCCGGCATGGATCACACCCCGCAGACCCAACTGAATCCAAACGTCAAGACGGGTGAGGGACTCTCGATCCGCCGGTATTTCACGACCCGCGGCGAGCACCCGTACGACTCGGTCGAGTGGGAGCTGCGTGACGCCCGGATCGGGCACGGCGACAAGGTTTCGTTCGAGCAGCTCGGCGTCGAGTTCCCGAAGAGTTGGTCTCAGAACGCGACCAACATCGTCGCCCAGAAGTACTTCCGCGGCCAGCTCGGCTCACCGGCGCGCGAGCACTCGGTCAAGCAGATGATCAGCCGCGTCGCCGGCACGATCGCGGGCTGGGGTCGTGAGCGCGGCTACTTCGCGACCGACGAGGACGGCGATGCGTTCGAGGCCGAGCTCACCTACATCCTGCTTCACCAGATGGCGGCGTTCAATTCGCCGGTCTGGTTCAACGTCGGCTGGCATCAGGTCGGCGACCCGAAGATGCAGGCGAGCGCCTGCTTCATCCTCTCGGTCGAGGACAACATGGAGTCGATCCTCGAGTGGAACACCAAGGAGGGCGTGATCTTCCGCGGCGGCTCCGGCTCGGGGATCAACCTCTCGAAGATCCGCGGCTCGACGGAGCCACTCAGCCGCGGCGGCACCGCCTCGGGGCCGGTGTCGTTCATGCGCGGCGCCGATGCGTGGGCCGGCTCGATCAAGTCGGGCGGCGGCACGCGGCGCGCTGCGAAGATGGTCGTGCTCGACGTCGACCACCCCGACATCCGCGAGTTCATCTGGTGCAAGGCCAAGGAGGAGGACAAAGCCGCCGCGCTGCGTGACGCCGGGTTCGACATGTCGATCGACGGCGACGGCTTCCATTCGATCCAGTACCAGAACGCCAACAACTCGGTGCGCGTCACCGACGAGTTCATGCAGGCGGTCGAGAACGACGAGGAATGGCATCTGCTCGCGCGAGCGACCGGCGAGCCGATCGGCGAGCCGATCCCGGCGCGCCAGCTGATGGCCGAGATCGCCGAGGCGGCGTGGCGCTGCGCCGACCCCGGCGTTCAGTACGACACGGTCATCAACCAGTGGCACACGTCCCCGAATTCGGGGCGAATCAACGCGTCGAACCCGTGCAGCGAGTACATGCACGTCGACGACTCGGCGTGCAACCTGGCGTCGCTGAACCTGATGAAGTTCCGCCGCCCGGATGGGAGCTTCGACGTCGAGTCCTTCGAGCACGCGGTCGATATCGTGTTCCTCGCGCAGGAGATCATCGTCTCCCCGTCGAGCTATCCGACCCCGAGGATCGGGGAGAACGCCCGCGCGTTCCGCCAGCTCGGGCTGGGATACGCGAACCTCGGCGCCTATCTGATGTCGAACGGGATGCCGTACGACTCGGACGCCGGCCGGGCGACCGCGGCGGCGATCACCGCGCTGACGACCGGCCGCGGGTACCGCGAGTCGGCTCGCGTCGCCGCCGCGATCGGTCCGTACGACCGCTACGCCGAGAACCGCGAGGCTCACAACGGCGTGATGCGGATGCACCGCGACGCCTCATACGCGATCCCCGATTCGGCGTGCGCAGACTCGGCGCTGCTGGCGGCCGCGCGCGACACCTGGGACGAGGCGGTCGCCGCCGGCGAGCGCTACGGCTATCGCAACGCCCAGGCCACGGTGCTCGCGCCGACCGGAACGATCAGCTTCCTGATGGACTGCGACACAACCGGGGTCGAGCCCGACTTCTCGCTCGTCAAGTTCAAGGAGCTCGTCGGCGGCGGGCAGATGACGATCGTCAACAGGACGGTGCCGCAGGCGCTCCAGACGCTCGGCTACGGCGACGAGCAGATCGAGCAGATCGTCGCGTACATCAACGAGCACGGCACGATCATCGGAGCGCCGGCGCTGAGCGACGAGCACCTACCGGTGTTCGACGTGGCGGTCGGCGAGCGGGCGATCTCGCACATGGGCCACATCAAGATGATGGGCGCCGTGCAGCCGTTCATCAGCGGCGCGATCTCCAAGACCGTCAACCTGCCCGAGTCGGCGACCGTCGAGGACATCGCCGACGCGTACCTGAAGGCGTGGCATCTCGGGGTCAAGGCGCTCGCGATCTACCGCGACGGCTCCAAGACCGCGCAGGCGCTACGGACCGACGCGCAGAAGGATGCGCCGGCGCCGGTCGACAACGAGGCGGCGATCGCGGAGGCCGTCAAGGAGGCACTCGCGAAGGCACCGCCGAAGCGCCGCAAGATGCCGCGCGAGCGCCAGTCGATCACGCACAAGTTCTCGATCGGCGGACACGAGGGCTACATCACCGCCGGGATGTACGAGGACGGCACGGTCGGCGAGATCTTCCTCACCGACATCGGCAAGGAGGGCTCGACGCTGCGCGGAATGATGAACGCGTTCGCGACCGCGATCTCGGTCGGGCTGCAGTACGGGGTGCCGCTCGAGACGCTCGTGCAGAAGTTCAGCTACATGCGCTTCGAGCCGGAAGGGATGACCGCCAACCCGGAGATTCCGTTCGCGAAGTCGATGCCCGACTACATCATGCGCTGGCTCGCGTCGCGGTTCCTCGATACGGACGCCCAGGAGGAGCTCGGGATCCTGACGCCCGCGGTTCGCGCCCGCCAGGCCGCCCGCGAGGCCGCGAGCTCGCACCAGGGCGACACGGCGGGGCCGCCGGACGAGACCGACGCGGCGACCAAGCCGGAGGGCAACGGGAGCGGGAACGGTTCGGGCAATGGATCCGGCGGCGGATCGAGCGCCACGGCGCCGACCGCCGTCGCCCCCACCTCCGCGCTGACCGACGAGCCACCGGTGATTCCGGCGGCGAGAGCTGGCCTGGACCTCGGTCCCGCGTGCCAGCAGTGCGGCGGGATGATGCAGCGCACGGGCAGCTGTTACACGTGCTCGAGCTGCGGGTTCAACACCGGCTGCGGGTAGCAGATGTAGAAAGTCATTCCGGTGTCCTGAGCTTCGTCACCGGAATGTCCGCAAAGGTCATGGAAATGTCCACGGAGCCCCGTCAGAGCTGGCGGGGCTCCGTGTTTCACGGCCTTATTCGCGGCACCCTCTCCAGAGCGACCGGTAATGCCACCGAACGGCCGGTACGCGCACACTCACGGGGCAGCCAGAGCTCGGGCGGCGTCGCGACTTGCGCTCGCATCTCACGAGAAAGGATCGGCGCGACGCGTGTCGCGCAAGGCCGCTGCTTTGTCGCGAGGCAATCGCAGCGCGATTGGCCGGGCGAAGGTGAAATGCAATCGTGGTCGCGCTACGAGCCTGCCCGGCCGAGGTTGGTACGGTCGGGCCGTGTCGGCGCTGTCATGGAGCGGCGGAAAAGACTCGGCTCTGGCGCTGCACGAGTTGCGGGAACGGCCCGCCCCGGCTCCGCGGGCACTAATCACGACGGTGACGGCCGACTACGGAAGGATCTCGATGCACGGCGTCCGATGCGAATTACTCGCTCGTCAGGCGCGAGCAGTCGGCCTGCCCCTGGTCGAGGTCGAGATACCTGCCTCCTGCTCCAACGACGTCTACGAGCAGCGGATGGCACAGGCGCTGGCCGAGGCACCGCTCGCCGAGGCGCAGACGATCGCGTTTGGTGACCTGTTCCTGGCCGACATCCGCGCGTATCGGGAGGAGCGGTTGAGCCGGGTCGGCAAGGAGGCGATTTTCCCGCTGTGGGGGCGGGATACGAGCGTCTTGGCCCGCGAGTTCATCGCGGCGGGGTTCGAGGCGCTCCTCGTTTGCGTCGATCCCCGCCTGCTCGATCCGTCGTTTGCGGGCCGCTCCTTCGACTCCGATCTGCTTGCTGATCTCCCGTCGCACGTGGACCCGTGCGGCGAGAACGGCGAGTTCCACACGTTCGTCCACGCCGGTCCGATCTTCAGCACGCCGGTCGCCTGTCGGATCGGGGAGACCGTGGAGCGCGAAGGGTTCGTGTTCTGTGACGTGCTCGCGGCCGACGCATAGCCGCGCCTGGTATTCGCTTCGAGGACTCGAGGCAGTCAAAAACGCCCCGGGAAACCGCATGGCACGTAGTCGCCAAGGCGATCTCGCCGCGCCTGGCCAGCAGAGGATGAAAAGGGATCGCGCAGCCGGCGACAGCCGGCGTGCCCTACGCGTTGCGTGCCTCCCGCTTCGTCGGCAAGGAGCAGTGAGGCATCACCGGTGCTCGTAGCCCGATCCAGCAGCGTGGCGGTGAGGGCTTGCGGCTGCTGCGTTCGTTGAAGTCCGGCGGTGTTGGCTTCGGATGTGTAGGGGTTTGTACGTAGCTGTGCTGCAGGTTGGTGCGCTTGTGCTCGATTCGCGTGGTCCGGACGATCGCTGCGGTGATGGCTTATGGATGAGCGACGCGGTACAAGATCAGTGGGGATAGCCGTGGTTGCGCTGCGTGGGTTGTCCGCTGCTGAGGGGGTGTTGTGATGGGTGCGTGTAGGCGTGTGTGGGTGGCGGTGGTGGTCGCGGCGGTGGGATCTTTGGCGTGGACGGCGGTGGCTGGCGCGGCGATCGGGCGGGCGAACCTTGACGGCTCCGGTGTCGTGCCGGGCTTTATCTCCGGAGTTTCTGTTTCGTCGCTGGCGGTGGGTGGCGGGCATATCTATTGGGCCAACCCGGACTCGCATACGATCGGGCGGGCGAACCTCGACGGTTCGGGCGTCGAGCCGCACTTTCTCACGGTGCCGCTGCCGAGGCAGCACGAAGGCATCGTGGGTGGCCCGTGGGCCGTGGCGGTCGACGCTGGGCATATCTACTGGTCGACCGAGGAGGTTATTCCGCCGATCAGGAGCTGGGGTTACATCGGGCGGGCGAACCTCGACGGTTCGGGTGTCGAGCCGAGCTTCATCAATACCGAGGGCGGCTCGGGGTTAGCGGTCGACGAGGCGCATATCTATTTGAGTTGGGCGTTCGACGGCGCTGGGTCGGGCACGATTGGGCGGGCGAACCTCGACGGTTCGGGCGTCGAGCCGTACTTCGTCAGCACTGGCTCCGGCTTCGGGATTGCGGTCGATCGGGCGCACATCTACTGGGCGGCGGTGTGCAGCAACGAGGCCTGCACGGGTGGTGCGATCGGGCGGGCGAACCTCGACGGCTCCGGCGTCCAGCGCAACTTCATCACCGGACTGACCGCCCCGGTATACGTGGCGGTAGGCGGCGGGCACATCTACTGGACCAACCTGTGCCGCAGCTGGCGGGCAATGTGTAGCAGCGACACGATCGGGCGGGCGAACCTCGACGGCTCCGGCGTCCAGCGCAGCCTGATCACCTTCGCGCAGGCAAGCTTGGGAGGACTGGCGGTCGATGACGCGCACGTCTACTGGGGTGGCTCGCCCGAACCCTCGATCCTGGCCGTGCAAGTCATCCCGCACACGTTCACGCTCACCGGCCGCCTGGTCAATGGACGCTGCGAGCCCGCAACCCGCGCCAACCGCAACCGCCGCCCCTGCACCCGTCCAATCAAGCTGAAGATCAGCTACAAGCTCAACGTCCCCGCATCGGTGGTATTCAGGATCCAACGCCGGGTCGCTGGCCGGCTCGTAAAGGGACGCTGCGTCGCCCCCACCACCGCCAACCGCCGCAACCCCAGCTGCACCCGGCTGATCGCGTACCCCCGCCAGCAGCCCCTCTTCCAGACCGGGAAAGCGGGATCGAACAGCCTCACCTTCAACGGCATCATCGTCACCTACGACGCTCACGGCCATCCCCAGAACCACAAGCTCACCCCCGGCTCCTACCTACTCACCGCCAGCATCTCCCCCAGCAACAACAAGACCACCAGCTTCCGGATCGAACGCTAACCGCCCGCGGGCAAACCTTTCCGATCACGGTCGTTAGCGAGGCGTACTCGTTGATCGCCGCGCAGAAGACGACTATCCCGTCGCCGTCATGTGCCGCGTGCTTGTGAACCGCACCGCGTTCCACAACTGGAGCGCCGAGCGCCATCCGATCGCCCTCACCTACACGTGGCTGACCGAGAGCATCAAGCAGATCCACGACGCGAGCCGATACGTCTACGGGGCGCCGAGGATCCACGCCGAACTCCGCATGGAGCACGACGTCCGCGTCTGCCGCAAGCGGCTCGCACGTTTGATGAAAGCCGCCGGTATCTCAGGCGTCAGGCCGCGGAAGCGGTGGCAGCACGACGATCCGGATCCCAGAGATCACGCCCGCCACCGACCTCGTCGAGCGCCAGTTCAGACCGACTGCACCGAACGTCTCTGTGGGTGGCGTACATCACCTACCTGCGCACCGTCGAGAGATGGCTGTACCTCGTAGCGCACCGCTCACCGACCGAAAGGGAGAGCGACACAGCCGATCGGCCGACAGTGGTGGTTTGATCGAGCAGGCGCGGTCTCGGCGGCCTCGCCAGAGTGCTGCTCGCGCCCGAGAAAACGGAACTCTGGCGCGGGCTCGGACGATCGCGCCGTCGCCGAATTAGTCGTTCGGCTCGGGCCCGAGCTCGCGATTCCTCTCGTGGCAAAGCGCTTGTCCGGCGTCGCGCGGGCGGACCGCTCCGTGCGTCGCCGAAGCACTCGCGCATCGACGACAAGGAGGGACAAGCAAGCGATCGCGGCCGCGTGGTCGGCTGCGGCAATGTGATCCGGCACGAACCAATCCCGGCGCTCCCTCCTATAGTCATTCAGCCCACCCTGCTTCCGCCAGTCCAACCGATGTTTGCAGCACAGCAGCTGAGCCATAGGCGCCTCGAGCGTTGCATTCGATCCTGGTCCGTGGTTGTCCTCGTCGCGGCCTTTGCGCTGGCGTTTCCGGCGGTTGGTGGTGCGGCGAGGCCGACTGGCTTTGCCGCGGTCAAGCGTGGTCTTGAGAGGCTCGTCGCCGCTAAGGGTGGGCCTCCTGGCGCGATCGCGACTCTCTATAGCGGCGGTCGCCTGACGGTCTTGAGTGCTGGTCGCGCGGACCTGGCGCGGCGGAGGGCTCCGCGCGCGCGTGATCACATGCGGATCGCGAGCATCGCCAAGGCGTTCAGCGGCGCAGTCGTGCTGCACCTCGTGCAGCAGCGGCGGCTCAGCCTCGATGACACGATCGGTCGGTGGCTGCCCGGCCTGCCGACGGCGTGGGCGTCGGTCACCGTGCGTCAGATGCTCAACCACACCAGCGGGCTTCCTGACTACACGAAGTCGGCCGGGTTCGCGAAGCAGGTGAGGACTAATCCACGTGGTTACGTCGCGCCAAGCACGATCATCGACTGGGTGCGCGCGGACGGGCTTGAGTTCGCCCCCGGGTCGCGCTACGAGTACTCGAATACCGACAACATTGTCATCGGGCTGATCGCCGAGGCGGTCACGCGACAGCCATACCGGAAGCTGCTCTCCGACATCGTCTTCGGTCCGGCGAGGCTGCGGCAGACGACGTTCCCGAGCACCGTTGCCTTGCCGAAGCCGTTTATCCACGGGTACCTCGTCGACCCGCCCGCGAGGCCTCGGGACGTCAGCATGTTTTTGAGCCCGAGCGGGGCGTGGGCTTCGGGCGCGATCGTCTCGACCCCGGCGGATCTCGGACAGTTCATCCGTGACGACCTTGCCCGCAGGTTCTTCGGCGCGGCGCAGCAGCGCCAGCAGCTACGGTTCGTGTCGGGCGCGTCGAGCCCGCCCGGTCCGGGCGCGAACGCAGCCGGGCTCGCGATCTTCCGCTACCGCACGCGCTGCGGCACCGTTTACGGCCACACCGGAAACTTCCCTGGCTACACGCAATGGGCCGCAGCAACCGCCGACGGCAAGCGGTCGGTGACAACCACGCTCAACATCCCCGCGCCGAAAGGCTCGCTGCTGAAGCGGCTCCGCTCCGTGCAGGCCTCCGCCGTCTGCGCACTGCTCGGGAAATAGCATCGCGCCGAGGCCACCGAGCGCTACCGCCACCGACGTCGACCAACGCGCGCGCCTCGGCCACCACTCCGGTGTCCGCAACCTCCCGCTCGCCCAGCCATCGACTTTGCGCTCGGGTCCAGGAACAGGCTTTCGCTTCGTGCCCGCGATCGGCGAAAGCAGCGCTCTGGCCAGAGGCAACCGAGAGTGTTGGATTGATCGACCGAGCAGCAGCGATGATGCGTCGCTGCTGCTTCCGTGGGCTGCGGCAGCGTGGGCTGTAGAGCTGGGCGGGTAGCTGTCCAGCTCTCACAGGAGGGAGTCATGTCTTCTGTTCAGCCGTTGCTTGACACTGCCGGGCGGCGCCGCTCGCCGGCGACCACGCCAGGGTTCCGCACCGGGATCGCCCCGCGCAATAAGGGCCAGCGTTAC
The DNA here is from genome assembly GCA_963800475.1 of uncultured Solirubrobacterales bacterium. Taxonomy (GTDB): domain Bacteria; phylum Actinomycetota; class Thermoleophilia; order Solirubrobacterales; family Solirubrobacteraceae; genus Palsa-465. The sequence goes on along the minus strand of CAWDAZ010000002.1, from coordinate 637,753 downwards.
CCCGCCGACCCGCCGACCGTTGATGAGATCGTCGCCGCCATGCGCCAAGCCGGCCGTGATCGTCATGGGCATCGCCTGAGTGCCCTGATCGTCGTGCTGTGGCGCGCAGGGCTACGGATCAACGAGGCGCTCTCGCTGACCGAGACCGACCTTGATCGGCGTCGCGGCTCAATTCTGGTCAGGCACGCCAAGAACGACCGCCGCCGCGAAGTCGGCATGGACGCCTGGGCATGGACGGCGATCGAACCATGGCTGGCCGATCGCCTGGTTCTCCCGGTCGGGCCGCTGTTCTGCGTGATCGACGGACCGACCCGCGGCCGGACGTGGTCAGCCGGCGCTGCACGGGTCGAGCTTCGCCACCTCGCGCTCAAGGCAGGAGTCAGGCGCCGCTTCGCGCCCCACCAGCTGCGCCACGCCCACGCCGTCGAGCTGATGCACGAGGGGATCCCGCTGCCGCTAATCCAGCGGCAGCTCGGCCACTCGCACCTGTCAACGACCGGCACCTACCTGGAGGGAATCAACACCGAGGAGATCATCTCCACCGTCCACGCCAGGCGGGCGCCAATGATGCACGCCAGCGCCGGCCTCGCTCTCTAGCAGGCACCCCGCGGGAGCGCATCCGGCGCTCCCGCACCCCGGCCCCTGCTCTCAAGCCAAGCAGCAGCCACACCTCAGCGATGCGTCTAGCCCGTTGCACAAGTCTGGCCGGGGATCGCTCGGAGTGCTGGTTTCCGATGGGCTATCAGGCGTCGCAGTAGAGCTTGGCTGCAGTGTTGAGCGCGGTTTGGATGCCGTACGGGGGGTTGCTGGCGTTGAGCAGGAGCACTGCTACCCGGGAGCCGTTGTCGTTGACCTCAACGTTGGCCATGTATCCGTTTCCCGCTCCGTTACCGAAGTGGGCGAACCCTCCGCAGCCGGTTGGTTGAGGTCGGAAGTTGACCAGGTTGTCCCTCTTCATGATGGTGAGCTGTTTGCGGTCGATCAGCTTCCCTTGCATCAGTGCCGTAAAGAAGGTGGCGGTGTCCTGGGCGTCGGAGACGATCCCTCCGTCGGCTCCTTTGTACGGGTGCGAGTCGGTGGTGTCGGTCACGGTGGTGCCGGTCGGGGTGCCGTTGCCGGTGATCGAGTAACCGTTCGCGTGCGGCCCCGCGATCGGCCCCTGCGGGTCGTAGGCGGTGTGCTTGAGTCCGAGTGGCGCGAAGATGCGCTGCTGGTAGAGCACCGGCAGAGGCTTGCCCGCCGCGCGTTGTGCGATCAGCCCGGCGATGTTCCAGCCGATGTTCGAGTGGTGATAGCGGCTGCCGGGCGTGAACAGCAACGGCTGCCAGGCGGCAAGCCGGATGATCCAGATCGGCGAGATCTCAGCGGCTGGATCGGCTCCTAGGCGGGCGCGGATCGCGATCAGCTGCGCCCGCAGTGCCGCGTCCTTGACGCGAGCGAGGTAGCCGCGCGCTGCACCGGGGGACGTGTATAGGTCGTTGTCGTCGATCAGGCCGCTGGTGTCGGTCATCAACTCTCGCAGCGTGATCCTGTCGCCGTAGGGAAGCAGGCCGGGGAGCCATCTTGCGACCGTGTCGCTCAGTTTCAGCTTTCCTTGCTGGACGAGTTGCATTACGACCGTCGCGGTGAAGAACTTGCTGATGCTCTCCAGCCGCATCCGAGCATCCGCTCGGATCGGCGCGCCAGTGCGCACGTTTGCAACTCCGGCGGACCCCAACCAAGCACCGTGGGGACCGGACACGTACGCGGTCGCGCCGGGTGAAGTGCGGGCGCTGCCGATCACCAATCCATCAACCGTACCCTCGAGATCCGGACGTACCACAAACCTCAGCGCCGGTGTCTGCGGGCTCGACCCAACGACCAGCCGGTCAACCGCAAACGCGGCAGCGACAATCACCAGCAAGCCCGCAGCCAGCCACGCTACACGCGCCCGGCGCGAGCGAAACCGATGCGGCCCTGTGTGGGTGCGGGTGGACATGTCCTCCGCGGACCTCATAAACGATCCCAAGCCCGCACCGCACCGACATCCGGACGATCACCTGTCCGCGCAGCGGAGAAGTACGGTCCAAACCCCTCCGTCGGGCCCGCACAAGGCCGGGCGGCATAGGCCTGTTTCCGCTCGCAGGGCCATGCATCGCGCCGCTCCGCACGGAGTCACCCTAAGGGCGGATAGCAGAAGCGACGCCCCTGCCGATCAGAGTGGTGGTCTGATCGACCAGCAGCGGCCTCATCCCGATCGTCAGGCTGCTGAGTCCGCCCGGCGTTGCAGCAGTCGGGCCGGGTGGCGATCCGGACCTCTCGCGATCGGTCGATTCGCCGTCGCTGTTTCGAGAAAGCAGGAGCCCGGCGTCAGCGCTGGTACTCGATCTAAGGAGAAGCACGAGATACTGGGAGGCGATGTCGCAGGAGGACGTGGAGATCGTCAAGGAATGCACTCGGCGCTTCGCGGCGGGCGGCCATGTGACGGACGATTACTTCGATTCGGAAATCGTCTGGGATACGTCCGCGAGCGGGATGCCCTCGGCGAGCGTCTACCACGGCCACGAGGGAGTGCGACGGTTCTTTCGCGACTGGCTCGCTCCTTGGACCGACTACGCGATCGAGGCTCGCGACTGCATCGACGCGGGCACTGCGGTCGTCCTCGTCTTTCGACAGGAGGGGACCGGTAAGGCCAGCGGGGTCAGGACCGAACGCGATTTCTTCAGCATCTGGGAACTGGAGGGCTCGAAGGTAGTGCGCTTCCGCCTGTTCGAGTCTCGCGAACAAGCCTTCGAAGCCGCCGGTCTCTCGGGTAGCGCTCAGGGCTAGAAGCGCAAGCCAGGCCCCGGACTAGTCTTCGCGTCGGCTGGTACCTGTCCCGCGTACTGCTGCTGCTCGATCGTTGCGACAGCGGGTTCTTGACGCCCTCTGTCAGAGATACCCAGCGGGCGGCCAGAGCGACAGAACGCCGCTAACCGTGTGCGACTACCTCGCTCACCTCGTTGCTCTCGATGGTGGTTCCGGAAGGAACCATCGACGGCACTAGGTCGGACGCGGCCTGCGCGTTCTCCTCTGAGTCAAAGACGACGATCGATCGTCCGACTCCGTCGCCCCGGGTCCAATAACCAGCCACGAAGCCCGGAAGCCCTTTGACCCGCGGCACGACCTGTTCGCGCAGAATGGTGGGGTCCGGGTTATCCGAGAGCTTCACGGTCACGAGCACCGCATGCATCGCCGCCTCCCTTGTTGTGGTCCTTCGGCCGACACTATCCGAAAGGTGCCTCGAAGTTGTCGCTTTCGTGCCGGGCCGCACCCGCGAGCCCTTGGGCTAGAAGCGCAAGCCAGACCCCGGACTAGTCTTCGCGTCGGCTGATACCTACGACCGAGACTGCTGGTTATCGATCTAAGCGGATCTCGTTGCAGCATGCCCTCGCCTCGGTTAGCGTGCCCCACTGGTAACCGACGTGGCGCTGCCACGAAAGGGGACGATGCGATGTACGTGGTGATTCGCACCTATTCGGGGAATGGTGCAACGGAGCTGTTCGACCTCCTTGGGCAGCGGGAGGCTGATGTGAGGGAGCTCATCGGCGGGGTGCCCGGCTTTGTCACCTACGCGGCGTTTCGGACGAACGATGGAGGTGCGACCGTGACGGTGTGCGAGGACAAGGCGGGCACGGATGAGTCCTCTCGGCGCGCGGCGGGATGGGTACAGGAGAACGTGACCGCTGCGGTTGACCCGCCGAGGATCACCGAGGGGGACACGGTCGTCCAGTTCTGACACGCCTGGCGGCGCGGCCCTAGCTTGCTTCGCTTTCGCTTAGGGCTAGACGCATCGACGTCGGCGCCAGACTGACGCCGCTGGATCCGCCCGGCAAACCAGCAGCCCCACCGAACCCGGTGGCCCCGTGCTGAGGACGGCGAGGGCTGCGGCACGATCGCATTCCTCGAGAGCGATCGTCCCGCGAGCCCAGGGCGGGCGAGCGCTACGGCGACCAAGCAGCGGCCGGCCCAAACCGCGTCCGCAAGCACCCACACGCAGCCAAACCCGGACGCTCGGAACGTCGCCGAAGCGATCGCGCCGTCCGCTGCGGGTCAACTGTGGAAGCGATCGTCCGTGACAGGCGTGCTTTCCGCGCGAAGCTGGTCAGCGACCCCGTCGGGCGCAAGACGCGCGTTGCCCGACGAAAGCACGTGCGGGACTCGACCCCCTCACTGCACGCGCGGGCCCGATGCGGGACACAGCAGATCTCGGTGCTCGGCGCAGGACGCCCTGGCCTCGGTACCTCCAGATACGTCCAGATTGCTCGATTGCATGTTTCGTGGTCAGCCCGTGCTCGATAAGTGGGGCGATTACGGACGTAAGACGACGCCTTCGGAGTCACAGTTGAGATGTGAAGAGAAGGCCCGGACTCGCCGCTGTGATCGCCGTGCTCGTGACGCTGTCCGCTGGGCCCGCTGCCGCGCGCGCGATCGTGTTCGGGCAGCGAGCGATGCTCCAAGCGTCGAACGGCGCCATCAGGGACGCGTTCGGCCGCTCGGTCGCGGTCGCGGGCGGCACGGTCGTGGTCGGCGCGGAGTTCCACAAGGTCGGGAGGCACGCGAGCCAAGGCGAGGCGTACGTGTACGTGCAGCGGCGGTCAGGCTGGGCTAACGCAACCGAGACGGCGAAGCTGATCGCCTCCGACGGCCGCGCGGACGACCTGTTCGGCGAGACGGTCGCGATCAGCGGCAACACGATCGTGGTCGCCTCGCCGTTTCACAAGGTCGGAGCGCACGGACGGCAGGGCGAGATCTACGTGTTCACCAAGCCGGCGAAGGGGTGGTCCGGGACGCTGACCGAGAGCGCTCGCCTGACCTCCAGCGACGGCGCCGCGAACGACTACCTAGGCGGGGCGCTGGCGATCTCCGGAAATACGATCGTCGCCGGCGCGTACCCGCACCGCGTTGGCAACCATGCCGAGCAGGGCAAGGTGTACGTGTTCGTCAAGCCCCGCTCGGGCTGGGGCGGGGCGCGAAGGCAGACCGGCGCCCTGATCGTCTCAAACGGGGTCGCCGGCGAATGGTTCGGATGGTCGGTCGGCATCTCGGGTGCGACCGTCGTCGCCGGGGCACCCCTGCATACCGTCGCCAGCCACCAGCACCAAGGCGGGGCATACGTGTTCGCCAAGCCCCGCTCGGGGTGGACCGGGACGCATACCGAGACAGCAAGGCTGATCTCCTGGGGCGGCAGGGCGCACGACCTCCTCGGCAGCTCGGTCGCGGTGTCCAGCGGCACGGTCGTCGCCGGCGCGCCTGACCGCAAGGTCGGCAGCCACCCCTTCCAGGGGGTGCTGTACGTGTTCACGAAGCCTCGCTCCGGGTGGACCGGGACACGGACCCAGACCGGGAAGCTGACCGCCTCTGACGGCTTCGGCACAATCGAGAACGGGGACGTGTTCGGCGACGAGCTCGGCGGCTTCGCGCTGGCGATCTCGGGCGACACGATCGTCTCAAGCTCCGCCTCGCACACCGTCGGCAAGGCACTCGCCCAGGGTGAGGCGTACGTGTTCGTCCAACCGAAGACGGGGTGGGGCGGCAGCCACACCGAGACGGCCAAGCTAACCGCGAAGAACGCCCATGCTGGCGACTCGTTCGGCGAGGCGGTCGCGGTCGACCGCCACACGACCGTGATCGGAGCCCCCGACCACGTACCAGTCAACCCGCTGACTCCGGGTCCCGGCGCCGCATACGTATTCACCAGCCAGCCCGACGCCCCGGCGGTCGGACTCGGCTGAGAGCCTGGATCGCCGGCGCCGCCGGCGAGCGTTGTACATCGCCAGTGAGCAGGAGCGAGCCGCGGCGGGAACGACGCTCCGGCGACGAGTCGTTCAGTTGGAACACGATCACGGCTCCCGGCCGCTTCATTGATTACCGCGCTATTGGCATTGCAGGTGTCGACCGCCGGATGCGAGTTTCCCCGCTCCTCGCCAGAACCGCGCATTCTCGGTCGCGCCATCGCCTGGTCGCCGTAGCGCTCGCCCGCCCTGGGCTCGCGGGACGATCGCTCTCGAGGAATGCGACTGTGATGAAGGCGGTGGTCGGCTGGCCGTGAGGTGACGTCGGGCCTCCCGCGAAGAATCTGCGCTTCGGTAGAAGCGACTCCTCGAAGGAGGCCCTCATGCAGTATCTCGGGATTGATTGGGGCACCCGCAGGGCGGCGTGGTGCGCGGTCGACGAACGCGGCGAGTTGGTCGAAGGAACGGTCCCCGCGGATGAGGACGGGCTCGCGCGGTTGGTGCACACGCTCGGGCCGGATGTCCGCGGGTGTGTGGAGATGATGAGCGGCGCGGTGTGGGTCCGCGAACAGTTACGTGCGTGTGGCTGGGAGTTTCAGATCGCCGACGCGCGGAAGGTCAAGGCGATCGCGCCGTTGGCGTGCAAGACCGATCGGGTCGACGCGCGCGTGCTTGCGCAGCTGGCCCGCCGGGATCTTGTGCCCGAGGTGTGGGTGCCGTCGCTGAGCGATCGAGAGCTGCGTGAGCGGCTGCGGCGCCGAGCGCATCTGGTGCGGCTGAAGACCTCGGCGCGCAACCGCATGTTCGGGTTGCTGACCCAGTGGGGCTTGCGCGGGAACCTGAAGACGCTTCGCCAGCCCGGGTCGCTCGAGCGGCTCTCGGAACGCGGGGTGCCGACGGTGTGGATCGAGTCGTTGCGGGTGCTGCTCGGCGTGGTGGACGATCTCGAGCGACAGCTCGCCGTGATCGACAAAGAGCTCGGTCCGGTCGCCCGCAGCGAGCAGCGGGTTCAGCTGTTGGTCACGATCCCGGGGATCGGAGAGCTGCTCGGGCTCACGATCGCCGCGGAGATCGGCGAGATCTCGCGCTTTGCAAACGCGCGCAAGCTGATCGGATACGCCGGGCTCGCACCCACGATCAAACAATCCGGGCAGAGCTCGTGGACCGGCCGGATCTCCAAAGCCGGCTCGCCCACCTTGCGGTGGGCCGCGATCGAGGCCGCACAGCACTCCTGGCGGCCGACCAACCCCTGGAACCGGCTCTACACCGAGACCAAACGCCGGCACGGCAAGGCCAATCCGGCGAAGGCCGCGATCGCGCGCAAAGTACTGATCGCCTGCTGGCACGTCCTCTCGCTCCAGCAGCCATTCAAACCCCACGCATCAATTTCCCCCAACACCCGTCCCGGCAAGCTCCCCCACGATCTGGCCGCCTGACGGCCCTAATGCGACTTGAGACGCCGGGACAGCTGAAACCCACCATCTGCGCAGCCAAGCGCCGAAAGAGAACTCAGCAACCCTGACAACCGGAAAGGACCCAACCCAAAACAGCACCCTTGACAACAGCCCCACCTTCAAAGAGATCGTGCCGCAGCCCTCGCCGTCCTCAGCACGGGGCCACCGGGTTTGGTGGGGCTGCTGGTTTGCCGGGCGGATCCAGCGGCGTCAGTCTGGCGTCGACGTCGATGCGTCTAGCCCGAAGCGAAAGTCCCTGTTCGATCTCGTTGGGGTCAGCCGCCCGTGGACTTGCCTAAGCACGAGTTGGGCATCGGCGGGACGAGGGCTTCCAAGTTCGTCCATTCCGCTGGCGAGCTTCATAGGCAGCGTGCACGCGGGAGCCTGTCGAGGAGCGATGGCCTGGTGCCACTCCGGGCCGATGTCAAATTGCCCGGTTTTCAGCCGGCTTGACGTGCACCGGCGCCCTTGTATCTTTCGGCTGTGAGCGTCGGGGCTGTCGGACGTGGGAGCGTGTTGTTTGTGCGTGCGTGTCGATGCGCGATCACTCTCGCGGTCGGTCTGCTTGCGGTGTTGGCGAGCGCCCCGTCGGCTATCGCCGCTGACAGCAGCGTCGGCGACACGTCGTTGGCGGCGACCGGGGCGTCAACGATCGGTGTCGGTCAGGGCGTGCCGGTGTTCCAAGGCGATGCGCGCGGTGGGTACACGGTGAGCGCGACAGCGGCTGAGATCCTGGGGTCGTGGAGCTTTCGGACGGCGGGCATCGGGGCTGGAATGACGTTCGAGCTGGCTGTGCTGGCGCCGGTCGACAACACCGGGACGAATTGGCGGCTGATTGCCACCAGCCCGGTGGAGATGGTGACCAGTGCTAACGGGACGGATGCGGTGATGGGGCCGTTTGCGCTGCATCCTGCCATCGCGGTCGACGTGGGCTATCGGATCGCGCTGGTGCCGATGAACGGATCGGACGTTCCGATCGAGCGGGGCACCAACGGTCAGGACGGCGTCAGGTACTTCACCCAGCCGTTCTCCAGCCTCGGTAGCAGCCAGTCGATCGCGCCGGGAAGCACGATGGACAATGGCCAGGTCGTTCCCATCCAGGCGACGATCGGGTCCGGGTCTGGTGCGCCGCCACCGGTGGTGGGCAAGGCGGTCGATGCCGCTGTCGTGAGCGGGACGGTTTTGATCAAGCAGGGTTCGAAGTTCGTCCCGCTGACCCATGCCCGGCAGATCCCGGTCGGAGCTGAGCTAGACACGCGCGCGGGTACCGTCTCGATCACTGCCGCGTCCGGGACGGGCCACACGACCTATAACGGTCACTTCAAAGGAGCGATCTTCAAGATCACCCAGAGTCGCAGCGGCAAGAACCGCGGACTGAGCACGCTCAGCCTGCTCGAGGGTGCGTCGCCCCACGCTCCCACCTTCGCGAGCTGCCACGGCTCAAGCCACCGCGTCCTGCAAACACTGCACTCAAGCGACCGCGGACACTTCCGCAGTCGCGGTCACTACGCCGCCGCGACCGTCCGCGGCACGATCTGGGACACCACCGACCGCTGCGACGGAACCCTGATCGCCGTGAAGCGCGGCAGCGTGGTCGTCACGGACTTTCGCCGCCACAAGAACATCGTGCTCACCGCCGGACACAGCTACCTGGCCAAAGCAGCGTAATCACGCATTCGAGACAGCGGCAGGCAGCTAGAGGGCGCTCTCGGGATCGTCTCCCAGAAAGGCCTCATTTCTCCGGCGGACGATCTCGACGCTCACCTGCGACATTGCCTAGGCGGGATCTTCGCGCTGATCCCCCGACCGAACGTCACCCGGCGCTTAAGCTCTCGCGTGACACCGGCACTGTGCCCGTAGCGTGATGTGGGTTGGCCCGTCGGTGCAGGAGACGGGTGTTGACATAAGAAAGGGCCTCCAGCCCTGTCAACTCGTGATTGGAGCACGAGATGGACGCTTCGCTGGAGACCCTCGTTGTCGCAGCCTACGTATTCGCGTGTTCGTTGTCGATTCGTCGCCCGGGCCCGGTCGGCCAGATCACCGATCAGGAGCTGATCGCGCTCGCGGTCGCTCAAGCTGTCACCGGCCTGGCGTCCGATCGGCAGTTCCTCGGGACGATCGGACGGCTGCTGCCGTGCTTCCCGCACCTGCCCGACCAGTCGCAGTTCAACCGGCGGCTCAGGCGACTGACGCCTCGATCACGTTCGTGCAGCTTGTGTCGCCGAGCTCATCGCGGCGGGCCGCGTGCGGCTCGTCGACGGCACCCTGTTGGGTGCGCGAACTACGCCGGTGCGCGTCCCGCAGCGAGTTCGCCGGGCACGCCGCCTACGGGTATTGCGCATCCAAAAGCCAGTGGTACTGGGGAATGCGACTCCTGCTGATCACCGACCGCGCCGGCGCACCGGTCGGCTATGACCTCAGACCGGCCAACGAGAACGAGCGCGAGGGTGTCTTCCAGCTCGCCAGCGCACACCCCGGACGGTCCTGTTCGCCGACGCCGCACCGCGGACGAGAACATCACGACAGCCTCGAGCTCATCGGCGTGGAGCTGATCGTCCCCGACAAGCACAAGCTCGGGCAGCGCCCACCGACCGAGTCGCCAAGCGCGGATCCGGCTCGTGATCGAATCGGTGTTCTCGACCCTCAAGCGCCAAATGCGGATGGAGACCACCTCGCCAAGACGCTCCCCCGACTCGCGCAACGCCTCGCCCAACGACTCCTCGCGCTCACCCTCGGCATGCTCATCAACGCCCTCCTCGGCCGCCACCACGCGCCTGCCGACTACGACGGACGATGAACCCACATCAACCTCTAGAGGGCGCTCTCGGGATCGTCTCCCAGAAAGGCCTCATTTCTCCGGCGGACGATCTCGACGCTCACCTGCGACATTGCCTAGGCGGGATCTTCGCGCTGATCCCCCGACCGAACGTCACCCGGCGCTTAAGCTCTCGCGTGACACCGGCACTGTGCCCGTAGCTTCCGCTTAGATCGACCGATGAAAGTCAAGTCGGTGTTGTCGGTATTTGCGGGCTGGTGTCCTCCGTGGTCTTGCGGGCGGGGCGGCCGCCGCGTAGGTTGCTGGTCGGGCGCGAGCCGATGACGTAGCGAAGCGCAGACGTCAGGAGCTTGTGGTCTGCCACGCGGCTTTGTCCTCTGTTGAGTGACTTGAACCTATGCGTGCTCCAGTGTCACGCTCGCGCCCGCTTTCCTCGCTGGTCCGCCGGCTTGTTGGTCTTGGACGATTCGTTTGTATGACGCTTCGGCTTGGAGCGCGAGTTCGCGCTCGGCCTGGCGCATCAGATCGTTGGTGGACCAGGTCCCGGCGGCGCGGCGTGCGTACTTCGGGGCGCCGGCGGTGATCTCGAGGCGACGAAGCTTCTTGCGGGTCAGCGACGGCTGTTGGTGGGCGTAGTCCTCTGAGCGGGTGAGCATGCACCAGAACAGGACGACGAGTTTGCGGGCAGTCGCGACGATCGCTTTGCCGCTCCCGCGCCGGTTGCGGGTGCGTTCATAGAACGCGCGCATCGGGCCGGGTTGCAGCACCACCGACCAGCACGTCTCCACCAGCGCCCACCGGGCGGACGCCGATCCGCGCTTTGAGATCCGGCCCGAGCGTGCCGGCTCATCGCCGGACTGCTTGACACGAGGATCGAGCCCGAGATAGGCGACCAGCTTGCGGCTGGTGAGGAACCGGTTCGGGTTCCCGACGGCGGCGATGAACGACGCCGCGCAGACGAGGTTCACGCCGGGGACGGTCATCAGCCGTTTGATCTCCGGCCAGGACAACGCCTGCTGGGCGATCAGCCGGTCGACCGCGGCGATCTCCTGGTCAAGGAACTCGATGTGACGGATCGCGGCGTCCACCGACTCGCGCTCCTCGGCCGGCAGCTCCAACCCGGCCAACCATTGGCGGCCTTTGACGCCGAACAAGTCCGCACACGGCGGCTTGGCCTGCAGCCGGCGCTGCAACGACGCGTGGATCTCGTTCTTAGAACGGGTCCTGCCTCGCATCAGCTGATCGCGACGCGCCAGCCGCCGGCGCAGGATCCGGCAGCGCTCATCGGGCATCCACACCGCCTCAAGCTCACCCTTCCACAGCAGCACGGCCAACGCGCGCGCGTCGAGCTTGTCCGTTTTCGCGCGCGCGCTCGCGATCCCTGTGTCATCCGGGGAGACGACCACAACCCGGTTCACGTGCGGCTCGAGGATCCGAGCGACCTCCCAGCAGCTGCCCGTCACCTCCAACGCGATCCGGTCAGACGGCAACAGGCTCTCCGCCAGCGATGCCAACCCGCCCGGCGTGCTCGGCACCCGACCACCAGAGCGGGTCACCCCGTCCTCGCAGATCGCGATCTCACAGAACGTGCGATGCACATCCAGGCCGATCGCACGACCGACCCACCGCGGCACTCCCATCACTCACCTCCACAACTCGACGACAGTGCGGGAGAACCAGCGGGACAACGACACAGACCGATACGAGCTCTCAGCGTGGCTCAATCCAGGCAAGTCGCAGGGGCGGCCGAACGAAAAGCACGGGCTCGAAGCCCATCGATCAAAACGGCCTACCCGTCTACGTTCTCCCAAATGAGGCCCCTGTCCCAGATCAACCGAACCTACGCCCGGCGCCGGACAGACCTCACACCCGCAGTTTCATGCCTCGAAAAGCAGCAGTCTCGGCCGGAGGTATCAGATCGACCCGAGAGCTAGTCCGACTTGGCTTGTGCTTCTAGCCCGAAGGAGCTGTCTCGTCGAGCCAAACTCAGACCGTCGCTTTCGTGGCGAAACACCTGTTTGGCCCTCGAGTAATCAGAGGCGCTCCAGTGCGACAAGCAACCGCCCCTGCAGGACTGCGAACCATTGGAACTCCAGACCGTGCAGTGTCTGCTCCTGGGTTCTATTCGGCAGCCGCCCTAAAGCGAGATCGGCCCCCCATTGGCTATTCCATTGCACAAACGAAGTGTCCCGACCCTCCGCAGCGACCTCGCGCACCACCGTCCGGGCGATCGCGTCGGCGGTCTGGGCCTGGGTCCGCACCGTCAGGGGGTTCTTGATCGGTGCGAGGTTCGGCGGGCCGTCGTTTCCGGAGCTGTTCCGGTAGGTCAGGTCGTTGACCAGCTGGGTGCTTTCCACGTACTTGAGCAGCGCCGCCGCCAGCCGCAGCGCGAGCTGGGCGGTCGGACCGCGTAGGTTCCGGAGCTCCGGTGCGGCTGCTTTGGTGAGGGCGTTGGACTCGTCCAAGAGCTGGCCCAGGTAGCTGGCACGGGTTGCTCCCAGCCCCAGGTGTCGGCATACCCGCGGTTGGTCTCCGCGGCGTAGGCGACGAGATCTACGTAGGCGTTGAGCAGACTGACGGTACGGGCGCTCAGCGGCCGCCGCCCGAGGAACGCCAGCGACTCCGCGCACGCCGGCATGTATGTCGCTGCCTCAAAGCGAGCCACCTCGAGGAACTGCACGATCTCGTCGAGCTGCGCTTCGGTGCGCGCGGTCTTCAGTCGCTCCTTCACGACCGCGATTGACGTCAGCGCGAACTCGCCCCACGAGAGCGTGTCAGCCAGCGCGGGAAGCTGCGCGACCGTGGTGACGTGAAGCTGGGCCGTCGCACGCACCTGTGCGCGGATCGACACCAGCGAACGCTCGGCGGAGCGGCGAACCTGGGCCGAGAGCTCAGCGAGCGTCGCGTGCTTCGCCGCCGCATGCAGCCGTGCCACTGCCACCGCTAGCTGGCCCGCCTGTGCGGCCTCGGCGGCGGCAGCGAACGCGAGCACCGGGTCCCTGCCTGCGAGCGCCCGCTCAGCGGCGCGCGTCAACGCCCCGATGTTCTCCACCGCCTTGGTCGACCTGCCCGCTGCGAGGGACAGTTCGGTCACCTGCCGTCGGGCTGCGGCGATCAGCGCCCGACTGCGCCGGGTGAGCATCCGCAGGATTCCCGGACGGATCGGCGGGGGCCGGCGCCCAGCCGGCCGGTCGGGTTCCGCAGTCAGGATCGCGAAGGCGCCGGGAACGCTCGCGACCGGCGTCACCTCCACGCCAAGGGAGCGGCCCAGTCGCACCGGGTCGACCGGACGCCCGGTCCTGGGGTCGGACACGAGCTTGAGCCCGGCCGGGATGAGCACGTGGGTGAACCCGGCCCTGGCCGCCGCCCGCACCTTCTCGGCGATGCCCGCCACCGGGCCGACGGAACCGTCCGGCAGCACCGTGCCCGTCATCGTCGTGGACCTCGAGATCCTCGACCCGCGAAGCGCCGCCAGCGATCCCACGCTCAGCAACGCCCCGGCCGACGGCCCGTCGATGGCCTCGCGCAGCGAATACCTGAGTTGCTGCAGCCGCGGGTCAACCCCGGAGATCAGGACCGCCTGAGTACCGGCCACCGCGGTCGCAGCCCTCCACATCGGACCCGCGCCGACGGCTTGAAGCCCGCGCAGATCCACCGACAGAGGCGTCATCGGGTCATCCTTCACCGCGGCGACATCGACCGGAGTCACGCCCCCGCGAACGGTTCCGTCCTGCGCCGTGCCGTACCACAACGCTTTTACTTCTACGGCGCTCCTGTTCTCGGAACCGCCACACCCGACAGCCATCGCGACAGCCACGACGGCGAGCATCAGAGCTGCCGCTGCTCTAATACTGAGTCGCAGGCTCAAGGGAGAAGGATTAATCTCGTCACCTTGACGGGCGGCGGGATCCCCGGTGTGTGCGCAGCCGCGCCCTTCGGCGTCGCTGCGCTCGGCGAGCTCGTCCCCGAGAAGATCCGACCAGAACCGCCGCGCGCGGTCTGGATCATCGGCGGGGAACTCGATCCGGGCGAGCGGCCTGTCCACCTACAAGACCATAACGTTGACCGATCCGTCCGCGACGCGGAGCGTGCGCGCTTCTGGCGATTTGCGAGACGCCGGCCGCCGGCGCGTGCCGGTCCTGCTTCAGTGATTCCGCGGGTCTCGCTGCCGGGCACGCGCGGGCGATCGCAACCGTGGCAAAGGACTCGCCCGGCGCTGGCGATCCGCGCGATTGAGGCGTCGCCGACAAGTCACGACAACGTGCAACAGATCGGAGCAGGGGGAGAGGGCCGAGTCAGCATTTGACGCTGTGGCCGAAGTCGACGTAGCAGGGGTCGGTCTCCAGCCTCATCATCTTGTAGTCGCCGCTGTCGGCGTCGCGATAAGCGTGAAGCACGTACCCGGGGTTGCCTCCGCGCCCAGCGGACGCGTTAACGTTGCGCCGCTGGCCTTCCGAGAGCTGGAGCTCACACCTATTCCCGTCGCCCTGGGGCTCGTATATGTTGCTGTAACCGCCTTGACAGTAAAGTTTGTTGCCCTGCGGGTCCGTCACTGCGACCCACGGTTCTCCGACGTCCGGGTTAAAGGCCTCGAAGTTAAAGGTATAGCCATTGGGGTAGCGAATGGTTCCATTCACGCGCCCTGCGCCCATATCGACCGACTGGCCTCTGCCGAGTGTTACGGGGTCCTTGCATCTCACATTTACCGCGCAGATCGTGACCGTGATCGTTGCTCCCGGCTGGGGGACCCCCAGATCCGGGTTGACCACCTTGAGGTAGGTTGCCCTTCCGAAGGGGCCGGCCTCCCTTGTCTTGACGGACGCCGCCGAGTGCGTGGATCCCGAGCCCGAGCCGCACGCCGCGAGTGCGATCGATAGAGCTCCGGCGATGAGGAGCGCAGCTGCAGTCTTCATCGGGGCATCCGAGACACCTTCAACGATCCGTCCATGGTTGCGCTCCCCTCGTATATGGCTTGGCCACCCGCCTGGGCATTACCGTATCGGATTCGAGGTCAAGCGTCGGCACCAAGCGGGACTTGACGTCTCCGCTAATTGAGGAGAAGCTACCGCCCCATGCAGGGAATGCAGAAGCCTGGATCTTTGATCTTCGTCATTGCTCTGATCGCCGGACTCTGCGGCTGTGGCGGTAGTTCAGGTTCAAGCACAGGATCAAGCACCGGCTCAAGCACCTCAAGCAATAGTCCCGCTGGAGTCGGGTCCTCGGCCGCGAAGAAGGCGGGTGCAGCCGAGGAGTGCACGCCGGCCGTGATGGTCGTCCGTCACGCCGAGGATGAGGCTAATCCCGCAGGTGGAGCCGACATCCTGAGCGCCGTGGGTAAGGAGCATGCGGCCTTGTACAAGGAGCTCTTCCGGAAGTACCTGGCCAAGCCTCACAGTATTGGGCCCGCCGGAGCTGAGGTGTCGGTCTGTCCGATCGGAAAGATCATCGCGATCGACAAGGAGCCGAACTCGCAGAACGGAAGTCCCGGTTCCAATCCCTACGAGACCATCAGGCCACTTGCCGAGCAGCTCAAGCTCCAGATCCACGAGCACCAGATCCAGGTCAAGGATGCCGCTGGCGTGTCCTACTCGACGGTGTACAACTGGAACACTGCGCGCCGTAAGACGCTGCTGCACAACGGATCGTCAACCCCGACGTCGACCGTAATCGCGTGGGACAAGCAGGGCCTGAATCCCGACAAGACCGACCTCGAGACCAAGAAAATCAACGGGACGCTGCTCAAGTATTACCCCTTCGTTCCGCTATTGAAGGCACTCCCTACGAACGAGGCTGCGATCGTCGGATCCGGCGGGTACTACCGCCCAGAGCGCACTGACTTTTACGTCTTTGCCCTCCAGGATCCAGACACTGGGAAATTTGGCTTCGCCAAGGCCTACAAGCAGTGCTTCAGCAACGACGGTGGCAACACTTGGTATTACCGGACCGCCCTGTTACCGACGGACCATCCCGACGACATCAAGACAGTGTCCCCGCCCCCGTCTGGGCTGACCGAGGCCTGCAAGCCAAGAATCTAGCCCGCGCGACTCCGACGACGCCAAAAGGCGATACCGGGTTCTACCCGCACCAGGCGGCGGTCCCGGCGAGCCGTAGTCGTATCGCCAATAGCTCCCGCGAGGCGATCCGAGCATGGTGCGCGCCCTGCTCTGGCATTACGCGCCATCGACGGACCAGGCGGTCACGGCTGCGAGTTGGACCAAAGAAACAGCCACGCCAGCCGCTTAGACCACTCCTTTGATCGCGACCTCAAGGGGTCAGCGCACCACCTCGGATGGTGAAAGGTTCTCACACGGGGCGGGTCGCGGTCGGCTTAGCGACCCTCGTCGCGGAGCCGAGGCCGTAGGCCGAGGCGCAGCGGCGAGGGTCGCTGCGCGCGTTGTGCAAGCCGCTGGTGTCACCCTTGCCGGCGGTTGCTTTGGTGAGAGTTACTGCTGTACGACTGCTTCGGACAGGACCTCGGTGAGCCGCTCCGCGGGGGTCATCCAGCCGAGTGTTTGCCTGGGTCTGCCGTTGAGCTCTTGGGCGACGGCGTCGAGTTCCTTCTGGGTGAAGCGGCTGAGGTCTGAGCGCTTGGGGAAGTACTGGCGCAGCAGCCCGTTCGTGTTCTCGTTTGAGCCCCGCTGCCAAGGGCTTCGGGGATCGCAGAAGTAGACCTGGACTCCGCTCGCGACGGTGAAGGCGAGGTGCTCCTTCATCTCGCGACCCTGGTCCCAGGTGAGCGAGCGGCGAAGCTGGGCCGGCAGCTGTCCGATGCTCTTGACCAGCGCGTCACGAACCGCCTCGGCGGACTGGCCGTCGGGCAAGGCGACGAGCTGGCAGTAGCGAGTAGAGCGCTCGACCAGAGTCGCGATCCCGGTCGGCTTCTTGCCCAGCAGGAGGTCCCCCTCCCAGTGGCCCGGGACAGCGCGGTCTTCGACCTCCGCGGGGCGCTCGGAGATCATCACCCGGCCGGGGATCTTGCCCTGTCCTTGGCGCTTGGGCCGCTGAGCTCGAGGATGGCGGGTGCGCCGGCCGCTCCTAAGACAGGCGGAGAGCTCGCGGCGCAGCGCGCCGCGGCCCTGGACGAACAGCGACAGGTAGATCGTCTCGTGAGAGACCTGCATGTCTGAATCATCAGGGTAGGCGCGGCGCAACCACCTAGAGATCTGCTCCGGCGACCACTTAAGGCAGAGCTTCTCCTCGACCACGGCCCGCAGCTTGGGGTTGAGGTGAAGCTTTGCGGGCTTCGGCCGACGGGCCCTGCCCCAGGCGGTCTCATCGGCTCGCTCAGCGCGGTAGCTCGTGCGACCCCCGTTTCGGTTCACCTCTCGCGAGATCGTGGTGTGATCGCGACCGATCGCCTTCCCGATCGCCCTGAAGCACTCGCCGCGGGCCAGGCCGCGAGAGATCTCCTCCCGCTTTTGCTTTGAGAGGCAGCGCTCAGAGCGTCGACGCTCCGCCGGGCGCACGCCGCCGGTCTTGCCAACGTAGTTGCGAACCCCGTGCGCCCAGAACCCAACCTTGCGCCCGATCGCCCGCGGGGAGTAGCCATCCCCCCACAGCTGCCACACCAGCTCCTTCTGATCCTGCGTCAGAGGACGACCCTTCACATTCACCACCTTGGCTCGGCAGCCAGCCAAGCAGGCCGCCCGGATGTTCAGGCGGTGCGCCGATCACCTGAGACCGCCTCGAAAAGCGAGCGTCGCTACGCGTTAGATCCGGGCCATCCGGACGCCCGCTTGTCGAGGCATGAAACTGCTCGTCGGAGGGTCCGTCCGGTGTCGGCCGTAGGTTCGGTTGATCCGGGACAGGGGCCTTCATTTGGGAGAACGTAGACGGGTAGGCCGTTTTGATCGATGGGCTTCGAGCCCGTGCTTTTCGTTCGGCCGCCCCTGCGACTTGCCTGGATTGAGCCTGAGAGCTCGTATCGGTCTGTGTCGTTGTCCCGCTGGTTCTCCTGGATCGTCGACTCGTGCTGTGGAGGTGTGACGTGGGAGTGCCGAGATGGGTCGGTCGTGCGATCGGCTTGGATGTGCATCGCGAGTTTTGCGAGGTCGCGATCTGTGAGGACGGAGAGGCGCGGTCGGCGGGCCGGGTGCCGGCCACACGGAGGGGGTGAGGTCGTTGGCGGAGAGCCTGTTGCCATCGGATCGGGTGGCGTTGGAGGTGACGGGCAGCTGTTGGGAGGTCGCGCGGATCCTCGAGCCGCATGTCAACCGTGTTGTCGTGGTGTCGCCTGATGACACGGGGATCGTGAGCGCTCGGGCGAAGACCGACAAGCTGGACGCCCGCGCGTTGGCGAACCTGCTGTGGCGCGGTGAGCTTGAGGCGGTGTGGATGCCCGATGAGCGCTGCCGCATCCTGCGCCGCCGCCTCTCGCGTCGTGAGCAGCTGGTGCGCTCCCGCAGCCGGGTCAAGAACGAGATCCACGCGTGCCTGCAGCGTCGGCTGCAGGGCAAGCCGCCGTGCTCCGATCTGTTCGGGGTCAAGGGCCGCCAGTGGCTCTTGACTCTGGAGCTGCCTTTGGAGGAGCGCGAGTCCGTCGACGCTGGCATTCGCCACGTCGAGTTCCTGGACGCGGAGATCGCGGCGGCGGAGAAGCTGATCGCTCAGCAGGCGCTGTCGTGGCCGGAAATCCGCCGGCTGATGACTGTTCCGGGTGTGAATCTGATCTGCGCCGCGTCGTTCATCGCCGCGGTCGGCAACCCCAACCGGTTCTTGAGCAGCCGCAAGCTCGTCGCCTATCTCGGGCTGGACCCGCGGGTCAAGCAGTCCGGCGAAGGACCGGCGCGCAGCGGGCGGATCTCAAAGCGCGGATCACCCTCGGCTCGCTGGGCGCTCATCGAGGCTGCGTGGAGCGCGGTCCTGCAGCCCGGGCCGCTGCACGGCTTCTATGAGCGCACCAAGGCTGGGCGCGCTCACGGCAAGGCGATCGTCGCGACCGCCCGCAAGCTCGCGGTCCTGTTCTGGTGCACGCTCACCCGCGACCAGGACTACGCCCACCAGCAGCCCTCGCTGACCAAGAAGAAGCTCCGCCGCCTGGAGATCACCGCCGGCGCACCCAAATACACCCGCCGCAGCGCCGGCATCTTCCACCAACGATCTCATGCGCGAGGCCGAACTCGAACTCGCTCGCCAAGCCGAGACCTCATACAAGCGGATCGTCCAAGACCAGCAGGCCGGAGCCCCAGCGAGAAAAGAGGGCGCGAGCGTGACACTGGAGCGCGCATAGATTTAGTCACTCCAAAGAGGACAAGCCGCGCGGCAGACCACAAGCTCCTGACGTCTGCTCTTCGCTACGTCATCGCTCGCGCCCGACCAGCAACCTACGCGGCGGCCGCCCCGCCCGCAAGACCGAGGGGGACACCAGCCCGCAAATACCGACAACACCAACTTGACTTTCCTACTGAGAAAGTCCTGGGGCGGTGACGTCCGACCGCTCCGGTTGGTTCCCGGGCTGGCGGCGGGCTGACTCATTGACTTTCTGTCGACCAGTGGTCTGACCTACCGGATGTCGTGTCGCCCGTCGCCGCCCGAGGACCACCGGCGTGACCTGATAGGAGCCTGGCACTAGCCCCGAGTGAGACGTATCCGCCGGGAGTCCGCTTCGTCAACTCAATCGAAGGGACGGCCTGCATGATCGTGATCGGGACGGACACGCACAAACGAACGCATACCTGCGGCGCGGTCGATGCGCTCACCGCCGCCGCGCGCGGGGAGCTAACCGCGCCCGCGCGCAAGGGCGCGTTCGGCAAGCTGCTGCGCTGGGCGCGAGCGCTCGACCCCGAGCGGGTGTGGGCGATCGAGGACTGCCGGCATGTGTCCGGCGCGTTTGAGCGGTTCCTGATCGCCCGCGGCGAGCGGGTTGTGCGCGTCGCGCCAAAGCACATGGCGGGCGCCCGGCGCTCATCGCGGGAGCGCGGGAAGTCTGACTCGATCGATGCGTTCAGCGTCGCCCGCGCCGCGCTCAAGGAAGGGATCGAGAAGCTCCCCAGAGCGCACTTGGACGGCGCCGCGCTCGACATTCGCCTGCTGGTCGACCATCGCGAGGACCTCGTCGCCGCCCGCGGGCAGGATCAGCAGCGGCTGCGCTGGCATCTGCACGACCTCTGGCCAGAGCTCGAGATCCCGCACGGCGCGCTCGACACCGCCAAATGACTAGGGAAAGCCTCCCGTCGCCTCTCCCGAGCCGAGCAGACCACACGCGTGCGGATCGCGCGCGAGCTCGTGCGCCAGATCACCGCGAGCACCAAGCGCATCCGCGAGCTCGAAGCCGAGCTCGCTGCGCTCGTCGAGGGCTACGCCCCGCAGCTGCTCGCCGAGCGCGGCTGCGGGCCGCTGACCGCCGCCAAGCTAATCGGCGAGATCGCCGGCGCCGACCGATTCCGCACAGACGCAAAGCTCGCGCGCACCAGCGGCAGCGCGCCGATCCCCGCCTCCTCGGGCAACACCCAGCGACACCGCCTGGACCGCGGCGGCAACCGCCAGCTCAACTGCGCGCTGTGGAGCGCTCCCCGGTAGGGCGTTGACAGTTCGCTGAGTGAGGGTTGCCCGGTCGCGATCGGAGCCGAGGCGCGTAGCGCCGAGGCGGAGATCGCGTCCGGGGCGCCTCTCAGGATGGCCGCTCAACCCGAAGGAGAATCGCGCAAAGAGGCACTCCGATACCTCAAGCGCTACCTCGCCCGCCGCGTCTGGCAGCTCCTGCGCTCCCCCGCCCCGGGTCAAGACCCTCGCTCGAACAACAACACCAATATCAACACCACCCCAGTCCCGATCATCGGCACCGCCCCGAGCCTCATGCCCTGCGCCCGATAGTCACACCCATCCGGATTCCCGCAAACAGCGACAACCCATTGACATAGGAGCGACATCGGTCGATCTAAGCGGCAGCCTGATTGCGCTTCGCAAGCCGCTGCGCTTTGCAGGCGGACGCGGGATTCCACGGATGCCAATAGGGGGCGTGTTGCGGATGACGATCGGTGTGGGTGCCGCGAGGATCGGAGCCACTTTGAGAAGCAACGCGTGGACGCGTGCCCGACTCCCAGTGAGGGCGAACAATGAGACGACGGCTTTACACGTACCTGGTAGTCGCGGTGGCGCTTATGGGGGGCGGGTTGGCGTCGGCGTTGATCGCGGAGGCCAGCGGCGCGGCGGCAGGTGGTCAGCACCGGGCGAGCCCGGGTAGCGCGGGAAACCGCGCCCGCTTCACCAAGACACTGGTGCGCGACCTGAAGAAGCACGGGTTTCAGGTCAACCCTGGTTACCCGATGCTGGTCTCCAAGGATCCCGAAGCGATCTGCAAGGGCTACACCTACGCGGCGCTGCACAGCTGCTTCGGGGCGAATCCCGCAGCGCCGTACGTGGCGGCCATCGTGAAGTCGTGGCCCAATGAGTATGTCGAACGGTCAATGGTGACCGCGTTTGGCCCGCTACGACGCGGGTATAGCGTGACCTACCGGCTGGATCCGCGTGAGGCGATCGTGATTTACGGCCAGATGCCACCGCCGGGACGGTACATCGGGCTGCAGACTTACGAATGGAGCCAGCCCGGGCGCTGGAAGTCCAAGGACTACCAGCAATGGGCGCACAACCCTGAGCGGAACTTGCCCATGCAGTACTTGTTCAGCACGATGCCGCCCAGCCACCCGAAGTCTGGGCGGGTCTGGAGCTTCTCCTCCCTGGGAGACATCCTCAATAACGTGGTCATGCAACGCCAGTCTGGCTACCCGTTCGGGAAGAACCGCTACTTCATCGTCACCCCCAGCGCCACGACGGACCGTGCCGTCCGCCGCGCCTTGCACGCCCGGGGGGTGCCGGACGGCTACATCTTCACCGAGCAGATCCCCAGCCGGGATAGTCACGGTGCGATCGGCCCGCTCGGGATGCGCAAGAACGCCATCGACTTCACGACATCGCTCCGGTACGCCGTCCCGGTCTCCGCGGACGCCGCCAGCGCATGGCGAACTCAGCTGCCGCTGACGGTGCTGCGGGTCAGAGCCCCCTCGTCCGCAGGCCCTGCGCGACGTTACGGAGCACTGAAATACGAACCGCACGCGGGCCACAGCGAGGCCTACCTGGCCGGGGACCTGCAGAACCTAGTCACGGCCGTGTGCGAGCGCACCGCCAGCATCGCGCACCTCCACAGCACGGACTGCGCGCACACGCCACCAACACCATACGTCCTCCCCGAGTTCGACCTTGGATGGCACGGTCCCTACTGCCGCGCAATCAATATGAATTGCAACGGCGATAACAATGACGCGGCCGTCTACTGGGGAACGCCGCTCTCGCTCGATTCCGGCCAGGTCTACGCGGTAATCGACACGCTTGCCACCGAAACCGGTAACGCCACCTACGTTGGTCTGTCCATCAACGACGCCGCGATATTCGACTCGCCTGCCAACGTCCTAGACACCGGCCTGAAGGGCTCCGCCGACAGCTATGCCCCCACAGTCCACGACACCGGCAAGTTCTTCGTGCACTACTACGCCAGGAACTGCGCACCACTCAACGACCTGCTGGGCGACAGACCGGACGACTGCACTCGGCTGACCGATCAGATGGTGACGGCACGCACCGACACCAGCGCGGTGGGACACCAGGCCCTCAAGGGCCTGTTCATGGTCGCCCTGCGCGACTACATCGTCCCCGGAACCGAACGAGGCGCAAACCCCACAAAGCTGCTAGCCCCAAGGATCCTGACGTTCACCACGCTGGCTACGTTCCAGGGCGGTGGGCCGCACACAACACGCGGCTAGCAGAGGACCAAACAGCAACGACGAAGCTGATCTTGATACCGCTCCTCGCCGGAGCAGGTGACCGGCAGGCTTGCGCCGAGTGGCAGTGAGGCCACGCTAGCCAGCGGCAGCCCGATCGGCCAGCAGTGCTGCTTTGGCGAGAAGGCAGGCGTCTCCAGCGAGACCCTCACCGCTGCGGTGGCCGTTCCGTTGGGGAAGGGACTCTCCAGAAGTTTGTCGCTTCTGCATTCGGGGATTCGGGGTAGTCGTCGGCGAAATGCAGGAGGATCACGTCCCCGCGCACCCGTCGGCGACGCCAGTGCGCGGCCGCTGCACGCGAACGGGCCCGAGGCGCTGGGCTAGAGATGACCCGCTTGGATTCGGCGGCGCTCGAGGCGCCGTCCGTAGCCGCCCGAGCTCCCGATGCGGGTTCTGTGCGGATGTACACGCCAGCCGCCGGTCCTACCGTCAGCCCGGTTGCAATCCGCGGACGAGGAGGTCTCCAGTGCTGCGCAAGCTCCATTCCCGCCTCAGCTACGCCAACGTCACCGCCACGCTTGCGCTCGTGGCGGCGCTCGCCGGGACCGCTGTCGCGTCGATCCCAGGCCCCGGCGGCACGATCAAGGGCTGCTACAAGAAGAGCAACGGCAGCCTGCGCGTCATCGACAGCGCCAAGAAGTGCCAAAGCAGCGAGAAGGCGCTGACCTGGAACACCAAGGGGCCCGCCGGACCCAAGGGGCCCGCCGGACCGTCAGAGGCGTTCTCCGGCTACCGCGACCCGGCGGTGACCTTTCAGAGCGGCTATCTCGACGTCGCCCGGCTCGACGTCCCCGATGGCAGCTACGCGGTAACCGCTACGGCTCTCCTGCGAACCCCAAGTCCCCCCGGCCAGGATGCATCTGTTGTTTGCTTCCTGAAGACTCAGAGCGGGAGTTTTGAACAGACCTGGACGGCGCTCGAGGCCCCGCAGTCGGGGAACGCCTCGTCGCAGGGCATCGCGCTCAATATCGTTGACACGAATCCTGGTCACATCACGCTCACGTGCGGAACCTCCCACCCCGTCGAGGTCTCCCACGTCAGGATCACCGCAGTGCGCGTCAACCACGTCACGGCCACGAAGCTGATGTGACCGGGCCCCGTTGTCGCCAGCCCCGGCGCAGCCCTCGCGCGGCTCTCACCTGCTGAGTGCAAGCCCAGCCGCTGAGCGTCGCGCGCAGCCCGATCGCGGCGAGCAGACCACTCGCCACTCCTTTCTCACGCGGTTGTCGCACAAACCCGCGAGGGATGAATCTTCTTGTGCGGGGGTCACAACGACGCGCTTTCCCGGGAGGTCGAATCAGTCGGGTGATGTCCGCGAAGCCCGGGAGATGGCCTTACACGACGTCGGTCAAATCGCCGATTGTGAGCCGATCCAGTGGCCAGGGGTTTGTGCGACAACCTCTCGCGAAACGAACAGTCTGCGCCAACTCCGGCCAGCCTGCTGAGTCGGGCTTACAAGCAGCAGCGGATCGGCAGCCGAGAACGTCCTCAGCGCCGGTCAACACGAGACTGCTGGTCGATCAAGGCAGAAGGCCGCGGACGAGCCGCGAAGCTGATCCGGGGCTGCTACGGATGACCGTGAGCGCCGAGATTGAAAACGTGCGTGGATGGCATTTCTGAAGCGCTGCTATGGCCGTCTTCTGGTGGTTGCCAGTGCCACCGGTGCGGTGGTGATTGTGCCTGCGGTCGCGATCGCTCTAACACAGGCAAAGCCCAGCGCTCCCAGCGGGGCAACACGAGTCCGCGACTTCGCCCTGAACATCGACGGAAGCCGCGGCAACGAGCATATCCTCGTGTTCAACCTCAGTCAGAGCGGGCAGCCGACAACGTACTTGAGCGTCTGGCATCAGCGCCCCGACCGGCGCTGGGACCAGTCCCAGGGCATGAAACTGCTGGTGTGGGCTCCGTCCGGGTCTGACCGTAGGTTCGGTTGATCTGGGACAGGGGCTTTCACTGGGAGAACGCAGACGGGTAGGCCGTTTTGATCGATGGGCTTCGAGCCCGGCTGTTCTTGGCCGCCCCTGCGACTGCCTGGATGAGCTTCGAGCTCGTATCGGTCGGTGTCGTTGTCCCGCTGGTTCTCCCGTTCTGATAACTCAACCTGGTGGAGGTGAGGATGGGAGTGCCCAGATGAGTCGGTCGCGCCGTTGGCCTGGAGTTCATCGTGACTTCTGCGTGGTCGCGATCTGCGAGGACGGCGAGGTGCGTTCGGCGGGTCGGGTGCCGGCCACGCCGGAGGGGTCGAGGCGCTGGCGGAGAGTCTGGTGGCTTCAGATCGGGTGGCGTTGGAGGTGACGGGCAGCTGCTGGGAGGTGGCGAGGATCCTCGAGCCGCACGTCAACAGGGTGGTGGTCGTCTCACCTGACGACACGGGGATCTCGAGCGCGCGAGCGAAGACGGACAAGCTCGACGCGCGGACGCTCGCGAGCCTGCTATGGAAGGGCGAGCTTGAGGCGGTGTGATGCCCGATGAGCGTTGCGCATTCTGCGCCGCAGGTTGGCGCGCCGCGCAGCTGGTGCGCTCCCGGACCCGGTCCAAGAACGAGATCCACGCTGTCTGCAGCGCCGGCTGAAGGGCAAGCCGCCGTGCTCTGACCTGTTCGGGGTCAAAGGCCGCCAGTGGTTGGCCGGGCTCGAGCTGCCTCTTGAGGAGCGCGAGTCGGTCGACGCCGCCATGCGGCACGTTGAGTTCCTCGACGCGGAGATCGCGGCCGCCGAGAAGCTGATCGCCCAGCAGGCGCTCTCCTGCCGGAAATCCGCCGGCTGATGACTGTGCCGGGCGTGAACCTGATCTGCGCCGCCTCGTTCATCGCCGCGATCGGCAACCCCAACCGTTTCCTGAGCAGCCGCAAACTGGTCGCGTATCTCGGGCTGGACCCGCGGGTCAAGCAATCCGGGAAGGACCAGCGCGCAGCGGCCGGATCTCCAAGCGCGGCTCCCCGTCCGCGCGCTGGGCGCTCGTCGAGGCCGCGTGGACGGCGGTCCTGCAACCGGGTCCGTTGCACGCCTTCTATGAACGCGCCAAGGCCAGACGCGGTCACGGCAAGGCGATCGTCGCAACCGCCCGCAAGCTCGCGGTCCTGTTCTGGTGCATGCTCACCCGCGACCAGGACTACGCCCACCAACAACCGTCACTAACGCGCAAGAAGCTCCGGCGCCTGGAGATCACCGCCGGCGCACCCAAATACACCCGCCGCGCCGCCGGGATCTGGTCCACCAACGACCTCATGCGCGAGGCCGAGCTCGAGCTGCCCGCCAAGCCGAAGCGTCATACAAGCGACTGGTCCAAGACCAGCAGGCCGGTGCCCCAGCCAAAAAAGCGGGCGCGAGCGTGACACTGGAGCACGCATAGTTAAGTCACTCAAAGAGGACAAGCCGCGCGGCAGACCACAAGCTCCTGACGTCTGCACTTCGCTACGTCATCGGCTCGCGCCCGACCAGCAACCTACGCGGCGGCCGCCCCGCCCGCAAGACCACGGAGGACACCAGCCCGCAAATACCGACAACACCGACTTACTTTCATCGGTCGATCAAGGCAGAAGGCCGCGGACGAGCCGCGAAGCTGATCCGGGGCTGCTACGGATGACCGTGAGCGCCGAGATTGAAAACGTGCGTGGATGGCATTTCTGAAGCGCTGCTATGGCCGTCTTCTGGTGGTTGCCAGTGCCACCGGTGCGGTGGTGATTGTGCCTGCGGTCGCGATCGCTCTAACACAGGCAAAGCCCAGCGCTCCCAGCGGGGCAACACGAGTCCGCGACTTCGCCCTGAACATCGACGGAAGCCGCGGCAACGAGCATATCCTCGTGTTCAACCTCAGTCAGAGCGGGCAGCCGACAACGTACTTGAGCGTCTGGCATCAGCGCCCCGACCGGCGCTGGGACCAGTCCCAGTATTCGCGCGTGTTCGGGCCCAGTCCAGGCAGCCGGACAAGCGGCCTGGAATACGCGATCGTCGGAGACCTCAACAACGACAGGCGCTTTGAGGTTGCCGTGCTTGACTTCATCACGCCCTCTGTCGGCGAGGTCCTCACGATCCTCCGCCAGAACCGATACCACGGACTCAGGTTCCGGCCGCTGCAGTCGATCTCAGGCGACAAGATCACGAGGGCTCCGTCGGCGCCAGGCTCCCTGACGGTTTTCACCGTGACCATCAAGGCCAACCACAGCCCGGACGGAAAAGTCCACAACGAGAGGTGGGCCTGGTCCAAGCCCAAGCAACGGTGGGTCTGCGTGAGCGGGCCGGCGGTCTGCGTGCCTCGCTGAGCCACCGCCGCGAGAGAGTGATGCTTTGGGCTAATCGCGAGCGCCCGCTCGAACCACCATGCCCACGCCTGCTTTCGTGGTAGCGACGGCTGGTCGGCGACGTGCGCTTCGGCGACGCTCCAGTCGTCCCGTCGCACGCCTGAGCTAGACGCCTCGTTCGATACCACCGTCATACGCTTCGCCGGCCACGGCCGGGGAGCGACACTTCGTCGCCCGACGAAGCCTGCCCACGCGAGTCTCCTACCCTACGAATCGAAACAAGCACGACATGACTGATTCTGAATCTGATGACCTGCGGCGACGCGCCGCGAACGGTGACCGGGAGGCCATCGACGAGCTCGTCGAGGTCGCCACATCCCAAGGTGATTTGACCGAGTTGCGACGGCTTGCCGACGCGGGCAGCCCTGACGCCGCCGACCAGCTCGTCGAGCTGGCAGGCGAGCGGGGAGACCTCGACGAGCTCCGACGGCTGGCCGAGCGCGGCAACCATGATGCAGCAGACCAGCTCGTCGAATTGGCGGGCGAGCGGGAAGACTTCGACGAACTGCGACGGCTGGCCGGGCGCGGCAACCGCGATGCTGCCGATGTACTGGCCGAGCTCACCGACCCGCCGGACAACGACGCCGAGTAGCGACGGCTCACGGAGACTCGACGGGCCGGTCGAGACGCTTAAGGCACGTCTGAGGACGATCGCTTGCTTCTCAGGCCGACGATCTGGCCCACCATCGCTTCGGCGACCTAAGAGTGGTCGGACGCCGCCGACGCCGGACGATCGCTTCGCCACGAACGCAATCGCCCGCAGCCGACCGGGCCGGCCGAGTGCAATGGCGCGTCGCCAGCCGCAAAGCTTCACCTCAACCCCAAGCTGCAGGCCGTGGTCGAGAGAAGCTCTGCCTTAAGTGGTCGCCGGAGCAGATCTCTAGGTGGTTGCGCCGCGCCTACCCTGATGATTCAGACATGCAGGTCTCTCACGAGACGATCTACCTGTCGCTGTTCGTCCAGGGTCGCGGCGCGCTGCTCCGCGAGCTCTCCGCCTGTCTTAGGAGCGGCCGGCGCACCCGCCATCCTCGAGCTCAGCGGCCCAAGCGCCAAGGACAGGGCAAGATCCCGGCCGGGTGATGATCTCCGAGCGCCCCGCGGAGGTCGAAGACCGCGCTGTCCCGGGCCACTGGGAGGGGGACCTCCTGCTGGGCAAGAAGCCGACCGGGATCGCGACTCTGGTCGAGCGCTCTACTCGCTACTGCCAGCTCGTTGCCTTGCCCGACGGCCAGTCCGCCGAGGCGCTTCGTGACGCGCTGGTCAAGAGCATCGGACAGCTGCCGGCCACAAAGCAGCGGCCTGCGCGAACGAGGCACGACGCTTTCCAACTGTGAGATCGATTCCACGACCTGCTTGACGGGGTGATCCGGGACCCCGGGCAATCGGATGACGCATCTTTGACAATCTGATGACGTTCTACAGGTAGCGTAAGTTAGCCGCCCGCCGCCGGACGCCGGGCGGCTAACACCGCGAACCGGCCGTCGGCGAAGTGCACCGAAACGTCCTCCAGACCCGCGCCGCGGAGTAGCTCGAGGTTAGTCTCGACGGTCGCGCAGCGGTCGTGGGTCATGCGCTTGACCGCAGCGGCCCACTGTTCGTCGCTCGCGCCGAGGGCGCGTGCCTCACGCTCGTGCCAGCGCCACAGGAGAGCGTCCAGCGCCGGCGTCGCGCCGAGCACCTGGTCCGCGTTGACGCACACGCCGCCCGGGCGAAGCGCATCATGGGCGCGAGCGTACAGAGAGGCCTTGCCTGAGTCGTCGAGGTGGTGGATCGCGAGCGACGAGACGATCGCGTCGAACGGGCCCGCAGGGAGCGGGTCAGCGAAGTCCTGGACGAGCGCCGCCGCGACCCGTGACCCGAGGTTCGCAGTGGCCTTGCTCATCATCGCCGGCGCTCCGTCGAGCAGCGTGAGCCGCGCGTGGGGGTACGCGCTAGCGACCATCATCGCGAGCGCGCCGGTTCCGGTGCCGAGGTCGAGAACCGCACGCAGCGGTCCGGGTTCTGCGAGCTCGAGCGCCCGGATCGCCGCGCTATAGAACGCGTCGAAGCAGGGGAGCAGCCGATGGCGCGAATAGCTCGGCGCTTCGGCATCGAACATTTCAGTCGTGGTGTTGGTCATAACGGACGCCTGTATGTTATTACTTACATCGCCTCGTGCGTCGCCGCAGGAGTTTGCGCGGCGGAAGCGACCGGCAAGGAAGGAATCGCGCGGCGCCGTCACAGTCACGCCCGCGGCTGGGATCAGCGGGCGCTCTCGACTCCGCCGAGCTCCAACGTCCGCTTGACCGCGGCGAGCCCTTGCTCCATGGCCTGTGCCGTCCCTTCAGCAAGGGCATCTGGACGCAGGTCCGCGGTCCATACGAACCGCGCACTACCGTCGTCCTCCCGCAGGACCTCGGCTGCGCCGTTGTGGTGGGTGTAAGGACCGTCGACGATTGACCACGCGAGCCGGCGGTGCTCTTCATCGCAACCGAGGATCTCCTCGCGTAAGACAGTGCCGGAGGCGAACGTCACGATCCGAGCCGTGCCGTCCCGCCGACAGTCGGTGACGAACCCCGCAGCAAGCCGTTCATGTAGGGCATCCCAGTCGCGCAGCGCATCCCAGACGGCATCCGGGTCCGCATCGATCACGGTCTGGAGGCGAATCGAGGCCATCGCATATCTCCATCTACTCGGAGTTCATTGGTGTGCTGCCATGCTCGCGCCTACGAGGCACCGGCGCATCGGGCAAACGGAGCCTCTTGCCGGCGCCGGGACCTTACGCGCACCAGCCAGGCGCGGGGATCCTCGGGTGACGGCGCTGCGACCCCCGGCGTGGCGATCGTGCCCAGGCCGTTCACGAGAGCGACATAACTCGGCCACGCCGTGGTGACAACCGCGGCGGGCCGCGTCCCTACGGTCGCCCCGCGGGACCATCCTCTGAAAAGGAGACGTAGATGAAGCTGTGTCTGAAGGTCGCAGGGGCGATCGGCGCGGCGTGTGCGATCGGGATTCCGGTCGCGGCCGTGTCGGCGCACTCGAGAGGCGCCGGCGCCGGCGCGTCGCACTCCCGGATCCAGCACGTGCTGCTGATCTCCGTCGACGGGCTGCACCAGTCCGACCTCGAGCGGTCCGTCGCCAACCACCCGAGCTCCGAGCTGGCGAAGCTCGCGGCGGGCGGCGTCGAGTACTCGAACGCGCACACCTCGGATCCGTCGGACTCCGACCCGGGCGGCACCGCGCTGATGACCGGCGGCGATCCGCGCGCGACCGGTGTCTACTACGACGTTGAGTACAGCCACGCCGTGGACGAGGCGAGCGCCGCCTGTACGCCGGGGCAGCCGGCGACCGGCGGCGACGTCATCTACGACTCGCCGGACGACACGTTCAACGCCGTGCCGGACCTGCTCGACAACGGCAGCGGCAACACGTTCCCGTCGTTCGACGAGGGCGGCTCGGTCTACCCGAACGGCGCCGACACGAATCCGGGCGCGATCATGACCCTGACCGCGCATCCGCAGTCGGGCCTGAACCCGGGGAGCTTCCCGGTCGACCCGAAGACATGTCAGCCGATCACGCCGTGGGACTACCTGAAGGTCAACACGATCTTCCAGGTGATCCACAACGCCGGCCTGCGCACGGCTTGGTCTGACAAGCACGCGATCTACACGTCGTTCAACGGCCCCGGTTCCGATGGCACGAGCATCGACGACTTCTTTGGTCCCGAGATCGATTCGCAGGCGGTCGAGCCGAACGGGGTGCCCTACCCGACGGACACGGATTGGGCGCACGATGACGCTGCGACCAAGCAGTACGACGGTTACAAGGTGCAGGCGGTCATCAACGAGCTGAACGGCTACGACCACAGCGGCACCCAGAAGCTCGGCGTGCCGGCGGTCCTGGGGATGAACTTCCAGACCGTGTCGGTCGCCGAGAAGGTCGACTCCCCCAGCACCCTGATTGAGAACCCGGACGGCACCTATACGGAGGGGCCGACCGAGCTCGCCGGCTACTACCCGGGCGGAACGACGCCGCGCCCGCTGCTGGCCGGCGCGCTCGACTACGTCAATGCCCAGCTGGAGCGGATCGTCGAGACGATCCAGCAGGACGGTCTGGGGTCATCGACGGCGATCGTCATCACGGCCAAGCACGGCCAGTCGCCGCAGGACCCGCTCGCGCTCAAGCGGATCAAGGACGGGCCGATCATCGACGCGATCAACGCGGCCTGGACCGCGAAGACCGGTGACCAGCACAACCTGATCGTCGCCGGTACCGACGACGACCTGTGGCAGAGCTATCTGTCGGTCAAGACGCAGGCCGCGGCCGACTTCGTCAAGAGCTACTTGTGGAACCACAGCGCGACGGCGGTGCTCTACAACAACGACGGCGTGAACCGCGGCACCGAGCAGGTCGTGCACTCGGGTCTGGCGCAGATCTACGCCGGTCATCAGGCCGCCGACTTCTTCGGCGTGCCGTACTCGGACCCGCGCTACCCCGACGTGTTCGGGCGCGTGCAGGTCGGGACGATGTACACGGGCGGCACCAAGATCGCCGAGCACGGCGGCGACAACCCGGGCGACCGGGACGTCGCGATGGTCGTGTACGCGCCCGGCGCGGTACCTGCGTCGCGGTCGGACGCGTGGGTCGAGACAACGCAGGTCGCGCCGACGATTCTGCGGCTGTTGGGACTCGACCCGGGCGCGCTGCGCGCCGTACAGGTCGAGGGCACGCGGGTGCTGCCCGGGATCGGGGGCTGAGGTGAGGCTGCGGGGGCGGCGGTGGCTGGGCCGCCGCCCCCGGTGGGCCGCTCGCCTAGCTTCCCTTCTTGTAGGCGGCCGTCGCCGCCGCCTCCAGCTTTGCCGTCGTCCCGTTGACGTTCTTGGGGTCGCGCAGGAAGTCCTGGAACAGGCGCCATTCGCCGTGCCCGACCGTGGCGCCGAAGGAGGACGGTTGCTCGTCGGACATATCGAACACAACGGTGCCGGCTGACGCCACGGGCGCTGCCGTCGAGCGCGTGATCGGGTCGGGATACGCGTTCGGGCTCATGTTCTTGTTACCGGTGGCGAAGCCGCCGTGCTTGGCCCACGCTGCCGCCGCTTGCGGCGTCGTCAGGAACTTGATGAACGCTTCGATCGCGGGGGTGTCCCGGAAGGCGACGATCGTGTCTCCACCGATCTCGACCTCGGGCCCGGAGCCGTTGATCGCGGGGAACGTGAACACGTTGTAATCGGTAGTCGGGGTGGCCTTGACCGTGGCGACGCCCGGCACGAAATCTCCTTCGATCACCATCGCCGCCTTGGGCGGGTTCTGGAAGACGTTGTTGACCGAGGTCGGGAAATCGGTCTGGAGCGCGCCGGCTGTGCCGCCGTAGATGTTCGAGTGGTCACCGAGCACCGCGGCCATCGTCGTGAGCGCCTTCTTGACCGTGGGATCGGTCCACTCGATCGTGTGGGCCGAGAGCGCCTCGTACTTCGCGACGCCGGCCTGACGAAGGTAGATGTTCTCGAACAGGTCGGTGAGCGTCCAACCGTCCGCGCCGCCGATTGAGTATGCGGGCGTCCCCGACGCTTTCAGGGCCTTGGCGTCGGAGAGGAATTGCGGCCAGGTCGTGGGCGGCAAGATGCCGGCGGCCTTGAACGCGTGGGCGTTGTACCAGACGGTCGACTTATTGCTGGCCTTGAACACGACCCCGTACAACTTGCCGTTGATCGTGCCGAGCTTCACCCAGGCAGGGCTGAAGTTCGCGCGGTACGACGAGAGTGCGTAGGTCTCGGGTTTCAGCGCGCCTTTGTCCGCAAACTGCTTGATCAGCCCCGGCTGGGCGATGTCCGCCAGATCCGGCGGATGACCGCTGGCGACGGCGGCCGCGAGCACCGTCGGCGTGCTGTCGCCGGTCGATTTGAAGTTGACCGTGACGTTCGGGTACTGCTCGTGGAAAGCGTTGATCACGTCCTGGAATGCCGACTGCTCGGTACCCGACCAGACGCCGTCCATGCTGATCGTGCCCGAGACGGAGCTGGTGGTCGGCTTGGCCGCCGAGCTCGTCGACGACGTGGAGTTGCCCCCGCAGCCGACCACGACACCCGCGAGCACCGCGACCGCCGCAATCGCAGCAGGACGACGAAGCCGCTCGCTCACATTGATGCTCATCTGGAAGCCCCTTCTGCTGATTGTCGTAGTTGGCGCCGGCCGGCGTCTGGATCGAGGAAGTGCAGCGAGCGCGTGTCGAGCAAACGCCGCTCTGTCGCCCGCTCAGCCCTCGGTGGCGTTGTCGAGGTGCGCGGTCGCGGTCAGCGCGCGGGATCCGCCCTGGGTGTCGAGGACTCGATCCGCGCTTGGAAGTCGGCGGTGGTGTTCTCGTGAGGGAACGCTTCCTCGGGGACAGCAACTCCGAGGACCGAGCAGATCGGCTCCCAGCCATCGCCCGGTCGCCAGTCGATCAGCCGATCGGGCGGCACGGTCTGACGGACCTCCTCGTTGTGCCGCTGGTATGCATCGATCGCGTCGGTCTCCGTGCGCCAGCCCGGCGTGAGGCGGGCGAGCACCGAGAGGTTCATCGCACGACGCCGCGCCCAGTCCGGTCGATCGGCTGGCACCTCGCCGGTCAGCGACTGCAGGATCGTTCGCTGAAAGCTATCCCACCAGATCTGCGCCGATTCGCGCGTGGACAGCAGTACGACCGCGTCGGGACTGTCGGCCAAGAGCTCTCGCCAGAACATCGCCGCCGGAAAGTCGACGGTGGCGACGTAGTCCTGCCACAGCCACTCCCACGTGGCGAACTCACCCGCTGCGGCCCGTTCCCAGTGCTCGGTGTCGTCAGGCCGCTCGAGCAGCTCATGCATGTGGTAACAGCGACCGCCGAGCAGCCGCTGGAGCGCAACCTTCAGCGAGTTGGTTCCCGTCCGTCCGAGTCCGGCGCCGACAACCCTCACGGCTATTGCCATCCCTTCAGTTGGAGCGAGCCAAAGCCTACCCGCGCCGACACCCGGCTCGGAGCTCGATTCTGCTCAGTAGCATCGCGCCGGCGGATGAGGTACCGACGCGGCTTCTGGGGTGCGACCCTTCTCGGCGCGCTAGTGCTGGCAGCCCTGCCCGGCGCTGCGGTTGCGGCGCACGACGCCTGCGGTGGCGCGGTCGCGCGACCGTGGTGCAGCACCTTGCTGACACCGGATCAACGAGCCGGACTGCTGCTCAGTGCGCTGACCGAGAGCGAGAAGCTCACCCTCCTGGCTGGAGCCAGCAGCACACATACGGGTGAGACGGCGTCGATCCCTCGGGTCGGGCTGCGTCCGGTGTACGTCACCGACGACGGAGTGTCGGTCAAGCAGGGCACATCGACCGCGATGCCGATCCCGATCGCCGTCGCAGCCACGTTCGATCCGCGGATGGCGACCCTCGACGGGAGCGTGATCGGCAACGAGGCGAAGCACAAGGGCAACGACGTCATCCTCGGCCCGACCGTGAACATCATGCGCACGCCGATCGGGGGCAGGACGTTCGAGTCCTATGGGGAGGATCCGTTTCTGACGGCCTCGACGGCTGTGAGCTGGATCGACGGCGCGCAGTCCCAGGGCGTGATCGCCACGGTCAAGCACCTCTGCTGCAACAACCAGGAGGGCGAGGCCACGATCATCGGCGAGAAGAACTACAGCAGCTCCGATCTCAATGAGCGCACGCTCCGGGAGATCTACCTCCCCGCGTTCGAGGCGGCGGTGGGCCGCGCCCACGTCGGTGCCGTGATGTGCGCCTACAACCGGGTCAACGACGATTGGGCGTGCGAGAACCGGCACCTGCTCACGGACATCCTCAAGGGCGATTGGGGCTTTCCCGGTTTCGTGATGAGCGACTGGCAGGCGTACGGAAACACGACCGCGTTGGAGCTGCGAAACGGGCTCGACCTCGAAATGCCTACCGCGCAGACCTACAACCAGACGCTGGTGTCCGCCGCTCTGGCAAGCGGCGCAGTCACCCAACAGATGATCGACGACCACGTTCGGCGGTTGCTGCGCACGCTGTTTGCGTTCGGGTTCTTCGATCGGCCTCCCTACGTGAACGACGACAAGCAGATCGATCAGGCAGGCCATGCCGCCGCTGCACAGCGGATCGAGCAGGCGGGTATCACGCTGCTGCAAGACCGCGCGCACATCCTCCCGCTCGACACCCGCAGGCTGTCGTCGATCGCGTTGATCGGACCTCAGGCCAACCGCTTCGAGAACGGCAACGGCACCGAGGACGTCACTCCCTTCCGTTACACAACCCCGTTGCAGGCGATCTCCGCGCGCGCCGGCTCGCACGTCAAGGTCAGTTACGACGACGGCAGCGACCCTGCGCGCGCAGCGAGCGTCGCCAAAGCCGCCCGCGTGGCGATCGTGTTCGCCTCCGACAGCGAGGGCGAATACATGGACAAAGCGTGTGCCTCGGTGGATTGCACGAATATGGGCAAGACCGGCAAGCAGGACGCCCTGATTGCCACGGTCGCCGCCGCAAACCCCAACACGATCGCGGTGCTGGAGACAGGCGACCCGGTGCTGACGCCGTGGCGCAACAGCGTCCGAGGCCTCGTGGAGGCGTGGTACCCCGGCGAGGAGGCGGGCCGAGCCCTCGCCGCAGCGCTGTTCGGCGACGCCGATCCGGGCGGGCGGCTGCCCGCGACTTTCCCGGCGAGCGCTTCGCAGTACCCGACGGCCGGCAACCCCCTCGAATACCCCGGGGGAACCGACGTGTTCTACAGCGAGGGGCTCGACGTCGGATACCGCTGGTACGACGCGAACAACGTCACCCCGGCCTTTCCGTTTGGCTTCGGGCTGTCGTACACGACGTTCAGATTTCGTCAGCTCGGGCTCACCGCCGACCGCCGCGCTCGCGACGGCCTGCGCGTGCGCTTCGATGTCGTCAACACGGGCGCGCGGCGCGGGATCGCGGTGCCCGAGCTCTACGTCGCCGATCCGGCGGCGAGCGGTGAGCCACCCCACCAGCTCAAGGGATTCGCCAAGACCACGCTCGCACCGCACCAGCACTCGCGCGTGACGCTACGGCTGGACTTCCGCTCCTTCGCCCACTGGGACACCGCGACCGGCGGCTGGAAGGCCGATCCTGGCTGCTACGGGATCCTGATCGGGAGCTCGTCCCGAAACATGCCCCTGCGAGGGGTTGTGGCACTCGGGGGAGCGTCGTGTCCGGCTGCGACCGGCGTTCCGGTCGTAACGCTCCCCGCGTAGGGCCCCGGTCGCACCGCATTGACCCCCTGAGCGGTCGCTGGCCGTGGCCTTCGAGCCAACGATCGCCGGTCAGGACGAACGCCCGTTTCCGGCGTTCGCGGCGTGCCGTACGCGCTCGGGCTTGCTCGGCGTCGCGGCGTCAGCGACGCGGTAGATGCGGTACCTCCCGGCGAGCCCCTTGAGCGACACCTCGCGCTCGTCGTCGAAGCAGATCGCCCCGCCGCTTTGCGCGACCATCTCCTTAACGATCGCTGAGGTGAGAATTTCGCCTCCGTTGGCCTCGCCGGCGATTCGTGCGGCGAGACCAGCTACCGCGACGATCAACGCGTCAGCTGTCGCACCGGGGCCGCGCCAGCATCGCTTGCATCTGGCCGAGCCTCGGCACGATCGCTCCACTTGGCGAGCTTCGCCCGCTGAGGGAAGCACGCTGGAGACATTGCGAGGATGTGTTGCCGACACTTGGTGATGCGACCGTCGCGGCGCCTTACCCCGAGGCAGCGTGACAATCACAGCCACACATCGACTCGACCGAAGGAGTCAGCGTGATCGTCGCCGTGTTTATCCGCACGCTTAGGGAGGGCATGACATTTGAGGACTTCAAGCGCGCCTGGGAGGCAGACAAGGGATTTGGCGTCCCGACGCGGGTGTTCTCGGCGACTGCTCTCGACGACCCGCGGCTGGTGTTGACGATCGGCTTTGTCGCGGTCGATGACGAAATGCTGGCTGCCGGCATGGAGGCGGCGCGATCCCAGGAGCAGATCCGCCACGATCGCATCGACGACGTGATCGAGTCGACGGAGCTCCGGGCGATGTACGAGTTGCGTACCGAACACGACCTGACCGGGGAGCCCCGCGAGATCGAGGTTGGCTCAGCCGAGAGTCTTCTGGCGGCTCTTGGCCGCTGACGCCTCGGGAATCGGGCTTGCCGGTCCCTGGCCGCCGCGTTGGCATCCGCCAGTGCCACGGGGCCAGAACGGTGGCCGACACGAATTGCACGCGTGGTGCTCGGGGCGTAGCTTTGAGTTGGCATGGATTTGAAACCTCGGCTGCGCGGCGTGTCGCACGAATGGGCCTGCGTCATCTGCATGCCGCTCGGTGCGGCCATGGTGATCGCCGCTACCGGCACCCGCGCTCGACTCGCGGTCGCGGTCTACGCGCTGAGCCTGACCGGGCTGTTCGGAGTCAGTGCGCTCTACCACCGGGTCGACTGGCGCTCGGTCGCTGCGCGGCACTGGATGCGTCGTCTGGATCATTCGATGATCTTCGTGCTGATCGCCGGCACGTACACGCCGTTTGCCCTGCTCGCGCTTCACGGGCGGATCGCCACCGTCATCCTGATAACCGTCTGGGCCGGGGCGCTTGGTGGCGCGCTGCTCAACTTGGTATGGACACAAGCTCCGAGGTGGCTCGCCGTGTCGGTCTACATTGCGCTCGGCTGGGTCGCAGCGGCGGCTTTCCCGCAGCTCGCGACCGCGCTCGGTGCGAGCGGCCTCTCACTGCTTGTGATCGGAGGCGTTCTCTATAGCGCAGGCGGCGTGATATACGCGATCAAACGACCGGACCCGATCCCGGCGGTGTTCGGATACCACGAGGTGTTCCACATCCTCGTAATCGTCGCGGCTGCGCTTCAGTGTGCGGTGATCGTGTTCTGGGTCGTCCTGCGATAGAGATCGGCCACGGCGGAAGTCCGCACGGTTCCGCAGGATCGTCGGTTGCAGGGCGCTTGCCTATCTCCCGGGACGTTGAAGGCAGACGAGCGGCGTGGACGGATGTCCGCCCCCAGTTAGAGTCCGTTGCGAGGCACAATCTCGACCCGGGAGGGCACGATGGCGTTCATGGTCATGAGCTTGGAGGCGGACAACTACGACGAGTGGAAGGCAGCCTTCGACTCGGACCCGGTGGGCCGGAAGGCAGTCGCCAAGGGGCACGTAATCCTGCGCGACGCCGATAACCCCAACCGGATCTTCTTGCGTGTCGAGTACCCCACGGTGGAAGACGCGAAGACCTTCCGCGAGCGACTACTCGCGTCAGGAGTGCTCGACCGATTCCCGCAGACGTTCCCACCAACCGTCGCGGAGCTGGCCGAGGAAGTCACCTACTAGCGACACCACTGGCGCAGCTGCTGAGAGGTTCGGCAGCACGCCCGCGTCGCGTGGAGCGGCAACCGCTCGGCTCTGCGCGCCGCTCCGCCTGGTGCCTCGTTGCGGTCGTCAGGCAGCTCGCTGTCGATTCACCCAAGTCCACCCGAGGGCGCCCGGGCGGGCCGCCCGGGACACCACGGATTGGCCGGCACGCCGGCGCACGGATTCGGCATCGTCGCCAGGTTGTGCGGCAGCGGGTGCATGACCACGCGGGTGGCCTTCGGATACGGCTTACCACCCGGACACGGGATCTTGATCCCGACCAGGGCGCCCTCGTTGCCGCACAGAATCTCCAGTACCAATGGCACGTTCGGGTTGGCGGGCCCAGCGGCGCCGGAGCATGCCGGGTACTTCCGCTGGAGGCCGGCCGGCGAGGTCGTGAGCCCAGCCGGGTTCGTGTTGCCGCGGTAGCAGGACACCGGGTGGCCGCTTTCGAAATTGAGCGCGGCGATGTCGCCGTTGGTCGCGTGCCCGTAGGAGCCGTTGTGCGCGAAGCGGTTCTTGAGGATCGCGTTCCCGAAGCCGTCGAACAGGCACGGGAGCGTGAGGATCCCGAGCGCGTTGAAGTTCAGCGTGCCGCCGATGCAGGGCTTTCCGCCTTCTCCCTGCTGGATCTGGATCAGCACCCCCCAGGCGTTGTTGCGGACGATCCGGTTGTGCATCACGGTGTCGTTGCGGGCGCCGCTCAGCGACAGGCCCACCCCGAGTGGTGTCGAGCCGGCCTGACCGACCTCCGGGACGCCGCTGTTGTTGTTGTCGTGGATGTAGTTGTTCATCAGCACCCAGCACGAGTGGGTGTGGGTGATCGGGCTGATCCCGTGATTCGGGCACGCGCCGTTCTGCGGAGAAGGGGCGTCGCCGTTCTCGCTGTCGGTGTCGAACCCGTCCTGGTTTTGGTCAAATTCCGAATTCTTGATCACCAACATGCCGCCGGAGTTGGTGCCGGAGTAGCCGAGCGCGCTGAACTGGGCGTGGGCGAGGGTGATCGTCTGGTCGCACCGCTGCTGGCAGGCGCCGATGTAGTAGCCGGAGTCGCTGAAGTTGCTGGCGTACGTCCGCGACCACGTGCCACCGGTCCAGTTGCTCGAGAAGATCCCGTACTTGGCCGGGGTGTCGTTTCGCTCGTAGAAGGTGCTGGTCGCGGTCAGGTACGAGCCGTAGTAGCCGTGACCTCCGATCTTGCCGCTGCCGTCCCCGCCGTTCCACCAGATCTCGTTGCCGGCGGCGCCCTTGCCGCTGAGGAAGTTGCAGGAGGTCAGGTTCTGGACCCACACATCGGCGGCCTTCCAGACCATGATCCCGTTGAGCCCCAGCGCGCCGCCCTTCCCGTGGGGCCCGAAGTTCTGGTTCTTCTTGGAACGGCTGCACGCCGTACCCGACCTGGTCCCATCCACGATCACCGTCCGGCGGTTCATCCCGCGTAGGTAGACCCGCGGCGTGGTGATCAACACAGCCGCCGGCGTATCAGAACGGCCGGCGGGCCTTCGGGAGGAGGTCGTCTTGTAGTCGCCGGGCCCGACCAAGATCCAGTCGCCCGGTCGACGCGGCGTCGACCGCGGCCTGGATTGACTCGTACTGGCCGCGGATGCCCTTGTAGGTGCCGACCAGAAGCACGCGGGCGCTGGCGGTACCGGCAGATCCGAGTGCGACGAGCGACACGATCATTGCCGCGGCGCGTTTCATCTTCTACCTCCGATTGGTCCGCGTCGCACCCTCGCAGGTCGCGCATCGACCACATCACCTAATTCGGGTGAGTGTCCCGGGTGCGTGTGTTCGCGGCTACCACCCAAGCGCCCGGAACAGGCGGCGGAGCGGCGGCAGCTTGCCGTACTCGACCCTCACCCCGCGGACGCGGCCCTTCCTCCAATAGACGGAGACCCGTACCGACCTCATCGCGTACGGGGGAAGCAGGTCTCTCAGTCGGCGCAGCATCGGAGGCTCTCGGCAGCCAACCATCTCGCTCCGCGTCGGCCGGGTCAAGGGCTGCATGCGGCCCTGGCCCGATCGCGCGATGATGCACGGGATGAGCCTCGGGAACGGGGACAAGCCGATCGTGATCGTCGGCGGCGGCCTGTGCGGCGGCAACGCCGCGATGACGCTCAGGGACGAGGGCTTCGACGGCCGGGTCGTGCTGATCGCGCCGGAGCCGGGCGTTCCGTTCGGTCGCCCGCCGCTGTCGAAGACGTACTTGCGCTCCGAGGAGGAGCTCGAGGGATGGTTCGTGGAGCCGGCTGCCTGGTACGACGAGCACGACGTTGAGCTCGTGCGGTCCCGGGTCGCGGAGGTGGATGCGGACGCACGGTCGGTGGTCCTCGACTCTGGCGAGAAGCTCGGGTTTCAGAAGCTGCTGCTCGCGACCGGCGGGGTCAACCGCCGCCTCGAGATCCCCGGCGCGAAGCTGGCGGGAGTCCATCAGCTGCGGACGGTCGCCGAATGCGACGCGATCAAGCGCGCGGCGGCCGAGCACCGCCGCGCGGTCGTCGTCGGGATGGGCTTCATCGGGTGCGAGGTGGCCGCCTCGCTTACGCAGCTCGGGATCGAGGTGACGGCGCTGTTCGGTGGCAAGGTGCCGCTCGAGCGGGTGGTGGGGCCCGAGGTCGGCGGTGCGTTCGCCGCGATCCACGCCGAGCACGGAGTCGAGCTGCTCGCGGACGAGCAGCTCGTGAGCTTCGAGGGAGACGAACGGGTGGAGGCCGCCGTGACCGCGAGCGGGCGCCGCGTCGAGTGCGACTTCGCGATCGTGGGGATCGGCATCGAGCCGCACGTGCCGGCGTTCAGCAGCGGCTCGGTCGAGCAGTCGAACGGGGTGCTGGTCGATGCGCAGTGCCGCAGCTCGGCACCCGATGTCTACGCGGCGGGAGATGTGGCGAACCTCCTGCACCCGCTGTTCGGCCGCGTGCGCGTCGAGCACTACAACAACGCCGAGAAGCAGGGGCGCGCCGCGGCCAGGTCGATGCTCGGCGCATCGCGACCCGTACGACTACGTCTACACGTTCTGGTCGGACCAGTACGACGACAAGCTCGAGTACGCCGGCTACGCGACGAGATGGGACGAGCTCGTGATCCGCGGGAGCCTCGAGGAGCGGGCGCTGCTCGCGTTCTACGTCACGGACGGGGTGCCGGCGGCGGCGCTCGGGCTCAACCGCGGCGGCGACCCGGAGCTCGACGAGGACTCGGAGATGGCGGCGGCCGCGCGGCTGGTCAGGCTTCAAGCGCCCGTCGACGCCGACGCCCTCGCCGACGAGCAGGCCGATCTCTGGTCACTGGCCTGACGAGCCGGCCGAGCCGGCTCGCGCGGCTACGCATTCGAGAACAGCGGGATGTTCGCGCCGCTGGCCGCCGCGACCGCCCCGTCCAGCAGCACCAGGATCAGCCGCGCCACGTCCTCCGGCGTGAGCCGCGCGCGCAGCGCGGGGTTCGCCGCGCGCAGCATCTCGGTGTCGACGGCCCCCGGGCTGATGCAGATCGCGCTGATGCCGTGCTCCCGTCCCTCGACAGCGACCGCCTCGGTGAGCCCGACGACCCCGAACTTGGAGACGTTGTAGGCGGTCAGGCCGGGGAACTTCTCGGTGGCGTAGACGCCGGACAGCGAGGCGATATTGACGATCCTCCCCCCGCCCGCCGCACGCATCGCCCCGAACGCCTCGCGGCAGCACAGGAACGCGCCGGTCAGATTGACGGCGAGGGTCTGCTCCCAGAGCTCTCGCGTCGTCTGCTCGAACGACGCCGGCGTGAGCACCGCCGCGGCGCATACGAGCGCGGCCAGCGGGCCGACCCGCGCGACGGTGGCGAACAGCTGCTCCACCTCCTCGGGCTTGCCGACGTCGCATCGCGTCGCGAGCGCGTCGCCACCGGCTTCGTTGATCCCCCGAGCGACCGTCTCCAGGGCCTCGGCGTCGCGCGCCGCGAGCACGACGCGGGCGCCGGCCGCTCCAAGGGCCTGCGCCGTGGCGGCGCCGATGCCACGGCTCGCGCCCGTCACCAGCGCCACCTGCCTTGCCAGCGAGTGTCCCGAGTCAGCCACCGGCGTTCATGCTCCCACGAACGCACCGGCAAGCTGTTCGTACAGCCGCTCGTGCTCGTCGAGGCTGAGCTCGATGTCGAGGTGGGTCTCTGCATGCGCTCTGCATGCGTCGCGGGACAGAGCGCGGGCGTCCGCGACGGCTGCAGCCGCGGCGTCGAGGTCGCCGGGGTCGACGAGGAACCCGCTGACGCCCTCGACGATCACCTCCTCGAGCGCGCCCCGCCGGAATGCCACCACCGGCGTTCCGCATGCCTGCGCCTCGGCCGCCACCATCCCGAACGGCTCGTCCCAGCCTGCCGGGCACAGCAACACGGCGGCGCTGCCGATCGCTTCCCACAGCTCGTCCTGAGACACCGCGGGACGGACGACCACGCCTCGCTCGGCGCTCACCGGGTCGATCCGGCTGCGGGCGTACCGCTCGTCGTAGCGGTCGCCGAACACCACGATCGGGAGCCCGGCGGTCCGCGCGATCGCGATTGCCTCGGCAGCGCCCTTCTCCGGGCTGAGTCTCCCGGCGAACACGGCGCCGGAGCCCGCCGCCGGCGAGAATGGGATTCGGCTGGTGGGGATATACGGCGGCAGGATCGCGTCGACGGCGACGGTTCGACCCCACTCGTTCGCCTGCGCGGCCGACACGCACGCGACCGCGGGGGCGTGCTCGCCGCCCAGGGCCTCACGGAGCGCGTCCGCTACCCACCGCTCGGGCGGCAGGTGCAGCGTGTGCAGCACCGGCGCCCCGAGCTGCGAAGCCAGGCTGACCGCGGGTGCGTCGAACGCGTGGTTGTGGACGACGTCGTATTGGTTGTCGCGGATCTGCGCGTATACGCGGGCAAACGCGGTTCTCGCCGCTCCCGAGCCGCCGTCGTCGTCCCCCTCCCGGTCGGCTCGGTAGAGCGTCGCCGCCAGCGCGCGGTGTTCGATCCCGGTGTCGATCACCTCGACGCCGCGCACCTGCGATCCGGACGCCGCATACAGGTGCACAGTGTGGCGCCTGCCGGCGAGGCCGCGCGCGAGCTCCGACAGGAAGGCCTGCGAGCCGCCTCGCTGCGGCTCGCGGATCGGGCTGACCAGCGGCGCGACGATCGCGATCTTCACGCCGCCAGCACCTTGAACGCGACGTCGCGCGGGGGATTGATGCCGAGCGCGTCGAACGACACGCGCTGCACCCCGCTCCGGCGGATCTCCGCCGCCGCCCCCGGGTAGAAGATCTCCGCCAGCTCAGCGGCTTCGGCTGGGCTTGC
Source organism: uncultured Solirubrobacterales bacterium (assembly GCA_963800475.1). Classification (GTDB taxonomy): domain Bacteria; phylum Actinomycetota; class Thermoleophilia; order Solirubrobacterales; family Solirubrobacteraceae; genus Palsa-465. The sequence continues at coordinate 594,094 of CAWDAZ010000002.1, read as the reverse complement.
GAACTCCACGAACATGTCGCCCGGAAAGCTGACGTAGCGATAGCCCTTGGCCTCGAGCCACCCCACGTCGTTCGGCCACACGATCGCGACGCACCCGCCCAGCTTGCAGACGCGCTCCATCTCCGCGAGGCCGGCGTCGCCACCGTGCCCCGGCTCGGGCGTGAGCGCCGAGCACGCGACCACCAGATCGGACCAACGGTCCGGCACCGGGAGCTGATCGAAGAAGCCGGCGGTCACCCGCACGCTGTCGCCACGCTCCACGCGGCCGAGCTTGCGGACGAGGAGCTCGCGGAGCGGCTGCGCGGGCTCGACCGCCACAATCTCATCACCGCGGCCGAGCAACTCGAGCGTGAGCCGGCCCGTTCCGGCGCCCACCTCGACGATCCGCTCGAGGCCCGCCGGGAGCCACTGAATGACCGCGGGATGCAGCCGCTCCGCGCTCGCGAGCCGGTCGTAGAGCTCCGGCTCGAGGCGGTACAGGAGCTCGAACGCGAGCGGCAGGTCGACCCCGGGGTCGCCGGAGCCGCCGCGCAGGAACCGCCGCGCCTCATCGGCGCCGAGCGCGCTCAGGTCGGCGGCGGTGTAGCGGGTGCGCAGATCCCCCGCGCCGCGCGACAGCAGCTCACCCGCCCTCACCGACCTCGGCCCAGTTCTTGTCTGTCTCCCACACGCGAACCCTTCGCAGTGATCCTTCCGGCAGCTCCGGCCGAATCCTCTCCCGAAACGCCAAAGCCAGGTTCTCAGCCGTCGGAATCAGCCCCGCCAGCCACGGAACGTCGGTGTTCAGGTTGCGGTGATCGACGTCCTCGATGATCCGCCTGGAGATCACATCCGAGAGCTCCTTGAGGTCGAACACGTAGCCCGTGTTCGGATCGACCGCACCCGCGACCTCGACCTCGAGCACGTAGTTGTGGCCGTGGAGGTTGGCGCACTTTCCGTACAGCCGCTGGTTCTCGGCTTCCGAGAGGTCCGGGTTTCGCAGCGCGTGGGCCGCGTTGAACGACTCGCGGCGGCTGATCAGGACGGTCGTCGAGGCCGGCGCCGCCGATCGCTGCACGACGTCCGGAACGGCCTCGGTGAGATCACGGTACGCCAACACAAGCCTCCAGATTCGCCCAGCTTTCTACCGGCTCCCGCGACGATACCGCCACCGGAGCACACCGGTCACCGCCAGCGCGTACATCGTGACCGCGAGCGCCTCGCCCGCGATCACGTCGGAGAGGTAGTGCGCGCGCAGGTAGATCCGGCTGAGCCCGACCAGCACGGCGAGCGCGGCGCCCGCACTCACTGCAGCGACCCGGCCAAGCCGCGAGCCGATCAGGCAGGTGAGCGCAACCGCGAGTGCCAGCCACCCGACGGCATTGGCGGCGTGCGCCGACGGATAGCTGTGTCCGACGGTGTGCACGACCGGATGCGGCGGACGGGCGCGGCCGACGACCGCCTTCGTGATCCAGACGCTCAGCCATGCCAGCGCCGCACCGGTCACGAGCGCCGCCGCGCGGGCGCCGCGGCCCCGCAGCCACAGCATGGCAGCCGCCGCGACCACGGCCGGACCGACGATCGCGAGCAGGCCGAACGAGGTCACCACCCGCGCCACGTGGCCGAGCCACGATGCGCGGATGTCGTCGGCGACGTCGAACGCGCCTGCATCGAGCCCCAGCGAGTGGTTCGAGGTGACGATCGCCGTGATCACCCCGAACACCGCCCCAGCGGCGATCGCGACGCCGCCCATCCTGCGCATGAGCGATCCATGCTGCATCCGGTTAGCTTGGCCGATTGGGGATAGAGTCGCGCCCGTGACGCTGGTCGTGCTCACCGGAGCCACACGTGGGATCGGGCGCGCCGCCGCGGTCGAGCTGGCCGGACGGGGCGTGGAGCTGGTCGTGGTCGGCCGCGAGCCCGAGCGCGTCGAAGCGGTCGCACGCGAGGCAACCGACGCGGGCGGCGGGGCGCCGGTTCACACGCAGGTCGCCGATCTGACGCTGATGGCGGACGTGCGCACGCTGGCGGGCGAGCTGCGCGAGCGCCACGAGCGGATCGACGTGCTCGCGAACAACGCAGGCGCGCTGTTCGCGTCCCGCGCGGTGACGCCCGAGGGATTCGAGCGGACCTTCGCGCTCAATCATCTGGCGCCGTTCCTGCTCACGAACCTGCTCCTCGACCGGCTCTCGGGAGGCCGGGTCGTGACGACCGCGTCCGACGCGCACACCGGCGGCCGCCTGGATCTGGACGACCTGCAGTCCGAGCGTTCGTACTCCGCGATGCGGGTGTACGGCACCTCCAAGCTGTGCAACATCCTGTTCACCCGCGAGCTCGCGCGGCGCGTGCCCGACGTGCACGCCAACTGCTTTCACCCCGGCGTCGTGCGCACCGGCTTCGGGAAGAACGAGAACGGGATCTGGAAACTGCTGACAACGCTCGGGGCGCCGTTCTTCCGTTCTCCGGAGCGCGGCGCGCGCTCGCTGGTGTGGCTCGCCACCTCTGAGGAGGGCGGGCGACTGACGGGCGAGTACATCGAGGAGGAGAAGGTCTCGCAGCCGAGCGACGCCGCGCGCGATCCCGAGCTGGCCGCGGGCCTGTGGGAGCGAAGCGCAGCACTGGTCGGATTGCCGGCCGACGCGGTGGCTTGAGCTCACGGGCGGCGGAGGGCGACCCCCCTGAGGGGGCCGCCCAGGCCGCGTCGGGCTGTCAACCGGTCAGAGCCGGCTTGCCGCCGTACGCGGCAAGGCCGTACACGACCAGGATGTAGAGCGCGACTAGCGTCAGCGACCAGAACGGATAGGCCGGAATCGTCACCATCGCCACAACCGCGGCGATGCTTGCGACGGCGATCCCGAACCAGCGTCCGAACGAACCTCCGCGCCAGATCGACAGAGCGGCGAGGGCCTCAACGGCCCCGAAGCCCATCACGACCCAGCCCCAGGTGTTCAGGTCGCTGAGGATGTAGTGCGCGTTCGCAACGAAGAAGTGCGAGCTCGAGACGGCCGCGATGCCCCAGATGATGTTGAGGCACGCGGCGATCACGAACATCGCGGTCGCGAACACGATCCATCCTGCGCCCTTGTACGAAGGCTCTTCAGTCTCGTAGGTCAGCGCTGGACCAACGTCCGCCCTCTCCCGTACGCGCCCCATTGGTTCTTAGGGCGGACATTTGAACCTCCTTTCGTCACACCACGAGCGTAGGTACGGTGAGCTGCGACGGCCTCCGCTGTTCGCGGCAGGGCCGGCGCGCGTTACCACGTACGTATGGATTACCGAGCGACGCGTCCGGACAGGCACCGGAGTTAGAGTGCGCCCCGGTGGCCGACCTCGCCCACGAGCTCCCGAAGGCCGAGCTACACATCCACATCGAGGGGACGCTCGAGCCGGAGCTGATGTTCGAGCTCGCGGCGCGGAACGGGGTCGAGCTTCCCTACCCGGACATCGAGTCCGTCAAGGCCGCCTACGACTTCGGTGAGCTGCAGGACTTCCTCGACATCTACTACGCGGCGTGCGCGGTGCTGCGCACTCGCGATGACTTCCGCCGGCTGACGATCGCCTACCTCGAGCGGGTCGCCGAGGACAACGTCCGGCACGTCGAGATCTTCTGCGACCCGCAGACGCACACCGAGCGCGGCGTGGCGATCGAGACCGTGATCGACGGGATCACCGACGGGCTCGACGAGGGACGCGAGCGGTTGGGGATCAGCTCGCACCTGATCATCTGCTTGCTGCGCCATCTGAGCTGCGAGTCGGCGATCCAGACGCTCGAGGACGCGCTGCCGTTCTCGGACCGGTGGATCGGCGTCGGCCTCGATTCCTCCGAGCGCGGCAACCCGCCGTCGAAGTTCAGAGCCGTCTACGAGCGCGCCGGGCAGCTCGGCAAGCACAAGGTCGGCCACGCCGGCGAGGAGGGGCCGCCCGCATATGTGTGGGAAGCGCTCGAGCTCGGGTGGGAGCGGATCGATCACGGGAACGCCGCGGTCGACGATCCGCAGCTCGTGGAGCGGCTCCGGCGCGACCGGATCCCGCTCACGATGTGCCCGCTCTCGAACCTCCGGCTGAAGGTCGTCAAGGACATCCGTGAGCACCCGCTCCCGCAGCTGCTGCGAAGCGGGCTGATCGTGAGCGCCAACTCCGACGACCCGTCGTATTTCGGCGGCTACGTCGGGGCGAACTTCACGGTGCTCGGCAGCGACGGCATGGGCCTCAGCGACGAGGAGATCGTGCAGGTGGCGCGCAACAGCTTCGAGGCGTCGTTCCTGGACCCGGACGTCAAGCGGCGCCATCTGGCCGAGGTCGACGCGGTCGCCGCGCGGCTGCTCGGCGACGCGTGAGCTGAAGAAGACATGGTGAGCGAGCTCGGGATCGTCCTGTCGCTGCCGACGATCGACGAGACGGTCGCCGCCGCCGTGCTGGCCGAGCAGGCCGGCTTCGAGTCGGTGTGGACGACGGAGTTCCCCGATCACTCGGCGACGGTCACGCTGGCGGCGGTCGCGCAGGCCACCGAGCGGGCGACGCTCGGGACGGCGATCGCGTACGCGTTCGGCCGCACTCCGCTGGTGCTGGCTGCCGAGGCGCGCGACCTGGATTCCCTGTCGGGCGGACGGCTGATCCTCGGGCTCGGCACGGGCACGCAGCGGATGCAGCGGGAGTGGCACGGGCTGGATGGCGAGCATCCGGCCGCGCGGATGGAGGAGCTGGTGCCGTTGGTCCGCTCGCTGCTGCGGCTCCACGAGGGCCCGCTCGAGCACGAGGGGCGCTTCTACCGCACGATCGTGCACCCAACCGCGCCGGTCCCGCCGCCGCTCAGAGCCGACCTCCCGATCTACATGGCGGGCGTGAACGTGCGGATGATCGAAGCCGCCGGCGCCGTTGCGGACGGCCTGGTTGGGCACCCGCTGTTCACGCCCGAGTACACGCGGGAGGTCGTCCGCCCCGCGCTCGCGCGCGGCGCGGAACGAGCGGGGCGCGATCGGCCTCCGCCGATCGCTGGCTACATCACGTGCATCACGGGCGAGGACGGCGCCGCCGCGCGCGAGGTCGCGCGGGGGGTGATCGCGTTCAACTCGACCGTCTCGACCTACCGGCCGGTGCTTACCCACCACGGCTTCGGGGGGCAGGCCGACAAGATCCGCGCTGCGTGGCAGCAGCGTGACTGGGCGGGAATGGCCGCCGCCGTCACGGACGAGATGCTCGCCGCGATCGCGATCGCCGGGACGCCCGACGAGGTCCGCAGGCAGTACGAGGAGCGGCGCGCCGGCCTGTTCGAGCGGGCGCTGGTGTGGACCCCGTTCGGCGGGCTGGAGGCGGTCGCCAACACGATCGAGGCGCTGGCGCGGTAGGTCCGGGCCGCGCCGGCGGCGCGACACCTCGCGACCGGGGATTGCGGCACACTTGAATGCGTTGAGCCCCCGGGGAGCTGACAGCCCGCCGACCCGAGGCCTCAGGGCCTAGCGATGCCACGCCCAATCGAGCCGGGCCGCCGTTACATCGGCGGCCTCGACGGGATCCGTGCGCTGGCGGTGATAGGCGTGATCGCCTACCACCTCGGCTTGCCGTGGGCGAAGGGCGGGATGCTCGGGGTCGGGATCTTCTTCACGCTGTCGGGCTACCTGATCACCGACCTGCTGCTCGGGCACTGGGGGCGATTCGGAAACCTCGGGCTCGGACAGTTCTGGCTGCGGCGGGCTCGGCGGCTGCTGCCCGCGCTGTTCCTGATGCTGGCGGTCGTCAGCGTGTGGATCGCGCTGTTCGATGCCTCGCAGCTCGATCAGGTCCGCCGTCAGGTGATCTCGTCGGCCCTGTACTTCGCGAACTGGTCGACGATCGCCCAGCACGGGTCGTACTTCGCCCGGTTCGCGACCCCGCTGCCGCTCGATCACATCTGGTCGCTGGCGATCGAGGAGCAGTTCTACATCGTGTGGCCGTGGCTGGTGCTGTTCGGCGTCCGGGTGCTCCGCACCCGGACGGGGCTGCTGTGGATGACGATCGGCCTCGCCGTGGTCTCGATGGTCGTGATGGGCATCGCGTTCCACCCCGGCTACGACCCGACCCGCGCGTACGAGGGCACCGACACCCGTGCGTTCACGCTGCTGATCGGGGCGGCGCTGGCGATCGTCTGGCCGAGCCGGCTGCCGCGCCGGGCGGCGGTCAACCCCCGCCTGCCGGTGCTGCTCGACGGCTTCGCCGTGCTCGGCGCGCTCGTGATCGTGCTGCTGATCTGGCAAACCGATGCGTTCAGCTCGTTCCTGTACCCGTACGGGTTCCTGCTGCTGTCGCTCGCGACCGCAGCGGTCGTGGCGGCGGTCGTGCACCCGGCGAGCCGCGTCGGCGCGGCGCTCAGCTGGAGGCCGTTGCGGTGGATCGGGGTGCGCTCCTACGGGATCTACCTGTGGCAGTGGCCGATCATCGTGCTGGCGACCCCCGCCGGCCAGTCTCCCGGATGGGTGCGCGGGACGCTCGAGGTCGCCGCCACCGTCGCGATCGCGAGCCTCTCGTGGCGGTACGTCGAGGAGCCGGTCCGCCACGGGGCGATCGGGCGTCTGTGGCGCCAGCTGCGCAGCGGCGCGAGCCGGATCGGCGCGCAGCCGCGCGCGGTCGCGCTGTCGGCGGTGTTCGCGGCGGTGCTGATCCCGCTGCTTGGACTGGCAGGAGCACTGCCGGTCGCGTCGGCGAGCCTCACCTCGACGAGCGTCAGGAAGATCGCGACGATCCCCCGCCTAAAACAGCGCACGGCGGGCAGCACGGCGGTCGCGGGGCAGTCCGGGGGCTCCCACACGACCACGACAAGCGCCGCGGAGCCGGCGGCGCGCAAGGCGGTGGCCTCGACGAGGACCTCGTGCAAGTCGGTCGTCTATATCGGCGATTCGACGTCCGAGGGCGAGACCTCGAACGACTACATCCCGAACCAGAAGCTGCAGCTGCCCGCCCAGCTGTCCGACGTCGGCGTGCAGACGACGATCCCCGAAATCTCCGGGGCACGCTCGATCGTCGAGACGTTCGAGGGCAATGCGAACGCCGCGACCGTCGCGCAGAACCACATCCAGCAGGGCTTCAACGGCTGCTGGATCTTCGCGCTCGGAACCAACGAAGTCGACAACGTCCACGACGGAGGCCCGAGCTATCAGTACCGGATCAACCGGATGATGGAGATCGTCGGCAAGCAGCCGGCGATGTGGATCGACTCGATCTCGCTGCTGCCGCCCGGCAACCCCTACGCCGAGGACCAGATGCAGAAGTGGAACCAGACGCTGCTCGCGAACTGTTCCCGGTACCCGAACATGCGGGTGTTCGACTGGGCGTCCTACGCGCAGCGCAAGTGGTTCATCCCCGACGGGATCCACTACTACTCACCCGGCTACGTGGCGCGCTCGCACGACATCGCGCTCGGGCTCGCGCACGCGTTTCCTGCGGACGGACCGCCTAATCCCAATTGCCTGGTCAGGTGAGGCTGTTAAGTTGGGGCGCGTGGCCAGCGCCCGCCCCGCCGCCCCAGATCCCGCCGCCCCGCCCCGGCTCGAGGCCGAGCACGTCGTGCTGCGCGACGGCAGCCGCGTCCGGATCGCACGGATCACCGCGCGGGACGCGCCGCTGATCGCCGAGGGGTTCGAGCGGCTCAGCGCCGAGTCCCGGCGGCTTCGGTTCCTGGCCAGCAAGCCGAGCCTCTCGAACGCCGAGCTGCGGTACCTGACCGAGGTGGACGGCCACCGGCACGAGGCGCTCGGGGCGATCGACCCGGTCACCGGCCAGGGGGTCGCGGTCGCGAGGTTCGTGCGCGACCAGGACGATCCGACGCGCGCGGAGGTCGCGGTGACGGTCGCCGACGAGTGGCAGCGGCGCGGGTTGGGCACGGTGCTCCTCGACCGCCTCGCCGACCGCGCGCGGGACGAGGGCGTTTCCCATTTCACGGCGCTGGTCGCCGGCGACAACCCGGCCACGCAGCCGTTCCTCGCGGGCCTCGGCGGGACGGTGACCGTCACCAAGGTCGGCAGCGGAGCGCTCGAATACGAGATCGCGCTCGCCCCGCAGGGGCTCGGCAGGCAGCTCGAGACGCTGCTGCGGGTGGCCGCAACCGGTCACTGGCAGGTGCCGCCGCGCGTCTGCGACGCGCTGCGCGCGCTGGTTCCGATCCGCTTCGATCAGCGATGAAGCGCGCCGCCGGGCTTGCGTACCGCGAGGAGGGTCCGGCCGACGCCCCGGCCGTGCTGCTGGTCCACGGGTTCCCCGAGTCCTCGTACATGTGGCGCGATGCGCTCCCGGCGCTCGGAGCCGCCGGCCGGCGAGCGCTCGCCCCGGACCTCCCGGGCTACGGCGACTCCGAACCCGACCCGCCCGGAACGTGGGAGCGCCACATCGAGGCGCTCGAGCGGTTCGTGTCCGCGCTGGATCCGGGACCGGTCGCGCTCGTGACCCACGACTGGGGGGTGATGGTCGGGCTTCGGTGGGCGTGCGAGAACCCGGAGCGCGTGGACGCGCTCGTGATCTCCGATGGAGGCTTCTTCGCCGACCGCCGCTGGCACGACTTCGCGAACGTGATGCGCACCCCCGGCGAGGGTGAGCAGCTGATCGCGGGGTTCACACGCGATGGGTTCGCCCAGATGATGAAGGGCCTCTCGTCAGGGATCGGCGACGACGCCGTCGACGAGTACTGGAAGGGCCTGGCCGACGAGACCCGCAAGCGCGCGGCGCTCGAGTTGTACCGCTCGGGCGACTTCGAGAAGCTCGAGCCTTACGAGGGCAGGCTGGCGCGTCTGGCGCTGCCAACCCTGATCCTGTGGGGCGCCGGCGACCGCTTCACGACGGTCAAGAACGCCCACCGCTTCCACGAAGAGATCCCGGCCTCGGAGCTGAAGGTGTTCGAGGACGCGGGCCACTTCGTGTGGGAGGACGAGCCCAACGCGACGACCGAGGCGCTCGTCGATTTCCTCGCACGCCGGCTCAGGGCCTGAGCGCGCCGCCCGGGCTGAGAGGATCCCCGGCATGCCCAAGGTGAAGGACCTCGAACTGGTCCGCTCGATGTGCGAGTGGACACTGCGCCGGAACTGGATCGAGGGGGTGCGGGCGGCCGACCGGGTGGCGTTCGGGTACACGCGCCCGAGCCCCGGTCATTACCCCTGGCAGTGGTTCTGGGACTCGTGCTTCGCGGCGATCGTGTGGCGGCGGTTCGACGAGGCGCGGGCGCGGAGCGAGCTCGAGACGCTGCTCGCGGCCCAGCGCGAGGACGGCTTCATCGGTCACACGATCTTCTGGGAAGGGCCGCCGACCGGCTTCCGCCGGTTCACCTATAACGTGCTCTCGCGGTCGGACACGATGACCTCGAGCATCCAGCCGCCGGCGCTGGCGTGGGCGTGGCGGATCGCCGTCGGGAACCCCGCGGAGGTCGAGGGCATCGTCCGCCACCACGAGTGGCTGGCCGCCAATCGCGACCTCGACGGCGACGGGCTGATCTGGATCGTCCAACCCGACGAGTCGGGGCTCGACGACTCGCCGCAGTTCGACCCGATCTGGCGCGGCCGCTCGCATGCGCGGCCCGGATTCGTGCTGCTGCTCCGGCGCAACCGTCGCCTCCGGTACGACCTGCGCCGGATCGCCGACGCGGGCGGCCCGGTGTGCTGCGAGGTGATGACCAACGTCCTGTACGGGCTGTCGAGGCTGGCGCTCGGCCGGCCGTCGCTGACCCCGACGATCGTCGACCGGATGTACGACGCCGACAGCGGCCTGTTCTGGCCGCTCGCGCGTCCGGCGCTCGAGCAGCCGCCCCCGCTCACGTGGACGGCGCTCGCGCCGCTGGCGCTCCCGGACCTGCCTGAGCAGATCGGCCGCCGGCTGGTCGAGGAGCACCTGCTCGACCAGCGGCGGTTCTGGCTGCCGTTCGGGATGCCGTCGGTGTCCGCCGCCGACCCGAGCTTCTCGCTCAAGAACGCGGACCTGCTCGGGGTCAGGCGCTACTGGCGCGGCCCGGTGTGGATCAACGCCGCGTGGATGGTGTGGCTCGGGCTCGTGCGTCTCGGCTACGACGAGCAGGCCGCGGAGCTGGCTGCGCGCCTCGCGCAGCTGGTCGACAAGAGCGGGCTGCGCGAGTACTACAACCCGTACACCGCGGCCGGGATGGGGACGTCCAGCTTCGCGTGGTCGACGCTGGCGATGGAGACGGCGGCGCCGGATCCGCGCGCGGCCTCGAGCTACCTCGAGCTTTGATAATCGGCGACCGCGGCGGCGTACTTGTCAAACGCCCGCTCGACCTCGTCCTTGTCACCCGCCGGCAGCCAGAAGAAGCCGCTCGTCGCGCCGGCTTGCTCGAGGCGCTCGATCCGCGACGGGTCACGCATCAGACCGGCGATCCTGACCGGGATCGGCCCGCGGCCGGCGTCCTCGGCGCGGCGCTGAAGCTCCCCGATCCGCTCGATCATCTGCTCGTCGGGCACCCGGTTGGGCATCCACTCGTCGCCGAACGCGAGCACGCGATCGATCACCTGCGCGCCGTTGCCGCCCACGAGGATCGGGGGATGCGGCTGCTGGACCGGCTTCGGCCAGCTCCAGATCCGCTCGAAGTTCACGTAGCGGCCCGAGTAGCTCGCCTCGTCCTCGCTCCAGATCGCCTTGATCGCCTCGATCCGCTCGCGCATGATCCCGAACCGCCGGGCCGGATCGGTCCCGTGGTTGCGCATCTCCTCGGCGTTCCAGCCCGCCCCGACCCCGAACAGGAACCGCCCGCTCGAGAGGCGGTCGAGCGACGCGACCTCCTTGGCAGTGACGATCGGGTCGCGCTCGATCACGAGGCAGATCCCGGTCCCGATCTTGAGGCGCTCGGTGACCGTCGCGGCGGCGGTCAGCGCGACGAACGGGTCGTACGTGTGGCTGTACTCGGGCGGCAGCTCGCCGCCCGCCGGGTATGGCGTCTCGCGGCTCGCCGGGATGTGCGTGTGCTCCGGGAACAGCAGGTACTCGAAGCCCCGCTCCTCGGCCAGCCGCGCGAGCTCGGAAGGGAGCTGCGCTGCCTCGGTCGGGAAGATGCCGACGCCGAATTCCACGTCCGGGAACCTACCCCAGCGGCGCTACCGTTGTATGCATGACTACACACGAGACAGACACGAAGCGCGAGCTGCAGCTCTCCGAGCAGGAGTGGCGCGAGCGGCTGACGCCCGAGCAGTACGAGATCCTCCGCCGGCACGGGACCGAGCGGCCGTTCACCGGCGAGTACGTGAACCTGAAGGAGGACGGCACCTACCGATGCGCGGGCTGCGACGCGGAGCTGTTCCGGTCGGACACGAAGTTCGACTCAGGCACCGGATGGCCGAGCTTCTACGAGCCGGCGGTCGCGGAGAACGTCGAGCTGCGCACCGACCGCAGCTTTGGGATGGCGCGGACCGAGGTGCTCTGCAAGCGGTGCGGCGGGCACCTGGGGCACGTGTTCGACGACGGTCCGGCGCCGACCGGGCAGCGTTACTGCATCAACTCCCGCTCGCTCCGCCACGATCCTTCAGCCTGAGGTAGATCACGCCGCCCACGATCGCGACGGCGAGTAGCACGGCACCGGCGATCCCGACCTCGGTGAGCACGTGGGCGGCCGCCTTGCCGCCGAAGTAGCCGACCAGCCCGAACGTGATCGCCCACGAGATACCGCCGAGCGCGTTCCAGAAGAAGAACGTGCGCCACCGCATCTTGTTAATCCCGGCCAGCCACGCGGCCGCGAACCGCACCAGCGCGATCCAGCGCGCGAAGAACACGGCCTTCGGGCCGTGACGCTCGAAGAACCGGTCGCCCGCATCGATCGCGCGCACCCGATGGGTGTGGAGCGGACCGCGGGAGGTGAACACCTCGCGCCCGAACCTGCGCCCGAGCAGGTAGCCGATGTTGTCGCCCATGATCGCCGAGACGGCGGCGATCACGATCACCAGCTCGATGTTGAGGTGTCCCTGGCTGGCGAGGATCGCGGCGAGCACCAGCGCGGTCTCACCCGGCGACGGCACTCCCATCGACTCGAGCCCGATGATCGCGGGCAGCAGGTACCCAAGGCTGTTCGAGAGCCCGATGATCGCACCGAGCTCCTCCGCGGTCACGGCGATGGCGCGGGATTCTCGAGCACCGCGAGCAGCGACAGCCCGGCGGGCAGTGTCCCGCCGCGAGCCAGCCAGCGCGCCTCCAGGCGCAACGGCCGCTCGAGAACCTCGTTGACCGCCGCCGGCGGCAACCCGAGCTGAGGCGTGTAGTCCGCGTCGGGCTCGCGCCGGCGCTGCGCTAGGCGCACGACCGCCGCGGGCGGCAGCAGGAAGCTGTTGAACGAGGTCAGGCGGCGGACCCGCCAGCCGGCCTCGACGGCGGCGCGGCGCAGCGAGCGCCGGCTGTAGCGGCGGTAGTGGTGATTGGCGGCGTCGTGCAGCGACCACAGCGCCTGGTACGCCGGCACCGTCACCAGCAGCCAGCCGCCGGGCTTCGAGACGCGGCGGAGCTCGGCGAGCGTGAGCCGGTCATCGGGGGTGTGCTCGATCACGTCGAGGCACGTGATCAGGTCGAAGGTGCCGTCCTCCCACGGCAGCTCCTCGAGCCGTCCGACCCGCACCTCGCCGTCGCCCTTGGCGGCGGCGAACGCGGCTGCGTCGGGATCCAGCTCGATGCCCGACACCTCGCCGTAGCCGGCCAGCTCCTGGAGCGTCCGGCCCGAGCCGCACCCGGCGTCGAGCACCCGTGCGCCCGCGGGCAGGGGCAGCCGGTCGAGCTCGGCGCGCACGATCAGCCGCCGGCCGCGGTACCACCAGTGATGCTCGTCGACTTCGAGCATCGCCTGCATGAGCCGCTCGTCCATTGCGGCCATGCTGCCAGCTAGTGCCGCGAGTTGGAGGTCCGGTGGCACCGAGAGGGGTCACTGACGGTGTCTGGCAAGGACGCAGGGAGGGCGCAATATCCGAAGATATTGCCCCGACCGAGGACGCTGCCAGATGCCGTCAGGGGCCGCTCGAATGCCGCTGTACCTCCAACTCGTGGCGCTAAGCCATCGCGACCACGTCCTCCTCGGGTGCCTTGGCCGCCGGGAGCGACAGCGTGAAGCTCGCCCCGGGCCCGTCGTGCGGCTCGAGCGTCAGCTCACCCCCCATCCGGGTGGCGAGCTCGCGGCCGATCGCGAGCCCGAGCCCGAAGCCCGCCTGCCCGGAGGTCTGGCGGCCGCGCTTGAACCGCTCGAAGATCAGGCGCTGGTCCTCGGGTGGAACCCCCGAGCCGTGGTCGGTGACGGTCAGCGAGGCAGCGCCGGAGCCATTGCGCAGCTCGACCGTGACCTCGCCGCCGTCCGGGCTGTAGCGGAGCGCGTTGTCGAGCAGGATCCGGAGGATCCGGGCAACGCTGCCAGGATCGCCGAGCGCCCACACCGAGCCGCCGCCGTCGTCCAGCGAGGTGACGATTTGCCGCTCCGCGGTGCCGAGATAGAACTCGGCGAGCACCGCCCGGCTGAGCTCGCCGAGCTCGACCGGCTCGGAGCGCAGCTCGATCTGCGCGTCGAGCCTCGATAGATCGAGAAGGTCGGCTGCCAGTCGACCGAGGCGCCGCGACTGAACACGCGCGCGCTCGACAAGCGCCTCCGCGTCCTCGCGGTCGACGAGCCCGGCCTTGAGGTCCTCGTGGAGCAGCTCGAGCATCCCGTCGAGCGTCGCCAGCGGCGTGCGGAGCTCGTGCGACGCGGTCGCGACGAACGCCCGGCGCGCCTCCTCCTGCTGGAGGAGCTGCTGCTGCATCAGCGCAAACGTGCGCGCGAGGTCGCCGACCTCGTCGCGCACGCGATCGACCGGGACCTCCACCGCCGGCCCCTCCTCGGCCAGCCGCAGCGCCGCCTGCCGGAGCAGCCGCAGCCGGCGGACGATCCGGGCCGACAGCGGGATCGCGAAGATCAACGTCAGCGCCAGCGCGACGAGCGCAGCGGTCAGGAACGCGGTGCGAACGGCGCTCGCGGCGCGCGGAATCGTGTCGATCGGCTTGCGGACCGCGAGCACGTACTGCAGACCACCCGATCTGAACGGAATCGCCGCCCGCGCGTACTCGGTCGAGTCGATCGAGCCGAACGTGTACTGGCGCCGCCCGGTGCGGAACGCCGCCTGCGCGTCGGTCATCTGGTCGGACTCGATCCGCGACCCCTCGGCGCTCGCCGACAGCAGCAGCCGGCCGCGGCCATCGGCCTCCGGGTACCCGAGCACCGCGTCGATCGCGCCGATCCGCTCGCCGAGCTGCTGTTGCGCCTTCAGCAGGTCCTCGCGCGCGTCGTGGGAGGTCGGGAGCAGGGTGTAGTCACGCGTCGCGAACGGCCTCGTCGACCCGTGCAGATCGGCTTGAAGCGTCTTCATCGCCGCGTTGCGCAGCGAGTTCTCGAGCGGGCCGAGCAGCGCGATCGCGGCGACGACCAGCGTCACGACCGCGGTCCCCAGCACTCCGCCGACGATCTGGCTGCGCAGACCGAGGGCCGGAAGCCCGCGTCGCGCGCGCACCGCTAGTCCCCTCGCAGCCGGTATCCGGCGCCGCGGACGGTGAGGATGTTGCGGGGCTTGTCTGGCTCCGGCTCGAGCTTCTCGCGCAGATGGCGGATGTGCACGTCGATCGCGCGGGGGTCCCGATACGCGCTGTCACCCCAGATCGCGCGGAGCAGCTCCTGGCGGCCGAGCAGCCGCCCCGGGTCGGTCATCAGCGCGTCGAGCAGCTCGAATTCGGAGAACGTGAGCCGGACCGGCTTGCCGTCCATCGTCACCTCGCGCTGGGCGCGGTCGAGCGTGATCGGCCCGACGACCAGCAGCTCGTCCCCGAGCGCGCGGGTGCCGGCGCGGCGCAGGACGGCGCGGATCCGGCTGCGAAGCTCCGCGAGCCCGAACGGCTTGGTGACGTAGTCGTCGGCGCCGGCCTCGAGCCCGAGCACCGCGTCGGCCTCCGAGTCGAGCGCCGTGAGCATGATGATCGGGACCACGTTGCGGCGCGTCCGCAGCGTCCGGCAGACCTCGTAGCCGTCCGGGCCCGGACCCAGCGCCACGTCGAGCAGCACGATGTCGAAGTGCTCGCCGCCCGCTCGGTCGATCGCCGTCCGCCCGTCCGGCACCGCTACCACCCGGTGTCCCTCGCGCGAGAACGAGCGGGTGAGCATCTCGCGCAGGTCGGACTCGTCGTCGACGACCAGGATGTTCAGCGACGGGTCGCCCTTGCGAGCGGTCCGCGGCGGGGCGCCGGGGGCGGCCCGATCGGTGCTCACGGCCCAACCGCCTCGAGCTCGCGGACGTCGCGCGGCTCCGGCGCCGGTTCGGCCGCCGGCACCGGCGCCCGCCGCGACACCAGGCTGCCCGCCGCCGCGACCGCCCACAGCAGCGCGAGCCAGGTCGCGGTCGCGAGCCCGACGTGCACCCACACGATGTCCGAGGGCAGGCGCAGTTCGTACTGAACGCTGCCGACCAGCCCCTGCGCCGCCATCAGCACGCCGAGGACCGTCAGGGGCTCGATCGTCCGATCGAGGCCGCGGCGGCGCGCCAGCAGCCACACGGCGATCACCGCGACTCCGAACAGCGCGGCGATCGTCGCATGTCGGTGGACGAGCCAGGTGAGCGTGTCGGCGCCCTTGAAGGTCAGCCGGTGGACGTGCTGACCCGAGACCCCGCCCGAGTGCGGCCCGGCGGCGGTCGCCGCGGTGCCGGCGAAGATCGTGATCGCCCCGAGCGGCAACAGCGCGCGTATGCACCAGACCGTGAGCCGGTCGGTCGAGCGCGGCCGCGCTCGCGGCTCGTAGGTCGCGCGCCACGCCAGCGCCACGGCACCGACCAGCACGATCATCGACAGCGCGAAGTGGCCCATCACGAACCCGGGCGCGAGATGCTCGCGCACCGTGAACCCGCCCAGTACCGCCTGCGCGACGACGCCCAGCGGCAGCGTCAGCGACAGCCACATCAGATCGCGCCTGAACGGGCGGCGGAAGAACGACAGGGCGAATGCGATGACCGCGATCACCCCGACCAACCCCGAGACCACCCGGTTGGAGTACTCGATCACCGCGTGCGTCGAGAGCGGCGGCAGGGCCTTGCCGTAGCACTTGGGCCAATCCGGGCAGCCAAGCCCGGAGTCCGTCAGGCGCACCGCAGCGCCGGTCAGGACGATCAGCGTGAGCGCGGCGAGCGCGATATACGCGACGCGGCGGTACTGGGAGGGGGTGAGGCTGAAGGTCCGGACACGGCTACCCACGGGGGCCAGATGCTAGCCCGGCCACGCGAATCAGTGCGACAGCGCGCGGTCGTAGCTCGCGAGTGTCAGCCGCGCCGTCTCGGCCCACGTGAAGCGGTCCGCCTGTTCGAGGCCGAGCCGGACGAGCTCGTCCCGCTTGTGCTCGTCGAGGAGCAGCTCCTCGATCGCGGCCGCGATCTCGGTCGGCCGCTCGGGGTCGAAGAACCGCGCCGCGTTACCGGCCACCTCGGGAAGCGAGCTGCGATCGGAGCACGCCACCGGAACTCCGCGGCGCATCGCCTCGAGGATGGGCGCGCCGAAGCCCTCATACAGAGACGGAAACACGAAGCAGCGGGCCAGGCGCCAGAGCGCCTCGACCTGGTCGGGCGGCAGCCAGCCGGGCATTCGCACATCAAGCTCGAGTCCCAGCTCCGCGACCTTGCGGCGCAGCTCCTGCTCGTACGGGGTCGGATACCCGGGCATCATCAGCACCGGCCGGCGCTCGGCCGGGAAGGTGGCGAGCGCCTCGAGCAGCCTGGCCAGGTTCTTGACGGGCCGCTTCGCCGACAGCGTCAGCACCATTTGGCGCTCGCCGAGCTGCCATCGTTCGGCCGCCCGGTCCGGCGGCTCCGGTATCACGGACCGGTGCGGCGGATCGCCGAACCCGAGCGGGACGACATCGACCTTCCCGGGCCGGACACGAAGGAAATGCTCGATGTCCTCGGCGGTCGCCCGCGAGTCCGCGATGATGCGGTGCGACCGGCGAGCAGCCAGAGGGACAAGGAGGCGCATCCCCAGGGTTCGCAGCCCGAAATGGGCTTCAGGGAAGCGGCGGTAGATCAGATCGTGGATCGTCGTCACCCGAACGAATTGGCCGCGCCCGGGGGCGGTGCTGGCGAGGCTGTGCATCAGGTCGATCCCTGCCCGGGCGCCCAGGCGCGGCAGCTGCAGCTGCTCGCCGCGGACCCACTCGACCCGGTTGCGCGCGTTCACAGGCACCACCACCGACTCGATTCGCTCGTGGAGCTCGAGACCGGCCGCCGCCGCCTCTCGGTTGATGAACGCGGTGAACCGGACCCCTGGCGCAGCCCGTACCAGCGCGGGGGCCAGCTCCCGCGCGTACATCTCCATTCCTCCCGTTTCACCGGGTACCAGGAACACCAGATTGAGGCCGACGTGCACGGGCGCAAGCGTAGGCCGTCGCTATCGTCAGCGGCCGTGCCGGAGCAACGCCCGCTGACGATCGGGATCGACGCTCGCGCAGCGGCGGAGCCGATCGTCGGGCGCGGCCGCGTCGTCCAGGAGCTGCTGCGGGCGCTGCATGAGCGCGAGGACCCGCACGGCTATCGCCTGTACGCACGTGACGCGTGGGAAGCACAGCTCGACGAACGCTTTCGATGGCGGGTGATCGAGGGCCGAGATCCCTGGTGGCACGTTCGCGCTGCTCGCGCGGCCAACCGCGAATGCGACGTGTTCCTCTCCTCGAACAGCTACCTGACCACCTGGCTCTTGTCGATCCCAGCGGTGCCGATCGTCTACGACATGGTCGCGTTCGACCGAGCCGCGCGTCCACGGCTGCGATCCGCGGTGGTCGAGCGACTGACGCTCGGCATCTCCGTCCGTCGCTCGGCCGCGTTCATCGCGATCTCGCAGGCGACGGCGGATGCACTCGCGGCGCGCTTTCCGGGTGCGGCCGCGCGCACGACGGTCGCTCCGCTCGCGACCGCCTCGGCCGTGGGTCCCGGCGCGGGGGCCCCGCCGGGCGACGGCCGCCTCCCGGATCCGGGGTTCGTGCTCGCAGTCGGCACGGTCGAGCCGCGCAAGAATCTGCCTCGGCTGGTAGACGCCTACCGGCAGCTCCCCGGCGAGCTCCAGCGGCGGCATCGGCTGGTGGTGGTGGGAAACGTGGGCTGGCACGCGGGAGATTCGTTAGACGCGCTCCGGTCGCTGGGCGACCGCTGCAAAGTGCTCGGGTCGGTGTCCGACGCCGAGCTGGGCGAGCTCTACCGCCGCTGCGCGGTGTTCTGCTACCCGTCCCTGCAGGAGGGGTTCGGCCTCCCGGTGTTGGAGGCGATGAGCGCGGGAGCACCGGTGGTGACCTCCGACTGCTCGAGCCTTCCCGAGGTCGGCGGCGACGCCGTTGACTACGTCGACCCACGCGACGTGTCGAGCATCTCGGCGGCGCTCGTAAGGCTGCTCAGCGATCCCGGGCACCGCGCCGCGCTGTCCTCGCGCGCGCTCGCGCGCGCGCGGGAGTTTTCGTGGGCCCGGACCGCGGACACTGTGCTCGGCGTGCTGGTCGAAGCCGCTCACGGCAACTCGCCCGCGTCGCCGTAGGCGCGCGCCTGGATCTCGAGCGTGCGGCGCAGCGAGAACCGCTCCGCGTTGCGGGCGAACCACCGCGCGGTCGACTCGCGCAGGGACTGCCCGGCGTCGTGGATGCGGAGGACCGCCTCGGCGAGATCCTCCGGCGAGGCGGACGGTGCGATGAGCCCGTTCTCGCCTTCGGCCATGAGCTCCACCGCGGCGTTGTCAGGATCGGCGACGACGACGCTGGGCGTGCCTCGTGACGCGGCCTCCAGCACCACCAGCCCATAGCCCTCCCGGCGTGAGGGGAGCAGCATGCACAGCGCCCTGCCGAGGTCGTGATCGACCCGCTCGGTGGCGACGAATCCCGGGGCCTCGATCGCGTCACCCAGACCGAGCTGGGCGATCAGCCGCTCAAGCCCCGTCCGGTCGGGGCCGTCGCCGAGGATCACGGCCGTCAGCTCGGGCAGCTCTGCTCTAGCGCGCGCGATCGCGGGCGGGATCGCCAGCACGCGCTTTTCGGGAATGTGGCGGCCGGCGAACACCACCACCTGGTCCGGCCGCTGGACGGGCCGGGGCTTCAATGGCCCGTTCCACTCGCCGGGGAGCACGGTGACCTCGCCCGTGAAGCCCTCGTCGCGAAGTCGCGCGGCGTGCAGCCGCGAGTAGCAGAACGCCCGCTGAGGGATCCGGACGCACAACCGCTGTACGCGCCACCCGACCTCGCCGCCGACCGAGCCGAGGTACTCGCGCCAGTATCCGCGCGTCCAGACCTCGTGCCAGTCGACCGCGAGCCGGAAGCGGCCGCTCCAGCGAGCGACGCCTGCGGCCAGGAGCGAGAAGTACGGGAACGAGGCGCAGTGCACCGCGTCGTAACGGCGCCCGTGGCGAAGCAGGTGCCCGAGCACGCCGGCCCCGAACGCGATCGGCGGCAGCACGCGACGGCGACCGGAGCCCGTGTACAGCGACATCCGCGGGCCCGCAACGCGGACATCGACCCCCTCGACGTCCGGTGCGACGCCGCGGTCCCACTGGCGCAGCGTCAGGTAGGTGACCTCATGCCCGTCGGCCGCCAGCAGCTCGGCGAGTCGGCGATACGTCCGCTCGGCGCCGCCGACGGTGTACGGAAACAAGCAGTCGTAGACCAAGCAGACGCGCATCGCGGCGACGGCTACTCCGGCCCGGCTCGGAGCTCTCGGAGATCGGCGTCGACCATGCACTCGATCAGCTGCTGGAAGTCCATCGTGGGACGCCAGCCGAGGCGCTTGCGAGCGCGGCTCGGATCACCGACGAGCGGGACGAGATCCGGCGCGCGCTGAAGCTCGGAGGCGACACGGATGTGATCCGCGGCCTCCAGCCCGACGTGCGAGAAGGCGATCTCGGCCAGCTCGGCGACCGTGTGCGGGACGCCGCTCGCGAGGATGTAGTCGTCGGCGCGGTCCTGCTGAAGCATCAGCCACGCGCCGCGCATCACGTCACCCGCGAAGGACCAGTCGCGCACCGCGTGTAGGTCCCCGAGCTCCACGTCCCGCTGGAGGCCCAGCCGGATCGCCGCCGCCGCTCGAGTCACCTTGCGCGAGACGAACTGCACGGGGCGTCTGGAGGACTCGTGGTTGTAGAGGATCCCCGAGCAGGCGAACAGCTCGTCGTGGAGGCGGAGCTGCCCGACCAGCTGGTGCACGGCGAGCTTCGCCGTGGCGTACGGGGTCCCGGGCCGGCACACGGTGTCCTCCCGCTGGGGGCTTTCCGGCGCCGCTCCGAAGATCGCCCCCGAGACCGCGACGAACCCCCGGGTCTTCGGGCTGTGGTCACGGACAGCCTCGAGCAGTGTCGCCGTGGCGCCCGCGATCACCGAGAAGGTCTCAGCCGGGCGCCGCCAGCTGTCGGGTGCGAACGTCGGCGCAGCGAGGTGGTAGAGCTCGTCGGGACGCGTGTCCGCGACCGCGGCCGCCAGGCTCTCGGGAGCGGTCAGGTCACCCTCGATCAGCTCGACCCGGCCGAGCAGGTGGTCGGCGGCTCCGAGATGGTCGGCTCGACCCCCGCGAACCACGCCCACGACCTCATAGCCCTCAGCGAGCAGCAGCTCGGCCAGGTAGGAGCCGTCCTGGCCGGACAGGCCCGTAACGAGCGCCCGCCGCCTCTTGCTAGGTGTCGTCACGCTCAGCGGTTCAGCAACCGATAGTCGGCATCGACCATCAAGCGAATCAGCTCTTCAAAGCTAGTCTTCGGCTCCCATCCGAGCTCGCGCTTGGCCTTGGACGCATCCCCGATCAGGTGGTCGACCTCTGCGGGCCGTCTCAGCGACTCGTCGATGACCACGTGGTCGTCGATGCTGATCCCCGCCTGGTCGAATGCGATCTCGACGCAGTCGCGGACCGAGTGGGCGATGCCCGTGGCGATCACGTAGTCCTGGGGATCATCGCGCTGGAGCATCAGCCACATCGCCTCGACGTAGTCCTTCGCGTAACCCCAGTCGCGCTGCGCATCGAGGTTTCCGAGCTCCAGCTGGTCGACGAGGCCGAGCTTGATCGCGGCGGCGTGCCAGGTGATCTTGCGAGTGACGAACTCCCGCCCACGTCTACTGGACTCGTGGTTGAACAGGATCCCGCTGGTCGCGTGAATGTCGTATGACTCCCTGTAGTTGACGGTTATGAAATGCCCGTACGCCTTGGCTACGCCGTACGGTGAACGGGGGTAGAAAGCGGTCTCCTCATTTTGGGGCACCTCTCTGACCTTGCCGAACATCTCCGACGACGAGGCCTGGTAGAAGCGCGCCCCCGGGCACACCTCTCGCATCGCCTCGAGCACCCGGGTCACCCCCACGCCGGTGAACTCGGCGGTGAGCGTGGGCTGGATCCATGAGACCGCCACGAACGACATCGCGGCGAGGTTGTAGATCTCATCGGGTCTGGCGGTGCGCAGGGAGTCGACCAGCGAGCGCTGATCGAGCAGGTCCGCCTGGTGCAGGGTGATCCGATCGCGCAGGTGCTCGATTCGCTCGAACCTCTCGGTCGAGGACCGCCGGACGGTGCCGTGGACCTCATAGCCTCGCTCGACCAGCAGGTCCGCGAGGTAGGAGCCGTCCTGGCCCGTGATACCGGTGATCAGCGCGACGGGGCTTGCCATCCGGCGTGCAGGCTACACGGGGAGCCAGGGGGGGCCTGTGAGATAGTTCCGCGCTCCTGGACGCAGACCCGTGAGCACATCCAAGCCCGCCCCACGCCCCAGCCTGATCACCCGCTCCACCTGCCGCATCTGTGGCTGCCGCCACCTCGCGCCCGTCCTGTCGCTCGGTGATCAGCGAATCGCGGGCGCGTTCGCCGATCCGAACGGCAGCCAGCCCGTGCAGCGCGCGATCCCACTCGAGCTGGTCCGCTGCGACATGACCCAGGACCAGGAAGCATGCGGCCTGATCCAGACGCGCCACACGGTTCCGGGCTCGATCCTGTACAGCTCCTACTGGTACCGGAGCGGCGTCAACCGCACGATGACCGAGAACCTCCACGGGATCGCCCGGGCCGTCGAGTCGACCGTGTCGCTCGAGCCAGGCGACCTGGTCGTGGACATCGGCTGCAACGACGGCACTCTGCTCGACGGCTATGAGTCGAGCGGGCTGCGCTACCTCGGCTTCGACCCGTCCGACGTCGGCCGCTACGCGGTCGAGAAGGGCTATCCCGTCGTCCGGGACTTCTTCTCCGCCGAGGGCTTCCGGCGTAGCAGGCCCGACCAGAAGGCCAAGGCGATCACCTCGATCGCGATGTTCTATGACCTCGAGGACCCGTCGGTGTTCGTCTCCGACGTCGCGCAGTCGCTCGCCGAAGGCGGCCTCTGGGTGATCGAGCTCCACTACCTGCCCTCGATGCTCGGCGCCAACGCGTTCGACGCGATCGTCCACGAGCACCTCGAGTATTACTCGCTCGCGGTCATCGAACGCCTGGTGGGCGAGGGAGGCTTCGAGGTCGTCGCAGGAGAGCTCAACGACATCAACGGCGGCTCGATTCGCCTTTTCATCGGGCATCAGGGAGACCATCAGCAGACGCCCGAGCAGGCCGAGCAGCTCCGCCGGCTACGGGTCAGCGAGTTCGAGCTGGCGCTCGACTCACCGGCTCCATACGAGGAGTTCCGGCAGCGCGTCGAGCTCGTGCGTGACGAGCTGCTCTCGACGTGCCGGATGCTGCACGACGAAGGCAAGAAGATCCACGTCTATGGCGCGTCGACGAAGGGGAACACGATCTTGCAGTACGCGGACATCGACCACGCCCTGATCGAGGCGGCGGCCGACCGCAACTCAGACAAGTGGGGCTCGGAGACGATCGGGACGCAAATCCCGATCATCAGCGAGGAGGACTCGCGGGCGATGAACCCCGACTATTACCTCGTCCTGCCCTGGCACTTCCTCGACGAGTTCCTCGAGCGCGAGCGGGAATTCCTCGAAGGCGGCGGGAAGTTCATCGTGCCGCTGCCAGAAGTGCGAATCATCGGGGCTTGATCTGAACTAAGGCGCGGTGAGTGTGTCAGTAACGCTCGCCAAGGCGCTCACCAGTTCCGTGTCATCTTTGACCATCGTCACGCCGCTGCGATCTGTTCCCTGCTCGCTCATCCCACCAACGTCGGACATGATCACCGGCCGCGCATACAGTAATCCGCGCTCCATGACGTTCGAAGACCAGCCGAATCGATACGGCAGCACGAGGACGTCAGCGGCCACGATCCATCGGTCGAACTCTTCATCCGTGACATAGCCCTCGCGCAGTTCGACGCGCGGCGTCTGAGCCGCCAGGCACCGCAGCTCCTCCACGTGCGAGCGGCTTACATCATCCTCGCGCCACATCGAACCGACGACGTACAGCCTCGCGCGCTCGGACCGAACGTGCGCGAATCCGCGGATGGCACGATCGAATCCCTTGTTGGGCTGAAGAAACCCGATCGAGAGCAGCACTAACTCGTCGGCCGGAACCCGCAGCGCGCGCCGCGCGCTGAGACGGTCGTCAGTTGTTCGAGGCAACAGATACTCACCCTGACTCACCACGCGAATTCGGCTCGAGTCGATCTTGAAGGTCCTCGAAAGGTCGCCTCGCTCCCGTTCGGTGTGGACGATTAGGACGTCCGCATTCGCAAATACGGGACGGACGAGCGCGCGAAGTATCGGTGCGAGCGGGCCCTGTCCATAGTCGACCTCGTGCACATAGAGCTCCGACCTCGGTGCCGCGCGTATGGCTGCCGCGAGCCGCAACAGTGCCCGCCCGCGCTTGAAGCGACTGGCGCCAGGATCGCCAAGCATCTCGGGCTGAAATTGGATGACGAAGCTGTCAAAACGGCGAACGAGCCTCGCAAGCTCGATGCCTGCTCCCCGTCGGCGAACGTTGAGCACACAGTCCGCGCTGGAGGGCTCGGGCGACGCAACGACGACCGCGTCGCCGTTGGCACGAAGGCGCGCAGCCAGTTGGCCGGCGTACACGGCGATGCCACCGTGCATCGGCGGGTACGGGGTCAGCATCAGCACTCGCGTCTGGGCGGCGGCGTCGAGCTCAGTCATTCGCCCGCTCCCTCGGTCGCACGACGATGTTGGGATCGCCGGGCGGCTTGGTCCACATCTCCGGGAGTCGGTTGAGTCCGTCGCCAATCGAGTAGCCCACGTACCCAGCGTCGTCGAACAGTGCTTGGACATCACCAATTGAGCCTCCCTGCCGAGCAAGATGCTCCGGTTCGAGCTCGAGGATGAAATCTGGACGGCTGGCCGTGAGCAAATTACCGGCGCCACGAAGCGCCCTCAGCTCGGCGCCTTCCACGTCGAGCTTGACCAATGCGATGCGGCCGTGCACGTGCGAGGCGAGTTCGTCAAGAGTCGTCACCTCAACGTCGAGCTCGGTGCCTCCGTCTGTGTTCAGCGGCGCGAACGAGCTGTAGCCGGACCCTGGCTCAAACACGTGCATCCGGAGCAATTCCGGAGCTTCGGCGAGTGCCACCTCGCACAGCTCCACCTGATCGAAGCCGTTGTCGGCAACGTTTGCGCGAAGCAGCCGCATCGTGTCGGGAGATGGCTCGCACGCGATCACGCGTCCAGACCTGCCGACCTGCACGGCGGCCAGCGTGGTGAACAGTCCGATGTTGGCACCTCCATCGATGACGAAGTCGCCTGAATTGAGAAGCGACCGCATTGCCTGCGCCGCAGGCTCGCAAAACCCATACGCAAATATGCGCCTGCCGTGGGGTGTCCTCAAGTCCACGCTGACGCGTGCTTCGCCAGCCACGATCACGCGGGCTGATCGGGACCGAGCGAAGAGGCCACGGGTCGCGCCCGCGAGAACGCGCAACGCACCGCTCCACGCGCTTGTGCCACAGCGCTGAGGTCGTGGCGGCAACAACTCGGCCAAACGACGCATAGACGGCGGTCCCGACAGTCTCGGCACGAAGCTCCCAGCTCAGCTGACGCCGTCCGCCGTCCGCTTGGCGCGGAGCGCATGTCCAATTTCGGGCGGGAAGCGGCCGATGGCCACCAGGGCGAGCGCATACACGCAGGTGCCGACTAGCACCTGGACGACCGGGTCCACCCCGACCAGGTAGCCGATTCCGATTCCCGCGCCGCCCGCCAGGAGAGCGATCGGAACGATGCCGAGCGGGAGGTGAAGATCCGGTCTCGCACGGAGGAGGGCCACAACCGAAGTCGCCGCGAGACTCAGCTCGGCCGCCACGGTCGCAATCGCCGCGCCCTGAGCTTGGAGCACCGGCACCAGCGACAGCGAGACCGCAATCGTGACAACGAGCCCGAACGCGTTCGCGAGCAGCAGCGCGGGATAACGTGCGAGCGACAGGAGCGGGAAACCGCATGCCACCGCAACGAAGGTACCCATCACCGCGAGTCCCTGGATGCGGAGCACCGCAGCGGCCGGCCCGGCAGCGTGGCCTCCGAGCACCTCGACGGCAAAGCGCGCGCCGAGCACCATCGTGAGTCCCAGCCAGACGCCGACCAGGACCGACAGCTCGAATGTGCGCCGCGTTGCGTAGCCAAAACGCTCCGGGTCGTCGCGAGCAGCCCGAGTAAGGATCGGAAAACCGGCGCCGATCACCAGCACCGGCAGCGCGATCAGGATCTCAACGACGCGGAATGAGGTCGAGAAGTAGCCCGTCTCGCGCGCGCTCGCCTCGAGTGACATGACGATCACGGTCACGCGGAAGTAGGCACTGTTGAGCGCAATCGCGACTGCGTAGGGAAAGGTTTCTCGCAGCAGTGGCAGGTAGCGGCCGAAGTGGAGCGTCGGACGTAGCGGCATCTGGCCGCGAACCAGGAGGACGGTCAGCAGCAAGGCCGCCAGGCAGGCCGGCGTTATGACGGCTAACAGCGGCAGGATGCCGGCCCCAAGGAGCACCAGAGCAACGATCAGCAGAGTGCTCACGGCGTTACGCACCAGATCGGCGGCGGCGACCCCGCCGAGGCGCATCGTCCCCTGAAGTGGGACCGACACCAGCGTCTGCAACACCTGGAATGCCAGCCCGACGCTCGCGATGGCGGTCCCGATGACAATCGTTCGGCTGTACCCGGCAGCGACTGCAAACGCCGTCGCCCCGAGTACCCCGACAACACTGAGCAGGAGGCGGATACCGAGCATGTCCGCCATTGCCGTGCCCCGCTCTGCACCAGTACGCGAAGCGAACTCACGCAGCGCGATCGCGTTCACACCGCCCTCGGTCAGGCCGGCGGCGATCGTCGCGATCGACAGCGCAGTCACGTACCGACCGAATCCGACCTGGTGGAGGTGGCGAATCAGCAGCGGCGCCGAGATGAGCGCGAGCAGCATGCCACCTCCATAGCCGCCCACCCGTAAGGCACCACCTCTGAGCGCAAGCGGTCCGGCGCGCGAGGTGTCGAGCAGATCACCGGTGCCGTCACCGTGGGCCGCCGTGACGTCGTCGGCACGCGACATCGAAGGCATCCTAGAGCGCACCGAGGAGGAAACGGCCGTCGGTGTTCAAGCGCGAGGACCGCGATGTCGAACGCCCTGGCAAGATGGCTCAGCGACCGCCGGGCTGCAGGGCCGCAGGAGAACGAAGGAGCATACGATCGTCGGAGACACCGCTATGTATGGGAGCCGGGCCGAGGGCAAGGTCGACGAGCTTGTCCGGGCTCGATTCTTCTCCACCGCCCCCACGGGGGTCCTGGTCGAGGTCGGAGCCGCTGACCCGGAATATCTGTCGACGAGCGCCCTGTATCGGGACCTGGGCTGGACGGTCCTTTCGGTCGAGCCCAACCCCGAGTTCTGCCAGCTTCACCGGGCGCGAGGACACGAGGTCCTCCAGTACGCGTGCGGAGATCATGACGAGGACGGCGTCGATTTCTGCTTGGTGGATTCTGGGGGAGCCGAGTACAGGGGCGGGAACGTCTCGCATGAATCCTTCTCATCGATCGCGATCAAGGACACCTATGCGGACCTGATGAACTCGGATCTAACCGTCCGCAAGATCACGGTGGATCTGAGGCGGCTCGACACGCTGCTCGCGGAACACATTCCCGCCATCGAGCACATAGACATCCTGTCGATCGACGTCGAGGGCTGGGAGTTGGAGGTCCTGAGCGGTCTCGACATGGATAGCTTCAGACCGCGCGTGCTGATCATCGAGAACCTGTTCGCCGACGATGGTTACCGCGAATACATGCGAGCCAGAGGCTATGAGCTCTGGAGACACGTGGAGCCCAACGATGTGTACGTTGCCGGTCGCGAGATCGGCGCTCAGGAGCGGATCAAGCGGCGCGTGATGTCTCTGTTGTCCCACGCCTGGCAACTCGGGGCATCGCTCAGGGCGAAGATCCACGCGTCTTGAGCATGCACGTCGCGCTGCTCCACCATCACGTGGGCGGCAAGGCCGGTGGCGGCGGGGGCGTCAGATTGATGCTCGAGCTGGGAATCGGGCTGGCGGGCCGGGGCCATCGCGTGACGGTCGCCTGCCACGACTACCTCCCGGACAGCGAGTTCGCCTATGCCTCCGAGCGCCTCGAGATCCGGGCGGTGCGGCATGGTGTGTCCGAGGTTCCCGCCGGCAGCCGCGCACTGGCGCGCAGATACTGGATCGACATGCCGAAGGTCGCCCGGCTCGTTCCCGGCGACGCCGACGTCATCAACGCGCACGAATGGCTCGCGTTGCGCCCCGGCCGCATCGCCGCTGCTCGGACCCGCGCGCCGCTCGTATGGACTCGGAACGACGAGACACCCTGGGAGCGCACGGTCGTCCCGGAACGCACGATCTCCGGCGACCCCCGCCTCAGCCGCCGAATCGTGAGGGCGGCGTTCACCTGGCCAGACCTGCGCGACGCGCGGCGAGCCGCGGCGATCGTCGTGCTCAGCGATGGGCAGGCGGAGATGGTCCGCCGCAGCTATCGCAGGCCGGCCACGGTCGTCCCCGTCGGCGCACCCGCGCAGTTCTTCGATCCGCCCCCGCTGGATGCCGCGCGCGGACGACTGGGTATCCCGACCGATGCCTTCCTCGTACTGGCCAGCGGGATCCTGGTGGAGCACCGGCGCTTCGAGGTGCTCGTTGCCGCGATGGCCGAGCTCGCAGACGATCCGGCGATCCGCACACTGATCCTCGGCTCTGACCACGTGGATCCGGCCTATGCCGAGCGACTCGAGCGCTCGATCACGGACGCCGGACTCGGCGAGCGGGTGTCACTGCCGCGGCGACCGATGTCCGATGACGAGATGCGGGACGCGTACGTGGCGGCGAACGCCTTCGTGATCCTCAGCCAGCGTTACGCCTGGGGACTCGCTCCGCTCGAGGCACTCGCGTCCGGGACGCCGGTGATCCTCACGCCCGGAGCCGGTGTGTATGACGTCCTTGCGGGACGACCGGGCGTCGAGGTGGTGCCGGCAGACAATCCGGCGGCAACCGCCGCCGCGATTCGCAAGTTGCGCGCCGGGGTCGGCAGCGATCGACTCGAGACGACCCGGAGCTGGCTCAAGCAGGAGCTCTCCATCGACGCATACGTCCGCCGCATGGAGGAGATCTACGAAGCCGCACGAAGGCGGTGAGGAGACGACGTCGAAGCGACGGGCTCCGACCGGAAGTGGAGCATCCTGCGTGAGGATCGCCCTGCAAGGCGCTATTTTCGACCTGTCCCCCTGTTTGTCTTCTACATGAGCGGCCGGCGAAGCGCATGAGCACCATCGAGCGACAGAGCAGCGGCCTAGCGGGGCTTCACGATCAGCCCGAGCCGCTCGTTTCGGTGGTCATCCCGTGCCTGAACGAGGCGGACACGATCGAAGAGTGCGTGCGCAGGGCACGGCGGGCGCTGGACGCCAACAGCATCCCCGGAGAGGTGATCGTCGTCGACAACGTCTCGGACGACGGAAGCGGAGAGCTCGCCAGGGCTGCCGGCGCGCACGTCGTGTCCGAGCCCGAGCGGGGCTACGGCTCGGCGTACCTCGCGGGACTCGCAGCTGCCAGCGGGAAGTACGTGGTGATGGCCGACGCCGATCTGACATACGACTTCGACGAGATCCCGCGGTTTGTGTCGGAGCTGGACGGAGGCGCCGACCTGGTGATCGGCAACCGGATGCACAACATCCATCCGGGTGCGATGCCCTGGCATCACCGCTACATCGGCAATCCCCTCCTGTCAGGGTTCCTGAACCTGCTGTTCCGCACCGGCGTCGACGACGCACACTGCGGGATGCGCGCGGTCCGGCGTGACGTGCTTCCGAAGCTCGACCTGCGGACCACCGGGATGGAGTTCGCCTCGGAGATGGTGATTCGCGCGGCGAAGGAGAAGCTCGACGTCCGGCAGTTCGAGATCGAATATCACCCCCGCGGCGGCGAGTCGAAGCTGTCGTCGTTCCGCGACGGCTGGCGACACCTGCGCTTCCTGCTGGTCCACTCGCCGAACTACCTGTTCATCCTGCCCGGCGCGGTGATGGCGGCGGTCGGCTGGCTGGTCGAGCTGATCGTGATCAGCGGCGTGCCGGTGTTCGGCCGCCACTGGGACATCCACGCGCTGATCGCCGGCGCGCTGCTCGCGATCGTCGGTACGCAGGTGGTCGCGCTTGGGATCTGTGCGCACGCCTACGGCACGTACTTCATGGGCGAGCAGGACCGCTGGTTCGACCGGATGCGCGCCCGGTTCAAGCTCGAGCACGGGCTGGCGCTGGGCGGCGGGCTCGCGATCATCGGCCTCGTAGTCGGAGCCGTGATCGTGATCGACTGGATCAACCGCGGCTTCGGAGCCCTCGCTGAAGAGCGTCTTGCGGTGCTCGCCGCCACGCTGATCATCGTCGGCATCCAGATCTTCTTCTCCTCGTTCCTACTCTCGATCCTCGGGCTGCGACGGCGGCGATAGGCCGGCATGACGCAGGGCATAAGCGGTGCGGTAGAGCAGCCCCGCGGCTGTTCGCAGCAGCGGCCGCCTGGCCACCGCCAGCACGGGCCGCCGGAGGTGCGCGGGGAGGACCGCATCGGGCCCCACGAGGCCGCGGTTGAGTGGATCCTCCAAAATCGCACGGAGCTCCGCGGTCTCGTAGCGCATCCGGTCGAGGTCCCGCTGGCACTCGGCCAGCGCCGACCAGAACGTCTGTCTCGGCGGCGAGCGCAGCGCCTTGGCGTACACCTCCGCCAGCCCGAGTCCATTGCTCCGGGCCGTGAAACGAGCCCCGGCGTTTGTCACCTTTCCGACGAGCTGATCGCGGGCCTCCCCCTCCACGAGCACCGGCGCTGCGCGTCTCGCGCTCTCACGCGGATCCCACGGCACGAGCACACCCGCATCCTGTGGGAGAACCTCTTCGAGCGAGGTGTGCGGGGCGAATAGACACGGGGTGCCTGCCCGCGCCGCCTCGAATGGGATCAGCCCAAAGCCCTCATACGTCGTCGGATAGACGACCGCCGCGGCATGCTCGAGCAACCACTGCTTGCCACCCTCGTCGACCGCCCCGAGGTCGACCACCCGCTCGGACAGGGCCGGCCGGGCGAGCAGGTAGGCGGCCTCCTCGCCCGCGGATGAGCCCGTCGCGATCTTCGGCCCCGCGAACACGAGGCTCCCGTCAAAGCCCTCGTGCTCGACCAGTGCCTCCAGCAGCCGCATTGCGAACACGCGGTTCTTGTGCAGGTAGTCCGCGCCCAGACACAGGAGGAAGGGACGTTCGCCAAGTCGTTCGGCGCCGCTTGGGGCACTCGCCGGCGAGTCGAGGCCCAGCGCGCTGTCCTCGACCTCGGGCGCGACCACATTGACCCGCTCCTCGGTCACCAGACCAAGCGCGCGGGCGTCCTCGGCGGCGTGGCGAGAGAGGAACACGATCTGATCGGCCGCGGCAAGCGCGATCCAGTTCAGCCGCCAGTGATCCCGCCACTGATCGAAGCCGGAGAAGTAGCCGGGGTTGCGCAGCGCGATGTTGTCGAGCTGCGTCAAGACGATGCGTCGTCCAACCCGGCGCAGGACGTCGAGGTCCTGGAGGGAGCTCACCTGGTATGGACGGTGCACGACATCGGTCTGCTCGAGGCCGGGCTTGAGATCGGCCGGCGCGATCAGCTCGATCTGCGGTCGGGCCCTTAGGAAGGCGGTGGCCCGCGCGCCCAGGTCATCGGGAACGAGGACGCGCAGACGGACGCTCGCGTATTCGTCGACGGCCGCGATCACACGCAGCGCAACAAGCTGCGCACCGGTCCAGCTGTGTGTGAGGATCCGGCCGTCGATCGTGACCGACATACCGCGCACCGCGGACGCGGCAAGCGACAGCGACCGCGCGAGCTGGCTGTGTTGGTCGCGGGCGACCACCTGGCACCACCGGTCGTAGTACGGATAGCGCTGCGTGATCACCGCGTAGTGCCGATCGCGCAGCTCGGCAGTCTGCGCCGCGTCACCGAACGACCCCCCATGGCGGTGGAACACGAACGCGTCGTCCGCGACGACGTGCCTGAGGCCGTGGAGCAGACACCGTTGCGAGAAGTCAACCTCCTCTTCGTAGCCCGGGGAGAATTCGGTGTCGAACAAGCCGACCAGCTCGAGGGCGTCCCTGCGGATGAACACGCAGTGCCCGATACAGGCGGGGATGTCCGGACGCAAGCGCAGCGACGCGCGAGTGACCTCCGTGGCAATCCGGTCGGGCGTGAGGCCAGCGGGGAGCTTCGGGACGGGGGTGTTGCGGTCGGGAATCGAGACGATCGTGCCGGCGTTCGTCAGCGCCGTGGCGGTGGCGACCCGAGACTCGCTGTAGGCGGCTGCTCGCAGCGAGCTGAACCAGCCCTCGGACACGACGCAATCGCTGTTGAGGATCACAACGTCCGCGGGGGCCGCGGCCGTCATCCCCGCATTGACGTTCTCGACGAACCCGACGTTCCGGGGCTGACGCAGGTAGTAGACGGTGTGCGGCGACCCTCGCTCTCGGATCGCGTCCTGCAGCAGCGAGCGCAGCCGCGGGTCAGGACTCGCGTCGTCCAAGACGAGCACGGCGACGTCGGGGTCGGTGTGCGTGACCACGCTCAGCAGGCACTGCGCGAACAGGTCGTACGCCCCGAAGACCGGGATACAGACGGCTGCGTCGCCGCGGTGCAGGCCGAGACTCTCGCCGATCTTGACGTCGTGCAGCGGCATCCGTCGAGCGTGGGAAGCTAGCAGCCGCGCTTCTTTCACCGACCCCAGGCGCGGCGCGCACACAGCAGGAACGGGGTGTGCCACGCCGAATGCCGCATGAGATTCCGATGCCGCGAAACGGGTAGTGCGGACACCGTGAAATCCCGTCGGCCTCGCCACGTAGTTTGCACGGATCGGGTGGGCTGCGCGGACGCGAGAATGTTTGACGAACAGATGAGGGCCCAAGCATTCAACTCGGCGTTGGTTTCTGCCGAAGAGCGTCTAGAATCTCGGCGGGGCCGCCGGTAGGCATTAAGTGGGGGGTATGCGTGGAAGCTTCAGCACTCAAAGCACCGTCGTCAGCAGTCCGGCCGCGGCTGTCCCTCGCCGCGCCGCTCCTGCGCCTGCGCTCCGACGAGCAGCTGGTCACGCTGTTCCGCGCCGGGTACGACGAGGCATTCCGCGCGATCCACGACCGCTACCACCAGCGGCTGTCCGCCTATACCCGCCAGATGCTCCCTCGCCATTACGACGCCGAGGACGCCCTTCAGGACGTGTTCGTCCGCGTCTACACGAGTCTGCGGGCGAGTGACCGCCGGGTCGACAACCTGCGACCCTGGCTGTATCGGGCCGCGCACAATCGTTGCGTCGACGAGCTCCGCCGTCCGACGCCCCCACCGCCGGAGATTCTGGCGGAGATCCGCTCGCCGGACCAGGACCCGGTCACGCAGATCGTCGAGCGAGAGTCGATGCAACGCGTGCTCGAACATGTCGGGCGACTCCCGCAGCAGCAGCGCTCGGCGCTGCTGCTGCGCGAACTCGGTGGAGCCCACTATGACGACATCGCGATTGCGCTCGGGACCTCTGTCTCGGCGGTCAAGTCGTTGCTGGTCCGCGCGCGAATTTCGCTCGCCACCTCGTTCGAAGCAGGCGACACGCCGTGCTCGACGATCTGCGAAGAGCTGGCGCTTGCCCACGACCGCGGGGCTCGCCCAAATGCGATCGCGAGAGCGCACCTGGGCGACTGCGCCCGATGCCGAGACTTCCGCAAGCAGCTGCACGGGACGAGCCGGCACCTGAAGGGCCTCGTGCCGACGCTCGGCCCGCTCGGTGTCCTCACCAAGGCGCTCGGGCTCGGCGGAACCGGCAGCGGCGCATCGGCAGGTGGAGGAGCCGCAGTCGGCGGTGGCGGCGGCGGAGCGGTGGGCGGTGGAGCGGTTGCCTCGGCCGGGATCCTGAGCGGCGGCCACGTCGCGACGCTGATCACTGCGGCCGTGGTGAGTGCCGGCGGAGCGGTCGCGATCCAAAAGAGCGTCGGGGAGTCTTCCGGGCCTGCTGTCAAGGCGCCCGCGCTCTCGAGTGGCCCGGCAAGCGTTCAGACTGGGACGCCGAGCGCTGCACCTCCAGCATTGCAAGCCACGAGGGCGTCACGGCCCAAGGTGACCCCCCTAGCGAGTTCCTCGACCGCGTCCGGTCCGAGCGCTCCGGGTCCGGCGACTACGAGCACAACCCCGATCTCGCAGCCGTCGACCACTGGCATCGGCGCCGTCAGCAAACCCAGGGCGGAATCCGCCGTCGGCACGACTACGGCGATCAGCCCGATCGGCCACACGGCGATCACCGGAATCGAGGGTGTGAGCGCCGCCAAACCCCCGAAGCCGACTCCGGCGACCAGCGGCACGACCACTACCTCTGACCCCCAGACTCCGACCACGTCGACCGGCGGCGGCTCTCAGAGCGGCACGAAGTCGGCACAGATGACCACCGGCTCAAGTTCTTCGCCGGACTCGGCACAGGCGACTAGCTCAAGCTCCTCGCCCGGCTCAGCGACGTGGGGGACGGCCTCCACCGACGCCGTAGGCGGCTGAGCGCCTCAGCGCCCGAACGTGATCACCCGCTTGATCGTCGGGTGACTGGGCGTCTGGTTCGAGGTACCGGAGAGCTGGAGCGTCAGCACAACGCGTCTGCGCCGCTCGAGCGCGTTGGCGTAGCGCCTGCTCAGCTTGAGCGTAAGCGACTTCGTTCCCGTTCCCCCCAGCGTCGCTGCCGCGCGCGTGATCGTGAGCGGACCCTTCCCCTGCCCGGAGAGGCGCAGCCCGCGTACGGTCGCGGCAGTCAGCGTCAGCGACAGCCGGACCGTACACGCCAGATTGCAGCCGACGGTCACCTTCAAGCCACGCCTGGCGACCGTTGCGGTCTTGTAGGAGCGCCTGAGCCCGTTTAGTTTGAGGCGCAGAGCAACGACGTCGAAGCCGAGGTAGCGCGCCACGATCCCCGCGTAGGAGCCGTTGGACGGCGGCAGGGAGTCTCCGGCAGTCACGAAATCCTGGTTGGTCCGGCGACAAGCGGATCGCGGCGTACTCGGTGTTGCCCCCAAAGCCGTTGGTGAGCACGGCAGCACCGTTGTGCCCGAAAGCCTCGTCCGGGCGAGCCGGTCGGCTTCAGCGCCCATAGCGTCGCGTACGTCGTCGTCGAGTTGGCGAACGTGCCGGCGGCGATCACGTCGCCATTTGGCGCGATTACGGCGCCGTTCGCGCCGGGCAGCGTCGGCGTGCCTCCGATCCAGTTGACGGCGGCGGAGGCGTAGACGACTCCGCCGGAGCCGAATGTGGGGTCCTGGGCGCCTGAAGGTGTGAAGCGAACTACGAGCGTGTCCGCAGCCGAGGAGCCGTGCGCCGCGCTGCCCGCGGCGACGATGCTGCCGTCGGGTTGGACCGCAACCGCGTTGAAGGCTGAGGCGGCCGCCGACCGCGCATACTGGCGGGCGTACAAGCCCGTCCCGGCGAAGGTCGGATCGAACCCGCCCGACGGGGTGAGCCGAGCAATCACCGCGTTCGGCGCCAGTTGGCCAGGCGCCTCTGAGCCCGCGACGACGATCCTCCCGTCGGACTGCAACGCGACCGCCAGCGCGTAGGAGTATGCCTCCACGTCGAGCACGTCGCTGCCGACGAACCCAAAGCTCGAATCGGGGCTGCCGTTCTGGGTCAAGCGGACGACCGCCATCCGTGCTCCCGTGCCGTCGTTGCCGGAAGCGTAGGCGCTGCCGGCGGCGATGATCTTGGCGTCGGGCTGGATCGCGACGGCGAAGCCGTCGCCCGCCGGCTCACCCGTGAACATGGTCACTGCCCCGCCCGTGCCGAAACCGCTGTCGAGACTGCCGTTCTGGTCGAAGCGCTCGACCAGGAGCCCCAGGTGGCCTGTGCCGACGGAGGTCGTGACCGTGCCGACGGCCACGATCTTGCCGTCGGGCTCGATCGCGATCCCGCGGCCGATCGAGCCCGCGCCGGTGAAGCCGGGAACGGGCGGGCCATGGACGACGCCGCCGACGCCGAACGAGGGATCGAGCGAGCCCGCCGAAGTGAACCGAGCCAATAGCAGGGTGGTTCCGGTCTGTGTGCCGATCTCCCCAACGGCGAGCACCTTGCCGTCGCTCTGCACGGCGGTGCCGAACAGCCGGCTGTTGGGACCGGGGCCGCTGACGCCGCCGTTGCCGAAGGCCGGATCCAGGGAGCCGGGAACGGAGGCCACAGCCGCCGTGGTCGCGACGACCATCAGTACGACGGTCGCGGCGCACAGCGGCGCCCTCATCCCCATCAGGCATCGCCCCACCACAGCGCTACGTGCCGGCATCCGAGCGCTTGAGGCTAGCGGCTAGGCGAGGTCGGCTCGCAGAGCGCTTGAAATCGGTCAGGGGGTCAGCCAGAGCTTTTTGGAGACCGTCATGGCGCGACCGCTGTTGGCGGGAGTCGTGACGACGCGCAGCGTCACGCGAAGCGTTCGCTTGTTCGCCGCGAGCTTGCGCTTTGCCGGGCCGGTCAGAGACACGCTGAGGCGGGCGGTGCCCTTCCGCCTCAGCGAGGCCGAGCCCGTGCCGATCACAACCTGTTTCGTGACGAGGGTGACGGCACTGGTGAACGCGAGCCCGAGTCGGTTCGCGACGCTCGCGGGAAGCAGCAGCCGCCCCTTGATCGAGCAGCCCTGATTGCAGCCGACGATCGCCGTGAGCCCGTTCTTGATCACGCGGGAGAGCGGATAGGAGCCGACCAACCCCGTGACCGCCGTCCTTAGCGGTGGCGCGGTCTTGAACGTCCTGTCGGCGCCATAGGCCGTACCAGCTGAGTTGGTCGCAACCAGCCGGTAGTGGTAGGTCGTTCTGGGAAGCAGGCCGGTGAGCCGCCTCGAGACGGCGACGGCGGACGTCCCCGCGGCGATCGCCGAGTCGCTCGTGTGGGAGCCATAGGCCGTCGTCCTGCCGTACTCGAAGTGGTAGCTGCTCACAAGCCCGACGGGGTTGATCTCGCCGTGGACGCGTGCCGAGAGCTCACCGATTGCGCTCGCCACGCCGGTGTTGACGAGCGGGGGACCCGGTCCGACGGGAGCGGCGGTCGTGAACGTACCGTAGGCGCCCTGAACGGTGCCCGCAGAGCTGGTCGCATCGAGGCGGTAGTGGTACGTGCTGCCCGGCATCAGCCCCGCAAGCGTCGCGGACACGCCCGCAAGCGCATTGCCCGAGCCGGCGCTCGCACTGGGAGTGCTCGACCCGTAGGCGGTCGTCGGCCCGTACTCGAAGTGATAGGTGGTGGCGAGGCCGTTGGGGTTCACCCGTCCGGCGACCGTCGCGCTCGTCTGCGTGATCGCGCTCGCCGCGCCCGTGACCACAACCGGCGCCGGCGGCGGGGTTGGCGGTGGGGGCGGGCCGAGCCCGACGTAGCGCTCGACGAAGCCACCGGTGCCCGTCTGCCCCGAGACGAGCAGGCTGCCGTCAGAGCTCACCGCCAGCGCACGGCGCATGCGCCTGGCCGTCGAGCGGCGTGATCACGGTTCCGCCTGCGCCGAACCCCGTATTGGGAGCGCCCGACGGAGTAAAGGCCCACAATGCGACCTCGCCTCCGGCCCCCGGCTGATAGTCGCCGGCGGCGATGATCGCGCCGCCGCCGCCGATCCCCACTCCGTAGGCCCCGGTCGGGTCGGCGGTGTTGGTCTGGCTGCCGGAGGGCAGCGCGGCAACCCCAGCTCCATCCAATGAACCGGAGCTGAAGCTCGGATCGGTCGCGCCGCTGGAGGTGAGCCTCACGACGACCGCCTGCGGACAGTCGTTGGTGGTGCACGAAGGCCGACCGGGATCGTTCTGGCTGCGGATGTCGACGCCGGCGGCGACAACCTTTCCGTCGTTCTGAAGTGCCACCGCGTTCATCGAGGAGTACGCCCCGCCGCCGGGATGCCAGTACACGCAGACTCCCGGCGAGCACCCCATGTTGGGGTTTCCACTGTGGCCGAAGCCTGAATCGAGAGAGCCGTCCTGATTCAGCCGCGCGATGAACCCGTTGGTCACCTGAAATCCCGGGCGCTGGCTGCCGACGAGCACGAGCTTTCCATCCGGTTGCACGGCGACGCCGTTGGCCACCGAGAAGCTGCTGAAGTCGAGAATCA
The DNA here is from genome assembly GCA_963800475.1 of uncultured Solirubrobacterales bacterium. Lineage (GTDB taxonomy): Bacteria > Actinomycetota > Thermoleophilia > Solirubrobacterales > Solirubrobacteraceae > Palsa-465. Next base: position 556,653 of record CAWDAZ010000002.1, on the reverse strand, counting down.
CCACCCCGCTGCCGCCGAAGCTCGCATCAAGCGAGCCGTTCGGATTCAGGCGCGCGACCGCGACTCGCGAAGTCCCGTCCCCGCCGGCCGGAACCTCCGACCCCGCAACCACGATCTTGCCGTCCGGGCCGACTGCGACCGCATTCGCGACCCCGCTCGACCCACCCAGCAAGGTGACAACACCAGAAGACCCGAAGCTGGAGTCCGGACTGCTGCCGTTGAATCGCTCCACCACCATCCCGCCGCCCGACCCGCCGGCGACGACCGTCTTGCCATCGGACTGGATCGCGACCGCGCGGGCGACCGGGCCCGCCCCGCCGGCGCTCGAGGCAAGGCTGCCGCCGGCCGTGTACTGCAGGACCCGCGCAGCGCCGTCGGTGCCCGCGGCCACCACCGAGCCATCCCCCCGAACCGCCACCCCGAGTAGCGGCACCCCCGGAGCCGGCACGGTACCGCCGCCGAACCCGGAATCGAGCTGGCCCGGCTGAGCCGCGGCCTGCGCCGGAGGGCCGATCAGCAGCCCGGCGAGCACAGCCGACATCGCGATGCTTCTCGCCCCACGCACCGATCGTGAGGCTAGCAGCTGCTCAGCCGGGAAACGGATGATGGGTACGCGCGGCCTCGAGCAGCGTTTGCGGGAAGGCGTTGCGCCGCGCGAGCTCGGCGAGCAGTCGGGTGCGGGCGGCTGCGTCGAGCACGATCGGCGCGCATCGGCAGAAGCGCTCGAGCCGGGGCGAAAGCGATCCACCGGCCCGCGCGACCACGTACAGCGGGATGCTCCGCCACCCCGGAGAGGAGAACAGCAACCAGCGACCCGGACCGTCGGGCAACTCCTGCGCCATCAGCGCAAAGTCCCAGGACGAGTTCGAGACGAACAGGTCGAACGGCCGGCTGAAGTCATAGGCAGGGTCGGTCCGCCCGAACTGGGGGCTGAAGATCTGCCCGTGCCTTGCATTGTGGATGTCGGTCAGTCCGAGCATGTCCCACGTGTACGTGCGCGAGCCGGCGTGGTAGGGGAGCACGCCCGCGAGGTTCGTGAGCAGGCGGACGGGCCGGGGCGTTCTCGCGACAAGCCGCCCCAGGCCCTCCAGCTGGCGGGCCTCATAGCGGGGCGCGACCGGTCCGGAGGTCACCCCGGCGGACAGCACGGCCACGGCGCCGGCGCCGATCGCCGCCAGCCCCGTGAGGCTCGCCGTCGCACCACGAATGGGGGTCCACGCGGCGAGGGCGCGCGCGAGCACCGCCCCCGCCCACGCCCCCAGCGGGATCATCAGGGGCAAGACCGCCACCAGCAGCCGCCGGTACGGCATCCAGTCCCCCGTGCTCCACAGCGCAGTGACGATCCCGAGGCAGATTGCGACGGCGCCGAGGATGGGCAGGGCGGGAGGCCGGCGCTCACTCCGCGTCTGGATCACGATCCCCGCCGCCAGCAGGCCGAGCAACACGAATGCCAGCGGTCCCACGTAATCGATGCCCCACCCCAGCGCCTGCCAGACGGCGCTCAAATGCGCCGGCCCCTCCCCCAGCAGATGGCTCGTATAGCCCTTCGCCATGACCGTCGCCGGCTCCCAGGTCCCATACACGAGCCGACGCGCAGCGACGACCACGACGGTCGCCCCAACCGCCGCGGCGAGTGGCGCCAGCGACACCGCAGAGCGGCGAGCTGCCGGAGCCAGGCGACACAGGATCGCCGCGACAAGCCCGATCGCGAGCGCATAGACCGGTCCCTCGGCCCGGACCAGCACGAGCGCGACGAGCAGCGCCGCTGCTCCCGCCGCCCAGCGCCGGGAGCCAATCCCTTCCCGCACCGCGTCGACATGTCGCGCGGTCGCGCCGACGGCTCCCACCAGCACCACCGCGAACAGGATCGTGTCCATCCCCGAGCTCGCATACGTCACGAACGCCGGCGACAGCGCCAGCGCCAAGGCGCTCGCCGCCGCCAGCCACGGCGGAAGGCGCAGCGGTCCGAGCGCGATCGCGGTGACCAATACGAGGCAGCCGGCCGCCAGCGCGATCCCGATCGCGGGGCCCGAGTGCTGCGGAGCCGCGCCGAGCGCAGCGCCGATCGCGAGAGTCGCCGTCCACAGGAAGCTCGAGAAGCCCTCAACGTGCTCGCCACGGTTGAACACCAAACCGAGCCCGTGCGCCCAGTTGGCCGCGTAGCGGTAGAAGATGTAGCTGTCGTCGATGTACGGGCGGTTGATCAGCGCCAGATGGGCGGCGAGCGCCACGAGTGAGGGCGCCGCCACGACGATCGAGCTGCGACGGCCGACTCGGCGCAAGCTCAGCCGTGCGGACCGCGGCTCGCGGGCGAGCGTCAGGTTCATCGTCCCAGCGGGGGCATGTGATCGGTATCTTCGCGCCCCGTGCCGGTCGCCGCGCGGACGCTACGAGCCGGGTCGCGAGGCGGTGCTGCCCGCCCGCTTCAGCGGTGAGGCGACCGACGGCCGGGCACACAGCTCTCCGAGCGCGAGCGGGCGATATCTCGTCCCGCCGTGGCCTGGACGAATAGCTACCGGCTGCCGCTCGACGGCTGCGCGGACCCGGGCGCGGCCATTCGGCTGAGCGGGAGCGTCGTGCATGGTCGAGGTCCAGCGGGGGCTCGGCTGATCGTGGGCGCGCCACCGGGACGTCAGCCCGCGCACGACCCCTGCGCCATAGCAGACGTGGACCGTGAGGATCAGCGCCGCCGCGAGCGGGCTATCAGCAGGCCGCCGGAGCGTCCATCCGATCCGCAGCGCGCTGGCGGCCGCCAGCGCGCAGTACAGCGCCGCCGGCGCCAGTGCAAGGCCGATCGGCGCACCGGACGCGATCAGCGCGGGCACCAGCAGCAGGTAGAGGAGCAGCATCGTCGGCGCCAGGTACGCAGCGCGGAAAGTCTGTGGCCGCCGCGCCAGCAGCTGCCCGCGACCGCGTCCGTACTTGAGCATCTGCTTGGCGAAGGAGCGAAGTGTCGGGCGGCGGGCGTGGAACACTCGCAGGCTCGGCTCATAGCGCATCTTCTCCCCGCGCCGGCGCAATTGCGACGAGCAGCGCGTTCTCCTCGGCGCATACCAGCTCGTCGCGAACGGCATCATCGCCCGCCGGCGGACGGCAAGGTTGCAGAGCGTGAACCAGCGCTCGTCGGCAAGCCCCGGGTGGCGGGCTCCGTAGCGGCGGCTGACCGGGCCGGCGCCGATCAGCGAGCCGAGCACGGCGCCCTGAACGACCTGGAAGCGCGAGCTGCTCCGCCGGCGTGTCGTTGGGACCGCCGAACACGGATGCCTCCGGATGGGTGGCCGCGGTCTCCGCCAGCAGCCGCAGCAGGTCTGGCGGCGCGGTGACGTCGTCGTCGAGGAACAGCAGCAGCTCTCCGCGCGCGCGCTCGATCAACGGGTTGCGCGCCGCGCCGGGGAGGCGCCCGCGGGTATCGCAGACCTGCGCGCCGGGGAACTGCCGCCGCGACGGTCGACAGCACCTCCGGGCGTCGGGTTGCCGCCGATCAGGAGCTCGAACGGCGGCGGCGCCCACCTGCGCGCGCAAGCTCGCCAGGCATGCATCGAGCGCGGCTGCGCCGTGGCCGGCGAGAATGCAGACGCTGATCAGGGGGCGCTCAGGCGAGGAGTCGGAGACGATCGGCTCGACGGAAACCTCGATTTGCGTTCGCTGCTGGGTGCGCGTGCGGTGCCGCACGCGCCGACCATATCCGAACATGTGGAGCATCGGTAGATTGACGGTTCGCGGTCAGCAGATGTTGCGGCCTCGGCCAGCTCTGAGTCCCTGGCCGAGCTGAGCTGGCCGTGAGCTTCTGCAGATCCGCTTGGGCGACGGTGTCGCCGGGGTTATCGTGAGCTCGTTCTCGCAGCGCGCTCTGCATCCCGGCCAGGTCGCGGTGCTCGTAGTAGGCTCGCGCGACCTCGAGCGCGGCGATGTTGTAGAAGATCTGCATCGCGAGCCAGTTGGGCCAGCGGTTCCAGTTCTGGTCGGGCATGCCGGCGGTGCGCTCGGCCTGCCGGAACGCCGGTCGAGCAGCGTCCGGGGAGCGCACGGCGCGGGGCCGCTGCCGCCGACGAGCCGCGCCAGGATGCCGACCGGCCGGTAGCCGATCAGGTTCCCGGGCACCGGTCCTCGGACGTGTCAACGCCCGACAGGACCTGGGCCCCGTGGAGGTCCATGTACACCGGGCGGGAGCTGCTCAGCCACTTCGCGGCCCGCCTCGCGTCGAGGACCGAGTCGCCGAGCCGCGGCGGCAGTGGCCGTACCGAGCCGGCGCTCGAGCAGCCCCGCGGTACCACGGGTACGTGAGCCGCGTACATGTCGACGACGAGCACGTCGCGGCGCCGGTGCTCACGACCTGCTGGTAGACGAGCGGATCCGCGAGCTCCGAGTTCGACACGAACACCGCCGCTCCGCGGCGGAAGCTCGGCGAACACGGCCGACGCGAGCCGGTCGGCGTACGGCTTGCCGGCTCGATGCGCCACCGACCAGTGCCCGAGGATCGACGGAACGAGCAGCGACCCCCGCGACGATCGCGGCGGCGAGCGGCGCGACCAGCCTCGGTGCGGGCAGCGAGGCTCGCCCCGGAGCGCAGCCGTACGCCGCTGACGCTCGCGACGAGCTCGGTGGCCCCGAGCGCCAGCCATGTCGCCAGGACGAAGTAGCACCCGAGGACGAATCCCTCCTCGATCAGCAGGCGGTCGGTGTCCGTTGGACGCGCCAGGGCGACGAGCGCCGCGGCTCCGAGCAGATTGGCGAGGAACGCGATCAACAGCGGATAGGACGCCGATGTCGCGGCGACGGCGCAGGCTGAGGATCAACCCGAGCGCGCGACAGCGCGATCGCCGCGATCCCGAGCTCACGCGCGAAGATCACGACGTAACCGCCGACGCCACGCCGGCCTCGGTACCGACAGACGCCGGTTCGATCGCGCGGCGACCGCTCCGCTCGGCGCTCGCGGCCAGGACGCGCTGGACGCTCCGGTCGCGTTCGCGGGCGGAGATGCTCCTCCACGCCGCCCCGCCGCGTCGGTCGTGAGCGGAACGCTGTGGGGCGTGAAATCCGCCCTCGTGACGAGCTCCACGAGCCGCGAGATGCTGGTCGGGTCGTCGAAGTTGACCGCCGGGTTCTGCGCTGCTCGCACCATCACGAACCCGCCGAGCGCGACGAGGATCACCAGGCCGGTCGCCGTCGCGTACGCGAGCGACGGGAGCGAGAGCCGGCCGCGGCCCGCGGAACAGGACGAAGGCCACGGTCGGCAGCGAGCAGCACCATCAGCGGCCACGATGAGCCCAGCCCGACGGCGAGCACCGCCGCCAGCGCGATCAGCGTGCCGGTCGCTCGGCCGCTGCTGCCAGGCGAGCGTCAGGTGAAGCGCGACCAGGAACAGCAGCCCGGAGAACATGTCGTGCTTTGCGAACCCGGCGTAGAACCAGAATCCCGCGCCCGCGGCGAGTGTCAGCGCACCGAGCGAGGCCGGCCCAGCGGCTGGCCCCGCACCGGCGCGCCAGCAGTTGCACGCCGGCGATCGGACAGCGAGGCACAGACGAGGCTGAACAGATTGACGCGGAAGGCCTCGCTGCCGACCGGGACGAGCAGCGTGAACGCCTTGGCGGCAAGCACGTACGAGATGTATCCGGGAGCGTGCAGGATCCCGAGCGAGCTGACTCCGGTGACGGTCTCGGGAGCGTCCCCGAGCGCTGGGTGACTGGTCAGGGCCGTCGCGAACAGAGCCGCGGCGGCGGCCGCCGGTCGCGGCCGCCCAGACGAGGTCCGTACGCGAGAGGTCCGACGATCGGCGAGCTCGCTTCGCGTCGCGCGCGCGCCGGGTCGCCCGCCGCGGTCGGGCCGTGGCCCCCTCGGGGCAGCGGCGGGGCACCGCCTTCAGCAACGCAAGCCAGGCGCCCTGGATCCGGCTCGCAAGCGCGGTCAGCCAGGCGGGCCGCGCCCGGCGCCGGGGAGGACGTCGTGCGCGCGCGAGCTCGGGGTCTTCCCGAGCAGCGCCCTTCGTGGCCGAGGCTCCCTGGCGGCTCTTCGGCCGGCTCGCGTCGCGCGCGCGGCGGCTCGCGCCGGATGGCCCATCCGCCGCTTTGCCTTCGCGCGCCGGTTGCTCACGCCCGAGCTCCCAGCCTTGCGAGCATCTCCGCCCCATCCTGGACGCTGTCGAGCGCTCGCATCCCGGACCCGTCGAGCATCAGCGCCCGATCGCAGAGCCTGCCCAGCTCGGCATGATCGTGGCCGGCTGCGACCACGATCCCGCCTCGCGCCCGGACCTCGGTGACCCGCGCCTCGAGCTGCTGGCGAAACGACTCGTCGATCGCCTCGTGGACCTCGTCGAGCAGCAGCACGTCCGGGTCCGCCTGCTCGATCACCGCGAACCCGAGCCGGGCGCGCATCCCCTGGGAGTAGGTCGAGACGGGCTGTTCGAACGCCGCGCCGAGGCCGCTGCGATGCTTGATCGACTGCAGCGCCTCGCGCGCGCGCTGCCCGCGGCATCCCCGCCAGCACTCCAGCAGCAGCGAGTTCTCGCGACCGGTGAGCGACGGCATCAGCCCGCCGTCGGTCGACAGCAGCGAGCCGACGCGTCCGCGCACGAGCGACTCGGCCCTCGTCCGGGGTGAGCACGCCGGCGATCGCGCGCAGCAGCGTGGTCTTGCCGGCTCCGTTGGGGCCGAGCAGCGCGACGCCGGCGCCGGCTCGATCGCGAAGCTCAGCCCGCGCAGCGCCCATTCGGTGGTGCAGCGGCGTCGCAGGCGCGCCAGCGCCGGCGTCACCGGCCGGCGCTGGCGGTCGAGGTCGAACCGGATCCCGAGCCCCTCGACGACGATCCGCGGCGCTCACTCCACCACCTTGGCAAAGTGCTGCTGCTCCCGCCGATAGATCGGCACGAAGATCAGCAGCATCAGGACGGAGAACGCGAACGGGTAGAGCAGCTCCCACGCCGGGGGCGCGGAGCGATAGAGCACGGCGTGGCGCAGCGCCTCGATCAGGCCGGTCAGCGGATTGAACCTGACGAGCGTGTTCGTGCGGCCGTGGATCGCGGCGAGGGTCACCAGGCCCGGCGCCAGGAAGTAGCGCGGCGCGCACCAAGCTCAGCATCAGGCCTCGGAGATCGGGCGCCCAGATGCCGATCAGCGTCATCGGATAGGCGAACGCGACCCCGAGCAGCACCGTCACCGCCAGCACCAGCGGAAGCCACAGGATGCTGACGCGTCGGCGCGATCCCGTAGATCGCCATCATCAGCGCGAGCAAGCACGAGGCTGGCGGCGAAACCCAGCGTCTCGGTCAGGGTCGTGGAGATCGGCAGCAGGATCCGCGGGAACCTGCATGTTGGCGATGATCGAGCGCCGCAGCTGGACGGCGCTGAGGCTGTTGGCGACCGTCATCGTGATCAGCTGGAAGGGGATGATCGAGCAGGCCAGCGCCAGGCCCGACGGCGTACGGCCGCCGGTAGAAGATGAACGTCACCAGCAGCATGTAGACGCCGACGAGCGCGAACGGGTCGACCAGCCACTTCACCAGCTGCCACCTGCCGCGGCCGTAGCGCGCTCGCAGGTCCGAGTAGGTGAGGACCCGCAGCTGATCCGCCGATGTCGAGAGCTCTCTCAGCCACTGCCGATCGAGCGGCCTCGCCGGCACCCGCATGCCCGCCGCCCCCTCTTCCAAGCTGTTCGCGTCCTGGATGATCGAGCGATGATAGGACCTGGCCAAGCTCAACGCGTCGACGGCGAGCGCCCCGCGAATTGCGCTATCGCGCTCTCGCCGGCAGGCCGCCGGAGGCCGGAGGCGGCCGCGAGAGCGCTAGACCGGGGAAACGGAACCGATCTTCCAGCCTTTCGACGTCTTGACCAGATCGACCTCGGCCTTCGTGCCCTTGCCCGGATTGGAGCCGGCGACCCGAATCGCAACCGCCGTCTCGCCCCTTGACCGAGACGGAGGCGACCGTGACGTAGGGATCCGCCGCGCCGGGGAGACTCGCGAGCTTGAGGCACGTCCGCTTTGGTCCCGTACTGGGCCCTGATCATGAACGGCGTCGCGTACTGGGTGCAGAGCTTGGTCGGCTGAAGGCTGTATGCCTTGATCACGTGGACGATCTGCTCCTTGTCGCTGGTACCGCTGCCACCGCCACACGCCCCCAGCGCGAGGCTCGAGGCGATGATCGACGCGGCAGCGGCCGCCCGGCGGATGGAAGCTCGGCTGCGGTTCATCGCGGCCGGGAAGCTAGCAGCTTGCCGAGGGTGGACATTCCCTTCGCCGCGTGGGCTTCCGGTCCCCCGCGAGTCGGCTCGCCGGCACGATGCTCGACCTCTTTCGATACTCTGGTTTCCTGCTAAATCAGGGTTCGTTGCCTGCCAATCACGGATTCGCGATTTCGCAGACCAACCCGATGGGTCTTGCTTGCACGGTGGCGCCGCTGCTTCCAGCGGGGCGCCACCGCAGGTTAAGCTGATCGCGGCAACCCCGCAACTTTGTTATCGACCGGCCGTCTTAGGGAATGTGGTGGCCGTGCAGCAGTCAGGACCCAGGTTCGGACCGGCGAGGGGCCACTGCAATCCAGGACTCCGCTTGACTTTACGGGCGGTGCTCCTGATATAAGACGCACAGACGTCTGTCCAGCAAGCAAGACGAGCGGGTTGGATTCGCCTCCTCGACAGACAGCGGGGAGTGGAACCGCCCAGACCTTCCGAAAGGAGGAGGCTAATGTCGGTTTTTAGACGCGGGCGGTTCATGGCCGTTCGCTGGGCCATAGGTTTGGGGGTGCTTGCCGCATTCCCATTCCTGGGCTCCGGGGTGGCGCAGGCCGCGATGGCCGGCGCCAACCCGATGACGACGACCAACCGGCCGGACCTGCGGACCGTGCACGTCAACACGTCTCGGACTCCGGCGAGTGGTGCTTCGACAAGACGGTCGCGAACCAGAAGCTCGGCGGTGGTCCGCTCCCTGGCAGCGACTTCATGCTGGGCGGGTACCGGTTCGACACGTTCGTACGGCCGCTCAAGGGCTCGGTGAACACCGAGGCGGGTAACTCCCGCTGCGTGACGGGCGACATCACGCCGAAGTCGGACGGTTCGTCCGCGCGATCTGCAGTCGTACTCGTACGGCTCGGTCAACGACAACGCGGTTGTCAACCAGGAGGGTGGCGGCGCCGCGGCGCGAACATCGGCGACTCGACCGCGAACCTGGACTCGAACAGCCACTAACGGAACGGCCGATCACACCCAGGGCCCGGACCTGCAGGGCGTGGCCGTGGACCAGACGAACAACCGTCTGAACTACGTCTTCGACCAGCCGGTGTGGGGCAGCTCCCTGAGCCTCAGGGGATTTGCGGTTCCTGTACTACGACGCCAACGGTGCGGCGCATTGGGGCAGCCCGATCGGCTCGGGCGGCAACATCGTCTCCGTGCAGTTCGGGACGCCTTTCGGTCCCAGCACGACACCGTCACCAAGGCGATTCAGGCTGTGGTGATCCGCGGTGCGTCGCACAGCGAGGGTCAACCGCAGGCCGATGGTGCTACGACTGCGCCGACTCGTTCTCCAACGCGGCGGTGACCGCGATCGAGGGCGACAACTCCGGCGACTTCGACTGCGGTGCGCGGAAATCCGAAACCAGGTGGCCAACCCGACCGAGTCGGTGCGCGGTGCCGGGTACGTCCGGTCTGACGGCGCGTCCGGTGCTGCAGTCCGCGGCGCTGGTCCCGGGTCCGTCGAACCAGATCGACTTCACGTTCAGCCTGCCGATCGCGGCAGGCGACGCGAGCGACCTGGTCGCCGTGCTGGCCAACGGCCAGGAGGAGCCGGCCAACGGGGAGACGGTGATCTCCGCCAACACGGTCCGGGCGACGTTCTCCCTGGCCGGCCTGCAGCAGTTCACCGAGAACCTCGTGAAGGTCGTCGGCGTTCGGCTGCGCCACCGGCGACAACAACGGCGGTATCTCGGCCGGCTGCACGAACGCCCCCGGGTCAACGAACGGACGCGGTGCGGTCGAGTCGGTGAACCCGTCGGCCGGTGCGGTCACGAGGTTCAACCTGACCGGAGGCGTCGCTGTCGGCGACAACGCCGGCGCGTTCGCGACCGGATACACCACCGGTCCCGACGCCCGCAGCGTGACGTTCGACAACACCAGCGGCACGGTGACGGTCCAGATGGACTCGCGGGTCGATCCGGAGTCGCTGTGCGGCGACGACTCCCGGGAACCTGCGCCAGCGGCTACTTCGAGCTGCTGGACGGGACCGGGACGGTGATCGACCCGCAGCCGCTGTCGGCTTCGGTCGTCGACAACTCGCCGTTCCAGTCGCAGATCCGGCTGACCTACCCGCCGGGCGATGTCCAGCGGTCGACGCAGCTGCTGATCAGCGGCTACCCGAACCCGAACGACATCGGCGCTGGCCTCGTCGAGGCCGCGTGCGGCTACTCCGGGTAACGACAACAGCGGTGCCACGTTCGAGTCGTGCGCCGTTCGCCAGGTGATCGCGCCGACTGCTTCGGGAGCGGCGTTCTTCGACCCGGCGAAGGGCACAGCGCACTACCGCTGGCACTGGGTCCACCGGCGCCAGCGGAGCCACCGGAGCCACCGGAGCCGGTAGCTGATTCTCCGTCTGCTGCCCGCCCCACCACTGGGGCGGGCAGCGGCGGAGCGTCAGTCGAAGTTCACTGTCGCCGCGGGCAACCCCCGCGGCGACAGTCTTTTGCAGGATCGGTGTCGCGCGGGGCATGCCCGGAGCTTCTGGTTCGGACGGCGGCCCGCAACCTCTGGACGCCGACGTGTTGATTGACGAAGCTCGGCGATTGTCAGGCTGCGATCCGAGGCGGCGAGGGCATGCGGCGGACGGCATCCGGTGGCCGCGCGCATGTCCCGGGCGACGATCGCGGCCGTGCTCGCAGCCGGCGCCTGCGCCACCCGCGGGCGCCGCAGCGGTCACGCCGGCGACGGGACCGGGGGGTCCGGTGCCGCTGTGCGCATCTGCGTTGATCAGCGCCGCTCGCGGCGTCCAGTGTGATACGTGGGCACAGCCCGCCGCCCGGGCATCGACGGCCTTCCGCGCATCCGCAGCCACGCCGGGGGCGCCCTCCGGGGTTGTATCCGGCTGACTTTCACGGCCTGTACCACCTGCCGGCTTCCGTCAAGCGGCGCCAGACGGTGGCTGTCGTGCTCCCGTACGGGGGTCCGACGATCGCCCGCGACCTCCAGCGGTTCAGCGCGCAGTTCGGCTTGCCTCGCTGCAGCGTCGCGAGCCGTTGCCTGCGGGTCGTCAACCAGGCCGGGCACTCCGGGCCGCTGCCCGCCGCCAACGGCGACTGGCCGGTCGAGGCGGCGCTGAGCGTGGAGACCGTCCACGGGATCTGCCACAATTGCAGGATCGTCCTCGTCGCGGCCAACTCGAGCTCCGACGCCGACCTTGCGGCCAGCGTCGACACCGCGGCACGGCTGGGCGCCAACGAGATCACGATCTCGTTCATCTTGAGTGAATCCTTCAACGACGAGCATCTGGGCCCCGCACTACAACCATCGCGGCGTGGTGATCGTGGCCGCATCCGGCGACAACGGCTACGACCTGCACGCCCGGCTTTCCCGCTTCGCTCCCGACGGTCGTGGCGGTCGGCGGGACCCATCTGAACCTCAACCGCAACGGCTCCTACGGCGGCGAGTCGGTCGTGGAGCTCCTCCGGGATGGCGCACGGGCAGCGGCTGCAGCTCGCAGTTCCTCGCGCCGCGCTGGCAGGCAGCCGACGCTCGCGCCGCCGGATGCGGCAGATACCGCGCGCTCAACGACGTCGCCGCCGATGCCGACCCGGCGACCGGCGCGGCGGTGTACACCTCCACGCCGGTTCCCGTTCCCGGCCGTGGTCTGCAGAGCGGGTGGTTTCAGCTCGGCGGCACCAGCCTGGCGGCGCCGTTGATCGCGGGGGTGTTCGCGCTGGCCGGCGGAACGCCGCGGGGCGTCTCGCCAGGCGCCACCCTGTACGCGCATCGCCGCGACCTTCACGACGTCACCAGGGGCTCCAACGGGTCGTGCGGCGGCAGCCGGATCTGCCAGGCGCACCGCGGCTACGACGGTCCCACCGGACTCGGCACTCCCAACGGCCTGGGACGCGTTCACGGCGCGCTGACCACCGTCGGTCAGCGCGCCGTCAGCACTCGCGGTTACGTCGCCGTCAGTACCCCAGGTTCCAGAACAGGTGATACCCGTAGCTGTTCGGGTTGGCGGTCGCGTAGTAGCGCCCGTTGTCCGTGTTCGGGTTGCCCTGCATCATTGCCGCGACCTGGCCGTCGACGAACGCGGACTCGGACTCGCCGGCGGGCACCTGGAGCGTGCCGTTGTGCACCGCCTGCTCCACCGCCAGGGTGACGTCGTTCAGCGAGGGCTTCGAGTAGTCCGGGGGCGGGTCCGGCGAGCCGGTCGGGCCGAGGTTCACGTCACCGCCCGGGCCGGCGACCGTCGGCCCCAGCGCCGTCTGCACGACACGGAACCCGTGCTGCCGCCCGTCTTGCTCGCCGCAGAACATGCCGTTCTGCTGGACGCTCGTCATCGGCGTGGCTCGCCGCCGGGAGCGGTGGTCTGGCCAGCGCAGGCCTGGACGCTGCTCGCGATCGTCGTGCTGAGGGCCGGGTTGGCCGTCGACGTGGACGTCTGGCCGGTGGTCGCCGAGGTCCTCGGGGCTAGGCCAGCTGTCGGCTGTCTGGGCAGCCCCTGTCGAGGTCACGTTGCCGGTCGAGCTCGTCCCGCTGCTTGCGATGAGCGCGTGTCCGGTGACTCCGCCGGTCGCGGCTCCCTGCGCTCCGGTTCCCGCATCGCCGAGCGGCGCCACTCGCAGCCGGCGCATCGCCGGCGGGGCCGCCCACGGCGGGGCCCGGTGGCGCCCGTTGCCGCCTGAGGAGCCCGGACACTGCGACTGGGCGACCGCGGACAGCCTGTGAGCGCTGCGGGCACGCGGTCGAGACCGGCCCCCCGGCTCGGGCGTGACGTTCGCGCCGGCGCCCTGACCGCCGGCGCCGCGGCGCTGCGTGTCGCCTGCAGTGCAGGCGAGCCTGAGACGGATGACAAGGCAGCGGCATCGCCTGAGGAACCGCCCGGCGGCGGACCGCACGTTGGCCGCGCGGTGCTCGAACGCGCCCGCTTACACGCCGGGAGCCCCCACCGAACACGGATATCGCCATCGCTACGAGCAGCGCCGCGATCGCGACGAGGCCAGCGGCCTGGATGACGGTGAACCTTCTTCTCGCGATCTCTGAGCGCTGGCGTGTACGACTCTTGCGGCATCCGGGGCTCCTCGTAGTCGACGTCCTTGTCCGACGTCATCGACAGCCATCGTGCGCGCAGCTTGAACGCGGCAGGCGAGCCTGGACGTTGGTCCAGGCTCGCCTCCGTCGCGGTTCAGCGGCGTCGCCATGGCGCGTCGCTCGAGGCGACCGCCCGCGACCGCTCAACAGCGCTACCTGACGATCCGGAACCGGATCGTCGTACTCCGGCCGACGTGCCCCTGGAACACCGGCGACGAGTCGCAGGGTGTACGAGCCCGGCGCGAGCTTGTGCCCACGCACCCGGCCGGTGAAGTGGACCGTGTTCGTGCCCTTGCTGTCGTTGTGCGTGAACGAGCCCAGGATGACGATCCGAGTGCAACGCCGCTGCTTGCCGCGCTTCCGCCTCGGCGGAGCGACACACCGCTTGCCGCGCTTGACGCCGGGCAGCGCCTGGAGAACGGTGAAGGTCATACGCGACGCCTGCGAGTCGTTGTAGGTGATCTTCATGCCGCCGCTCGACGCGGTGCTACCACCCTTGTTGGCCGCGCGGAACCTCGTCGGCCGGGCGCTCACGCGGCTGATGACGGGCGTGAAGATCGGCGGCGCGATCGATGGGGCCGCCGAACCGCGCCTCGAATCCCGCCGTGGCCGGCGGGAACACCGTGTCGACCTCGCCTGCGACGAGCAGCTTGCCGTCCGGCGCGATCGCGAACCCGTTGCCCTGGATGTTGTTGCCGTGCGCCTGAGATCAGGGTGCGGCCGCCGGTGCCAAACCCGGTGTCGGGGCTGCCGGAGCCGGTGAGGCCCCAGAGCGCGAGCTGCCGCTGGCCGAAGTTGTCATACCACCCGGCGGTGAAGATCCCACCACCGGCAACGACCAGTCCCAGCGCCCCGTACGGGGCGTTCTGCGAGGTGGCGGCCTGCGCGTTGTTGCTGGCGGGCAGCTGCACAGCGCCGCCGGAGCCGAAGCTCCCGTCGGGCGAGCCGCCGGAGGTAAGGCGCACGACCAGCATGTTGATCCCGGTGTTGCCGTTCAGCGCGGCGCCCGCGAGCACCACCTTGCCGTCGGGCTGCAGCGCGACCGCGTTGAAGCCGGAGTACCCGGCGTTGACGGTGTACTGGTGCACGAATCCACCGCCGGCAAAGCTGTTATCGCGCGTCCCGTTTGAGTTGAACCGCGCGGCCAGCGTCTGCGTGGTCTGCAGATCGCCGCGCTGGGTGCCGCTGATCACGATCTTGCCGTCGGGCTGGATCGCGACACCGGTCGCGATCGAGTAGCGCCCCAGGTCGTTCACCGTGCTCGAGTCGACGTGGCCGGTGGGGCTGATCCGTACGATCGCGACCCCCGGGAAGCCCTGGTCCTGCAACGGGCCGCTGGTGATCGACCCGTCACCGGCGACCACGATCTCATTGCCTTGCATCGCCACGGCGTTGCCCTCGCCGTGCCCGTTACCGGTGAGCGTCGTCACCACTCCGCCTGAGCCAAACCCGCCATCGACCGACCCATTCGAGTTGAAACGCTCCACGAACACGCCCGCATTCGTGCTCCCGCCCGAATCCGTGCTCTTCCCCGCCACCACGATCTTGCCGTCGGACTGGATCGCCACGGCGTGGCCAACGACGTTCGCCGGCCCCGTCACGCGGCCCCCGCTGAACGACGAATCGAGCTGCCCGGAGCTCGTGAACCTGACCACCAGCAGATGCACCCCGCCGCTGTCGACGCCCGAGGCACCGACCGCCACGACCTTGCCATCGCTCTGGACGGCAGTCGCCAACAGGCGCGTGTTCGAGCCCAGGCTCGCAAACCCGCTCGAGCCGAAGCTCGTGTCAAGCTGCCCCTTCGACAGCGCCCAAGCAGGCGCGCAAACCGTCAGCGACGCCGCCGCAACGAGGGTCGCAAAGATCGCTCGTGACTGCCGGCGGCTGAGGTGGAAAGGCACGTCAAGACCTCCTGTTGAACAGCGATGTGAAACCCGGACACGGGCAACCCTACCCAACTGGCGGGATCGGACTCCGGCCGCTGACACTTCAACAACCCAGTGCTTTGAAAGTAGCGGTCTCTGCTTCGTGCCTGGCGCCGCCCGCCCGGTCGCTCAATCCTCATACCCGACGAATACGACATGGCACTCGTCGCCCGCCTCGAGCGCGATGCGCTGCGCCGGCTCTGAGAAGACAAACGTCGTAAACGCGGTGTGGCCGGGGCCCGCCTTATGGACGGCGCACAGCGGGCGGTCGGCACCCTCGGCGCGGGCGTAGAGGCTGAACCAGCGCCCCTGCTGACCGACCGAGCCGACGACCAGCCGGCTCGTGGCGTGCGGGAGGGTCACCCACAGCGTCGCCTCCGGACCTTTCAGGTACAGGTTCTCCCACCCCGTCCAGGCCACGTCCTTACTCTCGATCGTGTCCGCCGTCCACGGGCGCAGGAACGGTCGGCGTTTGGCGATCGGTTGCGGCGAGAGAATCAGATCGAGCCAGGAACGTGACCAAACCGGCGCCAGCTCCGGCCGCCAGCGCTCGAGATAGCGTGCGAGGATCACCTCCTCGGGATGGATCGGCCGCTCGCCGAACAGGATCGGCTCGTAGCTGGAGGCGATCACGTACTGCTCGAGTTGCTCGCCGAACACGAGCTCGAACTCGTGGAAGCTCACACCGCGTCCCCAGCGGCCGATCGCCTCGAGCACGGCCTCGTGCCCGCTGCTCGCCGCGGCGGCGATCGCTTCGGTGAAGTCCTCGCGCTGCGAGCGGGAGTAGTAGTCCGCCGCCAGCTCATCCGGAAGCATGTGGAAGAACGGCATCCGCGAGGTGTGGTGGTCAAGATAGGTGAGCCGGTTTGGCGTCTCGCAGACGACGATCGCCCCATCCGGCTTGACCACGTCCCGCGCCAATGCCAGGACCGCTAGGCGCTCGGCCACCGTCAGGTGCTCGAGCACCGCGTACAACAGGAACACGTCGATTTCCCCCCGCCGCTCCAGGACCGCATCGCGAATTCGGTCCGCGGCGTGCAGTTCGAGCGTCACGTTCCTCAGGCCGGCCGCACGGACGCGCTCGCTCCCCTCCTCGATCCAATGCGCATCGATGTCGACCCCGATCAGCCGCTTGGCGCGCTCAGCAAACGCGCAGCTGACCGCCGCGTTACCACATCCGTACTCGAGCACCGTCTTGCCTGCGAGCGGGACCGTCTGCTCGATCCACGGGATCAGCACCTCGGCGGCCCTGCGGCGCCGCATCTCCCAGCTGTTGGGGTCCTCGCCGGGCTCGCCGGGCACCGGGAGCGCCTCGACGCTCTCGAGCGGCGGCGGCAGCCCCTCGGTCCGCGGCGGCACCCCGTCGAGCCGTGGCTCGGGAGCGCTCGTGTCGGCCAGCGCGGCGGCGAGCTGGCTGGCCCGTTCCTCGGCCTCGCGGCAGCGCTGCTCGAGCGCGACCATCTGCGCCTCGCGGTCCGCGAGCCTCGCGAGCGCGGAGGCCGCCGCGGAGCCGCCCTTGCCGAGCCGGGCGCGCGCCAATCGGGCGTTCTCCCGCCGCAGCGCCCACGCCCCCTGCTTGAGGTCCTCTGCCCAGCGGTTGAACACCGGCGCGGTGCTCAGCTGAAGCCGGCCACGGTGGGCCTGTCCGACGTCCTGCTCGCTGAACCCGACGCAGAAGATGAAATGGTTGGCATATTCGGGCTCGTCGCGATCGTCGACGCTCACCGTGACGTCGGTCCCGGTCGCGCCGGGGGGAGAGATCAGCGAGCCCTCGGCGAGGAACTGGGGCACCATCGATGTCGCGGGGAAAGGCTCGAACGCACGGACCGCCTCGTCGTAGCCGAACTCGGTCACATGGAACGGGTTCTGCTCCCCGAACAGCTTGCCGTTCGGCACCGATGCGATCACCCGCACGCCGCGCTCGGCGTGCTCGCGCAGCAGTCCGAGCGCGAGGTCGAGCTCCCGGAGATGCTCAAGCCCTTCGAAGCACACGACCGTGTCGAAGCGCGGTTCGATCTCTTTGCCAAGGAACGCCACCGCGTCGGCGAGCTCGAAGCTGACGTTGGCAGCCTCTCGCCCGATCGTCACCCGAGCCGTCTCGATCGTGGCCGCATCGTTGTCGACCCCGACGACTTCGGCGGCGCGCGCGGCGAGGATCGCCGACCCGTAGCCGCTCCCGCAGCACAGGTCGAGTACCCGCGCCCCGGCACACAGCGCGGCTGCGAACTCGTAGCGTTGGCGGTGCTCGCAGGCGAGCATCGTGTCGGCCTGCGCCGCCTCCAGCGTCAGGCGCTCGACGACGTCCATCGCACCTCATTCTCGCGGATCAGTGCCTCGATCTCGCCTTCGAGCCGCTCCCGCCTGGGGTTCGCGAACTCCGCCTGCATCGAGTCGGGGCGGACCCGATAGCGAATCAGGCGCTCTGGGATCACGGCGCCAAAGTGCCCGGCGTCGCGCAGCTGCCGATACAGGGCCCAGTCCTCGAAGCTAGTCAGCTCCTCGCTATAGAGAAAGCCGGCATCGAAGACCCGTCGCCGGATCACCGCTGCGGCGTCGCCGGCGACGTTCTCCCGGGCCACCAGCGCGGCGTCGTTCCCGAGCGGCTGATAGCCGATGTTCGGCCCCGCGAGCGGGATTCCGTCGTCATCGATGTATCGCGACCACGAGGTCACGTACGCCACGTCCGGGCGACGCTCGAGGATCTCCACACAGCGAGTGACGAACTCGGGCTCGGCGATGTTGTCGCAGTCGAGCGGGAACACGTAGCGCCCGCGGCTTTGGAGCACACCGAAGTTGCGGGCCGCGCCGAGGCCCTGGTTCATCTGCGTGACGACCGTCACCGGCACACGTGCGGCGAGTTCGGCGACGATCCAGTCCTCCTCCTCGAAGGATCCGTCGTTGACGAGCACCAGCTCGAGCCGTGGGTACGTCTGCGACATCAGCGACTGGATCGCTTCGCGCACGTATCGCGAGGCCCGGTAGTAGGGGATGATCGCTGAGACCAGCGGCGCCGTTGCGCGAGCGGGACGGGGACTGCCGGGCCGCGTCACCGGGGCGCGCGCGAGCGCCTGATAGCCGTCGAGGATCTCGCGCTCGTCGCTGAGCTCACGGCCACGGGCGAGCGGTGAGCGGCTTCGGACCAGCTGCTCGAGCTGCGCCGTGGAGTCCATCAGCGACTCCAGCGCCTGCCCGACCGCGACGTGGTCCGAACCGGCCGCCAGCCAGCCGCTGCGTGCCGGCGCGACCAGCTCCACCAAGCCGCCGACGGGGCTCGTGAGGATCGGGCGGTTGAGGTGCAGCGGCTCGAGCGCCGCGTACGGCCAGCACTCCCACAACGAGGGGATCGCGACCACGTGGTGCTCGACGATCGCCTCGGCCACCGCCGCGCGGTCGAGGGGGTCGTGCAACTCGATCCGCCCGTCGTCCGCGATCGCCAGCTCGAGCTGCCGCCGCATCGACAGCCCGAGCGGCGCGGTCTCGGTGTCGCCGCCGACCAGCGTGAGCCGAAAGTCGTCTCGATCGATCCCGGTGACCGCGCGGATCAGGTTGTGCACACCCTTGCGTCGCTCGAGCCGCCCGGCGTAAAGGATCCTGAGGGGCCCCTCGACAGCGAACGCGTCGTCGCTCGCGTCGTCGTGCACCGGCCCGGCATACGGGTAGCGGATCCGGGTGCCGGGAGCAAGCCGCGCCGCCCCGTAGAACCGCCGATAGGTGTCGAGCACGTCGCCGCCCTGCCAGATCAGACGATCGCAGTGAGCCAGCGCATAGCGCTCCATCTCGTGCAGCGCCTGCGATCCGAGGTCCCGCTTGCAATAGCCGTCGAGCACCTCGCAGATTTCGGCCGTCGTGTGCATCCGCACGCACAGGCGGGTGTCGGCTAGGAACGGGTCGAGGGCCTCAGCAGCCTGGAGCGCGACGAACGCCTCGCCGAGGAAGTCCGGGAACTCGATCAGCTCTGGAGCGCCGTCTGGATAGCACTCCTTCAGGGACGCCAGTAAACGCGCCCCGTAGCAGTGCATCACGTGGTACCAGCCGGCCGCCTCCTCGACCGTCGGCTCAGGGACGAACACAACTCGCACGTCCTCGCCCAGCAGGTGGGGGTCGCGGTCGGCGCGCAGCCGCTCGTAGGTCTCCTCGAACAGCGAGGTTGTGAAGACCGTGACCTCGGCGATCTGCGACAGCAGGCGGGCGGCGGCGGCCACGAACTGGCCGATCCCGCCCCCGCCGAGCGGGTACAGCTCACGCGATACCAGTGCGACGCGCAAGTGGAGGCCTCTCCGTCCGGCGGGCTCAGCGCGTGAAGCGCGCGAGCCGACGCTTGGCGGTGCGGATCGGGTGGGTCAGCCTCCAGCTGGCCGAGCCGGTGATGTCGGTGAGCGCCCGCTGGGCGAGTTGCTCGCGCGCGCGCAGCGGCTCGAGCTCGGCGGCGAGCTGCGCCTCGCGCGCGCGGGCGGCGGTGAGCTGCGTACTCAGCCAGGCGACACGCTTGCGCAACTCGGTCGCCTCCTCGCGGGAGGACCACGCTCCCGGTGGCACCCGCTCACGTGCGAGCACGAGCTCGCGGACCTCTGCCAGCAGCGGACCCGCCGGCCGGTAGCGCTGCTCGTAGACGGAGCCGTTTCCATACGCGAGCCGCGCGGAATCGACGAGCACCAGCGCGAGCCCGAACCACAGCTCGTTGCGCAGCGCGGGCTCCGCGAACAGCTGCCCGGGGATCCAGTCGAGCTCGACGTGAGTCACCTTGGGCCAGGCGGCGAAATGCACCGCCTCCAGTCCTTGGCGCACGCGCTCGTTGGCGCTGTCGTGGATCAGGATCACGGTGTGCGCCACCGCGCGCGAGTCGAGCAGGTCCTGCACGTCGCGGCACACGCCCTCTGGGGTGTGGTCCCCGTCGACGAGGGCGAAGTCGACGTTTCGCCCCTGCTCGGCCAGGCTCGCGAGGAACGCCGGCAGCAGCTCGTGCGAGTCACCGGTGTGCAGCGTGACGTTACCCGGCAGCTCGAGCGTCGGCGGGTGCAGGTCGAACGAGTGCGCCTCCTCGGCATAGGCGGCGATATGGCGAAGGCAGGCCCCCTCCATCGATCCGATCTCGATCGCCAGCGACGGCTTGAGCTGGGCGAGCACCCCCTCCACGGCGGCGCGCTCACCGAGTGACATCTGCCACACCGGGTCCTCGAAGATCTCGACCGCCACGGCGCCGGATCATAGAGCGGCGTCTCGGGGATCCGGAGCTCATCGGTCGTCTGCGCCACATGTCCCTAAGCTGATCGACACAGCCACGAGCGTGCGCCATGACGAACGAACGAGCGAAGCAGGCGGATAGCGAGCAGACGCACCGTGAAGCCGAGACGATCATCGGCAACACGACCCCCCGGGGTCAGCTCGCCGACCTCCCCCGCCGCATCTACCTGACCTACGGCTACCACGGCCCGCGGGCGGTGGCGTTCCGGGCGCTGACCTTTCCGCTGCGGTTCACGCCGTTCGGGCGCCTGATCGCTCAGAACCGCCAGGCGAAAGCGAGACGGTCGGCGGCGATCGCGTGGTATCGCCGCGACGGCAAGCCGGTCACGGTGGTCATCCCGAGCTATCGCGATGCCGAGCACGTCGCGTTGCTGGTGAGGAGCATCCGGCGGACAACCCCGCGGCGGCGCGTGCGGATCATCGTCTGCGACGACGCCAGCGGCGCCGAGCACCTCGCCGCGCTGGCGCGCATCAGGGGAATCCAGGTGGTGGCCGGCGAGCGCAACAGCGGATTCGCCGCCAACGCCAATCGCGGGATCCGCGCGAGCGATCCGTCCCACGATGTCGTCGTTCTCAACTCGGACGCCTTGGCCCGGCGCGGATGGCTCGCGGCCCTGCAGCGCTGCTCGAGCAGGGAATCCCGGGCGGGGATCGTCGGCGCCAAGCTCCTCTATCCCGACGGGCGAATCCAGTTCGCAGGCACGATCCGCAACGCTGGCGCTCCGGAGTGGTTCGACCACAGGTATCGGTTCAAGCCCGCCGACTGGGGACCGGCGAACGTCGTGCAGCCGGCGCTGGCGGTGACCGGAGCCTGCATGTACATCAAGCGCGAGGTGATCGAGCACGTCGGCCTGCTGGACGAGGCGTATCCGATGGCCTACGAGGACGTGGACTACTGCCTGCGTGCCTGGCAGGCCGGCTGGCGCGTGCTCGTGTGTCCCGATGCGGAGCTCATCCATCTCGAGTCGGCGACCCGTGGGACCGAGGTTCGCGACCGCGAGCGGGTCTCGCAGCAGGTCTTCTGGGCGCGTTGGGGCGAGTTCTTCGATGCGAGGAACGTCCGGCGCCCGGATAGCTCACTGCGTGTGGTCTACGTGACCCAGGACTGCGGCGTGGGTGGTGGCCATCGCGTCGTGTTCGAACAGCTCAACCGGCTCCGGGCGCGAGGCCACGACGCCGAGCTGTGGACGCTCAAGGGCCCACCCGACTGGTTCGATCTCCGAGCGCCGCTGCGGATCTTCGAGGACTACGACGAGCTGGCGCAGGCGCTCGCAGCGGTCCAAGCGATCAAGGTCGCCACCTGGTGGGAGACGGCGGAGCCGGTCTGGGAAGCCAGCATCGCGGAGGGGATCCCCGTGTACTTCGTGCAGGACATCGAGACCAGCTACTACCGGGACAGTGAAGCGATTCGCCACCGCGTTCTCGCCTCCTACGATCCCGGCTACCGGTACCTGACGACCTCGACTTGGAACGCCGAGCGCCTGGCCGAGATCGGAGTCGAGGCGACCACCGTGTCGCCCGGTATCGACGTCGGTGTGTTCCGGCCGCTGCCGGGCATCGAGCGTCGGCGCAACATGGTGTTGGCACTGGGCCGGTCAAATCCGCTGAAGAACCTCCCCCTCACGCTCGAGGCGTGGCGCGCGCTGCCCGAGCCGCGGCCTGAGCTCTGCCTATTCGGGGTCGAGCCCGAAATCGCGCCCGCCGAGCCGGGCATCAGCTACGTGACGGGTCCATCGGACGAGGAGGTCAACCGGCTGCTCAACCAGGCGACCTTGTTCCTGCAGACCTCGGATCACGAGGGTTTCTGCCTGCCGGTGCTGGAAGCGATGGCTGCCGGGTGTCCGGTCGTCTGCACCGATGCGCACGGGAATCGCGATTACTGCGAGGACGGGCGCAACTGCTTGATCCCCGAGGCGGATGCGGACTCGCTCGCGAGCTCGATCTCGCGGCTGCTCGACGACGACGAGCTTCGCCAGCGGCTGGCGCACGCGGGGATCCAAACCGCCGGGCGCTACGGATGGTCCGAGCGGATCGACGCGCTGGAGGAGTTCCTTCGACAGGTCGCGGCGCCTCGGCGGATCCGGCCTTCGAGCGACGCGGTCCCTGAGCTCAAGCGGGCGCCCGTGAGATGAACCCGCGCGGGCTCGGGCCTCGCAGCGGCCGCTGGCATGACCCGCGGACCGCGAGATAGGCATTTGCAGTCATCGCGCTCCTACAGGTTTTCGGCCACGTACGGCGCCGTCCGGTCGAATACGACGAACCCCGCCACGAACGTCGCCACCACGATCGCGATCGGTCCCAGCAGCGCGAGGTTGCCCCCCAACAGGGCGGCGGCACTGGGCGTGGCGTGAGTGATGACCGCATGGCGGAACTGCTGGAGCGCCGTCGCGAGCGGGCTCAGCATGTAGATGTGCAGGAGCGTCGGACTGAGCTTCGCCTGCACCGTGGTGATCGGAATGATCACGGGCGAGGCGTAGAACAGGACCTGCGAGACCACGTCCCAGATCGGCGAGATGTCCCGGAAGTACACGTACAGCGAAGACAGCAGCATCGCCAGGCCTGCGGAGAGCACGGCGAGCAGCGCGACGATCAGCGGCAGCTCCAGCCAGCTCACCATCGGCTGGACTCCGGCGGCGAGCGTGAAGATGAACACCACCACGAGGTTCAGACCGAGGTTGAACAGCGCGAGCAGCACGAGCGATACCGGAATCACCATCCGCGGGAACTGGATCTTGCGAACCAGCGCCTCGTTGTCGACGACGCTCTTGACCGAGCTTCCGGTGGCCTCCGCGAAGAACGTGAACAGGACGATCGAGCCGAGCAGCTGTGCGCCGTAGAACTGGTTCGGCTGCCCCGGACGCGAGCTCGGGCCCGAGCCGATGTGACCGATCTTGGTGAAGAACACCCACAGCACGGCGAACATCAGCAGCGGCCGCGCGAGCTGCCAGAAGTAGCCGAGGGCCGAGCCGAAGAAGCGGAGCTTCCACTGCATGCGCGCGATGTTGAAAGTCAGGTGCCAGAACCGGCTCCAGTCGCTGGTCAGAGCCTCCGGGCCGCGGATCGGCCTGCCAAGCGCTTCGTAGGGGATCGACTCGATCGCACTCACGCCTGGACCTCCTCGGCGACGCCCGCGTCGACACGCTCGATCTCGACGTCGACCGGCAAATCGACGAGCCCGCCCTGTGCCGTCGCTCCGGACACCAGGAATGAGAAGCCCCGCTCGTAGCGGTCGATCACGTCGAGACCCAGCCCGCGGTGCGCCAGGGTGATCAGCGGGCTGTAGCGACCCGGCGCCAGCACGTTCTCGAAGCTGAACGAGAACAGCGCCCGGCCACCGGCGGCAAACCGTCCGCTGCGTTCGAGCTTGAGCGCGGAGCCGGCGACGAGCACCGCCACGTGGTCGTCGTTCAGCACGTAGACCGACGCCTGGGGGTCCTCCACATCCACCATGAACTGCACCAGTGCCCGTAGGGTGAGGCGCTGCCCCTGCGGAACGGCGTTCTGCCTCCGGCCCGCGTCGTCCTCGACCCACACGTCGATCACGCGAGCATCGCCGTCGCCCGCGTCCTGAGTTTGAGTGACGGCCTCGGGGTCGCGCCCGAAGTTGATCTCCAGGTACTGGTCGGCGATGTCCTTGGGATCGCCGATGTCCACCATCGAGCCTCGCTCGAGCAGCAGCGCGCGGTGACAGAAGCGCTGGAGCGAGGACATGTCGTGTGTGACGAACACGATCGTCTTCCCCTGGTCGCGCAGACGGGCGAACACGTCGAAGCACTTCTGCTGGAAGGCCGCATCGCCGACTGCGAACACCTCGTCGATCAACATGATGTCCGCGTCGACCTGGATCGCGACGGAGAACGCGAGCCTCACCTGCATCCCCGACGAGTAGTTCTTGAGCTTCAGGTCTCGGAACTCCTGAAGCTCGGCGAAGTCGATGACGCTGTCGTAGCGCATGCGTGCCTCACGCGGGGACAGCCCCATCATCAACCCGTTCATGATCACGTTGTCCCGCGCAGCCAGATCGAGGTTGAAGCCCACCCCCAGCTCGATGAAGGTCGACAGCCGTCCTCGGCACCAGATGTCCCCGTCGCACCGATAGATCCCCGCGATGCACTTCAGCATCGTGCTCTTGCCGCTGCCGTTGCGCCCCACGATCCCGAAGAACTCGCCCGGCGCAACCGCGAACGACACGTGGTCGAGCGCGCGGAAGTCCTGGTGGGAGATCTTGCGCCGCGGGTGCAGCGCCCGTTCCTTGAGCGTGTGCACGCGCTGCTCGGGAATCCGGAAGGTCTTGCTGACGTCGCGAGCGACAACGGCAGGCAGCGCTTGTTCGCCCTGGGAAGACATCGGTGCAGAGAGTAGCCGGGCAGCTTCTGATCGCCGCTGCTTTCGCGCCGCCTGGCTGCCTCCTGCGACCGTGGCTTTTGCGTCTGCGTTCGACCGTTAGCCTGCGTGCCGTGAAACCCGGGACAAGTGAGATCCTCCGCTGCCCGCGCTGCCGGCACGACCGGACGCTCGAGCTCACCGCGTCATCAAGCGACGACCGCGAGGTCCGAGAAGGGACGCTCACGTGCGGCAACTGCGGCCAGTCCTATCCGGTCAGCGAGGGCATCGTCGACCTCCTCTACGACCCCCCCGAGTTCGTGCGGCGCGAGGCGGCCGGGCTGGAGCGGTTCGCCGAGGCGATGCGGAATGACGGATGGGATCGCGAGCGGATCCTGGCGCTCCCGAACGTCGAGCTTGGCTACTGGTACGGCCAGGCGGTCGCGATGGACGCGCTGCTGGACGCGGTGGATCTAGAGCCGGGAAGCCGTCTGCTCGATGTGGGCTCCAACACATGCTGGGCGAGCAACATCTTTGCCCGGCGAGGGCTCGAGGTCGTTGCACTCGACATCGCCAAGACCGAGCTGCAGGGACTCCGCACCGCTGAGTACTTCATCGCCGACGGGAGCGTGTTCTTCGAGCGGATCCTGGCCGTGATGTTCGACATGCCGCTCGCCAGCGAGAGCATCGACTACGTGTTCTGCTGCGAGGTGCTGCACCACAACGATCTCGAGAACCTCCACCGCACGATGGCCGAGGCCTACCGAGTGCTGCGGCCCGGCGGCTCGCTGCTGATCATCAACGAGCCGCTGCGGTTCCCGTTCAACCTGAAGCGCGACCACGCGCAGGAGGTGGCCGAGTACGAGGGCTACGAGCACGTGTACTTCTTTCACCAGTACTACCTCGCGGCTCGGAAGGCGGGGTTCCACCTGAGCGTCAAGGAGCCGGCCCCCGACTGGTTCTTCCGGCCGTGGAAGATCGAGCTCGCGCCCGAGACGAGCGTGTCCACGGCCACCCGCGTGTACGGAGCGCACGTTCTGAGGCGCAGCCGACTCGGGCGGCGGATGATGCTCGCCTACAAGACGCTTCTGGTCGGCGACGTCAGTCTCCAGATGATCGCGACCAAGCCGGCTTAGAGTCGCAGCGGTCGGACTATTCTGCGGCGATGGGCGCGACCTCCTCGAAGGCGGAACGAGCGTCGCGCGCGCACCCACGAAGCCCACGAGGGGGCGCTCCCAAGCGTCGTGTTCGAGTCGCGCCGGTCCCGTTGGTGGCGCTGCTCGCGATCGTGGTGGTGATCGGCCTGGTGTGGGCGCTGCTCGTCCCGCCGTGGCAGGCGCCCGACGAAGCCACCCACTTCGCCTATGCGCAGTCGCTTGCGGAGCGCTTCGCGCTGCCTGGAGGCGAGAATCGGCTCACGTTCTCGAGTGAGCAGCGGATGGCCAACCTGGCCACCGGCGCCGGCGCGCTCGAGTTCCGGGCCGGTCAGATACGGCCCAACTGGAGCTCGCGCGACTACGCCGGGTATCTCGCCGCCGTACGTCGCGCTCCCTCGCGCTCGAATGGCGGCGGTGCGAATCCTGAGTCGTACGACCCCCCGCTCTTCTACCTCTACTCCGACCTCGCGTACTGGGCGGCCTACGGAGGCAACATCTTCGACCGCTACTACGCGATGCGGATCTGGGGCATCGGCTTGCTCGTGCTGACGGTCGTCGCGACCTGGCTGCTGATCGGCGAGCTGCTGGGCCCGCGCCGCCTGCCCCAGCTCGCCGGCGCCGCGCTGGTCGGGCTGCTTCCCACCGAGACGTTCATCTCGACGAGCGTCAACCCCGACGCGCTGATGATCCCGCTGTGGACGCTCGCCTTATGGTTGGGGACACGGGTGATCAGGCACGGGGCGCGTCCGCTCGACACCGTGTCGCTGCTGGGTGTCACGGCCGCCGCCGTGCTGACCCAGCCGATCTCGTACGCGCTAGTTCCGGCCGCGCTGCTAGCGGTGATCCTCGGCCTGATCTCATGTCGGCGCGAGGGGCGACGTGCCCGGGTCGGACCGGCCGCCGCGGCCGGCGTCGTCTGCGCCGCGCCCGTGATCGCCTGGATCGCCGCGCGAACGCACGGGAACCCGACGCTCGCGCAGGTTGGCGCAGCTGCGGGCCAGCGGTCCCACCCGTTCAGCGTCCGGCAGTTCCTCTCCTACGTGTGGCAGTTCTACCTCCCCCGCCTGCCATGGATGACCCGCCTACGGGTGACACCGGGACTATCGGTCTACAACGTATGGGTCCGCGAGGGTTGGGGGACGTTCGGCTGGCTGGACGTCCCCATGCCGAGCTGGGTGTACGCCGCGGTCGGGAGCTTGACGGCGCTGATCGCAGTGCTCAGCGGCGCGATCATCAGCACCTTCCGAGATCGGCTTCGATGGCAACTCATCGCCTTCTTCGGGTTGGCGCTCGCTGCGCTGCTGCTCGGATTGCACCTCACCGAGTACCGCTCCCTGATCAATAACCAGGGCGCCTTCCTGCAGGGTCGCTACCTGCTGCCCGTCGTCGGGTTGTTCGGCGTGGCCGCAGCGCTCGTTGTAAGTCGCCTCCCGCGGCGCTGGCAGGGGCCCGCGTGCGCCACGCTCGTACCCACGATGCTGCTGCTGCAGGTGCTCGCGCTGGCCACGGTCGCTCGCACGTACTACACATGAGCGTCCGGGCGACAGTGATCACGTTCGTCGCGGTCGCGGTTGTGGGCGCCAGCGCGCTGTTCGCGGCCGCGGGCGCAGACCAGCGGTGGACCGCATTCTCCCCGAACGTTCCTCCCTCCCAGCCCATCAAGATGCTGGGGCCCGGAGGACAAGCCTGCCAGGGTCCGCTGAAGGCGATCGTCGGATTCGGCTCCGTGCGGACCTGGGTAGCGTCGATCGCGCGGCCGACACCAGCGCTCTGGTTAGGGGTGTATTCGCCGCGCGGCGCCACGATTGCGACAGGCCGGACCGAAGCCAGACACGGGCAGTTCGTCGAGGTGACGTTCAACCTCGACGCGACGGTGGCGGGGGGCCGGCGTTTCGTCCTGTGCATCCACAGCGCCGGGCCGCAGCCGGTGACGTTGCTCGGCGCGAACGAACGGCTCGCGTTCCTGTTCCTGCGCCACGATCCCGAGTCGCTGCTTTCCCTACTTCCGACCGTGTTCCGTCGCGCAGCGCTGTTCCGGCCGGCCTGGGTCGGGGCGTGGACGTTCTGGCTGCTCCTCGCCGGCCTGCTCGCAGCATTCGTCGCCGGTGGGGTGGCCGTGGTGCAGGCGACGAGGTCGGACGCGCTAGCTCCGCCGCTCGAGCGAGAGACGCCCGACCAGCGCAACGGGTAGCCGCCGCGCACGCGTGCCCAGCATCGTTCCGGCAGCACGCAGCAGGTGATGCCAGAGCGACGATCCGATCAGCATCGCGGACCGGCCTGGACCGGAGCCCTCCAGCTCGTGGCCACGGGCCCAGCGTAGATCTGCGCCGACGAGCCCCCACACGTTCAGCGCCGCCCGCCGGAGCTGGCCGGGCTCGTCGAAGCCGTACACCTCCTGGACCGCGCGGGCCTCGTCGAAGCTCCGCCGCAGCCACTCCCAGCCGGAGTACTCGTGCGAGTGGATCACCGCGGCGTCCGGCATGTAGACCTTCGCAAACCCGGCGCGCAGCATGTCGATCGCCAGGACGTGATCCTCGGCGTACGCAACTTTCCGGAACGGCACCGAGGACCATGCCGCCTTCGACACGCAGCCGTTCGCATCAGTGAAGTAGCCACGGCGTCCGAGTAGCGCCCGCGCGGCAACGTCGCGCTCATGCTCGCCGAGCCGGTCTACCTGAGGGCCGCCGTCGGGGGCCAGCGATCCGAACCAGCCGGTCAGCTCTCTGGCGACCATCGGGCTCGCGTCCGGGCGCGGAAGGTAGGGCCCGAATACGAGCGCCACCGCTTCGGTCAGCTCGAAGCCTGCAATCAGACGCGCCAGCCACCGCTCGTCGGCGGGGACCGAGTCCTGCGTGAGGAACGCGACATGCTCCCCATCGGCCCGCTCCATCAGCAGATTCCTGGTCCCCCCGTGGGAGAACTCCGCCGGCTCGATCTCGATCACCTCGGCGCCGTATCCCCGTGCCAGCGCCACCGAGGCGTCGGTCGAGCCGGAATCGCATACCAGCAGCTGTATCGACCCGGCGGCATCCAGCTTCTGCGAGCGAACCGCCGACAGAACCTGCTCGAAGCGAGGTCCCGCGTTGCGGAGAGGAATCGCGACGCTGACGGATGCCATTGGGCTAGAGCCCGGCGAGGACACGCTGGAGCCCGTCGCGTAGGTCGACCTCCGAGCGCCACCCCAGCTCGGCGAGCGCACGCTCCGCTGACAGGCAACTGTGGCGCACCTCGCCAAGGCGCTCCGGGGCGAACTCAGGCTCTGGGAGCCGCCGGCCGGCGCTCGCCTCGTCGAGCGCCTCGAGCAGATCGAGCACCGAGGTCTCACGCCCGGTGCCGATGTTCAGCGCCCCCGTCAGGCTCGCCTCGGCGGCGAGCAGGTTCGCGCGGACGACGTCCGACACCTCGATCCAGTCCCGCGTCTGGCGGCCGTCGCCGAACACCGTCGGGCGCCGGCCGTCGATCACGCAGCCGCAGAAGATCGCAACGACGCCGGCCTCTCCATGGACGTCCTGGCGCGGCCCGTAGACGTTGCCGTAGCGCAGCGAGAGGGTCGACAGGCCGTGGAGGCGCTGGTAGAGGTCGCAGTAGCCCTCAGCCGCGAGCTTCGCCTGCCCGTACGGCGCCAGCGGGATGATCGGATGGTCCTCGGGCGTCGGACGCACACGCGCCTCTCCGTAGAGCCCGCCGCCGGTGGAGCTGCTGAGGACGCGGCGGGCACCGACTCGGTGCGCGGCCTCGAGCACGGCGATCGTCCCCAGGACGTTGGTCTCCGCGTCGCGCGTGGGATCGTCGACCGACACGCGCACGTCGACCTGGGCGGCCAGGTGGAACACGAGCTCCGGTCGCACTGCCTCGAAGGTACTCCCCACCGCCTGGCGGTCCCGAACGTCGGCGACCTCGAGCTGGGCTCCGCCGGCGAGCGCGTCCCGGAGGTTCTCGCGCTTGCCGGTCGAGAGGTTGTCGATGACGGTCACGCGATCGCCACGCGCAACCAGCGCGTCGACCAGGTTGGAGCCGATGAATCCGGCTCCGCCGATGACCACGCAATCCATCGCCGCGGGAGGCTACTGTGGGGTCGCCGCCGGCCTTGCCCCGAGCATGCGCTCAGCGCAAGCGTGGCGGGCCCGCGTCGCGGTGTCCGCGACACGGGCCCGGCCGAAGGACGACCCTGGTAGGGCTGGGGGCCGTCCGGGCCCGCGAGAAGGGGGCGATGCTCGCGGGCCGGTGTGACTTCCGTGTCGTTTTACAGAATAGCGCGTGCTCGAGCGTGCCGATCCAGGCGCGAAGATGCTTACATCGCACAAACGCGAAACCTTCTTGTGTTTCGCACGTTCCTCCATCAACGCGTTTGCGCTCGTCGCCGCGTGGAAACCCAGGCAGGAAGCTGATGTACTCCAAGAGTCCCGCAGAGAGTCCGGTCCGAGTACGCCCGATCCCCGTTCCGGCGCCCCGGACCGTGGGCGTGCTCGGAGTGCCGCTCGCGCTGACCGACTACGACGAGATGCTCGGCTGGATGGCCGCGATGATCGTCTCTCGCCGCCGCGCCTACCTCTGCGCGTGCAACGTCCACACGGTGACCGCGTCACGCGAGGACGCCGAGCTCAGAGCCGCGCTGCTCCGCTCCACGCTGAACGTGCCTGACGGCCAGCCGCTCGTGTGGGCGCTCAACGCGCTCGGCCATCCTCTGAGCAGTCGCGTCTATGGCCCCGAGCTGATGACTCGCGCGTGTGCGCAGGCGGCTGCGGAGGGACACCGCTTCTATCTCTACGGGGGCCGCAACCAGGGAGCGCTGGTGCAGCTCGCGCTCAACCTGCGCCAGCGCCATCCCGGGATCAAGATCGTCGGTGGTTACAGTCCGCCGCACCGAGAGTTGACAGACGAGGAGCGGACGGCGGTCGCAACCGAGATCAATCGCTCCCGCGCCGACATGGTGTGGGTGGGGATCGGGGTACCAAAGCAGGAGAAGTGGATGGCGAAGATGCGTCCCCGCCTCGAGGCTCCGGTGCTCATCGGCGTGGGCGCAGCGTTCGACTTCCATGCCGGCCTGGTGCCGCAGGCCCCCAACTGGGTCCAGGAATCCGGCCTCGAGTGGGCTTACCGGCTGAGCCGCGAGCCGCGCCGGCTGTGGAAGCGCTACCTGCGCTACAACCCGCTGTTCGTCGCTGCGTTCGCCCGCCAGCTGTCCGAGCACCGACGGGTCGGGCGCAACCTCTAGGCGCTGTCGCTGAGCCGCGAGCCATCTCGGACGGCGACAATCCGTCCGATGAGCGAGCCCCCGAGCGCCTCGATCGTGATCCCGACGCGCGCGCGGCCGCAGTACCTCGACGTCGCGCTGCGCTCGATCGTCCCGCAGGCAGCCGAGTGCAAGGCGGAGGTGATCGTCGTCTCCGACGGCCCCGACCCGGCGACCGCGCGGATCGCTGAGCGCGACGGCGCACGGCTGATCGTGCTGCCCGAGCGGCGCGGCGCCAACGCGGCCCGCAACGCCGGGGTGGCGGCCGCGGACGGCGAGCTGATCGTGTTCATCGACGATGATGTCGAGGCGCCCTCGGGATGGCTCGGGGCGCTGCTCGCCGGCGCGCGCTCGCACCCCGATTACGACGTGTTCGGCGGCCCGATCCATGTCCGGCTCGAGGGTGGCGGCCCCCGCGCGTGCGGGCGCGAGCCCGCGCCGATCACGAACCTGGAGCTCGGCCACCGGGACGTCGACGCCGAGCAGGTGTGGTCGGCCAACATGGCGATCCGCCGCGGTGCGCTTGAACGAGTCGGGCCGTTCGACGAGCGAATCCACGGCCGCGGTGAGGAGGACGAGTGGGAGCGCCGGTACGCGGCCGCCGGCGGCCGGATCCGCTACCTGGCCGGTGCGCGGCTCGATCACCGCCGCACGCGCGCGGACGCGACCCTGATGCGACTGTCGCGCGCCGCCTACGCGCTCGGTCGCACGGCGCGGCGCAACGACGCCCGCAAGGGCTCGTTTCCCTCGCTCCGCTCTGAGCTTCGCACCCTGGCGGGCTGCGGCTGGCACACCGTGCGGCGCCGCTGTGCGATCGGGATCGTGATGGCGGCCGAGGTGGCGGGCCGGATCCGGGAGACCCTCGACCCGGTGCCCGATCCTCCCACCGACGACTTCGTGTCCGGCACGAGCGGGCTCGTGTTCGGGATCCGCGCCACCAGCAGGGCGGTTGTCGCCGACACGCTGGCCGATGCCCGGGCCGCGGGCCGCGGGCTGCCCTGGCGGCTGCGGCGAGCCGCGCGCGGCGGACGTCGGCGGCGGGTGCTGGCGCTCGGGATCGAGCGGCCCGAGGAGTCGAACCTGCTCGACGCGGCGTGGCGCGAGCTGCGCAGCTCGAGACACGACGTCCACCTCGACCGCACGATCGCGGGCGACCGCGGCAAGTTCGAGAACCTGAACGCGCTGCTGGCGCGCAACCCGGTCGCTGACTACGACTGGCTGCTCGTGGTCGACGACGACGTCGCGCTGCCGCGCGGATTCCTCGACGCGTTCCTGTTTCTGGTCGAGCGGTTCGAGCTGCAGCTCGCGCAGCCGGCGCATCGCGCCCGCTCGCACGCGGCGTGGGCGGTCACGCGGCGGCGGCCGGGGAGCGTCGTGCGCGAGACGGAGTACGTCGAGATCGGCCCGCTGGTCGCGTTCGCAGCGGTCACGTTCGACACGCTGTTGCCGTTCCCGGAGCTCAAGGTCGGGTGGGGGCTCGACGCCCACTGGGGCGCGCTCGCCCGCCAGCACGGGTGGCGCCTCGGGGTCGTCGACGCGACGCCGATCACGCACGGGATTCGCAAGGTGGCCGCCGCCTACGACCGTCAGGACGCGATCGCCGAGGGCCGGCGGTTCCTGTCGGAGCGGCCCTACGTGACCGCCTCGGAGGCGCAGCGGACGCTGGTCACCCACCGCTCTTGGCGATGAGCTCCCGGTAGATGCCTGTCCAGTTGCGCTCGAAGGCCTCGTAGCCGAAGCGCTCCCGGGCGCGCGCCGCGAGCGCCGCCGGATCGATCCGCTCGCGCTCGTCGAGGGCAATTGCGATCGCCCTCGCGAGCGCGCGCGGATCGCCCGGCGGGACTAGCGAGCCACCCGGCCCGTCGACGAGCTCGCGCACCCCGCCGACGTCCGAGGCGACGAATGGCAGCCCGCTCGCGAGCGACTCGATCAGCACGCACGGCAGGTTCTCGAACAGGCTCGGGAGCACGAACAGGTCCGCCTCGCGCATCAGCTCCGCGACTTCGGCCTTCGGTCGCTCTCCGTAAAAGCTGACCGCTCCGTCCAGCCCAAGGTTGCGCGCCAGCGCCTCCAACGGTGCCCACTGATCCCCGTCGCCGACGAGGTCGAGCGTCAGCGGGCGCGATGGCCTCAGCTCAGCGATCGCCTCGAGCAGGTTCGCGAGCCCCTTCTTGGCGGTGAGCGCCGCGACCGTCAGCAACCGTGGCGGCGCGTTCGCGGGCCGCTCGGCCGAGGGGTGGAAGGCGTCGGTGTCGACGACGTTCTCGACCACCCGCACCCGCGCGCGCGGCTCGAGCGCGCGAACCTGGCGCGCGAGGTCATCGCTGACCGGCGCCACCAGGTCCGCGAACCGGAACGCGACTCGCGCCGTGAACCGGTCATAGCCGGTGATCAGCCCTCGCTGGAAGCCGGTGAAGTGCTCGGTGACGACGACGGGGGCGCGGCTCACCCGCCCGAGCACCAGCGCGGGCGGACCCGCCGAGTACACGTGCGCGTGGACGATCTCGGGCCGCCACCGCTCGCGCCGCAGCTTGCGGAGCGCGGCCAGCATCCCTGCGAGCTGGCACGCCATCGCGGCCGGCCTGAACGCCGGTCGGCGGTAGCGGACCCGAATCGTGCGCAGCCCGTCTTCGACGCCCTCGCTCAGCTCGAAGACCGGGAAGCTCGGGGCGCGCACCGCGTCGGATGCAAGTACGACCACGTCATGCGCAGTGGCGAGCGCGCGCGCCTGCTCGCGGCAGAAGCTCCCGAACACCGGCCGGTCCGGCCACGGGTACCACTTGGGGACGACCAGCACCCGCATCACGCGACCGCGGTCACCGATTCGCCGGCCGGTGGCGGCGGCGGCGCAGCTCCGCGAGCAGCAGCGCGCTCAGTGGCCGGCTGCTGGCGAGCTTGTAGCGGCGCTCACCGCCGGGCAGCTTCTGCGCCCACCCGTACCACTCGTCCTCGCGTACGAGGCGGGTGAACGACGGGTGCTGCTTGACGATCAGCTCGAACACCGCCCGTAGGTGCGGCTCGGTCCGCTCGCTGTCCGACAGCGGGCCGAGCGGGTTGCCGTCGCCGGACGGAACGATCCACGGGTTGTGCTCGTAGGTCCACTCGAGGTCGTCCATCAGCAGCCAGCCCTCGGGCCGCAGCAGCTTCTCGATCAGCACCACCGCGAGCCCATCGACGTTGAAGTTCTTCGAGCCGTCGAGGTACACGAAGTCATATCGCGGGGTGCAGTTGCCCGCCCAGTCCGACGCTTCCTCGACCTGCTGCTTGAGGAACCAGTTATACGAGCTGGATTCATGCACGATCGTGACGAGGTGCTCGAGACCCGCACGCTCCAGCACCTCCGCCGGGCTCGGGTCGAACGACGCCCCGGCGTGGTCGACCGTCGTCACGCGCCCGCTGCCGTTGGCCTCGAGCGCGGCGGCGATGTACGCCGCCGACACGCCATGCGCCGTCCCGAGCTCGAGCACCTGCTCGGGCCGGGAAGCGATGATGTGGTCGTACACCCTGCGGCCCAGCGCGGGGCTCATGAACGGAATACCCTCGATTCGGGCCGCAACCTCCTCGAACCGCACGCGATGATCTTGGCACGGACGGCACCGGAGCTCCCCGCGGGCTCCGAGCAATACGACCCGGAAAACGTGCTCGATCGCCTCAGCCGGCGATCGACGCTCGAGCGCTACTACGCGCACATGATGCGGCGCGAGCGCTTGCTGCTCGACCGCCGTCTCGGCATCGGCCGCGGCGAGGTGCTGTCGGTCGGCTGCGGATGGCACCCCGGCCGGCACCTGTTCCCCGCACCGGAGTTCCGGCTGGTGGGCGTCGACTCCGAGCCCGACCGCGTGCGGGGAGTGCTAGAGAGCGGCCGCGCGGATCACGCGTTCGCCGGCTACGCGGGCCGGCTCGGGCTACCGGACCGGTCGTTCGACGTGGTGCTGTACCGGCTGCTGCTGCATCACCTGGCGTTCCGCGGGTCGCTCGAGCGATACTTCGCCGAGGGCGCGCGGCTGCTTCGACCGGGCGGCGCGATGGTCGCGATCGAGCCGGGGCTGTTTCACCCGGTCGGACTCGCGCTCGCGCTCGCCAACCGCACCGGCGTGGCGACCGCGCTGCACGGAACGCCCGACGACATCCCGCTGTCACCCCGGCGGCTGGCGGCTGATGCACGGGCGGCCGGGCTGGCGCCCGAGGTGCATGCCGTCACCTATCTGTGGCGACGCCTCGCCCCCCCGCTGCAGTCCGCACTCGCGCCGCTCGACACGCTCGGTTCCAGGCCACGGGCGGCGCCATTTGGCCACACGCTGCTGCTGATCGCGCGCCGCCGATAGGGGCTGCGGCCAGGCGCCGTTGCTACGCTCGCCGGCACCGATGTCGTCCCTACTCACCGCGCCCCGGCGCGCCGGTTCGCGATCGGGAGGGGCGACCCCGATCGGCCGCGTGCGCACGCGGCCGGCCAGCGCCGACCTACTGATCGGGCTCGCGTTCGCGCTCGTCGTGATCCTCGTCTCGCTCGCCGGTTCGGGCGGAGTCGATCTGGCGCAGAACACGTGGGTCCAGGTCGCTCTGGTCGCGCTCACCGCCGCCGTCGCCGTCGCGCTGGCGGTGCTCAGCCCCGCACGGCCGCTGTGGGGCGGTACCACGCTGCTGCTGTTCGGAGGCCTCGCGGCGCTCTCGTATGCGTCGATCGGCTGGTCGGTGCAACCGGCCAACTCGTGGCTCGAGGCCAATCGGACGCTGTCGTATCTGGGGGCGTTCGCAGCCGCCGCCGGGCTCGCCCGGATGTGGCCCCGCCGTTGGCGCGCGGTGGTTGGCGGGATCGCGACTGCCGCGACGGCGATCAGCCTGTACGCGCTGATCGTGAAGGTGTTCCCGGCGACGCTCGACTCCGGGGATCCGCTCGGCCGGCTGCGAGCCCCGTTCGACTACTGGAATGCGGTCGGGCTGATGGCGGCGATGGGAATTCCCGCCTGCCTGTGGGCCGGTGCCAGGCGCGACCAGGCCCCGGCCCTGAGGGCGCTCACGGTGCCGGCGATCGCGATCCTGATCCCGGCGCTGCTCCTCTCCTACTCGCGAGGCGCGCTGATCGTCGCGGTGATCGGGACGGCCTTCTGGTTCGCGCTCGTCCCGCTGCGGCTGCGCGGCGCGATGATCATTGCCGTCGGCGCCGTGGGAGGGGCGGCGATCTCGATCTGGGCGCTGTCGACGCGCTCGATCTCTGCCGACGGCGTCGGGATCGCGGCGCGGACGGGAGCGGGTCACTCGTTCGGTCTCGTATTGCTCGTGGTCCTGGCACTGGCGACCGCCACCGGCTTCGCAACGGCGTTCGCGACCGATCGCGTGCCCGTCTCGCCCGAGCTCCGCCGTCGCACCGGCATCGTCCTGATCGCGCTGGTCGGGCTGCTGCCGGTGGCGGGGATCGCCGCGCTGGCGGCCTCCTCGCGCGGGCTGACAGGCGAGGTCTCTCACATCTGGAACACGCTCACAAATCCCAACGGTGTCGTGGGCGATCAACCCGGACGCCTCGTCCAATTGTCAAACAGCCGACCGCACTACTGGAGCGAAGCGCTCAAGATCGGCGAGCACCACCTCGTGGCCGGCGTCGGAGCGCTCGGCTTCTCGACCGCCCAGGGCCGCTACACCAGCGGCGTCTGGAACGCACTGCATGCCCACGTCGATCATGCCCATGGCTACCCGCTCGAGACGTTTGCCGACTTCGGGCTGATCGGGATCGCGCTGAACGTCGCGCTGCTGGTCGGATGGCTGGTGGCGGCAGGCCGAGCGCTCGGGGTGCGCCGGCCCGCGCGGTTCGCGACGGCGCTCAGGGCGCCGCCCCCCGAGTACGCGGCCGAGCATGCCGGGCTGCTGACGCTGGCGGTGGTGGTGTTGATCTTCGGGCTGCACTCGCTGATCGACTGGACCTGGTTCATCCCGGGGACCGCCGTGATGGCACTCGTGGCCGCCGGCTGGCTCGCAGGCCGCGGGCCGCTCGAGGCGCCGGTGGGGCGGCTGGCCGGGCGGCGGCAGCTGTCACGCTCACCCGCTGCCGCCGCACTCGTCGCGGCCGTGGTCGTCGCGGCGGTGGCCGCCGCGTGGGGGATCGTCCAGCCGCTTCGCTCCGCCGACGCGTACGACGCCGCCGTGGCTCAGGCGACCCGCGGCAACACGGCCGCCGCGCTGACGGACGCCCGGCAGGCGCAGGTGAGCGACCCCGTGTCAGTTGACCCGCTGTGGCTGCTGGCCGCGATCCAAAGCGGCGCAGGCGAGCACGTCGCCGCCCGCCGGGAGCTGATCAAGGCGACCTCGGTGCAGCCGTCCAATCCCGAGACCTGGGCGAGGCTCGGCTGCTATGACCTGGGCGGCGGCCGGTCCGCTGCCGCGCGAGCCGAGCTCGCGCGCGCGCTCGCGCTCGCCCCGGGCCAGACCCAGATCAGCACCGACCCCGCCGGTTTCTGCACCTCGGTTGACGGCTGAGTAGCATGCCGCCCGGCATGGAAATTCTCGACGAGGTCGGCGGAGGTGACGCGTTCCAATGGCCGCGCGAAAGGACGGCGGAGCGCTCTCGGAGGGTCGAGGCGGTGCTGCAGGCGCAATTTCCCCAGGCGGTGCGCGGGTACGAGCGCGAGGCCGTCGACAGCTACGTGGAGCGGGTTCGGCAAGTGATCGCCGAGCTCGAGGCGTCGGCGACGCCGAGCGCCGCGGTCACGCGGGCGATCGAGGAGATCACCGACGAGACCCGCGACGTGCTGCTGCGCGCACAGCAATCGGCTCAGGAGATCACCACCCGCGCTCGTGACCGGGCGGACGAGCTCGACGCGCAGACCGAGCGCGACGCAGCCGAGACGATGTCCGCCGCCACCCGTGAGGCGGAGCAGACGCGCCAAACGGCGAACGCCGAGTGACCGAGCTCCGAGCGACCGCGAACACGGAGGTCACCGAGCTCCGCGCGACCGCGAACACGGAGGTGACCGAGCTCCGAGCGACCGCGAACACGGAGGTCACCGAGCTCCGCGCGACGGCGCGGAGCGAGGTCGAGGAGCTGTGGGCGACCGCGCAGCACGAGGTCGCCGAGCTGCGGGCGTCGGCTCGCCATGAGACCGACCAGCTGATCGCTGCGGCCGAGAACCGCGTCCGGGAGCTGGACGACAGCGCCGAGCGGCTGCTGGACGAGCGTCGCAGGCTGCTCCAGGACATGGAATCGCTCTCCCGGCAGCTCGACTCGATCGCGCGCGTGGAGGCCGGACGGTTCCCGGAGCCGGGCTCGAGCACCGCCGCGGGCGATCAGCCCGCGGACGAGTTTCCCTCGCGCAGCGACCAGCCCGCTGCCGAGTTTCCCGCCTAGGCGCTAGCCGCTTAGTCGCCCGGTCGCCTGGCCGCCGGTCGCTCAGCCGCCGGGTCGCCCACCCCGGCGGGTCACCTACGCGCGGATACGACGACATACCCAGCGTCGGGGCCGGGTGCGTGTCAGGAAACCCCCGGTGCGCGCGGATAACCCGACACGGTCCCCGCGGGCCGAAGGGGTGTGTCGTACTAACCGCGGCGCGGCCCCGGCCCCAGCGCGGCCCCGGCCTCAGCGCGGCCCCGGCCCCGGCGCCCGTCCTGGCGTCGGCCGCGACCCCGTCG
Organism: uncultured Solirubrobacterales bacterium; assembly: GCA_963800475.1. GTDB lineage: Bacteria > Actinomycetota > Thermoleophilia > Solirubrobacterales > Solirubrobacteraceae > Palsa-465. Next base: position 517,900 of record CAWDAZ010000002.1, on the reverse strand, counting down.
GCGGCGCCCGCTTAGCTGTCGCTACGCCACGGCCGAGCGGACGACGGCGAGGTCGATCCGCTCTTCGTCGATCATCGATGGTGGCAGCGGCCCGTGGCCGCGTGCCTCGCACGCCTCCACCAGCAGCCGCTCGTACTCGTCGGTGACCGCCTCCCAGGAGTAGTTGGTGGCCCGCGTCAGTGCGCGTGCTCGGTAGCGCTCGACCAGCGCGGGATCGTTCAGCAGCCGGTCGAGTTTGCGGGTCAGATCGTCGATCCCGGAGCGCCCGCGGAAGTAGATCCCTGCGTCGCCGACGGTCTCGACGTTGGGAGCGTGGTCGTTGACGAGCACGCAGTTGCCGGCAGCCATCGCCTCGAGGATCACAGGATGCGTGCCGCCGACCTCGGTCGGGGCGCAGAACAGGTACGCGTGGCGCTGGAGCTCCCAGTAGCCGCGCCCGAACACGTATCCGGGGAACACCACCCGTGGGTCGGCCGACCGCCACACCTGCCGGATGTAGTCGCTCGCGTACGGAGCGCCTCCGACGACCGCGAGCTTCATCCCGTGCGACCGCTCGGCGCCGACGCGCGCGAACGCCTCGACGAGCAGATGCGGGTTGTTCTCCGGCTCGAGCCGCCCGACGAAGAGGATGTACTTGCGCGGTTCCAGCCCCAGCCGTTCGAGCGTTTCGGTCCCGTCGAAGCCGGGATCCTCCACTCCGTACGGCACCACGCCGATCCGGTTGCCGTACCGCCGCTCGTACATCTCCGCGACGACATGGCTGTCGGTGATCGTGCGGTCGGCCCACCGGGGCGCGCGGCTCTCGGCAAATCGCAGGTACGCCTTGGCGAGCGCCGGCCACTTGCCGCGATCGGAGTCGAGCCCGTCGATGTTGATCACAGCCGGAATCTCGCGGCGCCGGGTGATCATGCACAGGGGCGAGTTGCCAGCGATGAAGAACAGCGCCACGTCGGGCTTGGTGACCTTGGCGGTGTGCAGCGCGGCTCGGAACGTGTGGACGAACGTGTCGAGATACTTGTTCTGGATCGTGGTGAGGTGGACCAGCTCCGCCCCCTTGTAGCTGCGGAGCCGGCGATCGACCACGTGCGGCCGGCAATACACGACCACCTCGTGGCCCCGCGCACTCAGCCGCGAGGCCAGCTGCTCGACGGCCGTCTCGAAGCCGCTGTAGGAGGCTGGGATGCCCCGGGTGCCCAGGATCGCGATCTTCATGCGTGGTCCGCTGCAAGAGAGTATGCGGAGATGTGCGCGCGTGCGCACTGGTCCCACGAGAACCGCGCGGCGCGGCACCCGCCGCGCTCCGTTAGGTCGGCCCGGAGAGCGGGGTCGCGCCCGACCCGCGCCATCGCGGCGGCAAACGACGCGGGGCTGCGCGGATCGGCGTAGCACACCGCGTCACCGCACACCTCGCTGACCCCCGGCGCCTGCGCGGCGATCACCGGGACCCCGGCGGCCATCGCCTCGAGTGCCGTCAGACCGAAGCCCTCGTACAGGCTGGGGTGGACCAGCGCGATCGCGGTCGCGTAGAGCGAGCGCAGCTGCTCCGGGGTCGAGCGGTTGCGGACCTCGATCCCGGGACCGGACGCGGTCGCCGACCCGGCTAGGACCAGCGGCAACGGTGAGGGCTCCGCGTCGCGGTAGCTCGCGTAGGCCTCGAGCAGCACGACCAGGTTCTTGCGCGGCTCGGCATCGCCGACGTACAGGAAATGACTGGGCGGGCCGTCGTCGTTGCCTGCGGTCGGCGCGAGTGCCTGACCCGGTCCGAGCGGCGCGACCACGATCCGGCCGGCGTCGACGCCCCACAGCTCTCGAACGTCGCCGGCGGTCGTGTCGCTCGGGCAGATCACCGCGGCGGCCCCGAGCGCCGCCCGCCGGTAGGCGGTGTGCGCATAGGCCCGAAACCGGCGGTCGAAGCAATCGGGCAGCCGCTCGTACGCGAGGTCCATAACCGTCACCACCTGGGGGACGCGCGCCCGCCGCGCGTACGCGGGCAGCGGGTGGTGGATCACGTCAGCGCGCTCGCGGCGTGCGAGCCGCGGCAGCTCGGAGCCGGTCCACCACCGGTCGGAGAGCAGGTTGCGGACGCTCCCCGCCCCTCCGCCGGCGGACGCCCTGCGGCGACGGTTGGCCACCGTCACCACCTCGACGGCCCCGGTCGCCCCCAGCGCGTCGGTTAGCCGGTCGAGGTAGACGGCGGTCCCGGAGAACGGCGCTCGCCGCGCGTAGGTCGTGTCGAGCAGCACCCGCACCGCGCGGGAGCGTACGCGGCCACGCGGGTGGCGACGATCGGGCGCGTGGTAGCTTCCTACCGAACAGCAGCGCGGAGGGGCGATGCACGTTCTAATCACCGGAGGAGCAGGGTTCATCGGGTCGCACCTGGCCGAGCGGCTGCTCGGCCAGGGACACACAGTCCATGCGCTCGACGACCTGTCGACCGGATCGATGTCCAACGTCCGACATCTGCGGGGGGAGCCGGGCTTCAGCTACACGATCGACAGTTGCCACAAGAGCCGCGTCGTGGCCGAGCTGGTCGACGACGCCGACTACGTGTACCACCTCGCCGCGGCGGTCGGCGTGCAGCTGATCGTCGACAGCCCCGTCCGGACGATCGAGACCAACGTGCACTGCACCGAGATCGTGCTCTCGCAGGCCAACAAGAAGCGTAAGCCAGTGTTCGTCGCCTCGACCAGCGAGGTGTACGGCAAGTCGGCCAGCCTGCCGTTCCGCGAGGACGGCGACATCGTGATGGGAGCGACGACCCGCGGTCGATGGGCGTACGCGTGCTCGAAGGCGCTCGACGAGTTCCTCGCGATCGCCTACCAACGCGAGCGTGGCCTGCCGGTCGTCGTGGGCCGCCTGTTCAACACCGTCGGACCCCGCCAGACCGGGCAGTATGGAATGGTCGTCCCGACGTTCGTGCGCCAGGCGCTCGCCGGACAGACGATCACCGTGTTCGGGTCAGGCGAGCAGCGGCGCTGCTTCTGCCACGTGCGCGACGTCACCCGGCTGCTCGCAGACATGGCCGAGCGCGAGGACCTGTATGGCGAGGTGTTCAACGTCGGGTCAACCGAGGAGGTCTCGATGCTCGAGCTGGCCGAGCGCGTCAAGCTGGCGACCGAGTCCAGCTCGGATATCTCGCTGATCCCGTACACAGAGGCATACGGCGAGGGCTTCGAGGACATGCCGCAGCGGGTGCCCGACCTGACCAAGGTGACCGCCGCCACCGGTTGGGAGCCGACCGCGCTCCTTGATGAGATCCTCGCGGACGTGATCGAGCACCAGATGGCCGGCGGCAAGGGAGCCGAGTGGGTCCGCGAGCCCGCCGCCGAGCCCGGCAACGGCTGACCGCTCGAGCCGGCTAGGAGCTAGTGCCGGTGGTGGCTCGGGCGCCGTGGGCGATGCGGCGCCACGAGCTTTGACTTGACGACGAACGACACCGACCGGACCTTCGACCATCCACCGGCGTTGACCGCGGCCGCGTACGCGCGATATGTCCCGACCGCGACCAGGTGCGCGCCGATCCGTCCCGCGAACTGGAGCCGGCTCGTGCCCGCCTTGGCGCTGGTCACCTTCAGGAGCTTGACGGTCACCCAGCGGGTGCACGAGCGGGCCTTCCGGTTGCGGGCCGTGGCGGCGACGCAATGGCCGCCCTGGAGGCGCCCGGCGAGGTGCTGCTGGATTTCGATCAGCAGTCCAGCCCGGCTGTCGAGTGCATATTGGAAGGTCGTGCCCTTGGTGGTGCGGTGCTTGCCGCGGACCAGGACGATGACCGTGTGGGGCGTCACCGAGAAGGAGCGGAGCGTCGGGGCGTGTACCTTGCCGCCGCCCCCGCCGCCACCGCCGGTGTTTCCGCCCGTGTTGCCGCCACTGTTTCCGCCGGTGTTTCCACCCGTTGTGCCGCCGGAGCTGCCGCCGTTCGAGCTCGCAGCCACAGGCACCATCGGAAGGCTGATCGCAGGCAAGCTGTCGCCCGAGGCGTTATGCGCGACCACCATGCACGTGATCGCCGCGTTTACGTCCGCGGCGGTCAGCGTGTACGTGCTGGTCGCGCCGATCGCCGTCGCAACGTTGCGCTGCCAGCTGTACGTGAAGCTGGTCGGGCTGTTCGTCCACGTTCCCGGCGAGCACGTCACGGTCTGACCCTGCGCGGCGGTGCCTGAGATCGCCGGCGGAGCCTCGAGTACCGGAATCGTGCCGGCCGCGGGAGCGCCCGGAATGATCGGCAGGCTGGTCGCGGGAAGGCTCATTCCACCGGAGTTCGACGCGACGACCTGGCACGTGATCGCCTGGTTGACATCCGCGCCGGTCAACGTGTAGGTCTGGCCCGTGCTGATCGTGGTCGTCACGTTGCGCTGCCAGCTGTACGTATAGCCGGTTGGGCTGTTCAGCCAATCGCCGGGCTGTGTTGAGCACGTCACCGTCTGCCCCTGCTGAGCCGTGCCCGTGATCGAAGGCGGCGTCACATTGACCGGCGCAAGCGCAGCGGTCGGCGTGGCCGGCAAGCTCGGCAGCGAGGTCGTGCTTCCGCCGCTGTCTGATGCGGTCTCCGTGCAGGTAACCGCCTGGCCGAGGTCGGCGGCCGTCACGGTGTACGTGGCACCGGTGCCGATCTGGGTTAATGCGTTGCGCTGCCACGCGTATGTGTACGTGGTCGTGCCGTCGACGTTCGTCCAATTCACGGAAGCCCCCGAGCACGTCAGGATCTGCCCCTGCTGAGCGGTACCCGAGATTGTGGGAACCCCGATGGGGACGGGAGGACCGATCAGTGGTAGCGCGAAGCTCGCCTGCGCTGAGCACAGCATCGCGACAGCGACAAGCACCCCGACAAGCAGACGGCCCCGAATTCCTTTCAAGGTCACCCTGGACATATCGGCAGCCAAACGATTCCCATTAGCCCTCTGCAAAGTCAGCGGACCGACCTGGCCACGAGGACCCGGCGCAACAGCGGCGGACCCGCCACGGCCCGCACCGACACCTGTTCGAACCCGAGCTCCTCGAGCGTCGAGCGCAGCGAGCGCCTCGAGTACAGGTGCAGGTGATCGCCGAGCGGCTCGGAGAACCGCTCGATCCCGCCGAGCGCGAGCCGCAATCGTCCGTGGGAGGGCGTCGTCAGGAGCAGTCGCCCCCCCGAGGTGAGGACCCGCCGCACCTCCGACAACCAGGCGGCGGTGTCGGCGACGTGCTCGATCACCTCGCTCGCCCACACCACGTCGAATGCGCCATCGTCGAACGGGAGCGGCCCGTCGAGCGGCACGAGCCGGAACTGGAGCCCGGGATGGCGCGCCCGGGCTCGCGCGAGCGCCGCCTCCGCGACCTCGGCCCCGACCGCGCTCGCCCCGCCCCGCGCGATCTCGGCGGTGAACTCGCCGGCCCCGCACCCGAGGTCGAGCACCCTGTCGCCTGGTGTGATCTCGCCGAGCAGGAACGTGCGACGCAGGTCCCAATCGGGCGGCGCGAGCTCGGCGGGCAGCCGCTCCCAGAGGTCTTCGTAGTAGTCCTTCATCGCTGGTGGCGGCTAATCGCCGCTCGCGCATCGTCCGACATCCGCACACGCATCGCTCTACAGTGGATCATCGACAAGGATCGAGGGCCTGAACACGATGAGCCGACGGATAGCGGCGATCACGCCGGTGGACCATCCCGGCGGGGCAGAGACGACGCTGCTGCGACTGCTCTCGAGGCTTGCCGGTCGCGGCTGGAAGGTGACACTCACGACCCCCGGACCCGGCCCGCTCCGAGACCAGGCGCTGCACGCGGACCATGACTGGCGCGCACTCGCACTCGGAGGGCTCGCCCGACGCGCGGGGGCGCGCGCGATCGGCTCCTGGCCCACGGCGCGCAGGCTGGCGCGTGAGCACGACGTCGTGTACCTGAACGGCGCCGTGTGCGGCAGGCTGCTGCCGGCGCTCCCGCCCGGCGCCCTGCGCGTCCTGCACGTCCATGACATGGTCGGCCGCGTCCCGCGCTTCTGGCGCCGCGCCGACGTCGTGCTCGCCGATTCGCAGGCGGTCGCCGACCGCCTCGTCGGGCTCGACGCCCGGGTCGTGTTCCTGCCGGTCGATCCCGATCCGCCCGCCGCCGAGGCGCCGTGGACGACCGGCAACGGCCCGGTGATCGGGTTCATCGGGCGGATCGAGCCACGCAAGGGCCCGCTCGACCTGGTCAAAGCCGCGCCCGCGATCCGGCGCGGCGCCCCCGGAGCGCAGCTCGTGATGGTCGGCGATGACCCGTTCGGATCAGACCCCTCCTACACCGACTCGGTGATCGCCTCCCCCGACGTGGAGCACCTTCCCTGGGCGGACAATGCGCCGGGTCTGATGCGCCACCTCGACGTGCTCGTGCTCCCCTCCTACGAGGAGCCGTTCGGCACCGTCCTCGCGGAGGCGATGGCGGTCGGGACCCCGGTCGTCGCGACGTGCGTCGATGGGCTGCCCGAGGTCGTCGACGACGGCGTCACCGGAAGGCTCGTGGCGCCCGGCGACCCCGATGCGATTGCATCCGCCGTACTCGAGGTGCTGGCCCGCCGAGCCGAGATGGGCAGCGCCGCTCGGGAGCACGCCCGGCGCTTCGACGCTGACGACTACGCGACGCGCGTGGAGCGCCTGCTGACGCGATGAAGGTGGCGTTCGACAGCCGCCCCGCAAAGGACGTACGCGGGATCGGGCGCTACGCCCGCTCGCTGCTGCACGCGCTCGGCGAGACCGCGCGAGGCGAGATCGTCGAGACGCGCGACCCGCGGCGCTGCGACGTGTTCCACTCCCCGTGGATCGACGGCGCGCTGCTCCGGTCGCCGGTGCCGATGGTCGTCACCCTGCACGACCTGATCCCGCTCAAACGCCGCGGCGAATACCTGCGGAGCGGGCTGCGCTTCAAGCTCCGCTACCTCGCCGTGCAGCGCGCGACGCGGGTGATCGTGCCCACCGCGGCGGTCGCCGACGACGCGGTGGAGGCGCTACAGATCCCGCGCGAGCGCGTCGCGGTGATCAAGGAGGCCCCGGCACCGACGTTCGCACCCCGGCCTGACGCGGAGGTCGACGCCGCGCGTGAGCGCTACGGCCTGCCCGAGAGCTACCTGCTATGGGTGGGCGGCCTGCGCTCGCCGGACCCGCGCAAGCGGGTCGCGGAGCTCGCGCGCGCGCCGCGGACGATGCCGCTCGTGCTCGTCGGTCCCGCCAGTCGCTGGGCGCGTGAGCTGCCGGCCGTGACCGTCACCGGGGAGGTGACCGACGACGAGCTGGCGGCGATTTACACCGGCGCCCACGCGCTCGTATTCCCCAGCGACGAGGAGGGCTTCGGGCTGCCGCCGGTCGAGGCGCTCGCGTGCGGGACGCCCGTCGTTGCGTGCGACGTGCCGGCCCTGCGCGAGGTGCTCGAAGGGCGCGCGATCCTCCGCGACGTAAACGACGTCGACGGCCTGCTGGTGGCGGCCGAGGCGGCCCGGCGACCCGCGCCCGCCCCACCTCCGTGGACCTGGCGGGACGCCGCCGAGGCAACCTGGAAGGTTTACGAGGAGGCGCTCGTCAACCACGACGGGGAGGCACGGCGCCCACGGCGTCCGGGACGAGCGGGTCGATGACGACCGAGGCGCCGGGCGAGTTCGAGCGCAACGACCCCTACGCCCCGACTCCCGACAACCGCCCGGCCGCGCTCGAGTTCTCGCCGCTGGCCCTGACCCGGGAGGGCGCCAGCCAGATGTCGTTCGGCGAGCGCGCCGCGCTCGAGGGGGTGCTCGCACAACTGCGCCCGGCGGTGGCGATCGAGGTCGGGACCGCGGAGGGTGGCAGCCTCAGCAGGATCGCCGCCTACTCCGAGGTCGTCCACTCGATTGACATCTCCTACGCCGAGCTTGACGGACCTCTGCCGGGCAACGTCATGCTGCACGCGGGCCGGAGCGCGGAGGTGCTGCCGTTGCTGCTCGACGAGCTGGCGTCCCAAGCCAAAGCGGTCGACTTCGCGCTCGTCGACGGCGACCATTCGTTCGAGGGCGTGATCGGCGACGTCCACGCGTTACTCGACTCGCGGGCCACCGACCGGTCGGTGATGCTCGTCCACGACAGCGTCAACGCCGAGATCCGATCGGGGCTCGAGCAGGTCGGCATCGAGGACCACGGCAAGGTCGTCTACTACGAGCCGGACTTCGTCCCCGGCTACGTGTACCGGACCGGCTCGGCGCGGAACACGGCCTGGGGCGGCCTCGCGTTGGTGATCTGCGACGCGCGCCGCTCCCCGGCCTACGCCGACTCACCGCGGCAGTCGCGCTACTACGAGCCCTACGAGGCAATCCAGTCGATGCGCCGCGACCGTCAGGCGCAAGGATCCTGAGCGCCGGCGCCTACTCCGGCGGCGTCAGGCCGAACGGCGGCAGCTCCACCCGCCGGCGTCGCTGAACCCAGCGCCGCCTCCGGCGCGCTCCGGGCAGCAGCCGCCACGCATCTCTGTAGCCGCCGAGCAGGTGGCGCTCGCGCAGCAGCACGTGCCCGGCCACCAGACCCTCGTAGCCGAGCATCAGCAGACCGTGCTGCCGCAGCCCCGCGCGGGTCTCGTTCTTGGCGATCATCAGATACCGGTTCCGGAACTGCATCCGGCGCGCCCGCTCGCTGAGCTGCGAGCGGGTCGAGGGGCTGTAGGTGCGGATGTGCTCGGCGACCGCGCCCGGCTCGTACACGCACCGCCAGCCGAGCAGCCGCGCGCGCCACGCGAGGTCGGCGTCCGAGGCCCACAGCTCCATCTCCTCGTCGAGCACCTCGCGCCCGCCGAGCGCGCAGTCCTCGAGCGTCTCGCGTCGGTACAGCGCCGCGGCGCCGTCGCACCCGAACGCTTCGGCGGCGCTCGCGAAGTGCGCTGCCGGCCGCCCGTGCCCGACGAGGCCGTTCTTGCGATGGCGGTCAACGTACATCCCGGCCGTGTCGATCTGCCCGAGCTCGTGTCCGGGAGCGCTGACCCTGACGAGCTTCGGGGCCACCGATCCGACGCCGGGCTCCGCGAGCCGCCGCAGCGCGGCGGCGAGGAACCCGGGGCGCAGGAAGCAGTCCGCGTTCAACAGCAGCACCGCGTCCCCACCGGTCCGCGCGATCGACTCGTTGATCGCGGCCGCGTAGCTGATCCGGGGCTCGAGCCGCAGGTGCTCGGCGAGCTGGTCGGCGGCGATCTGGGCGGTCGTGTCGGTCGAGGCGTTGTCGACGACCACCACGTGCGCGGCCGGCTCCTGGGCAAGGGCCGCGGCCAGCGAGTGGACGAGCATCGGCCCCTCGTCGGTGCTGAGCAGCAGGATCGTCGTGTTCACACCAGCTCCGTGTAGACGGCCGCGGTCTCGCGCGCGGTGCGTTCCCACGAGTACCGCGCGACCCACTCGCGTCCGCGCGCCGCGCGCCGCTCGCGCTCGGCTGGGTCGCCGAGCAGCTCGCCGAGCGCGGCGGTCAGCCCCGCCGGATCACCGGGGTCAAAGTACGCCGCGGCGTCGCCCCCCGCTTCGGGTAGCGCCCCGGCGCGGGCGGCGAGCACGGGCGTGGAACGCGCCATCGCCTCGAGGATCACCAGGCCGAAGCCCTCGTACAGGCTCGGGTTGACGAGCAGGTCGGCGCCGCGGATCAAGCCGTCGAGCGCCCGGTCGCTCACGTATCCCGTCAACTCGAGCGGCGCCTCGCCGGACAGCTCGCGCAGCCGCGGGCCCTCGCCGCTGTCGACGCCGGCAAGGATCAGCCGGTGCCCCACCGCACCGCCACGCCACAGCTCGGCGAATGCGCGCACCAGCGACGCGAGGTTCTTCTTGGCGCGAAGGTCGCCGACCGCCAGCAGGTACGGCGCCACCCTTCGAGAGTGGGAGGGACCCTCCGGGTCCGCGCCCGACAGCGGCAGCGCGGGTGCCTCCGGGATCACGCGCACCCTCGCGCGATCGACGCCATAGCGCTCACAGACGTCGTCGCGGGTGAACTGGGACGGGCAGATCACCAGCTCCGCCGAGCGCGCCGCGCGCGGCGCGATCAGCCGGTACTTGCTCCTCGTTCGCGGCCGGAAGTCCTGAGGCCAGGCCTCGAATGCGAGGTCGTGGATCGTCACCACGCCCGGGCACGGCCGCCACAGCGGCAGGAAGCAGTTGGTGACGTGCACCGCCGCCGCATCGCTGCGACGGAGCCTGACCGGGAGCTTCACCTGCTCGAACAGCAGCTCCGGCCCGAACCCGCCGTCGGTCACCACGTCGAGCGACAGCCCGTCGGGCGACGCGCCGGCGAGCGCGTCGATCAGGCACCGCGCGTAGCGGCCCCAGCCGCGCAGCCGCGCGGCGGCGGCATCCCGCCCGTCGATCACGACCAGCGCGGCCATCGTCAGCCGCTGGCCGCGCGGGCGCGGCCGCGGCGACGGCCGGCGTGCTCGCCGAGCAGCCGCGCGGCGCGACGATGGCTGAGGCGCGCGCGCAGCGCGGAGCTGTAGAAGCGGCGGTCCGACCACCACTCGCCGAGCAGACCGCCGTGGCCGCCGTTGGTGGCGCTCGAGAACATCGCCAGGCCCTCCGCCTCGCGCCGCGCGCGGCGGTAGACCGAGGCGAGCGAGTCGTGGGTGTGGTCGTGCTCGACGACCAGCCGCGGGTCGACCACGCACCGATAGCCACGCTCGAGCCAGTGCAGCGACCACTCGCGGTCCTCGCAGCCGGGCAGGTCCTCGCGGAACGGCCGCTGCCGCCACAGTTCAGCCCGGAACGCACCCGCGCCGTTCGAGTATCCCCACCCCGGGTACGCCTGCGCGAGCGAGAGGTCCTGCTCGATGCGGCCGCCGAGCGGCGCGCCGTCCGGGCCGTAGCGGTCGCCCGACGCGCATGCGACCCGAGGGTCCGCCAGCACGCGCGCCAGCCGCGCCAGCCACCGCTCGTCGAGCGGGAACGCGTGCGCCGACAGCGCCACAAGCAACTGGCCGCGAGCCTGCGCGGCGCCGGCGTTGAGCGCCGCGCCGAACGAGAACTCGGGGGTCTCGAACGCGATCACCGTCGCGCCCCGGTCCCGCGCGACCGCTTCGGTGCGGTCGCGCGAGCCGTTGTCGACAACGATCACCTCGACCGGATCGCGGGTGCTCTGTGCCGCGAGCAGCGCGAGACAGCGGCCGATCGAGGCGGCCTCGTCGCGGGCGCGGATGATCACGCTGATCTCGGGTTGTTGCGCTGACAAGCTCGGGGTAGGTTCGCACGCACCTGGGCGTAGCCGTAGGATGCCGCCTTACGTGACTGTGCACGCACTTCGCGCGCCAGGCGACCCGCTCGCGCAGGCCGACCGCCCCTCCTCGGTCCTGTTCGACATCCCGATCGACCTCGCGCAGCCGGCGGACGTGCTCCAGACGATCACCAGCTGGGCGCTCGAGGAGCGAGCCAGGCGCGTGATGTACGTGAACGCGCACGTCGTCAACCAGGCCCGCGTGACGCCGGGGTTGGCGGAGGCGCTGCGCAGGTCCGACCTCGTGTACTGCGACGGCTACGGAGTGCGGCTCGCGGCACGGGTGCTCGGCCGTCGCGTGCCCCATCGGATGACCGGCGCCGACTGGATCTGGTCGCTCGCGCGGCTGTGCGAGCTCGCCGGCCACCGCCTGTACCTGCTCGGCTCCGAGCCGCCGCTCGCCCAGGAGGCGGCGGCCCGGCTGCGCCGGTGGTGCCCGCAGCTCCAGGTGTGCGGCGCGCATCACGGCTTCTTCGACCTCGACTCGCCGCACAACGAGCGGGTGATCGAGCACATCAACGAGCATCGCCCGCGGATCGTGCTGGTGGGCATGGGTACGCCGAAGCAGGAGCTGTGGGTCGACAGGTACGCGGACCGGCTCGACGGGGCCGTCGTGTGGACGGTCGGCTCGCTGTTCGATTACGTGTCGGGTCGCATGCCGCGCGCCCCGCGATGGCTGGCGGACAATGGTCTCGAATGGATCTTCAGACTCGCGATCGAGCCTCATCGGATGTGGCGGAGGTACCTGCTCGGGAACCCGGTGTTCCTGCGGCGGGTGCTGACCGAGGCCAAGCGCCGGGCCGCCTGAGCCGGGCTCGCCGCGCGCCGGCTCGATCCCCGCACGGGGCCGGGGGCGGCGGCGTGGATCCTGATCGCGCTCGCGGCCGCCGCGTTCTACTTCAACCACAAGCCGCGCCACGACCTGTTCTCCGCGGTTCCGGACGTGCTGCGGGCGCTCGCCGCGACCGTCGTGCTGTTCGGGATCGGCGGCTTCGGGCTGGTGCGGCTGCTGCTGCCCGCGCCGCTCCGGCGCCACGAGCCGCTGTGGGTGCTGCCGACCGGGGGGTGCGCGGTCGGCGTCGCGATGACGGTGCTCGGGTTCGCGGCGGTGCCGTATCCGGTGTCGCTGGCGATCATCATCGCCGGTGGGGTCGGGCTGGGCGCGTTCGCGGTGCGCCGCCGCGGCTGGCCGGCGCTGGACGCACGCGAGCTCGCCTGGCCGGCGTTCCTCGGCGTCGTCGTACTCGCCGTCGGGCTGATCCCGGTGATCTCGGTACTCCACTACGCGGCGCCGGTCGGGACCGGCTCGGACGCGCACGTCGCCGCCGGCGCCGCGAACTTCCTCCAGCACGCGTACCCGACCAGCGTCGACACCTCGGTGCCGATCAACCAGATGCCGCCGACGTGGCAGTCTAAGTTCCCGATCTACTACGCGTTCGCCGGCGTCTCGACGATCTCGGGCCTGGCGACCTGGCAGGTGCTGCCCGTGCTCGCGGCGGTGCTGCTCGCGCTCGCGGCGGTCGGGTTGTTCCTGTTCGCCCGCGACGTGCTCGGGGTGCCGCTGACGATCGCGGCGATCGCGATGATCGTGGCAGGGCTCGACCGGCTGGCGCTGTGGACGGTGCTGAACCCGTACTTCAACCAGACGTGGGGCTGGGTGACGCTGCCGTTCACGCTGGTCCTGGGCTGGTGGGCGGTGCAGCCGGGGCTCCTGCGCCGCTCGCGGCGGGCGGCGGTCGCGCTGCTGGCGCTGTTCGCGCTGGTGCTGGTGCTCGCCTACCCGCTCGCCGCGCCGATCCCGCTCGTCCCGATCGTCGTGTTCGCGGTGCTCGAGTGGCGGCGGCGCGCCGCCGCCGGCGAGCGCGTGTTCCGGGTGCGGAGCCTGTACCGCGGCGCGCGGAGCCTGCTGTGGATCGTGCCCGCCGCCGCGCTGCTGGCGATTCCCGTGGCGGGCGCCGTCGACAAGGGCGTCAGCGCGACGGGAGTGCTGCTGCCAGGCCACAGCCTCGCCTCGTGGGGAGGCGACCTGGGCCGCTACCTGCCGTTCAACTACGCGGTGTCGCTGCCGAGCTCGCTGCTGTACCTGCCGCTGCTGGTGGCGATCGTCGCGCTCGCCGCATACGGGCTGTCGTTCCAGCATCCGTCCTTGAAGTGGGGGCTCGGGGGCCTGCTCGCGGTCGGCCTGCTGCTGGGCGTGTACTTCCGGCACCGCGCATTCGGGTGGTACTTCGAATTCAAGCTGCTCGCGTTCATCGGGCCGCTCGTGCTGCTGATGGCGGTGGTCGGGGCGTCGCGGCTACCGCGCTTCTCGGTGCCCGCCCTCGCCGGGCTCGGCCTGGCCGCGCTCAGCGCGGCGTTCCTACAGATCTACAACCTCGGCTACCAGCTGCCCCAGGCGACGATCCAGCTGAGCGGATGGGCCCGGTCGCTGCCGGCGCACGCCTCGATCCGGCTCGACCTCTGGCCGCCGGACCAGCTGTGGGGCGCGTACTTCCTCGACGCGCGACCGCTGTGCTCGCAGCTGCCGCTGCTCGGCACCGACTACCCGCACGTCGCGGCATCGCGGAAGGCCGACTACATCGTCGCGCTGCGCGGGCAGCCGCGCCCGGCCGACGCGCTCGGCCCCGTGCTGCGCCGCAACGACGGCTACCTCCTGTACCGCGAGAACCCGTCGGTGCCGGGGCCCTCGAACTGCACGACGCGCCGCTTCGACCGGATCTATTCGGGCGCCGGCTACAGCCGCTTCTAGTCGCCCGGATCCACCGGCGGCAGCCCGACCGCGTGGTTGGTGTCGGGGTCCTGCTCGATCGGCACCGGCCCCTCGAGGTTGACGACGCGGTAGCCGTGCTCGGCCATCGCCGCCGCAAACCCGGCATGCGTCCCGTGCAGCTCGCACACGATCGCCGGCCGGTGCCGGTCGATCGTCGCCCGCATCCCGGCCAGCACCGCGAGCTCGGCCCCCTCGACGTCGATCTTGACCAGCGCCGGCGGCGGCAGCTCGCCGCTGCCGACCAGCTCGTCGATCGTGACCGTCTCGACGTCGATCACCCGCTCGGTCGCAGGGTGCTCGCCGTACTCCTCGAGCCGCGACCAGCTCTGGTCGTCGACGATCAGCAGCCTCGCGGTCCCGGCGCGCGAGGAGACGGCGCGCGGGACCACGACGATGTTCTCGAGCAGGTTGAGCTCGGCGTTGCGGGCGATCGCCTCGGCGTTGTCGGGGGCCGGCTCGAACGCGTACACGCGGCCCTCGGCGCCGACGAGCCGCGCGCCGAGCATCGCGAAGAACCCGAGGTTCGCGCCGATGTCGTACATCACGCCGCCGCTCGGGAGGTGACGCACGAGCGCCTCCTGCACGGAGGTCTCGAGGTTCCCGGAGGCGAGCGCGCCCGCATGCGCGTGGGAAATGGGGATGTACCGCATGTCCATGATCAGGCCGCCGCCGCGGCCGGTCGGGACGCGCAGGATCCCGCGCTCGAGGTGGTTCAGCAGGAATCGCAGCGTCCCCGCCCTGGGGCCGGTGCCTCGCATCGCCGCCGCACGCAGCTCGCGCAGGTGCGGGTGGTCGAGCTCGTGGGTCAGCCGCCGGACGAGCAGCGTCCGGTTCAGGCCGTGGCGGCTGAGCGCGTACTTGAGGCGCGTCAGCGGGCCCATCAGGCGGCCAGCCCGGTGACCGCGGCGCGCATCAGCTCCGCGGTGCGCGTCGCGTCGTAGTGCTCGAGCCGGCGCTTGCCGCGCGCGGCCAGTTCGCCGCGCAGCTCGCGGTCGCCGATCACGATCGGCAGCAGCTCGGCGACCGTCGCGACCGTGTCGTCGGACCCCAGCAGCACGCCCGCGTCGCCGAGCACCTCGGCCACCGCGCCGGCGTCGCGGGCGACCACCGGAATCTCAGAGTGGAACGCCTCCAGCAGCGGGATGCAGAACCCCTCGTGCTCGGACAGGCACAGGAACACGTCCGCCTCGGCGTACCGCGACGCCAGCTTCGCCCGCGAGATCTCGTGCTCAAAGACCACGGAGCCCGGCGCGAGCCGGTCGGCGAGCGCCCGCAGCTCGTCCCCGAACTCGGCGGTCGCCGGCGAGCCGACCAGCACCAGGCGAGCGCCCGGAGCGCCGCGGCGATAGCGCGCGAACGCGGCGATCACCAGGTCCTGGCGCTTGTGCGGGGCGAGCCGGCCGACGAACAGCACGGTCGGCGGATGGTCCGGCCGCACCCCGTCCGTCCCGGCCGGCGCCGCCCGGAACAGCACCGGGATCACCTCGGCCCGCCGTCCGCCGAGCTGCTCGAGCTCGCGGGCGTTGAACGCCGATACGCCCGCCACCGCGCCGGCCGTCGCGGCCAGCCCCGCGAGCTGCTCGCGCGCGAGCTCGCAGACCCCCGCGGTGACCGGATCGGTGCCCCAGAAGTACCGCGACGGGGTGACGTTGTGCGAGACCAGCAGCGTCCGCTTGGTCGCGCCCAGCACACGCTCGAGCCCGGCCGCGTAGCCCGAGTAGTGGACGACGACCACCTCGTCCTCGGCCGGGTCGAGCTCTCGCAGCTCGTGCAACGCCGTCGAGCGGAAGCCCGGTGCCACCCGCGCCGAGTAGTCGCGGCCCTCCCACCCCCAGCCGTCGAACGTCGCGCGCCACGCGAGCACCTGGTTGGTGACCGCGTCCACCGGGCCCGCGGCGCACAGGACCTGCGAGACCCTCATCGCGACGGCGGCTCGCCGTCGGCGGCGCGCCGCTCGAGCTCCTCGACGCGCTGCTCGAGACGCACCACGTGCGCCGCCACGAGCGCGTTGAACCGGCTCTGCTGAGCGTTGACCTCGTTGAGGTACTGGCGCAGTAGTCGTACCAGCCCGCGCTTGACCAGCGTGATCGGCTGGCCGTAGCGCCGGGTCGAGTACACCCGCGCCTGTTCGGGCGCGAGGATCGCCCACTCCACCAGCCGAGTGGTCGACAGTGCCGGATCCTCGAGCGTCCAGGGCACGGCCTCCGGCCCGTCGCCGGCCGCGGCCGCGGCACGACGTGCGGCCGCGAGTGCCTCCTCGGGCTGTTTCACTGCTCGTCCGCTCTGTCGCCCGCCATCGCGCGCCACGCGCCCCGCAGCGCGACGATCCCGTCGTCGCCGTCCTCGCGCGCGACCGAGAAGCGAATCGCGCGATCGGGCAGCGCGGCGGCGCCCCGGTGGCCCGCGCCGAGCGCGAGGTCGTAGTCGCCGCCGAGCAGGTTCAGCTCCGGGATCTCAAAAGCGAGCTGCGCGGTGCCGTCGAGGTCGAGCTCGAACCGATGCGTGGTCCGGTAGACGCGCGTCCCGTCCTGGGCGCGGAGCTCGAGCTCGAGCACCGGGTCGACGACCCGCTCGTGAGCGCGCAGCGCGGCGATCACCTGCAGCGGACCGCCGCTCTTGAACACCGCGCTGGTCCGTCCGGCAGCGTCGCGGAGCTCGACGTCGAGCACCTGCAGCGCGTGACCGGTGGCCCCGCGGAGCGATTCCCCGCCGCCGCGCTCGGTGCCCATCAGGCGGTGGTAGTGCAGGAGCCCCTCGGCCGTCGGGCCGTCGAACTCGACGCGCCCGCCGTCGAGCACGATCACGCGGTCGCACACGCGCTCGATCGCGCCGGCGTCGTGCGAGACGAGCACGACCGTCGCGCCTGCCGCGATCTGCTCGGAGATCCGGCGCAGGCACTTGCGCTGGAAGGCCTCGTCGCCGACGGCGAGCACCTCGTCGATCAGCAGCACGTCGGCCTCGAGGTGCGCCGCGATCGAGAACCCCAGCCGCAGCATCATCCCGGCGGAGTAGGTCTTGACCGGTACGTCGATGAAGTGGCCGAGCTCCGAGAACGAGACGATCTGCTCGACCCGCGGCTCGAGCTCGGACTTGGTCATCCCGTACAGGGCTCCCTGAAGGTAGATGTTCTCGCGGCCGGTGAAGTCGCGGCTGAACCCGGCGCCGAGCTCGAGCAGCGACATGATCCGGCCGCCGCACTCCGCCTCGCCGGCCTGCAGCGGGATGATCCCGGCCAGCACGCGCAGCGTCGAGGTCTTGCCCGCGCCGTTGCGCCCGACGACCCCGACCGTCTCGCCGGGCTCGATCCGCAGCGTGACCCCCTGGAGCGCGGGCACCGGCGCCGGCCCGGTGGCACGCTTGCCGAGCACCAGTCCCTTGAGCGTCCGGGCGTTGTCGGCGCGCACGTTGAACCAGCGCGTCGCGTCGCGCAGCACCACCTCCCCGGGTGCAAGGCCAAGCTCGAGGCTGCTCACACGACCACCGCCAGCTCGCCCTCCATGCGCCTGAACACGAGCGTCCCGGCGCCGAGCGTCACCGCCGCGACGCACACGATGTACACGAGCACGCCCCACGACGGAGCGGTGCCGGAGTACAGGATCGAGCGCGTCGCCTCGACGAACGGCGCGATCGGGTTGACCCACGCAAGCAGCGTCTCGACCCACGCGTGCTGCTGGGCGAACGGAAGCGTGCTCGGCTGGTAGAAGATCGGCGTCAGGAAGAACCACGGCAGCAGCGCCGCGGCGACGATCGGGGCGACGTCGCGGAAGTAGGCGTGCAGCACGCTGATGATCAGCGCGCACCCGAGCGCGAAGCAGAACAGCAGCGCGATCACCACCGGCAGCAGCAGCAGCGCGGGAGCCGCGCTGCCGCGGACCGCGAGCGCGATCGGCAGCAGCAGCGTGAGGATCGCCAGGAACGTGACCAGCTGGACGGTCACCGTCGAGGCCGGGATCGCCTCCCGCGGGAAACGCGCCTTGCGGACCAGCGGCCCCTGGTCGATCAGCGACTCCGATGAGGCGAGCAGCGACTGCTGGAAGAACGTCCACACCACGATTCCGACCATCAAAAAGATCGGGTAGTCCGGAAACGACTGAACCTTCAGGACGTGGCCGAACATCAGCGTGTACGCGCCGAGCAGCACCAGCGGATTGACGAGATACCACAGCACTCCAAGCCGGGAGCCCTTGTACTTGCGGCGCAGCTCGCGCGAGACCAACTGGGTGAACAGGTAGCGGTACCGGGCCACGGCGGGATTATCCGCGACTAACCGCCGCGGATACCCTGTTGGCATGCCCAGACGCACGAGGATGGCGCTGATCGGCGGCGGCGCGGGAGCCAGCGCGATGCTGCTGATCTGGCTGGCGGCGTTCCACACCCATATCGGGGCACAGGTCGACCAGTCTGTGTTCCTCGGTTTCGCCGAGCTTCAGCGGCCGCGGGTCAATGGGATCGCGAACGCGATCGCGCACATCTGCAATCCGGGCCCGTTCCTCCTGCTCTCGGCGGTGACGGTGGGGCTCGCGTTCGCGCGGGGGCGGGCGCGTCTGGCGATCGTGGCCGCGGCGATCCTGCTGGGGGCGAACCTCACGACAGAGGTGCTGAAGCCGCTGCTCGCGCAGACCCACCCGCACTGGATGATCCCGGCGACCGTTCCGGTGCACCCGGCGTCCTGGCCGAGCGGTCACGCGACCGCGGCGATGTCGCTGGCGCTCGCGCTGGTGCTGGTTGCCCCCGCGCGCTGGCGCCCCCTGGTTGCCGCGGCCGGCGCGGTGTTCGTGGTCGCTGTCTGCTACTCGTTCCTCACCCTCGCCTGGCATTACCCGAGCGACGTGCTGGGCGGGTACCTGGTCGCCGTCACCTGGACCGAGCTCGCGCTCGCGGCGCTGTTTGCGCTGGACGCGCGTCGCGCCAGCAGCCTGGTCGAGGCAGGCCATCTGCTGTCGGTGCGCGCCGCGCTGACGCCGGCGGCGGCGGCGGTAGTCGGAGCGGGCACGCTGGCGGCCCTGGTGGCGCTGGCGCGGCCACACGCGGTGATCACGTTCGCGCATCTGCACAAGACCTTCGTCGTGGGAGCGGTCGCGATCGGCGCGCTCGCGCTCGCGCTCGCCATCGCGGTGGTGCTGGGGATCCGCGCTAGCGCGGGCTCTCCACCAGCAGCGTCACCGGGCCGTCGTTCATCAGCTCGACCTGCATGAGCGCCCCGAACACGCCCCGCCGCGCCCCGAGCCGTTCGCAGAAGCGCTCGTAAAGGGGCTCTGCGAGCTCGGGCGGCGCGGCGGCGGTCCAGCTCGGCCGGTTGCCCTTGCGGGCGTCGCCGTACAGCGTGAACTGGCTCACGCACAGCACCTCGCGGTCGCCCAGCGGCTCGTTCATCCGGCCGTCGGCGTCGGGGAAGATCCGCAGCGCCGAGATCTTGTCGGCGAGCCAGTCGGCGTCGCGCTCAGCGTCGCCGTGCGTCACGCCCAGCAGCACCAGCAGGCCGGCGCCGATTTCCGAAATCAGCACGTCATCCACGGATACCGAGGCCCGGCCGACGCGCTGGACGACCGCGCGCACGCTATGCCTCGCGGAGCTGCGCGGCGGCCTGCTCGGGGGGGACGATGTTGAGGTTCACTCCCGCGCCGAGCTCGAGCCCCGCCAGGTGCGTCAGCCGCGGCAGGATGTCGATCCGCCAGCAGAAGTGATCGGCACCCAGCGGGGCGGTGCGAACCCACATGTTGGCCGGCGGGCTCGCGCCGAGCACCCGGGCGAGCCTGCCGAGCGTGTCGCGGAGCAGCGACGCGCCGAGCGGGCCGTCGTCCTCGAAACGGGGGTGCGGAACGCGCGGCGCGATCATCACCTGGAACGGGACGCGCCCCGCGAACGCGGTCATCGCGACCGCCTCGTCGTCGATCGCGACGATCCGCTCGCGCCGGCGGACCTCCTCCTGCACGAGGTCGCCGAGCAGGTTCCCGCCCATCGTCCGGGTCGCGTATGCGCCGAACCGCTCGCGCTCGCGCGCGACGGCGGCGGGAACGAACTCGAGCGCGTACAGCTGCGCGTGAGTATGTGGCAGCGAGGCACCCGCCTCACGACGCTCGTTGACGATCAGATGGACGTACGCGGCGTCCGCGTGCGTCCGCATCCGCTCGCGCCACACCTCCATCGCTGCCGCCACCTGGGCCTCGCTCAGGTCGGATAGCGACACGACCGGATCGGGAGCGTTGACGATCACCTCGTGGTGGCCGCGCGCCGGGCCCGACCAGAACAGGTCTGGGTTGGCGTCGCGGGCTTGCGGCCCGCTCGGCGTCCCGCCTCGCTGATTCGGGCCGCGCCCGTGTCGTCCAGCTACCGGAGGCTCGGAGTCCTCGCGCAGCGCCGGGTACAGGTTCGGCACCACCCGGACGACCCAGCCCGGGCTGTCGGGCGGCCCCCCGTTCGGCCTCACCGCGTACAGTTCCGGCGGCGTTCGGTCCTCGTGGCCGTCCGCGAACGGGTCGCGCTCGCGGTCGAGCGGCGGCGCCGGCTCGGCGGACAGCTGCCCGCCCGGACGCCCGGCTCTGTCTCCCGCGATGATCGACCGCTGCCCGGTGAGCGGGTCGATCCTCACCTCTGGCAAGGGCGCCTCGCCTCGCTCAGAGCTCTTTCTCCATCGCGACGTGCTCGATTCCGGCCTCGCGGAACACGCTCCCACGCGACCGGTAGCCGGCGTTCTCATACAGCGACCGGGCGTAGGTCTGGGCGTGCAGCACGACCCTCCGGGCGCCCGCGGCGCGCGACTCGGCGTCGGCGACCTCCAGCATCGCGGTCGCGATCCCGCGCCGGCGCGCGTCCGCGCGCACGGCCAGGCGGCTGAACTGGATCGTCCGGCCGACGAGCAGCAGCCGGCAGGTGGCCAGCAGCTCCTCGGGCTCGGCGTCCGCTTGGCATCCGGCCTCGCCGAATAGGACGCCGCCCGAGTCATCCGGCTCCTCCATCGCGACCAGGTGAATCCCGTCGCCGTCGCGGCCGTCGAGCTCCTCGTGCCGGGGCACGCCCTGCTCGACGCAGAACACCTCATATCGGAGCGCGAGCGCCGCCTCGAGCTCCCGCCGGCCGCGCGCCTGCCTGACCTGGTACTTGAGGGTCGCACTCACCGACTACAAGCTTGCCAGGTCCGGGTACGCTAGAATCAGCTCATCCTCTGAAACCAGTCCGGCGAGGGGGCCGTGGGCTTCTGAGGCTTCTCCCCGTCGGGCTGGAGTTCATTCTCGAGGTTGCCTGAGCCGCGCCTTGGTACCGCGACGGCTCACATTCATCAGACGTCGCAATCCCTGATTCCCATGGGTGTTTCCACCCCGCTTCCCAACCCTGCTGCGATCGCGCGCGCGGAACTGTTCACCCGTGAGCAGTTCGTCTACGAGGGCGAGGCCCTCGAGGATGCCCTTGCGCCGGGTTCGGCCCGGCGCCGGGCGCTCGACGCCGCGCTCGTCGAGATCGAGGCCGGAAACAGCCAGCCGTCGGTCGAGTGGCGCCGCCACTTCTCGCTGCTGCTCGGGCTCGAACGGCTGCTGTCCCAGGACGAGCCGCATCTGGTCGACGGCACCGTCCTGTCGGCGCACCAGGTCGACGCGCTGTCGGGAACGCTGACCGCGCTGCTGGCCGAGGAGCAGCGCAACGGGAACGGCAGCGGCAACGGCAAGGCGCCCGCCCAGCTCGTGCCCGAGCTCGCGTCGTCCGCGATCCCCGGTGAGAAGGAGGGCGGCCTCGACGACGGCGACGCGGATGAGGAGGACGAAGACGAAGACGAAGACGAGGAGCCTCAGGACTGGCAGGACGCAGAGGTCGAGCTCGACGAGGACGTCCAGCTCGACGAGCAGCCGGAGGATCCGAACGCCGACCGCAGGTTCTGGTTCGAGCACGCGACGGGCGCCGGCAAGACCGTCGCGGCGCTCGGGTTCGTCGAGGCCTCCCGGACCGGCGGGATCCTGATCCTCACCCACCGCCGCAACCTCGTCGACCAGTTCAACGGCGAGCTGCGCGACCGCGGCTACCGCGACCGGATCCACGCACCGCTGCTGGCCGGGCGCGACGCCGCCAACGGCCCGGTCACCGTCGAGACCTACCAGTGGTTCGTTCGGAACGCCGGCAAGATCTCCGACGCCTACACGATCGTGATCTGCGACGAGGCGCACACGGCGCTCGGCGAGAAGACCTCCGCGGCGATCCGCAAGTGGGCGGGACCGATCTTCATCGGCATGACGGCGACCGGCGCGCTGATCGCGCGGCACGTCACGGACCTGTTCCCGACCCAGACGTCGCGGTTCGATCTCGCCCAGGCCGCCCGGCGCGGCGTGATCGCGCCGCTGCGCTGCATCCGGATCCCGCCGGGTCCGGGGGTGCGGACGATCGCCAAGGTGCCGCTGCGGCGCGGCGAGGTGGACACCGAATTCGACCAGGAGATGCTGGCCGAGCTGCTGGACCAGACGCCGTTCAACATCGCCGTGGCCGACCTCTACAAGACCCGCTTCAACGGCATCCCCGGCGTCGTCTATGCGGCCGGGGTGCGCCACGCCAACAACGTCGCCGAGGCGTTCCGCGAGCTCGGGATCAAGGCGCAGGCGGTGTCGGGCGAGACGCCCAAGCGCCAGCTGGCGCGGATCCTCGCCGACTACGAGAACGGCAAGATCGACGTGCTCGTCAACGCGATGCTGCTCGCCGAGGGCTGGAACAGCCCCCGTGCGACGGTCTGCATGCACCTGGCGCCGACCGCCTCCAAGCGCGTCTACCAGCAGCGGGTCGGCCGCGTCACGCGCCGGCATCCCGGCAAGGAGGCGGGGATCGTCGTCGACTTCGTGCATCCCGCTACCAAGCACGACGACCCGGTCGTGACGCTGCACTCGCTGCTCGATCGCGACGTTTACCGCGGCGGGGCGATCGTGGTCGGCCCGGTGCGGCGGGGCCGCGGGCGGCGGGTGCGCGTCGAGCGGCGGGTACTCCCGGTCACACCGGATCCCGAGCGGCGCGCGCAGGTGTTCGAGCGCGAGCTGTGGCGGATCGCAGTCGAGCATCTGGACTACGGCGAGCAGCACGTATGGGCGGCGTTGGCCGGAGCGCGCGTAGCGCCGAACGGGTGGCGGCGCGCGAAGGCGATGCTGCACTTCGACCGTCAGGGCGAGCTCCGCCGCCGGTTCCTGCTGACCGCTGTGCAACGCAACCGCAACTCGCAGCTGCGGCTGCGCGCGCTGCAGGAGATCGCCTCCTCGCGTGACGCGGAGGCGTTCGACACCGCGATCGACATCATGGCCGGCTGGACGCGCGACGAGCGGCGCGAGGGCGTCAAGGTCATGCTCCAGGCGCTCGCCGAGCGCCGGATCGGCCGCCGCGACCAGGCGAACGCGTGGATCTGGCGGATGGCCGAGTACACGCGCGAGGTTCACGAGGAGTACGCGGTCCAGCGCTGGCCCGAGACCAAGCGGCTGCTGGGGCTGCTCGTCAACTCGAGCGGCTCGGCGCACGCGCGCAACGCACGGCGGATCGTGCACGCCGCGCGCCAGCAGGACCGCCGCCTGTCGGCGGCGCTGCTCGCGGCGTCGCTCGCGCATACGCCCGAGGCGCAGCAGGCGCTCGACGGCGCCCGCACACGGATGGCGCGCAAGCCGGCCGCGCTGGCGCGCGAGCTGCTGCGCAACTTCCCGAAGGGGCGGCGCTCGAACAAGCGGCGCAAGCGCAAGGGGTCGAGCGGCGACGGTCCGGCCGCGGATAGAGGTGCGGCCGCGGGCGCGAACGGCGCCGTCGAGGAGGCGGCGATCGAGTCGCTCGATGCAGTTGGCGAGGACGACGGGCCCGACGACGGGCAGCCCGGGGCCGACGAGCTCGAGCTGGAAGAGCCCGCCGCCTAGTACGAAATACGGACGATCGCGTCACCGCAGGGCGCCGAGCACCCGTCGGAGCTGGTGGTGCCGGTGCGAAGCTCGTAGCCCGTTGCGCGGTGCTCTGTTAGCCTGCGCGGTGGGCGCTCGGGGCCGGAAGCGCCGCACATCAAGTGGCCAACAAGTTGAGGGGTATCGATGAGGCTTACTCGTAGCCTGTTTCTGACCGCCGCTACCGTCCTTGCGCTCGTCTCCTTGAGCGCAGCCGCAGCCGTGGCTCCTGCTTCCGGCCCGTACGTGTGCTCAGGATCGTTCGGCAAGCCCGGCGTACTCAGCGGACGCTACCCGTCCGGCGTGGTTGTGAGGGGCGTCTGTGCGTCGAAATTCGGCAACGCGCACGTATTCGGAACGCTGCTCGTGACCAGGGGCTCCTCGTTGGCGGCCGCGTGGGGGCTCAATCAGCGTACGCACAAAGGCGGGTCCAGCCTGACCGTGACCGGCAGCCTCGTGATCAACCAGGGCGCCACCGCGGTCCTCGGCTGCAAGGTCAACGCCGACGGCTCGGGGTTCCCCTGCCTCGATGATCCGAACCCGAACCACCCGACGCTCAAGAGCGCGGTCCGCGTGTCAGGCAACATCGTCGAGAGCGCGCCGCTCGCGGTAATCGTCCACAACAGCCTGATCGGCGGCAGCATCCGCGAGACCGGAGGTGGTGGTGGTCTCAGCTGCGCACCGCCGAAGAGCGGACCGTTCGCGAAGCTGATGTCCCCGGTCTACAGCGACTACGAGGACAGCTCGGTCGCCGGAAGCCTTCGCGTCAGCGGGCTTACGTCGTGCTGGCTCGGGGTTGCGCGCGTCCTGGTTCACGGCAATCTCAGCATGATCAATGACAAGCTGGGCGATCCGGACGCAATCGAGATCATCTCCAATCACATCGGAGGGAACCTCTCGTGCGCGGGCAACAGCGCGGTCTGGGACAGCGCCGACGCGAAGCCAAACCAGCAGTTCCCGCGCATCCCCGAGCCCAACACCGTCCACGGCAAGCGCTCGGGGCAGTGCGTGCTTTCGAGTCCGACCACGATGGGCGGCTCGTCCGGCCCCGGTCCGTTCTAGTTCAGCGTCAGCGTGACCGGCTTCAGCGCCGCGCGGCGGGCGCCGGCGCCGGGGTACTGCTTGACCACGTGCAGATACTGGTGCGGGCCAGGGGTGCGCAACCTGCGAATCGTGCCGACCGTGCAGTCCCCCGCGAGCGCGACGACCTTGGCCTGCGCGAGCGTCAGCCCGAGAAGCGCCGGCACCACGCACGGAACCATCGGGTACTCGGCCAGCGCCTTGTCGTCGACCTGCGTGGCGGCGGAGGTCGCCGGGATCGTCTGCCGCAGGCCGCCCTGGAACACCCAGTAGGTGTCGGACGGGAGCCCCTCGACGATCGTGCCGTCGGCCGGGCGCACCGACAGGTGCGCGAGCGGGTTGCGGGCGTGCAGGATGTCCCACTGGTCGACCTGGATCGCCGAGCTCGAAGCCGGGAAGGCCGCCGTGCTGCTGATCGGCATCGCCGTCCCGCCGGCTACCCGGTACGCGTTGGTGACCGGGTACGGGGAGCCCCAGACCGTCTTCAGATACGTCCCGTTTGCGGGCACGCGGTTGAGCCGGTCGAACTGCGTCTTGGAGATCACCTTGTATGGCTGCGGACCGCCGAACTGGCTCCAGTCGTTGACGGCGAGCGGCGCGCCGCCGGCGACCAGGTACACGGTCTGCTTGCCCGACACCTCCACGAACGTGCCGTCCGCGAACGGTGGCGCCTGGAGCCTGAGGCTGCCCGCGGCGCCGGTCGCACCGTCCATCGCATCGGAGTCGATGTTGATCGTCACGCCGCCGTAGGTCGCGTTGTGGCCGCCGTTGTACTGGTGCAGCCGGTGCCCGATCCAGAATCCGGACGGGATGTACGAGCTGGTGACCGTCTGCGCGTCGTTCCACTCCGCGAACCAGATGTCGTCGGGCTCGGGATAGCCGGTGCCCTCGCGGGTCAGCAAGTCGGCGATCACCGAGTCGGAGTTCCCGTACACGCCGGACAGGTAGCCGGCCGTGTGCAGCCGCGAGGTCCAGCCGGACAGGTACGCGAGCACCGCGCCGCCGTTGGCGCCGCTGCGCGGGTAGTACTCCATGTCCGTGTAGATCGGGTTCCCGGGCCCGAGCCCAAGCGCCGCCGCGTGCTTGATCGCGTCGTTGGCGGCGGCGGTTCCCTGCGCGTTCGCCTGCCCAGGTGAAATGCCCGCGCACCCGCAGCTGTTGCTGGGGGCCTGCAGGCCCACATATGTCGGGATCAGGTGCCAGCCGGCGGCCGACTCCTGGCTGACCCAGCCGGCGGTCAGGTTCGGCTGCGCGCAGGCCATGTTCGCGCCCCCGACGTAGATCCCGACCGCCCGGTAGGGAGACGAGAGCCAGGCCGCCATCTGCGTCTGGCTCGGCGCCGAGCACGGGTCGAAGCCGAGGCCGCTGAAGGTCGCGCCGACCGTGGGGGCGACCGAGCCCACGGTGCCCGGTCCCTGGGCGCCGCCGCCCGGGGAGCCGCCGCCGCTCGGCGCGGCCGCCCTGGGGCCGTGCAGCACCGTCGCGCCGCCGCCACTCGGCTGGACCACGATCGCGCGGCTGCGGCCGACTACGTGCGCGGGGCACCGCTGCGTGGAGCTCGGCGTGCCGAGGTACACGGCGCGGAGGTCGAGCCTGACGCACAGCGACGGATGCCGCGCGAGGTCGTAGACGGCCCAGCCGGGCGGGACCGAGACCTTCTGGCCGTGGAAGCTGACGACCCGGGCGGAGGCCCCCGCAGGCAGCATCGAACCCGCCAGCGCGAGGCACGAAAGTAGCGCGACCAGCGCCAGGATTGCTCGAGACGGCTTGCGCATTTCCCCTACAGGCGCACCGCAACCATCCCGGCCGCGAGGAGCACCATCGCCACCCACAATAGCGACAACGCTCCCTCGAGCGGGGCGGCCAGCCCCACCTCGTCGAGTGGCACGACCTCGCCGTCAGCCATCCGCTGCTCGCCCGTGACCTCGGCGGTGTCGCGGCGTAGCGCCCGGGCCGGCGTGCTCAGCCGGCGCTGCGCCATGCTGACGAGCACGCACGCGGCGCTCACCAGCAGCCCCGCCGGCCGAACCGCAAGCGCATTGACGAAGTAACCGGTGAAGGCGGGGAACCCGCCCCACGCGAGCGCGAACCACAGGTCGGAGTGAAACCGCCCCCCGCCCAGCTCGAGGTTGTAGGCGGGCACCAGCAGCGCTCCGGCGACGACGAGCGGCACCAGCAGCGGCGAGACTTCGATCGCCCCGACGATCCCGATCGCGAGCGCCCCCAGCAGCCCTCCGGCGGCGAGCGCGATCAGCGTGCGGCGGCCGAGCCGGGTGCGCAGCGGCCGGCCGTGCAGCTCGTCGAGCGCGTGGGCGCTGATCCCGACCGCCAGGAAGAACGCACCGAGCGCGGCCGCCAGCCGATTGGCGTAGATCACGGGCGCCGCCGCGGCCCCGATCGCCACGTAGCTGAGGTGCCAGGCCGTGTACGGCGGGTGAAGCAGCGTCACGAGGTCGCGCCAGCCGCCGGGACCGAGCGCGTAGAACGCCGGGCGGGCCCCGAGGGGGCGCTCGCGCGGTGCGGTCGTCACGTCCGCACCCCCCAGATCACCAGCCCGGCCCCGAAGCTCATCCGCCGCACCCCGACCATGCCGATCCCGGCGCCCGACCACACGGCGCCGAGGTCGGGGAACGTCTCGTGGAACGACTCGATGCTCGGCCCCAGAAAGCGCCCGACCTCGAGCCAGGCCGGCGACACCAGCCGCCCGATCAGCGGCAGCCCGACGCGCGTGTAGGCGCGCCACATCACCCGCAGCGGCGCTGAGCTCGGAACCCCGAACTCGACCATCCCGATCCGCCCGCCCGGCTTCACGACCCGCGCCAGCTCGGCCATCGTGGCCGCGGGATCGTCGACGTAGCGCAGCAGGTACGTGAACGTGAGCCCGTCGAACGAGGCATCCTTGAACGGCAGTCGTTCGGCCTCGCCGCGGACCAGCGTCACACGGCGCGCGAGCTCGGGCGTGCGGGCGAGCCGCGCCCGTGCGCCGGACAGCATCTGCTCGCTCTGGTCGAGCCCGACGACCTCGGTGGCGCCGCGGCGGACCAGCTCTGCAGCGACCATTCCGGTACCGGTCGCCACATCGAGCAGCCGCTGCCCCGCGCGGGGGTCGACGGCCGCGACCATCGCGCGCCGCCAGCGCGGGTCCTGGGCGAAGCTCATCAGCGCCCCGACCTGGTCGTAACGGGTCGGCAGCCCCTCGAACAGCGTCAGCGCGTGCTCCTTACGAGCCGACAAGGTGAACCTCCCCGGCATCGAGCGCCGTCGTGCCGGCGCCGGTCTCGACCAGCAGGCGGCCTTCGCCGTCGATTCCAGCCGCCCGACCCTCTCCGTTCGCCCAGCGCACGTGGCGGCCCGCCAGCGCGTCGCGCGCGCGTAGCGCCTCGAGCACCGCCGCCGGCGGCTCGGAGAGCCACAGCTCGAGACGCTCGAGCAACCGCTCGAGCGTCGGCTCGAGCGCGTCGGGGACGAGTCCCATCGTGCCCGCCCGGTCGCGCAGCTCGGCCGGGAAGTCCTGCTCGCGGATCGCCACGTTCAGCCCGATGCCGAGCACCGCCCAGCACTCCTGCGGCCTGCCCTCAACGAGGATCCCGGCAAGCTTGCGCCCGCCGGCGAGCACGTCGTTGGGCCACTTCACGCGGGCGTCCGGACCGACGACCTCCGCGACCGCGATCCCGGCGGCGAGCGGCAGCAGCCGCGGCGGCTCGCGGATCACCAGCGAGCAGAGGATCGCGGTGCCCGTGGGCGCGGTCCAGGTGCGGCCCTGGCGCCCACGGCCGGCGGACTGCTCGGTGGCCGTCACGAGCGTGCCGTGCGGGGCGCCGCGGGCGGCGAGCTCGCGGGCGCGCTGGTTGGTCGAGTCGGTCAGCCGGTGATGGACCCGTGGCAAGCCGAGCGACCCGTGCGTGCTGGCGCCCGCCGCGCTCACTCCACCACGATCCGCAGCTGCTCGCCGGCCGACAGCCCGAGCAGCTCGGCGGCGTTCGCGTGGCTGACGGCCAGCGCCATTCGGCGATCGGCATCCTCGTATACGAGCAGCGCACCGCGCTCCACCTCTGCAAACGTCCGCGCGAACACGGCCGGCCGCGGCTCGCGCCCGTCGCGGTGGAGCTGGATCGTGGTGCCGAGCTTGAGGCCGGCGCGGGCGATGTCCTCATGGCTCGCGTCGAGCTGCACGTTGCCGAACCGATCGACGTAGATCGCGTGCGCCACCAGCGTCCCGTTGTCAACCGCGGGTCTGGGCAGCTCGATCCGCACGAGGTCGTCCGGATCGCACGGAGCCCCCGCCTGCCCCAGCGCCGCCCCGGCCGCCAGCCGCGCCGCGACCGGAGCGAAGATGTCCCGGCCGTGGAACGTCGCCGAGACCGGCTCCAGCCGGAACTCGGAGTGGGCGATGTCGACCGCCTCGATCACGCCACCGGCGAGCTCGGCGGCGAGCGACAGCACGCCGTTGTCGGGGCCGACCAGGATGTGGTCGTCCGCGAGCCGCAGCGCGACCGCGCGGCGCTCGGCGCCGACATCCGGATCGACCACCGCGAGATGCACGCCCACCGGCAGGTAGGGAAGCGCTCCGCTCAGCACGAGCGCGCCCGCCTGCACGTTGTGGCGCGGGATGCCGTGATTGAGATCGATAATGCGACAGTCCGGGCACAACCCCGCGATCACTGCGTGGCAAACTCCGACGAAGTCGTCCTCGAGCCCGTAATCGGACAGAAACGTGATCACCGGCGGCGCCATCCGGGTCATCTTCGCGCAACCATGCGTATCCCGGTGTGTTTGGAGTGCAATCGGGAAAAGGAGCTGAGATGAGAGCAACTCGAGGAAGCGCAGTTCGCCGGGCGGGTCCGATCGCGGTTCTCGTCGGCGTGCTCGCGAGCGCCGCGATCGCGAGCGCCGCAGGCGGGACCTCCGTCGGCACCCACAACACCAAGCGAGGCAAGGTGCTCGCCAGCCTGCACGGCTACTCGCTGTACATGTTTCAGAAGGAAAAGCGGGGCGGGAAGAGCACCTGCTACGGACGATGCGCGAGGGTCTGGCCGCCGCTGCTCACCTCCGGAAAGCCCGTCGCGATCAAGGGCTCGGGCGTCAACGCGAAGCTGCTCGGGACGACGAAGCGCAGTGACGGCAAGCTCGAGGTGACGTACAACGGCTGGCCGCTGTACCTGTACACGCCCGACCGCAAGCCCGGCGACAGCAACGGCGAGGGGGCCAACCAGTTCGGCGCACCCTGGTACCTCCTGAACACCGCCGGCAACGTCGTCAAGCCGAAGAGCGGGGGAGTCTGCAACCCGCTGTGCCCCGGGTACTAGCCGCGCTGTCCGCGGTCGCGCTGGCACTCGCCGGTGCGACCGCGGCAAAGGCGGCCTCACCCGCGGTCTCGGTGTTCCCGAGCCCCGGAACGCACTACAACCTGCCGGGCACGCAGATCACGTTTCGCGGGATCGCGCCGAGCGCGATCGGCTCGGTGACGGTGGTCGGATCGGCCAGCGGCCGCCACAGCGGGCGGATCGAGGGAGACTCGGACAACAAGGGCGGGAGCTTCCTGCCGTCGAGGCCGTTCAAGGACTACGAGACGGTCACGGTCACCACGCACCTGAACGTGATCGGCGGCAGGAACGGCAAGTTCAGCTTCGTGATCGCGCACACCTCGCGGGCGATCCAGCCCGTGCCGCTGCCGGTCGCCCCCGCCGGCTCGAACGGGCTGCAGCGCTTCCGCTCCCGGCCCGACCTGCTCCCCCCCTCGATCACAGTCAGCAAGAGCTCTGCGCCCGCCTCGGAGGGCGACATCTTCGTCGCCCCACAGTTCGGGCCCTCGCAGAACGGGCCGATGATCCTCGATCCTCAGGGCAACCTGCTGTGGTTCCTGCCCTACGCGGTGTCGCGCAAGCTGCTGGTCACCGACTTCCGCGTGCAGCGCTACGCCGGCCAGCAGGTGCTGACCTGGTTCCAGGGCTACACCAACCACGGCAGCGGGCTTGGGGAAGGGGTGATCTGGGACCGCAACTACAAGCAGATCGCGGTGGTCAAGGCCGGAAACGGGCTGCAGATGGACCTGCACGAGTTCCTCATCACCTCCAGCAGCCACGCGTGGATCGTCGCGGTGTCCCCGGTCGGGATCCCGAGCGTCGCCCACAAGCCGACGATGGACGCGGTGATCCAGGAGATCGACATCAAGACCGGGCTGGTGATGTTCGAGTGGCACGCGCTCGACCACGTGCCGCTCGGCGACACGTATTTCCCCCCAGCCTCACCGGGGTTCGTGTTCGACCCTTACCACGTGAACTCGATCACGTTCGCGGGCGACGACCCGGTCGTGTCGATGCGCAACACCTCCGCGGTCTACGAGATCGACCGCGGCACCGGGAAGATCGTCTGGACGCTAGGCGGCAAGCACCCGAGCTTCAAGATGGGCTCAGGCACGACAACCGCGTTTCAGCACACGGCGGTGTTTCAGGGCGACGGCACGATGACGATCTTTGACGACGGCGCCGGTCCGCCCACCGTCCACCAGTACGCACGCGGGATTCGGGTGTCGCTCGACACCAAGCACATGACCGCCTCGCTGGTGCACGAGTACAACCACTCCCCCCAGATCTCGACCGACTTCGAGGGCAACGTCCAGGATCTCTCGAACGGGAACGTGTTCATGGGCTGGGGCCAGCAGCCGTACTTCTCCGAGGACAGCTCGTCGGGTCAGCAGATCTTCGACGCCCACTTCACGGTCCCGACCGCGAGCTACCGGGCGTACCGCTTTGAGTGGAACGCGCAGCCGCCGACGCTTCCGCAGCTCGCGGTGTCGGCTAGCTCTGACGGATCGACGTCGCTGTATGCGAGCTGGAACGGCGCCACCGACGTGACCGGCTGGCGGGTGCTCGCCGGCCCCGCCCCGCAGAGCCTCAGCCACGTGGGCGACATCGGCCGGACCGGCTTCGAGACGCACATCACCGTCCACGACGGCTCCCCGTACTGGGCGGTCCAGGCGCTCGGCTCGGACGGCCGCGTGCTCTCGACCTCGTCCGTCCAGTCGACTCCCGCGCACCTCGCGATCTACGGCCGCTCGGTGTTCGTGTCGGGTTCGGGCACCGGCGGCGTACCGGCCAGCTGCTTCGCCGACCACCCGTGCAGCGTCACCACGACCCTCAAGAACGGGACCGAGGTGATCGCGGGCTCGGGGAAGGAAGCGATCGGCGCGGGCGACGGCACGCTGCTCTACTTCACGCTCAACTCATCAGGCCGCTCGATGCTCGCCCACGCCTCCGGCCACCGGCTCGCGGTCACCGTCACGATCCGCGACTCCTCGGGGACCACCGCCACCGCCAACATGACGCTGGTGCCGTTCGGCACCTCGGGCGCAGGCCCGCAACGCGTCGCGTCGAACGCGTCCTCGCTCAAGTTCGTCGGGCTGACCGAGTTCGTGTCCACGTCCTCAGGGGTGGGCGGGATCCTGGCCGGCTGCTTCGCGACGACCCCGTGCCACGTGGCGACGAGGATCACCTCCGGGAACGCGACGATCGCGACCACCGGCTCGGAGTTCATCGGCGCCGGCGAGCTCGGCTACCTGAGCTTCACGCTCACCGCCGCGGGCCGCTCGCTGCTCGCGCACGCGCCCGGCAACCAGCTCGCGGCCCAGGTCAAGCTCACGAGCGGCTCGACGTCGGCGACCGCCTCGGTGGCGCTGGTCGCGTTCAGCTGACGCGCGACTCTGCGTCCGCGAGCAGCGCCTCGACCAGCCCGTCGATGTCGTGCGCAGCCGCCTCGACGTCCGGCTCGAGCCCCTGCTCACGAAGCGTCGCGGTCGTCACTGGTCCGATGCTGAGCAGCCGGGGACGCTCGAGCGCGGCGGTCCCGGCCGCCGCGATCAGATTCTTGACCGTCGAGGACGAGGTGAACGTCACGTAGTCGGCGCGCTCGAGCGCTTCGAGCTGGGCCGGCGACAGGTCTTCGGCCACGGTCTCGTACAGCGGCAGCACCTCGACCTCGGCGCCGCGCTCGCGCAGGCCGGCGGGCAGGGTGTCTCGCGCCTCCGCGGCCCTCGCCACCAACACGCGGCCGGATGGCCGGCCCGCCAGGGCGTCCAGGAGGCCCTCCGCGGTCGAGCGCTCGGGAATCACGTCGGCGTCGATCCCGCGCTCTCTCAGCGCAGCCGCGGTTCCCGGCCCGATCGCGGCGACCGTGGTGCCGGCGAACGCGCGCGCGTCTTCGCCTGCCGTCGTCAGTCGGTCGAACAGGATCCGCACCCCGTTCGGGCTGGTCAAACACACGAGGTCGTAGCTCACCAGCTCGGGGACCGGGCCCTTTAGCGGTTTGATCCGGATCGCGGGTGCCTCGACGACGGCGGCGCCGAGCGACCGCAACCGCGACGCGAGCCCGCTCGCCTGTGCCCTCGCGCGCGTGACGGCGACGGTCACTCCCGCCAGCGGCAGCCGGTCCCGGAGCGCGACGACGCTGCCGAACACCGCGATCGTGGGGGGCCTGGCGCCGAGCGTCGCGACCGTGCGCAGCGTGCCGGTGAGCACGCGCTGGTCCGGTAGCGTGCCACGCTCGATCAGCGCGGCCGGCTCCTCGGGAGCTCGGCCGGCGGTGATCAGCCGCGCGGCGATCGCCTCGAGCTGCCTGATCCCCATGTACACGACGAGCGTGCCCGGGAAGGCGGCCAGCGCATCCCAGTCGAGCGCGGACTCGGGCTTCTCCGGGTTCTCGTGGCCGGTGACGAACGCCACGGCCGAGGCGAGCTCGCGGTGGGTCACGGGGATTCCCGCCGCGGCGGGCGCCGCCACTCCGGCAGTGATGCCAGGGACGACCTCGAACGCGATCCCGGCCGCGGACAGCGCCTCGACCTCCTCGCCGCCGCGCCCGAACACGAACGGGTCGCCTCCCTTGAGCCGGACGACGGTCTTGCGCGGGTCGCGCCCGTGCTCGACCAGCAGCCGCTCGGTCTCCGCCTGCGAGACCGACTCACCTCCGCCCTCCTTGCCCGCGTAGACCAGCTCGGCTTCCGGGCGAGCGCGCTCGAGCGCCTCTGGCGGGATCAGCCGGTCGTGGACGATCACGTCCGCGGACACGATCAGCTCGAGCGCACGAGCGGTCAGCAGCCCCGGGTCGCCGGGACCCGCGCCGACGAGGTACACGGTCATTGCAGGAGCTCCATCGCGCCGGCCCTCTTCAGGCGCTCGGCCACCGCGCGCCCGAGCCCCTCCGGCTCGCCGCGCCGCCGGTCGAAGATCCACGCCGAGCCGTCGGGCCGCCCGACCCACGCAGTCAGCTCGAGCCCGCCCGCCCCGTCCGTACGCGCGTGCGCGCCGACCGGCGTGTTGCACGTCGCTCCGAGCGCCGCCGTCAGCTCGCGCTCAGCGATCACGCAGGTCGTGGAATCGGGGTCCACGAGCTCGCCGGGTGGCGCCCAGCCCGCGCGCGCCTCGATCGCGAGCGCTCCCTGGCCGGCTGCGGGGACGAGCTCGTCGAGCACGCCGACCACGAGCTTCGCTCGCGGTGCCCCGTCGCGGCCCAGCCGCTCCAGCCCGGCGAGCGCCAGCACCAGCGCGTCGTACTCCCCGCCGGCAAGCTTGCGCAGGCGGGTGTCGACGTTGCCGCGCACGTCGACCACGTCGAGGTCGGGGCGCGCGGCGCGCAGCTGCGCCGCGCGGCGCAGGCTGCTGGTGCCGACGCGAGCGCCGGCCTGGAGCGCCTCGAGCGACGGCGCGCCGCAGATCGCGTCACGGGCGTCCGCGCGCTCGGGGATCGCGACCAGCTCGAGGCCGTCGGTGAGCTCCGCCGGCACGTCCTTGGCAGAATGGACCGCGACGTCAATCCGGTCGTCGAGCAGGGCGCGCTCGAGCGCCGATACCCAGCGCGACTTGTCGGACAGCTGCTCGCCGCGGTCCCCGGCGGTGGTGATCTTGACCAGCTCGTGCTCGGCGCCGATCCGGTCGGCCACCCACTGCGCCTGCGCGAGCGCGAGCGCGCTGCCGCGCGTTCCGATCCGGATCAAGGGCGAAGCTGGCGAACTTCGGCGAGCTGCTCGTTCGCAGGTTCGGGGACCCGCTCGGTCCGCTCACCATCTGCGGCCGCGACCTCGTCGACCTCGAGCGCGAACAGCTCGCGCACGAGCGCCATCCGCGCATGCACGCGATCGTCGCGGAGCTCCTTCATCCGCAGCGTCGGGTCGTGCAGCAGGCGGTTCGCGACCGCTCGCGCCAGCGCTTCGATCCGCTCGCGGTCGCGGGGCGAGACCGACTCCCACTTGTTGTCGTTCTCGCGCAGCACCTGCTCGATGATCTGCTCGGCGCGCGCCCGGAGCGCGGACACGGTCGGCAGCACCTCGAGCGACCCGAGCCACGCCGCGAAATGCTGGATCTCCTCCTCGATGATCCCCTCCGCCCTGCGCGCCTCGGCCTGCCGGACCTTGCGGTTGCGCGCGACCACGGCCTCGAGGTCGTCGATGTCGTACAGCGACACGCCCTCCAGCTCGCCGCACGCCGCGTCGATGTCGCGGGGGACCGCGAGGTCGATCAGCAATATCGGGCGGTCGTCGCGCAAGCGCATCACCTCGGCGAGCTCGCGCGCCTCCAGCAGCAGATGCGGCGAGGCGGTCGCGGCGACCACGATGTCCGCCGTCTCGAGCGCCGTCGGGAGCTCGTCGAAGCTGACGCTGGTGCCGGAGTAGCGGCGCGCGAGGCTGATCGCACGGTCGCGCCGGCGGCTCGCGACGAACGTCGGGCGACCGCCGCTGTCGGCAAGCGCCCGCGCCGTCAGCTCGCTGGTCTCGCCGGTCCCGACGATCACCACCGAGCGGTTCTCGAGATCCTCGAGCAGTTCCTTGGCGAGCGCGACCGCCACCCCTGGAAGGCTCAGCTGCCGCTCGCCGATTCCTGTCTCCGAGCGCACCCGCTTGCCGGCCTTGAGCGCCGCCTTGAACAGGTGGTTGGTCAGCGGTCCGACAGTCTCCTTGGCGAGCGCTGCGTCGTAGGCGCGCTTGACCTGCCCCTGGACCTCGGCCTCGCCGACGATCATCGACTCGAGTCCCGCGGTGACGCGGTACAGATGGCGGGCCGCATCACAGTTCCGGTGGGAGTAGATCGCCGCCGCCAGCGCGGTGGGGCGGATCCCCGCCTGGCTCGAGAGCATCGACAGCACCCGGCCCTCGGCCTCGACCGGGTCGCCGACCACGAGGTACAGCTCGGTCCGGTTGCACGTCGAGATTGCGACGGCTTCGTGCACGTCGGCGTTGCCGCGCAGGTCGCGCAGGAACTCGGCGGCGCGCGGATCGGGGAGCGCCAGCTTTTCGCGGATTTCGACCGGCGCCGTCTTGTGCGAGACGCCGAGCGCGAGTAGCTCGCTCACACAACACGCTCCAGGTCGCGGTCGGCCTCGTGCTCGCTCGCGGCTTCGCGGGCCTGCGCGTCGCGCTCGAGCTCGTCGAGCGCGCGCTCCGTGCGGCTCGTGCGCAGCGCGATGATCGCGACGTAGGCGATCACGAGCAGCAGGAACACGATGTACGCGGCGGCCACGTACGGACCCGCCTTGTGCAGCGGCAGCGCGGGGGCGGCGATCTGGATCACGATGGTGCGGCGCTCCTTCCCAGTGGCCTCACCGCGTCGTCGCCGAGCAGCCGGCGGCGCACCCGTCGCAGCCGGATCCGCGAGTGCTTGGCCTCGAGCTCGAGCTTGCAGAACGTCGCGTACAGCAGCGCGATGCCAATCAGGGAGATCGTGAACACGAGGCGCATCGAGCCGGGCAGGTTACCTCCGGTGAGCGTGAGCACCCGCGGGTGCACGAGGCCCTGCGCGAGCCGCACCGCGAGGAAGTTCATCGGCACGAACGCCCCGGCGACGATCGCGAACACGCTCGCATAGCGCGCCTGGCGCTCCGGGTCCTCGATCGAGAACCGCAACGGCTGGTAGGTCGCGAACAGCAGCACCACGATCAGGAACGAGACGAGCGTCGGGTCGCTCCAGATCCACCAGTGGCCCCACGAGGCCTTCGCCCAGATCGCGCCGGTCAGCAGGCCGCCGACGCCGAAGATCAGCGCCATGTGGATCGCGACGTACGAGCGCATGTCCCATTTGCGGTTGCCGGTCCGCAGGTGCGCGATCGCGAGGATCCCGCCGAGCACGAACCCGCACAGCGACACGATCGCGAGCGGGACGTGGAGGTAGAAGATCTTCTGGACGAAGCCCTGGTCGGCGTCGAGCGGCGCGTAGAAGAACACCAGCGCGAACGCGGTGCCGAGCACCACGACGGTCGCGAGGGCGAGGGCACGCAGGCTGGGACGCTTTAGGGTCGAAGGCACTTTTTCCCTAGTCCTCCAGCAGGAAGTCGAACACTGCATACGCGAGGAGGGCGAACACCAGATCATAGAGCGCGAGGATCGCCAGCCACTTGCCTTGCGGGAAGCTCGTGCCGTGGACCGCGAGCAGCGGTCCCACGCCCCTCGCGGTCGCGATCAGCGCCGGAATCAGCAGCGGCAGGCCGATGATCGGGCCGATCAGGTCACGGGCGCGGGTGTGGACCGCGATCGCCGACACCAGCGTCCCGATCACCGCGAGCGCGATATCGGCGAGCAGCAGCACCACCACCAGGCCGCCGAGCGCCGGCCCGATCGAGGGCCCGAGCAGCAGCAGCGCGAACGCCGGCACGGCGATCACCTCGAGCACGACCAGAAACAGGAACAGCGCGAGCGCCTTGGCGACCAGCAGGCTGGTCCGGTCGACGGGCGCGAGCAGGAAGCCGTCGAACCCGCCCTGCTCACGCTCGGCGACGAACAGCCGGTTGACGGCCAGCTGCGAGGCGAACAGCAGCGTGCCGGTCAGGATCCCGGCGGCGAGTTGGCCGGCAATCGTCGCCCGGTTGAGCGCGAAGTGGAAGATCACGAACGTCGCGATGCTGAACAGCACCATCGCCGGCACCGTCTCGAGCGTCCGCAGCTCGAGCGTCAGGTCCTTGCGGAGGATCGTCCGGACGGTGCTCATGCGTACAGCTCTGCGAGCTGGCGGTCGGTTACCTGGTCAGGAGCCGCGACGAACGCCGGTCGGCCGTTTCGCAGCCCGAGCGCCAGCTCCGCTTCGGCCAGCGCCGCGCGCGGGTCGTGGCTGGTGATCACGCGAGTCGCCCCGGCGGCGCGGCCGATCAGCGGCTCGACCAGCTCGCCCGCGCCCGGGTCGAGGCTCGCCCGAGGCTCGTCGAGCAACAGCAGCGCGGGGCGGTGCAGCACCGCCCGGCAGACCGCCAGTCGCTGCACCATCCCGCGGCTGAGCGCCCGGACGGGATCCTCGGCGCGGTCGCGCATCCGCACCGCTTCGAGCAGCTCCTCGACGCGGTCGTGCGGGACCCGGTGAAGGTCGGCGTGGTAGCGGAGGTTCTCGCGGCCGTTGAGGTCGCGGTACAGGAGCGGCTCGTGACCGAGCAGGCCGAGCTTGGCGCGAACAGCGAACGCCCGCCCGGGCAGTGACTCCCCGAACAGCGACACCTCGCCGGCGCTCGGCCGCAGCAGCGTCGCGAGGATCCTCAGCAGCGTCGACTTGCCGGCGCCATTGCGCCCGAGCACCGCGAGCGTGGCCCCGGCGGGTACTTGCACCGACACCTGTTCGAGCGCGGTCCGCTCGCCGAACTGGCGAGCGAGCCCGCGCAGCTCAATGGCCGGAGGTGCTGCGTCCACCCTCGCGGTGCAGCGTCGCCTCGGCGTGTCCGAGCACCGGCGCGACCACACCGAACAGCTGGCGGATCGCCTTCGGATTGCCGGGGAAGTTGATGATCAGCGTGCGCCCGGCGATCCCGGACACACCCCTCGAGAGGATGCCCATCGGCGTGTGCCGAAGCGACTCGGCGCGCATCGCCTCGGCAAACCCGGGCGCGTCACGCTCGATCACGGCGCGGGTCGCTTCGGGGGTGACGTCGTCGGCGGTCAGCCCGGTCCCGCCGGTCGTGAAGATGAACGAGGTGTCGGCATCGGGGGCGGAGTGCCGGCGCAGCGCCGCCTCGATCTGCGCGCGGTCGTCGGAGACGACCTCCTGCGCGACGACCTCCACGCCCGCCTCGCTCGCCAGCTCGGCGAGCGCGCTGCCCGACGCGTCGTCGTTGCCGCCCGCCGCCACGGAGGTCGAGATCGTGATGATTGCGGCCTTCATGAGCGCATGCCCCGCGACCTCACGCGTGGCGGGTAAACGTGACACGCGCGTCGGGCGCAGCGTCGAATGTCACGTTTGCCCGCCTGGAGCGGGTAAACGTGACGCGCGCGTCGGGCGCAGCGTCGAATGTCGCGCTTGCCCAGTTGGGTCACGACTGCCGCGGTCACCGGCCGCGAGGTTACGGGCTTACCCGACCTTGATGTACCGACGAGTATGGTCGGGCGGGTGAGTCGGCGCCTTCGCCTGCACCCGGTGGTCGGCTCGGTGGTGGCGATGGGGCTTGCCGCGATCGCTGTTCTCGCGATCGCGCGGGTCACCGGGGCGGATGCGGTCGGGCGCGCGTTCGACAACATCGAGCCGGTCTGGATCGCGCTGGTCGCCGGCGCCGAGCTGATCACCTACCCGGCCTACGTGATCGCGTACCGGGCGATCGCCGGGCTGCACGGCCACCAACCGATGTCGCTGCCACTGGTCGCCCGCGTGGTCGTGGCCGGGTTCGGCCCGTTCTCGCTGCTCGGCGGGTTCGGGCTCGACCGGGAGGCGCTCGCTGCGGTGGACGAGGACGAGCAGAGCGCGCGGGTCCGGGTGATCGCGCTCGGCGTCCTGGAATGGGTGGTGCTGGCGCCGATCGCCTGGGTGGCGGCCGTCGT
Source organism: uncultured Solirubrobacterales bacterium (assembly GCA_963800475.1). GTDB lineage: Bacteria > Actinomycetota > Thermoleophilia > Solirubrobacterales > Solirubrobacteraceae > Palsa-465. The sequence continues at coordinate 478,201 of CAWDAZ010000002.1, read as the reverse complement.
GTTCCTGGCCACGGACGCGAACATCATGCCCTCGCTCCTGTGGCCGTGGGCGATCGGTGTGCCGGTCGGGTTCGGGTTCGCGTTCTGGGCGAGCTCACCGCGCCGGTTCGAGCGCCTGAAAGGACTGCGCGGCCGCCGCGGCGAGTGGGCGCGCAACGTGCTCGAGGGAGTCGGGATCATGCGGACGCTGGTCGCCGAGCCGCTGAAGTGGGCGCCGGCGCTGCTCGGTACCGCGCTCTACTGGGTGGCCGACATGGCCGCGTTCTACGGGGCCCTCCGCGCGTTCGGCCTGCACGTCGGCCTGGGCAGGGTGATCATCGCCTACGCGACCGGGTACGCGGCGACGCGACGCTCGCTCCCGCTCGGGGGAGCCGGGATCACCGAGTTCCTGATGACCTACGCGCTTTACTGGGTGCGGCTGCCGCTGGCGCCGGCGCTCGCGGCGGTGGTCCTCTACCGGGCGTTCAACCTACTGCTCGCGGCGGCTCCCGCGGCGATCGCCCACAAGCAGCTGCAGCCGCTGCTGGCTAGGCGTCGCGGGTCCAGCGGCCCGAGCGACCACCAGACTTCTCGAGCAGGGCCACCTCGGCGATCCGCGCCCCCCGCTCGATCCCCTTGACCATGTCGTAGACAGTCAGTGCGGCGACCGTGGCCGCGGTCAGCGCTTCCATCTCGACCCCGGTCGGGCCGGTCGTGCGCGCCTCGGCGGTGAGCACGATCTCCCCGCTCTCCGCGTTCACCGAGCCCTCCACGCCGACGAAGCTCAGTGCCAGCGGATGGCACAGCGGGATCAGCTCGGAGGTCCGCTTCGCCGCCTGGATGCCGGCGATCCGAGCGGTGCCCAGCACGTCGCCCTTCGGCGCATCCCCGGCCGCGACGGCGCGGGCGGTGTCGGGCGAGACGCGCACGACCGCGTGCGCGACCGCGACGCGGTCCGTCGCAGGCTTGTCCGAGACATCGACCATCCGCGCTCGGCCGGTCGAGTCGAGATGCGTGAGCGAGTGCTCAGGCATGAACGGCCATCGCGCCCTCGACCAGCGCCCGAACGCCCGCCACGTCGCCCGCACGCAGCAGCTCGACGGGGTCGGGGTCGCCGTTCACGATCGACTCGAAGAACTGCTTGCGGTCCTGGTAGGTGGGCAGCGTCGCCTTCGCCCAGCCGCGCACCTCGTTGAGGATCACTGCGAGCTGCGCGTACGGCTCGCCGAACTCGTCCGCGATCTCACGCTTCATGCGCTTGGCGAGCGCCGGCGAGGCGCCGGCGGTCGAGATCGCGACGGCCAGCGGACCGGTGCGCACGATCGCGGGGAGGATGAAGTTGCAGAGCGGCGGGACGTCGACGACGTTGACGAGCATCGACCGCGCCTCGGCGTCCTCGAACACGCGCACGTTCAGATCGGTGTCGTCGGTCGCCGCGATCGCGATCAGTGCGCCCTCGAGGTCGGCCGGCTCGTACTCGCGCTGCTCCCAGCGGATCGATCCCTCGAGCGCGAGCTGCACGAGCTCGGGGTGCGCGTCGGGCGCGACCAGCGTCACGTCCGCGTCGCAGGCCAGCAGCCCCTCGACCTTCTCGAGGCCGATCGGCCCGCCGCCGACGACCACGCAGCGGCGCCCTGTGAGCCGCAGGCACGCGATGTACAGCGGCGTCTCGAGCATCCCCTGCACGCACGACTGGTCGCAGATTCCCTTGCGCAGCTGGCAGACGCATTCCTTGCCGGCGTAGGCCTGAGCGGGCACCTGCCCAAGGGTACTCAGCGCAGCTGGAGCGCTCAGCGCTTGATCGCGTCGCGCGCGAGGCGCACGCCGACCTTCAGCAGCGGGGCGGCGCCCGCGCGCAGCGCGCCGGCGCGGATCGAGGGGCGCCCGTACAGGATCGTCGCGGTCTGGCGCAGCGCCTTGCCGAGCGTCTCGTCGTAGGGATACCACCACGGATCCTTGACGGCCGAGCCGTCCCAGACGCGAAGCTTGACGTTCACGCACTCGTACAGGCCGAACTTCGAGTGGGTGCGCCCGAGTCCCGATTCCTTGACTCCGCCCCACGAGCACTGGCAGGCGCCGTGGCTGAACATGTGGTCGTTGATCCACACCATGCCCGACTCGAGCTCGCCGGCGATCCGCTCGCCGCGGCTGCGATCGGAGGTCCACACCGACGCGCCGAGCCCGAATAAGGAATCGTTGGCGAGCGCGAGCGCCTCGTCCTCGGAGTCGACGACCACGATCGGCAGCACCGGGCCGAAGATCTCCTCGCGCATGATCCGCATCTCGTGGGTGACGCCGGTCAGCACCGTGGGGGCATAGAACGAGCCGTTCAGCCCGTCGGGCGCGGCCACGGGGCCGCCGCAGCGCAGCTCGGCGCCGCTGGCGACGGCGTCGTCGACCAGCTCGCGAACGATCTCGAACTGCTCCCGCGACACGATTGGCCCGATCTCGGTTTCCCAGCTGTCGGGGTCGCCGATCCGCAGGCGCTCGGCCCCCGCGACCACCCCATCGATGAACCGCTCGGACACCTCATCCAGCACGTACACGCGCTCGATCCCCGAGCAGGTCTGGCCGGCGTTCGCGAACCCGCCCCAGAGCGCGCCGGCGATCGCGTGGTCGAGGTTGGCGTCGGCGAGCACGACCATCGGGTCCTTGCCGCCGAGCTCGAGCACCGACCCCTTGAGCCGCCGAGCGCATCCCTCCCCAACCGAGCGGCCGGTCTCGACCGAACCGGTGAAGAACACCTTCGAGACGCTCGACTCGACGACCGCGGACCCGGTGCCGGGGCCGTGCACGACGCGCACCAGCCCGTCCGGAACCCCAGCCCGCTCGAAAACCCGCGCGATCCGCTCGCCGATCAGCGGCGTCAGCGAGGCGGGCTTCAGCACCACCCCGTTGCCGGCCATCAGCGCAAGCGCGACCCCAACAAACGGGATGCTCCACGGATAATTCCAGGGCGAAATGACTCCGATGACGCCGAGCGGCTCGTACACGAACGACGAGCGCTTGGTCTTCAGGAACAGCTGCGTCATCCGGATCTTCTCGTCGGCGAGCAGCTCGCTCCCTGTCCGCGCGATCCACGTCAGCGCGTCGATCGTCGGCAGCACCTCCATCGTGAACGCCTCGCTGCGAGGCTTGCCCTGCTCGCGCACGATCAGGTCGCGAATCTGGTCGGATTCGTCGAGCACCACCTGGGCGGTGCGCTCGAGGTAGCGCGCGCGATCCTCGACCGTCAGCTGCGCCCAGAACGGCTGCACCTCGGCGACCGCGTCGACGATCGCCTGGACGTCCTCGGGAGCGGTGACGGGAACCGCGCCGAGCCCCTCGCCGGTGGCGGGGCTGAACGACTCGAGTCGGTCGGTTGCGGTCGCTGCCTCCACGCGGCGAAGGCTACTCGGAGGCGGGCCGCTTCCCGTACGGGTCCGCTACGCAGCTCGCGCCTGAGCCGCGTGCGCGACGCGGGCCTCGAGCGCGCCGGCCAGCAGCGCGGCTACCTCATCAGCGTGCTCGTCCGCGACCAGCAGCAGGTCGGGCTTGGCGCGCGCCTGGTCATCGAGCTCAATCGACCCGACCCCGACGAGCGTCTCAGCGGAGTCGATCAGCGCCATCGCGCAGATCACGCAGCGGCGCCGAGGATCGAATTGGACGAGCGGCGACAGCTCCATCTCGCCGGTCGCGCGGTGGCGTTCGGCGAGCTGGCGGATCGGGAGGATGTCGCTGCTGCGTGCCATCCGCAGCCGGACAAAGAGATCGTTGCCGAGTCGGTAGGTCCCACCGAGCAGAGGGGGCCGATTCAAAGGCGCGGGCACTTACTACACAGTAGTAGCTTTACTTCCAGCCCCCGGCTAGGGGCGTGTTAGTGGCAACCGTTACGCACTCAGCTGCGGCCACGCGCCTTGCGGATCGCCTCGAGGCGCTCGCGCAGCAGCGCTTCGGCCTTCGTCGGGCTGGTAGAAACGGCGCCCGATCGCGGGATCGGGCAGCAGCTCCTGAGGCGACACGTGACCCGGGTGCTCGTGTGGATTGTCGTAGTTGCCGTCGCCGCGGGTCGACGAGCGCAGGTGCGGAGGCGGCGGGGCGGCGCCCTGCTCGCGGACGTACTCCCGCGCCGCGAACATCGAGCGCTTGGCGGCGTCGGACTTCGGAGCGAGAGACAGGTAAATCGCGGTTTGGGCAAGCGCGAACTGGGCCTCGGGCATCCCGACGTGCTCGACGGCGTGCGCCGCGGCGCTCGCGACGAGCAGCGCCTGCGGGTCGGCATTGCCGATGTCCTCGGAGGCGAGCACGACCATCCGCCGCACGATGAAGCGCGGGTCCTCGCCCCCCTCGAGCATCACCGCCAGGTAGTACAGCGAGGCATCCGGGTCCGATCCCCGGGTCGCCTTGATCCACGCGGAGATCGTGTCGTAGTGGCGGTCGGCCTGCCGGTCGTAGAGCAGCGCGCGCTGCTGGAGCGCCTCCTCGGCGTTCGCGAGCGTCACCGCGCCACCCGGCCCGGCCGCCTCGCATGCGAGCTCGAGCGAGTTCAGCGCGATCCGGGCGTCACCGCCCGAGCGCTCGGCGAGGAACTCGAGCGCCGCGGGCTTCACGCGCCGCTTGCCGCACTCGCCGCGCGCGAGCGCCCGGTCGAGCAGCACATGCACCTGATCAGGCCTCAGCGGCTCGAGCTCGTACACGCGGGCCCGCGACAGGAGCGCCGAGTTGACCTCGAAATACGGGTTCTCGGTGGTCGCGCCGATCAGGGTCACGAGACCCTCCTCGACCGCCGGCAGCAGCGCATCCTGCTGGGCCTTGTTGAAGCGGTGGATCTCGTCCAGGAACAGGATCGTCCGCCGCCCGCCGGTGGCCTGACGTTCGCGTGCGCGCTCGATCACCGCACGGACCTCCGCGCGCCCGGCCTGGACGGCGCTCTCCTCCTCGAACGCGGCGTCAGAGGTGACCGCGAGCAGCCTCGCGAGCGTCGTCTTTCCGCTCCCCGGGGGCCCGTGCAGGATCATCGAATGGGGGCGGCCCTCCTGGAACGCGCGACGGAGCGCCGAGCCCGCCCCCAGCAGCTGCTCCTGCCCGACGAACTCGTCGAGCGTCGCCGGCCGCAGGCGCGTCGCGAGCGGCGCGCCCGCTCCGGTCGCAGGGGCGCCCGACGCCTCGGACCCACCGGTGTCGAACAGCCGCTCCATCAGTGCTCGCTCGCGGCTACCGCCCGACGATCGCGAGCGCCGCCTCGTGGACCAAGCCGTTGGTCCCGATCGCGTCGCCCCCCTCGGCGGTCCGGTTCCCGGCGAAGTCGGTGAACCGTCCGCCTGCCTCCTCGACGATCACCAGCGGCGCCGCCAGGTCCCAGACCGACACGACCGGGTCGAGCATGATCTCGGCGCCGCCCTCGGCGACGATCATGTAGCCCCAGAAGTCGCCGAATCCGCGTGAACGCCAGCACGCGCGGCCAAGCTCGAGCAGCGCTTCGCGGCGGCCGACCTCCTCCCACTCCTCGAGGCCGCCGAAGCACAGCTGGGCGTCAGAGAGATCGTGAACTTCGGATACGTGAAGCTCGCGTTCGGCGCCCGCCGCGCGCATCCGCGCGCCCTGGCCACGCGCCGCCCACCACCGGCGCTCGAGCGCGGGCGCCGATACGACCCCGACCGTCAGCTCCCCGTCGACCTCGAGCGCCAGCAGCGTCGCCCACACCGCCAGCCCGCGGACGTAGCCCTTGGTCCCGTCGATCGGGTCGACGATCCAGCGCCGCGCGCTCTGCCCGGCCGCCGCCGCGCCGTACTCCTCGCCGACCACCACATCCTCGGGGCGCACCGCCGCCAGCCGCTCACGCAGCGCGCGCTCGACCGCCGTGTCGGCCTCGGTGACGGGTGTCAGATCGGGCTTCGTCTGGACGGCGAGGTCGGGGGCGCCGAACCGGTCCATCGTGATCGCGTCCGCGAGCTCGGTCAGCTCGAGCGCGAGTAGGAGATCAGCTGCGAGTTCGTTCATGCAGCGATCCTACGACGGCAGATAGGCTCCGTCCCGCATGGTGGCGGCGGAGCTGGAGAGGGACACGACCGAGTTGCTCCAGGCGCTGGTGCGGTTTAACACCGTCAACCCGCCTGGCAACGAGCGTCCGGCGATCGAGCACCTGGCCGGATATCTGCGCGCGGCCGGCTTCGAAGTCGAGCTGCTGGCCGCCGACGAGCGGCGGCCGAACCTCGTCGCCGACCTGCGCGGCGCGGCCGACGGCCCGACTCTGTGCTTCCTCGGGCACGTCGACACGGTGCTCGCCGAGCCCGCCGAGTGGACTCACGACCCGTGGTCCGGCGAGCTCGCGGACGGGTTCCTGTGGGGGCGCGGCGCACTCGACATGAAGTCACAGGTGGCCGCGGAGGCGGTCGCGGGAGCCGCGCTCGCGCGCAGTGGATGGCGGCCCCGCGCGGGCAACCTGAAGCTCGTGTTCGTGTCCGACGAGGAGACCGGTGGCGAGCTCGGCGCGCAGTGGCTCACGAAGGAGCACCCCGAGCGGACCCGGTGCGACCTGCTCCTCAACGAGGGGGGCGGGCTCGCGTTCGAGTACGACGGCCGGCGCCGGTACGGAGTGTGCTGCGGCGAGAAGGGGGTGTTCAGGTTCACGCTCACGGCGCTCGGCGTCGCGGGCCACGCCTCGATGCCGAAGACCGGTGACAACGCCCTGTTGAAGCTCGGGCCGGTGCTCGAGAAGCTCGCGGCCGCGGAGTCGTCCTTTGAGTTAACCGACGTCGCCGCGGCGCTGCTCGCGCGGCTCGGGGCCGACCCGAGCGATCCCGCGGGCGCGCTCGCGCAGATCGCAAGCGTCGACCCGATCCTCCCGATCATCATCGAGCCGATGCTCGGGGTGACGCTGACGCCGACGATGGCGCACGCCTCTGACAAGGTCAATGTGATTCCGTCGCGCGCGCAGATCAAGATCGACTGCCGGGTCCCGCCCGGCCTCGGCGAGGACGCCGCCCGGCGACGGATCGAGCAGGTCCTGGGAGACGACCACGGCCTCGAGATCGGCTTTACGGAAACCGTGCCCGGCAACCACTCGCCGGCCGACACCCCACTGATGGACGCGATCGAACGATGGCTGCTCCGGGCCGACCCCGACGGTGACGCGGTGCCGGTCCTGCTGCCGGGCTTCTCGGACTCGAAGTGGTTCCGCGACGCGTTCCCCGAGTGCGTCGCCTACGGCTTCTTCCCTCATCGGCACATGAGCCTGTTCGAGGCCGCTCCGCTCGTCCACAACGCCAACGAGCGGATCGACGTGCGTGACCTCGGCTTCGCAGCCGGGTTCTACGCGGATATCGCGCGCGAACTCGTCGGCTGAGGCACCGGCAGCTCGCCCTCCGCGGACGGGCCGGACAGCTCTCGCGTGGAGCGGGGCAGCAGCGAGAGCAACAGCAACATCAGCCCGAGCACGCCGCCCACAGCCAGCACCTCTCGAGCGCCGAACGCGTTCGCGAGCGGCCCCGCGACAAGGAACCCGACGGGCACCAGCGCCAGCGACCCCATCCAGTCGTACGCGCTCACGCGCGACAGGACATTCGGCGGGATGTGGTAGGCCAGCGCCGTCTCCCACCAGACCATCAGCAACGAGAACCCGTAGCCCGCCGCGAGCACCGTGAGGACCACAAGCGCAAGCGGCGCGCCGAGCGCGAACACCACGCTCTGCAGAGGCCACACGAGCGACAGCAGCAGTCCCACGAACAGCGGGCGCCGCGGGCGCCAGCGGATCCCGACGAGCGAGCCGATCACTGCACCGAGCCCGGCAACCCCCTCCAGCCAGCCGAATATGCCGGTGCTCCCGTACACGTCGCGCGCGACCGACGGAGCGAGTGAATACCACCAGGCGTAAACGAAGAACACCGACCCCGTGAACACCGCGATCGTCACCCACACCCACGCCCGCGAGCGAACCTCGCTGAAGCCGGCGCGCAGCGCCTCACGCACCGGCACACCGACGGCCGCTTCCTGTCGTGATCGTGGGTGGATGCGCAGCAGCAGCGCCGCGCTGAGCACGAACGTCGCGGCGTCGAACGCGAACGCCTCGCCGGCGCCCACGCCGAGCACGAGCGCCGTGGCGAGCGCCGGGCCGACCAGGAACGCGAGGTTCGCCGTCGTCTCGGTCAGGGCCCGCGCGTCCTGGATCATCGACTCGGGAACGGTCTGCGGGAGCAGGCCGGTGTACGCGGGCTGGAAGAACGCCTGCGCGGCGCCGAATGCTGCCTCGATCACGACCAGCTGCCAGATCTCCACGGCGCCGCTGAAGATCAGCGCCGCGAGCAACGCGTGCAGGCCGGCGCGGATGCAATCGGTCACGACCATGATCCGGTGACGCGCCAGTCGGTCCGCCCACACGCCGCCGAACAGCAGCAGCGCCACCAGCGGCAGCGACTGCGCTGCCAGGACGAGCCCGAGATCGGTCGCCGAGCCGGTCCGCTGGGTGACGAACAGGGCGATCGCGACGACCACCGCGCGATCGCCGATCACGCTGGCCGACTGGCCCAGAAACAGGTATCGGAAGTCTTTGTGGCGCAGGACGCGCAGGTACGACGTCATCACTCACTCTCGGAAGGACGTGGACGGAGGGGGCTTCTGGGAAGCCGTCAGCCGCCGGCAGCGCCGGCGGGGCCCATCGCGGTGCGAAGTCGGAGAGTGAGCATCGCGCCATCCAACGTATCACGCGGATCCCCGCCCGCGTAACGAATTTGCCCAAATAGACTTCGCCTGATGGCGACGCAGACCGACGTCCGCCGCCGGCTCGACCCGCAGATCTTCCGGCTTCCCGTCGACAGGATCCGGCATGGCTACTACTCGGACGCGTACTTCGTCTTCACCAAGCAGGTGCTCGAGGCCGAGGGCGAGCACGCGCGGGTGACGATGCAGGTGTTCCAGAAGCGCGATTCGGTGCTCGGGGGAATCGACGAGGCGATCGCGGTCCTGAAGCTGTGCTCCGGACACGAGCAGGACGGAACGTGGGTTCCCGGATGGGATCGTCTCGAGGTGCGCGCGCTGATGGAGGGCGACCGGATCGCGCCGCGTGAGACGGTGATGACGATCGAGGGCGACTACAGCCTGTTCGCGCACCTCGAGACCGTGTACCTCGGGTCGCTGGCGCGCCGCTCGTTGATCATGCGCAACGTCGCGGAGGTGGTGGAGGCCGCCGGCGGCAAGGAGATCCTGTACTTCCCGGCGCGCCACGACCACTGGCTCGTCCAGACCGGCGACGGCTGGAGCGCCCATGTGGCCGGCGCGATCGGGGTGTCGACCGACGCCCAGGCGTCGTGGTGGGGCGGACGCGGGATGGGAACCGTCCCCCACGGCCTGATCGCGGCATACGGCGGGGACACCGTCAGGGCCGCGACGGTGTTCGCCGACCACTTCCACCCGGAGATGAACGTCACCGTGCTGGTCGACTTCGAGAATCACTCGACGAAGACCGCGCTCGAGGTCGCCGACGCGCTCGGCGATCGCCTGTGGGGGGTTCGCCTCGACACCGGCGAGGACATGGTCGACCGGGCGCTGATCGGGGAGCTCGGCGGCTTCAGGCCGACCGGCGTCAACCAGCGGCTGGTCGAGAAGGTTCGCGAGGAGCTCGACCGGGCCGGCCACCAGCGCGTCCGGATCGTCGTGAGCGGCGGGTTCACGGCGCAGCGGATCCGGGAGTTCGAGGCCGGCGGGGTCCCGGTCGATGCCTACGGGGTCGGGTCGTCGCTGATCCGCGGCGAGAACGACTTCACCGCCGACGTGGTGCTGCTCGACGGGCGCCCGGGGGCGAAGGCAGGGCGGCGATACTCGCCGAATCCCAGGCTCGAGCTGGTCGAATGAGCGGCGGATGCCGATGGGGTTGACTGATTGGAGCGGGCTGCCGATGATGACAGCGGGCCCATGAATTCTGCTGCGCTCTTCTTCCCCCTGATCCCGGGCGCGTCTCACGGCGTCGACCGCGCTCACCCGGCGGTGATACCAGGACCTAGCGACATTCTCGGCTACCCGGACGTCACCTCGTTCCTGCAGGCCTGGCTGCCGATCATCTTCATGGGGCTGCTGGTTGTCTCGGTGTTCGCGCTGCTGCGCTACATGCCGCGGACGAAGCCGGCCGAGATCAAGCCCGAAGCGTCGCCGTCGATCGCCTGGTCGGACATCGCGGGGGCCGACGAGGCCAAAGACGAGCTGCGCGAGATCGTCGACTACCTGAGCGACCCGAAGCGGTTCAAGCAGATCGGAGCGCGGGTGCCCAAGGGGGTGCTTCTGCACGGGCCGCCGGGGACCGGCAAGACGCTGCTCGCCAAGGCGGTCGCGCACGAGTCCGGCGCGCGCTTCTTCTCGCAGTCGGCGGCCTCGTTCGTCGAGATGTTCGCCGGGCTCGGCGCCGCTCGGATCCGCCGGCTGTTCAGGATCGCTCGCAAGCACGCGCCCGCGATCGTGTTCATCGACGAGCTCGACGCGGTTGGCGGCCACCGCGGGATGGACATCTCAGGGGAGCGCGATCAGACGCTCAACCAGCTGCTGGTGGAGCTCGATGGATTCACCAGCGCCACGAAGGACGTCGTCGTGATCGCGGCCTCGAACCTGCTCGAGAAGCTCGATCCGGCGTTGCTGCGCCCCGGCCGGTTCGACCGCCAGATCTTCGTGTCGCCGCCCGACGTCGGCGGCCGCGAGCGGATTCTGAAGATCCACGCCCGCAACAAGCCACTCGCCGACGATGTGGACTTCCAGCTGCTCGCGCGCCAGACCTCCGGGCTGACGGGCGCCGATCTCGCCAACATCTGCAACGAGGCTGCAATCTTCGCCGCCCGGCGCGACGCCACCGAGGTCACGCTGCGCGACTTCGACGCCGCGCTCGAGCGGGTCGTCGCCGGCATGCAGTCGCGGCGCACACTCACCGACCACGAAAAGCGGGTGGTCGCCTACCACGAGGCGGGGCACGCGCTGTGCGGAGAGCTGCTTCCGTCCGTCGACCGGGTGCATCGGATCTCGATCGTCCCGCGCGGACGTGCGCTCGGGTACACCCTCAACCTCCCCGAGGAGGACCGGTACCTGAAGACCCGCGAGGAGCTGATCGACTTCATGACGATGTTGCTGGGGGGACGTGCCGCCGAGCAGCTGGTGTTCGGCTCGATCACGACCGGCGCGGCCGACGATCTCCGCCGAGTCGCCGAGATCGCCCACGCGATGATCAGCGAGTACGCGATGGGAACGGGCTCGAGCTCGCTGCGCGCGCACGGCGAAGGCGCCGCAGAGGCGACCCGGCAGGTGCACGACGCCGAGGTTCGTGAGCTCGCCGACGAGGCGTTCCGCGGCGCGATCAGGGTGATCGACTCGCACCGAGAGAAGCTCGACGAGCTCGCGAGCACGCTGTTGACGAACGAGGTGCTCGAGCGCGACGACATCGACCGGATCATGGGCGACACGCCCCCCGCCGCGCCGCGCAGGATCGGCGAGCTGTCGGTCGCCGCCGCGACCGCCGTCCACCCGGCCGCGCGGCAACGGCGCCACTAGCAGCGACTCCGCCGCCGGACGACTCCGCCGATAACCTCCCGGCCGATGCTGTCGACGATCGACCACATCGGCGTCGCCGTCGAGGACCTCGACGGCGCGCTGGCACTGTACGAGAGCTCGCTGGGGATGCCGCTCGTGCACCGCGAGACGGTCGTCGAGCAGGGCGTCGAGGCCGCGCTGCTCGACGTCGGCGACGGGCACGTGGAGCTGCTTCGGCCACTCGGCCCGGAGACGGCGGTCGGCAAGTTCCTCGCCAAGCGCGGGCCCGGCCTGCACCACGTCGCCTACCGGGTGCAGGACGTCGAGCAGACGCTGAGCGCGCTCGCCGGCGCCGGCATGCGGCTGATCGACGAGCATCCGCGCAGGGGAATCCGCGGCTCCCGCGTAGCCTTCTTGCACCCAGCCTCCACAGGCGGAGTGCTGACCGAGATCGTTCAACCCGCCCCGGAGGATCACTGATGGCAGACGACAAGCCCCAGAAGATCTCGATCGGGTTCCTCGGCACCCAGGTGCTGAGCGGGCGGATCGCGCCGGCGGAGCTGGGCAAGCTCCGCGAGTCGCTCGGCTCCGACGGCTGGCGGGACGTGCGGTTCGAGGACGGAACCGCTGCGCTCGACCTCTCGAAGGTCGTATACGTGCTCGTCGAGGACGAAGAGCACCGCGTCGGGTTCGGGGCCTGACGCGCGCCGTGCGCCGTCGTCAGCGGAAGAAGGCGATATGACCCTCGGCGTGGGCGATCGCCGGGCCGTCAGCGACGTGCGTGACCGTACAGCCGGTCCTGGCGCACCTGATGTCATCGGTGCGCGCGCCGCCCTCGGTCGCCACCAAGAGGTCATCTGAGCGGACGCCCGCTGCGCGCAGCGCAGCCGGCCCGAGCGAGAGCAGGACGTCGTCGCCGGGATGGCGGTTGCCGGGCGTCAGCCGGTCGGCGAGCAGCGCCCGGGCGCGCGGATCGGCGGGGACGAATGCCTCGCTCTCGACACCGATGTCACCACCGTGAGGCAGTCCGGAGTTGGCGAGGAGCCGACTCCGCCCCCGCGGCGTGATCGCGAACACGCGCCCGCCGGTCTCGTCGGGCGCGATCAGGTCGCCCGCGAACCGCCCGAACGAGCTGGGCGCGACGGCAATCCCGCCCTCGACGCGCGGAGCGCTGGTGGTGAGCACGGCGACGCGGCCGCGGCAGTCGATCGCGTCCACGGTCGTCGTCGATCCGTGATTGATCGTGACCAGCAGGCGGTGACCGAACGCGCCCGTGCCGTCGAGCGTGATCCCGTCGATCAGTCCACCGGCGGTGATCGAGGCGAACCGGCGAACCGCACCGCGGGCGCCGATCCGGAGGATCCCGCGCGGCGCCGAGAGCCTGATTACGTAGACGGCAGCGGTGCCGAAGCATCCGCTCTGCGAGTACGTGATGTAGGGCTCCTCGCCACCCGGGCTCCGGTACGCCGGCGCATACGGGACGATCGTCCCGGACGGGCGCACGAGCTCGAGCCCTCCGTGTGCCGCGAGCACCAGCGAGCCATCAGGACGGGGGCCGGCCAGATCAAGCGGCCGCTGCACGTGGACGAACGGCGTCCAGCGGGCGAGCTTGGCGGCGCCGTGCGCGGTCACCTTCCCGTCGGCCGCGCCCCCGCACCCCGCGATCGCGACCCCCACCAGGAGCGCCCGCAATGAGCGCCTGGTACTGCGTACAGTGCTGGCCCGTGTCCGCACTCGACCTCGACCGGAGGCTACTCCTGCTTGCGCGAACCCGGGGCCACGCGCCTCGGTTCGAGCGGGGCGCCTCGGGGTTCTCGCGTACCGGTGAGCACGCCGCGTGCTGGTTCGCGCTGGGCCTGGGAGGCGCGGCGCTGACCCGCGATCCCGTCCGGCGCGTGCAGTGGTGGCGGGGCGTTCGCGTTGTGGCGGCCGCGTACGGCGTCAACTACGCGGTCAAGCTCGCGGTGCGCCGCCGGCGCCCCGAGCTGCCCGGGCTCGAGCCGCTCACCCCGACGGTGTCACGGCTGTCGTTCCCGAGCGCACACGCGACCACCTCGTTCGCGGCCGCCCGCGCCTTCAGCCGCGTGGCGCCGGCGCCGCTCCTGTACGCGGCCGCGCTCGCGTTCGGCCTCAGCCGCCCCTACCTGGGCGTCCACTATCCCAGCGACGTGCTGGCGGGCGCCGTGCTCGGCTCGACCGTCGGGGAGGCGTGGCCGGGGTGAAGGTCGGAATCGTGGGAATGCCCAACGCCGGCAAGTCATCGCTGTTCAGCGCGCTGACCGGGGTCGCGGCGGAGGCGGCCAACTACCCGTTCACGACGATCGAGCCCAACGTCGCGGTCGTGCCGGTGCCCGACGAGCGGCTCGATGCGGTCGCAGAGGTGATCGGCGCCTCGAAGGTCGTCCCCGACACGATCACCTTCCACGACATCGCTGGGCTCGTGGCGGGCGCTCACCGCGGCGAGGGGCTCGGCAACCAGTTCCTCGCCAACATCCGCGAGACCGACGCGATCGTCCACGTGGTCCGCGCTCACCGGGACTCGAACGTCGTCCACCCCGAGGGACGGGTCGACCCGCTCGCCGACATCGACACGATCGAGACCGAGCTGATCTACGCCGACCTGGAGCAGGCCGAGCGTCGTCTCGACCGCGTTTCGAAGACCGCGAAGAGCGGCGACCGGCGCGCGATCGCCGAGGAGGCGTGGCTCAATTGGCTGATCGCCGCGCTGCAGGAAGGGCGGCCCGCGCGGACGGTCCCGCCCCCGGAGGACGCGCCGGATGCCCTCGCGCTGTTGCAGCCCCTGACTGCCAAGCCGGTGCTGTACGTCGCCAACGTGGAGGAGGGCGCCGTCGAGCTGCCCCCCGAGGTCACGCAGTACGCGGACGCAAACGGCGCGGCGGCCGTCGCCGTATCGGCTCGGCTCGAGGCGGAGCTGGCGGAGCTCGGGCCGGAGGAGGCCACGGCGATGCGCGCCGAGCTGGGGCTCGCAGAGTCGGGGCTCGAGGCGGTCGTGCGGGGGGCGTTCGCGCTGCTCGAGCTGATCGCGTTCTTCACCGCCGGCGAGGACAAGCCGGCGCAGTCCTGGCACCTGCGGCAGGGGCTCAGCGCGTGGCACGCGGCGGGCCTGATCCACTCCGACATCCAGCGCGGCTTCGTCCGCGCCGAGGTGATCCCGTGGGATCAGCTCGTCGAGGCGGGAGGCTACGCCGGCGCGCGCGAGCGCGGGACGCTCAGGCTCGAGGGCCGCGATTACGTGGTCGCCGACGGCGACGTGATCACAGTCAAGTTCACCCCGTGATCGAGAAGTTGAGCGAAACGGGCGTCGAGGCTCCCGCGCTGTTCGTCGCGGTGATCGTGACCGTGTAACGGCCCGGCTTGAGCTGCTTGCCGTTCAGGCGCCCGTTGAAGGCGAGCCGGTTCGTGCCGGGATGGCGGGTGCCGTCGAACGGCACCTGAAGGCCCGGGTTCGAGACACCCGTGTACGGGACGTACGTGCAGTCGAACGTGGCGACGCAGAGGTTCTGGCTCGGCGTCCCGGTCGTGCTGCCGAGCGTCGTGGTGGTCGCCGCCCTGTTGTCAGCGCCCGCGCTCCCCACCGCGACCGCGAGTGCGACGCCGGTCGCGCTTGCCCAGCACCGCCAGGAAACCTCCCCGGATCCGCCGCGCCATGTGGCGACTCTAGCTCCCACCCGCGCTGGGTTCCAGCCCAGTTCTGCTAGAGGTCGCGCACGCTCTCCGCTGCCTCGAGCCGCTCCGCGAGCCGGTTGAGGCCGAGTCCTCGCGCGGCGCTCGCCCCGCCGTTCAGGTCGGTGCCGCGGTCGGGCGGGAGGGCGACGTCGACGGGGCGGAGCGTCGCGATCTCCTTGAACGCGCGCAGCTGGTCGGCCGACTCCGTCAGCGCTGCCGCGACCCGCGGGCGCTCCGCTGACGCCCCAGCGATCGCGCCCTCGAGCGAGCCGTGCCGCGCGAGCAGCTCGGCCGCGGTCTTCGGACCCACCCCGGGCGCCCCGGGCAGGCCGTCGGAAGGGTCCCCGCGGAGCGCGATGAAATCGGGCACCAGAGACGGAGCGATCCCGTAGCGCCGCTCCACCTCAGCCTCGTCGACCTCCTCGAACCCGCTGATCCCGGACTTCAGATACAGGACGTGGACGCGCTCGGAGACGCACTGATACATGTCGCGGTCGCCGGTCACGATCAGCGCCTCGCCGCCGGCCTGCACCTCGGTGCTCGCCAGCGAGCCGAGCAGGTCGTCGGCCTCGAGGTCGTCCGAGTTCTCGGCGCTCCACCCGAACGCAGTGAAGAACGCAGGTGCCTGTTCGAACTGCCAGGCGAGCTCGTCCGGGACCGGCGGACGATCCGCGTGGTAGGGCGCGAACAGCTCGACGCGGTAGGCGGCCGCCTCGGCGCCGAAGCACACGACGATCGCACGCGGGTCGCGGTCCGCCGCGATCCGCAGCAGCGCGTTGGCGGAGCCGAGCAGCGCATTGACCGCGTGGCCGTCAGCGCCCTTGATCGAATCGGGCAGCGCGAAGAACGAGCGGTACAGCAGAAAGGGCGCGTCGACGGCGATCAGTGGACGGGACATCCGTCCGCAGCCTAGAGAGCACGGAGCGCAAAGGGTCGCCGGCGCTCAGCGGACGGCGACCGCCGGCCCCGCAACGCGCCCGTACAGCGCGCGGTACTTGCCCGCCTGCGCGAGCCACGCGGCGAAGTACCCGCGCTTCGACAACAACGCGTGCGACACGGTGTGCCAGCCGCGAGCGGTGTGGAGCTGGATCGCGACGTCCAATCCGGCCCCCACCGGGACCACCCGCCCGTTGATCTCGAGCACCTCGAACGCGGTCTCGGTCGCGGCCAGCTTGCCCGGCACGAGGACCCGGCGGGACAGGGCCGGTGGCGTACCGGAGGCCGACGTGACGGTCGTCACCGCGGTTGGGGTCGAGGGCAGCCCGAAGATCCCCTGGAGCTGCGGCCCGGTCACCGGGGCGCGTCCGCGCGTGCCGACGACCTGAGCGGACACGATCCGCTGCGAGGCGCCACGCTTGCTGACCGAGATCCCGACCAGCCCGCCCCTGACGAGCGACCCCAGCTTGGCGGCCGCCGACGGGATCGAGAGGCTGTAGGACCAGTGGTGGTTGGGATTGTGGGCGACTCCGTCGTACGGGTCGCTCACGCCCTTCAACCATGGCTTCGGGGCTGAGCCGGGCCACGCGTCCTCGATGTTCTCGGTGTGGCCGCCCGAGCTCGAGGAGAAGTACGTGATCGCCGGCCTGCCGCGGTACGTGACGATCTGCCCGCGAGTCGCCCCGACCGCGGCGTCGGTGGAGGGCGTCTCGGCGGCCACGCCTCCGTACATCTGCGAGCGCGTGTCCCGGTAGAGCTGGTAGCCGTTGGCGTTGACGGTCGACGTGATCGCGTAGGTGCGCGCCGCCACGGCCTGCGTCTTCAGCGCCGCGGGCGCCCAGCTCGAGGGCATCTCATCCGAGACGACGCCGCGCACGTAGTCCTCGAGGTGCAGCGCGTTGACGGTCTGGACGCCTGCGCCTGCGCCGGCGGGACGGAACTCGAGCCAGCCGCGGTAGGAGCCCTGGCCGACGAGCTGCAGCGGGCCCGAGCCGCCAACGCTGAGCGGCGCCCTGAACGTCCCGACCTTTCGCCCCTTCCAGTCGTACAGAGCGAGCGTGCCGTCTGCGTTCGCCTGTACCGAGTACGTCCGGCCGGGGTTCAGCCGCTTGTGCGGCGCGTGCGTCGCGCCGCTGAAGCTCGCGGGTCCGGTCGCCAGCAGCACCCGCACGACCTGCAGCGGATTCCTCTTCCCGAGTGCGGTACCGCGGTAGTAGTGGCCGAGGATGAACCGGTAGTCCTTGCCGTGCAGCGCGTAGCCGTACGCGCCGTACTGGCTCATCCCGATCCCGTGACCGTCGCCGCCACCGTCGATCTGGAAGGTTCCGTCGGCTGCCGCCGGCGCGGCCAGCACGAGCGCAACAGCAAGCGCCGTGACTGCAGAGAGCGCGCGCATCACATACCCAGACACGCGTGCGCCGCGCGTGTTGCGGTTAGATTCCTGGAAATCATGGCGGCGGAGCGCAAAGCGTCAGAGGTGTTCGTCGAATGCCTGGAAGCTGAAGGTGTTCGGTATGTGTTCGGAATACCCGGTGAGGAAACCCTCGACCTGAGCGAATCGCTCGCTAAGTCCTCGATTCAGTTCATACCCGTTCGGCACGAACAGGGCGGCGCGTACATGGCCGACGCAATCGGCCGCCTGACGGGGAGAGCCGGTGTGTGCCTCGGGACCCTGGGCCCGGGCGCGACGAACCTCGTCACGGCCGTGGCCGACGCGTTCCTGGATCGCGCGCCGCTGGTCGCCCTCACCGGCCAGTCGGACCTGGAACGCATGCACAAGGAGTCACATCAGTACATCGACCTGCTGGGGATCCTACGGCCGGTTGTTAAATGGAACGCAAGAGTTTCGAGCCCCGAGATCGTGCCCGAGGTCGTCCGCAAGGCGTTCAAGGTCGCGGAGTCCGAGAAGCCGGGCGCGACGCACCTCGAGCTCCCCGAGGACGTGATGGCCGAGCCGGTCGACGCGGTGCCGCTGCCGCGCCGCGAGCCCGTCCAGCCCGAGCCGGGCGGCAGGGAGCTGCAGCGCGCCGCGGAGCTGATCGACGCCGCCGAGAACCCGATCGCGCTGGCGGGCAACGGCGCGATCCGCGCGCACGCGAGCCGCGCGCTGCGGGCGTTTGTGCACACGACCGGGATCCCGGTCGCCGAGACCTTCATGGCCAAGGGGCTGATCGACTACGAGGACCCGCACTCGCTCGGGACCGTTGGGTTGCAGTCGCGCGACTACGAGATGGCGGGGTTCGACGACGCCGATCTGGTGATCACGATCGGGTACGACCTCGTCGAGCACTCGCCCGAGCACTGGAACCCGCGAGGCGACAAGAAGATCGTGATGATCGACAGCGTCGCCGCCGAGATCGACGAGTTCTACATGCCGGAGGTCGAGCTGATCGGCGACATCGCGCACGTGCTCGCGCGGCTGGCGGCGAGCTCACACCGGCCGCCGGTCACTCCGTTTCCATCGTGCGCGCTCCACGAGATGGTGCTGGGCGCCTTCAACGACTCGCGCGACGAGGACCACTTCCCGATGCGCCCAGCTCGCGTCCTGTGGGACATCCGGGATGTGCTCGGGCCGCAGGACATGCTGGTCTCCGACGTCGGGCTCCACAAGCTGTGGATCGGGCGGATGTTCCCGGCCCACGAGCCCGGGACCGTGCTGATCGCGAACGGGCTCGCGGGAATGGGGTTCGCGCTGCCGACCGCGATCGGCTGCAAGCTCGTGTATCCGGACCGCAACGTGGTCGCGGTGTCCGGCGACGGCGGGTTCCTGATGAACTCCCAGGAGCTCGAGACGGCGGTCCGGCTGCGGACGCCGATCGTGAACGTGATCTGGGAGAACGGGGAATTCGGCTCGATCGCGTGGAAGCAGGACAAGAAGTTCGGCCATCACTTCGACGTCTCGTTCGGGAACCCGGACTTCGTGAAGCTCGCCGAGTCGTTCGGGATGCCGGCGTGGCGGTGCTCGAGCGCGGACGACTTCGCCGTCCGCCTCCGCGCCGCGCTGGCGCTGGACGTCCCCTCGCTGATCGTGGTCCCGATCGACTACTCGGTCGATGTCGCGCTGTACGACCAGCTCGGCGCCGAGACGGTCGCGACCTGAGCCGATGAACGGCGCCCAGGCACTGATCCGGACGCTCGTCGACGCGGGCGTCCGCACCTGCTTCTCCAACCCCGGCACGTCGGAGATGCATTTCGTCGCCGCGCTCGACTCGGTGCCGGAGATGCGCTCGGTGCTGGCCCTGTTCGAGGGCGTCGCGACCGGCGCCGCGGACGGATACGGGCGGATGGCCGGGACCCCGGCGGCGACGCTGCTGCACCTCGGACCCGGGCTCGGCAACGGCCTCGCCAACCTCCACAACGCCCGGCGGGCGAGGGTGCCCGTCCTCAACATCGTCGGCGACCACGCGACCTACCACCTGCAGTACGACGCCCCGCTGCAGTCGGACATCGAGGGCGTCGCCCGCAACGTCTCGGGCTGGGTGAGGACCTCGACGCGCACCTCGGAGCTGGCGCGCGATGCGGTCGAGGCGATCGTCGCAGCGGTGGGGCCGCCGGGGCAGGTCGCGACCCTGATCCTCCCTGCGGACGTCTCGTGGGAGGAGGGCGGCGAGCCGGCGCCGCCGCCCCCGCCGGCCGCCCCTTCGCCCGTTGACGCGGCTGCCGTCGAGAAGGTCGCGAACGCGCTTCGCGGTGGCGGCAGGACGGCGCTGCTGCTCGGCGGGCGAGCGCTGCGCGCCGATCCACTGACCGCGGCAGCGCGCGTGGCGGCGGCGACCGGCGCGAAGCTGCTGGCCGAGACGTTCCCGACGCGGCTCGAGCGGGGCGCCGGGATCCCGGCCGTCGAGCGGCTCGCGTACGTGCCAGAGCTCGCCTCGGTCCAGCTGAGCGGGCTGCGGCACCTGATCCTCGTCGACGCCAAGGCGCCCGTCACGTTCTTCGCCTACCCGGGGCTCGAAGGTTCGCTCGTTCCCGGCGGCTGCCAAGTGCACGGGCTCGCGGCGCCGGACGGCGACGTGCTCGGAAGCCTGGTCGCGCTCGTCGAGGCGGCGGGAGCGAGCGGCGCCGCGCCGGCCTTGCAACCGGCATCGCGTCCACCGCGGCCGACCGGAGAGCTGACCGCCGACAAGGTGTGCCAGGCGATCGGAGCGATCCTCCCCGAGGATGCGATCGTCTCCGACGAGTCCAACACCTCGGGGCTGACGCTGGCCGCCGCGACCGCGGGCGCCCCACACCATGACGTGCTCGCACTGACCGGCGGCGCGATCGGCCAGGGCCTGCCGGTGGCGGTCGGCGCCGCGGTCGCGTGCCCGGACCGCTCGGTGCTGGCGCTCGAGGCCGAGGGGTCGGCGATGTACACGATCCAGTCGCTGTGGACGATGGCGCGCGAGCAGCTCGACGTGACGGTTGTGATCTTCAACAACCGCTCGTACGCGATCCTCAACGTCGAGCTGCACCGGGTCGGGGCGTCTGGCAGCGGTGAGCGGGCGCAATCCCAGCTGGACTTGAGCCGGCCGGACCTCGATCTCGTCGCGATCGGAAACGGGTTTGGCGTCCCATCGGTCCGGGTGAGCAGCGGCGAGGAGCTGACCGAGGCGCTCAACCGCGCGATCGCCGAGCCGGGACCGCACCTGATCGAGGCCCCGGTGCCGCCCACCTTCTCAGCCACGCAGCTCCGCGTGATGCCGTACGCGCTCAAGGGCCTCGGCAAGCTGCCGCGACCGATCGCCACCGCGATCAAGCGGCGGCTGGCACCCTGAAATTTCTGCGCACCCGGTGAACTGGCCGCGGTAGGATCGGCATGCGGCCGATCCGCCAAGGACCAAAGGAGAATCGGGGATATGCGCAAACTCGCGCTCGGCGTCGCGACCTTCGCGATCGCGCTCGGAGCCTTCGCCACCGCAAGCTCGGCCAAGACCGTCTGGCTGTGCTTCCCGGGGCACCACCCGGACCCGTGCACGCCGGGCCTGTCGACAACCGTCTTCTCGCCAACGCTCCAGGAGATCGGCGTTCAGCACCCGAAGCCGGTCGCCCACCCGGGGATCGACTGCTTCTACGTGTATCCGACCGTGAGCGGTCAGCCGACCGGCAACTCGAACCTGCAGATCGACCCGGAGGAGAACTCGATCGCGCTCTACCAGGCCGCGCGGTACTCGCAGTACTGCCGGGTGTTTGCGCCGATGTACCGCCAGGTCACGCTGGCGGGGATCGGCACCGTGGGGACCAAGCCTCCGTCCCCGCCGCCAAATCCGGCGCTGGCGCTGTCTGACGTACGCGCCTCGTTCCGGGAGTACCTGCACAAGTACAACCACGGCCGCGGGTTCGTGTTGATCGGCCACTCGCAGGGCTCGTTCGTTCTGCGGCAGCTGATCGCCAAGGACGTCGATCGGAAACCCGCGGTCCGCAAGCAGCTGGTCTCGGCGATCCTGATGGGCGGCAATGTGCTGGTCAAGAAGGGCAAGGACATCGGCGGCGACTTCCAGAGCATCCCGGGCTGCCAGTCGGCGAAGCAGATCGGATGCGTGATCGCGTTCTCGACGTTCGACCAGGCGGTCCCCAACCCGAGCCTGTTCGGGCGACCCAGCCCCGTGCTCGGCTCGAAGGTCCCGAAGGGCGTCCAGGTGCTGTGCACGAACCCGGCCGCGCTGGGCGGCGGCTCCGCACCGGTGCAGTTCATCACTCCCGAGGCCCCGTTCGACCCGCAAAGCATCCTCAACACCGGGATCAAGCTGCTCGGGCTGACGACGCCGCCCGCGTCGACTGTGTGGGTGTCGGTGCCGCGCGGCTACCGGGCGCACTGCTCCTCGGCGAACAACGCCAACGTGCTCCAGATCACGGCCGTGGGCGGCGCGAAGCTCCCCAGCCCCAGCCCGACCCCGGAGTGGGGGCTGCATCTGCTCGATGCCCAGGTTGCGCTCGGCAACCTGATCGCCGATGTGAAGACGGAGGCCGCCGCGTACCTACGCGGCAGCCACTGAGGGCTCGGCCGCGGCTGCCGCGTGCAGCCGCGGCCGCCCTTTGATGAACACAACCGCGATCACGAATGCAACCGCGGCCAGCGCCGCCGCGACGATGAACGCAACCTGAATTCCGTCTACGAACGCATTGCGGGCGATCGAGGTGAGGAGCACCCGCTGGTGCGGGAACTGAGCCAGCAGCTGATGCGCGTTGTTGGTCCCGGCGAGGATCCCGTTGACGGCGTGCTCCTGCCCGTTGTTGAGCACGTCGGCGATCGCCGTGCTGTGGACCTTCGCCTGCGCGGTCGCGGTGAAGATCGCGGTCGTCAGGCCGAGCCCGATCGAGCCACCCGCCACCTGGAACATGTACAGGACCCCGCCGGCAAGGCTCGCGTGGGCCGGATCGAGCGCCGTCACTCCCGCCGTCGTGGCGGATGAGAAGAACAGCCCGACGCCGACCCCGAACAGCACCATCCCCAGCGCGAGCAAGCCGTAGCCGGTGTCGGTTCCGACGAACGTCAGCGCCACCAGGCCGAGTGTCATCGACCCGGCCCCCGCGGACGTCGACAGCTTCGCGCCGAGGCGCTGGTACAGAGTGCCGGCGACGAACGACACCGCGCCGAACACGGCCATCATCGGCAACAGCCCGACCCCCGCCTTCAGCGGCGAGTAGCCGAGCAGCTTCTGCATGTACTGCGGCAGGTACAGCAGCAGCACGAAGAACCCGGTGGCAAGCAGCGGCACGAGCGCGCAGCAGGTCACGAACTGGCGCTGGCGCAGGAGCTCCGGCGGGATCAGCGCCGACTCGCCCATCCGCCGCTCGACGAACGGGAACGCCCCGATCAGCACCACGAACGCGACCAGCAACGCGATCACCTTCGGATCGCCGAGCCCCCAGTCGGTCACCTGGTCGAGCGCTACCAGCAGCGCCGTGAGGCCCAGCGACAGCGTCGTGATCCCCCAGTAGTCGATCCGCTCGTGCTCGCCGAGCCCGATCGGCTCCTTTACCTCGCGCCACGTGACGAAGCACGCGACCGCCGCGACGGGCAGGTTCAGCAGCAGCACCCACCGCCAGCTCGCGAGGTCGGTCAGCGCGCCGCCGATCAGCGGTCCGACCGCGTTGCCGATCCCGGCCACGCCGATGATCAGCCCGCCCGCCAGCCCGGCCTTGCTGTCGGGCAGGATCGCGTAGGTCATCCCGAGCGTGGCCGGCCACATCATCGCGCCGCCGACCGCCATCAACGCCCGCGCGGCGATCAACCATCCGGCATCCTGGGCGACGCCGCCCAGCAGCGAGAACACCGCGAAGATCCCGGCGCCGACGAAGAACATCCGCTTGCGCCCGAACATGTCGGCGAGCCGCCCGCCGGTGACGATCAGCACCCCGAACACCAGCGCGTAGGCGTTGATCACCCACTGGACGGTCGAGACGTCGATGTTGTACTGGCGCTCGATCGTCGGCAGCGCGACCGACAGCGCCGTGAAGTCGTTGGCGACAACGAACACCGCGAGCCCCATCGCGACCAGCGCCATCACCGTGCCCCTGGTGATGCGATCCCCGGACCCCGCGGGAACCTCCGTGCTCATTTGATTGCCAGACTTCTAACGGGGAGCCGGGCTACAGGTTGCCCTGGGCCATCTTGCGCAGGTCCATCGCCTTCTCGTAGGTCTCCTCGTCGACGCCCTTCTCGAGCGCGACCTCCTTGAGCGGTCGCCCGGACTGGGCTGCCTCCTTGACGATCTCCGCGCCCTTGTCGTAGCCGATGTACGGGTTGAGTGCTGTGGCCGCCGCGAGCGTCATCTCCGCGGAGCGCTGTGCCCCTTCAAGGTTGGGCTCGATCCCGCTGATGCACTTGTCCCTGAAGACGCGCGAGGTCGAGGCGAGCAGCGCGATCGACTCGAGCAGGTTGGCCGCGATCAGCGGCACCCGCACGTTGAGCTCGAACTGACCCTGCAGGCCCGCGATCGTGACCGCCGTGTCGTTGCCGATCACGTGCGCGGAGACCTGCATCACGACCTCCGGGATCACCGGGTTGACCTTCCCCGGCATGATCGAGGAGCCCTTCTGGAGCTCGGGCAGCAGCAACTCGCCGATCCCGGCGCGCGGGCCGGAGCCCATCAGCGCGAGGTCGTTGGCGATCTTGCTCATCGACACGGCCACCACCTTGAGCGCGCCCGACAGCTCTACGAGCGCGTCGCGGTTGGCCTGCGCCTCGAACGGGTCCTCGGGCGGGCTCATCGCCAGCCCGGTCCGCTCGGTCAGCCGTGCGCGCGCACGGGCGGCGAACTCGGGATGCGTGTTCAGCCCGGTGCCCGTGGCGGTGCCGCCGAGCGGGATCTGCGCGACCTGGGGAAGCGCGTTGCGGATCCGCTTCTGCCCGAGCCGGATCTGCGCCGCGTATCCCGAGAACTCCTGGCCGAGCGTGACCGGCACCGCGTCCATCAGGTGCGTGCGACCGGCCTTGACGATGTCCTTGAACTCGGCCGACTTGGCCTCGAGCGCGGACTCGAGCTCGCTCAGCGCCGGGAGCAGGTTGTGGGTGGCGGTGTCGAGCGCCGCCAGGTGGACCGCCGACGGGAACACGTCGTTCGAGGACTGGCCCATGTTGACGTGGTCGTTGGCGTGCACGCCCTCGCCGGCGAGGCTTGCGATCACCTCGTTGGCGTTCATGTTCGACGAGGTCCCGGAGCCGGTCTGGAACACGTCGAGCGGGAACTGGTCGTCGTACTCGCCCTCAGCCACCTTGTCGGCCGCGGCCGAGATCCGGTCTGCGATGTCCGGTTCGAGCAGGCCGAGCTCCTTGTTGACGTGGGCCGCGGCGCTCTTGATCCGGCCCAGCCAGTGGATCACCGAGGCCGGGACCCGCTCGCCGGAGATCGGGAAGTTCTCGAGCGCCTTGCTGGTCTCCCCGCCCCACAGGTGCTCCTGCTCCTGAACGCTCATTCCTGTCCTTTCGCTGATTCGGTGGCGGTTTGAACGCTAGCGCTCACCCGCAGAACTAGCGCTCACCCGCAGAACGCGATCAGCTCGCGGGCGACCGACACGGGGTCGTCGTAGGCGAGCAGGAACCCGGTACCGGCCAGCGTCCGCAGCTGCGCGTGCGGGATCAGGTCATAGGCCTCCTGGGCACCCTGGATCGGATGCGCGGGATCCTGGTCTGCCCACAGCAGCAGCAAGGGGACCTGGATCTGTGGGTAGGCGTCGAGCAGCTCGTGCTGCGCGCCGCTCGGCCAGCGGCGCGCGAACTTCGCCCACGATCGCGCGCGGTTGGCGTTGCCGCCCACGTCCGCGAACGCGTGGCGGACCAGGTCGCGGGCGGCCGGATTCCGCTGCGCCGACAGGCGCTCCCCGAGCGACGGCCTGAACACGAACCGGGTCAGATGCGAGACCGTCCGGTCGAGCCCCGGCACGGTCGCCGTCTGGGCGGCCATCCGCCACGCCATCCGCCGACCCGAGAACTCGTCGCGGCGGTGCAGGCGGTTGGGCATCAGCACGAGGCGCGAGGGCTCGAGCCGCCCCGTCACGGCTGCGCGCAGCGCCAGCTCCGCACCGAGATCGTGGCCCGCGACGAACGTGCGCGTGCCTCCCACCTCGGCGCAGAACCGCGCGATCACCGACGTGAACCAGTCCAGCGTGTACGGGTGCCGCGGGCGGTCCTCCGAGTCCCCGTGCAAAGGCAGGTCCGGAACGACCACCCTGAAGCGCGCCGCGAGCGGGGCGACGACCGGCTCCCACTCCCTGTGTGAGAGCCCCAGCGAGTGCAGCAGCACGAGCGCCGGCCCGGTTCCGATCTCGCGGTACGCCACCCTCGCGCCGTCGTCGTGGTGATGGAGCCGCAGGCGCATGAACGTGGTCATCGGCAGGAGATCCTCGCATCCCGCCGACGGGTTTGAACTCCGTTTCTGCACGGCTCGTTGCGGGGGTTGCGCGAGCAGCCGCTGACCCCGATAAATCGCGACATGATTCGTACGAACGCGGCGGCGTCGATGCTCGGGGTGAGCGCCTCGACGCTTCGCACCTGGGAGCGGCGCTACTCGTTCCCGACCCCGCATCGCTCCGAGGGCGGTCACCGCCACTACGAGCTGGCGCAGATCCAGGCGCTCCGCCAGGCGCTCGAGGAGACCAACAACGCCTCCTCCGCGGTGTCGCTGGCGCGGGAGCGTGGCGCCGGCCCGCCGTGTTGCGCGCGCCTCGCCGACGCGTTCGCCGACTTCGACGAGCAGCTCGCCGACCGGCAGCTCGAAGAGAGCCTCGCGCTGCGCTCGGTCGAGCGCACGATCGAGGAGATGCTGCTCCCAGCGGTTGCGAGCCAAGCCGGCGGCGATCGCCCGACCCCCGCGTTTGAGTTCGGCTGGCGGCACGCCACGGGTTGGCTGTCGGCGCACAAGCGGCTGTCGCCCCCCGCGGGTCGCGACGACGGCGCCCTGATCCTCGATCCGTGGACGCCGGGAATGGAGTCGCTGCACGCCCAGGCGCTCGAGCTGGTGCTCAGGCGCGCCGGGCTGCGGACCCTGTCGCTCAGCCCGGCGACCGACCGTGGCCGGCTCGGCCGCGCGATCCGCGCGCTCGAGCCCCGCGCGGTGGTGCTGTGCGGCAGCGCCCCGCTCGACGATGTCGCGCGCGTGATCTACGCGGTCCGGAGCGCCGCCGGCGAGATCAGCGTGTTCGACTACCGCGGCGCCGTCCCCGACACCGGCGCGAGCACCGTGCTCCGGCTCGGCGACGCACCGACGGCCGCCCGCGACCGGCTGCTCGCGTGGCTCGAGACCGGGCGACGCGGCTCGGTCGCGCCGCAGCGGCCGCCGCACGTACGCCACTCCGCGTAGCGCCCCCTCGCAACGCCCCCTCGCAACGCCCCCTCGCACGCCCCCTCGCACGCCCCCTCGCAACGCCACCTCGCCTAACGCCACCTCGCCTAACGCCACCTCGCCTAACGCGGCTAATGCGACACACCCTCCGCCGGCGGGCGAGGTGTGTCACCTAACCCGCGGATGGCGCGGGTACGACGGCGAACTCTCGGGGAACGGGCGGGGCGTGTCGGGTAATCCGCGTCACGGCCCGCGCCGCGGGCCCGGCGACCCACCGCCGCGCTCCTAGAATCACGCGCCCATGGCGCCTGAGCCGCACCGTCCCGTCGATCCGCACGCCTCGTTTGTCAAGGTCGAGGAGCGCGTGCTCGAGCGATGGCGCGAGCGCGATGTGTTCGCCGAGTCGGTCCGCCGCCGGCGGGGCGCCCCGCAGTGGGGGTTCTACGAGGGGCCCCCGACCGCCAACGGCCCGCCCGGCTCGCACCACGTCCTGAGCCGCGTGTTCAAGGACATCTTCCCGCGCTACAAGACGATGTGCGGCTACTACGTCGAGCGCAAGGGCGGGTGGGACTGCCACGGGCTCCCGGTCGAGCTCGCCGTCGAGGCGGAGCTCGGGTTCACCCGCAAGGAGGACATCGAGCGATACGGGATCGCTGAGTTCAACGCGCGCTGCCGCGACAGCGTGCTCAGCCATGTCGCCGAGTGGAACCGGCTGACCGAGCGGATCGCGTTCTGGATCGACCTCGACGACGCGTACCGGACGATGGACCCGCAGTACGTGGAGTCGGTGTGGTGGGCGCTGAAGACGATCCACGACAAGGGGCTGCTGTACGAGAAGCTGAAGGTGGTCCCGTACTGCCCGCGTGACCAGACCACGCTGTCGAGCCACGAGCTCGGGCAGCCGGGCGTGTACCGCGACGTGCTCGACCCGTCCGTGTACGTCCGGCTCCCGGTCAGGCACGACCACGGCCCAGTCCACGCCGGCGACCAGCTGCTGGTCTGGACGACCACGCCGTGGACGCTCGTCTCGAACGCGGCGGTCGCCGTGAATCCAGAGCTCGCGTACGTGCGCGCCCGTGCCGCCGATGAGGACACGGTGTTCGTGCTCGCGGAGTCGCTCGTCGAGCGGGTGCTCGGCGAGGGCACGGAGATTCTCCAAACCTTTCCCGGGGCCGGGCTGGAGGGGATCGCGTACGAGCCGCCGTTCGAGTTCATCCCCGGATCCGAGTACGGCGAGCTCGGCCACACCGTGCTCCCCGCCGATTTCGTGACCGCCGAGGATGGCACCGGGCTCGTACACACCGCGATCGCGTTCGGCGAGGACGACTTCAGGCTCGGCGAGCGCTTCGGCCTGAACGTGATCAACCCGGTGCGGCTCGACGGCACATTCAGTCAGCGGATCGGCCCGTACGCCGGACGCTGGGTCAAGGACGCCGACCCGGACCTGATCGAGGACCTGCGCGCGCGCGGCCGGCTGCTCCGCTCCGAGGTCTACGAGCACTCCTACCCGCACTGCTGGCGATGCGGGACGCCCTTGCTCTACTACGCCAAGCCGTCGTGGTACATCGCCACCAGCCAGATCAAGGACAGGCTGCTGGCCTCAAACGAGACGGTCACCTGGTACCCCGAGCACGTCAAGCACGGTCGGTTCGGGAAGTGGCTGGAGGGGAACGTCGACTGGGCGCTGTCGCGCGAGCGCTACTGGGGCACGCCGCTGCCCGTGTGGCGCTGCGAGCACGAGCACTCCCGCGCGATCGGGTCGCTCGCCGAGCTTCGCGAGCTCAGCGGCGTCGAGCTGACCGATCCCCACCGGCCGTTCGTCGACGACGTCGAGTTCGAGTGCACCGAGTGCGGGGAGCCGATGCGCCGCGTCCCCGAGGTGATCGACGTGTGGTTCGACTCCGGGTCGATGCCGTTCGCCCAGTTCCATGCGCCGCACGAGCAGCTGGAGCACTTCGAGGAGCGATTCCCCGCCGACTTCATCTGCGAGGCGCTCGACCAGACGCGCGGCTGGTTCTACTCGCTGCTGGCCGTCTCGACGCTGCTGTTCGACCGCTCCTCGTACCGAAACGTCCTGTGCCTCGGCCTGATCCTCGACGAGCAGGGGCGCAAGATGTCCAAGTCGCTGGGCAACACGGTCGAGCCATGGGAGGTGATCGACCGGTTCGGCGCCGACGCCTTCCGGTGGTACTTCTTCACCTCCAAGCAGCCGTGGGACGGCTACCGGTTCTCGGTCGAGACGATCGGCGAGGCGGTCCGCGAGTTCCTCAGGCAGCTGTGGAGCACCCACTACTTCTACGTGCTGTATGCGAACGCCGACGGAATCTCGAAGAAGATGCTCGACGAGGGCGCAGCGCCCTCGGAACTCGACCGCTGGATCCTGTCGAGGCTGCACGGAACCGTAGAGGTGGTGCGCGAGCGACTCGACGATTTCGACGTCACCGTCGCCGGCCGGTCGATCGCCGAGTTCGTCGAGGAGCTCTCGAACTGGTACGTCCGCAGCTCCCGGCGCCGGTTCTGGAAGGGCGAGCTCGGCGCGTTCCGCACGCTGCACGAGTGCCTCGTGACCATCGCGCAACTGCTCGCGCCGTTCTGCCCATTCCTCGCCGACGAGATCTACGACAACCTCGACGGCACCGAGCCGAGCGTGCACCTGTGCGACTTCCCGGTCGCGGGCGAGCGCGACCGCGCGCTCGAAGAGGTGATGACCGTCGTCCGGGAGGCGGTCAAGCTCGGACTCGCGGCGCGCGCCCAGGCGCGGATCAAGCTGCGGCAGCCGCTGCGCGCCGCCGTGGTCGTGGCCGCCGGGGCCGAACGTGAGGCGATCGAGCGGTTCTCCGAGCTGGTCCGCGAGGAGCTGAACGTCCGCGAGCTGCGGTTCGTCTCGCAGGCCGACGAGCTCGGTGAGCTCGAGGTCAAGCCGAACTACCGGAGCCTCGGTCCACGGTTCGGCAAGGAGATGCCGATGGCGGCCGCCGCGGTGACGGCGCTCGATCCGGCGCAGGTGGCGACGGCGCTGCGCGACGGGCGGGGGCTCGGCATCTCCGTGGGAGGCCGCGACCACCAGCTCGAAGCCGATGACCTGTTGGTGGCGATGAAGCCGCTCGAGGGCTACCAGGTCGAGCGCGAGGGTTCGCACGCGGTGGCGCTCGAGCTCGAGCTCGACGACGACCTGCGGCGGGAGGGCCTGGCACGCGACATCGTCCGCGCCGTTCAGCTCGCACGCCAGCAGGCGGGGCTCGAGGTGACCGACCGCATCGAGCTGACCCTCGACGGCGACGACGCGCTGCTCGCGGCGGCGCGAGCCCACCAGGATTACATCGCCGGCGAGACGCTCGCGACGCTCGTCAGTTACGAGTCGCCGCCGGATCAGTCGAGCGCGGCCCAAATCGGCGAGGCCGGAGGCCGAGCGGGCCCGACGCTCGACGGCGCGGAGCCGATCGAGATCGAGGGACGCCCGCTGCGAATCGGCGTGGCGCTCGCGGGCTGACGCGATAAGGTTGGCGGTGGGTCGAGGGCGACCCCGAGGGGCAACCGAGAGGAGAGGTCATGGGAGCAAGGGCTGCAACGCTCGCGGTGACTGCGGCTGCGTTGATCGTCGTCTCGAGCGCGGCGGCCGACTATCCGCACGTGTCGAAGCAGGTCCCCGCGAACCCGAACACCTACTACCAGGCCAGTCGTCCGTTCGGTGGGATCCCGATCGACTCGATCATGATCCATGACACAGAGACCTCCTATGCGGGGACGATCGAGGCGTTCACCAACCCGATGGCGACCTCCTCGGTGCAGTACCTCGTGTCCGGTCAGTACGCCTCGTCAGACCCGGCGATCACGCAGTTCATCCCCGACAAGGACTGGAGCCACTCGGTCAACAACTGGTGGTTCAACGAGACCTCGATCGGGCTCGAGCACGTCGGCTTTGCGGTTGCGCCCGCGGGCTATTACACGCCGCAGCTCTATCAGCGCTCGGCGGACCTGGTCGGATGGATCGTGTGGAAGTACCGGCTCCCGCTCGACCGCGCCCACATCCTCGGCCACGACAACATCCCGAACTCCGAAGGGGTCAACGGGTCGACCGGAGGTCCGCACGCGCAGCACTGGGATCCCGGCCCATCGTGGGACTGGCCGTACTACTGGCAGCTGATCCTGAGGGCGTACGAGCGCTGGTCGCACGACCGCCCGCCGCCACCGGCAGAGCTCGCGGCCCGGTACACGATGCGGAGCTCGGGGATCCGGCAGATCTCGGTCGGCGACGAGTTCGCCTCCACGCGCGACGTGATCGACTGGACGACCGGCTTCCAGAACGCGTTCACGAACGTATACGCCGGGGCCGGCGGGCGCCCGGTGCCGAGCCTGCTCGTCAACGGTGCCGGCGACCCGTCGACCTACGCCCCGTCCGCGACGATCGGCGCCAACCCGGCGTACGACCAGCGTGACTTCTCGTGCGACAACTTCCCGTGGTCGATCGTCCCCAATGCGACGAGCGTGATCTCGCAGGTCTCGGCGGGCGACCTGCGCGCGAAGGCGGCGTGGGGCGAGGAATTCGCGCTGCTCGGCCGCATCCGGGTCGACGGCGTGCTGTACGACAAGATCGACTTCAGCGGGACGACCGGCTGGGTGCGCGACTCCGACACGATCGCCGGCTGGGGCGCGCTCGTGCGGTTCCGGGGCGGATCGCACCCGACGACGCTGTTCAGCGGCCCCGAATACCCGACGCGCTACCCGCCTCCCGCCAACCCGGTGATCGACACGCGGATCTGCCCGGATACGGAGTACGGCTTCAGCCGACGCGGTCAGACCTACGTCGCGCAGCTGAGCCGCCGCTCGCAGGGCAAGACCTGGTACCAGATCGACTACAACCACCGAGTCGCGTGGGTGCCCGCCGACGAGGTGACGGTGTCGAGGCCGTAGGCCGGATCAGGTCGGAGTCGGGTGAGCCGGGGTCGTCGGGCTGCCGAGCGGCTCGGCGTTACCGGTCACGAAGTGGAGATTGACGGTCGAGCCCTCGACGCTCGTGACCGTCACCGTGATCGGGATGATCCCCCGCATCCCCTCCCCCGAGGTCGCCCTTCGCGTAACAGGTTGTCGTCGCGCCGGCCTGGTTCTTGATCGAGTGCGGGCACGTGACCGGTGGCAGCGGCGGCAGCCCACGCTCCTTCACGACCTTGCCGAGCTGCTGCTGCACCTCGTGGGCAAGGGTTGTGCCGTCCGTCGTGCAACCGCTGCCCACGCAGAACGAGCAGCCGCTCAACGCGGCTGCGAGCGCACTGGAAAGCGCCCCGATGACCAACGCCCTCCTCACGGGCGCGAGTCTCGATGACCGCGCCCCCCGGGGTCAAAGCGGAACGCGAGCCGGCTACGCGAGCGCGGGCTCGAGCTCGGCCTCGAGCTTGCGCTTCGGGTAGGCGCCGATCACGGTCTTGGCGACCGCGCCGTCCTTGAACAGCATCAGCGTCGGAATCGACATGACGTTGAACTGAACGGCCGTGTTCTGGTTCTCGTCGATGTTCAGCTTGACGACCTTGAGGGCCTCGCCGCGCTCCTGCGCGATCTCCTCGACGACCGGCGCCACCATCCGGCACGGCCCGCACCACGGCGCCCAGAAATCCACCAGAACCGGGACGTCCGACTCGATTACCTCGGCCTGGAAGTTCGTGTCCGTCACTTCGTTGACATTGGCTGCCATTGGTGCTCCTTGTCTAGTTACTTCAAAAAGTATAGCAGTCGGGTGGGGTAGTCAAAATAGCCTTGGAAGCAGATGACAACGACCGCGCGCGACCCTACCAATGCCGAGATCGCAGCGGCTCTCGACGAGCTGGGCGACCTCTACGAGCTGGACGGCGCGATCATCCACCGGATCGTCGCGTATCGGAACGCCGCCAAGGCCGTCCGGGAAGCACCGGTTTCGGTGGCCGCGCTCGCGCGCGAGGGCCGGGCGACGGAGCTGCCGGGGATCGGCGGCACGATCCAGGAGAAGGTGCTCGCGCTGTCCAGCGACGGCGCAATCCCGGCGGCGGTCAAGCTGCGGGCAAAGTTCCCGCCCGGGCTGATCGAGATCACGCGGCTGCCGGGGCTCGGGCCCAAGCGCGCGCGGCGGCTTTTCGACGAGCTCGGGGTCGACTCGCTCGAGAAGCTGCGGGCCGCCGCCGAGCAGCACCAGATCCGGGCGCTGAAGGGCTTCGGGCCGAAGGCCGAGGAGTCGATCCTCGCCGCGGTTGCAGCCACCGGCGCCGGCAAGCGGGCGCCTCGGGTGGTGCTCGACCGCGCGCTCGCGGTCGCCGATCCGCTGATTGCGGCGCTGCGCGAGCACCCCGCCTCCGCGCGTGTCGAGCTCGCCGGATCGGCGCGCAGGTGGGTGGACAGCGTCAAGGACATCGATGTGATCGCGACCGCCGCCGATCCGCGTACGCTGGCGCAGGCGGCGACCGAGCTCGAGCTGGTCGAATCGGCGGGTACCGTCAGCGAATCGGGGGTCAGGCTGCGCACGCACACCTCGATACCGGTCGACCTGCGGATCGTCGCACCCGATCAGTTCGGCAACCTGCTCCAGCACCTGACCGGCTCCAAGGAGCACAACATGGCGCTGCGGGACCTCGCCGTTCGCAAGGGGCTGCACGTGTCCGAATACGGGGTGCTCGACGACGCGAGCGGCGAGACACACCGCTGCGCCACCGAACGGGAGGTGTATGCCCTGCTCGGCATGGACTACATCGAGCCCGAGCTGCGCGAGAACCGCGGCGAGCTCGACGCGGCCCAGAACGGGACGCTCCCCGGCCTGATCGAGCTCGGCGATCTGCGCGGCGACCTCCATTGCCATACGACCGCCTCCGACGGGACGGCATCGATCGAGCAGATGGCCGAGGCGGCCCGCGACGCGGGATACACGTACCTCGCGATCACCGACCACTCGGCGACGATGGGGTTCGGCGCGGACCTGTCGCCGGACCGGCTTCGCGAGCAGATCGCGCGGGTTCGCGCGACGGAAATCGAAGGGATCGAGCTGCTCGCGGGCTCTGAGGTGAACATCCTCCCGGACGGCTCGCTCGACTACGACGACGAGCTGCTCGCCGAGCTCGACTGGGTGATCGCGAGCGTCCACTCCTCGTTCCGGATGCCCTCCGAGCCGATGACCGACCGGATCGTGCGCGCGATCGAGCACCCGCTCGTCGACGCGATCGGTCACCTTTCGGGCCGGAAAATCGAGCGGCGGGCGCCTTACCACTTCGACCTCGAGCGCGTGGTCGACGCCGCGGCCAGGACCGGGACGATGCTCGAGATCAACTCGAGCCCCGACCGGCGCGACCTGAACGACGTGAACGCGCGCGCGGCCGCGGCCGCGGGGGTCCCGATCGTGATCAACTGCGACGCCCACCGGGTGGGCGGGTTCGAGGTCGCGCGCTACGGGATCGCAACGGCTCGGCGAGCGTGGCTGACCGCCGCCGGGGTCGCGAACACGCGGCCGTGGGCGGAGCTGGCGGCGATGCGGTCGCGCAACCGATGAGGCGCGTGGCGGCACTCGCGCTCCTGCTGGCGGCCTGCGGATCGAGCCCGTCGGCACCGCAGACGCTGACCGTACGCAGCGCGGCGTTCGCGCCGGGTGGCGCGATCCCGCGGCTCTACACCTGCGATGGCCGCGACATCTCGCTGCCGCTCCGGTGGTCCGGGGTTCCCGATGACGCCACCCGGCTGTCGCTGATGATGGTCGACCGCGATGCCCCCGGCGGCAACTTCATCCACTGGCAGCTGTCCGGAATGAGCCCGCGCTCGACCGAGCTGCGGGCCGGCGTGCCGCCGACGCTCGGCAACGCGGGCACGAACAGCTTCGGGACGACCGGCTACCGCGGCCCGTGCCCACCGCGCGGGGGAAAACCGCATCACTACGTGATCACCGTGACCGCGATCGGGGACGATCGCACCGTCGCGACCGGGTCGCTGACCGGAACCTACGCGCGCGGCTGAGCGGGCGAAGCGTCGGCGGACGCGGCGATCCGGTTCTCGCCCCGCGGCCGTCCCCGTCGCTGGATCGCCGCGAACCACCCCAGCGCAGCCAGGCAGATCAGCAGCGCGATCCAGAAGTTCAGCCGCATCCCCAGGACGTGGTTCGAGTAGTCGATCCGGAGCGTCTCCTCGAACAGCCGGAACCCCGAATAGCCGGCGACGTAGAGCGCGAACACGCTCGGGGCCCGGAAGCGGTGACGGCGCACGAGCCACGCCAGCACCCCGGCCAGCAGCAGGTTCCAGACCATCTCGTACAGGAACGTCGGCTGAAAGGTCGCGTATTGAGTGAAGTGCGGCGGCCGGTGCGCGACGTCGATCTTGAGCGCCCACGGGAGCGTGCTCGGCTTGCCGAACAGCTCCTGGTTGAAGTAGTTGCCGATCCGGCCGATCGCTTGCGCGCACAGCAGCCCCGGCGCGGCACAGTCGAGCAGTTTCCACATCTGATCCTTTGACAAATGCCGGCGGCGGCGGATGTACCAGAGGCCGACAAGCACGCCCGCCGCGATCCCGCCCCAGATCCCGAGCCCGCCCTTCCAGATCGCGAACGGCCCCCACCAGTGCGGCGGAATCTGGCTCGGGGTCGTGATCAGGAAGTAGATCCGGCCGCCGATCAGCCCGGCCGGAAACGCCCACAGCGCGATCTCCCCCGGCAACTTCGGGTCCTCCCCCTCCCGCTTCCACAGCTCGCGGGTGACGATGATCGCCGCCGCGACCGCGAACACGTACGCCAACCCGTAGGCGTGGATGAACAGCGGCCCGATGTGGACGCCGTTCTCGGACGGGCTTGGGATGAAGCCAGGGCTGATCACGCTGAGAGCAATCGTGGCAAAACCGCGTCCGCGACCGTCCTATCCATCGCTGCACGGCTGTACGGCTCGAGCAGCTCGGCGGCTCGCACACGGTAATCGGGGAGCGGGTCGTCGAGCGCGATCCGGATCGCGCTCGAGAGCTCGTCGCCGACCAACCGGGGGTCTAGCTCGCGCGCCAGTTCAAGCGCGGGATACGGCCCGCGCGACGGGGTCGTGACGAGCGGGCAGCCGTTCGCCAACGCCTCGAGCGCGGCGATCCCGTAGTCCTCGATGCTCGGGGCCGCCACGAACACCCGCGCGCGGGCGAGCAGCGCACGGAACTCGGCGGGCGTGAGTGCCCCCGCGACCTCCACCCCCGGAGCGCTAAGCCGCGCCTCGAGGCCGGCGACGCTCGCGTGCGCGTCGCTCGCCAACCCGGTCACGATCAGCCGCTCGTCATCGCGACGGACGGCCGCCCACGCGTCGAGCACCCGCGTCAGCCGGCGCTTGACGGGATCGCCGGCGTACGTAACGGCCGCGACGTCGCGAGGCGCGTCGGGACCGGTTGCCGTCTCGACCGGAACCGGGATCACGACCGTGTCGGCGTGCGGCCCCGTCAGCGGGTCGAGCGAGCGCCGGCTCCACACCAGCACGAGCGGCGCGTCGCGCAGCCGCCGCCGCTCGACGGACCGCTGCCAGATCCCATGGCGGCCGGGGCGATTCTCGGCGGCGATCGAGTCGAGGAAGATCGCGCCGGGCTGCGGCCACAGCAGCGCGGCGGTGATCGAGCAGTAGATCACCGCCGCCGGCCGATGGGCCTCAATCCCGTGCGCCGCGGCCGCCCGCGCCGCCCGCGCCTGGACGAAGTCGGTGAGCGCGAAGGTCCGCACGCGGGGCGACGGCTCGGCGCTCACCATCTCCACGCTCGCACCCGCTCGCGCGATCGACGCCTTCAGCTCCGCGGCGGCCGTTCGCCACCCCTCGGTGCTGCCGGCCGAGACGACCAGTAGGTCGGTGCCCGACACCTGCGCTCAGGCCCGGGGCCGAACCCGGCTGTGGCCCGAGGCGCCGTTCAGCTCCATCAGGTTGGTGCGGAAGCCGGGCGTGCGGACGAGCTGGATCGGCTTCAGCGGCGAGGTCCGGACCACGTAGAACCGAGCACCGTCGCGCTCCTCGATCGCTGTCACCGCGGACGCCTGGCGTCGCCACGCGAGCGCCCAGATCACCGCGAAACCGGTCGCGACGGCGGGCACTTGGGGCAGCACGAACGCCAGCGCGCCGGCGCCGATCGTCGAGACGAACAGCGGCCACAGCCGGTTCAGCACGGTGCGGCTCGGGTTGACTTCGGGCAGCGACGCCTGCGTGCGCGCGCTCGCGAGCAGATTGGCGATCGGCGGCGAGGTTTCGGCGCGTCGTCCCATCCAGACCCCGATCACCGCGGCCACCAGCCACCAGGCTGCCGCCACCGGGACCACGAGATCATCGCCGCTGTCGAGCGCGCCCGCAAGCGTCACCGCGGCGAGCGCGCTCGCCGCCGCCGCGCTGATCAGCACGGTCGTCTTCAGAAAGTCGGAGAACCGCACCTACTCGACCAGCAGCTCGAGCAACTCGCGCACGCCGTCGGTTCCATCGACCACGAGGTCCGCCTCGCTGACGATCTCCTCGGGCCCCTCATCCGAGGCGACACCGACGCGGATCGCACTCGACAGCACGCCCTCCTCGACGAGCTCGGTGAGCGAGCGGAACGCATCGAGGTCAGTCACGTCGTCGCCGACGTACAGCGCCACGTCGACGTCCGCGTCGCGCAGGAACGACGCGATCGCGGCACCCTTGTCGAACTTCACCGGGGGCCTCACCTCGAGCACCTTGCGGCCCCAATGTGCCCGAAGTCCTGCTTCGCGTGCCGCGGCCGCGATCGCGTCGATCGCGGCCCGGGCGCCATCCTCGTCCGGGGCGCCGCGCCAGTGGAACGCAACGATCGCGCCCTTGTCCTCGAGTCTTACCCGCCGGCGCCGGAGCTCGGAGGTGTCGTGCTCGCGTCCGAACTCGTGGATCCGGCGCGCCCATTCGGAGAGCGTCGGGTCGAGCACCGCCTCGGTCCAGCCGGCCCGCAGCAGCTCGGCGCCATGTGATCCCAGATACGTGATCGTGCCGATCGAGACCATCGCGCGGGCCTCCGAGGCGCGCCGACCGGTAACACACGCGACGACCGCGTACCGCCTCGCGATTTCGACCAGCAGCTGGCGGGTCCCCTCGGGGACCACCGCCTCCGAGGGCTGCGCCGCGATCGGGGCGATCGTCCCGTCGAGATCGAACAGGATCGCCGCATGGGCGCGGTCCTCGCGCAGCGGCGCGAGCGCCTCGGACCGGAGCGCTGACGTCACCCATCTAGTATGCCCCCTCATGGTCCAGCCGCGCACGCTCAAGCTGGCTGTGACCGGAACCTTGGCGGGGCTTTTCAGCGGCCTGTTCGGGGTCGGAGGCGGGACCGTGATGGTGCCGCTGCTGGTGTTGTGGCTGGGCTACGACGAGCGCTCGGCGACCGGCACCTCGCTGGCCGCAATCGTCGTGATCGCGGCCTTTGCGACGATCGCCCAAGGCGCCTACGGCAACGTCGACGTGCTCAAGGGCGTGCTGGTCGGCGTCCCCGCCGTGGGCGGCGTGCTGTTCGGAACGTGGCTGCAACAGCGCGTGCGCACCGAGACGATCGGGCTGTTGTTCGCGCTGCTGCTGATCGCCGTCGCGGTGGACCTGGTCGCGTGATCCTGGCAATCGCGATGGGTGCCGCGGGTGGCGTGATCAGCGGCCTGCTCGGGGTCGGCGGGGGAATCATGTTCGTCCCGGCACTGACACTGGTGCTGTCGCTGAGCCAGGTGAAGGCGGAGGCGACGTCGCTGCTGGCGATCATCCCGGTCGCGTTCGTCGGCGCGCTTCGGCAGCGTTCGTACGGGAACGTGCGGGTGCGCGACGGCGCGGTGCTCGGAGCGGTGTCGGCGGCCGGCGTCGTCGGGGGCGTCGCGCTCGCCAACGACCTCACCCAGCGGGCGCTGCGGATCGGATTCGCGGCGTTGCTGGTGGTCGTCGCAGCGCAATTCCTGAGGCGCTACTGGCACGCAACCCGCCGCCGCGATGCCGAGTCCTGATCCAGTTCTGCTGCTCCACGGCCAGCCGGGATCCGCAAGCGACTGGGACCGCGTTCGCGCGGCGATCGGGGCGCGTGCCGAGACGATCGCGATCGATCGGCCGGGCTGGGACGGCGGCAGCGCGCCCGTCGACCTCGATGGGAACGCGCGCGCGGCGCTCGCGGCGCTCGACGCCGCCGGAGCCGAGCGCGCGGTCGTGGTCGGGCACAGCTTCGGCGGCGCGGTCGCCGCGTGGCTCGCGGCGACCGCGGCTGACCGGGTGCGGGCGCTCGTACTCGCGGCGCCGTCCGCGAACGAGCAGTCCCTGCAATGGCTGGACCGCGTGCTGGCGGCGCCGGGCGTCGGATTCGTGGCGAGCGCGGCGGCGCTCGCCGGGTCGGGGGTCGCGCTCGCGGCCCGCCCGCTCCGTACCCGCGTCGCGCGCGATCTCGAGCTCGAGGAGCGCTACCTGCGCTCCGCCGGACGGATCCTGGTGGCCCCGCGTGCGTGGTGGGCGTTCTTCCTCGAACAGCGGCTGCTGCTCCGTGACCTGCCGGCGCTCGAGGCCCGGCTCGGCCGGATCACCGCACCGGCCAAGGTGGTGATCGGGACCGCCGACCGGATCGTGCCGGTGTCATCCGCGCGGCGCCTGGTCGAGCAGCTCCCGAACGCGGAGCTGATCGAGCTCCGGCAGGCCAACCACCTGCTCCCGCAGCAGCGGTCCGAGCGGCTCGCCGAGATCGTCCTCGACGCCTTCGAGGGGTCCTAGCCGCTAGGTCGCGTGCCGGCTCTCGCCCGGACCCGGTTCGGGAACCGCGGGAGTGGCCGGCTCCTCGGGCACGGGAACCGTCGATGGCTCCTCGGGGTCGGCCGGAGTGCCGGGGTCCGGCACCGCCGGCGAGATCGGCACCTCGGGGACTGCCGGGGTGGCCGGATCGGCTGGCTGGGGGACGACCATGGTGTGGCCCTACCCGGCGCGCGAATCGCGAATCGCGGCGACCCCGATTTGCGCCGCGGTAGGTGGCGTAGAGTCCGCTCATCGACGGCAAGAGCAGTCTCTCCTTTGACAGCTCGCGCGGGCGGTGGGTGCTCGCCGTCGCGGTGCTGGGGTCGGGGATGGTGTTCCTCGACGGCACCGTTGTGAACGTCGCGCTGCCGGTGATCGGCCGCGAGCTGCACGCGTCGACGAGCTCGCTGCAGTGGATCCTGAACGGCTACCTGCTGACGCTGGCGTCGTTCATCCTGGTCGGCGGCTCGCTGGGAGACATCTACGGGCGCCGGAAGATGTTCGCGCTCGGAGCCGCGATGTTCACCGTCGCCTCCCTGATCTGTGCGGTCGCGCCGACGGTCGAGACACTGATCGCCGCCCGGCTGTTCCAGGGAGTCGCCGGCGCGCTGCTGACCCCGGGAAGCCTGGCGATGATCGAGGCCAGCTTCCAGCGCCAGGATCGCCCGCGGGCGATCGGCGCGTGGTCCGGGCTGACCGGGGTCGCGACCGCACTCGGGCCGCTGCTCGGCGGCTACCTGGTGGGCGCGGTCAGCTGGCGCGCCGTGTTCCTGATCAACCTCCCCCTGGGGGTGTTCGTGGTGCTGGCCTCGCGCCATGTGCCCGAGAGCCGTGACCCGACGGCCAGCCGGCACGTCGACATCCGCGGAGCGGTGCTGGCGGCGCTCGGCCTCGGCGGGACCACGTACGCGCTGATCGAAGCGCCCGGGCACGGGTCCTCCGCGCTCGTCTGGATCGCCGGAATCGGCGGCCTGATCTCGCTCGTGCTGTTCGTGCTCGCGGAGCGATCGAGCCCGGAGCCGATGCTGCCGCTCAGCATGTTCGCCGACCGCCAGTTCAGCGCCGCGAACCTGGTCACGTTCGTGGTGTACGGGGCGCTCGGCGGGGTGTTCTTCCTGCTGGTCGCGTTCCTCCAGATCTCGATGGGCTACAGCCCGCTCGCGGCCGGGGCCGCGTCGCTCCCGATCACAGCGCTGATGCTGCTGCTGTCCGCGCGCTCGGGGGCGCTCGCCCAGCGGATCGGCCCGCGGCTCCCGCTCACGCTCGGGCCCATCATCGTCGCGGGCGGGATGCTGCTGATGACCCGGATCAACCCCGGCGACAGCTACGTGTCGACCGTGCTGCCTGCGGTGCTCGTGTTCGGCGCGGGGCTGACGCTCGTCGTCTCGCCCGTCACGGCGACCGTGCTCGCCTCGGCGGACGACCGCCATTCCGGGATCGCGTCCGGGGTCAACAACGCGGTCTCGCGCGTCGCCGGACTGCTCGCCGTCGCGGTCCTGCCGCTGATCGCCGGCATCACCGGCCACCGCTTCTACGTCAAGGCGCCGATGACGCACGGATTCCACATCGCGATGATCGTGAGCGCCGCGGTGGCGGCAGTCGGCGGCGTGATCGCGTGGCTGACGATCGACAACGACGTGCTGTCCGCTGACCCCGAGAGCCGCGGGGAGGCGCCGGTGGAGGTCTCGACCGATTATTCGTGCGCGATCTCGGGCCCGCCCTTGCGACGCGCGGCGCGACGCGCGCAGGCGGCGCTGGGGGTGGCCGGCCGGCGCTCCGCCTAGCTGAATTGCATCCGGTTGTCGATTTCGCGTGACGCCGTTCGTCTGCTACGCGAATCGTCGTTACAACAGGAGGACTCAGATGAAGTACATGCTGTTGATTCACCAGGGATCCGCCGCCACGCCACGCGAGCCGAGCGCGTGGGAGCAGCTCTCCGAGGAGGAGCAGAAGGCCGTGTATGCCGAGTACATGGCGATCAGCCGCGACCCGCGCGTGACCTCGGGTGAGCAGCTGGCACCGCCGGAGACCGCCACCACCGTGCGCGTCGAGAACGGCAGCACGCTGACGACCGACGGGCCGTTTGTCGAGCTCAAGGAGGCGATCGGCGGCTACTTCCTGCTCGACGCCGACGACCTCGACGCCGCGCTCGAGCTCGCCGCGCGCGTCCCGGCGGCGCGGATGGGCGGAGCCGTCGAGGTTCGCCCGATCGTGGAGATGTAGCGATCGACCAGCCGGAACACACCAGCGTGGCCCGAAGCGGGTCGCGGCCCGAGGACGAGCGGGCCACGCTGGTGCAGGTGTTCCGCGACCAGTGGGGCCGCGTGCTGGCAGCGCTGATCGGCTTCCTCGGCGACTTCGATCTCGCCGAGGAGGCCGCCCAGGAGGCGTTTGCGATCGCCGCCGAGCGGTGGGCGCGGGACGGCGTCCCGCACAACCCGGGCGCCTGGCTGGTGACCACCGCGCGCAACCGCGCGATCGACAGGATCCGGCGTGACCGGACGCTCGCCGCCAAGACGCACCTGCTGGAAGCTCCGCACGCGACCACTGACGACGTGGACGAGAACCAGTTTCCTGACGAGCGGCTCGAGCTGATCTTCACGTGCTGCCATCCGGCGCTCGCGACCGAGGCGCAGGTGGCGCTCACGCTCCGCACCCTGGGCGGTCTCAGCACCCCACAGATCGCGCGCGCGTTCCTCGTCCCGGAGGCGACGATGGCCCAGCGGCTGGTGCGGGCCAAGCGGAAGATCAAGGCCGCCGGGATCCCGTTCCGCGTCCCGCCCGACCATCTGCTGCCCGACCGGCTGTCCGCGGTGCTCGCGGTCGTGTACCTGATCTTCAACGAGGGCTACGCGGGTCACGGAGAGCTGTCGCGAGAAGCGCTCGCGCTCGGCCACGCGCTCGCCGAGCTGATGCCCGACGAGCCGGAGGTTCACGGGCTGCTGGCGATGATGCTGCTCCACGACGCCCGCCGCGCGTCGCGATTCCGGGACCATGAGCTGGTGCTGCTCGCCGACCAGGACCGCTCGCTGTGGGACGGCCCGCAGATCGCGGCCGGCCGCGCGGCGCTCGACCGGGCGTTGGCGCTCCATGGCCGCGGGCCGTACGTGCTGCAGGCCGCGATCGCGTCGCTGCACGCCGACGAGCCGCGCGACTGGCCCCAGATCGCCGCGCTGTACGGCGAGCTGTCGCGGGTAACCGGCTCGCCGGTGGTCGAGCTGAGCCGGGCCGTGGCGGTCGCCGAGGCACAGGGCCCCGAGGCCGGGCTGCAGATCGTCGACGAGATCGCGCTCGACGATTACCACTACCTGCACGCCGCTCGGGGCGAGCTGCTGCGACGGCTCGGGCGCGCCGACGAGGCGCGCGATGCCTACGGCCGTGCGCTCGCGCTCGTCCACGACGGAGCCGAGCGGCGGCTGCTCGAACGCCGCGTCGCCGAGCTGTCCGGGCGCGCTCAGGGTTCGAGCAGCGTGCCGACCGGGTCGGCGTAGTCGCCGCTGTGAACAGCGGCCTCAGGCGGCGCGAGGATGTCCGGATGGGTGGCCCGCACCCCCCGCAGGACCGCCTCGCCGACCGTCCGCGTGTCGTATACGCAAAGGATGCTCACGGGCTCGGGGCCGAACGCGAGGTTGATCACGGCTTCGTAGCGGACCCACGGCAGCGGATCCGAGTTGGTCGCGTCGACGCACGGCGGCTCGGCGACGATCCAGGCCCACGCGGCACCCGCATCGAGGCTGCGCCGTACGAACGCCAGCTGGGCCCGGAGTCCCGCCGCCGCTGTCGTGTACCAGCGGTCGCGCTGGGCGAACTCGACCTCGGCCGCCGCGGGGCCGAGCCGCTTGCGCAGCAGCGCGATGTTGGCGGCGGTCGTCACCGCGAGCGCAGGCTCGCAGAGCTCAACCGCCCGGGCCAGGAACGCGCCCGCCGCCGCGGCCAACTCGGCGTCCGTCGAGTACAGGAGGGCGCGGTGCGAGAGCATCGGCGCGGGCGCCGTCCCGCCCGACACGAGGTAGTCGATCGTCACGCCGAGCGCCCGTGCGAGGGCCTGCAGTGTGCCGGGCCGGAGATGCGTGC
The DNA here is from genome assembly GCA_963800475.1 of uncultured Solirubrobacterales bacterium. Lineage (GTDB taxonomy): Bacteria > Actinomycetota > Thermoleophilia > Solirubrobacterales > Solirubrobacteraceae > Palsa-465. The sequence goes on along the minus strand of CAWDAZ010000002.1, from coordinate 434,589 downwards.
GGCGGCCCGCCTCGACCTGGGCGATAGCCGACCAGCTCACGCCCGAGTGGAATGCCAGCGCCTCACGGTTCAGGCCGCGGCGTTCCCGCGCGGCCCTCAGCCGGCTATCGAGTCCGTCTTGGGCCCTGCTCCCCATCCTCGCTCCTCCTCCCGATCGAACCAGCCTGCCACGATCGAGCAATCAGGAATCATCGGATGGTACATTGAGTGTGTCAAGTGACGCAAGAACTGTTTTCGACCAGTAGCGACTCGACGCCCCGGTGGGTCGGCGCGAACGCGGAGAAGGTGATCGCCGCGAGAGGGCACGCGGAGCGGCTGAAGCGCTTGTTCGACTCGAGCCGCGTGCCGATGCTGATCGTCGACGGAGAGCGCCGGTTTGTCGAAGCTAACATGGCCGCCCGGCTCGTGTTTCGGTTGACGCTCGGCGAGCTGCGGGTGCTCAAGACCGAGGATCTGACGCCCGAGCAGCTGCTCGGCACGATGCATGCGGCGTGGGGACGCCTGATCGGCACCGGGTGCGTCGCCGGCCCTTACTCGGTCGCCCTGCCGGACGGAAGTACGCTCGCGGTCACCTACTACGCGCTCGCGAACGCGCTTCCGGGCCTTCACCTGGTCATGTTCGCGCCGGCCGGGTGGCCCGACGAGGAGCTGCTCACCGAGTTCCAGCAGCTCGGGTCAGAGGCCGCTCCGCATCTGACCGCACGGGAGCTCGAGGTGCTCGAGCTGGCGGCAGACGGAAGGAGCGCTCCGATGATCGCGATCGAGCTCAGCGTCAGCGTCGCGACGGTCCGAACGCACTTCGGCCACATCTACGACAAGCTCGGGGTGGGCGACCGCGCCGCGGCGGTGGCGAAGGCGCTCCGCCTCGGAATGATCGCTTAGGCTTGGCCGATGCCAGCGGACGTCGAGTCCGTCGCACTCGAGCTGATCGAGGCATTCGGCGCAATCGATCTCGAGCGTCTGCGATCGCTGCTCGCAGACGACCTCCGTGCGTACATCACAAACGCCGAGGGCGGCGTCGACGAGGTCCTCGGAGGGGACGAGTACGTGCGCCGCGTCGAGGCGATGGATCTCCCGAGCGCCGAGTTCCGCGTCGACGTCACCCAGGCCGTGGCGGTTCGTCCCGAGACTGTGATGGTGATGGTCGAGATCCACGCCGCCCGCGGCGGCAGGACGCTCCACAACCACGCCGCGCACCTCCTCTATGTCCGGGACGGAACGGTGTCGGAGTGGTGGATGATCGAGGCGCTGCCGGCCGAAAGCGACGCGTTCTGGTCTGCGTAGAGCCGATCAGCTCGAGCGGTCCGACCGTGTCAGCCGAGGGCCGACCATCGACGCCACGTCGACCATGAACGCGAGCGCCACGAAGAACCACTCGAACCCGGCGACGTGGTGGCCGGGGCCCCAGGCGTAGAACACCGCGTACGCGAGCGTCGTCCACGGGAGCACGAAGAACCCGATCAGCGGCACCACCCAGCTGCCGAACGCGCGACTCAGGTAGTTGGTGAAGAGCCACAGCGCGACCAGCGCGAGGCGAGGCGAGATCACCGCGAACAGTGCGAGCACGCAGGGCACGTGCGCAGTCTCGTTCCTCCCGCCGGCCAGAGCAAGTTCCCGCGCGACTTCTCCGTTATCCACCGGCGCTTTCGGGCGCCTGAGATGCGCTGAGATGGGGTCGGATCTGCTCGGTTCGCGACAGAGTTCGTGACGAAGTTCGCGCGGCTGTCGAACCGACGGTCCGGACGGACCGTGGCTAGACCGGTGTGTCCGGCAGGGCTAGCCTGCCTGCGCGTACCCCTTCAGTCCGCCAAAGTCCAGTAGCACGCACTTCTCGTCGCCGACTATCCAGGCGTCGTGCCCCGGAGGCATGTGGAAGGTGTCGCCCGGGCCAAATTCGCGCTCGGTGCCATCGTCCATCCTGAGCGCCATCCGACCCTCGAGCACGTAGCCAATGTGATCGACCTGGCACGAGTCGGTGCCGGCAATCGGCCGGACGTTCTCAGACCAACGCCAACCAGGCTGAAAGGTTCCTAGTCCGACCGCATGGCCGTTGAGGTCAACGAGGTCCACGCGACCCTTGCCATCAGTGAACTCTCGAACTTCATCCGGATCCTCGAACCGCTTGCCCACTAGCTGTGCCATCTCCTCCTCCTGACTCGAACATCAACATCCACGACGCTATCCGACGGACTCCGCCCCCACAAGGGCTCGATATTGGCGGCGGGCCACCGCGCTCCGCGGCCGAGCATGGCTCCGAGGAGCAGGACGCCGAGCAGGTGGTCAAACCGCTGCCAGTAATCGATCATCTCGGGAGCGGCACGCCGGTGGTCGATGGGCGCCGGCGTCTGGGGGTTGTCTCAGTGAGGTCGCGTGCGGTTGCTGCACTTCCGGCGAGACCCTGACTGGCTTCAGTCCCAACGCTCGCGGAGTAGCGTGCCGACCGTGAGCGTCTGTCAGGAGATGGCGAGCTGGGCGGCCGGGCTGCGGCTGGAAGACCTGCCCGAGCGGGTGCGTGAGCGCGCGCGACTGCAGAGGCTGTCGATCCTGGCCGCTGGCCAGGCGGGGGCCGAGGAGGCAGCGCCGTTCGCTCGTCACGCGCCCGATGGACTCGTCGGCGAGGTCTACAGCCGGGCCGCGGCGTCGATCGCCCACGACTGGGACGACTACCTGTTCATGGGCCACACCGGTCACTCGTCGGTATGGGCCGCCCGGGCGACCACCGATGATCCCGGCGATGCGCTGGTGGCGCAGGTAGCCGGAAACGAGCTCGCGGGTCGGCTGGGGGCGGCGCTGTTCCTGGGGCCTCACAACGGCCAGTTCTGGGCCTCGATTCACTGCCTGGGGGCGGCAGCCGCCGCGGGTGTCGGGCTCCGCCTCGACGCCGGTCAGCTCGCCCACGCGTTGGCCATCGCCCTCTATCAGCCTCCGTATGGGCTGTGGCCCGGGTTCATGGGTCCGGCGACGAAGCTGCTGACCGCGGCCGAGCCTGCCGCCCAGGGTGTCAGGGCGGCACTGCTGGCCGCCGACGGCGTCCAGGGCCCGCTCGATGTGATCGAGAACCGCCGGGGGCTGCTGACCCACTTTGCCTTCGTCCGCCGGCCGGTGATGCTGGGCGCGCTCGGCGCGGTGTGGCTCACCGACACGCTGGCGTTCAAGCCGCGGCCAGGGTGCGCCTACCTGCAGGCGGCGGTTGACGGCGTGCTGGGCGCCGGGGTGGGCGCCGAGGAGGTCGCCACGGTGCGCGTGCACGCGGGCTATCTGACCTCGACGATGGAGAAGCTGGCCCCGCGCGAGCTCGGCACACCCGCGTCGGTCAACTTCTCAACCGCGCGGAGCGTCGCGGTGGCGCTGATCGCCGGCAGGCTCACGCACGAGGAGTTGGCGCCGGACTGGCTGGCCGCTCATCGCCGGGAGGTGGAGTCGCTGGCGGCCCGGGTCGAAGTGGCCCACGACTGGCCGCTCACGGTCGAGATGCTGAGGGGAACGCTGGCGGCCGGAGCGTCGGCCGGCGACGTGCCCGTACGGGCGTGGCGCACCGTGCTCCGGCGCCTGAAGGAAACGGGACTGGCCGACGCCACCCTCCAAGCCCGCGACCTAGCCGAACTGGTGCGCCAGCCCCGGCAACTCGCGGCGATCGCGCACCTGCTCGCCACTACCCGCCATTCCGACGGGATCGCCGCGCTCGACACCGGAAAGCTGCGCCTCGCGTTCCCGTGCAATCTAAGGATCGAGCTCACCTCCGGGCGGGTGGTCGAGGTAGCCGGCGACGAACGCGGATCGTGCGGCCGACCGCTCGCCGAGCAACAGCAGGTGGTCGAAGACAAGTGTCGGCTGGTGGGCGTGGACAGCGCACTCGCCGCGCAGCCGTCCTAGCGTGATCCTCAGTCGCTTCGGTGACGACCGGCTGACCCGGACTCGCCCAGTACAACGGAGCCAGAAGCCCGGCCGAACAGCGCACTGATCTCGGTCGCCGAGACGGGCGCCGAGAAGTAGTTGCCCTGGGCGAGGTCGCATCCGAGGCGTCGCAGCTCGGCGACCTGGGCGGACGTCTCGGTCCCCTCGCCGACGACCTGCAAGGAGAGCGCCCGCGCCATCGCGATGATCGCCTCGGTGATCGCGCTGGCGGCCGAGCTGTCGCCGAGCGCCGCGATGAAAGAGCGGTCGACCTTGAGCGCGTCGAGCGGCAGGCGGGACAGGTAGCTGAGCGACGAGTAACCGGTCCCGAAATCGTCCAGGACGATCCGCACGCCGAGCCGCGTCACCCCGCGCAGCGTGTCGGCGATCGTAGCGGGGTCCTCCAGCAGGACCGACTCGGTGATCTCGAGACTGAGGCAGGCCGGTTCGAGCCCGCTCGAACCGAGCGCCTCGGCGACCGTTGCAGCGAAATTGCGGTTGGCGAGCTGTGCCGGCGAGAGGTTCACCGAGATCCCGACCGGCGCGCTGTCCGGCCGCGACAGCGACCAGCCCGCGGCCTGGCGGCAGGCCCGCTCGAGCACCCACCGGCCGATCCGGTCGATCAGCCCGTTCTCCTCGGCCACCGGAATGAACTCGGCCGGCGGGATCGCGCCGCGTTGCGGGTGCTCCCACCGAAGCAGCGCCTCGAAGCCCACGATCGAGGAGTCCTGGAGCGCGACGACCGGCTGGTAGGCGATATGGAGTTCGTCATGCTCGATCGCGCGCCGGAGGTCGTTCTCGATCCGCAGCCGGGCGATCGCCCGCGCCCGCATGACCTCGTCGAACAGCTCGTAGCGCGCGCGGCCACGCTCCTTGGCGCGGTACATCGCGACATCGGCATCCCGGATCAGCTCGGCTGGAAGCTCGCCGCCCCCGGCCAGGGCGATCCCGATGCTCGTCGTGACGAAGTGCTCGCTGGCTTCGAGCACGAACGGCCTGGCGAAGACCGCCCCAACGCGCTCCGCGAGCGCGATCGCATCGCGCTCACTGGTGAGCTCCTCGAGCAGCAGGCCGAACTCGTCGCCGGCGAAGCGGGCGATCGTGTCAGTCGGGCGGATCACCTGCTTGAGCCGCGCCGCCACAGCGGCGAGCAGCTCGTCCCCGGCCTGATGGCCGAGACTGTCGTTGACGAACTTGAAATGGTCGAGATCGATGAACAGGACCGCGGCGAGCGAACCGGCATGCCGCCGCAACCGCTCGAGCGCATGCGTGAGGCGGTCGAGGAAGAGGACACGGTTTGGCAGGCCGGTGAGCGGGTCGTGCAACGCCCGGTGCTCGATCGCGTCCTCGGTCGTCTGTCGCTCGAGCGCGTCGGCGAGCACATTCGCCAGGGACTGAACGAACGCGACGTCACCCGCGGTGTAGTCGCACGGCGTCTTCGAGTGAACGGCGAAGACCCCGAACGCGCCATCCCGCCCCTCGATCACGACGGCAATCGCACTGCGGATCGCGAGCGCGCGCAGCGGTGCCGACTGCTCGAATCGGTCCTCGGTGTCCCACTCGGAGACGACCACCGGGCCGCCGCTCTGCAGGGTGTAGCCGGCTAGCGAGCGGCTGCCGGCCCGCACCCGCAGGTCAGGGGCGCCCGTCGGCGGCAGACCATGGGCAGCGCGCAGCGTGAAGCTTTCGCACGACGGCTGAAACTCCGCGACGAAGCCGTACTCGACCTCCAAGACCCCGACCGCCGCGCTCACCGCCTCCACGAGGAGATCGTTGATCGAGACGCGCTCGAGCGCATGCTCACCGAGTCGAGCGACGGCCGCCTGCTGCGCTACGCGACGCTCGAGCTCGGCGTCGACCTGCTTGCGGTCGCTGATGTCGGACAGGATCCCGTGCCAGCGCCGCCGTCCATGATCATCCTCGACCAACAGCGCATCGTCACGGATCCAGACACTGTGCCCGTCGCGATGCAGCATCCGGTACTCGACCGCACGCTCGTAATCCAGATCGGCCGTCGCGCTCACCGCCTCGCGGGCGATCACCATCTCACGATCCTCGGGGTGCAGCTGCCGTGACCAGATCAGCGGGTCGGCAAGCCATTCCTGCATGCTGAAGCCGAGGATCGCTTCGACCTGCGGGCTGACGTAGTGAAACGCTCCGTCGGCCCCGGGGTCGGCGATGTAGACAATCGCGGGGACACGTTCGAGCAGCGAGCGGTAGTCGTCGGCCCGCAAAGCGCGGCCGAGGTCGGCCTCACCGGGGAACTCTCCCCTCACCCCCCGGTTATCGGCACTGGACAGCGCGACCTGCACCGCAACAAGCCGCAGTCCCGCTGCAGGTTGTCACCGATCGCTGCGGGCCTGAGCTGGCCTGGGTCGGACGGGGGCTCCGTCGATCCGGCCGCTCCGCTGCTGCAGCGGCCCCTGGTCTCTCTGATCGCCTGCTTTCCGTCAGACGAAGGCGACAGCGGCCACGTGGCTCGCGACACGGCGAGGCGGGGACGTCGAGCTGGCTCAGGAGACCGCAGCAACCACGTCGGTCCGCCGGAAATCCTCGCCCTTGAACAGCAACGGCACCTGGGCCACCTTCGCCAGGGCGTAGGCGAAGCAGTCGCCGTAGTTCAGGCCTGCTGTGTCGCGGCCCTTCCCAAATCGTGCGAACGCGTCCCGCGCCGCGTGGACTTGCGCGAGGTCGACCGCGACACAGCGCACTCCAGCGGTGGCGAGCAGCTCGTCGAGATCGGCCAGCCCGGCCTCGCCGAGCTTGCTCTGCACGACGATCGAGGTCTCGAGCAAGGTGCCGGCGGATATCAGTGGATCCTCGGCCTCCGCGAGCGCCGCGATGAACCGGTCGCAATCGGGCTCGCCGAGCAGCATCGCCACCAGCGCCGAGGTGTCCAGGACCACGACTCGCTACGACGGGAGACCGTCGGGGTCGTAGCCCAGGATCTCCTCCGCGCTCCGGCCGTTTCGCACCTGGCGTTGCGCGCTGCGCTTCGCGATCCGGGTCAGCTCCCGCTGGCGACGCTCACGCGGCACCGCACCTCGCAGCCGCTCAAGTCGCTCGCGCGCCGCGACAGTGACCGCGGTGGTGATCGTTTCGCCCGTTTCCGCCGCGAGCTCGCGCACAAGTCGATCAGCGCCTTCGTCTTTGATGTTGAGCGCCATCTTGGCAGGAAGATTAGCACGCTCTTTCTTCCTAGCTGGCGGCATCTGTCACAGACCCGGCAGCAGGAGCGCAAGGGCCTCCAGCAGCTGCTGGTGGCTCTCGGTCTCGCGACCTGCGATCGCCAGCGCCACCGCCCCGGCATGCATGAGCTGCGGTCGTTGCAACGAGAGCGGACCAGACTCCGGCAACAGTCTGAGCGCCGCTTCATACGACCACCCACGACGCGGCGAAGGAATCGAACCTTCCAAGCCGGGGGCTGCCCGGCCCTGCCAGTTTTGAAGACTGGATGGGCCACCAGGCCCGTGCCGCGCCGCCGGTGATGCTAGGGCGCGGTGTTCACAACCGCCGCAGGCGAACTACAGCCCCTGCTCGAACGCACCCTTGACGCTCGCGTCGAGCGAGTTGATGCGGTACAGCGCCAGGGCCTCGGCGGACGCGAAGCGCCCGCCTGGCGCGGTCGACGGGCCGTGGTGCGTGAGCACGCAGTGCAGCAGCGCGAGGCGCCGCGTCTCGTCGAGTGGACCGGAGCGCTCGGCGATCATGCGCTCGCCGATCACGAGATGTCCGAGCAGCCTGCCCTCCTCGGTGAGTCCAACCTCGGCTCCGTACGTGAACTCGCGGGTGCGGCCGAGGTCGTGGGTGATCGCCGCGGTCAGCAGCAGATCCGAGCTCAGCCTCGGGTGCATCTGGCAGAGCTCGTAGGAGAGCTGGGCGACCGCGACGGTGTGCTCGAGCAGCCCGCCGAGGTACGCGTGGTGGCCGGCCCTGGTGCACGGGGCGCGCCGCAGCGCCGCGCGCAGCTCGCGGTCGGCGAGCAGCCCGTCGAGCAGCGCCCGGTAGGGCCGGTCGGTTACTTCATCAACGAGGTGCTCGAGGAAGCCGTCGAGCTCGTCGAGGTCGCGGTACGCGGTCGGCAGGAAGCTCTCCGGCTCCGCGCCCGCCGCACCGGGATCGGTGCGCGCGATCTCGAGCACCTCGAGCACTAGCTCGTCGCGGAACCGCTCGACCCGGCCGGACGCGCGCACGAGCTCGCCGCGCTCGAATCCGCCGGCCAGCGCGTCGGCGTCACGGAACGCCCGGGCCTTGATCGTGCCGGTCCGGTCGCGCAGCTCGAGCGCGAGGTACGGCGACCCGGTCCGCGTCATCAGCCGGTCCTTGCGCGTGCACGCGAACACGCCGTCGATCTCCGATCCCGGGCGCAGCGTGCTGATCGTGGTCGCCGGCGGCTCTGGACCGCCTCGGCTGGCGGCCGGTTCACGCATCGCGGCACGCTCGTCCCGAACGATCATTCGGCGCGTCGCATCCTCGGAGTGCATCAAGAGCCATCATGTACGGTGACTCGGATGCATCCGCTCCAGTGGGAATACCGTCCAGACGGCCTCCGTGCCCCCGCGCTGGTGTGCGCGTTCAAGGGCTGGAACGACGCCTCGGATGCCGCCTCGACCGCGCTCACGTTCGTCGGCTCGACGCTCGGTGCGCGCCGCTTCGCGACGATCGACCCGGAGGAGTTCTACGACTTCCAGCAGGTCCGCCCGCAGGTCAAGCTGGTCGAGGGCGAAGCCCGTCAAATCGTGTGGCCGGCGGTCGAGCTGTACGAGGCGCGGGTACCGCGCGCGCCGCGCGACCTGATCCTCGCGGTCGGGACCGAGCCGTCGATGCGGTGGCGGTCGTTCACCAAGGTGATCGTCGAGCTCGCCGAGGCGCTCGGGACGCAGCTGGTCGTAACGCTCGGAGCGCTGCTCGCCGACGTGCCGCACACGCATCCCGTCTCGGTGACGGGGCTCGCGTCCGACCCGGTGCTGATCTCGCGGCTCGGCCTCAGCCGCTCCTCGTACGAGGGGCCGACCGGGATCGTCGGCGTCCTGCACGCCGCCTGCCAGGTCGGCGGCCTGCCGTCCGCGAGCCTGTGGGCGGCGGTCCCGCACTACGTCGCCGCGACCCCGAACCCGAAGGCCTCGCTGGCGCTGGTCCGCAAGCTCGAGGGGCTGGTCGGGGTCGCCGTTGACGCCGGCGAGCTCGAGGGCGCCGCGGCCGAGTACGAGCGCCAGGTCAACGCCGCCGTGCAGAGCGATCCCGACGTGCAGGCGTTCGTGGAGCGCCTCGAGCAGGTCTCGGACACCGAGCCGAGCGTCGACCCCGGCCAGCTCCCGTCGGGGGAGACGATCGCGCGCGACCTACAGCGGTTCCTGCGCCAGCGCGGCGAGGACCCGCCTAGCTGAGCGCGACGCCCCAGCGGCCGGCGAACGCCTCGCCCGGCTCGAGCGTGACGATGTCCTCGCCGGTCTGCAGCGCGTTGGGCGGACACGTCAGGGGCTCGGCCGCCAGCGCGCGTCGCCGGCGGTGCGCCGCGAGCGTGTCTCCCGTGTAGAGCTGCACCAGTGGGTAGCTCTCCTCGCACCACAGCGCCGCGGTCCGGCCGTCCGGTCGGGACAGGTACACCCAGGCGCGTCCGTCCGCGTCTCGCTCCAGATCGCGGAAGGCGTGGTCGACCTCGAGCGCGCCGATCGCTCGCGGCGAGCTGAAGTCGAACTCGGTGCCGGCGACGGGCTCGGCGCCGATCGGCAGCTGGCGCTGGTCGTCGACCAGGATCCGGGTGGCGCCGGCGAACTGCAGGGTGCAGTCATCGAGCGCCCCTCCCCCCGCCGACAGGTACGGGTGTTGCCCCGCGCCGAACGGGCACGCCGTGCGGCCGAGGCTCCGCGCGCGCGTCTCGACCGTCAACCCGTCGTCGGCCAGCGAGTACGCGACCGACACCTCGAGCGGGAACGGCCAACCCGTCATCGGATGCAGGCGGATCCCCATCACCACGCGGTCCGAGGCGCGCTCGAGCGCCGCCCAGTTGCGCCACTGGAGCAGCCCGTGGATCGCGTTGTGGCGCGTCGGCTCGGTCAGCGCGACTTGGTAGTCGACGCCGTCGAACGAGTAGCGGCCGTCCGCGAGCCGGTTCGGCCATGGGATCAGCGGCGACCCGTGGGCGCCGTCGGAGAGCTCCTCGCGCGGGTACGGATCGAGCACGTCGTGGCCGGCGACGGTGTACGAGCGGATCCCGCCGCCCACCTCGACGACGGTGGCGTGGTGCTCGCCGTGCACGAGCTCGAACTGTTCTCCGGACGGCGCGATCACAGCTCCGCCGCCGGACACATCAGCCGGTAATCGCACACTGAGCACGCAGCGTACGACGGAGTCGGCTCGAACCCCTGCGAGAGGATCCCCTGGGCGACCTCCTCGGCCACCTCGCGGATCCATTCGGCGCGGTCGCCGCCATCCGCCGGGACGGCAACCTTCTCGTCATCGAGCACGTAGTAGTAGGCCTGCTGGGAAGCCTCGAGACTCCACGCCTCGCGGGCGCCGACGGCGTACAGCGACAGCTGGACGTCGTCGGCGAGCTGCGCGGCGCTCTTCGGCCGGCCGGTCTTGTAGTCGATCAGCTCGTACTCGCCGCCGGGCAGCAGGTCGACGCGATCGACGCGGCCGCGGAGCAGGTGCGGACCGAGCCGGAACGTGAACGCGCGCTCGAACCACACCGGCTTCGCATCCTCGGACTGGAACCGGTCCCAGTAGCGCTCGAGCGCGGCCGCCGCCTTCCCGCGCAGCTGCCGCTCCTCCTCGGAGTCTCCGAACCCCGCCCGGCGCCAGCCGGCGTCGAGCAGGCCGAGCAGCTCCGGGAGCGTGCCCCCGGCACCCGAGCGCCCGTGAAAGCGCTCGAGGACCTGGTGGACGAGGATCCCGAACCGCTGATGGATCGTCGGCTCCTGCGGGATCCGGAACACGCGCGCGAACTTGTACTTCAGCGGGCACGTCCGGTACGTGTCGATGTCGGAAGCCGACAGCACCACCCCGTCCCCACGCTTGGGAAGGAACGGCTCGAGCGACGGCTCGTCGCGCGAGGCGATCGCCTGCGTGCGGCGCCGCTCGTCGCGCTCCGCGTCGAGCAGATAGTCGTCGAGCGCCGAGGAGCCGAAGATCTCCCGCTGCTCGGCGGTGACCGCCTGGAGGATCCGGGCGTTGACGTCGCGCAGCGCCTCGGCGAGCGACTGGCCCTCAGGCCGCGCGATCAGCGCCGCGAGCTTGAGCAGCTCGAGATACCGGACGACGGCGTGCGAGACGTCGAGGTCGGTGTCGAAGCGCAACTCCCCGAGCCGGCCCCCGGCGCGCATCGTCCCCTCGAGCAGCTCGTCGCGCAGCATCCGGTAGGTCGAGTGCAGCGTCTCGGCGGGGCCGAACAGCTCCTCCTGCTTGTCCTCCCACGCCCCGCCGACCGCCTCGCGGGCGGCCTCGGCGAGCGGCGAGGGCGGCAGCGCCGCGCCCCGGTCGTTGACGCTCGGGTACGAGAGCACCGCCCGCCGGCGGGCCCTGGTGATGGCGGTGTACAGCGCCCGGCGCGCAGCCAGCCGCCGCGCACGCTCCTGCTCGGCCGCGACCGCGCCGGGCAGCAGGCCGTCCGGGATCCGCTCCGGAAGCGGCACGACGAACCCGCCGTGCAGCCCGACCACGTACACGTGCTCCGCCTCGAGCGGGAAGCCGGCCTCGAGCGACACGATCTGCACCGCGCCGCGGTTCGAGAGCTCGGGCTCGTCCTGCTCGCGCAGCCCCGAGTCGGCGACCGCCGCGATCGACCGGGCGAACTCCCGCGGCGTCGCCTGTGGCGAGCGTCTCGCGTACGCGGATGCGAGCTCCCCGAACCGCGCCAGCGCCCGTAGGCGCTCGACGACGTCGGCCTGCGCGGCGAACAGCTGGTGGCGCCGCAACCCGAGCCTGTCGATCAGCCGATGCACGAACAGGTCGGGCCTCGTCGTGTCGATTGCGGCCACGGCCGAGCGGTACAGCTTCAGGAACACCATGATCCGCTCGCGCGCCTCGGGTGGCACCTGCGGCGACTCGGTCGCCGCGGCCAGCGCCGCGACCATGTCGAGCTTGCGCCGGCGGGCGATCTGCGTGCAGCGCGCGATGTCCACCGACCGGAGCTCGATCGGCGGCCGCGCCAGGGCTCTCACGACTGCGGCCGCGCTCGATGCATCGGCTAGCAGCCGCAACCACGCGAGCAGGTCACGGATCTCCGCGCGCTGCAAGAACGCCGCCTCGCCGACCACGCGGTGCGGCACCGCCCGCTCCTCGAGCGCGACCGCGACCGCCTGCCCCTCGCGCGAGACCGCGGGAACGATCACGATCACCTCGCCGGGCGCCGCCCCCTCCTTCGCGATCAGCCGCTCGATCTCGGCGGCCACTGACTGCGCCTGCGCACGATCGTTCGCGCATCGCCAGAACCTGACTTCTCCTACATCACCGTCGGCCGGCTGGACCTCGAACTCGACCTCGGCACGAGCCGCCTGCAGCACCGGCTCGGGGCACCGGAAGCTCCGCTCCAGCCTCACGATCGTGGCGCCGGGAAGCTCGAAGCCCCCGCGCGACGGATCGGCCGCCGCGGTCAGGCGAGCATCGCCGACCTCGCGCACCAGGCTCGCAGGCGCCGGGTCGAGCTCCTGCGCGTCATCGACCAGCACGTGCTCGAACCGCTCAGTGAGCACCGGGCGCTCGCGGACGGTCCGGAGCGCCGCAGCGAGCAGGTCGCCGGCATCCGCGACCCCGGCCTCCGCGAGCATCCGCTCGTGGGAGCGGTACACGTCCGCGAACTCGCGCTCCAGCCGCGCCTCGGCCGCGTCGGCTCCCGAGTCCGTGAGCCCGGCCGCCCACGCGGCGTAGTCCTCGGCGCCGATCTGGTGCCCCTTCAGCCGGTCGATCTTGCGCACGAACCCCGCCAGCAGCGAGGTCGCGCTGCCGCCGAAGTCGTGGCTGCGGATCGACAGCTCGTCGATCCGTTCGAGCAGCATCGCGAACCGCTCGCTCGCGTCGACGATCGAGTCGAGCACATCGTCGCTCGGCGTCGCCGTGTTGACGAGCAGCGCCGCCAGCTCCACCGGCGTGCAGACGACCAGCTCCTCGTAGCTGTGCCCCAGCGAGCTCTCGAGCGACGCGCGGATCGCGTTGGCCCGGCCCGCGGAGGGCGCGAGCACCGCGATGCGCTCCGGCCTCGAGCCGTGCTCCACGAGCCACCGAAACCGTTCTTTGAGCACCGACGTCTTCCCGGTCCCGGCGGCGCCGAGGATCAGCAATGGGCCTGCCCGGTGCGTGACGGCGTCACGCCCGGCGGGAAGCACCTCGTCTGGAGCGATGCCCACGTCTGACAGCATAAGTCCGGGATGACGACGACCCGATCAGCCCTCGACGCGGACTGGCTCGGCGTCTGCCGGCGCGCGGTGACGGGTCTGGCGGAGATGCTGCGCGCCGCTCCCAGCATCGAGGAGCGCGCGCTCGAGACGGGGACGCGCGGAAGCGGCGGCGACCGCACGCTGGTGATCGATCGCGGGGCCGAAAGCGTCGTGCTCGCCGAGCTCGACCGGCTGCGCGACGACGGGTACCGGTTCGTGGCACTTTCCGAGGAGCGCGGCGAAGTCGATTACGGAGACCCCGGGATCAGGGTGATCATCGATCCGATCGACGGGTCATTGAATGCCAAGCGCGGGATCCCGCATCACGCTCTCTCGATCGCCGTCGCCGACGGCCCGACGATGGCCGACGTCGCATTCGCGTTCGTATACGACTTCGGCCCCCGCGAGGAGTGGTGGGCGCGCCGCGGCCAGGGGGCGATGCTCAACGACGTGCCGGTCGACCCGACGCTCGCCGAGCGCCGCGGGCCCGACGGCCGGGTCGAGGTGATCGGGATCGAGTCCGCCGATCCGCGATGGGTCGCCGGCTCGATCGAGCCGCTGGCCGAGTCCGCGTACCGGCTCCGAGCGCTGGGGACGATCGCCTCGACGCTCTGCCAGGTGGCCGGCGCCCGCTTCGACGCGATGCTGTCGCTGCGCCGGGCGCGCGGCGTCGACTCCGCCGCCGGGCAGCTGATCGTCCGCGAGGCGGGCGGGTTCGTGAGCTTCCCGAGCTGCCCGTACCCGCTGGCCGCGCCGCTCGACGCGGCGCCGTCCTCGCCGGTCATCGCCGCGCGCTCGCTCGAGACCCTGCACCGGCTCGAGGAGATCGCGAGATGATCGACTGGATCCTCGCCGAGCGGATCGCGGGACTCGTCGCCGGGAGCGGCGACGCACGCCCTCCGTCAGTCGATCTGACTGCGCTCGCGGAAGAGTCCGAGACGCGGGTCACCGAGTACACGGGGCTGCGCCCGCTGCACCCGCTCCCCGACCCGGAGGGAATCAGCCGCCACGAGTGGATCCACACCAACGTCAGCTCGATGCGGCTGCTGCTCGACCCGGTCATCCAGCGCGCCGGTGGGAACCTCGGCCCGCTCAAGCCGGCGGTCGAGCTCGGCGCAGGGCTGCTGCTGTCCGGGGAAGTGGGGCTGGTGCTCGGGTACCTCGCCCAGCGGGTGCTCGGACAGTACGAGCTGGTGCTGCTCGACGAGGCCGTCGAGGACCGCCCGCCGCGCCTGCTGTTCGTGCTCCCGAACCTCGGCCAGGCGGTCCGCACGCTAGATGCCGACGAGCGCGAGTTCATGACCTGGGTCACGCTTCACGAGGTCACGCACGCGGTGCAGTTCGCGGGCGTGCCGTGGCTTCACGCGCACGTCGCGGGGCTCGTGCGCGAACTGCTCGCGAGCGCCGAGGTGCGCCTCGACGCGCCCCGGAAGCTGCGGATGCCGAGCGTCGCGGAGCTGCGCAAGACCGGCGCGGCGCTCCGCCGTGGCGACCTGATCTCGATCGTCACGAGCAGGGCGGAGCGCGACACGCTCGACCGGGTGCAGGCGGTGATGGCCGTGATCGAGGGGCACGCCGAGCACGTGATGGACTCGGTGGCTCCGGACCTGGTCCCGTCGCTGCCGAGGCTGCGGGCTTCGCTGGATCGCCGGCGCCGCTCGCAATCGGGCCTTTCCCGGCTGGTGGCCCGGCTGCTGGGGCTCGACCTCAAGCTTCGCCAGTACGAGCAGGGGAAGGCGTTCTGCGATGCGGTCGCCGCGAAGGGCGGCGTCGAGGCGCTACATCACGTGTTCTCCTCGCCGGAGGCGCTCCCGACGCTGCGCGAGCTGAGCGATCCGGACGCGTGGCTTGAGCGCACCGCGAGCCCGGTTTCGGGCTGAACGGGCTTGTAATCGAGCCGTAAAGATCGCACCGAGCATGTAACGGACCCGCGTCCATGGTTTACAAACACATGTTCGGTAGCATCATCCAACTTCGATAACGAGCTTCCAAGAGAGAGAGTTCATGGCGACTACCAGTGAGGGCACGACGCAGCCCACCACAAGCAGCAAGAGCACAGGTAAGAAGACCGGCACCCGCCGGTCGACGGCGTCGCGCCGGTCCTCGACCACGCGCCGCACCACCCGGGCGACGTCGACTTCGACGCAGCCCAAGACTCCGATCGAGCAGGCCGGCGAGATCGCCGAGCGGGCCGTTCTGGTCCCCGTCGGCGCCAGCCTGCTGGTCCGCGACAACGTCGTCTCGACGCTCAGCGGCCTGGTCACGAAGTACCGGACCCGCGCCGGTGTCGAGCGTGAGCTGAAGCGCTACGAGCGCCGCGGCGCCAGCGCCCGCAACCGCTTCGAGCGCCAGGTGCGCAAGACCCGCACGCGCTTCGAGCGCCAGGCCCGTCAGCGGCGGAGCCTGATCGAGAAGACCGTGCGGCAGAACCGCCGCCGCTTCGAGCGCGAGGTGCGCTCGGTGCGCAAGGACCTCGAGCGCCAGACCAACGTGGTCGGCTCGCGGGTCGAGAAGCTGGTCTCCGACGCCCAGGGGCTGATCGGCCAGTAGTCAGGCTTCCCCCGCCCGGCGCCCAGGAGACGCCGCCGCGGGGAGAGTTCGCCGGCCTCATATCTTCGCCGGCGGACGTAGCACCCTCTCCTCCCTCAACCGCCGGGGCGTCACGCAAGTGACGCCCCGTCGGTCTTTAAGCGCCCCACGGGGAGCGGATCGTGATGCGCGCACCGGCCCGACCGATCGCGCCGTCCCGCCCGATGAACACGACAGCCAGCCTCAGCCCGAGTGTCTTGTGGCGGGCCAATAGCCTCCGCGCAACCCTGGTCGGGCGGATCACCAGCACCACGGGTCCCGCTTTGTTCGCGGTGACGGTTGCGGTGCCGTAGAGCGCTGTTCGCGATCTGGCAGCCGCCGCCACGCCGACGAGCATGCCCGGGCCGGGAACCCGCACCCTCACTCTGATCACGCCCGCCGACGAGACCGCCTTCGACTTCACAGCAATGACCGCGGGAGGCGGGCGTGTGACCACGAACCCAGCGCTTGTCTTTGCAGTCGCGCCGGCCCAGTTGCTGGCGGTTACGCGACACGCATAGCTGCCGGGCTCGCTCGCGACGATCGAACCCGACCTCGCGGCGATCGGCAGGCCGTTCCTGCTCCAGGCGTAGGCGAGCAGCTGCGGCGCACGGTAGAGGAACGCCTCGGGCAGGTCAGAGGCCCAGGTTCCCGGCGAGCAGGAGAGCGTCGAACCAGCCGTCGAGCCTCCGGTGACGACGGGCGCCTCAACGCCCGCAGGGGGCTGCAGCAGGGCGGCGTACTTCGGGTGGTCTGAGGGCGCGCTCGTGCTGAGGTCGGCGCCACCAGATCCATCGAGCCTGGCATACGAGATCGTCCCTGCGAGGTTATTCGCCCAGTAGATCTCACCCTCGGCGGGATTGATCGCCACGCCCCATGGTCCGGCCACGGTCGCGCCCGTGGTGTTGAGATCGTGTCCGCCGCTCCCATCCAGCCGCGCGTAGGAGATCGTGTTCGCGTCGTTGTTGGCCCAGTAGATAGTGCCCGTGGCCGAATCGATCGCGAGTCCCCAGGGGCCTCCGACCGTCGCTCCCGTGGTGCGCAGATCGCCACCGCCCGAGCCGTTCAGATTGGCGTACGAGATCTTGTCTCCATCGAGGTTGGTCCAGTACACCCGGCCCGCAGCGGGGTCGATCGCGACGCCCGCCGGGCAATTGACCGTCGCGCCGGTGGTGTTGATGTCGGCTCCGCCGCTGCCGTCCAGGTTCGCGTAGGAGATCTTGTCCGCGTATTCGTTGGCCCAGTAGATCCGTCCGGCGGCAGGGTCGACGGCGACCCCGTCCGGCCCGAGGACGGTGGCTCCTGCGGTATTCAGCGTGCCTCCGCCGCTGCCGTCCAGTTTCGCGTAGGAGATCGTATTGCCGCCTGTCAGGGTGCCGGAGCAGTAGTCGATGCTGCTGCCGAAATTGGCCCAGTAGATCGTGCCCGTGCGCGAGTCGATCGCCACACCGAGCGGATGCACGACCGTCGCGCCGCTCTCAGCGAAGGGCCGGCCACCACTGCCGTCGTCGGCCGCCACCGAGATGCCGCTGTTGGCGACCGCACCGTCTTGAATCGTTGCCCAGTCCCAGTAGATGCTGTCGGAGGCCACTGCCGATGCGGGCGCCAGCGCGCTCAGCAACGCGATCCCGACGAGAACCAGGTACACGCGCAGCGGGATCGAGCGGTGGCGATCGATGATGCGTTGCATACCACACTCCCCCGACCGTGGGATGTCGAGAACGTGCGCCTAGAATGAAACCCATGCCCACCAGAGACCAGGTCATCGACTCGCTCCGTTCCGTCATCGACCCCGAGCTGCGGCGCGACATCGTCGAGCTCGAGATGGTCCGGTCGGTCGAGATCCACGAGAACGGAGTCGTCGACGTGATGGTCTCGCTGACCACGCCCGGCTGCCCGATCCGCGACCACTTCCAGACCGGCGTCGCGCAGGCGATCCGCGAGCTCGACGGGGTGACCGGCGTGAACGTCAGCTTCGACGTGCTGTCCGATCAGGAGAAGCAGAGCCTCGGGCGCAAGCTCGGCCGCGGCACGCTCCCCGAGGGCGCGCTCGCCCAGGTGGGGAACGTGATCTGCGTCGGTTCGGGCAAGGGCGGGGTCGGCAAGTCGACGATCACCGCGAACCTCGCGGCGGCGCTCGCGGCCAGCGGCAAGCAGGTGGGCGTGCTCGACGCCGACGTGTGGGGCTACTCGCAGCCGCGGATGCTCGGCCTGGGCGCCGAGCGGCCGAAGGTCAACGCGGAGCGCAAGCTGGTGCCGCTGTCGGCGCCTCGCGCAGCGGGGATCAGCGTGATGTCGATTGGGTTTTTCATCGAGCAGGACGCGGCCGTCGTGTGGCGCGGCCCGATGCTCCACAAGGCGCTTCAGCAGTTCCTCGAGGACGTCGAGTGGGGCGCGCTCGACTACCTGCTGATCGACCTCCCCCCCGGCACCGGCGACGTGTCGATGACGCTCGCGCAGCTGCTTCCCCAGGCGAAGTTCGTGATCGTGACCACGCCGCAGGCGGTCGCGCAGAAGGTCGCGCGGCGCTCGGCCGAGATGGCGGCGAAGCTGAAGCTCGAGGTGGCCGGCGTGATCGAGAACATGTCCGGGTTCGTGACCCCGTCCGGAGAGCGCTTCGAGCTGTTCGGCGAGGGCGGCGGCCAGCTGCTGGCCGACGAGCTCGACGTGCCGCTGCTGGCGAACGTCCCGCTGACGATGCCGCTGCGCGAGCAGTCGGACGCCGGCACCCCGGTCGTGCTGTCGGACCCCGACGATCCCGCCGCGCAGGCGCTGGTGCACGCGGCGCGAGGCCTGATCGCGCTGTCGCCGATCGAGCTTCCGGTGATGCAGGCGCCGGCTCCCGCCGCGGCTCCCAAGCCGGCCGGGATGTCGCTCCCGATGGCCTAGTCCGTGCCCTCAGCGCCGTACGACGCGGTCGTCGTCGGCGGTGGTCACAACGGGCTGGTAGCCGCGGCCCTGCTCGGACGCGCGGGCCGGTCGGTGGTAGTGCTCGAGCGGGGCGACTCGGTCGGCGGTGCCGCGATCTCGCAGCGCGTGTTCCCCGGTGTCGACGCGCGGCTGTCCCGCTACTCCTACCTGGTCAGCCTGTTCCCTGCCTCGCTGCTGCGCGAGCTGGGGCTGGCCGCCGAGCTCCGGTCGCGCGGCCCGACCCGGCCGCTCGAGGGGTGTGGCCGCCTGCAGCGGATCGTCGAGCGGGTCGCGGACGCCGTGCTTCCGACGCTGACCGAGCCGCTCCGCAGCCGCGACGAGCTGCGTGCGCTGATCGCTGACGACCTGACATGGGAGGCGCTGTTCGAGCGCCCGCTCGGCGAGTTGCTGGAACGCGAAATCGAGGATGACGAGCGCCGCGGTGCGGTCGCGACCGACGCACTGATCGGGACGTTCGCCGACCTCCACGACCCTCAGCTCCGCCAGAACCGGTGCTTCCTCTATCACGTGGTCGGCGGCGAGTGGTGCGTCCCGGTGGGCGGAATGGGGGCGCTCACGGCGGGACTGACGAGTGCCGCGCGCGCCGCCGGCGCAGCGATCCTGACCGGCGCGGAGGTGACCGCGATCGAGACCGACGGGCTGACCGCCGAGGTGGCGTGCGCGGGCGGCGCCGTGTACGCCGCACGGCACGTGGTGGCCAACGTCGCCCCCTCGGTGTTGGCGCGACTGCTCGGCGATCCGCCTTCGGAGCCGCCGCCCGAGGGCTCGCAGCTCAAGCTCAACATGCTGGTGGGACGACTCCCGCGCCCGCGCATAGGCCGCGTCGACGCGTTCGCCGGCACGTTTCACGTCAACGAGGGCTACCACCAGCTGAAGCGCGCGTATGCGGAAGCCGCAGCCGGCCGGATCCCGTCCGTGCCGCCCGTTGAGATCTACTGCCATTCCCTGACCGATCCCTCGATCGTGCCTGAGGGGACCCATTCGCTGACGCTGTTCGGGCTGCACATGCCGGCGCGGCTGTTCGTCGAGGATCCACGGCGGGCGAAGGCTGCGGCGCTCGCGGCGACGCTCGAGTCGGTGAACGGCGTGCTCGCCGAGCCGATCGAGGATTGTCTGCTGAGCGACGCCGACGGGCAGCCATGCCTCGAGGCGATCACCCCGCCTGAGCTCGAAGCCGAGCTGGCGATGCCCGGCGGCCACATCTTCCACCGGGACCTGGCGTGGCCGTTCGCCGAGTCAGCCGAGGACGTGGGGCGCTGGGGCGTCGAGACGGATCACGCCAACGTCTGGATCTGCGGCGCGGGCGCCCGCCGGGGCGGCTGCGTCAGCGGAATCCCCGGCCACAACGCCGCGCAGGCGGTGCTGGCCGCCGGCTAGCTCGGGCAGCCGTCCTCGAACTTTGGCGATTTGGTTAAGCCATACCGAACCGGATCGCCGAAGTTCGCGGCGCCAGGCCGCTGGCGACTAGCCGCGGTTCGCGTAGTAGTCGGCGTTGAGCTTCGTGTACTGCTGCCACTCGTCGGGGAGCTGGTCCTCGGCGAAACAGGCATCCACGGGACAGGCCTCGACGCACGCGTCGCAGTCGATGCACTCCTCCGGGTCGATGTAGAGCATCTCGACGCTGTCGTAGTCGGGCTCGTCGGGGGTCGGATGGATGCAGTCGACCGGGCACACCTCAACGCACGAATTGTCCTTCGTGCCGATGCAGGGCTCGGCGATCACGTAGGCCATATGTGTCTTTCTTCCTGTCTCGAGCTAGATCGGGGGGCGGCCAATTCTAGGGACGATCCCCATCGATAGCCTCCTGCTCCGTGCTCCCGCCCACGCCACCCCGACGCGTCCTGTGCTGCTCCTGACCGGCGCCACCG
Organism: uncultured Solirubrobacterales bacterium; assembly: GCA_963800475.1. Taxonomy (GTDB): domain Bacteria; phylum Actinomycetota; class Thermoleophilia; order Solirubrobacterales; family Solirubrobacteraceae; genus Palsa-465. Next base: position 413,954 of record CAWDAZ010000002.1, on the reverse strand, counting down.
GGACGATCGGGCAGCCGGTGCTCCGGCGCCTGACCGCGATGGGCGTGCCCGTTCGGTGCCTGGTGCGCGACCCGCGCCGGCTCGACTCCCAGCGCGTGCGGGTCCAGATCGCACTCGGCGACCTCTCCGATCCGTTCTCGTTCCGGCACGCGCTGCGCGGCGTGGAAACCGTCGTGCATCTCGCCTCGACGATCCGCGATCAGCCGGGCGGTTCGATCGAGGAGCTCGACGGGATCGCCGCCTGGCGGCTGGTGAAGGCCGCCGAGCGCGCCGGCGTTGAGCGGTTCGTGTTCTTCTCGACGCTCGGAGCATCGACCCGCAGCCGCGCGCGGCTGATGCGCGCGAAGGCGATCGCCGAGCGGGCGCTGCTCGAGTCCTCGCTGAGCTCGACGATCTTCGCGCCGTCGATGGTCTACTCGCCGAGCGACCCGTTCATCCGGCTGCTCGAGCGCCTGTCGCTGCTACCCGCGGTGCCGATCTCAGGCTCGGGACGCGCCGGGTTTCAGCCGATCTGGGCCGAGGACGTCGCCGAGTGCGTGATCGCGTCGCTCCCGGGCGGCTCGATGGGAGAGCAGTCCGCCGGCGCGCGCTACGAGCTGGCCGGCCCGGAGACGCTCACGTACGCCGAGATCGTGGGCTGCGTGCTGCGTTCCCTGCACCGGCATCGTCCGCTGGTGCGGATCCCGACGCCGATCGGGATGCGGATCCTGAAGCTCGCCGAGCTGCTGATGGGGCCCGCGGCGTTCGCGACCTGGGACGAGGCCGAGCTGCTCGAGGTGCCGCTGATCTCCCGCCACGGCACCGCCGACGCCGAGCGGCTGGGCGTCGATCCGAAGCAGATGCGCGCGGTGCTCGGCGTGGGTTGACGCGAGGCCCGGGTAGGCCCTCCGAAACGCAAGCGGAAAGGGAGCGGGAGATGCCAGGTTCCCGAAGACGACGGCCGCCCGCGCCGCATGGAGGCCCGCTAGGTCGCGACGGTCAGCTCGGGTAACCGGCCCGCCCACGGCTGCGCCCGTTCGAGCTGGGCGGCAACCGACAGCAGCACGTCCTCGCGGGCCGGCCGGCCGATCAGCTGCACCGCCGTCGGGAGGCCGTCGTCGCCTTGGTACAGGGGCACCGAGATCGCGGGCAGCCCGGTCACGTTGCAGATCGCGGTGAACGGCGTGAAGTGCCCAGAGCGCCGGTAGTGGTCCCACGGATCCGGGCCGAGGCCGGTGACCTCGCCGATCGGCAGCGGCCGCTGCGCGAGCGCCGGCGTGAGAATCAGATCGAACGGGTCGAGGTAGGTGATGATCGTGCGGGCGAACGCCTGCAGCCGGCCCATCGCGCTCAGGTACCCGAGCGAGTCGTGCTCGCGGGCGTGCTCGTAGATCGACCACGTCAGCGGCTCGACGTCGTCCTCGACCGGCTCGCGCCCGCGGATCCGGCCGCCGATCACCACCGTCATCGCGATGTTCGGCCCGAATGCGCGGGTGAAGTCGGGTAGCAGCTCGGCGTCTGACCACGGTGGCTCGATCTCCTCCACCTCGTGTCCGAACGACTCGAGCAGCTCCACGGCGTCGCCGGCGGCCGCCTCGCACACCGGGTCCACCTCGACGCCATGCAGCGGCGGGTTCGTGGCAAGCCCGATCAGCAGCCGTCTGGGATCCTCGCCCACGCGTTCGGCGTACGGAACGTCCGGCTCCGGCAGCCATGTGGAATCCCCCAGCTCGTAGCCTGCCAGCAGGTCGAGCAGCTGAGCGGTCTCCGCGACCGTGCGGGTGAGCACGCCGTCCTGGACAAGGAAGCTGTCGCCGGCGTCGGGACCGACCGAGATCCGCCCGCGCGCGGGCTTCAGCCCAACCAACCCGCAGCACGCCGCCGGGATCCGCGTCGACCCTCCGCCGTCGTTGCCGTGGGCGATCGGCACCATCCCCGCGGCCACCGCGGCCGCGGAGCCGCCGCTCGACCCACCGGGCGTGCGGTCGAGTGCCCAGGGGTTGCGCGTCGGCCCGAATCGCCGCGGCTCGGTGGTCGGAAGGATTCCCATCTCCGGGAGCGCCGTCTTGCCGACGATCACGAACCCCGCCTCGCGCAGGCGCCGGACGAGGAACGCGTCATGGTTGGCGACGAGCTCGCCGAACAGGTCGCTGCACAGCGTGATCGGCATCCCCGCCACCGCGCGGTTGTCCTTGACCGCGATCGGCACCCCCGCAAACGGGCGAGGGTCATCCGACCCGATCTCGTTGGCGGCGGCCAGCGCGGACTCGTGGGCCACATGCGTGAAGGCGTTGACGGTCGGCTGAAGCTCGTCGATCCGCCGCAGCGAGGCCTCGACCAGATCCGCCGAGGCTATCTCGCCCACGCGGATCATCCCGGCCAGCTCGATCGCGGATCTGACCAGCAGCTCGTTCACGGGTAGAGACTATCCGGCACCGGCAACCGAACACAGGAGAGAGCCAACATGTCCAACCGGTATCGGAGCGCGCTGGTGACGGCGCTGCTGGTCGTCGCCGCGGTCACCCTCACCCAGGCGATGGCGGGCTCGGCCGCGAGCAGCAGGCTCCATACGGTCCATCTGATCTCGAGCAAGGCGCAGCCGTTGACGACGCTCGACTTCCCCCCGAAGGGAAAGAGCCCCGGTGACGTCTACGTCTTCTCGGGGACGCTGTACGCGCCCGGCGGCCACAAGGTGATCGGCCGGGTGCGCGGGACCCAGACCGACATCAAGGTCGAGCACGGGATGGAAACCGTCCAGGGGATGCTCACCTACGAGCTCGGCATCGGCAACCAGCTGGTGGTCGGCGGGCTCGGCGCCTACCCGCTCAACGGAACCGGCCTGCGCAAGGGCAGGACGTTCGTGCGTCCGGTGCTCGGCGGCAGCGGCAGCTACGCCGGCGCCACGGGCGAGGTGTTCAGCAAGCAACTCCCGGGCGGCGGTTACGACCAGGTGTTCAGGCTGACGTACTGATCGGCTGGAGGCCGCTCGCTCGGGGACGCGCCGAGCGAGCGGCTACTAGCCTGTAGAGCTCTGCGACCAAGCCGCCGAGGAGCCGACACCAAATGACCGCAACCGCCGAAGTCCAGTCAGGTCTCGAAGGGGTAGTCGCGTTCGCGACCGAGATCGCCGAGCCTGACCGCGCCGGCGGAGCATTGCGGTATCGCGGCGTCGACATCGAAGAGCTGGTCGGCAACGTCCCGTTCGGACAGGTCTGGGGCCTGCTCGTCGATGGCAAGTTGCTGCCAGGGATGCCGCCGGCTGAGCCAAATGCGCTCAGCGTTCACTCGGGCGATCCCCGCGTCGACGTCCAGTCGGCGCTCGCGATGCTCGGCCCGCAGTGGGGCTTCAAGGAGCTGATCGACATCTCCGATGAGGAGGCGCGCGACAACCTCGCGCGGGCATCGGTGATGGCGCTGTCGTTCGTCGCTCAGTCGGCGCGCGGGATCGGGAAGCCCCCGGTCTCCCAGCGCGAGGTTGACAAGGCCACTCGGATCGCGGAGCGATTCCTGATCCGGTGGCGGGGCGAGGCCAACCCCGAGCACGTCGAGGCGATCGACGCGTATTGGATCTCGGCGGCGGAGCACGGCATGAACGCCTCGACGTTCACCGCCCGCGTGATCGCCTCCACCGGCGCCGACGTCGCCGCCGCGCTCAGCGGCGCGGTCGGCGCGCTGTCCGGCCCGCTGCACGGTGGCGCCCCGTCTCGAGTGCTGACGATGCTCGACGAGGTCGCCGAGATGGGCGACGCCGAGCGCTACGTCAAGGACTTGCTCGACCGGGGCGACCGGCTGATGGGGTTCGGCCACCGCATCTACCGAGCCGAGGACCCGCGGGCGCGCGTGCTGCGCCGCACCGCCAAGCAGCTCGGGGCACCGCGGGTCGAGGTCGCCGAGGCACTCGAGAAGGCGGCGCTCGCCGAGCTTGAGGCCCGCAAGCCCGACCGCGTGCTGGCGACCAACGTCGAGTTCTGGTCGGCCGTGGTGCTCGACTTCGCCGAGGTCCCGCCGGAGCTGTTCACGCCGATGTTCACCTGCGCGCGCACCGCGGGATGGTCGGCGCACATCATGGAGCAGAAGCGCGAGGGGCGGCTGATCCGCCCGACCGCCAAGTACGTCGGGCCGCCGCCGCGGCCGCTGTCGGACCTGCAGGGCTAGACGGCCGCTCCGGCCGCGAGCGCCGCCCGGTAGGGGCCGTTGAGGTACTCGGCGAGCATCCGGGCCGCGCCGAAGCGCGGCCCGAGTGTCAGCAGCGACGCCCGCATCCGCACGATCCACTCCTGCGGGAGAGAGTCGCCGTCGCGCTCGTAGAAGGACGGCACCACCTGCTCGTCGAGGATCCGGTGCAGGGCGAGCGCGTCGCGCTCGTCCTGGGCGCGATGGTCGTCGTCGACCTCACCGTCGAGCGCCCATCCGTTGGTCCCGTCGTACGCCTCCGCCCACCACCCGTCGAGCACGCTGAGCTGGAGCCCGCCGTTGAACATCGACTTCATCCCGCTGGTGCCGCTCGCCTCGAGCGGTGGACGCGGCAGGTTCATCCACACATCGCAGCCCCGGACGAGGACCGCGGCGGTCGCCAGGTCGTAGTCGTCGAGGTACACGACGCGTTCGCCGACGACCGGCGCGTAGCGCATCCCGAACAGGTGCTTGAGCGCGTGCTTGGCCTCCTCGTCGCGCGGGTGCGCCTTCCCGGACAGCACCACCTGCACGGGACGGTCGCCGCCGAGCAGCGCGAGCGTCCAGTCTGGGTCGCGCGTCAACAGCTCGAGCCGCTTGTAGGTGGCGACGCGCCTCGCGAAGCCGATCGTGAGCACGTGCGGGTCGAACACCCGCGCGGCCGCCTCCGCGTACTCACGCGCGTCGCCGCGCAGCAGGCGGTTCTGCGTGCTGCGCGCGCGGACGAACTCGACCAGCGCGCCGCGCTGGCGCTCGCGCACCTCCCAGAGCTCGCGCGCGGGGATCCGCTCGATCGGCTCCCACGTGTCCTGATCGGCGGCGCGCTCGATCCACTGCTCGCCGAGGTGGCGGTCGAGCAGCTCACGCATCGGCGCGCCGATCCACGTCGGGATGTGCACGCCGTTGGTGACGTGGCCGATCGGAACCTCGTCCACGGCCCGCTCTGGCCACAGCGGGGCCCACATCGCCCTCGCGACCTCCCCGTGGCGACGGCTCACGGCATTGGCCGCGGCGCCCATCCGGAGCGCCGCCTGGGTCATGCCGAATGGCTGATGTCCGTCGGCGGAGTCGGTGCGCCCAAGCGCGATCACGTCGGTATCGGCGATCCCGAGCTCGCCCGTCAGCCCCGCGATCGCGTCGCGGGCCTGGGCGGACGGATACGCGTCGTTACCGGCGGCCACGGGGGTGTGGGTTGTGAACACCGTCCGCTCCCGGGCGCTCGCCAGCGCCGAGTCCCAGCCGTCGTCGTGACGCAGCGCTCCAGCCAGCGCGAGCGGCGCCAGCGCGGCGTGGCCCTCGTTCAGGTGGATCGCGCCGGGTTCGATCCCGAGCGCCGAGAGCGCGCGGATCCCGCCGGCCCCGAGCAACACGTACTGCGCGAGCCGCGTCGCCGGGTCGGCGTCGTACAGGCGGGCGGTGATCCAGCGCTCGATCGGCCCGTTGACCGACACGTCCGTGTCGAGCAGGAACAGCGGCACGCGCCCGACGTCGACGCGCCACAGATGCGCCGTCACGCGGGCATCGTAAATCGGGATCTCGACCGTCAGCGGCGTCCCGTCCTCGGCGGTCACGCGCGCGGCGGGCAGCCGCTGTGGGTCGGTGTCGATCCAGTACTCGTGCTGCCAGCCGCCGGCGTCGATCCACTGCCGGAAGTAGCCCTTGCGGTACATCAGCCCCACGGCGACCATCGGCACCGCTCGGTCGGATGCCTCCTTGAGCAGGTCGCCCGCCAGCGCTCCCAGCCCGCCCGAGTACACCGGGAGCGAGACGTGCACGCCGTACTCGGCGCACAGGAACGCCACCGGGCGGTCGGGATCGAGCCCGTCGGCGGGCGGGCGCTCGAGGTCGCCCTGCACGCGCCGCTCGAGGTCGGCCGCGCGCCCGAGCAGCGACTCGTCGCCGGCCGCGCGCCCCAGCGCCCGCGGCGAGGCCTCCTGCAGCAGCCGCACCGGGTTCCGGAGGCACAGCTCGAACCGCTCGCGGTCGATCGCTGCGAATACCTCGGCGCCGCCCGGCAGCCACGACCACCGGTAGTTGTAGGCCAGCCGCGCGAGTGGAGCCAGCGGCGCCGGTAGGCGCTCGGCGAGCTCGGAAACCGCTGCCTGGATGTCTTCGCGGCCCTCGGTCACGGTGATCGCCAGAGTCTTCCAGCTCGGCCTTCGGACGCGCGGCCAGACGACGATGCGACCCCCTCCAGCCGATGCGGGAGGGGGTCGGCGACGTCAGTGGGGGCAGACTGCGAGGTCCCGCTGGACCCGTCGCGGGATGTTCGGCAGCGGGCACTTGTAGGAGCTGCCCGCGAACACCTGCTTCCAGTGGTTGTCGGTGGTGTTCTTGAACACGTTCACGCCGTTGAACTCGTACTTGGCGCAGGCGTGATTGAAGTGCGGCCGCACGGTCCCGTACTTGTGGTTGGACGTGGCGAGCAGCACGACCATGCAGTTGGACTGCGCCTTCGACTTGCTTCCGAACGCCTTCAGGATCGCGGTTTCCTGTCCAGCTCACGAGAGCTAGCCTCGCGCGTCCATGGGCTCAGCACCGGACCCGCAGGACCGCCGTCTCGGGGTGCTCGCGTTCGGCGACTCGATCACGAACGGCGGCGGCGAGCTGCAATGGGGCGTGGCGCTCCAGTCGTGGGCGCTGTGGGTCGCGCGCGGGCTGGGGCTGCCATTCACGGGCTACGCCGTCGACGGCGCCCGCGTCGCCGATCTCGTCGCCGAGCAGCTCGAGGCGTTCCGGGAGTGCACGGCGGCGCCCGACGCGCGCTACGACCTCGGCTGCCTGTACATCGGCGTCAACGACGTGCGCGCGCTCGACTGGGATGCGGGCGCGTTTGCCGCGTCGTTTGCGGAGGCGCTGCGGCTCCTCAGCGAACGCTGCGACCGCGTGCTGACCGTCACCGCGCCGCTCGACCTGGGACGCCCGCGCGCGGGCTCCAAGGTCCGCGAGCTGAACGCGGCGATCGAGGCACTGGCCTCGGAGCACGGGACGCTCTTGCTTGATCTGAGTGGCTTCGGCGCGCGCAACCTGGTGATGGCCGACCACGTCCACCCGACCGCGTTCGGCCAGGTCTGGATCGCCGAGCGAGCGCTCGAGGTACTCGCGCGCGACGGGATGCCGACCGCGATTCGCCCCTCGGCGCTGATCCGCTACGAGACGACGCGCTGGCAGCGCCTCCGCGGCGACCTGACGTACTGCTACCGGCGGCTCAAGGTGAGCGCGCGCGCAATCGTGCTCGTCGCGGCGCTCATGCTACGGCGCCGGGGCTAATCGGGCCAGAATTCCTCGCGCAGGATCTCGCCGTCGCCCTCGTGCCGAGGTCCGAACACGATCAGCTCGAGCCCGTCATTGCCGGCCTCGAACGCGCGCGCCATCTCGGGGGAGACGCGGATCGCGTCGAGCGTTCCGACATCGAGCACGTCCTCGTCGAGCTTCATCCGCCCGCTCCCGGACACGACCACATAGATCTCCTCGGCCTGCTGATGACGGTGCGCGAACGCCTGGCGCCTGCCCGGCTTGACGCGGTGGAAAGCCATCCCGATCGTCTCGGCGTCGAGGTCGCGGTACGGGAAGCGCGCCTCCTGAACCTCTTCGAACCCGAAGCGCGGCGCCTGGTCCTCGACCTCGCGGAGGTTCTTGACCGTGTAGCTCACGGCGGCAGCCTATCCGCTTCCTCGGTGACGGCTCTCAGCCTCCGCGCGAGCGCCGGCGTCAGCGCTCCGGGCGCAAGCTGCCAGCGCCAGTTGCCGCTCGTCGTGGCCGGGCGGTTCATGCGCGCCTCGCTTCCCAGTCCGAGCACGTCCTGAGCCTGGACGATCGCAAGCCGGGCCGGGGACGAGAACGCCAGGCGGATCAGCGCCCACCACGGCTCGCGCCGCGGCCGGAGCCCGCGCGCGGCGAGCTCCGCGCCGACCGCCTCGCGAGTCCGCGCGTCGAGCGACTCGTACCAGCCGCGCACCGTGTCGTGGTCGTGGGTGGCGGTGTAGATGACTCTGTTCTCGACGTGGTTCTCGAAGCGATGGGGTCCGTACGGATCGGCCGGGTCGAACGCAAACTGCAGCACGATCATCCCGGGCAGCCCGAGCTCGTCGCGGAGCCGGCGGACCGCTGGCGTGATCACCCCCAGGTCCTCCGCGATCAGTGGCAGCGGGTTGCCGAGCCCGAGGCCGCGGGCGATCGCGCCGAACACGGCGCGGCCCGGCCCGCGCTGCCAGCTGCCGTCGCGTGCGGTGCGCGATCCAGCGGCGACCGCCCAGTACGCGACGAAGCCGCGGAAGTGGTCGATCCGCGCGAGCTCGAACAGCTCGAGCGTCCGTCGCAGGCGCTCGGTCCACCAGCGATACCGGCGCCTGCGCAGCGCGGGCCAGTCGTACACGGGGTTGCCCCACAGCTGCCCACTCGACGAGAACGCGTCAGGCGGAGCGCCGGCCACCAGCCCGGTGCGGAATAGCTCTGGATGCAGGACGTGATCGGCACTGCCGGGGGCGATGTAGATCGGCACGTCGCCGATCAGACGCACGCCGCGCTCGCGCGCGTAGCCGCGCAGCGCTCCCCACTCGCGCTCGAACCGAACCTGGTCGGCCACCGCGCCGCGGCCCGCGAACCGCTCCCAATCCTCGATCCAGGCCGCGTGGTGCTCGCGGAACACGGTCAGCTCCGCGCGGCTGACCGGCGCGCGGCGACCCTCCAGAAGTCCAGGCCACGCCGCGAACGCCGAGCGCGCCTTGTACGGGGACGCGTGCCGGTCGGGCGGGCCGAGCGGCAGCGTCTGCCACCACGACTGGCCGGCCGCCGCGAGCCAGTCGACGAACCGGTACGCCTCCCGGCCGAGCCGACCACCCGGCAATGACGTGATGTGAAGTTGTACGCCGCTGGAGCGCTTGAGTTCGAGCACGTGGGTATGTTGAGGCCATGGCCGGTTCCGCGACGGGAACCCGAACGGCCGCCGCGCGCGGCGGCAGACCGAGAGCTGCCCGGTCGGCGCCGGCCCGAATCGTCATCCAGTGCCCGTCTCCGGCGGTGGACGGCGGGCGCTTCCCGGCCAAGCGGTGCGTCGGCGACACCGTTCGCGTCGAGGCCGACATCTTCCGCGACGGCCATGACCTGCTGCGAGCGATCGTCCGCCACCGCGCGCCCGGTGGCCGCTGGCGCGAGGCTGAGATGGTCCGGATCGACGCGCATCTCGACGGCGTCCGCTGGGCCGGGAGCTTCGAGGTCGACCGGATGGGCCGCTTCGAGTACACCGTCGAGGCATGGACCGACGTGTTCGGGACCTGGCGCGACGAGCTGCGCCGCAAGCTCGAAGCCGGCCAGCACGACTTGGCCGGGGAGCTGTCGGAGGGGATCGTGCTGCTGCGCGGCGCCGCGCAGACCGCACAGACCGCCGGCAGCAAGGCGCTGATCGACCACGCGCTGCTCACGCTCGTGGACCCCGCGATCCCCGAGGCCGCCAAGCACGATGTGATGCTCGGGCCGGAGCTGTCCGAAGCCGTCGAGCTGGTTCAGGAGCGGCACGGGCTGGTCACGCTCGAGGAGCCGCTGGCCGTCGACGTCGACCGGACCCGGGCGCGGTTCGGCTCGTGGTACGAGCTGTTCCCGCGCTCGTGGGGCGGCCTGGAGGGTGTCGAGCGCCAGCTGCCGAAGCTCGCCGAGCTCGGCTTCGACGTCGTGTACCTGCCCCCGATCCACCCGATCGGCCACACGAACCGCAAGGGCCGCAACAACGCGCTTGTCGCGGGGCCGGACGATCCGGGCTCGCCGTGGGCGATCGGCGATGAGACCGGCGGGCACGAAGCCGTCCACCCGGAGCTGGGGACGGTCGAGGACCTGCGCAGCCTGACCGGCACCGCGGCCGAGTACGGGATCGACATCGCGCTCGATTTCGCGATCCAGGCCTCGGCCGACCATCCGTGGCTGACCGAGCACCCCGAGTGGTTCCACCGCCGGCCCGACGGCACGCTCAAGTACGCCGAGAACCCGCCCAAGCGCTACCAGGACATCTACAACGTGAACTGGGACTCGCCGGACTGGCGCGGTCTCTGGCAAGCGCTGCTCGAGGTCGTACTGCAGTGGGTCGACTGCGGCGTCAGGGTGTTCCGGGTCGACAACCCGCACACGAAGCCGTTCCCGTTCTGGGCGTGGCTGATCGACGAGGTCCACCAGCGCGACCGCGCGGTCGTGTTCCTCGCCGAGGCGTTCACGCGGCGCGCGGTAATGCGCCAGCTGGGAAAGATCGGCTTCAGCCAGTCGTACACCTACTTCACCTGGAAGAACTCCCGGCACGAGCTGACCGAGTACGTCCTCGAACTCGCCTACTCGGGCGAGCAGGAGTACTTCCGACCCAACTTCTTCGTCAACACCCCCGACATCCTCCACGCCTACCTGCAGCACGGCGGCCGCCCCGCGTTCGAGGCGCGACTGGTGCTCGCCGCGACGCTCAGCCCCAGCTACGGGGTCTACTCGGGGTACGAGAACCTCGAGAATGTCGCCGTCTGCGAGGGCTCGGAGGAGTACCTGCACTCCGAGAAGTACGAGCGGGGGCGCCGGGCGCTGGACGGCGAGCTGCTGCCGATGATTCAGCGGCTCAACTTCGCGCGGCGCGAGAACCCGGCGCTGCAGCTGTTCTCGAACGTCACGTTTCTCGACACCGCGAACGACGCGCTGATCGCATACGCCAAGCAGGTCGCGGGCAATACCGTGATCTGCGTGGTCAACATCGATCCACACCAGGCTCAAGAGGGAGTCGCGACGGTCCCCGCCGGGCTCGGACTGGCGCCGAGCTTCTCCGCCCGCGACCTGCTGTCCGCCGATCGCTACCAGTGGCGGATCGGGCCCAACTACGTGCGGCTGGAGCCGGGCGTCCGGCAGGCGCACGTGCTCAGGGTTGAAGCGTGAGCGTCGGCCCCCCGACCCTCACCCACATCCTCGCGGCCGAGCGCGCGGCAGCGGCAACCCCTCCCTCGGCCGACCGCGAGCGGGACTCCCAGGCGATCACAAGGCAGTGGTTCGAGGCCGAGCCCCTGTGGTTCAAGCGCTCGGTCTTCTACGAGATCCACGTACGCGGCTTCTACGACGGCAACGGCGACGGAATCGGCGACTTCCGCGGGCTCACCGAGAAGCTCGACTACCTCCAGTGGCTGGGGATCGACTGCATCTGGCTGCTGCCGTTCTACGAGTCGCCGCTCCGCGACGGTGGTTACGACATCTCCGACTTCACGCGCGTTCACCAGGACTACGGAACGGTCGACGACGTCCAGCAGCTGATCGACGCCGCCCACGCCCGCCAGGTCCGGGTGATCGCCGACCTGGTGATGAACCACACCTCGATCGACCACCCCTGGTTCCAGCGCGCTCGCCAGGCGCCGGCCGGCTCGCCCGACCGTGACTGGTACGTGTGGTCGGACACCGACGCGCGCTACAGCGACGCGCGGATCATCTTCATCGACACGGAGTCCTCGAACTGGACGTGGGACCCGGTCGCCGGGCAGTACTACTGGCATCGGTTCTTCTCGCACCAGCCCGATCTCAACTACGAGAACCCCGAGGTCCAGGAGGCGATGCTCGACGTGCTCCGCTTCTGGCTCGAACTCGGGCTAGACGGTTTCCGGCTCGACGCGGTCCCGTACCTGTTCGAGCGCGAGGGCACCAACTGCGAGAACCTGCCCGAGACCCACTCGTACCTCAAGCGCGTCAGGCGCGAGATCGACGAGCGCTACCCGGATCGCGTGCTGCTCGCGGAGGCCAACCAGTGGCCGGCCGACGTCGTCCAGTACTTCGGATCCGGCGACGAGTGCCACATGGCGTTCCACTTCCCGGTGATGCCGCGGATGTTCATGGCGATGCGGCGCGAGGAGTCGACGCCCGTGTACGAGGTCCTCGAGAACACCCCGCCGATTCCCGGGGGCTCACAGTGGGGGCTGTTCCTGCGCAACCACGACGAGCTCACGCTCGAGATGGTCACCGACGACGAGCGCGACTACATGTACAGCGAGTACGCCAAGGACCCGCGCATGAAGCTCAACCTCGGAATCCGCCGCCGGCTGGCGCCGCTGCTCGACAACGGCCGCGACGAGATGCAGCTGATGCACGCGATCCTGTTCTCGCTTCCCGGCTCGCCGGTCCTCTACTACGGCGACGAGATCGCGATGGGCGACAACGTGTTCCTCGGCGACCGCGACGGCGTACGCACCCCGATGCAGTGGTCGGGCGACCGCAACGGCGGCTTCTCGCGCGCGGACTTCCAGCAGCTGTACGCGCCGCCGCTGATGGACCCGGTGTACGGCTTCCAGGCACTCAACATCGAGGCGCAGCTGCGCACCCCCACCTCGTTGCTGCGCTGGCTGCACCGCCTGATCGCGCTGCGAAAGGAGCACCCGGTGTTCGGGTTTGGCACGTACGAGCCGATCGAGCCGTCGAACCCGAAGATCTTCGCCCACCTGCGGCAGTTCGAGGACGACCTCGTCCTGTGCGTCCACAACCTGGCGCGCTCGGCTCAGGCCGTCGAGCTCGACCTCCGCGCGTTCGAGGGGCGCTATCCGGTCGAGCTGTTCGGCCGCTCCCGGTTCCCGAGGATCGGCGAGCTCCCGTACCTGCTGACGCTCGGCGCGCGCGGGTTCTACTGGTTCGAGCTCCTCGAAGAGGAGGACGAGGATGGCTGAGCCCGTGCAGAGCGCGACCGAGGTCGAGCGGGTCGTCGAACTGGAGGCGCTGCCCGAGTGGCTCGAGCGCCAGCGCTGGTACGCATCGAAGTCGAGGTCCGTGAACGCGATCGAGATCGCCGAGAGCGTGCTCCTGCGCGAGGACCCGGTGCTGGCGCTCGCGCTGGTCCAGGCGCGGTTCGCCACCGGCACGCACGAGCTCTACCAGCTGCTGCTGGCGCCGGGCACGTTCGACGCGCTGGCCGAACCAGCCGAGGCAGCCGAGCTGATCGCGCGGTTGGAGCGGCGCGACACGATCGAGACCGAGCAGGGCCGGTTCGCGTTCGAGCTCGCCGACGCGCTGCTCGACGTGCGCGACGGCGATCCGGCGCGGCCGATCGGGGCCGAACAGTCGAACACCTCGATCGTGTACGACGACCGGCTCGTGCTGAAGGTGTTCCGGAAGCTCGAGCCGGGCATCAACCCCGAGCTCGAGATGCTGCGATTCCTGAGCGAGCGCGGCTTTGAGCACATCGCTCCCCTGCTGGGCTGGTACGACTACGAGGGCCAGGCGCTCAGCACCACGCTCGGCGTCGCGCAGACGTTCGTGCCGGGCGCAGTCGACGGCTGGGAGCTGGCGCTCCAGGAGATCGTCTCGCGGCCCGACGTGTTCCTCGACCGGCTCGGCGGCCTCGGCGCAGTCACCGGCGAGATGCACAACGTGCTCGCCTCCGACGCCGGCGACCCGGCGTTCTCGCCCGAGGAGCCCAGCCAGGAGTCGCTGTCGCTGCTGACCGCGACCGTCGACGAGGACATCGAGCGCGTGTTCCTGCGGCTGCCCGACGACGAGCGCGTCGCCGACATCGCCGGCCGTGCCCAGGACGTACGCGAGAAGCTGGCGGCGCGCGCGCAGGCCGGCGTCGGCGGCCGCGAGATCCGCACGCACGGCGACTACCACCTCGGACAGACGCTCTCGGCGGGCGACGCGTGGGTGATCATCGACTTCGAGGGCGAGCCGGCGCGGCCGCTGCACGAGCGCCGCGAGAAGCGCTCGGCGCTGCGCGACCTCGCGAGCATGCTGCGGTCGTTCGCCTACGCCACCTCGGCAGTCGAGATCCTGCGCGGCCAGCGCGCGCCCGAGGACTTCGAACAGCGCGCACGCGAGCGGTTCCTGGACAGCTATTTCGAGCGGATCGAGGCGACCCTGCTGCCCGCGGGCGAGGCGCAGATCCGCAGCCTGCTGTCGGTGTTCGAGCTCGAGAAGGCGATCTACGAGCTCCAGTACGAGCTCGACAACCGCCCCGGGTGGGTCCCGATCCCGGTCGCGGGAATTCGCCGGCTGCTGGAGGACGAATGACCACGGTCGCGGCCGGCCAGCTCGACGCCCTCGTCCGGCGCGAGCACCCGAGCCCGCACGACGTGCTCGGCGCCCACCCCGTCGATGACGGCGTCGTGATCCGCGCGCTCCGCCCCGCCGCCTGCGCGATCACGGCGCAGCTCCCCGACGGCCCCGTCGACGCGGTCGAGCTCGAGCAGGTTCACCCCGGCGGCGTGTTCGAGGGCGTCGTCGAGGACGCCGAGCTCCCGCTCTCCTACCGGCTCGAGATCGACTACGGCGACGCCGGCATGTTCACGATCGACGACCCCTACGCGTTCGCGCCGACGATCGGCGAGCTCGATCGGCACCTGATCGGCGAGGGGCGGCACGAGGAGCTGTACGAGAAGCTCGGCGCGCACGTGATCGAGTGGGGTTCGAACCGGCCCGTGATGGGGACCGCGTTCGCCGTGTGGGCGCCCGCCGCCCGCGCCGTCAGCGTGGTGGGCGACTTCAACATGTGGGACGGCCGCCTGCACGCGATGCGCTCGCTCGGCTCGACCGGCGTGTGGGAGCTGTTCGTGCCGGGCGTCGAGCCGGGGCAGCGCTACAAGTTCGAGATCCTCGACGCGAACGGCGAGCTGCGGCTGAAGGCGGACCCGTACGCCCAGGAGGCCGAGCTTCCGCCGCAGACCGCGTCGATCGTGTTCCACTCACAGCACCGGTGGGGCGCCGGCGACGCAGAGTGGCTCGCCGCGCGGACCGAGCAGCAGCCGCTCGAGCGGCCGGTGTCGATCTACGAGGTGCACCTCGGGTCGTGGCGCCTGAACACGCTCGACGGCAACCGATCGCTCAGCTACCTGGAGCTCGCCGACGAGCTGAGCGCGTACGTCAAGGACATGGGCTTCACCCACGTTGAGCTGCTGCCGGTGATGGCGCACCCGTTCGAGGGCTCGTGGGGCTACCAGGTGACCGGATATTTCGCGCCCACGCCACGCTACGGCGGGCCGGACGAGCTCCGCCAGTTCATCGAGCGGATGCACTCGAACGGGGTCGGGGTGATCCTCGACTGGGTCCCCGCCCATTTCCCGCGCGACGAGTTCGCGCTCGCGCGGTTCGACGGCACGGCGCTCTACGAGCACGACGATCCGCGCCGCGGCGCGCATCCCGACTGGGGCACGCTGGTGTTCAACTTCGGCCGTCACGAGGTCCGCAACTTCCTGATCTCGAACGCGCTGTTCTGGCTGCGCGAGTACCACGTCGACGGGATCCGCGTCGACGCGGTCGCGTCGATGCTGTACCTCGACTACTCGCGGCGCGAGGGCGAGTGGGTCCCGAACGAGTTCGGCGGCCGCGAGGACCTCGATGCGGTCGGGTTCCTGAAGGAGATGAACGAGGTCGTGTACGGACGCGAGCCGGGAATCGTCACCGCCGCCGAGGAATCGACCGCGTGGCCGGGCGTCTCGCGACCCACGTACCTCGGCGGGCTGGGGTTCGGGTTCAAGTGGAACATGGGCTGGATGCACGACACGCTCGGCTACTTCCAGCAGGAGCCGATCTACCGCCGCTATCACCACCACGAGCTGACGTTCTCGCTGATGTACGCGTTCAGCGAGAACTTCATCCTGCCGCTCTCGCACGACGAGGTCGTCCACGGCAAGGGCTCGCTGTACGAGAAGATGCCGGGCGACCGCTGGCAGAAGCTGGCCAACCTCCGAGCGCTGTACGCGTACATGTGGGCGCACCCGGGGAAGAAGCTGCTGTTCATGGGCGGCGAGATCGCGCAGGAGTCGGAGTGGAGTCACGAGCGCTCGCTCGACTGGCACCTGCTCGAGCGCCCCGAGCACGCCGGCATCCAGTCGCTGGTCCGCGACCTCAACCGCCTGTACCGCGAGGAACCGGCGCTGTGGCAGGTCGACTCCGACCCGGACGGGTTCTGGTGGATCGAGCCCAACGACGCCGACTCGAACGTGGTCGCGTTCGCGCGGCAGTCGCGCGACGGGGGCACCGCCGGCGAAGCCGGTGGTCGCGTGCTCGTGTTCGTCGCCAACCTGTCCCCCGTCCCGCGCGAGGCCTATCGGATCGGGCTTCCACGCGCGACCCGCTGGCGCGAGGCGATCAACACCGACTCGACGTTCTACGGCGGCAGGGACGTCGGCAACCTCGGCGGCGTCGAGCCCGAGCCGATCCCATGGCACGGGCAGCCCGTGTCGGCCGAGGTGACGCTCCCGCCGCTCGCTGCGATCTGGCTCGTACCCGAGCGCTAGTGGAGCCATTCGGTGCGCGCCCGGTCGGCGACGGGCTGAGCGAATTCCGCGTGTGGGCGCCGCGGGCCGAATCGATCGGCCTGCGGGTCGGGGACCGAGAGGTGGAGCTCTCGGACGCCGGGGATGGCATCTATGAGGTGGTCGCTCCGGCTCTCGCCGGGGACGACTACCTGTTCCTGGTCGACGACCAGCTGCTGCCGGACCCCGCCTCGCGCTGGCAGCCGGAGGGGATCAGGGGACCGTCGCGGGTGCTGTCGGTCGAGCCTCCCGCGCCGCTCGCCGACACCCGCGCACTCGGTGACCACGTGATCTACGAGCTCCACGTCGGCACGTTCACTCCTGCCGGCACCTTCGAGGCCGCGATCCCGTACCTCGCCGGGCTCGCCGAGCTCGGTATCACGACGATCGAGCTGATGCCTGTGGCCGAGTTCCCCGGCGCGCGCGGGTGGGGCTACGACGGCGTGTACATCTCCGCGGCGCAGTCCTCGTATGGCGGCCCGCGCGGTCTGCTGCGGCTCGTCGAGGCCGCGCACCAGGCCGGGCTCGCTGTGATCCTCGACGTCGTCTACAACCACATCGGGACATCGGGAATCAAGGCGTTCGACGCGTTCGGACCGTACTTCACCGACAAGCACGAGACCCCCTGGGGCCGCGCGATCAACTACGACCAGGACGGAAGCGGCGCGGTCCGCGAGTGGGTCCTGCAGAGCGCGACCGGCTGGATCCGCGACTTCGGGATCGACGGGCTGCGCCTCGACGCGATCCACGCGATCGCCGACTCGAGCCCCGAGCAGATCGTCGCGGCGATCGCGTGCCGGGTGCACGCCGCGCGCGCCGGCACCGTCGTGATCGGCGAGATCGGAATGGACGATCCAACGGCCCACGGCGCCCCCGCCTGCGACGCGATCTGGATCGACGACTTCCATCACGCTCTGCACGTGCTGCTGACCGATGAGCGCGACGGCTACTACGCGGAGTTCGGCTCGATGGCGCGGCTCGCCCACGCCTTCGAGCACGCGCCGGGAGAGCGCTTCGTCGTCTACGCCCAGAATCACGACCAGGTCGGCAACCGCGCATTGGGCGACCGGCTGGCGGCCGAGCTGCAGCCGCTGGCCACGTTCTGCACGCTGCTCGCCCCGTATGTGCCGCTGCTGTTCATGGGCGAGGAATACGGCGAGCGTGCGCCGTTTCAGTTCTTCGCCGACCACATCGATCCGGAGATCGCCGAGGCCACGCGCGTGGGGCGCCGCGAGGAGTTCGCCGGGTTCGCGCAGTTCGCGCGCGAGGAGATCCCGGACCCCCAGGACCCGGCGACGTTCGAGCGCTCGAAGCTGACCCGGGTCGCCGATCCTGAGCTCGCGCAGCTGTACCGCGAGCTGCTGGCGGTCCGGCGTGAGCTGCCCGGTGGACGGGTCGACTCCGTTGGGTGGGACGAGGACGAGCGGTGGCTGCGGGTGAAGCGGGGGAGGTTTGAGCTGGTGTGCAACTTCGGGCGCGAGGCGGCGTCGCTCGACGCGGGGGACGCGACGCTGCGGCTGGCGACAAGCGAGGACACGCGGCTGGACGCTCCGACGGCGCTCGATGTCGCGCCTCTGTCCGGCGCGCTGCTCGAGGAGGACTCCCGATGACCGCGGTCTGGCCCGGCCGGCCGTTTCCCCTGGGGGCAACCTGGGACGGAAGCGGCACCAACTTCTCGATCTTCTCCGAGCACGCCGAGGCGGTCGAGGTGTGCCTGTTCGACGACGGGGACTCCGAGCGCCGGATCGAGATGACCCAGCGGCGGGCGCTCAACTGGCACTGCTACCTCCCAGGGGTCGGCCCCGGCCAGCGCTACGGGTTCCGCCTGCACGGGGCGTACGCGCCGGCGGAGGGCCAGCGCTTCAATCCCGACAAGCTGCTGATCGACCCGTACGCGAAGGCGATCGACGGGATCGTCGACTGGGCGCACGACGCCAACGTGTTCCCCTACGTGCCCGACGGGACCGAGGAGGCCGACCTCGAGCGCGACGACGAGGATGACGCCGCGGCGATGCCCAAGTCGGTCGTGATCGACGACGCGTTCCTGTGGGAGGGGGACCGGCCGCCGCGGATCCCGTTCGCCGACACGGTCATCTACGAGACGCACGTGAAGGGCTTCACGATGCGCCACCCCGAGGTCCGCGAGGACCTGCGGGGCACCTACGCCGGCCTCGCGTCCGAGCCGGCGGTCTCCTACCTTAAGGACCTCGGCGTGACGGCGGTCGAGCTGCTCCCCGTCCATCACATCTCCGACGAGTCATTCTTATCCGAGCGCGGGCTGCGCAACTACTGGGGATACAGCACGATCGGCTACTTCGCGCCGCACTCGGAGTACGCGGCCACCGGCCGCCGCGGCGAGCAGGTGCGGGAGTTCAAAGGGATGGTGAAGGCGCTGCACCGCGCCGGCATCGAGGTGATCCTCGATGTCGTCTACAACCACACCGCCGAGGGCAATCACCTCGGCCCGATGCTGTCGTTCAAGGGCGTCGACAACACCTCGTACTACCGGCTGATGCCGGACGACCCGCGCTACTACATGGACTTCACGGGGACCGGCAACTCGCTCAACCCCGTCCACCCGAGCGTCCTGCGGCTGATCATGGACTCGCTGCGCTACTGGGTCACGGAGTGCCACGTCGACGGCTTCCGGTTCGACCTCGCGGCCGCGCTGGCCCGCGAGTTCTTCGACGTCGACCGGCTGTCGGCGTTTTTCGACACGATCCATCAGGACCCCGTGATCTCGCAGGTGAAGCTGATCGCCGAACCGTGGGACGTCGGCCCGGGCGGCTACCAGGTCGGCAACTTCCCGGTGCTGTGGTCGGAGTGGAACGGCGTTTACCGCGACTCGATGCGCGACTACTGGCGCGGCTTCTCGGGCAACGGCGAGTTCGCGCAGCGCCTGTCGGGGTCCTCGGACCTGTACGAGGCCGACGGCCGCGAGCCGTTCGCGTCGATCAACTTCATCACCGCTCACGACGGGTTCACGCTGCGCGACCTCGTCTCCTACGAGCAGAAGCACAACGAGGCCAACCTCGAGGACAACCAGGACGGAACCGGCGACAACCGCTCCTGGAACTGCGGGGTCGAGGGCGAGACCGACGACGCGGACATCAACGCCCTGCGCTCCCGCCAGCAGCGGAACTTCCTGACCACGCTGCTGATCTCCCAGGGCACCCCGATGCTGCTCGGAGGCGACGAGCTGAACCGCACCCAGCGCGGGAGCAACAACGCGTGGTGCCAGGACAATGAGATCTCCTGGTACGCCTGGGGTGAAAGCCGGCCCGCCGAGGAGCTCCGCGAGTTCACCCGCCGGCTGATCCGGCTGCGCCGCGAGCATCCGGTGTTCCGGCGCGACACGTTCCTAGGAGGTGTCGAGGGCGAGCGCTCCGGGTTGCCCGACGTGTGGTGGTTCCGCCCCGACGGGCGCAAGATGACCCGTCGCGACTGGAACGACGGCGAGCCGGTGCTCGGGATGTTCCTGAACGGGCTCGAGCTCGCCTCAACAAGCCCGCATGGCGAGGAGCTCGAGGACGACTCGTTCATCGTGCTGTTCAACGCTCACCACGAGGACCGGGCGTTCATGCTCCCCCGCCGGCGGTTCGGAGCGAGCTGGGCACTCGAGCTGACGACCGCCGACCCCGGCGCGCAGCCGGGCAGCGCCAGCCACGGGGCGCGAACCGAGGTCGAGATGATCTCCCGCTCGGTCGTGATCCTGAGGCGCGTCAGGTGAGCGAGCTCACGGCCACCTACCGGCTGCAGCTGACCGCTCGATTCGGCTTTCGCGCGGCGGCCGGCCTGATCCCGTACCTGCGCGACCTGGGCGTCTCGCACCTGTACCTCTCGCCTTCGCTTCGGGCGCGGGCGGGGTCGACGCACGGGTACGACGTGGTCGACCCGGGGCGGCTGTCGGACGCGCTCGGCGGCGAGGCGGAGTTCGAGCAACTCGCCGGTGCCGCGCGGGCCGCGGACATGGGCCTGATCCTCGACGTGGTCCCGAACCACATGGCCGCCGATCCGGAGAACCACTACTGGGCCGACGAGACGTTGCGGCGCAGGTTCTTCGACATCGACCCGTCCACCGGGCGCCACCGCCGGTTCTTCGACATCGACGACCTCGCGGGCGTGCGCCAGGAGGATCCCGCGGTGTTCGAGCGGACCCATGCACTGCTCCTGTCGCTGGTCGGGCGGGGCCTGGTCGACGGCTTGCGGGTCGACCATCCCGACGGGCTCGCCGACCCGGCCGAGTACCTCGAGCGGCTGCGCTCGGGCGGCGCCGAGCGGGTTTGGGTCGAGAAGATCCTCGCTCCGAGCGAGCGGCTTCGCGACTGGCCGGTGTGCGGCACGGTCGGATACGAGTTCCTGAACGACGCCTGCGCGCTGTTCGTCGACCCGGCGGGCGAGGAGCCTTTGACGGCGCTGTGGTGGAGCGTCTCGGGCGACCGGCGCGGCTTCGAGGAGGTGGCATTCGAGGCGAAGCTCGAGCAGGCGACGTCCACCTTCCGCCCCGAGGTCGAACGCCTCGCCCGCGAGCTGGACACGAACGATGGCGATTTGGTTCCAGATGGCTTAACCAAGTCGCCAAAGTTCATCGACGGCCTCGCTCGCGCGCTCTCTTCGTTGCCGGTTTACCGCACCTATATCGATCCGGTGGCGCGCAGGGTCGACGACGCCGACCGGGGCGCGCTGGCCAACGTCGACCCCGACATCCAGCGCCTCATCCTCGAGGGCCCGCCCGCGTTCGTGACCCGCTTTCAGCAGACGACGCCGGCGATCACGGCTAAGGGAATCGAGGACACGGCGTTCTATCGCTACTGCCGCCTGCTGGCGCTCAACGACGTCGGCGGCGACCCGGGCCGGTTCGGGATCGACGTGGAGCGCTTCCACGCCGGGTGCGTCGAGCGGGCCGAGCGGTTCCCCACCGGGCTGCTGACGACGATGACCCACGACGCCAAGCGCTCGGGCGACGTTCGTGCGCGAATCGGCGCCCTGTCATCGATGGCGAACCAGTGGAGCGCGGTCGCCGAGCGGCTGTTCGCGCTGAGCGAGCGCCATCGCCGCGACGGTGCCCCGGACGACGTCGAGCGCTACTTCCTGCTCCAGACGCTGGTCGGGGCGTGGCCGATCGAGCTGGAGCGGATCGAGGCGCACATCGAGAAGGCGCTTCGGGAGGCGAAGCGGAACACCAGCTGGGTCGCGCAGAACCACGAGTACGAGCTGGTCGTCAAGCAGTTCTGCCGGGCGCTGTTCGCGGACGCGGAATTCCTCGGCGAGCTCGAGCCGTTCGCCGCTCAGGTCGCCCTCGCCGGCGATCGTGCCGCGGTCGGTCAGCTGGTGCTGAAGCTGACCGTTCCGGGGATTCCCGACATCTACCAGGGAGACGAGCTCCGCTACCGGGCGCTGGTCGACCCGGACAACCGCCGCCCGGTCGACTTCGGCTGGCGCCAGGCGATGCTGCAGCGGCTGATGGGCGGCTCGCCCCCGGTCGCCGAGACCCGCAAGCTGTTCCTGATCCTGCGGCTGCTGGGACTACGGGCGCGACGGCCCAAGCCGTTCGGGGGGTCTTACGAGCCGCTCAAGTGCGGAACCAGTGTGTGCGCGTTCGTTCGCGGCGGCGGCGTACTGGTCGCGGTCGCCGTGCGAGACGAGCTCGGCGACTCCGCGCTCGAGGACCCGCCGGGCGGACGCTGGCGCGACGTGCTGTCCGGCGAGGAGCGCTCGTTCGGTTCACGCGAGCCGGCGCGACGGCTGGTGGACGCGCACGGGATCGGCGTGTTCGAACGGCTCTGAGACCGCAATGTGAGCGATCTCACTGTGGTCCCGAGCGGGTTGACTACCGTCGGTTTGCGATGCGTGCATTCGAAGCAGTCACGATTGTGGTCACCGTCGCGACGGCGCTGATCGGGGTCCTGACCTACCTGCGCACCGGCGGGCCCCTCAGCGAGCTCGGACGGCACGGGGTGATGTGGTTCGACCACAGCTCCGACCTTCCGATCGAGGATCGTCCGTCTGAGGACGATCGCGACGCGCCGATCCCGCGCCCGCCGTTGCGCGGGCGGTTCTAAGACGAAGTCAGCCGGCGGGCTGCGACGCGGCCCATTCGGCCGCGCGCCTGGGGCCGACCGTGTCGGCTTCGACCTCGACGATCTCATCCGCGGGAACGTCGGCACGGCGTGCCGCCGACAGGATCGCGTCGGCCGAGGGAGCCTCGTACAGGCAGTACGTCCGAAGGCGGTCGGCGCTCAGGAACGAGAACAGCCACCGCACGCCCTCGTCGGCGTTGATCTCCTCGATCACCTTCACGTCGTCGTCGTCTAGCTCGAGCCGCTCGGCGAAGCTTCGCTCGATCACGAACAGGGGCATCCTGCGCTGATCCTACTCCTGGCTCAGACTTCGGCAAGCGAATGTCGGTGCGCGTACGACGCGGCCTCCGTGCGGTTCACGCAGCCCGTCTTGCGGAGGATGTTGCGGATGTGATTGGCGGCGGTGTGCTCGCTGATGAACAGCGCCTGTCCGATCTCGCGGTTGCTCATCCCCCGCGCCACCAGCCGCAGGATCTCCGCCTCACGCGCCGACAGCCCGTCCGGGAGCTCGGCCGGCGTGCCGTGCGCTCCGAGCGCATCGATCCGTCCGAGCAGCGCTCTCAGGCCGATCCGTGACGCGAGCGTTCTGGCCTCCCCGGTGAGCAGGACGACCCGCTGGTGATCGCGGCTCCCGGCTGCGATCAGCGCGCGCGCGTACTCGTACTGCGTGTGCGCTAGCCAAGTCTGGGCGCCCATTCGGCGGTTGAGCTCGATCGCCGCTTCGAAGTGCTCCCACGCGCGCTCCGACTCGCCGAGCGTCGCGGCGAGCATGCCGAGATAGCGATCGGCGGCGCCGTAGAACGCGACCAGGTGGCCGATCATCACGTTGGTACCGGTGAGCTGCTCGAAGTGCGGGTACACCAGTTCCGCCGCCGCCGCGTCGCCCAGTGCGGTCGTCGCGTCGGTGATGTACGCGAGCGCGGCGAGCCATAGCGATTCGCGGAACTGCTCCAGCCCCTCGCCCATGATCCGCTCGAGCTCGCGCCGGGCCTCCTTCTCCATCCCAAGCTCCGCCAGCAGCGCGACCATCCCCGGCCGCCACGGGCCCCGATCTCGGCCCGAGCCGGCGAGCACCCTGACGACTGGCGCGAGCTCGGCGAGGCGCCCCTGCTCGCGCCGCAGGCTGAAGGTCTGGATCCCGTACGTGCCGGACGCGTCCCGCCCCGTCAGCAGACGCCCCGCCTCGTGCGAGCGGCGGGCTGCCTCCTCCGCGAGGTCTAGCTGCCCGTCGGCCAACGCGATCGCCGCGCGGTAGTGCTCGGCGACGTGGATCACGAATGGCTGCGCGGAGGCCTGGGCCATCTCGAGCAGCGGGGTGATCTGCCTGCGCGCCGAGGCGAGGTTCCCCGCCGCCACGTACGACGGGATCAGCCAGGAGCTCGCCTCGCCCTGGATTTCGAGGGCGCCCATCTCCTCGCCGAGCGCCTTCGCCTCGGTGAGCATCTCGATGATCTCCCCGAGCGAGGTGGTTCCTCGCGACCAGTACGCGCGCATCAGCACCTGCGCAAGGCCGGCACGGTCGTTCAGCTCCCGTGCGAGCGTGATCGCGCTTTGGCGCACCGCGACGGCGCGCTCCTGCTCCCCCTTCAGGTCGAGGGCGCGGGCAAGCCCGCTCAACAGCCCGACCCGGAGCGCAGAGCGCTCGTCGCCGAGCGCCACCGCCGCCTCCTCGAGCAGATCTGCCACCTCTCCGGTCATCCCTGGCCGCCAGTGCGCGTCCTCGTACCCGATCGCGGCGCGGGCGAGCAGCTGGGCGTCGCCGCGCTCCCGCGCGATCTCAGCGGCCTCCTCGAATGCCCGCATCGCGTCGGGAGCGTTGCCCGCGCGGTTGGTGGCGTCGCCGAGCTCGAGCAGCACCTCGGCCCGCTCGCGGCTCTCGCCGATGCCGAGCTCGAGCGCCCGGCGCAGGCACCGGGCGGCTTCGTCGAATGCGACCGCCTCACTTGCGGCGCGGGCGGCGAGCCGGTTGTACTCGATCGCACGGGCAACCTCACCTAATGGAGCGGCGGCGGTGAAGTGGTACGCAAGGTCGGCGAGTGCCCGCGCCGAGCGGCCGTCGGCAGCCTCCCGCGCCTCGCCCACGCGCAGGTGCAGCTCGGCGCGTCTGACGGCGGTGAGCCGGTCGTAGACGGCCCGACGCACGAGCTCGTGCGTGAACCGGTACGCCAGGCGATGCCCTGAAAGCTCCTCCACGAGTCCGCTGTGCACGGCCTCGTCCAGGGCCGCGATGAGCTCCCGTTCCGTGAGCCCGCTGGCCCGACGCACGAGCTCGAGCTCGTACTCCGAGCCGACCGCGGCCGCCAGCTCGAGCAGCACCGTGGTCTCGCGGGACAGTCGCGCCAGCCGCTGGCTCACGACCTCGCGGACGCTCTCCGGCGTGCCCAGCTCGGCGAGCGGCCGGGTCACGCGCAGCGAACCATCGGCGACCTCGATCACGCCGGTCTCGACCAGCGCGCGCCACAGCTCGCAGACCAGAAACGCGTTGCCGTTTGTGAGCGAGCTGATCGCCGCGGCAAGCTCCGGTAGCTCACCCCCGAGCTCGTCCTCCGCGGCCTGGCTGACGAACTCGGAGACATCGTCCTCGGTCAGCCCTGCCAGCCGGATCCTCACGACCCGCTCGGAGCGGCGAAGGTCGGCAAGCGTCTCCGACAGAGCGTCGGGCATGTCCACTTCGGTGTCGCGGAAAGTCACGAGCACCAGCGCACGCGCGCTCCCCGCGGCTCGCGCCAGATGGCGGAGCAGCAGCAGCGTCGAGTCATCCGCCCAGTGGGCGTCCTCGATCACGAGCAGCGCCGGCCGGCCGTGCCCGAGTACCTCGAGCGCGTCGGCGACGGCCGTGTGGAGCCGGTGGCGCTCGGTGTCGGGGTCGGCAACCGCCGCCGGCGCTGCCGGCGCGCCCGCCAGCTCCGGAACCAGGCGGGCCAGCTCGGCGGTGCGCGCGCCGAGCGCCGACAGCTCACCGGGCTCGACCGCGTCGGGCAGGTGCTCGAACGCCTCCGCGAACGGGCCGTAGGGAGCCTGAACGACGGGGTCGCAGGCGCCGTACAGCACCAGCACTCTGTCCTCAGCGGCCAGCACGGCGAACTCGCGCACGAGCCGGCTCTTGCCGGACCCCGGCTCACCGCCCAGCAGCACGATCCGCAGCCCCTCGCCGGACGCGCTCGGAAGGAGTGTGCGCAGCTTCTCCAGCTCGGCCGAGCGGCCGACGAATGGAAGCGCCGAGGAAAGGCGAAGCGAGGCGGGCAGCTGTTCCATGAGAGCCCTGGGGGCACGTTAGTCAGATCTGACTACCGGTACCAGCCCGGGCTTCCCACCCGCGCGTTCGACAAGTGGGTCAAACCGGGTCATGACAACCGAGCCGTAGGGGCCTACGGTTCCAGTCGGAGGCGTCGGGACCTAACACGGGAGACGCTAATGAACACCACCATCACACCAGCGGATGCGGCCCGACAGGAGCTTCAGGGCTTTCAAGGTCAGCTGATCGGCCCGCGCGACGACGACTACGAGCAGGCGCGCGCGGTCTACAACGCGATGATCGACAGGCGCCCGGCGCTGATCGCCCGCTGCACGAGCCCGGGAGACGTGGCTGCCGTAGTCCGGTTCGCCCGCGACCATGGCCTGCCGTTGGCCGTTCGCGGCGGCGGCCACAACGGCGGCGGCCTGGGAACGGTCGACGACGGCGTCGTCATCGATCTGTCAAGGCTCAAGTCGATCGAGGTCGACCCGCAGGCGCGGACCGTCCGTGTCGGCGGCGGCTGCACGTGGGGCGAGGTGGACGCCGCGACGGGCGAGTACGGGCTCGCGACTCCGAGCGGGATCATCTCGACGACCGGCGTCGGTGGGCTGACGCTCGGCGGCGGGCTCGGCCACCTCACCCGCAAGTGCGGGCTGACGATCGACAACCTGCTCGAGGCCGAGATCGTGCTCGCGAACGGAGAGACGGTCCGTGCGAGCGCCGACGAGCACCCGGACCTGTACTGGGCGATCCGCGGCGGGGGCGGCAACTTCGGCGTCGTCACGTCGTTCCTGTTCCGCGTGCACGAAGTGGGCACGATCATCGGCGGTCCGACACTCTGGGCCGTCGAGGACGGCGGCGACGTGCTGTCGGTGTACCGCGAGTTCCTGCCGGCCGCTCCGCGCGAGCTGAACGGGTTCTTCATGTACTCGAAGGTCCCGCCCGCGCCGCCGTTTCCGGAGGAGCTACACCTCCGCCCGGTGGTGGGGATCGTGTGGTGCTACGTCGGGTCCGAGGACGACGCGCAGAGCGCGATGGCGCCGCTGCTGGAGGCGGCCCCCGAGCCCCTGATGCACGGCGTTCAGCCGATGCCGCATGCGATGCTCCAGGGCGCGTTCGACGGCCTCTTCCCACCGGGTCAGCAGTGGTACTGGCGCGCCGATTTCGTCGAGCAGATCCCCGACGAGGCGATCGACATCCATCAGCGGTACGGCGCCGATCTGCCGACATGGCAGTCGACCATGCACCTGTACCCGATCGACGGAGCGGCGCACGACGTGGACTCGGCCGACACCGCGTGGAGCTATCGCGACGCCAACTGGGGCTCGGTGTTCGCGGGCGTCGATCCCGATCCGGCCAACGCGCCGGCGATCCGCGAATGGAGCATCGCCTACAACGAGGCGCTGCGCCCGTACTCGGCGGGCGGCGCGTACGTGAACATGATGATGGACGAGGGCGAGGATCGCGTCCGCGCGAGCTATCGCGACAACTACGACCGGCTCGCCCGGATCAAGGCGGAGTACGACCCGGAGAACCTGTTCCGCGTCAATCAGAACATCAGGCCGGCCGGCAGCTGAGGCCGTTCTGAAGTAGGACGACGGCAATATCCCCGGGGCCCACCGACGGCGGTAGGGTCTCGGGGATGCTCCGTCTCCGCCAGGCGGTGATCGCCGCCCGCGACCTCGACGCGGTCACCGCCGAGCTGACCGAACGGCTCGGGTTGCGCGACCCGTTCGCCGATCCCGGCGTCGGGCACTTTGGGCTGCGCAACGCGGTGTTCTGCCTCGGCGACACGTTCCTCGAAGTCGTCTCGCCGGTCCGCGACGATACCGCGGCCGGGCGCCTGATCGAGCGCCGCGGCGGCGACTGCGGGTACATGACGATGTTCCAGCTCGACGACCTGGACGCCGCGCGCGAACGGGTGCGCTCGCTGGGCGTTCGGGAGGTGTTCGAGGTGGAGCTCGACGACATGCGCGAGGTCCACCTGCACCCGGCCGACATGCGCGGCGCGATTGTGTCGCTCAGCCAGCCCGATCCCCCGGCGGCCTGGCGTTGGGGTGGGCCGGACTGGGAGGCGCGGAGCGCGCCGTTGCGGGTCGCGGGAGCGAAAGTGGCGGTCGCCGACCCGGAGGGCGTGAGCGCCCGCTGGGAGACGGTGCTCGGCGGGCAGTTGGTGGATGCCGGCGTCGAGATCGTCGGCGACGCGGACGAGCGAGGGCTCGTCGAGATCGTGATCGGCGGTCAATGGGGAGACCCGTTCGAGGCCGGAGGCGTACGGTTCAGGTTCGACGACTACGAGGAGGAGTAGGAATGACCGACGTCGTGCTGTGCGAGATGGACGACGGCGTGGCGGTGCTTACGTTCAACCGCCCCGACCGCCTCAACGCGTGGACGGCGGAGATGCAGACGCGCTACTTCGATCTGCTCGACGAGTGCGCCGGCCGCGACGATGTCCGCGCGATCGTGCTGACCGGCGCCGGGCGCGGATTCTGCGCCGGGGCGGACATGCAGAATCTGCAGTCGCTGGCCGGCGGCGACGTCGAGGGCGCCAGCAGCACCGCGCACGACTCCCGCCCGGTGACCTACGCGCAGACGATCCCGAAGCCGGTGATCGCGGCGATCAACGGGCCGTGCGCCGGGCTCGGGCTCGTGCACGCGCTGATGTGCGACCTGCGGTTCGTGGCCTCCGAGGCGAAGCTGACGACGGCGTTCGCGCGGCGCGGGCTGGTCGCCGAGCACGGGCTGTCGTGGATCCTGCCGCGGCTGATCGGCCCCGCACGCGCGCTCGACCTGCTGCTGTCGGGCCGGATCGTGCTCGGCAAGGAGGCGGCCGAGATGGGCCTCGCCAACTGGTCGGTCGAGGACGGCCGCGTGGTCGAGCAGACGCTCGAGTACGCCCGAATGCTTGCGGCCGAGTGCTCGCCGGCAAGCATGGCCGACATGAAGCGGCAGGTGTACGCCGACTACGAGCGCACGATCGACGAGACCGTCGAGGAGGCCAACCGGCTGATGGCCGAGTCGTTCGGGCGGCCGGACTTCGCGGAGGGAGTTCAGAGCTTCGTCGAGCGCCGGTCGCCCAACTTCCCGCCGCTGGCCGGTCAGCCAGCCAGCGTGGCGTCGTAGCCCGTGCCGGTCCGTTAGCGTGCGGGCCGCCCGATGCGCGTTCTGCTGATTTCGTGGGAGTACCCGCCCGTGATCGAGGGCGGGCTGGCTCGCCACGTCCGCAAGCTCGCTGAGCATCTGGTCGCGGAAGGGGTCGAGGTGCACGTGCTGACGCGCGGCGGCGGTCATCTCCCGGCGGAGGAGGACCGCCACGGAGTGGTTGTCCATCGCGTCGCCGAGCCGCCGTTCCCGAAGGACGTGGGCGCGTTCGTGCGCTGGGTCGACGAGATGAACGGCGACATGCGCGCGCTCGGTGAAGAGCTGTGCGAGCGGCTCGAGTTCGCGCTCGTGCACTCCCACGACTGGCTCGTCGCGAAGGCCGCCGAGCGGCTGGCGCGGCGCCACCGGCTGCCGTGGGTCACGACGGTCCACGCGACCGAATACGGAAGGCATCAGGGCTGGGTGCAGAAACACCCGCAGTCCCACATCCACGGCTCCGAGCGCGCGATGGTGCGGCGCGCCGACCGGGTGATCACGTGCTCGCGCTACATGCGCGGCCACGTCGCGAGCGTGTTCGGGGTCCGCCCCTCGAAGGTCACCGTGATTCCGAACGGGATCGACCCGCGCGACCTCGAGCCGGTCGTCGACGACCTCGAAGGACTGCGGGCCAAGTACGCGCGCCCCGACGAGCGACTGGTGCTGCTGGTCGGCCGGCTCGTGTACGAGAAGGGCTTCCACCTGGCGCTCGACGCGCTGGCGCCGGTCGTCAAGCGGCTCGGGAACGTGCGGTTCGTGGTCGCCGGCACCGGCACCGCGGAGGCCGAGCTCAAGCTGCAGGCGCGCCGGCTGGGGCTTCGGCGCTACGGCTCGTTCGTCGGCTGGGTCGGCGACGACATGCTGCACTCGCTGTACCGGGTCGCCGAGATCGTGATCGTCCCGTCGATCTACGAGCCGTTCGGCCTGGTCGCGCTCGAGGCGATGGCGTCCGGATGCCTGTGCGTGGTGGCCGACACGGGCGGGCTGCGCGAAGTTGTCCCAGGCGACGGGACCGTCGGCGTCAGGTTTCCGTCGCGGGACTCCGATGCCCTCCAGGAGATCCTCGAGCGGTTCCTGGCCGACGAGCAGGCGCGGGAGCGCGTCGTCGCCGACGCCCGCGACCACGTGCTGCGCTTCGACTGGGTCGAGGTCGCACGGCGGACGCTCGAGGTCTACTCGGCGCTCGAGCGGGTGCACGCATCTCACGCCGGATGAGCCTCGGGCCGGTGTCGGCTCGCTGACGGCATCGGCGGCTCTCCGAGCGGGTAGGCCGTGACCGACCACGGCTACGAAAGGAGAGACATGACCGACAAGCACGTCGACGAAGCCGCCGGCAGGATCAAGGAGGCCGCCGGATCGCTCACGGACGACAAGGACCTCAAGAACGAGGGCAAGGTCGATCGGGCGAAGTCGTCCGTCAAGGACACGGTCGACAAGGTCGCCGACAAGGTCACCCCGGACGATTGACGCCGTGACTGCAGACCGTTCCCGCCGGCGTGGGATTCCCCGCCGGCGGGAGCGGGTAGCGCCTCGATAGAGGAGGCGCCTCAAAGGGAGGAGAGGTATGGCACTAGCACGTGCAATTCGATTCATCGCCGGGGTGGTCGTCGCGACTATCGTGGTGGCGGTGATCCTGAGGCTGCTCGACGCGAATCCCGCCAACGCGCTCGTCAGCGACATCCACGACGCCGGAGCGTGGCTGGTCGGTCCGTTCGCCAACGTGTTCCCGGTCCGCGGCGCGAAGCTGCACATGGCGCTCAACTGGGGCTTGGCGGCGGTCATCTACGCGATCGTGGGCGGGCTGCTCGCGACGCTCGTGGCGCGCGGGACCGGCGCCGGATTCCGGCGCCGCCGGTTCCGCCGCACGCGTTCGATCGCCTGAGCGCGATGTGTCAGCCGACACCGTGGGCGACGCACAGGCGCTGTAGCCGCTCCATCGCCTCCGCCGCTCGCTGCGGGAGCACCGCCAGCGCGTCGGCGGCTTGGCGCAGGTCATCGATCGTGACCTGACGCGCCTCCAGCGCGAACCGACCGAGCCACCGCACCGCGGCGCGCTCGTAGCGCTCCGGGTCGCCCGTGCGGAGCACGAGGCAGATGCGCAGCGCGTCCTCGAGCGCGATCCTGGGCAGCTCGAGCGCCGCGGCGGTGACGAGCGCCTCGTTGCCCGTCTCGAGCGCACGCTTGAAGCGCACGTACGGGTTGCCGTCGCTCGTCACGAACATATGTTCGTATGAGTGTCAAGTCCCCCGTCCTCACGAGTCGCGGCGATTCCTTTCGCCATGTGAAAGGACTCGCCCGCAATTCGCGCCGACAACGAGAAAGGGCCCGGCGTCAGCCGGGCCCTTTCGACACTCGCCTGTTGAGGCGAAAGCGTACTTCGCGGTGATCGCGCCTACATCATCCCCGACATGTCGGGCATGCCACCGCCGCCGCCACCGCCACCGTCCTTCTCGGGAACCTCGGCGACGATCGCCTCGGTGGTGAGGATGTTCTTGGCGATTGACGCAGCGTTCTGGAGCGCCGAGCGCGTGACCATGGCCGGGTCGATGATGCCCGCCGCGACGAGGTCGACGATCTCGCCGCTCTCGGCGTTGAGGCCCTGCCCCTTCTTCGCCTTGCGGACGTCGTTGACCACGACCGAACCCTCCAGCCCAGCGTTCTCAGCCAGCTGGCGCATCGGCTCCTCGAGCGCACGATGGACGATGTTCGCGCCCGTCCGCTCGTCGGGATCCTCGAGTGCGTCGACGTTGATCGCGTCCTGCGCGGCCAGCAGCGCCACGCCGCCGCCCGGCACGATGCCCTCCTCGAGGGCCGCGCGGGTGGCCTGCAGCGCGTCCTCGACGCGGTGCTTCTTCTCCTTCATCTCGGTCTCGGTGGCGGCGCCGACCTTCACGACCGCAACTCCGCCCGACAGCTTCGCGAGTCGCTCCTGGAGCTTCTCGCGATCGAAGTCCGAGTCGGTGTTCTCGATCTCGGTCTTGATCTGGTTGATCCGGCCCTTGATCGCCTCGTGGTCACCGGCACCGTCGACGATCGTCGTGGTGTCCTTGGCGACGACCACGCGGCGGGCGCGGCCGAGCTGCGAGAGCTGGGTGTTCTCGAGCTTGAGACCCATCTCCTCGGTGATCACCTCGCCGCCGGTGAGGATCGCGATGTCCTCGAGCATCCGCTTGCGGCGATCGCCGAAGCCGGGTGCCTTGACCGCGACGCCGGTGAACGTGCCGCGGAGCTTGTTGACGACCAGCGTCGCGAGCGACTCGCCCTCGACGTCCTCGGCGATGATCAGCAGCGGCTTCCCGCTCTGGATCGTCTGCTCGAGCACGGGAAGTACGTCCCGGACCGAGCCGATCTTCTGGTTGGCGATCAGGATGTAGGGATCCTCGAGGGTCGCCTCCATCCGATCCTGGTCGGTGACCATGTACGGCGAGATGTAGCCCTTGTCGAACTGCATGCCCTCGGTGAACTCGAGGTCCATACCGAACGTCTGGCCCTCCTCGACGTTGACCACGCCGTCCTTGCCCACCTTGTCGATCGCGTCGGCGATCACGTCGCCGATCTCCTCGTCGCCGGCCGAGATCGTCGCGACGCGAGCGATCTGGTCCTTGCCGGAGATCTCCACCGACTGCTTCTCGATGGTGGCAACAACGTCGTCGACGGCCTTCTCGATGCCGCGCTTGAGCGCGAGCGGGTTCGCCCCGGCGGCGACGTTCTTCAGACCCTGGCGAACGATCGCCTGGGCCAATACCGTCGCGG
Source organism: uncultured Solirubrobacterales bacterium (assembly GCA_963800475.1). Lineage (GTDB taxonomy): Bacteria > Actinomycetota > Thermoleophilia > Solirubrobacterales > Solirubrobacteraceae > Palsa-465. The sequence goes on along the minus strand of CAWDAZ010000002.1, from coordinate 381,360 downwards.
TGGTGGTGCCATCCCCAGCGACGTCGTTAGTAGCCGTAGCTACTTCTCTGACGAGCTGCGCGCCCTGGTTCTGGAAGACGTCCTCGACCTCGATCTCCCGCGCGATCGTGACGCCGTCGTTGGTGATCGTCGGGGCGCCGAACTTCTTGTCAAGGACGACGTAGCGGCCCTTCGGGCCGAGCGTGACCTTGACGGCGTTGGCTACCGCGTCGACGCCCTCTTCGAGCGCCTTGCGGGCATCCGCTTCGTACTTCAGTTCCTTGTGTGCCATATCTCTTTCAGTTCTCCTGGTTTGCGGCCCTTACGACTGGACCTTTGCCAGCACGTCGGACTCACGGAGGACGAGCAGATCCTCGCCGTCCACCTCGATCTCGGTGCCGCCGTACTTGCTGTAGAGGACCTCGTCACCCTCAGCGACATCCAACGGGACTCGCTTGCCGGTCTCCTCGCTGAGCTTGCCTTCTCCGACGGCAAGCACCTTGCCCTTCTGCGGCTTCTCCTTGGCCGTATCGGGCAGGACGATGCCACTCGCGGTGGTCTCCTCCGCCTCGATTGCCTGGACGATCAGCCGATCGCCAAGGGGCTTCAACTTCATATTGACCTCCGGTAGGGGGAAGCTTGTACAAGCCTTGGCACTCTAAGCACCAGAGTGCCAAGTACAGAGAATATAGCTTGCAGGAATGGGTATTCAAGGGGGGACTTGGCACTCGCTTGGTCGGAGTGCCAGCGCCCGGCCCTCAGCGCCCACCCTCAGCGCGGGAGACCGCATCCGGCTCCCGGCCACCCCACCCTGAGCCGGGAGTGACCGCATCCGGCTTCGGGCCGGCGCTTCCTCCGCTCCTGCTACCGGGGGAGACCGCTTCGGTCGCGCCGGCAGCTACCGCCGCCGGGCATCCGGCCCGTCAGTTTCGGGCCCCGCCGAGCCCGTGCATGCGGTCGCGGATCTCCGGGGGGTTCTCGATGATCTGGGAGAACCGCACGACGGTGACCGTGTCCTCCAGCTCGACCTTGCGGCCGTAGATCTGCTCGAGGAAGTGGACCATCTCGTCGATCCGCCTGAACTCGGGGTTGTCGTGCTCGATGTCCCGGGGCGAGAGGTCGCGAACCCGCTTGACCTCGACCTGGTCGATCACGGCGTTGAAGATCTTCTCCCGTGGAGAATGCTGGTAGCCGATCGTGACCAGCACGCAGTCGTTCTTGCGGTACTTGTGCGACTTGTCCCCGAGCCTGATCGTCGCCGTCTTGCGACCACGCCGAAGCTGGTCGGCGAACACCGACGAGTAGAAGTTGAGGACGCGCACCGCGGGCCAGCCTACCGATCGCGCACGTAGCGCGAAAGCGCCCGCTGCACCATCTCCCGCTCGCCGTCGTAGGTCAGCGCGCGCGCCGCCTCCTCGAGCGGCATCCACCGCGCCGCGGCGATCTCGTGGTCGGGGTTCAGCTCCCCCGACCGGTACTCGAACAGCCAGAACGCGACTCGCTTGTCGACCAGGCCGCGCCTGCGCTCGTAGGTGTACTCGATCTCTCCGAGCTTCTCGATCGGCTCCGCCTCCACGCCGGTCTCCTCGCGCACCTCTCGGACGGCGGCCTCGAGCGGGCTCTCGTCGCCGTCCGGGTGGCCCTTCGGCAGCGCGAGCACGTCGGCGGAGCGGCTCTTTGCCGGGACGATGACGATCACCTCGTCGCCGCGAACAACGACGCCGCCCGCCGAGAAATCAGTTTGCTTCCTAATAGACGTAGCGCTCCAGCGCCGCCGAATCGTGGACGGTCAGCCTCCCACGGCCTTGGGTGATTATCCCAGCCCGCTCGAGCACGGCGAGGAACCTGCTCGCGGACTCGCGCGAGGAACCGGCGAGCTGCGCGAGGTCGGCCTGCGTCGCCGTGATCAGCACGTCCCCGTCCGGGGCACCCTCGCTGCGAGCGCCCCTCACGAGTTGCGACAGCACCGCCGCGACGCGGCTCTGGACCGTCTGGAAGGACTGCCGCGAGAGCCGGTCGTTGGCCTCGCGCAGACGGTGACCGAGCGATGCGATCAGCTTGATCGAGAGGTCGGGATGCTCGCGCAGGAGCCGCCGCATGTCGGGGCCCAGGATCGCGATCGCCTCGGTGTCCTCGATCGCCTCGACGGTCGCCGATCGCTGCTCGCCGCTGAGCATCGCGAGCTCGCCGAAGATCTCCCCCGGCCCGAACTGCGCGAGCGTGATCGAACGGCCGTCGGGATGCTCGATCACCGCGCGCGCGTGACCCGAGCGGATCACGTAGCAGGTGTCGCTGGCGTCGCCCTCGCGGAACACGGCCTCACCCGACGCGAACATGCGCGGCACCGCGAGCTCCGCAACCTGCGCGAGGTCCTCGTCGGCGAGCGTCGAGAACAGCGCTACCTGACGGAGCAGCCGGGCCGTGTCCTCGCTGGTCGCCGCCATCCGCCCCAGGGATAGCACACGGTCGGATCGCCGGGGTCTAGATCGCGTCGAGCGCCTGCTCGCGCCGGCGGCGGCGCACGAGCGTCGCGATCCACCAAGCGAGGGCGGCGATCAGCGCGAGCGGTACGAGCGCGGCCGCGGCGATCAGCGCAACGCCGGCCGCGACGGTCAGCACCCGGCCTGCGTCGTGCGCCGCGCGGCCGAACGTGAACCCGCTGCCGCCGCTCGTGGCGAGCGGCGCCGAGGAGGCGTTGATCGTCAACGTGACCTCGCTGAAGCTGACCTGGTGGCTCAGCGCTCGCAACGTGGCCTCATCTGAGGAGATCGACGCTTCGGCGTCGTTGATCCGCGCCCTGAGGCTGTCGATCTGCGACTGGGTGGTCGCGTTTGCAAGCTGCTTGAGCAGCGACGTCCGCAGCGCGCGTGCGTCGGCGAGCCGGCGGACGTCCGCGAGGTACTGATCGTTGACGTCCTGGGTCGTGTCGGTGCGGGAGGAGACGTGCGCGTACTGCAGCGTCGAGAGCGCGGCCATCGTCTGCCCGAGCGACGCGCTCGGCACGCTCAGCTGGAACTGCGCGTAGCCGCCCGAGCCGCCGGCGGTCACCGACGAGCTCGAGACGATCCCCTTCTGGCGGCCGACCACGTCGAACACCTCCTGGGCGACGTCGTCGACACGAGGCGCTGAAGCGGTGAGCGACAGCTGGGCCGCCTGGATCGTCTTGCGGCCGTTGGCGGAGGGCTCGAGCGGGGCGACCGTTGGGTTCGCGGCTCCGGCGGCCGCGCTCGGGGCGGCGGCGCGCGGGATCGCGGCGGCCGACGACGATCTGGCGGCGCCGGAGGATGCGGCGACGGACGGCTGGCGCTCGAGCGCCAGATCGCGGGCGGGCGGCTTGGACCCGGCGCCGGCCAACACCACCACCGCCACCACGACACACGCCGCCAGCCCCGCCGCCGGCGCCCAAACCCATCCTCGCCACGGACGCCTCGGCTGCGGGCGGGCGAAACGCTGCTCGACCCGGCCGTTGAGCGCGACCACAAACGCCGGCTCCGGGCGGGGCCGCTCGTCGGCGAGCAGCACCGCCAGCTCGGCGAGCTCTGCGTGGTCGGGATCGACCGGCTCGCCGGCCAGCGTCGCGTCGATCGCGTCGAGCGCCGCCGTGACCTCGGGGTCGAGCGGGGTTTCGTCAGGCCGTCTCATCGCACGCCTTTCGCAGCTTCTCCATCGTTCGGTACAGCAGCGTCCCTGCGTTCGACTCGCTCACCCCGATCACCTTCGCGAGCTCGTCGTTCGACATCCCCGCGTGAAACTTGAGCGCGACGATCTCGCGCTCGCGCGCCGAGAGCGTCGCGAGCGCCGCGCGCACCGCGGTGCGGCGGAGCGCGACGTCGCCGTCGTCGACCTCCGGCTCCGCGGTGTCGTGCGGATCGACCGCCAGCCGCGCGAGCCGCCCGCGCCGGCGGAGCTCGTCGAGCGCCGCGTTGCGCGCGATCCCGAACAGCCATGCCCGCTCCTCGCCGCGCCGTCGGTCGAACGTGCGCCGGCGCCTGTACGCGCGTTCGAACGCGATCTCAGTCACGTCCTCGGCTGCGGCCCGGTCACGCAGCAGCGTCATCACGTACGCGTAGACGTCGTCCCGGCTCCAGCGGTAGAGCGCCTCGAACCGCTCCCAGGTATCCGCGCGGGGCGAGTGGCTCGGTGCGGACGGAGTGTCGATCACATCGGTACTACGACGCCGGCGGCGATCCGTCACGCTCGCCGCACCGTCACGATGACCGTGCGGCTGAGTCCGCTCGCGCTGAGGGACATTCGAAGCTTGAGCAGACCCCGGCCCGGCCGGACACGCACGCGCAGGTTCGTCACCGACGTTCCCGCTGCGAGATCGTCGAAGCTGATCGTGTCTCGGCGAGCGCCGATCCCGCTGGCAGGAGCATCGCAACGACGAGAGTTGCGAGTGCTCGGCAGAGGCTCCGTGGGCCCCCTCCCATGCCGGCGATCGTACGCTCGCGTGCTCAGGTGGTCAAACGAAATGTCCAGATCAGCTGGACGCTGAGCTCCCGAACAGCCGCGGGTCGTTGGTGATCACGCCCGTGACTCCGAGCGCCTCGAGCGCGCGGATCCGGGGCAGCTCGTCGACGGTCCACACGTAGAGCTCGCCCCCCGCGCGGCGCACGCTCCGCACGAGCCGCGGGGTGACGAGCCGCCAGTGCGCCATCAGCGCATCGCAGCGACGGGCGCGGACCGCGTCGGCTGCCTGACGGGGGAGCGCGACCCGCATCGCCTGGAGCGCCGCCAACGCCGGGATCCGCGTCGCCCACGATCGAAATGGGTCGCGCTGCAGCTTCGGGACGGTCCATCCGAGGCGCACCGTCGGGTCGCTCTCGCGGATCAGCGCGAGGCTCTCTTGGTATTGCGTGGAGATCAGCGCGCGGCCGGCGAGACCGTGTTCGTGCAGTCCCTCGACAACCTCGAGCTCGTAGCCGGGAAGCTTGAGGTCGACCACGAATCCGATCCCCTCGAACGGGGGCTTTGACAAATAAGCCAGCCCCTCGTCGAGCGTCAGCGGCGAGCGACGCGCAACGTCGCCGAAGTCGTGCGCGAGCACCACGCGCGTGCGGGTGCGCAGCACGTCGAACTCGATCATGTCGACCCCGGCGGCGAGCGCCGCGTCGAAGCTCGGGATCGTGTTGCCGGGGGCGATCAGGTCGGCGCCCTTGTGCCCGACACGCAGAACCGGCGAGGTCGTCATCCCAGCCGAGAGGCTAGTGACCGGGAAGATCGCGGCGCCCCGGGCGTCGTGTTAACGGAACGATCGTGAAAGGGAGGCTCCTCACATGAAGCTCCGGTCGATGATCTATGCGCTCGCGCTCAGCATGTCGCTGGCGGCGGCGCTGCCGGCAGTCGCAGCGGGACGGCCGTTCCTGGACCGCCTGGGGGCGATCCGGACGCTCGCGTCGGCGGTACCCCGAAGCGGACCCGCGAAGGGCGACGTAAACCCGTACGGCGTCGCGGTGGTCCAGCGCAGCACCGGGAAGCTGGTCAAGGGCGACGTCCTGGTCAGCAACTTCAACGACGCCAAGAACGAGCAGGGGACGGGATCGAGCATCGTCGAGGTGTCCCCGTCCGGCGGAGCGAAGCTGTTCGCCGTGGTCCCGAGGCCCACGTCGACGCCGGCGGTCGGGCTGACGACCGCGCTCGTGGCGCTGCGCAACGGCTTCGTGATCGTCGGGAGCCTGCCCGCTCCGGGGGGCAAGTCGAGCGCCGCGCGCGCGGGCGCGCTGACAATCCTCGATTCGCATGGACGCGTCGTCGGGACGTACACGGCCCCCGACATCGACGGTCCGTGGGACATGAGCGCGGTCGACCACGGCAACACGGCGACCCTGTTCGTGACAAACGTGCTGAACGGGACCGTCGCGGCTCACGGGAGGGTCGTCCACCGCGGCACGGTCGTTCGCCTCGAGCTCAGCGTGGCGGGCATGGGAGCTGCGCCGATGGTGACCGCCAACACGGTGATCGCCGGCGGGTTCGCCGAGCACACCGACCCCAATGCGCTGATCGTCGGCCCGACCGGAGTCGCGCTGGGCGCCGGCGGAACGCTGTACGTGGCCGACTCGAACGGCAATCGGATCGCCGCGGTCCCCGACGCGCTGACCCGCATGAGCGCGATCGGCGGCGGCGGCAGAACGGTGTCGAAGGGCGGCAAGCTCAACGACCCGCTCGGCCTGACGATCGCGCCGGGCGGCGACGTGCTGACCGCGAACGGTGGCGACGGCAACTTCGTCGAGACGTCGCCGGGCGGGCGCCAGGTTGCGGTCAAGCAGCTGATCAGCAACGGCGGCGGGGACCTGTTCGGGCTGGCGATCACGCCGAGCCGGAGCGGCGTCTATTTCGTCGACGACGCCGGATCCGGTCCCGGAGCGAACTCGCTGCGGCTGCTGTTCTGACAGTTCGGGCACCAATAGGTGCTCCGATTGGCGTCTCCAGCCGGAGGACGGGGGGCCGCCCCTTTCGGGCGAGCCTGGAGGGCGAGCGGGGCGTACCCCCCCGCGCGTGAAGTGATGCGTCCCCCGCAGCGCGGGCAGGGGCGCCCCCTGCGTCCGTAGACGCGCGACTCGATCGCGCGGGGCCCCTCGACGGCGGAGCGCTGCATCCGCGGGCGCACCGCCGCGATCACCGCCAGCGCCTCGTGGTCGGAGACTTCGGCGACGGGACGCCACGGGTCGACCTGGGCCTCCCAGCAGCCCTCCGATTTCCAGATGTTGCCGATCCCGGCGACGTTGCGCTGATCGAGCAGCGCATCGCCGAACGGGCGCGTCGGGTCGTCCGCGTGCAGCCGGGCCAGGAAACGCCGCGCATCGAACTCATCAGCCAGCACGTCCGGGCCCAGCCCCGCGAGCCGCCGATCGAAGCGCAGGCGGCCCTCGGTCATCAGCTCGAGCGTCGGGCCGTCGCGTTCGATCACCCAGCGCTCGCCGGCTCGGATCGCGAGCCAGGCGCGGCGAGAGGGGCGGAACTCCTGGCGCACCAACCACGACCCGACCATCCCCAGATGCGAGTGCAGCACCAGCCCGCCGTCGAAGTGCAGGAACAGGTGCTTGCCACGGGTGTCGACCCGGGTGACGGCCTGCCCGGCGAGGCGCGCGGTCCAGCGCGGGTTCCTCGGGCTCGCGATCTGATCCGGCACGCGCCCCTCGAGCACCGGGCGGATCCGGTTCGCCGCCCACGCGATCGTGTCGCCCTCAGGCACTGAGCGTGATCCGCCGCGGGCCCTCCTGAAACCCGAGCGCGACCAGCGCCGAGGACAGCGGCGCGCCCAGCGCCGGCCGGCCGTCGATCTTCTCGAGCGCGAGGCGCTTGATCGCGCCCGACCGGACCTGCTCGACGATCGCCACCAGCGCCGGCTCGATCCGCGGGTCGTCGCCGGCGACGAGCGTCTGCAGCCCGCGGCCGCCCCGCTCGAGGTACAGGATCGGCTCGCCGCCGGTCAGCACGACGTATGCGCCGGCGACCCGCTGCGGGCGCCGCTCGAGCTCCGGCCAGGGCAGCGCGGCGCCGTACGGCTGCGCCGGGTCGACGGCCGACAGGACCACCGGCGCCTGGTCGCGCTCGGGCTGCGAGCGCAGCCGCTCGACCGCGCCACCGAGCGCGAACTGCGCACCGCCGAGACCCTCGACGAAGTACCCGCGCCGCGCGACCCCGAGCGTCTCGAGCTTGATGAGCTCGGGATACAGGGCCGAGAAGCCGCCGGGGACACCTTCGGCCAGGACCTGTTCGCGCGTCAGTACTCCATGGCGCTCGAGCAGCAGCTCGCAGATCGCGCGGCGGCGCGCCGACGGGTCGATGCCGTCGCGCAGCAGCGGTGCGGTCAGCGACCAGCGGCCCTGGAGTTGGGCCCGCCCGCCCGAGGCCGCGCCGCGACGACTCCTCGCCGAGAACCGCCCGGTGCGGCGGACGAGGTCGCGCTGCGCTCGTGCGAGCGTCAGCCGCGGCGCCCGGAGCGGGGCGAACGCATCGTTGGTGACCTCGCCCGCCCAGGCGAGATCCCACAGCGCTTCCTGGAGCGCATCGGGCGGCAGGTCGACGTCGACGAGCAGGTCGGTGAAGAAGCAGGCCCCGGCCTCGAGGCGACGGCGGACCGCGTCGTGCTCGGGCAGCTCGGGAGGCGAGCCTTTGAACGCAGGCGCGCCGAGCAGCGGCAGATCCTCTCGGAAGTACAGGGCGACGCGGCCGGAGTTGCGACCGAGCGCGCCGGCTCCGATCCACACGACCTCACCGGACGCGCACAGCTGATCCATCCACGTCGGCGAGTACGCACCGACCCGGCGCGGCAGCACGTCGCGCTCCCACACCTCGGCCGGCAGTGCGAGCGCCTGGAGCGGCACCAGCGCCTCGCGCAGCCGGTCGATCCCGGCGCCGGTCGCGGGATGGCGGTCGACGTTCTGCCAGGCAGGCGTGAAGCGCGCGAGCGCGCGCCGGTCGACCGGCTCGACCTCCTTGCGGAGCACCGCCAGCGACGCGCGGCGCAGCCGCCGCAGCACCTCCGGGTCGCACCACTCGCGCTCGCTCCCGCCCGGCCGGAGCTCGCCGCGCACCAGCACTCCGGAGCGCTCGAGCTCGTTCAGGACAGCGGTCGTGTCGACGCCGTACCGAGCCCGCAGGTCCTCGACCGTGAACGGCCCGTGCGACGACGCGTAGCGGCGCACGAGCCGCGACAGCGGATCCGCCACGTCCTCGAGGAACACGGCCGGCAGCCCGCCGGGCGGGGCGGCCCCGAGCGCGTCGCGATACAGCCCCGCGTCGGCGGCGTCGATCCACCGGGGCTCTCCCGCGACGCGAACCTCGACCGCCCGGCGCTCGTCCTCCAGCTCCGAGAGCATGCGACGGAAGTCCAAACCTTCGACCACGCGCGCGCGGCACTCCTCTTCACTCAAATCGCCAATCGACCGCAGCACGTCGTGGAGCTGGTCGCGCCCGGTGGCACGGCGCATGTCCGACAGGAACTGGAGCTCCTCCTCGACGCGCGCGAGCGCGTCGGGATCGATCAGGTCGCGGAGCTCCTCCTGGCCGAGCAGCTCGCGGAGCAGGTCGCGGTCGAGCGACAGCGCCGCGGCCCGGCGCTCGGCGTTGGGCGTGTCGCCCTCGTACATGTACGTGGCGACGTAGTCGAACAGCAGCGAGGAGGCGAACGGCGACGCGGTGCCGGTCTCGACCTCGACGACGGAGATCTCTCGCCGCCAGAGGCGGCGGAGGAGGTCCTCGAGGCCGGGGAGGTCGAGCACGTCGCGCAGGCACTCGCGGTAGGTCTCGAGCACGATCGGGAAGTCGTCGTACTTGCGCGCGACCTCGAGCAGCGACTGGGCCTTCAGCCGCTGCTGCCAGAGTGGGGTGCGCTTGCCGGGCCGCGCGCGCGGGATCAGCAGCGCGCGGGAGGCGTTCTCGCGGAACCGGGCGCCGAACAGCGCCGAGCCGGCGAGCTCCTCGACGACGCGATCCTCGACCTCGTCGGGCTCGATCATCACGAGCTCTATGAAATCCCGCCCACCCAGCTCCTCGGCGTCGGGGAGGTGGACGATGATCCCGTCGTCGGACCAGATCGCGTCGGACTCGAGTCCCAGCTCGTCGCGGATCCGGGCGCTCAGCGCGAGCCCCCAGGCGGCGTGCACGCGGCCCCCGAACGGCGACAGCACGCACAGGCGCCAGTCGCCGATCTCGTCGCGGAAGCGCTCGATCACGATCGCGCGGTCGGAGGGGATCACGCGCGTGGCGGACTGCTGCTCTGACAGGAACTCGACGAGGTTTTTGGCCGCGCGGCGCTCGAGGTCATAGTCGCGCTCGAGCGTCGCGGGGTCCTGCTCGACCGCCCACCGCGCGAACGCTCCGATCGCCTCGCCGAGCTCCTTCGGGCGACCGACGCCGTCGCCCTTCCAGAACGGGACTGCGCCGGGGAGCCCGGGGGCCGGAGTGACGATCACGCGGTCGCGGGTGATCTCCTCGATCCGCCACGTGCTCGCGCCGAGCAGGAACGTGTACCCGGGGCGCGCCTCGTAGACCATCTCCTCGTCGAGCTCGCCGACGCGGCGGCCGTCGGGAAGCGTGACCAGATAGAGCCCTCGGTCGGGGATCGTGCCGCCGCTCGTGATCGCGAGCTGGCGAGCGCCGGGGCGGGCTCTGATCGTGCCGCCGATCCGGTCCCACACGATCCGAGGCCGGAGCTCCTTGAACTCCGAGGACGGGTAGCGGCCGTCGAGCATGTCGAGCACGTTCTCGAGCTGGGTGCGGGTGAGCGTCGCGTAGGTGTGGGTGCGGGTGACGAGCGCGTGGAGGTCGTCGACGGGGACGGGGCGGTCATCGGGTGCGGCCGCCGCGGTCGCGACGATCTGCTGGGACAGCACGTCAAGCGGGTTCTTCGGGACCACGGTCGTCTCAATATCTCCGGACCGCATCCGGCTTGCGACGACCGCGCACTCGAGCAGGTCAGCGCGGAACTTCGGGAAGATCCGGCCCTCGCTGACCGCCTCGACGGTGTGTCCGGCACGGCCGATCCGCTGCAGGCCACGGGCCACGGACTTGGGCGACTCGACCTGGATCACGAGGTCGACGGCGCCCATGTCGATCCCGAGCTCGAGGCTCGAGGTCGCGACCAGGCACGGCAACTCGCCCGCCTTGAGCATCTCCTCGACTACCAGCCGCTCCTCGCGCGCGAGCGAGCCGTGGTGGGCGCGGGCGATCTCGTGCTCAGCCAGCTCATTGAGCCGCAATGCGAGGCGCTCGGCGCCGCGGCGGTTGTTGACGAACACGATCGTCGAGCGGTGGGCCTCGATCAGCTCGAGCAGCTCCGGGTACATCGCCGGCCAGATCGAGCGTCGAGTCGACTCGCCGGCGGCGAGCGGATCGAGGTCGCGGGCGGAGGAGTCATCGGGCTCGACCATCGACTCGACGGGAACGCGGATCTCGAGGTCGAGGCGCTTGCGGACGCCGGTGTCGACGATCCGGCACTCGCGGCTCGGGCCGACCAGGAAGCGGCCGATCTCCTCGAGCGGCTTCTGAGTGGCGGACAGCGCGATCCGCTGCAGGTCGGGGTTGCCGGTCGCTTCGGTCAGCCGCTCGAGGCTCAAGGCGAGGTGCGCGCCGCGCTTGGTCGCCGCGACCGCGTGGATCTCGTCGACGATGCACCACCGCGCTCCCGCGAACAGCTCCCGGGCTCGCGAGGTGAGCATCAGGTACAGCGACTCGGGGGTCGTGATCAGGATGTCGGGCGCCTCGCGCAGCATCGCCTGCCGCTCGCGCGGCGGGGTGTCGCCGGTTCGGACTGCGACCTTCAGCTCCGCGCCGATCCCGCGCAGCGGCACCCGGAGGTTGCGGTCGATGTCGTACGAGAGCGCCTTCAGCGGCGAGACGTACACGAGGCCGATCCCCTCGCGCGAGCGCTCAGCCCGCTGCTCGGCGGCCAGCTGGTCGATCGCCCACAGGAATGCCGCGAGCGTCTTCCCCGACCCGGTCGGCGCGGAGACCAACACGTGCTCGCCGGACGCGATCGCCGGCCACGCCTGCTCCTGGGCCGCCGTCGGCCGGTCGAACGCGCCCTCGAACCATTCGCGCGTACGGGAACTGAACAGCTCGAGCGCCATCGTCGATCGAGCGTAGCGCTCGGGTCAGGGGCGCTCGGGATCCATGAACGCGACCTTCGCCGACCGCTCCGCGGTGTCGCGGAGCGTGGCGATCCGGCGCCCCGGCTGGACCGCATCCTTGACCCGGCCGAGGCGGTCGCCGAGGCGATCGGAGAGCACTTCGAGGTCCTCGACGATCACGACCAACCCCCAGAATCGCGCTGGCTGGCCGACGGGCTGGCCCTTCGCTTCGACGAGCTCGAGGATCGCGGGTCCGAGCCGGCGGAACCCCTGCCGGAACCCGCCCGCGTCGCGCACCCGCCGCAGCCCCAGGCCGGCCGCGCCGAGCGCCGCCGCGGTGCGGTCGAAGTCGGGGGTCGCGACGACCACGTGGTCGATCCCGATAGCGCCGTTGGGATGGTGGGCGCGCGAGCGCTTGGCATCGGCCTGCACATCCACCCACGGCAGCCCGTCTACGTCCGTACCCGTCTCGACCCCCCGCACCGACCACCCGACGATCCCGTCGCCCGGGGCGCCGAGCGCGAGCTCAACGCCGCCGAGCGTGAGGCTCGAGTCGGTGACCTCGAACCCGAGCCCGCGCCAGCGCTCGGGCGGGTCGGCGAGCGCGAGCGATGCGAGCTCGGCGCCGCTCACGACTGCGCGGCCGCGGCCTCGCGTTCGCCGCTCGCGAACTCGAACCACACGCAGAACCGGGCGCCCGGCTCACGTTCGTCGCGCCCGGCTCCCCAGCTCGCGGCGCAGCGGTCGACCAGGAACAGGCCGCGCCCTCCGCGCTGCGTCGGGCTGGGTTTGGGGGCGACCGGGTTGAACCCCTCGCCGGAGTCCTCGACCTCGACGCGGACGCCCTGCTCGTGAACCGAGATCTCGAGCCCGATCGTCGCGTCGACGGTCCGCGTGGGGTGCACGACGGCGTTGGTCACGAGCTCCGAGGTGAGCAGCACGACGGTCGACAGATCGGCGGCGTCGAGGTGCTGCGCGAGCGCCTCGCGCACCTCCGCGCGAGCCCGGCTCGGGGCGGCCGGCTCGCGCTCGAGCTCGATCGCGACCCGGTCTAGGAAGTCGGGGCCGAGCGCGCCGGCGCCCGCCTCTATGAAGTTCATGCGCTCCGCGATTCCGGCGATCTGCAGCAGCGCGGTGACGTCGTCGGGCGGGGGCACGAGGACGAGCCGGGCGCCGCGTTCGCCGAGGTCGCGCTCGATCTCGATGATCGTGCGCATTCCCGTCGAGTCGATGAACGAGACGCCCCCGAGGTCGAGCACCAGCTCCTCGAGGTCGTCGCGCGCGATCGCCTGCTCGAACGCCTCCAGCAGCGCGTCGCAGGTGCCGCTGTCGAGCTCGCCCGACACGCTGATCGTCACGCTGCGATCGGACTCGGTCTCCTCGACGCGGAACCCGCGCGCGAAGCCGTCAGCGGCGCTCATCCGGCCTCCGCGGTGACGTCGGCGAGGCGGAGCTCAGCCGATGGCTCAGTGGGTGCCTGTAGCGGTCTCAATGCGACGGCGCCGGTGTCGTCCGCGTGACCGACGTGCTGGAAGCGCTCGAGCTGGCGGTCGAGCGATACGAGCATCTCGGCCGGAGAGAAGCCGGCGTGCTCGGCGAGGAACGCCCGCAGCCGATCCCGGCCGAACCGCTCGTCGGTCCCGCGTGTATCGGTCACCCCGTCGGTGTAGAGCAGCAGCGTCTCGTTGTCGCCGATCTCCACGACTCGATCGGACCAGCTGCTCCCGCCCCAGCCGCCGAGGATCGGCCCGGAGCCGCCGATCTCGCGGATCCGGCCGTCCTCGCGCACGATCAGGGGCGATGGATGACCGGCCGAGCTGGTGATGATCCCGCCGGGCTCCAACCGCACGCACACAACGCTGCACAGCGACACTCCCGGCTGCTCGCGGAGCGCCTCGTCGAGGCTGGCGAGGATCCCGCTTGGGCTGCTCTCATGCTTGGCCAGGAACCGCGCGCCGTGACGCACGAGCGACGTCATCGCGGCGGCGGCGACGCCCCGACCGGTCACGTCTCCGAGCAGCACGATCCATCCGTCCGGGAGCTCGAAGAAATCGTAGAAGTCGCCGCCGACCTCGACCTCGTCGTAGGCGCTCGCAGGGCGGTACATGGTCGCGGTCTCCCAGCCCGGGATCTCCGGGACTGCATCCGGGAGCAGGCTGCGCTGCAACGTCTCGGCGATCTCACGACGGGACGTCGCGAGCCTCGCGTTGTCGACCGCGACCGCGGCCCGGTCCGCGAGCTTCTCGGCGAACTCCTTGTCGCTCGAGTCGAAGCGGCGCAGCGACTCGGCGGTGACGAGCGTCAGCGCGCCCAGCGTACGGCCACGCGCGCGCAACGGCGCGACCAGCGCCGACCGGAAGCCGACCGCTCTGAGCAGTCTCAGGTGCTCCTCGTCGTGGGCGCCGGCCACGAGCATCTCGTCCGTGATCTCGGCGTGCAGCTCGCCGACTCCGGTTCGCAGCACGCGCCCGAGCCCCCGATCCTGATCGGGTACCTCCGGCTCGTAGTGGCGCAGCTCCTCGGCCAGCGCGATCTTCTCGGGGTCGCGATGCGCGACCACGAGGTGCTGGCGGGCGCCCGCCTCGTCGATCAGGTCGACGGCGCACCAGTCGGCGATCTCCGGGACCGCCAGCCACGCGATGTTGCGCAGCGTCTCCTGGTGGTCGAGCGACGACAGCAGCGTCTCGGTGGCGCGCGCCAGGAAGCGGTCGCGCCGCTCGGCGAGCTTCTCGCCGGTGACGTCCTCGATGATCGTCACGGCCGCAATCGGAGATCCCTGCTCGTCGCGAATCGCAGCCGACTTGAGCAGCGCCCATCTCACGATCCCGGTCGATCGCCGGACCGTGCGCATCAGCAGCGGCTCCGCGGCCTCGCCGGCGAGCAGCCGTTCCGAGGGGATGTCCTGCATCGTCAGCGGCGCGCCGTGCTCGTCCTGGACGATGTAGTCGTCGAAGATCGACTGCGGCGGCTGCTGCACCAGCTCCGCCCCCGACGAGAAGCCCATGCTCTCGGCCGCGGCGCGGTTCGCGTACACGATCCGATGGTCCGAGTCGCGGATCGTGATCGCCTCCGCGAGCGAGTCGAGCACCTCGGTCAGGCCGTGAGCAGCGCCGAGGCGCTCGTCGAGCCCGCGCAGCGAGTCGATCGCTCTGTCATCCCCGTCTGCGTCCCCTCGTGTGTCGAGGAGATCCTCGCCCTGCGTCACGCGCCTAGGGTACTCCGTTCGCGGCCAATTTCCCTGCCGTCAACAGCACCGCGTCGAGCATCTGCTCGGTCAGCCGGCCGGTGAACGTGTTCTGCTGGCTGGGGTGGTAGCAACCGAGCAGAATCCAGCGGCGGAGATCGGTTGTGGCGCCGTGGGCGAAGCGCGGGCGCGGGCGCGGGACGGGCTCGCCGAGCGCGGCCGCCGCGCGCAGCGCCACGTCCCACGCAAAGCCGCCGAGGCACATGATCACGCGCACGCCCGCGAGCAACGCCAGCTCTCGCAGGAGGTACGGCTGGCAGTTGTCGCGCTCCGAGGGGAGCGGTCGGTTGGCGGGCGGCGCGCACCGGACCGCGGCGGTGATGTAGCAGTCCGTCAGCGCGAGCCCGTCATCGCGGGAGACCGACATCTGCTGGTTGGCGTACCCCGCGCGCCACAGCGCCGCGAACAGCCAGTCGCCGGAACGGTCGCCGGTGAAGATCCGGCCGGTGCGGTTGCCGCCGTGCGCCGCCGGGGCGAGTCCGAGGATCAGCAGCTTGGCGTCGGGGTCGCCGAACCCCGTCACCGGGCGGGCCCAGTAGCGCTCGTTCGCGTACGAGGCGCGCTTGACTCGGGCGACCTCCTCGCGCCACGCGACCAGCCGCGGGCACCGGCGGCAGCTCACCACCTCGCGGTCGAGCGTTCGGAGGCTGTCGTGGGGGCTGCCGGGCACCGACGGCTAGCGCTTCAGCGCGCGGCCGTAGTGGCGCTCGTAGTAGTCGCGGTACTCGCCCGACCGGATCGGCCCCCACCACCACTCGTTGGCGCGGTACCAGTCGACGGTCAGCGCCAGCCCCTCCTCGAAGCGCACACGCGGCTCCCAGCCGAGCGCGTTCAGCTTCTGCGAGGACAGCGAGTAGCGGCGGTCGTGCCCGGGGCGGTCGGTGACGAACTCGATCAGCGACTGCTCGGCGCCGCACATCGCGACGATCCGCCTGATGACCTCGATGTTCTCGCACTCGTCGGGGCCGCCGCAGTTGTAGACCTCGCCGGGTTCGCCGTGCTCGAGCGCGTGGCCGATCCCGCGCGAGAAGTCCTCCGTGTAGATCCAGTTGCGGACGTTGCGGCCGTCGCCGTAAACGGGGAGATGATCGCCCGCGAGCGCGTTGAGGATCATCAGCGGAATCATCTTCTCCGGATACTGGTAGGGCCCGTAGTTGTTCGAGCCGCGGCAGATCGTGGTCTCGAGCCCGTAGGTGTGGAAGTAGGCGCTGACAAGCAGGTCCGCTCCGGTCTTGGTCGCGCTGTACGGGCTCGAGGGGGCCAGCGGCGAGGACTCCGTGAACGAGCCCGCGTCGATCGAGCCGTACACCTCGTCGGTCGAAACCTGCACGTAGCGAAGGCCGCGCTCGCGCGCGGCCTCGAGCAGCACGTGGGTGCCCTGCATGTTGGTGATGATGAACGCCTCGGGACCGTGAATCGAGCGGTCGACGTGGGTCTCGGCCGCGAAGTTGACAATCGCGTCGCAGCCGCCGGCGGCGGTCGCGACGGCCGCGGAGTCCTCGATCGCGCCATGGACGAACTCGATCTCCTCGATCACGTCGTGGAGGTTCTCCTTGCGGCCGGCGTAGGTGAGCTTGTCGAGCACCGTGACCTGGTCGCCGTGCTCGCGCAGCCGCGTGCGGACGAACGTCGAGCCGATGAACCCCGCGCCACCGCAGACGAGCAGCTTCATCGCGCCGGGATCCTCAGCGCCATGTACTGCTCCAGCCCCAGTTGCCACTCGGGGAGCTGCGGAGCGCCGCGCTCGGTGCGCAGCACGCTGTACGCCGGCCTCGTCGCTGGGCGCGGCATGTCAGTGGTCGGAATCGGCTGCACTTCGCACTCGAGCCCGGCCGCCGCCACGATCGCGGTCGCGAACTCAAACCACGAGCAGCGGCCCGACCCCGCCACGTGCAGCACGCCCGGCCGGCGCGTCGTGCACAGCTCGACGAGCGCCGGGGCGAGGTGGCCGGTGAACGTCGGGCAGCCCACCTGGTCGTCGACCACAGTGAGCTCGCTGCGGCCGGAGGCCAGCTGCAGGATCGTCGCCGGGAAGCACGGGCCGCCGGCCCCGAACAACCACGAGGAACGCACGACCGTGCTGAGTCCCGGCGCCGACTCGGCCACCGCGTGCTCGCCCGCGAGCTTCGAGCGCCCGTACGCGGAGGCGGGGTTCGTGGGGGCGGACTCGAGATACGGCTCGCGGCGCTCGCCGTCGAACACGTAGTCGCTCGAGACGTGGACGGTCCACGCGCCGCCGCGCGCCGCCGCGGCGGCGACGTGCCCAGCCCCTTCGCCGTTGACCGCGACCGCTTCGGGCTCGTTGGCCTCGGCGCCGTCGACGTTCGTCCACGCCGCGCAGTTGACGACGGCGTCCGGCTTCACGCCGTCGACCGCCGCGTCGACGGCCTCGGCGTCGGTGATGTCGAGCTCGGCGCGTGACAGCGCCACCGGGTCGTGCCCGGCGGCGAGCGCCGCCGCGACGACGTCCTGCCCGAGCATGCCCGCCGCGCCGGTGATCAGCAGTCGCATCGGTGGGTCAGAGTAGCCGTCCGCCGCGCGGCCACGCGCAGCCGGCCGGCCGCGCCGCGGTCAGGAGCAGCCGCCGCCTCGGGAGCTACTCGCTCCAGTGGTCGGGGATCATCTCCCCGTCGCCGCCCTCGGGACGGTCGGAGCCGATCGCGATCAGCTCGAGCCCGTCGGGGCCGCCCTCGAACGAGCGGACCACGCTCGGTGCGACGCGAACGACGTCCCACTGACCGAGCTCGACGATCTCGTCGTCGAGTCGCACCCGACCGGAGCCGCCGACGACCACGTAGGCCTCCTCCTGCTCGCGGTGGCGGTGGCCGATCGGGGACCGGTAGCCCGGCCCATACCGGAAGTAGCTCACGCCCAGGTGCTCGGAGTCGAGCTGCTTGCGGGCTAACCTGGCCTCGATATCGGGGCCCCGCTCCGCCGCTGCATCCTCGACCTCCCTGAGGTTCGCCTTCGAGAAATCAGGCATCACTCGTGAGTCTATTCGGCGTTCACCGAGTGGACCCATCAGCCGCGTGGCTGGTGTTAGGGTCGGCGCCATGGGCGAACGAACGAAGTACTCCAACGGCGTCTTCTCGTGGCCGGAGCTGACGACCACCGATCATCAGGCGGGCAAGCGGTTCTACGGCGCGCTGTTCGGGTGGCAGGCCGATGATCAGGCGCCCGGCGAGGGGATTGTCTACTCGCTGATGAAGCTTGACGGGAAGGATGTGGCCGCGGTGTCGCCGCAGCCGCCGCAGCAGCGCGACGCGGGCGCCCCTCCGATGTGGAATTCCTACATCACGGTCGACAGCGCCGACGACACGTTGGCACGCGCCAAGCAGCTCGGCGCGACGATCCACGCCGGCGCGTTCGACGTGATGGAGGTCGGGCGAATGGGGGTGATCCAGGATCCCCAGGGGGCCTACTTCTTGGTCTGGGAGCCCAGGAGCCACATCGGCGCGGCGCTGGTCAACGTCCCCGGCGCCTTCACCTGGAACGAGCTCGCGTCGCCCGACGTCGACGCGTCGGCCGGCTTCTACGGCGACCTGTTCGGGTGGACGACCGAGCGGATGGAGAGCGGGTCGTTCCCGTACCTCGTGGTCAAGTCCGCCGACGGACGCTCGAACGGCGGGATCAGGCCGCAGATGCCGGAGGAGCCTCCGAACTGGCTGGTCTACTTCGGGACCGACGACATCGACGGGGCGGCCACGAAGGTCGAGGAGCTGGGAGGATCGAAGCTCGCCGGGCCAATGTCGATCGGGCCGGGCCGGTTCGCGGTCGTCCGGGATCCGCAGGGCGCGGTGTTCGCGCTGTACGCCGGGGAGTTCGACGACTAGCTCGGTTCCTAGCGGCGCTCGGCGGCGGACCGCCCCTCGAGCACCCGCGACCAGAACCGCACGTACTCGCGCTCGTGGCCGAGTCCGCTCTCGAGCGCGAGTCGCATGCTGTCGGGCATCTCCTCTTGCGCCCACAGCTGCTCGTAGAGCTCGAGCCGCCGCTCGTGTCGCGGGAGCTGTGATTCGGCGAGCCGCGTCGGGTCCGCCCCGCAGAACAGCTTGAGCAGGCCCGGGTCACGCAGCTCGTATAGCGCCGTCTCGGGATCGGCAAGCCATTCGTCGAGCGCTTCGCGCCCGGCCTCGGACAACGTGTAGAGGCGTCGTCTCCGCCCCGTCTGCTCGCGCTGCTCTTCGAGTAGGCCGGCCTCCGCCAGGCGCGTGCACTCGGTGTAGATCTGCGTGTGCGGGATCGACCAGAAGTGAACGATGCTGATCTCGGCCACCTGCTTGAGCTGGTAGGGGGTGACCGGCTGACAGCGCTCGACGAGGCCCAGCACCGCGTAGGAGGTGTCGGTCAAGCGGCGGGTTGACACGGTGTCGATCCTACAGTACGGTCCAGATCATTCGCCTCGTACGATTCGGGAGGTACTATGAGAACGGCGTCCAGCATCCCAACCCCCACCACGACCGTCACCGCACGCGCCGGCTTCGAGTCGCTCGCGGCTGAGACTCGCGTCGACTCGCTGCCTGTCCGCGGTGAGCTTCCGCCGTGGCTCGAGGGATCCTTGCTCCGGACCGGCCCGGCGCAGTGGGAGGTCGGCGACCGATCGATGCGGCACTGGTTCGACGGACTGGCGATGCTCCATCGGTTCGGTTTCGGAGGCGGCAGGGTCTCCTACGCGAACCGCTTCCTCGAGACAAACGCGTATCGAGCAGCCCGCGCGGCCGGCCGGATCTCCTACTCCGAATTCGCCACAGATCCGTGCCGCTCGCTGTTCCAGCGCGTCAGCACGATGTTCTCGCCGAAGCTGAGCGACAACGCGAACGTCAACCTGGTGAAGCTCGGCGAGCGGTTCATCGCAATGACCGAGACCCCGATCCCGGTCCAGTTCGACCCGGACACGCTCGCGGCGGCAGGGGTCGCCTACGAGGTGCCCGGTCACCTCACGACCGCCCACCCCCACCTGGACCGGGCGAGCAAGGGGATGCTCAACTACGCGGCGAAGCTCGGCCCGAGGAGCACCTACAGGTTCTTCGTGCTGCGCCCCGATGCCGCCTCGCCCGACTCGATCGGGTCGATGCCGGTGCGCAGACCCGCCTATATGCACTCGTTCGGGCTGACTCCCCGCTGGCTCGTGCTCGCGGAGTTCCCGCTCGTCGTCAATCCCCTGTCGCTCGTGACCAGCGGGCGACCCTACATCGAGAACTACCGGTGGAAGCCCGAGCTTGGGACCCGCTTCCACCTGTTCGACCGGACCGACGGCCGCGTAGTCGGGCCGTTCACCGCCGAGCCACGGTTCGCGTTCCACCACGTCAACGCCTACGAGGATGGTGACGAGGTGATCGCGGATGTCTGCACGTTCGCCGATGCCGGCGTGATCGAGGATCTCTATCTCGAGCGCCTGCGTGAGGGCAAGCCTGTACAGCAGGCCCATGTGGAACGGTTCCGGATCGACCCCGGCGCCGGCACCGTGTCGGTCGAACGGCTGCTCGACGAGCCGCTCGAGCTCCCCCGGATCAACTATGGGCGCTGCAACGAGCGCCCCTACCGGTACGTGTGGGGCGTGGGGTCCCGATCGGGATGGCTTGACCAGATCGTCAAGGGCGATGTCCTCGAGCGGTGCACCACCGCGTGGTCGGAGGACGGCTGCTACCCGGGAGAGCCCGTGTTCGTGGCACGACCGGGAGCCGAACGCGAGGACGACGGCGTGCTCCTGTCGGTCGTGCTCGACGGCCGCAGCGAGCGCTCGTTCCTGCTGGTACTCGACGCGGTGTCACTCGAGGAGCTGGCCCGCGCGGAGGCCCCCCACCACATCCCGTTCGGCTTCCACGGGCAGTTCGCCCGGTAGCCCGCGGATCAGGCGCGCGTCAGGCTGTTGCGCCGGTCACGCCGCGAGGGCGTGGGGCTGGTCGCTGAAGTCGAGCAGCAGCTCGGTGAAGCGCTCCGGGACCTCGACCTGCGGACAGTGGCCGATCCCACGGAGCAGCTCGAGACGCGCGCCGGGCACCGCGTCGAGGATCAGGCTGGCGCCGCGATGGAACACGAGCCGGTCGCGATCGCCCCACACGAGCAGCACCCGGTTGGAGATCCGGTCCAGCTCGAACGGCGCGCGGAGCTCCCGGACCAGCCGGCGCGCCGTCGCCAGGTACGCCGCCACCGTCGCCCGGTCGCGGTGATGCGCGCAGAATGTCTCGATCACAGCGGGCTCGATCGCGCTGGGGACCGCGAACGCGAGCTGGCGGTACAGCCGGGCGACCGCAGCGCGGATCACCATCGGGGGGACCGGAGTGGGCAGTGCAAGCAGCGAGCGGAGCACCGGGTCGCGCTCGACGAGCGACAGCAGGCGGCTCATCTCGAGGCCCGCCGGCGCCACCGCGACCACTCCATCGAGCAGGTTTCCCGACCGCTCGGCGAGCCGCAGCGACACACACCCGCCCAGTGAGTTTCCGACGGCGATCACCTTGCGCCGCCGTCCGCCCAGATACTCGACCGCGGCCCTCGCGAACGCGTCGAGCTGCGGGAGCACCGGGTCGCTGGTGAGCGGGTCGGCGGTCCCGAAGCCCGGCAGGTCGACCGCAATCGCCCGATGACCCCGCCGGCCGAGCAGCGCCAGCGACTGACGCCACGTGTCGGCACTGTCGGCGTAGCCGTGGAACATGACGATCGGAACCCCGTCGCCCTCGAGCTCGAGCACTCGCGTGGCGTATCCGGCCAGCTCGAGTCGGTGTTCAAAGAGAGGTTGAATCATCTGTCAGGACCTCATCGGCTGATTGATTCTGCCTCTGGAGTCGGACCTTCTATTGATCCCGTGTTCACGAGACACGTTCACGGGACCGGTGTCGTGGCGGAATCCGGCGCGGCCGCGTGAAGGACCATGTAACCCGCCGGGCTATCCATGCGCCGCCGCGGCGGCGGGCTCGCCGACTCCGTACGTGGCGAAATCCCGTGAGCGCACCAGCACGGCGGCGAGAGCCGCCCCCGCAAGCGCGACGATCGCCCCGATCAGGAGGATCTCATTCATCGCCTGGGTGAACGCGACGTGGATCGCAGCCGACGCCTGGGGGCGGATCGCCGCCGGCGTCGCGGCGAGCACCTGCTGAGTCCCACCCGCGGCGACCGCGTGCGCGATCTGGCCGGCGTGCCCCGCCGCTGGGGTTCCCACCAGCTTGGGCGCGAGGTCACTCGAGATCGTGCTCTCGAAGATCGCCCCGAGCACGGCGATTCCGGTCGCGGTTCCGACCTGGCGGAAGGTGTTGTTGATCCCCGACGCCATCCCGCTGCGCTGAGGCGGCACGACCCCGATCGCGGCGCTTGCCAGCGCGGGGTTGACGAACCCGACGCCCGCGCCCGCGATGATGAAGCCGGGCAGCAGCGTGGTCCAGCTCGACGTCGGCGTCAGTCCGCGCATCAGCAGCAGGCCGAGCCCAACCATCGCGAGGCCGCCTCCCAGCCACACGCGCACCGGGACTCTGTCAGACAGCCTGCCCGTCGCCGCCGCGGCGAAGAACGACACGACGGTGAACGGCAGGAAGCGGACGCCGGTCTGGAGCGGTGAGTAGCCGAGCAACGTCTGGATGTAGAGCGTGAGGTACAGGAACATCGCGAACATCGCGGCGGACAACGTGAGCGCGACGAGCGCGGCGCCGTCGAAGGTCGGCTTGCGGAACAGCTGCAGGTCGAACATCGGCTGCTCCTCGACGAACTGCGAGATCAGGAACAGGATCATCGCGACGGCCGCCACCACGAACAGCGCCACGATCTTCGTGCTCGTCCAGCCGTCGGTGTTGCCGCGGATGATCGCCAGCACAAACGTGAACAGCGACGTGGTGAACGTCACGGTTCCGAACCAGTCCAGCCGCCGGTGCGACGGGTCGCGGGACTCGGCGAGCTTCATCTCCGTCAGCACGGCGGCAACCAGGCCGATCGGGACGTTGATGTAGAAGATCGACGACCACCCGAAGCCCTCGGTGAGCGCGCCGCCGAGCAGCGGGCCGACGGCCGCGGAAGCGGCGATCACCGCGCCCCAGGTCCCGAACGCGGTGGCGCGGTCGCGCCCGTGGAACTCCTGCGCGAGCAGCGCCAGCGCGGTCGCGAACATGATCGCGCCGCCGATCCCCTGAACGCCACGGGCGATGATCAGGAACAGCGCGCTGGGCGACAGCGCGCACAGCAGCGACGCGAGCGAGAACAGCGTCAACCCGATCGCGTACATGCGCCGGCGTCCGTAAAGGTCGGCCAGCGTGCCCGCGGTCAGCAGCACCGACGCGAGCGTCAGCGCGTACGCGTCGATCACCCACTGGATGTCCGAGAAGCTCGCGTGCAGGTCGCTCGCGATCTTCGGGAGCGCGACGTTCACGATCGTGATGTCCAGCAGCAGCATGAACGTCCCGACACAGACGATGAGCAGCGTCCACCACTTACGCTCCATAAGCTCCTGATCCTAGTCAAGTAGCGAGGGGGCACGTCCCGCGACCGCGCCGCGCCCCGCGAACGCCTACCCCGGACGCGCTCGGTGAACCCCTACGCGCGCCCGTACACCGGGATCGCCGCGCCGCTGGTGGGCGACGAGGCCTCGCCCAGCAGGAATGCGATCACGGCGGCGATCTCGGCCGGCTTGACCCACCGGTCGTGGTCGGCGTTCGGCATCGAGGCCCGGTTGGCGGGCGTGTCGATCACGCTCGGGAGCACCGTGTTGCAGCGGATCCCGTCGTCCCTGTACTCGACGGCGACGGCCTGGGAGAACGCGATCACGGCCGCCTTCGAGGCGATGTAGCCGGCGGCGCCCTTGAACGGCTGCAGCGCCGCGCGGGTGCCCACGCACACGATCGAGCCGCTCCCGGCATTCACCATCGGGGGCAGCGCGGCCTGCGTCACGAGGTAGGTCGGGCGCAGGTTGAGCCGGAACTGCTTCTCGAACTCCTCGACCGGCGTCTCGTCGATGCGCGGTCCGGCTGCGAAGCCGCCGACCAGGTTGACAACACCCCTGAGCGGCGCCGCGTCGTGGGCGGCCCCGAGTGACACGGCGTTCGCGACCGCCTCGGGATCGAACAGGTCCGCCTGGACGAGCTCCAGGCGATCGCGCTCCGGGACGCGCTCGAGCTCGGCCTCGGCCACCCACGGAACGACTACGCGCCATCCGTCGTCGAGCAGCCGGGTGACCACGGCGGAGCCCAGCCCGCCGGTCCCACCCGTCACGATTGCGCTGCTATCCATCGAGAAAAGCCGTCCGCGCGCAACTCTATCTTCGCGACCACGATGCAGGTCAGGGAATTCGCAGACGGTTGCGAGATTGCACAGGTGCTGCTGATCCGCGAGGTCGAGCTGAAGTCGCGCCGCGACGGGGCCGAATACCTCAAGCTGACGATCGGCGACCGCACCGGCAGCGTCCCGGCGGTCCTCTGGGACGGCGTGGCCGAGGCGCGCGCGCTGTGCGTGCCCGGCGAGGTCGTCCACGCAGGTGGGCGCTACTCGGTTCACTCCCGGTTCGGACCACAGCTGACGATCACCGCGCTGCGGGCCGCACGGCCGGACGAGTTCGACCGTGCCGAGCTGCTCGACGGGCCGCAGCGGAGCCCCGACCAGATGGAGGCCGACCTGCGGCAGCTGCTGGCCACCGTGCAGGATCCCTATCTGCGGCGGCTGCTCTCCTCGATCTTCGGAGAGGGATCGTCGACGTGGCTCAGCTACCGGGACGCACCTGCCGCCAAGCGGTACCACCAGGCCTACCGCCACGGCCTGCTCGAGCACTCGCTGACCGTCGCGCAGGCGGTGAGCGCGATCTCCGCCACCTTCCCCGGGATCGATCGCGACGTCGCGGTCACCGGAGCGCTGCTGCACGACATCGGCAAGCTCGAGGCCTACGAGGTCCGGGGCGGCGCGATCTCGATGTCCGACCACGGGCGCCTGTTCGGCGAGATCCCGATCGGCTACTACAACGTGCGGCGCGCGATCGAGCGGATCGACGGGTTCCCCGGCGAGCTCGCGCAGGCGGTCCTGCACATCATCCTCAGCCACCACGGCTCGCTCGAGCACGGAAGCCCGGTCGTTCCCTGCACCCGCGAGGCGACGCTCGTGCACATGATCGACAACCTCGGCGGACGGCTCGGGAGCTTCGACCGAATTGAGAAGGAGCTCCCGGCGGGCGAGGAGTGGTCCGGGTACGACCGCGCGCTCGGCGGCGGCGCGTACTTCGCGGGTCGCGCGGAGACCGCCGAGGCCGCCTAGAGCCTGGGACGGGCGCGTGTCGCGAATCCGCGACACGCTGTCGCCGATCTGCGCAAATAGCGGGTGCCCTGCCCAGCCGACGGCCGGCGCGCGTCTAGAGTAGATATCCAGGGATGGCGAAGGACACTGAGAAGCTGATCCGTCAGCTGTCGCTCATTTCGTACCTGATGGCGGAGCGGCGGCCCGTGACGGCGAATGAGATCCGGGCTGACGTTGAGGGCTACAGCGTCATGAACGAGGACGCGTTCGCCCGCCGCTTCTACGCCGACCGATCCGAGCTCGAGGCGCTCGGAATCGTGCTGTCGGTCGAGAAGCCCGCCGACGGGCAGGTCGAGCAGGAGACGTACTCGCTTCCGCCCGAGAACTTCCACCTGCCCGCGATCGAGTTCACCGACAAGGAGCTGGCGGCGCTCCACACCGCGCTGCAGCTGCTCGACGGCGAGTTCGCGTATGCCGAGCCGCTGCGGCTGGCGCTGCAGCAGATCTCGTGGGGCCGTCCGAGCCCGCTGACCTCGCCCGAGCAGCACACGGTGGCGCTCGGGATCACCGGCTCAGCCGGTGGCCACGAGATCTCGCAGCGACTCGCGAAGATCGAAACCGCGATCTTCCGCCGCAAGACGATCACCTTCGACTACTACACGATGGAGCGCGACGAGCTCGGGGCGCGGAAGGTCGATCCGTACCAGCTGCTCTATCAGGGTGGGCAGTTCTACCTCGTCGGCCGCGCTCACGAGCGCGATGCGATCCGCGTGTTCCGCCTCTCCCGGATGCGTGGAAAGGTCGGCTACGCGACCAAGGCCGAGCACGACTTCCAGCGCCCGACGGACTTCGATCCGCGCGTTTACTCCGACCGGATCGACTGGCAGTTCGGAGATCCGATCGGCACCGCGGAGATCTGGATCAGCCGGCGCATCGCATGGCAGATCGAGCGCCACTTCGGCCGCTACGGCGAGATGCGCGAGGATTCTGAGCGCGAGGGTGCGAGCGGCGACCGGGTGTTCACGACCCCGTTCGCCAACGCCCGGCAGCTGATCGCCTGGGTCCTGGGGCTGGGCGAGCACGCGCAGATCCTCGGGCCCGCCGAGCTGACCGCCGAGCTGCGCGAGCGTCTCGAGCTGCTGATCGAGCGCCACACGGGCGATCCATCCACGCTTGCAGACTCCCCCGGGCGGGCTCCGCGGCACGACGGGGCGACGGGCGGATCCGCGCCGCGCGAGGAGCGAGGACTCGACTCCGAGGTTGCGATCCGGCCCGAGCGGTTCGCGAGGCTGGTGACGCTCGCGAGCATCCTGATCGACGCCGGGCGCGGCGGGCGCCGCCTCGACTCCGGCGAGCTGCGCAGGTCGCTGAAGGTCTCCGAGCAGGAGCTGAGCGAGGACATCGCGCTGCTGAACGTCGTCAACTTCGGAGCCGGAACCTACGTGCTGTACGCGGAACTCGGCGCCGACGGGACGATCGAGGTCGACCCCGAGCCATACGGGGACTCGTTCGCACGGCCCGCGCGCCTGCTGCCCGTCGAGGCCAAGGCGCTGATCGCGGCGATCGACCTGATCGGCGAGCACATCCCGGAGGGCTCGCTGAGCTCCGTCAGGGCGAAGGTGGTCGCGGCACTCGGCGAGGACCCCGCCGAGGAGGGGCTCCAGATCGCGCCGGCGGGAGGCGACGACGCGGAGATCGTCGCGGTCGTCTCACGCGCGATTTCGCGCCGGCGGCTGCTCGAGTTCGAGTACTACAAGGAGAACGAGGACGAGTTCTCGGCCCGCACCGTCGAGCCGTACGCGCTGATCAACGGCCGCGAGGGCTGGTACGTCGCGAGCTTCGACCCGGCCCGCGACGACGTGCGCCATTTCCGCCTCGACCGAATCAAGTCCGCGACTGTCAGCGATGAGCGGTTCACGCCGCGCTCCGACGTCGACCCGGCCGCCGACGTGGACGGGTGGCCGCGGACCGGTGAGGTGCCGTCGTCTCGGCATGCACGCATTTGGATTTCTTTGGAGCGCGCGCGATGGGCGCGCGAGGAGCGCGCGGTGGTCGCCGAGCTCGACGACGGCGCCGTGGTCGTGGAGCTCGGGTTCGCGGGCTCCGACTGGCTGGTCCGGGAGGTGCTCAAGGAAGCGGGGGACGCCGCCGTGCTCGAACCCGAGGACGCGCGAGCAGCCGTCCGCGAGGCCGCCGAGCAGATCCGCTCAGCGGCCGCCAGCATCGCCCGCTAAACCGGTGTTGAGTCGGTGAGTCGACGCGAGCAGATCGCGCTGAGCGATCACGAGATCGCGGCGTTCCTCGACGAGCAGCGCGTCGTCATCTGCGCGACCAACGGGCCCGACGGATGGCCGCACCTGATGCCGCTCTGGTACGTGATCCGAGACCGCGAGCTGTGGGCGTGGACGTACGCCAAGTCGCAGAAGGTCCGCAACCTCGAGCGCGACGATCGGGCGACGCTCCAGATCGAGGACGGCGAGCAGTACCACGAGCTGCGCGGCGTGATGCTCCAGACCCGCGCCGTGATCCACCGCGATCTCGAGGTCGTCGCCGGGACCGGCGCCGAGATCGCGGCCCGCTACGGCGGCGCGTCGGCGGGCCCTGAAGCGCTCGAAGCGCTCCGCGTGCAGGCCGCCAAACGCGTCGCGCTGCAGTTCGTGACTGAGCGCGTCGCCAGCTGGGATCACGGCAAGCTCGGCGGCGTCTACTGACCGGCTCCGCGGCCGCGACTCTCCTGAGCGCGCGCGGGCCGGGTACGCTGGCCCGGTCATGTCAGACCTGAAGGGCCTGATCCTCTCGGGCGGCAAGGGCACTCGGCTGCGGCCGATCACCCACACGAGCGCCAAGCAGCTGATACCCGTCGCCAACAAGCCGGTCCTGTTCTACGGGATCGAGGCGCTCGCGCAGGCCGGGATCGAAGAGGTGGGGATCATCATCGCGCCCGAGACCGGCGATGAGATCAAGGCCGCCGCAGGAGACGGGTCGCGATTCGGGGTGCGGATCGAATACATCGTCCAGGACCAGCCGAACGGGCTCGCCCACGCGGTGCTGACGGCGGAGCCGTTCCTCGGCGACTCGCCATTCGTGATGTACCTCGGCGACAACCTGCTGCAGGGCGGGATCGAGGGCCTCGTCGAGGCGTTCCGCGCCAGCCGGCCAGACGCGCTGATCCTGCTCACGCCGGTGGCCGACCCCGAGCACTACGGCGTCGCCGAGCTCGACAACGGCGCGGTCGTGCGGCTCGTCGAGAAGCCCGCGGAGCCGAAGACGGACCTGGCGCTCGTCGGGGTGTACATGTTCACCGCGCAGGTCCACGATGCCGCCAAGGCGATCAAGCCGTCGCGACGCGGCGAGCTCGAGATCACCGATGCGATCCAGCACCTCGTCGACAAGGGGGCGCGGGTGGAGCCCCATATCGTCAAGGGCTGGTGGAAGGACACCGGCCAGCTCGAGGACATGCTGGCCGCGAACCGGCTCGTCCTCGACACGATCGAAGCGCGGATGGACGGCGAGCTCGTCTCCTCCCAGGTGGACGGCCGCGTCGTGATCGAGGAAGGCGCGCGGCTCGAGCGGTCGACCGTCAGAGGGCCGGCGATCATCGGCGCGGGCGCGCGCCTGATCGACTGCTACGTCGGCCCGTACACGGCCGTCGGCAGGCACTGCGCGATCGAGAACGCCGAGGTCGAGCACTCGATCCTGCTCGAGGGAGCAGTCGTCCGCGACCTCGAGGGGCGGATGGAGTCCTCGCTGCTCGGCCGCAACGTGACCGTCGGCCGCGACCGGCGCCAGCCGCGGGCCTTCCGGTTCATGGTCGGCGACAACTCCGAGGTCGGGATCCCGTAGGATTCGCGGCGGGGCAGCTCGCGACCTCGGGAAGCAATTGGGCTCGCGGGCGTCATGCGTATCGACGATGCAGATCAAGCGACTTCCGATCCTTTGCGTGAGCGCCGCGTCGCTGGCGCTGGTCGCCGCCGGCTGCGGCTCGTCATCGAGCACGTCGACGGCCGCGAAGCCGCTGACGACGCCGACGACCACGACCACCGCCAAGCACTTGGCGAAGCACAAGGCCAAGGCCAAGGCCAAGGCGCACCACGCTACGCATCACACGTCCACCTCGACGACCCCCACGACCGCCACTACGGCGCCGACGCCGACGACCACGCAGTCCGCCCCGACGCCGACGACCACGCACTCGGCGCCACCTCCGACGCCGCATACAACGCCGACCACCACGCACACGACCACGACCACGTCCGGCGGGGGCACCGCCTGCATCCCGCAGGGCAAAGGCGTCGGGGATAACGATGCGGACAACCAGGGCGGCCCGAGCGACGGGGACGGCTGCATCTAGGCGGTCGACGGCGCGGCGGTGGTGAGCACCGACCAGGCCCGGAAGCTGGCGCTGGCGCTGTCGGGGGCGGCCGAGCGGGACCATCATGGCCGCCCGTCGTTCAGGGTCGAGGGGCGGATCTTCGCGACCCTCGTGGGACCAGCTAGAGCGCGCGGAACTCGATCTCGCGGGCGGGCGACACCGACCACTTGCCGTCGCGCCAGCGGATCGACGTCCCGTCGGCCAGGCGCGCGGCGGCGCGGCGGCAGCACCGCGGCCGGCCCCACAGCGTGGCGACCAGCGGCCGCTCGTGCTCGGGCGTGTCGCCAAGGCCGGCCGCGACGTGCTCCGGTGGGTACGTGACTACGATCGAGCCGTCGCGAACCCACACCGGGATCCGGTGCAGTGGAGCGTCGACCACGACCTCCTCGCCGCCTCGCACGCGCACTCCCGACCACCCCTCGATCCAGGTCCCGCGCGGGAGCGGCACCTCGCGCTCGCGGGCGCCGTCGTCGAGCACCGGCGCGACCCACAGCGACGGGCCGTAGCCGTACGCGTCGGCGATCGCCCACCCGCGTGAGTCCTGCGGGTCGGTGAGGCACAGCGGACGGATGATCGGCAGCCCCGTGCGCGCCGCGGTCGCGGCGGCGGCGCGCACGTACGGGACGAGCTGCTCGTGCAGGAGCACGTAGGCGCGATACGCGTCGAGCACCCGCTCGGAGTAGTGCCACGGCTCCTGGGGCATCCGGCCGTGGGCGTGCATCAGCGGCGTGAAGCACCCGAACTGCACCCACCGCACGAGCAGCTCGGGAGGACAGCGCTCGACGAGCCGGTGGCCGAGGTAGCCGCCTACGTCGTGGGACCAGTTGGAGATCCCGCTGCAGGCGGCGCTGAGGCTCGCCGCCACGAGCGCCCGCAACGACCAGAAGTCCGAGACCTGATCGCCTCCCCAGGTGAAGCCGACCGCGTGCTGACCGGTCCAGCCGCTGCGGCCGAACAGCACGCCGCGCCCGGGGTGCACCTCCTCGAGCGCGCGCTGCAGGCACTTGCGATGCAGGCCGCCGAGCGCCCACGCGGCCTCGGCGCCGGTGCGCCCGTCGGCGAGCTCGACGCGGTCGGGGATGTAATAGCCCTCTCCGTCGTCGGCCTTGATTCCCTCGACCCCGAGCGCGAGCACCCGCCTGGCCTGGGCGCGCCACCATTCTTCGGCGGCGGACCCGGTGAAATCGACCGGCGATCCCGTCCCCATCCACCACTGGGTCACGAACGGCTCTCCGGCGGCGCCGGGCTCCTTGACGAAGTGACCGGCCGCCGCCCCGGGGGCGTAGTTGGGGGCCGGCTCGCGGTGCAGGCGCTCGGACCCGGGTTGCGGCGGAATCTGCCCGTCGCGCGAGTCGAGGTTCACCCACGGGGTCACCCACACGACCGTCCGCACCCCATCCGCGCGCAGCCCCGCGATCATCCCGCGGGCGTCCGGGAACTGGTGGGGATTGAATTTCCACGTGTTGTATTGCGTCTCCCAGGGGGAGTCGATCACGATCGCGTCGAGCGGGATCCCGTGCTCGCGGAAGCCGCGGTAGTCCTCGAGCAGGTCGTCCTGGTCCTCGTAGCTGTCGCGGCTCTTCCAGAACCCGTACCCCCACTCCGCCATCAGCTCGGGAAAGCCGGTCATCCGGCACATCCGCCGCAGGCGCGCGGCCGGGCTGCGGTCGCACAACAGATCGATGCGGAGTGGGCCCGCGGCAGCACGTGTCGAGACCGAGATCCGCTGCCCGGAGAAGTCGAACCGGGTGCCGTTGGCCTCCGTGTCGACCAGCAGCGCGTAGCCGCGGCTCGAGAGCAACCACGGCATCGGCGCGCAGTCTCCCTGCGCGATCCCGCCCTCCGAGAGCAGGTCGGGGGGGCAATCGGGACCGGTGTAGCGGCGATCGCCGCCCAGCTGCACGGTGCGACCCGATTGGTCGAGCTGGGTGCCGTGGCGCGCGCCGAGCCCGACGAGCCGTTCCTCGGAGCGCCGGTCCCACTCCAGCGCGAGACGCAGCGGCGAGCCCGCCGCTTCGAGCTCGAGGGTGACGAGGTGCTCCTCGGGGATCGCGATCCGCAGCGTCGCGGTGCGTCCGCCGCCGAGCAGCATCGCGAGCTCGAACCCCTCCTCGCTCGAGGAGAGCAGCGCCGCCCGCTGCGAGCGCTCGGCCGGCTGCAGCCGCTCGTCGGAGAGCACGCCCTCGGTGAACGGGATGAAGCGATCGCGAATCTCGCCCTCTGCGACCCAGCCTCGCCGGCGCGGATCAGCCGGCGGCCGGAGCGCCGCAGCGTCAGCCCGAATGGGCGCAGCGAAACCTCGAGCCGCAACGTCCCGCGCTCGAGCACAACCTCGTCGAGGCCCGCCGACACCGACCGGGACGACAGGGACATGCGCGGAACGTTCTCCGCAAACGGCGGGTGTGCCCTCCCTCGTTAACCAGAAGATCACAGCAGCTGCTCGACTTCTTCACGGGATTACGGCGTTTGCAGGGCAATTTGTGCACATGAACCAAATCAGTCGTGCCGACATGCATGTGCACTCGACGGCTTCCGAGCTGTCGAAGCTGGGAATCCAGCGCTCGCTGCGGCTTCCGGAGTGCGCCACGCCTCCGGAGGAGGTGTATGAGCTGGCCAAGCGTCGCGGGATGGACTTCGTGACGATCACCGACCACGACACGATCGCCGGCGTCGAGACGCTGGCGAACCTCCCTGACACATTCGTCTCCGAAGAGCTGACCGCCTGGTTCAAGGGGGAGCCGCAGGCCGTCCACGTCCTGTGCTACGGGATCACCGCCGACGACCACGAGTGGCTGCAGGCCCACAACGACGACGTGGAGGCGTGCGCGGAGTATCTGCACTCGAACGGGATCACCGCCGCCCTCGCCCACCCGTTCTACGCGGTCGAGGAGCCGCTGACGTCGGTCCACCGCCGCCGCCTCGCGGAGCTGTTTCCGATCTGGGAGACGCGGAACGGCTCCCGTGCCAAGGAGTTGAACCTGCCGGCGTTCGTCTACATCGAGACCCACGGGGGCACCGCCATCGGGGGCTCGGACGATCACGCCGGAATCGATATCGGCCGGACGTTCACCGAGACGCCACGCGCGGCGAGCCCAGAGGAGTTCCTCTCGCACATCAGAGCGGGACGGGTGGCCGCGCACGGAGCACAGGGAAGCGCCGCAAAGTGGACGCACGCCGCGATCGCGCTGGCGATCCGGACGTTCGTGTCGAGCGACGGGGCGGGGCGGCCGGATCCGACCCGCGTCCTGCAGATCGTCGAGCGCGTGATGCGCGAGGGCGACGTGCGCCACGGGGCGGCCGGTAACGACCTCGGAGCCAAGGACGCCCGCGCGCTGCTGCGCGCGTGGCTCGTGGCGATGGATCTCGGCATCGACGAGCGGAACCTGCTCGAGCTGCTCCAGGAGGGCGAGATCAGCCATCCCGACCTGTACCGGCGCGGCCGCCGGATCCACGAGCGCAAGCTCGCCGAGGCCGTCAAGGAGATCGTCGCGATGGGCGACGGCCGAGCGGCGCTCGATCCGCAGCGGGCCGCGCTCGATCTGTTCGACGCCTGTATCCCCGCGATCCCGTATGCGGCCGCGTCGGCGTTCCTCGGGCGCGAGAAGCTGAAGCTGACCCGGTCGGACGGGGACCGCCCGCGGGTCGCGATCGTCGGCGACGGGCTCGGCGGGATGCACGGCGTCACGCACACGATCCAGCAGATCCGCGAGCGCGGCGTGCGGGGCTTCGACGTCGAGGTGATCGGCACCGACGCGGACGTAGACCGGCGGCTCAGCGCGGTCGCGGAGATCGACATCCCCTTCTACCGAGGCCTGCAGATCGGGATCCCGAGTCTGCCCGCGATCGTCGACGCGCTCGCCGAGGGACGCTACGACGTCGTGCACCTCACGTCGCCCGGTCCCGCCGGCGTCGGCGCCTGGCTGCTCGCGAAGGTGCTCGACATCCCGCTCGTCGGCAGCTATCACACCGAGCTCGCCGCGTACACCGGGCTGCGCACCGGTCAGCAGCAGCTCGAGGCGATGGCGACGATCGCGCTCGCCAAGTTCTACGGCGCCTGCGACGTGGTCCTGTCGCCGAGCCCCGCCACCGATCAGCGGCTTCGCGGTCTCGGGATCTCCGAAGAGAGGATCGGCCGCTGGGACCGCGGCGTCGACCTCGAGCGGTTCGACCCCTCGCTGCGGGACGCGCGCTCGATGCCCGGTGAGATGACGGTCCTGTACGCCGGGCGGCTGACGAAGGAGAAGGGCGTCGAGCTGCTGGCCGAGGCGTTCCTCGCGGCACGCGAGCGGGACCCGCGCCTGCACCTCGCGCTCGCCGGTGGCGGCCCCGAGGAAGAGCGGCTCCGCGAGCTGCTCGGCGACCACGCGACGTTCCTCGGCTGGCTGCACGGCGACGAGCTCGCGCGGGCGTACGCGAGCGCCGACCTGTTCATGTTCGCGAGCCAGACCGACACCTACGGTCAGGTGATCGTCGAGGCGCAGGCGAGCGGGCTTCCGGTCCTCGCGGTCGCCGAGGGCGGCCCCGTGTCGCTGATCGAGAGCGGCGAGACAGGTGTGCTCGCCCCTGCGCACGCCGGCGCGCTCGCCGCAGAGCTGGTCCGGCTCGCGGAGGAGGACCTGCTCCGCGAGCGGCTGCGGCGCGCGGCGCTCCAGGCGGTGCGGGGACGCACCTGGGAGGCGTCGCTCGAGCAGCTCGCGGCGGGCTACCGGATCGCGCTCGGCGAGCGCGCGCCGGGCGTCGACCGCAAGGTCGCGTAGCGTCCCGCGAGTGACTCCGGATGGCCGCGGTAGCGGCTTCGCGCATGCGCGGGCGGCGCTGGCCGGCAACCCGTCGGACGGCTACGGCGGCGCGGTGCTGGCGGTCACGCTGCCGTGGTGGCGGGCCTGCTCCGAGGCTCGGCCCGCACCCGAGGTCCTGGCCGACCCCGCCAACGCGCTCGTCGAGGCGACCGTCCGGCGGTTTCAGCGCGAGCTCGGCACCGGCGCCGCGGCGGTCAGCTGGGATACCGAGATCCCGCAGCGGGTCGGGCTCGGCAGCTCGAGCGCGCTGGTGATCGCGGTCGTGCGGGCGCTGTGCGAGCTGCACGAGGTCGAGCTCGAGCCGGCGGCGATCGCGGAGCTCGCGCTCGCGGTCGAAACGGAGGACCTCGGGATCGTGGCGGGGCTGCAGGACCGGGTCGTGCAGGCATACGGCGGACTGGTGTTCATGGACTTCGGCACGGTGCACGGGCGGCGGGCCTATGAGCAGCTGAATGCGTCGCTGCTCCCGCCGCTTGTGGTCGCGTGGCGGACGGAGGCGGCCGCGACCTCCGGCGACGTGCACGGGGAGCTTCACGCGCGCCATCGCCGGGGTGAGCCGCGCGTCCACGAGGCGATGGCCGGGCTCGCCGCGGCGGCCACTGGAGCACGGGCGGCGCTCGCCGAGGGCGATCCGCAGCGGTTCGCCGGCTGCGTGGATCTGAGCTTCGACCTGCGCGCCGAGTTGCTCGAGCTCGATCCGCGGTGTGTGGAGATGGTCGCCGTCGCCCGCCACGCGGGTGCGGCCGCCAACTACACGGGCTCGGGCGGCGCGATCGTCGCCGTGTGCCGGGACGAGCCACACGCCCGCGGGGTCGCGGACGCGCTGGAGGCGATCGGCTGCGGGGTCACTCAGTACGCGTACGCCGGGTAGCCGTACCGGCCGTAGCCGGCGCCGTAGCCACCATATCCCCCGTATCCGCCGGGGTACCCGCCGTACCCGCCGCCGTAGCTCCCGTAACCATCGCCGTAGCCGCCGCCGTATCCCCCGTCCCCGCCACCTGGGGCTACGGCCTGCGCGCTTGCGCCACCGCCATCCGACTGCCAGGCGATCGAGAACGCGCTGCCGTCGCTCGACAGTGAAGATGGCTGCGCCCCGGCTGCACTCGACTCATCGAGCGAGACCGGCTGCGCGGCCCAGGTGGGGTCGGAGATCGTGCCGGTGTGCCCGTCGGCGGTCGCGGACGCGTTTACGAAGCCCACGGTGGCGAAGTCGGCGAGCGTGACCGGCTGCAGACTCCCCTGGCCGTCCGAGGCCGACGGAGCCTCCGCGATCCACTCGGCGGTCGAGGTGTCGGGGTTGCTCATCTGAAGCGCGTTCGTGTACGACCGGCCCGTCGTCTGGTTGGTCAGCGACACGGTGACGTTCGAGCCGTCGACCGCGACCGATGCGGAGATTTGGTCGCCGGGGTTGATCGCGAGGTCGAGCTTCACAGGCGCCGAGGGCACGAGCTCGTACCAGGCGTAGTAGACCGTCTGTCCGTTGCTGACGTCGGTCTGCGTTCCGACCTGCTCGAGCGACCCGGTTGGGCTCGTCGAGCCGGACTGGCCACCACCGCCGCCTCCGATGCCGACCCAGAACGCCGCGTCGCCATCACCGGCGCTCGCATCCGCCGAGGGCTGCACCCAACTCCCCGACACGCGCGCGAAGCCGCTGCCGTCGCTCGGCGCGTTCGCGACGTATCCGGCCCAGTTCGCGCTGTCCGATTTATATGTCGTCACCGTCGCGGCGGACGCGCGCGGCGCAGGGAACAGCAGACCGACCGCGGTCAGCGTGACCGTGACGGCGAGCGCTGCGATGAGGCGCCTCTTCAACACGGGACGAGCGTGGCGCTGGCGCGTAAGAGTCGGCGCTGAGCAGGCGAAGAGGCGCTTATGAATCGGTGGCGAACTTCACGCCATGGGCACGGGACGGCTCGAAGCGTTCTCCGACGGCGTGTTCGCCGTCGCCGCGACGTTGCTTGTCCTCAACGTCACCGTGCCGATCGTGAGCGGTCACGAGACTCTCGGCCACGCGCTCGCGAACCAGTGGCAGCTGTACCTCGCGTACGTGAACTCGTTCATCACGATCGGAATCATCTGGATCAACCACCACGCGATGATCAGCCGGCTGCGGATCGCCGACCACTCGATCCTGATTCTGAACCTGCTGCTGCTGCTGTGGGTCGCGTTGCTGCCCTTCGCGACCTCGCTGATGACCGACTACCTGCGGCTCGGCCACGGCCAGCACCTCGCGCTCGCGATCTACGCTGGGACGTTCCTGTTGATGTCGATCACGTTCGCAACGCTCAACTGGCTGATCCTGTTCCACCGCACGAAGCTGATGACCGTCGAGCTGACGCTCGAGGAGCGCCGCCGGATCATCTCCCGCGGGGTCGTCGGGATCGTTCCGTACGCGCTGGCCACGCTGCTGGCTGTCGTCTCGCCCTACATCACGCTCGCGATCTGCCTGGCCGTCGCCGGCTTCTACGCGCTGCCGGTCGCCGCCGGTGTCGAGTCGGCGCACACCTAGCCGACCCACCACTCCGCGAGTACGCGGCGCCAGTTGTTCCACGCGATCGCGGCCAGCTCGCGCTCGCTGAACCCCGCCTCGCGAAGCGCTGCGAGCAGCTTCGGCATCCCGGCCGCGCCGCCGAGTGGCGCCGGCATCATCGCGCCGTCGAAGTCCGAGCCGAACGCGACGTGCTCGACGCCGATCCGATCGGCGACGTAGCGCGCGTGCTCGGCGATCAGCTCGATCGGGGTGTCCGCGTCCTCCGCGAAGTCAGAGCGCAGGAACGAGGTCGCGAACACGATCCCGACGAGGCCACCGGAGCGCCCGATCGCGTCGAGCTGCTCGTCGGTCAGGTTGCGGGACGCCGCGCTCAGCGCGTGCGCCGCCGAATGCGACGCGACGATCGGCCCCAGCTCGAGGCGCGCGAGATCCCAGAACCCCGCCTCGTTCAGATGGCTGACGTCGACCAGGATCCCGAGCTCGGCGCAGCGCCGCACCAGGGCCCGGCCGGCGTCGGTCAGCCCGGGCCCGATGTCCGGCGAGGAGGGGAACACGAACGGCACCCCGTGAGCGAACGCGTTCGCGCGGCTCCATACCGGCCCGAGCGAGCGGAGTCCCGCCGCGTACCACAGCTCCAGGGACTCGAGGCCGGAATCGATCGGCTCGGCTCCCTCGAAGTGCAGCACCGCGGCCGGCGGGCCACGGTCCCAGCGGGCTGCGTCGACGTCCTCGATCCGCCGCGCGACGCGCACGACCCCGGCGCGCTCCAGCGCGAGCAGCCGCCCTGCGACCGCGGTCGCGTCGGCCGCGGCGACGTCGCGGTCGAGCGCCGGCGCGTACTCCCACTCGAGCACGCCGTCGTCGCGCGGCACCTGTGCATCGTGGCCGCCGCCGGAGTCGGTGAACACCGCGAAGATCGCGGCCCGGATCCCGCCGGCGCGCATCTTCGGGAGGTCGAGATCGCCATCCGGGCGGCCCTCGGCGATCTGCGCGTGGTCCTCACGCGTCAGCGCGTCGTTGTGCCCGTCGAAGATCGGCAGCACGGCCGGGAAGGTAACCGAACTACGTGAGGTGCAGGCGGTGCGCGACCGCGGCGGCCTGCGTGCGGCTGCGGACGCCGAGCTTCGCGAGGATCCTCGAGACGTGCACGCTGGCGGTCTTCTCGGCCATGAACAGCGCGGCGCCGATCTGCCGGTTGGTGGCGCCCTCCGCGATCAGCGCCAGCACCTGGCGCTCGCGCGGGGTGAGCCCGAACGGATCCTCGCCGTCCTCGGACGCGGGGCCTTCGGTCGTCGAGTGCGGGGCATGCTCCGCGCCCAGTGACAGTCGCGCGCGCTGGACGAGGTCCCTCACCTCGTCTGAGAGCCATCTCGATCCGAGCCGCTCGGCGGTTTCGAGCGCGAGCCCCGCGAGCCTTGCGGCGTCATCGCGTTCGCCCGCCTCCACCTGCGCCTCCGCGGCCTGCCAGCGCATCACCGCCGCCTGATAGGGCCGGTCGACCGAATCCCACTCGTCGGCGGCGGCGAGCCACAGCGTCGGCGCTTCGCGACCCCGTGCGCGCGCGAGCTCCGCCTTGCCGACCGTCTGCCACGCCCGCTCGATCGGGCCACCTTGATGCGCGGCGGCGTCGAGTCGCTGCAGCTGGATCCGCGCGCGGGCGATCGCGTCACGCTCCTGCGCCCGCTCGCGCAGGTCGCGGGCGCGCTGCGCGATGTCCGCCTCGATCCGTGCGCCCGCGGCGGCCACGCGGGCGATGTTCATCACGTCATCGGTGCACAGCTCGACTCGATCGAGCGCGTGCTCGATCGCCGCTCGCGCCTCCGGCAGCTGATGGGCCCGGCGGAGCTGCTCGCCGCGCAGCGCTCCGAACCAGCCGATCCACTGCGGCTCGGTCGACGACTCGACGTACAGCTCGGCCTCGCCGAGCCGTTGCGTCGCGAGCTCGTCGGCACCCTCGCCGAGCGCGACGTCCGCTTCCAGCAGCATCCGGAAGATCGACTGAGCGTCGGGCGGAGCGGACGGTGGCTCGATGTGGGCGCGCGCGGCGTCCCAGTCGCCCGCCTCGAACGACAGCTGCGCGACCGTCAGCATCGCCCAGTCGTAGAGCCGCGGCATCCGGCGCGGGATCGCCGCCAATCCCTCCCTGGCGACCTCGATCGCCTCCTTGGTCCTGGCCGCGTGAAGCCCCAGCATGTCGGCCAGGTTGGAGTACGCATAGCCGAGGTTGTCGACGTCGCCGGCGGCCTGTCCGATCTCGATCGAGCGGCGCAGCAGCGCCACCCCGGGGTCGACGTCGCCGACGCTGATCCTCGCCATCCCGAGCGTGTTGAGCACCTCGCCCTCGGTGTGCGGATCGCCGGCGGCGGTCGCCGCCTCGAGCGCCGCCTCCCCGTCCGCGATCGCGTCGCGGTAGCGCCCGCGCAGGAACCTCGTGCGCGCCAACCACGCCATCAGCGACGCCCGCTCCACGCTGACGTCGTCGGCGGGCAACAGCGACAGCGCCCGCTCGGCTGTCGCGACCGCCTCGAGCCCGCGGTTGAGCGACCACTGAATCCGCGCCTTGCGCGCCAGCAGGCCCGCGTAGCGGCGCTCGTCCAGCCCTGGGTCGAGCTCCTCGAGCGCGACGTCGAGCAGCGTCTCGGCGCGGCCCCGGTCTCCGGCGATGCTGTGCGCGGCGGCGGCGAGCTCGAGCAGATCGAGGCGGGTGAGCGGGAGAGCCTCACGAGCATCCGGGACCCGCGGCCACAGCTCGAGCGCGCGCTCGGCCAGGTCGGCGGCCTCGCCGTACGCATGCACGTCCCGGGCAGCGAGCGCGGCTCTGACGGTCGCGCGGAGCGCCGCCGGCTGGTCCCCCGCCGCCGCGTAGTGGCCGGCGATCGCCGCGGCCAGCTCCGCCTCCTGCTCGTCGTCGTCGGCGCAGCGCGCCTCGAGCACGTGCGCCAGCGCCAGATGCAGCTCGCCGCGCTCGCCGGGGAGCAGATCGTCGTACAGCGCCTCGCGCAGCAGCGCGTGCCGGAACATCAGCCGGTCGTCGTCCCCCGCGACGAGCACCTGCTCGGAGACCGCTTCGCGCAGCGCTGCCTGCAGCGGCTGGGGATCGATGCCGGTGACCGCGCCGATCATCTGCTCGTCGAGCCGGTGGCCGGCGGCAATCGCGCGGGCGGCCCGCTGCGCCTCGTTTGTGAGCCGCTCGATCCGGACCAGGAACGCGTCGCGGAGGCTCTGGGGCGCCGCGCCGCGGCCGTCGAGCCCGGCGGCGAGCAGCTCCTCGGTGTACAGGGCGTTCCCCTCACCGCGGGAGAACAGGCGGTCGACGAGCGGGTCGTCCGGCTCCGCGCAGAGGATGTCCGCGAGGACCTCGGTCAGCTCGTCGCGGTCGAACGGCGAGAGCTCGATCCGGCGCACGCCCTCGAGCCGCTCGAGCTCGGATAGCAGCGCGCGCAGCGGATGGCGGCGGTGCAGCTCGTCGGTGCGGTACGTGAGCGCCGCGAGCACGCGCTCGCCACGCAGGCTCCGCGCCAGGAACGACGCGAATGTGCGCGTCGAGCGGTCGGCCCAGTGCACGTCCTCGAGGATCAGCAGCACGGGCCGCTCCTCGCTGATCATGTCGAGCAGCTCCAGCAGCGCCTCGAACAGCCGTACCTGGGCGGATGGGTCGTGGCGCTCGGAGCGGCGGCTGCCGGCGTGCTCGAGGCCCGGCAGCAGCGCGGCGAGCTCGTCGCGGCTCCCGGGACCGAGCGCTTCGAACGCGGGATGCCTGGCTCTGACAAGTGGGCGGAACGCACTCGTCAGCGGCGCGAACGGAAGCTCGCCCTCGCCCTGTTCGACGGCCTCTCCTCGCAGCACGGTCACATCGCGATCCGCGAGCCGGCTCTCCAGCTCGGCCACCAGTCGCGTCTTGCCGACGCCCGAGTCGCCTCCGATCAAGACCAGTCCGGGGCGGCCCTCAGCGGCCTCCCGCAACGCGAGGTCGAGCTCCTCGAGCTCCGCCGCGCGGCCGACGAACTGGTTGCTCGTGAGCCTCGTGGCCATGGCGGAAGTATCGCCAGAGCGAGACCGCCGGTCGATACCGATCGAACCGCGCCGGGGTCCCTGAGCGGCCTGCGGCAGCGGCGCGGCGGGCCTCTGCGACCCGCCGGGCCTCCTCGGCTCGGGTCGCGGCGACTGCAAGACTGAGTTGGGGATGCATGAGGCGCTCCTGTCGCTCGTTTTCACTGAGTACAGGGTGGACTGAGACGACCGGCCGCACATCGGGAGAACGGAGCCGATCTGAGGCCCCGGAGCCTTAGTTGTGGCGACCGCCCCCTTACGTCCCGGGCGGGAACCGATACGCGCGGTGGGGCGGCACGTGAGGGCCCACCTCGAGCACGATCACGGCATGGCGGGCGAGCGGGACCGCGCCCGGCGCTCCCGGCCATGGCCGCCCGCCGACAAAGATGCGCACGCGCCCCCCGAACGGCCCGAGCCGGCTGGGCGAAAGCGGCTGCCCCCACTCGCGAAACAGCTCCGAGAGGCGGTGCGCGCCCGGCCGTACCAGCACCAGCCCGGTCGGCTCGAGCGTGACGGGGTCTCCGTAGCAACGGGCCGCGGTGATCCGCCCGGACAGCGTCGCCCTCGGCGGGAGCGTGCCAAGGCCAGCCGGCACGATCACGACGCGGTTCGCCGCAAACAACTCGACGTGCACTCCCGCTCGTTCGCCCAGGAGCCGGCGGCACGCGCCGACCACCTGGCCGCGCACGGGCGGCTGGAACAGCGGGCCGCGGCCCACCGGACGCGATTCCTCCACGAGCGCGCGCGGGATCGCGGACGTCGCTGATGAAGCCTCGTGCGAGCCGCATCCGCCGAGCGCGGCGGCGAGCGCCGCGAACGCGGCCGCGCTGGAACGCTTCACCGCGCTGGGCGCCGGCGCCGGGCCGCCCGGCGCCGAACTGTGGCGCGGCGGCGCATGATCACGGCCGCGGCGAACGCCACCGCGATCAGGGCGACGATCGCGATCAGCAGGACCGATGACCCGCCTCCGGAGCCGCTGCCGGACCCGGGCGATACGTTGCCGATCGGGTGTCCGGCGGCCGCGGCGAGCTTCGGCAGCGCCGCCAGCGCGGTCTGTGCGAGCGACGTCCCGGTGTGGCCGGCCGGCTTCGGCAGCGTGGCGACCGCCGCGGTGGCGGCGGCCGGAAGACCCGCCGAGCCGTAGCCGACCGGCATCACGACGAGCAGCGGCTGCTTGCCGTTGAAGCTGATCTCCTGGTCGAGGAAGTTCGCGTACTGCTGGGGCTTGCCGAACAGGTCGGGGATCGCGCCGAGGTCGACCGGCTGGGAGATCAGCGCGATCTTGACCGGGAAGTGGGCGTGGGCGGCCGCGGCCGCTTCTGCATTGAGCTGCTTCTGCAGGGCGGCCGGAACCGCAGGGCTATACGGATAGAAGACGCTCGTGCCGAGCAGCACGTCGCTGGCGGGGTCCGCGTCGGCGTACGCGACCGCTGGCACGGCCAGCGAAACCGCCAGGAGCACGGCGAGGGGGGCGCTTCGCATCAGCTTGCC
The DNA here is from genome assembly GCA_963800475.1 of uncultured Solirubrobacterales bacterium. Taxonomy (GTDB): domain Bacteria; phylum Actinomycetota; class Thermoleophilia; order Solirubrobacterales; family Solirubrobacteraceae; genus Palsa-465. Next base: position 339,164 of record CAWDAZ010000002.1, on the reverse strand, counting down.
GACTGCGGCAGCGGACGGCCGACCGACACCGCGAGCGCCCCGAGCGCGTCGGCGGGCGTCCAATCGGGTTGCGGCGGATGCCGCAGGTGCTGGCGCCCGAGCGCGTCGAGGAACTTGTAGAGCCTGGGGTTCAGCTTGCCGTGGAAGCCGGGGGCGGCCGCCTGAATCACCCGCTCGACGCCGGCGGGATCGATCACGAAGTAGTTGTCGCTGTGATCCACGTCGTAGCTGAGCGGCTTGCCGGTCCACCAGTCTCGCGCATCGGGATGGTCCTCCTTGACCCGCTGAAAGTAGAAGCCGAAGAACTTCGCGAGCTTGTGCAGCACCACCGGGCTCTCGGTGACCAGCTGCCAGCTGGATCCTGTCAGCCGCTCGTACGCCTTCAGGCGCGCCGGGGTGTCACGCCCAGGATCCACCGTGAGCTCGACGATCTGCACGTTCGGGCCCGCGTGATCGGCTCGCAGCGACTGCTGCACCGCGACCAGATTGCCCGTTGTCAGCGGGCAGACGTCCTGACACAACGTCAGGAACGGCACCAGCAGCAGCGTCCGGCGCGGCCACGAGTCCAGCGTCACGCGCTGGCCGTTCTGGTTGGTCAGCGGCAGCCGGCGCAGCGCGACCGGCACCCGGACTCGGACGACCGTTCCGAGCGCGCCGGCTCCGCCCCCCGCCGCCGGCGGGGGCGACCCCGAGCTGGAGGCGGTGGTCGAGCTGCCGCAGCTTGCGAGGAACGCGGCGAACCCCCCGGCCGCCAGCAGTGCGGTTATCGCTCGCCCCACGGCTCCGGTCACGAGCCCAGCACGCTGCGCACCAGCAGAATCGCGACGACCAACGCCGCGACGCCGCCCGCTACCGCCAGAGCGGCGGCGAACAGTCGGAGGCGGATCGCGCGCTCCGGTGGGCGGCTTGGTCCAGGTGCGGCCGTCATGAGCCCACCCTCAGCGTGAACATAGGAGTCAAGTGATGGCCATTGATGTAGGTCAGCAGGAACAGCCGCCAGGTCCCGGGCGCGGGCAGCAGCACGCCCACCTTCAGCTGGCCCGGCGACGTAGAGGTGCCGGCCACCCTAGTCGCTCCCAGCACTGACGAGCAGTAGATCGCGCCCGGGCTGCAGACGTGCGTGTGGGAGTAGTCGAGCGATCCCTGATGGATGAAGATCGCGTGCGCGAGCGCGCCCCGCCACGTGCCGAACACTGCCGGCTTGCCGGCTGGGTCGAGCACCTTGACGCGGAGGAAGTTGGCCTCAATCGCCTTCAGCTGCGGACGCCCCTCTATCTCGAACCGGTAACCGTCGAGGACCTGGGTCGCCGTCGGTGGCGGGAGCGGCTGCGGGTGGTAGGCGCCTTTTACCGTCACCCAGGTGAACAGCTGGAAGTTGAACGCGGAGCCGGGGCTCGTGTTCTTCGGATACGCGTCGACGACAATCCGGTAGCGCCCCGGCAGCGGAAACACGACGGGCTGTGCGATCCTGCCACCGGGGCCGATGTCGCTGTCGTCGTACTGAACGTGACTGTCGTCGCTACGGACGATGATCAGGTCGACACCCTCGTGCGGTGCACAACACGTGCGGTAGCTCGTCAAGGGCTTGCCCGAGGGCTGCACGATCGTGAACGAGAGCCTGGTCGGCCGGCCGGCAATCACCGGAGCGGCGGGCTCAAAGCCGCCGAGTGTGAACGTCCTCGCCGGAGCGACCTGAGGCGCACTGACAGCGCCCCCGGAGCCACCACACCCCGCTAGGGCCGCGCAGACCGCGACTAGGCACGCCAGCGCGGGCGGCACGCCCAAGCGCTTGTTGATCCGATTCTTCAAATCGATCTCCTCATCCGTTCGCCTCGTCGATGATCAAAGCATTGAAGGGTGTGCTCCGTTTGGGAGCGATCTCGAAGCCGAGCCCCCACGCTCCTACCATCACCAGCGCGGGAGTGGAACGCGAGTACACGCCAGGTCGCGTCTCGGCCAGCTGGTACTGCTGCTCCGGCATCTGCATGGTCGTCATATTGAACGTCACCGTCACGCTCGCGCTGCGCACGGGTTGGCCGTTCTTGGTGATCCGCAGCGCAAACGAGTTGGGGCCGGCGGCCTTGTTGGGAGACACGAGCAGCTGCAGCAGATACCCCGCACGGCCCACGGTCCGCACGACGCGCCCCGGGCCCACCTTGGCGAGAGCCGAGTTCTGGAGCGCGAACGCCGGCGGCGGCGGGGCGAGGCTCGAGAGGACCGCGGCGGCGAACACCACTGCCGCGACGATCGCGACCTCGCCGCTCATCAGCCTTCGCAGCAGGCCCGCAGATGGCGCGCCGAGCTCGGGGTCCACTCGCGCGGCCACCAACCCCGGTTTGGACCGGAGCAGGTTGCCGGCCGCGAGCAGCATCGCGGCGAGCAGCAGGCCGGTCTTGACGAGAATCGCGACCCCGAACCCTGTCTCCCACAGCGCGTTGACCGCGGGCATGTGCTCAATCGACTCGCCCACCCCAGTCGCGGCCAGAACGATCACCGACGCGAGCGCGACGTTCGAGAACCGCGGCACGACGACGGCCAGCCCATCGACCCGGGTGCGCGAGCCTAGCCCGACCCAGATCACGAGCAGGCCAATCAGCCCCCCGATCCAGATCGAGCCAGCGGCCAGGTGCAGCCAGTCGAACACCATTGTCAGGCCCCGGGGGGAGGTCTGCGCGGGGTGTCCCGCCGCACCGGGGACGATCAGCACCGCGGCAGCTGCCACGAGCGCGCCTGTGATCGAGCCTAGCTCGGCGATCGAGCGGTGCTCGCGGTCGGGGCGGTCGATCCACAGCGCGATCCATCCCGCAACGCAGAACAACGCGAAGCACAGCTCGAGGTCGACGATCGCGCGCCCGAACGCGGTCACGCGGAACAGCGGCACGAGTGCGGTTACGTCGAACACCGACCGCAACGAGTCGCTAGCCGTCGTGAAGTCCAGGTACACCGGAATCGCGATCAGCCCGACGACAGAGGCGACGACAAATGCAATCGAGATCCCGCGCAGGCTCGTGCCCCTGACCCGTCTGACGAGCGGCCGGGCGATCAGCATCCGGAGCACGAACAGTCCGATCGCGGACATCACCGAGACGAACATCACCCACCGCGCGATCAGCAGGTTGAGGCTGGTCGCGCTCGCGGCGATGCTCGGCACGCGGAACTGCGGAGCCGGCCCTGGGTTGGGCCCGACCGCATACGTGAACGCTCCCTGAACCGGGTGACCGTCCACCGAGATCGCGCGCCAGTAGATCAGGTACCAGCCTGGCGGCAGGTGCGGCCGCAGGGGCACGACGAGCGTGTCAGGGTTCGACGGAGACCGGTGCGGTGGCGCAGTGGTCTCCTGGTGGCCGGCCGCGTCGGTGACCGAGATGATCGCGAACCTGGGCTCAACCGCCTCGTCATAGGTGAGCTCGACATTTGGCGGCGGTCTGTTCAGGATCCCGCTCGCGGCCGGCACTGTGTTGACCAGGTAGGCGTGGGCGGACGCCGCGCCCGGAAATGCGCAAAGCGCCGTGGCCGCCAGTGCGGCCAGCAGCAGCGCGATCCGAGCGCGGCGCTGGTTCATGCGAGGCTCCGCTCCCTCGACCCGCCGATCAGTGCGAACCCGCCGACCAGCAGCGCGAGCACACCGACCACCAGCGCGACGATCGTCAGCGTAGAGGTGCCGCCGCCGCCGAGCGAGCTGGCGACATCGATCGACGGCGCCGGTGCTGCGGATGACTCGGGCCCGGCCCAGTTGACGATCGAGCCGTCCGAGTACGTCTGCTCGACCTGGAAGGTGTACGTCTTGACCGAGGAGGGCTGAGCCAGGAACTGGAACAGCGTGTCCTCGCCGCTCGGTGTGCGGCCGCCGGTCAGCGTCACCTTCGTGATCACCGCGTTGTCACCCGAGCCCGTCTGGGCGAGCTGGACGTGCCACGGCGCGGCGGGCGCCACGTACGAGTCGATCCCGAAGCCCGACGGGACCGTCATCACCAGCCTCGTCGTCGTCAGCCCGCTCTTCTCGGTCGGCACCGCAAGGCTGTACAGCTGCAGCTTGTTGACGAGCGAAACCGCGGGGCTGACGCGTGCGTGCGCGGATGCGACAGCCGGCACGACCAGAGCCGCCGCGGCGGTTGCAAGCGCGACGCGCGCGCGTCGCCCGATCATGGGTTTGTTCACGTTTCGGTCCTCCGAGTTGAATGGGTCGATCGATGTCGCACGCTCGGCGACCAACCGCGGAGCGCGCGCGACGATCAGACCGGAGGGCCGCGCCCGGACCAGCCGGCGGCAACCGGGGCGGGCCTGGGCACGAGAACGTCAACCAGGGTGCGCTGGCGGTCGGCTCGACGGCGTACGCGCACGCGCGCAGCGCACGCGCCCGCGGTCGCCTGGAGCACCCACCTGGCTCCGTGGAGTAGCGCTGCGACGACCAGACCGACGAGCACCGAAGCGGGGACCGCCCACCAGCCGCCGTATCCGAACACGCCGGCAACGCCGGCCGGGTGGCCGGTCGCAAGCAGCGCCTCGAGCAGCTCCTGGAGTGCGTAGATCGCGACGAGCGCGGCGGCACACGCGAACCACAACGCCGCGAACGAGAGCGTGTACCGGCGCACGCTGACGTGGCCGCGGAACGCGCGGCCGAGCGCCCGAAGAAAGACTCCGGCGGCGAGCGCGATCAGCCAGACGAGCCACGGCGCCAGCGAGTGCAGGTAGGCATGACCCTGGCGCGCGAGCACGGAACCCGCGCGGTCGCCGTATACAAGCCAGTAGCGGAGCTGGTGCACGGCGAATGCAGCGGCCGGCATCAGCGTCAGCGGCGCGAGCCGCGTGACCACAGAGCGCCGCTGAGAGAGCCCCGGCATCGAGCAGAACGCTACCGGACGGCCGCCTCGGCGACACCATCCGCCGCGGGCGCTCCCGCGTCGTCAACTCCGTCTGTCCGGAGCAGCACCATCACGAACAATCCGCCCCCGCATCCGAGCGCGAGCACGACTGCGACTCGGGCCACGAATGCCGGCACGGCCATCAACACGAACCCGCTGAGCAGGACCGGGAGTGATGCTGCGCCCGCCCATAGCGCGACGAAAGCGATCACGAATTGAAGGAATCCGCCCGCACGCCGGACCAGGATCCCGACCAGGCCGTAGAGCACGAACGCGAGCACTAGCCCGAGGACCACGAGCTGCCCCGCGACGAGCTGCGGGCGGCCGTATAGCTGGTTGCCGAGGGCCAGCGTCGCGGTCCCGGCCAGCGCGAGCACCGCGAGGCCACCCGTTACGACGGTGTCGAGGCGCCGGCTGTCGACCCGCCCCGCGGCGATCGCGCACGCCAGCAGCACGACGATCGGCCAGAACCACACCGGCGAGGGGTTGTCGGCGTGCCACAGACCGCCCGTGATCTGGGTTTGCCGGCCGTCCACAAACAGCGGGATCCGCCAGCTTCCCGCGAACAGTTGTCCGGGCGACAGCGCCACCGAGGCAAGCGCGTGCAGCCGCCCGTCGTGCCATGAGAACTGGCGGGCGCTCGTCACTTGATGCCAGCTCGGTGGTTCAGCCGGACTCAGGCCGGGCGGGGGACGTTGGGCGGGGCTCTGGTTGAGGTAGTACATCGCCGAGTTGTGGTTGACGGCGACACCGCCGGGGGTGAACAGCAGATACGGCTCGCCGCGATAGTCGAATACGACCACGCGGTCTACGCGGCTGGCGTCGAGCCAGATCCGCTGATCACCATCGACGACCTTGGCTGCGACGCTCGCCGGCGCGCTCGAGATCCGAGCCACATAGCTGCTCGCGATCGGCGCGATTGGGCCGTGGGCGTCGGCGCTCGCCGGGAGCGCTCCCAGCGCCAGCACCACCGTGAGGGCTGTCAGTCCCCGGCACCTAGACTGGCGCGAGTGGAGCATCGATCCAGATTGTCGCGCGGCGCCCTGGCCGTGATCGCAGCGGCCGTCGCGCTCGCCTGCGCCCCCGCCGCAGCGCTCGCCGACGGCGATCCGGCCAGCGATGTGCTCGCTGAGCAGTCACTGTTCCTCCCCGCCGACGCAGGGCTCCAGCCTGCGCGCCAGGCGCAGCTGGAGTCGCTGCTCGGCTCCGCTCGCGCGCGAGGGCTGTCGCTGCGCGTCGCGATCATCGCTTCGCCGACCGACCTCGGCTCGGTCACCGAACTCTGGCAGCGGCCCGCACTGTACGCGCGGTTCCTCGGTCAGGAGCTGTCCCTCGTGTACCGCGGCCAGGTGTTGGTGGTGATGCCCGACGGCTCCGGGCTGTACGCCACGGGCGGTACAGCGCCGGCAGCGACGGCCGCCCTGGCCGCGATCGCGCCGGCGAACGACACCGGCCGGCTCGGCGTGGTCGCGCTGAGCACGATCCAGCGCGTCGCGGCCGCGTCTGGCCATCCGCTGCCGACCCCGAGCGCGGGCGCCGTGACAACGCCGAGCCGCGGCTCGACCAGCGTGGTGGCCTGGCTCGTGTTCGCCGCCGGCCTGGCCGCGATCGTCGTCGCCTGGGCGCTCAGCCTGCGCGCCCGCCCGCTTCGGCTCGCGATCTGGAAATAGCGCGTGTGATCCTGGCGAGCCCGTCGCGCGTGATGCTCGGAGGGCTGATAGGGCCTCGCGCTGCAGGCGGTCTTCCAGCCGCGAGCCGACGCGAGCTTGATGATCCCAGTCGCGATCGAGCGCATGTCGTGCGCGTCCGCCTGCTCGAGCGCAGCCGCCGACCGGTCGGGGTTCTCGGCGTCGCCGATCCACGTCTCGGCCTCGTTGCCAAGCTCCGAGATCACGTTCATTACTCCCGAGGCCAGCGCCGCGCACCGTCCCGGCGCCAGGTCGCGCAGCACCCCGACCATCATTGCCGGCTCGAATCGGGACTTGTAGAGGTCCTGGTTGAGCAGCGGCTCCAGGCACTGGTTGAACTCCGTCCGGCCGGCACCATAGGGGTCGGGCACGGAGTGCTCACAACGCGCGATCGTGCGCAGCATCGTCTTCGCATCGGCGCGCACGCCGTCACGCAGCGTGATCAGTGTGTTGCGATCGGCGGTGTCGGGATGCGTCCGGTCGACCCGCGGCCGCGCGAGCGCGGCGCCGGCGACGATCAGTGCGATCGCCGTACCGAGAACGCCGACGTAACGCTTGCCCACTCCAACTCGGAGGCTAGACGATCCCGGAGGCCCCGCAAGCGTGTTTACGCCGCCGGGCGCTCCTCGGCGGTCGGCGGGTCCTCGCCGGAGCTAAACGGCGAGGCCTCGGAGCGCGTCGCGGCCCGGATCTCGTTGTCGCTGACGTTCTGGGGGTGGTGGCACGCCGCCAGATGGCCACCCGCGTATTCGGTCAGCTGCGGCTCCACCCGCCTGCAGATGTCGGTCGCGCGCGGGCAGCGCGTGTGGAACCGGCAGCCCGACGGCGGCCGCACCGGGCTCGGCGGCTCGCCGCTGATGATCGGCCGGGAGCGCTCGCGGTTCTCGCGCGGGTCGGGAATCGGAATCGCGCCCAGGAGCGCCGTCGTGTACGGGTGGATCGGCTTGTGGTACAGCTCCTCGGAGGGCGAGACCTCCATGATCTTGCCGAGGTACATCACGATGATCCGGTCGGAGACGTGGCGGACAACACTGAGATCGTGCGCCACGAACACGTAGGACAAGCCGAACTCGTCCTGGAGCTCCTCGAGCAGGTTGATGACCTGCGCCTGGATCGAGACGTCGAGCGCGGACACGGGCTCGTCGAGCAGGATCAGCCGCGGGTAGACCGCGAGTGCACGCGCGATCCCGATCCGCTGGCGCTGACCCCCCGAAAACTCGTGCGGGAAGCGGTTCAGGTGCTCGGGCGACAGCCCGACGCGATCGAGCAGCGTGCGGCACTCCTCCGCGATCTTGTCCTTCGGTACGCCGCGGATCTTCAGCGGCGTGGTCAGGATCTGGATGACGCGCTTGCGCGGGTTGAGCGAGGCCTGGGGGTCCTGGAACACCATCTGCATCTCGCGCCGGATCGGCCCGAGCTCCTTCCGCCCCGCGTGTGTGATGTCCCTGCCTCGGAAGTGAATCGCTCCGTCCGTCGGATCGAGCAGCCGCACGAGCGTCCGGATCAGGGTCGTCTTGCCGCACCCCGACTCGCCGACGATCCCCAGCGTCTCCCCCTCCTTGAGCTCGAACGTGACGTCGTCGACCGCGTGGACCTCGCCGATCTTGCGGTCGATCAGCACCCCGGACTTGATCGGGAACAGCAGCTTGAGGTGCTCGACCCCGAGCAGTGGCGCGCCGTTCTGGGCTGGCGCGCCCTCGGCCTCGGCGGCCGCGGGCTCGGGCTGCCCGGGCTCGTCGACGCTCACGCGATCACCGTCTCCTTGGTGCGCAGCCCGATCTGGTCGCCGAGCTGCCGGAGCTCGCGCTTCTTCGCGACTTCGAGCCAGCACCGGTCCGCATGATCGGGCGCGTCCGGGAGGCGCGAGGTGAGGTCCGGCACCTCCTTGCACTTCTCGAACTCGAACGGGCAACGCGGCCGGAAGTGGCAGCCCTGCGGCGGGTTCAGCAGCGACGGCGGCATCCCCGGGATCGCCAGCAGCCGCTCGGAGCGGTCGCTGTCGACCCGGGTGATCGAGCCGAGCAGGCCCCACGTGTAGGGGTGCTGCGGGTCGTAGAAGATCTGATCGAGGGTCCCCTGCTCGACCACGCGACCGGCGTACATCACGACGACGCGGTCGGCTACGTCCGCGACCACGCCGAGGTCGTGGGTCACGAGGATCACACCCGACTCGCGCTCGTGGCGCAGCCGCTTGAACTCCTCGAGGATCTGCGCCTGAATTGTCACGTCGAGCGCCGTCGTGGGCTCGTCGGCGATCAGCAGCTTGGGCTCGTTGGACAGCGCCATCGCGATCATCACCCGCTGGCGCATGCCGCCCGAGAACTCATGCGGGTATGAATTGATCCGCTCGGCCGCCCGTGGGATCCCAACCCGCTCGAGCAGCTCGATCGCGCGGTCGTACGCCTGCGCCTTCGAGATCTGGTGGTCGTGGACGCGGATCTGCTCGACGATCTGCCTGCCGATCTTGTACACGGGGTCGAGCGAGCTCATCGGGTCCTGGAAGACCATCGCGATCTGGGCGCCGCGGATCTTTCGCAGCTCGTTCTCCGACGCGGTCACGAGCTCGGTGCCCGCGAACGTCGCACTCCCTTCGAACTGCGCGTTCGGACCGCGCGTCAACCCCATCAGCGTCATCGCGGTCACCGACTTGCCGGACCCCGACTCGCCGACGATCGCCACCACCTCGCCGCTGTTGACCGTGAACGAGACGCCGTCGACCGCGCGTACGATCCCGTCCTCGGTCGCGAACGAGACCCGCAGGTCGTCGACCTTGAGCAGCTGATCGCTCATGCCGCGATCCTGATCCGCGGGTCGAGGAACGCGTACAGGATGTCGACGACCGCGGCGAGCGCGACCACGAAGAACGCAGTCAGCAGGACAATCACCATGATCACCGTGATGTCGAGCCTGCCGATCGCGTCCGCGGCGAGCTGTCCGATGCCGTGCAGGTTGTAGATCGACTCGGTGAGGATCGCGCCGCCGCCGATCACCTGGGCGAAATCGAGTCCGAACAGCGTGATGATCGGGATCAGGCTGTTGCGCAGCACGTGCCGCCGCAGCGTCTGGTTCTGCGACAGGCCCTTGGCACGCGCAGTGCGCACGTAGTCCTCGTTGATCGTGTCGAGGATCGTCGAGCGCAGCACGCGCGAGTAGAAGCCGACGAACAGCACCGACAGCGTGAACCACGGGAGCACCATGTGCACGAACCACTGCCACGGGTCGTCGGTCAGCTTCACATACCCGCCTAACGGGAACCAGTTGAGCTGGTAGCCGAGGTAGTAGATCAGCACCGCCCCGAGGAAGAACGGCGGGAACGAGACGCCGACCATCGACGCGACCGTGAGTAATCGGTCGGTGTTTCGCCCGGCTCTCACCGCTGCCAGGGTGCCGACGATGATCGAGGTGAACAGCCAGAGGATCCCCGCGCCGATCGCCAGCGAAAGCGTCGCCGGGAGCCCCTGCTTGACCTCGTCGATCACGTTGAAACCCTGGTAGTAGGAGTACACCTGGCCGGTGAAGATGTTCTTCATCATCCGCGCGTACTGGATGTAGAGCGGCTGGTCGAAGCCGTACTCATGCCGGATGTACGCGATCTCGTTGGCGGTCGCAAGGCGTCCGGCGAGCCGGCGCGCCGGGTCGCCGTTCGGGATCGCCTCAAAGATCAGGAACGTCAGCAGCGAGATCACGAACATCACGGCGACCATCGCGATCAGGCGGCGAACGATGAAGCGGGCCACGGCTAGTGGGCGATTCGGACCTTGGCGCGCGGGTCAAGCGCATCGCGCAGGCCGTCGCCGAACACGTTGATCGACAGCACCGTCAGCACGAGCATGATTCCGGGCACGAGTACATCGTGGAAGGCAGCCGGGATCTGTGAGATCCCGTCGGAGATCATCGTCCCCCAGGACGGGTTCGGCGGCTGGACTCCGGCGCCGAGGTACGTCAGCGCGGCCTCGAGCAGGATCGCGTTGGCGAGGATCAGCGGGATGAACACGATGATCGTGCTCGCGAGGTTCGGCATCACCTCGGTGAACATGATCCGCCAGTTGCTGAGCCCCTGCTGACGAGCGGCGTCGACGAACTCGCGCTCACGCAGCACGAGCACCTGCCCGCGCACGGGCTTGGCGACGTACGGGATATAGACGATCCCGATCACGACCGCCGGTACCAGCAGCGAGGTCCCGTGCAGCGGCCCGATTCCGCCGACGGCGAGTACGGTCCCCAGCGCGACCCCGAGCAGCACCGCGGGGTACGCCCAGATCACGTCGAGCGCCCGGTTGACGACGCCATCCAGCGGGCCCCTGAAGTAGCCGCTCAATACGCCGAGGATCAGCGCCATCACCATCGTGATCAGCGTCGCGACGAAGCCGATCTCCAGCGAGTTGCGGCCGCCGTACAGCAGCCGCACGGCGACGTCACGACCGTTGCGGTCGGCGCCGAAGAAGTAGTGGACGGTCCAGGTCGGGCCGACCGGGACGCCGGTCACGTTGACGCAGGTCGGCGGGCACTTGTTGGTGGCGCCCGCGATGTTCTCGGTCGCCGGGCCGATGTGCGCGACGTCGTGCGCGTAGACCGGCGCCAGCAGGCAGAGTGCCAGGATCAGGAGGAACAGGATCCCGAAGCCCATCGCGGTCTTGTTGCGGCGCAGCCGCCGCCACGCCAGTCGCCACGGCCCGGTTCCGGCCGGAATCGCCCCGGACTCGGCCAGCTGGGCACTCGCAAACTCGTCAGAGAATTCGGTGCCGGTTGAAGCTGTAGCCGTCATTCACAGAGATGCCGTCGGGCCGGGACAGCGTAGCCGTCCCGGCCCGCAGGCGTAGCGACTCAGGCCCGCGGGGCCGGGCCCCGCAGGCCTGAAAGTCGCGTCGACTACTTCAACGAGAACGAGCTCCAATCCCAGCCGTAGACGGTGTGGAATACGTAGCTCTGCGAGATCCGGTTTGACGTGAACGCCGGGAACGTCTCGTATCCGAACACGCCGGCGTACGCCTGCTTGGCGGTGTACTCGTCGAGGTTCTGCCAATCGGTCGCGATCGAGTTCAGCTGGGTGCTGGGCACCTTGCCGAGCCGGTCCGACTCGCTGTTGATGTGGGGATCGTTGACCTGCCCGAAGTTCTCGTTGTTCGTCGGCAGGATCGCTGACCCCTGCAGCAGCAGGTAGAAGTCGATCGGGTTCGGGAAGTCCTGGTTCCAGTCGGCGAAGCCGGTCTGGGGATTCAGCTTCAGGTTCCCGATCGTCGAGAAGTAGTTCGCGTCGGCGATCACCTTCTGGGTCGCCTTGAACCCGATCTGGTTCAGGAACGACGTGTAGTACGTCATCCACTGCTGACGCGGCGAGCGCGTCTCTGACCAGACCGTGACCGGCTGACCGGCCATCCCCGACTGCTGCACCAGCTGCTTGGCCTTGGTGATGTTCCCGCCGCTGGCGGGGTCACCGTACGGGCACGGCGCGGTCGGATGCCCGACCATCCCCGGCGGCAGGAAGTAGCACCCGGGGATCAGCGTGCCCGACCCGAGCCGGTTCATCGCGTTCTGGTTCAGACCGGTCACCACGGCCTCCCGGGCCAGCTGGCTCGAGAACGGCTTGGCCTTGGTGTTCAAGAACACGTAGTACATCGAGTTCATGACCTTCTTCTGATACCGGTCCGAGGCCTGGGACTGGATCTGCGGCAGCAGGCTGCCGGGGATCGTGTCCGCCCAGTCGAACACGTCGGCGGTGTTGTTGAGCACCGACAACGCGTTCGAATCAACGTTCGACGAGATCTTCACGTTGACGTTGACGTTGCCCGAGGGGATCCCCGGGATGTTCATCTTCGACCACTGCGGGTTCTGGACCAGCGAGAACGACGCGTTCGGGACGATGTTGGTGATCATGTACGGCCCGACACCCGGGGGCGGGTTGTTGGGCAGGTTCTTGAACGGCGTGCCCGTCGGAACCAGGCCTAGTGACGGGAACGCGAGCACGTTGTCGAACGCGCCGTAGGGAGCGTTCAGGCGAATCGTGATCTTGCCCGTGGAGTTGTCGGTCGTGATCCCGCTGATCGAGCTCGACTTACCCTTCGAGTAGTCCGTTGCGCCGGCGATCTGGGCGGTGATGAACTGCCCAGAGCCGCCCCAAGGGATCTTGATCGCGCGCTCGACCGTGTACGTGAAGTCGCTCGCCTTGACCGGCTTGCCGTCCGAGTACACGAGTCCCTTGCGCAGCGTGCACGTGTAGGTCGTACCGCCGCCCGAGACCACGGGCAGTGCCGAGCACAGGCCCGGGATCACCTGACCCCCAGCGGTGCCGTTCGAGTGCGCGTAGGTATCGAGGCCCGTGTACGCGAGCCAGTCGGGCTCGGCCGCCTGCGTCGTGTAGCCGAAGCCGGGGTCCAGCGAGTCGGGGGCGGTGCCCATCACGAGCGTGATGGTGCCGCCCTTCTTGGCGCTGCCCGAGCTCCCGGACGACGACGAGCTCGACGAGCTGCCGCACGCGGCGATCACGACGACCGCCCCGACCGCGACGACTGCCGTCAGGGCCGATCTGGAAAGTCTCCTCATAGAAAAGGTCCTCCTCCTCAGAGGGTTTTGATTGGTCCCGCTGGCGCGAAATCTATTCACAACGCGGGGCCCCGTGAACGGATGAACGCGCTTCCTAACCGACGCGCAACACGGAGCTCAGATGTGCCCCGATCCCGCAGCTGCGGTATTGATCCGTTGCACCGAAGATCTGCACTCTGAGAGTTGTGAACCGGGGGCTACTGATTACTCTGATCGTTCTCGTGCTTGCGCTCGGCGGCGCCGCGTCGGCGTCCGCTGCGCCGCTGAAGGTCACGTGGATCCAGGGCTTCAACGCACCCGGCACGCCGGCCAAGTACAACAAGGTCGGGCTGATCAAGGTCGGCGCCGCGAAGGCCAAGAACGTGCTCGTGCTCGAGCCGGGGACGTCGGCGGCTGCGGCGTACTTCGTGCCGCTGGCGAAGTGGATCACGTCGACCTCGCCGACCTGGCAGGTGTGGGCGGTCGAGCGGCGCGAGAACCTGCTCGACGACCAGTCGGCGCTGAACCTCGGCAAGCAGGGCAAGGCGAGCTCGACCGCGGTCTTCAACTACTACCTGGGGTGGCTGGCGGACCACTCGGTCAAGCGCCACATCCAGTTCGTGCCCGACTCGACGGTCGAGTTCGCGAAGGGCTGGGGAATGAAAGTCGCCGTCCAGGACCTGCACATCGTGATCGCCGCCGCGCACAAGCTCGGCGGCAAGGTCGTGCTCGGCGGCCACTCGCTCGGCGGCTCGGTGGTGACCGCGTATGCGACTTGGAACTTCGGCGGCCAGCCCGGGGCGAAGGGGCTCGCGGGCCTGGTTTTTGACGACGGCGGAAGCTTCCGGACTGAGAGCGCAGCGGACGCGCAAGCGGCGCTCAACGCGCTGAACGACCCGAGCGCGACGCCCTGGCTCGCGTTCGGCGGAATTCCCGCTCCTTACGCCGGGCTGTTCAACGCGACCGGCTCGCTCGGTGTGCTGACCGATCCGAACTCGCCGTCGCTCGGGCAGAAGTTCCCGCTGCTGCCGAGCGACCTGAAACCGCCCGTGCCCGTCACCAACAAGGGCCAGTACGGGTACGCGCTCAACTACAAGACCTCCCCGCCGAGTCTGCTGGCAGCGCAGGCGCACCTCGGCACGGGGCTCTCGTCGAAGCCGATCAACGGCTACTACGGGTGGAACGGCAGCGGCGCGCTGACGCCGATCACCCGCTTCGCGCAGATGTTCTCCGGCTGGGGAATCATGAACGCGAACGGGACCGAGTGGTACTTCCCACAGCGGCTGACCGACGACACGCGCGCGATCGGCAACGGGATCGCGAACCCCGCCCAAAGCGTGCTCGACGTGAACTCGACGATGGGTCGCCGGCTGCCCCACAAGCTGCTGATGTACGCGTTCGCGACGATCCTCGGCAAGCAGGCCGTGCTGGACGCCGCGACGGCGCTGGCGAAGCAGTCGGGGATCCCGATGCGCAACCTGACGCTGGTCAATCGCGACACGACCTACTCGCACAACGACCCGAACGGCGCCTACCCGAAGAACGCGTTCTTCTCGGCGCTGATCCCGTTCCTGCGCAAGGCCGCGGCGTCGTAAGCCGCGTTCAGGCCTCGAGCACCACGGCGAGGCCCTGGCCGACGCCGATGCACAGCGCCGCGACTCCGTAGCCGCCGCCGCGGCGCCGAAGCTCGTGCGCGAGGCTCCCGAGCACGCGCACACCTGAGGCCCCGAGCGGATGGCCGAGCGCGATCGCACCGCCGTTCGCGTTGACCCCAGCGGGGTCGAGCCCGTCCCATTCGCCGATGTCGGCCAGGCACTGGGACGCAAACGCCTCGTTGAGCTCCACGACCGCCACGTCCTGCCAGCGGATCCCGGCCCGGCGCAGCGCCGTGTTCGCGGCTTCGACGGGCGCGATCCCGAACACGTCCGGATCGACCGCCGCGACCCCGCGGGAGACGATCCGGGCCAGCGGCTCGCGGCCGATCGCCTGGGCACCGGCCTCGTCGGCGAGCAGCGCCGCGCCTGCGCCGTCGTTCAGCGGCGATGAGTTACCCGCCGTCACCGTCCCGCCTTCGGCGAACGCGGGCTTCAGCTTCGCGAGCTTCTCGAGCGTCGTATCGGGACGGATGTTCTCGTCGCGCTCGAGCTCGGTGCCGGCGACCGGCACCACCCACTCCCCGTAGAACCCGTCCTCCCAGGCAGCCTGGGCCCGCTGGTGGCTCCGCAGCGCGAACTCGTCCTGGGCCTCCCGGGAGATCGAGTAGAGGCCGGCGAGCTTCTCCGCGCTCGCGCCGAGTGAGATCGTCCACTGCTCGGGCATCCTCGGATTGACCATCCGCCACCCGAGCGTCGTCGACCACAGCTGCTGGTGGTCGCGCGGGAACGGCCGCTCGGTCTTGAGCAGCACCCACGGCGCGCGACTCATCGACTCGACCCCGCCGACGAGCATGATCGACGCATCGCCCGTTTCGATCGCGCGGCTGGCCTGCGCCGCCGCTTCGAGGCTCGACGCGCACAGCCGGTTGATCGTCGCGCCCGGGACGCTCGTCGGCAGATCGTTGAGCAGCCACGCCATCCGCGCGACATTGCGGTTGTCCTCGCCCGCCTGGTTGGCGTCGCCGAACAGGACGTCGTCGACGCGCTCCGGATCGAGGTCCGCCGAGCGGTCGAGCAGCGCCCGGACCGCGTGCGCGGCGAGATCGTCGGGCCGCACGCCCGCCAGCCCGCCGCCGTACCGGCCGAATGGTGTCCGGACCGCATCGATAACGTACGCGGCGCTCATTGCAGCAATGGACTGTATTGACGGGCAAGGGAACCGGCAGAGGACGCGAACCACGATGAGCCGGCAGGACGCGTTGAAGGCGCTCGAGGCACAGCTGCGAGCCAAGCCGCCCAAGGGCCTGGCGGCGCTCTCGGCGGAGGAGCTCGAACACCTGGTCGAGGCGGTCAGGGACGCGCGCCACCGCCAGGCGGCCGAGCTACAGGCGGCCGGCGAGAAGGCGTTCGGGCACATCCCGTGGCTGCTGCGCGGTCCGATCCGAAAGGTGATGGGCGGATGACCGACCAGCTGCGAAGCAAGGCGGAGGTGATGAAGCTCGCGCGGCTGCTCGGGCGCCCGCCCGAGCAGCTCGAGTACCTGGAGCTGCTAGCCCCCCAGGAGCTCCGCCGGCTCCGGGAGCAGATCACCGACATGCTGTTCGCGGCGCACGACGCGACGCTGGAGCGGCTCGCTTCCGCCAGCAGGCTGCTCCCGGTGGGGCTCGTGGCGACGATCGGCGAGCACGCCTTCGGTCCGACACTCTCGGCGAAGGTGGCCGCGCTGCTCGACCCAGACCGCGCGATCGATATGGCCGGCAAGCTCCCGCCGGATTTCCTCGCTGACATCGCAACCGAGATCGACCCCCGGCGGGCCAGCGAGCTGATCGCCGGGATCCCGGCCGCGCAGATCGTCGAGGTCACCGCGGAGCTGACCCGCCGCGGCGAGTACGTGACGATGGGCCGGTTCGTCGGCCACCTCGGCGAGGACGCGCTGCGCGCCTCGGTGACGACGATCGACGACGCGACGCTGCTGCGCACCGCGTTCGTGCTCGAGGAGCGCGACCGGCTGGACGCGCTTGCCGAGCTGGTCGGCGAGGACCGGATCGTCGGCCTTGCCGAGGTCGCTGAGCGCGACGGGCTGTGGGCCGAGGCGATCGACCTGCTGATGCACCTCGACCGGGATCGCGTCGCCGAAGGGCTGTCGCGGCTCGACGCTGAGCGGCGCGAGCTGGTGTTCGAGCGCGCCCGGGAGCAGGGCGTCGACCTGCCGGAGGCGGCGTCGGAGGGCGCCGCCTCCTAGCCCGAGGCGGCGTCCAGCTCGGCGCGCGCGGCGACGCCGATCAACACCCCTTCGGGCGTCGTAACGATCGCCCACCGCAGCTCCCGCTCGGCGAGCTCGCGCGCGATTCCGGCGGCGCTCTTGTGCGGGCGGAAGGTCTTCGGCCCGGGCTCCATCACCTGCTCGGCTGGCAGCTGCGGGTCGCAGTCGAGCATGCTCGAGCGCAGGCGGCCGAGCAGCACTCCGCCCGAGGACACGACCAATCCGAACGGGTACGGCGACGCCTCGATCCGCGCGCCGACCCCGCCGACCTGATCGGTCAGCGCGCAGGTGGCCACGTCATCGCGGGCGAACTCGCCGACCGTCGGCGGGGGCTGCTGGTCGGATTCGACGGGCAGCTGGTTGGCGAGCCAGTCGACCTTGCCGACGACGTAGTCGTACACCTGGGTGAACCCGAGCGTTTCGAGCCGGCACGCGGCTCGTGCGCTGAGGTCTCAGAGCGAGTCCCAGCAGTACACGACCACCGGCCGCGCGCGGTCGAGCACCTCCGCGGTCGAGGCGTCAAGTCGCCTCAGCGGCAGGTTGATCGCGCCGGGGAGATGCGCGTGCTGGTACTCGGCGTCCGGCAGCGCCTCGACCAGCTGTGCACCGCCGGCCACCAGTCGCTCGAGCTCGTGCCGGTCGATCGGAGTCGCCATGCTCAGCGATTGTGACGGGCGCGCCCCTGCTTGGCGGGCTGCTTGTGCCTCCGGTGGTGCTTTTGCTTGTGGTGCTTGTGCTTCGGGTTCGGGTGGGCAGCGCGGCGCGGCGGCGGCGCGGTCGTCCGGCACGACGCGAACACGTAGCAAGCGAGCGGCGGCTCGGCGTTGACCTGCGGAACGCTCGACTGTGCCTGCCCGATCGCGCTCAGGTAGTTGGCGTAGTCGGACGCGAACGTGCTCGGATCGACCCCCGGCTGGAACGGCTGCGTGCACACCGACGCGGGGATCCGAGCCGGATCAGCGACGTCCTCACGGCTGAACGCGTCGACCGCGAGCGCGTACCCGACGGCGTCGTAGCTGCCCGTCGCGAGATGCTCCGAGGTGTCGCCGGGGCAGACCTGCTGGACCGCGACGTTGACGATCTTGCCCCCGCCCGTGTGCAGCGCGGAGCTCCCGGACGCGTCGAGGTTCGGGACCACGATCTCGTCGGTGTGGCTGAAGATCACCGTGTAGTCGACCCCGGCGAACGTCTCGGCGAAGCTGTTGAGCGCGTCAATGAAGTGCGCGCTCGACTCCTGCTGCCAGTCCGCGGGCGAGCACTGGCCCTGGCATGTCGCGTCGGCGTCCAGCGTCCCGTGGTTGGAGGGGTCGAGGCTGACGACGTCGTGGACGAGCGGTCGGGTGTCGGGCCAGAACCGGAGCGCCCAGCGCGGGAGCATCCCGCCCTGGCTGTAGCCGAGGATGTCGACGCGGCGCGCGGAGGCGAGCGCCATCGTCCGGATCGCGTACACGAGGTACTGGGCCGCGATCTGGATGTCGCCCGTGGTGTGGAACGGGAGCGTGACCGCGCAGTAGGGCCAGTGGCGCGCCACGAACGCGCGCTCGTAGTTCCATGAGTAGTTGGGCCCCGGATCGAGGTCAGTGCCGGGAACCAGCAGGATCGGGTTGCGGGACGCGGCCTCGACCCCCGACGTGCAGGACAGCGCCGCTTTCAGCTTTTCGGCGGGCACGCTGAGCCGCGGGCCGGGACGGTTCAACGGTGCGTACGGGCCGCTCGCGGCGGGCGCGGCGGCGGCGGCCCCAAGGCACGCGCCGGCGACAACCGCCAGCGCGACTGCTCCCCGCCTCAACCGCATCTCAGGAGTGTAGGTCGGGGCTCGACAGCGGGCGTCGATTCTGCAAAGCTACACCTCTGTAGGTTATCCAGACCGCCGGGAGGCGCCGAGTGACCACGATCGCCGAGACCCCGCAGACCGTCGAGCAGCGCACGTCGTCGCTGATCGGAACCGCGGCCCCGTCCCCGGCGGGCCCGCTCGAGCCCGCCGAGCTCGCCGGGTTGCCCGCGCCGCCGGCGATCCGGTGGCCACGGCTCGTCCAGGTGCTGTGGTTCGGCCAGCTCGAGTGGCAGTTCGTCCACCATTACCGGGAGAAGCTGGGCGAGGTCTGGATGGTCAACGGATACGTGCGCGGGCGCACGGCGATCACCTCTCACCCGGATCACATCCGCTCGCTGTTCAAGGCGCCGCCGGACAAGGTGCCGACGCTCGCCGCAGAGTCGCCGCTTCGGCCGGTGCTCGGCCCGAACTCGGTGCTGACCGCGAACGGACCGCGCCACCTCCGCCAGCGCAAGCTGCTGCTGCCGCCGTTCCACGGCGAGGCGATCGAGCGCTACGAGCGGATGATCGCCGAGGCCGCCGACCGCGAGATCGGCCGCTGGCCGGTCGGCAGGCCGTTCGCGCTTGCCCCCCGGATGCAGGCGATCACGCTCGACGTGATCATGGGTGGGATCTTCGGGATCGAGGGCACGCCACGCAAGGGGACGGTCGAACACGCGCTCCGACTCGCGATCCGCGAGCTGCTGCGCTCCTCGACGCTACCCGGCGCCAAGCTCGCCGAGTGGATGAACCTCGGCCACGAGGAGCCGTTCGGGCTGACCAAGCTCGGGCTGATCGTCCCCGACCGCTGCCTCTACGCGGTGATCGCCAAGCGCCGGAAGGCGGCTGACCTCGACGAGCGCACCGACATCATGTCGCTGCTGATGCGGGCACGCACCGAGGAGGGCGAGGCGCTGTCGGACCATGAGCTGCGCGACGAGCTGATGACACTGGTGCTCGCCGGGCACGAGACGACCGCCAACCAGCTCGCCTGGGCGTGGGAGCGGCTGGTGCGCTGGCGGGAGGCGCACGAGCGGCTGGTCGAGGCCGTTCGCTCTGACTCCGCGGACGCCTCCGAAGTCGTCGAGGCGACGATCACCGAGGCGATGCGGGTCAGGCCGGTGATCCCGATGACCGGACGCCGGGTTGCGGTCCCGTGGCGGCTCGGCGAGTACGCGATCCCCGCCGACACCGCGGTCGGGATCAGCATCCTGCTGCTCCACCATCGCGACGACGTGTATCCGGAGCCGCGGGCGTTCCGTCCCGAGCGCTGGATCGGGCAGAAGCCGGGAACCTACGAGTGGATCCCGTTCGGCGGCGGGACCCGGCGCTGCCTCGGAGCGGCGCTGGCGATGGCCGAGCAGCGGGTGGTGCTCGAGACGATGGCGCGGCGGCTCGACCTCGCCGCCACCAGCCCGAAGCCGGAGCGCCCCAAGAACCGCAACGTGACGATGATCCCCGCGCGCGGCGGGCGGGTGGTAGTGCGCCAGCGGCGCGGCTGATCCCCCGCCCTAGGCAAGCCTCGCCAGCGCCCGCCTGACGTCCCGCGGGTAGAACGGCCACAAGAACAGCGCCCGCTCGTGACCGGTCGCGTCGATCACGTACGCCGCCTCGGTGTGGGTGACGTAGTGGATAGTGGTCCCGCCGACTCGCTTGGTCACGACCGAGACGCCGATCTTGTAGCGCTTCCAGGCCGCGGCCAGCTGCCGTGGAGAACCGACGGCCCAGTGCCACTGCGGAACCAGGTGCCACTCGCGGACCGCCTGAAGCAGGTCTTCGCGGGAGTTTGCGTTCGAGTACACGTCGACGCTGACCGCCAGGATCACAGGGCGCTGGGACGCGGGCAGCTCACGCTCGAGCTGGTTGAGCACCTGCGCCTCGAGCGGACACAGGTTGCGGCACAGCGGATCGACGAACGTCACGATCACCGGCCGCCCGCGGTACGCGGCGACCGAGACCGGCAGGCCGCCCTGATCGCGCAGCGCGAAGTCAGGCGCCCGACGCTGCCCGGCGCGCCACTGGAAGGGCGGGGGCGTGACGACCGAGGCCGGGGACACCGCCGGAGTGCCGCTGCCGCGCCTCAGCGCCGCGACCCACAGCGCGACGGCCGCCACGAACAGCAGCGCGGCGGGCGCGATCGCCCAGCGCAGGCTCTCGGGTTTCAGGCCGCGGCGCCGACCGGCCCGCACGAGCACGATCGCCAGCGCGGCGATCACGGCGATGCCGCCCAGCACCGCGGCGACGATCACACCGGCGCCGACGCCGCCCGAGCTCGTGGGGCGCGCGCGAGGCGGGCGGATCGGCGCGAGCCTCGCCCCGGCCGCCGCCGCCAGTCGCTCGACCGCCGTCTGCGCCGCAGACGCCAGCCCGTCGCTCCCACGACCGAGCGGCATGCGGCCCAGCAGTCGGCTGGCAGACGTGCTCGAGTGCCCGGGCCAGATGAAGCCAAACCCGTTCGGCATCGCGACCAACAGCCGGCCCCCGTAGCCCGACCGCAGCTCGAGCGCCAGAAACCGCGCGTACAGGCCGGGCTTGCGCCACAGCGCCGTGATCGAGCCGAGGTCGTACTGACTCGAGATCACCGCCACCCGAACCGGAACCCCGGCGCGGTTCGCCGCGCCGACCGTTGCGATCAGCTCGCGCTGAGCAGGCGAGGCACCGCCGGGCTGCGAGCCGAGAAACACCTGATTGGAAATCAGGTAGTGCTGGCCGGGTCACCATCGGCGCGGGCACTCGGCGCCGGCGCGGCGGCCAGCACTGCAGTGAGGAGCGACAGCGCGCCCCAGCGACACAAGCGCCAACACGCCATACCGAGATTGTGCGGGATCGCGCGCCTCGCGGCGCGAGCGACGATGGCGAGACCCGGAATCGAACCGGGGACACCACGATTTTCAGTCGTGTGCTCTACCAACTGAGCTATCTCGCCCTACGGGCGCGATGCTAGCGCCTGCGAGGAAGGCGAAGACGCCGCTGCGCACGCCACAATCCCGCTCAGGGATGGCTCGAGCGAAGCACCTGTTCGTCCTGCGTCACGCGAAATCGAGCTGGGACGATCCCGGGATCGACGACCACGAGCGACCGCTCGCTCCGCGCGGCCGACGGGCCGTCAAGGTGCTCGCGGAGCACTTCAAGATGCACGGGGTCGACCCGGCGCTGATCCTCTGCTCGAGCTCGCGACGCACGCGCGAGACGCTCGAGGGGATCGGGCTTGGCGGTGAAGCGCTGATCGAGGACGAGCTGTACGCGGCGTCGCCCGGGCAACTGCTCGAACGCCTGCAGCGGATCTCGGACGAGGTCGACTCGGCAATGGTGATCGGGCACAACCCCGCGATCCAGGTGCTCGTGCTGCGCCTCGCCGGCGCGGGCCGGACCGAGGCGAACGGGTCGCAGCTCCACGAAGTGCAGCGGAAGTTCCCGACGGGCGCGTGCGCGACGCTGACGTTCGACGGGGAGTGGAGCGAGCTCCGGGCGGGCGGCGCGCGGCTCGAGGCGTTCGTGCGCCCCAAGCAGCTCGCCGGCCGGTAGTCCAGCGGTCGGCCCGGTACTGTCTGCATCGATGCGTCGCGGTATTTCCCTGCTGACCCTGCTGAGCGTGATCGCCGCGCTGGTCCTCGCCGGCTGCGGCAGCTCGAGTTCCTCCAGCAATCCGGCGGGAACCGGCCTGTCCTACTTCCCGAAGGACAGCCTGTTCGTGATGACGCTCCAGACCGATCCCAACTCGGCAGCGATTCAGGATGCCCAGGCGCTCCTGCACCGGTTCCCGGCGGTCACGTTCGGGGAGGCCGCGCTGATCGCGAAGCTCGAACAGCTCGGGATCAACTACAGCGCCGACATCAGGCCGCTGTTCGGAAACCCGGCGGTGATCGGGATCGCGACGCCGTCGGCGGCCGGCGCCCGCGAGAGCTTCCTGGTCGCCTGGGTGACCAAGGACGCCGGCACGCTCGACAACCTGATCAAGAAGCTCCACATCTCCTCGAGCCAGACGATCGACGGCGCGAAGGTGTACAGCATCTCTACCGCCTCGCTCGCGGTCGATGGCGCGACGCTCGTGCTGGCGGCCTCCCCGCAGGCGATCAAGTCGGCGCTCGACCTCCACGCGCATGGCGGCGGCCTGACGACGGCCGACGAGGACCGCGCGATGGGCAGCCTGCCGAAGGACACGCTGATTCAGGCGTTCGGCGACCTCACCGCGGTGCTCTCGCAGCCGAGCGCCGCAAAGGCGCGCCAGGTGCCGTGGGTGAACGCGCTGCGCGGCTACGGCGTCGCGATCAGCGCCAACGCGACCGGGTTCACCACCCAGTACCGGCTCGATACGAGCGGCGCGACGCTGAGCGAGTCCGAGCTACCGATCGCGCCCGGGAGCACGCCTCCTGGGCTGGCCGGGTCGCTGCCGATCAGCGTGGGGGTCAAGGATCCCGCCCGGGTTATGAAGTTCGTCGAGCAGGCCGAAGCGCTGACCTCGTCGGCCAGCTATGCCGACTTCACCAAGCGCCAGGCCGCCGTCAAGGCCAAGACCGGCGTCGACCTCAACACCCTGCTGTCGCTGCTCAGCGGGGACGCACAGCTATCGAGTGACGGGCACGTGACGATGATCCGCAGCCAGCTCAGCGATCCGGCCGCCGGGAAGACGACGCTCGCGAAGCTCTCGACCGACCCGAAGGCGTTCTCCAAGAACGCCGTCACGGTCAGCAGCGTCCTGGGTGGCTTCTACGCGATCAAGGGGCCGAAGAGCACGACCACCGTCGGCGTGATCGGCAGCCAGATCGTGATCGGCGAGCGCGCGACTCCCGCGCAGCTGACCGCATTCGCGGGCGCGCCGACGACCGCCGCGCAGGGCGCGCAGGGCTCGGTCGCGTTCAAGGTCGCGCTGCCTTCGCTGCTCCAGCTGGCGCTCAAGCGGGCGCCGAACAAGACCGTCCAGACACTGCTCAGCTCGCTCGGCGACCTCACCGGCTGGCTGGCCGCCGAGCCGGCCGCGCTGACGGGCTCGGCGACGGTCGCGCTCAAGTAAGCCGGCTCAGCAGCTCGAGCGCACCCCGCTTGGACAGCGGTTCGTTGAGGTTCCCGCACTTGGGGGACTGCACGCACGACGGGCAGCCGTCGGAGCACGGGCACTCGCCGATCAGGCGCCGCGCATCGTCCACGAGGCGCTCGAACTCGTCGTAGCCGCGCCGCGTGATCCCGACGCCGCCGGGGTGGCCGTCGTAGATGAAGATCGTCGGCCCCCCGGTCTGCGGGTGCGCGTTGGTCGACAGGCCGCCGATGTCCCACCGGTCGCACATCGCGATCAGCGGCAGCACCGCGATCTGGCCGTGCTCGAGCGCGTGCAGCGAGCCGAGCAGCAGGTCGACCGGGAACCCCGCGACCACGTCGTCGAGCTCGTACCAGAGCGCGCGAGTCGGAAACTCGACCGTCGGCAGGTCGAGCGTCTGGAAGTCGATCACCTCGTGGTCCTGGAGGTTCTTGCGCTGATAGCCGATCACGGTTTCCGAATACGAGACCTCCCCGAAGTACAGATGGACGCCGAGCACCTCGCGGCGCTCGAGCAGACGCTCGACGTAGGTCATGCTCTCGCGCTTGGTCTGGGTGAAGTAGTCGCCGCTGAACGGCTCGAGCATCGTGCGCCGTCCCGCGAGGTCGAGCTCCAGCACCCGGTACGAGCGCCCCATGTGCAGATACACGGCGCCCTCGTGCACGGTCGTGTAGGCACGCGCGGCCTCGACGGTCCCGATCACCTCCCCGGAGCTTGCGTCGATCAGGATGAAGCTGTCGGCCGAGGCCGAGCGGAGCGCGACCCGCGCCGCCGGGTAGTCGTCGGCGCGCTTCGGCACGAAGCCGGTCGCGCGCTCGCGCAGGAAGCCGGCGTCGGCCAGCTCACTCGCCGTCCGCTCCCATGCCTCGCCGAAGAACGGTGCGTCCTGATCGGTCAGCGGCGCCTCGTGCGCGGCGCAAAGCAGGTGCTCGCCATAGATCTGCGGGTTGTGGGGGTCGAGGATCGCCGCCTCTACCGCTCTGGTCAGGAACTCGTCGGGGTGGCGGCAGAAGAACTGGTCGAGCGCGTCCTCGCCGGCGATATACACGGCCAGCCCCCGGCCGCGGCGCCCGGCGCGGCCCCACATCTGCCGCAGGCTGGCGACGGTCCCCGGGAACGTCACGCAAATCGCGGCGTCGAGCTCGCCGATGTCGATGCCGAGCTCGAGCGCGTCGGTCGCGACCACGCCAAGCAGCTCCCCGGAGCTGAGGCGGCGCTGGACGTCCTGGCGCTGCGCGGGCGTGTAGCCGGCTCGGTAAGGGGCGATCCGCTTGGCGAGCTGCGGCTCGAGCCGGTCGCTCGCGTGGCGCAAGATCAGCTCGATCCCCTTGCGCGACTTCATGAAGCAGATCGTCCGCGACCCGCTCGCGATCAGTTCGGAGAACAGCTCCGCGGCCTCATACAGCGCCGAGGCGCGCAGGCCGAGCTCCTGGTCGAGCAGCGGCGGGTTCCACATCGCGACGCGCCGGGCCGCGCGCGGAGCGGCGTCGTCGTCGATCAGGCGGAACCCGTCGATCCCCGTGAGGCCCTCGGCGAGCTCGAGCGGGTTGGCGATCGTCGCGCTGGCGAGCAGGAACCGCGGCTCGGTTCCGTGGATCCGCGCGACGCGCCGAAGCCGGCGCAGCACGTTGCCGACGTGCGAGCCGAACACGCCGCGGTACACGTGCGCCTCGTCGACGACGACGAACGCGAGATTGGCGAACAGCTCTCCCCAGGCGGCGTGGTGGGGCAGGATCCCGACGTGCAGCATGTCGGGGTTGGTGAGCACCACGTTGCTGCGCTTGCGGATCGCCGCGCGCTCGGCGCGAGGCGTGTCGCCGTCGTAGATCGCCGGGCGGATCAGCTTGTGCAGCCCGAAGCCGTGCAGCGATCGCGCCTGGTCCTGGGCGAGCGACTTGGTCGGGTACAGGTACAGGGCACGCGCGGCACGGTCGGAGCTCAGCACCTCGAGCGTTGGCAGCTGGAAGCACAGCGACTTGCCCGACGCGGTCCCGGTGGTGACGATCGTCGGCCCGTCGAAGGCCGCGTACAGCGCCTCCGCCTGGTGCTCGTAGAGCTCGGCGATCCCCGCCTCGTGCAACGCGCTGCGGACGCTGGTCCCGAGCTCAGCCGGCACTTCAACAAGGCGCGCGGAGCGCGCCTCATAAAGATCGTCGTGAACGAGCCGCTCGTCGCTGCGGCCGGTCTGAAGCAGCCCCGCCCACGGCTCGCTCTCTCTGATCGTCGCCACCCTCCCAGTATGGTCGCCCGCTGAGATGCGCTGCGTCTATCTCGATCTCGACGGGACGCTGCTCGGGCCCGGGGCGTCGCTGCTGCGCGGAGCCGACGAGCGGTTCGCGCTCGACGGCGTCCGCGCGCTGCAGGCATGCGCGCGCGCCGGGGTCGAGGTGATGCTGTACTCGGGGCGCCGGCAGTCGAGCGTGTTCGAGATCGCGCGGGTGCTCGGGTGCCCGGCGTACTGCTTCGACGTCGGATGCGGACTAGTGATCGACGGCGAGCTCGAGTGGCTGACGGACGGGCTCGTGCCATCGGCCGAGCACGGGACGATCCACGACCAGATCGAGCGGTCGGGGGCGCCGGCGCTGCTGCTCGAGCGCTACGCGGGCCGGCTCGAGTACCACACGCCATGGGACCGCGGCCGCGAGGTGTCGCACCTGTTCCGCGGGTCGATCGACCTGGCCGAAGCGCAGGCGCTGCTCGACGCGGCGGGCTTCGAGTGGCTGCGGCTGCTCGACAACGGGGTCGTGCAGGCGGCCGACGAGCAGTTGCCCGGGCTGCCGAGGATCCACGCGTACCACCTGATCCCGGCGGTCGCGTCGAAGGCTCGTGCGGTCGCCCGCCACATGCAGGCACGCGGGTACGAGCCCGCGGACTGCATCGCGGTCGGCGACTCGCGCGAAGACCTCGAGGCGAGCGCGGTCGTCGGCGCGTTCTGGCTGGTCGCGAACGCGATCTCCCGCGACCCCGCGCTGGAGCACGAGATCGCGGGGCGCGCCGGCGTACGGCTCGCTTCCGAGCCCTACGGCGCAGGCGTCTACGAGGCCGTGGTCACGACCCTCGCAGAACGACCTGTTTAGGTTGCAGCGCGCTAACGCGCTGAGCCGGCCTACGCGCTGCCGACCGGCTCGAGGTGCTGCTCGCGCTCCTCGGCGCTGCGACGCTCGCCGGTGATCCGGCGGCTGCGCTGCGGGCGCTGCTCCTGCTCGTCGACTTCGGCAGCCGACTCGCTCTCGACCTCAGTGGCGTCGGCGACCGCCCAGCCAAGGCGCTCGACCAGGTTTGCCGCGAACCGCTCACTCTCGAAGTCAGAGTGGTTGACGCGTTCGCGGAGCGTCACCGTCTTCTGCTCGTCGCCGTGTCCGGACGTCACGATGATCTGCGGCATCGTCTCTCTCCTTCCTGGGTCTTTCTCCCGCTTCGTGCGACACAGGTCCTTCACCGGCCCCGCAGCCGTAATTCTGCACGGCTCCCTTCAGCCCGAGTAAACAGCTCGTATCAATTACGCGCGAAGAGTCTTCTTACCCGAGCGATCCAATTGCGAAGCATGGCCCAGAAACCGGTGCGCGCGCGGAGGCTCGCGCGCGACGGCGGGATCGTCGTGCGCACCACCGAGATCCACTCGTCGAGCGGCAGCTCGCCAGAGATCAGTCGCGCGAGCGCGCCGGTGACGGGCGCGTCGAAGCCAGCGGCAGTGAGCGTGCGTGCCAGCAGCGGCACCGTCTTCAGGGCCTCGACCGCCTGACCGACGCGAGCTGCAATCTCGGCCGCCGGAACGCCTTCGGCGAGCAGCTCGCCGGCGCGTCGATTACGGCTCGACGGCGCAAGCGCCGTCGCAACCAGGTCGCCGGTCCCTGCCAGCCCGATCATCGACTCGGGGCGGCCGCCCTGGGACTCGGCCCACCGCCAGACCTCGGCGAAGATGTGCCCCGCCGCGGCACCCGCGACGTTCAGCCCCTGGCCGACGGTCGCGCCGGACGCCAGCGCCGCGGCGTTCTTCGCGACTCCAGCGAGCTCGACGCCGACCGGGTCGGTCGACTCCTCGCACACGACGCCGCCTCGGACGAACACGCCGGCGACCGCGCTCGCAAGCGACGAGCTGGTAGTCGCGGCGACCAGTCCGGCGCCGGCGCTGACCATCTCCCTCGCGTGTGCCGGGCCGCCCACGCAGCCGGTGCGAGCAGCGCCGAACCGGGCTCGGAGCATCGCGCTGGGCGCGGCGCCGTCGGGCGGAACGAGGCCCTTCGCGAGCGAGATCACGGCCGCCTTCCGTCCCAGCCCTCGCTCCTCGAGGCTTTCGATCACCTCGCGCAGCCCGGTCGCGGGGACGCCGAGGAACACGTAGTCGGCGCGCGCGAGTCCCGCTTCGACCGTTTCGATCCGGAGCTCGCGCGGCAGCTCGACGCCGTCGAGGTACTCGACGTTCTGGTGGTCCTCGCGCAGCCGCTTGGCCTGCTCCTCGGTGCGCGTCTGCAACGTCGTGCGCAGCCCTCCGCGCGCGAGCAGGACGGCGACCGCGGTGCCAAACGAGCCGGCGCCGATCACCACCGCGCGGCGCGTGCCCGGTGCGGGCAGGTGGAACGACGGCCGTGAGAAAAGCGGCATGGCGAAGCGAGACTACGGGCGGCGAAGCTCAGGCGGCGCCGCGGGCGCGCGATTGCGGCTCGTCGCCGACGGCGCGAGGCTCGCGACCGGCGGCGCGGTCTTCGCGCTCGATCGCGCCGGCGAGTGCGAGCGCCGCCGTCGACAGCTCCCCGAACGCGTCCGCGACGTTGGCCGCGTTCGACCGAGTGATCGCTCGGTTGAGGGTCGCGACGGCCTGGTCGAAGCGCGACCAAAGATCGTCGGGACCGCGCCGGCCCGTGCCGGGGCGCAGCTCGTATGGAGGCTGGGCGCTCTCGGCCCCCGGGACCGGTCGCCACATCAGGCCTGAGGCGTGAGCCTGGTCCCACGCGACCTGCTCGCGCGCGGCCGCGTCGGCGAGCTGCCGGATCCGGGCGGCGAAGGCGGGATCGGGCGGCGCGAGCTTGTGGGCGCGCATCGCGCCGGCCCACTGCTCGCCGGCGTCGCGCACCTCGCGCATGATCGTGGTGCGATCGGCGTCGCCGCTAGGCATCGCGCGCGTCGCCGTTCGGCGGGTCGGCGTCGCCGAACGATTCGCCACCCCAGAAGTCCTCGGCGCTCGGGCCGTCCGTGCTGGCGGGGCGGCCGCGCGCGGTGGAGCCCTCCTCGAGCAGGCGATTGAGGTCCGACTGGCGGATGCGAACGCGGCGGCCGACGCGCAGCGCCGGCAGCGAGCCCTGGTCGATCCAGTTCCGGACCGTCTGCTGGTTGAGCTTCAGGAGCTCAGCGACCTCCGCGACCGTCAGGAACGAATCGTCGTTGAGGTTGCCGGAATCAAGGCTCATTTTTGTCTAATTGAGACGAACTGGTTCAAATTCAAGGCGTATACTACTCGCCTGGGAGGACGCCGTTCTCTTCGGCCCACTGGAAAAGGTCTGCAAAACCGGTGGAAAACGACGGACCGCACAACCTTGGCGAGGAACATGTCGACGCGACCACGAACGTCGTCCAGTTCCCGCGGGACTGGTTCGGGCCGCGGGAGGAGCTGGTTCCGCTAGGGGAACCACCGGCCCCCGTCCGGGCCGACGACTTCTGGGGCGAGGGTTCGGCTTCGATTCATGATGCGATGCAGGCGCCGGAAGGCGACTGCCCGGCGGTCGGCGTGGCGCGGGCTCCGGCGTCGCGGCTTCCGGCGCTCGCGCTCCCGGGGTTCTTGTCGATTCGTCCACCGCGACGACTGATCGTGGGTGGCCTCGGCGCCGTGTGCGTGCTTGCGGTCGCGCTCGTCGGGTCAATGTGGCCGGCCCCGGTCCGGCTCCCGCAGACCGGGCGCAGCGACGCGGCGCTCAGCCCGGCGGTGATCGGGGCGGGCGTACCAGCGATCGTGCCGAGGCGGGGTCACTCAGGTACTGCTCGTCACCGGGGTAGTGGCCGCAGGGGTGCGGCTCGCCACGCCGTCGTCTCGCACGCGCGGGCGCGTGCGCGGAGTAGCGGGGGTGGCGGAGGCGGGGGAGGCGCCGCTCCTGCCACAAGCCAGGGCACGGGCACTCCATCCACTTCGTCTGGCGCGGCCGCACCTGCATCATCGGGGTCAACGTCCGACTCGACGAATGCGGCTTCAACGCAACCGTCGTCGGGTTCGGGCGCCGGCGCCAGTCAGTCAAGCGGCCCGGTCGGTCCCGGTGCTCCGTTCGGCCCGGGGCACCTCGGATGACGCTCGGGCCTGCAACAGATCTGCGACTTCTCTCACGCGAGGGGGGCGAAACCGCCGCGCCGCGCGCTCTGAAGATCATCGGACCAGGAAGCGAGCCTGAATGAACCGAATCGTCACTCACCTCCGCGGCAACGTCATCGCCTACCTGGCGCTGTTCGTCGCGCTCGCGGGCACGTCCTACGCCGCCGCTGCCCTGCCCGCGAACAGCGTCGGGACCCGACAGATAAGGAACCACTCGATCACGCCGATCAAGCTGAACCCGAAGACGATCGGGGCGTCGGTGCGCGCGTGGGCAGTGATCCAGGACGGTACGAAGGTGATTTCGTCGCGGCCGAGGGCTCGGGTCGTGTCGTGGGACCCGACGTTCTGCGGCGGGGGTCGTGAGCTGGGGCTCGGCGGATGTCGACGTCGTGCTTTCCGCTGGCGAGCGGCTGGCCGAGACTCGCGTCCAGGTCCTGCTACCGCGCCGAGCGCACGGATCGGCGGTGGTCCACTTCGAGGTCTTACGACAATCCGGGCCAACCGACGCCGGCGCCAGCACGTCGTCATCGCGGTGCTCTGCCCAATCCGCTAGGTCATCGGATCGCGCAGCGTATGAACGGGCTCGGATATTCGCTCTCGCGCTTCTACTGTCGGCTGCTCAATGGCCGCCGGACGTCACCGGCCGCGCACGCGAACGAGACGGTGATGGTCTGCGACGTCTACGGGGACTCAGGTCGCGCCGCGCCCTCCGGGACGTCAACGGGATCGGCACGAGCGCGATCTGTCCCGGCAACGACGACCCGGCGTCTTACAGCGCCAGCAATCCACCCGGCGGCATGGCCATCTGGACCACCGCCAGCCACACCGTCGCGCACGGCGCCTCAGTCCATTGGACAGTCCACGCCCCCACGGGCATGACGATCGCCGGCGTCTACATCCCGCACATGTATTCGACCGGGATCGACGACGGTCAAGGGTGGGGCGGCGGGTTCTTCTGGTCCGGTGGCAGCAGCAACGTCAGCACGTTCGACGGCGAGACCGGCTGGAGCTCATCGACCACGAGGGGGCCGAGCTACTCGTGGCCGGGCGGTGGGACGCCGTACTTCGGATGGCAGGTCGTGTGCGGCGCGAGCAGCTGTACGAACGGTGGGGATCAGTGGCTGAGCGTCGAGTTGCTCGAGCTGAACGCGCGGGAAACGAGCAATCCGGTCCTGACCGCGCCCGACGGCCTGTGGGCCGCATCGGGCTGGATCCGCGGCCAGTGGCCCCTGCACTTCTATGGCGACTCCCCCTCGGGCCTGTGCAGTCTCAGCGCGACGCTCAACGGCCAGAGCCTCCCCGGCTCGAGCGTCGGCCCGAAGCTCTCGGCCTGGCACCAGTGCGCCGCGCCCGCGGTGGACGAGGAGGTCAACACCGCCGCATACGGGAACGGCGCGATGCCGCTCGTGATCGGCGCCGTTGACGCGGCGCGGATTCCGGTGTTCCGCAACGAGACGATCGCCGTCGACAACGTGCAGCCGACGATCGCGCTGTCCGGTCCGACCGACGCGCCCACCACAGCCGGAACCCAGTACGTGACCGCGTCGGCCGGCGCTGGGCCGAGCGGGATCTCGGGGATCTCATGCTCGGTCGACGGAGCGCCGTCGAACTGGTACGCCGCGGCCGCCGCGCGGATCCCGGTTCAAGGGATCGGCGTCCATCACGTGTCGTGCTTCAGCCAGAACCGTTCGCACGATGCCAGCGGCACACCGGCGAGCTCGCCGACCGCGGTTTGGACGCTGAGCATCCGGGCGCCGGCCGTCAGCACCGTCGCGTTCGCGGCAGTGGCCGACGCGCTCAGGTGTCACTCCGAGCGCGAGCGCGTCAGGATCCCGGCGCGCTGGGTCACCGCGTACCACAGCGGCCACAAGTTGAAGGTGAGGATCCCCGCGCAGACACGTTGGGTGAAGGTCATCCACTGCCACCCGCGGGTCGTGAGCCGCAGGATCCGGATCCACGGGCATTGGCGCGCGGTGAAGGCAGTCGTGCTTCCGCACGAGGTCTTGCTGAGTAAGAAGCGAGTCCGACCCGGCGCCTGGTCGACGGTCGACGGTTGGCTCGGGACGACCAACGGGAACGCACTGGGCGGGCAGCGGGTGCGGATCCTGGCGGCGCCAGACAACGGCTCGACTCAGTTCAGGCAGGTCGGAGTCGCGACGACGGCCGCCAACGGCAGCTGGTCCGCGCACATCCCACCGGGCCCGTCGCGGCTCGTGGTGGCCGCCTACGCGGGCGGCGCGACGGTTGAGCCGACGCTGTCGACCTCCGCCCAGGTGATCGTGCCTGCATCGGTCACGCTGCGGATCGCGCCGCGGAGCACGCACTGGGGCGGGCGCATCGCGATCTCCGGGCGGCTCCGGGGCGGGTACGTGCCGCGGAGCGGAGAGCTCGTTCTGCTGTGGATCGGGTGGCGAGGCGGATCGACCGAGATCGGGCACCTCTACGCCCGGCCCGACGGCAGGTTCGCGAGCGGATACACGTTCCTGCGGGGTAACGGGCGGGAGACGTATCGCGTGTGGGCGGCGAGCGCTCGCGAGAGCGACTATCCGTATGCGCCGGGGCGCTCGCGACCGCAATCGGTGACCGTCGGACCGTGACGAGTGACGCCCGCGATTGCGCACCTCAGAGCGTTGAACTCGAGGCCGTTGGCCGAAATGCCCAGGCGAGCATCTGGGACCGGTAAGCTTTGGTGTCGTGATTGGGGACATCCTTCAGCCAACTCATCTGCTGTTCGTGCTGGTGGTCGCGCTGCTGGTGCTCGGTCCGAAGCGGCTTCCCGAGGTAGGACGGTCACTCGGTCGAGGACTGCGCGACTTCAGGCACGCGATGAGCGGAGAGGGCCCGCATGACGAGGTCCTCACGCAGACCACCGCGGAGGAGGCTCCCCTCCCGACCGCTTCGACGGCGGTCGCGACGACGGTGGAGCCGGAGCCGGTCGCGACTGGCGAGCCGGTCGGAGCCGGCAAGCCCGCCGAGCCCGCCGAGTAGCCGGAGCCGCACCGCCAGACCCGAGCAGCCGGTCGTCTAGGCCCACCGGTGGTACCGGTGGAAGAAATGCTGCTCTCGCCACGGACCGGTCCCGGGGTGTGCGTCACCTGCTTCAACCTCACCGACGGGTACCCGTGCTGCTACTCCTGCGCCCACGGCAAACGCGTGCTCGACGCCGTCGCCGCGATCTCCTACAGCGTCGCGCACGAGTCCCTGCACCACGCGTTGGCCGGGTACAAGCGGCTGCCGGCGCCGCTTGCACGCTCGCTGCGATGCGAGCTGGCGAGGATTCTTACGCGCTACCTGGCTCGCCACGAGCGCTGCCTCGCCAGGGCGGCAGCGGTACGAGGCTTCGACCTGGTGACGAGCGTCCCGTCCGGCGAGCGCCACCGCGACCGCGAGCATCCGCTCCGCTCGATCGTGACCTGCGCGCTCGGCGCCGAGCGGGCGCGCTACGAGCGCTTGCTGTGGCGGTCGAGCTTCGAGTCGGGCGACCGCGAATACGACTTCCTCAAGTACCTCGCCGCGCGTCCGCTCGACGGCGAAGCGGTGCTGCTCGTGGACGACACGTGGACGACCGGCGCTAACGCGCAGAGCGCCGGCGCAGCGCTGAAGGCGGCGGGCGCGGGTCGGGTCGCGGCGGTGGCGATCGGGCGGTACGTCAACCGCGACTGGCACGACAACGACCGGCGGCTGCATGCGCTTGCCGGCCGGTTCGACTGGAGCCGTTGTGCTCTGTGCGCGCCCGGCGCGCTAGACCCGAGCCCGTGCCTCGGTGACCGCGACCGACACGCCGTCCCGCCAGGGCTCGCCGTGTCCCGGGAGGAGGGCCTCGGCTTCGAGTGGCTCGATCGCGTCGAGTGAGCTCATCGCTTCCGCGTCCGACACGTTGAAGCCGTGCGACATCAGCTGCGGCCCGATGCCGCCGGTGAGCGGATTCCGCGTGCACATCGCGTCGCCCACGAACAGCGCGCCGTGATCCTCGAAGTAGAACGCACAGTGCCCCGGCGTGTGCCCGGGAGTCGGGATCACGCGCGGCCGGCCGGGGACGTCCAGCACACCGTCCTCGAAAGTCTCGGCCCCCTCGAACTTGGGCGGCCTCATGCCGCCGTTCGCGACCATCGTGCCGGCCAGGCGCCAGAACGAGGGACGCCACATCTCGGGGACCATGTTGAGCGGCTTGCCGTCGCCGGTCTTCGGTCCCGGCTTGCGCAGGGTCGCGTCGTCCGCCGCATGAATCAGCACGCGCGCGCCGGCCTCGTGGAGCACCGCGGTCAGACCGGTGTGGTCGGCGTCGGAGTGCGTGAGAATCAGCGCGTCGACGTCGGCGAGTCGCAACCCGAGTCCGCTGAAGTCGTCGTCGAGAGTTCGCTTGAACCCAGGGAGCCCGGCGTCGACGGCCGTCAGGCGACCGCCGTCCTCGACGAGGTACCAGTTGACAAACGAGTTGCCGACGCGGTGAACCCGCGGAACGATGTCGCGTGAGACCGTGATCGGGCTGATGCTAGAGAGTCGAGGGTTGGGGTCAGCGAACGTAAGCGGTCATGAAGCTACGGCAGCGTAGTTCTCGGCTACGCTAACTCTGGCGCCTATGCCCGCTCCACCTGCCCGCCCGGTCCAAGACGCAGCGTCTCGGCCCCGTCGCCGATACGCCCCGCGGATGCCGCCCGAGCAGCGGCGCGAGCAGCTGATCGACGCGGCGCTCAACGTGATCCTCCAGGAGGGGTATCGGGGCGTCTCGATCGAGGCGATCGCGCGCGAGGCCGGCGTCACCCGGCCGGTCGTCTACGACCACTTCGCGAACCTGGCGCGGCTACTGCACGCGTTGGTCGAACGGGAGGAGCGCTACTCGCTGGGCCAGCTCGCCGACGTGGTGCCGGAGGATCCCGGAGACCGTGAACCGGCGGAGTTCTTCGCGACCGGCGTGCGCAGCTTTCTCGAGGCGGTCCAGAGCCGGCCGGCCACCTGGCGGCTGATCCTGCTGCCGCTCGACGGCACTCCGGAGATCGTCCGCGATCACGTCGAGCAGAATCGAGCGCGGATCCTCGCGCAGATCGAGCAGCTGGTCAGGCGCTCGATCCAGGACGGCCAGCTCCCGGAGGACCTCGACGCGGAGCTCGCCGCGCGGATGGTCCGCGACCTCGGCGAGCAGGCCGGGCGAATGGTGCTGACCGACCCGGAGAACTACACGCCGGACCGGTATGAGCGGTTCGTCCAGAGCGTTGTCCGGCTGCTGCTGGCCGGTTAGCCAATCCGCCCGTTAAATGACGACGGGGACCTGCTTCCAAGGTCCCCGTCGCTGCTCCCATGGACTGCCCACGGCCGGGTTGGGCTCGCCCTCGGGGCATTTGTTACGCCCGCTCAAACCGATCAGCCGGCAAAAAGTTGCGCACCGTCCCCGGGCCACGGGAAGAAACGCGTAAGGATTCGCTGAAACGCCAAAGGAGCGACCGCCATGAACTACGTGAACCTCGGAAACACAGGGCTGCGGGTTTCGCGCCTGTGCCTCGGGATGATGAGCTTCGGCAAGCACGAGGACCGGCCCTGGGCTCTCGAAGAGCCGGACGCCGAGCCGCTGGTTCGCCAGGCGGTCGAGGGGGGGATCACGTTCTTTGACACCGCCAACGTCTACAACGGCGGCAAGAGCGAGGTGATCACCGGACGACTGCTGCGCAAGCTGTTCGGGATGCGCGAGGAGTACGTGGTCGCGACCAAGGTGTGGGGTAAGACGATGCCCGGGGAGAACGGCATCGGGCTGTCGCGTAAGCACATCATGGCGTCGATCGACGCTTCGCTCAGCCGGCTCGAGCTCGACTACGTCGACCTCTACCAGATCCATCGCTGGGACTACCGAACCCCGATCGAGGAGACGATGGAGGCACTGCACGACGTGGTGAAGGCGGGCAAGGCTCGTTACATCGGTGCCAGCAGCATGTTCGCGTGGCAGTTCGCCAA
This sequence comes from uncultured Solirubrobacterales bacterium, assembly GCA_963800475.1. Taxonomy (GTDB): domain Bacteria; phylum Actinomycetota; class Thermoleophilia; order Solirubrobacterales; family Solirubrobacteraceae; genus Palsa-465. Next base: position 303,154 of record CAWDAZ010000002.1, on the reverse strand, counting down.
GGCCCAGCGCGTCGCCACCACCCCGTTCGTCTCGATGCAGAACCACTACAACCTGGTCTACCGCGAAGAGGAGCGCGAGATGATCCCGCAGTGCATCGACCAGGGGGTCGCGGTGATCCCGTGGAGCCCGCTGGCGCGCGGGCTGCTCGCGGGCAACCGGACGCGCGGGGGCGAGAAGCTGACGGCGCGCGCCGAAACGGACCAGTTCTCCGACTTCCTCTACAAGCCCGGGGTCGACTTCGACGTCGTGGACCGGCTCGGGGAGGTCGCGCAGGAGAAGGGCGAGCCGCCCGCCCGCGTCGCGCTCGCCTGGCTGCTTCAAAGGCCCGGCGTGACCGCTCCGATCGTGGGTGCGACCAAGCCCAAGCACCTCGAGGATGCGCTCGCGGCCGAGCAGCTCGAGCTGACCGACGAGGAGGTCGCGCGGCTCGAGGAGCCATACGTCCCCCACGCGATCGCCGGCCACGGCTAGGACCGCGATCCCGGATCCTCCTGCCATACTGGAAGTCCCGTAAGGGGGCGTAGCTCAGTTGGTTAGAGCGCCGGCCTGTCACGCCGGAGGTCGCGGGTTCGAGTCCCGTCGCTCCCGTAAGTCAGAGCGAGCCAAACTGGGTCATTACGAGGGCTTTTCTGGCCCGAGCGCGTCTTGCTCCTCGCCACGGCAAGCCAGCGAAAGCCTGGCCGCGACAGGAAAACGGTGACCAAAACGGTGACCAACCCCTCGCCGTAGAGAGCGCTCGACGTGCGAGCGCGGGCAGCCCGCGAACGCCACGAAGTGGGTGGTGAACCTTGCTGCGCTCGCCGGACGCGCCCGTGGTCTCCAGGAGCTCGCGCGTTGGGCCGGCGTCGCTGCGAGGGCTGGCGTGGCTGGCGCGGGTCGGCCCGGCGCCGCTGGGAGCGTGGGGCTGCGCGATGGGGTGGGTTGAGCGGGTGGCCAGGCGGAACGCGCAGCGGTGCGAGAGGATCATGTAGCGATGGGCGAGGTCAATCCGGAGGAGCAGCTCGAGATCGGTCGCGGAGTGTTCAAGCGACTCGGTGATTGCACGGGCTCGGAGATCGAGTCGGCTATAGGGTTGATTGCCCAAAGGCGGATCGACCGCGCGTGGATTGCCGAGCAGGCGGCAGGACGAGATCGGGGCGAGTTGACGATCGCCCGCCGCTTCTTTGCGAACACGACCGACGCAGAGCGGGATCTGATCGCCTACTGGCAGATGGTCAAGCTCGTCGAGGAGGCACACCTGCGCTACAGGAGAGGGGGCGATGCTTGACCGGCCGCCAAGCTCGGAGGCTCCCGCATCGGGGTCAGCGGCGCGGTAGGGCTGCTACCCAATCGAGCCTTCCATCTGGAGCTCGATCAGGCGGTTCATCTCGACCGCGTACTCCATCGGAAGCTCCTTGGTGATCGGCTCGATGAACCCGTTCACGATCAGCTTGGAGGCCTCGTCTTCGGGGATCCCGTGGGTCATCAGGTAGAAGAGCTGGTCCTCGCCGACCTTCGAGACGGTCGCCTCGTGGGCGACGTTGACGTCGTCCTCGCCGATCCGGATCGTCGGGTAGGTGTCAGAGCGCGAGTGCTCGTCGAGCAGCAGCGCGTCGCAGACGACCTTCGAGCGGGCGCCGTGGGCGCCCTTGGCGATCTCGAGCGGCGTCGCGAGCCGGATCCCTATGCAGGCTCTCGCTGGTCTTGGACGCCTGCTCCACCTCCCCGGCTAGCGACGACAGGTCCAGCGATCGACGCCCTCCTCGTGGGCGCTTTCTGTAGAGCCGGGATGTGCCTTCCGCGCGTTGGATACAAGTTGCCAGCGGCGGTCAGCGCTGGCGGTCGCGCGGGATGTCCTCAGCGGTCCGTGGAGTTGTCTGCTCGTTTGGCGCGCGAGGTCGATCCGGTTGCCTGGTGCGCGTTGGTTACTGCGCGTTTTGCCTCAGCCTCGGCGAAGCGAAGAGCGGCTTCGGCCCGCGCGCATTCGCGTTCCAGCTCACGCATTCGCGTGGCGCTCGTCGCACGTGGACCGTAGGCCTTGGCCTTGTAGAGGTCGTAACGCTGGCGGGCGTACTGAGCCTGCATTCGAAGCTCGTCCAGGCGCGCCGCGGACATGGCTAAGGCACTCGCTTAGACGCCGTGCTCGACCCAGCCGAGCCAGGCTTCGCGTGCCGCGACCTCCGACGCTGCGGCGCTTAGTCGGGACGCTGCCTCGGGCTCATCTGCGCCGCCCCTTGCGGCGTCGGCGGCGGCGGTAAGGCGGCGCTCTTCGCGGCGCGCCGCAGTCAGGCGGGCGATTGCGCTGGCATGGGAGGGATCGCCTTTGCGCGAGATCTCGGGAAACTTCATGTGCTCATCACTCCTCGGCCCCTCTGGGGGTTGGCGCACGAAGGAGAAGGGAAGACCCGCCGAGCGACTCGTTCTGCTCACCATAGCGCTCGAGGCGCTCCCTCCTTGACCCTCGGGCGAGCAGCAGAGGTGGATCATGGAGCGTGTCATCGCGGGTTCTTTCCGGGCAGGCCGTGCCCGCATTCGGGGCAGACCCGGTTCATCACCGGGTTGTCTGAGCGCTCGTCACCGAGATCGAAGTACATGCGGTGGCGCCCGAGGCCGGACACGCGCAGGCCGTGCCCGCACTCGAGGCAGGTGTAGGGCGGTCTTGACCGCGGATCGGCTGGGAGCGCGGCTCGCTCGGGCGGCGCCATCAATGTCCCGCTGGTCATCGGGTCACCGCCTCATCTGCTGAAGCTTCCGCCCTCATCCAACCAGCGCTCGGCGTCCAAGCGATCTCGCGCCGTTGCCCGATCTCGCGCCGTTGCCGCATCGCGGCGCGCGGGGAGATCGAGGGCGGTGCGTCGCCCGAGCGGTCTCCGAACGACGCTCGGGAGGCGCCGCCGTGCACGATCCGCGCGGCTTGTTCGGCTTCCTCGTGGGAGGTGAAGCTGCCGGACCGCACGAGCGTCTCGCCGCCGTCGGAGACGATCGTCCAGTGGTAGCCACCGCCATTGTCCCCATGGATGAGGAACCTCATCGAGGCCGGCTCGGGCGAGAAGCTCGGGGCCGCCCGAGCCTTCCGCATCGCGCTCACGGCTTGCGTGACCTGCGCGGTGCGGATCATGATGTGCCACCGCCTCGGCGCGGCGCGCGAGTGCGCCAGTGAAACGCGCCGGTCGCGACCAGCCCGAGCAGCCAGCCAAGGATCGCTGCGAACAGCACCAGCCACACGAGCGACACGTGTGAGCTGCCGAACACCCAGTTGACCTTCACGTGCGCGGTGTTCGAGGCCGCGAGCGCGATCAGGAACGCGACCAGAGCGACGGCCAGGATCGCGTAGCCGTGCAGGCGCGACCGGTGGGTCTTGCGGCGGGAGCGCTCGCGCCGCGTCTCCCTGTCCGTTGCGGCGGAAGGCTGCGCAGGGGCGATGTCGGGATCGGTCGCGACCGGTGACCCGTTACCGACGGGCCCCGTGATCCTGTCGGGGATCACTCCAGGCGCAAGCGAGTAGACCGGCGTGCTGCGGGTCTTGGAAAGCACGTTGAGGACCTCCTCAGGGTGGGCGAGGGGATCTTCGGCGTCCTCTCGAGGAATACTTGATTATCATAGCATGAAATAGAAATCTAGAAATGTTAGACTAGGTTGATGCCTGAGAACACCACGCCTAGCTGGACGTTCTTGACTAACCACGCGCAGGTGCAGGTGTGCATCGCTCGCGACCCCGGGATCCGCTTGCGCGAGATCGGCGAGCGCGTCGGGATCACCGAGCGCGCCGCGCACCGGATCGTGGTCGAGCTCGCCGACGCCGGCTACATCTCGCGCGAGCGAAACGGGCGCCGCAATCACTACACGATCAACGCGCAATTCCCGCTTCCTGACCCGGTCGCCCGCGAGCAGAACGTCGGCGAGCTGCTGGCGATCCTCGCCGGGCCGCCACAGACCAAGCGGGTCGGCCGATCGGGAACAAGCGGATGACCGCCGGCCTGCGGCTGGCGGTCGGCTGCGCGCACGCCGGCGGCGCCACAGAACTTCAAGCCCGCCAAGGGACTCGAACCCTTAACCGCTTAGTTACAAATGGGGGCTAGGAGTCACGCTTGGCAAGATCGTTTGGGCGCACCTGCGATGAACGGAGGAAGCTGAGATGAGCAAGCCCGACGATGGCGCAGGCCGGTCCGGCGCGCTTGTGCTCTTCGGCGCGACTGGGGATCTCGCCAGCAAGCAGATCTTCCCCGCCCTTTACGCGATGGCGAAGCGAGGTGTGCTGAACGTTCCGGTCATCGGTATTGCCTACTCGAACTGGAAGCTGGAGGATCTCCACGCGCGGGTTCGCGACAGCGTCGCGCGGGCGCTCGGCGGTATCGACGACGAGGGTGCGCTCAGCCGTCTGATCGCCCTGCTTCGGTACGTGGACGGCGACTACAACGACGCCGGCACGTTCATGGCGCTCAAAGGCGCGCTTGGGGACGCGGCACGCCCTGCGTACTACCTAGCGATCCCGCCGTCACTGTTCCAGACCGTCATCGCGAGGCTCGGCGGTGCGGGCCTGGCAACGGGTGCGCGCGTCATCGTCGAGAAGCCGTTCGGGCGCGATCTCGCCTCGGCGAGGGAGCTCAACCGTGTGGCGCGGTCGGTGTTTGCCGAGGATTCGATCTTCCGCATCGATCACTTTCTCGGGAAGGAGGAGATCATGAACCTCCTCTACTTTCGCTTCGCCAACTCCTTCCTGGAGCCGATCTGGAATCGCAACTACGTGGCCAGCGTCCAGCTCACGCTGGCGGAGCAATTCGGTGTGGACGGACGCGGCGCGTTCTACGAGACCGCCGGCTGCTTGCGCGACGTGATCGAGAACCACCTTTTTCAGGTGGTCGCACTGCTCGCGATGGAGCCGCCGGCGTACAGAGGGTTCGGGGCCGTGCAGAGTGCGAAGGCCGAGGTCTTTCGGGCCATGAGGCCGCTGGCCGCCGACGACCTGGTGCGCGGCCAGTTCGCCGGTTACCGGAACGAGCCCGGGGTAGCGAAGGACTCTGAGGTGGAGACCTTCTGTGCGCTGCGGCTCTTTATCGAGTCGTGGCGCTGGGCGGGGGTACCGTGGTACCTGCGCTCCGGCAAGTGCCTGCCCGAGACCGTGTTCGAGATTGTGGTCGAGCTGAAGCCGCCGCCGCAGCAACTGTTCGCCGATTCCTCGCGGGCGGGCGGCCCGGCCAACTACCTTCGCTTCCGGCTCGCCCCCGACGTTGCGATCGCCCTCGCCGCCCGTGTGAAGCGCGCAGGCGAGGAGTTCCTAGGCGACCAGCGTGAGCTCTTCCTGCTCGACGCCCAGCCGAACGAAGAAGCGCCCTACGAGCGGCTCCTCGGCGACGCGATGGCCGGTGACGGCGCGCTCTTCACCCGGGAGGACGCGGTCGAGGCCGCCTGGACGGTGGTCGATCGTGTCCTCGCCAACCACCACCGGGCGCACCCCTACAAGCCCGGGACCTGGGGGCCGAAGGAGGCCGACAAGCTCATAGTCTTCGACGGTCGCTGGCACAACCCCGTCGTTGCGACCAAATCGTAGGAACAGCCGATGTCGGTCGCTCCCGTGCACGCGTTCTGCCTCATGACTCCGCCGCAGGGCTGATGCCCCCCGAGCTACGCGTCGCCTCAATTAGCGAGTCGGGGGTGCCAGTCTGATTCGGCGAGTGTCGGGTTCTCGTCCTGCGGGAACTGGAAGCCACGCGGCGGCGGATCGGGCTCCCGGCGGCGGATCGGGCCGCCACGGTCGAGCTCCCAGAAACAGCAGCCCGAACGTGATCACATTCGTGCCCCAGATCGTGGCGCCCTTCAGAACTTGATCTCGCCGGGATTGATCGTCAGCGACTTGCCGAACGGCTCGGCCCCAGAGACGTCAGGTTGCCGCCGTAGCTCATCGGCCGGATCGTCCGCGCTATCCGTGCGGAAGGGGGTCTTCCGACCGATCGCCGCCGAGGCCCAGACCGAAAGCGGGCTCTACCGGCGCAGGGGCGGACGAGGGCTGAGTCCCGCAAGGTGCTTCGTCGGTGAGGCCGCCGTCACGCGGCGTGATCGTTGAGAATGACGGGCGGTGATTGCCGGATTGGCGTTGGCGTTGGGCTCAGCGCTAGGCACGAATGTTGCATTTCTGTTCAAGCAGCGTGGTGCGGTGTTGGCGCCTCCCGTGCGGGGACGTCATCCGCTACGGAGCGCCGTGGGCTTGTTCCGCTCCCGCTGGTTCTCGCTGGGGTGGGCGGTGGCGGTGGTCGCGTGGGGGCTTCACGTGGGCGCGCTTGCGCTCGCGCCGCTGTCGATTGTCCAGGCCGTGCTGTCGGGCGGGCTCGTGTTTCTCGCCGTGTTGGCTGAGCGCTACTTCGGGTTTCACCTCGGTCGCCGGCAATGGGCCGGGGTGATCATCACCGCGTTCGGGCTTGCGGTGATCGCGATCACCGGAGGGTCGCACACCAGCGCGCTGCGTCACTACTCGCTGGCGGCGCTGATCGCGGTGGAGTGCGGCGTGTTTGCGCTCGGTGCCGGGCTGATCCTGATCTCGATGCATGGCAGGTTCGGCCCCGCCGCGGAGGGACTGCTGCTCGGCGTTGCGGCCGGGGTGCTGTTCGGGGTGTCCGACATCGCCCTGAAGTACCTCACCGAGGCGTTACACGGTGGATTGAGTGGCTTTGTCAGCGAGTGGACGGTGGCGGCGCTCGCGGCTTCGGTGCTGGCGTTCTACTCCTCGGCTCGCGCGCTCCAGCTCGGTCCGGGCGTGGCCGTCATCGCATTTACCTCGGTTGCCGCCAACCTCGCCGCGATTATGGGCGGCATCCTCGTGTTCCGCGACCCGATCGGGATCGGTGCGCCGGCGATCGTCGGACGCGTGATCGCGTTCGGCCTCGTCATCACCGGCGCGGCATTCATGCCAGCCCCGGTGCGAACCCATCGGACGCTGGGGCGCTAGCGAAGCCCGGAATCAGGCTTGGGTGTAGGCCTCCGCGGAAGCATCCCACGCGTCTTCGAGCTCGAGTGCGCGGTCATTCGCTGCCGCTGCCGGCGTCGCGTTGAGCGCGGTTCTAAGACCGAGGAGCGGCGCGCTCCCCGCACGGACGATAGGCCGCTCGCTCCGGGTCGACGCCCGACCGCTCCGGGCTGGTTTCGCAAGGGACTCCATCTTCAGCGAAACTAGCAAGGTAATTCAAGAACGACCTGTCTACACTTGTGCCATGGCGGAGTGGAGCTTCCTTACCAACCATGCCCGTGCCCTGGTCTGTATCGCGGATGATCCGGGGGTGCGCCTGCGCGACATCGCCGCCGCGCTCGGCATCACGGAGCGCAGCGCGTTTGGGATCGTCGCGGACCTGACAGAGGCCGGCTACGTCATCAAGGACAAGGACGGCCGTCGCAATCGCTACCGCATCCAGGACCATCTCCCCCTGCCAGACGCCCTCGGTCGAGAACGAACGATCGGTGAGGTGCTCAGACTGCTGATTGACACCCGAGCACCAGAGTCCGCGCAACTGCCGGACAGCGCAGCGCGTCAAGGTCGACGATAGTCAGCGGCTCGGGAGCGAAGCCGCAATCAATCCCCCGGAACGCGGTCGGGGCGCTCGTTCCGGCGTACCGGTCTGAGCGCCCCGATCCGACGGGCGGCTAGGCTGGTGCGCCAACCGCTTGTGGCAAGACCCCCAGCTGCTGCATCAATGCAGCGGCATTCCAGTAATTGCCAGCACGGTGGATCAGGCTGCCCTCGCCGAATTCGGCCGTCCCGCAGCCGTACGTGGTCGCGCTCTTGCCGGTCGGCGGGACCCCGAACAGCTCGCCGTCATTGGTCCCGGTGACCTTGAACTCCTGGGCCGCCCGGTTCCCCGAGACGATCGGCTCACCGACCTCGACGTGAAAATCCGAGAAGGCGGCGAGATAGCCCGCCACCGAGTCGCGGATGGCGGCGCGCCCCCGCAGGGGGGCGGGTAGCCCGACGTCATATAGCACGGCGTCCTCGGCGTAGCATGCAGCGACGCGATCAGCGTCGTGCGCGTTCCAGGCTTCGGTTTCCCGCGTTAGCACCTGGGTGATCTCAGGTATTCCCATTGGGATCTCCTATCTGTAGATTTACAACTCTAGCATAAAATTTCTAGAGATGTCGATCTACTGAATCTGCTAACGTCATAGGGGAGCCCAGTGAGTCCTTGCTCTTCTCGCTTCCTGAGCGACGCATCCGGTCAGAAGGGCAGAGAGGGCGGTCGGCCATGGCCACCGCAATAAAGAAGCCCCGCGCCGCCGGTCGACTCCCGCGCGGCGCCCGGGAAGCGCGCGTACCGGAGTCGATGCAGTTCCTCATCTTCGAGGACAACCCGATCGCGCCCCCCGAGAGGCTCGCCCCCCCAAGCAGGCCCCGTCCAGCGCGGACATGTAGCTGCCCCGAGTGCGGGCACGTGCTGCGCGTGTCCGGCCTCGGGCGCCACCGGGTGTACTTCGAGCTAGATGACGAGCGGTCATCCGACCCCGTGATGAACCGGGTCTGCCCCCAGTGCGGGCATGGGCTGCCGGGGAAGAACGCGCCGTGGACACAGCCATGACCGACCCGCACATCCGCATTCTCCGGCTCGTGGCGCACCACGCGCAGCGCGCACTCGACGAGCACCACTCGATCGACCGCACCAGACACACGGCATCCACACCACGATTGGAACACCTCGAGCTGGCGGCGGCTCGAACCAGAGCGCGCGTCGTGGACGCCGACGAACGACGGCGCAACCAAAAGACCAGCTCGAATCCCCTCACCTCGACTCCTGCCCGCAATCCGCTGCCTGCCGTCGAGCTCCACAAAGCCGCCTGAAGCGAGTACCCGCTCACAACCCGAGCGACCTGCCCTTCGCCATACTCTTGAGGTGCCTGGAAGTCGGGCACTCTTTGTCGTTAGGAGTGGGTTTGGATGCCGTGGTTCGGCGGCAAGTACTGCGGCCGGGTGGATCGGCGCAAGAAACACCCGGTGACGTCCCGAACGAGGTAGCGTTTGTGGGGCTTTGTTCAGATGTCGAGGTGTCCGTCCCTTGTTCGTGTTTGCGGGCGTGCTTGCTCTGACCGGAGCTGCGATCGCGGCGAACATTGTGGACTCGGGGCGGATCGGCCCTCGCTTGCACATCACCGCCAACGGTCGTCTGCTGCGGCCGCCCGGCCAGCTCGTGACGCTCGGGCATTTCCCTACTGGCGGCGCCGTTACGCCTGATGGGCGCTTCTACTGGACGGTGTCGACCGGGAGGGCCTTGAACGACGTCCGGATCGTCGCGGTTGGAGTGAGGCACCCGCGGGTGATTCAGGTCCTGGGGCTTCCCGGAGCCTCCGGCGGGATTGCGATCGATGGTAAGCGAGCGCTTGTGTATGTGTCGGGTATCCCGGATTCGACGGACGCCGATCTGCGGCGGCCTGGGCTCCCCGGCCGTGGCGGCGATGTGATCCATGTATTCCGCTATGACCGCCGCCGCGGTGTCGCTCATGAGACCGGCACGATCGCGGTGCCGCCGCCGGCAACGGCGCCGGTCCCGCCGAGCTTTCCGCCTGAGAAGTGCTGCCGGGAGTCCTGGCCGGACCGGCTCGCGGTCTCGCCTGACGGTCGAACACTGCTCGTACCGCTGAATCTCGCCGACGCCGCAGCGGTCATTGATACACACACGCACGCAGTCCGTTATGTCGCCACGGGCTCTTACCCGTATGGGGCGGCGATCCTGCCCGGCGGACGGGCGGGGCTGGTCTCGAACGAGGGGCCGGGCACGGTGTCGGTGGTTGCCCTCGGCAGCGCGACCAAGGTCAAGGACATCCAGGCCGCCGCGAACCTCTCGCATCCGGAAGGCATTGCGCTCGATCCAAAGAGGCCGCGTGCATACGTGGCGATCGCCAACGAGAACCAGGTCGCGGTGCTTGACACCAGACGCATGACGGTCGAGAAGGTCCTCTCGGTCGAGCGTCCTCAGGGCGGAGGCGAGTCGCCCGTGGCGCTGACGGTCACACCCGACGGTCGCCGGCTGGTTGTCGCGGAGGCAGCGGCGGACGAGCTCGCGGTGTTTGCCCTCCCGTCCGGGAGGTTGCTCGGGCGGATCCCCACCGCGGCATATCCCGCCGACGTGCAGGCGGTGGGCAAGCGCTTGTTGTGGATCGCCGGCAAGGGCTTCGGCGCTGGACCGAACCCGAACGGCCCGAATCCGTACACAACCAATGGCAGCAACCTGCTCGAGCACCCGGGCACTGCCGTGATGACCTCCGGCCGTGCGGGCATTCTGCCCTTCCCCAGCGATCAGCAGCTCCGTCAGTTCACGCGGACGGCGGACCGACAGGTGATCCCCGTCAACTTCGAGCGCGCTCCTGCAGGCACCCCGCTGCGCCCTCATGGCCCGATCAAGCATGTGTTCTTCATCATTCGCGAGAACCGCTCGTACGACCAGGTGCTCGGCGACGACCGCCGCGGCGACGGCGCCCCCGCGCTGACGCTGTTCGGAAGGCGGATCACGCCGAACATGCACGCTTTGGTGCGGCGGTTCCCCTTGCTCGACCACGTCTATGCCGACTCCGAGGCCTCGATCGACGGCCACTTCTGGACCAGCGCTGCCGCTGTGTCGGACTACGTCCAGAAGAACTGGCAGCAGAACTACGCGGGTCGTGGCCGCCCGTACGACTTCGGGGCGTATTCCATCACCTGGCCAGGAACCGGCTTCCTGTTTGACCGGGCGCAGCGCCAGGGCATCTCGTACTTCAACTACGGCGAGGTCATCGCCGGAGTGGTGCCGGCAAACGTGCTCAGGATCGTCGGTGTGACGGACAAGAACGTTGGCCCGGCGCAGACCAAGCTGGCAACCGAGAAGTTCGCGCACTCGGATATCGGCTATCCGTTCGGCTGCTATCCGAACGACCTCGGGGGCGCGACGGATCCGATCGTCGCCTCGCTTGCCCACAAGCAGGTGGAGATGTTCGACTCCTCGATTCCGCCGGGTGCCGCACCCGATTCGGAGTCGCGTTTCTCGTGCTTCGAGAAGAGCTTCGACAAGCAGGTCGCCTCAGGCACGGTGCCGGCGTTCAACTATCTCACTGTGTGGAACGACCACACGATCGGCGTTAAGCCGGGAGCACGCACGCCGCGGTCGATGGTGGCCGAGAATGACTACGGCCTCGGGCAGATCGTCGACTTGATCTCCCATTCAAAGGTGTGGCGTTCGTCGGCGATCTTCGTGATCGAGGACGACTCGCAGGATGGCCCCGACCACGTCGATGCCCACCGAGTGCCTGCCGGCGTGTTCAGCCCTTACGCCAAGCACGGAGTGGTCATCCACACGCGCTACGACATGCTGTCGATGATCCGCTCGATCGAGCTGATCCTCGGGATGAAGCCGCTCGGGCTCCCCGACGCGGTGGCCACGCCGATGTACGACGCGTTCCAGCCGACCCCGTCGAACTCGGCGCCGTACAACGTACTCGCGCCGACCTACCCGCTGCTCCAGCGCAACCCCAACACGCCAGCCAACCGGGCCCTGTCCCGCGGCTACAACTTCGTCCGCACGGACCAGGTGCCCCAGTACGTGCTCGACAGGATCCTGTGGTACTCGGTCCGCGGGACCAGCTCCCAGCCACCGCCGCCCGGTCCAAACGCGACTTCGGGACAATGAGGGCAATGGCGACCTGGTGCAAACGCCGCTGGCGTCCGATCGCGATGGCGACGGTTGTGACGGGGATCGTGGCGACGGGCGTCGCGCTTGGTCGCGGATCGTCGGGTTCGGTGGTCCCGTATCCGGCCGACGGCCAGACGCTATATGGGCTGCGACCGACCGCCGTCGGGCTCCCGCAGGTCGGGGAATTGGGCACGGTCGGCGTGAACGCACTCACCGGGCCACTCCGGGCCTACCACGACTCCGGCGCATACGAGCGCGATTTGGCAGCCGTCGACGGTGCCGCCCGCAACTACATCGTGCAGCGCCTGGCGATTGCACGAACCGGCCGGCGGGAGTGCACCAGCTCCTATGAGCCCGTCCCCGGACACGGCACCCTGTATCGACGTGTGCGTCGGTGCGTCGCTCGCAGGGAACCGCTGAAGGGCCGACCGGCGCTCGTACTGGACATAGACGAGACGTCCCTGTCCAACTACGCCGATCTCTCGGCGCACAACTTCGATGTCTCAGCGCTTGCCGTGTCTGCAGCCACCGGGCACGGTGTCGCGATCCCAGCCACGCTCCAGCTCTATAGAGCCGCTCTGAAGCGTCACGTCGCGGTGTTCTTCGTCACCGGCAGGCCGTCGGCGATCGATTCGATTACCAAATCCAATCTACGTCGTGCCGGCTACAACCAGGGCTGGGCCGGCGTGTACGAGAAACCGGTTGGCGCAGACACGGAGCGATTCAAGTCCTCCACCCGCGCCGCGATCGAGAGACGCGGCTACGAAATCATCGCGAACGTTGGTGATCAGCAGTCCGATCTCGACGGCGGTAATGCCGATCGGGGCTTCAAGCTGCCGGACCCGTTCTACTTCATCTCGGACTGAACGCGGTCGTATACCCCTCTCCCTCCGGAAGATCCTGACGATCCGGCCGAACAGGTGACGTTTGTCTAAAGGTCGGCACGACGCGCGTCGATAAGCGACCCGCCGGCACGCCTGGTTCTCGGGCCTAACTCTCGGCAGCAGCGAGGCACCGTGGAGCTTCTGCTCGTAGGCTGATCTTTCAGCCGCTCGGTCGACCTGTCCACTAGGGTGACGCCGTATGCCGGCCGAAGCCCGGAGCAGCACACGGCGCGTCTTCCTGCGGCGCGCCGGCGGGTCGGTACTTGCCGCGTCGCTGGCCGGCCAGCTCGAGGTCCTGGCCGCCGCCGAAGCCGCACTCGCCGCCTCTCGCCCGCGGTGGGCCGAGCTCGAGGCGAAGCTCGGGCACAAGCTGGTCAGGCCGGGAGATCGTCGCTACCTGCAGATCAGCCGCCCCTTGAACCTCCGCTACGCCGGTATCCGGCCCGGAGGCGTGACGGTGTGCTCGCGCGTCCAGGACGTGAGGACGGCGGTCGCCTGGGCGCACGAGAACGGCGTTCCCGTCGCGGTGCGCTCCGGCGGCCACAACTACGCCGGCTACTGCGTCGGGCCGGGCCTGGTCGTCAACCTCGGTGGGATGCGCGGAGTGTCGGTGGACGACGCCCGGGGGACGGTGACGGCTCAGCCGGGTGCGCGGAACACGACGATCTACTCGGGTCTGCAGCCGCACGGGGTGGCGATCTCTGCCGGGCGATGCCCCACGGTCGCGGTCGGGGGGCTGGTGCTCGGCGGCGGCATCGGGTTCAGCTCGCGGAAGATGGGGCTGACCTGCGATCACCTCGTCGAGGCGCAGGTCGTCACCGCGGACGGCCGCCTGCTCACCTGCAGTGAGCACCGCAACTCCGATCTGTTCTGGGCGCTGCGCGGCGGGGGCGGAGGGAACTTTGGGGTCTCCACCTCGTACACGTTCGCGACCAATCCCGTCTCCTATGTGAGCCTTTACGACATCACTTGGGAATGGGCGGACGCGCCGGCCGTGTTCGAGGCGTTCCAGCAGGTGATGCAGCACGCCCCAGCGGAGTTCTCGGCGCGGTTGGGCGTCGGCAGGGCGGGCAACCCGCGGACCGGTGGCAAGGGACCCCCGACGGTCTCCGCGCTCGGGCAGTACTTCGGGCCCAAGCACGAGCTGGTCGACCTGCTCGCGCCTGCGTTGCGCGCCGGCCGGATCAAGAAGCAGCTGATCGCCCGCAGGACGTTCTGGCAGGCCAAGGACTACTTCTTCAGCACGACTCCGATCATCGCCTACGAGGTGAAGTCGGCGTATCTCGATCGCCCGCTCGACGGGGCCGGCGTGGATGCGCTGCTGCGCGCGGTCGAACGATGGCCGGGGAGCCACAACCCGGACGGCGCGGGGGCGGCGATGTTCGCGTCGGGCGGCGCGATCAACGAGGTACCCGCCGACGCGACGGCGTTCGTGCACCGGAACTCGTTCGCGGTGCTCGCCACCGAGACCGAGTGGACGCCGAAGGACTCGCGGCGAACCGTGGACCGCGGCCTGGCATGGATCGAGCGGCTCGCCGACGAGCTCCGTCCGCACACGAACGGGTCCGCGTACCAGAACTTCATCGATCGAAGTCAGCCTCGCTGGAAGTCGGCGTACTACGGACGGAACTTCAAGCGGCTGACCGAGATCAAGCGCCGGTACGACCCCGACAACGTGTTCCGCTTCCAGCAGAGCATCCCGCGGGGTTGACCGCTAGGGCAGCCGTGGCGACCAGCGCGTCGCACCGGCGACGGCGAACAGCAGCAGCACCAGCCCGCCGAGCGCGAACTCGGCCGTGACCTCTCGCTTGCGGGTGACGCTGCCCAGCTGGTGGCCGAGCCCCTTGTAGATCGAGCTGAGCACATCGGCGGACTGCGCGTTGAAGCTGCGCCCCCCGGACAGCTCCGCGATCTGGGCCATCAGCTGCGGGTCGGGCGGGACGGGTACCGGCGGACCGAGCGGGTCGGGGTTGGGAAGCGTGCCGCTCTGCGTCCCCAGCGCGACCGTGTAGATCGGGATCTTCTCCTTCGCCGCCAGGCGCGCAACCTGCGTCGGGTCCTGGCCGCGGTTGGCGTCGCCGTCCGAGAGCAGCACGATCGCCGACGGCGGGTGCTTGGCCTGGCCTCCGTGGAGCAGTTGCAACGCCGCCGCAAGCGAGTCGCCCGTGTCGGTGGCCCCGCCGGCCGTCTGTGAATCGATCACGGAGCGCGCGGCGCCGTGATCGACCGCGGGCGCCTGAACGCTGTTGGGCGTGGTCGAGAACGCGACCGCCCCGACCTGCGCCTTGGCCGGTAGCTGGTCGATGAACGCGTTGGCGGCCTGCTCGGCGGCGGCCAGCCGTGTCGGCTGGACGTCCGAGGAGGCCATCGATCCGGACTCGTCGCTGACCAGCACCATCGACGCCTGGTCGACCGGAGCGCTGTAGCTGACGTGCGGTCGCGCCAGCGCCAGCGCAAGTGCTGCGACAGACGCCAACATGAAGGCCGCGGGCAGTAGCCGGCGCCAGCTGGTCCCGGCCACCGCCGCCCGTTGCAGCGTCGAGACGGCCGTAAAGCGCACCGCGTAGCGGCGCGCGCGGCGGCGCGCCAGCGCAGACGCGGCGATCGCCGCCGGGATCAGGGCGAGCGCGGCCAGCCAGATCGGGTTCGAGAAGCTCATCGCAAGCGACGCCCCAACGCCGGCAGCCACTCCTCGCCGGTCGACAGCTCGACGTGATCTACGCGCAGGCGCCGCAGCTCGCGGGCCACCGTGTCGCGGCGTTCGCGCTCGAGCTCGGCGAACCGCCGGCGGACCCGCCGAGAGGAGGTGTCGACCTCGATGCGCGCGCCGGTCTCGGGATCGATCAGCGCCAGGTGCCCGACGGCGGGGAGCTCCGCCTCGCGGGGATCGACGACTTCGACAGCCAGCAGCGAGTGACGCATGCGGAGCGCTCCCAGCGGCCGCTCCCAGGCGTGCTGATCCCGGAAGTCCGACAACACCACGACCAGCCCCGGCTGCCCGGCCAGCCGCCCGACCCGCCGGAGCGCGTCCGCCAACGCATCCGGGTGGTGGCGGCCGTCCCGGGCGACGCCCTCGGCAAGGGTCCGGCGCAGCGCAACGATTCCGGGCTTGGACCCGCGCGGCGGAAGCACGCGCGCCTCCCCCGCCCCGAAGGCGACGAGCCCGACGCTCCCGGCCCGCCTCACGCCGAGCCGCCCGAACACGAGCGCCACCCCCTCGGCGACGTCGGCCTTCAGCCGGCGCTCCGTCCCGAACGCCATCGACGGCGAGACGTCGAGCACGATCCAGGTCGTCAGCGCGCGCTCGGGGACGTGCAGGCGGACGTGCGTCTGCCCGGTGCGCGCCGACGCGGCCGCGTCGATGTGGCGCACGTCGTCGCCGGTCTCGTAGGGGCGCAGCTGTGCGAGCTCGGTGCCGACGCCGACCCCGGCGGCGCGACGGTCGCCCGGGAGCATCCGCGCGACCAGCCGGTTGACGGAGACGTCGAGGGCCTCGATCAGCTGCTGCGGGACCGGGCCCGGGCCCTGCCGGGCCGCGGGCGGTTCGAGCAGGACCTGGCTCACCCGGCCCTCACCGGAATCGGCATGTCCTGCACCTGCGTGTCGCGCAGCAGCCGGTCGCCGTCCGGCGCCTGGACCGCGCCTAGCACCTGCTCGAGCACGTCATCGGCACTCACGCCCTCGCTGAGCGCGTCGTAGGAGAGCACGATCCGGTGCCGCAGAACATCCGCCGCGAGGTCGCGGATGTCGTCGCACACAACGTGCCCACGCCCGCGCAGCAGCGCCAACACTCGCGCTGCCTGGACGAGGCCGATCGGCCCGCGCGGGCTGGCACCGAACTCGATCAGCGGGGCGAGCTCCTCGAGGCCGTGCTCGCCCGGTCGCCGGGTGGCGTCCGCCAAATCGACCGCGTAGCCGATCGCGTCCCGGTCGACGAGCACGCTCTCGACCGCCTGCGCGTGCCGGTGAAGCTCCGCTAGCGACAGGCACTCCCGCACCTCCGCCGGCCGACCGAGGCTGCGCCCGACGACCGCCGCCTCCTCGCCCACGCTCGGATAGTCGACGACGATCTTCATCAGGAACCGGTCGACCTGCGCCTCGGGCAGCGGGTAGGTGCCCTCGGACTCGATCGGGTTCTGGGTGGCCATCACGATGAAGGGCAGTGGCACCGCAAACGTCGACCCACCGATCGTGACCTGCTGCTCCTGCATCACCTCGAGCAGCGCCGACTGGACCTTGGCGGGGGCGCGGTTGATCTCGTCGGCCAGCAGGAAGTTGCAGTGCACAGGGCCGAGCTCGGTGTCGAACTTGCCCGTGTCCGGCCGGTACACACGGGTGCCGACCAGGTCGGCGGGGACCAGGTCGGGGGTGAACTGAATCCGGTTGTAAGAGCCACCGAGGACCGCCGCGAGGGTCTTCACGGTGAGTGTCTTCGCCAGCCCAGGCACGCCCTCGAGCAGCACGTGGCCGCCGGCCAGCAGGCTCACGAGCAACCGCTCGAGCATCGCGTCCTGCCCGACGATCACCCGCTTGATCTCATACAGCGCTTCCTGGAGAGCCTGCCTGGCCTCTCCGCGCTGGTCGTGGAACTGCTCGACTTCGTTCATCTGTCCTCCAGGTCGTTGCGTCTAGATGAGGCGCCCGAACCAGCGCAGCGTCAACACGCTGCCCAGCGCCAGCAGCGCCAGCGCGATGCCGGCGAAGCTCGTGGTGATGTCTTCGGTGAGGTGCTTGGTGCCGAGCCGCGCTGCCAGCCGCTTGTAGGCCGCGCTCACGCCGGCATCGTTTGATGCCGTAAAGGAACGGCCCCCGGACAGGCGCGCGATCTGCTCGAGCTGCTGACGCTCGACCGGCACCGGCACCTTCGCGCCGCGACTGCCGGCGATCGTCCCGGTCGGCGTCCCAACCGAGATCGTGTAGATCGGTATGTGCTGCGAGGCGGCTTGGCGGGCCACACCGAGTGGGGAGATGCCGACGTTCGAGGCGCCATCCGAGAGCAGCACGATCGCGCCGGGCGGGACCTTGCCGGACACCTTCGGCAGGTTCTTCAGCTCGTTCAGCGCCGTGGTCAGCGCTTGACCGACCGCGGTTCCGCCGGTGGTACGGGGCAGGCGCGAGAGCGCCGAGCCGGTGAGCGCGTGGTTGGTGGTCGGCGACTGGAGCACCGTCGGGGTGCGCGCGAACTCGAGCAGTCCCACCTGAACCGTGCCCGGCACGTCGGCGAGGAACCGCCGGGCCGCGCCGAGCGATGCTTGCAGGCGCGACGGGGAGACGTCCGTGGCCTGCATCGAGCTGCTGGTGTCGTCGGCGAGCATCACCGCGCCGTTGGTCACCGGCTTGGCGACACTTCGCTGTGGACGCGCGACCGCGAAGATCAGCGCCGCGAGCGCCAGCGCGAACACCGCCATCGGCAGATGACGCCGCCACCGCGGGCGCCGCGGCGCCACGGATTCGGTCAGCGGCGAGGCAACGAACGCCGACGCGGCCCGCGCCCGCCGACGTTGCTCGCCCGCGTACCACCACACCAGCAGCGGAATCGCGAGCAGCCCGAGAAGAACCAGCGGATCGATGAAGCTCATGGGCCGGCGGGGCGGGACCGCAGGGTCGCCTGGGTTGTGTACGAGCTCTGGCCCGGGCCGAGCTGATACTGGATCCGGACCGACTGGCCGGCGTGCAAGGCGGCCAGCGCCGAGTCGAGGTCGGCAGGTGTCTGCACGGGGTGCTCGTCGATTCCCGTGATCACGTCACCGGGTTGGAGCCCTGCGGCGTCGGCCGGACTGCCCGGGGCGACGTCGACGATCATCGCCCCGGTGATCACCGGGAAGCTCGTCGTGTCGACGCCGAGCCAGGCCTGCCCGGTGGTAAAGACGGGTGTTCCCTGTGCGGCGGGCGGGCTCGGTGTGCCGGCGGTCGAGAGCGCTGAGACCGCTCCGTAGGCGGCGCCGGCGATTACCAGCGCCGCGATTCCGATCAGCGCCAGATGGCGGACGCCCGGGGTGTTCGCGTCGCGCAGCGCCCGGATTCCACGCTCGAGCGCGGACGGACCCGGGGACGGTTCCGAAGCCTCGGGTTCAGCCGGTGCGTCGGCCGGGCGACGGCGGTCCGCGAGCTCCTCGGCGGCCGCAGCCGACTCGCGGCGCCAGTCTCCGGACCACAGATGACGTGGTGCAGCCATGCCCGGACAAACTAGGCGGCGTTAATCAGATCTACTTAAGAACTGCGGATGACGGTTGACCCCACGGGGCCGGCACCAGCCCGCGCCCGCGACGGATCAGGCTGGGCTCTACTTCACGGGCGTCGCCGGCGGAGCGCCGTTCCGCAGCAAGGTGGCGATCAGCACGACCACCCTCACCTTCGCCTTGGCGGTGTGGATGTCCGAGGGCTGCTCGACGAGCCATTCGCCGGGGGTGACGGTGCCCGTCTGCCCTGCCCTGATCCTGCGGACCAGCGTCGGTGACTGGTCGGCGAGGCCCCTCATCACCCGCACCGAGCCCGAGCGCACCGTGTAACGGAGGATCCCCTTCTCGATGTACGACACCTGCGTGCCTTCGTGGTGGTGAAGCGGGAGCCGGACACCCGTGGGGATCGTGACGAGCGACAGGCCGAGCGTCCGGCCCTGCGCGCCGATCGGGTTCCTTTGCGCGGCGAGCTGCTTCCGGACGGCGGCCGGCGCCGTTCCGGCTCCGGAGGCGGTGAGCGTGCCGCCGATCCAGGCGAGCGCGACGGCGAGCAGGGCCAGCCCGGCAATGGCGAGACGGCGGACGTTCATCAAGGTGCCTCCTTATTCCGGGTGCGATGTGGTGCCGCCGGCCTGACGGCCGCGTCAGCCTACCCGCGCGACGTGCCCGCGGCGGGCTGTCAGGCAGCGCGGACGGAAGCTCAGCCCGCCCGCTCGGCGCTCGCGAGCCCGCGCCGCGCGAACACCGCCAGCACCAGCGCGGCACCCGCAAGCAGCGCGAACGCGAGCGCGACTTTGAGCGGCGAGCCCGCGAGCAGGCCGCGCCCCGCCTCGAGCGTGACCGTCACGGGGTTGTAGCTCGCGACCGAGTGGATCCACCCCTGCAGCAGTCTGATCGGCACGTACACGGGCGCCAGGAACAGGAGTACGAACACGGGCATCTGGATAAGCGCGCCGGCCTGCTCGGTGCGCAGGAACATCGCGAGCCCGCACGCCCACAGCGCCGCGGCGAGATTCATCCCGATCCCGAGCCCGATCAGGCCGACCAGGTCGATGCCGCTCCCGAACACGTTCATCCCCGCGATCAGCGCCGCGATCGTCACGATCGTGCCGGTGATCGACCACCGGCCCAGCGCGCCGAGCGCGTAGCCGGCGATGATCCCGCCGCGCCGCGGCGCGCTGAGCAACAGCCGGCGGGCGAACCCCGAGTCGAAGTCGCGTGCCACCGCGAACCCGGTGAACACACCGCCGAATGCCGCCGACTGCAGAAACACGAACACGAACTGGAACGCCGTATAGCCCGGCCTGTAATTGAAATTCGGGACGTCGGCGATCCGCGACAGGCCGCCCGCGAACGCGACCAGGAAGAACAGCGGGAAGATGATCGACGGCAGCAGGATCGACGGGCTCACGATCGTGTTGTGGATCGAGCGCCACGCGACCGCCCTGGTGACGGACAGGAAGCTCCTCATGCCCGCACCAGCCGCGTCCGCATCGAGCGGTCCGCGAACGCGAGCGCGATCACCGCGAGCGCCACCGCGAACCCGAACCCGAGCGCCAGGGCCTCGGCATCCCAGCCCTTGATGATCAGGCTTCGCACCCCTTCGATCAGGTACGACACGGGGTTGTAGGTGGCAACCTCGCGGAACCAGTCGGTCTTGATCAGGTTCCGTGGCAGGCTCGAGGAGCTGAGGAACACCAGCACGAACAGCAGCGGGAAGATCGCCTGCACCGCCTCGCCGGAGCCGAACCGCAGCGCGATCAGGCAGCCGAGGCACGCGAACGCGAACGAGATCAGGGTCGACAGCCCGAGCAGGATGAAGGCGCCGCCGACCCCGGCCTTGATCCCGACCCCGGTCGCGATCCCGACCAGCAGGTAGACAACCGATTGCACGGCCGCGACGACGAACGCACCGCCGAGCTGGCCGATCAGCAATGCCGATCCTCGAAGCGGCGTCAGCGCGAGCCGGTTGAAGAAGCCGGTCTCGACGTCGCGCGCCAGGTCCGTGCCCGCCGAGATCGAAACGAACAGCGCGCCCTGAATGAACGGCAACGCGAGCGCAAACGCGCGGTAGCTGTTAGTGGGGAAACCTGGGATCTTGGTCGCAGCGCTCAGCGCGCTGCCGTTGATCGCGAACAGGATCAGCGGAAACAGGATCGGGAAGACGAGCAGCGCCCGCTGGCGGAACGTCCGCGTGATCGACCGGCGGGCGACCGCCCCCACCTGCTGCAGCAGGGAGACCTCAGGCGCCACGGCGCCTCCGGCGGCGGCCGCTCGAGGCCGGCTCCGGCGCTTGGGCCTCCTCGCCCGCGCCCTCGAGCTTGCGCCCGGTCTTGGCGAGGAACACGTCGTCGAGCGATGGCTGATGAAGCTGCAGCAGCTCCACGTGCAAATCGGCCTTGTCGAGCACCCGGATGATGTCTGCGAGCTCGGCCTCGCCGCCCGGAAGCTGGACCGTGACGCTGCCGCGCCCGTTGTGGCGAAGTGCTCCGAACCGCTCCAGCAGCTCCGCCAGCCGATCGCCGGCGCCCGGGTCCACCGGCGTCAGCTCGACACTGGGGCTGCCGATGTCCGCCTTCAGCTGGGCCGGCGTCCCCTCGGCGACGATCCGCCCGTGGTCGATGATTCCCACCCGGTCGGCGAGCACGTCCGCCTCCTCGAGGTACTGCGTGGTCAGGAACACCGTGATCCCCTCGTCGTGCGCGAGCCTCGCGACCTCGTCCCACAGCGCCGTCCGGCTCTGCGGATCGAGCCCGGTGGTCGGCTCGTCGAGGAACAGGATTCGGGGCTCGTGGACGAGTGCGAGCGCGAGGTCGAGCCTGCGCTTCATCCCGCCCGAGTAGCCACCCACGCGCCGGTCGGCGGCGTCGATCAGCCCGACCCGCTCCAGCAGTTTGCCGGCCCGCTGCTTGCGCTCGGGCTTCGCGATCCCCTGGAGCGTCGCCTGCAGGATCAAATGCTCCCGGCCGGTGAGGATCGGGTCGAGCGCCGCCTCCTGGAGCGCCGCGCCGATCGACGCGCGCACGTGAGAGCCCTGCTTGACGACGTCGTAGCCGCCGACGCGCGCGGTGCCGCTGGTCGGCGGCAGCAGCGTCGTGAGCATCAGTACGGTGGTCGACTTGCCCGCGCCGTTGGGGCCCAGGAAGCCGTAGATCTCCCCCGGGGAGACAACGAGATCGATGTGATCGACCGCGCGGGGCCCTTTCCGGAACTCGCGCACGAGCTGCTCGACCTCGATCGCGGACGACTCGCTCACCGGCGCCACTCTAGCAAGCCTTTGAGGTTGTCAAACATCGAGAGTGTCAAGTAGACTCTGACACAGATGCCGAGCGCCGAGCAGACGATCGAGGGGACTGCCCTGGGCGAGGAGGTGTGGGCGCTGCTGCGCACACTGTTTGGACGGCACCGGCGGCGATTTCTAATCGCTGCCTCGGAGCTCGACCTCCACCCCGCCCAAGCCGGAGCGCTGCTGCAGATGGAGCCCGGGGAGCCCCGCCCGATGCATGAGCTCGCGACGCTGCTCGCGTGCGACAACTCCAACGTGACCGGGATCATCGACCGGCTGGAGGCGCGCGGGCTGGTCGCGCGCCAGCCCTACGAGCAGGATCGCCGCGTCAAGCACGTCGTGCTCACTTCGCTCGGCGAGCAGCTGCGCACGCAGCTGCTCGCGGAGGTGGGCCGCGCACCCGGAGAGCTCGAGCGGCTCTCGTCGGGCGAGCAGCGCCGCCTCCGCGACCTGCTGCTGCGCGTGGTCGCGGACGACTAGAGCCCGGCCGCGGCGGCGAGCATCCCGACCTGCTCGACGTCGTTCGAGCACGGGAAGATCACGAGCTCGTCGCAGCCAGCGCCGTCGAAGGCGGCGATGTAGCCCTTGACGGTGTCCGCGTCCTTGGCGGCGCTGGCGGCGATCGCGCCGCTCAGGTCCTCGCCGAGCCAGCCGTAGTAGTCGCGCAGGTAGGCCTCGGCGTCGCGTTCGCCGTCGGGGCCGAGCGCGAAGTATGCGAGCGCCATCTTGCGCGGTTGCCCGTCGCGATGGTGCGCGGCCCACGCTGTCGCGAGCTGCTGGAGCGAGTCCGAGAATTGCTCCGGCCGGCCGCCGCCCATGATCCAGCCGTCGCCGAACCGGGCGGCGCGCTCGAGCGACGCCTCGACCGCGCCACCGACGATCAGGCTCGGTCCGCCGTTCCGCGGCCGCGGCCCGATCTTCGCCTCGAGCTCGCCGTCGCCGTCCCAGATCCGGCGGATCTGCTCGAGCGCCCGCTCCTGCCACGCGCCGCGCTCGGACAGCGAGACGCCGCTGACGGCGTAGTCGTCCTCGCGCCCGCCGAGCCCGATCCCGAGCACGAACCGGCCGCCACCGGCGAGCGCGTCGAGCGACAGCGCCTGCTTGGCGACCAGCGCGGCGTTCTGGCGCAGCGGGCCGAGCATCACCGTCGTCGCCAGGCGGATCCGGTCGGTGACCGCGGCCGCCCCTGCCAGCGCGAGCATCGGCTCGTAGTTCGGATACGCGATCCGGTCGATCGTCCCGAGCGTCGAGAAGCCTGCCTCCTCGGCCGCGCGGGCCCAGTTGAGGAGGTCCTCGCCGCTGGTTCCCGCCACTGCGTTGGGGAGTCCGATTCCAATCTCCATCGCGCCACCTCCGGTCGCTTCGCAGGGCCCCGTATCTAAGCAACCGGCCGCGGAGCGATGATTGGGCCGCGGCGCCCCTAGGCACCCTCGACTTCGTGTACCTCCCGAGCCGCGACGTGGCCGGCGACCTCGCGCACTTCACCCGAGGGCTGGGCGGCGAGCTCGTGTTCGCGATCGAGCGGTTCGGAACCCGGGTGGCGATGGTCAAGCTTGCGGAGCAGCCGCCGGCGCTGCTGCTCGCCGAGCACCTCGAGGGCGAGGCGCCGGTGCTGGTCTACCGCGTCGACGATCTGGAGCGGACGCTCGCCGAGCTGCACGGCCGGTACGTCGAGGTCGCGGCGCGGTTTGGGATCCCCTTCGGCCCGGGCGCCGAGCTCGTCAGCCCCGGGCCGCAACGGGTCGCCGTTTACGAGGTGACGCGACCCGAGCGCGCGGCGCAGCTGTCGGGTCGCCGCGACTTCGAGCCGCGCGCCTAGGTGAGCCGGAACACGGGGTGGTCCGGAGCGATCCGCCGCAGCTCCTCGTCGCTCGAGTCCGGGCCGACGCCGCCGAAAAACACCCCCACCTCAGCCTTCCACCGCTTCAGATACGCGCGTAGCACTGGTGGCCGCTCGTCCTCGGGGACCTCTGCGGCGGTGAACTCCTCGCTGCGCCGTCCGAGGAGCAGCCGGCCGCCGCCGCTGGCGCGGAGGTTACGGACCCACTGCGTGTGCCCCCGCGGCGCGACCAGGTACCGGTCGCCTTCGAACGTCAACAGGTTCACCGGGGTGCGGCGGGGCTCGCCGGTCTTGCGACCGGGAACCTCCAGGACCCGCGAGCCCCACACGCTGATGCCGATCCGCGTGAACAGCGCGACGAGGTTGTTGAAGACGTGCTTCGTAAACCACCCGGGGCGCTGGTAGCGGTCGGCCACGCGCCCAGTATGCCGGTTGAAGGAGGACCAGCCCGAGCGGGTCAGGGACTAGTCGCGGCGAGCGTCGCGAGCGCGTCGAGCTCGTCCTCAGAGGACCACGCCCCCGCGGAGGCGCGCACCAGCCCCAGTGCCGGGATGCTCCGCACGACGAACCCCTGCGCGGCGAATCGCTCGACCTCGCCGGCCGGGTCCTCCGCGCGCCACGAGACCAGCGTCGAACGACCCCGCGGCTGAACGTCGAGTCCACACTCGCGGAGCCGATCGGCGAAGCCGGCCGCGAGCGTCGCCGCGCGCCCGTGGACCCACTCCCACCCCGCTTGCTCGAACACCGCGAGCGCAGCCAGCGCCCACTCACTTCGGTAGCCGGTCGGGAACCCGTGGTCGAACCGCTTGACGTCCTCGGCCGGCTCGAAGTCGAGCGCGTGCTCGGGATCGGCGACCGAGGAGTAGCCCGGCCACGGAACCAGCAACTCGTCGAGACGGTCCTCGCGGACGAACAGGCACCCGCTTCCCTCGGGGCCGCACAGCCACTTCTGCCCGGACGCGGCGTAGAAGTCGCAGCCCAGCGCGTGCATGTCGACGGGGATCGCACCGAGCGCCTGAGCGGCGTCGAGCAGCACCGGCGGTCCCGCGGCCCGCAGCGCTGCGATGTCGGCAACCTTGCCGTTTACCCACGAGACGTGCGAGCAGGCGACGAGCCGCGTCGACGGCCGCACTTCGCCCGCAAGCTCGGCGAACGGGACGACCCTGACCTCCACGCCGCAGCGGCGCCGCGCGCGCCCGAGCGGCGCCAGCAGCCCGGGATGCTCCTCGTCGCTCGTCAGGATCTCGTCGCCGGGGCGCAGGTCGAGGGCGCTCAGCACCGTGTTGACCCCGTCGGTGGTCGAGCCGGTCAGCGCCACCTCTGCCGGGGAGCATCCGAGCGCGTTCGCGTATCCCGCTCGCAACGCGGACGCGAGCTCGATCACACGGTCCATGTACGCGCGGCCCGAGCGACCTTCGGAGGCCTCGAGCTCGACCCGCCGCCGCGCCGCATCCGCGGCTGCCCGCGGGACCGGGCCCTCGGTCCCGGCGTTCAGATACGAGACGCGCTCGAACACCGGAAACTGGGAGCGGAAGCTCTCGGGAGAGGGTGCCGGCGTCATCTCGGATCAGTTTCTATCGTGTCGCCCATGTGCTTTGACTTTGACGCAAGACCACCCGCCCCGCCCGGGGATCTGCTGCTCGCTCCGATCGCCGGCGGCGCCGGCGCTGGGCTGCTCGAGCTCGAGTCCACGGACGGCACCCGGTTCTCGGCCTCGCTCGCGCAGTCCCCACAGGGACGCGGCGGGGTCGTGATCCTGCCCGACGTCCGGGGCCTGTACCCGTTCTACATCGAGCTGGCCGAGCGGTTCGCCCAGGCCGGCTACCACGCGATCGTGATCGACTACTTCGGCCGCACGGCCGGACTCGGGCCGCGCGACGAAGGCTTCGAGTACATGCCGCACGTCCGGCAGCTGACGGTCGAGACCGTGCAGGACGACGTGAAGGCGGCGGCCGCGGCGCTCACGGGGCGAACCGGGGTGTCCGAGCCGGCGACCGTCGGGTTCTGCCTGGGCGGATTTCAATCGTTCATGGCCGCCGCGGACGTGCCCGGCCTGTCCGCGGCGATCGGGCTGTACGGCCTGCTCAGCGAGCGGTTCGGGGTGCCTGGCCCGATCGCTCGCGCGGCGGACATGCGATGCCCGGTGCTCGGCCTGTTCGGCGGCGAGGACCAGGCGATTCCGGTCTCGGACGTGGAGCAGTTCGATCAGGCGCTCGCGACGGCGGGCGTCGAGCACGAGATCCACGTCTACCCCGGTGCGCCGCACTCGTTCTTCGACCGGCGCTTCGAGGAGCACGCCGAGGCGAGCGAGGACGCCTGGCGGCGGATGCTCGGCTTCCTCGACCGGCACGCGGCCGCCGGTTGAGAGCTACGACGCGGGCGCCCGTTCGGGCTGCTCGGCGTGCTCGGCGAGCTGGCGCTTCAGGACCTTCCCGGTCGCGTTGCGCGGCAGCTCGTCGACGAACACCACCTCGCGCGGCACCTTGTAGTTGGCGAGGTTGTCCTTGACGTAGGCCCTGAGCTCGTCCTCGGTCACGGTCCGCCCCTCGCGCACGACTACGAACGCCTTCAGCCGCTGCCCGAACTTCTCATCCTCGACGCCGACCACGGCGGCATCGCCGATTGCCTCGTGGCGCGTGAGCAGCTCCTCGACCTCGGCGGGAAACACGTTCTCGCCTCCGGAGACGATCATCTCGTCGTCGCGGCCGTCGATGAACAGCCGGCCGCTGCTGTTGAAGTGACCGACGTCGCCCGAGGAGATCAGCCCGCCGATGTTCTCCTTGTTGCCGCCGCCCGTGTAGCCCTCGAACTGCGCGATGTTGCCGACGAAGATCCTGCCCTTCTCGCCGGTGGGGACCTCGTGCCCGTCCTCGTCGAGGATCTTCACGACCGACCCGCGGACGACCTTCCCGACCGATGCCGGGTCCGCCTCCATGTCCTCGGGGGTTGCGATCGTCGCGTACGACACCTCGGTCGACCCGTACAGGTTGTAGATCACCGGCCCGAACGCCTCGATCGCACGCTCGGCGACCTCCGGGCTCAGCCTCGAGCCGGACAGGAAGATGATCCGCAGCGACGAGGTGTCGCGGCGCTGGATCTCCTCGATCCCCAGCTCGAGGGTGCGCTGGAGCATCACCGGCACCATCACCATCGCCGTCGCGCGGTGGCGCTCGATGCTGTCGAGCGTGTCGCCCGGGTCGAAGCGGCGGCGGACGACGAGCGTCGAGCCTAGGCCGATCCCGATGATCGCCTGCGCGAACCCGAGCGCGTGGAACATCGGCGCGCACAGCTCGGTCACTTCGCCCGCCTTGAACGGGACCTTGCTGAGCAGGCTGCCGAGCAGGCCCAGCGACTTCGGCTCGCTGCGCGGCGCACCCTTCGGGGTGCCGGTCGTCCCGCTCGTCAGGATCGTGATCCGGGGCGTGGTTCCCGCGCGCGGGGGATCGCTCGGATCGCCGCGCTCGATCAGCGCGTCAAGCGTGTCGTCGGCGGGCTCGTCGACCCACGCGCGCCACCGCCCGCGGGGAGGCTCGTCGATCCCCGTCAGCACCTCGGAGTACTCGTCGTCGTAGACGAGCAGGTCGGTCCCCTCGCGCTGGGCCACCTCGCGGATCTGCGGACCCGCAAACGACGTGTTGAACAACACGATCCGGGCCCCGCACTTGGCGGCGGCGAACACGGCCTCGAGAAAGCCGCGGTGGTTGCGCACCAGGATCGCGACGCCCTCGCCGGGCTCGAGGCCCCCCTCGCGCCATGCGTTCGCGAGCGCGTTCGAATGCTCGTGGAGCTGCGCGTAGGTGAGCTCGCCGCGCTCGTCGATCACCGCAGCGCGATCGCCGTTCCGAATCGCGCCGGCAGCGACGGCGCCCGCGAGCAGCCCGAAGCGCTCGAACGCGAGCGCCATCTTTGCGAGCCGCTGCGGGGACTCGATTCCGACCACCCCGCTGCGGATGCAGAGCGCGGCGAAGTAGGCCTCGTCTCCGGCTCGCTCCGCGAGCTTCAGAGAGCCCTTGATCAGTTGCCTGGGATCGAGCTCCACGTTTCCTCGCACTCTCCTCTGCCGCGTTCACGA
The DNA here is from genome assembly GCA_963800475.1 of uncultured Solirubrobacterales bacterium. Lineage (GTDB taxonomy): Bacteria > Actinomycetota > Thermoleophilia > Solirubrobacterales > Solirubrobacteraceae > Palsa-465. The sequence goes on along the minus strand of CAWDAZ010000002.1, from coordinate 275,280 downwards.
TACCCGCTTCCCGCTCCAGACTCCCGTTTTCCCGTCGGCTGTTCGGGTAGTAACTGCGCGATGGTGGGCGAGCTGAGTTGTTGCCGTTGCGCGTCGGCGTTCGCGCGACGAACCGCTGGCTGGGCGCGACGGAAGCGACCGTCGCCGTGCTCGGGGACGGGCGAACGGTTCGCGGCAAACACGCACGGGGACCCGCTCGAGCAGCCGATCGCGCAGCGCCAACACCCGGGGCGCCGGCATCGCCGGGAGCCGCAGTCGCGCTCGCGGGAGCAGCACCTAGCCACACCGCCGGGAGCGGGCGCGTAGCCCCAGCCCCGGCACCCCATCTCGCCACCAAGCGCCCCCCGGGGAGTATCCGCCAGTGTACCCCCGGGGGGTCTCCTCAATGCATGGCTGTTCGGCGAGGTCGCGGTCAACTACGAGCCGTGGCTGAACCTGCTCGCGACCGCGATCTTCGTGGGCCTGTTCGCGTTCGGGCGCGGGGCGTACGCTCCACTCAAATGCAGCGCGCATGGTGGAGCCGGGGACGCGGCGCCCGGGGGCTGACCGGTAGCCGGCCGCCGCTGCGACTCGGAATCGCGGTCGCGGTCGGGTCGGTGATACTCGCAACGGCCGCGATCTATCCGCTGAAGACTGTCGCGCCGACCGTTTCCCTCAGCGTCGTGTATCTGCCGGCCGTCCTGTTGGCCTCCGTCTACTGGGGACTGTGGCTCGGACTCGGCACGTCGCTGCTGAGCGCGGCCGCGTTCAACTTCTTCCATCTGCCGCCTGTTGGCCGGTTCACGATCTCCGATTCCCGCAACTGGGTTGCGCTGGGGGCATTCGTGCTCACCGCGGCGGTGGTCAGCACGATCGCCGACGTGGCGCGGGGGCGCGCCGACGAGGCGGAGCTGCGCCGCCGCGAGGCCGACCTCGCCGCGAGCCTCGCCCGGGAGCTGCTCGCGGGCACACAGACGACCATCGCGTTGCGGGCGGCCGCACATCGGGTCGCCGAGGCGCTGCAGCTCTCCTCGGCGGCGATCGAGCTCGAGATACCGCCCGGCCCGGACGAGCGCCGCGACGCGATCCCGCTGCGCGACGGCTCGGGCCGGAGGGTGGCGACGCTGCTGGTGCCGAACGACGTGGACGCTGACACGGCCGAGCGGCTGCGCACGCGCGTCGTCCCGGCGCTCGGGGCGCTGATCGCGATCGCCCTGCAACGGGACGCCGCCCAGGCGGAGGCGGTCGAGACCGCCGCGCTGCGCCGCAGCGACGAGCTCAAGACCGCGCTGCTGCAGGCGACCTCGCACGATCTGCGCACCCCGGTGACGGCGATCCTCGCCGCCGGACACGCACTCGGTGCGCGGTCGATCACCCCGGAGGAGCGCGTGGAGCTGAGCGCCGCGATCGTCGAGGAATCCGAACGGCTGTCGGCGCTGATCGACAAGCTGCTCGACCTGTCGCGTCTGCAATCCGGTCGAGCCGAGCCTAGGCGGGATTGGATCTCGATCGAGGAAGTCGTGTTGGCGGCGGCGGATGCGCTCCCCGAGCGGATCGACCTGCGCGTCGCGATCGACCCAGACATCCCGGCGATCCGAGCCGACGCCACCCAGCTCGAGCGTGCATTCGCGAACCTGCTCGAGAACGCCTGGCAGTACTCCGGGGGGCGGCAAGTGTCGGTCCACGCACGCCGCGCCGAGTCACACGTGATCGTGCGCGTGGTCGATCAGGGGCCAGGGATCGAGCGTCGGGAGCAACCCCGGATCTTCGAGCCCTTCTACCGCGGCGCACGAGCCGTCGAGCAGCGGTGGACCGGGTCCGGGCTCGGGCTTGCGATCGTGAAGGGGTTCGTGGAGGCGAACGGCGGCACGATCTCCGTCGACTCGCTCCCCGGGCAGGGGGCGAGCTTCGTGATCTCGCTACCGATCGGCGGCGAAGCGAGCGTTGCCGCATGAGCGCCGCCCGACCGCCCGTGCTCGTATGCGACGACGAGGCGCAGATCCTCCGCGCGCTGCGCGTGATCCTGCGCGACGCCGGCTACGAGGCGGTCCCGGCGACGACCGGCGAGGAGGCGCTCGACCTCGCCGCGGTCCGCCATCCCGAGGCGGCGATCGTCGATCTGGTGCTGCCCGACATCGACGGCGTCGAGGTGTGCCGGCGGCTGCGCGAGTGGACGCGGATCCCGGTCATCGTGCTGTCGGCGGTCGGCGAGGAGGACGCCAAGGTGCGCGCGCTCGCGGCCGGCGCCGACGACTACGTCACCAAGCCGTTCGGGCCGCGGGAGCTGATCGCGCGGCTCGAGGCGGTGCTGCGCAGGTCGGGGAATGGACCCGACGATGCGGTCATCACGGCCGATGGGCTCGAGCTCGACCTGGCGGCGCGGGTAGTGCGGCGCGACGGCGAGGAGATCCACCTGACCCCCAAGGAGTTCGAGCTGCTGCGGCTGCTGGCGCGCAACCGGGGGCGGCTGATGACCCACCGCGACCTGCTGACGACAGTCTGGGGCGAGGGGTACAGCGACGACACGCAGGTGCTCCGGGCGCACGTCGCCAACCTGCGGCGGAAGATCGAGCCGCCCGAGGGGCCGCGCTACATCAAGACCGACCCGGGCGTCGGTTACCGCTTCGCCGCCTAGCGCACTCTTCACAGCTTCTTTATGACGGGGCGTCGTTTCTGTATGGCGCCTTGACAACGGGGCGGCACGCTCTTCGGCATGGACGTCGTAGCAGTACTGCTGGGGATCGCGATGTTCGCGATCTTGTACGCGCTCATCTTCGGGATCGACCGGGTATGAGTGCCGCCGACATCTTCGGTCTGACGGCGTCGGTGATCGTCTGCATCTACCTGCTGTACGCGCTCCTGCGCGGCGAGCGGCTCTGAGGCCATGACCTTCTCCGGCTGGCTGACGATCTTCGGCTTCGTGCTGATCCTGACGGCGCTCGCGATGCCGCTCGGGCGCTACATGGCGGCGGTCTACACAGGGGAGCGGACGATCCTCGACCCGCTGTTCCGGCGCCCGGAGCGGTGGCTCTACAGGCTCATGCGGGTCGACGCGGACCGCGAGCAGGACTGGAAGGCCTACGCCAAGAGCCTGATCGTCTTCTCGCTCGCCGGCTGGCTGCTGCTGTTCCTGATCCTGCGCACGCAGACGCTGTGGAACTGGACCGGGCTGAACCCACAGCACTTCCACTCCGCCCCGTGGAACGTGACGTTCAACACCACGTCGTCGTTCGTCACGAACACCAACTGGCAGTACTACGGCGGCGAGACGACGATGAGCTACTTCAGCCAGATGCTGGGGCTCACCGTCCAGAACTTCCTGTCGGCGGGAGTCGGGATCGCCGTGGCCGTTGCGCTGATCCGGGGGATCATCGGGCGGAGCGGCAAGAGCCTCGGCAACTTCTGGAGCGACCTCGTGCGGACCGTGCTGTGGGTCCTGTTGCCGATCTCGTTCGTGGTCGCGCTGGTGCTCGTGTTCCAGGGCTCGATCCAGAACTTCTCGCACTACGCGACGGCGAGCACGCTCAGCCACCTGCCGCAGCAGATCGCGATGGGGCCGGTCGCCTCGCAGGAGGCGATCAAGGAGCTCGGCACCAACGGTGGCGGGTTCTTCAACACCAACTCGTCGCACCCGTTCGAGAACCCGACCGCGTTCACCAACTTCGTCGAGATGCTGACCGTCCTGATCATCCCCGCGGCGCTCGTGTTCATGTACGGCCGGATGGCAGGGAACCGCCGGCAGGGCTACGCGATCTACTCGACGATGATGGTGATGTTCCTCGGCGCCGCGATCGTCGCGTACATCGCCGAGGCCCACGGGTCACCCGCGCAGCACGCGGCAGGCCTGCACACGCATGTGATCGCCGGCTCCACGGGCGGAAACATGGAGGGCAAGGAGCAGCGATTCGGGATCGCCGGGTCGGCGCTGTTCGACGTGGTCACGACCGTGACCTCGTGCGGCGCGGTCAACAGCGCGATCGAGTCCTTCACGGGCATCGGCGGCGCTGTACCGATGGCCAATTTGAGTGCGAGCGAGGTGATCTTCGGCGGGGTCGGGACCGGGCTCTACTCGATCCTCCTGTACGTCCTGCTGGCGGTGTTCATCGGCGGGCTGATGGTCGGCCGGACGCCCGAGTACCTCGGCAAGAAGATCGAGGCCCGGGAGATCAAGCTGGTCGCGCTGGGGCTGCTGATCACGCCGCTCTCGGCGCTGTTCGCCACCGCGCTGGCTACCGCCGGACACGCCGGGCGCCAGTCGATCTCGACCGCAGCCGCGGGCTCGCCGCAGGGCTTCTCGGAGTCCTTTTATGCGTACCTGTCGCAGGCCAACAACAACGGCTCCGCGTTCGCCGGCTACACCGGCTTCATCCAGCCGAATGCGGGAAGCCTCGGCTCGCATGGGGTCACGTTCGCCGACCTGCTCGGTGGCGGCGTGATGCTGTTCGCAAGGTTCGCGCCGATCCTGTTCGCCCTGGCCGTCGCCGGCGCGCTCGCCGGCAAGCGAATCAGTCCGACCGGGCTCGGAACGATGCGCACCGACAACCCGACGTTCGTCGTGCTGCTGATCGGCGTGATCGTGCTCGTCGGCGCGCTCACGTTCTTCCCCGCCCTCCTGCTCGGACCGATCGTCCAAGGCCTGACCCCGCATCTCTACTGACATGAAGCGCGACCTCATCAACTCCGCACTCGGGATACTCGTGTTGACGCTCGTGCTCGGGCTGCTGTACCCGCTGGTCGTCACCGGCCTCGGCCAGCTGGCGTTTCCGGGGAACGCCAACGGCCAGCGGGTCTACATCGGCGGCAAGCTGGCCGGGTCGAAGATCATCGGCCAGCAGTTCGTCCTCCAGGTCGTCAAGCACGGCAAGCCGCAGGTGGACAAGAACGGCAACCCTGTCACGACGCCGGACCCGCGGTACTTCCAGAGCCGCCCGTCGGCGACGGTCCCGCCCTACAACGCAGCAGCGACGACGTTCTCGAACCTCGGCCCCAACAGCGTTGCCACCGAGCAGGAGATCGCCGCCAACATCCAGGCCTACCTGGCGCTCGAGAAGCCGTACAACCCGGGGCTGACGGCCGCCCAGGTCCCGGTCGACGCCGCCAACAGCTCCGCGTCGGGCGTCGACCCCGACATCTCGGTGGCCAACGCCCATATCCAGGCACATCGCGTCGCGGCCGTCCGCCGGCTTCCGCTCTCGCAGGTTGGCGCGCTGATCGACAAGTACACGCATGGACGCGGGATCGGCTTCTCCGGTGAGCAGGGCGTCAACGTGCTCGAGCTCAACATCGCCCTCGACCACACAAAGGCAGGCAGCTGATGTCCGTCGACACCGCTCCGGGCAGCACCCCCTCCGAGCGTCGCGCGGTGTCGCTGTTCCAGCCGGCGATCGTCCGCCGTGCGCTGGTGGACAGCGTGATCAAGCTCGACCCGAGGGTGCAGATCCGCAACCCGGTGATGTTCGTGGTCGAGATCGGCGCGCTGATCACCACGGTCACGTGGTTGATCCAGGTGTTCGGCGGCAAGGCGCTCGGTGGCAACGATCCCGCGTGGTACACGCTGACGATCGCGATCTGGCTGTGGCTGACAGTCGTGTTCGCGAACATGGCCGAGGCGTTCGCCGAAGGTCGCGGCCGTGCGCAGGCAGACACGCTGCGAGCGATGCGCGAGGACACCGTCGCGAAGCTTCAGGACGGCACGACGAAGAGCGCCGCGGCGCTCGCCAAGGGCGACGTCGTGGTCGTTGAGGCCGGCGAGCTGATCCCCGGCGACGGAACGGTGATCGAGGGAATCGCGTCGGTCGACGAATCGGCGATCACCGGTGAGTCGGCGCCGGTGATCCGTGAGTCCGGCGGCGATCGCAGCGCGGTGACCGGCGGCACGCGGGTCCTGTCCGACCGGATCGTCGTCGAGATCACCCAGGAGCCGGGGCAGTCCTTTCTGGACCGGATGATCTCGCTCGTGGAGGGCGCGGCGCGCCGCAAGACCCCGAACGAGATCGCGCTCAACATCCTGCTGGCCGGGCTCACGCTGGTGTTCATGGTCGTCGTCGTCACGCTCCGGCCGTTCGGGCTGTTCGCGCACACACCGATCTCGGAGACGACGCTGATCTCATTGCTGGTGGCGCTGATCCCGACGACGATCGGCGCGCTCTTGTCGGCGATCGGAATCGCGGGCATGGACCGGCTGGTACGGCGCAACGTGCTGGCGCTGTCCGGCCGCGCCGTCGAAGCGTCCGGTGACGTCGACGTGCTGCTCCTGGACAAGACCGGCACGATCACGATCGGCAACCGGCTCGCCAGCGAGTTCATCCCGATGCCCGGAGTCGCAGAGGCGGAGCTGGCCGAGGTGGCGCAGCTCTCCTCGCTCGCGGATGAGACCCCCGAGGGCCGCTCGATCGTCGTGCTCGCCAAGCAGTACGGGATCCGCGAGCACGACATGAGGCAGCTGCACGCGGAGTTCGTCCCGTTCACGGCGCAGACGCGGATGAGCGGGATCAACCTCGACGGCCGGCAGCTGCGCAAGGGAGCGGGCGACGCGATCATCGCGTTCGTCGAGAGCGAGGGAGGCAGGCCGCCGACTGAGCTACAGCCCGTGCTGGACCGGATCGGCCGCGAGGGGGGCACGCCGCTGGCGGTCGCGCGCGACTCGCAGGTGCTCGGCGTCATTTACTTGAAGGACACGATCAAGGAGGGGATGCGGGAGCGCTTCGACCACCTCCGCGCGATGGGGATCCGGACGGTCATGATCACCGGCGACAACCGGCTCACGGCGGCCAAGATCGCCGAGGAGTCAGGCGTCGATGACTTCCTCGCCGAGGCCACGCCTGAGGCCAAGCTCGAGCTGATCAAGGACCAGCAGTCGGACGGGCGGATGGTCGCGATGACCGGCGACGGGACGAACGACGCCCCGGCGCTCGCCCAGGCCGACGTCGGCGTCGCGATGAACACCGGGACCCAGGCCGCGCGCGAGGCGGGGAACATGGTCGATCTCGACTCCAACCCGACGAAGCTGATCGAGATCGTCGAGGTCGGCAAGCAGCTGCTGATCACCCGCGGCGCGCTGACGACCTTCTCGATCGCCAACGACGTCGCCAAGTACTTCGCGATCCTCCCCGCGATCTTCGCGACCACCTGGGCGGTCACGAGGGGCGGCCAGAGCCCGCTGCACGTGCTGAACATCATGAACCTGGGATCCCCGCGCTCGGCGGTGGTCTCCGCGATCATCTTCAACGCGGTCGTGATCCCGCTGCTGATCCCCCTGGCGCTGCGTGGCGTGCGCTACAGGCCGATCGGCGCCAGCGCGCTGCTGCGGCGCAACCTGTGGATCTACGGGCTCGGTGGGATCATCGCTCCATTCATCGGGATCAAGCTGATCGACCTGATCATCCACAACCTGCTCGGAGCATGACGCGTGGCAATCTCCGTGTGTTCCTGGGGATGGCCGCGGGGGTAGGCAAGACTTTCCGGATGCTGGCCGAGGGTCACGCCGAGCAGGAGGCGGGTCGCGACGCCGTGATCGGGCTGCTCGAGACCCACGGCCGCGCCGAGACCGCCGCGCTGGCCGAGGGGCTTCCGATCGTTCCCCGCCGGCGGGTCACCTACCGCGACACCGAGCTCGAGGAGATGAATCTCCCGGCGATCCTCGCGCGCGCGCCAGAGGTGTGTCTGATCGACGAGCTCGCACACACGAATGCACCCGGGCTCGAGCACGCCAAGCGCTACGAGGACGTCGACGACGTGCTCGCTGCGGGCATCGACGTGCTCTCGACGCTCAACGTGCAGCACCTCGAGTCGCTCAACGACACGATCGCCGAGCTGACCGGGACGCGTGTGCGAGAGACGATTCCCGACGCGGTGCTGGGGCGCGCGGACGAGGTCGTGATGATCGACCTGACGCCCGAGGCGCTGCTCGAGCGGCTGCGAGCCGGCAAGGTGTACCCGGCCGAGCGGATCGGGCCGGCGCTGAACAACTTCTTCAAGGTCGAGAACCTCGCGGCATTGCGCGAGGTCGCGCTCCGGCAAGTCGCCGAGGAGGTCGGGAACAAGCGGCTGACCACCGAGCAGGTCGGCTCGCGCGACGAGAGCCTGCTGACCGCCGCGCCGCTGGCGATCGGCGAGCGCCTGCTGGCGCTGGTCGAGCCGTATCCCGGCGCCCAGCGGCTGGTCCGGCGGGCGTGGCGCTCCGCCCAGCGGCTGGGAGCGGATCTCGACCTGCTATGGGTCCGCCCGCCCTCCGGTCGGCTGTCCGACGAGCAGGAGCGCTCGCTGGGCGCGCTCCGGCAGCTCGCATCGGTGCTCGGCGCGCAGCTGCTGATCGAGGAATCGGACAACGTCGCGGCGGCGGTCACAGAAACCGCCCGCAGCCGCGGCAGCACCTACATCCTGCTCGGCTCCGCGCGCCCGGCGCGGGGACTCGCGCGGCTGCGCACACCGCTCCCCCAGCAACTGATGGCGATGCTACCCGGCGTCGACGTGCGGATCGTCGCCGATCGCGCAAAGCGGGACAACGGCGGATGACGCTCGCGATCATCCTCGCTGTGGCCGTCGTGGCGCTCGGGGTCGGGCTCGCGGCCGGGTTCTGGCTGCCGCCGCACGGGCGCCGTCCCTCGCGTGAGCGCGCGCCCGCCGTGAGGCGGATCTTGCTCCCGTTCACCGGCCGAGAGATCTCGCGCCGCGCGTTCGAGGCCGCGGTGCGCCTCGCGAAGGCCGAGGACGCGACGCTGATGCCGGCGTTCCTGGCCCGGGTCCCGAGGAACCTCCCGCTCGATGCGCAGCTGCCGGCGCAGTGCGGCTATGGGATGCCGCTGCTCGAGGCAATCGAGCAACGCGCGCAGAACCAGGGGGTGGCGGTCGACTCGAGGGTCGCCCGTGGCAGGACGTATCGCGACGCGCTGCGTAGACTGCTCGAGGAGGAGCAATTCGACCGGATCATCGTGTCGGCCTCCGAGAGCCGGAACACCGGATTGAGCGCCGATGATCTCGAATGGCTGCTCGAGCGGGTCCCCGCCGAGGTGATGATCCTCCGGCCGGCGCCCGACGACACGCGACGGATCTCGGCCGATGCGCTCGCCGGGCACTTCTAAGCGCGCCTAGACCCCGCTCGCGACCGGCGGACGTTCGTGCTCCACGGGTCCACGTGCCAGGCTGTCCTCAAGCCGGCGGCCCACCGAGGGCAGGGAGCTGGGTGCAGGGCCAACCCGAGGCTTTGGTCTTGGCACGGCGACGTCGAGAAGCAGGCCACCGATTGTCACGCCGATCGCGAGCGGGTTGATCAAGCCGATCCTCCTTTCGCGTTCCCCGTATCGCTGATCACACCGCCAAGGATGCGCGGTGGCGAGCGGCGCGGCATCGGCCACGTGGACAGAATCCCGCGGCCTCGGGTTGGCCACGCGCGCTGTCAGGCGGGGCGCCCGGCGAGCGGGTCCCAGACCCGCATCTTCGACCCGCGCAGCTTTGGCGCCGAGGACGTGATCGTCTGCATCAAGGCGTAGAAGCGGGGGAGCTCCGGGTACACGACCGGCTTGCCGTTCGTCATCACCGCACACGACAGGCCGCGCTCGGGGTCGGCCCAGGCGAGCATGTTCGTGAACCCGAGATGCCCGAACGCGTGCTGCGTGTCGCGCCCATACAAACTCAGCAGCTGCGCACCGAGCATCAGCCCGTAGCCGAACCGCGTCGGGAACCCGAGCGACAGGTCGATCTCGAGCCGCGACTGCTCGGTCAGCGCGTGGCGAACGCCTGCTGGACTCATCACACGCACGCCGTCGAGCCGGCCGCCGCGCCGGAAGATCTCGAAGAACCGCGACAGCTCCTCCGCGCTGGTGACGATGTTGGCCGCCGGTACGACCGCGGTCAGAAAGCGCGGATCGTTGCTCGACGCGACGAGCTCGTCGAACTCCAGCCCGAGCGCGCGCGTCAGCAGCCGGGAGAATGGCGGCGCGGTCGGCGGTCCGGTCACGTAGTTGAGCGCAACCGCGTCGAGGTCCTTCGACGGCAACCCGTAGTTGGTCCAGCGGAACGACAACGGTGTGAGGATCTCGTTCGCGAGCACCGTGCGGATGTCCATCCCCGTCACGCGGTGGACGACCTCCCCGAGGATGAAGCCGCCCGACACGGCGTGGTACGCGAGGTACTTGCCGGGCTGAAACACGGGCTTGGCCGCGCACAGGGTCTCGACCATGAACTCGCGGTCCACCACGCGATCGAGATCGAACCCCTCGCGGGGAAGGTTGGGAACCCCGGCCCGGTGGGCGAGCACCTGCCCGATCGTGATCTCGCCCTTGCCGTTGCGCGCGTACTCGGGGACGTACCGGGCGACCGGCTCGAAGATGTCTAGCTCGCCCCGGTCGTGGAGCATGTGCATGACGAACGCCGTCACCGCCTTCGCGCCCGAGTAGATCACGAACGGCGTCAGCGGCGTCGCCGGCACCTTCTCGGTGTCGGCGGAGTCGCTCGGTCCGTTGCCGCGGGCGTGGCCGATCGCGCGGTTGAGGACCACCGCGCCGTTTCGCCGCACGCACACCTGGACAGCGGGATGAACGCCGCTCCGGTACAAGCCGAGCGCGGCTCGCCAGATCCGCTCGACCCGTTCCGGGGACAATCCGGCCGCCTCTGGGTCGTCCTCGGGGCCGACGCTCGTGACCGAGTCGAGCAACTCGGGGACGGCGATCCGTCGGAGCGGATCGGGCAGGCCTGGAATGCGGGGAAGCGACGGGATGCGCGGCATCTCGCGGCCCAGGATATGCGCCCGGCACGCGGTTCAGCCCCGGCCGTCCGCGACCGATGAGCACCGAAGGGGGGAACACCGCACGGACAGCGAGACCCCAGACCTCCCGCGGCAACCACTTATTCTTCGGTCAGGTGGTGTTCCCAGACGACGCCGACAGCGCCGATGGGCTACTGCGGCACGCCGACGCGTCGATGTTCGAGGCCAAGCGCAGCTTCATCACCCCCGGCTGACCTGCTGAAATCAAGTGCCGTGACGGCATCACTGGGGCATCCGGCCAGCGCCGCGATCGTCAGCATCCATCTGTTCGGCTATCACACGCTGAGCAACGGGCGCAGCGCCGCGTTCGTCGTGCTGGTCGCGTTCCTCGTCTCGTTCCTGGCGATCCGCACCAGCGCCAGGTTGACACGCAGCGTGTCGTGGTGGCCGGGCGGCGTCCAGTCGGGCGGCGTCCACGTCCATCACCTCGTGTGGGGAATCTGCATGCTGCTGCTGTCAGGGTTCATCGCCTTCGCGGCCGCGCCGATGCACGCGCCGTGGTGGCACATCGACGCGATCATCTTCGGGATCGGAGCCGGGTTCACGCTGGACGAGTTCGCGCTGTGGGTCCACCTCGAGGACGTGTACTGGACGCAGGAGGGCCGTGCCTCGGTGGACGCGGTGGTCGTCGCGGTCGCGTTCGCGGGGCTCGTGGTGCTTGGCACCCGGCCGTTCGGGCTCGACGATCCCGGCTCGATCTGGGGGACCGCGGCGACCGTCGCGTGGGTGCTCGCGTGGGTGCTGCTGTCCGCCGCGAAGGGACGCGTGTTCCTCGCGGTGCTCGGCATGTTCATCCCGCTCTTCGCGATGGTCGGCGCGCTGCGGCTGGCGAGACCCAATTCGTTCTGGGCACACCACCGCTACGACCAGCACAAGCTCGCGCGGGCCGAGCACCGGTTCGCGGCGACGAAGCGGATCCCCCGCTTCGGGGCCCGGCTCAGCGACCTGCTCGCGGGAGCGCCGAGCGAGGCGCACGCGCCGGCGCCGACCGAGGACCGGGGCGCTTAGCGCTACTTGGGCGGCAGCGTCCGCGCATACGCGACGCCGAGGAACACCCAGCGCCGCAGGTCGTCGTCGGCCTCGGTCCCTTCGGGAGCGACCCGGAGCCATCCGTCCATCGGGCGTCCCCGCATCACGAACGGCTCGGCGTGCGGCTGCTCCAGCAGCGTGTCGGTCTGCTCGGGATCCACGCGCAGCAGCAGGCCGCCCTGCCGGCTCGCGCTGACCGACATGTTGCCGTTGATCAGGAACGCGAGCCCGCCGAACATCCGCTTCTCGGTCAGGCCGTCCTCCTCGTCGATCAGGCCCCGAATCCGCTCGGCGAGCTGCTCGTCGTACGCCACGCCGGGATTATCGCGGCTCGCTCAGCCGGTCTCGACCGCGCCTACCGCCTCGGGAGCGGCGGCCCGCGAGCGCTCGCCGACCACCGCCGATGCTTCGCCTGAGGGGACCAGCAGCCCGGCGAGCACAGCGATCGCCAGGAACCCTGCCGCCATCCAATAGGTGGCGGTGAAACCGGTGATCGCGGGCAGTCCGTGCGCGCTGTTGTCGGCGATGAACGTCGCCGAGATCTGGCCGCCGAGCGCACCGCCGAGCGTCCGCATCACCGTATTCATGCCGCTCGCGACGCCGGTCTGGGTGGGAGGGACCGCCTGAACGATCAGGTTCCCGAGCGCGGCGAACGCAAGTCCGATCCCGATCCCGAGCAGCGCCGCCGTGATCAGCATCTGGAACGGATGCCGGTGCTGAAGCGCCGCGTACAGGAACGACACGGCCGTCACCGCGGTTCCCGCCACCAGCGCGCGCTTCGACCCGAACCGCCGCGAGACCGCGCCGGCCGCGGTGCCGAGCGCGCCCATCGTCAGCGCGCACGGGAGCAGGTACAGGCTCGAGACGACGATCGACGCGCCGAACCCGAACCCGGTCCGCTTCGGGAGCTGCGCGAACTGGGGGAGCACGATGAACGACGAGTACATCCCGGCCCCGAGCAGAAACGCCGCCAGGTTCGTCGTCCAGACGCCCTTGATCCGCATCATCGTCATGTCGACGAGCGGCTCGCGGCTGCGCACCTCGACGACCACCCACAGCACGCAGAACACCGCGCCGATCGCGAACAGCGCGATCGTCTTCGAGCCGCCCCACCCCCACAGGGTCGCCTGGGCCACCGCGATCAGGACCGTCGAGATCCCGATGCTCATCAGCGCCGCGGCGCCCCAGTTGACCCGGCCGGGCGCGCGAACCGGCGATTCCGGGATGTAGCGCCACGTGAAGAACGCGGCGAGCAGCGTCACCACGAGTGGGATCCAGAACAGCCAGTGCCACCCGAGGTGCTCGAGGATCAGGGCGCCGATCACGAGCCCGGCACCGCCCCCGACGCCGAGAATCGATGACATCAGTCCGATGCTCCCGGCCACCTTGTCGCGCGGGAACTCATCCCTCGCGATCGAGAACGCGAGCGGGAAGATCCCGCCGCCCACGCCCTGGATCACGCGTGCGACGATCAGCATCGCGAGCGACTGCGAGACCGCTGCCAGCAGCGTCCCCGCCGCAAGCAGCAGCAGCGTCCAGAGCAGCAGCCGCTCCTTGCCGTACATGTCGCCGAGTCGCCCGATGATCGCTGTCCCAACCGACGCGGAGACGAGAAACCCGGTGATCAGCCAGGCGGCGCCGGTCTCGGTCGTGTGGAGGTCGCGCTGGAGCGTCGCCAGCGCCGGGATCACCGCGGAGCTCAGCACCGCGTACGCGAGGCCGGCCAGGGACAGCACCGCCAGGATCAGCGTCGGGTGGACCCGCTCGGATCTCAACCCGTTCGCCTCCATACCCTGACCATAGCGAAACGGATACGTTTGTCCGGTTGCGGTGGCGCGCTTTCCGGTTGCGGTGGCGCGTTGTCCGGTTGCGGTGGCGCGCTCGTTCGCCTCGCAGGCTCCGCTCCTTCCGCGCGGCGGCTGGGTTAACGTCCGCGGCCGCGGAGGGGGCAATCGAACTTCTCGGAAACGGAGCGATGATGAGAACACGCCTGCATACGAAGCTGCTCACGGCCGCCGTCCCGGTGGGATTGGCGGTCGCCTGTGCCGCCGCGCCGACGTTCGCGAAGGGGATCGGCAACGGGCCGACCGGACCGAGCCGAACCCCGAGTCCCGTCAACCTCGCTCCGACCAAGCCGCTCGTCGACCTCCAGTTCAAGAACGGCAGGGTCACCGGCCTCACCGGCACGGCCGTGCCGAAGAGCGCGCAGAAGCGCCCGACCGGCGTGGCACCGCGGATGCAGACCAAGTGCACGGTCAACTTCAGCCACAACACCAGGCCGGACAACGGCGACACGCTGGCCAACTGGTTCGGCGGGATCGGATGCGCCCGCGCGATGTTCCTGTTCGGTCAGGCGACCCTCAACCAGAGCGCGACCACCATCAACGGCGTCGGAGCGCACTACCAGGCGAACCTCAAGAGCGCCTCGAGCGGCCGCAACAACACGCTGATCAAGGCGGCGCGGCCGTCGCTGTACGTCGTCCACTTCGCGAACGTGTACTTCACGAGCAGGCTCGGCACCGGTCGGATCACCGTGTACCCCGCGCCGGGTCAGCAGGTGAACGCGGCGACGCGGTGCGTCAGCGCGACCGCACAGGGCCACGGGCTGGGCGTGCACTGCGATCTGTACACGGACCGCTTCTAGGCGAGACCGAAGCCGCGCTCAGTAGTAGTCCTCGACCTCCATCGACCAGCGCGCCGTGTCGGATCCGGGCGAGACGCGCACCTGGTACAGGCCCGGGCCCGACTGGACGACCTCCGTCTGCGAGCCCCCGTCACTCATCCCAAACTGGTCGACCGACGACCCGTCGCCCGGTCTGATCACCTGCGTGTTCGGACCGTCGCAGAAGAAGATCAGCGTGCAGGTGCCGACGTAGTCCATCCGATACGCGATCCGCCATTGGCTGCCGCGAATCCGGAACGGCACCGAGCTGCCGCCGTCGGTTCCCGACAGCGACATGACCGCGCGCCACTGCGGCGCCGCGGCCACGGTCAGCGCCACGCGCCCACGCGGGCGCAGGTACTTGCCCGCCGAGGGGGTCTGCGCGGTGACGACCCCGGGAGTCGCCCCGGGGGCCGGTACGGCGGTCACGGTGGCGCTCAGCCCGAGCGATCCGAGGATCGACCGAGCGGACGGCGACGCCTGCCCGACGAGCCGCGGAACCTCCACGGGCGGCGGCCCGGCGCTCAGCACGACCCGGACCGTCGATCCGTCAGTGACATGCGCTCCGGGCGAAGGGCGCTGGCCGACCGCGGTGCCGGCCGGCGCCGAGTCAAACGAGCGCGTGAACGCGGTCCGCAGCGGCATCCGGCGCAGCTTCGCGACGATCGCGGTCTTCGTCAGCCCGCGGAGCCTGGGGACGGTCACGCGGCCGGGCGGCGCGAGCAGCACCGCGCCGAGGATCATCGCCGCGAGCAGCAGGCACACGAACCCGATCAGCGCGATGCTGCGACGCCGCGCGGAGGGATTGAAGCTGCGGCGCGCGGTGAGCTTCGGTGCGATCCGGGTCGGCTCGGCCTCTCCCTCCGGCGCCAGCGGGTGGACGTGCGCCGCTTCGCGCGCGCGTGAATCTGACGTCGTGGACGTGAATGACGTCGCGGACGTGAACCCGGCTCGGCGGGCGCGCGCCAGCGCGGTCGCCATCCCCCGCCCGTCCTGATAGCGGTCGGTCGGGTCCTTGGCCAGGGCACGCGCGGCGATCTCGGCCAGCGGGCGCGGCACATCCGCGGGAAGCGGCGACGGTGAGTCCTGCACGTGACAGAGCGCGAGCTCGACCGCGGAGTCGCCCGAGAACGGCGGTGCTCCGCTCAGCATCTCGTACAGCACCACTCCGGCGCTGTACACGTCGGTCGCCGGGGTCGTGTTCAGACCGCGCGCCTGCTCGGGGGCCATGTACCGCGGCGTGCCGACCACGCCGCCCGCGGTGCCGCCGGTGCTGCCCTCGGCGAGCCGCGCAACGCCGAAGTCACCGAGCTTCACCTGACCCGTGGTCGAGAGCAGGACGTTCGCCGGCTTGATGTCTCGATGGACGATCCCCTGCGCGTGCGCGCTCGCCAGCGCCCGGCACAGCTGCTCGGCAACCTCGCCGGCCTCTGCGGGCGCGAGCGGGCCCCGCTCCAACCGGGTCGCGAGACTCTCGCCCTCGACGAGCTCGGCGATGTAGTAGAGGCCCTCCCGGGCCTGACCGACGTCGAAGATCTGCACGATTCCCGGATCGCTGACGCGCGCGAGCAGTCGCGCCTCGCGCTCGAACGTGTCGGCCCACGGCGGATCCTCGGCCCACCAGGGCTTGATCACCTTCACGGCGACGACCCGGTCGAGACGCCGGTCCCTGCCGCGGTACACCCGCCCGAACGCCCCCTCCCCAACGACGTCATAGAGCTCGTAGCGGCCGTCGAGGACCGTGCCGGTCATCTCAGGTGCGCGCGGCACGCGGCTCCTTCGGATCGTGAGGGCCCCCGGTCCGCGCCCAGCGTGGGCAGGCGTTGCACATCGCGGGCGACTTTACTGGCCCTGCGACACTTGCTGGGAGGGCAAGTGGAGCAGACGCTGACAACCTCTCGTCGCGGGCTGGATGGCAAGGGCCTCAGCGGACAAGAGGCTGCGCGGCGCCTGAAGGAGCACGGCCGTCCGCGGCGCCAGCGCTCGAGCCGCTCGTACGCGAGCATCGTCCGGGCCAACGTCCTCACGGTCTTCAACGCGATCCTCGCGGCGTTCGGGGTCGTGACGCTGATCTTCGGAGATCCGCGTGACGCGCTGTTCCTGGGGATCATCGTCGCGAACTCGGGAATCGGGATCTTCCAGGAGGTCCGCGCCAAGCGGGCGCTCGACCGGCTGTCGCTGCTGGTCGCACCGCACGCCACGGTCCGGCGCGACGGCGCGCCGGTCAAGGTAGCTGTCGACGAGGTCGTCGTCGGCGACCTCGCCCAGCTCGCGGCGGGGGATCAGGTCGTCGCCGATGGCCGGCTCGTCACCGCCAACGGCCTGCGCCTCGACGAGTCAATCCTGACCGGCGAGTCTGAGCCGGCGCGCCGAGCGGCCGGCGACGACGTCCGGTCGGGAGCATTCGCGGTCGAGGGCAACGGCGCCTACGAGGTGACGGCAGTCGGCGAGCAGAGCTTTGCGGCCAAGATCACCGGCGAGGCGCGCTCGTTCCGGCACCCGCGCTCGCCGCTCGAGCGCGCGATCAACACCTTGCTGTACGTGCTGGTCGCGCTGGTGGTCGTCCTGGGGGCGGTGCTCGGTTACTCGCTCTACCACCGTCACGTACACCTCCACGCGGCGGTCTCGACCGCATCGGCCGGCGTGGTCAGCTTGATTCCCGAGGGTCTGATCGTGCTGGTCAGCCTGACCTACGCCGCCGCCGCGGTGCGGATGTCGCGACGCGGCGTGCTCGCCCAGCAGCTGAACGCGATCGAGTCCCTGGCCTCGGTCGACACGATCTGCATCGACAAGACCGGGACGCTCACCGAGGCCTCGCTGCGGGTGGTCGACCTGCTTCCGGTGCACGGTGTCTCGAAGGACCGGCTCCACCACGCGCTGGCGCGCGTCGTGGCGGGGGCCGCGACGCGGAACCTCACGCTCGAGGCGGTCGCGGAGAGCTGCCCCGCGGATCCCGAGCCCGCGCTCGGCGAGCTGCCATTCTCGAGCCGCCGGCGCTGGAGCGCGGTCGAGATGCCGGACGGCGCGTTCTATCTCGGCGCCCCGGGGCGGATCCCGGTCGGCGACCTCGACGGGATGGCGGCGCGACTGCAGCGCGAGGGCCGCCGGGTGCTGGCCGTCGCGCAGGGCGGCGACCACCTGCCCGATGAGCCCGGCGACCGCCCGCCCGGCGGCCTCGAGCCGCTCGGGATCGTCGTGCTCGCCGAGGAGCTGCGCCCGAACGTCCGCGACACGATCTCGTTCCTGCGCGAGCAGGGCGTTGAGATCAAGGTGCTGTCGGGCGACGCGCCGGAGACCGTCGCGGCGATCGCCCGCGACGTCGGGATTCCGGTGCGGAGCGTCAACGAGGGCGACGAGATCCCGTCCGAGCCGGACAGGCTTCGCCGGTTCGCGGTGGACGCGACCGTGGTGGGGCGAATTTCCCCCGAAGGCAAGCAGGCGATCGTCAGGGCGCTGACCGACGAGGGCCGCTACGTCGCGATGGTCGGCGACGGCGTCAACGACGTGCCGGCGCTCAAGAGCTCGAGGCTCGCGATCGGTCAGGGCAGCGGCACCCAGATGGCGCGGAGCGTTTCAGATCTGGTGCTGGTGTCAGGCGACTTCGGAACCGTTCCGCAGCTGGTCTCGGAGGGCAGGCGCGCGCTGCGCAACCTGCAGCGGGTCACGAAGCTGTACGTCACCAAGTCGGCGTTTGCGGCGTTCCTGATCCTGACGATCGGGATCAGCTCCGACGCCTACCCGCTGTTGCCGCGCCACCTGTCGCTCGCCGCCAGCCTGACGATCGGGATCCCGACGTTCTTCCTCGCGCTGGCGCCGAGCAGCGGTGCATGGAAGCCCGAGGGGTTCCTGCGGAGCGTGGCGCGGTTCGCGGTGCCGGCGGGGTTCGTGCTCGGCACCGGGCTGGTGGCGGCGTACCTGTTCGCGCGCCACGATCTCGACCTGTCGATCGCCGACTCGCGTACCGTGGCGCTGACCACGCTGGTGATCAGCGGCCTGTACCTGGTGATGGCGCTCGAGGCGGGCGGCTCGCTTCGCCGCTCCGGGCTCGTCGCCGCGATGTGCGCCGCGCTGGCGCTGATCTACCTCGGGGCGCTGCTGCTCCCGGCCGCCCGCACGTTCTTCGCGCTGACCTTGCCCGACGCCGGGATGGTCGCCACTTCGCTGGCCGCGGCCGCCGTGTCGATCGGCGCCCTGTGGCTGTGCGGATTCACGCTCCGGGTGCCGACCCCGGGGGACTCGGGCTGAGGCGGGACGCCGGATCAGTCAGTCGGTCTGCCGCCGCAGCGTCGCCGCCCCCAGGACCAGCGCGCCGAGCGCGAACCCGAGCACGATCGCGATGTCCCCCCACAGCGCCCCGCCGGCGCCCTGCTGGCGGCTGAGGTGGTGCATCCCGTCCACCGCATAGGACAGTGGGAGCGCGTCCGAGACGGCGTGGAGCACCGAGGCCATCTGCTGACGCGCGATCAGCAACCCGCACAGCAGCAGCTGCGGAAGGATGATCAGCGGGAAGAACTGCACGACCTGGAACTCGGTGCGGGCGAATGCGCTCGCGAGCAGGCCGAGGCCGATCCCGAGCAGCGCCACGGATACCGCAAAGATCACGACCAGCGCCACCGGGCCCTGCACGTGCAGGCCGAGCGGGCCGAGCGTCAGCGCGGTCAAGACGCCCGCCTGGACGACCGCGACCGAACCGAACGCGAGCGCGTAGCCACCGAGCAGCTCGAACCGTTGGAGCGGGGTTGTCAGCAGCCGCTCGAGCGTGCCCGTGCTCCGCTCACGCTGGAGCGCGATCGACGCGACCAGAAACACGGTCGTCAGCGGGAAGATCGTCAGTAGCGGCGCGCCCGCCTGATCGAACACGTGCCGTTCGTGGGAATAGATCAACCGCAACAGCGTCTCGAGCGCGCATGGGACGACGATCAACAGCGCGATCGTGCGCGGGTCGTGGCGCAGCTGGGTGAGCACACGCCTGGAGGTTGCGAGCGTGCGGGTCGCGGAAATCATCGGTCCGCTCGGCGCGCCTCGATCAGGCGCACGAACGCCTCGTCCAGGTCGTCGGTGCCGGTCCGCGCCGTAAACTCGTCAGGTGTCAGCTGAGCGACGATCGCCCCGTCCCGCATCAGGATCAGCTCGTCGCAATGACGCGCCTCGTCGAGGACATGACTCGAGACCAGTAGTGCTGCGCCCTCCGCGGCCAGTTCTCGGAACAGGCCCCACAGCTCGCGGCGAAGCAGCGGATCGAGTCCCACCGTCGGCTCGTCGAGCAGCAGCAGCCGCGGGTTGCCCACCAGCGCGGCGGCCAGTGACACACGCGCGCGCTGGCCGCCCGAGAGCGAGCGCACCAGCTGACCGGCCTGCGGCTCCAGATCGACACGGGCGAGCAGCGGGCCGATTCCGGCCGCCCCGCCGCGGACCGCTGCGAAGTACCGCAGGTTCTCGGCGACCGTCAGGTCCTCGTACACCGAGGGCGCCTGCGTCATGTAGCCGAGCTCCCGACGCACCGGGGCGGTGCCCGGTCGCTCGCCGAGCACGCGGACGGTTCCGCTGACGTGCGCCTGGACGCCCGCGATCGCGCGGATCAGCGTCGACTTGCCGCTGCCGCTGGGGCCGAAGAGCCCCGTCACACGCGAGGACTCGAACGACACCTCGACGCCGCCCAGGACCTCCCGGCCGCCCCGGGCCACCGACAGCTGCTCGACCGATACCGCCGGGCTCACGCGCTCAGCAGATCCCGCCGCCTGAACACGGCGAGCGCGATCACCGCAGCGACCAGGCCGATCGCGAGCATCACGACCGCCGCGACCACGCGGAACGGCTGCGCCGGTACCGCCCCGACGTGCGCGAACGGGGTCGCGTCGACCAGCCATCGGGGGGCGCCGAGCAGCGACCCGAACAACTGCCACAGGTACGCGAGCACCACCAGGCCGTAGCCGATCGCGACGCCGGCACGCGGCAGCAGCGCGTACGCCAGCGCGGTAACGCCGAGCAGCAGGAGCGCGACCGGCAGGCAGTTGGCCCCGGCCTCGAGCATTCGCGGCAGCGAGACGCCCACCCCCTCGACGGTCGCGCCGAGCCACGCGAGCACCCCTGCGACAACCGCGACCAGCGCGCACGCGCCGAGCGCGAGTGACAGCCGGCCGCCCAGCCACTCCCGGCGCGCCACCGGTTGCACGAGAACGGTCTCGAGGCGTTCGTCGGCCTCCTCGTGGCGAGCCGCGGCTACCTGCGAGACGGCCAGGAGGGCGACGACCAGCACGAAGAAGCTGAACGAGAATCCGAGGTAGCCGACCGGCGTGAGCACCGAGCCCACGCCGAGCTTCTCGAGCGTGTGCTCAAGCTGGGTCGAGATCCCGAGCGAGGTAACGCTCTTGGAGACGACCCCGAGCACGAACGCGATTGCGCCGACGCTGGTCGCCCACACGCCCAGGCTGCCGAGCTCTGCCCGCAACGCCTGGGCCGTTGCGGATGAGAGCAGCCAGGTTCGCGGCTTGGCGCTCTCGTGCGGCGCGAGCAGCCCGGTACCGATGTCGCGTGAGCTCTCGATCCGGGCCGCCCCCAGGATCAGCGCGGCGGCGCTCAGCAACGGCAGCAGCAGCACGAGCGGCCGCGGTCGCGTGAACGGTCGCAGCTCCTCGGCCCAGCCGAGCGGCGTCGCCCAGCGCAGCCAGCCGGCGCTCGAGGTGTCGGCGATCACCCGCAGCAGGAAGCACAGCGCCACCACCGCGCCGCCGAGCTCGATCGCGGTTCGCCTCGTCGGCGCCACCTGGCTCACCAGCGCACCGACTCCGACGAACACCGGGACCACCGACACGACCGTGAGCGCCAGGTACGCGCTGCCCCCGGCCGGCAGTCCTCCCGCGAGCAGCCCTGCGAACGCCGCCAGCCACAGCGCTGCGGCCCCGAGCACGATTGCGCTGATCGATGCGATGTACAGGGTGCCGCGCCCGACGACGGCCGCGAGCACGAGCTCCGCACGGCCGGCATCCTCCTCGGCCCGGAGCGCCCGCACCGCCGCCAGCAACCCGAACACCGCCGCGAAG
Organism: uncultured Solirubrobacterales bacterium; assembly: GCA_963800475.1. Taxonomy (GTDB): domain Bacteria; phylum Actinomycetota; class Thermoleophilia; order Solirubrobacterales; family Solirubrobacteraceae; genus Palsa-465. The sequence continues at coordinate 253,808 of CAWDAZ010000002.1, read as the reverse complement.
ATCGCGAGCACGCCGCCCACCCGCCAGGCGGAGTAACCGCCCACGGTCAGCAGGTCGTATGCCGTCCCGTAGAACAGCACCACCGCCTTGTTGTGGGCAAAGCTCGCCGCGAACCGGACTCGGTCCTCGAGCGTCGGATACGTGTGCCGGTAGGCGACCGGCTGGATATAGGAGACGGCCGCGAACACGTATACGAACCCGAGCACCCGTGTCCTCGAGTCCCGCAGCGCGCGGCGAACCAGCGCGACGAACGCGCGGCTCGGCGCCGCGGCCGGACTACGCGCGGTGGCGACCGTCGCCATCGTCGTAGTGGTGCAGGAAGATCTCTTCGAGCGACGGCTCCCGGCTGTCGAGCGACTCGACACGGTGCTTGGCGAGCTCCGCCAGCAGCGGCTGGAGCGACCCCGACACCTCGAGCCGCAGCGTCGAGCGCCCGGCGACCTCGACCTTCACGCCGGGCAGCGGCGGAAGCTGGGGCGCAGCACCGGCGAAGCCGACGTCGAGTGTCTGGGCCCCGAGGTGCCGAAGCTGGGCGAGCGTCCCCTGATCGACGAGCCGGCCGGCCTTGAGAATCCCCACCCGGTCGCACAGGGCCTCGACCTCGCTGAGGATGTGGGAGGACAGGAACACCGTCTGACCGCGGTCCTTGGCCTCGCCCACGCAATCCCGAAAGGCCTTCTCCATCAGCGGGTCCAGGCCACTCGTCGGCTCGTCGAGCAGCAACAGCTCGGCGCGGGTCGCGAGCGCCGCGATCAGCTGGACCTTCTGGCGGTTGCCCTTCGACAGAGCGCGCAGCTTCTTCGCTGTGTCCAGCTGGAACCGCTCGATCAGCTCAGCTCGATAGCGGCTATCGGTCCCGCCGTGGAGACGCCCGAGGAACTCGAGCGTCTCGGCGCCGGTCAGCGCGGGCCACAGGAACGGCTCGCCGGCCACGTACGCGACGCGGCGATGGGCGGCCACCGGGTCCCGCCACGCGTCGATCCCGAACAGCTCCCCCCGTCCCGCGGTCGGCCGGTGCAGCCCGAGCAGTAGCCGGATCGTGGTCGTCTTGCCGGCGCCGTTCGGGCCAAGGTAGCCGTAAATCTCGCCCTCGCCCACTTCGAGGTCCAGCGCGTCGAGGGCAAGCGTGTCGCCGTACCGCTTGGAGAGCCGTTCGGTGCGGATTGCGGGCATCAGGTGTCCCGGAGAGGAGGTGCGCGCAGAGCGCGCCGGACCGCCGGCGCTCAGTCGGCGGCGCGGTAGTGGTTGCGCCAGATCAGCTTGTAGACCGGGACCCAGCGCGGGATGTCGCGGACGCCTGGGATGAACGGGATCAGCACGAACGCGAGGCTCAGCACGCCCATCACGGTCATCACCAGGATGTCCGCGTTGTCCGACGTCGAGAACGGCTTGATCTGGTACCAAAACGTGTACAGCCACAGCCAAACCTGGCCGGGGAAGCTGCCCGTCTCGTTCATCATCCCCCACTGCTCGCCCAGTAGGTGCTCAGCCTGGGCCCGGTCGGAGAGGACGCTGCCGTCCGCCAGGAACAGGAGCGGCTTGGTGTAGTCGGTGTTGTAGAACTGCTTGCTCGTCAGCAGCGCGCCGTCGACTCCGCCTGACTGCGCATCGGCCAGCAGCGCAACCATCATGATCGGCAGCGGCCCGTAGCTTCCGCGTGGAACGCTGATCGAGCCACTCGAGGTGGCGCTCGCCTTGCTGAGCGCCTTCTCGTACGCGCTCGTCCACGCGGCCTGCTGCTGTGAGGAAGCGCTCTGGTAGGCGGTGACGGCCGCCTGCAGGCCCGGGCTCCCGGGAATCGAGCGCAGCGGATTGATCACGAAATCCTGCGCGGTGTTCACGGGGTGGCTCACGCCGAACCACTTCTGCGGGCGGATGAACCACAAGTGCTGGCCGTCGGAAGCGTGGTTGTACGGCGGCCCGTAGCCGCCGGTACCGCTCGAGCCGTCGAGCTCCGTGGTGGCGGTCGTCACGAAGTCCACCGGATCGGTACGCGACCAAGACTGGATCGTGCTCGGTCGCTCGTCGGGCGAGGAGAACAGGATCGCCAGGAGGACGCTCAGCGCGAGCACCACGCCGAGCGCGATGCTGAACTCCTTGACGAGGTCGTATGAGCGGTACGGCCCGTGCCACTCGCGCGACGCCATCTCGATCCGCCGGCGCGACTCGCGGCTCACCTCAGGCCTCCTGTGATCCGCCTACGACCGGCGGCGGCGAATTCGGCGCCGTCTCGCGCGACGGGTTCTCCGCCGGCGCTCCGCCCGGATCCTGATCGGCGAGCGGGAACGGCGGTACCACGCCGTGCTTGCGGACGAGCAGCACGTGGCCGACCACCAGCGCCACGATCGCGACCGGCAGCAGCAGCACGTGGTAGCTGTACATCTGCCCGAAGTTCAGGAGGTTGAAGAACGCGCCGATGCCGACGGAGTTCATCGCGTCCTTGGCCTGCGTGGAGATCCATTGGGCATCGAAGTTCTGCTGCGAGACATAGCCGGTCAGCGCGCATGGGATCGCGACCAGGAACGTGATCGCACCGGTGATCCACACCTTCCTGCGCCCCCCGCGCCACGCCGCCATCCAGTACTTCCCCCACAGGTGAATGACCATGAAGAAGAAGAACAGCTCCACCGACCACAGGTGGATGCTGTTGAAGAAGTGACCCACGCCGGTGAAGTGCCACCAGCCGGGTCCCTTCAGCGTGAGGATCGACCCGGACACGATGATCACGACGAGGGAGGTCAGCGTCAGTACCCCGAACACGTAGATCCACGAGGACACGTATGACGGCTGCCCGTCGGGGAGCAGCTTCTCAGGCGGGAGCGCGCCGACGGCACGCCGCCGGAGCCGAACGGTCCACGACCTGGTCGGCGGCGACGTGGCGCTCATCCGGAGTCGCCCGTGCGTCTGGCGTGCGGGAACGGCAACAGGATCGCGAGCACGAACACGACCAGCATCACGCCGATCAAGATCACGTTGGACAGCGACATGTCGAACACGAGGAACGGCGTGCTGCCTCCTCCGATGTGGAAGTGCACGTAGGTCGCGTGATGGTTGAGGTCGAAGACGGCGGCCATTCCGGGCAAAGCTACGTTGGGCCTCGGGCTCGACCATCGGGGCGAGCAGGCGGAATCTTTGCGGAGAACTACGGATACGAGCGGACGTGGCTGAGCTCGTAGCAGGCCACGTGATACAGGCGGCCGGGTGAATCCGACGACAGCTCCGGATCTCTTGCCCGTGAGGTCCTCGCCACGAGCTCGCCGGTCACGTGGATCGCCGGCTCGTAGACGCCGATCACCTCGCCGCAGTGCGAGCAGCGCGGAGTGCGGTCGGAATCTGACAGCGGCGCGGGGACTCCCATCGCGTAAAGGCTCGATGGCGGCTCCCCGTGACCCATCGTGGGATGACCGCAGAAGGTCCGTGGTTTACCCCAAGGCATTGCGTAGAATTCACGGATGCAGGCACGCTTGAGTCGCTCCGGGGCACTGGAGTAGGCTCACCTCGAGTTGGTTTATAACCTCAAGGGACTGCCGGGACTCATGCCGAACTCTGAGCACGACGGCGGATTGCGTCGCCTCCTCGACGTTGGACGGGCCCTGGTCGAGGAGCTGGATCTCGAGAAGGTGCTCGACCGTGTGCTCGAAGAGGCCTGCGCGATCACCGGCGCGCGGTACGCGGCGCTGGGAGTCCTCAACGCCGACCGCACCGGGCTCGAGCGGTTCCTGACCCGGGGGATCGATCCCGCCGCGCACCGCGCGATCGGCGATCTCCCGCATGGCCGCGGCGTGCTGGGGGTGCTGATCCAGGATCCCCGCCCGCTCCGGCTGGCGGACGTCGGGAGCCATCCACAGAGCTACGGATTTCCCGTCAACCATCCGGAGATGCGCTCGTTCCTGGGTGTGCCGATCCTCGCGCGAGGGCGAACATGGGGCAACCTCTATCTGACCGAGAAGGCCGACGGCAGCGAGTTCACCGAGCAGGACGAAGAGGCTGCGATGTTGCTGGCCGAGTGGGCAGGCACCGCGGTCGAGAACGCCAGGTTGTACGAAGGCAGCGAGCGCGGACGCGTCGTTGCCGAGCGCGCGGTGCGCTCGCTGGAGGCCGCGCGCGACATCGCCGACGCGGTCGGGGGGATCACCGACATCGGGTACGTGCTCGAGCTGATCGTGAAGCGAGGCCGCGCGCTCGTGCACGCGCGTACCGTGCTGATCTTGCTCCGCGAGGAGGACCAGCTGGTCGTAGCGGCCAGCGCCGGCCACACCGCCAGCGCAAGAGGCCGCCGGTTGCCGCTGTCGGATTCGACCTCGGGGCAGGTTCTCGAGCAGGCGCAACCGCGCCGGATCACCGACGTCGCGAGTGAGCTCCGGATCGCGGCTCCCGCACTCGGGGTCGAGGAGGCGAAGACCGCGCTGCTCGTGCCGATGGTCCACCACGGCGCGGGGATCGGCGTGCTGATGGCCTTTGACCACGGCGCCCGCGGCGACGAGTTCACCGCCGCCGACGAGCAGCTACTGCGAACGTTTGCGGCCTCAGCCGCGAACGCGGTCGCGCTGAACCGGAGCGTGGCCGAGGAGCGGCTGCGCAGCGCGATCGCCGCCGCCGACGCCGAGCGAGGGCGGTGGGCGCGGGAGCTCCACGACCAGACCCTGCAGTCGCTCGGGGGGCTGCGCGTCCTGCTCTCATCGGCGCTGCGCCGTGGAGAGGACGCCGCCAACGAGCAGGCGATGCGTCAGGCGATCGAGGACATCGAGCTCGAGATCGCCAACCTCAGGGCGATCATCACCGACCTGCGCCCGTCGCTGCTCGACGACATCGGACTCGCTCCAGCGATCGAGGCGCTCGTCGAGCGTCGCCGCGGCGACGATCTCGAGATCACCACCGAGATCGCGCTGCCGCAGGACGGCGAGCCGCTCGCGCCTCAGCTCGAAACAACGATCTACAGATTGGTCCAGGAGGCGCTGACGAACGTCGTCAAGCACGCGCGCGCCGGCCACGTCGCGGTGATGATCGCTGTCGGCGGCGAGGTGACGGTCGAGGTGCGCGATGACGGTCGCGGCTTCGACACGACCGCGGCGAGCGACGGGTTCGGGCTCACCGGCCTGCGCGAGCGGGTGTTCCTGGCGGGAGGCACGCTCGAGCTCGAGTCCGGCGAGCAGGGCACGATCGTTCGTGCTCACCTCCCCGTCCGCCGAGCGTCCGGCGCGGAGCAGTCACGCGCCGATCAGATGGCTTCGTAGCGCGTAGTGGACCAGCTGGGCGCGGGTCTTCAGGCCGAGCTTGCGGAAGATGTGGGCGCGATGGGTCTCGACCGTGCGCCGCGACAGGTGGAGCTGAGCGGCGATCTCCGCGCTCGTGTGGCCGAGCGCGATCAGCCTCAGGATCTCCGTCTCGCGGGGGCTCAGCCTGTCGCCATCGATTCCCTTGCGGAGCGCCGCGAGTCCGGCCGCCACGCGCGTGCTGACGTACTCCTCGCCGCGTGTCGCGTGCCGAACGGCCGCCGGCAGCTCGTCGTCGGCCTTGTCCTTGAGCACGAACCCGATCGCGCCGGCTTCCAGCGCACGGTGTGCGAAGGCGGGGCTCTCCTCCATCGTCAGCACGACGATCTCGGTCTCCGGGACCTCGGACCGAAGCCGCCGGATTGCCTCGATGCCCGACCCGTTGGGTAGCCGCAGGTCGAGCACCAGCACGTGCGGCACATGCGTGGGGACGTGCCGTAGCACGGTCGTGATGTCAGCGGCCTCGGCGATCACCTCCACGTCCTCCTCGCGGTCGAGCAGCAGCCGCAGGTTGCGGCGCACCGTGTGATGGTCGTCGGCGAGGATCACCCTGATCGGCGGCGCTTCAGTGCCCGGATCGTGCGGCTCCGACGGCGAGCGAGCGAGATGGAGATGTGTGGGCATTCTCGCGAGGCTAACCCCGGCGAGGCTCGGCGTCGTCCAGGGAAACCGCTGGATCGACGTGTGGCAAAGCACTGACCCGGCCGCGGCGGCGGTCTGCGGCCTTGACGATCGCGACCACGTCGCGCGGATCGTCGACGGTGCGCAGCAACCTGAGGTCGCGGGCGGCGATCCGCCCGTCGACAAGTGCGCGCGCGCGTAGCCAGTCGATCAGCGCGTCCCACTCCTCCCCGCCGGCGAGCACCACCGGGAAGTGACGGACCGTCCCGGTCTGGATCAGGGTCAGCGCCTCGAACAGCTCGTCGAGCGTGCCGTAGCCGCCCGGGGCGATCACGAACGCGCGCGCGTACCGAACGAACATCATCTTCCGCGCGAAGAAGTGACGGAAGCGCAGCTGCACGTCGAGGTACGGGTTGAACGGCTGCTGGTGGGGCAGCTCGATGTTGCATCCGACCGACACTCCGCCGCCCTCTCGGGCGCCGCGATTGGCGGCCTCCATCAGTCCCGCACCGCCACCGGTGATCACCGCGTACCCGGCGCGCGCAAGCTCCGCTCCGATCCGGCGCACCAGCGCGTAGTCGGGATGATCGCGGCTGGTCCGAGCCGAGCCGAACACCGTCACGGCCGGCCCGACCTCGCTCAGCGCATCGAACCCCCGCGCAAGCTCGCCGGCGATCTCGCGGATCCGCGCCGCGTCAGCGTCCCGCTGTCCCGCCGGCTCATCGCCGAGCCACTGCAACAGCTCCTCGTCGAAGGTCATCTGGGGCGAGGTCTGAGCTCTCCCCGCGCCAGAGCTCGCAACAGGCCCGTCAGCCGACCGAGACCCGTCTCGGGCAGCTCGACGACGACCTGGACAGCGCCGGCCTCGTCCTCGCCGGTCGTAACCTGGCCGATCTCCTCGAGCAGGTTCAGCATCAGCTGGTTCTCGGCGAGCACCAGCGCCGTGAAGCGTTCGATGCCCTCCTCGCGCGCGCGGTCCGCCAACTGGCTGACCAGACGCGTTCCGACTCCCTGCCCCTGCCGGTCGTCGATCACCGCAACGGCAAGCTCCGCCGCCGCCGGGTCCTGCTCGGCGCGGACGTAGCGGGCGACGCCGACGCCCTCGCCGCTGAGGGGATCGAGCGCGACGAGCGCCTCGTGGTCGTGGTGGTCGACCTCCGTGAAGTACCGGAGCTCGCGGAGCGTCAGCCTCCCGTGCGGGCTCAGGAAGCGCCGGTAGCGCGACTGGGAACTGAGGCGCTCGAAGCCTCGGACGAGCGCCGCCTTGTCATCGGGTTCGATCGGCCGGATCTCGAGCTCCTGTGCGGTGGTCGTCATCGCCTCGCCGCCTCCAGCAGCAGCCGCTCCTCGGCCGCCGCGATCAGCCGCCGCGTCCGGTCGACGACATCGGTCGAGACCGAGATCGCATCGATCCCCGCGCGGACGAGCAGCTCGGCGTACTCAGGGTGAACCGACGGCGCCTGACCGCAGATCGAGGTCTGGAGGCCGGCGGCGCTCGCGCGCGGGATCAGCTCCCGCAGGTAGTCGGTGACGGCCGGGTCCCGCTCGTCGAACGTGCCGGACAGCTCGCCGGAGTCGCGATCGGCTCCGAGCAGCAGCTGCGTGAGGTCGTTGGAGCCGATTGAGATCCCGGCGATCCCGAGCTTCGCATAGCGTTCGAGGTTGAACAGCACCGACGGGACCTCGGCCATGATCCACAGCTCGAACCCGGGCCGGTCGAGGAGCCCCGCCTCGGCGACCAGCGCACGACACCGTTCGAGCTCGCGGACTGTCCGCACGAACGGGAGCATCAGATGGAAGTTCGTGTGCCCGGCGTCCCACACCTGGCTGATCGCTTCGAGCTCGAGGTTGAAGACGTCCGGCTGATCGACGTAGCGAAGCGCCCCGCGGAAGCCGATCATCGGGTTGGCCTCCTCCGGCTCGAACTCCTCGCCGCCCTTCAGGCCACGGAACTCGTTCGTGCGGAAGTCGGTCGCCCGGTAGGTGATCGGGCGGGGGGCAAACCCGGCTGCAAACGTCGTCAGCGCATCGGACAGGCGCCGTACGAACTCCTCGCCGCGCCCCTCGGCCAGCAGCTTGCGCGGATGCGTGCCGTCGAGCGCCTCGACCAGCATCAGCTCGGCGCGGACCAGGCCGACGCCCTCGACGTCGAGCGCAGCCGCCCGCTGCACCTGCGACGGCTCGGACAGGTTTACGAGCAGCTTCGTACCGGTGACGATCGGAGCGGCGACCGCGACGCGGCCGTCCGCAGGGGCGGCGATCACCGGCGCCGGTTGCGCGGCGACTCCCTCGCGGATCGCCCCGGCCGTCGCGTCGACCGTGATCAGCTCTCCGTCGCGCAGCCGCTTGGTCGCATCGCCGGTTCCCACCACGCAGGGGATCCCGAGCTCGCGCGAGACGATCGCCGCATGGCAGGTCATCCCGCCCGAGTCGGTGACGATCGCAGCGGCCCTGCGCATCAGCGGCACCCAATCGGGCGAGGTCATGTGGGTGACGAGCACGTCCCCGTCGGCAAGCTTCGTGGCGTCGTCGAGCGAGCTCAGCAGTCGCGCGGCCCCACTCGCGCGGCCCGGCGCGGCGCCGAGGCCGCGGAGCAGCAGCGCTCCCTGTTCGCCGGCGGGAACGGCCTGTTCCTCCTCCTTCGCAGGACCGCCCATCGTGGTGATCGGCCGACTCTGGAGCATCCACACCCTGCCGTCGGGATCGAATGCCCACTCGGTGTCCTGCGGCGCACCGTACTCGCGCTCGATCGCGACCCCGAGCTCCGCGAGGCGCAGCACCTCGTCGTCGTCGAGCACGGGCCGCCGGCTCTCCTCGGCCGTCAGCTCTCGCGTGGCCGTACCGCCTTCGGGACGCGTCTCGATCGTCAGCTCCTTGGGTCGCACAGAGCGGGTGACGACCGCCATCAGCGGCTTGTCGACGACGTAGCGATCCGGCGACACCTGCCCCGACACGACCGCCTCTCCGAGCCCGAACGAGCCCTCAATCACGAGGTGCTCGGCGTCTTCGGTGGCCGGGTCGACAGTGAACATCACGCCGGCTCGCGTCGAGGCGATCTGGCGTTGCACGACAACGGCGATGTCCATCTCGCTGGGGCTGAAGCCCCGCTGACCGCGGTAGTAGATCGTGCGCGCGCCGAACAGCGACTGCCAGCACCGCTTCACCGCGTCGATCACCTCGTCGCGGCCCCGCACGTTCAGGAACGTCTCGTTCATCCCGGCGAATGACGCCGAGGCCGTGTCCTCGGCTGTCGCCGACGAGCGCACCGCGACCGGATCGTCGCCGCCGGCGCCGACCAGCGAGGCGTACGCATCCGAGATCGCGGAGGCGAGCCACTCGGGCATCGGAGCGTCCTTCACCGCCTGCTGCGCTTGCTCGGACGCCGCTTGGAGTGCGGCGGTGTCCTCGACGTCGAGGCGATCGAGCAGCTTCGAGAGCCGCTCGGCCAGGCCGCTCTGGACGCGGTACGCGGCGTACGCAGGCGCGGCGACGACGAAGCCGGGCGGGACGGGCATCCCGGCCTGGGTGAGCTGCCCGAGGTTCGCGCCCTTGCCTCCGGCGTAGGGAACGTCGGCGACGGATAGCTCGGAGAACGCGCGGACCGGGGTCAGTTGCTGCGTGGAAGGAGAGCCTGAGTGCGTGGTTGTGGTCATGGGCCCAAGCTACGTGTCCTGCTCGCCGCGCAAATCCGGGCTGGCCGCCCGTCGCCGTCCGTAGAAGCTGCGGATGCCCACTGGTCGCCCGGCGCGGAAACTCGCCAGTGTGGGATCTAACACCGCCGAGGCTTATCCGCGCGATCGCGAAGCCGACGTCGTCCTGCGCGACGGCTCGACCGTCCGCGTCCGCCCGGTTCGCGTGGACGACGCCCCCGCGATCAGGACGTTCCTGGAAGGGCTGTCCCCGGAGTCGATCGGGTTCCGCTTCTTCGGAACGCCGAATCTCAACTGGGTGACGGACTGGTCGGTCGACGTCGACTATTCCGATCGGTTCGCGCTGGTTGCCGAGAGCGGCACCCCGTGCTCCGTGGTCGCCCACGCGGCGTACGTCCGTCAAGAGGGCAAATCCGCGGAGGTGGCGTTCATGGTCGCCGACGCGTGGCAGGGCAGGGGAATCTCGACGATCCTGCTCGCGCACCTAGCCGAGGTAGCCCACCGCCACGGGATCTCGACGTTCACCGCCGAGGTGCTCCCGGCCAACCACCGCATGATCGAGGTGTTCCGCGAGAGCGGCTTTCCGGTCGACATGCACTCGAGCCCCGACGCAATTGCGATCGAGCTTCCGACCTCCCTATCCGAAGCGGCGATCGCACGTTTTGAGGAGCGCGAACGAATTGCGGCGATCGCTGCCGTGCGAAGCTTCCTCGAGCCTCGTTCGGTCGCGGTGATCGGCGCCTCGCGGCACCGCGGAACGGTCGGCGGCGAGGTCCTCAACAACCTGCTCGCGGGCGAATACGAAGGCGCGCTCTACGCCGTCAACGCGCACGCCGACATCGTGCAGTCGCTGCCCGCATACAGGTCGGTGACCGATATCCCCGGCGCCGTCGAGCTGGCGGTGGTCGTCGTCCCGGCCGGAGCGGTCGTGGACGTCGCCCGTGAGTGCGCCGCCGCCGGGGTGCACGCGCTGCTCGTGATCTCGGCAGGGTTCGCCGAGGCGAGCGAGGAGGGCGCGGCGCGCCAGCGCGAGCTTGTGGACGTGTGCCGGGCTGCGGGGATGCGGCTCGTCGGGCCCAATTGCCTGGGCGTGCTCAACACCGCTCCCGGAGTACGGCTGAACGCGACATTCGCCCCGACCCCGGCGACGCCGGGCCGCGTCGGCTTCATGTCCCAGAGCGGAGGCCTCGGGATCGCGATCATCGAAGCCGCGGGGCGGCTGGGCGTCGGCCTCTCGTCGTTCGTCTCGGTCGGCAACAAGGCTGACCTGTCCGGCAACGACTTCCTCCAGTACTGGGAACAGGACCCGGGAACAGACATCGCGCTCCTGTACCTGGAGTCGTTCGGGAACGCCCGGAAGTTCGGACGGATCGCCCCGCGGTTTGCCCGCAACAAGCCGCTGCTCGCCGTCAAGAGCGGCCGCTCCGCGGCCGGCGCCCGGGCCACCTCCTCCCACACCGGCGCGCTGCTGTCGGCGTCGGACGTCACCGTCGATGCCCTGTTCAGGCAGGCCGGCGTGATCCGGACCGACACGCTCAGCGAGCTGTTCGGCGTGGCCTCGCTGTTGACCGCCCAGCCGATTCCGGGCGGAGACAGAGTCGCGATCGTCACCAACGCGGGCGGCCCGGGGATCATGTGCGCCGACGCGTGCGAGGCCCTCAGCGTGAGGGTGCCCGAGCTGCCCGCCGAGCTCCGCTCCACGCTGTCTGAATTCCTGCCCGCGGCCGCCTCGGCCTCGAACCCGATCGACATGCTCGCGACCGCGTCCGCCGAGGACTACGGCCGCACGATCCGAGCGCTGATCGAGGCCGACGCGTGCGACGCGATCCTCGCGATCTTCGTCCCACCGCTGGTGACGGAGGCGGCCGACGTGGCGGTCGCGCTGCGCGAGGTGGCCGAGGAACAGCGCGGAGTCCCGCTCGCAGCGGTGTTCATGTCAAGCGAAGGAGCGCCGCCGGAGCTCGGCTCGAGCGTGGCCAAGGTGCCGGGGTACGAATATCCCGAGGCGGCAGCCCGCGCGGTCGCGCTCGCGTCGGCCTACGGCCGGTGGCGCGCCGCGCCCGAGCGGACCCCGACCACGCCCTCGGGAGCGCGTCCTGAGCAGGCGGCCGCGGTGATCAGCCGCGAGCTGGCCGACGGATCGGAGTGGCTGTCTCCCGGCGCCGTCATCGAATTGCTCGAGTGCTACGGGATTCCGCTGGTTCCAACGCGGATCGTCCCCGACGCGGCGGGTGCGATCGCCGCCGCCGCCGAGCTCGGCGGACCCGTGGCACTGAAGGCGATCGCATCGGGACTGGTGCACAAGACCGACGCGGGCGGAGTGCGCCTGGGCCGCGAGGGAGCCGAGGCGGTCGGCGACGCGGCCGCCGGGATCGAGGCCGCGGTAACCCGCGCCGGTCATCGGCTCGAGGGGCTGGTCCTGCAGCCGATGGCCCGCGACGGGGTCGAGTTGATCGTCGGGGTCGTCAACGACCGCAGCTTCGGGCCCGTACTCGCGTGCGGGGCGGGGGGGACGACGGCAGAGCTGATCAAGGACGTCGCGGTGCGGATCACCCCGGTGGGCGAGGAGGACGCGAACGAGATGGTCCGCTCGCTGCGAACGTTTCCCCTGCTCGACGGGTATCGGGGAGCGCCGAAGTGCGACCTTGACGCGGTCGCGGACATCCTGCTCCGAGTCAGCGCGCTCGTCGAGGCTCACAGCGAGATCGCCGAGCTCGACCTCAATCCTGTCGTGGCCACCCCCGACGCGGCGATCGTCCTCGACGCACGGGTGCGAATCGAGACGGCGCCACCCGAGCCGCCGATGCCGTCGCTGCGAGCCTGACCGATGGCGGACACGCTCACAGCCCTCGACGCCACGTTCCTCGAGCTCGAGCAGCTCGACCCCGGCGCGCTGATGAGCATCGGCGGCGCGATGGTGTTCGATCCCCCGCCCGACGGCCGGGTCCCGGATCTCGACACCGTGCGCGCGGAGACGGAGCGCCGGCTCACACGGCTTCCACGGTATTTCCGGCGGCTGTCGAGCGAGCGCGTCGGGGGCCTGGCGTGGCCGCACTGGGTAGAGCACGAGGCATTCGACATCGCCGACCACGTGCGGCGCGCGTCGCTACCGGCGCCGGGCGCCGACGCGCAGCTGTGCGAGCTGGTCGGCGAGCTGTTCTCGACGCCCCTGGGCCGATCACGACCGCTGTGGGAGCTGGTGCTGGTGGACGGGCTCGAGCATGGGCGCTGGGCGCTTGTGCAGAAGACGCACCACTGCCTGGTCGACGGCGTCGGCTCCGTAGACGTGCTCGCGGTGCTGCTCGACGCTGAGCCACACCCGTGGCCTTCCGCTCCAGACCCGCCGCCGAGCGACGAGCCGCACCACCGCTGGGACCCGCTGCTGGCCAACGCGCCGGACGCGCTCGTGCAGGCGAGCTCCGCCGGGGCGCACGCGGCGCGCGCCGGGGTTCACGTCGCTCTGCATCCAGGCGAGGCGTTCGAGCGCTCCCGCGGGCTGGCCCAGCTGCTCGTCCGCGACGAGATCGTCGGCGCACCGCGCACGTCCCTCAACGTGCCGATCGGGCGCTCGCGCGAGTTCGCCGTGATCAGGTGTTCGCTCGTCGAGCTGAAGTCGATCGCGCACACGCTCGGCGGCTCGGTCAACGACGCGGCGCTCGCCGCGTGCACGACCGGGCTGCGGGCGCTACTGCTCGCCCGCGGCGAACAGCTCCCGGCTCGGGGCCTGCGCGCGATGGTGCCGATGAACCTTCGAGTGGCCTCCGAGCACCTGGCGCTGGGCAACAAGGTCAGCTCGCTGTTCGTCGAGCTCCCGGTTGCCGAGCCGATGGGAATCCTCAGGTTCGAGCGGATCGCCGAGACGACCCGGCGGATCAAGGCCTCGGACGCAGCCGCGGGCGCGGACACGTTCATCGGCCTCGCGGGCCTCGCGCCTCCGGTGCTGCACGCCACGCTCGCTCGCTCCAGCTACGCGACCCGGCTCTTCAACGTGACGATCACCAACGTTCCCGGACCCCAGCTGCCGCTGTTCGCGTTCGGGGGACGGTTGCGCGAGGTGCAGCCGTTCGTCCCGCTCGCGGCCGACCACGCGGTCGGCGTGGCCGTGTTCTCCTACGACGGGGCCGTCACGTTCGGGATCAGCGCCGACCGCGAGTCGACGCCCGACCTGGGCACGCTCGCCCTTGGGATCTCCCAGGGCATCGAGGAGCTGCTCGGGCTCGTCCGGTCGGCCACAACCAGCACCGCGAAATGAGGATCTGATGCCAGCACGAGTTGCGATCAACGGATTCGGCCGCGTGGGACGCTGCTTCCTGCGGTCCGCGCACGAACACGACAGCGGCGTCGAGGTCGTCGCGGTCAACGACCTGGTCGATGCCAGGACGCTCGCCCATCTGCTCACCTACGACTCGGTGTTCGGCCGATTCCCAGGGATGGTGGAGCTGAACGAGAGCGGTTTCGAGGTCGATGGGCACCTCGTGCACGCGTACGCAGAGACCGATCCGAAGGCGCTCCCGTGGGAGCAGCTCGGGGTGGACGTGGTGATCGAGTCAACCGGCAAGCTGCGCACCCGCGAGCGCGCCGCGCAGCATCTCGACGCCGGCGCGAGCAAGGTGATCATCTCGGCGCCGGCAAAGGGATCGGAGCCGCCGGATGCGACGGTCGTGCTGGGCGTCAACTTCGAGGAGGCCTACGACCCCAAGCGTCACCACGTGATCTCGAACGCCTCCTGCACGACCAACTGCCTGGCGCCGGTCGCCAAGGTCCTCCACGAGGCCGTCGGGATCAAGCACGGTCTGATGACGACGGTGCACGCGTACACGGCGGATCAGCAGCTGCTCGACGGCCCGCACGCGGACCTCCGGCGCGCCCGCGCGGCGGCGATCAACATCGTGCCGACGTCGACCGGCGCCGCGAAGGCACTGGGCCTGGTGATCCCGGAGCTCGACGGGCGGCTGAACGGGTTCGCAGTCAGAGTGCCGACGCCGACTGGCTCGCTCGTCGACCTGACGATCGAGGCGGAGCGCCCGACGAGCAAGGAGGAGGTCAATGGCGCCTTCGCGGCCCGAGCTGACCGGGGGCCGCTGACCGGGATCCTCGCCTACACCGAGGACCCGATCGTCTCCTCGGACATCGTCGGGTCCACCTACTCGTCGATCTTCGACGCCTCGCTGACCACCGTCGTCGATGACACCCAGGTCAAGGTACTGGCGTGGTACGACAACGAGTGGGGCTACTCGAGCCGGCTCGTCGAGCTCGCGGCGCGGGTCGCGGCGCCGGTCGCGCAGGCGGCGTAGGGCCCGGTGGCGTAGGCGCTGGTCGCCCGCCGTCCCAGCGGGGGCTTGTGACGTTCAGCCGGCGACCGGCTGGCGGACGATCGTGCGGAGCTTCTCGGGAGCGGCACGCCGCGGGTCGCCGAGGTAGATCTCGTGATGCTTGCCCGTCAGTGACAGGCCCTGGTCGGCGATGAACTCGTGCAGCTTGGCGATCGTCGGCGCCTCCGCGCTGTATGGACCCACGTGCATGACCTGCGCCGCACGGCCCTCGCGGAAGCGCTCGAGTCGCAGCTTTCGCGCTGCCGGCAGCGGGCGCTTGCGCTCGGCGAGCTGGATCGCGTCATTGACCATCTCGCCGGTGACCTCGTCCGGTTGAAGGATCATCGCCGTCCAGCGCCAGTCCGACTTGCGTCCGCTCGCGAAGCTCTCCTCCGCTTGCGACCACCACAGTCCCTCGAGTGGCATCACCGCATAGTCGAGGCCCGCCGGCGCGCGCTTGAGCGTGAACTTGAGCCGATAAGTGATGGAGTAGAGCGCCTCGATCGCCTCCCGGTAGGCGACGGCCGTGTTCGGGTCACCCCGGCCGTCGACCATCAGGAAGGACAGCTCGGGCACGTCCACCAGCTCCGGATTCCTGCCCGCCTTGTAGAACGGGCCCAGCTCGCGCCGGTAGTCGACCTTCGTCGCGCTCATTCGCCGAACCCGGCCCGCAGGAGCTCGATGATCTCGGACACCAGCGGGATCCGCGGATTTGTGCGGATGCTCGGGTCGCTGAAGGCAGCCCTGGCGAGGTCCGGTAGTGCGGCCTCGAACTCGTCGCGCGCGATTCCTGCCTGCGCCAGCGAACGTGGCTCCTCCACCTCGTCGAGCAGCTGCTCGACGCGGGTGAACAGCCGTTCGCGGCGGTCGTCGTCGCTGTGGCCACCGAGCCCGAGGATCCAGGCGATCTGCGCGTACTTGTCGGGCGCGACATACGTGGAGTAGCCCGGGGCCGGCATGAACTTGGTCGGCAGCGAGGCGTTGTAACGGAGCACGTGCGGGAGGAAGATCGCGTTCGCGCGGCCGTGGGCGATGCCGAAGCGCGCGCCGACGGCGTGGGCGAGCGCGTGGTTGAGTCCGACGAACGCGTTCGAGAATGCGAGGCCGGCGATCGTTGCCGCGTTCGCCATCGCGGTGCGCGCCTCCAGATCGGAGCCGTCCTGATAGGCCTTCGGAAGCGCCTCGAGGATCAGGTTGACCGCCTGCATGCAGAACGCGTCGGTGTACGGCGACGCGAAGATCGACACCCCGGCCTCGAGCGCGTGCGTCAGGGCGTCGATCCCGGTGTCGGCCGTCACGGCCTTCGGCATCGTCAGCGTCAGCAGCGGATCGACAATCGCCATGTCGGGGACGAGCGAGTAGTCGACGAGCGTCACCTTGCGGTCGCCGACGGTCACCACCGCGGCCGGCGAGACCTCGGAGCCGGTCCCGGCGGTGGTCGGGATCGCGATCAGCCTGAGCGCGTGCTCGACCTGCGGGAAGGCCGCGATCCGCTTGCGCGCGTCGAGGAAGGGGAGCGAGAGCTCCCGGATGCTGAGCTGCGGGCTCTCGTGGAACAGGCGCATCGCCTTGGCGGCATCCATCACCGAGCCGCCGCCGACCGCGATGATCGTGTCCGCCTCGACCCGCTCGAGCTCACGCACCCCTGCACGGATCTGCGCCTCGGTCGGCTCCGGCTGGATGTCCGAGAACACGTGGACGGCGTCGGTGTTGAGATAGCGGCGCACCTGCTCGGCGACGCCGCGCGCCTCGCTGAGGGCGTCGGTGACGATCACCGGCTGCGAGACGTCGAGCTCGGACAGGTTGGCGAGCGCGCCCGGGTTGAAGTACGTATCCGACGGCACCCGGAACCACTGCGGCGGGGTCTGCCGGCGTGAGACCGCCTTGACGTTCAGCAGGTTCCGGTAGTTGACGTTGTCGGTCGTGTTGGAGCCGCCCCACGTCCCGCAGCCGAGCGAGAAGGTCGGGGTCATCGAGTTGTACACGCCGCCGAGCGCTCCGACCGCGGTGGGCGCGTTGACGAGGATCCGCCCGGTCCGGATCGCGAGCGAGAACCGCCTGATCACGTCCTCGTCGGTCGCGTACACGGCCGAGGTGTGACCGAGGCCGCCGTGCTCGGTGACCAGCTCGCACGCCGCGATCCCGTGTTCGACCGACGGCGAGCGGACCACGCCTAGGACCGGCATCAGCTTCTCGGCGATGAAGGGATGCGCGGCGAGCTCGTCGAGCTCGGTCGGAAGCGGCGCGAGCAGCACCTTGTCGCCCTCGGCCGCCTCGAACCCGGCGAGCGCGCCCAGGCTGATGCATGACTGCCCGAGCACCTCCATCTCGACGCTGCCGTCGTCGCTGAACGACCGGGCCGCCAGCGCCGCGGTCTGCTCCGCGTCGAGCACGCGTGCGCCCATCCGCTTGAACTCCTCGATCATTTCGTCGTACACCGACTCGTCGATCACGCACGTCTGCTCGGCCGGGCAGATGACCGACGAGTCGAACGTCTTCGAGATCAGGATGTCGACGACCGCCATCCGGATGTCCGCGCTGCGATGCACGTACACCGGCGCGTTCCCGGAGCCGACGCTCAGGCACGGCTTGCCCGCGGCGTTTGCGGCCGCGACCGCCTTCGGGCCGCCGGTCGTCCAGATGAAGTCGACGCCCGGGTGGTGGAACAGGTACTGCGAGACGTCAAGCGTGGGATCCGGGATCACCTGGAGCGCGTGAGGCGGCAGCCCGGCGGCCTCTCCAGCCTCCTGGAGCAGCTCCGCGGCCCGCGTCGCGCAGCGCGCAGCGCGCGCCGACGGCCGCATGATCAGCGCGTTGCGCGTCTTCGCGCACACGATCGACTTAAACAACGCGGTGGACGTGGGGTTGGTGATCGGCAGGAGCGCGAGCACGACCCCGATCGGCTCGGCGATGTACTGGATTGCACGCTCGCGGTCCTCGTCGATCACGCCCACCGAGCGCTTGTCCTTCAGATAGTCGTAAAGGAACTCGGTGGCGATGTAATTCTTCAGCACCTTGTCCTCAAGCACCCCGAAGTGGGTCTCGTCCATCGCCAGCTCGGCGAGCTCGACCGCGTTCTCGAGCCCCGCGACGGTCATCGCCCACACGATCCGGTCGACGGCCGCCTGATCGAGCGCGCGCAGCGCGACCGCGGCCTTGCGCGCACGCGCGACGTAACCATCCAGCCGGGCGCTCCATTCGCCGCCACCCGCGGGCGACGGCTCGATGGCGGTGGTTGCCATCTGCCCAGGATCGCCGGAGCCGGGGGCCGCCGCATCCGGGGAACCCGGCAGCGCGTACGGGTTTCTCCGCAGTCGCGGTGGGGCGAGGCACCGTGGCGGCGGGCCGGTCCCGCTGCGAGGCTCCGTGGCGGCGGGCCGGTCCCGCTGCGAGGCTCCCAGGACGAGGTAACTCGATGCCGCTGCTCAAGCATGTTCCGGTTGTCGCGATGGATCCCCGTCGCTTCGAGTCGGTGCTGCTTCCGAGCGAGTACGACGCGCTGCTCGAGCTGATCGAGGCCGGCGCCCAGGAGCTCCATGGCCGCGTCGTCTGGAACGTGAACTCGACCGCCAGCGGAGGCGGTGTCGTCGAGCTGCTGCGCCCGCTGCTCGGCTACTCCCGCGGTGCCGGAGTCGATGCGCGCTGGGCGGTGATCTCGGGGAGCCGCGAGTTCTTCGCGATCACCAAGCGCCTCCACAACCGCCTGCATGGCTTCAGTGGCGATCGCGGTGAGCTCGGGCAGCGCGAGCGCCGCGTCTATCGGCAGACGCTGGACGCCAACGCCGCGGAGCTGGTCCCGCTCGTGCATCAAAGCGACGTGGTGATCCTTCACGACCCGCAGACGGCAGGGCTCGTCGACGCCGTGCGGCGAACGGGCGCGACGGTGATCTGGCGCTGCCACGTCGGTCGCGACCGCGCCAACGGGCCGGCGCACGAGGCGTGGGCGTTCCTGCAGCCGTTCGTGAAGCATGCCGCTGCGTACGTGTTCTCCCGCGCCGCGTTCGCGTGGGACGGGCTCGCGGAGGACCGGCTGGCGGTGATCCCGCCGTCGATCGATGCGTTCTCGCCCAAGAACGCCGATCAGACGAGATCGCAGTCGCTGGCAATCCTGTCGGCCGCGGGCATCGTTCCTCACCGGGACGGAGGCAGGCCCACGTTCACACGCTGGGATGGCACCCCGGGACGGGTCGACCGCCGGGCGACCATGACCGAGCACGCACCGCTCTCTCCCGACGACCGGGTCGTGATGCAGATCTCGCGTTGGGATCGGCTCAAGGACCCGCTTGGGGTCCTGCGGGCGTACGCGATGCACATCGCCGGTCGGACCGATGCGCATCTGTTGCTCGTGGGCCCCTCAACGAAGGCCGTCGCCGACGACCCGGAGGGTGCCGCCGTGCTGGCATCGGTGCGGCGCGCGCGCCGGGCGTTGCCCGCGGAGGCGAGGAGCCGGGTTCACCTCGCGTCGCTGCCGATGGACGACGGCGCCGAGAACGCTGCGATCGTCAACGCGCTCCAGCGTCACGCCGACATCGTGGTCCAGAAGAGCCTCGCCGAAGGGTTCGGCCTGACGGTCGCCGAGGCGATGTGGAAGTCGCGGCCTGTCGTGGGAAGCCGCGTCGGTGGAATCTCGGAGCAGATCGTCGACGGTGAGTCGGGGATCCTGATCGACAATCCGCGCGACCTGCCGGCGTTTGCCGACGCCGTGCTGAGGCTGATCGCGGACCCGGACACCGCGGCGCGGCTCGGGTCCGCGGCGCACGAACGCGTCCGCGAGCAGTTCCTCGCGCCTGCGCACCTGGCGCGCTACTTCGAGCTGATCCAGCGGCTCGCGGACCGGCGCGAGCCGCTGGAGCTGGCAGGAAGCCCGAGCTGATGCCCGGACGCGCTGACCTCGACCTCTACAACGTGCTGCTCGGCTTCGGTTGGGTTCGCGAGCGGGTCGAGCTCGTCCGCGCCACGATCGACCCCGGTTTCCTGTCACGGGCCAGGCGCGCGTTGTTCCCGATTCCCGGCGTCGACCGCAGCTCGCCGCCGCCGACGAACGTACTGCCGTCCTTCTGCCGCCGGCCGATCCGCTCGCTGGCCGGCCGTCGAATCGCGATCATCGCGGGCGGCGGCGCCGGTGCGTGCGTGTCGCTGATCGGTGTACGGAGGGCGTTTGAGGAGGCCGGGCTCGAGCCCGAGCTGATCTCCGCGTGCTCTGGGGGCACGATCTGGGGATCCCAGTGGGCGGCGGGGCTGAGTGCGGAGGAGATGGCTGACTTCTCGCTGGCGTGGCACCTCGAGGACTACCTCGACATCCAGTGGGCGAAGCTGCCCGGCTATGCGGTCTCTGCGCTGCGCGGATTCACAGGGATCGCGAAGGGTGAGGCGATCGAGCGGACGTTCACCGAGCGCTTCGGCACGCTGACGGCAGGTGAGCTGGAGATCCCGCTGATGTCGATCGTCTACGACATGGACCGCGGCAGGGTCGAGTACTTCGGCACGGTCTCCAAGCCGACGCTGCCGCTCGGGAGGCTGGTGCGGATCGCGATCGCGCTCCCGGTGTTCATCGAGTCCGTGGAGGTCGACGGGCACCTGTACGTCGACGGCGGGATCATCGACCTGCTGCCGGCCGCACCGATCGCCGAGGCCGGGGGCTTCGATCACGTCTTCGCGATCAACTTCATGCTCCCGGCGCAGCTCGAGGGCGAGGACATCACCGGCTGGCAGCAGCACCGGATGGGCATCCTGACCGCCTCCAGACAGGCCGAGCAGGGATTCCAGCTCGAGCTCGCGAAGCGCACTCGGCGAACGTTCGGCGATGCGATGACCGTGATCGACGCTGCCGACCACAGGCTGTTGCGGGGACCCGCCTTCTACGACCTCTTCATCGACCGCAGCCGGTGGCCCGAGCTGATCCGCTCCGGCTACCGGCGCGCCACCCAGGCGCTCGACGCCTTCCGCTCGCGTCCGGCCTCGCAGCGCCAACGACCAATCCCTACCGCACGGAGCCAGGCATGAATGCACTCGTCGTATACGAATCGATCTACGGCAACACCCGGGCGATCGCCGAGGCGGTGGCGGAGGGACTCGGCGGTGCAAGGGTCGTGTCCGTAGCCGGCGCGCCCGCGGAGCTCGGCGACACCGAGATGCTGGTCGTGGGTGGCCCCACGCACATGCACGGGCTGGCGACGAATCGCAGCCGCCAGATAGCCGCGGAGGCTGCGGAGGAGGATAAGGGGACTCACGTCGAACCCGACGCCGCCGCCGGCCCGGGGCTTCGAGCGTGGCTTGCAGAGCTAGCCGACCGCGATGGCGCCCGGGCGGCCACGTTCGACACGAGGCTCGACAAGGCTCCCTGGATGACCGGCGTCGCATCGCGTGGGATCGCCAAGCGGCTGCGCCACCATTACTACGAGGTGGTGTCGACCGAGAGCTTCCTGGTCACAGACACCGAGGGACCGCTCGAGGACGGCGAGCTCGACCGCGCACGGGCCTGGGGTGCGGAGCTGGCGCGATCCGCCGGCACCACCGTTACTGCCGAGGGCGCCGGCGCGTGACCCTACGGGGCGCCTGAACCACCGTTCCAGCCGCGCAGATATCAACGTCGCGCCGGCGTGACGCCGGACCATGGGGCAGCCGCCCCGGCGGTTCATACCTTCACCAGCGGCGGAGCCGGTGTGTGCGGCGGGGCCGAGCGCCGGTGCACCGACGGGCGGCCTGGGAGATACCAGTTCCATTCGCCGAGCAGCTTCATCGTCGACGGAAGCAGCACGGCACGCACGATCGTCGCGTCGATCAGCACCGCAACGGCGAGCGCGACCCCGAACTGCTTGAACATGATCTCGGGCAGGATCGCGAAGATCGAGAACACCGCGACCATCACAAGCGCAGCGCTCGTCACGACGCCGGCGGTCGCCTTGATTCCCTCGCCCACGGCATCGGCGGTCTTCATTCCACCCGCGTGTGCCTCGCGGATGCGGCTGAGGATCAGCACGTGGTAGTCCATCGACAGCCCGAACAGCACCACGAACAGGAACACGGGCAGCCAGTCGATCACGCCGCTGATGTTCTGGGCCCCGAGCGCGGAACGCAGGTAGCCGTGCTGGAAGACCAGCGTCACGATTCCGTAGGCCGCACCGACCGACAGCAGGTTGAGCACGATCGTCATCAGCGGGATCACGATCGAGCGGAAGGTCAGCAACAGCAGCACGAAGGCGAGCCCGAGCACGAACCCGAAGACGAGCGGGAGGCGCGCCTTCATCCTGTCGTTGAAGTCCCTCGAGCCCGCCGTCGCCCCTCCCACGTACGCCTGGGTGCCGGGGACGGCGTTCACCGTGTGGGGGATGATCGTTCGCCGCAGCGTCGCGAGTGCCTGCTCCGACGCCCGGTTGGTGCCGTTCCCGGCAAGCGAGATCGTCACCGCCGCGACCGTTCGGTCGGGGCTCACCGAGACGATGACCGGTCCGCCCATCTGACCGGTCGCCAGCGCGGTGTCCGCCATCCGCGAGATCGCTCGGGTGACCGCCCTGGACGTGACGTCCGGGGACCGGACGACCACGAGCGCCGGCAGCGGCCCACCCGGGAACGCCCGCTGGATCCGATCGTATGTCGTCATGATCGGGAGGTTCGGGGGGAGCCCGACGAAGCCCGGATCGACCGTGTGCATGCCGAGCGCGGGCACGGCCAGCGCGATCAGCAGCCCGGCGGACAGCACCAGCGACACGACCGGCACCCGCAACACGTGATCGATCACCCAGCTCCATGCGGGCGAGCGCCCCCGCTCACGCCGCCGGGCGATGAACGGCGCGCGCCCCTTCTCGACCTTGTCGCCGAGCGCCGCGATCACCGCCGGCAGCACGGTCACGGACCCGATCACGGCGATCGCGACGACGAGCATCGTGCCCATCGCGAGCGAATCGAAAACGGCATTGCCCGCGAGGAACATTCCGGCCATCGCGGTTATCACGGTCAGCCCCGAGACCAGGACGGCCCGCCCGGAGGTGGCCGCCGCGCGCGCCAGCGCGGTGTCGTTGTCGTGGCCCGAGTGGCGCTCCTCGAGCTTCCGCCGCAGGTAGAACATCGAGTAGTCGACGCCGACTGCGAGCCCGATCAGCGCAACGACCGCGTCGAGCTGCCCTGGAGTGATCGGGATCAGATGGCTGAGCGGCCCGATCAGCCCCAGCGCGGCGATCACGGCGGTCAGCCCGAGCAGCAGCGGTACGCCGGCCGCGACCAGCGATCCGAACGCGAACACCAGGATGATCAGGGTGACGGGGATCGAGGTGTACTCGGCCTTCTTCGCGTCATTGGTGAAGGCCTTGCCGAGCGCCTTGTTGGCGCTCGCGGCGCCGAACTCCTCGACGCGCAGCTGTGGGTATGCCGCCGCGGTCGCCGCGGTCGCCGCGAGCGCGGCGGCGACGTGCTTCTGTGCCTGGGTCGAGTCTCCGGCGACGTTGAAGGTCACGAGCATCGAGCGGCCGTCGCGCGACCGAAGCCCCTTGTTGACGCTCTGAAGCGGTGAGCGAATCCCGTTCACCGTCCGGATCGCCGCGAGGCGCCGCGTCAGGTCGTTGACGGCGCCCGTCATCGCGGGGCTTCCGATCCGGACCGCGCCCTGTCCCTGGATCAGCACCTGCTCGCCGGAGTGATACGGAAAGCCGCGCTGGTAGACGGCGGTCGCCTGCTTGGACTCGCCGTTTCCCATCTGCACGTCGGTCAGCTGCTGCACGCCCGTGACGGCGCCGATCGCGTACGCGATCACGACAAACGCGAGCCAGCCGAGGATGGCCTTGCGACGATGCTTCGCGCTCCACCCCCCTGCAACGGCCGCCAAGTTCGAGTGCTTGCGCATCGTCGTCACCTCCTCAGCAGCTCGGCGGCGGTGACGACGCCCTGGCCACCGCGACCATCGATCCGGATCTCGAACATGGCGCTATCGCGCTTCGTCTTCGCCAGGCTCGTTGAGCATCCCGATGAAGCCAGTCAACACGACCCCGAGCGCGGCGACCTCGATCACGCCGAGCGTCTCGACGGAATCATCGAACCCCTTGAACGGGTTCTCGTGGGGATGCGTGTCTGAGCTTGTGGTTGCCATCTCGCCTCCACCATCGGTTTCTAGGCGCCGCGCCGACGCCGCCGCGGAACCACGATCACCCCGTCCGCCGGGTACATGATCGACTCGTGCTGTTCGTCCCAGCGAACACGGAAGTGCTCGTGACCGGGACCACCGAGCAGCTCGACGATCTCGCCGCGACGTGACGGATGGCCCGGCAGGCCGCGCGCCTCGATCCAATCCCCGAGTCGGGCCCGCCGGACCGTTGAAGTAGTTGGCTGGGCACTCATCGTCTACCTCCACCGCTATCTAAGCCCCGCCGGGCGGGTGCGACATCGGTGCCGCCCGCTGAGCCCGATGCGGGTATCTACTGAGCCGCGTTGAGGCATCGAGCCCCCGAACGGTCGGGTGGCACCCCAGCGCAGCACTATGTGCTGATGGCCCTCAGGGGCGGAATGCTCATCACCCGCCAGACGGCGAACAGCGCGCCGGTCGCACCGAGCGCGAGCCCGACGAGCAGACCGCGCGCCAACACCCACGGCGTGATCGCGGGTGATACGAACGCCGCCGCCGCCAGTGCCCGGACGACGAGCTCGCTCGCGAGGGCGCCAAGCGCGAGCCCGAGCAGCGCGCCTGCGGTGCAGACGGCGAGCGCCTCGCCGAGGATCAGCCTGGCGATCCGGGCCCGCGTCCAGCCGACGACCGCGAGCAGGCCGAACTGACGCCGGCGCTCGATCACCGCCATCGCCATCGTGTTGATCACGACGACGGCCCCGAGCAGCAACGACAGGACCGCGATGATGATCGACGCCTTCGTGATCACCCGGCTGTTGGTGTCCACGCGCGCCACCTCGCTCGGGTCGCCGAGCGATACGACCCCGGGGATCGCCCCGTCGACGCTGCGCTCGACGTCGACGTCCCGGTAACCGGGCGACACTGACACCGCGACCATGCTGACCTCGTTGGTCCTCCCTGAGAGCTGCTGAGTGACGCTCAGCGGCGCCACGACACCGGAGTCCTCGAGCGCAAGCCCGGACCGGAAGATCCCGGCTACGGGGAGCGGTTGTCCATGGATGGTGAGCGTCCCTCCCACGCGGGTGTGGAGGCTCCCGGCCGCACCGGCTCCCACGAGCACCTCACGACCCACTGGCAGGTGCCCGGACACCAGCACCAGACGCTTGACGAACACGCCGTGGAGGTTTGCGCCGAACAGCAGAACCGAGTGGTCCGCGCTGAGCGCGTTGGCCACGATCTGAACTCCGGAGACGGCCGCGACCCCGGGACGCGCGCGGATTCTTGCAACGACCGAACCGGGCAGCGAGGACGCCGTCAAATCAGACAGCCCGGCCTGAAACACCCCGAAGTCGGCGCTTCCGAGCTTCGCCAGATCGCCCGCGCTGCGGGACAGCCCGCCGGTCACCGACAGGAGCGCGACGACCGTGGTCACACCGATCGCCGCTCCGAGCGCCGTCAGCAGCGTCCGGCCCCACCGCCGGCGCATGTTCGCGACGATCATCGCGAGCACCGGTCAGCCCAGCTTCGCACTCGGCGCGGCGGACGACGCGGGGGCGGCGATCTGCCCGTCGACCAGGGTCACCGTCCGGTCGGCCCGGTTGCGGAACTCGACGTCGTAGCTGACGACGATCATCGTCATCCCGTGGAGCTCGCGGAGCCTGACGAGCAGATCGATGATCCGCGAGGAGGTGATCGAGTCGAGCGCTCCGGTCGGCTCGTCGGCGAGCAGCAGCCGCGGCGAGCATGCGAGCGCCCGCGCCAGCGCCACCCGCTGGCGCTCTCCTCCGGAGAGCATCGACGGCAGGTGCGCGACACGGTCCTCCAGATCCACCTCGGCGAGCAGCTCGAGCGCCCGGCGATGGCGCTCGGCCCTCGGCACTCCGGCGCCGAGCAGCGGAACCTCGACGTTTGCCTGGGCGCTCAGCTCCTCGAGCAGCAGGTCCTGCTGGAACACGAAACCGACCACCTCCCGCCGGGCGGTGACGATGTCCTGGCGTTCCCAGATCGCCCGCTCGTCTACCAGGATGCGCCCGGCGTCGGGATGGTCCAGGCCACCGATCAGGTTCAAGAGCGTGCTCTTGCCGGAGCCCGAGCGGCCCGTGATCACGACGAGTTCCCCGGGCGAGACGCGGAGGCTCACCTGTGACAATGCTTCGATCGACCCGAATCGCCGGCTGAGATCGGTCGCATCGACTGCCGCGCCGACGCGGACGGCGGCATGGAGGGTGTCGGCTGGTGCTGCCACGTTCGAAACGTCTGTCGCGGGGACGAGCACCCTGATCATCGGGTAGCCCAGCCTCGACCACATCAGTAGTAGTACCGACGCGGTCCGCGGGGTCAGCACGGATGCCCGCGGAACGCCCGCGCGAGCCTGCGAGCACCCCGACGAGGCCGCCGCCCGCACCCGGCAGCGAGCGCGTGTCCAAGTTGGCAACCGGGCAAACCTACGGGAGGGTGTGAGCCTCCAGATAGGAGACCGCGTCATCGAGCGTCGACAGCTTGGGGTAGTCACGCTCGGGAACCTCGATCCCCGTCTGTTCGTGGATCGCGACGATCACGTTGAGGAAGTCCATCGAGTCGATGTCGAGCTCCTGGACCAGCTCGGCGCGTGGATCGATCGTCGTCGGATCGACGTCCGGCGCAACCTCGGTCAGAGCATCGATCACGACCTGTCGCAGATTCTCCTGTGCCGCTGTCATAGAGCCTCCGGGTTCTGAAGCTTGCGTTCGATCAATGTGAGGAAGCGCCCCCCGGCATGCCCATCGCTCGAGCGATGGTCGGCCGCGAGCGTCGCGATCACGATCGGGCGCACACCGAGCATCCCGTCCGCCGCCCACGGCCGGTCGCGGATCGCTCCGAACCCGACGAGCGCGACCTGCGGCGGGTAGATGACACCGTGGACCAGGTCGACGCCGCGGTCTCCGAGGTTCGTGACCGTCAGGGTGGGATCGGACATCTCAGAGCTGCGAAGCCGTCCGGCCCTCGCCCGCTGAACGAGATCGCGCACGCCCGCCATGATTTCGTCGAGGTCCATCTGGTCCGCGTCGTGCAACGCCGGAGCGATCAGGCCACCGCCGCGCAGCGAGACCGCCACGCCCAGGTGGACGCCTGGACCGGGCCGGAAGGCTCCGTTGATCCAAAAGCCGTTCAGCTCCGGCGTCTCGGCGACTGCCTTCGCCACGGCGCCCAGCAGCAGGACCGAGGGCAGCAGACGGTCCTCGACTCCCCGGTCGAGGTTCGCCTCGTGCAGCCATTCGAGCGCACGACTCATGTCGATCTCGAGCTGCAGGTAGTAGTGCGGGATCTCGCGTTTGGAGCGCGCCATCAGCGCCCCGATCGCCTCTCGCATCGCCGCCCGACGATCCGCCGGCGGGGCGGGCGGCGGGGCCGCCTCGGCACCGGACGCACCCGCCGGCTCGGTTGGTGTGACCGGGGGCACCGTTGCGGGTGTCGCGGCTTCCGAAGCAACCCGCTCGACGTCGGCCTTCGTGATCGCGCCGTTCGGCCCGGTGCCGGAGACCACGTCCAGGTCGACTCCGAGCTCCTCGGCCGCCCGGCGGGCGAGCGGCGAGACGCGGAGGTGATGCTCGAGGGCCGGCGCGAGAGCGGCAGGCGCTACCGCCGGCACAACAGGACCATCGTGCCTAGGAAGCGTTGGGGATGGCGCCGCCGCGGGTGGAGGAGACGGTGGGGATGGCGCCGCCGCGGGTGGAGGAGGCGGTGCGGGCGGGACCTCGGCTCCCAACGGGCGAACCGTCGCCAGCACCGTGCCGACGGGGACGCGCGTGCCCTCCGATACCAACAGCTCGCCGATCACTCCATCCTCGAAGATCTCAACCTCGATCTCGGCCTTGCTCGTGTCCACCAGCGCGACGATGTCCCCCCGCTTCACGGCATCGCCGGGCTTGACGTACCACTCGAGCAAGGTGCCGGCGTCCATGTCGGCGCCCAGTGAGGGCATCATGAAATCGCTCATGAGGCGCTCGCGCCGATCATTCGGCGCACTTCCGCAGCCGCGGTGCCGGGCTGGGGGAGGGCAGCGTCCTCGAGGTGCTTCGGGTACGGAATCGGCACCTCAGCCGAGCACACCCTCGCGACCGGCGCGTCGAGCTCGTAGAAGGCCTGCTCCATGATCCTCGCGCTGACCTCCGCCGCGAGGCTGCCCGAGCGCCAGCCTTCGTCGATCACGACCGCGCGGTGCGTGCGCGACACCGATCCGATGATCGTCTCCTCATCCAGTGGGCGAAGCACGCGCAGGTCGACGACCTCGGCCTCAATGCCATCGCTCGCGAGCTCCTCGGCGGCAGCCACCGCGGTCCGAACGGTACCTCCGTACGCGATCAGCGTCACGTCGGAGCCGGGGCGGGCGATCGACGCGCGCTCGATATCAAAGCCGCCGATTTCGGGTGGAAGCTCTCCTTCGAGGTTGTACAGCCCGCCATGCTCGAAGATCAGCACAGGGTTGGGATCCGCAAGCGCGAGGGCAAGCATGTATCGGGCATCCACGACCGACGCCGGCGCGAGCAGTTTCAGCCCAGGGATGTGTGCAAGCCAGCCCTCGAGGCTGTGCGAGTGCTGGGCGGCCACCTGGCGACCGGCGCCGGTCGTCATCCGGATCACGACCGGGATCGCGAACTGCCCTCCCGACATGTGCCCGATCGTCGCGGCGTTGTTCATGATCTGATCGAGCGCCAGCAGGCAGAAGTTGACCGTCATGACTTCGACAATCGGTCGCATGCCGGCCATCGCAGCGCCGATCCCGGCGCCGACGAACGCCGACTCCGACAGCGGCGTATCGCGGATCCGCTCGGGCCCGAACTCCTTAAGCAGCCCCTTGCTGACCCCGAACGACCCGCCGTACGCGCCGACATCCTCGCCCATCAGGAACACACGCTCGTCGGCGATCAGCGCCTCGCGGATCGCCGCGCGGAGCGCCTCCCGGTAGGTGATCGTCCTCGGCTCGGTCGATGTGCTCACAGCTCACCGCGCTCCGGGAGGGTGGGCTCGAAGTACACATGTCGCTCGAGCTCCTCGACCGGCTCGAACGTCCCGGCTTCGGCGAACGCGATCGCGGCGTCGAGCTCGGCCGCGACCTCCTGCTCGAGCGCCTGCAGCTCCTCGTCGCGCAACAGCCCCGCGGCCTGAAGCTGCGCCGTCAGTCCCGGAATCGGGTCGTGCTGCTTCCACCCCTCGATCTCCTCCTTGCTCCGGTACAGGTCGGGGTCGTACATCGAGTGAGCGCGGAAGCGGTAGGTCCGCAGCTCCAGGAACACGGGCTTGCCGCCATCGCGGACCTCCGCGGCGGCTCGGCTCACGGCCTCCTCGACCGCCAGCACATCCATCCCGTCGGTCGACCACGCTGTCATCTCGTAGCTCGCCGCTTTCAGCGCAAGGTCCGTCTCGGACTCGTACCGCTCGATCGCGGTACCCATCGCGTAGCGGTTGTTCTCGCACAGGAACAGCACTGGCAGGCTCCACAGCGCAGCGAGGTTCATGCACTCGTGGAACTCCCCTTCGGCGACCGCCCCGTCGCCGAAGAAGCACGCGGTCACTCGATGGCGCCCCTGAAGCTTGTCGGCCAGCGCCAACCCGACCGCCAGCGGCAGTCCGCCGCCGACGATCGCATTGCCGCCGTAGAACCGCATCGCGGCGTCGAACAGGTGCATCGACCCGCCCCTCCCCCGCGAGCATCCCTCCACCTTCCCGTACATCTCGGCCATGATCGGCCCGGCATCGACGCCGCGG
This sequence comes from uncultured Solirubrobacterales bacterium, assembly GCA_963800475.1. Taxonomy (GTDB): domain Bacteria; phylum Actinomycetota; class Thermoleophilia; order Solirubrobacterales; family Solirubrobacteraceae; genus Palsa-465. The sequence continues at coordinate 224,155 of CAWDAZ010000002.1, read as the reverse complement.
GCGAGCGCATGCCCGTGCTCGCGATAGGTGGCCACGATCGCGTCGTCGGGCCCGAGGGCCTGCATCGCTCCGACGGCGACCGCTTCCTCGCCGATGTAGAGGTGAAGGAAGCCGCGGATCTTCGTGGCGCTGTAGAGCTCGATGCAGCGCTCCTCGAAACGGCGGATCCGCAACATCTCCCGCAGCAGCCGCAGGCCATGCTCGCGCTCGACGGGAGCGGCGACGGTCAAGCTGGCTCCAGCGTCGAGATGTCGCCCTCAGGCAGTCCTAGCTCTCGCGCCTTGAGCAGCCGTCGCATGATCTTGCCGCTTCGGTTCCGCGGCACCGAGTCGACGAACTCGATCTCCCTGGGGGCTACCGCGGCGCCGAGCTTGCGACGCGCGAACGCGATCAGCTCGCGGTTAAGCTCCGCGCCGCGCTCGTGGCCGGGCTTGAGCGACACGAACGCCTTGACGACCTCTCCTGCGACCGGGTCGGGCTTGCCGATCACCCCGGCCTCCGCGACCGCGGGGTGCTCGAGCAGCGCACTTTCGACCTCGAACGGCCCGATCAGATGCCCGGCTGACTTGATCACGTCGTTGCCGCGTCCCACGAACCAGAAGTACCCGTCCTCGTCGCGCCGGACGAGATCCCCGGTCAGGTACCAGCCGCCGCTGAAGCACTTGCGGTAGCGGGCCTCGTCGCCAAGATAGCCGCGGAACATCGACGGCCACCCCGGACGGAGCACAAGCTCACCCTGCTCGCCGGGATTCTCGACGAGCTCGAGCCCACCGTCGGCAGCCAGCACCGGCTTATCGGCCTTATCACGGCGCGCGACCGCTGCCTCGATCCCCGGCAGGGGACGCCCCATCGAACCAGGGCGGACATCCATCGAGCGGTAGTTGGCGATCATGACCCCGCCGGTCTCCGTCTGCCACCAGTTGTCGTGTATCGGCATCCCGAACGCCTGCTGCCCCCACAGCACGACCTCGGGGTTGAGCGGCTCACCGACGCTGGCGATGAACCGGAGTGCGCTCAGGTCGTACTCGTGGGCGACCTCCTCGCCGGCACGCATCAGCATCCGCAACGCCGTCGGCGCCGTGTACCACACGCTCACCTGCTGGTCCTGCAGGATCCCGTACCACCGGTCGACCTCGAGCTCTGCCTCATCGACAATCAAAGTGGCCCCGAGCGTCAGCGGCGCGATGATCCCGTATGACGTACCGGTCACCCATCCCGGGTCGGCTGTACACCAGAACACGTCGCCGGGACGGAGATCCAGCACCACTCGTCCGGTCTCGCGATGTGCGACAACCGCCTCGTGGACATGGATCGCCCCCTTCGGCATCCCGGTCGTGCCGCTCGTAAAGTGCAACAACGCCATGTCCTCTGGGTAAGTCGGGGCGATCTCGTAGGCGTCGGGCATGGAGCCGATCATCGCGTCGTAGTCCCGGACGTCGCCCAGGGCTTCGATCTCGTCGCTCTCGCCGACCAGCAGGACGTGCTCGAGGCCGGGCAGGCGATCGCGAAGCTCGGCGATCTTTCGTCGGTACAGCGTGGTTGTCGTGACCAGCACACGCCCGTCGCCCAGTCGCAGGCGCTGCTCGACCGGCTCGGGCCCGAAAGCCGAGAACAGCGGGCATAACACGCTGCCGTGCTTGAGCGTCCCCAGCGCCGCCACGTACAGCTCCGGGATCCGGCCCGCCAGCACGAACACGCGCTCCCCCCGCCCGACCCCGAGTTCGTCGAGCACGCCCGCGAAGCGGTCCGTCTCGCGCTTGAGCGCGGCATACGTGAACTCGACCTGTGGGTGCCGCTTGCTCAAGAAGCGCAACGCCACGGTGTCCGCCAGCGCGCCATCCGCCTGCCGGTCCACCGCCTCGAAGCCGATGTTCAGGCCGCCGCCGGGTAGGCCGGCGAGTGCTGCATGGGCGTCGGTCCAGGAGAATGTCGCCCGCGCGCGATCGTAGTCGGGCATGTTGGCGGCGACGTCCGTCGGTGGCACCTTGTGGATCGTCGCTGAAGCTTGGCTCGGCACCACGCTCACCTCGACGACCGTAATGCAGAGGCGCCCCGCTGGCCATCGGCTGACGGCCGAGCCCCGGGTGGGGAGAACTACCGATGTGTAAGGCGCGGTTCGCGGGCACGATCGGCGCCACCACGGCATGACCTCTTCGACCCCGAGCACAGCCGAGCTTGTCTCGCTCGGCGCGCCGATCATCCTTCGCGATGGCGCGCGGATTCGCGTGCGACAGGGCCATAGCTCCGACCGGGAGCTTCTGCTTCGCGGTTTTCAGCGCTTGAGTCCCGAGTCCCGATACCGGCGGTTCCTCGCGCCGCTGCCGGAGCTCAGCGAGGACATGGTCCGCTACCTGACTGAGATCGACCACCACGATCACGAAGCGATGATCGCGGTGGATGAGCGCACCGGGGAGGGCATCGGCGTGGCGCGCTACATCCGGGATACAGGGCGGCAGCAGGTCGCGGAGGTCGCGGTCACCGTGATCGATGATTGGCAGGGCAGAGGGGTCGGCACGCTCCTCCTCGAGGTGATCAGCGCCCGCGCCCGCGAGGAGGGAATCACGACCTTCACCGCGTTCTTGCTGGCTACCAACGACGAGATGCTGGACCTGCTCAAGCGGCTCGACCGGGTCCGGGTCATCGACCGCGAGCCGGGACGGGTCGAGATCGAGGTTCCGATCCCAGAGCTTGGACTGGGCCCCACCCTGAAGAAGTTGCTACAGATCGTGGCGCGCGACGACGTCGCGGTGCCGCTTTCGGAACGCCGCCCTGACGTCAGCGTCCGTCAGGCACACCGTCCGGGATAGCCATCGGCGCGAGTTGCTTGCCGTCAGCTCGTCAGCTCGCTTCGTCGATGAGCTCGGAGGACTCCTCGTGGTCGGCCTCCGAGTACTCGCCCGTCGCGCGATCCGACTCCGCCTCCGGCGTGAATGCGTTCGCGACCGGATCGCACGCCCAATCGGCATGCTCGGCCGCATCAATCAGGTCCTGCTCGGCCAGCTCAAATCCCTCAGCGACGCCTTCGCCGGCCTCGGCCAGAGGGCGCTGGGCGGGATCGAGGCCCTCGTCGCCCGCGCGACCGCCGATCGCCGCCGCCTCGGCGCCCGCGGTAACGGCCTGCTCCTCCTCCCACTCCAAATGCTGTTCATCGATGGACATTCAAGATCTCGGTTCTGCGAGCGAGGTTGACGATCAGTCAAGCCTGGCGCGGCTCGATCGCACGGCCATCCGAACCGGCTACGCACGCGGCTCAGGAGATTCCCGCAGGCGGCGCGCGCGCTGCGAGCGGTCAGTGGGAGCTACTGACCCAGGGTGCGGGCTTGCTCCGATTGCAGGAGGGCGATCGCCAGCTAGCGTCACCGGCGATCTCCGAGGAGGGACTCCATGACCGACCCAGCCCCGCATACCGCGTTGACCGCGACCCACGTCGACGCCATCACCGGCTACCTCGAGGGCGTCCGCGTCGACCACGAGCTGATCGAACACCAGCCGGCGATGACCGCCGCCGCCGAGGCCGGCGCGACGCATCGGCCGCCGGACCAGGTGGCGAAGACGATCGTGCTCCACGACGGGAGCGCATACACGATCGCCGCGATTCCGGCCTCGGAGCGACTCGATCTGAACAAGCTGCGCCATCTGCTCGGCGCCACTCGCGGGCTGCAGCTCGCAACCGAGGAGCAGATCCGACGAGATTTCCCAGCGCTCGAGGTGGGCGCGGTGCCGCCGTTCGGCCCGATGGTCCCGGCGGCCGAGGTGATCGACCGTTCGCTGCTCGACCACGAGCGGATCCTCTGCCCGGCCGGCGATCACCGTCACTCGGTGATGGTCGACCCGCACGAAGTGGTCCGCATCACGTCGGCTCGCATCGCCGCCATCTGCCAGGACTGAGCCGACCACGCAAACGAAGCCGGCCTCCCCGCCGTCGCGGTTCGGCCGGCCCCGTAGTGCAGGTAGACGTTCAGGAGCCGGTGGGTGTGATCTTGACCGTCTCCTTGGTCGCCTCCTTCGGGAGCGGGATCGTCACCTCGACCACGCCGTCGCGCGTCGTCGCCGTGATCTTCTTGGCGTCGACGCCCGGAGGCAGCGCCATCGAGCGGGAGAATGACCCGTAACTCCGCTCACGCCGCACGAAGTGCTTGTCCTTCTCGTCCTTGCGCTCTTCGTGTGCACCAGAGACCGTGAGGATGTCGTCCTCGACCTCGATCTTGACCTCGTCGGGCTTGATGCCCGGCAGGTCGGCGTGGATGACGAGACTGCCATCATCACGCAGGACGTCGATTGCCGGCGTCCACACGCGGTTATCCCCGTCGAGCTGGTCGAAGATGCGGTCGAACCTCGCCCGCAGCTCACCCCACTCGGCGAACGGATCCCAACGCGTAAGTGTTCCAGGCATGACTCACCTCCTTTCTGTGTCTGGCTGTTGCCCAGCATTCCGCGGGACGCGGCGGTCCTCATCGGGAGGAAATCCGGACCTCGATCCGTACCTAGCGGCATGGATGTAGCGAGCGCGCATGTGTACGCGCGCGAGCGCGGAGTCTCCCGCGCCCTGTACCGCGTCGCACGTGCTCTGATCGGCGCGATCCTGCGGCTGTGGTTCAGGTTCCGCGTCGCGGGGTCCGAGCGAGTCCCGGCCGCTGGGCCGGCGATCATCGCGTGCAACCACAAGAACTTCCTGGACCCGTTCTTCGTCGGCCTCGCGACGCGACGGCCCGTTCGCTACATGGCGAAGGTGGAGCTGATCGACGGATCGTTCGGGGCGCTGCTGGTGCGGCTCGGGGCGTTCCCGGTTCGCCGCGGTGAGTCGGACGCCGACGCGCTCGAGACGGCACGCGAGATCCTGAGCTCCGGGGACGTGGTGGTCATGTTCCCGGAGGGGACCCGGGTCGAGCAGCCGGACGCGCTCGGGTCGCCGCGGCACGGCGCCGGGCGGCTCGCGGTCGAGACGGGCGCGCCGATCGTTCCGGCGGCCATCACGGGCACGTCCCACCTGTGGCGCGGTGCGCTGCCGAAGCTGAAGCGGGTTCAGATTGCGTTCCTTGCGCCGATCGCTCCACCCGGGGCAGCCCAAGGCCCGATCGAGGCTTCGGAGCTGATCGACGAGCGCGTGTGGCCCGCGGTTCAGGAGGAGTACGGACGGCTTCGGGCGGCACCCGGTCTGATCGCCGTCGGGCTGGCGGCGGTCGGCATCGGCGGCGGGCTGATCGCCAGGCGGCAGCTCAAGGCACATCGCACGCCGCGGCTCCTAGGGAAGGTCGAGCCGCGGAAGCTGCGTCGGAGGAAGCTGGGACTCGGCCGGATCAGCCGGATGCTGCCGGGCACGCTGCGGAAAAACACCGACCGCAAGATCCGTCGCCTGCCACGCCGCCGATAGCGGCGGACCCTGATTGCGGCGCGATCGGCCGCTGCGAGACTACCGACCCTGAACCAGAGGGGGACTCGTGATCAGCGCGACGACGACACCGATGAGAGAGCTCGACAGCCGCACCGCCGACGGAATCCACGTGCAGCTGCTGTGGTGCGAGACCAGCGACCGGGTGTTCGTGTCGGTCAACGACAGCAAGACCGGTGACGCGTTTTCGGTACCGGTGCCACAGGGACAGCGCGCCCGGCACGTGTTCGAGCATCCGTACGCCTACGCGACGTAGCCGAGCCGGTCGCACCCCGCAGCGCCGCGTGGCCTGACCCGGTATGAATCTTCCCCACAGCGCGCGCCAACCCGCATACGGTTTGTGCGCCCAGCGACTCGTCCGAAAGGATTATCAAATGCCACAAGCCAAGAAGTCCACAGCCACCGCCCGCAGTCGCTCCGCCGGCTCGGCGCGCTCACGCGCAGCGTTCAAGGAGCCCGCCGCGCTGAAGCGGCTCAACAAGGCACTCGATGATGCCCAGAAGGCTCTCGCCGAGCTGGGTAAGCACGGCGGGCGAGATGTCGGTGCGGCCAGCCGCGCTCTCAGCACCGACGTGCGCAAGTTCTTGACGAGCGCGCGCCGCGACAGCGGCAAGCTCGGAACCGCGCTGAAGCGCGACTTCGAGCAGGCGCAGAAGCAACTCGCGCGAGCCGCGAAGTCAACCCGCACCCGCGGCTCGAGTGCAAAGAAGACGACCGCCGCAAAGAAGACGACCGCCCGGAGCAGCTCCTCGCGGAGCCGTCGAGCCGCCGCGCGCTGATCGCGGGAGGCGCCCGGCTCAGCGAGATCGCTGAGCCGGCGCCGGCGAGCTGGGGGCGGTCCGGGCAGGCCGCCGCCGGCTTTGCCGACGGGCCGGCTTGAGCTTGCCGAGGGCGCGGAGCTCGTGCTCGAGCCCGCGCGTGATCTGTGCCGGATCCGGGATCAACGCGGCGTCGACCATCAGTCCGACGATCACCTCGCCGCGGTAGCTGAAGATGCTGACGCTCATTCCGATGTGACCCGAGGTGGGAGCCCAGACCAGGACCGAGCGCACCGGCGTCCCGGCCAGGTAGACCGGCTCCTTCGGTCCGGGCACGTTGGTCATCACGGCGGTCCCCTTCGAGGAGAACAGATCCACGACCCGGCGCTCGATCGGCTCCGGAGTGAACCCCATCGCGCCGAGGATCGCGTACGACACCGGACCGTCGCGACCACGTTTGATCTCCTGCATTCGCTTGTGAACCTCGACCAGACGCCGGTAGCTGCCGGTCGTGCCAACCGGGAGCGGGAGGAACACCAGCCCGAACTTGTTCCCGAGCTCCCGCGGCACGGGCTTGTCGAGCGGCCTGAGGTTGAACGGGACCATCGCCTGGATCTCACCCACGCCGCCGCCGCGGTCCTGCAGGTAGTGGCGAAGCGCGCCGCTGACCGACGCGAGCAGCACATCGTTGACGGTCGCGTCGTGCGCGTGAGCGGTCCGCTTGACCTCCTTCAGGTCCAGCGGCCTGGTCCACGCGACAAGCCGGCTGACGCCGGGATCGCCCTTGATCGCGGTTGCCGCGTCGGTGGGCGTGAGCAGCAGCCGCACCAGGGTGCCGCCGTCGCGAGCGACGGCGCCCGCCAGGCGCGCCGCGTGCTTGGGCGAGGTCGCGATCTGCACACCCTGGCGCGCGGCACCGGTACCGAGCCTGGCCATGTTCAGGAGCGGCCGTGTGCCCGGAAGCGGCAGTCCACCAACGCGCACCCCGTTGCGCGAACCCGGGTGCTCTTTGAGCGGACCGACACCGGCGTCCGGCTCGGAGTCGGTGAGCGACAGCATCACCCTCGCGAGCGCGATCCCGTCGGCGATGCAGTGGTGCATGCGGACGATCAGCGCCGAGCCTGCACCGAACCCGTCGACCATGTACTGGTTCCACAGCGGCCGGTTCCGGTCGAGCGGCATCGTCATCAGGTCGCCGACCAGCTCCTGGAGCGCCGCCGCATCTCCCGGGGCAGGGAGCGCGAGGTGGTGCATGTGGTGCTCGAGCGCGAACTCCGGGTCGTCCTCCCAGGCAGGCGGGCGCAGCGGCAGTCGGCTCTCGACCACCCGCTGGTGGAACTTGGGGTAGCGGTCGACGAGGCGCCGCTGAGTGACCTCCTTGACACGCTCCCAGTCGACAGGCTCGTCGAACAGCAGCACGGAGTTGATCACCATCAGGTTCGTGGGGCGGTCCATGTGCAGCCATGCTGCATCGGCGCTGGAAAGGCGACTGCCCATCACTTCCCTCGTTCCGCGTAGAGGCCGTCGAACACCTCGGCGTACTTGTCGTACACGAATGCGCGCTTGACCTTCAGGGTCGGCGTCAGCTCCCCTGCGGCCTGGCTGAAGTCGTGGTCGAGAATCGCGAAGCGCTTGACCTGCTCGATCCGCGCCAGCTTGGAGTTGACGGCGTCGATGTCCTTCTGGATCTCCTTGTGGACCCGCGGGTCCGACGCCAGCGTCGCCGGGTCGTTCGGGATCCGGAGCCGCTTGGCGAGCTTGCCGGTCTCGTCGTGGTCGAGCGTCACGACCGCGACCAGGTACGGCCGGCTGTCGCCGTACACCACCGCCTCAGTGATGTAGCGGCTCTCGCGCAGCGCGCTCTCGATGTTCACCGGCGTGATGTTCTTGCCGCTCGAGGTGATGATCAGGTCCTTCTTGCGGCCCGTGATTCTCAGGAAGCCGTCGTCGGTGATCGAGCCCAGGTCGCCGGTCCGCAGCCAGCCGTCCGGCGTCAGCGCGTCGGCTGTCGCCTGCTCGTCGCGGAAGTAGCCCTTGAACACGTGCGGGCCGCGGAGCAGGATCTCGCCCTCTTCGCTGATCGACACCTCGGTGCCCGGCAGTGGCTTGCCGACCGTCCCGAATCGGACCGCGTCGATCGTGTTGATCGTGCCGGCGGAGCAGCTCTCCGTGAGCCCGTACCCCTCGAGCACGAGCACGCCGCATGCGTCGAAGAACTCGAGCAGCTCTTGAGCGACCGGCGCCGCCCCGACGAGCGCCATCTGGAGGCTCGGGCCGAACACGCGGCGGACCTTGCTCAGCACGAGCTCATCGGCTACCCGGTACTGGACGTCGGTCAGGATCCCCGGCAACCTGCCCAGACGCAGGTCGCGGCGTGCCCGGGCTCCCTGGTGGAGCGCCCAGTTGAAGAGCGCGCGCTGCGATCTCGGTCCGTCCGCCATCCGGCCGAGAACAGCGCCGTGAATCTTCTCGTAGATGCGCGGGACCGCGGGGAAGTGCGTGGGCGCCGTCTCGGCGAGCTCGTCGACGATCTTCGCCGGGTCACCGGTCCAGTAGACGACGCGCGCACCGACGCTGAGGGCGACCGTCTGCGCGACGCGGGCCAGCACGTGCGCCAGCGGCAGGAACTGGTAAAGCGAGTGGGCCTCGCTGAACTGAAGCTGCTCGGCGTACTTGCGAACCGTCGCCAGGAAGTTGCCGTGCGTGAGCATGCAGCCCTTGGGTGGCCCGGTCGTCCCGGACGTGTAGACGATCGTCGCGACGTCGTCGGGGCCGACCCGCTCGAGCCGCTCCCGCACCGCCTCGGGCGGGATCTCGGCGCCTCGGCTCCTCAGCTCGGCAAGCGAGATCGCATCGCCGGCGCTCCCTTCGAGCAGCACGATCTGCTCGAGCGCCGGCAGCTGATCGCGGACCTGGCGAATCTTCGCGGCCTGATCGTCGTTCTCACAGAAGATCAGCTTCGCCGCGGAGTGCCCGAGGACATACGCGCACTCCTCCGGGGAGTTCGTGTGGTACACGGGCACGACCACCGCACCGGCGCACGCCGAGCCGCAGTCGGCGAGGGTCCAGTCCGCGGAGGTCAACCCCAGGATCGCGACGCGGTCGCCCGCCTCGATCCCGAGGCTGATCAGCCCGCGGGCGATCTCCGTCGCGGCCGTGCCGAGCTCCGAGTAGGAGACGTAGCCCGGATGGCCGCCCCGGCGGTACTCGAGCGCCACGCCCGAGTACCGCTCGGCTGCGTCGAGGATCATCTCACCCAGGGTTCTCGGCCCCGCCACGACGGGGAGCCCGGGCTCGACCGGAGCCGGCGCCTCGTCAATCGATTGCTTCGGCTGTGTGACCAGGGGGTTCATCTCGATGCTCCTAATCAGTGGGCGGGCCGCGGCTTGCGGTGCGGCATGTGCGGCCTCGGCATGCGCCGGGGCTTGGCGGTGGGGGCCTCCGGCACAATCGGCTGTACTGGCCCACGCGTCGGCCACCAACCCCAGCGCCCGAGCACGGCCTCCGCGGCTGGCAGCAGCACCGGTCGCACGATCAGCACGTCCAGCAGGACCGCGAACGCAACACCGATGCCGAGCGCCCGGATGTTGAGCAGGTCGGTGAGCGCGAACGGGATCACCGCCGCCACCATCACCAGGCCCGCGCCGGTCTCGGCTGCCGCCGTCTCGCGCAGGCCCGTGCGGACTGCAGATCGATTGTCTGGGTCGTCAACGTACGCCTCGCGGGTGCGCATCAGCAGGATCGTCGAGAACACGACCGTGATGCTGAACGCGATCGTGAACACGCTGATGACCGTGATCGGGTCCAGGTATCCGGGACCGCCGAGCGGCGGGTTCGAGCCGCCGAACAACACCTGCAGGAGCCCGAATGTGGAGGCCGTGGCCAGCAGCCCGAACACGGTCGCCACGGCGGGCAGGAGCACCGCCCGGAGCGCGATCGCCAGCGTCAGCATGATCGCCAGCGACACGACTGCGACGTCGAGCCAGATGCGAGACTTGGTCACCTTCGCCACGTCTCCGAGGCCGCCCGCGGGCCCACCGACAGCGACTTGGAGATGGTTGGCCTTGGCGTACCGGTTCGCAAGCGTCGCGAGCTGCGTGCCGAGCGCCGCGGTGCGCGGATCGCTCGAGGGATACTTGGAGACGACCAGGATCTGGCCAGCCGTCCCGCCCCGCAGCAGGTTGATCGTGAACGACGCCTCGGTGCGGTTGGCGGACGTGGCGCCCTCGACCGCCGCGAGCACGAAGTACCCGGAGTTGAAGATCCCCGGTGCCTCGCGTTGCAGCTGCCTGAGCTGGGCGGTGGACGGGATCTGACCGCGGGACTTGACCACCGCCGCCTGCATCGTTCCGAGACCGGTGGTGAGCTGTCCGGCCGGACCCACGCCGCCGGACAGTCCGCTGGCGAGCTGGCCTGCACCGCCGGTCAGCTGGCCGAGCCCGATCTGCAGCGCCCCGGCGCCGGCTGTCAGCTGGTCGAGGCCGCTGACGAGCTGGCCGCCGCCGCCCGACAGCTGGCTCAGCCCGCTGGCGAGCTGGGAGTTACCGGCGTGCAGCTGGTCGATGCCGGCCGCGAGCTCCGAGGCCCCCTGGGCCGCTGCCGTCAGCTGCGGCGCGAGCGCCGTGACCTGGCTCTTGACCGCCGCCGCGATTCCAGAGGCCCCGGCCGCGTTGCCATAGGCGGTGTTGAGCCCGCCGGCGATCCCGGTCAGGGAGCTGTTGACGGATGAGAGCCCGTTGACGGCGGCCTGGCAGCTTGGGTCGCTGTGCCCGCTGCATGCGGCCTGCAGCTGCGACAGCGCGTGGGCGGCTTCGCCCTGCGCGCTGGAAGCCTGGCCCTGGAGCGCCTTGATCTCGCTCGCGGCGGCCGTGCTCGAACTCGCAAGTGACGCGACGGCCGGCAGCCCGGCAGTGACTTGAGGCGCTCCCTTACCCAGCCCGCTCGCGAGCGTGTTCGCGCCCGCCAGCGCCTGGCCGGCGCCGCTCTTCAATGAGTTCGCGCCGCTGAGCGCCTGGTTGAGTCCCGCCGCGAGCTGCGCCGAACCCGCCCGTGCCTGAGCGAGGCCGGTGTGCAGCTGACCGGCGCCTGAGCCGGCCTGACCGCCGCCGGACTGCAGCTGACCGGCGCCAGACGATGCGGCTGCCAGCCCCGACTGGAGCTGCGCCGAGCCGGAACCGGCCTGACCGAGGCCGTTGATCAACTGGACGAGGTCCTTTTTGCTCTTCTCGGAGACAGCGGCGGAGTGATAGAGCTGCGTGCCAAACGTCGAAAGCTGATTAGAGGTCGGGTTGATCGCCCCCGGCCCGGTGACCGAATAGACCGTCTTGTTCTTGGCGATCTGAGTCTGGAACTTGCTGAGGCTCGCGAGGTTCTTGGGCGTCGTGAGCGGGAGGTTGTTGGAGACGACGATCAGGTTGAATGGGGTCGCCCAGCCCGGGCCCATCACGCGCGAGACTTCCTTAAAGGCGACCACCGCCTTGGAGCCGGGCGGCAGCTGGCTGATGTCAGTCGGACCCGTGTTCAGCGCGAAAGCCGGGACCGCGATAGCGGCGAGCAGCGCGGTCGCGACGGCACCGGTCCAGACGGCGTAGCGGGTGACCCAGTTGCCGGCCCCCACGAGCCGCGACCACGCGCGCTGCAGGAACGCCGGGGCCGGGAAGCTCAGCCAGTCGATCTTCCGTCCGAGCAGCACCAACGCGGCGGGCATGACCACGACGGCACCCCCGGTCGCGAACAGCGCGCACGTGAGCGCGCCTGTGCCGACGGACACCATCAGCTGCGTTGGTCCGACGACCGCCACGAGCGCGAGCCCGATCACAAGCGCGGTTCCTGCGACCAGCACCGCCTTGCCGGTGGTTTCGAGCCCGCGGACCGCGGCGGTCACCGCGTCACGTGGATGTCCGTCAGGTGGGAACTCCTCCCGGTGGAAGCGGTCCAGAATCAATACCGCGAAAGCCACCGCCACCGCGAGCCCGGTCATCGTGCCGGCCGCGACTCCCACCGGATCGAGGCTGAAGATCTTCCCAAGCAGGGCGACCTCTCCGAAGCCCGCCAGCATGCTGATCGCGCCGACGGCGGTGACGATCACAGCCGCGACGGGCGCGCGCAGCCCGACGAGCAGCAGCAGGAAGAGGATGCCGACGGCGATCGCCTCGTCTCGGCGGAGATTCGACAGCGACGCGTCCTTCTCGGCGCGGTCGATCGAGGGCTGGCCGGTGATGTACGGCTTGACGGGGCCGGTGATCTTGTGGGCGACCAGGTTCTCGATCTGAGGCTGGTCGTACTTGACCGCGGTCTTCTCCGAGCGGTCGACGGACACGATGATCATCGCGGCGGTCGGCTTCGGTCTCAGTGATGCCGCGGCGCTCCCAGCGTCCCAGGCCGACATCACTCGCGTGTGCGGGCGCTTGGCCAACGCGGCTACGAGCGGTGGGCCCTCGCGATTGAGCTGCGCCTTGGGACCAACGAGCAGGATCGGCACGAGCTGCGTGGGACCGAACTGCGCGTTACCCAGCTGTTGCGCGCGCGAGGACTGCGTCCCGGGCACGACGTTGATCGTCGGGGACAGGCTCTTTGAGACGCCCAGCCCGATCACCGACAACGCAATGCCGACGATCAGCCAGATTGCGAGTGACGACTTCGGTCGCCTGATGGAAAGCTTTGCGAGCGTGATCATCGGTCCCTCCTCATAGCTGTTACGTCTTCGTGCAACTGGTGTAAGTGCGAACCTATGTCTCACCGGCGGCTGCGTCATCCGCACGGACAGCGTGTTGGCCGTCCGTAGTTAGCGCCGATCCTGCGTCCGTCTCATGCCTCACCCCAGGCGAGCACGCCGGCGAGGTCGAGCGTCGACAGCACGCCGACGGGGCGTTGCGAGCCGGGTTCGACGACCACCACGTGGCTCACACAGTGTTCGAGCATCAGCTCGGCAGCGGCACGGAGCGACATCCCCGGCTCGACGCTGATCAGCGGCCGGGTCGCGATCGAGCGCGCCGTCTTGTCGGCGCCACCGCGGATCCCCGCTTTCGCCAGATCGAGGTCGGAGACGACCGCCCACACCCCGCACTCGGGGTCCTCGTGAGAGACGCCGATCACCGCGACGCTGTGGACGTGATGGGTTGCCATCGTGCGCGCGACCTCGGTCAGCGACGCATCGGGATCGCATGACAGGATCCCCGGGTGCATCGCGTCGGCGACGGTCGCGTGGTCGAGCGATGGCATCAGGTAGCTGCCGTGATAGGGCTGTAGACCGGTTGCGGTCATCGCGTTTCCTCCTTTGGTGCTGGGAGTCGGACGCTACGTCCGCGCGGGTGACGGCCCATCCGCACTGCGACTCGTTGCGCGTACGTAGTTGCCCGCAGTGCCGCGGAGAACTTGTGCCGATGGACCGGGGTTCGCATCGAGCGATCATCGAGCCATGGACAGCACGATTGATCAGACCACCAGTGGCACGACAGCTCGCGGGCCGGCTTTCAAGCGGATCGCCGTCGGCGTCGATGGCTATCCCGAGGGCAGCGATGCCGTTGCGCTGGGCGCCGGGCTTGCACGCCTGGCGGGAGCCGACCTGATGTTGGTGACGGTCCACCACGATCCGCTCGTCGTGATGCCGAAGGGGATGGACTGGACGAGCCTGCACGAACAGGCGAGGGCGGCGCTGAGCGCCGAGCGGGACACGCGAGCGCCGGAAGCCCGGATCGACATCGAGTCCGACCTGTCGGTTCCGCGTGCGCTGAAGCGGGTCGTCGATCGCGAGCATCGCGACCTGCTGGTGCTCGGCTCGAGCCGCAAGGCGCCCGACGGCCACGTCCGGATCGGCAAGCGCACGCGCCAGTTGCTGTGCCATTTCGAGTGCAGCCTCGCCGTTGCCCCTCGCGGATATCGCGAGCGTTCCGATCGGGCGCTCGAGCGAGTGGCGGTCGGCTACGACGGCGAGCCCGAATCCGTTGCGGCGCTGGCCGTGGCGGCGGCGATCGCATCGAGCGCCGGGGCCGAGCTCCGGATTCAGGCGGTCATCGACGACAGGCTGCCGACGATCCCGTGGATGGGCGTCGCAACCGAGAGCGTCAAGATGTGGGAGCAGGCGGTAGTTGACGAGATCGACGCCCTCGGAGCTGAGGTGAAGCTGGCAGCGTCCCGTCTTCAGGCCAGCACGAGCGTCAAGATCGAGCGCGGGAGGCCGGCCGACTCGCTGCTGTCGCTCACCGAGCACGTGGACCTACTGGTGATCGGCTCGCGCCGGTGGGGGCCGATGAACCGAGTGTTGCTCGGCGCCACGGGCGAGGCGATCATGCACGATGCGGCGTGCCCCGTGCTCGCCGTGCCCCGTCCAGCGGGTTGAGCGGCGGGCCCGGGCCGGAACGCGGCGAGCCGGTGTGTGCGCATCAGCCAGCCCCGCGGGTGACCGTGTTCGGCCCCGACCCGCTGCTGAGCATCGCGATCGAGGCCCGGGGCCAGGACGACGAGATCCACGTACACGCGGCCGGCCAGGGAGTGTGGGTCGCGCGGATGGCGGCCGAGCTCGGCACCACGCCCGTGCTGTGCTCGCTGGTCGGAGGCGAAACGGGAGCTACGCTGCTCCCGCTGCTGGAGGCGCTCGGCGGCGAGCGCCGCGTCGTCCCGGCGTCGGGTTCGAGTGGAAGCTATGTCGTCGATCGCCGGCGCGGCGAACGGGAGCTGGTCGCGACCGCGCTCCGGCCCCCGCCGCGGCGGCACGAGCTCGACGACCTGGTGAGCGCAACGTGCGCCGCCGCCCTCGGCAGCGCCGCGCTCGTGCTCTGCAATCCGTATCCGGCGGAGGGCCTGCCCGAGGAGGCGTACGCAGTGCTCGCCGCGGATGTGGGCGCCGCAGGCGTCCCGGTGCTGGTCGACCTCTCCAGCCCTCGCCTGGAGCAGACGCTTGCCCACCGTCCGGCGCTCGTCAAGCTGAACGACTGGGAGCTTGCCGAATACGTCCGCGGACCCGTCGACGGCCGCCGCGCCCTGGACGCGGCGCGGCGCTTGCAGGAGGCCGGGGCGGCATCGGTGGCGGTCACGCGCGCCGACGCGCCGATTCTGGTGGTGCCCTCCGAAGGCGATCCGTACGAGGTCGTTCCACCGCGGTTCGCCGTCGGTCACCGCGAGGGGTGCGGCGACACAATGATGGGCGCGATCGCCGCGGCGTGGGCCCACGGCCTGCCGCTGCGCGAGGCGATCGTGCGCGGCGCTGCCGCCGGCTCCGCGAACTTTCTCCGGCACGGGCTTGGCACGGGCCGACGCGCGGTCGTCGAGGAGCTCGCCGGGCAGGTGGTGGTCCGCCCGCCGGTCAGAACGGCGGCGTGAGCTCCGCTCCGGCGGCGATCGCGCTCGGAGCGGCGTCGGCGATCCAATCCAGGTGGGCGGCCGTCGGCTGCACGGTGGCCAGCGCCGCGAGCGCCCGCGAGAGCGCCACCGGACGACCCGCCCGCGCGGAATGGGCATCGCTGCCGAGCACATGGATCAGGCCGCGGCGCGCGAGCTCGAGCATTCCCGTGCGGCTTGGCTCGCGCACCAGGAAGTCGGCCGTCGCCTGCACCAGCGCGCCCTCCCCGACCAGCCTTTGGAGGCGCTCGAACAGGTCGGGCGCGGGATGGCGCTCCGGGTGCGCGATCAGCGCCCGGAATCCGCGGTCGCGCAACGCGCTGACCGCCGCGTCGAGCCGGTCATCCAGCGGCCCGGGATCCGGCTCTAACAGGATCCAGCGGCGACCTCCGCCCAGCGAGACGGACGCCAGCTCAACCTGATCGAGCCCTTCGAGGGCGCCGACCGCGACCTCGCCGCCTCCGAGCACCTGCGTCGCGCAACCGGCCTCCTGCACGGCGCGGCCAAGCTCCGAGAGTCGATCGGGCAGCTCGTGGATGCGCACCTCGTGGTCGTGGCGGATGTGCGGCGTAGCGCAGATCGAGGCGATTCGGTCCGCTTGCGCCTGGCGCGCCATCGCGACAGCATCGGCGAGGTCCGTGGCACCGTCGTCGATCCCGGGCAGGATGTGGCAGTGCAGGTCGACCGAGGCGCCGTTCATCGAGCGGATGATGTCGTGGCTGCGAGGCCTCGCGGCGCGCTTCATACCTCGGTGGCGCTCGGCTACCGGCGGGTCTCGGCCGCGTAGATGGACGCGACGTCCGAGGTCGCGAGCACACCGACAGGATGCCCGTCGGCCGGATCCAGGACGACGAGGTGCGCGACAGCGTGCTCGGTCATCAGCTGGGCGGCTCGGTCGAGTCGCTCGTTGGCCGACACCGACAGCGGCTCGGTCGCCGCCGCCTGACCGGCGAGGAGCTCCTCGCCGCCGGCGATCGCCGCCACCACATCGAGATCCGAGACCACCCCGGTCGGCCGGTTGCCGTCGCCGTCGGTGACTGCAACCGCGTGCACCCGGTGCCTGGCCATGATCCCCGCCACCTCCCCGAGCGGCGCGTCGGGCGAGCACGTGAGAATCCCGTGGTGCATCGCGTCACCGACGCGGACGTGCTCGAGCAGCGGCGTCACGCCGAGCCTCCCCTCCGGCGGCGCGGGCCGATCGACGTGCCCGCCGTGGTCTCGATCGATCCCCAGGCTCGCGCCCGGCCCGGACACTGGCTCTGCAGACCGAGCGCAGCCCGGAGCTCACGATTCTCGGCGCGAAGTCGGTGGATCTCAGCGACAAGGCGTTCCGCCTCGTCGCGGAGCTCGGCATTCTGGACCTGAAGCTGCTGGTCGATCGAGAAATGCGCCATACAGCGATGATCGCGCCGGCGCCAGTGACGTTCATCCGGGCGGCGCAGCAGCGCCCGGGCGGGAAACTACGTAGCGAGCGCCGTCCGGCCTGCCCGCAGTGCCGCACCGAGCCGTCACGGTCGACCGCGCTCCGGCAGGTAGCCCTGACGCTGGAGATCGCGGATCACGACCCGCTCGCGATCCGCGAACGACCGCAGCTCGCCGCGCATCGTCCGCAACTGCTGCTCCCCGTCCCGCTCGCGGCGCCGGACCGCCATCAGCTGACGGATCTCCAGATCGCGGAGCCGGGCGTGGAGGAGCTCGGCTTCCCCACCGGGGGCGATCCCGGAAGCGGGCGATCCCTCGCTGCGACCGAGGGCGACCGGAGCCCGCACAAGCACGCCCTGGGGGTGACCCGGAAGCTCGCCGCCGACGGACGGGTCCCAAGCGGCGATCAGCTTGGCCAGCATGCTGCCGACCGCCCTCCCCGGCGGCCACCACAGACAGCGCGTCGAGGGCTGCCGGATCCCCGAAGGGTTGCTGGCCAGCCACTGGTCGCGCTGTGCGGTCAGGAGGATCCCGGTCAGCTCGGGAGCGACCGCGAGCTCGCCGGCGGAGCCGCCGCTCGCTGCGCGGGCGATCCCGGCGACCGCAGCATCGGCCTGCTGCGCGGACAGCGCGCTGTGCTCGAGTGCGGCCGCGATGCAACCTCCCGCGGCCCACACACGGCGGCTGCCGAACATCCTGAGCGCCACGTCGACCTCTACGAATCCGGCGGCATCGTGCGTGGAGCCAGGCAGAAACGGGCCGAGCACCGTCGGCAGGGAGATCAGCCGATCGAACCTTCGTGTCCGCTTGGCGACGGGGGCCACGCGGTCGGGGGCGCTCGGCCTCTCCCTCAGCGGGTCCCCGTCGTCGTCACCTCCCTCTGGAACGAGGTTCACCTCCGCCGGGGCGCCGGCGTCGCGCTCGGCCAGGCCCGCGCCGTCGAGCGCGCCACCGTCGCGATCGACGACCTCCACGCCCGCGACCACCTCGACACCCGCCGCCTCGAGTTCGGCGCACACGGCCTCGGTCGCCGCAGATCCGAGCGTGTCCAGCGGCTGTCTCTCCGCGGTCAACAGTGTGACCCTCGCGTCGCGCTCGGCGCCCGACCACCCCAGCACCAGCGCAAGCTCGTAGGCAGGAATCGGCCAGCGGGCCCCTCGCGGGACGACCACCGCGACGCTTCGCAGCCCTCCGGACTCGAGCCCCTCGAGGATCTCGTCGAGGAACCCGGGATCGCGGCCGCGCATCCACACGTGCCCTGCCCGAAGCGCGCGCTGCGGCCGCGCGCCGAGCGCCAGCAGCAGGACGTCGAACGCGACCGTTTCGCCGTCGCGGGTCAGCACCTCGCCCTCGGGCTCGCGCAGGACGTCGGCGCGGTCCTGCACCCAGGTCGTCCGCGCATGCGCGGCCAGGTCCGCGATTGCGAGGCTCTGCTCCCGGCTGGGCGCGAACAGCGACCCGCGGCTCATCGGCCGGTAGCGGAACTCGGGCTCCGGCGCGATCAGGACGAGCTCGACGCGGGCACCCAGCTGCGCGCGTGCCGCCAGCAGCGCTTCGAGCCCGGCGGTGCCTCCGCCCACTACACACACAACGGGATTAGCCATCGGCCCCGCCGCCGGTCGTCACGCGTCCGCCGGGGCCGCGGTGGGGTTCGCGTGCGGAATCGCGGCGGCCGCGTACGCATCCGGCTCGTCGAGCGTCTCGTGTTCGAGCAGCGCCTGGGCCAGCGCCTCGAGCTGCTCCCGATGCTCGCGCAGCGTGTCAAGAGCACGACGGTGGCACTCGTCGGTGATCCGCCGTACCTCGGCATCCAGGAGCTCGCGCGTTTGCTCGGAGATTCCCTCGCCGAGCATCCCGTAGGGATCGGCGCCGTCGGCCGGGACGATCGACACGAGCCCGACCTGGTCTGACATCCCCCAGCGGCCCACCATCCGCCGCGCCAGCGCGGTCGCCTGCTCCAGGTCGGACTCGGCGCCGGTGGTGACTGCTCCGTAGACAAGCTCCTCGGCGGCCCGCCCACCGAGCAGACCGGTCATCCGGCCGCGCAGGTAGTTCTCGTCGAAGCCGTAGCGGTCCTTCTCGGGGCTCTGGAAGGTGACGCCCATCGCGTGCCCTCGCGGAATGATCGACACCTTCCGCACCGGGTCGGCACCCGGCTCGAGCATCCCGAGCAGCGCGTGGCCGGATTCGTGGTAGGCGGTGCGCTCTCGTTCCTCCGGCGTGATCAGGATGTGGCGCGCGGCGCCCAGCACGATCTTCTCCAGAGCGTCGGCGAGGTCTTCGTGGCCCACCGTGCGGCGATCACGCCGGGCGGCCAGCAGGGCGGCCTCGTTGACGAGGTTCCGCAGGTCCGCGCCCACCATCCCGGGCGTGGCCGCTGCCAATGCGGCGAGGCTCACGTCCCTGGCCAGCGGTACCGACCGCGTGTGTACGCGGAGGATCTGCTCGCGGCCGGCCTGGTCCGGGGGGTTGACGGCAATCCGGCGGTCGAACCGGCCGGGCCGCAGCAGTGCGGGGTCGAGGATCTCGGGGCGGTTTGTTGCCGCGAGCACGATCACGCCCTCGCTGCCGGTGAACCCGTCCATCTCGGTGAGCACCTGGTTGAGGGTTTGCTCCCGCTCGTCGTGGCCGCCTCCCGACATCGAAGCGGTCGCCCGGGTCCGTCCAAGTGCGTCCAGCTCGTCGACGAACACGATCGCCGGCGCTTCTTTCTTGGCCTGTTCGAACAGATCGCGAACCCTGCTCGCGCCGACGCCGACGAACATCTCCACGAACTCCGATGCCGACATCGAGAAGAACGGAACCTCGGCCTCTCCGGCGACCGCCTTCGCGAGCAGCGTCTTACCGGTGCCGGGTGGGCCTGTGAGCAGCACGCCCCGCGGCACCATCGCGCCGAGCGCGCGGTAGCGGTCCGGGTTCTTCAGGAAGTCGACGACCTCCTCCAGCTCTTCGGTGGCCTCGTCGATCCCGGCCACGTCCTCGAAGCTCGTGCGCTGCTCGGAGGGCTCGTACCGCCGGGCGCGCGCGGCGCCGAAGCGGGTGACCGCGGCTGCGCCGCCCATCCCTCGCGAGATCCCGCGCATCACCAGCACGACCAGAGCGACTATGAGCAGGGTGGGGCCGAATCCCAGCAGCGCCGACAGCCACAACGGAGTCGAAGACGCGGTCGGCTTCGCCCCAACGGTCGCGCCATCCGCGAGCAGCCGCTGGAAGATCTGGTCGTTGGCGAATACGGGACGCTCGGTCTTGAACAGCCTCGAAGTCGTCCCGGTGCTGGTCGGTGGGTAGCGAACCGGGTTGCGGAACGTGCCCTGGATCGTTTCACCGGTGCCCGTGATCGAGGCGACGTTGTGCTGCTGGACCTGCTCGCGGAACGCCGAGTAGGGCACGCCGATCCGCGTCGGCGTGGCGGATCTTGTGCTGAGCGCGACGATCGCCACGTTCACCGCGAGCAGCCCCACGATCATCAGCCACCACCAGCCAAGCTTGCCTCCACCCTGAGGCGGCTCCCCTCGCCCGCCCGAGCCCCCGGTCCGCGTGGGGTCACGCGGATGCTGGTCGGGAGTAGAGGGCCGGGGTGCCGGCAGGTTTCCGGACATCGTCACCGACACGATGCCGCCGTCGCGGTTGGCTGATATCCGGATCGGACCAGCGCAGTCGCGCGGAAAACTACGCAGTCCGCGCCCGGCCGCGGGGCTCGTGGAGGCTCAGCCGGCGATGACCGCGCGCACCTGGGCGGCGATCTCGAGGTCCTCCCGAGCCTCGACGACGACACTCCGGACCTCGGCTCCGGCTCGCGTGATCTCGCAGTCGCCGTGCGCCGCGCCGTTGCGGTCCGAGTCGATCGCGATCCCCATGAAGCTCATCCCGCTGGTCGCCGCCGCCCGGATGTGGGCGGATCGCTCGCCCACGCCACCGGTGAATGCGAGCGCGTCGACCCCGCCGAGCGCCGCGGCCATCGCCGCGATCGCCGTCCGGAGGCGCTCGACGTACACCGACAGGGCGAGGCCGGCGTCGGGGTCGCCGGCCTCGCTACGCGCGATCAACTCGCGCATGTCGGCGGTTCCCGCGAGGCCAAGCAGACCGGAGTCGTGCTCGAGCGCGCGACTCAACTGATCCACCCGCAGCTCGGTTCGCTCCAGCAGCCACAGCACCAGTCCCGGGTCAACGCTGCCCGAGCGCGTCGCCATCACCAGTCCCTCGAGCGGGGTGAACCCCATCGTCGTCGCGCGCGAGCGCCCGTCCGCGATCGCGCAGAGGGATGCGCCCGCGCCAAGGTGGCAGCTGACGATCCGCATCGCGCTTGGCTCGGCGCCGAGCAGCTCCGGCACGCGCCGCGCCACCCACGCGTGGGAGAGCCCGTGAAAGCCGTAGCGGCGAATCGGCCAGCGGTCGCGCCATCCGGATGGCAGCGCATACGTCCGCGCCGCGGGCGGCATGTCCGCATGAAACGCGGTGTCGAAGCATGCGACCGCAGGAACCCCCGGAAGCACGGCTGACACGGCGTCCAGCGCGGCCAGCGACTTCGGCTGATGCAGCGGCGCGAGCTCGCTCAGCTCGCGGATCGCCCGTTCGACGTCCCCGTCGATCACAACCGGCGCCCTGAACCGCTCGCCGCCGTGCACGATCCGGTGTCCGACGGCGGCGGCGTCGCCGAGCCCCTCGGCGACTGCCGCCTGCAGCTCGTCGCGATTCACCCGGGCCCGCGGCGCGTCGAGCTCGCGGGCGGCGAGCGTCTCGTCGCCGGGCCCGATCAGGCTGAGCTTGACGCTGCTCGAGCCCGCGTTTACGACGAGGATCTGGTGCCGCCCGCCCATGTCCAGTCGCGGATGTCCGGGGCGTCCTCTCCATACTCGCGCGTGTAGGCGCGGTGTTCGAGCCGCGCGTCGACCATCTCCTGTCGCAAGCCCGCGCATCGCTCGCCGAGTCCCGGCACGCGATCGATCACGTCGATCACCAGGTGGAACCGATCGAGGTCGTTGAGCATCACCATGTCGAACGGCGTCGTGGTGGTGCCCTCCTCCTTGTATCCGCGCACGTGGATGTTGTGATGGTTGGTCCGGCGGTACGTGAGGCGGTGGATCAGCAGCGGGTAGCCGTGGTAGGCGAAGATCACCGGCTGCGAGCTCGTGAACAGCGCGTCGAACTGGGCATCCGATAGCCCGTGCGGATGCTCGGAGGGTGGCTCCAGCCGGAACAGGTCGACGACGTTGACGACCCGGACCTTCAGCTCCGGCAGCCGCTCGCGGAGCAGCGCGGCGGCGGACAGCGTCTCGAGCGTCGGCACGTCGCCGGCGCAGGCGAGCACCACGTCTGGCTCCTCCCCCTGATCGCTCGACGCCCATTCCCAGATTCCGACGCCGCGGGTGCAGTGGGCGATCGCCTCCTCGATCGTCAGGTAGTCGAGCGCCGGCTGCTTGCCGGCCACGATCACGTTGACGTAATCACGGCTGCGGAGGCAATGATCGGCGACCGACAGCAGGCAGTTGGAATCCGGGGGCAGGTAGACGCGGATGATCTCGGCCTTCTTGTTGGCGACGTGGTCGATGAACCCCGGGTCCTGGTGCGAGAAGCCGTTGTGGTCCTGGCGCCAGACGTGCGACGACAGCAGGTAGTTGAGCGACGCGATCGGCCGGCGCCACGGGATGTCGTGACACACCTTCAGCCACTTCGCGTGCTGGTTGAACATCGAGTCGACGATGTGGATGAACGCCTCGTAGCAGTTGAACAGACCGTGCCGCCCGGTCAGCAGATAGCCCTCGAGCCAGCCCTGGCAGAGGTGCTCGGAGAGGACCTCCATCACGCGGCCGTCGCGGCGCCAGGTGATCGTCGGTGGGCAGCCGCTCGGCATCCCAGGCGCGGTCGGTCACCTCGAACACCGCCTGAAGGCGGTTGGACGCGGTCTCGTCCGGGCCCATCAGCCGGAAGCGGTCGCGGTTGGCGGCGACCACGTCGCGGAGCCAGGCTCCGAGCACGCGCGTCGGCTCGCTCGACGTGCAGCCGGAGGCCGGCACCTCCACCGAGTAGTCGCGGAAATCCGGAAGCTCGAGGTCGCGCAACAGCAGCCCGCCGTTGGCGTGGGGATTGGCGCTCATCCGGCGGTCGCCGTCGGGGGCGAGTGCGGTGATCTCGGGATGCACGGCGCCGTCCTCGTCGAACAACTCCTCAGGCCGGTACGACCGCATCCACGATTCGAGTTGAGCGAGGTGGGCCGGGTTGGTCCGCACCTCGGCGAGTGGTACCTGGTGGGCGCGCCAGGTACCCTCCACCGGCAATCCGTCGACCTCCTTCGGTCCGGTCCAGCCCTTGGGTGTGACAAGCACGATCATCGGCCACCTGGGCCGAGTTGCGTTCCCGTTCTCGCGGGCCTCCCGCTGAATCCCTGCGAGCTCGTCGAGCACCTCGTCGAGCGTCGCCGCCATCAGCTGGTGCATCCGTTCGGGATCCGATCCCTCGACGAACCGGGGTGCGTACCCGTAGCCCTGCAGAAGCAGGTCCAGCTCCTCTCGCCCGATCCGCGAGAGCACGGTCGGGTTGGCGATCTTGTAACCGTTCAGGTGGAGCACGGGCAGCACCGCGCCGTCCTGCGCCGGGTTGAGGAACTTGTTCGAGTGCCAGCTCGCCGCGAGCGCCCCGGTCTCGGCCTCCCCGTCGCCGACCACGCACACAGCAAGCAGATCGGCGTTGTCGTAGACGGCTCCGTAGGCGTGCAGCAGCGAGTACCCGAGCTCGCCTCCCTCGTTGATCGACCCAGGCGTCTCGGGCGCCGCGTGGCTCGGAATCCCGCCCGGGAACGAGAACTGCCGAACCAGCCGGCGCAACCCTTCCTCGTCGTGGCCGATGTGGGGATAGACCTCGGTGTAGGTGCCGTCGAGGTACGCGCTGGCGACCACGCCGGGGCCGCCGTGACCGGGACCGGTCACGTAGATCGTGTTGAGCTCGCGGGCACGTATCGCCCGGTTCAGGTGCGCGTAGACGAAGTTCAGGCCGGGCGTCGTGCCCCAATGACCAAGCAGCCGCGGCTTGACGTGCTCGGGCCTCAGCGGCTCGCGCAGCAGCGGGTTCGCGAGCAGGTAGATCTGACCGACTGCCAGGTAATTGGCCGCGCGCCACCACGCGTCGAGCACGCGGAGCTCTTCGTGGGTGAGCGGTTGAGCTGTCGGGGCGGCCAACGAGGTCAAACGTATTCATACCCGGTGCTGGAGTGCCGGTGGTAAACCCGCAGTGGCCCGCGGCCCCGTACGGATCCCGCGGTTCCTCGACGCTCCTACGCTGGGGCAGCATGTCGACCCGCGCAGATTCCGCAGTGGCGCTGGACGGGAGACGCCGTGCCCGCCTCCCCACACTCGTCGACGGCTACCTCGAGCGCGCGCTTCCGGGAGTGCGGACCGCACCGGCGCAGGTCGAGATCACGCAGACCGGCTCGATGTGGACGAAGCCGGGTGGCCGCCCGATCCACTTCACGGCAACCGAACGGTTGGCGGTGGAGCGCGTCGCGTTCTGCTGGGCGGCGCGGTTCCATATCGCACCGGTGGTCGCACTCAAGGTTCGCGACTGCTACGGCAGCGATCGAGGAGCGCTGACGGTGAGAGCGCTCGGGGTACCGGTGCGACAGCAGGCCGGCCCCGACATAGCGGTCGGAGAGGCTTACCGATACCTCGCCGAGCTGCCGTGGGTCCCGTTCGCGATCTACACCAACGACGAGCTCGAGTGGACGGAGCTGGACGCGCGAACGGTCGAGCTGGCGTCTCACGCACACGGCCAGCGACCGGCGGTGACGTTCGACTTCGACGCAAGCGGCGACATCTTCCGCTGCCGCGCCGCCGCACGGCCGCGGGACGTCGATGGGCGCTCGGTTCCCACCCCGTGGGGCGGCGACCTGAGCGACTACCGGACCCTCGGCGGCGTGCGCTTGCCGACCCGAGGCGAGGTGTACTGGGATCTCCCCGAGGGTCGATTCGTGTACTGGCGGGGCGTGATCACCGGCGTCCGGCTCCTCGACCGGCCGTTCACGCTCGAGAGCTCGGGATGAGCGCGGCGTCACGCCGCCACGGGTCGCCTCGCGTCCTGATCGCCGGCGGCGGTGTCGCCGCACTCGAGACGTTGCTCGCGCTGCGCGAGCTGGCGGGTCATCGGGTCGAGGTGACGCTGCTGACGCCCGAGCGAGAGTTCGTGTACCGCCCGGTGACCGTCGCCGAGGCGTTCGGACGCGGAGAGGCGCACAGTTACCCGCTCGCTGAGATCGCCGCCGACCAGCACGCGAAACTGGTGTGGGATTCGCTCGAGCGAGTGGATCGGGCACGACGCGTCGCGGTGACCGGTCTCGGTGAGGAGATCGCCTTCGACTGGCTGGTGGTCGCGACCGGCGCGATCCCAACCGAGCCGTTGCCCGGAGCGCTCACATTCGCCGGACGA
This sequence comes from uncultured Solirubrobacterales bacterium, assembly GCA_963800475.1. Lineage (GTDB taxonomy): Bacteria > Actinomycetota > Thermoleophilia > Solirubrobacterales > Solirubrobacteraceae > Palsa-465. The sequence continues at coordinate 198,835 of CAWDAZ010000002.1, read as the reverse complement.
GACGACGTAGCCGCGCTCGCGGCGCTCGTCGATCAGCTCGTCGCCGGCGAGGCGAAGTCGGTCGCGTTCGCGCTGCCGTCCCAGCGGCTCTGGACGTTACCGCTCTACGAGCTGGCGCTGATGACGGCAAGCACCCTGCGCGAGCGCGGCGCCGAATCGGTCCCCGTGACGTTCGTGACCCCGGAGGAGGAGCCGCTCGAGCTGTTCGGTCCCGCCGCCGGCGCGGCGGTCAGCGCCCTCCTCACCGCGCGCGGCATAACCCTCCGAACGTCGTCACTTCCCACCGGGACGGAACGGCGCGCGCTGAGGCTCGCTGGCGGCGGCACGGTGTTCGTCGACCGTGTCGTGACGGTGCCGATCCTCAAGGGACCGGCCGTGCCGGGTCTGCCAAGCGACCGGCACGGGTTCGTCCCGGCCGACGCGCACGGGCGCGTGCCGGGAGATGCTGGGATCTACGCGGCGGGTGACGTGACCTCGTTCCCGCTCAAGCAGGGCGGCTTGGCGGCCCAGCAGGCGGACGCAGTCGCCCAGGCGATCGCCGCCGAGGCCGGCGCGGGGCTCGATCCGCAGCCGTTTCGGCCGGTGCTGCGGGGCTTGCTGATGACCGGCGGCACTCCGCTGTACCTGCGCGCCGAGCCGCATCGCTTCCCCCGGCAGGCAAGTGTGGCGATCGAGGCCGCGGTCGCCCCGGCTGGTACCCGGAACGACTCGGCGGCCTCCGGTCAGCCGCTTTGGTGGCCGCCGGCGAAGATCGCCGGACGTTACCTCGCGCCGTATCTCGCGACCGCGCGGCCCCGCCCGCTTTCGCGCGAGCCGCTGTCCGATCGCCCGCCCGTGCCGGGACCACCGGTCCCCGAATCCGAGCAGCGCGACGCACTTGAGCTGGCGTTTCTGCTCGCTGAGCTCGACGCTCGCTGGGGCGACTACCGATCGGCGCTCGATGCACTCGACGCCGCGGAGATACTCGAGGGGGCACTGCCCAGCAAGTACGAGGCGATGCGACGCCAGTGGCAGGCTGCGGCGCTCGGGGCCTGAGGGCCGCGGCGCCTACGACTCGGGGCCTGGAGGGCCGCGGCGCCTACGACTCGATGTTCACCAGGCCGTGATCGAGCGCGTAGCGGACCAGCTCCGAGCGTGAAGCCAGTCGCAGCTTCTGCTGGATGTGCGCACGATGCGTCTCGACGGTGCGGACCGACAGGTACAGCTGCCCTGCGATCTCCGCGTTGGTGTGTCCGAGCGCAATCATCCTGAGGACTTCGACCTCCCGCTCGGAGAGACCATCGGGAGGCCCGGGTGGAGGCGCCGCGGCGAGCTTTGCTCCGAGCCGCGGGTTGAGATACGTGTCGCCTGCCGCCGCCCGGCGCACGGCCTCGACCAGCTCGGCATCGGCGGCCTCCTTGAGCACGTAGCCCATCACCCCCGCCGCGAGCGCCTGACGGGCGTACGCCGGCTCGTTCTGCATAGTCAGAATCACGATCTGGGTGTCGGGTGCCTCGGCGCGAATCTCTGGAATCGCGTCGAGCGTCGAGCCGCCGGGCATGTTCAGGTCGAGCACCAGCACATCGGGCTTGTGGCCCCGCACGTAGCGCCGCGCCCCCTCGAGGTCCTCGGCCTCGGCGACGACCTCGATCCCGGTGTCAGCCTCGAGCACCTCCCGGAGCCCGCGCCGCACAACCGAGTGATCGTCGGCGATCACGACGCGCAGCGGCTTGTCGGCGTTCATCTCGTCCTCCTCGGGCTCAGGCGGTGCTCGACCCGGCGACATCGTGCGCCGATAGGAAGTCCGACAGGTACTTGGCGGTGATCTTGGTCGCCGGCGACCAGCTCGGCACGTCGGTGACCTCGGAGCTGGATCCGTGACCGCCGGTGATGTGGGCGCTCAGGTACAGCGGCTTGTCGCCGCCGAGCAGGATCGCGTGCACGGTGGGATGAAACGGAGCCGGCTCCACCGCGGCGCCGGCCAGCGCAGCGATCGCCTCGGCCGCGGTGTCGGCCTGCTGGGCGGCGATCGCGCCCAGCTTGACGGCGAAATCGGTCGCGTCGCCGGCCGCGTACACGCGCTCGAGGTTCCTCACCTTGCAATGCACGTCGACCGGGATGAACCCGTCCGGAGCGCCCTTCGGAACGCCGGGGCTCGACGGGCCGAACAGCTGCGGAGCGGCCACGATCCGATCGACATGCAGCATCCGTCCGCCGGGGTGAATCGCAACCCGTCCGGGCTCCGGGACCTCCGGATGGCCGGAGGTGATCGTCAGGATGCCCTTCGACTCGAGCAGGCCGCGCACGGCGTCGCTGACCGCACCGCCGAACAGCGCGAGCGGTGCATCCTCGGGAGTCACGATTGTGATCGACATGTCGATATTCATCTCGGCTGCGCGCCCCGCGGTCATCAGCGCCAGCTCGTATACCGGCAGCGGCCAGGGCATCGGGTGCGGGATCAGAAACGCAAGGCTCCGTACGTAGCCGCCCTCCACGTCCTGAATCAGCCCGTGCAGCTGCTCGTCGAGGACCCGGTCGTCGAGTGTCACCGCGTGCTTGAACCGAGGCTGCAGGCGGGCGCCCATCGCCAGCAGCAGCGCGTCGTACGGGAGCTGACGCTCGGCTTCGGTGTGGACCAACCGGCGATCGGGCTCCAGCCACTTGAACGCGTCCTGGACCAGTTCGGCGCCGGCATCGGCGGCAAGCCCCTGGAGTGAATAGCGCCTTGCGGGACTGAACCCGAACGGCTCGCGGACGCGCATCGGGCGGTACACGAACTCGGGCTGCGGGGCCAGGATCGTGACGCCCACGCGATCTTCGGCCAGGTCGCGCAGCGCGAGCGTCGCCTCGAGCCCCGCGACGCCGCCGCCGACGATCACCACGCTCAGCGGATCAGAGCCAGGTCTCACCACCACACGCCGAACCGTATCGCCGGGAATGCCCGCGTCGGAGCCGGGTCAGCCCGAACGGTTGCTGCGGGAAACTACGTACGCGGGTCGGCCATGTTCAGACACTTCGCGGCCTGCGAGCGAGCGCGACCCGGCGATCTCGCGCGCCGCACGGCGTCCCGCCTCCCAGTGCGCGCGCTCCGTCGCCAGCCCGGCTGCCCGGTCGGCTGAGAGCTTCCCAATTTTCGGCACTTGGAGGTGGGTTTACCATCAGCGGTCGGGACCAAACCTTCGCCGCTGCTTGGGAGGCCGGCTATCGCCTCTGGACCACGATCCTCAGTTGCCCAAACGGAGTTGGCCGCGCTGTTCCTGAGGGCGGCCAACACCCTCGAGTCCTCGGCGCGGCTGGCCGAGCAGCACGCGGACCGCGACCGCTGCAGTGGGCGGCCGCGCGGCGCCGAGGCAGAGCTTGCCCACGCCGCGCGAGCGCGAGCGGCGGCCAAGCGTGGTCGCGTGCTCGCCGCGCAACTGCGCTGAAGTGCACGATGTTCAGCGCCCGGAGCTACACTGGCGGCCACGGCCGGGTGTGATGCCCGGCAAAGCAGTGCCAGCGTTCGTAGTTGTTGCCTCCGAGCACCTCCCGCGTTTCGCAGCACGCAACCTCCCGGGAGGGAACTGATGGCAACCGGAACCGTTAAGTGGTTCAGCGACGAGAAGGGCTTTGGCTTCATCACGCCCGATGACCAGAGCAAGGACCTGTTCGTCCACCACTCATCGATCGTAGGCAGCGGCTTCAAGACGCTCGCCGAAGGCGCGAAGGTGTCATACGACGCCGAGCAGGGACCCAAGGGCCCCGCCGCCACCAACGTTCAGACGATCTAGGCAGTTCAGTCGCAACTGAAGACGGCCCGCGATCGCGGGCCGTCTTCTTTCATGAGCGGTGACGGTCTCGAACCGCCGACCTCCTGCTTGTAAGGCAACGGCCGGGGTTCGCGGCCGGTAATCGAGGGGTCAGGACTCCGCCGGTAATCGCCGGTGAAGGACAAGGAGGAGAACTACCTCCACACCCGAGTCTGTGACGGCCGCATGTCGCTCGCTCGCGCGCAGCAGATCATCGCGCTCGATTGAGTGTCGTTCTACAACGCGAACGTCAAGCCGAAGCCCGAGCCGAAGCCGGCTCCGCCACCTCCACCGCCACCATCCTCACCGCCCGATGAAGGTGTCGTGCACTCGGGCGCGTTCTGTTCGCCGGAGGGAGCGACCGGCCACACGACTAAAGGCACGCCGATGGTGTGCGAGCCAGCCTCAGACGGTCGTGACCGCTGGCAAAGCGCCTAGGCGGGTCCTTCCTCTAGGTAGGACCAGCGTTTAGGCTCCAAGCAGCATGGAACAGATGCGAGTCGTCATCGAGGGCCGGACTGAGTCGCTTCCGCGGGAAATGGTCGGCTCGCACGCGGTGGTCGAGCTGTCTAACCGCCTAGGGCGCGACGCGAGCGGCCTCTCGCTTCGGCGCAAGCTCACCGGGACCTACGTCGGCGAATCGCAGCCTCTCGGCGACGTGCTTCAGGACGGCGAGGAGCTGGAGCTGGTTCCTTGGCCCGGGCTTGCCACACGCTAGGCGTTTGCACCGCAAGCGCGCGCTCGGGCTGACGGTCCTAAGGGCCAGGCGCATCCAAGTCGAAGGCAGCCACGATTGGAGCGTGGTCGGAGATGCCAAACCAGTGTGCTCTGACGCCAAGTCGGCCGGGCGTCGGTGATCTCCGTCGCGCGGTGAGAGGTGAGGACCGCTGCCGACCACGGTCTGCGCGCCCTGTCCCGCGCATCCGTTGCCCGCATCGCCGGGGAGAACCCGGACCGACCTGCGGTACCGGATCCCACTACCCGCTGATCGGGTTGAACTCATCGCATGCCTCGCTACGTCCGCTGCGAGGTGGGCGGTCACAGTGGGTTGAGCGTGTGGTCGTGGGCTTCGATTTACGGCATGGCTTGTGGGGGGTAGATTGCGGGGCGATGTCTTCGCAGCCGCAGCGGTTTCAGCGTTCCGAGCGCCGTCTCGCTCCGGGGCCTGCCGGCTCCTCGCGAGACATCACACCGCTGCCGGACCTGCTGCACGGCCGCGCGCGCTCAGGGCCGGTGCGGGTCGAGCGGCCGGTGTACGTCGACCTGCTGCCGCCGTGCAACAACGCGTGTCCGGCGGGGGAGAACATCCAGGGCTACCTCGCCGAGGTCCAGGCGGGGCGCCACGCGCAAGCGTGGCGGATCCTGACGGCCGCCAACCCGTTCGCCGCGATCCACGGCCGCGTCTGTTACCACCCATGTGAGGCGAGCTGCAACCGCGCCCAGCTGGACAGCGCCGTGTCGATCCACGCGGTCGAGCGGTTCCTCGGAGACCTCGCGCTCGAGAACGGCTGGGAGTTCGACCGCCCCGAGACTCGGAGCGGCAGGCGCGTGCTGGTGATCGGCGCGGGACCCAGCGGCCTGTCGGCTGCCTGCCACTTGGCGCGGCTCGGGCACGAGGTCGAGATCCGGGACGCCGGCGAGCGGCCCGGCGGGATGATGCGATACGGGATCCCCGCCTACCGGCTGCCTCGCGACGTGCTCGACGGGGAGGTCGAGCGGCTGGCCAAGCTGGGCGTCAAGCTCACTCCCAACCATCGCGTCACCGACCTGGAGACCGAGCGCCGGGAGGGCCGCTTCGACGCCGCGTTCGTCGCGGTCGGCGCGCACTTGTCAAAGCGCGTCGACATCCCCGCGATGGACGCCGGGCCGATGGTCGACGCGGTCGAGTACCTGCGCGGCGTGGCCTCGGGCGAGCGGCCCCAGATCGGCCGCCGGGTGGCGATCTACGGCGGCGGCAACACGGCGATGGACGCGGCACGCACCGCGCGGCGGCTGGGCGCCGAGGAGGCGATCATCGTCTACCGCCGCACGCGCGAGCAGATGCCCGCCCACGAGGAGGAGGCGGAGGACGCCGAGCGCGAGGGCGTGCGGATGAACTGGCTGCGTACGATCAAGGCGTTTGAGGGCGAGCAGTTGCAGGTCGAGGTGATGGAGCTCGACGAGACCGGGTGGCCGCATGGCACCGGACGGTTCGAGACGCTGGAGGCCGACGCCATGATCCTGGCGCTCGGCCAGGACACCGACACTGGCTTCTTGCGCGAGGTGCCGGGGATCGAGTTCGAGCGCGACGGCACGGTGAAGGTGTCGCCGTCGCTGATGACCGGTGCGCCCGGAGTGTTCGCCGGTGGCGACATGGTCCCGGCGGAGCGGACGGTCACGGTCGGGGTCGGGCACGGCAAGCGGGCTGCGCGGGAGATCGACGCGTGGCTGCGCGGCGAGCGGTACGGGCGCGATCAGAAGCATCCGCTCGCTCCGTTGGAGTCGCTTCACCTGTGGTTCTTCGGCGATGCGCTGCGCCGCCAGCAGCCCGAGCTTGACCCGGCCGAGCGGGTCGGCGACTTCGTCGAGGTGGTCGGCGCGCTGCCGTCGCAGGAGGCGACTTACGAGGCGCACCGCTGTCTGTCGTGCGGCAACTGCTGTGAGTGCGATGGGTGCCTCGGCGCGTGCCCGGAGGACGCGGTGATCAAGCTCGGCCCCGGGCACCGCTACCGGTTTGACTACGACCGTTGCACCGGCTGCCGGGCGTGCTTCGACCAGTGCCCGGTGCACTCGATCGAGATGATCCCGGAGGGCGCACCCGATCCGCCCGAGACGTTCGTCGCGCCGACCGAGTGGGGGCCTGGGTGATGCGCGTGACGGTCGACGGCAACGAGGCGGCGGCATCGGTCGCCTTCCGGCTGAGCGAGGTGTGCTGCATCTACCCGATCACGCCGGCCTCGCCGATGGCGGAGTTGGCCGACGAGTGGTCGAGCCGCGGCCAGACGAACCTGTGGGGCGCGGTTCCCGGCGTGGTCGAGATGCAGAGCGAGGCGGGGGCGGCGGGCGCGATGCACGGCGCGCTGCAGGGCGGCGCGCTGGCGACGACATTCACGGCCTCGCAGGGGCTGCTGCTCATGATTCCGAACATGTTCAAGATCGCCGGCGAGCTGACGCCGGTCGTGATGCACGTCGCCGCGCGCTCGGTGGCGACGCAGGCGCTGTCGATCTTCGGCGATCACTCCGACGTGATGGCGGTGCGCCAGACCGGGTTCGCGCTGCTGGCCGCGGCGTCGGTGCAGGAAGCGCACGACATGGCGCTGGTCGCACACGCCTCGACGCTTGCCACGCGGGTTCCCTTCCTGCACTTCTTCGACGGGTTTCGCACATCGCATGAGCTGAACACGATCGAGCAGCTCTCCGACGAGGACCTGCGCGCTTTCGTGCCCGAGGAGCTGATCCGCGAGCACCGCGCCCGCGCGCTGTCTCCCGAGCGGCCGTTCGTGCGCGGCACCGCGCACAACCCGGACACGTTCTTCCAGGCGCGCGAGACCGTCAATCCGTTCTACGCCCGCGTGCCGGAGATCGTGCAGCGGACGATGGACGGGCTGGCGGAGCGTACTGGCCGCAGCTACGGCCTCGTCGATTACACCGGGGACCCGGAGGCCGAGCGCGCGATCGTCATGATGGGCTCGGGTGGACAGACCGCGGCCGAGACCGTGCGCTACCTGCAGGACCGGGACGAGAAGGTCGGCGTCGCGCAGATCCGGCTGTACCGGCCGTTCCCCGCGCAGGCGCTGGCGCAGGCGCTGCCGCAGACCGTGCGCCGGGTGGCGGTGCTCGACCGCACCAAGGAGCCGGGCTCGCACGGCGAACCACTGTTCCTCGACGTGCTGGCCGCCCTCAGCGACGCCCACGACGAGGGTGAGCGCGAGCAGTCGCCGGCCGTCACCGGCGGGCGCTACGGCCTCTCCTCCAAGGAGCTCAGCCCGGCGATGGTCGCCGGGATCTTCGAGGACCTCACGCGCGAGAAGCCCAAGCGCCGGTTCACGATCGGGATCACCGACGACGTCTCCGGCTCGAGCCTGCCGTACGACCCCGCGCTCGACATCGAGCCGGCGGAGACCGTCCGGGCGGTGTTCTTCGGCCTCGGCTCCGACGGCACGGTCGGCGCTAACAAGAACACGATCAAGATCCTCGGCGACGAGGGGCTGCAGGCGCAGGGGTACTTCGTGTACGACTCCAAGAAGTCGGGCTCGCAGACAATCTCGCATCTGCGCTTCGGCCCGGAGCCGATCCGGGCGCCGTACCTGGTCTCGAATGCCAGCTTCGTCGGCTGCCACCAGTACGGCCTGCTCGAGCGCCCCGAGGTGCTCGACCGCGCCGCGCGCGGCGCGACGCTGCTGCTCAACACTCACCACCCGCCCGACCGGGTGTGGGACACGCTCGCCCGGCGGGTGCAACAGCGGATGCTCGAGAAGCAGATCGAGCTGTACATGATCGACGCCGGTGCGATCGCGCGCGCGGCGGGCCTCGCCGGACGCACCAACACCGTGCTGCAGACGTGCTTCTTCGCGATCTCGGGCGTGCTCCCGCGCGAGCAGGCGATCGAGAAAATCAAGGGGTCGATCGAGAAGACCTACCGCCGCCGCGGCCAGGAGGTCGTCGATCGCAACATCAAGGCCGTGGACAGCGCGCTCGACGGCCTTCACAAGGTGGAGCTGCCCGGCCAGGTGACCTCGGACCACGACGAGCGGCCGCTCGTGCCCGCGGACGCGCCGGAGTTCGTCCGCGCCGTGAGCGCGATGATGATGGCCGGTCGCGGCGACGAGCTGCCGGTCAGCGCGCTACCGGTCGACGGCACGTACCCGAGTGGCACGACCAGGTATGAGAAGCGCAACATCTCTGACCAGGTCGCGGTCTGGGACGACGAGCTGTGCATCCAGTGCGGCAACTGCAGCTTCGTCTGCCCGCACAGCGTGATCCGCACCCGCTACTACAACGTCGACCGCCGGGCGAGCGCGCCCGCGTCGTTCAAGTCCGCGGAGCTGAACGGGCCCGGCCTACCGAGCACCGCCTACACGCTCCAGGTGTACGTCGAGGACTGCACCGGCTGCGGGCTGTGCGTGGAGGCGTGCCCGGTGTCCGGCGGAGGCGACCCCGTCCACAAGGCGATCAATCTCGCCGAGCGCGAGCCGCTCCTGGCCACCGAGCGCGAGAACATCGCATTCTTCGAGCAGCTGCCGTCCGCCGACCGCTCACGCGTGGACTTCGGCACCGTGCGCGGGACGCAGTTCCTGGAGCCGCTGTTCGAGTTCTCCGGCGCCTGCGCGGGCTGTGGCGAGACGCCGTACCTGCGGCTGATCTCCCAGCTGTTCGGCGATCGACTCACTGTCGCCAACGCCACAGGCTGCTCCTCGATCTACGGCGCCAACCTGCCGACCACGCCGTGGAGCGTCGGCGCCGACGGGCGCGGGCCGGCGTGGTCCAACTCGCTGTTCGAGGACAACGCCGAGTTCGGGCTCGGGCTGCGGCTCGCGGCCGACCGGCACACCGAGGTCGCGCGTCGGCGGCTGACCGAGCTGCGCGAGCAGATCGGCCCGGAGCTGGTCGACGAGATCCTGAGCGCGCCACAGCTGCGCGAGTCCGAGCTGCGCGAGCAGCGCGAGCGGCTCGCGGAGCTGGAGCGCTGCCTGGACGCGCTCGACGGGCCGCCGGTCGAGGACCTGCGCAGCGTGATCGACCACCTGATCCGCCGCAGCGTGTGGATCGTGGGCGGCGACGGCTGGGCCTACGACATCGGCTCGGGCGGCCTCGACCACGTGCTCGCAAGCGGCAAGAACGTCAACGTGCTGGTGCTCGACACCGAGGTCTACTCCAACACCGGCGGGCAGATGTCGAAGGCCACGCCGCTGGGGGCGGTGGCGAAGTTCGCGGCGGGCGGCAAGACGATGCCGACCAAGGATCTGGCGCTGCAGGCGATCGCGCTCGCCAACGTGTACGTCGCGCGCGTCGCGATGGGCGCCGACCCACAGCAGACGCTGACTGCGCTGCGGGAGGCCGAGGCATACGACGGGCCGTCGCTGGTCATCGCCTACGCCCACTGCATCGCGCACGGCTACGACATGCGCGATGGCCTCGATCAGCAGTACCGCGCGGTCGCCAGCGGCCACTGGCCGCTGATCCGCTACGACCCGGTCGCGCGCGCCGACGGCGCCAACCCGTTCCTGCTCGACTCGCCGCGGCCGCGAATGAGCCTCGCGGACTACCGCAAGGGTGAGCTGCGCTTCCGCGCGCTTCAGAGCGCCGATCCCGTCGAGGCGGAGCGGCTGCTGGCGGCGGCGCAGCGGACGGCCGACCTGCGCTGGCAGACATACGAGGAGATGGCGACGCGCTCGGCCGGCGACTTCCCCGCCGACGCCCGCAGCGCCCGCGAGCTCGACGGCAACGGGAGGATCGATACGTGACAGACCTGGCGACCACGTACCTCGGCCTGGCGCTGCCAAACCCCTTGGTCGCGTCGCCCTCGCCGCTGTCCTACACCTTCGAGGGGATCCTGCGGCTGGCGGCCGGCGGGGTCGGCGCGATCGTACTGTTCTCGCTGTTCGAGGAGCAACTGCGCGAGCAGCAGGCGCACATCGCCGAGCTCGTCGACGGGCCGGCCGAAAGCTTCGCCGAGGCGCTCGATTACGTGCCCGCGATCGCCAAGCAGGACTCGGCTCCTGGCGCGTACCTGAGCCTGCTCGAGCGCGCCGCCGCCGCAGTCGACGTGCCGGTGATCGCAAGCCTCAACGGCTCGACACCGGGCGGTTGGACCGACTACGCGCGCGCGATGCAGGACGCCGGCGCCGCCGCGATCGAGCTCAACATCTATTACCTACCCGGCGATCCGCACATGCCCGGTCGCGAGGTCGAGCAGCGCCACGTCGACGTGCTGCAGCAGGTCAAGGCCGCGGTCTCGGTGCCGGTCGCGGTCAAGCTCATGCCGTACTTCAGCTCGATCGGCGAGATCGCGCAGCGCCTCGACGAGGCCGGCGCGGACGGGCTCGTGCTGTTCAACCGCTTCCTGCAGCCCGACGTCGACCCCGACGAGCTGGTCGTGATGCCGCGGATCAACCTCTCGAACCCCTCCGACGGGCGCCTGCCGCGCGCCTGGATCGCGCTCCTGCGCGGACGCGTGAAAGCATCGCTGGCTGCGACCAGCGGCGTCGAGGTCCCCGCCGACCTAGCGCGCTACCTGCTCGCCGGCGCCGACGTGGTCATGAGCACCTCCGCCCTGCTACGCCACGGCCCCGCGTACGCGTGCGAACTGCTCGACGGCCTGCAGACATGGATGACCCGCAAGGGCTTTCACAAGCTCGACGACTTCCGTGGCATGCTCGCGGTGCCCGCCGACGCCGACGAGGCGGACTGGGAGCGCGCAGGCTATGTGACGGCGCTGCGCGCCGCCAACGCCGGCGCCTACGCACCCTGGTGAGCCGCCCGCTCCGCCTCCACCATCCGTCTCCCCGTGCTGAGCACCCAGCATCGCCTGGCGACATGCCGGCCCGGTGACCCCGTACCCGCGCGTTGGGGGACCGGCGCCGATGTGCTGCAGATGCCCGTTCACCCTCCGTGGCGCAGAGTGGCGGAAGTAGCGCTCGGCAGCACTCTGAGCCCGACGCCGGGTGGAGCCCGAGTTGCGGCTTGAGGGGTCAGTGAGCGTCCGCGCTCGGGAGCGGTTCCAGCACGAATACTTCGACCGCAAGGTCGGGGTCGATGTGGTTGTCGCTCATGAAGCCGATCACCTTGCGTCCGGTGAGCACTTCAATCTCGCGGCTGACGTCCTGCTTCATGACGCTTTGCCAGCGTCTGCGCAGATCGAGCACCGTCTCGCCGTGGCCGGCGTCAGCGAGCGTCTGCTCGCCGCGCGTGAGAGTGTCCTGCAGCACCACGAAGACGCCGTTGGTCCCGAGCGTGGTCCTTGCCTTCGTGGGGCCACGACCGGTTGTCCGGGACAGTGCGTGAACCACTGTGTTCGAAATCTTGGCGGCGAGCTGCCCGTCTTGCATTGAGCTTTCGGTCGTCATCGTGGTCCTCCGCGTTTCTCAAGCCGGCATCCCTGGCTATGGCCGAACCGTGGACTGACGTTACCGCCCGATCCGGAGCCGGACCTCGGCTGCAACTACTGGCATCGCGACGGTAGCTCGCCGCATCCACACGCCATCGTGCTTGGCGGCTTCAGATCTGCGCTGTACCACGCACGTAAGCCGTGAGCCCGTGCGCCATGCTCACGCGCGATGATCACCGAGTTCTCAAGGTCTGCCGCTGGCAACCGAGACCAAACTCCGAGACTCGCGCGCCCGGAAAGGTGGCGCCACGCCCAAAAGGGAGTAGTGTCGCTAGAAGACGGTCGCTGACCACCGACTTGCCGTCGTCAAGACTCGCCGACGATTGGCCTCCGCCCAACGGGCCCGCATCACATCGCGAGGACCAAGGCCCGTTTCCAGCCAAGGGATTCATGCCCACGGGACCCTGTGCCCGAGGGGACTGACGCCCAAAGAAGGAGTGATCGGGATGAGTGCAACAGTGACCACCATCGGCGCTACCGCGCCGATGGCCCCGTACCCGGAGCCGGGGACTGGACGCCAGGATTGGACTGGGTTCGGCTCGGACTATCACGTCAAGCGCGAGGCCAAGCATCTCGCGGCCGTGGCGAGCACATTGCAGTGGGCTGATGAGTCCGCCGAGCGCGGGGACTACTTCGACGCCCTCGCGTGGCTAGACACGGTCGAAGCGATCGGAGACGTGCTTCCCGAGGTCTACGAGACCAGACGCGATTCTTGGTCCGTTCAGCTGGGCGCGTCCCTGGCCGCCCCGACGAAACCGCCCGCCCTCTCAACCCGTTGATGTAAAGCTCAGAACCCCAACGCACGGTTCCGGCCGTCTCAGATGCGGTCGCAGAGCGGAGGCTTGCGCGGCGGTCGAAGCGATCGCGGGGTGGTTAGTCGAGGCTGAGCGGTGGGCCGAGGAGGGTCATGCCGTGGCGGTCGAAGATGGCGGCGATCGCGGCGCGGTCGGGATTGGCGGTTCTGGTCGCGGGTCCGAGCTCTTCGTAGAACCTGTGCCCGCCGCCGGGCGCGTAGACGACGATGATCTCGGCGGGCTGATCGGTCAGGTTCAAGAACGCGTGCGGCAGCCCAGCGGGGAGGTAGGCGAACCCGCCTTTCTCGAGGGTGTGTAGCTGTTCGCCGATTCTGAGCTTGAAGCGGCCGCTCAGGACATGGATCGTCTCCTCCTGGTGATGGTGGACGTGGAGTGGCGGTCCGCCGTGGGGCGCGACTTCGACGATGAAGTAGTCAAGCGCGCCTGCTGTGTCGTCGCCGGTGAGCTTGAACACGAGATCTCGCCCGGGGCCGGACTGCAGGCGCAGCCCCTCGTCGGGGTTGAGGACCTTTGGGATGCTGGTGGTGGCGGTCACGAGGCCTCCTTGCTCGGGTAGAGTATTTGTGGGATGCAAACACTATGCCGATTATTTGCGTATGTCAAGTAGTTCGAACGCGCGCGGTGGACCGCCGATCGCCATCGACGAGCCGCCCGAGCCGGACCCCTTCACGCCCGATGAGTTCGCCGCGTGGCGGGGGATGCTGCGCGTGCACTCGGCGGTCTTTCGCGAGCTCGACCGCCGGCTCCTCGCCGAGCACGGGTTCGGGATCGACGCCTACGGCGTGATGATCACGCTCGTTGGCTCGCCGTCACGCCGACTCCCGATCGGGGAACTCGGCCTCCAGCGCAACCTGAGCCCGAGCGGAATCTCACGATCCGTGGACCGTCTCGCGAGAACCGGCTTGCTCACACGAGCGAGCAACCCCGACGATGGACGCAGCCTGCTCGTCGGTCTTACGCGCGACGGGCTCGCGCGACTGCGCGAGGCACAGACCACGCACCACCGGACCGTGCGTGAGATGTTCCTCTCGCACCTCGACCAACACGATCGCGAGCGCCTCGGAGAACTGTGGGAAAAGGCCATCCCGGGCGCCGTCTCCAGCCCGACCTGGCCGCTCTGACCCCGCCTCGCCACTCGAGACACCACGTTTGCGGCTACGGCCGATCTCTCCCCCGGCGATCTCTTTGGTCCTGTGCGGGGCGCGGGCGCTGCCATCGCCTTGGCGACGTCGCGCAGCTCCAGCCAGTCCGGCGAGCCTGACCGCCGTTGGACTATCCCTTTCAAGCAGGCCGCCCGGTGCTATGCCAGTGCTTGACCCGTGAGCGGGCCGGCGATCGACTGGGCCCATGCTTCGATCTGGTGCCAGTCGCGGCGGTCGCGGAGCTCGGGCGGGATGTTGCGGGCCATCTTCTTGCGGATGAACCCGGCGTCCTCGGCGACCATGCCGCCGAACACGACGTGCTCGCCCACCCCGATGCTATCCGCGATCTCCTGCACGCGCGGGGGTTTGGTCCACTTCTCGAGCTGCTCTGGGTCGCCCGCCTTGCCGACCGGGCCGCTGCTGAACAGCCACACCTCGCGCGCTTTGAGTTGTGGTCGCCGTAGCAGGCGGACCGCGTCCCGGCGCCAGCGCCCGGCGTAGACGGCGCTGCCCAGCACGACCGCCCGGTAGGGCTCAAGCGAGCGGACGCGACGGGCCCGCTGCACATCGACGTTGAGACCTGCCACGCGGAGCGTGTCAGCGATCACCTGCGCAATCTCGGCCGTGGCTCCGTGCTTTGTGCCGTACGCGACGAGCACGCGATCCGCACCGTTCATGCACCGCACGCTAGGTCCGCCGGGTCCGGACGGCATCCGGCCATCCCCGGCGAAGCGATCCGTTATTTGCACCGATCCCGCGCATAACGCGTGTCGCGTGATGACACACGACCGGCCCTAGTCTCAAAACCCAATGCTGGCGGGCAGAACGGCGATGGGCGGTGACGGCCTCGAACCGCCGACCTCCTGCTTGTAAGGCAGATCAATTGTCCGCTCGTGTCCCGTCGAGTCCACTAAATGCCTGCAAATGCGCGCTTTCGTGATGGACACCGGAGGACACGAGATGACGGCAGGAGCCAACCTGATGCACCCCTGGTGCACCCTCGCCGACTGGTCAGGTTCGAGTCGGCGGGAGGGACGGAGCTGCTGACGTGTCCCCGGCGGCGTCAGCTGGTCGCGGCGGAGCCCTGGTGGACGGCCGCTCTGGCCTCGGCGATCGCCGTGAGCGCATCCACCCGTGGCCTGTCCTCGAACTCGTCGATCACATGGCCGTAGGTGCTGAGCGTGAGTCGCGCGTCGTGGCCCAGCTGACGGGCGACATAAATCACACTGCGCCCTTCGTGAAGCAGCAGCGACGCGAATGAGTGCCTGAGGTCATACGGACGGCCGTGCTCCAGCCCCGCCGCCTCGATCGCCCGCTTGAACGCTCGCCGGCGCCACGACTGGTACGCGGCGAGCGTCCACGGCGCACCGCTCGCTGACGGGAAGATCAGCGAGCTCTCGGGAGGCCGGCCGCTTCTCAACCGCCATTCGCGCAGGTCGCCAGCAAGCGGTTCGAGCAGACGCACCGTCCGGTGAGCGGCCGTCTTCGTGTCCTTCTCCTCGCCGAGCGAGATCGACGCGCTCCACGAGGACCGTCTGCTCACGGATATCCCGCCACTGAAGCGCCAGCGCCTCACCGGGCCTCAGCCCGGCGTACGCCAGAACACTGATCAGAGTCGCGTCGCGCGGCGAGCTCGCCGAACCCATCCGTTCGATCGTTGCCGGCGCCAGCGGACGAACCTCAGTCCGCCGAGGCAGCGACGCCTTGCGCACCGCGCGCGCAGGGTTCGACTGGATCTGACCGTTCTCGAACGCGCGCTGCAGGATCGCTCCGAGCAGCGTGAGCGCGTACCGGACCGAGACGCGACCGTGGCCCGCAGCGAGCCGCTCCGCCTGCCAGCGCGCGATCGTCTCTGGCCTGATCGACCGGAGCTCGTACGGACCGAGCGGCGGCAGGATGTGCTTGTTCAGGAGCTGCCGGTAGTGCATCCAGGTCTTCGGCGAGAGCTGGGACGCATACGCCTCACACCAGGTGTCGAGCACGTACTCGCCGAGCGTGACCCGGCCCATGTCCATCGAGGTGAGCGTCCCGAGCTGCTGACGGCGCCGGAGCTCCGCACCGAACGTCACCGCATCACCCTTCCGGTCAAACGTCTGGGATCGATAACGGCCTCCATGGCGCCAGCGGACCCGCCACCGCACCGCTCCGCTCGCCAGGATCCGCTTCTGGATCTCCATCCCGTACAGGATGTCACCACTGTCGGCACTTCATCAACGGCCGACTTCCTAGACACTCGCCAGACGTTGTCCTCGAGATGAAGCAGCAGGAGGAGTTGATCGTGCTGCTTCTCCAAACCGAACTCTCCGACCGGGCCGTCATCCGCCGACTCCCGAGCCCTGTGTTCGCCCGCCTGGACCCGCCCGCCCGAAGCCCAGCTAAACCCCGAGTCAGACTACCCGCACGAAACAACGTGGGGGGCGGGTAGTCTGACTCGGGGCTGGGACGAATCACCAGTGCGGGCGGGGGCCAGGCGACTCTCAAGTGGTCACCTAAGGGGACCACTTAGCGGACCACTTAGCGGACCACTTTGATGACCACATGCGGTCCGGTCTACAGCGGCGAAGGCCCGCCGCCGCGTAGCCCCGAGATCCGCGCTTGAGGTCTGCGCGCGGAGCGCCATGAAGTACTGCGGGAGAGGCAAAGGGGGTCTCGAGTCGCGGCTTCGTCGGTGTTCGAGATGCACCTCTTCCGCACCCTCAGGGACGAACCAGAAGGTCACCGTTGATGCAGCCGCGCATGCGCAACTAGCCTCAGTGCGACAGACCTGGGTCGGGTCGCTGGTTTGGTGGCAAAGGAGCAGCCGACTCGAAGCTGCGCCGTCCTTTAGCCGCGCGAGCGACCGAGGTATCGAAGACCTCGGCCAGGAATGCCTTCATAGCTGCGAACGAACGCGTGTCGGAAGTAGCGTGATACGCGACTCCTGGCGCCGGCACGCCGATGTCATGGGTGAAGCCGTGCATCGCTCGAGCCGTGGACGATGAGTTGGAAGTCGGTTCCCGCCGTGTTCATCTCTTCGATGAATTCCGTCAATTGTGGGGTGGGAACGTGCGGATCCAGAGCGCCGTGACAGACCAGGATCTTCGCTTTGACCTCGCCTGGGCGGGCGCGGTCGGCTGTTTCGAGGCTGCCGTGGACGCTGATCGCGCCAGCGCAGGTCCGTACCGTTTCGGGCGAGCTCGAGCACGGTCCGCCCACCGAAGCGGTAGCCCACCGCGGCGATGCGTCCGTTGACGCCGCGGTCGGTGCCGAGCACGTTGATGCCGGCCATCGCGCGCCGAGCAGAGCTTGTCGCGGTTCCACCAATCAGGTCCGTGGATGGAAGGCTATGACTCGGTCGCGATCGCCGATCACGGCCTTGCCGTACATATCGCAGGCGAACGCAACGAGTCCGAGTTCGGCGAGCTGTCTCGCGCGGCTCTTGGCGTGATCGTCCAGCCCGGCGCCGCCGTGAACGACGAGGACTCCCGGATGGGCGAGTTCATTGCCGTCCCAGACAAGAAGACCCGAGAGCTCGGCGTTCCCGTCGCGGTAGTCGATCGCTTCTTCGTTCAGCTTCATATGCGTGGACCTCCTAGCTTTTCGGGGGCCGTAGCGGCCGGGGCGTCTGCGCATGAGCGAGGGATAGGTCTCTCTTGGCTTGTCACCGCGCGACCAGGCGTCGGTGATCAAGATGGCCTCTGGCTGCGGCTCCTCTGAGACGTCGCCTGCGGGGTCCGATCAGGTCATCGAGCGTGAGCAGGTCAGCCCTCGGGTAGCGGAACTCGTGCCTGAGCTCGAGTGCTTGGGCGGGAAGCACGCGCTGCCCGTGGGTGATGATGATCGCGGCCTTCCCGAACATGAGGTGCAGTGCGCGCCCCGGAATCGACGGTCTCAGCGGACGACATGTCGCCTCCGCGAAGGCCTCAGCGAACTCGCGGTTGCGGACCGGGTTTGGTGAGGTCAGGTTCAGCGGTCCTGCGCAACCTGCTCGCTGGTCGAGCACAGAGATGATCAGCTCTCCGCGTCGGCGATGTGGATCCAGGAGCACCACTGCGTGCCCGGCGACACCGGGGCGCCGAGCCCGCGCCGGAATGCGCGGTCAGCAGCTGGAATGCCCCGCCGTCCGGCGCAAGCACGACTCCAGGGCGCCCACGACGACGCGGTACCGAGTGCTTCGGCCTCGAGCGCGCAGGCTTCGAGCTCGAGCGCGTCCCGACTGAGCGGCCCGATGTCGGGGGTGGAGCGCTCGGTCAGCGCCTCATCGTCGCGGCGGAACCCGTACGGGCCCAGCGAGGAGGCGCTGACGAACACCTTTGGCCGCTCCGATGCTCGAGCGATCGCTTCGATCAGCGACTGGATCGCGGCGCGCCGGGCCCGAGGACCTCACGCGTGTAGTAGTCGCCGCGCCACTTCGTGAAGAAGGGGGCGCCCGAGAGGTCGACTACGGCATCGACCACATCGAGCTCGTCCCGCCATCTCCCGCCTGACCCGGGACGCCAGGCAACACTGCGCACTCGGGCAGGCGGGTCTGCACCGAGGCTGGGTGGCGCGAGAGCACGAGCACCTCGTCGCCCCGCGCGATCAGCGCAGCGGACAGGTGGCGTCCGATCAGGCCGCTGCCACCGGCGATCATGACCCGCCGTGGGTAATCAGAATTAGATAATTACGCGTGGTGTCATACTGGTCGGCCGTTTCGATCGCCAGCCGGGACGGCCGGGGAGACGCGCAGCACCTTCGCGACCCCCCCGGCAGCCACCAGTTCCAGCGGCCGAACAGCGAGACCAGCGCCGGCAGCAGCAGCGCCCGCACGACCGTCGCGTCGAGCAGGATGCCGACGCCCGAGCCCGGTCGCGAGCACCTTGATGTCGGTGTTCGGCGCCGAGGCCAGCGAGGCGAAGGCGAGGAACAGGATCAGCGCGGCGCTGGTGACCAGCCGGCCGGTGCGGCCGAGCCCCTCGACGACCGCGGCGTCGGTCGAGCCGGTGCGGTCGTACTCCTCGCGCATCCGGGCGAGGATGAACACCTCGTAGTCCATCGAGAGCCCGAACAGGAACGCGAAGACCATCAGCGGCAGCCAGAACGTGATCGCGCCGGTCGCCGGGATGCCGAAGATCGCCGTGCGAGCCGTGGCCCTGCTGCCAGAACCAGGTCATCAGGCCGAACGTGGCCGCCAGCGAGATCAGGTTCAGCACCACCGCCTTGGCCGCGCAGCAGCGACCGAGCGGAACGCCCGGGCCAGCAGCAGGAACGTCAGCACCGCGATGAGCGCGAACATCAGCGGGAAGTTGCCGAACACGGCGTGGAGGTAGTCGAGCTCGACCGCGCCGTCGCCGGTGACGCCGATGACGCCCGGGCGCCCTTCGACGGCGCGTCGCGGCCGCGCGTTGACCGGGTGCGAGCGTCCTGGCGTTCAGCGTCTCCGTGCGCGGGATCGCGACGACGACCGTGGTGCCGTCGCGGTTGTTGTCCGGCGCGGTCGAGAGCGCGACGTCGGCGATGCCCGGCACCGCGCGCGAGCTCGCGCCGGCGACCGCCGTGCGCTGTCGCGCGTGGGTGAGGACCTCGATCGGGGTGAGCACGCCGCTGGGGACCCCGCCTGCGACCAGCGGTCTGTAGGCGTCGTGGGCCGGCCCGCTCTTGGCCAGCGCGCTCGGCGCGCGGTCTGGCCGACGTCAGGCAGAAGACCGGGATGATCAGCACGGCCAGGATCGGCGAGCGCGATCGCCGCAGCGAGCCAGCGGCGGCGGACGACACCGCGCGCCCAGGCGCCCCAGCCGCGGCTGGCGCCGGGCCTCGTGGCGCACGCGCGGCCAGTCCATGCGCGGGCCGATGCCGCCCAGCAGCGCCGGCAGCAGCGTCAGCGCGACACCACGGTCGAGACGAGCGGGATGAGCATCGCCGCCGTAGCCGACGCTGCGCAGGCCCGGCACCGGCAGCACGACCAGCGCGAGCAGGCCGATCGCGACCGTCAGCGCCGAGAGCAGCGACGGCGCGCCCGGCGGTGCTCCATCGCGACGACGACCGCGTCGGCGTTGTCGCGGCCGTGGTCGCGCTCCTCGCGCCAGCGGGTGACGATCAGCAGCGAGTAGTCGATGGCGACGCCGAGCCCGACCAGCGACGACCAGGAACTGGACGATGAACGAGACGTCGGCGACGTAGGTGAGGCCGAGCACGACGAGCAGCGTCGTCAGGATCGAGACGCGCGGCGATCAGCAGCGGCATCAGCGCCAGGAGCGACGCGAAGACGAACGCCAGCACGCCAGCGCGCCGACGGCGCCGAGCAGCGTCTCGGCGAGGACGCCCGGACCCTTCTCGCTGCCGCCGCTGGCGAGCTCGTCGAGGCCGGTGAGCCGCACATGCGAGCCCGGCGGGCAGCGCCGGCGGAGAGCGGGTTGGCGATCGCCTCCGGGGTCGCCGGGCCGCCGAACCCCTTCCCGGGCCGGGGAACAGCAGCGCGAACGTCGACCGCCGCCACCCGATGAAGCGGGGGTCGCCCGTGGCCGCGCAGTCGACGATGCGTCCGCGGCCCGGCCGCGGCGCGGTCGAACGCGCGGCGAGCTTCCGCCGTCCGCGCGCCGCTGCCCCCGGCGGGGCGTGACAAGGTGATCGTCGGCTGGTGGTCGCCGCCGTTGCCGTACAGGTGCGTGATCTTCTTGGCCGTCTCGTAGCCCGGCTGACCGGGGAGCGAGAAGTCGACCTTCAGCCGGTTCGATACGTGGCCCGCCCCATAGATCCCGGCGGGGAGGAGCAGCAGCCACAGCACGACCACGAGCCGCCGATGGGCCAGCACGAAGCGGGCGAGACGGACGATTGCGCCAGCTTGGGGAACGGGGGCCGGAGCGCTCCTGGGACATGTCTAACCTCGCCTGTTGATTCCACGGAATTATGCCGCAAGAATCATTACAATGAGAAACTAGTTTGTCAAGATGTCATTTAAGAATGGACAAGAAACGCGACCCTGGCGCCCTCGTCGCGCCGCACCCGCCGGCGGATCCTCCGGCGAGGCTGGGGCATCGCCTAGCGGGTTCGTGCCAATCGAGGGCATCAACGTTCCTGGACCAGGGCGGCCGCAGTCGGTCGGCTTCACGATCTCGACCACCGGATATGCGCTAGCAAGCGCCTTCCATGAGCTGCTTGCCCCGCTGGGGCTCGAGCCGAAGCGTTCGCGCTGCTGGCCAGCGTCGCAAGCACCGAGGGTGTTACGCAGCAGGCGATCGCCGACGGATGGGAGTCGCGCCAGCCGAATGGTCGCGTTCGTCGATTCGCTCGAAGAGCGCGGCCTGCTCGAGCGTCGCCAGAACCCCGACGACCGCAGGGCCCGAGCGCTGTATCTCACCCGGCGGGCCGTGAACTGCTCGGACGAGCCTTCGCCGTCGCAGACCAGCGCGAGCAGCAATTGACAAGCGACTTGAGCGACGAGGAGCGCCGGCAGCTGCTCGAGCTGCTCGCCCGCGTCGGCGCGCACGTTGGCATTCCGCGCAGGGTCACACGACGATGGGGCACTCCGCGCTCGCCGACGAGCTGAAATGACTGGCGCGCCGGTGAGCCTCGCGAAAGCAGCTGCGCGCACGCCGGTAACCCGGGTCTCACTCCTCGCGACGAGCGTCGACGGACGACTCCGAGCGCCCGGCTGCCGCGAGCGGAGGAGGCTTGACATGGAGAAAGAGAGTAAGTACTCTCTTTCTCCATGTCACGGAAGCGGATGACGGCCGATGAGCGTCGCGAGACGATCGTCGTCGCGGCGACGCGCCTGTTCGCCGACCGTGGGTATTTCGGGACGCCGACGATTGAGATCGCGAAGGCCGCGGGGCTATCCGACGGCTACATGTTTCGGCTGATCGAGACCAAGGAGGCGCTGTTCATCGCCGTGGTCGAGCGGTCGTTTGACCTGACCCTGGCGACGTTCGCCACCGCCGCAGCGGACGCCGATGGGCTCAGCTCCGAGGAGCTGCTGGACCGGATCGGCAAGTCGTACGCCGACGTGCTCGCCGACCGTGATTTGCTGCTGATCCAGCTGCACGCTGCGGCGGCGTGTACCGAGCCGGCGGTCCGCGACGCGGTCCGCAAGGGGTTCGAGCGGCTGGTTGAGTTCGTCCGACAGGCGACGGGCGTCGATGACGCGGCGATCCAGGAGTTCTTCGCAATCGGGATGCTGGCGAACTTCATCGCGGCGATGGGGGCCGAGCGCCTGAAGGCTCGCTGGGCGCGGACGCTGGTTGGCGATCTGCTGTTTCACGCATGAGCTCTCTCTTTTTTCATCAAGAAGAAAGTAAGTACTCGCAATCTTTAGGAGGAGTTGGTGATGACGTCAAGCACTCACAGAGCAAGGAATCGGGTCCTCACGACCGATGCGGTGCACCGGCGGCCGGATCCGCGCCGCTGGTGGGCGCTGGTGCTGTTGGCGCTGGCGGAGTTCATGGTGATTCTCGATGCCTCGATCGTGAACATTGCGCTTCCCTCGATCCAGCACGGGCTGCACTTCTCCAAGGACAACCTCGCGTGGGTCGTCAACGCGTACATCCTCGCGTTCGGCGGGCTGCTGTTGCTGGGCGGGCGGCTGGCGGATCTGCGTGGCCGTCGGCACATGTTCATCGTCGGATTGGTGGTGTTCGGGGGCGCGTCGTTGGCGGGCGGTCTGTCTCAGAGCCAGGGGCAGCTGATCGCTTCGCGGGCCGTCCAGGGAGTGGGCGCGGCGATGCTCGCCCCGGCCGCGCTCGCGTTGGTCACGGCGATCTTCAGCGAGGGCGCCGAGCGCAACAAGGCGCTCGGCATCTGGGGCGCGGTCGCGGGCTCTGGCGCCGCCGCGGGCGTGCTGCTCGGCGGAGTCCTAACGAGCGGCCTGAATTGGCGGTGGGTGCTGTTCGTCAACGTCCCCGTCGCGATCCTCGCGGCAGTAATCGCTCCTCGGCTGCTGTCCGAGAGCCGCGCCCAGACGAGCAAGCGCGGTTTCGATCTTGCCGGCGCGGTCTCGGTCAGCGCCGGGCTCGCGACCCTCGTCTACGCGTTGATCGAAGCCCAGAAGGTCGGGTGGGGCACGGCTCGAACGATCGCGCTGCTCGCGCTCGCCGTCGTCATGCTTGCAGCGTTCGTCGTGATCGAGCTGCGAGCGTCCGCTCCGCTCGTGCCATTCGGAATCCTCCGGCTGCGAGCGGTTGCCGGCGCGAACGCGGTCGCGATCCTGGTCGGCGCGGCGCTGATCAGCATGTTCTTCTTCCTCACCCTGTACATGCAGGAGGTGCTCGGCTACAGCGCGATCAAGGCCGGCCTCTCCACAGCTGCCGCTTGCCGGCACGATCATCCTCGCCGCTGGTCTCGCGCCGCGACTGGTTGCGCGGACCGGCCCCAGACCAGTCATTGCCCTCGGTCTGAGCCTTCTGACCGCCGGCCTGATCTGGTTCGCACAAATCCCAGTCGGCGGTGCATTCGTTGACGACCTGCTAGGACCCTCGCTCCTGATCGCCCTCGGGCTCGGCCTGACCTACGTCCCGATGACAATCGCCTCAGTCAGTGGCGTCCCCAAGAACCAAACCGGACTCGCCAGCGGACTGATCAACACCACCCAACAGATCGGCGGAGCGCTCGGTCTCGCGATCGCCGCGACCGTTGCGAACTCCCAAACCGACCACTACCTGAAGGCGACTCACCTACAGGCGCATCCAGTAGGAGCCGCGCTCACCCACGGCTTCCAGGCCGGCTTCCTCGTAGACGCCGGCTTCGCAGCCCTCGGAATCCTCGCCGCACTCACCTTGATCAACGGCATACGAGCGGGAGCCCGATCAAGCGCCCAGCCGCCGAAGGAAGCCAGGGCCCAAGCGGCAGCCTGAGAGCCCGCGGGATCAGCGGCCGTCCCCAAACGCCACAAACCAGAGGGCCCCGGTAACCGTCCGGGGCCCTCGTATACAGGGCGGACTGGGCCTGCGCGTGTCATCGCGGCCGAGAGGTCTTCCCGCTTCCCGCGCTTTGCGGGACGCTCGTGGTCTCAACCGGATGCTCGCCGTCGAGTGAAGGCGGGTCTCGCCGTCGGCTGGTTGAATTGCCCGAGCCTGCGGGTACGGTCGCGTGTCGGCGGGGCAGCGGCCAGGCGGGCGAGCGAGAACCTCGATTAGGCGAGTAACTCGTTGGCCTGATGTACCACCCGTCCATGGCGAAGCTCAGTTGTTTGTCGGATCCGATAGCGCAGCTCCTGATCGGGCCCACGGTGAACCAGCTCGGCGGCCCGAGCAAATCGAGCGGGAGCCGTTTCCTCGATCGTGAGATTCGTGATCCGGCTCTCGTCGAATCGTTCGCTGATCTCGGCCCAGAAACGTCTCACCGCCTCGCGCCCGACGATTGGCGGCCCGTCGTACAGCGGCGGTGGTGGCACATACTCGACCTCCTGGGAAAACAACGCGAAGACGGCGTCGAAGTCACCCCGGTTGAAGGCACGCTCAGCACGAGCAAAAGCGTCGGTGAGCACCCGCCGGCGTACGGTCTCCGGTGCGCGGGCCAGGGCGCGGACGATCATCGCGGCCAAGCCCGGGAAACGAACCTCAAAGCTGTCCGCGAGCGGCCGCATCCGCGCGCACGATATCTGGCTCGTCGCTGCTCCCCGCGCCAAGCGGGGCGGGCGACCACTGGTCGGGGAAACGCGTCCCGACGCGGAAGCAGGTCCGGTTGTGAGGGCTATCGCTAGCGTGGCGAAGCCCCCGTCCGGGGCCGGCGATCGGCACGATCGAGGCGTAGGCTCGGGAAACGAGCAATCGGCGGTTGTTCTTGCGCTTGGGATCCGGCCGAGCGAGAGTATTGCCGGACTACCGCTGGCCCGTAGTTCCGGCCCATCGGCAGACTGGGGGCCGCGCTGTTGACATTGAGCAGTGGATCTTGGTTAGGCTTCGCCGTCCGTGATGAAGGTGGGGCGCTCCGGTTATCTGCGGTTGCGGCGATGTGTTGCTCCGCTCGTCCTCGGTGGCGCCTTGGTGCTACCGGGCGCGGCTGTAGGCGCTAGTGCACCGGTCATGCAGGTTCGGGCGGACCCTTTAGCGCTCCCGGGGTGGGCCGCAGGCGCAGGCGCTAGTGCACCGGTCCTGCAGATTCGGCCGGACGCTCTAACACTCCCCGACCGGGCCGGAGGCGCCGGCCGGGCTGTACACGCGCGCGCGCGGGCGCCCCATCTCGCGGACGTCCTCGCGGACGTCAACCACGACGGTGAGGTGTCGCCGGCGGACGAGCGCCTCAAATCCGATCCCAGCGCGTTCGCCGTCGTTCTGCCCAACCTCGACGACGACGCTCGCCGGTGCCCCCGCGCAAACCTCAAGCGGTTCACCGACGCTCAGCTCGCGGGCTGCAATGACGCCTCGGACAACCGGGTCAACGGGCCGCGTGACCTCGCCCAGATGGCGCCCGTGAGGCTGCTTCCGTGGCGGGGCGCGCCGGCCGGCACGCGCGTGCGGATCTCGGTGATCGCGTCGCAGCCCCGTCGCGCGCGGCTCTTCGTGCTACGTCGGGGCGCCTGGAAATCGCTGGGCAGCGGTGGCCCGCTTACCGTGGCAGAGCTGCGGCGAGGGGCGAAGCTCGTGCTCGAGGGACTCGACATCATCCGCAATCGCGCCGTCTGGGACGGCAGTCTGCGCGTCGTCCTGAGGGTCCAGGCGCGCGGCCGCGTCGCGACCAACTTTGTGCGCTTCCGGATGGCGCCAGTGCTCTTCGAGGACAACACCATGCCGCTCGAGCGAGTTTTTGCCACGTTCGGCATCGGCCCCCAACCACAACACTGATGCAGAATCGACCGGGGACGCGATTCCGAACATCGACCATCACGATCGGCCGATCGACCAACGGACGTTTGACACGCTCGATGCGCAGGGGCGAGCTGCCTACCGCCGGCAATGGCGCGCCGCGCTGAGTGCGGTATCCCCGGATGTCCGCCTCGATCTGCTCGCGGGCGTGAACGGCGACCGCTGGATGCAGGACTTCTTCCAGCCGGCGTATGTCTCGATGCCGGGGCCCAACGGGAGCCAGAACACGATCACCCTGCTGCTTCGCTCGGCCACTAAGAACCGTGACGCGGATAACCCGCCGGCCGGCCACCTGCTGCGCCACGGCTCCCGCCTGGTGTTCAGCCAGCTGCGCGGACCAGGTGTCGGCGTCGTCCAGGCCTACGACGCCGCACGCGATGCGCCGCCTCAACCTTCACGTCCCCGCAACCTCGACACCATGAGCTCGACGGGGAACTTCGAGGCGATCCCGCCGTACCGCCACGGGCGCGCGCGCTTCCCCGATGGGCGAATCATCTGGGGCGCGGGTGGCCGGCGCGCGCCCGATCCGACCTTCATCCGGATGCTGCGGGCGCAGGGCGCGCACCGGCCGCTCGTGATCGACACGAGTTGGCTGGCGGTCGGTCACGTGGACGAGATCGTGAGTTTCGTACCGAACAACTCGGCACGGCTGGACGATCGCCGTCGAGGATCCGGTCGCGGGGATCCGGCTACTCCAACGGCTGCGCGCGGCCGGCGACGGCGGCGCTCGCCTGTTCGCCGGGCTCGCCCGCTACGGCACCGAGGGCATCGTGCGGGCGGCGCGCACCGTGGACAGCCTGCTCGCCGACCCGAAGGAGATGGAGGCCACTCGCGCGGCTGCCCGTCATATCGATCGCGCGCTCGCGACGTTGGAGCGCGCCACCGGCGTGCGCGACAACGAGGTCATCCGGCGCCGACGTTGTACGAGCGCGAGTCGGGCGGATTGGTCTCCGCCCTGCCAGCTACGGTGAACGGCGTGCCGCTCCGTCCCGGCGAGTTCGCGGCACCGCGGCCTCACGGCCCATCGTCGACGGACACGACGCGTTAGCGACCTCGATCGAACGACATTTCGCCAGGCACGGCGTGCGCGTGCGCTGGATCGAGGACTGGTACTACGCCCACATCGTGCCCGGCGAAGTGCATTGCACCTCGAACGTCCTCCAGGACCCCAGCGCGTCGACGCCGTGGTGGCGCGCGAGCTGACGACTACGACAGCTCGACGATCGGCGTGTGTCCGTCCCCCCCGAGGGCTATCTATTTGCTTGTGGCCGCCCTTAGGATCGGCGCGGACGACCGCGCGGCCGGCTGGCGAAGACCGATCCGCTCGCCCAGCGTTGGCGCAGACGATCCATGCTGGTGATATCGACGCGCTGTTGCTCCGCGACCCTCCTGCTCTGGGCCGCGGCCCGGCTCGTGGACGAGAAGGCGGCTCGAGAACGTCTCTGCACGCTGCGACCGACGGATGGTCGCGCATCTTCTGGCCCTCGGCGCGGAGCTGAACGGCACCCCCCAGAGAGCAGAGCAGCCGATCGACCAACGCTTACTGCCCAGCTGAGACAACTGCTCGGACCCAACCGGCCACAGCACCACGCTCGTGATACCCGTGCGGAAGTGAAAGGGAGTCTCGGGAGGTGCGTCACCACGCACCTCCTATTCGCCAAACTCGCGTCGCACGCGGACCCTCGGCGAGGGCGGAACGAGGCCCCCGGTGTCCGCGCGTAGCGAGGCTAAGGCTCGCGTCGTCGCGATGCGTGCGGCAGAGCGAAAGCGGGTGCGGCTTTAGTGGCGCAGGCGTCCGGGCCGTCGGCGGAGCGACGTTTCCGTCGTCCGAACTTGGCGGGTCTTCCGCTGGATCAAAGCCGGGGTGGGTGATGTACCAGGAGCGTCCCCCTCGGCGCGGGCGTGGGTCATCGGCGCTCATGCTCCGGTCTCCCAATCCAGTCGGCTGGGAGAGGATCATGTGCGGATGGGCGAGGTCAATCCTGAGGAATCGCTTGAGATCCGTGTGGGCGTGTTCAAGCGACTCGGTGATTGCAGCGGCTCGGAGGTCGAGTCGGCTATAGGTTTGATTGCCCACAAGCGGATCGACCACGCCTGGATCGCCGAGCCAGGCGGCAGGCCGCGATCGGGGCGAATTGACGATTGCCCGCCACTTCTTTGCGAACACGACCGACGCAGAGCGGGATCTCATCGCCTACTGGCAGATGGTCAAGCTGGTCGAGGAAGCGCCCCTGCGCTACGCGAGCGGGGGTGACGCTTGACGGGCGCCAACGTCAGAGGCGCCGCATCGAGGCTCCTGATCGTCGGGTAGGCGTCCGAGCGCCGAGTGCTCGTCGAGCGGCAGCGCGTCGCGGACGACCTTCGAGCGGCCGCCGTGTGCGCCCTTCGCGATCTCGAGCAGGCCCCGGTAGGAGCCGCGCCCGCCGTCCTTGGAGATCGCCCTCGGGAAGATGTTCGAGGTCGTGCTCGGCGAGGCGTGGGATGATCTTCCCGCCGGCACCTTGGTGTTGGGCGGCGCCGACGGACGCGGTCCCCGCCAAGCGCTCCGTTCCTAGCCACTGCGAGTCGTCGCGCGTGGCCCCTCGTTGCCGCACAAGGCGGGTCTGAACTCGGCGCGGGCGGCATGCTCGTCGTACCGAAAAACAGGCCTGCGACGCCCGTGATCACGTTCGAGCACGACCATCGATGGGCGTCAGCAGGCTGCTGCTTGACGCCTACACCGGTCACGGTGCGACGTGGCCGCTTCGCCTCGCGACCGCGGTCCGCTCCGCGGGCCGCGACGGCCGGGCCGGCGATGTCCTGCTCCGTTGCTGGCGCGGGATGCCAAAGCGAGCTTTTGCATCCTCCGGAGCATCGGTCGCTCGGCGTCGGTGGGTCGAGCTGCCCCTACGTGATCGTGAACGCCAGCCTTAGCGTCAGTGTCTTCCTCGTCTTGTGCTTAGCCGTCGGGCGAGCGTGATCACGACCTTCAATGTGTGGCGGCCCGCGCTGAGACCGTTGAGCGACAGCTTGACCGTGCCAGCCTTTGACGTCACCAGCGCGGCCTTCTTCCCACCGAGACCGAAGCGATAGCTGACGACTTTGAAGGCGTTGCTCTTACCGCTCTTCGTCACGCTCATGGTCAGCTTCCCGCCGGCAGCTGCCCTACGCGGGGCCGTCAACGTGAACTTCAGACCGCCGGCACGGCCGCTCGTCGTGTTGGACGGCGGACCGCCCGAGCGGACCGTGTACGTGACCGTGGCTTTTAGGTTCTGGCTGGCGTTGTTGTCGACCTTGCCCTGGACGGTGAAGGTGTGGGTGCCGGGACTCGTGTCGATCGGACTCCCGGATGCGACCGTGCCGGTGCAGTTGTTGCCCGGGCCGAGCGCGGTCGCGGGGTCGAAGCCGCAGCTCCAGCTCGCGTCGACGGACTGCCCCGGCGAGTAAACGGCGCCATTGGCTGGCGCGTCGATCTCGATCACCGGGACGAACTTGATGAACACGTCGCGGACGTTTCCGAGTACACCGGGGGCCCGGGGAAACTGCACCGCGTTGGCCGCGAAGCTCGAGCCCCCGGCGCCGCCCTGGCCGCCACCGGCGTCGTTACCGCAGGAGCACGTGTCATAACCGGTCACCCCGCCGCCGCCGCCGAAGTAGCCACCACCTCCGCCTCCGCCCGACCCGGCATCCCCGCACTCGTTCCCGGTGCAGCCGCCGCCGCTGAACGGCGGCAGACCGCTCGCGTTGCCGCCGGTGCCGCCCTTCGGCCCGGCGCCCGAGCTGCCGGCGACACTATTCGAATACGTGATGCTCGCGCCGCTCGAACAGCCGGCCAGCACACCCCCGGCTCCGGCGCTCGCGCTCCCCATCGCGGCGTCGGTGCTGCCATTGATCGTCATCACCGAGCTGGGTTGGCCGTCGCGAACCCCGGGATCACGATCCCGGCCGAAGTCACCACCGGCGCTGGGCCGCCCGGCTGCGCGTTCGGCAGATTCGTCTGGTGGTTGTCCGCGGTTCCTCCGTTAACTCCGATTGCGCCCGCGCACGTCGGCGAGTTGCTGTTGCCGCCCCCGCTGTCGCCGCCCCCACCGGCGGCGACGATCAGCCGCGAACCGAGCGAGCTGCCGCCGCCGGAACAGCTCGCCGCGTGGAGCGAGCAGGTACGGACGCTCCGCTCGCCGACCTCCACCCGCGCTCGCGAACTCGCCATTCGCGCCCGAGAGCGTCGGCGGCGGCGCGCCGGCAGCCCCGCCCCCGCCGAAAGTCGCGCCGCCGTCGTAGCCACCGTTCTGGCCGACCTCCGCGAACACGGTCCGACCCGGCCTGACCGTCAGATAACCGGTGATCCCCTCGCCCTGCTGACCGACGTTGTTGCTCTCGCCGCCCCACGCGCCCTGGACCGCCACCCCGACCACCAGCACGCCGCTCGGAACACCGTACGCCTGCTCGCCACCCGTATAACCAAGCGTTGTCGGCGCCGGGATCGCCCACGCCCCACCTGCGGCTGACAGCAGCGCGGCGGCCGTTGCCACCAGCGCCAACAACAACCGATTCACGACGACGACCATTTCGCCCTCCGCGTCCGCCAGCCCACAATCCGCTCCGAGATGAGCAGCCTACATCCCGACGACAGCGCAGGCAATACGTCGCGCGGTAGTTCTGCTCCCACGTGCCGGCGTAATCGCTAACGCCAACGGCCGCGTGGATAGCTACCGACAACATGCCGGGTCCGCAGAGCAGCGCTCGTCGGCGAGCCCAGCGATCACGCGACTTGGATGAGGTAGCAGAACGCGCTGCGACATCGACAGACCGCTCCACCAATTGACAGAGCAGCCACGTCGCCTGCCGTCGCCACCTGCTCCTCGCGGACATAAAGGGCCGCGCGAACGCAATGAGCGCCCATACCCGCGCGAACACGAAAGACGTCCTGTGTCAACCCCCGAGTGTGTTAGCGGATGTCGGCTTGCCGTCAAGCGCTTCGCGCTCGGCCCGGGGGCCGCCCGTTGGGTGACGGTGGCGCCGGCCATCCGCTGAGTGGCAAGGACGTCGGGCCGGGGGCCCGACGCGGTGGGGATGGTGACGGCGATGTGCTGTTGCAGTCCGGTGTGCAGTTGGGGGTCATAGGCGGTGCGGTCCCGCCAGCAGCGCCACAGGATGCGGCTCCACGCCCGGCCGCGTGCGCAGTGCGCGGCGGTGGTTATGGCCGCGGGCTCTGGCGCTGGCGTAGCGGTCAGCGGCCCATGGGTTCCATCGGCGGGTGACGTGCGCGAGCGTCGCCAGCGCGTTGCGAAGTCGCTTGTTGCACGCCCACCGGAACTTGGCGTGCTTGCGCTTCCCCGATTCCACCGCGACGGGCGCCTGGCCGGCGTCGGCGGCGATCGCGTCACGGTGCGGGTAGCGGGCACGGCAGTCGCCTATCTCCGATAGCAGCGTGGCGGCGCAGACCACCGCGTCAGGGCTGCGGAAGAAGCTGGAGAAGATCTCACCGTCAGGGTGCGCGTGCAGCGCGTCGGCGATCTCTGACTCGAGCTCTGAGATCTGCTCAACCATCAATGCCAGGGTGCGCGTCAAGCACTGCACGATCGAGCGTCGCGTGAGCATCTCGATCTCCCCAGCGCGACCGGGGCGCGGACCGCAACCGCTCCAGCAGCTCGCCCGGCGACTTATGACCGCTGTAGCGCTGAGCTTTGAGAAACGCCGCCAAGCGCTTCTCACCCACCCCCCGCGCATCCTTCGGGCTCGGGTACCGGCCCAGGAACGCGAGCGAGATCGGACTATCAAGCTTCTGGAACAGGCCGATCGGGCCTGGCCAGAACCGCTCGAGCTCCGCGCGCAGCTGGTTGGCCAGCGCGACCCGCGCAGTCACGAGATCCTCCCGCGCCCGGGTCAGCGCCCGCAGCGCCTTGGTCTGATCGCTATCGGGCTCCAAGAGCCGGAAGCGGTGACGATCGGTCCGTGCAAGCTCACACAGCACAAAGCAGTCAAAGCGATCGGACTTCCCGCCCGAGGCGCGAAACCGATCGCGTGCCGCCTTGACCTGATTGGGATGCAGCGCCAACACCGGCACCCCCGCCTCCAGCAGCCGATCGACCAACAGCCCATCCGGGCGCTCGATCGCGACAACGTCGACCTCGAAGCACACAAGCGCCGCGCACAACCTGCACACCCCATCCTCATCATGGGCGAACGTCGTCGCCAACAGCTCCTCGCCAGCCGGATCCGCGATCAGCACGTCGTGCTTCTCCGAAGCCCAATCGATCCCGGCGCAATTACCCATCGTTACCTCCAACGGTTCGGACGATTCGACAGCGCCCCAACCCGGAGGTACCGTTACGGGTGCTCATAGACAAGGCCCTCACCAAGGGGCTACGTCCTGTCGCCGCTCGCGGCACCTCACCACCGTCGGGAGGGGCTGGTCTTTCGTCGGCCCTCCGACAAGGGCAGGCAGGTCAAGCCCTCTCCCGGCGGCGGTCGAGGCCACGACAGGTTGACCTATGAGCAGGTCCCGGACGTCGAGCAAGAGACCTCGTATTCGCCAGAGGCGCAATCCGCTCTCGACGGGGTCCCAGCCTCGCCTCGAGAGATGCGCGTACCGGCAGCGAAGCAGGGGCGGCAAGCCTGGTGCTTGGCCCGGTGAGTGCAGCACACCGCCTACGTTGGCCGGAGTTTCCGAACTAGTCCTTGGGCGGAGAGTCGTATGCGACGGTCGCATCCCTCTCAGACCAGGATCGGGACCGCGCCGCGCCATCACGCGTAGCGACCCTTCCGCCCGGAGCGGCAGTCGCGTCGCGCCCAAGGCGTGGCGTGGCAAGGGCGGTTAGCAGGTGTGGTAGCGGCGGCGGATGTGGATGGTGCGTGTTCCGCGTGGGGTTCGGACGCGGATTGTGAGGCGTAGGTTGATCTGGCGCCGAGATTGCCTCCCGAGCGCGATCGCGATCTGGCCGTCGCGATTGGAGCGGACCTTGCGCGCTTGGCCATTGACGGTTTCGATGAGTCCGTGTAGCCGACTCTTGCGATTGAGTCGAAGCTGGATGTTGACGGTGCGTGCGGCCGAGCGCGAGGTGCTCGGGAGTCTTCATGCTGCCGAGATTGGGGCTGCTGACGGTTCCGCTGCCGCTGGTCGTGACGGTCGCGGGGGTGCCCGTCGGCCCGCCGGTGGTGGTGACGGAGGTGCTCGAGCCAGCCGGAGATGCTGGGCAGGCTGGATCTTGGCCCGGCGCCAGCGCGATGTCGGTGGTGCTGGAGCTGTCCGGGGCGTTGGTCACCGCTACGTTGGACGCGACGGGGCGATTGCACAGGATGAGGCGACCGGAGGTGGGCTGGGAGGCGATGTCTGCGCCGGAGTCAGTCACCCGGTGACCGTCCGGCTTTTGGACGCGTGGGATGAAGACCTGCGTGCTCGTACCTTCCGGGAGGCTCCCCCTCCCACGCCGTGGCGGTGCAGGGGATCGGGCACGTCTTTGACTGTGGACCGAGGACCAGTCGGTTGGGTGCCGGCGATCAGCTGGGGATACGGGCGGACCAGCAGCTTCAGCGAGCCCGGAGGAGGTTGAGCCGGTAGCTGCTTTTGGGGGTCGCTGACGATGCTGCCGTAGTACCAGCTGATCCACGGAAGCATGTTCCGGTCAGCCAGTGCGCCGATCGTCGCGGTGTCGCTGGGCCACGGAGTTTCCACCCCACTCATCCAGGATCAGCGCGTCGCCTGAGCGCTGGCCGTAGGCGAGAGCGTTCTGGATCGGCTGTTCATCCTCGGTTGCGGAGCCGCGCTCTCGGCCGCCCCCGGGGGACCTTCGGGAAGGTAGTAGTCGTGAAAGCCGCAGATCGCGTGGGGGTGTCCGGGGGATCCAGCTGCGTGTTGGACCCGTAGTCGAACAACAGATTGGCCTTGGACACCACGAAGCCGGTCGGGGTCGACGGCGCGGATCGCCGAGAATACGCGCTTGTAGATCGGCGACAGATTGGTGTTGTCAAACCCGACAGGTGGCGGACAGCCTACAGGGTTCGCGCAGCCGGGCCATTGGCTCCCGGGCCAGGCTCACGCATGACGTGAGATCCCAGCATCCCCGGGGTACCGGCGAACCGCCGCGCAAGATTGCCCTCGCCCGCGCTTCGTGATCCCGGCTGCCGATGCCGGCGGCGCCGGGTGATTGGCCCAGAAGTTATCCCACGCCCGGTTCTCCGCCGGATCCCCGAAGTACCCGTATGGGTAGCCGGCATTATCGGAGGGCACGCCGTCGGTATAGGTCATCCAACCGGGAAGTACCCGCGGTACAGGCCCGTCTGCATGCTCAGCAAGCTGTACACCCCGGCGCCGTCAAGCTCGTCGACGAACGTCCGGAAACCGTCCAGGTCCGCGTCGTCATAGATCCCCCGGCGACGTCTCCCAGTCGAACACGCTCAGACGCATCGCGTTGAACCCGTCATCCGCCAAGAACCGGGCGTCATCTGTGTCATACCCCGCCGCCGCCTGACCCTGGACGCCCCCAACCGGAGACCCATGCAGGATCACCACCCTTCCCTGCCGATCGGTCAGCCACCGGCCCTGATGCGACAACGGCGGAAGGCCAGCCGCTCGGGCGGGTAGCAGCCCAGCCAGAGCGACGCCCGCGGCCACAAGCACCAGCGCAACCCTGCGGCGACAGAAACCCCGGTCAAGCATCGGCTAAATAACGAACACGCGCCCTCGATCTTCCGACACCAGGTGGTCAGCGCCGCCGCCGGCTGACGCTCGTAAAGGCGAAGGAAGTGCCTGGCCTTCCGCGCATTCCGAGACCCGTGAAGCCCGCTCGAGGATGCCTGTGCGGTCGCGGATGCGGGGCTGGCCGGCCGACGGGTCATCTGGCGCTTGACGCTGGGGGGCAGCCCGCAAGAGTTCTGTGGCGCTCACCGTCGATCCAGTCTGCTAACAGGCGAGAACTCGACGCCGGGAGGTGCCGGATGAAGGCGATTGTGGTGACGGACGAGGCTGCGGGAACGGCCGGGATGACGCTGGTGGAGCGGCCCGAGCCGCCGGCAGCGATCAACGACGTCATCGTTCAGATTCATGCGTCGGGATTCGTCCCGACTGAGATGGCGTGGCCCTCGACCTGGACCGATCGCCGCGGCCGTGACCGAACACCGTCGATCCCTGGGCACGAGCTGGCCGGAGTGGTCGCCGCCCTCGGCTACGGCACGACGGGGGTGTCGGTGGGACAGCGGGTGTTCGGCCTCGCGGACTGGCATCGCGACGGCACCCTGGCGGAGTATGTCGCGATCGAGGCACGCAACCTCGCGCCGCTGCCGGGCGACGTCGACTTCACCGTGGGCGCGAGCCTGCCAATCTCGGGTCTGACCGCGTGGCAGGGACTGTTCGACCACGGCCGCCTTCAGGCGGGGCAGAGCGTCCTCGCGCACGGCGCGGCCGGCGCAGTCGGGACGATGGTGACGCAACTCGCACGTGAGGCCGGCGCCTACGTCATCGGCACCGGGCGCGCCGCCGACCGTCAGAAGGCGCTCGACTTCGGCGCGCAGGAGTTCGTCGACCTCGACAACGACGCCCTGGAAGACGTCGGCGGCGTCGACCTGGTGTTCGATGTCATCGGCGGAGACATCCAGAAGCGGTCCGCAAGCCTGATCCGGGCCGGAGGAACCCTGGTGACCGTCGTAGGGCCGCCCGAGGCGCGGCCCGCCGACGGCCTGGCAGTCGACTTCGTCGTCGAGTCCGATCGTGCCCAACTGGGTGAGATCGTCCAGCGGGTGCGGGACGGACGACTGCGGACCAACATCGGCAACGTCGCGACCCTCGACGATGCCGTCGCCGCCCTCAACCCGACCGAGCGACGCAACGGGAAGACGATCATCCGCATTCGTCCATAAGGACTCAGAGGCAGCGGCCCCCGTTCCGCGCTTGAGAGGTCTCGCTGCGCAGTGTTCTTGAAGTATTCGCCCGAACAGGCAAAGCGGGTTTCAGCTTGCCGGTCGTCCGCGCTGCTCGATCTGTCGCGCGATCCGGTGTTGTTATGCGCGGGGTGTGCGAAGACGGTGGGCTGGCGTCATTCGCTGGAATGGGCGCCGAGGCGGTGGGGTGAGGTGACGCGTCTGCGTGCGCGGTAGTTGCGTGTTTTGATTCGGTTGCCGCAGACGTTCATGTTGTACCAGTGGCCAAGCGCGTTTCGCGAGTCGTCGTGAAATACCCATCGGCAGTCCGGTGCCGCGCACATCTTCAGGCGCGACCAGCGACCTTGCAGTCCAGCTGCGACGCATCCGGCTAGGACGTCTGTCAGGATCCGCGCGCGCGCTTCCCTCGTGAACGAGTGTCGGCTCCGAGCCGGCGAAGTCGACGGTGAGCGGCAGCTCGCGCGCAAGCTCGTGTAGCGCCTTTGCCGCCTGTGGGTCAGCGGTATCGCGGTCGAGCAGGGTGCGCAGCGCGTCGCGGAGCTGGATGGTGAGGGCGAGGTCTGCAGCGGACACACGAGCGCTCTGCGGGAAAGGCCCGTGGGCGATGAGCCAGCGGCGCAGCGACTCCGCGCTCTGTAGCTCATCGCGGTCGCGCGGGTCTTTATCTGCGTGTTGAACGAAGCGCCGCTCGTCGCGCGTGTTCAGGAAATCGGCAATGAGATCGAGATCCAACTGCACGACACCAGTGTATCGCAGAACAGGTGTTGACATAGGTGGAACACCGGTGTAGGCTGCCACCGGTGTTGCAAACTACGGCCGGTTAGCCGAGAAAGGCACACGAGGGACCGCAGATGAACCTCCAGCTCAACTCGCATCTGGCTCGCGAACGACGGCGAGAGCTGATCGCGGCCGCGAACCACAGACGTAACTCGACCCCGCTCGGTGAGCGGTTGCGCGGGCCGATCGTCGTTCGGATCGCGACCGCCCGCGACCGGGCGTGGCTTGAGAACCTCGCGGCGCTCGACTCGACCGAACCCCCGACTGGCACAACGCTGATCGGCGAGCTGCGCGACCGCCCGGTCGCTGCGCTCTCGCTCAGCGACCGCAAGGTGATCGCCGACCCATTCGTCGCGACAAGCTGTATTCGTCGCACTGCTGCGGCTAAGAGCACGACAGCTCAGCCCCACCCCGCGGTGGCGACTGCTGCCGCGACTCACCCGCCGGTGGGCTTTGTGAGCGCAGCCGCGTGACTCTGCACATGATCACCACAGCTACGCGTCCCTCCGAGCCCGCGATCCAGACGATCGCTCTGACCAAGCGCTTCGGCGATCGGGTCGCGGTTGATGCGGTCAACCTGACCGTGCCGTCTGGAATGGCGTTCGGGTTCCTTGGCCATAACGGCGCGGGCAAGACGACGCTGATCCGGACACTGCTCGGACTAACGAGCGCGACCGCAGGCGAGATGCACATCCTGGGGTGCGCGGTGCCGGCGCAGCGCCACCTGGCGCTCGCGCGCGTCGGCGCGATCGTCGAAGAGCCCCTCTTCTACCCACACCTCTCAGGGCGGGAGAACCTACGGGTTGCCGCGGCTGTCCGCGGCGATGAGGCGCACCGTCGTATCGCGGGGGCGCTGGAGCGGGGTCGGTCTGAGTGCCCGCGCCGATGACAAGGTCAAGACCTATTCGATGGGGATGCGCCAGCGCTTGGGGATCGCGCGGTGCTCGCTCCGACCCGGCCTGCTGATCCTGGATGAGCCGACCAAAGGTCTGGACCCGGGCGGGATGCTCGAGTTCCGCACCCTGGTGCGAGAGCTGGTCGAGGACTAGCGTCGCACCGTGTTCCTCTCCTCGCATCTGCTCGATGAGGTCGAGAAAGATCTGCCGACGCGGCGGCGATCGTCGACCGCGGGCGCGTGATCTCCAGCGGAACGATTGCCGAGCTGAGTGCCGGAGACGAAGATGCGCTCGACCATCGGGTGCGGCGATCCGCCGGCCGCGCTTGCGCTGCTGCAGGGCCGCCCCGGAATCGCGAGCGTGGAGCTGCTCGCCGACGGCCTGCGCGTCCGGACGAATGGTCGAATCGACCCCGCCGCGATCAACGAGCTGCTGGTCCGCAACGGGATCCGCGTGTCGCGCCTGGAGCCCGCGCATCACTCGCTCGAGGAGCGCTTCCTGCAACTGACCTCACGACTGGAGGTAGCCGCATGAACGTTCAAGGACCGATAGGGATGATCGCGGCGGATGTGCTGAAGCTGCGAAAGAGGCGGTCGGTCACCGGATGGGCGCTCGTCCTGACCGTGGGGGTTTCGCTCGTCTTCTACGCCTACCTGGTGATCGCGCACGCCACCGGTCCGCTCCACTACGGTCCCGCCGGTGGCCTGCGACATTCACCAAGCGTTCTCATCGCTGTGGCTCGACTTCGGCACGATCGCAGCGCTCACTGATCGGCGTCGAGGCCGGGGTCGGGGAAACGCCGACCGCACCTTCAGGGAGCTGATCGTCACCGGACGCTCGCTGGCTGGCGCCGTTCGCGACGCGCATCCCGGCGGCTCTGATCGTCACGCTCGTCGTGGTCTCTCATCCGGGCTGGCGATCGCGACCCTGGTCACGTTCCGCGCTTCTCCGGCGGCGACCCAACGCCAAGCGCATGGCTGGTGGCGCAGGCGGTGGGCTGGGTGTATCTGCCCGCCAACACTGCAGTGCGTGTCGTCGCCGTTGGCCTCGGCCCGCTGACGGGATCCAGACCCTCCGCGCCAAACCGCCTGTTCGCGTGGCAGACGATCGCAACCCGGCTGCTGCTCAACACGCCCTCACTAGGCGGCGTGCGCAAGGCGGTGCTCGACGCGGCACTGATCCAGCTCAAGCCCGGTCCCCACAGCCGCGACTTGGCCATGTCCGCCGTTCTGGCCGCGGTCGTGATCGCGCTATGGGCAGCAATCGCCACCACGCTCGGCGCATGGCGGACACGCACGCGAGACGCATAACCCATCGAGAACCACACCCATGAGACAACCAGAGAACAGCCTCGCGCCCTCTATACATCGTAGACATACGGTGTATAGTGCTGTTCTAATGCCGCGCCAGGCGTTGATCTCTCGCGAGGACATCCTCGACGCAACCCTGGCGCTGGCCGACGAGCGAGGCCTTTCGGCGGTGAGCATGCGCGCGGTGGCCGCTCGGCTGGGAGTGACCGCGATGTCGCTCTACCGTTACGTCCGCGATAAGGACGACCTGC
Organism: uncultured Solirubrobacterales bacterium; assembly: GCA_963800475.1. Classification (GTDB taxonomy): domain Bacteria; phylum Actinomycetota; class Thermoleophilia; order Solirubrobacterales; family Solirubrobacteraceae; genus Palsa-465. The sequence goes on along the minus strand of CAWDAZ010000002.1, from coordinate 160,183 downwards.
TCGATGGGTTGGTTGAGCGGCTGCTGGCGGAACTCCCGCTGCCGGATCCCAAGCTGGCCGGCGAGGAGCGGGTGCGCGCTCTGGCCAGCAGCATGCGGGACACGGCCGCTCGTCATCCCGATGCTTTCTCGTTGCTGCTTAGGCGACCGGTCGCGACCGAGGCGGCGCTGGCGGTGCGCAATGTCGTCTACAGCGCTTTGAGGGACGCGGGGGTGCCGGAGGAGCTCGTGCCCAGGGTCGAGCGGCTGCTGAGCACGTTCGTGATCGGGTTTGCGGCCTCGGAGGTCGGCGGACGGTTCGCGGCACATCACCAGCAAGTTCGCGATGCCGATTTCGAATGGGGGTGGCGGCTGATCGCCGCGGCGATCGAGCGCTCGTCATCGCTTGAGCCTTCGGAGAGGCGGAGCTGAGCGGTGAGCTCGGGAGCGTATTCGCTCGATCTGCGTGGTTCCTCACGCGTTAGCACCGCTGCCAGGACGCGGGACTCGGCGTGGACCACGCCGTGATCGGGCTCACCGGGGTCGTGGTTCTGGTCGCGGTGAGCGCGCCGTTCATGTCGCGCTATGGCTGGGACCGTGACGAGCTCTATTTCCTGTCTGCCGCTCATCACCTGGCTCTCGGGTATGTCGACTTTCCGCCACTGATCGCGGTGCGTCGGCTGGATCGTCGATCACCTTGCCCCGGGATCGCTGCTCGCCCTGCGCATCGTGAGCCTCGCGTCGGGCGCGGCAAGCGTGGTCCTGGTCGCGTTCATCGCCCGCGAGCTCGGGCGGCGGACGCCGAGCCCAGTTGATCGCCTCGGTGGCGTGGGCGCTGACGCCGTACATCCTGGGTTCAGCAAGCATCTTTCATCCCGACCTGGCTCGACGCGCTCGCGTGGACGGCCTTCCTCTATGTGTCCGTGCGGCTCCTGGTCCGGGGCGAGCCGCGTTTGTGGCTCGCTGCTCGGCGTGATCGCCGGGGTCGGGCTCGAGGCCAAGTACACGATCGGCTTTCTGATCCTGGGCTTCGCCGTCGCGCCTCGTCCTGACGCGCGAGCGCCGCCAGCTCGCGAGCGTTTGGCCGTGGTTGGGTCTGGCGATCGCCGTCGCGCTGCTGGTCCCCAACCTTGTCTGGCAGGCGCAGCACGGCTGGCCCAGCCTTCACTTCTTCGCGAGCCAGAACGCCAAGACAGCTTCGGACACATCGCGGTTCGCCTATCTGGCCGAGCAGCTGCTCTTCCTGGGGGCCACGAGCATGCTTGCGGCCGCGGGAGTGGTGTGGCTTTGGCGCCGTGGCCTGCGAGCGCTCGCGCTGATTCCGGTTCTTGTCACCGCGATCTTCTTCCTGGAGAGCGGCCGCTCCTACTACCCACTGCCGGCCGACGCCCTGGCCGTGCCGCCGGAGCGATCGCCCTCGAGGGGTGGCTGCACCCTGGACGACGAGCCCTGCTCCTCGGCGGTGCCGTTGCGATCCAGGCGGTCGTGATCGCGCTGGCCGGTCCGATCATCGTGCCCTTCTACTCGACCCGCCAGCTGGTCAACTCGAGCATCTGGAAGATCGGGTACTTCAAGGACGAGATCGGCTGGCCGGAGATGACCGCTCAGGTCGAGCAGGCCTGGCGCTCGGTCCCGGCGGCCGAGCGTGCTGATGGGGCGATCCTCGCCCACAACTACGGTGAGGCCTCCGCGCTCCAGTTCTACGGACGAGGGCTGCCGACGATCCTCAGCGGGCACCTGAGCTGGCAGTACTGGCGGCCAGCGCACCTTCCGCAGCGTTTCGTCCTCACCGTCGGCTACGCCCACAGGATCTCGACCTCCTATGCAGCTCGTGGACGGCTGATCGTTCATGTCGAGAACCGCTGGCATCTCGATAACGAGGAACGCGGCCAACCGATCGCCGCCTGCACGCTCCGGCGGCCGCTTGGATCCGACTGGAACCGGCTCATCGCCAGCGACCGCCTCTGACGATGCCCGTCCCGGACCCCACACGTCTCGCTGCAGCCGACATGTACGGGGCGGCCGCCCAGAAGACCGCCTCCGCCACCCCGAACGCCACAGCCTCACACACCTGACGATGGTTCTCGCCAACATCTTTCAGCCGCTGATCGACATCTTCGGTCCGGTCCTCGTCTTCTTCCACAGCATCATCGGCGGCTCGTGGGGCTGGTCGATCATCGCGCTGACGGTCGTGGTGCGAGCGCTGCTGCTTCCACTGGCCGTCAAGCAGATGCACTCGATGCAGAAGCTTCAGCACCTCGCGCCGCAGTTGAAGGCGATCCAGGCGAAGTACAAGGACGACAAACAGCGCCAGCAGCAGGAGATCATGAAGTTCTACAAGGAGAACGAGATCAACCCGTTTGCCTCGTTTCTCCCCCTGGTGGCGCAGATCCCGGTCTTCATCGGCCTCTTCTACACGCTGCGCACGCGGCTGCGTGAGGACATCTGCCCGGGCCTCCAGGCGGCATATCGGCACGCCTATGCGCTGCATCACAACATCCCGCTCAAGGAAGCGGTCGGACACACGACCGCGTGTCACGGGCTCAACGGATCGAGCTGGCTGTTCATCCACGACCTGACCAACACCGCTACCGGCCTGACGCTGGTCGGCTGATCGTGCTCTACGTCGGGACGCAGCTGGCTTCGAGCCTGATGATGCAGGCGCCGACGATGGATCAGACCCAGCGGCGGATGATGCTGATGCTCCCGCTGTTCTTCGTGATCTTCATCATCAGCTTCCCTGCCGGGTTGATCCTCTACTGGATCACCACCAACACGTGGACGATGGCCCAGCAGTGGGCGATCCGCCGGCGAATTGGGCCAGTCTTGCCGGTGACCCCGGCCGCTCCAGCCTCATCGTGTGGCGGGCGCGCCCGCCGGCCCGCCGCCGCGGACGCCAACGGGCACGGTCCCGGCGGGAGCGGTGGACTCTCCGGGCTACTCCGCGGAAAGCTCAGGCCCGAGGAAAAGCAGCCCGCCGCCGTTGGGTCGAGCACACGCACCCGGCGTGAGACGCGGCCGCCGCCTCCGCCACGCAAGAAGAAGAAGCGTTCAGGACGCCGGCGCTAGCAATGGGGCGGTGCCCCCCCACGAGCGGAAGCCCCGACACACCCGTCGCCAAGGCAAAGCAGGCCAGAGTCCCACTGGTCGAGGTGGTCTCGCAAATCGTCAGTTGCGCAATCCGCGCAAGGCGGGCACTGAGCCTGGCTGGGCTGAAGTACCGTCGCGCGAGCAAAGCGGGGCGGACGGGGCTCCAGCAAATCGCCGGCTAAGCCGTCGCCAGCCTCAGGGTCGTGACCGCTGGTGCTGCCGTCCAGGCGACAGGATGCAGGGCCAGCAGCGGTGCGCTCCGTGGGCGCGTGCTTCCGCTGCGCGAACGGTCTGTGTCGCGTCTCTACGCTCCTGCTAGGTTGAGCGCCGTGTTTGTCCCGGCGGGGGGTTTTCTGCTCAATACGGTCGCGTTTGGCTCGGGGTCTCCGTTCGTTGCCCACGGCGGATGGGTTGGCAGCTGGGAGCTCTGGCAAGAGCCGTTTCAGCTGATGCAGGATCGCTGGCGGTGCATCGGATATGACCATCGTGGTTCTGGCGCGAGCACGGCGCCGCCGGAGGCGATCACTCCGGAGGGTCTCGTCGATGACCTGTTCACAGTGATGGACCATTACCGCGTCGACTCGTGCGTCCTGGCAGGCGAGTCGCTTGGGGCGTTGACTTGCTTACAGGCTGTGATACGTGACCCAAGCCGCTTCCGGGGCCTCGTGCTTGTGGATGGTGCGCCGGCGGCGAGTCGCGAGCGCACAGCTCCGCTTGTGGATGGCTCCAGGACGGATTTCCCGCGCACCGTCGCCGCCTTTGTCGATGCTTGTGTTCCTGAGCCCGACAGCGAGCACATCCGGCGCTGGGGTCGGCAGATCCTGCTGCGAGCCGATCCTGAAGCCGCGGCGAGGATCTTCGAGTCACACTACGAAAACGACGTCGCGGTCGACCTGGGCCAGGTCAGTGTGCCGACCCTCGTTGTTCACGGAGAAGACGACGCGATCGTCCCGATCGAGATCGGCAAGGCGGTCGCGGCGGCCATATCAACCTCCGAGCTGGTCACGCTTCCGGACACAGGTCACGTCCCCACGCTCACCCGACCGCAGGAACTCGTCGACGCCATCAATAAGTGGGCTGACACCATCACCTAGAGTCGGACAGCGGCTGTTGGAAGGACCTGGCAGCAGCCAAGAAGGACGGCAGTGCAAGAGCCCCGGTATTCGCCAATCTCGCGACACGCCGCGGGCTCGGCGAGCCCGCGTGATCGGCTGCAATCGACGCCGGGAGATTCGTTCTAAGGGAGCGGTGATCGAGCCAGCTCATTGGCATCCAGGCGCTCGCGCGCGAATGCCTGCTGCGCGGTCTCCCCCCTGCGCTTGGCGGCACGCCCGAGGTGTTCCCACGGGTCTTCAGCCGGTTTCGCGGCGGTAGCAAGCCGCCACACCTGAGCGGTGTCCGCACGAGTCCGTGCGCAGATGTTCGAGATGTGCGCGAAGACAAGACCCGTCGCCTTAATCGGGTCGTGGCCGGCAGCCACAGCGACGACCAGCGTGAGTTTGGTCTGGCAGAGCACCGACAACTCCCGCGGGAGGCTGAGCATGCTGGAGTCGGTTGTGATCAAGCCATCCCAGCCCCGTTTGTCCGTGTGAAGAGCGAGCAGCACTTCCCAGTCCTCCAGCGTGGCCATGCCGCTGCGGACATCAGCAATCGGAATGAGATCCGCATCAGCCGCGAGCCACTCGCGAAGGCTGTCGACGATCGGCAGCGGGAAGTTCTGATCTAACGCAAACAGGCGAGCCATCGCCTGGACTCTCGTCAGGCGGCGAGCGCTAGATCCGGCTGGAGCTGCCGTTCCAGGTCGAGCGCATCCTCGACGTCCGCCGGCTCCAGAACCGGGTAGAGATCAACGATCTTGCCCGGCTGCAACCCCCGCCACCGCAACGCGGCAAGCGCTTCGGTCTCGATCCGGGTCCGGTAGACGTGAGGAGCGCCGGCGAGCTTGCCTGGAACGATCCGAAGCCGCGGCCGGGGAGCGACTAAGTCTGGGCCTCCACGCGCTGTACCCAAGTCGAAGGGGCGCAGAACGTCGAGCATGTCGGCGTCGAGAAGCTGCTGGCCATCGAGATGCCGGGCTTGCCCACTTGGATCGAGAACGATTTCGCCATTTCGATCAACGCCCACGTTCGGGGTGCTTTCCTCGGTCCACAGGTCGAGTTCGAGATCACGGAGGTCACGCAGCGCACGACGGACGAACTTCATCGTGGTCGCTGGCACCTCGAACCCATCCGGAGAAGTTTTGGTTGCACGCAGCCATGCGATGGTCCGAAGACCGAGGAGATCGCTGTACGACCAAAGCCTTACCCGGCCCGGGGACACGCTCGGCACGAGGATCTCGTTTCGCGCCCAGTAGTAGATCGTTGCCTTCGGCACTCCCGAAAGCGCGGCTGCGCGATCGGCGGGGTATGCACCACGAGCTTCCATAAGAACAGTATGGCCCGCAGACAGGTCAAAGGGCGGGCCTACGCTTGCGCACATCGCAGTCGCGGGCGCACCGCAGCTACGACGGCTTTGTCGGCGTGAGCTCGCCCGAGCTCGGAATCCCATTGGTGACCACGAGGGCTCTCGTTGTCCCTCGGGCCGAGCCCGCAAAGCCGAGAGGGTGAAGCGGACGCAGAACCTGGTGCACCCCATTTGCACCCCCAAGCCGCCGGAACCATAGGTCTCGCTGTCTAGGCCACGGGCATTGAAATACACATCCTTGCAGGTCTTTCCTGACCAGTGGGCGGTGACGGCCTCGAACCGCCGACCTCCTGCTTGTAAGGCAGGCGCTCTACCAACTGAGCTAACCGCCCGGGGTGGCTGATGCTATAGCCGCGTCGGCGGGCTCGGCTCGGGCGCGGCTCGGGCGCGGCGCAGCAGGGCGTGCGCTGGACGCGGCGCCGCGGCCGGCGCCGTGGACCGAGGCCGAGGGCGGCTGACCAACGTCCGTCGCGGCGCGCACCTACGGACTAGCGGTGGAGCTAGCGGGTGCTCTACTCGGGACGAGCGCTTGGAGCTCGGCCAGCGACTCGCGGATGCCGTCGGCCAGGACGTCGAGGTCCGGCACAGACGCGCGGTCGGCGTTGAGTCCGAACACCAGATCCCCGGCGTAACTGACGGCTGCAATCCCGACCGCGTGCCGTGCGAACAGCGGCACCAGCGGCAGTACCTCGACGACGGGTGCGCCGAACGAGTAGAGCGTCTTGGGCGAGGCCGGGACGTTGGTGATCGTGACGTTGAACAGCCGCACGTCGAACAGCGCCTGGGCGAGCACGGTGTGCAGCACGGGCGGGGCGAAGCTCGTCATGTCGATCAGCGTCTTTGCGCCCATCGCCTGCGAGCTGCGCTTGCGATGTTCGGCTTCGCCGACCACCGCCTGATAACGGCGCAGCGGATCGTCCACGGTGATCGGAAGGTGCACGAACAGCGACACGAGGCGGTTTCCGAGCGCGAGGTGCTCGCTTGCGTCGCGGATGTTGACGGGGATCTGGCCGCGGAGGCCTTCGGGCGGGAGTTGCTCGCCACGGCTGAGCAGCAGCCGCCGCAGGCCGCCCGCGCACAGCGCCAGCACGATGTCGTTGACCGTCCCGCCGAGCTCCGACCTGATCAGGCCGAGCTCCTCGAGTGGGACCCGCACCAGCTCGTAGCGGCGCGTCCCGCCGATCGGCTGGTTGAGGCTCGTGGTCGGTGCCGCGACTAGCTCTTCCTTGATCATCATCTCCAACATCGCGCGGGAGCGCCCGAGCGTGGTCCGGGGGTGCGCGGCCGCCGAGAGACCCGCGCGGGTGCCGCGGAGCAGGAGGCCAGGCGCGCTCCAGCTGTCCTGCGTTTGCTGCGGGCGTCCTTCGGGGGGCCGGCCGGGTGTCGTTGGATCGGGCTCCTCGTCGAGCAGCAAATAGCCGACATCGACCGAGGCGATGCCGTCGACCATGCAGTGGTGCGTCTTTGTGGCGAGCGCCCAGCGCCCGTCCTCGAGCCCTTCAAGCACGACCGTCTCCCAAAGCGGTCGGCTGCGATCGAGACGGTGGGAGTAGAAGTCTCCGATCCACTCGGTGAGCTCGGCGTCGCCGCCCGGCGCGGGCACCACGGCACGCCGAAGGTGGTCGCGGATGTCAAAGCGCGGGTCGACTTCCCAGGTGGGCCAGGTCAGACCGCCGGTGCGAGCGCTCGAAAGCTTCTGGCGATAGCGAGGGAGGGGTCCAAGCCGGGCTTCCAGCTGCTCCGCGAGATCCGTGAGCGTCGGCGGGTGGCCGTCCGGCGTCGGGTCGAAGATGATCACGGCGCCGATGTGCATGTGCGCGCTGTCGTCGGCCTGTTCGAGCTCGAGGAACATCGCGTCGAGTGGGCTCAGGTGCTCGGCCATGATTCCGTCCTCCTGGGTTCGCTTCAAGCGAACGTAGATCGGGCGATCACCTCCCGCATCGTGGAAAAGGCCGCTCGCGGATCCGTGGAGAGCCGCGAAGCCGTAGAAGACCGAAGCGCCTCTGCCGATCTGCGCCGATGCGGACCGGCCGCGAAGGAGCGATGTTGGGCATCTACCCCGCGGCCGCAGAGAAAGGACCCGAGATGAGCGGCGATACGATCACACATACGCCAGCAGCAACCGGCGTTGCAGTCCCCGCATCGCAGACCGAGCCTGTTCAGCCGGCCCAGGGCTCGGCGCTCGAGCTCTCGACCGGAGCGCAGACCCTCGGGGAGATGATCGTGCGCTCGCGCGATCGTGATGGCGTGGCCCTGCGCTACAAGGAGGCGGGCAGCTGGAAGGAGATCGGTTATCCCGAGCTTGTTCGCCGCGCCCGCGCGATCGCGAAGGGACTGATCGCGCTCGGGATCGAGCCCGGCGAGCGGGTCTCGATCCTCGCCGACACCCGACCCGAATGGACGATCGCCGATGCCGGGAGCTTCTGCGCCGGAACCGTCGTAGCTCCCATCTACCACACGAACTCCCCCGAGGAATGTGAGTACGTCCTGCGCCACTCCGAGGCGCGGGCGGTGTTCTGCGAGGACGCCTCTCAGGTGGCGAAGGTCGATCAGATCCACGCCCACTGCCCGGCGCTCGAGCACGTGATCGCGTTCGATGGCGCAGGTGAAGGCGCGATCACAATGGACAGGCTGATCGAGCTCGGCTCAGATGTGCCAGACGAGCAGGTCGACGCGCGGGTGGCGTCGGCCGAGCCCGACTCGATGGCGAGCCTCGTGTACACGTCCGGCACGACCGGACCGCCGAAGGCGTGCATCCTCACCCATCGCAACTTCATCGAGGCCACGCACTCGCTCGAGGAGCGCCTCGACCTGACGCGCACCGACGAGCCGATCGAGTTCTTCCTGTTCCTGCCGCTGGCGCACGTGTTCGGACGCATCACCCAGATGTTCACGCTCGACCTCGGCGGCACCTTGATCTATTGGCAACGCGACCCCACGCGCCTGCTCGACGATATCCGGGAGGCGCGGCCGACGATCTTCTCGTCCGTGCCGCGGGTCTGGGAGAAGATCTACGCGGCCGCTACGAGCGGGATCGCCGACCAGCCACGGCTCAAGCGCGCGATGTTCGGGTGGGCGCTCGGCGTGGGCCACCGCGTGCGCGAGCTCGAACGCAGCGGCGCGACCCCCGGCCACGCGCTCGCCCTCCAGCACCACGTGGCCGACCGGCTGGTGCACTCGAAGGTGCGCGATCTGTTCGGTGGCCGGGTGGAGCTGGCGGTCACCGCCGCCGCTCCGATCGCCCGCGAGGTGCTCGAGTTCTTCGACGCATGCGGGATCGTGGTCGTGGAGGCGTGGGGAATGACCGAGACCTGCGCAGCCGGCACGATCAACACCGACCTCGAAATGAAGATGGGGACCGTCGGCAAGCCGGTGCCAGGGCTGGAGATGCGTGTCGCTCCCGACGGCGAGCTGCAGGCGCGAGGCCCCAACATCTTCACCGGCTACTTCAAGAACGAAGCCGCCACCGATGAAGCCCTGCCGGGCGGCTGGCTGGCGACCGGCGACCTGGGCTCGATCGACGCCGAGGGGTACGTGACGATCACCGGACGCAAGAAGGACCTGATCATCACCTCGAGCGGCAAGAACATCAGCGCTGCGAATATCGAGAACGCCCTCAAGCAGACCCGCTGGATCTCGGAGGCCGTCGTGTACGGCGACAATCGGCCCTACCTCGTGGCGCTGCTGACCTTGGATCCCGACGAGCTCCCGGCACTCGCTCGGCAGCTCGGCGTCCCAGCGGATCCCGTGTCGATGGCGAGCGATGGGCAGGTCATAGCCGAGATCCAGAGCGCCGTCGACGCCGTCAACCAGCGGTTCGCGCGGATCGAGCAGATCAAGCGGTTCACGATCCTCGAGCGCGAGCTCAGCCAGGACGCGGGCGAGCTGACGCCAACCCTGAAGGTCAAGCGAAACGTGGTCTACAAGGAGTTCGCCAGCGTCTTCGATGCGCTCTACGAGCAGTCCGAGCCGCAGCACAACGGACGACGTGCGCGGGACTGACGCGCTGCTTTCAGGAAGGAGTAGTAGTACCCCCAGCCGGATTCGAACCGGCGACCTCCTGCGTGAAAGAAGGACACCAACGTTGGCAGGCGTTCCCAGGAATGCCGGTCGGGCGGGCGTTGCGGTCGGTGAGAGGCTGGCGGCACTCAGGAGGGATCCGATCCGATTCGGTCCGATCCTGCCGCATTCCGGGCACCGGGTGCGCAATCGCCCGCGGCCGGAGTAGGGCCCAGCTGAAGCCTCCGGCCGATTGTGGGGTTGGCGGAGGCTTGGACGTGGCTGCCCGCACGCTGTCGATCGCCTTCATCTCGCGAGCCTTCATCAAGCCGGGATGCGGGTCATGAAGTGTTCGCTCCAAGTGGTCAAGCTTCCGGCTCGCCGCTCGCTCGCGTGCCTGCTCTCGCTGGTCGCGCAGCCACGGATAGTCGCGGTGGGTTGGAATCGCTCGCCGTTGTCGGGGCTCGTCTCGTGCAGTAGATAGCGGTCCGCACTCCTAGCGCTTCGTCGACCGGCTCGACTGCGCCCACCCGATGGGCGCGTTCAGCCGGTCACGAAGCTGACGATCACCTCGCCGTCCGCGCCGGTGTTGCAACCGCTGCAAAGCTCGGCGTCCGAGGGAACGGTGAAATCGGACGGAACGCTTTGGTGGCCTTGAGCGCAGCCATCCCGCTTCCATCCCGGAGGTCGCACCGCCAGGATCACCTCCGCGCCCCGGCGGGCAACCCGTTGGACCCGATAGCGGCGCGAACTTCACCGCCGAGTCGCCAGTGCGCCCACGAAGTGGCCGGTCAGGTGCCGCGTCGGCCATTTCTCCATCGCCTCGAACCGAAGTACGCGCCGGATGTGCCTGAGCTCTGCTGGGTCGCCCGAGCATCCCGCATCGTCCCGGCGCGCCGCCCACCATGCGGCGAGTTGGGGCGGCCAGTGCATAACCGCGGTTGTCTCCTCCACGATGAAGCCGCTCGCACGCAGGAGCTTCGAAAGCCCTCGCTGGCCGCAAGTCGCGCCGACGAAATACGGCACCACGCCCACCCGGTGCAGCGTTCCGAAAAGCATTTTCGAAGTGCGAAGCGCGATTAGCGGGTTCGTGCGGTTGTCAAGTGTGATGATCAGCTTTCCATCCGGTCGGATCAATCGGGCGAGCTCGGCGATCGCGGCGCGCAGCTTCGCGTGCGAGTCGAAGTGGTCGAGCGTCGAGTTCGAGACCACGACATCGAAGCTTCCGTCGGGAAACGGCAGCGCGAGCACGTTGCCGACGTGCGCGTCTAAGCCTGGATAGCGCTGCAGCGCTGAGCGTACGACCTCAGGAGAGACATCGATGCCGACGACTTCCCCTGCGCGCGCGGCAAGCTCGGGATAGAGCCCGCCGGCGACCGCTTCGTCGAATAGGTCCGTCTTCAGCAGCCTGCCGCTACCCGGCGCCAGCCAGCGGCGGAGCAGCCGGCGGTTCACAGCGTCGCTGTGCGCTCGCCACCGCTGGTGCGTGGCCGTGGGCTCCCACGACTCGACGACGCGGTCCCAGTAGCGGCCGAGCTCCTCGACCTCTCGGCGCGGGGCCATCCTCTCTTGCACGCCCACGATCGCTCGATCCTAGACGGATCGACGCTCGGCGACGAGGCCGGCCGCGAGCTCACTCCAGGGGCCATGAGGTCCTGCCGCCTTCTTGCTCATGGCCGCCGGCCCATCCTACGATGGTCGAGTAGAGCTTGACGGCACGGCATCCAGCGGCTTAGAAATCGAACACGACAGATGCTGATTACCCGCGATGCCAAGGCGTGACGAGTACAAGGGCTCATTAGTCGCCGTGGTCCGCCAGCCGGCTCCAGTGAGGACACGCCGGCCTGACGATCGTCGGTATCGACCGGTCCCGCTCTGGCGGCGGGCTGCGACCACCCTGACCGAGGCCGGCCCTCGCGCGTTGCTATGGGGCGCGCTGGCTTCGCTAGGCGTTCGGCGCGTCACCGTCTACCGCGTAGGAATCAAGGAGGCACTCGCACGCGGCGAGTCGGTTCCTGGCGTAACGCTGGGGCTGCTCTCGCACCAGCAAGTCCCGGCGTATCTCGCGCTCCGACCCGACACCGCCGAGTCAGAAGTCAGGCGGCGTCTCCAGGACGGAGCCGAGTGCGTCGCAGCGTGGCGTGACGGCCGGCTTGTGGCCACACGGTGGCTCACGACAGGCAAGGCGGAGATCGCCTACCTCGGCGCCGCGATGATCGTGTCTCCCGGCGTGTGGTACGCGTTCGACGCCTTCACGCTGCCGGAGGAGCGCCGGCGCGGCATCAGCGGGATGGTTACCGCGGCGCTCGTGAAACGCGCGCAGCACCTCGGGGCGACAGCGGTAATCAACGCCGTTGTGCCCGAGAATCGCGGCGGCCGTGGCCTGGCGCGACGACGCAGCGAGCGCCTGGGGGTATTGCGCTCGCTGCGTCTCGGACGGTGGCGCATCGTGGCCTCCCGGCTTCCACCAGGCTACCTCGGCACACCCGCCCCGCTCGGGTCCACGGCCCAAAGCACCTGAAGCTCACTGTGGTTGTCCCACCGCAGCCATCGGTGACGCCAACGGGCGCACATCTTTCAACCGGCGCCGAGAGCGGTGTGTCCTCGCAAGGAATAGCAAGCGCGCCAAGAATGGCCCTGGATCCCGCGATCCGAAATGCGAGTGAACGACCCCGCGTCGCAAGCGCAGGGTACGCGCGGCGGCCGCGAATCTCAGGTGCCTCGCCTGCCACAACGCGTGGCTGATGTCCGCGTCCTCGCATCGGTAGAACACCCCAGGCCGCGCCTGCGCCCGCCGAGGCTCGCGACCAAGCACATACTCGCACCAGATCGCGGGGAGGTTGGCGCCTGCGCCGATCGCGAGGGCCAGCGAGCCGTAGGGCCGCGGGTTCAGGTCAATCACCGCATGTCCACCGTCCGGGCGCTCGATGAGCTCCAGTTCGAAGAGGCCCTCCCAGCCGAGGTCTTCCAACAGCGACTTGACCCGCTCCTCGAGCCGGGGCGGCGCCTCCATTGTCTGCGAGAACGAAGCGCCTCCCGCGTCGGGACGCCACGTCCGGTAGTACCGAGAGAGCGCTTTCCCGAGCATGCGTCCTTCGGCGAACACGCCGGCAAACGACAGCACGGCGCCGCGTTCGCGCCGTTGCACGAGGCAGGACCCGCCGTATGCGGCGACCGCGCCGTCGAGCGCGCACCTGTCGCGAACCAACACGGCGCCAATCCGCCGCCGGGTTCCGTCCACCTCGAACACCGAGCGAACCGGCTTGAGGATCACCGGGAAACCGATCGTTCCCGTGGCGGACACGGCTTCGGCTTTGCCCTGGCACGCGATCGTGAACGGCGAGGCCAGTCCGTGCTGTGATGCCACCGAGACCAACGCCAGCTTGTCGAGGCTTCGCTCGACCAGGTCGTGCGGCGGCAGCTGGCAGCGAACGTGCCGCTTGAGCCGGTGTCGGCCGCGCGAGATCGCAAGCAGCGACGCATCGCTGCCGGGAACGAGTACCGAGTATCCACCCACCGAGACGGCGCGCTCGACCGCGTCGAGGAAGCCCGCCTCGTCTTCGAGCGGGGCCGGCACCAGGAAGCGCTCGTGCACCGACCGCGACCAGTGAGCCGCTACCGGCCGGGCGCTCGCCGGCGCGGCGGCACTGACCTGGAACCCCGCCTTATGCAGGCCACGAGCCGCGGCGAGAATGCCTCGTGTCTCGCCATCGGTGACCAGGATGCGCTCGGTCCTCATGAGCGAGCGTCGACTCCGTGTGTCGCAGGGTAGGCGGAGACAAGCCGGTGGAGCTTGTCCGGCCGGGAGGAGCCCTTGAGGACGACCAGGTCGCCCTCCTGCAAAGTCGACCGCAGATGCTTGGCGGCTTCAGACAGGGCCGCGAAAGCGTGCAGCGGCGGCCCTTCGGGATCGCGCCTTGCCCTCAGTGCGTTACGCGCGTTGGGACCCACGAACAGCACCTCGTCGGCAACCGAGAGCGCGTCCTCGGCCACGCGACGGTAGGCACGCGAAGACGAGCCCGCATAGTCCGAGATCGTTCCGATCACCGCGACCTTCCGGGCGGCCTCGCCCTCGGCCAGGAACTCGAACACCGACCCCATCGTCCACAGCGGTGCCTTGATGTGGTCGCAGACGAACGTGACGCCGCCACGTGCAACAGGGCTCATCCTCCCCGGCGTCGGCGGAACCGCGCCGAGGGCCGCTATCGACCGCTCCAGGGGCACCCCCATCGCGACGGCGACTCCGAGCGCCGCCAGCACACTCCCGACCCAATGCCGGCCGCACAGCTGCGTGTGGACCGGGAACGAGCGATCGCCGAAGCGAAGTGTGAACGACAGACGCTTCGGCCAGGGTGAGCGCACGTCCTCCGCACGAAGCGTTGCGCCCGGGGAACACCCGAACGTCAGAACCCTCCCGCCGAACGCCTCCGCCATCGCGATCACACACGGATCGTCGAGGTTGAGCACGGCGGTGGCTCCGTCTGCGGCGTGCTCGAGAAGCTTGCGCTTCTCCGCGGCGGTTGCCTCGAGCGTCCTGTAGAGGGTCCGGTGATCCGAACCGATATGCGTGACCACCGCGATCCGCGGCCGTACCAACCGCGCGGCTCGAGCCAGGTGTCCCGCGTTCCCGGCAGCGACCTCGAGAACGCAGAAGGCGTCCCTATTGGTCGTACGCAGCACAGTCTTTGCGGTCACGGCGAGTCCATTGCCCTCTCCAGGACTCTTGCGTCCGCGGAGCTCGCTCGCAAGCGCCGCCGCGGTCAACTCCTTCGTCGTCGTCTTCCCGCAGCTTCCGGTGACGCCGATGAACGACACTCGCGTGAGAGTGCGGCGGTGCAGGGTCGCAGCGGCGAGTCCGGCACGCAATCTGATGTCTCCCACGAGCGCTTGCCAGTCGGGCTTATCCATCCGGGGGCAGGCAAACGATCGGCTGGACCTTGTTAGACGGGCCCCGCGGGAGGTCTTCGACGAACTCCACGGCGATGGCAACGCGGCGCCCTAGCTGCTCGCGGTAACGGCACACGATGCGCTCGGCAGTGGCTTGCCGGTCGCAGTCGGGGCTCGGCACAAGCCGCACCAGGATCGAGGACCGGGCCCGTTGGACGATCTGGAAGCGCCAGATCTCAGGCGCCTGGTGCAACACCAGGCGCAGCGTCTGCGCGTGGACGTGCTCGCTTCCGCCGAGGTCGAGCCAGGCCAATTTCGTGCGTTCCAGATACGAGCAGACGGGAAGCGAGCGCCGGCACGGACACGGCTCCGGCAGGATCGTGGCGATGTCACCAACGCGATAGTTGAGTAGCACCGTCCCACGGTTGACCAGGTTGGAGACGACGACTTCTCCAGCGGTGCCCGGAGAAGCCTCCCGGCCGTCGGAGGTGGTCAGGCGGACCGGGTACAGATCGAGGTTGAGGTGATAGCCGAGGTGACGCTCGCACTCGAATCCGATATGCGGCGCCTCGATCGCCCCATAGGAACTCAACACCTCGACCCCGAGCGTGTCGTGGACCCAAGTCCGCACGGGCAGCGACATCGAATCAGCGCCGTACACGATCACGCGCGGTGCTGCAAACGGCGGTCGGTGCTCGCGGAAGTGCGTGAACAGCGCATCCAGGTAGGAGCCATAGGCGGTTATCACATCGGGCCGGAAGGCGTTGAGCTCTGGAATGAGCCCGCGAGGAGGACGCAGCGCGAATTTATGCAGCTGTACCCGAAGCCCTCTCGGCAGCTGAGTGCGCGAGCGCAGCGCGTTGACGGTTCGATCGGTCGAGCTGTCCGGCGGAACGATTAGTGCGTCCCGGTACCGGAAGCGTCGGCCGGCCAGTCTTGCGACGACAGAGCGGAGCCGTTCGTAGTGTGCACCCTCCATGAACAACGACCCGGGGTCCCGGAACACGGTTATAGGAACGCCCGTGCTGCGCCCGCTTTGCAGCGCAACACACGCTCGCGCCGGCCATTGGTTGGAGAGGAAGTACTCGGGGTCACGCTGCAACTGCTCGCGCTCGGTAGCTGCGCAAGGTCGCGAGCGTCGCGAAAGTCGGTGGGCCGGAGGATGAGCTTGCGCAGCGTCTCGCGGTAGTAGGGCACGTGCGCACACGCGTAGGCGATGGTGGCGCGGACGCGGCGCTCCTGCACTCGTCGAAGCACCTCGGCTCCAAGAAACGGAAGGCGCGACTGACGCGTCGCCTCCGCGACCATCCTCGCTGTCCAGAGCACTTGACCGCGCCGATTCTGGGATCGCATCACGTCGGCAGCGACTTCCCCTGACGCCCGCCGGTGTGCTTGGCTGGATCCAGGATGAAACATCTCAGCGCACCGAGGCCAACGACGTAAGCGACGCCGGAACGGCGGTAGCCCAACTTCGCGTGCGAGCGCAGTGAAGCGCGGTTCGTGGGGGAAATCGCGACCAGCGTTCGCCGGTATCCCTCATTGCGAAGCCAGCGCTGGCCGTGTGCGCCGAGCACCGGCCAAACGTTCTGACCTCGCTGGTCCTCGGCGACGAACACGGTGTCGATCAGCGCGTCGTCGGACGCTAGTGAGGGGCGGCTTCGCACCCACCGAATTCTCGGTGTCCCGAGTACCGCCCAGCCCACGGCGATCAGCCTGCCCTGGTGGCGTGCGCAGAAGCAGACATCTCCGCGTCGCAGACGGGCGAGAACCGCCCGCGCCGAAGCGGCCGGCACCAATTCAACGTACTCCATGACGTCATCCGGGCTGAGCAGCCCGAGCTCCAAGTCAGGGCGGGCCGGGAAACTGGGTGGCGCCCCGTCGAGACGCCGCTCGAGCAGCACTAGACGCGAGTAGCACGTCGCCTTGACGGCGAACGACCGCACTCCTTCGGTCAGCCGCATATGTGTCACCCGATCGCGGCCTGCAGGATCCGCGCCAGGCGATCTGTTTCGGAGCCCTTCACGAGCACGAGATCGTGCCTACGCAGGTTTGCCCGAAGATGCTCGACGGCCCCGTCGACGGTCTCGAAAGCGTGTAGCGGCAGCCCGTCACCTCTGGCGTTCAGTGCCCTCCGCGCGTTGGGGCCTACGAAAAGCACCTCGTCGGCGACCGCGAGCGCGCCCTCGGCCGCGCGCCGGTAGGCACGCGAAGTGGACCCGAAATAATCCGAGATCGTTCCGATCACCGCGAGCTTGCGTGCTACGCGGGCCTGCGCCAGGAAGGCGAACGCAGCGTCCATCGTCCACAGCGGCGCCTTGACGTCGTCGCGAATGAACGTGACGCCGTTCAGCACCACAGGGCTCATCCTTGCAGGCGGCGGCTCGACCGCGGCGAGCGCATCGGCCGCCAGCTCGAGCGGCAGGTTCATCGCAGCGGCGACGCCGAGTGCGGCGAGAGCGCTTGTTATCCAATGCTCGCCGCACAGTCTTGTCCGGACGGTGTGCGACCGCTCGCCCGCCCGCAGCGTGAAGGAAAGGCGCTCCGGCCACCGCGAACGGACGCTCTCAGCGCGCAAGGTCGCCTCGGAAGAGCGCCCGTACGTGATCACATCGCCACGGAAGCCCCGCGCCATCGCGCTCACGCGTTCGTCATCGACGTTGAGGACCGCGGTTCCACCGGCCAAGACCGCGTCGAGGAGCTGCGCCTTCTCGGCGGCGATAGCCTCCAACGTCCGAAACGCTTGACGGTGGTCCGTGCCAATGTTGGTCACCACGGCGATATTGGGCGCAACCACACGTGCGGCTTGCGCGACTCTTCCGGGCTCCCAGGCTGCGATTTCGACCACACAGAAGGCGTCGCTGGCGGTTGTGCGCAGGACCGTCTTGCCCACTGCGATGAGGCTGTTGCGAGTGCCGGGGCTCTTCCTACCGGCGAGGCTTGCGCCTAGAACAGCTGCGATCAGTTCCTTAGTGGTCGTCTTACCGCAGCTGCCGGTGACGCCGATGAACGAGACGTCCTTCAGGCGGCGGCGGTGAAACGCGGCCGCGGCGAGCCCCGCATCGAGGGCGATCTTCCGTAGCTCCGATAGCGTCCGCGGCGATGGCATCCGCCGTAACTGTAGGGGGGCTCTCGTGTGCGGCGTAGCCGGCATCTGGCGGCGCTCGGGGCTGGCGGTGGACCCGTTGGCACTCGAGCGGATGGGCGCGACGCTCGCGCACCGCGGACCGGACGGCACAGGGACGTACCTGGACGGGGAGCTGGGGCTTGTGAATCGACGGTTGCGGATCCTCGACCTGCGCGAGGTCGCAGATCAGCCGATGGGGTTACCCGGTCGCAGCCTCTGGCTGACATTCAACGGCGAGATCCACAACTACCTCGAGCTTCGACGGGAGCTCGAGTCAGCGGGGGCCCGATTCCGCACTCGCACCGACACCGAAGTCGTTCTGTGGGCATATGCGAGCTGGGGGCTTGACTGCTTCGAGCGCTTCAACGGCATGTGGGCGATCGCGCTGTGGGACGCGCGATCGCAGCACCTAGTGCTCTCACGTGACCGCTTCGGAATCAAGCCGCTTTGCTACTCGGTATGCGGCGAGCGCGTGTGCTTCGCCTCGGAGGCGAAGGCGATCCTCGCCGCCTTCCCAGAGGAGCGCGCACCCAGCGCCAGGGAGATCGACCATTTCTTGGCGGGGGGCTATCCGGACGCTGGCGAGGCGACGTTCTTCGCGAACATCAGGCTGCTTAGGCCGGCCAACTACCTCGTCTTCTCGCGCGAGGCCGCGGTCGGAGGTGAGTATTGGAGCTTCGAGCCCGGCGATGAGCGTCCGCAGCCGCACGCCGAGGAGAGGTTTCGCGAGCTCCTCGGCGACGCCGTACGGCTGAGGACTCGCAGCGACGTTCCGGTTGGCGCATGCATCTCGGGGGGGCTCGACTCGAGCTCGATCGCCGCGCTGCTCGAGCACCCCCGCTCAGATCCGATCCATTGCTTCTCGACTCTGTACCACGAGCGCGGATACGACGAGAGCCACTTTGCAGAGCTCGCGACCCGCGACCGCGGGTTCGAGGTGCACTGGGTACGCCCACACCCGCGGGACATGCTCGGGACGATGCGGAAGATCGTCTGGCATCACGACGCTCCAACGCGGATGCGCGGCCGTCTCGCCCAGTGGTTTGTGATGGCCGAAGTGGGTCGGCATGTAAAGGTCGTGCTCGACGGGCAGGGCGGTGATGAGTTGCTCGCGGGATATGCGGCGGACACCGTCTTCTACTTGGCAGACCGTCTGCGCCGAGCCGAGTGGGGCGCCGACTGGTGGAGAGGGTTCGGCCGCCAGTTCGCGCAGTTTGCTCAGATCGAAGGTTCACGGAGAAGCTGGTACGGGCTGATGGCGGCCCGTCGCTACCTGCACGATCCGCGAGCGCGTGGGCCCCGTCCGTTCGGATCGCTGCTCAACAACGTCCTCTGGAATGGCCTCCGCCACCACGGTCTTCCGGAGATCCTGCACAGCGAAGACGCGCTCAGCATGGCGTTCTCCGTCGAGTCGAGGACGCCGTTCCTGGATCATCGCCTGGTGGAGTTCTGCTTCTCACTGCCGATCGAGGAGAAGATCTCGAACGGCTGGACCAAGAGCCTCCTGCGACGATCGATGGCCGGTTCCGTGGCGCCGGAGATCCTTGCACGGCGTGAGAAGTATGGATTCGGCGCGCCCGTCGTTCCATGGCTGCTCTTGCCGGACAACTGGCGCTCCGTGCGCGAGCTGCTGCTCGATCCGCGCTCGCTCCGGCGCGGTGTCCTCTCTCCCAGGAGAGTGGAATATGCGCTGAAGGCATTTCAGCGGGGCCACCGGATCTACACGTCTCAGATGGTGATGCGCCTTTGGCGGTGGATCACGTTGGAGATCTGGTTCCGTGACTTCGTGGACCGTCGGGCGTTCTAGGCTGGACCTTGCATGAACGGCCCGCCAGCCAGGTCGGTGAGGGCGCGGATCGCCGCGTCATTCATATTGCCGGTGAGGACCTCTCCCAGGGCTTCGCTTTGGATCGCGGGATACCGCATGCTCCACATGCCGTTTGCCACGGTGGGCACCGCGCGTCGCTACCGCGTCTCTCTTGATGGTGATGATGCCTCTGTCGTCTGCGTCGGCCGACGGGATCCCTTTCGACGATTGCTGGCGCGCGTCTTCGGTGGCCGAGCGCGGCCCGAGGAGGTGAGCCCAGGATGGCCGCTCTGGAATCCGCACAGATTCTGGCCGGCGAATGCAGCGCTCGTCGCCGTCGAAGTTAGCCCGTTCTTCGCGAGGAGATTCCGCGCAGCGGGCTGGCTGATCTGCCCGGAGCGTGTGCGGTGGCAGGGCTCGCTGTCTGAGATGCCGCCAGCGGAGCCATGTAAGAGCCTGCGGGAGGATCTGCGGCGGGTCAAGGCTAGGGGCTACACGCTGGAGGTATCAACGGGCTCGACGCATGACTGGAAACAGTTCGAGCAGCAGATGTTGCTTCCGTACGCGCAGCGGCGCTTTGGTCAGGAGGCGAGGCGGCCCGCGCCGGCCCTGCTCCGCGAGGCCGCAACGCGCGGCAAGCTGCTCTTCCTGAGGAGACAGGGACGACGCATCGCGGGCATGTGCCTGCTGTGCGACGGTTCTGAGGCATGGTTCGTGGCGCTCGGCGTAAGCGGCGGGGATGTCAATCTCATGAGAGACGGCGCGATCGCCGGCCTTTATGCACTAGGGATTGACTGGGCCCGTGGCATCGGCATGCGCCGTTTCGACGCCAGCAGTACGTTCGCCTTCGAGCTCGACGGGCTCGCTCGATACAAGCGCAAGTGGGGCATGTCTCCAGTCCGCGAGCCGCTAACCCCACTGATAGCCATGCGCGTGGATCCAACACACGAAGCCCTGCGACTGGCTATCGAGCGTGAACCGTTCTGGATCGAGAGCGAGGGCCACGGACTCGAGATCTATCGAGGTCACTGAAGCGCTCGCGACTCGCAGCGGCCGCCGACGCAGTGCCCTAGCTGTCGGAGCGTTCCGCACGCGACGGTCGCCAGACTCCGATGCCCCAGGCCACCAACCCGATCGCGAGCAGCGGCGCATGCCGCACCAGGCGACGAGTGGCTGTCGGGTATCGATGCAGCTGGCGTGCAACGGCGAGCAGCCGACCGAGCACGGCGACCGGGGCCAGATACGGTACGCCCAGCCATCCCCCACGGAGGGACACGCGGGCGCAGACTCCGACCCAGGAGGCGCCGAGCCGGCGCTGATGAGCCAGCACGGCGCGGGCACCGACACGGTTGAGATGCGTTACCCGGGCCCGCGGCGCAAACACCAGCGTTCGCTCGCCCGCGAAGGGAGCACTGAAGACTGTGTCCTCGCCAGGCCACAGGTCTTCTGGAAAGCCGCCGGTCCGCTCGAACGTCGTGCGCGGAACGAGCAGGTTGCAGCCGGCTGCATGACCGAGGGGCACCCCGCGCTCGGGTACCCATTCCAGGAACTCCAGCATGTAGCCCACGGTGCCCCACGGGCTGCTGGGAGTGCCATCGAGGATTGCGCCGGCCACCATCTCAACGCTGGGAGCTAGGGCACGCTCGAGTTCGTCGAGCCATCCTGGCTCCGGAATCGTGTCGGCGTCAAGGAAGACAAGCAGCTCGCCGCGGGCAGCCGCTGCGCCCACGTTGCGAGCTCGCCCCGGGAGCATCCGCTGCGGAGCGGATATGACCCGCACCCACGGCCATCTCTGCTCGACGCACATTCCGCTATCCAAACCGGTGCTGTCAACGAGCACGACCTCGCGGTCCTTGCCAACGACATGCGGTTCGAGCGCCCGGAGCACCAGCGGCAGCGTTGCCTCGGCCTTGTAGGCCGGGATGATCACGCTTGCCTTGGGAGAATTCACGACGGTTAGACGAGTCCATGGACGCTCGGAGCTCGGGAACCGCATCGAGGCTCAGCGCCAAGCGACCGTTATCGTCCCAGATAGTGGGCATGGCCCGTTCTCAAAGCACGCGACCGGATTCCGGACCCCCTGTCTAGATGAGCGCCTCCGTGCTGCGTCTCGGCATCCTCGGGTGCGGACTGGTCGTCGAGCGGGGGCATCTCCCTGCCTTAGCAGGGGTCGACAATGTTCGCCTCGTCGCCGTCGCCGACCCCGCTACTGATCGGCGCCAGATCGCGGCGGGGGTGGCGCGTTACACAGCGCTCGATGCGATGCTCGCCGCCGAGGACTTAGAGGCCGTGCTCGTCTGTTCGCCGCCGGCGTGCCACCTACAGCACGCCGAGGAATGCGCTGACGCCGGAGTGGCGACGCTCGTCGAGAAGCCTCCGGGGGTGACCCTCGAGCAGGCCTGCAAGCTTGCCGCTCTGCGGCCCGAGCCGGTGATCGGCTTCAACCGCCGGTTCGCACGTGGGCTGCCAACCGGGCGCCGCGCGGTCGGCAACGCGAGTCGCGTAACTGCGATCTTCGATGCTCCACCCGGAGATTGGGATCGTGGCGGCACCCCCGCCGACCCGCTCTTGGACCTCGGCAGCCATCTCGTCGATCTCGGCTGCTGGATCACGGGCACAAGCCCAGCGAGGGGTCGGGCGGTCGAAGTCGCCTCAGGTCGCGTCGGCTTTGAGATCGAGATGACCGACGGACTTCGACTCCATGCAGAGTGCGGCGCAGCCACCTCCTACCGGGAGCTGATCGAGGTGCGCGCCGAGAACGGCGAGACTCGCACCTGGCGTTGGCCGGCGCCGGTGCGTTGGAGTGCGGCGGAGCGGCTGAGGCGCAACCGATCTCCTCTTGTGGACTCCTGGCGGGCGCAGCTGCGAGCCTTCGCCGGCTTTGTGCGGAGCGGGGATCCCGGACGGCTGGCGTTGGCGCGTCAGTGCATTCAGGTGATGGCAGCGCTCGACCTGGTTCGGGCGTCGGCTGCCGGCAGCCGGGATTGGCTCACGATCCCTGCAGGTCCTGAGCAGTCAGGTGAGCTCGCCGGTTCAGTTCGATGTCGGTCCGGCGCATCGTCGCGTCGCCTTCGCCCAGCATCACTCCGATCGCCTCGCCGATAGCGTGGACCAGGATGCTCGTTGCCATCAGGGCGGTGACGGACCACGCATGGGGGGGAAGGACGCGCTGGACATCTGCGAGACGCGCGTGCAGCTCGCGGATAGCGGTCCTGGGGAAGAGCAGCGCGTGGACTGCACATCGGAGCCGCGACCAGCGCTCGTGCCGAGCCCGGCCGGCCCCCCATACGCGTCCGCCGATCCAGGCGTGCGCCAACCAAGAGGACAAGCGCGAGGGATTGAGATGACCCGCGACGGCGGCGGACTCGAGCACAAGGGCGTGGCCGGCCTTCAGCAGGTCGGAATGCAGCAGCCCTTCGTTCTCGAGCAGCCCCTCGAGCTCGGGACCAAGCGCCAGCACATCGCGACGGTATGAGCACTGGTGCCAAGGCAGGCTCGCGCTTCGCCCGCCGGCGACCGGCATCGCAAAGGGACCAAAGCTCTGCAGGTAACTGGCCCAGCTGGCGGCCGTGTCGGGGTTAGCATTGCGTAACGTCCCGCCTACCACCGCCGCACCCATGGCATGGGCCGCAAGCCGTGCCTGCGCCCAGCCAGGCTCGGGAAGGACGTGATCTTCGCAGTACGCCACCACCGCGCCCCGCGCGGCACGAAACCCCGCTGCCATCGCCTTCGAGGTCGTGGGTGCCGGCCCGCTGTCGACGAGTGTCACGGAATCGAAGCTCGCGAGCTCCGGATACACACGTCGGGCGGCTTCGGCAGCGGGTGTCACGAGCACGACCTCGAGCTGCTCGGGCGGTCCTTGAGCACGCAGGGCACGCAAGCTCTTCCGCAGATCGCCGTGCAGGTCTATCAACACGACGCTCATCTCCGGCACGGACAAGCGCCCATGGTTGCACAGACCGCGGGGTTCTCCGGATCGGGAGCGAATAGCGTCCGTTCGCTGAGAACCATCTCGTACCGCGTCTCAGTGATCGAGCCGAAACGAACCTCCAACGGTAGGCCGCGGGCCGGAGGCCCGCATTGCTCCCAGGCTGTGGTCGGATGAACCGGCCGTCGATCAGCGTGGTGCTCACCGTGCGCGACGGCGCGGACACGATCGACGATCAGCTCGCCGCTCTGGCCCGGCAAACGATCAGCAGACCTTGGGAAATCGTCGTCGTCGACAACGGCAGCCGCGACGCCACCGTCGCGCGCGTTCAGGCCTGGCGGTCGCGACTCCCGGCTCTGCGGGTGCTCCGGGGACCTCTGGCGCCTTCCCGCGCTGCATCATTGAATATGGGTATCGCAGCGGCCCGCGCCGACCGGCTTGCCTTCTGCGACCACGACGACGTCGTAAGCGACGGCTGGGTGAGCGCTATGTGCGAGGCCTTGAGCGACCATGGGCACGTCAGCGGACCGGTCGACCTCGCGCGCCTCAACCCCGCGGGCGTCGTTTGGGGTGCCCACGTGGCGCGCTGGCGGGCCGGGCCTGTCGAACACGCCTTTCGGCCGTTTGTCTGACCGGCAACTCAGGCTGGCGTCGTGAGATCCTCGACAGGCTCGGCGGCTTCGACGAATCCTTACAGTCCGGCTATGACAGGGAACTCTCGTGGCGCGCCCAGCTGGCGGGCTGTGAGCTGTGGTTCGCCGAGGGAGCGCTCGTCTACCGGCGCCTACGCCCGAGCGCGCTTGCGGCCTTCCGTCAACACCTCGGCTACGGACGCGGCGATACCGCGGTGATGGCGCGCTTCAAGCCGTACGGCGCGCGGCAGCGCTCGACCCACGAGGCGGCGCGAGGATGGATCGAGCTCGCGGCCCGTGTACCGTGGCTGCTAAGTGCTCCCGGTCGCAAATCCCGTCCGGGTTTGAAGGAGTCATAACTGGGGCGGCGAATCTGGTTGGCGATGCCGGGTCCAAGCGCTCAGGAGATCGTCCTCGAGGAGAGCGAGCGCAGGGAGCTTGAGCATCGTGCGGCGTGCTACACGCGGCCGCATCGGGAGGTGTTGCGGGCGAAGCTGGTGTTGCTGGCGGCCGAGGGTCACAGCAACACGGAGATCGCTCGGCGGCTTGGGATGAGCACGAAGGCTGTGGGCCGGTGGCGAGGTCGCTTCCACGAGTTACGTGTCGCGGGGCTAGAGGATCAAGCGCGGTCGGGTCGCCCGCGCCGCTTCCCCCCCGGAGCAGGTCGCCGAGGTCAAGGCGGTCGCGTGCGAGCCGCCGAGCGAGGGCGCGCCGCTCTCGCGCCGCTCTACGGCTGACGTTCACCGGCTCGTGATCGAGCGCGGGATCTGTGATGCGTCGCGCGCGACGATCGTGCGCTGGCTCAGGGAGGACGCGATCCGCCCGTGGCAGTACCGCTCCTGGATCTTCCCGACGGACCCTGAGTTCGCCGAGAAGGCCGGCCGGATCCTCGATCTGTACGCGGGGCGCTGGGAAGGGAAGCTGCTGCATCCCGGCGATTGCGTCATCTCGGCCGACGAGAAGCCCTCGATCCAAGCCCGGCGGCGGATCGCCCAGAGCTTGCCAGCGGCGGCCGGCGTGCCTCGCGGCCAACGGGTTGAGCACACC
The DNA here is from genome assembly GCA_963800475.1 of uncultured Solirubrobacterales bacterium. GTDB lineage: Bacteria > Actinomycetota > Thermoleophilia > Solirubrobacterales > Solirubrobacteraceae > Palsa-465. The sequence goes on along the minus strand of CAWDAZ010000002.1, from coordinate 135,228 downwards.
TACAAGCGTGGTGGAGCGCTCACATATCTGGCGGCCTGGGATGTGCGCCGCGGCCGGGTGTTCGGTCGCTCCGAGCCCACGGGCGGAATCGAACCGTTCGACCGGCTGGTCTGGCAGGTGATGACCAAAGAGCCCTACGCCTCCGCGCCGCGCGTGTTCTGGATCGTCGACAACGGCTCCTCGCACCGCGGGCAGGCATCGATCGACCGCCTCCAGGACCGCTGGCCGAACCTGATCCTCGTTCACACCCCTCTGCACGCGTCGTGGCTCAACCAGATCGAGATCTACTTCTCGATCGTGCAACGCAAAGTCCTGACCCCGAACGACTTCTACTCGCTCGCCGCCGTCGCCCGCCGCCTGAACGAGTTCGAGCGTCTCTACAACACGATCGCCGAACCGTTCGGATGGAACTTCACCCGCGACAAGCTCAATGCCTGGCTCATGCGACTCGACCAACGTCAAGCGCCGCAATCCCTGCTCGCAGCCTGACCCCGACAGAACTTACGATCCGAAGCACTTAGGATGCCCGGGGTGGTCTACGCGGCGGTGCCTTCGGAGGGAGGCCTCGAGGAGGTTCGGCGCCTTGCGGGGCCATCGGCAACGATCGAGTCCGTGGTCAGCCTCAAGGGTGGTCAGCATGCGGCCACATGGAGGGTGGACACGGCGACACCTGCGCAGACCGCCGTCGTGCGCCAGTTTCCGCCCGGTGACCCGGCCGCGGCGCACGAGGCGCAGGTGTTGCGGGTGCTCGACGGACTCGGGGGCCTGGCGCCCATGTTGCTGGGAAGCGACCTTGCGGGCCGGTGGTCAGAGTGCCCGACGGTGCTCATCAGCTGGTTGGATGGCGAGGCGGACATCACGCCGGCCGATCCCGACGCGTGGGGTGCGCAGCTCGGCCGTGCTCTCGCCAGGGTGCACGCCATGCCGAGCGAGCGGCTGTCTGCTCTGCCGAGCGTGTTCGACCACCGCGGCGGATCCCCGGAGAACCTGGACGGGCCGGCGGCGGAGCCAGTCCGATTGAGCTGGCCACGGATCACCGCCTGCGCTGAGGTGCTCACGCACTCCGACTATTGGTCCGGCAACGTCGTCTGGCGCGACGGGGAGCTGACGGGGATTGTCGACTGGTCGGGCGGTGCACGCGGCCCGCGGGGCTTCGACGTGGGTTGGTGTCGCCTCGATCTCTACCTCCTCTTCGGCGACTCGGTCGCCGACATCTTCCTCGCCGCGTACGGGGACGCGATCGGTCACCCGATGGCCGGCATTTCCCTGTGGGATTGCTGGGCGCTAGCGCGCTCGTATGACAGCGTCGAGACGTGGACGCCGAACTACCGGCCGCTCGGCCGCGCTGACCTCGACGAGCGCGAGCTGCGACGGCGCCACTCCCAATGGACAACCCGGCTGCTGGAGCAACAGTAGGCAGTCCCGCTTTCGTCAGGTGATGAGCACCTGGTGGCACACGAGCAGCGCCCTGCAAAGCGCGGGTTGCGGGGAAGAGCCGGGCGGACCCAGCGTCGTGGAGATCGCCGCTCTGCGCGGCGGACACTGCTCGTGGCGACGAGCAGGGCTCGCCCGAGCACGGCCGAGACACCTACATCCGTCGGACCGCAGTACTCAGGCCCGCCGTCGGTCGACGCGCCCGAGTTCGTTCCAAAGCAGCGGCGTTGGCAGGGCGATCTATGCGTCGGCGCGGTTGCAGGTAGCACTGATGAAGAGCTTTGGCCGCTCGTGATTGAGACAGCCGCTCTCTGAGCTTCATGCGGCAGAGCACGGTTCGTGAGAAGCCGCGACAATCGCGCTGCACCCCACAGTCGTCAACGAACCCTGGGCACCCGAAAGCCAAGACCATCGAGAGCGCGGATCATGGTCCGACGGCTCGCCGCGATCGCAGTCGTAACGGCGCTAGTTGCGACGGGGATCGCGCTCGCCCGCGGTGGTGCAGAACGCTTCCTTGACGATCGGGGGCTCCACGCGGGATCAGCCAAGCTGATCGCCAAAGGCGCCGCCACAGGCGGTCTGTCGACGGCCAACCTCGCTCCTGGATCTGATCCCTCTGTCCTGCCGGGCCCGGTGCTGATCGCCGACCGCGACAACAATCGGCTGATCGAGGTCAGCCCGACCGGACAGTTGCTGTGGCAGTTCCCGCGTCCCGGGGACCTCGCGCCCGGCCAGACTTTCAAAGTCCCCGACGATGCGTTCTTCTCCCCCGGCGGCCGGCAGGTGATCGCCACGCAGGAGGACGACTTCGTGGTCAGCGTGATCGACGTGGGCACCCGTCGAATCGTCTATCGCTACGGCCATCCGGGAATTCCTGGCTCAGGCGACGGCTACCTCTACAACCCCGATGACGCGCTGCTGACCCGCAGCGGCCGGATTGTCCTGGCCGACATCAAGAACTGCCGCCTGGTGGCGATCAAGCCGCCATCCCATCAGATCGCCCGGCAGCTCGGTGAGACCGGCGCCTGCGTCCACGAGCCGCCGATCGGCTTCGGAAGTCCCAATGGCTGGTTCCCGATGCACAACGGGAACTCCGTCGTCACGGAGATCAACGGCGACTGGATCGACATCCTCAGCTCCCGCGGACAGCTGCTTAGCTCGAGCCACGCGCCGGGTTTCAGCTACCCATCGGACACCAATGAGGTCAGCCCAGGCGTCCTGCTCTCAGCCGACTACACGAACCCCGGGGCGATCGAGACGTTCACGTACGACGGACGGCTGCTGTGGCGCTACGCCCCATCAGGGAGGCAGGCGCTCAACCAGCCATCGCTCGCGCTGCCGCTGCCAAACGGCGACATCCTCGCCAACGACGACTACAACCACCGAGTCATCGTCGTCGATCCGCATACCGACCGGATCGTCTGGCAATACGGCCACACCCACATTCCCGGCCGAGGCCCCGGCTACCTCGCCAAGCCCGACGGAGTCGACCTCGCGCCCCCATACAACCTAATCGGTCGGAGCATCTTGAGTTCGGAGGTGCGGCTATGGGTGGGTTAGCCGCCAGCTGAGGGAGGCATTCGGAAGCGCGCGCGATGCGACCAACCCGACGCTGTCCCGCTGCTCGCCGGCGGTCAGGACGGCTGTACCGACTGGCTGGCGGCTGTTGAGAGGGGCATGGACGCTGGTGTTCACGATGGTGTAGACGTGCAAGCCCGGCCACCCGATGAGCGATACCGGCTTGGCGGCCTGCAGCGTCGATCGACGTAGATCGGCCCCCAACGCCGCTGGTTTTGGACGGAGAGCAGTCTCCGAGTGTGCCGGTCGTGCTCCTTGCTCAGCGAGAGGATGCAGCAGAGATCAGGCGGCACCGTCAGCGACGATGGCGGCGACGGCCTCCAAGATGGTCAGCGAGACCTGCCTTCACCTGGCGACGAGCATCTCGCCACGGGGGACGAGCGTCCCGCTAAGCGCGGGTTGCGGGGAAGAGCCGGGTGGACCCAGCGTCGTGGAGATCGCCGCTCTGCGCGGCGGACACTGCTCGTGGCGATGAGCAGGTGCGCGACCACACGCGGGGTCGGGACCCGCTCTTGTTCTCACGCGGGCATCACGCCAACCACCTCATTGCTCCTTGTGTCCCTCCTCCGGTTCCGCTTGGCTCCTGCACAGCAGTTCTACGAAACCGATGGTTCGGGACGGTTCCACGCTTTGGTCAGAGGCCCTTGAGGAACCCGCCGCCGCACGCAGTCGCCGCCTGCTGAAACGCCGGCGACTGGAGGTCGAGCGTGGCCGGGAACGCGAGGAGCACTCCGTTGTAATCGGTGATCTTGTCGCTGCCTGCCGGCGGGTTTGGTGGGCCGCTCGCGGGAGCTTTCTCGGGGTCGGGAAAGTCAGGGACGCCGTGCCGGCGCATGCACACCGCGATCTGGCTCAGCTGCACCAGCGCCCGCGGGTCGAACGGCGGCGGCGCCCCGCCGTTGGGCAGCAGCTTCTGACACTTCGCCTGCGCGGCCGCGAAGGCGGGCGCCGGGGAGGCGGGGAAGCGAAATCCCCCTCCGGGCTTCGGGTCTGGGAAGTTTGGAACGCCGTTGGCCCGCATGCACCTGGCGAAGTTCAGCAAGTTCTGATCGGGTTGCGCCGGACTTGGGCTCGAGCCCGGCGGACTTGACGCCGAGGTGGTCGCGGCGCCCGCGTTCGCGACGGCCGACGCAGTCGAGCTCGCGCCGCCACTCGTCGTCGCGCTCGATGAGCTTCCACCGCAGCCTGCCACCAGGAGCCCGCTGGCGACGGCCGCGATCGTGAAGAGCCGGGCTCGTGTCGGGCGAGTCGGTCGCTTGGGATGGATGTCTTCGTGCACGTGGTCAGTTTCCTGCACGGCGTTCTCCTCTTCCCTAAGAGAAGCGCCCCGCCTTCCCAGTGCCGCGATACAACCGGCCGGCTCGCCCAAAGTCGCGCTTTGCGCGGCAGGCAGGGGAGTTCGACCCTCTCGACGTCGCCTTGCGTCGTCGGTCGGGCTCGTGCCGATTTGCCGGCAGCCGGCCGCCGGAGCGTGCCGGTCCCGCTTCAGCGATTCCGCGGGTCCCGCTGTCAAGCACGCGCGGGCGATCGCAAGCGTGGCAAAGCGCTCGTTGGCTGGTCGAGGCGGTGGCGACTGCCTGGTCGCCAAGGCAATCGCGCGATGGGAGGCGACGACACGCGGAGAGCAATCATGCCGGGCGGCGAGCATCTGCCGCCACATCTCGATTCAGGAGCGGTTCAAACGGTCGTCAAGTGCGTCACGGTTGACTTTCTGAACGGCTACCTCAAGCATGCGCGCGCGGCACTCGCGGCGCTTTCGCGCGATGGGAACGTGACGGGCGCCGCCACGCTCAGCACGACCGTCGCTCCCGGGCATGCGCTCCGCCTACCGCCTAGAAGCGCCGTAACAGGCGTTACGAGGCCATCCCGATCGCGGTGTAGTTCTGCTTGACGCCCTTGCAGAAGGACTTTGCGTTCTGACCGCTGAAGTGGGTGCTCACGGTCCCGGTTGCCTTGCCACCCTTTACGAACTTACCGGTGACCGTGTCAGTGCCGGAGCTCTTCTGACCCGCACGTCCGGGCGGGTAGAGCTTGAGCATCACCTTGAAGGTCCCTTTGGTGATATTGCCCGAGCCTGGCTTCGCCGAGGGGAAGCCGCCCGCGCCTCCCTTGCATTTGACCGCGATACCCGCGCCCAGGTTGGTGACCTTCTTCCCGTTCGCTGACACCTTGAAGGTGACGAACACCTTCGCCGTGGGCTGGGTCGTGTAGATCCATCCCCCTTTCGGAGCGGTCGCGAGCGCGACTCCAGCCGTCGACAGCGCCGCGGCCACCATGAGGGCACCTCCGACCGCCAGCGTATTGCGGACCCGTGAGTTCTTGGACATCTCTCACCCCCGAGTTGTTTGGCCGCAAGTCTACGGCCGCTTCAAGCTCCGGCCCAGATTGGGGGGTCCCGCGATAGCGCAACGCGGCGGAGTCTGAGCGGCATGACTCCTTTTCAGGCCAGCGCCCGGGACGGCCCCGTCCCACGATCGCATTCGTCGCCAGACCCGTCGAATCGGGCGATTGCCTTGGCGACGTGGCGATCGTCTACGTCCGCTATGCGTCCGACGAAACGCGCGTTAGGCTGTGACCGCTCGCACACGGACGTGCGGGCGCGAGTTGTTGACGTAGCCCTTGGGATTCCACAGCGTCGCGTTGTCCTCTGGCTGGGTGGCCGCCGAGGAATCCCACGCGCGGACGAGGATCTCGTGCTCTCCGGGCGCAAGGTCGACGGTGATCCTCCACTGTCGCCAGGCCCACGGCCCGAGGTCCTCGAGCAGCTCAGCTTGCGACCAGTTCGCTCCGCCGTCGATCGCGACATCGACCCGCGCGACGTGCCGCTCCCCGCCGGCGAACGCGTAGCCGCGCACCTCGACCGGACCGGCCGCGACCGTCTCCCCGTCGGCCGGAGACAACACGTCTGAGTTGAGCGCGACCAGACCGAGCGGCATCCCCGCGCCCGGACCCGGCTTCCCGTCCGGCGGCAACAGCCTGTAGGCGACCTGCTGGAAGTACCCCTCCCACAGCCTCGAACGGACCTCGATCCGCTTAAGCCACTTCACGCTGCGTGCGCCGATGTAGCCGGGCACGACAACACGCAGCGGCGCGCCGTGGACGAGCGGGAGAGGCTGCCCGTTCATCGCCCAGGCGAGCAGCACCTCGGGACGACACGCCTTGTCGAACGGGATCGAGCCGCCGAACAGCTGAGCGGGCTTCGCCTCCGAGCACAGGTCGGCACCCTCAAAGCCAACGTGCGTGGCCCCGCGCAACGGGCAAGCGAGCGCGAGCACATCAGATAGCGCGACCCCCCTCCAGGTTGCTGTGCCCGTGGCGCCAGGCCCCCACGGCTCCTCCCCCGGGAGCTCCCGGATGGCGATCAGGCCCGTGCGCCGGTTGCCCGCGCACTGCAGCGTCGCAGTCACCTCGCGCTCCGCGAACGCCTCCCGCAACGTGGCCAGAGAAAGATCGAGCTCCCGCTCGAGTAGCCCGTGCACGTGCAGCCGCCACGCCCCGGCGTCGATCGCCGGCACCGCGGCGTGCCCCCGCACATAGAAGGCGTCCGTCGCGGTCACCGGACCCTCTGCCAAAGCGGCAGACGACGTCTCGGCGTTAAACGGCTCCTCCTCGTGCACCACCATATCCGCGCGCTTCCCATAGCGGCCCATACCACAAGCGTATGCGGTCAGAAGCCCAGTCTCGACACGACGTTCCGCGGGACCGTCACGCCCATGGCTCCGCCGCGCCACTCCTTTCGTGCGAAGGCGACGGCGCCGAGCACGCACGATCGCATTCGTGTTTTCGCAAGCGCGGACTGACGAGCGCTTCGGCGACCGAAGAGTCGTCAGCGCGGTGGCTCGTCGCGTGACTCCTTTGCCACGGCAGCGATCGCCCGGACCGTCGGACCTGCTTCCGCCTCGCGAAGCGTCTAGCCGACCAATGGGTCGCCGGCCCGTTTGGCGCGGAACGCGAGACCGATCTCGATCACGTGACGCGGCCGTCACCGGCGGCGTCATTGTGGTTCCCGCACAACTGTGTGCCGCTTCAGAGGCGACCGGCAGTCGGCCGCCGACAAGTGCGTCGCTCGGCCCGGGGCCGCCGAGCTACGAGCGCTCCGGCGACACAGGGGTCGTCAGTGACCGCCGTCAACGAGGGCTCATGGGACCTCGGGCCGTCCCTGGCCGTTCCGCCGGCCGTCCGTGGCCGGCGGGCGACGACCTCTCGCAGCGACCCCGCTCCCGCTGAAGCACCGGAGGAATGGGCAGCTGAATCGCTGAGGTGTCGCAGAGACGCCATCAGGGTGAACTGCGGCGCGGTGGCGCCATTTCGGAGTGGCAGATGTGGCGCTATGTTTAGTAAAGTGCTCAGGAGTGTTCTCCAGAATGTTCTCCAGAGTTCGGTTCTTGAGCAGGGGCGGGTCCCGCGGCGACGGGATGCAAGACCCTGAACGGCAGGGCTCGGCTTCGGGCGGTGGAGGTGGATCGGGGCGGAAGGCACGATCAGGTCGCCGACAACGACTTGGCTATGACCAGACCCTGATGCGATTGGGGTCGAGCGAGTGCAGGATCAATCCGGGATATGCCTGACGATCAGCTTTTGAGCCTTCAGCAGATCGCGGACAGCATGAGCTTGAGCCTTGCGACGGTTCGCGTCTGGGTTCACGACAAGCGGCTGCCGGCCGAGAAGAGCCGTCATCGATGGATGGTGCGCCGCGGGGATCTCGAGCGGTTCCTCGCGGACAATCCCAACCTCGGGCACCCGAAGAGCGCGGCGGGCAAGGCCGCCGTCGCTGCGGTCGACGCGGTTCCGGAGGATTGGAGCGAGCAGCCTGAAGAGGCGATGACCGACCTGGCGAAAATGCGCCTCGCTCCCTGGGAGCCGGCCGGGGCGCGAGCGCTGGTCCCTCCAAGTCAGGCGGTCGAGCAGATTCGCGAGGCCGACGTGCAGTGGAAGGCGGCGCTCGGCGGTCTTGCGAGCTACCCAGCGCGGCTGCGGACGCTGGCCGAGGCGGCCGACGAGCAGAGCCGCGCGCTGACCTTGGCGCACCTCGCCAATGTTTCTTGGAAGCCGCGGCCGGGCGCCAGCAAACTGAGCTTCCCCTATGAGGTCAGCCGCGCAAGGGGCCGCCCCGGGCCGCCGGCGACGTGGCGCCAGTTCGACGACGCGGTCAAGCAGCTGGGCCTCGCGCTCGAGGGCGACAGCATGAAACGGCTCGCCGAGGCGTTCGACCGCCTCGCGTCGATCGCCAGCGAACTCGCAGACGCCCTGGGGGACGAGGAGCTGAGCGAGGCCCACCGAGAGGCGGGCTGAGCGTCGACGCTGAGCGGCGTCGCAAGACGCTGAGGGCAACTGGGCGAGGAGATGCGCGACGAGGCGATCCGCCGTCCGCGCCGGCGGCGGCAAGACCGTCCGTGGAGCGTAACTGATAGAAGTAGCGCTAGATACGTAGAGAGGGTGTACTCGTGGTGTGCTCATCGTTTACGGGGAGCCCGGAGAATCACAATGAGCCTCACAGATGCGATCGCCGGCGCGGATATGCGTACGCGGGCTCGAGTGAGGCTGCTGACAGCGCGCGAGGTCGCCACGCAGCTAAGCGTGAGCACCGAAACAGTGCTGCGATGGACCCGCCGCGGCAGACTCCCTGGCTTCCGGCTGCCCGGCGGAGCATTGCGCTATCGCGAGGCCGATCTGGAAGGCTGGCTAACAGAGCGCGCGACGCACAGGCGAGGGAGTGTGGCCACCCCGAGCGCGCCACCCGCCCGGAGAACCTAGCTGACGTCAGCCATCCCCGATGAGAGGAAAGGATCAACATGCCGCAGACCCAGCGCGGCCAAGCGTACAAACTGAACTCTGGTAAGTGGGGGCTTCGCTACTACGACGCGCAAGGCAACCGCCGTCGCAAGAGCCCCTTTCCGAGCAAGAGCGCCGCGCTCGCCCACTACCGCGACCTAATCGAACCGCGCCTGCTCGGCCAGCCGACCGAGCAGTCCGACCTCACACTCGGCGAGTTCGTTCCGATCTACCTCGAGCGGCATGGTGCGGTCGTCCGCGGTCGCACGATCGCCATCCTCCGCGAGCGGTTGGGATACGCCGTGCGCGCCTACGGCGACGTGCCGCTGTCCGATCTCGAGCGGATGAGCGGTGAGCTGGCGTCGTGGATCGCGGCGTTGTCGGAAGGCTCTCGCTACGGGATAGTCCAAGCCCTCCGCCAGGCGCTCGAAGCCGCGGTCCGGTGGGGCAACATGCACCGCAACCCGGCCAAGCTCGCGGGCCCCAACCGTCAGCCAGCCCCGCGCACGGTGCGTGCGTTCACGCCCTCAGAGCTCGACGCAATCGCCGCCGAGCTGTCACCGCGCTACATGCCGCTTCCCGCATTCGCGGCGGCAACCGGCTTGCGTCCAGAGGAATGGGCTGCCCTGGAACGCCGCGATATCGACCGGGACGCCGGGCACCTGAGCGTCCGCCGCACTGTGAGCGAGGACGGAAGCGCCCGCAAGATCCTGATCGAGCTGGCCAAGACGAGCGCGAGCCGCCGACAAGTACCGCTGTCGCAACGAGCGCTCGCGGCGCTCGATCGCGTCCCAGCGCGGCTGCACACTGCGTTGCTGTTCCCGGCTCCGGCCGGGGGCCTACTGAATCTCGACCACTTCCGAAGCAGAGAATGGGCACCCGCGATCGAGGCGAGCGGCATCCCCCGCCCGGCCAGGATCTACGACCTGCGCTCGACATTTGCCAGCCGCGCCCTGGCTGCGAGGGTACCCGTTTTCGAGCTTGCCAAGGTGATGGGCACCAGCGTCCGGATGATCGAACGCCATTACGGCACGCTGCTCGACGGCGCCGGCGCCAACATCGCCAATCGCCTGAACGCCTACGACGCCGAAGAGGAGCGCGCCTCAGCGCGCAACGAGCAGTAGGCCATCGCCCCCAAGCGCCATCCACGACGCCTTTCTCGCCCGCGTCCATCAGAGATTTGGGCCACTATCGGGCCACGGTGAAACGACGTGCTGACGTAGGACATCCGTGGATCCGCTCACGAGCAGGGATTTTGAGCAGTACCCCCAGCCGGATTCGAACCGGCGATCTCCTGCGTGAAAGGCAGGCGTCCTAGGCCACTAGACCATGGGGGCGTGTATAGCCATTGTAGGTTTGCGCCGCGGCCTCACCGAGCCATGGGAAGCTCCGTACCATGGAGACACGCCCCTGTAGCTCAATTGCTAGAGCAGCGCCCTTTTAAGGCGATGGTTGCAGGTTGGAGTCCTGCCGGGGGCACTACTACTGCTCGTCGATGTCACCGTCGGCGTGACGCCGACGGTGACAGTTGGCGCATCTCACCTCGCAGCCGGAGACCTCTTCCTCGATGCGCCGTAGGCTGCAGCCGCGCCGCGCAAGTTCGACGACGTGGCCGGTCTTTGTGCCGCGGTGATCAAACTCGAGCACCGCAAGTCGTGAGTCGCCGCGTCGTGCAGCACGAGCGGAGCAGAAGATCACGTACGTAGGTCAAATTCCGCCGCTCCCCGGACGTCAGACGCGGATTCACATCCAGGCTCGCCGGGTTGTGCCGCCAGGATCCCTGCTCTGCGGCCGTCCGGACGCGGTGGCAGTTGGTGCAGAGGACCGTGCAGCTGCTCAGCTCTCGTTCGAGAGCATGCGTCGAGTAGCCCGCGCGGACGAGGTCGGTCACATTTGCGCGCTTCGCCTTCGTGTGATGAAACTCGAGCGCTCTAGGATCGCCCTCGCCGCAATCTGAACAATGATGCGTCCCCAAGTAGCGGTCGATGAACGCGCGCGCCTCCTGACGACGACGTCGACGAGCCCCGGCGACCTGGATTCGAGGGAGCGCGGCGCGAGCTCGGAAATACTCGCGATAGCAATTCCGGCAGCGCCACTGATAGCCCGTGGGATGACGATTGAAGCTGGTCAGTGGCAGGTCTCGCAGGCAGGATCCGCACCGCCGATGCCCGACTTCAATCTGAACCGCGGGGGTCGCGTCCGACTGCGCCGGCACCGCATTGACAGCGATGGCCGGATCAATGTCTCGAACCCAGCCGCTGACCGTGGACAGCGCGACGCCTACTTGATGCGCGATCCGCCGCATCGTCCAGCCCTGCTCTCGAAGGTCGCGAGCGAGACTGCGCGCCTCCGCCTTGTAGGCTCCCATCAGAACACATGTTCGCCCACCAGCCGGACGGATCTGCCCGACAAGGGACGTACGGGTTCAGGGCACACCGCGGCCCCGGCCCGCCCTCTAGTCCTCCCCCACCACCGCCAGCACCTCGATCTCGACCAGCATCCGCGGGTCGATCAGGGCGCTGACCTCGACCATCGTCATCGCCGGCCGGGCGGTGCCGAACGCCTCGCCGTGGGCGCGGCCGACCTCGTCGGCGCGCGAGATGTCGGTCACGTAGGCACGGGTCTGGACGACGTGCTCGAGCGAGGCGTTCACGCGCGAGAGCTCGTGGCTGATCTTCCTGAGGATCTCGACGGACTGCGTATAGGGCGTGTCACCGACGACCACGCCGTCGACATCGACGGAGGTGGTCCCCCCGACGACGACCACGCCGCCGGCCTGGACGACGCGACTGAACCCGTACGGCTCCTCCCAGGGAGACGGGGGATCGCCGCCGAAGCGCAGGAAGCTCAATGCCGGAAGTGACGCCGGCGGGTGAACACCATCGCGGCCCCGGCGGCATCGACCGCCGCGACCACCTCGTCGTCCCGGATCGAGCCGCCCGGCTGGATGACCGCACTGACTCCCGCCTCGATCGCGAGCTCCGGGCCGTCCGAGAACGGGAAGAACGCGTCGGACGCGAGCGCCGCGCCCTCCAAACCGACCCGCGCCTTCTCGAGCGCGAGCCGCACCGAGTCGACCCGGCTCATCTGACCCGCCCCGATCCCGAGCGTCGCGCCACCGCGGGAGATCACGATCGCGTTCGAACGGACGTGCTTGCACACCTTCCACGCGAACAGCAGCTCGTCCCACTCCGCATCCGTTGGCTGGCGGGCGCTCACCACTTCCATCTCATCAGGGCCCTCGCTCACGTCGTCGGGATCCTCGACGAGCATCCCGCCCATCACCTGCCGCAGGTCCGGCTCGAGCAGCTTCGGCTCGTGGTCGCCGTGCGAGTCGAGGATTCGCATGTTGCGCTTGGTCGCGAGCACCTCGAGCGCGTCCTCGTCGTAGCCGGGCGCGAATAGCACCTCGATGAACTGCCCGACCAGCGCCTCCGCGAGCTCGCGGTGGACCCTCCGGTTCAGGCAGATCACGCCGCCATACGCCGACAGCGGGTCGCACTCGAATGCGCGCTGGTAGGCCTCGAGTGGCGTGGGCGCGACCGCCGCGCCGCACGGGTTGTTGTGCTTGACGATCACGCAGGCGACACCGTCGAGCTCCCCGATCAGCGCGCGCGCCGAGTCGAGGTCGAGCAGGTTGTTGAACGACAGCTGCTTGCCGCCGAGCTGGGAGACGTTCGACAGCAGGTGCGCGCGGGCGCCGACCTGCGAGTAGTACGCCGCCCGCTGGTGGGGGTTCTCGCCGTACGGAAGGTCGAGCATCTTCTCGAACGCGCGCACCATCAGCGAGGGGAAGCCCTCGCGCCGCTCCTGGAACCACCTCGCGATCGCGGTGTCGTAGCGGGCCGTGTACGCGAACGCCTCCGCGGCGAGCGACTCGCGCGTGTTCGGCGACAGCCGGCGGTCGGACTCGCGCAGCTCGGCGAGCACGGCGTCATAGGACTCGGGGCTGACGATCGGCGCGACGAACGCGAAGTTCTTGGCGGCCGCGCGGATCATCGTCGGGCCGCCGATGTCGATGTTCTCGATCACCTCGGAGTCGTCCACGCCGTCGCGCGCCACGGTCCGCTCGAACGGGTACAGATTCACGCATACGAGGTCGATCAGCTCGACATCGTGCTCGTCGGCGGCCCGCAGATGCGAGGGCTCGTCGCGGAGCGCGAGCAGCCCCGCGTGGAGCTTCGGGTGAAGCGTCTTGACGCGGCCGTCCATGATCTCCGGGAACCCAGTGAGATCGGACACCTCGCGGACGTCGACGCCGGCGCCGGCCAGCTCCCGCGCGGTTCCGCCCGTCGACACGATCTCGATCCCGAGCTCGACCAGCCCGCGCGCAAAGTCGACGACCCCGGTCTTGTCGGACACCGACAGCAGCGCCCTGCCCACCTGCACCTGCTCGGAGGCGGTCGGCTCTAACCGGCTCAGCGACTCGGTCCCGGGCGGCATCGGGCCCGACTCTAGCGCTCGACCACGACGCGCCGCGGGTTGCCGGGATCAAAGCTCACCGCTCCCGCTGCGATCAGCCGGACGGCCTCGGGCAGCAGCTCGTGCTCCAGCTCGTGGAGGGTCGACCGGACCTCCTCCGGAGAGGAGGGATCGTGGATCTCGATCGCCCGCTGGAGGATCACCGGGCCGGTGTCGACGCCGTGATCGACGAAGTGAACCGTCACCCCGAACACCTTGACTCCGTACTCGAGCGCCTGCTCGACGGCACGCAGTCCCGGGAACGCGGGCAAGAGCGCCGGGTGGACATTGATCACCCGGCGCTCGAATCGAGCCAGGAACTCTGGCGACAGCAGCTGCATGTAGCCCGCCAGCACCACCAGCTCGACCTCCCGGCCGGCCAGCCAGTCGGCGATCGCGGCGTCGCGGGCGGCTCGGTCCGCGAACCCGTCAGCCGGGAAGACCTCGGTCCTCACGCCGGCGGCCTGCGCCCGCTCGAGCGCCGGCGCCCCCGGCTTGTCGGACGCGACCGCGACGATCTCGACGCCGCCGCGCCCGTGGACACGGTCGAGCAGCGCCTGGAGGTTCGTGCCCGCGCCTGACGCGAGTACGGCGACCTTCAAGCGCGGACCAGCGGCAGCTCGGATTCGAGCGCGTGCTTGCCGTTCGCGACGTCGGTGCCGTCGAGCGGGTACTCGCCGCTGAAGCACGCGTCGCAGTGGTCGGCGCGCGAACCGCCGATCGCCTCGTACACGCCCTCCAGAGACAGATAGTGGAGGGAGTCTGCCTCGAGCTCGGCGGCGATCTCCTCGACCGTGCGGCCGTGGGCGATCATCTCCTCGCGCGTCGACATGTCGATCCCGTAGTGGCAGGGGTTCTTGATCGGCGGCGAGGAGATCCGCAGGTGGACCTCGGCCGCACCGGCGTCGCGCAGCATCTGCACGATCCCGGGCATCGTGTTGCCGCGCACGATCGAGTCGTCGACGACGATCAGGCGCTTGCCCTCGACAACCTCGCGCAGCGGGTTGAACTTCAGTCGCAGGCCGTGCCGGCGCAGCTCCTGCCCGGGCTGGATAAACGTGCGCGCGACGTAGCGGTTCTTGATGAAGCCGTCGTCCTGGGGGAGCCCCGCCGCTCGCGCCAGCCCGCGCGCGGCGGCGTTGCCTGAGTCCGGGACCGGGATCACGAGGTCGGCGTCGACGGGAGCCTCACGCCACAGGATCTCGCCCATCTTCGCCCGCGCCACCTGCAGCACGGTGCCGGCCATCTTCGAGTCCGGACGTGCGAAGTAGATGTACTCGAACACGCAGAACGCGCGCCGGTCGGCCTCCGCGACCTGCCTGCAGCGAAAGCCGCCCTGCGTCAGCGTGATCATCTCCCCGGGCTGCACGTCGCGGAGGTACCGCGCGCCGATCAGGTCGAACGCGCACGACTCGCTCGCGACGCAGTACGAGGCGGTGCCGCCGGGCTCCTCGATCATCCCCAGCGCGAGCGGCCGCACGCCCGCGGGGTCGCGGAACGCCACGACCGCCTCCTCGGTCATCACAACCGTCGAGAACGCGCCCTTCAGCCGCGGCACCACGTCGGCGACGGCGTCCTCGATCCGCTCGGCTGGGTGCGTCGCGAGCAGCGCCGCAATGATCTCCGAATCCGAGGTCGAGCTGAACGGGACGTCGCGGCCGCGGAGCTCGGTGTGGAGCTCGACCGCGTTGATCAGATTGCCGTTGTGCGCGAGCGCCAGCGTGCGGCGGTCATCGCGGACGATCGGCTGCGCGTTCTCCCACTCCGAGGACCCGGTCGTCGAGTAGCGGACGTGGCCGATCGCCATGTCGCCGACCAGCGACCGCAGCGTGTGCTCGTCGAACACCTGCGCGACGAGCCCCTGGTCGCGAATCGCCATGATGCTGCCGCCTCGGTGCGCGGTCGCGATCCCGGCCGATTCCTGGCCGCGATGCTGCAGCGCGAACAGCCCGAAGTACGCGAGCCGGGCGACGTCGTGCTCGGACGCGTAGATACCGAAGACGCCGCACTCGTCGCGCGGTCCGTCGCGATGATCGTTCACAGGAGGCATAGCTCGGCCTCAGCCGTCAGCCAAATCCAAGGCTAGCAGCGGCCCTAGACCCATTCCGCGAGCCCGAGCTCCCGGGCGCGGTGCAGTTCGGAAACTGCGAGGTCCAGCAGTCCGGCGATCTCGAGGCGGCCGCCACCGACCCGGCCGAGCACCTCACCGAGCCCGGCGACCGCCTCCTCGGGCCCCGACACCACGAACGCGCACCCGGGTGCCTCGCCGAACGGATCGAGCCCGGGCGGAAGCGTCACGCGGGCCCCGATCCCGCCCGCCACGCAGCATTCGGCGAGCGCCACAGCCAAGCCGCCCTCGGCGATGTCATGTGCACTGTGTAGCGCCCCGGCGCGGACCGCATCACGGACCGCAAGCTGCGCGTCACGGACCGCTTGCACGTCCTTGAACGGAAGCTCGCCGGCGGGTGCCCGGCCTCGCAGCTTCTCGACCTCCGAGCCGGCCGGCGACGGCGCGAACGGGCCGACCAGCGCGATCGCGTCGCCCTCGCGCGCGAACCCGAGCCGCCCCGCCTTCGCGGCGTCGGGCAGCTTCCCGACGATTCCCACCACCGGGGTGGGGAGGATCGGGCCGGCCGGCGCCTCGTTGTAGAGCGACACGTTGCCGCCGACGACCGGGATCTCGAGCGCCTCGCACGCCTCCGCGAGCCCGGCCACCGACTCGGTCAGCTGCCACGCGACGTGCGGCTTCTCGGGATTGCCGAAGTTCAGGCAGTTCGTAAGCCCCAGCGGCTCGGCCCCGACGCACGCGAGGTTGGCGGCGCACTCGAGCACCGCCTCGATCGTTCCCCGGCGCGGATCGCACGCGACCCGGCGGCCATTGCCGTCGATCGACACCGCAATCGCCGAGCCGTCGGCGAGCGCCAGCACCGCCGCGTCGGCCTCCTCGGGGCGGCGGACGGTGCGCGACTGCACGATCGGGTCGTACTGCTCGAACACCGGCCGGCGCGAGGCGATGTTGGGGGAGCCGAGCAGTGCCAGCAATACCTGATCAGGCGACTCGGAGCCGGACAGCACCCGCCCGGCCTCCGATGGCCCGTAAAGCGGCGCGACGTCGTTGCTCGCGGCATCGCCGCTCGCGGGCGGAACCGGCTCGAGGTCATACAGCGGGCAGTCGTCGACGAGCACCCGCACCGGGAGGTCGGCGACCACCGCGCCGCGGTCGAGCGCCCGCAGGCGGTCCTCGGCGGTGACGGTTCCGATCGTGGTCGCGGGCACCTCCCAGCGCTCGCAGACCCCGATCACCTCGGCGATGCGCTCGGGCTCGACCACGCACAGCATCCGCTCCTGCGACTCGGAGATCATGATCTCGAACGGCTCCATGCCCGGCTCGCGCAGCGGCACTCGCGAGACGTCGATGTCGAGCCCGACGCCGCCCTTGCTCGCCATCTCCGATGCCGACGAGGTCAGCCCCGCCGCCCCGAGGTCCTGGAGCGAGGTCAGCAGCCCGCGGTCGAGCAGCTCCAGGCAGCACTCGAGCAGCTTCTTCTCCGAGAACGGGTCCCCGATCTGGACCGACGGCCGCTTCGCCTCATCGCCCTCGCCGAGCTCGGCGCTCGCAAGCACCGAGGCACCGCCGATCCCGTCGCGCCCGGTCAGCGCCCCGAGCAGGATCAGCACGTTGCCCGGCCCGGCGGCGGCGCTGCGCGTGAGGCGCTGGTGGGGCGCGATCCCGAGGCACATCGCGTTGACCAGGCAGTTCTGCTCGTAGCTGGGCTCGAAATAGATCTCGCCGCCGACGGTCGGCACGCCGATCGAGTTGCCGTAGTGGCCGATCCCCGCGACGGCGCGGTCGAGCAGGTAGCGCGAGCGCTCCGAGCCCGCGGGCTCGCCGAACCGCAGCGAGTCGAGCACGGCGATCGGCCGGGCGCCGACCGCGAATACGTCGCGGAGGATCCCGCCGACTCCGGTTGCTGCACCCTGGAACGGCTCGACGGCGCTCGGGTGGTTGTGCGACTCGACCTTGAACGCGACCGCCAGCCCGCCACCGACATCGACGGCCCCCGCGTTCTCGCCGGGACCGAGCAACACGTAACGGCCCTCGGTCGGCAGCCGGCGCAGCAGCTTGCGCGAGTGCTTGTACGCGCAGTGCTCGGACCACATCAGCGACAGCATCGCCAGCTCGAGGTCGTTCGGCTCGCGGTCGAGCCGCTCGACGATCAGCTCGTACTCGTGGTCGGTGAGCCCGAGCTGACGGTGACGGCTGTCGCTAGACGGAGGGTCACCTCCGCGGGGCATCCCGCCCCGCGCTTGGATTGCGTTCGGTGTCATCCGGTCACCGTTAACTCGGCAACCTCGGCCCTCATCGACTCGAAGATCTTTAGCCCGTCGACCGACCCGGTCAGCGCGTCGACCGCGTGCTCGGGATGCGGCATCAGCCCGAACACGTTGCGGGCCTCGTTGCAGATCCCGGCGATGTCGTCCTGGGAGCCGTTCGGGTTCTGCCCGCGCGCGTAGCGGAGCACGACGTGGACCGGCTCCGGAGAGTAGAAGCGCCCGGTCGTGTGCTTGACCGGGATCGACAGCCGATCTCCGCGCGCGCACGCGCGCGTGAACGGCGTGTCGGCGTCCTGGACCCCGAGCTCGACCTGCCGGAATACGAACTTCAGCGACGTGTTCGGGAGCAGTGCGCCCGGCAGCAGATGCGCCTCGCACAGCACCTGGAAGCCGTTGCAGATGCCGAGCACCAACCCGCCGGCATGGGCAAACTCGCTCACGGACTCCATCACCGGCGCAAACCGCGCGATCGCGCCCGCCCGCAGGTAGTCGCCGTACGAGAAGCCGCCCGGGACGATCACCGCGTCGACGCCCTGAAGGTCCCGGTCGCCGTGCCACAGCAGCACCGCGTCGCCGACCCGCTCGGCAGCCTCGAGCGCGTCGACCTCGTCGCAGGAGCCCGGAAACCTGACGACCCCGAACTTCATCGCGCGAGGTCCTCGACGATCTCGTAGTCCTCGATCAGCGGGTTGGACAGCAGCCGCTCGCACATCGCCGGGAGCTGCGCGGGGTCATCGATCTCGAGCTCGATCAGCCGCCCCACGTGGACGCCGGAGACGCCCGTGAACCCGAGTGCAGGCAGCGCGCGCTCAACCGCCTGTCCCTGTGGATCGAGGATGCCCGCTTTCGGCCTGACGAGCACGCGCGCGCGCATCAGGGAGTGGCGCGCGCGTCGGTTCTCCGCAGCCAGCCGTCGAACGACGCGCCGGTGATCCGCTCGTACGCCTCGACGTACTTCTCGCGCGTGCGCGCGACGACGTCGTCGGGGATCGGCGGCGCGGGCGGGGTGCGCTCCCACCCCGTCGAGGACGCCCAGTCGCGCACGTACTGCTTGTCGAAGCTCGGCTGCCCGTGCCCGGGCTCGTACTGATCGGCTGGCCAGAAGCGCGAGGAGTCGGGCGTGCACACCTCGTCGCCGAGCGTCAGCACCCCGTCGGAATCGGTCCCGAGCTCGAACTTCGTGTCGGCGAGGATGATCCCGCGCTCGCGAGCGTGGTCGGCGGCGTACCGATACAGCTCGATCGACACCTCGCGGACCCGCTCGGCGAGCGCGGGGTCTCCGATCAGCTCGACTGCGCCCTCGAAGTCGATCGCCTCGTCGTGGCCGACCTCGGCCTTGGTCGAAGGCGTGAACAGCGGCTCGGGGAGCTGGTCCGACTCGCTGAGCCCCGCCGGCAGCTCGATCCCCGACACCGCTCCGGTCGCCTGGTAGTCCTTCCACCCCGACCCGGTGATGTAGCCGCGGACGACGCACTCGACGGGCAGCATCTCGAGCCTCCGGACGAGCATCCCGCGCCCGCGCGCCTCGGGCGGGACCCCGTCGGTCACCGAGATCAGATGGTTGGCGACGATGTCTCCGGTGTGCTCGAACCAGAACGTCGACAGACCCGTCAGCACGGCCCCCTTGTCGGGGATCGGCGTCGGGTGCACGACGTCGTACGTCGAGATGCGGTCGGACGCCACCAGCAGCAGCGTCCCACCGGGACCTTCGTAGATCTCGCGAACCTTGCCCGATGCAATCTTCGGGAGGTCGGCGAGAGCGGTCACCGGGGCGATCCTAGCAACGGGTCCGGCAGCGGCCGGGGCGGCGAGGACCCGGCGAGCCGAGGCCGACGGGGGCCGCGCGCGACGCTAGTCGATCGCCGCGAGCCGCCCGACGATTTCCTCGGCGTGGCGGACGAACGGCCGGTAATCGAAGATCGCCTCGCGGTCCAGATTCGTGCCCGCCGGGTCTTCGGCGAGCAGCTCGCGCATCGGCCGGCCGCGCTCGATCGCGTCGCGGGCCAGGCGCTGGACGATCCGGTACGCGTCGTCGCGGGACGCGCCGGCCTCGACCAGCGCGAGCAGCACTCGCTGCGAGAACAGCGCCCCGTGCGTGAGCTCGAGGTTCGCCCGCATCCGCTCGGCATTCACGACCATCCCCTCGACCAGCCCGAGCGTGCGTCGCTGCATGTGGTCGAGCAGGATCGTCGAGTCGGGGAGGATGATCCGCTCAACCGAGGAGTGCGAAATGTCGCGCTCGTGCCACAGCGCGACGTCCTCGACGGCGGCCTGGGCGTTGCCGCGCAGCACCCGCGCCAGCCCGACGAGCTGCTCGGACTTGATCGGGTTGCGCTTGTGCGGCATCGCGCTCGATCCCTTCTGGCCGGCGCCGAACGGCTCGGTTACCTCATTGACCTCGGTGCGTGCGAGGTTGCGGATCTCGGTCGCGAACCGCTCGATCCCGGCGCCGGCGAGCGCGATCGCCTGCAGCAGCTCCGCGTGCCGGTCGCGGGCGACGACCTGCGTGGAGACGGGCTCGCGCTCGAGTCCGAGGCGCTCGAGCACGCGCGCCTCGAACTCCGGAGAAGTGGCTGAGTAGGTGCCGACGGCGCCCGAGATCGCCCCGACGCACACCTGCGCGAAAGCCCGCTCGAGGCGCTCGGCGTTGCGATCGGCCTCGAACGCGAACCCGGCGAGCTTGACCCCGAACGTGGTCGGCTCGGCGTGGATCCCGTGCGTGCGCCCGACACACAGCGTGTCGACGTACTGGTGGGCCTTCGCGGCCAGCGCGCGGGTGAGCCGGCGCGCGTCGGGCAGCACGAGCTCGCCGACGCGCCGGAGCTGCAGCGCCAGCCCGGTGTCGAGCACGTCGCTCGAGGTGAGGCCGTAGTGGATCCAGCGCCCCGCTGGCCCCGCGGAGGCGGCCAGCACATCCACGAACGCAGCCGTGTCGTGATCGGTGACCTTCTCGCGCTCGGCGATCGCCTCGACAGTGAAGGTCGCGGCTCGGATCGCCTCGAGATCCTGCTCGCTCGGCCCGTCCATCTCCTCGCAGGCGGCGACCTCGACCTCGCGCATCGCCTCGAAGTGGGCGTAATCGGACCAGATCTGGAACAGCTCGGGCCGCGTGTAGCGAGGGATCACGAGGCGATTATCCGGTAACGCCTCGGGTGCGGCTCAGCCCGCGCGCAGCAAGCGGTCCACAAACACCATCAGCGGCGGCCCGGACGTGGGACGCAGGATCGCCCGCACCGTTGCCCGCATCGGCGTCTCGCGACGCAGCGCCGAGGTCACCGCGCTCGGGAGCCGGCCGCTGACCGTCACCGTGTGACCGGCGGCGATCGCGACGTGTGCGAACAGCAGCCGGATGAGGCCGGTGGGGCCGCCTCGTACCGGTTGCAGGGGCTTGGCGGTCAGCGCCAGCACGTCACCGACGCACGACCCCGCCTCGGCCAGGCAGGTGATCGCGGTCGAGACGCGGCCCTCTCGGTCCAGGCTGAGCACGCCGCCGATCACCCGCGAGGGTGACGCCACGCGGAACGAGCGCTCGACGGTGAGGATGTGTCCGGCGTTGTCCGCCTGCTGGGCGATCGCGGTGTATGAGCCGGGCCGCAGGTCGTGCGGCCACGAGTACGACCAGCGCGAGCCATCGGTTTCGATCACCCGGGTCGCGGCTTGGCTGCCGGTCGCCGGCGAGCCCGAGTACAGCACCAGCCTCACGAACGGGAGGTCGCCGACCGCCGTCCCGACGCCGCCCGAGAACACGATCGCGCCGAGGCCGATCGTGACGCCGTCGCCCGGCCGGTCGAAGCTCAGGGCCGGAGGATGCACCTTGACCTCGATCACGAGCGGCGCACTGAGGCCGTTGCCGGCGTCGCTGCCCTGGACGGCGACGGCGGTGTAGAAGCCGTCCGGGAGCCCAGGGACGACGTGGATCGCGAACGAGCCGTCGGCCGCCCGGGGCCCCGACACGAAGCGCACGGGCGGACCCGATGCCACCGTCCCGGCGTACAGCCCGATGTACACCCGCGCCTGGTCCTCCGGGTCCACGCCGGCGCTGCCGGTGAGCGTCGGGTTCGAGCTCGTGAACGCGCGGTGCACCGGGTGCAGGGCGACGACGGGCGCGGCCAGCGCGGACGCCTCGGGAACCCAGATCCCGACCACGGCCAGCGCACCAACCAATGCGACCCAGCGACTCATCCTCGTCACTGCGGGTTAACAGTAAAGGGGTGTCCGACGGCTTGGCCGTGGGTCCGGTGGCCGCGGCGCTCGTCAGCCCCCGGCGAGCTGGATCGACTTGACCAGCAGCATCACCAGCGCGACGACCATGTAGGCGCCGAGCGCGAGCGTCGCGGCCTGACGGCCGGTCGACCATCTCGGCCGCGACAGCAGGGTTGCCGGAGGCATCGTCCACTGCTCCCTGGGCACCTCGGGCGAGCTGCCGAGGACCGTCACCGCGCTCGCCTCGCGGCGCGAGCGAAGCGCGAGCAGGCCGGCGGGAACCAGCGCCGCCACGAGCACCCCCGCGCCGGCGATCGCGAGCGTCGTCACGTCCACGCTCGGGACCAGCGTCGTGACCGTTAGGACCACCGACAGGAGGATCAGTACAGCGACGACGACGCTCGCGAACGCCTTCAGCCATGGTGGGTTGACCCACGGCCCGAGCACCTCGGGGTCGTTGCAGAGCATCAGCAGGAACAGCGTCGTCATCGGCAGCAGGATCCCGCACAGGGCCTGGACCGCCTCGGTGATCACGCCCAGCGGCGCTCCCGGGATCAGCACCACCCCGGCCGCGACCAGGATCAGCGCCGCGAACATCGAGTAGAAGCCCTTCTCCTCGGAGAACTTGCGGTGCAGCGAGCCCCGCGAGCCGAACACGTCGCCGATCACGTAGCTGGTCGCGAGCGTCACCGCGCCCGCGCCGATCAGCGAGGCGTTGAGCAACACGATCGCGAAGAACGCCGCCGCGGTCGAGCCGATCGTGTGGTCGAGTCCGGTCGCGGCCGCGCCGGCGTTCGTGAAGTGGCCGAAGTACGGCGTGTTCTGGAACGCGAACGCCGACACGCAAATCAGCGCGGCGGCGCCGAGCACGACCACGACCGCGCCGAACCACGTGTCGATCCGCTCGTAATTGATCCAGCGGGGCGTGATCCGCTTGTCGACGATGTTGGACTGCTGGAAGAACAGCTGCCAGGGGGCAACCGTGGTGCCGATGATCGCGATGATCAGCAGCACCGAGGTCGAGTTGGCGCCACCCTTGATCCCCGGAATGAAGAACCCATGCGCGATCGGGCCCGCGTGCGGGTGGGCCATGAAGAACAGCGGGATCAGCAGCAGGTTCGCGAACACGAACACGAACATCGAGCGCTCCCATGAGCGGAAGCTGCCGGTGACGGTGACCGCGATCAGCGCGAGCGCGGCGACCGGGACCGAGATGTACTCGGACACGCCGAGGTACCCGAGCGCCAGCCGCACGCCGATGAACTCGGTGACGATGATCAGGAAATTCATCAGGAACAGGTAGCCGGACTCGAACCACCCCCAGCCGCGCCCGAAGCGCTCGATGATCAGCCGCGCATGGCCGATCCCGGTTACCGCCCCGAGCCGCACGACCATCTCCTGGTTGACGATCAGCACCGGCACCAGCAGCAGCAGCACCCACAGCAGGCTGGTGCCGTAGTTCTGGCCGGCCTGCGTGTACGTGGATACCCCGCCCGCGTCGTTGTCGGCGACCATCACGATCAGGCCCGGGCCGATGATCGCCAGCAGCGCCATCGCCCGCGAGCGCAGGCTCCGGTGGGCGTCCTCGTGCTGCTTGAGCGTCCCGAACGCACCCTTGATTTCGTGCGCGGGGTCGAGCGTGGCGCGCTCGCGCTCGCGCGCCGGCGCGACGCCGGACGGCATGTTGCTCGCCATCTGCTCGACCTCCTTTCGCCCGATCCGCACCGCTGCGGCCGGCGGGAGGTCGCCTGCGGCCCGGGATCAGTCTCCGGGGGCCGCTACGACGCCCACGACGCCAGCCGCAACCGTGCTACTTCGCGGTCGCTCGTCGCTGTCTATGTACCCGTCGTGGTAATCCATCGTGAATCCTTCGATACCGCCGGATTGGCGGCCGATTGAGGGTATCAGCGCGAGCCGGGAAAGGCGGGTGAAGAGCCTGTCTCGATCAGCCGCTCGAACAGGCGGTAGCGCTTGACGACCCGGCCGGTCAGCGCCTCCATCGCGCGGTTCATCGGCTCGTTGACCTCGAGGATCCAGCCGGTCTCGACGCGATCGATCTTGCGGCGCAGGCACGCGTCCCAGATGTCGCGGTACAGACCGGCGGCGACCCCCGTGTGCTGGAACTCGGGTTTGACGCCGAGCGCGAACACCCGGACCTCGTCGATCTTCGAGCGCCCCCGCAGCGCCTTGATCCAGCCGAGCGGCAGCAGCCGCCCGTTGAGCGTCGCGAGCACCTGGTTGTAGTCGGGCAGCGACAGCGAAACGCCGGCAATTTCGCCCTCGGTGGTCTTCGCGACGCACGCGAAGTCCTCGTCGAGCACCGGCTTGAGCTCCTTGGCCATGCTGTCCAGCTCGGCGTCGGTGAGCGGCACGAACCCCCAGTTCCGCGACCACGCGAGGTTGTAGACCTCCATGAACGCCTTGACCTCCTGCGCGAAGTCGCGCCTGCGCATCCGCTGGAGGCGGATCCCGTGCTCGGGCTCGAGCCGATCGGCGAGCTCGTCGATGATCGGCAGCATCTGGCCGCGATCCGACGGCATGATCTGCCACTTGTAGAGGTCCATCGCCTTCTCGAACCCCTGCCCCTCGAGCAGCTCGCGGTAGTAGGGAAGATGCCAGTTCTCGAGGATCTGGGGCATCAGCTCGTGGCCCTCGACGAGCAGCCCGCACTCGTGGTTGGTGGTGAAGTCCATCGGCCCGAGGATCCGGTCTCGGCCGCGCTCGCGCAGCCACTGCTCGGCCGTGTCGAGCAGCGCCGCCGCCACGGCGGGATCGCGCTCGGACTCGAAGAACCCGAACAGGCCCCAGCGGTTGTCCTGGAACGCGTTCAGCCGGTGGTCGACGTGGGCAGTGATCCGCCCGACCGGCTCACCGTCGAGCCAGGCGATGAAGTACTCGGCATCGGCGTGCTCGAAGAACGGGTTGCGTCGCCGATCCAGATGCCGCCGGCGCTCGGAGATCAGCGGCGGCACCCAGTTCGCCGCCCCCCGGTACAGGCGCCAGGGAAGCCGGATGAACGTCCGCAGATCGCGTCTGCTGCGGACCGGCCGCACCTGCACGCGCACGGCCGCGGGACTCCGCCGGGCCGCCGCCCCAACCGTCTGAGGGTTGCCATTACTCACGTCGCGCCTTCACAGCCAGCCAACTCCCCGTGACCTGACGACTCCACTCTATCCGCTGGGCTCGTCTGATCATCGGCAGGTCAGCCGACTGACATCGTCGCTCGCCGGTTGCGAGCGCTTGGAGGGAGGGATACCCTTCAGAAACCTGCGGAACAGGCGCTTGGAGCCCCTAGCGATGTCACGCCAGCGCTTCTTCTTCAACCTCGGTGTCCTGGTTGCGGCGGTGCTTCTGATCGTCGCATCGGTCGCGGGCGGCCCGGGTGCGATCAAGGGCATCGGGCTCGGCATCGGCAGCGCCGGGTTGGCGGTGTCGCTGCTGTTCATTTCGGTGCTCGTCCACCAGCGGCGGCTCGAGGGATACCCCGAGCTCAATCTGTTCGGGCGGGGTCTCGGCCTGTGGTCGATGCTCGCGGGCGGCGTTGCCGCTGTCGCGACCTGGGAGATCGTCGACGCGGCGGTGTTCGGGCCGGTCGCCAGTCGCTGGCTGACGCTAGCCAACGGACTGCTGATCGCCGCGCTCGCGTGCGCGGGACTGGTCGCCCACGAGGTCTCGAGCGAGCGGGTCGTCCACATCCTCGAGGTCGTGGAGCGGCCGCCGAGCGAGATCGCGTAGCGGCGGTCGCGGCTAGCTGCGCCCGGCGCCGGCCCGCCGGCGCCACTCCTCCGGTACGAGCTGCTCGAGCACGTCGTCGACTCCGACCACGCCGACCGGCCTACCGTCGCCCTCGACGACCGGCAGCGCGACCAGGTTGTAGTCGGTCATCACCATCGCGACCTCGGGGAGATCGGCCTCAGGCTCGACCGTCGGCACCGGCGCTTCGGCGTCGACGAGCGCCTCGAGCCGCTGCTGCTCGCCGGCGCGCACCAGCTCGGCGAGCGACACGACTCCCGTCAGCACCCCGGCCTCGTCGACCACGCACGCGATCGACAGCTGCAGCGGGCCGAGCTCGCTGCGGCGCACCTGGGCGAGCGCCTCTGCGACGGTCGCGCCGGCGCGGACGGAGATGAAGTCCGGGTTCATCAGCCCACCGGCGGTCGACGGGTTGAATCCGAGCAGGGTCCTGACCTTGCGCTGCTTCGCCGGCGGCAGCAGGTTGAGGATCGGCAGCCGGCTGTCCTGGTCGAGCTCGAGCAGCAGGTCCGCGGCGTCGTCGGGCGCCATCCGCGCGAGCACCTCGGCGGCCTCCCGGTCTGAGCGCTCGCGCAGGAACTCCACCTGGTGCTCGTCGTCGAGCTCCTCGAACACGTCGGCCTCGAGCTCCTTGTCCTCGCCGACCGCCTCGAGGATCTCCTCCCCCTCCTCGTGTGAGGCGGCCTCGACGAGATCGGCGATCTGGGCGGGGTGCAGGCGGCGCAGCCGCGACGCGAGCTTCAGCCGCGAGCTCGGGACGTGGCTGACGAACGGCTCGAGGTCGGTCCAGGAGATGAACTCGCGGTGCTCGCTGTCATGCCCGCGGAAGCGTCTTGGGAGCAACCGCCACAACCGCGGCCGGAAGCTCGGGTCGATCCCCGCGACCCGCCACACGCCCGCGTCGTCACGGACCAATTCGACTTCCCGCGCGGTCACGAGCCGCGCGGTCGCGACGTTGATCATGCTGCGGTCGAGCACGTCCTCGCGCACCAGCATCTCCCCGGGGCGCCGGTCGAACTGGGCCAGGTTGAGCTTCGTCGTCGAGGTCGTGACGGCGTCGGGCCCGAACTGCTCGACGCGGGCGATCGGCACGAACATCTCGCGGCCGCCGATCCGAGACTGGAGACCGATCACCGGCGGCAGCGGCGACTGCTCGATCCGTACGACCACGTCGTCGACACGCCCGAGCCGCTCGCCCGCGGAATCGAGCAAGGGGCTGCCTGCCACCGATGAGACATGGATTACGTCGGGCATCAGTCGCCGCTCAGGGAAGGCTATCGACAGTCGGGCGCGAGCGGCTGTCAGGAGCCGAGAATCCGCGCCGCCAGCACCGCGGCGTTGCGAGCGTTGTCGACGCCGACGCACGCGACCGGGACCCCCGGCGGCATCTGCGCGATCGAGAGCAGCGCGTCGAGCCCGCCCGCGACCGAGGTCCGGCTGGTGAGCGGCACGCCGATCACTGGGAGCTCGGTGTGCGCCGCGACGGTGCCCGGGAGCGCCGCCGACAGCCCGGCCCCGGCGATGATCACGCGGAGGCCGCGCAGCCGCGCGTTGCGCGCGTAGTCGGCGACCTTGTCGGGCTCGCGGTGCGCTGACATGACCCGCACCTCGCAGCGGATCCCGCGCTCGGTGAGCTCCTTCTCGGCCGCCTCCATCGCGGGCAGGTCGCTCTTCGAGCCCATCACGATCCCGACCCGCGGAGCGTCGACGTCGAGCTCGTCGAACTCGGCCTCCGCCTCGGCGAGCGTCTGGCTGGCGGCAGCGCCTTCGCCGCTCATCGCTCAGACCTCATGCCGCCCGCAGCGCGATGTCGCGCCGGAGCTGCCTGCCGGGGAACTCGATCATGTCCGCCGCAGCATAAGCGGCGTCCCGGGCGGCCGTGGCGTCATCCCCCAGCGCGGTCACGCTCAACACCCGCCCGCCGGCGGTGACGAGCGAGCCGTCGGAGTCCCGCCCGGTGCCGGCGTGGGTGACGAACACGTCGCCCGGCACCCGGTCCAGACCGGTGATCAAATCGCCCGACGAGGAGGACTCCGGATAGCCGCGGCTGGCGAGCACGAGCGTCACGGCGGTCTGGGGGGACCATTCGAGCTCGGCACCGGCAAGCCCCCCGGGAACGGTGGCGGCCTCGACCAGCTCGAGCAGGTCGGACCCGAGCCTCGGCAGGATCGCCTGCGTCTCCGGGTCCCCGAAGCGGACGTTGAACTCGAGCACCTTCGGACCTGCCGGGGTCATCATCAGCCCGGCATACAGGACCCCGTGGAACGGGCTGCCGCGACGCGCGAGCTCGTCGAGCACCGGCTGATGAATCGCGTCGCTCAGCGCTCGCGCCCGCTCGGCGTCGATCGCCGGGACCGGCGAGTAGGAGCCCATCCCGCCCGTGTTCGGGCCGCGGTCCTCGTCGAAGATCCGCTTGTAGTCCTGGGCGGACGCCAGCGGCAGCGCCGTGGTCCCGTCGCAGATCGCGAGCAGCGACAGCTCCTCGCCCTCGAGGTGCTCCTCGACCACCACCTGCTCGGTGCCGAACCGGCGCTCGACGAGCAGCGCCTCGAGCGCGTCCCGGGCCTGGCGCTCGTGCTCGGCGATCGTCACTCCCTTGCCGGCGGCGAGCCCGTCGGCCTTGATCACTACCGGGTAGCGCGCGATTGCGTCCATTCCGGCGGCGGCGTCGGCCACCACCCGGTACGCGGCGGTCGGGACCCCGGCGGCCGCCATCACCTCCTTGCAGAACGCCTTCGACCCCTCCAGCGCGGCCGCCGCGGCGCTCGGGCCGAAGCAGCGAATCCCGGCGTCCGCGAGCCGGTCGGCGAGGCCGGCCACGAGCGGCGCCTCGGGTCCGACGACGACCAGGCCCGCCTGCTCACGCGACGCCGCTTCGACGACGCCGCCGATGTCGTCCGCGGCGACGTCGAGCACGCGAGCCTGGTCGGCGATCCCGGCGTTGCCGGGAGCGCAGATCACCTCGGGTCCGCGCGGTGACCGCAGCAGCGACTGGACGATCGCGTGCTCGCGGGCGCCGGACCCGACAACCAGGATCCGGCACGGATCCGTGAGGTTCTCCCCGGGGTTAGATCGAGCCAATGAAGTCGTCGATCGGAATCGCCGTCAGCGTCTCGTACTTGGCGGTGCCGCGCGAGCCGAGCTCCAGCGAGACTCGCGCGATCGTCTTCTCGTCGGGTGCCTCGACTACGTTCACGAAGTCGAAGTGGCCGAGCGTTGCCCACTGAGCCTTGACCGTCGCCCCGAGCTGTTCGACCTCCCGGTTGACCTCCTGGATCCGCGACGGGTTGTTCTTGATCGTCTGGACTCCCTCGGGCGTGAGCACCGAGAGCATGATGTATGTCGGCACGGCTC
This sequence comes from uncultured Solirubrobacterales bacterium, assembly GCA_963800475.1. Classification (GTDB taxonomy): domain Bacteria; phylum Actinomycetota; class Thermoleophilia; order Solirubrobacterales; family Solirubrobacteraceae; genus Palsa-465. The sequence continues at coordinate 106,338 of CAWDAZ010000002.1, read as the reverse complement.
CCTCCTTTCGTCGGGCGCTGCATCGGTGACGTCGGAACTCGCCACTTCTACCCGATCTCGTCCCGGCGTGCCCAGTGTGAGACGTATCGCGATCGGACTCGCGATCGGACTCGCGATCGTCGCCGCGATCGGGGCATCCGGTCCGCGCCCGGCGCTGGCCGCCGCACCACGGCCGATCGTCACCACCGAGCACGGCTACTACCGCGTCGGGCAACCCGTTCGGGTCAGTGGTTCCGGGTTCACGCTCGGGCAGCTGTACGACATCGCGATCGACGGCGTCGACTTCGGCCAGAGCCGGATCGATCCGAGCGGTTCGTTCGCCGCGACGCTCGTCCCGGGCGGCCTCGGCGCCGGGATCGTCCAGCACGTCGACCAGCTCGACGCGACCGACGGGATCCTCGACGCGACCACGCACTTCACGCTGACGCGGTCGGCGGGTGCGCGCTTTCTCGGCCCGCCGGGCAACGCGGCCACGCTGCAGGCGTCGTTCCAGGCATGGGGGTTCGCGCTCGACGGCACGAAGCGCCCCGTGTACCTCCACTACGTGAGTGCTTCGGGCGCCAGCTCCTCGACCGTGTACCTCGGTCGCACGAGCGGCCAGTGCGGCTATCTCCAGACCGCGCCTCGGCCGGTGTTCCCGTTCTCCGCGACGCCGGGGAACTGGATCCTGCAGCTCGACACCCGCCGTCGGTACGCCGAGCGCCCGAGCGGTCCGGTAGCGCGGATCTCCGTCCGCGTCGGCTAGTCGGACCGCGCGCGGCCACTGGCAGCGGGGGTCAGACGGCCGCGGCGGCCTGCGCCTTCTCCAGCACCAGCCCCCCGTCGGCCGCGTCCACCTTGACGGTGTCGCCGGCGACGAACCTGCCCTCGAGGATCGCCAGCGCGAGTGGGTCGACGAGCCGCTTCTGGATCACGCGCTTGAGCGGGCGCGCCCCGTACGTGGGGTCGTACCCGAGGTTGCCGAGCAGCGTCTTGGCCGCGTCGGTCAGCTCGACCTCGATGTCTCGCTCACGCACCCGGCGGATCACCATCGCGACCTGAATCTCGACGATCTCGTTGAGCTGCTCGCGCGTCAGCGGCTGGAACTCGACGATGTCATCGAGCCGGTTGACGAACTCGGGCTTGAAGTGGGCCTCGACGCCCGCGCGGCCGCCCGGAATGTTCGAGGTCATGATCAGCACCGTGTTCTTGAACGACACCGTGCGGCCCTGGCCGTCGGTCAGCCGGCCGTCGTCCATCACCTGCAGCAGCGCGTTGAACACGTCGGGGTGGGCCTTCTCGATCTCGTCGAGCAGCACCACGCTGTACGGACGGCGGCGGACCGCCTCCGTCAGCTGGCCGCCCTCGTCGTAGCCGACGTAGCCGGGCGGCGCGCCGACGAGCCGCGACACGGAGTGCTTCTCCATGTATTCGGACATGTCGATCCTGACCATCGCGTCCTGGGAGTCGAACATGAATTCAGCCAGTGCGCGGGCGAGCTCCGTCTTGCCCACGCCCGTCGGGCCGAGGAACAGGAACGTGCCGATTGGGCGATCGGGGTCGCTGAGGCCGGCGCGCGAGCGGCGCAGCGCGCTGGCCACCGCGTCGACCGCCTCGTCCTGGCCGATCACCCGCTCGTGCAACCTCTCTTCCATGTGGACGAGCTTCTCGATCTCGCCCTCCATCAGGCGGCTGACCGGAATCCCGGTCCACTTCGCGACCACCTCGGCGACGTCCTCGGCGTCGACGATCTCCTTGAGGAACTTCGGCCCTGCGCCGGCCTCGGCCTCCGCCTCGGCGGACTCCGCCTGCTCGAGCTCCCTCTCGAGCCCGGGGATCGCGCCGTGCCGCAGCTCCGCGGCGCGACCGAGGTCGCCGTCGCGCTGGGCGCGGTCGAGGTCGATCCGCGCCTGCTCGAGCTGCTCGCGCAGCGCCGAGGCGGCGCCGATCGTGTCCTTCTCGCGCTGCCACTCGGCGTGCATCCCCGCCGAGCGCTCGCGCTCCTCGGCGAGGGACCGCTCGAGTTGCTCGCGGCGCGCGGCGGTGCCGGGATCGTCGTCGTCGCCGAGCGACGCGAGCTCGATCTCGAGCTGCATGATGTGCCGGTCGACCTCATCGATCTCGGTCGGCTTGGAGTCGATCTCCATCCGGATCCGCGACGCGGCCTCGTCGATCAGGTCGATCGCCTTGTCGGGCAGGAAGCGGTCGGCGATGTAGCGGTGGCTGAGCGTTGCCGCCGCGACCAGCGCGGAGTCCAGGATCTGGACTCCGTGGTGCACCTCGTAGCGCTCCTTGAGCCCGCGCAGGATCGCGATCGTGTCCTCGACACTCGGCTCGCCGACGAACACCGGCTGGAAGCGGCGCTCGAGCGCCGGGTCCTTCTCGATGTGCTTGCGGTACTCGTCGAGCGTGGTCGCACCGACGGCGCGCAGCTCGCCGCGGGCGAGCATCGGCTTGAGCATGTTGCCCGCGTCCATCGCGCCCTCGGCGGCGCCGGCGCCGACGATCGTGTGCAGCTCGTCGATGAACACGATGATCTGGCCCTTCGCGTCGGCGATCTCCTTGAGCACCGCCTTCAGCCGGTCCTCAAATTCTCCTCTGTACTTCGAGCCGGCGACCATCGCGGAGAGATCTAGAGCGACGAGCTTTCTGTCACGGAGGCTCTCGGGCACGTCGCCGTCGACGATCCGCTGGGCGAGGCCCTCGACGATCGCGGTCTTGCCGACCCCCGGCTCGCCGATCAGCACCGGGTTGTTCTTGGTGCGCCGGCTCAGGACCTGGATCACGCGACGGATCTCGTCGTCGCGCCCGATCACCGGGTCGAGCTTGCCCTGCTCGGCGGCCTCGGTCAGGTCGCGCCCGAAGCGCTCGAGCGCCTGAACCTTGTCCTCGGGGTTCTGGTCGGTGACCCGATGCGAGCCGCGCACCTCCTGGAGCGCCTTCAGCAGCTCGTCCTTCGACGCGCCGGCGGAGCGCAGCGCGTCGCCCGCCTTGCCGGGGTGGGCCGCGATCGAAAGCAGCAGGTGGTCGGTCGAGACGTACTCGTCGCCGAGCTCGCGCATCTCCTGTTCGGCGCTGCGCAGCACCTGCACGAGCTCGCCCGAGCCCCCCGCGGGCTCGGCGGCGTCGCTGCCGCTCAGGGTCGGGAGCGCGTCGAGCGCCGGACCGAGCGCCTGGCGGACGGCCGCGGGGTCGACCCCGAGCTTGCGCAGCACGGGCACGACGAGCCCCTCCGGCTGCTCGAGCAACACCGCCAGCAGGTGCTCCGGAGTCGTCTGCGGGTTGCGGCGGTCGTCCGCAAGCCGCTGGGCGGCCTGAAGCGCCTCCTGTGCCTTGATCGTAAAGCGGTCTGGTTGCATCCTGAATCGTTCCTGGTCGTTAGAAATCTAAGTCTTACCGACTTAGATCTTACCAGGATCCTGCTGATTGTCCAGGCGCTTGTGGACGCGGAACGTGATCTTCTTGAAGTCCGCGGCGCGGATCAGCTCGCCGCCGCGCTCGTAGGGGACGAGCTCGGCGCGAAGCTCCTTGCGCAGCTCCTCGAGCCGCGTCACCTCGGCCTTCAGCTGGGTGGCGCGGCGCTCCAGCGAGGCGACCTTGTCGGCCATCGCCTGGAGCTGCGACTCGAGCTCGAACACCCGCTCGACGCCCGCCAGGTTCATCCCCAGCTCGACGGTCATCTCCTGGATCCTGCGCAGCCGGTCGACGTCTTCGCGGGAGTAGAGGCGGGTGCCCTTCGGGGAGCGCTGCGGCTCGATCAGCCCTCGCGCCTCGTACATCCGTAGCGTCTGCGGGTGCATCTCGGCGAGCTCGGCGGCGACCGAGATCATGAACACGCCGCGGTCGGTCGAGACCTCGACTCGGGTCGTGGAGCGGCGGGTGCGCTTGGCCGCCATCAAGCGCTCCCACCGGCCGCCGGGCCGGCATTCGCGAACAGGTCGGCGCGCGGATTGCCGTTCATCACCTCGGAGAGCCTGTCGACCGCGACCTGCTGCTCGGGGGTGAGCGTCGCGGGGACGTCGATCACGAACCGGTAGCGGATGTCGCCACGGCCCTTGCCGCCGAGCCGGGAGGGACCCTCGCCGCGCAGCCGCTGGACGGTGCCGTGCTTGGTACCGGCCGGAACCCGGAGCCGCTTCGATCCGTTCAGCGTCGGGACCTCGACGACCGCGCCCTGGAGCGCCTCGGGAACCGTCAGCGGAACCTCGACTTCGAGGTTCTCGCCCACCCGCTTGAAGACCGGCGACTCCTGGACCCGCGTGATCACGTACAGGTCACCGGGCTCCGCGCCGCGAGGGCCGGCCTCGCCCTTGCCGGCGAGCCGGATCCGGCTTCCTTCCTTGACGCCCGCGGGGATGTTGACCCGCAGCCGCTTGACGCTGCGCTGCGCTCCCGTCCCGTGGCAGGTGGGGCACGGGTCCTCGATCACGGTGCCGGTGCCGTGGCAGTTCGAGCATGGCTGGGAGATCGAGAAGATCCCCTGGCTCTCGGTCTCGACGCCGCGACCACCGCACACCGGGCAGACCTTCGGGCTGGTGCCGGGCTTGGCGCCGGTGCCGTGGCAGGTCGGGCACTGCGCCGAGGTCGGGATCGACAGCGGAATCTGGGCGCCCTTGACCGCCTGGTCGAAGCTCAGCGTGACCTCGGTCTCGAGGTCGCGACCGCGCTGCGGTCTCGCGGCGCCGCCGCCACGCGTGTCGCCGCCCCCGCCTCCTCCGAAGATGTTCGAGAAGATGTCGCCGAAGCTGCCGCCGAACGATCCGGCGTCGAATCCGCCCGCGCCCTGACCGCCGCCGCCGAACCCGCCGGCGAAGTTGCCGAACGGACCGGTGCCGCGGTCGTACGCCTTGCGCTTCTCCGGGTCGGACAGCACATCGTGGGCCTGGGAGATCTCCTTGAACTTCTCCTCTGCCCGCTTGTCGCCCTGATTCTGGTCGGGGTGGTACTTGCGAGCGAGCTTGCGGTACGCCTTCTTGATCTCCTCGTCGGAGGCGCCCTTGCCGACGCCGAGCACCTTGTAGTAGTCGGGTCTGGCGGCCATCGCTACCCCGCCACGACGACACGGGCGGGCCGGATCACGGCATCGCCGAGCCGGCAGCCCTGCTGGTACACCTCGACGATCGTGCCGGCCGGCGCACCCTCGACCGGCTGCTGCGCGACCGCCTCGTGATGCTCGGGGTCAAACCGCTCGCCGTTCGGCGAGAACAGCTCGACACCGGCGCGAGAGAGCGCCGCGATCAGCTCGTCGTGGACGAGCTTCACACCTGAGGCGAGCTCGTCGCCGTTGCCGCTCGCGGTGGCGGCCGAGAGCGCCCGGTCGAGGTTGTCGACCGCCGGCAGCAGCTCGCGGACGAGCTTGATCACGCCCCGCTCCTGCGCGACGGCCGCCTCGCGAGCCGCGCGCCTGCGGTAGTTCTCGAAGTCGGCCTTGGTCCGCTGCGCGAGCTCCAGGTACTCGTCCGCCTTCCGCGCCTTGGCGGTCAGCTCCTCGAGGTCCCGCTCGACCTGCTGCTCGTCAGCAAGGGCCGCCTCAGGGTCCTGCTGCTCGTCAGCAAGGGCCGCCTCAGTGTCCTGCTGCTCGCGACCCGGGACACTGCCGGAGTCCGGCCCCGAGAGCGGGTCGGGCGACGCGGCGTCTCGCGTAGCCGCCGCGTCGCCCGGGCCCGTCTCGGGGCCGAAGGGATTCCGATGCGGATCCATCGCTTACTTGCCCTCGTCGACGACTTCTGCGTCCACGACGTCCTCCTCCTCGGACGCCGCACCGTTCGTCGTCGCGCCCGCGCCATCGGCCTGGGCGCCGGCCGCCTGCTCCTGCGCGTGCTGGTACATCGCCTCGGAGACCTTGTGGAAGGCCGCCTGGAGCGCCTCGGCCTTGGCGTTTATCTCATCAACGTCCTCCGAGGTCAGGGACTCCCGGACCTCCTTGATGGCCGCCTCGATCTCCTCCTTGGACGACGCGTCGACCGACTCGCCCAGCTCGGTGAGCTGGCGCTCGGCCTGGTAGGCCGCGTTCTCGGCGTTGTTGCGTGCCTCCGCCAGCTCGCGCTGACGGCGGTCGTCCTCGGCGTGCGACTCGGCGTCGGTGACCATCCGCTTGATCTCGTCCTCGGAGAGGCCGGAGCCGGACTTGATCTCGATCTTCTGCTCCTTGCCGGTGCCGAGATCCTTGGCCGACACGTTGAGGATCCCGTTGGCATCGATGTCGAACGTGACCTCGATCTGCGGAATCCCGCGCGGCGCCGGCGGGATGCCCGTCAGCTGGAACTTGCCCAGCGACTTGTTGTATGTGGCCATCTCGCGCTCACCCTGCAGCACGTGGATCTCCACCGACGGCTGGTTGTCCTCGGCCGTCGAGAAGACCTCGCCCTTGCGGGTCGGGATCGTGGTGTTGCGCTCGATCAGCTTGGTCATCACGCCGCCCTTGGTCTCGATCCCGAGCGTCAGCGGAGTGACGTCCAGCAGCAGCACGTCCTTGACGTCGCCGGCGAGCACACCGGCCTGGATCGCGGCGCCGACGGCGACGACCTCGTCCGGGTTGACGCCCCGGTGCGGGTCCTTGCCCGTCAGCTCCTTGACCTTCTCCTGGACGGCCGGCATGCGGGTCATGCCGCCGACCAGCACGACGTGGTCGACGCTCTCGACGCCCTTGTCCTTGGCGTCGTCGAGCGCTTGGCGCACGGGGGCCACCGTGCGGCCGAGCAGGTCGCTCGTCAGCTCGTTGAGCTTGGCACGCGTGAGGCGCGTGTCGAGGTGCTTCGGCCCGCTCGCGTCTGCGGTGATGAACGGCAGGTTGATCTGCGTCTCCTGAGTCGTCGACAGCTCGATCTTCGCCTTCTCGGCTGCCTCGTACAGACGCTGGAGCGCCATCGGGTCGGCCGCCAGGTCGATGCCCTGCGACTTCTTGAACTCGCTGACCAGCCAGTCGACGATCGCCTTGTCGAAGTTGTCGCCGCCGAGGTGGTTGTCACCCGCGGTCGCCTTGACCTCGAACACGCCGTCGCCGATCTCGAGCACGGACACGTCGAACGTGCCGCCGCCGAGGTCGAACACCAGGATCGTCTGGTCGGACTCCTTGTCGAGCCCGTACGCCAGCGACGCGGCGGTCGGCTCGTTGATGATCCGCTTGACGTCGAGCCCCGCGATCTTGCCGGCGTCCTTGGTCGCCTGGCGCTGATCGTCGTTGAAGTACGCCGGGACGGTGATCACCGCGGCGTCGACGGTCTCACCGAGGTACGCCTCGGCGTCTGTCTTCAGCTTCTGGAGGATCATCGCGCTGATCTCCGGCGGCCGGTACGTCTTGCCACCGGCCTCGACGACTGCGTCGCCGTTCGGACCCGCGACGACCTTGTACGGCACGATCGCCTCCTCCTCGTGCACCTCGGCCTCCTTGCGGCCCATGAAGCGCTTGATCGAGAAGATCGTGTTCTGGGGGTTGGTCACCGCCTGGCGCTTGGCCACCGTGCCGACCAGGCGCTCGCCCCCCTGGGTGAACGCGACGACGGACGGCGTGGTGCGGCCGCCTTCGGCGTTCTCGATGACCGTCGGCTCACCACCCTCGAGCACAGCCATGCACGAGTTGGTGGTACCGAGGTCGATTCCAATGGTCTTGCCCATAGGGTTCTACTCCTCATTGTGGATAAATCTGAGTCAGAGCGTAGCAGATTTGAGGCGTACGGCGGCCCAAACGGGCAAAGACTTCGGCCCGTCCAGAGGCTTGTGCGGATTGGTCCAGAGGCTTGTGCGGATTGCGATTTGGGCGATTCCTTTCACCTGGCGAAAGGAACCGCCCACAATGGCCCGGATCCGGCCGGGGGCGGCGACGACTCGCGGGCCCAGCGCCGGCGCGCTCAGACCTTGAACGCGCTCGGGCAGATCCGGTTCAGCGCGCAGCCTGCGCAGTCCGGGCCGCGCGCGTAGCACGTGCGCCGTCCGTGGCGGAGCAGGTTCAGGTGCAGCTCGAGCTCCTCTCCGCGCGGCGTCAGCTCGAGCATCGTGTCGTGGAGCTCCTCGAACGGCGCCTTCGGGCGGAACAGCCCCAGCCGCGTGCCGACTCGGGAGACGTGCGTGTCGACGGGCACGTCGCGCATCCCGAGCGCGAACAGCAGCACGCACGCGGCGGTCTTGCGGCCGACCCCGGGCAGCTTGACGAGGTAGCGCTGCGCCTCGGGGACCGTCAGCCGCGGCAGCCAGTCCAGGGAAAGGTGCTCGGGATCATCGGGGTCGCCGGGCCCGGGCGCGCCCTCCGGCCGCGGCAGCTCGCCGACCGCGCGGAGGATCGACTTGATCCGGGCGGACTTGACCTTCGAGATCCCGCCGGGCCGGATCGCCAGCTCGACCTCGTCGACGGGCGCGTCGCGCACCTGCTCCCAGGTCGGGAACCGCTCCCGCAGGGCCAGGTACGCGACGTCGCGGTTGCGGTCGTTGGTCGACTGAGAGAGCACCGTCAGGATCAGCTCGGCGATCGGGTGGCCGTGGGGCTTGGCGAGCGGCACGCCGTACACGAGCCGGAGCCGGTCGCGGATCGTCCGGACGCGGCGGCGCGGGGGCGGCGTCCAGGTCACTCGAGCGCTCCCCACCGCTCGCACGCGCGTGCCGACGCGTCGATCGCCTCGGGGAGCGCGGCCGCGACCGCGGCCGGATCGAACCCCGCCAGCGCCAGCCGCGCCAGCAGCACGCCGGTCAGCGCGTCGCCGGCACCGACGGTGCTGATCACCCGGGCGGGCACGCCCGGCGCGTCGGCCCGAGCCTCGCCGCGGAGGATCGCGCCGGCGGGTCCGAGCGTGATCGCGACGAGCCGCGCCCCGGCCGCGAGCAGCGCTGCCGCCGCGCGCTCGGGATCGGCCTCGCCGGTGATCAGCGCCGCCTCGTCGCCGGTCGCGCGGACCAACAGCGCGCCCGGCACGCACGCGGCCGCGGTCTGCGCCGCCTCGACCTCCGAGCGCCAGCGATGAAGCCGTAGGTTGGGGTCGAACACGAGCGGCTTCGAGGATGCAAGCGCGAGCTCGCGGGCGTGCATCGTCACCACGCGCTCCGGCTCGCCGACCAGCGTGTTCGAGCTCACGAACAGCGCCGCCGCCTGTTCGATCGCCCGCTCCACCCGACCGGCGAGCGCGTGGACGACAGTCGCGATGCCCTCGCCGTAGATCGTGTACCCGGGTTCGCCGGCGCCGTCGATCGACACCAGCGCGAGCGGTGTCTGCGCGCCCGGGATCAGCTCGAACAGCGACACGTCCACGCGCTCGCGGACGAGCCGGTCACGCAGCCAGTGGCCCCACGTGTCGTCGCCGGCTCCGCCCGCGAGCGCCACCTCCGCCCCCGCGCGCGATGCGAGCACCGCAACGTTCGCGGTCGCGCCGCCGAAGTGGGGGACGAACGTGTCGGGGCGCTCGGCGATCAGGTCGACGAGCGCCTCGCCGAGGCAGAGCACGCGTGCCGGTGTCACGGGCGATGACGTTATCCTCGCGGCCGGGTGGGACCCAACCCGGCCGACGAGCACACGTTCACGACGGATCGCGGGCCCGTCTACTACCGCAGCGCGCCCGCCGCGGACGTTCCGCCCCTGTACCTGCACGGGATCCCGACCAGCTCCGACGACTGGGTCCCGTTCCTCGAGCTGACCGGGGGAGTCGCGCCGGACCTGATCGGATTCGGGCGATCCAGCAAGGGCGGACACCTCGACTACTCGCTCGACGGGCTCGCGGCGTTCGTCGCCGAGCTGCTCGACGAGCTCGGCATCGAGCGCGTCCAGCTGGTCGCTCACCAGTGGGGCGCCGCGGTCGGCGCCGTGTTCGCTGCCCGCCATCCGGGGCGCGTCGAGCAGCTCGTGCTGCTGCAGCCGCTGCCGCTCGTCGAAGGGTTCGAGTGGCCTGGACTGGCACGGCGGTGGCGGCGTCCGCTCGCGGGTGAGCTGTTGATGGGGTCAATCCCGCGCCGGGCGTTTGCGCGGACGCTGCGGCGCGGATCGCCGAGCGAGTCCGCCTGGCCGGCGGAGCGCGTCGCCTCGGTCTGGGAGCAATTCGATCAGGGAACCCAGCGCGCGATCCTGCGCCTGCACCGCGGCACCCCCACGACAGCGCTCGAGGGGGTGCTCGGAGGGCTCCACCTCCCGGCGCTGGTCGTGTGGGGAGATCGCGATCCGTGGCTTGACCGGGGCCTTGGCGACCGGTACACCGGGCTCCTGCCGGACGCGGCGATCGAGCACGTCGACGCCGGCCATTGGCCGTGGCTCGACCGGCCGGAGCTGGTCGAGCGCGTCGCGGCGTTTCTGCAGCGATGAGCGCCCGCGTCGAACCGCGCCGGCTCGCGCCGACGCTGCTGGCGGCGGCGTTCGCGCTCGCCTACGTGCTGATCTCGCCGGCCAGCCTCGACCTCGCCGCGCACCTGCTGCGCGCGAAGCTGTTCTCGGTCGAGGGCTTCGGGATCTGGAGCAACTGGTGGTACGGCGGCCATCACGTGGTCATGTACAGCGTGCTGTTCCCGCCGCTCGCCGCGGCGCTGTCCCCCCAGGTCGTGGCGGCGATCGCGGTCGTGCTCACCGCGGTGCTGTTCGAGCAGCTCGCACACCGGCATTTCGGGGAGGACGCGTGGGTCGGCTCGCTGTGGTTCGCGGCCGGTGCGGCGACCAACCTCTACACCGGCCGGTTGACGTTCGCGTTCGGCCTGCTGCCGGCGATCGCGACGGCGCTCGCGCTGCAGCGGCGCCGGCCGTGGCTGGCCGCGGCGATGGCAGTGCTGACCGCGCTCGCGAGCCCGGTCGCGGCGCTGTTCGCAGCGACCGCCGGGGCGGCGCATGCGATCGGCTCCTATCTCGAGACGCGCCACGTCCGCTCGGCACTGCCGGGTGTGGGCGTCGTGGTCGCGTCGCTGGCTCCGGTCGCGGCGCTGGCGCTGGCGTTCCCGGAGGGAGGTCGCGAGCCGTTCGCGTTCTCGACGCTGTGGCCGATCCCGCTGATCGCGATCGGCGCGCTGATCCTGGTCAGCAAGGACGAGCGGATCCTGATCGCTGGGATCGTCCTGTACCTGGTCGGCTGCGTGATCGCGTTCGCGCTCCCGACCGCGGTCGGGAGCAACGCGGCGCGCCTCGCGGAGCTCGTCGCCGGACCGCTGGCGGCGCTGCTGCTGTGGCCGCGCCACAAGCGGATGCTGGTGGCCGTCGCGCTGCCGCTGCTGTACGTGCAGTGGCACGCGCCCGTGCGCGACGTCTCGAACGCGCCCTGGGACGAGGCGCAGGCCGCTGCCTACTACCGGCCGCTGCTGTCGTTCCTGGGCCGGCAGCCGGGGCCGCCGTTTCGCGTCGAGATCCCGTTCACCGCGTTTCATTGGGAGGCCTTCGAGGTCGCGCCGCGGTTCCCGAGCCCCCGAGGGTGGGAGCGCCAGCTCGACATCAAGTACAACCGCCTGTTCTACGACGGACCGCTGACGCCGGCCACCTACCTGGCGTGGCTGCGGCAGCTGGCGGTGCGATTCGTGGCGGTTCCCGACACCTCGCTCGACTACTCCGCGGTCAAGGAGGTCGCGCTGATCGATCGTGGTCTGCCCTACCTCCAGCTGGTGATGCGGACCCGGCACTGGCGGGTCTACGCGGTGCGCGGCGCGACCCCGATCGTCGAGGGGTCCGCCCGGCTGCTCGGGCTCGGGGCCAACTCGCTGACGCTCGAGGCGACCCGCCCCGGCAGCTCCTATCTGCGGGTGCGGTTCACGCCGTACTGGGCGATCACCGAGGGCTCGGGCTGCGTCGCGCCGGACAGCGGGTTCACGACGGTGACGCTAAGGCGGCCGGGACGCGCGAAGCTGTCGATCAGCTTCGCGCTCGGCCGGATCCGCACGAGCAGCCCGCGTTGCAACTAATGCCGCGCGAGTACCGCCCGCCGGTAGCATCAGCGCGATGGCCCGCGCCCTCCGAGTCATCGACGACCGGCTGTTGCCCCACGGCTGGAAGGACCTAGTTCGGCAGCTGCTGCTGTTCACGGGCGCCTTTTGCCTCTACGACCTGGTGCGGGGCCTGGTCGGTCACCCCGGCTACTACAAGCCGTTCGGAGACGCGATGCGGATCATCGACGTCGAGCGGGCGCTGCACATCTTCGTCGAGCCCAGCATCAACGCCTGGGTCCAGAACCAGCACCTGCTGATGGACGCCGCCGACTGGGTGTACCTGAACGGCCACTTCTTCGTGACCGTCGGCGCGCTGGCGTTCATCTACACGCGCCGCAACGACTCGTTCTACTTCGTGCGCAACGTGCTGATGGTCGCGATGGCGATCGCGCTGGTCGGCTACTGGCTGTACCCGACCGCGCCGCCCCGGCTGATGCCCGAGTGGGGCTTCACCGACTCGATCTCGCAGTTCGTCACCGGCGGCGCCGGCTGGAGCGACAACACCCCCGCCGGGGCGTTCGTGAACGCGTACGCGGCCGTTCCCTCGATGCACGTCTGCTTCGCGCTGATCATCGGGTTCTCGATGTCGCGGCTGGTCCGGCGCCGCGCTGCGAGGATCGCCTGGCTTCTGTACCCGCTGCTCGTCACGTTCGTGGTCGTCGCGACCGCGAACCACTTCTTCGTCGACGTGTTCCTCGGCGCGCTCACCGCCGGCGCCTCCGCGGTCTTCGCCAAGCGCCTGCTCGCACGCGCCAGACCCCGGGTCTGGGCGTTCGGGGCGGCCGCCTAGGGATGCCCGAGCAGGCAACGACCCCCGTCCGGCCCGAGCGGCCCAGGCGTCCGCGCCGGGCACGCGAGGGTCCGACCACCCAGGAGATGATGCGCAACAAGCTGATCGAGTCGCGGCTGACCCCGAACACGATCTCGCTGACCGGCTTTGCGCTCAACATCGCGGCCGCCGGTCTCGTCGTCGGCCGGCTGTTTTTCCTCGCCGGGATCGCGTTCATCGTCGGCTCGGTGATGGACACGCTCGACGGCCGCTACTCGCGGATGTCGGGGAAGGGCACGCCGTTCGGGGCGTTCCTGGACTCGACGCTCGATCGCCTCGAGGAGGGAATCGTGCTGATCGCGGTCGGGGCGTACTTCGCCTCACGCCATGACGAGGCGGCGGTCGCCGCGGTCGTCGCCGCGGTGCTGTTCTCGCTGATGGTCTCCTACACGCGTGCCCGAGCCGAGGCGCTCGGGGTCGAGTGCAAGGTGGGATTGGCCACGCGGCCAGTCCGAGTCGTCATACTCGCGATCGGACTGCTGTTCGCGAAGGGCGCGTCGCTGGGTAGCTTCGAGCTGCTGGCTCCCGCGGTCTACGTGTTGGCCGCCCTCACCGCGGTGACGACCCTGCAGCGGATCATGCACGTCAGATCGCGCCTGCGCGCGGCAGCCTGAGCTGTAACAAACCGGTCCACGAGGGATAAGTCATCACGATGAATACAAACGCAGCTTCCACCAACGGTGCCGGCCGCTACCAGTCCGACAAGGTCCGGGTCGCGATCATCGGCGTCGGCAACTGCGCGAGCTCATTCGTGCAGGGCGTTCACTTCTACCGCGACGCCGATCCTGAACATCAAGTCCCGGGCCTGATGCACATCGACCTCGGCGGCTACCACGTTCGCGACGTCGAGTTCAGCGCCGCATTCGACATCGACGCCGACAAGGTCGGCAAAGACCTGTCAACGGCGATCTGGTCCGGGCAGAACAACACGATCAAGTTCGCCGACAAGATTCCCAACCTCGGCATCGAGGTCCAGCGCGGGATGACCCATGACGGGCTCGGCAAGTACCTGTCGCAGAAGATCACCAAGGCGCCCGGGCCGACGGCGGACATCGTCGGGATCCTCAGGGACACGAAGACCGACGTGGTCGTGTCCTACCTGCCGGTGGGCTCCGAGCAGGCGACCAAGTGGTACGTCGAGCAGGTGCTGGAGGCCGGCTGCGCGTTCGTGAACTGCATCCCGGTGTTCATCGCTCGCGAGGACTACTGGAACCAACGCTTCAAGAAGGCCGGGCTGCCAATCGTCGGCGACGACATCAAGTCCCAGGTCGGGGCGACGATCGTCCACCGCGCGCTCGCGCGGCTGTTCCACGACCGTGGCGTGCGGCTGCAACACACCTCGCAGCTCAACGTCGGCGGCAACATGGACTTCTACAACATGCTCGAGCGCGAGCGGCTCGAGTCAAAGAAGATCTCCAAGACCAACGCGGTCACCTCGATCATGGGCCACACGCTGCCCGCCGACGACGTCCACGTCGGACCGTCGGACTACGTGCCGTGGCTGACCGATCGCAAGTGGGCCCACATCCGCCTCGAGGGCGAGGCGTTCGGCGACGTGCCGCTGAACGTCGAGCTGAAGCTCGAGGTGTGGGACTCGCCGAACTCGGCGGGCGTCGTGATCGACGCGGTCCGGTGCTGCAAGCTGGCGCTCAACCACGGCCTGTCGGGCCAGCTGGACGGCCCCAGCTCGTACCTGATGAAGTCGCCGATGCACCAGCGCCCGGACGACGAGGCTCGCGAGCTGACCGAGAAGTTCATCGCCAGGTACGCCCGCAAGGCGGGCACGCTGGCCGCCGGCAAGAAGCCGAAGGCCAAGTCGAGGGCCTGACCCGGGTCAGGCCGTCGTCGGCCTGACCCCGTCTCACCCCCGCCGTCCCGACCCCCATAGACTGGCGCCGTGCCTGACTGCCTCGCGATCGTGCAGGTGACGCCGTTTGCCTGGGAGGTATCGGCCGAGGTCAACGACTACATCGCGCGGGCGTCGGACGAGCTTGCCGGTCGCGGTCACCGCGTGCTGATCGTGGCTCCGTCGGACTCGCCGGGCCTGGTCCGCGACACGCGCCGCGCGATCCGCGACGGAGCCGCGCTCCTGGAGCGTGCCGAGGGGCGACCGGTGGTCCTCGGCGTAGGCGAGGTGCTGCCGTTCGCGCCGACGCGCCGGCGCGCCGCGTCGCTCCCGGTCGACGTCGCGAGGACGATCGAGGAGACGCTCTCCGAGGTCCTGGTCGACCTCGTGCACGTGCACGAGCCGTTTGCCCCGAGCGCCTCCAGCGTCGCGCTGCGCCACTCGCGCGCGTTGAACGTCGGCAGCTTCCACGCCCCCACCGAGCGGTTGCTCTCGACCCAGCTCGCCCGGCCGCTGTCGCGGCTGCTGTTCAACCGCCTGGACGCGCGGATCGCGAGCTACCGCGCCACCCGCGACCTGCTCGCCGGGTACTTCCCCGCCGACTACGAGGTGATCCTTCCGGGCACCGAGGCCGCGCCGGCGAGCCGTGGGTCGTCGCCGACGGTCGAGCTGATGGCGTGCGCGGACGAGGACCGTGGCGCGCTGCGGACGTTCCTGCGGGCGCTGCGGGCGCTGCCCGCCGCGCTCGACTGGCACGCCACGATCTGGTCGCACGGCCCGCTGACGCTCCCGGCGACGCTCGGCGGCAGACTCGCGGAGCGCGTCGAGGTGATCGACGGGAGCGCGGTCGACCACGCCGAGGTCGTCGCGCGCGCGGATGTGGCGGTGTTCGCGTCGGAGGGCATCCGGCCGGCGCCGGGCGTGCTCGTCGACGCGCTCGTCTCCGGAGCCGCGGTGGTCGCCTCGCGACTGCCCGTGTATGACGAGCTGCTGTCGGACGGTGACTACGGCCTGCAGTTCGAGCCGGCCGACGTCCAGACGCTGAGCAGCCACCTGGAACGGCTGATCGCCGATCCGCAGCTGCGAGGGCCCGACGCCGCGCGCGCTGAGGAGCTGCGCGCCAGGTTTGCGTGGTCGCGCCTCGCCGATCAGCTCGAGGGCGTCTACACGCGGCTGGCCACTCGACGCCGCGACCCCGCGGGCAACCCGCGACTGCGAGCGAAGCTGTCCTCGCGCCGGCTGATCGACGTCGACCTCCACATGCACACCGACCATTCCTACGACTGCGCCACCCCGGTCGAGGTGCTGCTGGCGGAGGCGCGGGCGCGCGGGCTCGGCGCGATCGCCGTCACCGACCACAACGAGGTTTCCGGGGCTCTCGATGCGCGGGAAAAGGCGCCGCCGGGACTCAAGGTGATCGTCGCCGAGGAGGTTAAGACGGCCGAGCAGGGCGAGGTGATCGGCCTGTTCATCGAGGAGAAGATCCCGCGCGGGATGACGCTCGGCGAGACGATCGCCGAGATCAAGCGCCAGGGCGGCCTCGTGTACGTCCCGCATCCGTTCGACCGCCTCCACTCCGTGCCCGACTACGAGCACCTTGTCGACGTGCTCGACGAGGTGGACGCAATCGAGGTCTTCAACCCGCGCGTCGCGATCTCCGAGTTCAACGACGAGGCAGTCCGCTTCGCGGCCAAGTACCGGATTCCGGCGGGCGCCGGCTCCGACGCGCACGTCCCGCAAGGGCTTGGCTCGGTGCGGATCCGGATGCGCGACTTCGACGGCCCCGACGAGTTCCTGGAGTCGCTGCGCGACGCGGACATCGTCCGCAATCCGGCGAGCCTGCTGTACGTGCAGGCGCTCAAGTTCCTGCAGACGAAGGCGTTGCCGGGAGCGGCCCGGCGGGCCTCGCGAGATCGGCGCGTGCGGCGTGCCACGGGCCAGGGACGCAGGCGAGCAGCGTCCGGAGACGGCCGCAAGTCCTGATGCACGCGCAAGGACAAGCCGGCAAGCCGTCCAATCCGACCGTGATGCCAACCACCGACGATGAGATCCGCGAGAAGTACCTCGAGCGCGCGATCCGCGAGCTGAACTCATTCGCCCGCGAGGTCCAGTCGTGCCAGGACTGTCCGCGGGGCGCGCTGATGCCGGTGCTCGGGTCCGGCCACCCCCAGGCCGACGTGTTCCTGCTCAAGTACGCGCCGCGCCCGTCGGAGGTCGAGGAAGGAGTCGCGTTCTACGGGCGCTCCGGGAATGCGCTGATGAAGTCGCTGAAGCGGCTTTCGATCGACCCACTGGCCGTGTACGGGACGCTGTGTGTGAAGTGTCCGGTACCGGATCCGGCGATCGCCGACCCGGCGTGCATCGCGCGGGTCGTCGAGGAGCTCGCGATCGTGTCGCCGAAGATGGTCGTCGTGATGGGCCCCGATGCGCTGGCGGTGCTGGGTGAGCTCGAGATCCCGCTGCGACGCGAGATCGAGCCGGTATTCGGGGAGATCCAGACGCTGACGCCTCAGATCGATGCGCTGTACGTGCCCAACATCGACGAGGCGCTCGACGACGAGAGCGCCAAGCGGATGTTCTGGAATGCGTTCCGGATGCTCGGAACCTGGTGGGCCGAGCTACCCCCGTACTAACGGCGGCGGGACGCGGTTAGACTCGCCCCTGATGGATCTCGAAGAGAAGACGCTCGAGGAGCTGGGCGACCGCTGCGAGGAGTGCGGCGCCAAGCTGACCCCGGAGGAGCTTCAGGCCGCGATGGAGTCGGGCGGGCCGGCGCTCTGCTCGATCCATGCGGCTGAGGACGAGCCGGGCCTGGCTGCCGACGAAGCCGGGTTCGTCGACGCCGAGTAGGCCGCTCGGGCTCCGGGGCTCAGGCTTCGAGCACGATCTTGCCGAGCTTGCCGCCGGCCTCGAAGTGCTCGTAGGCCCGCTCGGCCTGCTCGAGCGGATACGTGGCGGCGACCGGGACGTCGACCTGTCCGCCCTCCAGCAGCGGGAGCACCGTGCGCTCCATCGCGCGCGCGGTGAGGGCCTTCTCCTCGAGCGGGCGAGCGCGGAGGGTCGAGGCGAGTACCCGGCCGCGCTTGACCATCAGCGCGCCGAGGTGCAGGTCGCCCTTGGCGCCGGCGCCGATCCCGATCACGATCACCCGCCCCCACAGGTTGAGCGCGTTCACGTCGTCGGCGAGGTTGGGCGCTCCGACTAGCTCCAGGATCACGTCGAACGGGCCGTGCTCCACGAACCCCTCCGGGGCGATCACCTCGGCGCCCAGCGCGGCGACCTGCTCGCGGAGGTCCGGGTTGCGGACCGTTGCCATCACCCGAGCGCCGGCGGCGCGACCGAGCTGGATCGCGGCCGTGCCGACGCCCCCGGCGCCGCCGTGGACGAGCAGCCGCTCGCCGGCCTCGAGGCCCGCCTGCGTGAAGACGGCGTCATGCGCGGTGGTGAACACCTCCGGCGTGCCGCCGGCCTGAGGCCAGCTGAGGCGCTCCGGCACCGGCATCAGCTGGCGCTCATGAACCACCGCGAGCTCGGCCTGGCCGCCGCCCCCGACGATCGCCATCACGCGGTCCCCCTCGCTGAAGCGCAGCGTGCCCGGGCCGAGCCCGGCCACCTCGCCCGCCAGCTCCAGCCCGGGGATGTCCGGTGGGTCGCCGGGCGGCGCGGGGTACAGGCCGCGGCGCTGATGCATGTCGGCGCCGTTCAGCCCGGCCGCGCGGACGCGCACCAGCACCTCGCCGTCGCCCGGGACCGGGTCGGGGTGCTCCTCGATCACCAGCTGCTTGTCGCGAATCGTGACGGCGCGCATCGGACCCCCTGCACCCTATCCACGCTCGAGCAGCGCCACACACTCGATGTGCGGCGTCTGCGGGAACATGTCGACGGGCCGGACCCGGAGCAGCCGGTAGCCGGCTTCGACCAGCTGCGCGGCGTTCGGCGCGAGCGTGGTCGGGTTGCAGGACACATACACGATCCGCTGGGGCCCGGCCTCGATGATCCGCCTGACGATCTTCTGAGAGAGGCCGGCGCGTGGCGGGTCGACCACCATTAGATCGGGCCGTCCGGCCCGCTCGACCAGCTCGCGCATTGCAAGCCGGACGTCGCCGGCGAAGAAGTGGGCATTGCCGATCTCGTTCAGAGCGGCATTCGAGATCGCGTCGGCGACCGCTGCCTCGACGATCTCGAGCCCCCACACCTCCGCCACCCGGGGTGCGAACAGCAGCCCGACCGTGCCGATCCCGCAGTACAGGTCGTAGGTCCGCTCGACGCCGCGCGGATTCGCGTACTCGATCGCAAGCGCGTACAGCCGCTCGGCCATCTCCGTGTTGGTCTGGAAGAACGCGTCGGTCGAGATCTGCACACGCATCCCGCCGATCTCCTCCTCGAGCCGGTCGACGCCCGCCAGCAGCTCGGTCTCGCCCCCCTGGGTCGTCTCGGCGACGGAGTCGATCCGCGTCAACAGCAGCCCGTCGAGCGGCTGCGCCGCGGCGCTGAGGCCCTCGCGGTCGAGCTGTGCGGCGGGGCTCGTCAGCAGCCGCGCCTGCAGCTGATCGGTCCGGCGCCCCTCGCGTACGACGAGGTTCCGGAGCTGGCCCGCGCCGGTGCGCCGGTCGAACCGCCGCAGCCCCTGGCCGCGGCACCAGTCGACGATCCGCTCCCTGGTCGCGTTGGCTCGCTCGGAGGCGAGCCGGTCGTCGGTCACCTCGACGATCTCATCCCAGCGCCCGGGAGCGTGGAAGCCGCACGTCAGGCGTCCATCCGGATCGGCGCCGAACGAATACTCGAGCTTGTTGCGGTACCGCCACTGCTCGACCGCCGGCACGATCGGCTCGAGCTCGTAGCCCTCGAGGCGCCCGATCCGCCGCAGCGCGTCGTTCACCTGCTCCTGCTTGACCTCGAGCTGGCGCTCGTAGCGAAGCACCTGCCAGGGGGTGCCCGGGTGCCGGGTGACCGGTTCGATCCGGTCCCCCGACGGCTCGAGGATCTCGACCGCGCGCGCCTCGGCGTACGCGCGCTTGGACTTGTGGACCCGCGCGCGGACCCTGTCACCGGGAACCGCGCCCTGGACGAACACGACGTAGCCGTCGGTGCGGGCCACGCCGGCGCCGCCGAACGCCAGTGAGTCGATCGCCAGCTCGAGCTCGTCGCCGGGCCTGGGCCTGGCCGCCGCGTCCGGCAGGCGCTCGCTCAGGAGAGCGCCTTTTCGACCGCCGAGAGCACCGACTTGCGGTTGGCGTGCCGACGCTCGTAGTCGCGGACCGCGCGGAGCTGGGCCGGCGACAAGCCGTCGAGCCGGCCCTGAACCTGGCCGGCCGTCAAGTCGTCGTAGCCGCTGATCGGAAACGACGAGCCGCCGCCGACGCTGCGGCGCGCCTTGTCGGCCCCGCGCACGATCCGGTCGACCGTCCCCGACGAGCGCGCGCGCCGGGTGGCGGTGTCGAGCCGGCTGCGGCCCTGGCCCAGGAACCGCTCGAGGTCCGAGAGCAGGTCGTCGGTCTGCTCGCGCCCGCGCCGCACGAGCTCAGCGACGAGCTCATTCGCGTCACTGCGGGTCAGCCGCCCGCGCTCGGCCGCTTCGTCGAGCGTCTCCTGGATGTGCTCGCGGCTCAGCATCACCAGCCCGAGCGGCCGGATGATCCGGTTGACCAGTTGTTCTGTCAGTCCAGACAGCCCGTCGCCGCGCGCGTTCTTGGGCTTGCTGGTGCGGGAGCTGCGGCTCGCGGAGCGACCCGCCGAAGACTTCGGTGCAGCCATGCTCTTTACCTACCTCCTGAACCGCGAAGCTACGTTCCGAGCGTAGCCGAAGCCGCGCCGGCGGTGCTGCGGTTTGCGGGCGCGACCAGCAGCTCGAGCAGCGCCTTCTGCGCGTGGCGCCGGTTCTCGGCCTGATCCCAGATCCGCTGCCGGGGCCCGTACAGGACCTCGGCGGTGATCTCCTCGCCTGGGTGCGCGGGTAGGCAGTGCAGCGCGATCGCGTCCGGGCCCGCAAGCGCGAGCAGGTGGTCGTCGAGCCGGTAGGGCGCGAGCGCTCGTCGGCGCGCGTCGGCGGACTCGGGGTCGTCGCTCATGCTGACCCACACGTCCGTGTAGACGGCGTCGGCGCCCGACACGGCCTCGCCGGGATCCTCGGTCATGAACGCGTCGCCCGACGGCGGCTCGAGGGTGAACTCGCGAGGCGACGCGATCCGCACACGCACACCGACCTTCGCTCCGAGCAGCGCGAGCGACCGGGCGACGTTGTTGCCGTCGCCCACGTACGCGACCGTGAGCCCTTCGAGGCGGCCGAACGTCTCGCGCAGCGTCAGCAGGTCGGCGAGCGCCTGACACGGGTGGTGGCCGGCGGTCAGCATGTTGATCACCGGCACGCGGGCGTGCTCGGCGAGCTCTTCGACGAGCGCGTCGGGGCCGGTGCGGATCCCGATCGCCGCCGCGTGCCGGGACAGGATGTACGCCGTGTCGCGGACCGACTCGCCGCGCGTCAGCTGCAGGTCGTCGGTGCGCAGCACCATCGGATGGCCACCGAGCTCGGGGATCCCGACCTCGAACGAGACCCGCGTCCGAGTCGAGGGCTTCTGGAAGATCAGCGCGACGGTCCGGCGCGCGAGCACGTCGGAGCTGTACGGCGCCCCCTTCAGCGCGAGCGCGCGCTCCAGCAGCGCGGTCAGCTCGTCGCGATCGAGCTCTTCGCCGGTGAGGAAATGGCGAGTCAAGATCGGCAGTGTACGTTCGCCTCGATGCGGCTGCGGCTACTGACCTGGAACCTTTCCCACGGCCGCGCGGTGCCGCCCGCCGGGCGCGACCTGTTCGACGAGTTCAGCGCCGCGCTCGCGGGTTGGGAGTGGGACGTGGCGCTGCTCCAGGAGGTGCCGCCGTGGTGGGTGGCTCGGTTGGCGTCCGGGTGCGAGGCGGAGGGCCGGTTCGTGTTGACGTCGAGGAACGGGCTGTTGTGGCTCCGGCGATTGGTGGCGGTGCGGTGGCCGGATCTGATCAAGTCGAACGGAGGCGGCTCGAACGCGATCCTGGTGCGGGAGATGCGGATCGACGAGCACCGGGTCAAGCGGCTCGGGTGGTGGCCCGAGCGACGCTGGATGCACGCGGTGAGGCTTTCGGCGGGCGCGTGGGCCGGGAACCTCCATACCGAGGCCCGCGCCGATCAGGGACGGGCGGCCGCCGAGGCGCTTCGCTCCTGGGCGGGAGGGAGCCCCACGGCGCTCGGCGGCGACTTCAACGTCCGGGATCTGGCGTTACCGGGGTTCGTGCGGGCGGGGGGCTACGGCGTCGACGAGGTGTTCGTCACGTCCGGGGCCGGGACCACGCGGGTGCTCGAGCGGGGTTCGCTGTCCGATCACGCGCCAATCCTGGTCAGCGTGGTCGATTTGGGTTCATAGTGGACCCAAACGGACCACGCTCAGGCGTACTGGGCCGTGGCGCCGCGCACGAGGTCCACGAGCGCCGGCGGCGCTTTCGCCACGGACCCGCAGTCGAACGGCGGCTCCGGGTCGTACTCGATCCCGAGCTGGATCGCGCGTGCCACGTCCTCGCCGGCGATCCGGGCCGCGAGACCCAGGGCCATGTCGATCCCGGACGAGACGCCGGCGGCGGTGACGACCTTGCCCTGCTCGACGACCCGCCGGGCGACCGGCACCGCGCCGAATTCGGCGAGCATGTCCATCGCCATCCAGTGCGTGGTCGCTTCGAGGCCGTCGAGGATCCCGGCGGCCGCGAGCACCACCGAGCCGGTGCACACCGACGTCGTCCATTCCGACGTGCGGTGGGCCGCGCGCAGCCATTCGAGCACGGACTCGTCGCGGATCACGGCGCGGGTCCCGAACCCGCCGGGCACGACGATCACCTCGGGGTCCTGAAGCTCCTCGAGCGTCGCGTCGGCGCTCAGCGCGAGCATCCCGTTCTCGGTGCGCTTCGGGCCCGGGGTCGTGGCGACGAACGAGACGCGCGCCCCCGGGAGACGCGAGAGCACCTCGTAGGGACCGACCGCGTCGAGCGCGGTCACACGGTCAAAGATCGGAATCGCGATGTTCATGCGGAGGCCTTTCTGATCGGGATCACGGGGGCGCCCTGCGCGGGCGCAAACCGGTCGCGGTAATCGGATGGACTGACGCGCACGCGACGGCCGAACGCCCGGCGCAGCGTCTCGACGGTGCCGAATCCGCACCGGCGAGCCACCTCGTCGACCTGGAGGTCGGTCGTCTCGAGCAGCGTGCGGGCGCGCTCGATGCGCAGCGTCTCTACGAACGCGGCCGGCGTGATTCCGACTTCTCGCGAAAACACGCGCGCGAAGTTCCGCGGGCTCATGAGTGACCGCTCGGCGAGCACCGGCACCGACAGGTCGGTGTCCAGGTGGTCGGCGATCCAAGCCTGCAGCTCGCGGATTCCGGGACGCGACGCGGCCTGCCCGGCCAGGGTCGCGCTGAACTGGGCCTGCCCTCCGGGGCGCCGGACGAACAGGACCAGGTTGCGGGCCACCTCGAGCGCCGCGGCGCGGCCGAGGTCCTCCTCGACGAGTGACAGCGCCAGGTCGATCCCGGCGGTCACGCCGGCCGAGGTGTAGACGTTGCCGTCGCGGACGAAGATCGGGTCGGGGTCGACCTCGACCGTCGGGTACGCGCGCCCGAGCGCAGCGCACGCGGCCCAGTGGGTGGTCGCGCGCCGCCCGTCGAGGATCCCGGCGCGAGCCAGCAGGAACGCGCCCGTGCATACGGATGTCACCCGCCTGCTGCGGCGTGCGGCGAGCCGGAGCCAGGCCTCGAACCGCTCGTCGCGGGCTGCATCGCGAACCCCCGCGCCGCCTGCGACGACGAGCGTGTCGATCGCGCCGCGGCACTGCTGGAGCGGGCGGTCGGCCAATAGCTGCACGCCGCTTGACGCGCGGAGCGCGCCCCCGTCCGGGCTCACCAACTCGACCGCGTACTCGCCGTGCTCGGACCCTCGTTCGGCCTGCGAGAACACCTCGCTCGGCCCGGTGACGTCGAGCGACTGCACACCGGGGAAGGCGACAATCACGATTCGTCTGGGGCGGGGCATGGCGCCATCATGGCGCTGCCCGGCGCTGGCCGCAATGCCCACTAGCGGACGATTTCTGCCAGGCCCGGCGAGCCGCGGACCGGAGCCCGAACCCGCGCAGCGCTAGCCGCGCGTGGATCGCAGCCCGAACCCACGCAGCACGAGCAGGGCCTTCTCGCCCAGCGTCCCCCTGCCCGGCAGGATCCCGAGCTGCACGGCGGCGCCGTACAGGTCGAAGAACGCGCGGATCCGGAGCAGGCGCTCGTCGTCGAGCTCGCAATAGAAGATGCAGTGGAGAACGACGAACCGGTTGGTTGCCGGAAGGCCCTCGAGCGGCTCCTTGTGGGTCGCGAGCAGCTTCGCCGGGGCGGCCACGTACTTCCCGCGCTGGAGGCGCTCTCCCGTCCGCTCGACCCTCGCGTCCGGGAACGCCGCCCACATCCGCGCCGCGTGGCGGCCGAGCTCTGCCGGGCCCTCCAGTGGCTCGGACAGGAGCGGGTCCTCGTAGTGGACATCGGGGGTGCAAACCTCCGCGAACGCGGCCGGGTCCTTGCTCGACCAGGCCGCCTCCCAGCGATCGATCAGGTCGTCGATGCTCACTTGTCGGGCTGCTCGAGCACCGGCACGCCCTCGTCGCTCGTCGAGGCCTGCGCGTAGCGGCGGCGCGGGATCCGTCCCGCCCCGCGGGCCAGCGCCCCCGCTTCGACCGCCAGCCTGATCGCGCGGGCCATCGCCACCGGGTCGTGCGCCCGCGAGATCGCACTCGCGCACAGGACCGCGTCGCACCCGAGCTCGATCGCCAGGGCCGCGTCGGAGGCGGTACCGACGCCCGCGTCGAGCACCACCGGGACGCCGGCGCGCTCGATCAGGATCGAGATCGCGTACGGGTTGCGGATCCCCATCCCGCTACCGATCGGCGAACCCAGCGGCATCACCGCGGCGCACCCCACGTCCTCGAGGCGGCGCGCGATGATCGGGTCGTCGGTCGTGTACGGCAGCACGACGAACCCGTCGTCGACCAGCTCCTCGGCGGCCGCGACGAGCTCGACAGCGTCAGGGAGCAGGGTTCGGTCGTCGCCGATCACCTCGAGCTTGATCCAGTCGGTCTCGAACGCTTCGCGCGCGAGCTGCGCGGTGATCACCGCATCCCGGGCCGTGTAGCACCCGGCCGTGTTCGGGAGCACGTCGACCCCAGCCGACCCGAGCACGTCGACGATCGAGCCCGCGTGATTCGGATCCCGGCCACCCGCGAGCCGCCTCAGCGCGACCGTCACGAGCTCGGCGCCCGACGCGGCCAGCGCGTCGGCGAGCACCTCGTGGTTGGCGAACCCGCCGGTGCCGAGGATCAGCCGCGAGCGCAGCTCGCGGCCGGCGATCACGAGCGGCGCCGGCGCGGGGGTCATCCGCCCTGGACCGCCACGACGATCTCGACCCGCGCGCCGTCGTTCAGCGCCGCCGCGTCCCAGGCTCCTCGCGGCACCACCTCGCCGTCGACGGCCACCGCCAGGCCCCGCCCCTCGGGGGCGCCCGGGAACGAGGACACGAGCTCGGCGACCGTCGTTCCCGCCACCAGCTCGCGCGGCTCGCCGTTCACGGACACCGTCATCCCGCGATCTCCGCCGGAACCCCCGCGAGCGCGCCAGCCACGATCTCAGCGGTCACCGGCGTCAGCAGGATTCCGTTGCGGTAATGGCCGGTGGCCCAGTGGAGCCCTCCGAGCGCGCCGGGGCCGAGCACCGGCAGGTTGTCCGCGGTCGTGGGCCGTAGTCCCGCGGACAGCTCGTCGAGCACCAGCTCGCCGATCCCCGGGACGAGCTCGACCGCCTCGCGCAGCAGCTCGAACGCGGCGCCGGCCGTGACCGTGGTGTCGAAGCCGCGCTCCTCCATCGTCGCGCCGAGCACGTAGCGACCGTCGCCGCGAGGGACGATGTAACCGCCGCCCATCCGCAGCACCCCGTTCAAGAGGCCGGGGCCGGCGGGGTCGTGGAGCCGGAGGATCTGCCCCTTGACGGGCCTGACCGCGACCCGAGCCGGGTCCGGGATCCCGCCGATCGCGCCCGACCAGGCGCCGGCCGCGACGACGACCTGCCCGGCGGGCACGAGCTCGCCGTTCGCAAGCCGGGCGCCGACAACGCGGTCCGAACCGACCTCGATCGCGCCGACCTCGGCGCCGGCGCGCAGCTCGACTCCCCGGCGCCGGCACGCCTCGGCGAGCGCCGCCGTCAGCGCGCGCGGATCGATCGCGTGGTCGCTCGGGATCTCGAGCGCAAGCCTGATGCTCGGCGCGAGCGCCGGCTCGCGGCGCCGTGCCTGGCTCGGCCGCAGTCGCCCGACCTCTAGGCCCAGCGTCTCACGGACCTCGAGCTCGCGCTCCAGCGCCTCGGCCTCGTCGGTGTCGCGCGCGACCAGCAACGAGCCGCATTCGATGTAGCCCGGATCGATTCCCGAGGCGTCGCGGAGCTCGGCGGCGAACGCCGGGTAGGCGGCTGCGCTCGCCAGCCCGAGCTCGAGCAACGGCCGCTCGAGCGGGCTGGCCTCGGTCACGGGGGCGAGCATCCCGGCCGCCACCGACGAAGCTCCGGACCCCGGTGCGTCGCGTTCCAGCACCGTCACGCGCAGGCCCCGCTGCGCCGCGCGCCACGCGACGGCGAGACCGATCGCGCCGCCCCCGGCGACGGCCACGTCAAATGAGCGAGAACGATGAGTGGCCAAGGTGTTCCGGCCTGCGATCGTAGCGTGGCGCTCTGGCAGACTGGGTTCCGTGAACATGCTTCACGAGCGGCTGTTGGACGCGCGGCTGTACCTGGTATGCGATCGCCCCGGCAAGCGGTTTCTCGACGCGGTGCTGCGCTCGGGGGTCGACATCGTGCAGCTGCGGATGAAGGCCGCGCCCGACAGCGAGATCGTCCAGACCGCGCGGTCGGTCGCGAGGGTGTGCGCGCACCACAACGCACTGTTCATCCTCAATGATCGCCCCGACCTCGTCGAGGCCGCCGGAGCGCACGGCGTGCATCTCGGCCAGGATGACGCCCCGGTCGCCGAGGCCCGCCGGCTGCTCGGCGACGAGCGGCTGATCGGCCTGTCGACGCATACCCCCGAGCAGGTCGACGACGCAGTCGGCGCCGACTACATCGGCGTCGGGCCGGTCCACGCGACCCCAACCAAGCCGGGGCGCCCTGCGGTCGGCCTCGCGCTCGTGCGCCACGCCGCGTCGCACGCGACCGTCCCGTTCTTCGCGATCGGCGGGATCGCTCCGTCCAACGTCGAGGCCGTTTGCGCGGCCGGTGCGCGAGGGGTCGCGGTGGTGCGGGCGCTGACAGAAGCGCAGCGGCCCGAGCTCGCGGCGCGGGCGCTGCGAGCCGCCGTCGACCGCGCACCGACCGAGGAGGGGGTCGGCGTTGGGCCAGCGTAGCCGCAAGCGCGGGCGCCGGGTGAAGCCTGCGCAGCCCGCCGCAGCTGCGACCACGGGGCGCGCGACGGTGAGCCGCTCCGAGCAGCGCAATGCCGCTGTCCGGGCGACGCTGAAGCCGCTGGCGCCGGGAGAGCGTCCCTGGCCGATCGTCGTCGGGGCGGTGCTGGCGGCGCTGAGCGGGCTCGGCCAGCTCGGGCTGTTCATCGCCGGCGTGAGGCTGAAGACGTCCGGGCTTCACGCGGCGGCCGGGCAGACGATCGTGTTCGCGGTGGTGATGCTGGTCTGTGCCGGCGGGATGTGGATGCTGCGCTACTGGGCGGTGCTCGGGTTCATGGCGCTGCTGGCGCTCCTGGTGGTGCTCGCCGGGCTCGCGCTGATCAAGGTCTCGAGCGTGCTGGGACTGGTGGTGTCGCTCGCGATCGTCGGGCTGGGCGGGTTCCTGTTCTGGAAACTCGTGCGGGTGTTGAGCCGGATCCAGATGCCCAGATACCCGGGCAGCTGAGATTGGCCGCCGCCAGGGCGCGCTCGCGACCCTGAACCGTTGGCGGCCGCTCGGCTAGGCTGGAAAGCCGATGGCCGAAAGCTCATATGACTGCGTGGTGATCGGGTCTGGTCCGGGCGGCTATGTCGCCGCGATCCGCGCCGCGCAGCTCGGGATGAAGACCGCGGTCGTCGAGCGCGACAAGGTCGGCGGCAGGTGCCTGAACTACGCATGCATCCCGGCGAAGGCCGTGCTGCGCGCCGCGGACATCCTCACTGAGGTCCGCGAGGCGGGCGAGTACGGCGTGAAGGTGGACGGGGTCGAAGTCGATTATCCGGCGGTGATGAAGCGGCGCGACAAGGTCGTCTCGACGCTGACGGGCGGCGTCAGCGGCCTGTTCAAGAAGAACCGGATCGAGCTGATCGAGGCCGATGCGACACTCGCCGGCGAGGGCAAGGTTACGGTCGGCTCCGACCAGCTGAGCGCGAACACGATCGTGCTCGCGACCGGATCGGTCAGGCGCTCGATCCCCGGCGCCGAGTTCGGCGAACGCGTGATCGGCACCGAGGAGGCGTGGGCGCTTGCCGAGCTCCCGAGCCGCATGGCGGTCGTCGGCGCAGGTGCCTCGGGGGCCGAGATCGCGTCGGCATTCGCCCGCTTCGGGGTCGAGGTGCTGCTGTTCGAGGCGCTCGAGCGAGTGCTCCCGACCGAGGACGCCGATATCTCGAAGGTCGTCGAGCGCGGGCTGAAGCGCCAGGGGATCATCGTCCACACGGGGACGTTCGTTGAGGATGTGGTGCCCGACGGGGGCGGCGTCAAGTTCACCCACGGCGAGGAGTCCAAGGAGGTCGACTGGCTCGTGATCGCCACGGGCCGCGCCGCCGACATCGCGGGGCTCGGACTCGACGCGGCCGGCGTGAAGCTCGAGGACGGCGGACTGATCGAGGTGGACGGCGCGATGCGTACGAGCGCGGCCGGGATCTATGCGATCGGAGACCTCGTCCACGGCCCCGCGCTTGCGCACAAGGCCTCCGACGAGGGCGTGATCGCGGTCGAGGACGCGGCGGGGCTACAGACCCACCCGCTTGCGTACGTCGATATCCCGCGTGCGACGTTCTGTATGCCCAACGTCGGCAGCTTCGGGTTGACCGAGGCGCAGGCTGAGGAGCAGGGCTACGACGTGGTCGTCGGCAAGGTTCAGTACGGCGCCGTCGGGGGCGGGACCGTCTACGGCGACCGCACCGGCGTCGTCAAGCTCGTCGGCGAGCGCAAGTACGGAGAGCTGCTCGGCGGCCACATCGTGGGGACTCGCGCGACCGAGCTGATCCAGGAGCTCGTCAACGTCCGCGCGCTCGAGGGTGGCTTCCCCGAGGTCGCGCGCACGATCCACGGGCACCCGACGCTGTCGGAGGCCGTGATGGAGGCGGGCCGCGCCGCCGACGGCTGGCTGATCCACGGCTGACGGCCACTGGTGGAGCAGCCGGTCTTCTACTACGACCTCGCGAGCCCGGCGTGCTACCTGGCGACGGAGCAGGTGCTCGCGAGCGGCGCGATCCCGGAGTTCGAGCCCGTGCTCGCGGCCGATCTCGGGATCGAGGGCCAGATCGACCGCGAAGCGATCGAGGCCGGCGCGCTCGAGCTCGGAATCCAGCCGGTGCGGTGGCCTGAGCGCTGGCCGCCGGACACGCGCACGGCGATGCTGGCCGCGACGTACGCGAAGCAGATCGGACGCGTGGTCGCGTTCTCGTTGGCGGCCTTCCGCCAGGAATTTGCTGCTGGACGCAATCTGGATGACGAGGACACGATCGTGATCGCGGGCGCCGCCTGCGAGATGCACCCGGCGGCACTACTGAAGGGCGTCTCGCTCCGCTCCACCGCACGGGCGCTGGCCGACGCTGCCGAGCGCGCGCGACGCGACGGGGTGACCGAGCTGCCGGCGATGGTCGGAGCCGCGGAGAGCCGGGCAGCCGGATGACTCACGCGGCCTCCATATCGGCGAGCCCGGATGGCGAGCGGAGGCGGGCGTGAGGGCCAACCGCGCGTACGAGCTGATCGTGTCCCGCGACGGGCTCGAGCCCGCGTTCCTGGCCACCGACGAGCGGCTCGACCGGATCGAGGTCGTGTCGATCGACGACGGCGAGGCGGTGCTGTACTGGGACGTGCCGGCGAAGACCGCCGCGAGGCTGGTCAAGGAGTTGCGCGCCGACCTGGCGACGATCGACGCGGACCAGTTCCTCGACAAGTGGACCGGCGCCGACGCGGAGGACCTGTTTGAGTAGCGAGGGCGGCGGCGGCGGGGAAGGCGCCCGGGGCGAGACGCGGATCGTCGAGCCGACCGCCGCCGAGCGAGCGCTCGCGCGGCGCGCGGCCGAGTCGCGGGCGACGGTGCCGACGCTCGAGCTGAGCGTCGAGCGCGGGGCGTGCGTCGGCGGGGCGACCGCCGGGCTGGTGCGGGCGTGCGCGCTGGCGCTGCGCGAGCACCCGCGCGCCAACGCCGCGTACCGCGACGGCCGCTTCGAGCTCTACTCGCGCGTCAACGTCGGCGTCGTGATCGCGACCGGCGACACCTACCTGGTCCCGACCGTGTTCGACGCCGACCACCGGCCGCTCGACGAGCTCGAGCCGGAGCTTGCGCGGCTCGAGGCCGGCGCAGCGAGCGGCACGCTGGCGGCCCCCGCGTTCACGGCGGCGACGTTCACGGTCTGGAATGCGGCTGCGCTTGGTCTCGCCTCGGCGAGCATCCCGGTCGTGCCCCCACAGGCCGCGGCGCTGGCGGCCGGGACGCGCGCGCTAACGCTGTGCTGCGACCACCGGATCCTGTATGGCGCCCGCGCCGCGGCGTTCCTCGAGGCGATCGCGGATCACCTCGATCGCGACCGGGTTTGAATCGACGAGCACGAACCGGCGGCCGAGCTCGAAGCACACGGCACCGAGCGTCCCGGAGCCGGCGAACGGGTCCAGGCACCATCCTCCCGGACGCGAGGACGCGGACACCATCCGTCTCAGCACGCCTTCGGGCTTCTGGGTCGGGTAGCCGGTCTTCTCGCGCCCGGTGGTCGGAACGATCGTGTGGAACCACACGTCGGTCGGGCGCTTGCCGCGCTTCGCCTTCTCGGCGCTGACCAGCCCGGGTGCCATGTAAGGCTCGCGCTCGACCGCGTCGGCGTCGAAGTGGTGGGCTCCCGGCGTGCGTACGTAGACGAGGATCGTGTCGTGCTTGGCAGGCCACCGGCGCCGCGGCTTGGCGCCGTAGTCGTACGCCCAGATCAGCTCGTTGAGGAACGCCTCGCGCCCGAAGATCTCGTCGAGCAGCAGCTTGCAGTAGTGCGCCTCGCGGTAGTCGATGTGGAA
Source organism: uncultured Solirubrobacterales bacterium (assembly GCA_963800475.1). Classification (GTDB taxonomy): domain Bacteria; phylum Actinomycetota; class Thermoleophilia; order Solirubrobacterales; family Solirubrobacteraceae; genus Palsa-465. The sequence goes on along the minus strand of CAWDAZ010000002.1, from coordinate 75,548 downwards.
GTAGAGGGTGCCGTGCGGGGCGAGCAGCTCGCGGGCCCGCTCGAGGCGCGGCGCCAGGAACGCGAGGTAGTCCGCGAACGCGTCGTCATAGGAAAGCGACCGAAGCAGCGTCGAGCGATACCGCCGGCCGGCGAACCCGATCCGCTCGCCGTCCCCGTCGGCAGCCACCGCGAGCGTGTCGCGACGCTGCGCGCGCCCGGTGTTGAACGGAGGATCCATGTACACCAGGTCGAACGAGGCGTCGGGAAGCCGGGCGAGCGCATGCGCGTTGTCGCCCGCCACGATCAGATCCTGATCGAGCTCCAGACCGTCAGTCGCAGCGCAGACCCGCACGTCGCCCAGAAGCTAGCGCCGCGTCCGGCGGGCAGATCCCCTTACACCGTGTTGAACCCCACCCGATAGCATCTTCCTGTAGTGCCGCTCGTAGAACGCTTCAAGGCGCTGCTTCGTCATCCCCTGCGCGGGAAGGTGACGAAGTTCGCCATCGCCTCCGCGCTCGCGGCGACCACGAGCGCGATCGTGTTCCCGGTGATGTACGTGCTGGGAGCTTCGACGACCGCGTGCACGATCGTTGCGTTCTTTGCCGGCGCGATCCCGAACTGGACGCTCAACCGCCGCTGGACGTGGAAGGTCGAGGGCCGGGTCGCGTGGGGCCGTGAGATCCTCGCCTACCTCGTGATCTCCGCGACCACGCTGGTGATCCTGTCGCTCGTGACCGGGTGGGTCGACCAGCTCGTGAAGGGCATCGCCCCGGGCCACGGGATCCGCGTGCTGCTCGTGACCGGCTCGTACTTCCTAGTGCTCGCGATCCTGTACGGCCTGCGGTTCTTCCTCTACGAGCACTGGATCTTCTCGGGCCGCAGCCGCGTACGGGCGGCCTTTCGGTCGCGCCGCCAGGTGTGGAGCGCGGCGCGCGCGAACCGCAGTCCGTAGCGCAGGTTCCCGTCCTTCTTGGTGTGACCCGCGTGGCTGCCGCGGTCGCGCATCGTGGTCGGTACTTCTTCGAGCCGGAACCCGTTTAGCGCCGCCGAGATCATCAGCTCGGAGGCCTGGTACTGAGGCTGCTCGAGCGTCACGGTCGCCGTCAGCTCGGGCGTCATCGCGCGCACCCCGCACGCCGGATCGGTGATCCGGTGCTTGACGATCAGGCTGAAGATCGCGCCGAACACGAGCACGCCCAGGTGGCGGACGGGATCGGTCGTCAGCTCCATCCCGAGCCGCCGCGAGCCTGACACGAAGTCCGCGCGCCCGGCGAGGATCGGCTCGACGACGCGACCGAGCTCATCGGGCTCGTACTGGCCGTCGGCGTCGATCGTCGCGATCACCTGCACGCCGCGAGCGCGCGCCAGCCAGTAGCCGAGCTTCAGCGCGGCGCCCTGGCCGCGGTTGACCGGCACGTCGCAGACCAGCGCACCGGCGTCCGCCGCACGCGCGGCGGTCGCGTCGCTCGACCCGTCCACGACCACGATCACCTCGGTCTGCAGCCCGGCGGCTTCGGCGGGGATCTCCTCGATCACCTCCGCGACGCTCGGCTCCTCGTTGTAGGCCGGGATCACGATCGCGAGTGGCGCCCCGAGGCCCGGAGGGTTGGCGGCCAGAAACGCGGCCGCCGCATCCCGCTCGGCCGGATCGAGCAACGCGAACTCGGCCTCGTGCTCGAACGGCTTCTGCGGCGCCACGGTCATCCGGCTCCAACCGCCCCAACCGCGCCGACGCCGGCGGCGACCGCGTCGAGGTCGAGCGCCGACCACTCCTTCCACACGCCCTCGAGGCCCTTCTCGAAGCTGTACTCGGGCGTCCAGCCGGCCGCCTGCGCGCGGCTCGAGTCGACGATCACCGCCGGCATCTCGCCGGGACGCGCCGGCCCGTGACGGACCTCAACGTCCGCGCCGGTGACGTTACGGACGGCGTCGATCACCTCGTGAACGGACAGCGAGCGCCCCGTGCCGATCACCATCGGGCCGCTCCAACCCGGGTCCGAGAGGCCGAGCCGCGCCGCCGCGGTGACGTCCAGCGCGTGCACGTAGTCACGGACCTGGGTTCCGTCGCCGTAGATCTCGAAGGTGTTGCCGAGCCGAATCGCACGCATCAGCCGCGCGACGATGCTGTCCTTGGCCTGCATTCCCGGCCCGTACACATTCGTGAGCCGGAGCGCCACGCAGCGAACCCCATACGAGGAGGTGTACGCCGACATCAGCATTTCCCCGGCTGCCTTGGTGGCGCCATATGGCGTGAGCGGCTTGAGACTCGCCTGCTCGGTGATCGCGGGCGCGTCCATCGGCCCGGTCACGGCGTTCGTGGACGCGAACACGAGCGACTTCACGCCGGCCGCTCGCGCCGCCTCGAGCAATGCGTGCGTCCCCTCGACGTTGGTCCTGAACGTCAGCTCCGGATGCTCCATCGAGCGCAGCACCGAGGTGACCGCGGCCAGGTGCACGACGCCGTCGAAGCCGCCTTCGAACGCCGCTTCGAGCACGTCGCGGTCGGCGATGTCGCCCTGGACGAGATCGACGCTCGCGTCCGGGTGCGGCTTCAGGTCGACGACCCTGACCGTCGACCCGGCGCCGCGAAGATCGCCGACGACGTGCCGGCCGATGAAGCCCGACCCGCCTGTGACGAGGACGCGACGGCCCGCGAGGCCGCTCACGAGGCCGGCGCGAGCTCGCTGGCCGTCTTCGGCAGCTCGTTGGTCGTCTCGGCCCACTTGACCGTCGGCATCAGCGCCGCCTGGTCGACCCGATCGCGGTACTGGTCGACGATGTCGAACAGGTGGTCGATCAGCGCCGTGGACAACAGCGTCGGCTTCAACCCGAGCGTCTCGAGCGCCGTGTGGATGACCTTGTAGTAATGGTCGTAGATCTCGACGCGCGGGTTATCGACGTGGTCGATCGTGACCTCGCCCTGAGCGGCCGGCCAGTTCGGGTACTCGCCCGCGACCGTCTCGGCTAGCTCGTTGATCGACTTGGTCTCGGTCATCTGGTTGAAGACCCGGAATTCGCCTCGGTCGGCCGGGTTCTCCGAGGCGATCCGGATGCACTCGACGGTGTCGACGATGTTGATCAGGCCCCGGGTCTGCGAGCCGTTGCCGTAGACGGAGAGCGCGTGCCCCAGTACCGCCTGGATGATGAACCGATTGAGCACCGTGCCGAACACCGCGTCGTAGTCGAAGCGGGTCGCGAGCCGCGGGTCGAGCTTCGTCTGCTCGGTCTCCGCGCCGTACACGACGCCCTGGTTGAGGTCGGTGACGCGCATCCCCCAGATCCGGCACCCGAACTCCAGGTTGACGCTGTCGTGGACCTTCGAGCAGTGATAGAAGGAGCCCGGGCGCTTGGGGTAGATCATCCGGTCCTTGCGGCCCTTGTGCTCGACCTCGAGCCAGCCCTCCTCGATGTCGATGTTGGGCTGGCCGTACTCGCCCATCGTCCCCAGCTTGACGAGGTGGATGTCGCGGTCGAGGTCGGCGATCGCGTACATCACGTTGAGGTTCCCGACGACGTTGTTGGTCTGCGTGTAGACCGCGTGCTTCTGGGAGATCATCGAGTACGGCGCCGCGCGCTGCTCGCCGAAGTGGACGATCGTGTCGGGCTGGAAGTCGCCGACCATCTGGTGCACGAGCGTCGGGTCGCACAGGTCGCCGACGTACGCCTTGATCTCCTTGCCGCTCACCTCGCGCCACGCTGCGATCCGCTCGTCGAGGGTGGCGATCGGGATCAGACTCTCGACCCCCATCTCCTCGTCATAGCCGCGGCGGGCGAAGTTGTCGTTTACGGCGACCTCATGGCCGAGGGCAGACAGGTGCAGCGCTGTCGGCCAGCCCAGGTATCCGTCACCGCCAAGAACAAGGATTTGCATACAGGCGCTCCAAATGGCTTTCGAATCAAGTGTTTCGCGCTCTTCGGCCTCGAAGGGGCGCTTCAGGCGACAAACCCGCGGCATCGACGGGCAATTCGCGGGCCGGCGAACGCACGAGGATAGCCGACAAGACCCCTGGAAGTAGGCCGAAGACGGGGCAAGGTTACAGCCTCGCGAAGGTGCCACAGCGCACTTGAGACCAGCTTGATCCTCGACTGCTACCGTCCTGCCGGTCCCGCGGGCGTTCTCAGCCGTGATCGGCGCGCCCCGGTGGTTGCTACCTTCCTCGCGCTTTGACCGAGCAGACCCTACAACGGCCCGCGCCCCAGGTCTCCGCCCCGGCCGCCACGAGCGCCGAGCCGCGGCGGCGACCGAATCCGCTCGCGCTGATCCGGTCCCACCCATGGGTGTCCGGCGCAATCGGAATCGTGATCGCCGCGTTCGTGATCGTCCTGTGGGCGAGGTCGCGTCCCGGCTACGACCCGTACGGCTGGCTCACGTGGGGCAAGCTCACGCTTCACGGCAAGCTCGACACCAACGGGGCGCCGTCGTGGAAGCCGCTCCCGTTCCTGTTCACGGTGCCGTTCGCGCTGTTCGGCCGCTACCAGCTGTGGCTGTGGATGATCTTCTCGGTCGCTGTCTCGCTCGCCGGTCCGGTGTTCGCGTGGCGGATCGCGTTCCGGCTGACCGGCGCGGACCCCGCTCGGCGCTACGCAGCGTACGTCGCCGGCCTGTTCGCCGCGGTGCTGATCCTGCTGATGCAGGACACGGTCAGCCATTTGACCTACGTGCACTACCTGCTCAGCGCGGAGTCGGACACGATGATCGTGGCGCTCGTCCTCGCAGCCGTCGACTTCCACCTCGCCGGGCGTCACCGCGTCGCGTTCTGGACCTGGTTCTTCGCCTCGCTCGGACGACCCGAGGTGTGGCCGTTCTACGGTCTGGCGGGGATCTGGCTGTGGGTCAAGCAGCCCGACTACCGCCGCTGGCTGTACGGGTCCCTGGCGCTGTTGTTGTTCTTCTGGTTCGGGATCCCCGGCCTGACGTCGAAGAGCATCTTCACCGCCGGGAACATCGCGCAGAACAGCCCCCGGGAGATCCACGGCAACAAGATCACAGGCACGATCAGCCGCTTCCACCAGGAGCAGGCCACGACCGTCTGGGTCCTTGCGGGCCTGACGCTGGTCGTCGCGGCGATCCGCCGCAACCGCACGGTCCTGATCCTGGCGGCCGGCGCCGCGGTGTGGGTGATCGTCGAGATCGCTCTGGCGCTGAAGGGCTACCCGTCGGTGCCTCGATACACGTTCGAGGCCGGGGCGATCGTCTCGGTGCTCGCCGCCATCGCGGTCGGCTGGCTGATCCTGGGGCTCCCGAGGCTGCTTGCGGCGGCGTTCCGCCGGGTCGCGCCGGGACGCGCCGGCTCTCGCGTGGTGACGACGCTCGCGGGTTGGGGCACCGCGCTCATCGTCGTGTTGATTGCCGGCTCGATGTTCGGCGCCGCCCACCACCAGTACAAGCTCGAGCGCGCCGACTTGACGCACGAACGGGCACGCGCCAAGGAGATCGGGCGCCTGTCGGTGGTCGTTCAGAAGCTCGGCGCCGACCGGATCCTCGCGTGCGGCCAACCCGACGTCCCGATCGGATACCAGAGCCAGTTCGCCTGGTACGCCGACGTCAAGATCGGCCTGCTGTACGTCAGCCCGGCCTATCAGCGCAAGCACCCGCACCCGCTCGTCCAAATGTACGCACTGAGCAACGGCTGGAAGGTCGTCCCGCGCCTCCCGAAGAACGCCACGCCCGCGATGGCCGCTCGCTGTCGCGGCTTGACGCTCGTCTACAGGTCCTAGCTCGATGCTCCGCCGCCGGTCGCGCGGCGCCGGACTCGCCCGGCTTGCGATCGCGGGCAGCGCTGTAGTCCTGATCGCGGCGATCCTCGTGGCGGCGCTGAGCGCCGGAAAGCCGCCTCCGCTGCCCCCGGCTTCGAGCGCGCAGCCCGCCGCATCCGGTGACCCGTTCGCGTTCGTCCCCGCCCGCGCCTCGGAGTTCGTCGCCCGCGCGATCGCCGGGGAGGGCCAGGTGCTGTTCGAGAAGAGCCCCAACGGCGCGGTCGCGACGGCGCGCCGCGTGGCCGCGTACCGGACCGCGATCGACGCGGCCGCGGCCGGCAGCGGGATCGACCCCGCGACGCTCGAGGGAATCGTGTACCTGGAGAGCGCCGGCGTTTCCGACGCGATCGCCGGCGGCGACCCGGCGGGTGCGGTCGGGCTCACCCAGATCGAAGCCGCGACCGGCACCTCGCTGCTGGGGATGAGGATCGACCTCGCGAAATCCACAGCGTTGACGCGGTCAATCGACGCGGCCACGGGGCGGCGCCTGGCCCGCCTGGTGGCGGAACGCAGGCAGGCCGATCCGCGCTTCGATCCCCGCCAGGCGCTGGCGGCGACCGTCCGTTACCTGCGCGACGCCGAACAGCGCTTCGGCCGCCTCGACCTGGCGATCGAGTCCTACCACATGGGGATCGGCAACCTGGCGGCGGTGCTGGGCGCATACGACAACGGCGCGTCCGTCCCCTACGTACAGCTGTACTTCGGCACCGCGCCGGACCGGAACGGCGCCGCCTACCGGCTGCTGTCCTCGTTCGGAGACGACTCGTGGACCTACTACTGGCGGGTGCTTGCGGCCGAGCAGATCATGGCCATGTACCGGACCAGCCCCGTGGCGCTGAGGAGGCTGGCGACGCTCGAGACCGACGCCGGCTCGGCGGAGGTCGTGCTGCATCCTCCGGGCCGGACGCCGGTCCTGTCGGACCCCGACGCGCTCGCCACCGCATATGCGGCGCGGCAGCTGGTTCGGCTGCCGGTCAACCCACAGAGCCTGGGGCTCGCGTACGACCCGTCGATGGGCTCGTTCGCGTCCCGGCTCGGCGCCTCACCGGCTCTGTACCGAGGGCTGCAGCCGGTCGCGCTGCGGCTGCTGATCGAGCTCGCCGGGCGGGTGCGCGCGCTGTCGCACGGCGCCGCACCGTTGACCGTGACGAGCACCGTGACCGACTCCCGCTATCAGCAGCTGATCGGCATCAACGATCCACCCGCCGCCGACGGGTGGTCGTTCACGATCGCGCGCCACTACGTGTCGGGCGCGCAGGCGTACGCGCTGGAGGCGATGCTCGACCGCCTGCAGTCGCTGAACCTGATCGCGTGGCAACGCTACCCCGACGAGATCGAGGTCACGGTCGCCTCCGACGCCGGCCGGGCGATCTCCGGCGGGCTCTAGCGGACAAGCGGGTGCGCCCGCGTGGATGGCGATCGCGCAATCCGTATAGGTTCCGCTCATGACCGACGCCATCCGCACCCCAGACGAAGTCCTCGAGGGCCTCCCCGAGTTTCCGTTCTCCTCGTCCTACCGCGAGTACGACGGGCTGCGCCTCGCCCATCTCGACGAGGGCGAGGGGGCGCCGGTCGTGTTCTTCCACGGCGAGCCGACCTGGTCGTTCCTGTGGCGGAAGGTGATCCCGCCGGTCCGCGACGCGGGCTTCCGGTGCATCGCCCCCGACCTTCCCGGCTTCGGCCGCTCGGACAAGCCGGTCGACTTGGACTGGTACACGTACGACCGGCATGTGGCGAGCGTCGCCCCGCTGCTCGAGGGGCTCGATCTGCGGGATGCGACGATCGTGGTCCACGACTGGGGCGGCCCGGTCGGCCTGCGGCTCGCGGTCGAGCATCCGGACCGGATCGCGCGGATCGTGGTGCTCGACACGGGGCTGTTCACCGGGCACCAGAAGATGAGCGACGCGTGGATCGCGTTCCGCGACTTCGTCGAGCGGACCGAGGACCTGCCGGTCGGGTTCCTGGTCCGCGGGGCGTGCAAGCGCGACCCGGGCGACGAGGTGATCGCCGCCTACGACGCCCCGTATCCGAACCCCGAGTCGAAGGCCGGGGCGCGCGCGTTCCCGCTGATGCTTCCGACCTCGCCGGAAATGCCCGGCGCCCAGGCCGGACAGCGCGTGCTCGACCAGCTGCGCGGCGACGAGCGGCCGAAGCTGGTGCTGTGGGCCGACTCGGACCCTGTGCTGACGACGGAGACCGGCGAGCGGTTCGCCCAGGCGCTCGGCACCGAGATCAGCCACGTGATCACCGACGCCAGCCACTTCCTGCAGGAGGACCAGGGCCCGGAGATCGGCCGGCTGATCGCGGACTGGCTGACGTCGTAGGGCGTCGCGGGAGATAACTCGGACTATGTCCGAGAAATCTCCCGGATCGACCCCTAGACGGCTTCCTTCTCGCGCGCGGCTGCCTCGGCGTCGCCGGTCTCGGCCCCGTTGGGGGCGGGGACCACCGTCGCCTCCGGTGCCGGAGGCTGCGCCTCGGCTACCGCCGGCGTCGCCGCGGCGGGCACAGTCGGCGCTTTCCCGACCGTATCGCGCATCCGCTCCTCGTAGGCGGCGCGGACGGTGTGGTCCGGGCGCATCATCGTGTCGCCGCCCATCGCCTTTCCGACCGCATCCCTCGCGCGCAGCGGCAGCAGCGCGCTGAGACGGAGCGTCGCGTTCATCCGCTTGGGGATGTAGACCTCGTAGCGGCCAGTCTGGAGCGCCTCGACGATCGCGTCTGCGACGTCCTCGGGTTCGGGCGTCTTGATGCCGCGCAGCTGCTGGATCCCGGAGTACAGCTCGGTGTTCGTCCCGACGGGCATCACCACGGACACCTCGACCCCGGTTCCCCTCAGCTCCTGACGAAGTGACTCGGTTAGCCCGACCACCGCATGCTTGGTCGCGCAGTAGGTGGCCAGGTGAGGGCCCGCCGCCTTTCCGGCGATCGACGCGACGTTCACCAGGTGCCCGCGGCCCCGCGCGGTGAAGCGCTCGAGCGCGAGCTTGGAGCCGAAGATCACCCCGTGGATGTTGATGTCGACCATCCGCCGGGCGGTGGCGTCGGTCTCCTCGAGGAACGGCCCGACGGGCATGATCCCGGCGTTGTTGATCAGCACGTCGATCGGGCCCAGTTGGTCCTCGACCTGGTCGAGGAAGGCCGCGAAGCTTTCGCGGTTGGTGACGTCGAGCTGCAGGCCGATCGTCCCGGAGCCGAGCTCGGTGGCGGTCTGCTCGGCGAGCGGCGCATCGATGTCTCCGATCGCGACGCGCGAACCCTGCGCCAGTAGCGCCCTAGCCGTTGCGCGGCCGATTCCGCGAGCACCGCCGGTGATCGCGATCGTCAGCCCGGCGAGCGAGCGTGGAACCTTGGCCATTTGAAAGTCCTCCTCCGTCAATCGGTGTCAGCTAGACGGTATCGGCTCGCGCGAGGCGGCTGGGTTTTCGAGAACGTCGGTACCCGTGGGCGCTGGCGCGTCCTGCTTGGCCGGCCAGCCAGGACCGTCGCTATCCTGCCCGGCATGGGTCACTTCACCTATGGCGGGCAGCGACTCGCCTACACGGTTCACGGAGAGGGCCCGAGGGTGACGGTGCTGACTCCGGGCCTGTTGCTCTCGCAGAAGATGCAGACGCCACTGGCGCGCAGCCTCGCCCGCAAGGGGAATCGCGTGGTCACGCTCGACCCGCTCGGCCACGGGGCGTCGGACCGCCCGCGGCAGATGTGGCGGTATTCGATCGCGGAGTTCGCCAAGCAGGTGCTCGCGCTGCTCGACCACCTCGACGTCGAGCAGGCGGTCGTCGGCGGCACGTCGCTGGGCGCCAACATCTCGCTCGAGGCGGCTGCCACCGCGCCCGAGCGGCTGCGCGGAATGATCATCGAGATGCCGGTGCTCGACAACGCGATCCCGGCGTGCGGGGCCGCGTTCACGCCGCTCCTGTTCGCGCTCACGTTCGGCGAGCCGGTGATGAAGCTGGTCGCGCGCGCGGCGCGCGCGGTTCCGAGCGAGCGGGTTCCGTTCGGGCTCGAGCTCGGACTCGACTGGATCGGGCAGGACCCGGGGCCCAGCGGCGCGGTGCTGCAGGGCATCCTGTTCGGCCGCACCGCGCCCGACCACACCGTGCGCAAGGCGCTCGACACGCCGGCGCTCGTGATCGGCCACCCGCGCGACCCGGTGCACCCGTTCTCGGACGCCGACATGCTCGCCGCCGAGCTGCCCAACGCGAGGCTGATCGACGCCAGCTCGATCGTCGAGCTGCGACTCAAGCCGAAGCGCCTGACGGCCAAGATCGCCGACTTCCTCGACGACGTGTGGCGCGAGGAGCGCGAGGAGCCGCGCGCGCGGCTCGCGAGTGCGTAGCAGCACCGGCGGGTCGCGGGGGTGACGAGCAGCGCGGCGCTCAACTCGACGGGTCGCCGGTGCTGCCCGGCGATTCCGGGGAGGGCGCCGCCGGCCGGTACTTCGAGGCGCTCGCGGAGACCGTGCTGAAACCGCTGATCGGCCAGTAAGGCGAGCCCGGTCCGCGTCCGACGCGGCTACCGCGGCGGCGGCGGCCCAGGGGGGTCGACGATGTCGCGGCCGGTCGGCCGCAGTTCGGGATCGAGCTCGAGCTGCCAGTAGTAGCGCGTGAAGGTGAGGCCGGCGCGAAACGCTCCCAGGTGCGGCTCGACCCGCTCGCCGCGCGCCATCCGCACGATCAGCTCGGGATAGGTGCGACCCGGCAGCGCCGCGTAGATCGGCGCCGGGAACGCGCCGCCGAAGCGGGTGTTGACGTCCGTGATCCCGAGCCCGATCTCCCGATCGCGGAACACCTGGACCGTGCACGGACCCCGGACGCCGAGCGACTCGGCGACCAGTGCGCCGAGATCGATCAGCTCGCGGTCGTCGATCACCGTGCCCTTGATCGACTCGCCGCCGCGCGACTCGATCATCGTTCTCGGGATCGCGTTCAGGCAGCGGCCCTCGAGGTCCCCGAGCACGTCGATCGAGAACTCCGGGCCGTCCATCAGCTTCTGCACCATCGTCGGCTCCTTGACGTAGTCGACGAAGAACTCGGCGGCGGCCGCGTCGTCGGCACGGTGGATCGAGCGGGCGCCCGAGCCCTGCCGCGGCTTGACCATCACCGGATAGAAATCGACCGGCTCGCCCGGAAGCGCCGTCGGCGGCGACGGCAACCCGAGCCGCTCGAGCAGCAGGTGCGCCTCGTACTTGTCGAACGTCGCACGCGCGATCTCGGGATCGGGGACGAACGCCGGCAGCCGGCCGGCGAGACGCGCGTGCGCGAGCACCTCGAGATCGAGGTCGGTGAGCGGGACGACCGCGCCGACCCCGTAGCACTCGCACAGCTCCTGCAGCGCCGGCACATAGTCGGGATCCTCGATCCGCGGCACCGGATGACGGTGGTGCGCGGCGTACTGCGCCGGGGCGAGCGGGTTCGGATCCGCCGCGACCGTGGTCGCGTGCTGCGCGAACGCGGACACGATGTCGTAGCGCTTGCCCACTCCCGTGAGCAGCACGCCTATGCCGCCGGCGGGCGCCATCCCCCCCTCTCGCCCTTGTAGAGGCCCTGGCCTCGGAGCACCAGCCGGCCGGTTCGCGCGAGGATCCGCAGGTCGAGCCGCAGCGAGCGGTGCTCGACGTACCAGATGTCGAGCTCGATCCGCTCGGACCACGGCAGCGACGCGCGCCCGTTGATCTGCGCCCAGCCGGTGATTCCCGGCTTGACCTCCAGGCGGGTGCGCTGCCGATCGGTGTACTGCTCGACCTGATGCAGCAACGTCGGGCGGGGACCGACGATCGACATCTCGCCGCGGAGCACGTTGTAGAGGTTGGGGAGCTCGTCGAGCGAGTAGCGGCGCAGCAACCGCCCCATGTGCGTGATCCGGTCGTCGCCCGCCTGGATCGCGAGTCCGGCGCCCGCGAACTCCGCCCCGTGGACCATCGTCCTCAGCTTGTAGATCGAGAACGGCCGCCCGTCGCGGCCGGCGCGCGTCTGCGTGTAGAACGGGTGCCCCGGTGACTCGAGCCGGATCAGGACCGCGAGCAGCGCGAGCAGCGGCGCGCTGAGGACCAGGCCGACCGACGCGAGCGTGACGTCGAGCAGCCGCTTGCACCACGCGCCAGCCGCGCGCTCGGCGTCCAGCCTCGCCTGAATGCGCGGCGCGCGTGTCCTCCGGCTGCTCACCGCGTCCCCTCCGCCGGCTCCCATCCCGCCTGCGTGCCGCGCACCAGCCAGTCCCACAGCCCCGCCGCGAGCGACACCGTCGTCAGTACGTAGTACCTGGCGACCAGCAGCGGACGCGCCGGCAGCACACCGGCGAGCAGCGCCCCGGCCAGCACCGCGAGCTGAATCGCGAGCGTGGCGATGTACACCCACCCGCTGCCGAGCAGCGCGATGTTCGTCCCCAGCGCGATCGCGTGCAGGAACGGAGCCAGATACCGAAGCACACGGTGCGAGAGGATCATCAGCGCGTACAGGGGGTCGTAGCCGCGCGGAGAGAGCATCCCCCCGCGCACCACGATCGGCCACGTGTGGCCCATCATTCGGCGCTTGCGCGCGAACTCCCCTTCGAGCGTCGGGACCATCTTCTCGCTCGCGCGCGCGTCCGGTGCATACACGGCGCGCCAGCCGCGCTTGACCATCTTGAACGGGAACGACAGGTCGTGCCCCATGATCGGGTCGACGACCAGATACGCCTCGCGCCGGGTCGCGTAGATCGCCCCATTGCCGCCGGTGACCGAGCTGAGGCGCGACTCGAGCGCGCGCAGCCCCATCTCGTAGCGCCAGTACAGCCCCTCCTGGTTATCGCCCGCTCGCTTGCGGCCCGCTCGGCGTCCGGCCTTGCCCGATTGGGCCGCGCTCGCGTCGTCCGGCGGGCTGAGCAGCATCACGTCTCCGCACACGTACCCGACCCGGGGATCGCCGAACGGCGCGACCAGCCTCCCGAGCGCGTCGGGCTCCCAGCTGACGTTCGCGTCCGAGAACGCGACTATTTCCCCTGCAGCGCGCTCGACCCCCGCGTCCTGCGCCCGGATCTTGCCGCCGCGGGGCAGCTCGAGCACGAGGTCGGCGCCCGCGCTCCGGGCACGCTCGGCGGTCGCGTCCGGCGAGCCGTCGCACGCGACGATCACCTCGACGCGGTCGCCCGGGTACTCGAGCTTGTGCAGGTTTGCGATCCGGGCCGCGATCACCTCCTGCTCGGCGTATGCCGGCACGATCACCGACACGCGCGGGAAGCCGTCAACGAGACCGCTGCGCTCCGCACTGCGCGGTCGCAGGCCGGCGAGCGCCACAAGCAGCAGCGGATAGCCGACCAGCGAGTAGACCAGCAGGCCGGCGCACACCCAGAACACGATCTCGACGGCGATCATGGCGGCGACGATTGTGTCAGCGCGCAATCTGGTAGTAGAGGGCGAGCGTCCGCCGCGCGGCCTCGCTCCACGAGTACGGACCGAGCGCGGCCAGCCGCGCCGCCTCCGCCAGACGCTGCCTGGCGTCCGCATCGCCGAGCAGCTCCGCCAGCGCCGCGGCGAGCGCCCCCGGATCCCGCGGCGCCACGAGCCGCGCCGCGCCGGCGTCCGCGACCTCCTTGAACCCGCCGACGTCGGCGAGCACCGACGGACTGCCGAACGCTAGTGCGGTCGCCAGCACCCCCGAGAAATCGAGCCGCTCGGTCTCCGTGTAGGGGAGCACGACCAGGTCCGCGGCGCCGAAGCACCCCGCCAGCTCCTGCTCGGACACGTACCGCGTCACCCACCGCACTCCAGGCGGCGCGCTTACGACGAGCGGCTCGATGTCGATCCGCGGCTGCCCCACGATCCACAGCTCCGCATCGGGCCGAAGCTGGCGCCAGGCCTCGAGCAACACGTCGATCCCCTTGTACGGACGCAGCAGGCCGAAGAACAGGACGACCGGCCGCTCCGCCCCTTCCAGCTCGGGAGGGATCCGGCCGGGCAGCTTCGCCAGATAGTCGAACGCTCCGTGGTGGATCACGCTGACCTTCCCCGCGTCCACCCGCAGCCGCTCGACGAGCACGCGCCGCCCGTACTCCGAGTGCGTGACGACGGCGTCGACGGCGTCGTACAGCCGCCGCTGTGCGCCCACCTGGCCGAGCCGCGGCTCGCGGGGGAGCAGATCGTGAGCGGTGAGGACGGTCGGGACGCGGGGCAGCAGGTGACGGTCGAGCGCCTGGACCGCGAGCCATTGGAAGTGCGCGACGTCGGCAGCCACTGCGGCGCGGCGGTAGCGCAGCATGTCGGGGACGTGCTCGACCAGCTTGCCGGCGAGCCGAACACGCGACCCCGCGGGCCCGAACGAGCGGCGGTAGAACATCTCCCGCACCGCGTAGCCGTCGGGGGGCGGGACCGCCCCGTACGGGAACGCGCTCGTGATCAGCTCGACGGCAGCACCCTCGCGCGCGAGCGCCGCGCACAGCGCGTGGTCGTAGGCCCGGGTGTACGCGGACGGATCGACTACCTGGACGCGCATCAGCGGTCGAGCCTCCGGCCGGCGATCCGCGCCAGCCGATGCGCGAGCTCAGCGCTGCCGGAGCCTCCAAGCGCGTGCACCCGCGCATCGCGGTCGCGCGCGAGCCTGCGCACGGCCGGCGCCAGCGTCCGTAACGGGGGGTCGCCGGCGCGGCGATGGGACAGATCGAGCGCGGCTCGGAGCGGATGGCGGGCCACGACCAACGCGGTCGCGAGCACACGATCGAGCACCCCGTCGTCCTCGACGTAGTCGACTTCGAGCCCGCGCGCCAATTCACGATCGGGCGAATCCGGGCGCCGGAGCGCCTCGACCCTGACGTGCTCGAGCGTCCGGGCGAGCTCGACGAACGGGTCGCCCTGCGAGGGGAAGCGGTCGGCGATCAGCACCACGTCCGGCGCGCCGGAGCGCGGTGTGCCGTGCTCGGCGGGGCGGTTCGAGAGCGCGAATCCGGCCAGCTCCTCGAGCGACAGCAGCGCGTCGAGCGCGGCGTATGTGCCCCGCTCGAGCGGCCCGGCCGGGGCGGCTTCGGAGCGAGGAGACGCGGTACTCGGACGATCGGGCGGCCGCCTCCGGACCCGGCGGGTCAGCCGGCGGGCGGCTCTCGCGAGCCCCGGCTCGGGCTCGAAGCCCTCGTAGCGGCGTGCCAGCCACGCGCGTCCCGCCGCGTAGCCCCGCCACTGGCGGCGCAGCTCGCCCAGCCCGGCGCGATAGCGATGCCGCACGCACGCCTCGGCGCGCAGCTCGAGCCGCCAGCCGGCCTGCTGGAGCCGCCAGCTGAAATCGGTGTCCTCGGCGGCGCGCACGCCCTCGTAGAACCCGGCGACGGTCTCGAACGCGGTGCGCCTCACGAGCAGGTTGGCGGCCGCCGCCCGAGGACGGTAGGGATGATCGAGGTGCGCCTGCTGGGAAAGGAACCCACGCGCCGCCCCGTAGCGTCCGACGAGCGTCTCGGCGCCGGGCGCCGCCAGCACCTCGCCGACGAGCGCTCCGACGTCGCCGGCGATCGGCTCGGCGAAGTACACGTCGAGCAAATCCGGCCGCGGCTCGCAGTCGGCGTCGATGAACAGGATCCAGTCGCGGCGAGCGCGCGCGGCGCCGGCGTTGCGGGCGTGCGCCGGAGACCGTTCGGCGGTCGCCGCCACCACCTCGACCCGCTCCGCGCCCGCCACCCCTGGACCGCGGGCGCCGGTCGCCGTGCCCGCGTTGTCGACGAGGATCAGCTCGTCGCCCGCCACGGTGTGCAGCGACACGAGCGCCGCGAGCGCGTCGCGGGACGCCGCCGCGTCCCCGGCGAACGGCATCACGACGCTGACTTCAGGCCGGCTCACCAGCGGGCCTGCGCCTGATCGCGCGGTTGAGCGCCTGGCGCGCTGTTGACAACTCCTGCGGGTGGGCGAAGCCGGTGATCCGCAGCACCGCGGGGATCACCGCGAACGCCGCCACCCGCGTGAGCAGGCCGACGGCGCCGTGAGTGGGGAGCAGCACGTCTCCGACCGCCGCGATCCCGCCCATCACGACCGCGAGCTGCAGCAGGCGCCGCCACTCGAACCGAACCGCGAACACGCGCCGGGTCAGCATGTGCATCACGCCGAGCATCACCGCGTACGCGCCGCATAGCGCGATCCCGGCGCCGGCGATCCCCAGCGGTGGGACCAGCGTAAGCAGCAGCGCCACGTTCGCGACCAGCCCCGCGATCGCAGCCGGGAAGTTCCGGGTCGTGACCTTCGCGCGGCCGGCGACCACCAGGAACACGACCCACAGCCCGTACAGAGCCCAGCCGAGTGCCAGCCACGGCAGCGCCTTGTAGGCCCCGTAGTAGGCCGGCGCGGCGAGCAGCCGGACGACCCACCGGCCGAGCAGCGTCAGCCCAGCGACCACCCATCCGCTGACCAGCACGTAGTAGGTCGTGACGAGCCCGTACAGGCGCGCCGCCTCGGCGTCGTCGGTGACCGAATAGGCGAGCGGCGGCCACGCGTACTGGAACGCGCGCACGATGAACGCGACGGCGCCCGCGAGCTTGACCGCGATCGAGTACAGGCCGGCGAGCGTCGGACTGCGGTCGTGGTAGATGTAGTAGCGGTCGACGATGCTGAGCGCGTACACCGACGCCTCGGCGGGGACCGTCGGCAGGCCGAATCGCAGCAGCACCGCGAGCCGCTCGGCGCCGGCGCCGCCGGTACGCGCCGCGCCGCGGCGCGGCAGCAGCCGCGCGCGCATCGTCCACCACAGCGCGAACAGGACCACCACCGACGCTCCGTAGTTTCCGAGCAGCAGGCCGCGGGCGCCCTTTCCGAGCCCGACCACCAGCACCACCGAGCTGACGATCGTGAGCCCGACGTTCGTCAGCGACGCGATCGTGTACGTCCGCAGCCGCTCGTCGACGCGCAGCAGCCCGTACGCGAGCTCGAGGTTCGTGAACGCCCACAGCCCGAGCACGGCGATCAGGAAGGTGGGCGCGTCGCGGTAGCCGAGGATCAGCTTCGAGAGCGGGACCGCAGCCGCCGCGAGCGCGGCCGAGACGAGCGTCGTCACCACCAGCGTGAACAGCACCGCGCGTCGCGCGAGCGCGTCCCGGCGCTGCTGGTCGGCGTCGGTGAAGTAGTAGCGCAGGAACGCCTCGATCATCCCGAAGCGGACCAGGATGCTGATGAAGATCACCCCGTTCGCGAGCAGCTCGACGACGCCGTAGCCGGCGGGATGGATGTAGCGCGTGTAGACCGGCAGCAGCAGGACCGCGATGAACTTCGAGACGACGTCCGCGACTTGGTAGGCCGCCAGCGACCGCGCCAGCCGGACCAGGTAGCCGATCACCGCCTCACCACCGTCGCGTCACCCGGCGAGCACCGTCCAGACCTGGTTGACCAGCTCCTTCGAGTTGACATCGTGAGCCAGGCGCGACGCGAACCCGGGGAGGGCGATGTTGACGACCGTGCCGTGCCCGAGGGGGTAGCCGACGACCGTCGGCGCGCTCGGGCTGACGCCGGCCGCGGATGCGAACCCGGAGCCGGGGGTAGCGAACGGCTGGTAGGAGCTGAAGCCGCTGAACACGCCAGATGTGGTCGAGAAGATGCCGAGCCCGTCGGTCAGCACGCCGATCAGCTCCTCGTTGCGCGTCACGACGGCCCTGGGGGTGGCACCGAGCGCGTCCGTCGTCGCCGGCGCGGTCGGGTCCTGGGCCAGGCCGCGGCTCACCGTCACGGCGCGCAGCAGCGAGCCGATCCCGAGCGACAGCACGTGACCGCCGCCCATCACGTACGACCGCAGCCCGGACAGCAGCGACCGGGGCAGCCACTCCTCGGTGCCCGCGAGGATCACCATCCGATGGCCGGCAAGCTTCGGACCGACGCCGTCGAGCAGCCCGATGTCGGTATTGAGGTCGTAGGGGTGGTGGGAGGCGTCGAGGTAGGCGAGCAACGCCGCCTCGTCGGCGAACCCGGCCGGCAGGCCGTCGAGCGGGCGCACGAGCTTGACCGGCGAGCCGCTCGAGAGCGTGTTGGGAAGCCCGTCATGATCGTCGTCGACCGGGTTGAGCCCCTGCCAGGTGAGCGCCGGGAGCACGACCAGCACTCGCGCGGGCTTGGCGCCCTGCGCGAGCAGCGGGACGGTCGTCGCGTGCGGCCCCGAGCGGACCGCGAGCTCGTAGGCGCCGGCGTGGCCGGCCGGGACCGGCACATGCACCGCGTACGAGGCGCTGTTGCCCGAGGACAGCGGCTTGCGAGCGCCGGGGCGGTCCAGCGACCAGTGGTAGGAGTGTCGCCGCGAGTCGATCAGCGCGACCGCGCGCGACCCGGGGCGAACCGGAACGAGCGGCGGCTCGACCGCCAGGTAACGGACGGTCACGCCGGCGCCCGGTGTCGATCCGGGCGAGGGCGGGAGCCCGGCCGGGAAATGCCCGGTGTTGCAAGCGGCGTCGGTGACGTCGAGGCCCACCAGATAGATGCCGGCCGGCGCGGGCCGGCGGTGGATCATCCCGTCCCACACGGCCCGATTCCCCTTCCACGGGGTGAGGAAGCTCTTCACCGGCGCGCGCCGCCACCAGCCCGGGACGTCGGTCCGGTAGATCTTGACCGTGCCGCCGCGCTGCTGGTTGCCGCTGTAGGTGATCGTCACCGCGGTTCTCGGGCCGGTCGGGATCAGGTGCGGGGTGACGCTTCTGACGACCGGCTGTGGGGGCGTCTTCTTGACCGTCACGGGATACGGGCCGGACGGCCCCGAGATCGTCACCGTGCGACCCTGATGGATCAGCGCGACCCGCACGTAGTAGATCCCGTCGGGCGCGAGCCGCCCGTTGTCCTCGCGGCCGTTCCACGTGAACAGGTCGCGGACGGGATGCGCCCCGCCCTGCATGTGGGCTCCCGATGCGAGCGTCCTGACGATCGCACCACTCTGATCGACGACGTACACGTCGACGTCGTCGGAGCGATGCTGCAGGTAGAACGACACCCGCATCCGGCGGTGGTCGACGCCGCCGCAGACGGTTCCGTCGAGCGGGTTGATGTCGGCCGGCACCGGCTTCGGGAAGCCTCCGATCAACGGCGTCGAAACCTTCAGGTGCTGGGTGATGAAGAACGCGGCGACGGTCGCCGCGACGAGCGTCGCGAACGCGATCTGCGGCAGTCGCCTCACAGCCTGATCACCGCCACATTGGGGACCTCGAAGGTATGGAAGGCGCCGAGCCCGCGGGGATCCGCAAGGGCCAGCATCACCCTGATCGAGCCTCCGTGCCCGACCGCCAGCGCCGGGAGCTCACCGCCGGCTCGGATCTCCTCGATGCACTCGCTGACGCGCTGCTGCTGCTCCCGCAGCGACTCGCCGCCCGGGAACCTCCACTCCGGGCCCGCGCGCATGTAGGCGGCCATCGCGTCGGGCTCGTCGCGGGCGACGTCCTCGAACAGCCGGCCCTCCCAAACGCCCCGGTTGGCCTCCCGCAGCCGCCGGTCGAGCCGCGGCTCGAGCCCGATCCGAGCGCCGACGATGCTCGCCGTTTCGCTCGCGCGGACGAGATCGGAGGACCACAGCGACAAGACTCCCTCGCGGGCGATGCGCTCGGCCAGCTCCGCGGCCTGGTGCCGGCCCGTGTCATTGAGCGGCGTGTCCCGCCAACCCTGGAAGCGAAGCGGCTCTACGTTGTCGTCCGTCTGGCCGTGACGCGCCAGCAGGACAGCCGCGGACGACCCCTCACGTGACACGCCGTTCGACGCCCATCGTGTCCGAGCGCAGGCCGAGTCGGAGCGTCTCGAGCGCCAGGACCTCGTCGACGGGGACGTTGCCGAGGTTGACGTTGGGGCCAAAGCGGCGCACGAACCACACCTGCTGCTCCTTGCGAGGGGCATCGAACAGGATCGAATCCGGGTCGATGTCGTGCACGATCTCCCCGATCAGGCCCTCGCGCACCTCCCCCGAGGGCCTGAAGATCCCCGCCGTACCGCTCTCGCGCCCCTCGGCGATCACCTTCCAGGCTCCGGCGTCCAGCTCCGCCCGCATCTGCTCTACCCACAGGTATGGAGGCGTGATCGCGCCGGTGTCGTCCTTCGAGCCCACCTCCGAGAGCACCGTGAAGTCCTCGGCGAGCCGCGCGATCAGCTCGAGCTTGCGCCCGTGCTCGAGGGCGATCGTTCCATCGGAGATCTCGAAATGAGCGAGCCCCAGCTGTTGCACCCAAGCGATCAGTCGGTCGAGCTGCCCCTGCGCGATCGCGAGCTCGGTGAGACTGCCACCGAGCACGGTCGGGATCCCGTGCTCGCGATAGCGCTCGAGCTTGCGCTCGAGGTTGGCGGTCGCGAGCGCGGTGCCCCAGCCCAGCTTGACGAGGTCGACCGAGCCGCCGACGACCTCGACCAGGCCGTCGACCTCCGCGGTCGACAGGCCCCTGTCGAGCACATGCGTAATTCCCACCTGGCGGGGCTTGACGCTCCGCTCAGGGAGCTGGAGGAAGCCGCTCACCGTCACGGCAGCTTAGAGACTGGCAAGCACCCAGGTGCTCAAAGCGTCGCGAGATCCGCCCCGACAGTCACGACCACGTTGGCCGTGCAGGCGGAGGGCGGAGGACACGCGACCGACTGAGTGCTCGGGTCGATCGGCTGGACCGACGCCGGCCCGAGCTTGAGCGCCGTGGCGACGTGCAGCGCGTCGTCCCGGAACCCGGGCCGGAACGCGACGACCGTCGCCGACTGCGCCTGGTTGGGCGCGGTCGCGACGCTGCCCTGCTTGTAGCCCTGAGCCGTCAGCTTGGCGGCGACGCGGTGCGCGAGCTCGTTGGTGGCGGTGCCGTTCAGAACCGCGACCGTCACCGACGCAGGGCTGAACGGGGCGGCGGATGCCTTGTGGTGGGTCGTCGCAGGCGCATTCGTCGTCGAGGCAGCCTGCGCGTGACTCGGGTTCGAGCCGCCGCTCTGGGTGACGACCACGAGCACCGCGATCGCGGCGACCGCGATCAGCGCGCCGGCCAGCAGCGCGAGGCGGCGGCCGGCGCCTCCCCGCGCCGGAGCGGGAGACCGCGGCGGCAGCGTGGGGCGCCGCGGCGCGCCAGGGGCGCCAGGTCGACTCTGCACCGGCGGGCGAGCCGGACCGCCCGAACGCGCAGACGCTGCGACCGGCGCGGCGACCCGCGCTTCCCGCGATCCGCCGTTGGCAGTCCCGGCGGCGCCGGCGGCGGTCGCCGGCCGCGGCGCGCCGGCTCCGACCCGCCGCTCGGTGGCTGGGGCGGACGCGGCCATCGCACGCGCCCCGTCGGCGACGGCGGGCTCCCGCTCGTCCTCGCCGACGGCATGCTCGCGATCCTCGTCAAACGCAGGCTCGGGCGGAGCGACCTCGGCGGGGGCGGCGCTCGGCGGCGGAGCCGCGGTCGCTACGGCAACGGGCACCACGCGGGTCGCGGCAGCCAGTGCCGGCGCGCCGACGCCGGCGGGAGCCGCCGGGATCGGCGCGGCACCCCGGGAGGCCCTGATCGGCGAGCTCGCCTGCGCGCGGGCGGCCTGCAACGCCGGAGCGGGCGCGACCGCGGGAGCGGCTTGCTGCTCGCGGCTCAGCTGGGCGATCCGCGCCTCGGCCTGCAGCAGCCGATGGGCGAGCTGCTCGGCCTCGTCGTGGAGGTTGGCGGTGTCCCGCGCGTGCGCGAAATACAGGAGCACGAGCACCGCGAGACCGATAATCGCGGCGAACCCGGCGTCCGCGCCGACCGACGATATGAAGTTGTGCACCGACAGCGCGAACGGCATCGACCCCATTGCTCTCGCAGTCTAATTGGCGAGCCGGGCGTCCAGATTGGTCGCCGAAGGCCGGTTACGGGCAAGCTTGTCAACGCGGTTCGCCAGCGCCGCAGGATCCCCTTCCAGCACCAACAGGTTGATGTCGGCAAAGGTCTGCTCGACCCACGCGGGATCGACCGCATCACGCTGTGCGCGCACGATCTTCTGGGCGGGCGTCGGCTGCGGTCGCTCGTACGGGTTGAACAGGTCCTCGTGGAGCTTCTCGCCCGGGCGAGCGCCGACGATCTCGACCGCGATGTCGCGCTCGGGCTCGAGCCCTGACAGGCGAATCATCGTCTCCGCCAGCTCGACGATCCCGACCGCCTCGCCCATCTCGAGCACGAACAGCTCACCGCCGGACCCGCGGTCGCTGAGCGAACCGGCACGGATGATCAGCTGCACCGACTCCGGGATCGTCATGAAGTAGCGCTTCATGCGCGGATCGGTGACGGTGACCGGGCCGCCCGCCGCAATCTGGCGGCGGAAGATCGGGACCACCGAGCCCGACGAGCCCAGCACGTTGCCGAATCGCACCGTCGCGTAAGCGGTGTTCGGATATCGCACCGCCGCCGCCTCGACCGCCCACTCGGCGAGCGCCTTGGAGGCGCCCATCACGGTCGCGGGCTTGACGGCCTTGTCGGTCGACACCAGCACGAACTTCCCGACTCCGGCCTCGCCGGCGAGCCGCGCGACCAGCTGGGTCGCCAGCGAGTTGTTGCGGATCGCCTCGACGGGGTTGAGCTCCATCATCGTCACGTGCTTGTAAGCGGCGGCGTGGAACACGACCGCGGGACGATGCTCGTCGAGCACTTCGCGCATCCGCTCGCGCTCCTTGCAGTCTGCGAGCACCGGTACGGCAGTGCGCACGTGGCGGTCCTCCTCCAGCTCGCGGAGGATCTCGAACAGGTTGTCCTCGGCGTGGTCGACCAGCACCAGGCGCCGCGGCCCGACGCGCGCGATCTGACGGCACAGCTCCGCGCCGATCGATCCGCCGGCCCCGGTCACGAGCACAACCTGCTCGGCGAGGTAGGCGCCGACCCGCTCGATCTCGACCCGGACGGGCTCGCGGCCGAGGATGTCCTCGACCTGGACCTCGCGCAGCTGACGGGTGACCTCGACACGCCCGGAGCCGTCGCGCAGCAGCTCGAACACGGTCGGGGTGGTGCGCACGGGGATCCCGCGGGCGCGGCACGCCGCGACCACCCGGGCGCGGACCGTCCCGGGCGCCGACGGGATCGCGATCACGACCTCGTCGGGCTCGACGTCGTCGAGCACCCGGTCGAGCTCCTCGCTCGTGGTCGTCCCGAGCACGCGCAGGCCGTACTCATCCTTGAACCCCTGCTTGCGTGGGTCGTCGTCGACGAACCCGACTGGACGAAGCCCGAGCTGCGGGTTGCGCGCCAGCTCGCGGACCACCAGCCGCCCGCCATCGCCGCCGCCGACGATCAGCACGTCGCGGGCTCCCTTCGAGGCGCGGAAGCTGCGCGCGCGACCTTCGACAACGAGGTGCACGAGGAACCGCGCGGCGAGCAGCAGCAGCAGCGCGAGCAGCAGGAACAGCGCGATCACGCTCGCCGGCATCGTGACCGTGTTCGACTGCAGGGTGAGCACGTTCTCCTTGAAGTGGAACGTCGGCGGCGTCTGCACCGGATGCAGCAGCGCGATCGCGCCGACCACCACGACCGTCCCCGCGATCGCACCCTTGACGACGCCCTCGTACTCGCGCTGGCCGACGAACGTCCAGACGCGCTGGTAGACGCCGAACGCCGCCACCGCCGCCAGCATCACCGGGACGACCCACCAGATCGTGTTCTCGAACAGCTCCTCGTAGCGCGGCGGAACCGCCGCGACATCGAACCTCAGCCGGTAGGCGAGGAAGTAAGCGAGCGCGACCAGTACACCGTCCACCAGCAGCTGAGGAAGCGAGTGGCGGTGAACGGGGCGGGCCGCGGATCTGATCCGCCGGCGCATTGAGCCGGAAGTCTAATGGCGGCGTTCAGCCCGCGCGAACGGCGGATGAGGTCGCAAGCACCCGCCCGCTGGAGCCGAGCGCCTGCGCGGCGACGTACTTCGCGGCGTTGATCTCGGTGCTGGTCTCGAAGCCACGCTTGGGGAGCGCGCGCGTGGGCCGCAGGGAGGTGGCGCTCGGGCCGCTCAGCACCCGCCATCCAGAGACGGTCGTCGCCCCGCTCCAGCTCATGTACACGGTGGTCGTCTTCGACGAGGTCGACGCCGCGACCGCGGGCGGGACCTTCGGCTGCCCCTGCCACGAGAACTTGTAGACGCGATAGCTCGACGTGTAGCCGACGAACCGCCCGTCGACGAGCAGGTTCCCGTGCCGGTCGTACTCGGTGAAGAACGGCTGCTGGCCCCAGCCGAGGAAGTCGTCGGCGTCGGGGAGCTGCTGGTAGTTGCCCTCGAACTGCGAAAGCAGCGGCGGCGAGTGCTCGTGCTGCCAGACCGCGGTCGCCGTCCGCTTGTTGAGGTTGAGGCGCAGCTTTAGACCCCGCGACTGGCTGTGGATCGTGGGCGGTCCGGCTCCGTCGTCGAAGACCGTCATGTACTGGTCGTTGTTCGCGCGGACGCGGACATCGTGCTGGAACGCGAACGACGTCCCGGGGCCCATCTTGAAGCTCGAGTGGCGCCCCCCCAGCGTCCACATCACGCTGCCGTTCTGGTGGCTGACCTTGTACGCCGCCCAGGTGTTGCGCCCGGAGATCAGCAGGTTGCCGTCGAGGTCGAGCTGGACCGAGTTGACGTGGAAGTAGTCGAACGGGTCGTGGTTGGTTGCACTCTGGTGCGGGAGCGACTCATAGGTGTCGGTGACCGGCACGTGGTCGAGGCTGTCCCACTGGAACAGAACGAGCCCGGTGGGAATGTCGATCTCCTGCACCACCGAGTCGAACGTGATCTCGCGCCTGAGCCCCCCGCGAATGCCGGTCGCGTCCCAGTACACGGGGTAGTAGGAGGTGATCAGTGCGGTCCCGGAAGGCGTCAGCTGGAACTCGTGCAGGTCCGTGGTGAGGCCGTTGGCGGCACGAACCGTTGCGACGGGCGAGTACGTGGAGTCATAGATCACGTCCTCGCCGACGCCGATCCCCGCGTCGGTGTAGCCCTGCCACCAGGTCAGCACGGGTTGGCCCTGGAAGGTCTGAACCCGGAAGTCGGTGGCGGCGTCGCCGTGCTGGACGCCGTCGAACCAAATCAGGTTCCCGGATGAGTCGAGGATCTCCGGGCCGTTCTCGACCGGGCCGAACTGCGGGGCCAGAAAGATGTCACCAGGCGAGGCGTGGCTCGAGCTCTTCAGCAGCTTCACGGCAGCGGGGGCGAGATCGGTACGCGAGCGAAACCGCCAGATGTCGCCCGCGACCCGGGGCACGGTCTGTGCCGGCCGGTACGGGATCGGCGCCGATGGCGTCGCGACCGTGAAGCTGAACGTGCCGCCCTGAGCACCGAGCACGTCGAGGTGCGTCGCTACCGTGACCGTCTCGCCCGGCTTGAACGGCGTGCTCGGAAGAAAGCTCCCACCGCGGCCGTCCGAGTCACCCACGATCCGGCCCGGATGGGCGCCGCTCTGGGATCCGGCGACGGTGATCCCCACGAGCTCGAGCGGGTTGATGCCGCGAAACGCGACCTGCGCGCGTGGCGCCACCACACGGCTGCCGGGGATCGGAAACACCCGAACCGGAGCGGCGAGCGCCGCGCTTGCGGCGAACGCACATACGAGCGCCGCCGCCGCCGTCGCTCCGGCGAGCGGCTTGGCCGGTCTGATCAATGCGCTGAGCGCCCCCCGGCAGGCCCCGGCTCGCGCTTGCCGTTGCATTCACAGGAGCGTAGCCGTGTGCAGATACGGTCGGGATAAGCCGCTGCCATGCGGCCCGTGCGCCGGCGGCGCACGGCAGTACCCTTGCGCCAGAGCAACTGGGATTGAAGGAGGGATATGAGGCCGATCGGAGCGGGGGTCCCCAGGACCGGGACGCTGTCGCAGAAGGTTCAGCTGTGGCGCCGCGCGCTCGACGGCGAGCAGCCGTGGGATGAGGCCTTCGACGGCCGGCAGCCTCGATGGTCGATCGCGTGACCCAGGTCCGTGGTGGACGGCAGGATTCCTGATCCGACGCGGCTGACGCACCTGCAGCGCCTGGAGGCGGAGAGCATCCACATCATGCGCGAGGTGGTCGCGCAGGCCGAGCGCCCCGTGATGCTGTACTCGATCGGGAAGGACAGCTCGGTGATGCTCCGGCTCGCCCTGAAGGCGTTTCACCCGGGCCGCCCGCCGTTTCCGTTCCTGCACATCGACACGACCTGGAAGTTCCAGGAGATGTATGCGTTCCGCGCGCGAATGGCCGACGAGCACGGCCTCGAGATGCTCGTGCACGTCAACGAAGAGGGGCGCGCAATGGGGATCAACCCGTTCACGCACGGATCGGCGGCGTACACGGACGTGATGAAGACCGAGAGCCTCAAGCAGGCGATCACGAAGCACGGCTTTGACGCCGCGTTCGGCGGCGCCCGGCGCGACGAGGAGCGATCGCGCGCGAAGGAGCGCGTGTTCTCGTTCCGCTCCGCCCAGCACCGGTGGGACCCCAAGAGCCAGCGGCCCGAGCTGTGGCGCCTGTACAACGCGCGTAAGCGCAAGGGCGAGTCGATCCGCGTGTTCCCGCTCTCCAACTGGACCGAGCTCGACGTGTGGCAGTACATCTACCTGGAGCAGATTCCGATCGTGCCGCTGTACTTCGCGGCCGAGCGCTCGGTCGTGCAACGCGACGGCGCGCTGATCATGGTCGACGACGAGCGGATGCCACTCGCCGAGAGCGAGCAGCCAGTCCGAAGGATGGTCCGCTTCCGGACACTCGGCTGCTACCCGCTGACGGGCGCGATCGAGTCGCGCGCGAACACGCTCGAGGCGATCATCGCCGAGATGCTGCTGACCCGGACCTCCGAGCGCCAGGGGCGGGTGATCGACCACGACCAGGCCGGCTCGATGGAGAAGAAGAAGCAGGAGGGCTACTTCTGATGACGGTCCACGAGGCGGTCGGAGAGGACGTCACGGCGTACCTGAAGAGCCACGAGCGCAAGGGGCTGCTGCGGTTCATCACCTGCGGCAGCGTCGACGACGGCAAGAGCACCCTGATCGGCCGGCTGCTGTTCGAGGCGGGGCTGCTGTTCGAGGACCAGCTGCTCGCGCTCGAGGCGGACTCGCGGACCGCCGGGACACAGGGCGAGGAGCTCGACTTCGCGCTGCTGCTCGACGGCCTGCAGGCCGAGCGCGAGCAGGGAATCACGATCGACGTCGCGTATCGCTACTTCCAGACCGAGAAGCGGAAGTTCATCGTCGCCGACACTCCGGGCCACGAGCAGTACACCCGCAACATGGTCACCGGCGCGTCGACCGCGGACTGCGCGGTACTGCTGATGGACGCCCGCAAGGGCCTGCTGACCCAGACCCGCAGGCACACGTTCCTCGTGTCGCTGCTGGGCCTGCGCCACGTCGCGCTGGTGATCAACAAGCTCGACCTGGTCTCCTACTCGGAGGAGCGCTTCCGGGAGCTCGAGGCCGAGTATCAGGCATTCGCCCACCAGCTCGGACTCGAGGACATCAGCTGCATCCCGCTGTCGGCGCTGCGCGGCGACAACGTCGTCGAGCGGAGCCCGCGGATGCCGTGGTACAGCGGGCCGGCGCTGCTCGAGTACCTGGAGTCGGTGGAGGTCGACGAGGACCGCCTCCAGGCCGGGCCGCTGCGGATGCCGGTCCAGTGGGTGAACCGGCCCGACCCCGATTTCCGCGGGTTCACCGGAATGATCGTCGGCGGCAGCGTGCGGCCGGGTGATCCGGTCGCGATCCTGCCCGCGGGACGCGAGACCCGAGTCAGCAGGATCGTGACCTTCGAGGGCGACGTCGAGCGCGCGGTCGCCGGTCAGTCTGTGACGCTGACGCTGACCGACGAGATCGACGTGAGCCGGGGCGACGTGATCGCCGCCGCCGAGCAGCCGCCGCGAGTCGGCGAGCAGTTCGAGGCGTCGATCGTGTGGATGGCCGAGGAGCCGATGCTGCGCGGGCGTAGCTATGTGTTGCAGGTCGGCACGCGCACCGTCGCGGCCACGATCTCGCCGCTCAAGTACAAGCTCGACATCGACTCGCTCGAGCGCCTCGCCGCCGAGCAGCTCGAGCTCAACGAGATCGGCGTGTGCGAGCTCGAGCTCGATCGGCCGGTCGCGTTCGACCCGTATGTGGAGAACCGCGACATGGGCGGGTTCGTCCTGATCGACCGGATCACGAACCACACGCTCGCGGCGGGGATGTTGAACTTCGAGCTGCGCCGCTCGCGCAACGTGCATTACCACGCGGCCGGGATCGACAAGCGTGCCCACTCGCACCAGAAGGGGCAGCGCCCGTGCGTGCTGTGGCTGACGGGACTCTCAGGCGCCGGGAAGTCGACGATCGCGAACGTCCTCGAGGGGCGGCTCCACGAGCTCGGGCGTCATACCTACCTGCTCGACGGGGACAACATCCGCAAGGGGCTCAACAAGGACCTCGGCTTCAGCGGCGCCGACCGGGTCGAGAACATCCGGCGTGTGGCAGAGGTCTCGAGGCTGATGGTCGACGCCGGCCTGATCGTGATCACGTCGTTCATCTCGCCGTTCGAATCCGAGCGCCGGATGGCACGCGAGCTGCTCGACGAGGACGAGTTCATCGAGGTATTCGTCGACGCGCCGCTGGCCGTCGCCGAGGCGCGCGACCCCAAGCAACTGTACGCGCGGGCGCGCCGCGGGGAGATCAAGAACTTCACGGGCATCGATTCCCCCTACGAGCCGCCCGAGGATCCCGACCTCCGGATCGACACCACCCGCACGACGCCCGAGCAAGCCGGCGAGCAGATCCTCGACGAGCTCCGCCGCAGGAAGATCCTTGACCCCGAAATGAGGACCCAGTGATGCTCGAACAAGTGATCACCCTGGCCCGCACGGCCGGCGACGAGGTGCTCGCCGTGTACGAACGCGACGTTGAGGCGCGGACCAAGGCCGACGGCTCGCCGGTCACCGAGGCCGACGAGCGCGCCCAGGACGTGATCTGCGCCGGGCTGGCGAAGCTCACCCCCGGGGTGCCGATCGTCGCCGAGGAGAGCTGCGATCCCGAGCGCGACGAGCCGCCGGAGGGAAGCTTCTGGCTGGTCGACCCGCTCGACGGGACCAAGGAGTTCCTGTCGCGCAACGGTGAGTTCACCGTCAACATCGCGCTGATCGAGGACCACGAGCCGGTGCTCGGCGTGGTGCTCGCGCCCGCGCTGGCGCGGCTGTTCGCCGCGGAGGGCTCCGCCGCGCTGCTCGACGACCATGCCGGCCGGCGGGAGATCTCCGCGCGGAGCACTCCAGCCGCCGGCGCGACGCTCGTCTCGAGCCGCTCGCACGGGGATCCCGAGGCGCTCGCCCGGTTCTGCGAGGACCGTCCGATCGCCGCCTCGATCGCGGCCGGCTCGTCGCTGAAGTTCTGCCTGGTGGCCGCCGGGGAGGCGGACCTCTATCCGCGGTTCGGACGCACGATGGAGTGGGACACGGCCGCCGCCCACGCGGTGCTTCGAGCCGCCGGCGGGCGGGTCACCGACCTCGACGGCGAGCCGTTGCGGTACGGCAAGCCGGGGTTCGCGAACCCGCCGTTCGTCGCGTTCGGGCGCGGCGGGGCCTAGCCGGCCCGAGCCCGCGCCTCGGCTGCCCTAGTAGCCCTGCGGCGTAGTACCCGACCCGCCGCCGTTCGGGTTCGTCTTCGTCGGCGTGCTCTTAGTGGTGGTGGGATGGGCGGGGGTGGTCTTCGGCGGCTGGGTCACCGGGGCGACCGGCGCAGACGTGGTGTGCGTCGGCGTCGGCGCGGGCGTCGGGCTCGAGGTAGTCGTCAGCGCGGCGCCCCCGCTCGTCGAGCTCGAGGCCGACGTCGAAGTCGTCGCCTGGTGATGCGTCGTCGCGTGGTGGACCGGCTTGTGCAGCTTCTTGGCCGGATCCGCCTTCTTGGTCGTCGTCGTGGTGGGCGTCGTCGCGGCGGCGGTCTTCGTCGAGCTCGAGTGGGTCGTTGACCCGCAGCCCGCGATTGCGGCCGCGGCGACAACCGCGGGTACGAGCGTCAGCAGTGATCTGTTCATGACGTGCAGATTCCTCCTCGATCCGGCTTCAACCCCAGGGTACAAGAGGTCCCCCCGTAACCCGGCGGCGCAGCCAAAGGTGCGCGCCAAGCTGCGACAATCGGCTGACTTTACGGGGAGCGGACGGCGGCGGGGGAACGCTATGAGGTTCGAGGCTGATGCAAGATCGCGATGAGCTGGTAGAGCAACGGAGTTCCGAGCGCGACGGCGGCGGCGCGCTCGCGACGCGCCCGGGTGACGCCGGCGGCAACGAGGCTCCGGGGGCGGGCGCGGCCCAGCCCGGCGGGCCGGCGGAGGCCCCGGCCGGCGTCCACCCGACCGGGTCGCGCGCGACCTGGATCCTGGTCGTGTGCTGCGTCGCGCAGTTCATGGTGATCCTCGACCTGAGCATCGTCAACGTCGCGCTGCCCTCGATCCAGACGAGCCTCAACTTCTCCTCGGCCGACCTCCAGTGGGTCGTCGACGCGTACGCGATCACGTTCGCGGGATTCCTGATGCTCGGCGGGCGTTTCGCCGACCGGCTCGGGCAGCGGCGGGTGTTCGTGGCGGCGCTGATCCTGTTCGGGGTGGCGTCGCTGGCAGGCGGGGCCGCGCAGACCCAGGAGATGCTGGTCGTCGCCCGCGGGGTCCAGGGGTTCAGTTGCGCGTTCATGGCCGCCTCGTCGCTGGCGATCATCACCTCGTCGTTCCCGCCCGGTCCGCAGCTCCACCGCGCGATCGGCCTGTGGGCGGCGATGAACGGGCTCGGCGGCGCGGCGGGGGTGCTGCTCGGAGGGATCATCACCCAGGTGATCAGCTGGCGCTGGGTGCTGCTGATCAACCCGCCGATCGCGGCGGCAGCCGCGCTGATCGCGTTCAAGGTGGTGGCGGACCGGCGCCGCGGCCAGGGACGCGCGAACTTCGACATCCCCGGCGCGGTGACGCTGACCGTCGGCCAGATGGTGCTCGTCTACGGGGTGGTCCAGGCCGGACTGCGCGGGTGGCACGCCGGCGAGGCGCTCGGGCCGATCATCGGCGGGCTGGTGCTGCTGGTGGCGTTCGTCGTGATCGAGACGCGCTTCGCCGACGACCCGCTGATCCCCTTCAAGGACCTCACGAAGCTGACGCAGGACGCGAACACGATCGTGCTGCTGTTCAGCGCCGCGCTGTTCCCGATGTGGTACCTGAGCTCGCTGTACCTCCAGCAGGTGCTCGGGCTGTCGCCGCTCAAGGCAGGGCTGACGTTCCTGCCGATGACGCTGGCGATCATGATCGTCGCACGGAGCGCCGGGAAGCTCGTGACGCGTTTTGGGGTGCGCGCAGTGCTCGGCGGCGGGCTGACGATGATGACCGTCGGGCTGCTGCTGTTCACGAAGATCGCCTCGAGCGGCAGCGCGATCGTGTACGTGGTGGTCCCGGGGGTCCTGACCGCGGCGGGGATCGGGATGTCGATCGTGCCCTCGACGATCGCCGCCACCCAGGGCGCCAAGCCGGGACAGCAGGGCCTCGCATCGGGGCTCGTGAACACCTCCCGCCAGGTGGGTGGCGGGCTCGGCATCGCGGTGCTGGTGACGCTCGCCACGACGGTCACCAGCCACCAGATCGGCCACGGCACCACGGTCCCGCAGGCGCTCACCGACGGCTTCCGCGTCGGGTACTACATCGGCGCCGGGCTGTGCGCGCTCGCCGCGCTGGCGACGTTCCTGCTGCTCCCGCGAGTCGGCGAGAAGCGCGCGATCACGCGCCGGATCCAGATCGCGACCGCGATCGCGCTGGTGCTGGGCGCGTTCGTCGGGCTCGACTTCGCGGTCGGCGGCTCGCACGGCGCCCCGCTGGGCGCGTACGTCAGGAGCGGCTCGTACACCTACGTGTCGGCCCCGCAACTGCACCCGCCGGTGCTCACCTCGCACATATCGACGGACCCGAAGAACCTCGCCCCGGGCTACATCTTCATGGCGAACTTCTACAACGTCAGCCACCCGCCGATGGTCGGCCAGAGCGGGCCGCTGATCCTCGACGACTCGCTGCAGCCGGTGTGGTTCAAGCCGGTCCCCGTCAAGAACGTGGCCGGCAACCTGAGCCTGCAGACCTACAGGGGCAAGCCGGCGCTTGCGTGGTGGGAGGGCGTGGTCACCAACACCGGCGCGACCGAGAGCGGCAGGTACGTGATCGTCGACCAGCACTACCGCCCGGTCGCGACCCTGACGGGCGCCGACGGCTGGGTGCTGACGCTGCACGAGTTCCTGATCCACGGCCAC
Organism: uncultured Solirubrobacterales bacterium; assembly: GCA_963800475.1. Taxonomy (GTDB): domain Bacteria; phylum Actinomycetota; class Thermoleophilia; order Solirubrobacterales; family Solirubrobacteraceae; genus Palsa-465. The sequence goes on along the minus strand of CAWDAZ010000002.1, from coordinate 43,729 downwards.
GACGCCTGGGTGACGGCGAACAAGAACATCCCCCGCGACCTGTCGCGATACGGCGGCGCCTACAACGGCGCGCTGATCGACTCGGCGGTCCAGGAGTACGACCTCAGGACCGGGAAGCTGCTGTACACCTGGGATGCGCTGAAGCACATCTCGCTCGACGACGGCCGCGCCACGCTGCCGACCAACGGCTTCCCATGGGACGCCTACCACGTCAACGCGATCGACGTCCCGGGAGACGGCACGTTCGTGGTCTCGATGCGCAACACGTGGGCCGCCTACAAGGTCGAGATCGCGACCGGCAAGATCATCTGGACGCTGGGCGGCCCGCACTCGAGCTTCCGCCTCGGACCGGGGGCCGAGTTCGAGTGGCAGCACGACGTCGTGGTGTATCCCGGCTCGCCGCTGGTGAGTCTGTTCGACGACCACTGCTGCCAGATCACCAGCGGGGACATCGACGTGCCGCCGACGGCGCCCTCGCGCGGGCTGGTGCTGAAGCTCGACCAGGCCACCCACACCGCGACGGTCGCGGCGCAGTTCAGTCACGGCGCGAACTTCGACGCCGACTACATGGGCAGCATCGAGCCGCTGTCGAACGGCAACGAGTTCGTCGGCTGGGGCTCGCGGCCCTACATCTCCGAGTTCAGCCCCTCGGGACAGATGCTGCTAGACGCGTATCTCCCGAATCCCGACCTCTCCTACCGGGCGCGGGTCGAGCCGTGGGTCGGGCTGCCGCTGTATCCGCCGTCGGGGGCGGCGCGCAGCTCGCACGGCCGCACGACCGTGTACGCGAGCTGGAACGGCGCGACCCAGCTCGCGTCGTGGCGGGTGCTCGCCGGGCCGGGCGGCTCGCAGACCGCCGTCGCCACACACGCGAAGTCAGGCTTCGAGACGGCGATCCAAGTGAGCGGAAGCTACACGACGTTCAAGGTCCAAGCGCTTGACACGCGCGGACGGGTGATCGGCACCTCGGGCGACTTCAGCGTCCGCTGATCAGTACGACTGCGGCAGGCCGGAGCCGACCTTGCCCTTGACCGCCTTCGAGCCGAGCAGACGGCCGCTGCCGTCGACCGCGCGCAGGTCCACCACGTTGTAGCTCTTGCTGGCGAGCGAGATCGCGGTCTCGAAGCCGGTTCTGGAGCTGCTCGCGACCCGGCTCAGCCGCTGGCTGCTCGACCCGGCGAACACGACCCAGCTGGCAACCTGCGTCGCCCCGTTCCAACTGGCGTACAGGGTCGTCTTGCCGCCACTCGTCCGGAGCGCGCCGCTCGGCGGATACGACGGCGTCCCCACCCAGTTCGGGGTCCACAGGGCGCGGTAGCTCTGATCCTTGCCGGGGAACCTCGCGTCGAGCAGCTGCCTTCCCGAGCCCGAGTACTCGGAGAAGAACGGCTGTGAGCCCCAGCCCACCACCACGTTACGGTTCGGCAGCAGCTGGGTGCTGCCGAGGAACGCCACGAACAGATTCGGGTTGTGCGAGTACGACGCGACCAGCGAGGCCTTGTGGGTGGCGGTGTCGAGCTTCAGCACCAGGCCCCGCGACGGCCCGCTCGGCTTGGCGAATTTCCCGCCCGGCAGCAGCTTGCAGCAGTTGTCGTCGAACAGCGTTATTTCGTTGTCCGGCAGCAACCGTGTGTCGTGCTGCCACGCGAACCGTGCGTTCCGGGGCAGGCTGAAGCTCGAGGCCTTGCCGCCCAGCGTCCAGATGATCCGGCCGGTCCCGAGGTCGATCAGGTAGGAGGCCCAGGTGTTGCGCATCGTCACAAGCAACTGGTCGCTGGACACCACCTCGATCGCATTCACGTGATAGGCGTCCCACGACCCTCCGGGCCCCGTGCGGGTACCCGCCGTTGCGGGCTGCTCGGACTCGGACAGCGGGACGTTGGGGGTCCCGCCAGGGTTGAGGGAGTCCCAGGTCCTGACGAGCACCGGCTTGGCGGGGTTGGCGAGGCTGTACTCCTGCACCCCGGCGTCGTACACCGTCCCCTTTCGAGAGCCGCCGTAGCGGCTGAGGTTCTGGCCCGGGACGTTCCGGTAGACGGTGACCCAGATGTCGTTGCCGTCGATCACCGCGTCGTGGATGCTGATCTGCCAGCAGCCCGCGCCGTTGCAACCGGTCGGCCCCTGCGCCTTCAACGTCGCAACGTTGCGGTAACGCTGATCGACGATCCGGACCTCGCCGCTGGTGGTGGCCCCGGTATCCGTGATCACGCCCTGCCACCACACGAGCACCGGCTCGCCGTTGAAGGTCTCCTGCTGGAGGTCGCCTGACACCTGCGAGGTTCCGACCGGCTGAATCCACACCGGGCGCAGCCCGTTGTCGACGATCAGCGGCCCGCCCTGACCGGTCATCGGCCCCTTGGCCGCCAGGTTCGGGAATGTGTCGATCAGGAAGTTCCCCGGCGCCAGCGAGCCACGTGCGGTGTGCCCGATCATTCGCAGCCGGGGCGGGTGCAGGGCGGGCGCCGACACGAAGTTCCAGGCCCCCTTGGTCGTGTACGCGCCGATCGGCGCCGCGCCGGCGGCGCTCGCGAAGGCAACCAGCGGTGTCAGCGCGGCCGTGACCGCGGCTGCGAGGAGTCGAATCGGCATCAGGCCTCCCAGATAGCTCACCGTGCCCGTAACACCTGCTGCTCAATCAAGTTTCGAATCGCGCGCCGTGAGCAGCAGATCGACCAGCACGCCAGGGTCGCGGCGGGTGCGCGGCGTCCGCGCCTGATCGGAGCGCTTGTCGAGCCGCACCTGCTCGGCGCTCTGGAGCCGGCGCAGCCGCCCGTCGGCGATCAGCTGCTCGTCGACCGCTCCCATCCGCCCCTCGAACACGGTGAAAACCGGGGTTCCGAGCGCGACCGCCTCGCGGTTCATCGTGCCGCCCGCGGACACGACCAGGTCCGCGAACGCGACCAGCGACTGCGCGTCGATCGCTCGCTCGGGCACGGTCAGGCCGCCGCCGCGGACCAGCTCCTGTCGCTGCTGGTCGGTCCGGGGGAGCACGACCGTCTGGGTGCCGCGCAGCCGCCCCAGCACCTGCGCGAACAGGTCATTCTCGAAGCGGTGGTAGAGCGACACCACGGGCGGAGTTCGCACGACCGCGATCGGCTCCGCCCGGTCGAGACCGAGCTCGCCGAGCACCGCCGGGTCGGGCTCGAAGTCGGCCAGGTAGTACTCCTCCTTCAGTCCCGGGAACGGCCGGAGCTTGCCGCGCGCCCCATACCGGTACAGCCGCTCGGCAGGGATCGCGTCGGGGACGACCACGGCGCGCGCGAGGCGGCAGTTGACGTTGTGCTGGACGACCGCCCACTCGTAGTCGAACATCGTCGCCGATCGGATCCGCAGCAGCGCCGCGGCGACGGTCACGTCGTTCGAGCCGTGCCCCAGCGCCACGTCGAATCCGCGCCCGCGGCCCCACCTGGCGAGCTCGAGCGAGCGCGCCACGAGGCCGATCGCCTTCGCGCCGACGCCGGCGCCTCGATGACGGCCGATCGGCGTGCACGCGATCCCGAATCGCTCGCACAGGCCCAGCGTCTGGGCGAAGTCGCGCGCGGTCACCTCGACGTCATGGCCGCGCGCCCGCAGCTCGGCGATCAGCGGTCGCATCACGACCACGTGGGGCGAGTTCGTCAAGTCGATCCAGATCCTCATGCGAGCGCCGACGACACGGCCGCGACCACCTCGCCGACCTGCTCGGCGGTGAGCGTCGGCCCCATCGGCAGCGCCAGGTTGGTGCGCGCGAGCTCGAGCGTCGCGGGCAACTCGCCCGCGACCGCGCAGCCCGCCATCGCGGGCTGCAGGTGCAGTGGCACGCGGTAGTAGCTCCTCGACTGGATGCCGGCCTCGTTCAGGGCCGTGCGGAGCTCGTCGGCGCGGGGATGGGTGACCACGAACAGGTGCCAGGCGGGCTCCGCGATTTCCGGGACACCGGGCAGCGTCACGTAGGCGCTGAGCCCGGCCTCGGCGTACGCGCCCGCGGTCGCGCGCCGGCCGTCCGACCACCGGTCGAGCTCGGGCAGCAGCACTCGCAGGATCGCCGCCTGGAGCTCGTCGAGGCGCGAGTTGTAGCCGACGTGGTCGAACGTCTCCTTATCCCGCGAGCCGTGGAAGCGAAGTGCTCGGGCGAGCTCGGCAACGGCGTCGTCGTCGGTCGTGATCGCGCCGCCGTCCCCAAGGCACGGCAGGTTCTTGGACGGATAGAACGAAATCGTGGCGGCGTCACCGAGCGCTCCCGCGTGCCGCCCGTCAAGGCGAGCGCCCATCGCCTGGGCGGCGTCCTCGAGCACCGGCAACCCGAGCTCGCGCAGCGCCGGGACCGGAGCGGGGCAGCCGAACAGGTCGACCGCGACGATCGCCTTGGTGCGTGGTGTCAGCGCGGCACGGACGGTGTCGGGTGTCACATTGCGGGTCAGCGGGTCGACGTCGCAGAACACCGGTCTGGCGCCGAAGCTCGCGATCGCCTCGGCGGTCGCATAGAAGGTGAACGAGGGCACGACCACGTCCTCGCCGGGCTCGACCCCGAGCGCCCGCAGCGCGATTGTGATCGCATCGGTCCCGTTGCCGACGCCGATCACGTGGCGCACGCCGAGGTAGTCAGCCAGCTCCTGCTCGAACGCCCTCAGCTCGGGACCGAGGATGTAGCGGCCGCCGTTCACGACACTGACTACGCGCGCTTGGATCTGCGCCCGCAGCGGTTCGAGCTGCGCCTCGGTGTCGAACAGCGCGACTGGCACGATCGGTGAGGAAACACTAATCGGGCCCGGGAAGTAATCCCGACGCTCGGTACGCTAGGCCACTTGCCTGTCCTCCTCGCCTCGCTGACCGCGCCGGTCGTGAACCTGGCGACCCACGTGATCGGGGATCTCGGCTACGCGGGAGTCGCGCTGATGTGCGCCAGCTCCGGCGTGATCGGGCTTCCCGGCACTGAGCCCACAATGCTGTTCGCGGGCTTCAACGTCTACCAGGGGCACCTGACCCTGCTCGGGGTGATCATCGCGGGAATCGTGGGCGACACGATCGGCGCGTCGATCGCGTATCTGATCGGTTACCGGGCCAGCGAGGCGCTTACCGAGAGCCACTCGAAGCTCCACGTCAGCCCCGCTCGAATCGCCCGCGCGCACCGCTGGTTCGAGCGGTACGGCGCGCCGGTGATCGCGGTCTCGCGGCTGATCCCGCTCGGGCGGGCGGCGTTCCCGTACGCCGCCGGCGTCGCGGAGATGCATTTCGCGAAATTCATCACGTTCGCGGTGATCGGCTCGATCGTGTGGATGACGGGGCTCGGGCTGCTCGGGCGGGAGGTCGGCCACGACTGGCAGACCTGGCGCAACCACCTCGAGTACGCGGATTACGCGGTCGCGGCCCTGATCCTGCTCGCGGTCGTGTTCCTGATCGTGCGCCGCGCACGCGGCAAGGGGCGCTCGCGTCCGGCCGTGGATGCCGTCTCGAAATAGTCTCCGCGTCCGGCAGGCGCTCGCGCTCGGTGCACTGCACGGCCCCGCCGAGCTGCTGCCGATCTCCTCGTCGGGCCACGTCGCGGTGATCCCGTGGCTGCTCGGCTGGCGGTACGTCGAGCTCGACGAGGAGTTCCGGAAGTCCTTCGAGGTCGCACTCCACGCGGGTACCGCGGCGGCGTTGCTGATCACGCTGCGTCGCGAAGTCGGGGACACGCTCAGAGGTCTCGACCGGCGGCGGATCACGCTGCTGGCGCTGTCGTTCGCGCCGCCCGCGCTCGTCGGGTACGCGCTCGAGCGGCCGATCGAGGCGCGGCTCGGCACGCCGGGCACTGTCGCGGCTGGGCTGTTGGCCGGCTCGGCGCTGATGGCGCTCGCCGACCGGAGCCCGCAGGACCGCCGCCACGAGCAAGCGAGCGCCGCCGACGCGCTGTGGCTCGGCGCCGCGCAGGCGTGCGCGCTGGTGCCGGGCGTGTCGCGCAACGGGGCGACCCTGGCAGCGGCCCGGTGGAGACGGTTCACCCGCGAGGACGCGAACCGGCTCTCGCGGCACGTCGCACTCCCCGTGATCGGCGGGGCGACGGCGCTGAAGGGGCTGCGGCTGGCGCGTCGCGGCGTGGACGCGGACGCGCGCCGGGCGCTCGCGGCCGGGGCCGCCGCGTCGTTCGCCTCGACGCTGGCCTCCACGTGGCTGATCCGCCAGGTCGAGCGCGATCGGTCGCTGCTGCCCTACGCGATCTATCGGTCTGCCCTGGCCGCGATCATCTTCGTCAGGGTCCGGGCTTCAAGAGCCTCGCGGTAGCGCAAAATACGGATATCGATGAGCACACTGCTCGGCACCACCCTCAACGGTCGCTACCGGCTCGACTCCCGGATCGGCGCTGGGGGGATGTCGACGGTGTACTGCGCGCTCGACGTCACGCTCCAGCGGGACGTCGCAGTCAAGCTGATGAACCGGGAGGTCGCCAGCGACTCCGACCAGCTCGAGCGCTTCCGGCGCGAGGCGCGGGCGGTCGCGCAGCTCTCGCACCCGCACATCGTCGGCGTGATCGACGCCGGCGAGGACGAGGGCCGGCCGTACATCGTGTTCGAGTACGTCGAGGGGGAGACGCTCAAGGCGCGGATCCGGCGCGTCGGACGACTGCCGATCGCGGAGGCGGTCGCGTACGCGATCGAGATCGCCAGGGCGCTCGGCGCCGCCCATGCCCGCCACATCGTTCACCGCGACGTCAAGCCGCAGAATGTCCTGGTCGACGAGGAGGGGTCGGCGAAGGTGACGGACTTCGGAATCGCGCGCACGCTGGAGGAGGACGGGCTGACGGCCGACGGGCGCGTGCTGGGCACGACCGACTACGTGTCGCCCGAGCAGGCGCTCGGTCGGCCGGTCACCGGCCAGTCGGACCTGTACTCGCTGGGGATCGTCGTGTGGGAGATGCTCGCCGGCGACGTTCCGTTCAAAGGGGAGACCCAGGTGGCGGTCGCGATGAAGCACGTCCGCGAGGAGCTTCCCGACATCCAGCTCAGGCGGCCCGAGGTCTCGGCGGCGCTGGCCGCGGTGATCGACCGCGCCACCGCGAAACAGCTCGAGGACCGGTACGCGAACGACGCCGAGCTGATCGCGGACCTCGAGGACGTGCTCGCGATCGAGACCGCTCGCGCCGGCAGCGCGACCGGTGAGGTGACCGCCGTGCTGCGCACGCTCCCTGCCGGGGCGCAGCGCCGTGTCCCGTTCCGGCTCCGCCACCGGTTGTTCGCGCTGCTCGCGCTGGCACTCGCGGTGATCCTGATCGGCGGTGGGGTCGCGTGGCTGGTGACGAGGACCCACCACGGCACCGGCACGCCGGCGGCCAAGGCACCGCAGCGCGGCCTGGTCGCGGTGAGTCTGTGCCAGAGCTGCGCGCAGGGCTTCAACCCGCTCGGAAGCCCGCTCGAGGAGGCGCCCAACGCGGGGCTCGCAATCGACAACCAGCTCAACACCCTTTGGGACACCCAGCACTACTACGACCGCAAGCTCGACAAGGCGGGGACCGGCATCTACGTGAACGCGAACCCGGGCGTCGTCGCCCGCGAGCTGCGGATCAGCGACGCGACGCCGGGGTTCACGGCGGTCGTCTATGCGCGCAACGACAACCCGCCGCCGAAGGCGCCCCCGGGCAACGGCTGGACGCAGATCTCCTCACCGACGGCGGTCGGCAGGACCACCACGGTCCCGCTCAGCACCCAGGGCCAGACGTACCGCTACTACCTCGTCTGGATCACGAGCCTCGGCGGCCACGAGCAGCTGTCGATCGCCGAGATCACGCTGTACCGGTAGCCCGGACCCCGCGTCACGGGCGGGCGGCGTCGCTCAGAACCGGAGCGCCTGCTGCTGCTCGTGCCGCTCCAGCGCGAGCTCCAGCAGCCGGTCGAGCAGCTCCGGGTAGCCGACGCCGGTGGCCTCGAACAGTGAGGCAAACACACTCGTCGAGGTGAAGCCGGGCATCGTGTTGAGCTCGTTGACGAGCACACGACCACCGCCTTCGGCGGCGCTCTCCCCCTCGACGAAGAAGTCGATCCGCGCCAGCCCCGAACAGTCGACCAGCCGGAAGGTGGTGAGCGCGAGCTCGCGGACCCGCTCGAGCGTCGGTTCCGAGACACGCGCCGGGACGACCAGCCGCATCCCGCCGGGGGTGTACTTGGCCTCGTAGTCGTACCAGCCCCCGTCCCGGCTCGAGAGCACGATTTCACCGGGCAGCGAGGCGACCGGGTCGCGGTTGCCGAGTACCGAGCACTCGACCTCCAGCCCGCTCGAGGCCGCCTCGACGATCGCCAGCGGATCGTGCTCGAACGCCGCATCGAGCGCGCCCGCCAGCGACGCCGCCTCAGCGACCCGGCCGATCCCGACCGACGAGCCGAGCCGCGCCGGCTTCACGAACACGGGCAGCCCGAGCGGCTCGAGCGAGGCGAGGGTCGCCTCGCGGTCGGACCCCAGCTGCTCGGCGCGGACCGCCCGGTAGTCCACCTGCGGCACCCCGTGGCGCCCCATCAGCTCCTTGAAGGTCACCTTGTCCATGCACAGCGCGGAGCACAGGACGCCCGCGCCGACGTACGGGACGTCGAGGCACTCGAGCAGCCCCTGAATGGTTCCGTCCTCGCCGAATGGCCCGTGCAGGGCGGGAAACGCCACGTCGGCCCCGGCGAGGCCGCGGCCCGGCTCGAGCGACAGCAGCTCGCCGTCGCGGTGCCACACGCCGTCACGGTCGATCTCGATCGGGATCGGATCGTGGCCCGCCTCCCGCAGGCCGTCGCGGATCGAGGCGGCGGAGGCCAGCGACACGTCGTGCTCGGACGACCGGCCGCCGCCGAGCACGGCCACCCGCAGCGAGGTCACGGGCCGGTGGGTCCGGTCGGGCCGGTCGGGCCCGAGGCGGCCTTCCCCACGACGATTGTCACCGTGCTGCCCTTGTTGGCGGTCCCGCCGTTCGGGTTCTGCGAGATGACGATCCCGTTCTTGCTCTTGTCAGTCACGGTCTTGGTCGTCTGCGCGACGCTGAATCCGGCCGCCTGGAGCGCGCTCGACGCCTGCGCGGCGGTGTCGCCGACCACGTTCGGGACGTTCGCCGTTGTCGGCGTCTGCGCGATCACGAGGTTCACCGACGAGCCCGGGACCTCGGATGTGCCGCCGCTCGGACTCTGGCTGACCACCGTCCCGGCACGCGAGCTGGCGGTCTGCTGCTGAGTGATCGTCCCGACCCTGAAGCCGGCGTTGACGAGGATCGAGCTCGCCGCCTGCTGGGTTTGGCCGGTGACGTCAGGCACGTTCACCTTGGCCTTCCCCGAAGAGACGACCAGCGTGACCATGGAGCCCGACGGGACCGGCTGGCCCGCCGACGGGCTCGTGTCGATCACGGTCCCCGCCGCGAACTGATCGCTGGTCTGCGTGATCGTCCGCCCGACCTTGAGACCCGCCTTTGCAAGCGCCTTGCGCGCCTGGGCTTCAGTCTCGCCGACCACCGACGGGACGTTCACCGAGGCCGGTCCGGAGGACACGGTCAGATTGACCGTCGAGCCCTTGTCCGTTTTGGTCCCCCCGGCCGGGATCTCGGCGATCACCGTCTGGGGCGGCGCGTTGCTCGTCTGCTGGGTGACGTTGATCTGGAAGCCCTCGTTCTGAAGGATCGTGCGGGCGATCGGGAGCTGCTGGTTGATCACGTTCGGAACCACGACCTGCGGCGTGGACTTCGTCAGGAAGTAGGCGGCGGCCCCGCCGGCCAGCAACAGCGCGAGGACCACCGCCACCCATAGCCACGGATCGCGCCATAGCTTCCGCTTCTGCTCCTCCTCGCTACCGGGCGTTTCTGGCGGCACTCCCCCGTCCTCGTAGAGGGCGGGCGGATAGGTCGTCTCGCCGGGCGGTGGGGTGGAGCCTTCAGACGCCGTTTTCGCGCGATCGGCGACTGGAGGCTCCATCCCAGCCGCCAAGACCGCCCCAGCACCCACAGCCGCCATCGACGCCGTCCGCTCACCGGGACTCCCCGAGAGGATCGAGCGGCGAGCCGACTCCAGTGCGGCGATCAGCTCGTCGGCGTCCTTGGGCCGGTCGGCCGGGTCCTTGTTCAGCGTCCACAGCACGACCTGCTCGAGCTCCGGCGGGATCCGGGGGTTGATGCGGGTGGGCGCCGTGGGCGCCTCGGACACGTGCTTGAGCGCGATCGTCACCGCCGCCTCGGCGTCGAACGGAACGTGGCCGGTGAGCATCTCGTACAGCACGACCCCAACCGAGTACAGATCCGACGACGCGCTGACGGCGTGCCCCTGGGCCTGCTCGGGGGACAGGTACTGGGCGGTCCCCATGATCGAGCCGGTCTCGGTCATGTCCGACGCGCCGGCGCGGGCAATCCCGAAGTCCGTGACCTTGACGTGGCCGGACTCGTCGACGATCGCGTTGTGCGGCTTCAGGTCGCGGTGGATCACGCCGTGACGGTGGGCGAACCGTGCGGCCTTGAGGATCTGGAGCGTGATCTCGATCGCGCGCACCGGGTCGAGCGGCGCGTCGTCGCGGATCACCTGCTTGAGCGAGCGCCCGGGGACGTACTCCATCGCGATGTAGTAGGTGCCGTCGTACGCGCCGCGGTCATAGACGCTGACGACGTTGGGATGCTGGAGGCCGGCCGCGGCCTGGGCCTCGCGCCGGAAGCGCTCGACGAATCCCGGGTCCTCCGAGAAGCGGCGATGCAGCAGCTTCAGCGCGACCTTGCGGCCGAGCTGGTCGTCCTCGGCCAGGAACACGTCGGCCATCCCACCGCTGCCGAGCCGGTGCAGGACCTTGTACCTGCCATCGATCACGGTGCCGGCGTCGACCTCGGGCACGTCACTGACCCTCGGAGAGCAGCGTCTGGATCACGTTCCTGGCGATCGGGGCCGCCACGGTCCCGCCGAATCCGCCCTGTGTCTTGTCGACGGTCACCGCGACCACGACCTTCGGGTTCTCGACGGGGGCGAAACCGATGAACCACGGCTCGGTCAGGTTTGAGCCCTGCGTGCCGATCGACGCGGTGCCGGTCTTGCCGGCCACGTTGATGCCGCCGAGCTGCGCGGCGGTCCCGGTCCCCTCCTCGACTACCTTGGTCATCATCTGCGCGAGCTCCTTCGCGGTCGAGGCGCTCATCACCTGGTTGTAGACCGACGGGGAGATCGTCTTCACGGTTACGCCGTCCTGACCGACGACCCTGGCGGTCAGGTGCGGGACCATCAGCTTGCCGCCGTTGGCGACCGCGCCGGCCACCATTGCCATCTGCAGCGGTGTCACCTGCAGGCCGCCCTGGCCGATCCCGATCCGGCCGATGTCCTCGTTCGGGCTGGCGGGCGGGTATGGCTTGCCGAGCGGCGAGAACGGCCGGCTGACGTTCAGCTCGTCAGGCGGGTAGTCGAGTGGCGGCTTCGAGTAGAAGCCGAAGCGCTTCATGTAATCGGTCATCGTGCCGCGTCCCAGATGCTCGGCGACCTGCGCCCAGACGGTGTTGATCGAGTATGTCAGCGCGGTTGTCAAGTCGACGTTGCCCCACGACTGGTTTCCGTCGTTCTGCAACGGCACACCCGAGATCGTGACCGGAGAATTTCCGTTCACCTGCGAGTTCGGCGTGTACTGGCCGCTGTTGAGCGCTGCGGTCGCGGTCACGACCTTGAACGTCGAGCCGGGCGGGTAGCCGGCCTGGGTCGCGCGGTTGAAGGTGGTCGTGCCGGGCGCGGCGACGTTCGGGGCGTTGTCGTTGTAGCTCGGATTGCTGTACATCACCTTGACGGCGCCGGTGCGCGGATCGAGCGCGACCACCGAGCCGTCCTGCCCAGCGAGGCCCTGGACGGCGACCTGCTGGGCCTTCGGGTCGAGCGTCGTGTATACGTCGTCGCCGACCCGGTGGGGGCTGAGCTGGCCGAACACCGAGTTCAGCCCGGTCTGCAGGCCTCGCGTGTAGGCGCCGGCCGACAGCTCGAGGCCCGCCGCCTGGCCCTGCGCAAGATTCGAGTACCCGACCGCCTGCGCGAACAGTGGACCGGTCGGGTAGGTCCGGTTCCAGGTGCCGCCCGGTCCCGGGATCGACTTCGCGAGCACCGTGCCGTCGTCGGCGAGGATCCGGCCGCGTTTGATCTTCAGCTCCTGGATCAGCGTCAGGTGGTTGAGCACGTTGTTGTCGAGGCTCGACTTGTCGATCACCGTCCAGCGGGTCGTGAACACGACCAGCAGCGCGAACAGCACCACGACGAAGCCGAACAGCTTGGCGATCTGCGAGCTCATCTCCGCTCCGGCCTCCTGGCCCGGTCGGAGATCAGCAGCAGCAGCGCGAGCAGCACGAAGTTGGCGATGATCGACGAGCCGCCGTATGAGATGAACGGCAGCGTCACGCCGGTCAGCGGGATCACCCGGGTCACGCCGCCGACGATCACGAACACCTGGAGCGCGAACATCGCCGTCAGCCCAGTCGCGAGCAGCGTCGAGAACGAGTCCCGAGAGAGCACGGCGGTCTTGAAGCCGCGCGCGATGAACAGCAGGTAGACGACCAGCACCGCGGTGGCGCCGAACAGGCCCAGCTCGTCGGTGATGACCGCGTAGATCATGTCGGTCTGGGGCGCGGGCAGCAGGAACCCGCCTCCCGGCAGTGTGATCACCGCCTGGCCGAACCCCTGGCCGAATAATCCCCCCGCCGCCTGGGCGAACACCCCGTTCGCGAGCTGGTAGCTGCCGAGCGTGGCGTTGTAGAGGTGCGGGTTGAACGGATGCAGCCAGTCCTCGACGCGCGCGTGGACGTGCGGGATGTGGGCGCCGAGGTACCAGGCGCCGAGCGCGAACGCCAGCAGCCCGACGACCACGAACGACAGGCGTCCGGTCGCGACGTACAGGACCGCGAGCAGGCCGCCGTAGAACATCAGCGAGCTGCCCATGTCGCTGAGCAGCACCATGATCCCCATCGCCAGGCCCCAGATCACGATGATCGGGCCGAAGTGCTTGATCGGCGGGATCGTCACGCCGAGGATCCGCCGCCCGCCGGTGACCAGCACCTGCCGCGTATCGCGCAGATAGCTCGCCAGGAAGATGACCAGGCCGATCTTCGCGAACTCCGCGGGCTGGAACACGAACAGGCCGGGGATCCGCACGCCGAGATAGGCGCCGTTGGCCTGGTAGCCGATCCCGGGCAGGCGCGGCAGCACCAGCAGCCCGAGCGATATCACCACGATCGTGTAGCGGTAGCGCTCGAGCTTTCGATAGTCGCGGAACAGGACGATCGTCGCGGCGAACAGGATCAGTCCGAGCACGAACCACTGCGCCTGCTGGCGCGCCAGGGTCGGGTTGATCCGGTACACCATCACGATCCCGAAGCTGGCCAGCGCGGCGACCAGCGGGAACATGTACGGATCGGCGTCGGGCAGCGTCATCCGGATCACGACGTGGCCGATCAGGCACAGCCCGAGGAAGATCGCCCCGTACGTCAGCGAGATGTTCGAGAGCGCGTTCGAGCGCTGGATGAACACGCCGGCGAACCCGGCGGTCACCAGCAGCGATGCCGGGATCAGCCCGATCAGCTCGCGGTTGCGGGCCGTCATCGGCCGGGGCCCTCCGCGCCGCTCATCGCGAGATCCTCCCCAGCTCGAGGTTCCTGACCAGGTTCAGCGCGCTCGTCTGCGAGCGCAGCTGGTTGTTGAAGAACGTCTTGCGCCGGTCCGGCGGGACCAGCGAGGCGGGGACGCCGGACACGAAGTACGTCTCGTACAGGTGGATCCCGGCCGGCAGGTCGTATGGCAGGCCGCGGTAGATCGTCACGATCCCCTGTGGATTGGTCCCGACGAAGTACAGCTGCCGGGTGGCGAGATAGCCCCCGCCCCCGACCAGGAACAGGACGATCACGACCGCGATCAGCGCGGCGACGGGCTTCGCGAAACGGGGCAGGCGCCGGCCCTGCGCCGGCGCCCCGGCGGTCGCGCCGGCCGGGATCGGCGTCAGCCTCTTGCTCGTGGGCTCGGTGGCCCCCGGTGCCGAGGGCGGGGGGGCTGCAGGGATCGCCGTGGCAGCCGGGCCGACGGCCGCGCCCGGCGCGATCGTCGTCGGGTGATCGACGGCCGGGGCGCCGTTCTCGACCTCGTCGACGCGGGTCAGGACGACGGTGATGTTGTCGCGGCCGCCCGCATCGTTGGCCTCCTGGATGAGGCGATCGGCGGCGGCGTCGAGCGACTCTGAGGCGGCCAGGATCTGACCGATTCGCTCCTCGGGGACCATCGAGGTCAAGCCGTCGCTGCACAGCAGCAGCACGTCGCCGCGCCGGACCGGGTAGGTCCACGTGTCGACCTCGACCTCCGGCTCCGGTCCGAGTGCCCGGGTGATGATCGAGCGCTGCGGATGCTCGGCGGCCTGCTCCTCGGTGAGCTTGCCCCTGCGCACCAGCTCGTCGACCAGCGAGTGGTCCTGGGTCAGCCGGGTCAGCTCGCCGTCCCGGAACAGGTACGCGCGGCTGTCACCGACGTGAGCGATCGCGACGGTCCCGTCGTCGAGGTAGGCGGCGGTCAGGGTCGTCCCCATCCCCTCGCGGCCGAGCTCCGCGCGCGAGCGAGCGTAGATCTCGCGGTTGGCCTCGCGGACCCGCACTGCGAGCCGCTCCTCAGGGCTGCCGGCGCCGCCGACCCCCCCCTCGAACGCCTCGATCGCGATCTTCGAGGCGACTTCGCCGGCCTGCGCGCCGCCCATTCCGTCGGCGACCACGAACACCGGTGCCCGGGCGAGCGCGCTGTCCTCGTTGTCGCGCCGCTGGCGGCCTGTGTCGGTCTTGTAGATGCTTTCCGCTGCTCTGATCATCGCGCTGGTAGCCCGGTCACTGCACGTAGGAGAACTCGGAATCGCCGATCCGGATCCGGTCGCCGACATGCAACGGCTGCGGTCCCGTCAGCGGCTCTTCGTTGAGGTAGGTCCCGTTCGTCGACCCCAGGTCCTCGATCACCAACACATGACCCTGCCTGGTGATCCGGGCGTGCCTCGAGGAGGCGAACGGGTCGTCGAGCTGGATCTCGACGTCGCCGCGGCCGAGCGTCGCGCCGCCGCTGATCTCGTAGGCCATCCCCGACTCGTGCCCGGGCGCCCGCTCGACCAGCAGCTTTGGCTCCAGCTCCTCACGGGCGTCGCCGTCGAGCACGTCCGCGGCGGCGTACATGCTGGTCGCGTCCGAAGGCGGCGACTGCGACTCGCGGGCCGAGCGGCCGCGGCCGCGGCGCATGTCGCGAGTCGCGCTCCAGGCCACCCACACGAGAAACAGGTACAGGACGACCAGGAAGCCGAACTTGAGGCCAACCGAGACGGGTTCGAGCATCGCGTCGTGGCTATTCCAGCTCGAACCTGAGGGACGTCGACCCGAGCTCGAGCTCGTCTCCGGCCCGGATCACCTCGGACCCCTCGACCGCGTGCCCGTTGATCCGCGAGCCGTTCGTCGAGCCGAGGTCGGTCAGCACCCAGGAGCCGCCGCGCGGCCTGATCTCCGCGTGCTGGCGCGAGACGTTGGGGTCATCGAGCATCACGTCGGACTGCCTGCTGCGCCCGAGCGTGACCCCGGTCGGGCCGACCACCAGGCGCCGGCCGCCGAGCAGCAGCAGGGCGGTCTCGGCGCGCGTCCGGGCGCGCTCCTCGAGCGGCTCGGCGAGCCGCCCCGCGGTGCTGTAGATCATCGTCCTTCCCGACAGCTCCTCGGCCGGCGCCTCCGGCTCATCCTCCTCCTGAGGGTGCACGACGCCCGTCTGGATGCCGAACTCTCCGAGCCCTAGCCGGTCGTCGGTCTCGAACTCGATCACGGGCCGCGACAGCAGCGTCAGCCGCTCGCGACGCGCCTGCTCGAGCAAATAGCCGGCGAGCTCGTCGGACAGCGCCGTCTCGTAACCCGCGAATCGCTCCCGGTCGCGCGGCGAGAGGAACACCCGGTACTCGTTGGGCACGTAGGTGCGCGACAGCGAGAACGACTTGTGCTCCTCCATCTCCCGCGCCAGCTTGCGGGCGATCTCGACTGGGCGCACCTCGGACCTGAAGGCACGGCTGAACGTGCCCTCAACGAGGCCGGCAATCTTTTCCTCGAGGCTGCGTAGAACGCTCATTACTCGGCCGCTGCGGCATTCCGGGAACGTCGATGAAACGTGGCCTTCAGCGAGTTTTCATGCTACGAAACTCCGGTCGCGCCGTTTTTCGCGGTCCCAGTTCTCAATGGTGCCGGGTATCGAGGGCGCCAGCGCCGCCACCCCGGCGGCGATCGCTCCGAGCACCGCCGCCTCGGTGCTGACCACCGCGCCGGCATGCGTTTGATGAAGCGCGGTCGTCACCGCCGAGGCGGTGGCCGCGGCCCACACCGTCACGAGCACGAGCTTCAGCGGCAGCGAGCGGAACAGCGTGAACCACGGCAGCGTCGCCGCCGCCAGCGCCCAGACGAGCGCCGGTACGAGCACCCCGGTGCTCACCAGCGGCGCGAGCGCGTGATCGGCCCCGCCGGACAGCGAGCTCATCCAGGTCGACGTCGCGCCGACCGCACGCGGCAGGCGCACGTAGACGTTCGTGGCTGCCAGGGTCTCGGCCGCCACCAGCATCATCCACCCCGACGCTCCGAGCGCAGCGCGTTGCCAGACGCCCCCGGCCCGGCCGGCGAGCGCCGGCCACGCCCCGGCCAGCCCGATCGCTCCGAGCGCCGGGGCGAGCGCACCCAGTGGCCAGCGCGCAGGGCGCAGCGGCAGCAGCAACGGTCCGAGCAACCCGGCGATCACGACCAACAGGGTCGCGCCGGCCCGGCCCTGCATCGCGAGCGCCGCGCCGGCGGCGGCGACCAGCCCGAGCCAGCCGATTCGCGGCAGCGTGGCCACCGCAACGGCCGCCACGACCGCTGCGAGCGCGGGGTTGACACCCGGTGCGAGGACGGCGCCGGCCAGCCACGCCGCGACCCCGGCAGCGGCGGCCGCACCGAGCGCCCGCTCGGGCCAGGGGATCGGGGTGCGGATCGGCTCGGGATCCGCTTCCCACGGCTGTCCGCTCGGCTCGGGCCTGGGCACCGCCGGGCTCGGGCTCCGCGGCGCTCCCGGCTGCTCCGGGCTGGGCGTGCGCGCGCGCGGCGAGGGCCATGGACTCGCCACCACGCCGGGACGGTCCTCCATCTCGCCGACCGACACCTGGAGCGCGTCGCCGAGCTCCTCGACGCTTCCCCGCTCGCGCGGACGCGGCCTGAGCGCGAGGTCGATCGCGCAGCCGAGCGCGCGCGGCAGCTCGCGCCGCTGGCGCCTGATCGGAGGCAGGTACGCCCCCAGCCGGCGCGCTCGGCGGGCGGCCGTCCCGCTGTCGACCGGATTGACGCCGGTGAGCGCCTCGTAGATCACGAGCGCCAGCGAGTACAGGTCCGCTGGAGCGCCCGCCTCGAGCCCCTCCGCCTGCTCGGGCGCCATGTAGGCCATCGTCCCGATCACATCCCCGGTCCTGGTCAGCGTGTCGCCGCCGATGATCCGCGCGACGCCGAAGTCGGTGAGCTTGGCGAGCTGGGCGGGAGTCGCGGGGCGCTGCGGCACGAGGATGTTCGACGGCTTGACATCCCGGTGCACGACGCCCTGGGTGTGAGCGTGGATCAGCGCGTCGGAC
This sequence comes from uncultured Solirubrobacterales bacterium, assembly GCA_963800475.1. Classification (GTDB taxonomy): domain Bacteria; phylum Actinomycetota; class Thermoleophilia; order Solirubrobacterales; family Solirubrobacteraceae; genus Palsa-465. Next base: position 26,176 of record CAWDAZ010000002.1, on the reverse strand, counting down.
AGCGCCACCCCGATCTGCACGATGTCGCGATCCGACAGTCGCCCGGCTTCCAGCAGGGCGCCGAGGGTCGCGCCGCGGACGAGCTCGGACACGAGGTAGGCGCCGTCGTCGTCGACAGCCGCCTCGTACAGGGTCACGATCCCCGGGTGGCTCAGCCGAGCCGCCGCCCGCGCCTCGCGCTCGAACCGCCCGCCGACGATCCGCTCCCGCGGCAGCAGCTTGACCGCGACCTCGCGGTCGAGGCGCTCGTCGCGCGCCTGCCAGACGGTCCCGAAGCCGCCCGCTCCGAGCCGGCGCTGCAGCCGGTAGCGGTTGAGGACGAGCGGGCCACCGTCGCTCGGTGCCCGCGTCCGCCGCGTCCGCCGATCCTCGACCCGGACCAGCGAGCCATCCTCCACGGCCGGAGCCACATCTCCCCGAACGAAGCTCCCCTCTCCCGATGTGCCGTCGAGATCGTCGCGGCGCAGCGTCGGATCGGCCGACGCGATCGGGTCGGTCGGTCGGCCCGTCGAATGCGACGGCCGGGTGGCCATAAGGACGCTTTTCGGGGTTGCACGGGGCTTCCCTCTTCTCGCTTATTTCGCTACATGCGGTAATACTGCGGCCCCCCAAGTCCTCGGAGGAGGGAGCGACCAGCTGTCGTTCTTCGACGAAGTTGACGAGACCCGAGCGGAGGCGCCCCCGACCGAGCGGCCGCGGCGACCCGCGGGGGGCGGGCGGCGCCCATCCGGTCCAGGACGCCGGCCCCCCGGGTCCGGACGCCGGCCCCCCGGTGACGAGCAGACGATCCGCGTGCGCCGCGCCGTCGCGGCGGTCGCGCTGCTGGTCGTCGTGATCCTGCTCGCGGTCGGCGTCCACAGCTGCCAGGTCAGCCAGCGCAACAGCGCGCTGCGCGATTACGCCGACAGCGTCGCGTCGATCATGCGATCGTCCAACCAGACCGGGCGGCAGTTCTTCAACGTGCTCTCGAGCGGGCAGGGCGCGAGCAACGGCACCAACCTTCAGAGCCAGGTCGACGAGGCGCGGCTGAGCGCCGAGAACCAGCTCAACCGGGCGGCAGCGCTCAGCGTCCCCGACGAGGTCAAGGGCGCGCACACGGACGTGCTGCTGACCTTGCAGATGCGGCGCGACGGGATCACCAACGTCGCCGGCCAGATCCAGCCGGCGCTCCAGTCCTCGACCGCGTCGAGCGCGGTCAACTCGATCACGGCGGAGATGGCCCGCCTGTACTCCTCCGACGTCGTCTACAAGGACTACGGGCTGCCGGGGATCGTGTCCGCCCTGCACAGCGCCGGGATCGCGGTCGGAGCGCCGAACGGCGTCCCGGTCGTCAGCCAGCAATTCGTGCCCGATGTGCAGTGGCTGCAGCCGTCGTACGTCGCTTCGCAGCTGCACACCTCGTTCACGCCGAGCAGCAACGGCGGCAAGATCGCCCCGGGCACGCACGGACACGAGCTCAGCTCGGTCAGCGTCGGCGGGACGACGCTCCAGAGCGGTTCGACCAATACCGTCCCGGCCAACCCGGCGCCGACCTTCACGCTGTCGTTCACGAACAGCGGCTCCAACAACGAGACAAACGTCGTCTGCAAGGTCAGCCTCTCGAACTCGAGCGTGAGCGGCAGCACGACCGTCCCACAGACCCAGGCCGGCCAGCAGACGACCTGCCAGGTGCAGCTCAGCTCCGCGCCTAGCCCGGGCTCGTACACGGTCACCGCGACGATCGAGCCCGTGCCGGGCGAGAAGAACACCTCCAACAACACCCAGACGTTCCCGGTCACCTTCCAGTAGGCCGGAGGCGGTAAGCGCCGCGAGGACAGCGACGCGGGACGCTGCCTATCCTTCGGGCGCGTGCACAACCTGACGAGCACCGCGGGAATCGTTGCGCTGGCCGCCGGCGGGGTCGCGATCGTCGCGCTGCTCTCCTCGATCGTGGTGGCGGTACGGCTCCGCCGCGTCCGCGCCGACCAGCGGGCGATACTCGGCGGGGAAGCCGAGGACCTGGTGGCACATGCCGCCACGCTTCAGCAGCATTTCCAGGCGCTCAACGACTTCGTGCAGGACATCGCCGGCGGGCTCAACGGGCGCATGGACAACGCCGAGCAGCGGCTCGACCACGCGGTCGCGTACAGCGCGCTGATCCGCTACGACGCGTACGGCGAGATGTCGGGGAGGCAGTCGACCTCGATCGCGCTGCTCGACGCGCGGCGCACCGGGCTGGTGCTGTCCTCGATCCACCACCGCGACCAGGCGCGTCTGTACGCCAAGCAGGTGCGCGAGGGCCAGCCGGAGCTCGAGCTCTCGCCCGAGGAAAGCGAGGCGATCCGGATGGCGCTGGAGGGGGCCCGCTCGGACGACGGCCCCGCCGCCTGAGGGCGAGCGCGCCGGTCCCGCGATGCGCGTCGGCTATCTCGGCCCGGAGGGGACGTTCACCCACGAGGCGCTGATCGACGCGGTCGGGGGCTCGCGGATCGACTCGGGCGCGGGCGACGAGCGCATCGAGGCGGTGCCGGTGCCAACGATCTACGACGCGGTGATGGGGGTCCACGCCGGGGACCTGGATCGGGCTCTGGTCCCGATCGAGAACTCGATGGAGGGCTCCGTCAACGCGACCCTCGACGCGCTGGCGCTGGAGACAGAGGACGTCGCGATCATCGGCGAGGTGGTGCACCCGATCCGCCACTGCCTGATCGCGCGCGACGAGCTCGAGCTCGACCAGATCGAGGTGGTGGTCTCCCACCCACAGGCGACCGCCCAGTGCGCGCGGTTCATCCGCACCCGGCTGCCGAACGCGCGCGTGCTGGCGGGGAGCTCGACCGCCGACGCGGTGCGGCTGGTGGCCGAGCACGACGGCCCATGGGCGGCGCTTGCAAACCAGGTCGCGGCCGAGCGGTACGGCGCACGCGTGATCCGCGGCGGCGTCGAAGACGTGGCCGACAACGAGACCCGGTTCGTGTGGCTGGCGCGGGCCGGTACGCCGCCGGGCAATCCGTGGAGCACCGCGGCCGCGCGCGGGGCATGGAAGACCGCGGTCGTGTTCTGGGGCGTAGGAGCCGACGCGCCGGGGTGGCTGGTCGCGTGCCTTTCGGAGTTCGCTTCGCGAGATGTGAACCTCACCCGGATCGAGTCTCGCCCCCGCAAGCAGGGACTCGGTCACTACATGTTCTTCCTCGACCTGGAGGGCCGGGACACCGACCCGCACGTCGCCGAGGCGTTGTTGGAATTGCGACGCCACGTCGAGGTTGTGCGGGTATTGGGCTCCTTTCCGGCCGGTTGAGTCCTAGCCAGAGACGGGATATCCCCCCGCTACACTGGCGCCAGCCATGGACAGCACACGGCCAGGCCCAGTTGGGTTCGCGTCGCCACTCGAGCACCAGCGACGCGGACGTGACGGTGGCCGGGTGCTCGTCCTCAACGCGACCTACGAACCGATCAACGTCTGCACCGTGCGACGGGCGGTCGTGTTGCTGCTGAAGGAGAAGGCCGAGGTCATCGAGCACGCGGAGTGGGACCTCCGCTCCGTGAGCCGGTCGATGCAGCGGCCGGTCGTGATCCGGCTCGTGACCTACGTGCGCATCCCGCGCGACACGCACCGCCGCAAGATCACACGGCGCGCGGTGTTCGCACGCGACGGCTGGGCGTGCCAGTACTGCGGCGCACGCTCGAACCTGACTGTCGACCACGTGATCCCGAAGTCGAAGGGCGGGCCGTCCAGCTGGGAGAACATCGTGGCGTCGTGCGCGCCGTGCAATCGCCGGAAGGGCGACGCGCTTCCCCGCCAAGCGGGCATGCGGCTGCTCAAGCAGCCGCGCCAGCCGCACGCGACCGTTTTCATCCACGTGTCGAGCCCGACGATTCCGACGGCCTGGCACCAGTACCTGGCGGCCTAGGGGCCCTCGCACGCGTTAACGACGAAGGGCGCCGTCGACACCGGCGCCCTTCGTGTTTCTTTGGCTGGACTTGATCGAGACGATCCGATCGATGCCGGAGGGACTAGTCCCGGCGCTCGCCTCGACGGTGCCTCGGGTGGACTCCGCTAAGCGGGGCCAGCTCCGACCTAGCGGCCGGACACCTCCAGGGTCCCGCAAACACTTTCAGACAGACGGACCACCTCCTTTCTCTGGTGCCGTGCAGGTTAGCGAACCGAGTTGACGGCTCTTGTGCGAACCTCGCCCGGCGATGAGCGCCGACGCCCGCACGCCGCTGCTGATGAGCGTCGACTTCGAGGACTGGCATCAGCTCGTCCGGCGACGGGTCGGAGCCTCCAATTGGCGGGACACGGGCCCTGCCCTCGGCCGCCAGACCCAGGCGCTGCTCGAGCTGCTCGACGCGCTCGAGGTGCGCTCGACCTTCTTCGTGCTGGGAATGGCGGCGCGCTCCTATCCCGAGCTGCTCGCGGCGGTCGCTGCGGCCGGGCACGAGATCGCGTGTCACGGCGATGCCCACCTGCCGGTTCACAGCCAGACCGCGATGGAGTTCGCGGCGGACCTGCGTGCCGCGGTCGGCGCGATCGAGCGGGCGGCGGGGCACCGTCCGCGCGGCTACCGCGCGCCGGCGTTCTCGATCGACGACCGCTGCCCGTGGGCCCATGACGTGCTCGCCGCGGAGGGCTTCGAGTACGACGCGAGCGAGCACGACTCGCCGCGGCTGCGCGGCAGAAAGGCGGGGTCGGGATCGCCGCGGCCGCTTCGGGTCTCGAGCGGCGAGCTGTGGGAGCTGCCGGTCGCGGTGTGGCACACCCTCGGCCGGCGTGTGCCCGTCGGCGGTCCCTCGTACTGGGGGACGATGCCGACGGCGGTCGTGCTGCACGGGCTCCGCGAGGCAGGTCCGATGGCCGGCCTGTACGTACACCCGTACGAGTTCGACCCGGAGACACTTCACCCGCGGCTGCCGTCCGGAACTCCGCTCGCGGCGCGGGTCCACGGCGGGCTGCGAGCCATACAGCGCAATACCGCGCGCCGCCGGGCGCCGCGGGTGCTTCGCGCGATCGCCGAACGCCACCCCCTGATCCCCTATGGTGAGGCGTATGTCCAGCTCAGCGGAGGCGCCGCAGCGCGTTCGTAACCGGTTCCGGGCCAAAGCCCGCGAGTTCGACGACCTGTACGAAGACGAGCGGCTCCTCGTCCGGATACTGCGGCCGGGTCTGTTCCGACGCCGCGAACTGGCCGTCGAGACCGTCCGGTCGTACTCGCAGCCGAGCATCCTCGACGTCGGCTGCGGCTCGGGACGGATCGGGGAGCTGGTGATCGAGGCCGGGACGGGCCGCTATCTCGGGATCGACTTCTCGGAGCCGATGATCGGGCTGGCGGAGCAGCGGCTCGAGCGGTTCGGGGATCGCGTCGAGCTCGTATGCGGAGACTTCCTGGAAACGCCCATCGACGCGCGGTTCGACGTCGTGCTCGCGCTCGGGCTGTTCGACTACCTCCCGAACCCGGGCAGCTTCGCGCGCAGGCTGTATGAGCACTGCGCCGATGGCGGCTCGATGGTCGGGTCGTTTCCGTCGTGGTCGTTGATCAAGGGGCCGGTCCGCAAGGTGCGATACGAGTGGATCGGCGACTGTCCGATCTTCAACTACACCCACGACGGGCTCGGCGCGATGCTGCAGGGTGCCGGCTTCGCGGGGGTCGAGATCCGCTCCCCGGGACGCAGCGGGTTCCTGGTTCGCGCGCGCCGCGCGTGACGCCGCGCGTGGGACACTGAGCCGCGATGCTGGCCCCGATCGCGACCGACTGGGCGACGATCTCCTCGCTGGCGACGGCGGGCGGCACGCTCGTGCTTGCGGTCGCGACGTTCGCCGCCGTGCGCTCGTCCAATCGCTCCGCCCGGATCTCCGAGCTGGCGTTACAGGAGCAGCGCCGCCCGATCTTCACTCAGTCGCGGCTCGACGATCCGGTCCAGAAGATCATGTTCGTCGAGGGGCACTGGGTCCGGGCCGCCGGCGGCCATGGCGTCGCCGAACACGACGGCAGCGTCTACTTCGCGATGAGTCTGCGCAACGTCGGAGCCGGCATCGGGGTGTGCCAGGGCTGGCACGTGACGGTCGGCCTTCAGTCTGTCCGTGTCGCGCCAGACCACGCGCCCGAGGACCAGTTCCGGCTCCAAACTCGTGACCTTTACATTCCGGCTGGCGACATCGGGATGTGGCAGGGCGCCCTCCGCGACCGCAACGATCCCACCTATCAGGCTTGCGCCGCGGCCATCGACAATCGCGAGGTGATCTCGGTAGAGCTGCTCTACTCGGATCAGGTCGGCGGTCAGCGGACGATCAGCCGGTTCGGCCTGATCCCATACGAGCGGGAGGGCGAAGACGGAAGGACGACGATCGAGTGGTTCGCGAGCATCAACCGCCACTGGTACCTCGACCGCACCGGGCCGAGATCTGACGACCAGATCGCCGCGGCGGCCGACGTGGTATTGCGCGAACGGGAGGTAGCGGATGAGTTAGTGCGCGCGGAGGAGCAGGCCGCTGCGGAAGAAGCCTCGGCAGCGGAAGCCGGGAGAAACGGGGCGGAGGACCAGGACGGGGCGGAGCGCTCGCAGGCTAGGCCGGGTGAGCCGGCCGCCGTAATACCGCGGCCGAACTGCGAGTAGGCGCTACTCCGCGCCGGCGTCGCCGTCGTCGGCGACCTGGCCGGGGTCGGCGGCGGCGTCGCGGTTCTCGACGACCTTGGCCGCCGTCGGGGCCTCGGACTCGACCACCAGCGCAACCGCGCTGACCTGATCGTCGTCGCGCAGGTTCATCACGCGGACACCCTGTGATGCGCGCCCGTAGCGGTTGATGCCGCGGACCGAGGTGCGCTGCACCATCCCGTTCTGGGAGATGAACACGAGCTCCTGGTGCTCGCGCACGACCAGCGCGCCGGCGAGCTGCCCCTTCTTCCCGGTCAGCGTGATCGTCTTGACGCCCATCGTCCCGCGACCCTTGATCGGATAGTCGGGGATCGGGGTGCGCTTGCCGTAGCCGTTCTCGGTCACGACCAGCAGCTCCTGGTCGTCGCGTGCCACGTCCATCGCCAGGACGGCGTTGTCCTTCTGCGAGACGTTCATTCCCCGCACGCCGCTGGTGTCGCGTCCCATCGGGCGCGCCTGGCTCTCGTTGAAGTGAGCTGCCTGGCCGGAGCGCGAGACCATGATGATCGTGTCGTTGCCGCTCGTCCGCCTCACGGCGATCAGCTCGTCATCGTCGCGGATGTTGATCGCGATGATCCCGTCGGCCTTGATCGGGGTGTTGTACGCCTTGAACTCGGTCTTCTTGATCTGGCCTTTGCGGGTCGCAAACACGAGGTACTTGCCCTCGGAGAAGTCGCGCGTCGACAGCACCGATTGGACGCGCTCGCCCTCGCGCAGCGGCAGCAGGTTGACGAGCGCGCGCCCCTTCGCCGTTCGCGACGCCTCGGGCAGCTCATAGACCTTGAGCCGATAGACCTTGCCGCGGTTGGTGAAGAAGAGCAAGTAGTCGTGCGTCGAGGACACGAACAGATGCTCGATGTAGTCGTCGTCCTTCATCTCCATTCCGGTCACCCCGATCCCGCCGCGCCGTTGCTGGCGGTAGGTGGAGAGCGGCAGCGACTTGATGTAGCCCGAGTTGGTGATCGAGATCACCATCTGCTGGTCGGCGATCAGATCCTCGATGTCGATCTCGCCCTCGGCGAACGTGATCTCGGTGCGGCGCTCGTCGCCGTAGGCGGCGGCGATCTCCCGCAGCTCGTCCTTGATCAGGCCGAAGATCCTGCTCTCGTCGCCGAGGATCTCGCGGAGCTCCTTGATCCGCTCGACCAGGTCGGCGTGCTCCTCCTTGATCTTGTCCGCCTCGAGCGCGGTCAGGCGGCCCAGCGTCAGCTGGAGGATCGCGCCGGCCTGGATCATCGTCAGCTCGAACTTCTGCACCAGCGCGTTGCGGGCCGTGTCGGGATCGCGCGAGGATCGGATCAGCGCAATCACCTCATCGAGGTTGGCGAGCGCGACCAGCAGGCCCTCGAGCACGTGCGCGCGCTCCTCGGCGCGGCGAAGCTCGTACTTGGTGCGGCGGACGATCACCTCGCGCTGGTGATCGACGTAGTGGCCGATCGCCTCGCGCAGCGACAGCGTGCGCGGCACGTTGTCGACGAGCGCGACCATGTTCACGCCGAAGGTGGTCTGGAGCGGGGTGTGCTTGTAGAGCTTGTTGAGCACCACCTTCGGGATCGAGCCGCGCTTGAGCTCGATCACCAAGCGCATTCCCTTGTCGCTGGAGTGGTCCTCGATGTCCGAGATCTCGGAGATCTTCTTGTCGTGGACGAGGTCGGCGATCTTCTGGATGAGGCCGCCTTCGCCGCCTTTCTTGACCTGATAGGGCAGCTCGGTGACGACGATCGCCTCCTTGCCCTGAGACAGCGGCTCGACGTGCGCCCGCGCCTGCAGGCGTACACGGCCGCGCCCGGTCGCGTACGCATCGCGGATGCCGGAGCTCCCGAGGATCACTCCGCCGGTCGGGAAGTCGGGACCCTTGATGTGCTTCATCAGACCCTCGATGTCGATCTCGGGGTCGTCGATGTATGCGATCACCGCGTCGACCGTCTCACGCAGGTTGTGGGGCGGGATGTTGGTCGCCATCCCGACGGCGATCCCCGCAGAGCCGTTTACGAGCAGGTTCGGGAACCGCGCCGGCAACACCAGCGGCTCCTGGTTCTTGCCGTCGTAGTTGGGAACGAAGTCGACCGTGTCCTGGTCGAGGTCGCGCAGCATCTCGCGCGCGATCGGCGCCAGGCGCGCTTCGGTATATCTCATCGCGGCTGCCGGGTCGTCGTCGATCGAGCCGAAGTTGCCCTGGCCGTCGACGAGCGGGTAGCGCATCGAGAAGTCCTGGGCGAGACGGACGAGCGTGTCGTACACGGGCGAGTCGCCGTGCGGGTGGTACTTGCCGAGCACATCGCCGACGATCCGCGAGGACTTGGCGCGCGAGCGCCCGGGCTGGAGCCCGGCCTCGCTCATCGCGAACAGAACCCGGCGATGGACCGGCTTCAGGCCGTCGCGCACGTCGGGCAGCGCGCGGCCGACGATGACCGACATCGCGTAGTCGAGATACGCAGAGCGCATCTCCTCCTCGAGCCCGCGAGGCTCGATGTTGCCGCCGCCGATGGTGTCGATCGTGGCCATTGCTCTACACGTCCAGGTTGGTCACGAGCCGTGCGTTCTCTTCGATGAACGCCCGGCGTGGCTCGACCGGATCGCCCATCAGCATCGAGAACACCTTGTCGGCCTGGGCGGCGTCCTCGATCGTCACGCGCACAAGCGTCCGGCGCGACGGATCCATTGTCGTATCACGCAACTGTGCCGGGTCCATCTCGCCCAGTCCCTTGAAGCGGTTGACCTCGACACCGCGCCGAGCCAGCCGTAGGACCTCGTCGCGCAACGCGCTGAACGTCAGCGCCTGCGCCTCCTGGTCGCCGAGCTTGACGGTGAACGGCGGCGTCCCGGCCGTATCGACGAGCTGCTCGTGGACTCGCAGCAGCTGGCGGTACTCGTGCGCGTCAAGCAGGGAGCGGCGGAAGCGGTGGGTACGCGCCAGCCCGCTGTCGACCTCGACCGCGCGCACCACGATCTCCATCGGATCCTCGGAGAGCACCTCGGTGGTGTAAGGGTGCCCGTTGGTCGACGGCCGATTCATCAGCTTCAGCAACGCATCGGCGTCGTCGATCCGCTCGTCCAGGATCCCGGACTCCTCGACGAACTGCACCGGCTCCTGGCCAAAGCTCGCGCGCAGTGCGGAGGCCCATCCCTCGTACTGCTTGAGCAGCCTGCCGAACTTCTGCCACCGCGCCTCGGTCAGCGGGAACTGCTTGTTGTAACGGTCGAAGATCTGGAACTTCTCGAGCTTGCCGTCGAGCAGCAGGTGCTCGAGCTCGGACTCCTTCTCGATGTAGCGCTCGGTCTTGCCGGCCTTGAACCGGTAGAGCGGCGGCTTGGCGATATAGACGTAGCCGGCCTCGATCAACGGCTGCATCTCACGGAACAGCAGCGTCAGCACGAGCGTCCTGATGTGGGCGCCATCGACGTCGGCGTCCGTCATCACGATCACCTTGTGGTAGCGGGCGTTGTCGATGTTGAACTCGTCCCGCACGCCGGTCCCGATCGCCGTGATCAGCGCCTGGATCTCCTGGTTCTGGAGCACCTTGTCGATCCGGCTCTTCTCGACGTTGAGGATCTTGCCCCGCAACGGCAGCACCGCCTGCGTGGAGCGGTCGCGCCCCTGCTTGGCCGAGCCGCCGGCGGAGTCACCCTCCACCACGAAGATCTCCGCCAGCGCCGGGTCCTTGACCGAGCAGTCGGCGAGCTTGCCCGGCAGCCGGGAGTTCTCGAGCGCCGACTTGCGCCGCGTGAGGTCGCGGGCCTTACGCGCTGCGGCGCGGGCCTGCGCGGCCTGGACAGCCTTGCGGATGATCGAGCGCGCGTCCTGCGGGTTCTCCTCGAGGAACTCCGAGAGGCGCTGGTTGACGATCGAGTGGACGAAGCCCTGCATCCCGGGGTTCCCGAGCTTGGTCTTCGTCTGGCCCTCGAACTGCGGATTGGCGAGCTTGGCCGAGATCACCGCGGTGAGCCCCTCGCGGACGTCCTCTCCAGAGAGGTTTTCGTCCTTCTCCTTGAGCTCGCCCTTGTCGCGCGCGTACTTGTTGAGCGCGCTCGTGAGCGCCGAGCGGAAGCCGCTGAGATGGGTTCCGCCCTCGTGCGTGTTGATGTTGTTGGCGAACGCGAACACCGACTCCTGGTAGGAGGAGTTCCACTGCATCGCCACCTCGACGGCGCCCTCGTTGCTCTCGCCCGAGAACGACACGACCTTCTTGTGGATCGGCTCCTTGTTCTCGTTGAGGTAGGCGACGAAGTCGACGATCCCGCCCTCGTACTGAAACTCGGCGCGGTGGCCCTCGCCGCGCTCGTCGACGATCGTGATCTTGAGGCCCTTGGTCAGGAAGGCGGTCTCGCGCATCCGCTCCTCGAGAGTCGTGAAATCGAAATCGAGCGTCTCGAAGATGTCGGCGTCGGAGAGGAACGTGATCGTCGTGCCAGTGTCCTTGGTGGCGGCGCCCTTCTGAAGGTCGCCGAGCGGCTTGCCGCGCTCATAGGACTGGGTCCAGATGAACCCGTCGCGACGCACCTCGACGTCGAGGTGCTCGGACAGTGCGTTGACGACCGATACGCCGACCCCGTGCAGCCCGCCCGACACCTTGTAGCCCCCGCCTTCACCAAACTTCCCACCGGCGTGCAGCACGGTGAGCACGACCTCGACCGCCGGCCGCTTCTCCTTCGCCATCACGGCGACCGGGATGCCGCGGCCGTTGTCGGTCACGGTCACCGAGTCGTCCGGGTGGATCGTCACCTCGACCTCGCTGCAATGGCCGGCCAGCGCCTCGTCGACCGAGTTGTCGACGACCTCGTATACGAGGTGGTGCAGACCACGAAGGCCCGTCGACCCGATGTACATCCCGGGCCGGCGGCGAACCGCCTCGAGCCCTTCCAGGACCGTGATGTCCTGGGCGTCATAACTTGTCTGCTGCTTGGAGCGCTCCGGGGCGCCATTTTGGTCCGCCAACGATCCTCCGATACATCAGGACGCCCCGGAGTCGCGCATCAAAGCAAGCGCGCCGGGGCGTCGCGGCTAAGTGCTTAAGGGTAGCACAGCGGCCCACGGAAACCGCCCTTCACGCCCAGCGTTTTGCCTGCAAAACGCAACAATAGTGTGACGAAGACGCGACGCCTTCGCGAGTCGCGCCGAGATCGCCTCGTGACAGGGTTATGACGCCGCGCGTCGTCCTACTCGCGGGGCAGCGCGACGCATCTCAAGCGCGTCACCGAGCCGCGCTCCAGCGACCCGTTCAGGCGCTCGACGATCACCGGTCCCATCAGGTCGAGTTCCTGTGCCCAGACCGACGCCGAGCACGAGATCGTCAGCACGCCGGCGCGCTCCGCCGTCGGCGCTGCCTCGGCGGCGATCGCCGCTCCGACAGCGCCCGGCCAGATCCGCTGGATCTCGGCGAGCAGCGTGTCCGGAGCGAGCTCGTCCCGCATCCCGTCGAGCGCCAGGCCCAGCGGCCGGGGGCTGCGCCGCCAGTTGCTCATCCCGCCGGCACCTCCTCGAGCAGCTTCCCGCCGGCGATCGCCAAGCGGCCCACACCCTCCTCGCCGGCCCCGGGCACGTGCTCCACGTCGGTGGTCGTGATCACCGACTGCCCGCCGGCGGCGCGGAGCAGCTCGACCAGCGCGCGGCGGCGGACCCCGTCGAGCTCGCTCATCACATCGTCGAGCAGCATCACCGGCGCGGCTCCGCGGTGATCGGCGATCGCCTCCCGTTCGGCGAGCAGCAGCGCGAGTAGCCCGAGCCGCTGCTGGCCCTGGGACCCGAACGCCCGCAGGTCGCGGCCGTCCAGGCGGATCGTGAGCTCGTCGCGGTGCGGGCCGTGACCGGTGAAGCCGCGGTCGAGGTCCTGGTCGGTCCGAGCGGCGAGCTCCTCGCGGAGCTCGGCGGCGGACTCAGCCGAGGACCGCGGGCGGTACGCGATCACGAGCCGAGGATCGAGACCGAGTTCGGCTCCGATTCGGGTGCAGCGCTCCCGGACTGCGTCGACGGCGGCGCAACGATCGCGCATCAGCGCGAGGCCGTGCTCGGCGAGCTGGCCGTCCCAACTCGACAGCGAGCTGCGCGAGCCCGCACCCGCGCGGATCCGCCCGATCAGCGCATTGCGCTGGGCGAGCGACTGCATATACGAGCGGCGCGTCTGCACCCGCGCCGGCCACAGGGCGGCGACGAGCTGGTCGAGGTGAGCACGCCGGAGTGCTGGAGCGCCTTTGATCAGGTCGAGACGATCTGGCAGGAACACGCTCACCAGTGGGCGCTCGGGCGCGTCGACGAGCCGCTCGACGGTCGCGCCGTCGACCCGCAGCCGCTTCGGCTGCCCTGGCTCGAAGCCGACCGAGATCTCATGCGGGCCATCGTCGGCCTCGCAACGCACCGCCACCCGCGTCGTCCGCGCCCCGAAGCGCACGACCTCGCGCTCGTTGGTGGTCCGCGGCGAGCGGCCCACCGACCCGAAGTAGATCGCCTCGAGCAGGTTCGTCTTGCCTGCTCCGTTCGGTCCCGAGACAACCGTCAGCCCGGGCCCGAGTGACGCGGACAGCTCCTCGTAGCTGCGAAAGTCGCGCAGCGAGAGGCTCAGCACACGCACCGGCTCGGGCTCCGGACGAGCCGCGCCATGCGGCCCTACACGTTCAGGCGGATCGGCATGATGAGGTACCGGAAGCCGCCATCGTCTCCGGACTCGATCAGGCCGGGGCGCAGCGGGCTGATCAGCTTCAGCACTACGTCACCCTCCTCAACGGCCTCGAGCCCGTCGCGCAGGAACTCGGGGTTGAATCCGATCTCGAGCGGCTCTCCCTGGAACGGCACCGGCATCGCCTCGAGCGCCTCACCGACATCGGGCGTCTGGGCCGAGACGACCAGCTCGCCCGGTTTGAACGCAAGCCGCAACGGGGCATTCTTCTGCGCCAGCAGGCTGATCCGCCGCACCACCTCCGTCAGCTCCGAGCCAGCGATCCGCAGCTCATGCTCGAACGCCTCGGGGAGCAACTGGCGGTAGTTCGGGAACTGCCCGTCGATCAGGCGCGAGGAGAGCACGACACCGGCGAGCTCGAACACGACCTGGTTCTTGAGCACGCTCACCCGCAGCTGTCCTCCCTCCTCGGCGCCGGCCGCGACGCGCGCCAGCTCCTGCAGCGCCCGCGCCGGCACGTTCACCTCGAACGCCGACGCCAGCGGCGCCTCGAGCGCCGTCTCCTTGACGCTGAGGCGATAGGAGTCGGTCGCGACCATCCTGAGCTCCCGCTCCGAGGCCGACACGAGGATCCCGGTCAGCACTGGTCGGGTCTCGTCGCGCGAGGCGGACCCCGCGACCTTCAGCGCGGTCTCGACAAACGCTCCGACCGGCAGCGAGACGCCGTCGTCGGCCGCCGGCTCGGGGAACGGCGGAAAGTCCTCGGCGCGCAGCGTCCGGATGTGGAACGTCGCGCCCCCGGAGATCAGCTCGACGTCCTGCTCGGCCGAGCGCAGCTCGAGCGACACCTGCTCGGCAGGAAGCGACCGGACCACGTCGAGCAGCAGACGAGCCGGCAGCACCACGATGCCCTCGCGGGCGGTCTCCGTGCGCAGCGGCACGCGCAGGCTCACGTCCATATCCGTCGCGCGGAGCTCGGACCCTGATTCGGCCGCCACGATCTGCACGCCGGACAGCGCCTGGATCGCGCTCCTGGTGGAAGCGACTCTGGTGACGGTCTGGAGCTGCGAAAGCAGCGAGTCTCGGTCGAGAGAGATCTTCACGGCGATTACCTTAGGAGGATTCAGTAGTCATAGGGCGAATCAGAACTGTGGATAACTGCGGATGCGTTCGCAGCTTGCGGGAAACCTGGCCGCCCACAGCGACGGACAAGTCTGTCAATAGCTGCGGTCGTCTCCAGTCTCGCCGACGGCTGCCTTGAGCTCGCCGAGTTCTTCACACAGTTGTTGATCGTTGGCGAGCCGATCCGAGACGCGCTTGCATGCGTGGAGCACGGTCGCGTGGTTGCGGCCGCCGAATGCCTCGCCGATCCCGTGCAAGGACGCGCCGGTGAACTCTCGGGCGAGGTAGATGGCGAGCTGGCGGGGCCACGCGACCCGAGCCGCACGGCTCGAGGACAGCAGCTCCGATACCGCCAGGCCGTACCGGGACGCGACGGCCGCCTGGATGTCGCCGATCGAGGCTTTCCGGACGCCCCACTGTGGGTACATCGCCTCGAGCACGGTGTTTGTGAGCTCCAAATCGATCGGCTGGCCCGACAGGGAGTGGTAGGCGACGACGCGGATCAGCGCTCCTTCGAGCGCGCGGATGTTGTCCGAGACCCGTTCGGCGATCGCCTCGAGCACGGCCCCGTCGGTGAGTGGGATCCGGTCGAGCATCGCGCGCTTGCGGAGGATCGCGACCCGCGTTGAGAAATCGGGCGCCGCGATGTCGGCGACCAGACCGGCTTCGAAGCGCTCACGGAGGCGCTCCTCGACGGACGCGAGCGCTCGCGGAAGGCGGTCGCAGGTGAGCACGAGCTGGCGCCCGCTTTCGTACAGCGCGTTGAACGTATGGAAGAACTCCTCCTCGGTCTTCGCCTTGCTCGCAAGGAACTGCACGTCGTCGATCAGCAGCACGTCGACGTTGCGGTACGCGCGCTTGAAGTCGTCCAGCGAGCGCGAGCCGAGCGCCTTGATGAAGTGATTCGTGAACGCCTCGACGGTCGTGTAGCGGACGACGCTGCCGCCTCCGAAAGCGGTGACGTAATTGCCGATCGCATGAAGCAGGTGCGTCTTGCCGAGCCCCGGAGGAGCGTGTAGGAACAGCGGGTTGTAGGCCTGCCCGGGCAGCTCGGCGACAGCCAGTGACGCGGCGTGAGCGAGCCGGTTGCCGTCGCCGATGATGAACTGCTCGAAGCTGTAGCGAGGGTTGAGGGTCGCCGCCGCGCTGTCGTCGGTTAAACGGGCTGCGGCCGCGGGTGGCGCGGCGTCGCCTTCGATCACGATCTGAAGGTCGGTGCCAGCCGCCGAGCGCGCGCACCGTTCGAGGATTCGCCCGAACCGCTTAGCGACCCACGCACGGGTCGCCGGCGGGGCGGTCAGGAGCAGCACGCCGCCGTCGAGCGCGGCGACCTCGAGCGGGGCGATCCAGATCTCGTAGGTGGACTCGCCGACAGCCCGGCGGAGCTCCGATCGAATCGTGCCCCACAGGTCATCCGGCTCGACGTTCGCAGGCAGCTCCAAGCGACTCCTTCTCGGGAGCGTTCGTCTGGCACCGATCAAAAGGTCCGAGCAGGCCGCCCGGGAGCGGCGAATATACCAGCGCACCGAGGGGCCGTCGGGGCGCTCTGGGAGGCTTGACGCAATGCGCGACAAAAACCGCGACGAGCCGGATCCGGCGGTCTGGCGGAGAGCCGCGGGGCGCTGCGTATACTGGCCCTAACGCCGGCCTGGGCCTTGTGAACCATGAAACGTACGTATCAGCCGAAGAAGCGCAAGCGAGCACGCACGCACGGATTCCGCGCGCGGATGCGCACGCGGGCTGGGCGGATCACGCTCAAGCGACGGCGCGCAAAAGGCCGCAAGCGACTCGCGGTCTGATGCTCGGGGGGCCCGGCGCCCGCCCGCGCCCGGGTCGCGCCCGGTTGTCTCGCAGTGCCGACTTTGACCGCGTGTTCCGTCACGGGCGCTCGCACGCGGGCCGCGCGCTCGTGCTCTACGTGTTTCCTCGCCAGAGCGAGGAGTCGCCGCGGCTCGGGCTGTCGGTGTCGCGGAAGGTCGGCGGTGCGGTCGAGCGCAACCGCGTCAAACGCCTGCTCCGGGATGCGTTCAAGATCGAAGGCGCGCGGCTGCCCGCGGGCACCGATGCGGTCGTCGTCGCCCGCCCCGAGGCTCATGCACTGGCGGAGCGTGAGGGTCTGGCCGGAATCCGGTCCGCCCTTGCGGAACTGATCTCACAGGCCGGTTACGGTGAACCGGAGCTTGAGGGTGAGCGCGCCGGGAGGCGAGCCCGAATGAGCGCCCTTCAAAGGGGGGCGCGGAGGGCCTTCCTGCTCCCGTTGCGCGGCTACCAGCGGCTGCTCTCGCCGCTGCTCGGGAGCCGCTGCCGGTACTACCCGTCGTGCTCGGAATACGCTGCGCAGGCGATCGAGCGATACGGCATACTCCGCGGGCTCGTGCTGGGCGGCTGGCGGCTGCTGCGGTGCAATCCGTTCAGCCACGGCGGCTACGACCCCGTGGATGACCAGCGCCTGTTCAGATCGCGCGCGCCCGCACCGACCGCCTGACCATGTTCCTGATCCCCGCCAACATCTTCCAGCCGCTGATCGACGTGTTCGAGGCGGTGCTGAAGTTCTTCCACAACACGGTTGGGGTGTCGTGGGGCCTGTCGATCGTGCTGATGACGGTCTGTGTGCGGGCCCTGCTGCTGCCGCTGGCATTCAAGCAGTTCCACTCGATGCAGAAGCTCCAGCGGCTGGGCCCGGAACTGAAGCAGATCCAGAACAAATACAAGGAAGACAAGCAGCGCCAGCAGCAGGAGGTCATGAAGTTCTACAAGGAGAACGACGTCAATCCGTTCGCCTCGTGCCTCCCGCTGGTTGCCCAGATCCCGGTGTTCATCGGGCTCTTCTACATGCTGCGGACGAGCCTGCGCAAGGACATCTGCCCGGCGGTTCAGGCCGCCTTCAAGACGCACTACGCGGTCGCTCACGGCGCCGCGGCTGCCGCGGGCCAGACCACGTACTGCACCAACCCTCAGTTCGCCCACATCTACCACGCAGGGCCGCAGGGCGCCGGGTTCCTGTTCATTCCCGACCTGACCAACAAGGCGACCGGTGGGGTGCTGATCGCGTTGCTGATCCTGTACGTGGGCACCCAGCTGCTGTCGAGCCTGCTGATGTCCACGCCAACGATGGACAAGAACCAGCGGCGGATCATGCTGCTGCTGCCGCTGTTCTTCGTGGTGATCGTGATCAACTTCCCGGCCGGGCTGTTGCTCTACTGGATCACGACCAACGTCTGGACGATCGGCCAGCAGTACGTGATCAGACGAAGGCTCGGCCCCGTGTCGCCGCCCGCGCCGGCAACGGCGGGGGCGGGAGCGGGTGGGGGAACCCGAGGAGCCACCGGCGCCCCGGCCGCGGGGGCCGCCAACGGCGGGGGCGCGAACGGCGGTGGTTCAGGCGGCGGACTGGCGGGAGTGCTGGGACGGCTGCGCCAGCCTACTGAGACCTCGGCGGCGGTGGCCACCCGCCAGAAACGCGAAGCACCCCCTCCACCTCCGCCGCGTAAGAAGAAGAAGCGCTCGGGGCGCAGGCGATAGCCGTGAGCGGCGATGCGGGGATGAGCCCGGCCGCGACGTGCGTGCTCGAACTGCTCGAGGAGGTCGCGCGCGGGGTCGGTGTGGAGGCGGAGGTTCGCGTGACCGAGCAGGACGGGGTCGTGACCGGCGAGCTGGTCGGGGACGATCTGGGGCTGCTGATCGGCCACCACGGGCAGACGATCGATGCGATCCAGCACCTCGCCTACCGGATCGCGTTCCGCCAGACCGAGCAGCCGATCCGGGTCGTGATCGACGCTGCCGGATACCGGGAGCGCCGCGCCGTCGCGCTCCGAGCGGCAGCCGACCAGGCCGCAGAGGCGGCGATCCACGATCGCCGGCCGGTGGCGCTCGAGGCAATGAGCGCGCTCGAGCGAAAGGTGGTCCACGAGCACCTCAAAACCCGGCACGACGTCGAGACCTACAGCGAGGGGCAGGAGCCCGACCGGAGGCTGGTCGTGGCACCGCTCGTCCACTAGCTGTAGGACCCCGAGGAGGTTGCTCCGCTCGCCGAGCCGAGCGGTTGGCAGCCAACCACTGCCGATCGGGGCAGCCGTTGCACTGCGGCAATGCTGTGTTTCACGTTTTTCTATACGGTGAAACAAGCTGCTATAGATGCTGCGGATGGCGGAGCTGTCGGACTTCGACCGCGGCGTGCTCGTCGGCCTGTTGATCGGTGAGGGCTCGTTCGGCGGGGACGGAAAGCAGCCCCAGGTGACGTTGCGGATGCACGTCAGGCACGAAGCGATGTTCCGCTGGCTCGTGGACCGGTTTCCGGCAACGCGTCTATACGGCCCGTATCACCACGGCGGTCGCTCCTACTACCAATGGATGGCCCGCGGGAGCGCGCTTGTGCGCGACATCCTCCCGGTGCTCGAGCAGGCTCCTGTGGAGCTGATCGATGCCCACGCGGCGAGCCGGCTCAAGGCGATGCTCGAACGCTACTCGGCGGCGATCCAACGGGAACGGGCTCGGCTCGGCGAGCGGGCTGCCGATCGGAACGACAGTGGCCTCTCCTGACTCGGCCGAACTCGAGCGCCTCGCGACCCGGTACGAGCTCCCCACCGACGCGATCCGGCGGCTCGAGGTGCTCCTGGGCATGTTGGTCGGCGATCCGCTTGCGCCGACCGCAATCAAATACCCCCCGCGCGCGCTCGACGACCATCTCGCCGACTCGCTGGTGGCGCTCGAACTCGAAGTGGTCCGTCGGGCGAGCACACTGATCGACCTGGGCTCGGGCGCCGGCCTGCCTGGGCTTCCCCTCGCGATCGCGCTCCCACGCGCGCACGCGACCCTGATCGAGAGCTCGAGCAGGAAGTGTGCGTTCATCGAACGCGCCGCCGCGGCCTGCGAGCTCGAGAACGTGCGGGTGGTCCACGCACGCGCTGAGTCTTGGCGCGAAGGGCTGCGCGGGTTCGATGTCGCGGCGGCGCGCGCGCTCGCCTCGCTCGAGATCGTGATCGAGTACGCGGCGCCGATGCTCGTGCTCGGGGGCACGCTGGTGGCGTGGCGCGGCAGGCGCGACCCCGCCTCCGAGGCGGCGGCCGCCAAGGCCGCCGCGATCCTGGGAATGGAGCTCGGACCTGTGCTGCGGGTGGAGCCGTACCGGGGAGCCCGCCATCGACATCTCCATCTCATCTCGAAGTTGAGAGACACGCCGAGCGGCTTTCCGCGCCGCCCCGGGATCGCGGAAAAGCGTCCTTTGAGCGCGCTTCCGGCGGCCTCCTGACGATCTCGGACCGGATTCCGACCGAACTGCTCAACGCCCCAGACGACGCCAAAAGCGCGCATTGAGCGTGCTTATGGAATCGCACTGAGGCTCGTCTGACCGCGAGCGCCGCTAGCTTGAAGCCGGCGATGGGGACCGTTTACGCGCTGGCCAATCAGAAGGGAGGCGTCGGCAAGACGACGACCGCCGTGAACCTGGCGGCATGTGTCGCCGAGGCTGGTTATGACGCGCTGCTCGTCGACATCGATCCGCAGGCCAACGCGACGATCGCGCTCGGGATCGGCAAGGACGCGCCGCGCACCGTCTACGACCTGCTGATCGGCTCGGCGACGCTCGATGAGATCGTGATGCCGACCTCGATCGAGCACCTGTCGATTGCTCCGGCCGGGCCGGACCTCGCCGGCGCGACCGTCGAGCTGCCCCGGGCCGCCGGATCCGAGGTACGGCTCCGTGACGCGCTGGCCGGCGTCCGCGACCGCTACGCGTTCACGCTGCTCGACTGCCCCCCGTCGCTCGGGCCGCTGACCGTCAACGCGCTGGTGGCCGCCGATCGCGTGATCGTGCCGGTGCAGGCGGAGTACTTCGCGCTCGAGGGACTCGCGGGCCTGCTCGACACGCTGTCGCTCGTGCAGCGGGAGCTCAACCCGAGGCTGACGGTTGCCGGGATGCTCTTGACGATGTACGACGGGCGGACCCGGCTCGCCCAGGACGTCGAGCGCGAGATCAGGGAGCACTTTCCCGAACTGGTGTTCGATACGGTGATACCGCGGAACGTGCGGGTGGGAGAGGCCCCGAGCTTCGGGAAGCCGGTGACCCACCACGACCCGCACTGTGCCGGGGCCGACGCATACTTCGAGCTCGCTAAGGAGGTTGCAGCCCGTGGCTGATCGACAGAAGGGAATGGGCCGCGGCCTCGCGGCGATCCTGTCCGTGGCGCCGAAGGACGGGGACGAGGAGCTTCGCGAGATCCCCGTCGAGCTCGTGTCACCGAACCCGAACCAGCCGCGCAGGGGCTTCGATGAGGAGTCGCTGCTGGCGCTCGCCGGGTCGATCCGGGCGCGCGGGGTGCTCCAGCCGGTGCTCGTGCGCCCCGTGGTCGGAGGTCGGTATGAGCTGATCGCCGGCGAGCGGCGCTGGCGAGCGGCGCGGATCGCCGAGCGCGAGACGATCCCGGCCGTCGTGCGTCGCCACGACGACGCGGAGTCACTCGAGCTGGCGCTGATCGAGAACATGGCCCGCGAGGACCTGAACCCGGTCGAAGAGGCGCGGGCGTGCGCCGCGTTGGTCGAGGAGCTCGGACTGACCCGGGAGGACGTTGGCCTCCGGGTTGGCCGCAGCCGCGTGGCCGTCTCGAATCTGATCCGCCTGCTCGAGCTCCCGGACGAGGCGCTCGCGCTGATCGAGCGCGGCGAGCTGAGCGAGGGGCACGGCCGCGCGCTGCTGATGGCCGAGGATCACGATCGCCGGCGCACGCTCGCACGGAGCGCGGCGGCGTCGAGCTGGTCGGTGCGCGAGCTCGAGGCGCGCGCTCGGGGGGTACGGGACGCGAAGCGCCCTGCGCGTGCGCGCGGCCGCGGCGAGGTGGTCTTGCACCCCGATCAGCAGGCCGCCGCCGAACGGATCGCCGACACACTCGAGTCGCTGCTCGGCCGCGAGGTCGAGGTGCGTCCCGCCGCCAAGCGGGGCTATCGCGTCGAGCTGTCCGTCGAGTCGCTCGAGGACGCCCTCGAGCTGGCGCGGAAGCTGCGGGTCCGCGCCGCGGCGTGAGGCTAGAATCGGCCCGAGCACGGGCGATTAGCTCAGTCGGTTAGAGCGCTTCTCTGATAAGGAAGAGGTCCCAGGTTCGAGTCCTGGATCGCCCATATCTCAAGAGAGCACGAGTGATCTAGTTCTGAGATATCGCATTTGACCTAGTTGGCAACGATTCTGGTCCAGCCGGGAATGAGCGGACGCGTGGCTGTGAACTGAATTGCCAAGAGGATGCAGCAAAGAGGAGGGCGCCTCTCAGCGCCCCCTCGTCAGCGTGGACGTTCTAGTGGTGTGTCTCGCAATTAGCTAGGGATTACGGTAGGATGGGGAATCCGCGCTCCTGCCGCCCCGCTCCCCGTCACCGACGAGCAACGATCGGTGCTTGAGAGGTTGATCCGTTCGCACACCGCGCCGCATCGCGATGTGCAACGTGCGCTGGCGCTGTTGATGGCCTCGGATGGGTTCGCGAATACACGGATCGCGAGCGAGGTTGGGGTCGCGCCGATGACGGTGAAGGCGTGGCGGGAGCGGTTCGCAGAGGACGGGCTAAGAGATTTCTCGAGCGTGCGGCCGGGGCGGGGACGCAAGCCGTCGATCCCGGCTGAGAAGGTTGAGGAGATCGTCCGGTTGACGTTGCACGAGACGCCGGCTGGCGAGACGCACTGGAGCTGTCGGTCGATGGCCGCTCGGGCTGGTGTGTCGCCGGCGACGGTGCAGCGGATCTGGTCGGCGCGGGGTCTGCAGCCGCATCGGGTCGAAACCTTCAAGCTCTCAAACGACCCTCGGTTCGAGGAGAAGCTCGTTGATGTCGTCGGCCTGTATCTGAACCCGCCAGAGAACGCGATCGTGCTGTGCATGGACGAGAAGAGCCAGATCCAGGCGCTGGACCGGACCCAGCCGTCGCTGCCGATCAAGCCCGGTCGGGCGGGGACGATGACCCATGACTACAAGCGCAACGGCACCACGACGCTGTTCGCCGCGCTGAACGTCCTGACCGGCTCGGTGATCGGCCAGTGCCTGCCCCGCCACCGCCATGTCGAGTTCCTGAAGTTCCTACGGACGATCGATCGCGAGGTCCCCAAACGTCTGCGAATCCACCTGATCCTCGACAACTACGCCACCCACAACCACCCCAACGTGAAGGCATGGCTGGCCAAGCACCCGCGGTTCGAGCTGCACTTCACCCCGACCTCCACCAGCTGGCTGAACATGGTCGAGATCTTCTTCTCACAGCTCACCGAGAAGGCAATCCGCCGCGGGATCTTCCACACCGTCCCGGACCTGATCGACGCGATCCAGACTTACCTCGCAGTCCACAACGAGAATCCCGAGCCGTTCCAATGGACCGCCACCACCGAGCAGATCCTTGAGAAAGTCCGCCGCGGCCGAGTCACCCTCGCCGCAATCGCCAACTAAAACCGAGACGCACCACTAGCCGGTCTGGGTGTACCGTCCGTTGACTAGCGTCCATCCTGACCCCGAAGTATCGGCGCCAGGAATACGATTGTAGGTGAAGGTGTAGCCACCACCACCGACAATGGATGCCTGATTATCGACCAACTGCTTGACCATGTCACTGAGACTCGTGCTGCCACTAGCAACGTTGTTACTGATGGTTGCTTGCGGCTGCTGAGCGGGGACATTGGCAGGGTCGGGCTGCTGGTTGAGCGACGACACGTCATACTGGATCGTGCCGTCCACACTGCCATTGCCCGAATAGGCGTCACCCGTGATCGGGTTAGCGAGTGCGGCAAAGCTACCGTGCGTGGTGATCGTCACGGAATAGTTGCCAGGAGTGGTCTCAGGAGTTGCTGTCAACTGGATTGACAGGTTATCGAGAGCCCAGACGGGACCGTTGTCTGAGGTCACACCCGTAGCCACACTAGTGGTATCGGGGTGATTTAGCGCGTGTGTCACTGCCTTGACGGACGGCTGAGCCGCTGAGGCCAGCGCGGGTACTGCGAGTGCTGCGACCGCGGTCGCAGCAATGAGAACTTTTCGCATGGATGCCCCTTCCTTCCTTGGTGATCCGCATTTACCGACCATCCACGCGGAAGATGTGGTTAGGGAACTAACCATCGCTCACGAAGCCGGTGCGCGCACCCGTTCTATTCCCAGGAGCGCTGCGGTTGTTGCCGGATCGGTGATCAGTGGTTTTGTGATCTGATGTGTTCATCACCCATCGCGGCATGAACTCAACTGACGAGGCGATCGCCGGCCTCGTGCCGATGATCTCTTATCCGTTCTTCTGGGACCGGCTTGCGCTGGCCGAGCAGTGCCAGCGCTTCGGGCTCGCGATCCCGCTGACCGTCTCACCGCTGGCGCGCGTGCGCGAAACCGATGTCAGCATCGCCTTGGCCGTACTGTCGCGCGGCGAAAGCTCCCTCCGAGAGCAGCTCCTCCGGGCCCGCGCGTGGGAGCTCGAGGTGATCGCCAACCGCGCCTCCGTAGTGGAGCGGATCGTGACGCTGGTGCGCACGCGCAAGAATGATCCAGCGGCTGTGGCGATGAGAGCTGAGCCGTGAGCTGGCGTCCGCGCGGTGTAGCGCAAACCGGGCGTTACACCGAACCGTCTAATCCGGCCCGCAGCGCAAACTGCCGCCGCTAGCTTTGCCCACTGCGCGTTCCGGTGTGCTCGCCGCCCGAGCTGCATCTCGAGCACGCCACGGACCCGAGCTCGATCGGGCCGCTGGGACACATCGAACGTCTCGCGCGCGCGAGGCTCATCGAAGCAGCGGCTCGAGCGCCGCCCAGTTGCGCGCCGGGTCGCGCGAGAGGTCGAGCCTCCACGCGCTCGTCCCGATCAGCGCCCTGCCGCAGCAGACGGCACGCCCGCCGGCGACTCCGCCCTGTCGCACGAAATCGCGAGCGCCCTGCCGCAACACGTACTCGATCATCTGTGCCACACCGACGCCGACAACTCCGTCGCGGATGAGTGGGCCCACCAAGGCGCGCCGAGGCAGCTCGCTCAACGAACCACCACCGCTCAGCCATCGGTGGCCGAGCACCACGTGCCGCAACGGCTGCGGCATTGGCTCGATCCGATCGGCGACGGCGTCCACTGACAGCAGTAGCTTCGGGCCGTACTCAAGCCGCTCGATTCGCCGGACCTCGCCTTCGGGCAGGAGCTCCGCGTCGCCCGGGTTGACTCCGATTCGCAACGGAAACGGATGCACCAAGCCGTGCCGGTCGAGCACCGGAGTGTCCTCGGAGAGCAGCTTGATCCCGCGGGCCCTGAGTGCGTGCAGCGCGAGCGTCGTCTTGCCCCCACCCGAGGGGAGGAGTAGCAGGAGCGCCCCTTGACGCCCGCTCAATCCCAGGGCGTGGATCCGCATCAGGCGTGAGTCGTCGAGGTGGCGCCCGATGCGCGATAGTAAGAACAGATACGCCGCTTCGTGGACGAGCTGCTCATCCTCACCCTCGATCAGCAGTTCATCGCGACTCCGGTCGTAGAGCGCGAGTGCCTCGCCGGAGTAGTCGACGATCGTCTGCGCCCCAGATTGGAAGACCGTATTGCGGGTGGTGACGAATGCCTGCGGAACCTCGCCGAAGCGCCCGAAGTCCGGGGGCCGCCTGGCGACTCGGACGACGACCAGACGCCTGTCCGCCCGTCGACCAACTTTCGAGTCAGCGCCCGAGCGGGGGATGACGGCCAGGTCAGGGTCCGAGCGCGACGCGACTCCCGAGCCGGCTCCAGCGCGCTGGTGCGCGAACCAGGCAAAGTCGTGCTCCAAGGCCTCGACGACCGCAGGCCATTGGCCCTCGATCCTCACGCGCAGGCCGTATACGTCGAACTCGGCGGCGCGTCTCGTGACCGGGACGAAGTTGGAGGACGTCAAGGCGACTTGCGGGTCTGATGCTGACATGGTTCTTCGTGGTGCTCTGACTACGTTCCGCATCCGAGCGCGTCGCGGAGGGCGGGTTAAGGGGCAACGCTCGCCGGTCATGTTAAGGAAGAGGTCCGAGGTTCGAGTGTTCGGGAGCGGCTTGCCACGCTGCGGCGGTGGCGGCGCGACCGGACGGATCTAGGATCCCTCGCGTGACCGAACAGGCGCACCATCGCGTCGGGAGGATGGGCGCGGCGAGCCCTGCGATGTCGGTGGCGCTCGTCGTCGGAGCTCAGCGCGCGCGGGCACGGCGTTGTCTGGAGGCACTTTCCCGGCAGACCGCTTGCGCCGGTACCTCCCGGGCGTCCTGCTGCTCTACTTCGTGAGCTCCACCGGCGAGCTGGTGGGATATCTGCGCGGCGAGGGCGGCAGCCTCGAGCGCCTGATGTATTGGGAGGTCGATGCTCCGCGGACGCGGGGCGACTAGCCCCAGCCGACGGTCGCCACGGGCGGTGGACCCGAACGGGCTCCCACCACGTCCTGCTGACCGCCTGGAGACCGGCGGCCGACGGCCTCATCCGGACCACGTCTCGCGCGTGCCAGGCTCATCGAAGAAGCGGCTCGAGCGCCGCCCAGTTCCGCGCCGGGTCGCGCGAGAGGTCGAGCCTCCACGCGCTGGTCCCGATCAGCGCCCTGCCGCAGCACACGGCACGCCCGGCGGCGATTCCGCCGCCGGATTGACGTGAACGAGGCATACCGGATCGGCCTGGTCACTGAGGTGGTTCCCCACGATCAGGCGCTGGCACGAGCTCAGCGAGTCGCGCAAGGCCGGGAGCCTCACCCCGCACTGGCCCCACCAAGGCCTCTGACCGAGTCCTGGGTCGCCCACTCACACGGCCCCCGCAGCGGCGGGGGTACTCCGCGGCGGGCCGTCCACGCCGGGATTAGTGGGAGGCCCGGGCCTAAGCCGGGATCAGTGGGAGGCCCGGGGC
>CAWDAZ010000001.1:0-881441 GCA_963800475.1 uncultured Solirubrobacterales bacterium | reverse complement strand
CGAGGAGCAACCCCGCCCCACCTGACAACCGAGCACGCTCTACCTGGCCCTGCCAGCGGCCGGGCCTGTTTTCGCGTGCCGGCACCGCATTCGTAGGCCCGGGGATTCACAAGCCAGCCACGGCGAAAAGCAGGTGCCGGACCACTCGAGCGCTGGGAGACGATGCCGCTGGCGTTCCAGCGCCTCAGCCGGGAGGACATCGCCGTCGGCCACTGGGCGCTGGCAGCAGCACGCCTCGGTGGCCTCGGGCTATCCGCCATAGGTCGCAGTGACGGTCTGATCGCTGGTGAGCGTGATATCGCAGTAGGTGGGCGCCGCGGGCCGCACTGCACAGTTGTCGCTGAACGTCGGCGTCGTGGGGGTGTGGCCCTGGTTGTCGGACTGGACCTGAACCTCGCCGTTGATGCGAACCAGGAGGGAGCAGGGCAGGGCCATCGTGTCGTCTGTGCCCCCACAGTTGACTGGGCTGGAGGGGAGGGTGCCGGCGACGTGTCCTTCTCCGTTGGCCGACATGTCGGCGGTACTGACAGACGCCTTGAGCGTCAGGGTGGCGACCGCGGGCTTGAAGTAGACGCTGACCACCGTGTTGTTCGATGAGGGCGTGAGCACGCACGCCCCGGTTCCGGTGCAAGAGCCGGCAAACTTCTCAAAGGCCGAATCAGGGGGATTGGCGGGATCCGGCGACTCACTGCCCGGGGTCGCGGTCACGGTGACCGTTGTGTTCACGGCGATGTCCTCATAGACGAAGCAGGCTCCAGCGTCGCCCGGGTTCAGGCACGTGATCGTCTTGCCGCCCGGCTGCAGGGTGGCGCTGCCAACTCCGACTCCCAGGGCTCCGTTCGGGTCGCCGGGGTACTTGTCGAGTATGACCTGGACCTTCATCCGGTAGCAGCCATCGGTGGGCGGCTGGCTGAGGTCGTCGGCGGAGCAGTTCGGTGACTTGGGCGGAGGGTTAGGGGGTGGCGAGGGGGTTGGGCCTCCCCCCGTGGGCAAGGGATGCTTGGCCGCTGGGAACTGACCCCTCGTCCACATCTTCGACTCGGTGCC
Source organism: uncultured Solirubrobacterales bacterium (assembly GCA_963800475.1). Lineage (GTDB taxonomy): Bacteria > Actinomycetota > Thermoleophilia > Solirubrobacterales > Solirubrobacteraceae > Palsa-465. The sequence goes on along the minus strand of CAWDAZ010000001.1, from coordinate 880,394 downwards.
GCGGCGCAGCACGAGTCCTTTGATCACCTCGGTGTGTTTGTTGGCGCCCTGACCGACGGTGCCGTGGACCCAGCGGGCCAACTGGGCCGGAACCTGGTCCCCCTTTCCTTGATTGAGCAGTCGGAGCAGGGTCGAGGAGCCGTAGGCATCCTTGCCGACGTTGAACGCGAAGTCGACCAGCGCATCGAGTTGAGCCTGGCTGAGCGGGACCTGTGTCCGACGGACGATGTAGGCGGCGAAGGCATCAGCGTCCTTTTGCAGCAGCGCCACGGCCTGAGAAGCGGTCAGGTTGTTGAATGGCCCAGCGCGGTCAGCCGCTGTGCAGTTGCTCTTGTGCAAGAGGTGGCCGTAACCCGCAGTGCAGAATCCGAGCGGGTCGTTGTAGACCACGTACAGCCCCTGTCGGTTGAGCTTGTAGCCCTCGTTGTCGGCGATGTACTGCAGGCCCGGCCGGTCGACGGTGGTGGCCCCGGCGGAGGCCGCGATGGCCGAAAGCAGCGACCTGCCAACGCCCGCCGTCCGGGAACCTCTCGTCGCCGCCGTGATCTCCAGGGGCGCCGTGACCACCGTTGTACGCGAGCCGCATTGCTGGACCGCCTGCACGGTCCACGGCAGCGAGTCGATAACCGACGGCGCGCGCCAGCGCCTAGAAAAGGCGCCGCCGGCCGGCTTGGCGAATCCAATGTCCTGGGACGGATAAGGGCTCACCCCGTCGACGTAGGCCTGGAGTTTGACGTCGTGCGAGCATGACCAGCGCGAACCCCGCAGCTGAACCGTGTCCCGTGCGCCTACGATCGGACTGGATGCAGTAAGGCGCGCTCCCCCGGCGGCCAAGCCAGCCCGCGTCGCGGCTGCCGCGACGGGAGCGGGAATCATGGCCACCAGGAGCACCAGCAACCCCAGGCGGCCGGATACGCGAGGCTGCGACCCTCGCCCACCCACGTCAGACCTTGTCGCTGGAGGTTGTAGATAGCACCGTGCCCACCGGTCGTCAGGTTATACACCGCGTCGCGCTATTCAGCCGAACTGACGCTCATCGAGGCGCCAGATCTGTGGCCTCCGGTCCGCAGTTCAGGGCCGTTCGAACGAGACGCAGCAATCCCAGCTGGCCCTTTCACAATCACGGGAGGAGGCGTCGACGCCGGTACTCGCGTCGCTTCTGCGCTTGAGCTTCACCACTCTCGTCGTTGGTCCGCAGGGCTCCTGCTTCATCGCCAAGTCGCGCATCTGCGAGGCCGCCAAGTACCCTCCCCCTCCGCGCAGCATGCGGCCAGCGGAATCGCTAGCCACGCCGCGGCCGGGAGCATGCACCGTCTCGCGAATCGGGAAGGTCAGAGATGACAACGAGAACGCCGACGGTTGCGGAAACCAGCCACCACGTCCACGCGGACGCGGCCGTCGCGGGCGACTGCTCCCGGACACGATGGGTCGCGACGAAGGCCGCGTCGGCGTCGTCAGGGGTCGCCGCGACGCCGCCCGACCAGCCGGCGTTACCGGTCGACGCCTATACGAGTCACGCCAACGCGGCTGCCCCTTGGGCCCAAACTCGACAAGCCGGTGCGGGCGCGAGTCTCCTGCTTCGCCGGAGAGCGCCGGTGAGCCGTGACTGCTGGTCGTCGTCCGGAGAAGTAACGCGCCTGAGGTCTTGCCGAGCGCTCGCAACTGTGGAGAGCATCAGTCTCCGGCGTGGATCCCGGTTTCGACGGGGAGGGAAGTAGATCAGAAGCTTGTGCTGAAGCAGCAGTCTGTGGTCGGGGGCGGCTGTCCGTCGGCTTGGCTGGGCTGTCAGTGGTGCGGCTTGGGTGTTTGCGCTTGATGGTCTGGTTGAGCTGGTTGGATATGGAGGTGGCGAACTTGGTGTCGCCGCCGTACCTGACTGGATGGTGTGCGACCCCGCGTGTTTGTAGGTGGCCTTGCAGGTCACGGTCCCATTTGCGGCCACAGGTAGGTTCTGGCAGCCGCGTATGGGGTGTCCGTTATCGGAGAACGACACGGTGCCGCCATCCGGGACCGGGGTGAGCTTCGCGGTGTAGAGCACCTGTTTCCCCGTCCTTGCCGGGTCGGCTGAGGAGCCCACGTGAAGGGAGGTGGGTGTTAGCTTCGGCGGCGGCGGCGCGACGCACCCGGTGGGCGTGAAGCTATCGCTGCCACTGCCGTCCCCGGACGCAGAGTAGGTGTCGACGCTCAGGGTCGTAGTTGCGAGACCGCAACTCGTCGGCATACGCGTGAACCGACCGCCACTCTGGCTGACACCATTGACCGTCAGGTGAATCGAGGTGGCCTGAACGGACACCCCAGACACCATGTTCGGGATGTTCGTGAACTTGAGCACAACCGCCGGCTGCCCACCAACCATCGTGCTGTCGATCGCGCCGGAGAAAGAGATCGACACTCCGCCCTCGGAGAGGATCGCCCCCATTCCCGCTATGTCACTCGCGGAAGGAGCGGGCATCAGGTAGAGCTTGATGTCCACAGTGCCGATACTCGGGTTTGTCGTGCCCGTACCACTCCCGATCTGCGCCCCGCTGGGACAGCTGAAAGCGGCAAGCTGCGCCGAGGAGCAAGTCGCAGGCACACTGGCCGGCGACACGACCAGCCCCGGCGGGAGCGTGATCGCGACGTTCTTGATGCTGTCGCTTCCCGCGTAGGAGAAGCTGATGTCAGTCGTCAAATCCGGACTGCCGCCGGCCGTAAGCGCCGACGGCTGAAAGGAGAACGACGACACGACACCACTTCCTGTCGCCTCAGCCGACGACGCGGTCACGCACAGAGCAACCGTCGCGAGACAAATCGCGATAGACAGGCCCACCAGCCGCCGCTCTGGCAGAGGGAAGCCGAACCTCAAACAACCTCGTTCTGGGTCCCATCACAGCCTCCAATGCCGCGGCGCCCCACACCGACCTTCAGGCTACCACCAACCAGCCTCGCCGTCGCGAAAATCGCCGGTCACGTCGCTGCCCCTTCCTGCGCGAGCCAGCACTCTCGCTTGACGTCGGTGCCGTCGGTTCGGCTTCTGCTCCACCCGGGCGATGCAGTCACTGGTGACGGCCCGACTGAGATGACCGCTCCGGAACGATGACCAGCAGTCTCATCGCTGTCAGGAGATTGCTGCTCGAGCCCGACGATCCGGAAGTCTGCGGCCCCGACCCGGAGCAACGCTACCGCCTGCGACGCAAACGAGCCACGATGTCGATGCCCTGGCTGCTGCTCAGCGGGCGATTGCCTTCGTGGCAAAACGCTCCCGGTCAGGGACTCCTGGATCGCGAATGCGATCGTCGGCGCGCCACAGCCCTCGTAGCCGCATTCGGCCCGGAGCAGCTACCCGGGTCCAGCGCTCCCTCTGGCCGCAGTCGCGGCGAAGCGGCTACGCGGGGGCGTCGCCGTTCGATCGCTGGTTCCGAACCGATAGGAGCCACCTCAAGTTCGTCGCCGGGCGCCGCCTACGTACGAACCGCTAGCTGAAAGTCAGCTAGCACCGGATCTGGCGGGTGCACGGTTGCCGCGCTATGCGCGACGCTGAGCGAGTCAAGCGCGATGCACGCGGCGTGATCGAAGCGAGTCAGGATGCCCGGCACAGCGAGCGACGTGTTCGAGCTCGGCGACGACTTCGTGGACGGGCGCCGCTGTCACGATCTCGTGATCCGCACCCGCACGCAGCAGCGGCTCGAACGCGGCCAGATCGTTGGCGATCTTCGTCCGGTCTTCCGCCGTGGCTCCGAACGGATTGCCCCGGTCGGCGACCCGATCGAGGAGGACCTCGGCCGGCGCGCTCAGCAGCACGACGGTGTCGAAGCGGTCGTAGACCGCGCCCTGATTGGCCACGCAGCCGGCGATGAAGAGCCAGCCACTGCGGTGGCCGTCAATGAGCGCCCTGATCTGGTCGAGGTCCCAGACCGGCTCAACGCCGCCGGCGAAGTGGGTCTCGACGATCCAACCGGGATCGTCGGTGTCCACGACGCGATGTCCCCGGCGCTTCAGCTCCGCGAGCACCGTCGACTTTCCGCTGCCTGACATGCCGGTCACGAGCACGACGGACCGCCTCGACGCACCCTCGCTGTGCTGAGCAGCCGGCTTGCCGTTCATTCCCATCACAGCTTGAACAATTTTGTCCCGGCCGAGCCCGACACGACTCATCGCCGCTGCGCGAAATCCGCGCGAAGCGAAACGGGCGGCTGAAGGGCGCATAGCGTCGCGAGCACGAGCGAAGCAGGTGGCCGCGGACGGCTCGCATGGTCAAAACTGGATTGGGCGGCAGCGCAAATCGAAGTAGGTCCCCTCGCGATAGGGTTGATCCTCCACATGGCAGGAGGAGATCGAGCTTGGCGCCATTGACTGCGGTGGCGGTGGGTGAGGGGCGGGTTCTGTCACATGGGCCCGCGAGCGGCAGCTCGGGCTTGTTCGGCAACCTGCGGCACCGCAACGACATCCAAGGGCTGCGTGCCATCGCGGTTCTGCTCGTCGTTCTTGATCACGCTGGTGTGCCTTTTCTGCAGGGCGGATATATCGGCGTGGACGTGTTCTTCGTTCTTTCTGGGTTCCTGATCACGGGACTCTTACTCTCGGGAGCGTGCCGCCAGCGGCGGGGGCGGGTGGCGAGGATCGGAGAGTTCTACGCGCGCCGGGCCCGGCGGATCCTTCCAGTCGCCTGCTTGACTCTGGTGACGACGGATCTGGTTGCCTACCACCTGCTCAACTTCGTACGTGCCAAGCAGGTCCTGCTCGACAGCATCTCGGCGGCGCTCTCTGTCGCAAACATCCGCTTCGCCGCGCAGGGGACCGATTACTTCCAGCAGGCCCAGGCGCCATCCCCGATCGAGCACTTCTGGTCGTTGTCCGTCGAAGAGCAGTTCTATCTGCTGTGGCCAGTGGTGCTGGTGGTCGTGCTCTTCGGAGTCTCGTTCACGCTGCGGCGCCGTTCCTACCAGGCACGCACGCAAACTGGCATCCCGAGCCGACGGCGGGTCTCCGCGCTGTTGGCGGTGATCTCCGTCGCGGGGGGAGCCTCGCTCGGGTGGTCGATCTATCTCACCCACCGCTTGGCCGTGGCGGCGTACTTCTCCACGTCGGCGCGGGCGTGGGAGCTGGCCCTCGGTGCCGGTTTGGCAGTCCTCACCCCGAAGCTCGCGCGGCTCCCGCGGAACCCCGCGGCCGTGTTCGGGTGGTTGGGTCTGACATGCATCTTGGCCAGCGCGGTGTTGTTCTCGGCCGCCACCCCGTTCCCGGGCTCTGCTGCCCTACTGCCCTGCGTGGGCGCGGCGCTCGTGATCGGCGCCGGAATCGCGCCAAAGACGGCTCGGTGGGATGCCGCGCGGCTGCTGTCAACCGCGCCGATGCGGTACATCGGCGACCGGTCCTACACGATCTACCTGTGGCACTGGCCGATGCTGATCCTGGCCGCGCAGTACGAGGGTCATTCCCTCTCGCTCCGCGTGAACCTGGGGATCCTGCTCGCCGCAGTTCTCGTCTCGATCGTGACCTACCGGTTCTTCGAGAACCCTCTGCGCCGCGCGGAGTGGTCAGGCGTGATCAAGCCGCTGCTCCTCTGGCCGGCCTGTGTCCTGACGGTGTTGCTGGTTGCCGGCGTGTCGATCAACTCGATCACGAACAAGGAAGACGCGCTGCAGGTGGCCGCCCGGACGGCGAGTTCGGTCCCGGACATGGCGGCGGCCCAAGCCGCATACTCCGGCGGAGCGAAGGTCCCGCAGGGATACGCCAGCGCGGACAGCCTCACACTGTCGGCAGTGGTGGCTGCAGTGCAAGCCGCAAACCGCGCGGCACCTTTGCCGTCGCCGCTGGCGCCAGCGGTGGGCAACCTGTCGACGTTTCGGTCTCCGTCGCGCTGCACGGCGGAGGGCATCATGCAAACGAGCAGCCAGGTGTGCCGCCTCGGGGACGTCGCAAGCCGACGGACAATTCTTGTCTTCGGTGATTCACATGCGGAGATGTGGATGCCGGCAATTCTCGGCATGGCACAGCAGGACGGTTGGGCGGTCGTGCCCCTGATCAAGTGGCAATGCCTCTCAGCGAAGCTGTTCTCCTTCTCCTATGCCATGCCGCGATGGCTGGCGCACAACTCATACTGCTCGGCCTGGTACAAGTGGGCCCTGAGCAAGGTCCAGGCGCTGCATCCCTCGGTCATCCTGATGGGCACCATGTACGGCGGATTCCAGGGCAATGCCGCCGAGGCGGTTCGGACGGCGATCAGCCAGGTCGCCACCACTCTCGGCAGGTACTCCAAACACGTGATCTTGATCGCCGACGACGAGGGCATCAGCCAGGATCCGGTCAACTGCCTCTTGGCGCCCCGTGCGACCATGCGAACCTGCACCGACACCATCGATCCGGCGAGGACTTTGCTCAACGACGAACTCGCCCAGGCCTCCGGGCTGAGCCGTGCCTTCGGTCTCATCAAGACCCGCGGCTGGTTCTGCTACCACGACGAGTGTCCCCTGGTGGTCGGCAACACTGTCGTCTATGTCGACATCTACGGGCACATCACCGGCACCTACGCGCGCGAGATGACGCAACCATTCCGGTCCGCGTTCCGCGCGGCGTGATCTCTCCAATTGCATCTTAACGCAGTAACGCTTTCGTCCACCCGCGCGTCCGGTCCACTGGCCGGCTTCTGGATGCGAGGTAGATCAACTCCGGCGGCGTCCTCGCTCGGAAACTGCCCTTCCTAGCGCCTTGCGTAGTTGGCGGTTGAGCGCCTCGATCGCGTTCGTGCTGTAGATCACCCGCGCACCTCGCGCTCATAGCCCATAACGCGATCACGTGCTCCCACGCGTCCCCCACACCTCCCCATCACCGCAGCTGCTCACCCCACTTCTCATCCAAGCTCTCGAGCGCCAGCAGCGCCTGCTCGGCGTCGATCGCGCTGTAGATCGGCTTGAGGTCCTTGACCACGGCGTCGTATTGCCGGCGCGCACGTAGCGCAGCTGTGGCGATGAGGTGAACGATGCACCTCTGCACCGTCGTTCTCGAACAACGCCTCGATCGCTTCCGAAGCCTTTGAGCCCTCCACGCGATCAGATGTCCTGAACCCCGCGCTGCTTGAGTCGTCAGACCTGCATCCAGAACTTCGCGCCCTCGTTGCCTGACCACATCCCAGAACCTCGCGCTCGCCGTCCATATGATCGCCATCGCCAGTAACACGCCTTGCGCTGAACGCTGCCGCCGTCGCGATCTTGAGCACCAGCGCGTCGAGGACACGACTGGTAGACGTCCTCCAGCGCCGTCTGCCACGCCCGCGCGTCGTCCATCACCGCGTCGGTGACCTTCGGATCAGTCGCGCCGACCTTGACCCCGTAGATCTCCTCGGGTGCGCCTCGATATCCCGCGTCGACAGCCCCCGGGATACAAGGCGAGGATCTTGTCGTCGAACCCCTCGAACCGCCGCTGGCGCTTTCTGACGATCTGCGGCTCAAACGTCCCGCCCCGATCCCGCGGGGTGTCGTCCGAACCTCGCCGCTCTCCGTGATCAACGTCTTCGACGTCGCCCCGTTCCTGGTATTGCCCGAGCCGCCCGGCGGCTCCTGATGCGGCTCATAGCCGAGATGATCGGTCAGCTCGACCTCCATCGCCCGCTCGACCAGCCGCTTCGTGAGCTAGCCCAACAAGCCGCCCGGGCCGGCGATCTCCTGCTCGGTCCGAGACCCGGCAAGCAATTCGTCGATCACTCGTCAGGAGCAGAGCCTTGACCTCCTCGGCAGCTGGGCGGGATCCGGACCGCGCGCAGCGCCAGCACGTCGCTGCGCTCGACCTACGGTCTCGCTCCGCGCCACGCCGGCGCTATCCCGCTGCTCCGAGGTCTCATCCAACCTGGTGGAATCGTCGTGGACATGAGTCTCCTTCGACTCATGCCTACACAGAAGAACGGACAGAGCCTGAACCGACATGCCTGACCTTTCCCCTCGTATCAGTTATCCGTCGCGGATCGGGAGCGAGGTGACCCGCTCTGAGCCTCCAGCCGGCGCGCCCCGCTATCGCCGGCTCGAGGGGCTGGGGAGGTGGCGCCAGCTAGGGGCACGCCTTGCTGGCGCGGCGGCAGGCGTCTGTGGTCTCAGTTTCGTGGGGTGGCGTCTGACCGTTATGCCCAAGACGGGAATGGCGTTTCTGTTCTGGAGCGTCGAGGCGGTAGCGTTCACGGGGATTGTTCTGACGGCCTGGGCGCTGTGGTCTCCCAGGATCCGCGACGGCGCGTTGGGTGTGCCGCGGGGAACTCTCGATGTGTTGCTGCCCGTCTGCGGCGAGCCGGTGGCGATGTTTGAAGCCACTCTCCAGGCGGCCTTGGCCATCGGCTATCCGCATCGGGTTCTCGTGCTCAACGATGGGCGGATCGCAGGAAAGGAGAATTGGCGGGAGGTGGAGGCGCTGGCGTCCCGCTATTCCGTGCACTGCGTCACGAGAACCAGCGGAAAGCGTGGCAAGGCCGGGAACCTCAACTTTGGGCTGGCTGTCGGGACGGGCGATCTTGTGGCCGTGTTCGACGCCGACCACGTCGCGGATCCGCTGTTTGCGCATGAGATGTTGGGCTATTTCTCAGACCCCGACGTCGCAGTGGTCACTACTCCGCAGCTGTTTCATTTGGACAAGGGCGACGTACTGCACAACGCGCAGCCCTTCTTCTACGGTTACATGATGCCTGCCAAGGACGCCGCCAATGCCGCTTTTTCGTGCGGTAACGCGACCGTCTATCGTCGCTCGGCGTTGGAGGCGATCGGCGGATTCTCCGAATGGAACCTGGTCGAGGACCTCTACACGACATATCAGCTCCACGCCGCCGGTTGGAAGAGTGTTTACCATCCGCGTCCGCTGAGCATCGGGATCGCCCCACGAACCACGGCGGAGCTGTCGCTGCAGCGGTTGCGCTACGCGATCGACAGCCTGCGCATCCTGTTCTTTGATACGCCGCTGATGAAGCGGGGCCTGACCGCCCGCCAGCGACTGCACTACCTTCAGACAACCAGCAGCTACTTGGTAGCGGTTGCCCAAGCTGTGTTCGTGCTCGCGCCAGCGATCTCGCTGCTCCTACAGGACGCGTTGCTCGGCGCATCCACGGCTCCACTCACGTACTTTGCTCACGCAGCTCCGTACTACCTCAGCGTCGCAGCGTTGTTCTTCATGTTCTTGAGTCCCGCCAAGACGCTGAGCATGACGCGTCAATGGCTCTTCCTTTCTCCTGTCTACGCGCTCGGAACAGTCAAGGCACTTCTCCACGATCGGCGCACGGCGAGTCGTGTGTGGGCGAAAGCCACCGAGAAAGCGAGCCAGACTCGCTTTTCCTGGTTGCTTCTACCGACGCTGATCGCCTTTGGCGTGAGCATCCTGGCCCTGCTCAGCGCGGACCTCACGCACCAGCTGGCATCCGCGCCACTGGTGATCGCGGTTGTGGCCGTCACCATTTTGCTGTCACGGCTGATCAGCTCCACGTTGAGCACAAGCCGCGAGCGTTTCACGCAGATCCTGATCGTGGGTGCGGTCGCCGTCATGGCCATCGTCTATGTGACAACCGCTCACTGATTTCCGCTCGACGGCCTCGCACCATGCGCACAACCGGGCAGGATCAAGTACAGGCCAGCCTCGCCTTCGATCGGCAGTAACACTGTGCAGCGGGCTGTGCGATCCGGCGGCGTGGCGGCGATTACTCGCGTGGACGTGAGGCCGCGAGGCGCGCGGGTGCGCGCGCTTTCATCGATCTGCGTCCTGGTTGCCATCGGTGCGGTGCTGCGCTTTTGGGCGCTTGGGCACCAGAGCTTTTGGTTTGATGAGGTCGTCGTAACCCTGGTGATCAAGGGGTCCTTCTGGCATGTGGTCGACGGGGTCAGAGCTTGGGAGTCCTCGCCGCCTCTCTATCACCTGATCGCGTGGCTGTGGACCCGTCCGGTCGGCGTGACTGAGTTTGGGCTGAGGTCGCTCTCCGCACTATTTGGCACGGCGACGGTGGTGGTGGTGTGGGCTGCGGCCCGAGAGGCCGTCTCTGAGCGTGCGGGCGTCATCGCGGGCGCCCTTGTCGCGGTCAACCCCATGCTCGTTTGGTACTCGCAGGAGGCCCGTCCGTATGCGCTTCTGGCGCTGCTCGGCGCAGCGAGCGTCTGGATGGCAATCAGGCTAGTTCGCCAGCCGACCCGCGGCTCGTTCGCCTGGTGGAGCGTCGTCTCGTGCTTGGCCCTGCTGACGCATTACTTCGCCGCCTTCCTGCTCGCCGCTGAGTTCGTGGCGCTGATCTGGCTGATGCCCGCCGATCGTGGACGGGTAGCAATGGCGTTTCTGCCGGTGATCGCCATTGGCCTGGCGCTCGTCCCCCTCGCCCACGCCCAGGATGCCCGCGGCGGCAACGCATGGATCTCGGCGATCCCTCTAGGTACTCGCGTTGGTCACATCGCCAAAGAGCTGCTGACGGCAAACACCGCGCTGATCTCTTCCATCTCCACCAGCTCGGCGGAGCCCTACGGCCCCTGGTGGATACTGGGACTCCTGGGGACGATCGGCGCGCTCGGGATCGGACTGACGAGCGCGGCCCACCGAAGACGTCGCGCTCCGGCTGTCCTGGCCGGAATCGGAGTTGCGGCGATCGTGATCCCCATCTTGCTCGCGCTAACGCCGCTTGACCGCGTGAACGAACGCAACCTAATTGCCGCCTGGCCGGTCCTCGCTCTGGCTCTCGGCTGCATGCTGGCGCTCAACCGCCGCGCCTGGGCGCTTGTGGCGCTCGGCATGATCCTGGTCGCCGGACTGGCGGTCAACGTTGAGGTGCAGCGATCGCCAGCGCTGCAGCGGACCGACTGGCGAGCCGCCGCTGATGCCCTCGCGCCCACGCAGATGCCGCGCCTGGTGATCGTGAAGCCCGACTACTCGGTCGCCGTACTCCGCTACTACGGGGTTCCGCTCGTTTCGCCGCCCGTCGGCGCTAAAGCGAGCGAGATCGTCGCCCTGTGGGTCGCCTACGTGCAACCGATTGGAGGTCTTCCGGAGAGCCAGCCGGCGGCCGCAACGACCACCCCTTCGGCCACGCACTGGCCGGGCCTGACGCTGCGGACCGTACGTGCCGCCCGGCCGCTGACGATCACTGCCTCGATGCTGACCAGGACGAGGCAACTCGTCCTGCTCGAGCCCAGCATCCGGGGGCTGAAGTGGTCCTCGACGTTGCAGGCTCTGCTGGGCCGCTGGATCACGGCCGCGAAGCGAGCACCGGCCGATCCAGCCGCCACGACTGTGCTTGAGAACGCGCCAGCAGCCCTGCGGGCCTCCGGACTGAAGAGCCTTCCCCCGGAGCTCTCAGCGGTACCCGTGACGCTCACACGCATTCGTCAGATCGCTGCGCGCGCCGTGAAGCTCGGTAGGGACCCCAACAGCCGGAACCGTGCCGCATTTCACGCCGCCCTGGCAATGGTCCCCAGCTTGTAGGCCGACGCCGGCCGCCTGATATTCGGAGCTTCATGCAGCTGCCACGCGTTCCTCAACGTGGACCTGCTCGCTAGCCTCGCCGCTGCGTTCCCGGTTTCGCCAGCACCGCGTGGGCAGCACAGCAGGTCTCCGCGGCGAACTGGTCCAGCACCCGCTCCTCGCCAGAAGCGCGCATCAGGTGCTGCCGATCAGCAAGCAATCGGGGTGTAGCGAGCAGCCAGCGCCGAGCTCGAGCTGGCTGCTGTCTGTCGGAAGCGGCCATCTGGGCCCAGCGGCCTCCGGTGCCCGCAACGCCGCTACACCGGCCACCTGAGCCGCGGCCGCGAGGTAGCTGCTGGTCGCCGATAGCGGCCACCTGAGTCGGCTCGTCCGGACGATCGCTATCCCGGTTCGGATCGTCGCTCTCGCACGAGCGCTTCGCCACGAAAGGAGCACTCTGCTCAGACACCTGCTCCGGGCTACATCCGGTCGTCTGCTCGACGCGCGGATAGCTTCTCCCTTGCGCCGAATCCGGCACTCCTCCGGACGATCTCATCCGTGCTCTACCCGCCGGACGGCCTGCGACCGCATTGGCGACATTCCGGACGTTCCGCTCCGCCATGAGCGCGAGCCGGTCGCCGGCGGGCTGATTCCCCGCCTCAGATCGGCTTGGCCAACACTGGGCCAACACCTCGTGCGGTAACAGCGGGAAACGCGCGGTAGCAGCCGTCAGCCCGAAATGCCGTTTCGTGCAGGGATTTCCTGGCTTTTCCTGCCCCCTCCTTCCGTCTGCTGCCGCCCCAAATCCGCCTCGACAAGGCGGAGTCGCTGGTTCGAGCCCAGCATCGCCCACTCCCGGATTACCAGGCGGACGGAGCGCACGGGTCATACCACCTGGGCTTCCGGCTGATAGCCCTCGCGCATCCAGGCCTGCCGGAACACGCCGAAGAAGTCATGCTGCAGGAAGGGCGTGAGCGTCAGAAGCGTGCTCGCGGTGAATAAGCCGTAGTAGCGCCGAAACACTCGGGCGACATCGTCCATCGCTCGGTGGACGTCTCCGACGTTGAGGGTGACCTCCCGTGCCACGGGGTCCGCGCTCGTGTGGGCGACGTTCATGTCCACGTAGTTCTTGACCTCCTCTGCGGCCGTGTCGAGACGCGCGAGGTCGCCCCTGGGAATAGCGGGATCGAGATGTCCTCCCACGCTGCCACCGTAGTGCTCATCCCACTGTCGGCCGGCCACGACCCGCTCCCCGTGGTCCTCGGCCTTCCATAGCGTCTCGATCCAGTACGCACGGGTGATCGCGCTCGCCCTCCCTTGGACCTCGATCAGGAGCCGCTTGAGGGAAACCACGTCTCGACGTCTGTCCGCCTGGCGGCGGACCGCGGTCGCTTGCGTGGTCGTGTAGGTGTCAAGCATGAACTCCCACCAATAGGAGTCCGGCAGCTCGGTGTTGTCTTCGACCAGCTTCGTGACCTCCTGCCAGACGTAGCGGTGCAAATGCATCGTCACAAGCTCATTCTTGATCGTCCCGTCGATCCAGCCGGTCCACTTTTGGATTCGGGAGTCAGTCATCCCCGCAGAATCGCGGCCGACCCGGACGATGACGACGAGCCGCCGAGCGGAACGCTTACAGCAGCCCGATTACCTGGTCCCCGTCTCGGAGCCGGTCCTCGGCCTGCTCAAGCCGGCAGGCATCTCTCGCAAGGACGTGGTCGGCAAGTAGACCCGATGCGATGCACCGTTCTGTGCGCTAGGTTCCCAAATAGGTTCCCAATCAGCCTATTTCCCGGCGCGAACTTGCCGATTTGCAGGTAGTTTGTTGATACCGCTACCGGGATTCGAACCCGGGTTTCCGCCGTGAGAGGGCGGCGTCCTAGTCCCCTAGACGATAGCGGCGGGGTGCCTGCGCGCTGAGAAGCGTAGCGTGCGCCTCGGGACCTCACGGGGTGGGGCATCCGGACACGCGTTGTTCACATGAACCGGCGTTGTGTTCGAAAACCGGGCGCTAGCTTCGCCGCCTTCCGGAGCATCGATGCCCGATCCACGAGTCTCCACGCCTCCGCTCGCCTCGCCCACGCGGCGGACGTTCCTCGCCGCCGGCACGGCGGCGGTCGCGGGCGCCTCCGTCGCCGGCCGGGCGCTCGCGCGCACGCGTCCGTGGTGGCGCCCGGTGCGCGACCTCAGCCAGCCGCTCGCGTCGCAGCGCGAGGCGCTGCGGGTGCTGGGCAAGTCACGGATGCGGCTCCCCGACTCGCTGCCCGACGCGACACTCGCGGCCGGCACCGACACGCTCCCGGAGATCGAGCACGTGGTGGTGCTGATGCGCGAGAACCACTCGTACGACAACCTGTTCGGGATGCTCGGGCGCGAGCCGGGCGGACGCCCGCGCGGAGACGGCTTCAGGCTCGCGGACGACGGGCTCCCCGACGCCACCAATCCGTATCCGAACGGCGAGCTGCAGCGGGCGTTCCGGATGCCGACCACGTGCCAGTTCGGGGCCACCCCGAGCCAGGAATGGACGGCCAGCCACAACGCCTACGACAACGGCGCGATGGGCGGGTTCGTGCGGACGCCGATCTCGCCGTTCACCTCCGAGTTGGTCGGCGCGGTCGCGATGGGCTATTGGACGGTCGACGACCTACCGTTCACATACGACCTCGCGACCAGGTTCCCGATCGGCGACCGCTGGTTCTGCAGCTGTCTCGCGCAGACCGATCCGCAGCGCCGCTACCTGATCGCCGCCACCTCGAGCGGGATGACCGACGACATCGGCACCGGCCCGGGCAACATCGTCCCCGACGCGTCGCTGGGCGCGCCCGCCAACGGCACGATCTTCGATCGGCTCGAGACCGCCGGGATCAGTTGGACGGACTACAACACGAGCTTCCCGACGGGCTGCACGATGGAGCTGTACCCGGGCAACGACGGCGCGTTCTCGAAGACCAACGCGCCGCCGATCGACCAGTTCTTCACCGACGCGAAGGCCGGCACGCTCCCGGCATTCAGCCTGCTCGACCCCGACTACGGGACCCAGTCGCAGGAGAACCCGCAGAACATCGTCGTCGGGGAGGCGTTCCTGGCCAAGGTCGTGAGCGCGCTCGGAAGCTCGCCGCTGTGGCGCAAGACGCTGCTGATCCTCACCTACGACGAGCACGGCGGCTACTACGACCATGTCCCGCCCCCGGTCGCGCTCGCGCCGGACGCGATCCCGCCCCAGGTCCAGCCCGGCGAGGCGTCGTACGACGGGTTCGCGCGCTACGGCTTCCGGGTGCCGTCGGTGCTGGTCGGCCCATACGCGAAGCCGGGCTGCGTGTCGAGCATCGTCTACGACCACACCTCGGTGCTGGCGTTCCTCGAGCGCAAGTGGAACCTCCAGGCGATGACGTATCGCGACGCGAACGCCAACGACCTGCTCGACTTCCTCGACCTCGACGCACTCAAGCGCGGCCAGCCCACGTTCCCCGAGCTGCCGGCGCTCGCGGCGGCCGGCGACACGCCGGCGCGGCTCGCGTGCACGAAGACCGGCCCTGGCAAGGTCCCGGCACCGATCCCGGCGCAGAAGCTAACGGTCCTGTCGGCGCGCGTGAATCGGCGGCTGCGCGGGCTCGTCGTAGAGCTGGAGGTAGACCGCGGGGCGCTCCGGGGGCTCGACGTCGAGCTGTACCGCGGGCGGCGCCTGATCGCTCGGCGGTTCGTCGCCGACGTCGGCACCTCACGGCACGGCCTCGTCCTCCGCGCCCACGGCCGCGCCCCGGCCCGCGGTCGCTACACGCTCGTCGTGCGGCTGGGCCCGAGGACGATCGCGCGCCGCGCCGCGCCGTCACCTAGCGCTCGCTCGCGCGCCGCGGTGCCGCCGCAGCGGCGCAGTGCAGCCGGACTTGGTCGAGAAAGCGAGCGTATTTTTCGCTTTCTCGACCATGCCCCCGGGACCGGCCGACCCAACCCAGTGAAATGCGGGCGAGAGGACTCGAACCTCCACGCTCTTACGAGCACACGGTCCTGAGCCGTGCCTGTCTACCAATTCCAGCACGCCCGCGCGGGGGCCTCAGTCTAGCCATCCGGCTGCGCGCCCGAACGCATCGCGGCTGCGCGCCCGAACGCATCGCCGTCACGCGCCCGAACGCATCGCCGTCACGCGTTCCAGCGGCTGATGACCTCGGTTTTCCGCTCGAACCCGAGCGTCGACAGGGCGCCCGCGCGCAGCGCGAATCGCGCCCCCGCCGCCGGCGCCATCCCGATCCACCGAGCGGTCACGACGCGCAGTATGTGGCCATGGGCGAACGCGATCGCCTCCCCGTCGGCCGCGCGCAGCCGCTCGAGCGCCCGGTCGGCGCGGGCGCCCACCTGCTCGGGTGACTCCCCGCCGGGGCAACCGTCGCGCCACAACACCCAGTCGGGGTTGTGCTCCCAGATCTCGGGCGTCGTCAGGCCCTCGTACTCGCCGTAATCCCACTCGCGAAGGTCGTCACAGAGCTGCATCACGCCGCCGAACCCGGCGAGCTCACACGTCTCGCGTGCACGCCGCAGCGGGCTGGAGAGCACGAGGGCGAAGCGGCGGCTGGCCAGGTCGCCGGCGAGCGCCCGCGCCCGCTCGCGCCCGGGCTCGGTGAGCGGCAGGTCGGTGCGACTCGTGTGCTGTCCCGACAGGCTCCATTGCGTCTCGCCGTGCCGGACTAGCACGAGCTCGTGTCTGGAATCCGCTGGCGTTGCCATCAGCCGGCCGCCTCCAGCTCCATCAGCGCGAGCATCGCGGCACCGAGCACGCCGGCGCGCAGCCCGTGCCGCGCGAGCCGGATCATGCACCTGCCGACGAGCCCGGGGTGTATGTACCCCTCTGCCACGCGCCGCACCGGACCGAGCAGCAGCTCACCCGCGAGCGCCCCTCCCCCGCCGAGCACGACCTCGTCCGGGTCGAACGTGTTGATCGCGTTGGCGACGCCGATCCCCACGTGCTCGGCCCACGCCTCGACCACCCGCGTCGCCACGGCATCGCCGCCAGCCGCCGCCGCGACCACCTCGGCACCGAGCACCGGCAGGCCTGCCGCGCGCAGCCGACCCAGCTCGGAGCCCGGCTCGCGTTCGGCCGCCTCGAGCCCCATCCGGTCGAGCGCGTGCCCCGACGCGACCTGCTCGAGCGACCCCGTCTGCGGGAACGAGCCGGGCGGCGGGACCGACCCGCTCAGGTCAAGTCCGACCAGCGTGTGCCCGAACTCGCCAGCGCCACCGGTCGAGCCGCGGTAGATCCGCCCGCCGATCACGATCCCGCCGCCGATCCCGGTGCCGACGGTGAGGATCACGAGGTTGCGAGTGACGAGCTCGAGCTGTTCGTCATGCGCCTCGGCGAGCGCCGCAACCGTCGCGTCGTTGTCGACGTAGACGGGCACCCCGAGGCGCTCGCCCAGCACCTCGCGAAGCGGGATGTCGGCGAGCGGCACGTTCACCGACGAGATCACCCGCCCGGTCGCGAACTCGACAATCGAGGGGACGCCGATCCCGACAGCATCGAGCCGCCCCGAGGCGGCGTCGCGCACGACCGTGACGAGCTCTTCGAGCAATTCCGGTCCGTCGGCCAGCTCGGTGGGGCGCACGACCGACTCGCCGAGTCGCTGGTTTTGCAGCGGCGCCGCGGCGACCTTAGTGCCGCCGAGGTCGACCCCGACGACCGCGACGCTCACAGGCGAGCGGCCGCCGCGGCGTCGAGCACCACCGTGAGCTCCTTGGCCAGCGGGACGAGCATCGAGGACGGGACGTGCGGGTCGGGCGTCGCGTCGGGACCGAACGCCGCCGCGACCGCGTCGGCCTTCGCGGCCCCGGTGACGAGGAACACCACCCGCTCGGCGTTCGCGAGCGCCGGTAGCGTCAGCGTCGCGCGCGGGACTAACGGCTCCAGCCCCGCCTCGTCGACCCCGACGACGAGCCGTGAGCGCTCGGACAGCGAGGCCTGGTCGGGGAACATCGACGCGAGGTGCCCGTCGGGGCCGAGCCCCAGCAACACCAGCGAGAACTCCGGCTCGCCGGCCTCCTCGAGCTCGCGCTCATACGCCTCGGCGGCCTCCTCTGGACCGAGCTCGCCGCGCATCCTGCGCACGGCCGGGCGAGGCATGTCGGCGAGCGGATCGAGCAGCGCCTGCTTGACGAGCCGGTAGTTCGAGAGCTCGTCGTCCGGCGGCACGCACCGCTCGTCGCTGAACCACAGCGTCGTGTTGCGGAGGTCGTGCCCGACGGCCCGCACCGCGCTGGCGAGCTCCTCGTACGCGGGCCGCGGGGTTCCACCGCCGGTGAGCACGATGTCGCCGCCGCCCAGCATCGCGCTCAGCAGCATCGCCGAGCACGAGCGTGCCGGGTCCTCGACGACCTCAATCTCGAGGCTCACGTGACCAGCTCCCTGGCGGCGTCGAGCGCCGGCCCGTAGGTCGGGTCGCGCAGCAGCGCCTGGCGGACCCCTTCGCCGAGGATCCCGCCCTCGCCGCGCGAGGCGCCGAGCACCCTCCAGACCCGGTCCTCGCCGCCGCCCTGCTGGCGCGCGAGCAGTCCCCCGCGCCCCCGGTCGAGCGACAGCGAGCACTCTTCGCCCCACGACACGGTCACGCCGGCAAGCCCGGGCGCGTCCTGGTCAACCGAGGCCAGCTCGATCGCCGGGGGGCTTCCGTTCCACTTCAGGCGCGAGGCCAGCCACCCCACGAGCAGCGCCGCGCTCGCCATCGACGCCGGCTGGTGGCGAACGCACACACCCGCGAGCTCGTGCAGCGCACGACGCCGATCGGGCGGATCGAAGCTTGCCGCGAGCCGCTCGCGCCACGGCGTCGTCCGCAACCACGCGAGGTCCACCACGTACACGGACCCGAGGCAGTTCGCCGCGCGCGCCAGCCCGGCGCCGGGGTCCTCCTGATCCTCGGAGTCCATCAGGATCACGTCGAGCATCCGCATCAGCACGCGGGCGGCATCGTCGTGACCGTGCGGTGCCCACAGCATCGTCGGCAGTTCCGAGACCAGCACCGCATCGACGATCGTGTCCAGACGCGCGAGGTGCTCCGGTCCCATGTCGATCTCGACCAGCTCGTGCATCACGTTGAGGGTGCCGCCCGGGGAGTCGTCGTAGCTCATCACCGCGACGGCGTCGAGCGAGGTTCTGCCCTCCTCGACCGCACACAGGATCGTGCGCGACGCGTGGTAGCGGCCGACGCGCGCGAGCCGGTTCGAGATCTCGCCCTTCCACGAGCGGTCGACGACCACCACGAAATTGAGCACCCGCGCGGGGGCCAGCGTCGGGTTCGCCAGGTGCCGGTCGCGCAGCAGCCTGCGGAGCGCCACCTCGATCTCGTCGGGCGTCGTGTCCCGCTCTGCCCAGACGTCTTCGCTCATCCCCTCGGCCCGTTTCTCACGCCGAACCGCCCGCGGCTCACAGCCGCCGCCACCGGGCGTTCCCCTCGAGTAGCTCGTTGGCCTCGTCCGGCCCCTGCGACCCGGCCTCGTACTGCGGGATCGGCGAGCTCGTGTCCTCGTGCCACGCGGTCAGGATCGGATCGACGATCCCCCACAGAGCCTCGATCTCGTCGTTGCGCGTGAACAGGGTCGCGTCGCCGCGCATCGCGTCCAGGATCAGCCGCTCGTAGGCCTCCGGCGACTCCGACAGGAACGCGGTCCCGTAGTGGAACTCCATGTGCACGGGCCGGATCCGCATCGTCGGGCCGGGGATCTTGGCGCCGAGCGACACCGACACGCCCTCGTCCGGCTGGACGGTGAGGATCACCTGGTTGGGCTGCACCCCGACCGACCCGGCGCTCTGAAACGCGACGTGGGGCACCGGCTTGAGCGTCACCACGATCTCGGTGACCTTCCGCGCCAGGCGCTTGCCGGTACGCAGGAAGAACGGGACGCCCGACCAGCGCCAGTTGGAGACGTGCAGGCGGAGTGCCGCGTATGTCTCGGTCCGCGAGTCGGGTGGCACACCCTCTTCCTCCCGGTAGCCCGGCACCTTGTGCCCGGCGACGACGCCTGCGGCGTACTGTCCGCGTACCGCCATCGAGGCGACGTCGTCGATGTCCGGCGGGACGATCGCCTCGAGCACCTTCAGCTTCTCGTCGCGGACGCGGTTGGCGTCGAATGAGGTGGGCGGCTCCATCGTCAGCAGCGACAGCAGCTGCAGCATGTGGTTCTGCACCAGGTCGCGGAGCGCCCCGGCATGGTCGTAGTAGCCGGCGCGGCCCCCGATCCCGATGTCCTCGACGGCGGTGATCTGGACGTAGTCGACGAAGTTCCGGTTCCAGACCGGCTCGAACAGCGCGTTGGCGAACCGCAGCGCCATCAGGTTCTGAACCGTCTCCTTTCCCAGGTAATGGTCGATCCGGAAGACCTGGGACTCGTCGAAGGTGTCGAGCAGCTGCGCGTTCAGCCCACGCGCCGAGGCGAGGTCATAGCCGAACGGCTTTTCGACCACCAGCCGGGTATCCGCGTGCTCGACTGCCTCGAGGCCGGCGTCGCCGATCTTGGCGGCGATCACCGGGAAGAAGTCCGGCGCCGTCGACAGGTAGAAGACGCGGTTCAGGACCCGGCCGGCCTTCTGGTCGAGCTCGCCGAGCACCCGCCGGAGCTTCGCGTAGACCTCGTCGTCGTCGAACGTGCCGGAGATGTAGCGGGCGTCCGCTAGCAGGCCGGTGAGCACGTCGGCGTTGGGCTTGCGGCGCGAGAACCGTTCGATCGACTCGCGGGCGAGCGCCCGGAACTCGTCGTCAGACTGGTCGCCCCGCGCGACCCCGACGAGCTCGAAGCGCTCCGGAAGCGCGCCGTCATGCGCGAGGTTGTACAGCGCCGGGAGCAGCTTGCGGTGGGCGAGGTCGCCGGTCGCGCCGAAGATCACGAGCGCCGTCGGATGCACTGGAAGCCGCTCGAGACCCTCGACGAGCGGATTGTCGGCCGCGACCCCCGGATCTTCGACGGCAGTACTCATCCGCTACTCAAGGAGGCCCGCAATCCTGTTGGTGAGCGCCCGTACCGCCTCGGCCGGATCGCCGTCGAGCTTGACCCGCTCAGCGGGCAGCCCGTGCGAGCGCAGCGTCTGCAGGTCGCCGGCCGACTGCGCGGCGATCAGCTTCCCGAACGTGTACGGCTCGCCGGGGATCTCGACGTCGGTGGTCGGGTCGTTGACGAGCTGCAGGAATCTGCCGATCGGCGCCCCGCCCTTGTGCTCCTGGCCGGTCGAGTGCTGGAACCGCGGGCCGTACCCGAACGTCACGGCCGCGCCGGTCGCCGCACGGATCGCGGCGCGCAGCTCGTCGATCGCCGCATCGAGCTCCGCTGAATAAGGGAGATACCCGAGGATCGCGACGTAGTGCGGCGGGTTCGCGTCTCCGAGCAGCGCGCGCAGCGCGTCGTCGGAGGCCGGCTCAATCTGGGGAATCGATCCCGAGGCGAGCACCTCGTTGGTCTTGTCCTTCGCCTCCTGGACGTTCGGCTGGTCGAACGGGTTGATCTCCAACGCCCACCCGGCAACCGCGACCGCAAACTCCGAGAGGAAGAAGATCCGGCCGAGATCGGCGGGGTCGTGGGTCGCGAGCGTCATTGTCGGCTGGCCCGAGGAGGCGAGCTGCTCGACGGCGGCATCGAGCTGCTCGTCAGGGTCGTCGGCGTTGCGGAGGTACGCGAACACGCGATCGGGGCCGTACGCGGCCGGCTCGCCGAGCGGCTCACCGGCGACCGGCAGGATCCCGCGACCATGCTTGCCGGTCGACTCCGCGACCAGCTGCTCGGCCCACAGGCCGAAGCTCTGGATCGGCGGCGACACCAGGAACGTGAGCTTGTCGCGCCCCTGCAGGGCGAGCTCGCCGATCACGGCGCCGAGCCACAGCCCCGAGTTGGTCTCGGAGGAGTCGTAGTGCGCGCAGTTCTGCTCGGCGACCTGGCAACGATGCAGGAGTGCCTCAACGCTCACGCCCATCACCGCGGCCGGCACCAGCCCGAAGTACGACAGCACCGAGTAGCGGCCGCCGATGTCGGGCGGGTTGAGGAACGTGCGCCGCAGTCCGTCGTCGGCCGCGAGCTGCTCGAGCGGGCTCCCCGGGTCGGTGACGACGACGAACTGGTCCGGACGGGCTAGCGTCTTGAAGTGCTTGTACTGCGAGAGCGTCTCGATCGTCCCGCCGGATTTCGAGGACACGATGAACAGCGTCTTGTCGAGATCCAGCGAGTCCTGGACCTTCTTGATCTCGTCCGGGTGCGTCGAGTCGAGCACCTGCAGCCGCAGCCCGCCACGGACTTCGCCGAACGACTCGCGCAGCACCTCGGGGCCGAGCGACGAGCCACCCATCCCGAGCAGCACGGCGTCGGTCAGGCCGTCGGCGCGGCACTGCTCCGCGAACGCGTCAAGTTGGGCGGCGTGCTCGAGCATCGTCTCGGCTACCGTCAGCCACCCGAGCCGGTTCTCGATCTCCGGAACCCCGGGGCCGCCCCACAGCGACGGGTCGCGGCGCCACACGCGCTCCGCGACCTTGTCCGAGACGGCCTGCTTGACCCGCTTCGCGACCGGCTCGACCAGCTCGTCGGGGAACCGCGCCTGAATCGTGCTGGGCCGGCCGGTGAGGACCGCCTCGCGCCGTTCGTCGATCCCCTCGAGCAGCCGGTCGAGCGCGTGCACGAACTGGTCGACCCCGTCCTCGAGCAGCTCCTGCGTGACCTGAATCATGTCGATCCCGGCGTCGGCCAGCGCCTTCAGGTCCTCGGCCGGGTCGTGCTCGGCTGTCGGCCCGGTCACCTCGCCGTGCTCCCCGAACCCGAGCAGCGTGTTGATCGGCATCGTGTTGACGGTGTGAGGCGCCACCAGCTCATCGACGTACATGGTGTCGGGGTAGTTGGGGTTCTTGGTCGAGGTCGACGCCCACAGCGGCCGCTGCACCGCCGCGCCCGCCTGTTCGAGCTTCTCCCACCGCGGCCCGGAGAAGATCCGCTGGAACCGCTGGTAGGCGTCGCGCGCGTTCGCCAGTGCGGCCTTGCCCTGCAGATCGGTGCGCCCGAGGTCCTCGAGCTTTCGGTCGACGTTGGTGTCCACGCGCGAGACGAAAAAGCTCGCCACGGAGTTGATGTCGAGCGACTTGCCTTCCTCGAGCCGCCGCTCGAGCGCGCGCAGGTAAGCCTCGGCCACGTTCTCGTAAGACTCGACCGAGAACAGCAACGTGATGTTGATATTGAGGCCCTCGTACAGCGCCTGCTCGATCGCCGGCACTCCCTCCGTGGTACCGGGAATCTTGATCATCACGTTCGGACGGTCAACCGCCTTCCAGTAGTTGCGCGCGGACTCGATCGAGCCATCTGTGTCGAACGCGAGGTTGGGCTGGACCTCGAGCGACACGAACCCGTCGCGGCCGTTCGACTCGCGATGCACGCCGGCGAGCACGTCCGCCGCGAGCTGCACGTCCCTGACCGCGATCCGGTTGTAGATGTCGAGCGGATCGAGCTGCTCGTTCGCGAGCTCGCGCAGGTCCTCGTCGTAGTCGGTCGAGCCGAGGATCGCCTTCTCGAAGATCGACGGGTTCGAGGTCATCCCGCGCAGCGACTCCTCGGCGACCATCCGTGCCATCTCGCCGCTTTCGATCAGGGAGCGCCGGATCTGGTCGAGCCACACGCTGACGCCCGCTTCGGTCAGGGCCTCGAGACGCGGGTTCACGTTCGTCGTCGTGCTCATCATCAATCCCCATTCACGCGTTGTAGAAGCTCCTTCGAGAGCGAAGCGACCCGCTCCGCGGTGATCCCGAACTGCTCGTAGACCTGTTCGGCCGGGCCCGACTCGCCGAACGTCTGCATCCCGACGAACGCCCCATCCGGTCCGATCCATCGGTCCCACCCGAGCGGGCTGGCGGCTTCGACGCCGACCCGCGCCCGGCACGCCGCTGGCAGCACCTGCTCGCGATAGCTCTCGTCGGCCTCGGCGAACGTGTCCATGCACGGCATGCTCACGACCCGGACGCGCAAACCGTCGAGCGCATCCGCGGCCTCGAGGCACAGCGACACCTCCGAGCCGGTCCCGATCAGGATCAGCTCGGGCTCGCCGCCCTCGGCTTCACGCAGCACGTACGCGCCGCGCTCGATCGCATCGTCGGGGATCGTAGCCGGGTCGAGGATCGGCAGGTTCTGGCGACACAGTGCGAATGCGGTCGGCGCCTCCAGGTTGCGCAGCGCGAAACGCCATCCGAGCACGGTCTCGTTGGCATCGGCCGGGCGCACGACGTTCAGCTGCGGCATCGCCCGCAGCCCCGCCAGCTGTTCGATCGGCTGGTGCGTCGGGCCGTCCTCGCCGAGCCCGATCGAGTCGTGCGTGTACACCCAGATCGAGGGCAGCTTCATCAGCGCCGACAGCCGGAGCGCCCCGCGCATGTAGTCGGAGAAGGTCAGGAACGTGGCGCCGTAGGCGCGGAACCCATGCAGCCCGAGGCCGTTGACGATCGCGCCCATGCCGTGCTCGCGCACGCCAAAGCGGAGGTTGCGACCGCCGTAGGAGCCCTTCTCCACATCTCCCCCGCCGTCGATGTCGGTCAGCGTCGAGGTGGCCAGGTCCGCCGAGCCGCCGACCAGGTGCGGAACGCCCTTGGCGGCCCATTGGATCGCCGCCTGCGAGGCCTTGCGGGTCGCGATCGGGTCAGACGCGGGGTCGAACCGCGGCGGGTCCTGGTCCCATCCGGTGGGCATCGCGCCGGCGTCGATCATCTCGAGCAGCGCCGCCTTGTCGGGGAACGCCTCCCGGTAGGCGTCGAACCGGCGCTGCCAGTCGGCCTCGAGCTGCTTGCCGCGCTCGCAGCATTTGCGGAAGTGGGCGAGCGCCTCCTCGGGGACGTAGAAGTGCTTGTCAGGATCCCACCCGTACGCC
The DNA here is from genome assembly GCA_963800475.1 of uncultured Solirubrobacterales bacterium. Taxonomy (GTDB): domain Bacteria; phylum Actinomycetota; class Thermoleophilia; order Solirubrobacterales; family Solirubrobacteraceae; genus Palsa-465. The sequence continues at coordinate 856,153 of CAWDAZ010000001.1, read as the reverse complement.
TCCTTGGTGAGCCGAACCTCCTGTTCGCCGAGCGGCGAGCCGTGCGCCGAAGAGGTGTCCTGCTTGTGCGGGCTCCCGTAGCCGATGTGCGAGCGCAGCATGATCAGCGACGGCCGGTCACGGACGGCGATCGCCGCGCGCGTCGCCTCCTCCATACGCTCGAGCGACATGTCCTCACCGATGTCCTGAACGTGCCAGCCGTACGCCTCGTAGCGCTTCTGGACATCCTCAGAGAAGTCCAGCGACGTCGGGCCGGCGAGCTGAATGTGGTTGTTGTCGAAGTACGCGATCAGCGACCCGACGCCGAGGTGCCCGGCGAGCGAGCACGCCTCCGACGAGATCCCCTCCTGGATGTCGCCGTCGGAGGCGATCGTGAACACGTTGTGGTCGACGATCTCGTGTCCGTCCTCGTTGAAGCGCGCCGCGAGCATCCGCTCCGCGAGCGCGATCCCGACGGCCATCGAGATTCCCTGCCCCAGCGGCCCGGTCGTCGCCTCGATCCCCGGGGAGTCCTTGCGCTCCGGGTGACCGGCCGTCGGCCAACCGACCTGGCGGAAGTGCTCGATGTCGTCGAGCGTCATCGGATAGCCGCTCAGGTACAGGACGGAGTACAGGAGCATCGACGCATGCCCGGCCGACAGCACGAACCGGTCGCGGTCGATCCAGTCCGGGTTGCTCGGGTTGTGGCGCATCACCCGCGTGTACAGGAGATACGCGAGCGGAGCCAGCGCCATCGGGGTCCCCGGATGGCCGGAGTTCGCCTTCTGCACGGCATCCATCGACAGCGTGCGGATCGTGTCGACGCACAGACGGTCGAGCGCCGTCGCGGAATCAGTCGCAGTCACGAGCTGAGAGTGCGTCGTGGGACAACAGCGCCAGCATAGTCAGATCGTCTACCCAAAAAGAACCCCATATCGTTCGTACTCCTCAACTGGCACATGGCGGACCTCCGCAACCGCATCGGCGAGCGGGACCAGCTCGATGTTCGTGGACCTGAGCGCGGTCATCATCCCCCACGCCCCATCGTGTGCAGCGTCGATCGCCGCCAGCCCGAGCCTCGTCGCCAGGACACGGTCGAACGGCGTCGGGGTGCCGCCACGCTGGACGTGGCCAAGCACCGTGGCGCGAGTCTCGAAGCCGGTGCGCCTCTCGATCTCCTGCTCGAGCGCGTATCCGATCCCGCCGAGTCGCGGATGCCCGAACTCATCGACGTCGCCAGTCCGATTCACGCTCATCGTGCCCTCCTTGGGCACCGCCCCCTCGGCCGCGACGACGATCGAGAAGTACCGGCCGCGCTCATGGCGGCGGTTGATCAGCCGGCACACCTCGTCGATATCGAACGGGAGCTCGGGGATCAGGATCACGTCCGCGCCGCCTGCGATCCCGGAGTGCAGCGCGATCCACCCGGCGGTCCGGCCCATCACCTCGACCACCAGGATCCGGTTGTGGCTCTCGGCGGTCGTGTGCAGCCGGTCGATCGCCTCCGTGGCGATCGACAGCGCCGTGTCAAAGCCGAACGTCACATCGGTGCCGCCGAGATCGTTGTCGATCGTCTTCGGGACCCCGATCACGTCGATACCGTCCGACTGCAGCCGGTTGGCGACGCCGAGCGTGTCCTCGCCGCCGATCGCGATCAGCCCGTCGATCCGAAAGTCCGACAGCGTCTCGCGCACCCGATCGACGCCGTCATCGCGCTTGTACGGGTTTGTCCTCGAGCTGCCCAGGATCGTGCCGCCCCGCGGCAGGATCCCGCGCGTGGACTCGAGCGTGAGGTCGTCGAAGTGGCCCTCGAGCACCCCTCTCCAGCCGTCGCGGAACCCGATGATCTGGTCACCGTACTCGTCGATCGCCTTGCGGACGACCGCGCGGATCACCGCGTTCAGGCCCGGACAGTCTCCGCCACCGGTGAGAATCCCGATCCGCATCGGCCAGCATCCTATTTATTGCGCGCAACCGAGAACGTGACCGGGTTGTAGGGTTCCCGGCCGTGACGGGCGGCTCTCGTGACCGGTGGGTCTGGGCAGGCGCGTCCGCTGCCGGCCTCGCGGCCGCCGGGCTGCTCGCCCAGCGCCGCTTCACGCGCCGGATCGCCGAGGACCCGGAGCGCACTGTCTTGGGATCGCCACCCGAGGGGCGGCCGGTCGAGGTTCGCTCGCCGGACGGCACCCTCCTGCACGCCGAGGTGTTCGGCGACGAGGACGCCCCGACGCTGGTGCTCGCCCACGGCTGGACGGAGAACCTCAGCTACTGGACCTACCAGATCATCGAGCTCCAGGAGCGCGGGCTGCGAATCGTCGCCTACGACCTGCGCGGCCACGGCGACAGCCAGGCGGCGGCCGGCGGCGACTACTCGATCGCACGGTTCGGCGAGGACCTCGAGGCGGTGCTCGCGACGTGCGTGCCCGAGGGGCGGCGCGCGATGGTGGTCGGACATTCGCTCGGGGCGATGGCGGTCGCCGCCTGGGCCGAGCATCACGACGTCGAGGCGCGCGCCGGCGCGGCGGCGCTGATCAACACCGGCGTCGGCGACCTGATCGCCGAGCAGCTGCTCGTCCCTGTGCCGGCGCTCGCGCAGGCGCTGAACCGCACCGTCGCCGTCAACGGCTTCCTCGGCAGCCGCGCGCCGCTGCCGCGGTTCTCGACGCCGCTGATGGCAGCGGCGATCCGCTACATCGCGTTCGGCCCGCACGCGACGCCCGCTCAGGTCGCGTTCTACGAGCGGATGCTGATCGCCAGCCCGCCGGACGCGCGCGCGAACATCGGGATCGCCCTGTCGGAGGTCGAGCTGTACGAAGCGCTTCCGCGCCTGACCGTGCCGACGATCGTGATCGCGGGCGCTAAGGACCGCCTCACGCCTCCCTCCCACGCGCGGCGGATCGCCGAGCAGTTGCCCCAGCTCGAGGGCCTCACGGTGCTGCCCGAGACCGGCCACATGGGCCCGCTCGAACGACACCGGGAGGTGACCGAGCTGCTCGCCCAGCTCGCCGCCACGATCGGGCACGACGCCGGCGTCCTGCCCGTGTAACGCGCACTGCGTGGCCGGCGCGGGTTCGGGGTAGTTAGTAATTGGTGTGAGCGTTCATCCAGGCTTGTCCGCGCTCTGCCTTCCGCTACGGGAAGATCCCGAGCTTGCCGAGGTGATTCCGCAAGGTCGCCGTCAGCAGGCGATCGAGGCGTGCTCGGCGCCCGAGTTGCGACTCGCTGCGGGTGGCGGAGCAGGCCGTCCGATTCCAGGGCTCGACGGCGGCATCGGCCTGCTCGTGCTCTCGGGCCTGCTGATCCGCCACGTCGGGATCGAGGGTCGGTTCGGCGCCGAGCTGCTCGGCGAAGGGGACCTGTTGCGTCCCCGCCTGGGTGAGCACGAATCGCCGCTCCTGCCGGTCGAGACCGACTGGTCGGTGATCCATCCGGTGCGCCTGGCGGTGCTCGACGGCGGCTTCATCGAGCACCTTTCCGCGTACCCCGAGCTCGCCGGGTGCTTCGTCGCCCGCGCGACGCAGCGCGCCCGGAATCTCGCGGTGAACATGGCGATCGTGCACCAGGCTCGCGTCGACGTGCGGCTGCGGATGGTGCTCTGGCATCTCGCAGGCCGCTGGGGCCGCGTCCGCAGCGACGGCACGGTCGTCCCGCTACGGCTGACCCACGCGGTCCTGTCCGAGCTGGTGGCGGCGCGACGCCCGACGGTCACCAGCGCGCTGTCCGACCTCTCGCGCCGCGAGCTGATCCGTCCGTTCCGCGATGGCTGGCTCCTGTACGGTGAGCCGCCGGTGGAGCTGCTCGACCGCGAGAGCTCCGCCGGATCTCCGCCGCAGACGGCGGCGTCGACTCACTGACGGCACTGCACATAGACCCATTCATCGTTTTGGGCAGCGCGATCATCGGGCTGCTCGTGGGCCTCACGGGGGCAGGCGGCGGCGCGCTGATGACGCCGATGCTGATCCTTCTGTTCGGGGTCAAGCCGGCCAGCGCGATCTCGAGCGACCTGGTTGCCGCAGTCGTGATGCGGCCGTTCGGTGCGGCCGTCCACCTGCGCGCCGGGACCGTGAACCTGAAGCTCGTCCGGTGGCTGGTGGTGGGGTCGGTGCCGGCCGCGTTCCTCGGCGCCTACCTGCTGAAGCTGCTTGGAAACACGAAGTCCGCGCAGACGAACATCGAGGTCGTGCTCGGGGTGGCGCTGCTGGTCGGTGCGAGCGCGATGGCGCTGCGGATGATCCTCGATCGGACGAGCGGGCGGCCGCGCACCGCCAGGATCAGGAGCATCAAGGTCAGGCCGGGGCCGTCGATCGCGATCGGCGTGATCGGAGGCGTGATGGTCGGACTGACGTCGGTTGGGGCGGGCTCGCTGATGATCATCCTGCTGCTGTTCCTGTACCCGACGATCGGCGCCAACCAGCTCGTCGGCACCGACCTGACCCAGGCGGTCCCGCTTACAGTGGCGGCCGCGATCGGCGCGCTGATCTTCGGACACGTCGAGTTCGGCGTCACGGCGTCGCTGATCATCGGGAGCGTGCCCGCGGTGCTGGTCGGCTCGACGCTCTCCTCGACCGTGCCGGACCGGTATATCCGGCCGGTGATCGCGTTCGTGATCTTCGCGTCCGGGCTGAAGTACGTCGGAGTCGAAACGACCGCGCTCGGGTGGACGCTGTGCACGCTGCTGCTGCTCGCGGCGCTGCTCTGGGTTTACCTATCAAAGCCGTGGCGTCAACGCGATCGGGAGGCCGACCCTGCCAGCGACGAGGCTTGACGTCCCGGTCGACGGAGGGTCGCTGGCCGCATTCCGCCTCGCGGCGGGAGACGCCGCGGATACCCCCGCGATCGCGGTGCACGGGATCACCTCGCACAGCCGAAGCTGGATCGCGGTCGCACGCGAGCTCGACGGCGACACGACGTTGGTCGCCGTCGACCTGCGCGGGCGCGGCGCCTCGGGCGCTCTGCCTCCTCCCTACGGGCTCGCCGCACACGCGCAGGACACGCTCGCGGTACTCGACCGGCTCGAGGTCGAGCGGGCGGTGCTGGTCGGGCATTCGCTCGGGGCGTATGTGGTCGCGCGGGCGGCGGCCGAGCACCCCGACCGGGTCGCCGCCGCCGTGCTCGTCGACGGGGGCCTTCGGATTCCGGGAACCGAGCGCTTCGAGCCGCAGGCATTCCTCGACGCGTTCCTCGGGCCGGCGCTCGCGCGCCTGCGAATGAGGTTCTCGAGCATCGAGCAATACCGCGACTGGTGGCGCGCGCACCCCGCGCTCGCTGGCAGCGACGTCGACGATCACGATCTCAATGCGTACGCCGACTACGACCTCGTCGGGGCGCCTCCCGAATTGCGCTCGTCCGTCGCCGAGGAGGCGGTCAGGGCGGACGCCGCCGACCTGTTCGCCCAGGGGGACGACGCCGCGCGGCTGGCCGTCCCGACGACCCTGCTGGTCGCGCCAAGCGGCCTGCAGGGCGAGCCGCGGCCGATGCAGCCGCTGCCGCTGGCGCGCGAGTGGGCGGACGCGGCGCCGGGGCTGCGCACGGCGGTCCAGGTGCCCGACGTCAACCACTACACGATCGTGCTCGGCGCCGGCGGCGCCCGCCAGGTCGCCCACGCGGTGGCCTCGGCGACTCGCGCCGGCTAGCCTCCCTTGCCGGCTGGGTGAGGGCCCTTGTGGGGGTGCTTGGCGTGCCCGCGAGGCGGGCCGCCGGCGTGACCGGGCCCTCCGTGTGGATGTGCTTGAGGCGGCGCCGGCGTGGTATGAGCGGAAACGGGTGGCGCGGTGTGCACAGCGGGCGGGGCCGTGGCCGTGGTCGCCGCCGTCGTCGGGGGGCGTGCGGGCGTGCTCGCCGGGGGCGACTTCCGCGAGGAGGCCCCGAAGCCGAGCAGCACCACCGCCAGTGCGATCGCGGCCGCCACGATCGTCGCGGTCAGCGCCCGGCGGTGGCGCTGTGCGGGCGCCGGAGCTCGCCCGATCACGCGGGTCGGGGCGGTGACGGCGATCGGCCGGGTCGGGGCGGTCGGATCCGGCGGCGCCGCGAGCGCCGCGAGCCGCTCCCCCACCCGCTCAGCGTCATCCGGCCGGGCCCCGGGATCCTTCGCGAGCATCTCCGCCACCAGCGCGTCGGCCTCCGGTGGGATGCCGGCTCGCAGGTCGCGGACCGGCCGCGGAGCCGAGTTGACGTGCTGGTGCAGCAGCGCCGCCGCGTGCTCGCCCCGGAACGGCGGGGCTCCGGTCAGCATCGCGTACAGCAGGCAGCCCAAGGCGTAGATGTCGGCGGGCGCGTCGCCCGGCTCGCCGAGCGCGCGCTCGGGCGCCATGTAGGCGGCGGTGCCGAGCACCGATGCCGCCTGCGTGATCGTCGTCCCGTCGAGCATCCGCGCGACCCCGAAATCGAGCACCTTGACGGCGCCGGCATCCGTGACCATGACGTTGGCGGGCTTGATGTCGCGATGCACGATCCCGGCGGCGTGGGCCGCGCCGAGCGCGTCCGCCACCTGCGCGCTGATCCGGAGCGCCTGCTCGACCGAGAGCGGCCGTCCACCCCGCAGCAACGCGGCAAGGCTGCTCCCCTCGACGTGCTCCATCACGATGAAGCGCGTGTCCCCGTCGACGCCGACGTCGTACACGGCGACGACCGCGCGGTCGTGCAGCGCCGCGGCGGCGCGCGCCTCGCGCTGGAACCGGGCGATGTACGCCGGGTCCTCGTCGGCGAGCCCGGCCAGCAGCACCTTGACCGCGACCGTCCGGCCGAGCACGGTGTCGGTGGCGCGGTACACCGTGCTCATCCCGCCACGCCCGATCACCTCCTCGAGCCGGTACCGGCCCGCGAGCATCCGTCGCGCTGGATCCATCGCTTGATTCTCTCCGGCTGCGCACGCATTACGCTCCAGACCATGTGCCGCAACATCCGAACGCTCTACAACTTCGACCCACCCGCCACCGATGACGAGGTCAGGGCCGCGGCCCTGCAGTACGTGCGGAAGATCAGCGGGTTCAACAAGCCCTCGCGGGCCAACCAGGAGGCCTTCGAGCAGGCGATCGAGGCCGTCGCGGCGGCCTCCGTGCAACTGCTCGATCAGCTCTCGACGAACGCCACTCCCAAGAATCGCGAGGTCGAGGCCGCGAAGCGGCGGGCCCGCGCCGCCGAGCGCTACGCCGCCTGAGCGGCGGCGTAGCGGCGCGGCGGCCACTCGGCTACGCGGCGGCCTCGCGCTCGAGGTCGAGCTCTGTGCGCACGCCCAACGCGTGCAGCGCCTCGTTGGCCTGATCGAGGTCCTCGGCACCCCCGACGGCGTTGGCGAGTCGTCCCGCGGCCTCGATCGTCGCCGCGACGTCGAGGTACAGCGTCACCGCCGCGAGCGCCGACAGCTCGAGGGTTCGCGTTCCGCCGCGGATCGAGGCGGTCCCGAACGCGCCCCTGAACGCGCGCACCGCCTGCGCGCTCGCCTCGGTGGGAACCAGCCGCATCGCGCCCTCGAGCCGGTCCGCGACCGGGGCTGTCAGCCCCCTCGCCCCAGCCAGCCCGCCCGCCGTCGCGACGTCGCTGAGGCGGGCCAGCACCTCGCGGGGAGTCAGCTCGGCGTCGCAGCCGGTGCCGAATACCCCGAGCAGTACACGATGACCGACAGCGTCGAGGCGGGACGCGGCGGCGAGCATGATCGCGTCTGCGAGCGGGCTCCGGAGCCCCGGCTCGTCACCATGGGCGAGCACGTCGCCGCCGACGTCGACGAATACCGACAAATCGCAGCCGAACCGGTCCGCGACCAGCGCGATCCCCTCGGCGATCGCCCGCGCACCGACGCTCACGTCGATCAGCACGGTCCGCTGCCCGAGGAAACGCGCCATGTGCGACTCGGCGAAGAACACCTCGCGCCCGCGGACGCGCGTGTCGGGGCCGGCGAGCAGGATCCCCGGCGCGAGCTGCTCGGCGCCCTCGATCTCGGCGGCGCTCCTGGGACCCGGCGCGGGATCGATCGGGCGCCGCTCCCACGACACGCCGCCCAGCAACGGGTCGGCGCCGTCGTACAGCCGGGCCGCCTCCGCCGTCGCAAGCGCGCCGACGATGTCGCCGCCGCCGCCCATCCCGATCACGAGTGGGCGCTTGGCGCGGCGAAGGACGACCTCGGCGTCGGGCATCGTCGGAGCATAGGACGGCGACGGATCGCTGAACACCGGCAGCCTGAAGCCCGCCGCCGGATGAACCCCCTTGACACTCTTGATCGGTTGATCGCGCCCGGCGAGGGCCCGTCCGAGCTCGCTCGGGCGGGCCCTCGGCGTCGCGCGTCAGCGGACCACCATCACCGGACAGTGGGCGTGATGGGCGACCCTGTCCGCGATCGACCCGAGGAACACGTCGCCGAGCAGGTGCGCGTGGTAGGCGACGACGATGCCGACTCGTTAGGCTCGGGTCGAGTTGGGGCGCGATCGCGAGCGGAGCTGCTCCGTGGTCGTCGGTTTGGGCTGAGAGGAGAGGTGAATGCCTGATTCGGTTGCTGAGGTGCCGGTCTTAATCGTCGGTGGAGGGCCTTGTGGTCTGGCTGCGTCGCTGACCCTGTCGCGGCTCGGCGTCGAGCATCTGCTCGTGGAACGCCACGCCGAGCCGCTCCATCACCCAAAGGCGGTCGGGGTGATGCAGCGAACCGCGGAGCTGTTGCGTGAATGGGGTGCCGAGGACGAGATGCGCGCCAGAGGGGTACCCGCCGAGTTCTGCGGCCAGATGATCTGGACCACGACGCTCTCCGGCGAGGAGCTCGGGCGCACGGCCACGCCTGACCCCGACGCGGGGGTCACGGATCCGCCCAGTCCGACGTCCTCGCTTCGCTGTCCGCAGCACATCACCGAGGCGGTGCTGCGCGCTCGAGCGGCTTCCCACGAGGTCGCCGAGATCCGCTACGAGTATGACGTCGGCGACGTCTCGCAGGACGACTCGGGCGTGACCGTCGCGCTCACGGATCGCGGCAACGGTCAGGCCTCGAGCATCCGTGCGGGCTGGGTGATCGCCGCCGACGGCAACAACAGCAAGATCCGCCAGGGATTGGGAATCGGCCGCACCGGCGAGGGGGACATGGGGCACTTCGTCAACGTCTTCTTTCGCGCGCCGCTGGGCCTGCTCGTCGCCGAGCGCCCCGCGTGGAGCTACTCGATCCTGACCCCCGAGCTGGTCGGCGCGTTCATCACCCTCGACGGTGCTGACGAGTGGATCCTGCATCGCAATCTGGTCGAGGGCGAGCGCGTCGAGGACTTCCCACCGGAGCGCTGCGTGGAGATCATCCGTCAGGCGGCGGGGTTGTCCGGCCTCGGGGTCGAGGTGTTGAGCGTCGGCTCGTGGATCATGGGGGCTGAGCTTTCCGACACCTTCAGGGTGGGACGGATCGTCCTGACCGGCGACGCGGCCCATCGCACCACCCCGGATGGCGGGGTCGGGATGAACACCGGGATCGCCTCGGCCCACAACGTGGCCTGGAAGGTGGGCGCCGTCGCCGCCGGTTGGGCGGGCGCCTCGCTGCTCGACACCTATGAGCCGGAGCGCCGTGCGGTAGCCCAGCGCAACGTCGACTACTCGGCCGGCCGAGGCGAGGGAATGATCCGGATGGCCGAGGCGGTCCGCGCCGGAGATCTCGACACCGTGAGGTCGGCGATCGCCGCACGCGGCGCGATCGGCACGCGGCAGGGTATGGACCTCGGCTACACGTACGAGTCCGCCGCGATCGTCCCGGACGGCTCCGAGACCCCGGCCGTGGAGAACCCGATGCGCGACTACGTTCAGAACGCCCGGCCCGGCGCCCGCGCGCCGCACCTGTGGCTCGAGGATGGCCGCTCAACGCTCGATCTGTTCGGCGAAGGGATCGTCGTGATCAGCGGCGCCGAGGGTGAGCCGTGGATGCGCGCGGCGCGAGACGTCGCCGGCAAGCTCCCCCTCACCGCTCACGCGCTTCAGGCCGGAGGACGCGGCGAGGAGCTGTACGGGATCGAACCCGACGGCGCCGTCCTGGTGCGCCCAGACGGCTTCGTCGCCTGGCGCGCCCGTTCTGCCCCGCCAGATCCTGCGACAGCGCTCCGCAGCGCCTTGGCGTCCGCGCTCGGAGGCTGAACACCGGAGCGCGTGCCGTGCCTCAGGACGCGTTGAAGTAGCGACCGGTGTCCTGGAAGAAGCGGTCGAACAGGAGCTTGTTGAGCGGCGCCCCCGGTTTGCCGAGGGTCGTCGGTGTCATCGCGACTCTCCACGTGAAGCGACAGCGGTCGGCGCCGTCGGGTTCCACCACGTAGTCCTCGGCAACGCTCGAGAACACCGGCAGGTTCGCGTGCGTGAAGTAGAACGCGTAGCGGCGCCCCTCATCCCAGATGAAGAAGTGCTCCTCCCCGGTCAGCGCTCCGCCGAGCACCTTGGCACGGCGGGTCGTACCGACCCCGAACGGCCGCGGGGACGTCCAGGCCGTGCTCAACCCGCGGCACCAGTGCAGCGGTCGCTCGCCGGTGAGCTCACCCCACACCGCTTCGGCCGGCTGAGCGATCGACCAGGTGTGGGCGAACCGCTGCGGCGCAACGTCGAAATAGCTCTGGTCGATCGGCGCGAGTGACGGCACCCGATGATTTCTATCGGACGCTGGGCGCTGGTGGATCGACGAGCGGACGAGCGTTCGCCGGGCGGAGCTGGCGGCCTAGCCACGACCGCACGGCGGCGAAGAACGACTCAGGCCGCTCGGCGTAGTTGAAGTGGCCCGCCGCTTCGATCACGATCAGCTCGGACCCCGCGATATCGCGGTGCAGGCGGTCGGCCTGCGACATCGGTGTGAACACGTCCTCACGGCCGACGACGACCAACGTCGGTACCGAGATCTCGCCAAGCCGGGGCTCGACGTCGTAGGTCTCCAGTAGGTCGAACGCGGCCGACCGCGCGTAGGCGCTGTAGACGGTGTCCCGCAGCACCTCCCGCGCGAGCCGCTCGTTTGCCGCCGCGAAGTTGAGGTGGCCGACGAGGTCGACGTGCGCCTCGAGCTCCGCGTCCGTTGTCCAGCTGCCGCTCTCGAACGATTCGACCATCTCATTGGTCGCGCCGCGGCGGCGCATGTTCGCTCGGATCTCCGGCCAGTAGTCGACGGCGGGCGCCGTCGAGATCAGGATCAGGCGCGAGATCGAGTCGGGGTAGCGGAGCGCGTAGTCGAGCGCGATGAAGCCGCCGTACGAGTGCCCCAGCAAGACGACCTTCCCCAACCCGAGCTGTTTCCGAATCCCCTCAGCGTCCGCCGAGAACTGCTCGAACGTGAGCGTCTCGGGTTCGGTCCGCTCCGAGCGGCCGTTGCCGCGATGGTCATAGAAGACGAGCCGCAGCCGGTCGCCGAGTGGATCGAGCCACGGATGCAGGTGCGTGTGGTCGAGTCCAAGCCCGCCGTGCATCGTCAGGCACGGTTCGCCACTCCCGACGACCGTATAGAACAGTCGTGCTCCGTTGATCTCGGCCGTTGCCACAGCGGCGATCCTAGTTCCTGGGGAGAATGAGCCCTGTGAAGATCGGCGATCCAGACCTGACGCGAATCGGCCTCGGCACGAACCGCCTCACCGACACGCCGGCGCACCAGGCGTTCATTCGGGCGGCTGTTGAGGCGGGCGTCAACTTCATCGACACGGCGCATCTGTACACCGGCGGGGACAGCGAGCAGACGATCGGTGCCGCGCTCGGCAGATCGCATGATCGGGTCGTGATCGCGACCAAGGGTGGCTACCGCAAGGGACATCCGGACGTGCTCCGGGCCGAGTTCGAGGAGAGCCTGCAGCGCCTCCGTACCGACCGCGTCGATCTCTACTACCTCCATCGGGTGGACACGGAGGTCGACCTCGAGGCCAGCCTCGAGACGATCAAGGGCTATCGCGACGCCGGGCAGATCGCCGAGGTGGGCGTCTCGGCCGTGAACGTCGAACAGGTCGAGCGCGCCCGGCAGGTGGTACCGATCGCGGCGGTCCAGAACCACTTCAACCTCGCCGAGCGCGCCAGCGAGGACGTGATCGACTACTGCACCGAGCACGAGATCCTGTTCGTGCCCTACTTCCCGCTCCAGGGCGAGACCCCGCCGGCGCTGCAGGAGATCGCGATGCGGCATCGCGCGACTGCGAGGCAGGTCGCGCTCGCGTGGCTGCTGAAACGCTCCCCGGTGGTCCTGCCGATCCCTGGAACGCTCTCGCTCGAGCACCTGCGCGAGAACCTCGGCGCGCTCGAGATGCAGCTCAGCGACGCGGAGTTCGAGGCCCTGACTCCCTAGCTCATTACGATGAGGCCGTGAGCGCCCCAAGCGTGCCCGGCGGCGTGGTGCATGAACTGCCCGCGGACCTGCGTAATGCACTCCTCGCAAACTCGACGGCGCTCGAGGCGTGGAACGACATCACGCCGTTGGCTCGCAACGAGTTCATCTGCTGGGTCGAGGATGCCAAGCAGGCGCCCACCCGAGAGCGGCGCATTCGGCGGACCCAGGAGGAGCTGGAGGAAGGCCAGCGCCGGCCATGCTGCTGGCCCGGCTGCAAGCACCGCGAGCGCACCGGAAGGTAGCCAGGTGACGGACTTCTCCCACGTCGCTGACGAATATGACCGGATCGGCTCGCATTACCAGGAGTCGAAGCGGCTTCCCTTTCGCAGCTTCGTGGAGGAGCACTCGATGTTTGAGCTGCTTCCGGATCTGGCCGGCCGCTCGGTCGTAGACCTCGCCTGCGGCGAGGGCATCTATTCCCGCAAGCTGATCCAGGCCGGCGCGGCTCGCGTCGTGGGCGTCGACATCTCGGCGGAGATGATCTCCCTGGCCGAACGCGCCGAGACGCGCGCGCCGCTGGGGGTCCGGTACGTGGTCGCCGACGTCGCGACGGTGGAGCTCGACGAGCGGTTCGACATCGCGCTGTGCTCCTACCTCTTCAACTACGCCCGGACTCGGGCCGAACTACGAACCCTGATCGAGAGCGTCCACGGCCTCCTCAGACCGGGCGGGTCGGTCGTGGGCTGCAACGACTACCCGGACAACCCGCCCGCGCACTTCACTACGTATCGCCCCTACGGGTTCACAAAAGTTGGGGACGCAGAGCCTCAGGAGGGCGCCACGATCACGTACCGGTTCTTCAACCCGGACGGCACCGTGTTCGAGATCGACAACTACTTCCTCCCGGCAGACGCCTACCGGCACGAGTTCGCGAGGGCCGGGTTCGCTTCCTTTGACTGGGTGATGCCCGGGGTCTCAGCCGTGGGTCGCGAGACGTTTCCCACGGGGTTCTGGGACGCCTTCCTGGACTCGCCCCCGATCGTCAGCTTCACGGCCCAGATGCCGGCCTGATTCTGCGCGCCGGGAGGGCCGGCGTCAGACCGGGCGCGCTTGCTCGACCCCGTCGAGCAGCTGCCAGTTCCCGCGCAGCGCCCGCGCGACGTGCTCCAAGAGCTGCTCCTCGTTCGCCGTGGTGACGAGCTCGTCGAGCTCCCGGCGGTCCTCGGCGGCGTGGGCGAGGTCGAGGGTGGCGTGCACGTCGAAGTACCGGGTCGCGTCGCTGTCCGCAGCGGCGCCGTAGTGCTGAACCAGGCCCGCGCGTTTTGTCTCCGAGATCGCAGGCTGTGCCGACTCGATTGCGTACAGCACCGCCAGGGTTGCGGCCCGGTCGCGGTTCTCGGCGGCCCACACCGTCACGCATTCGGCAGTCTCATCGATTGGAGCCGCGCGCGTGTCGCCGCCCACCGATCGCACGAACTGGTCCCACAGGGCGATGTGCTGACGCTCCTCCTGTGCGTGCGCTTCGTTCCCGGTCCGCGCGGTGGCGTCGGCGAGCGCAACGACCGCGTGGCGGTACTGGCCGGCATAGTGCGCGAGCTCGGAAGGAGCGAGTTCGCCACTCGACCAACGCAGATAGAACGGATGTTGCAGGACGTCATATCGGCGGCGGACGACGTCGACACGGTCAAAGAATGCGCTCATCGGTAGCTCCTGGTCCCGGGGTGTGATCGCCCCATCGTATGCGCTGAAGGCGCCGATGACTCGGGCGGCTGTGTCAGTCCGACTGATCGCGGGCGCGCCCGTAGCGCTCGTAGATCACGCGCGAGCCGAACGTCCTGGTCTCGACCAGGTCTAGGCGAACCGCTTCGGTGACCGGCGGCAGGAACGGCGTGCCGCCACCGACGACGATCGGGTTGCGGAACATGCGCAGCTCGTCGACGAGGCCGAGCTCGATCGCTGCTGCGGCCAGGCCGGCGCCGCCGATCGAGACGTCCTTGTCGGTCGCGTCGAGCGCCGCAGCGACCTCCTCGGCCACCGACGCCGTGGCGAGCCGGGCGTTGCCCTGAACGCTGTCGAGCGTGCGGCTGAAGACGACCTTCGGGATCGCGCACCAGACGTCGGCGAACGCGGCCCGAAGCTCGTCGCCGCGCATCGACGGATCCGTCTCCCACGGCAGCATCGTCTCGTAAAGCCTGCGGCCGCACAGATAGCCGCCGAGCTCGCGAACCTGCGCGGTGTGGAGGCGAAACTGCTCCTCGTTGGGGACCGTCCACCCGAACGCGCCCTCACGGTCGGCGATAAAGCCGTCCACCGAGACGCCCATCGAGTAGATCAGCATGGCCCCACCGACCGTTAGGCGGGCTGGAGGATCGCTTCGAGCTCTTGGAGCTGGCGGCGAACCCCGCCGCACACCTGGTCGCACAGCTTGAACACGCTGGGGTCGGAGATCGAGTAGCGGGAGTGGTTACCGTCCTTGGTGCGGCCGACCATGCCGGCGGCGTGAAGGACTCCGAGGTGCTTGGACACGTTCTGCTGGCTTGCGCCGAGCGCCTGCTGCAGTTCGCCGACCGTCGCGTCTCCCTCTCGCAGCCGGTCGAGTAGCTTGATTCGCATCGGCTCACCAAGGACGCGGAAGCGCTGAGCCACGAGTTCGATCAGTGGCTCGGGGAGCGGGTGGGGAACGGCGGGAGTCTTGCTCACGGCTCCATCGTAGCACAACCAAATCGTTGTGCAGTTGCAATAGCTCCGGCGCCTGTGCTACGCTCCACTCATGTACTACTTTACAGTTGTGCAGACGTATCCGGACTCCGGCGACTCGGGTCGCGGCGCGAAGGTCGTTGGCGTCCGATGACCGCCCTCCGTGAACCGCGCCTCGGCAACCGCCGCGTGGCCGAGGGGTATCCGCATGCCGTGCGCGTCGGGCCGATCGGCCGGCTCGGCCGCTACACCGCCACTCATTTTCGAGTCACGCTCATCGGCTGGTTGATCGTGGCCATCGGCCTGGGGGTCCTCGCTCCCAAGGTCGAGACCGCCCTGTCGGGCGCCGGGTGGGAGACGACCGGGTCCCAGTCGGTTCAGGCGCGAAACCTGATCGACCGGAACTTCGCCGGGCTGTCCAGCTACGGCCTGATGACCGTGGTCTACTCGCCGAGCCGGACGATCGCCGATCCCGGGTTCAGGAGCACGTTGACGAAGGTCGAGGCGACCCTGCGCGCCGACGGTGCGGTCCGCAGCGTCCTACCGCCGGCGCCGGGCGTGTCAATCTCCCGGGACGGCCATACCGCGATCGTGCAGGCCGGGGCGGCGAAGAGCTCCAACGGCATGGTCAAGGCGGCGGACTCGCTGAAGGGCAAGCTTGCCTCGCTGTCCGGCGGTGGTGTCCAGGTCCACCTGACCGGTGCTACAGGGATGTGGTCTGACTTCAACGCCGCCAACCGCACGGCGATGATGAAGTCCGAGGTGATCTCTTGGCCGGTGACGCTCGGCATCCTGCTGCTGGCATTCGGATCGCTGGTCGCCGCCGGGCTGCCGTTGATGCTGACCATGCTGGGTCTGGCGTCGGCGGCCGGCCTGCTGTACCTGGGCACGCTTGTCATGCCGATCTCGATCTGGGCGATGAACTTTGCCCTGATGTTCGCGCTCGCGCTGGGGATTGACTACGCGCTGTTCGTGGTTCACCGCTTCCGCAGCGCGGTTTTCGGCCACCAGCTCTCCGCCGTCGACGCGACCGCGGTCACGATGGACACCGCAGGCAAGGCCGTCCTGTTCTCCGGGATAACCGTGCTGATCTCGCTCTCGGCAGTGATGCTTGTTCCCTCGCCGGCATTCCGCTCGATGAGCCTGGGAATCATGCTCTCGGTGATCTTCGTGCTGGCGGCGACGCTCACGCTGCTGCCGGCGGCGCTTGCGAAGCTGGGGGCGCGTGTGGACAAGCTGGCGCTGCCGTGGGCACACTCGGGCGAGCATCGCTCGCCGCGGTTTGAGCAGTGGGGCCAGCGGCTGTGGCGCCAGCCGGTCCGCTACGGCCTGGTCGCGCTGGCGATCCTCGTCGGTCTCGCGCTTCCAGTCACCCAGCTGAAGACCGCGATGCCGTCGATCAAGGTCGTGCCGACATCAGATGCCTCGCGGATCGGCTATCAGCAGGTTCAGGCGGCATTCGGACCCGGCGCCACCGGCCCGCTGCAGATCGTCACACCTTCCGGCAACGCGGGCGCAGCGCAGCAGATCGCCTCCCACGACGCCGGGGTGGCAGCGCTGATGCCGACGCAGTCCAACGGCGGCTACGCGTTGATTACCGCGATCCCCGGACAGGATCCCTCCAGCCCCGCGGTCGGGCGCACGATCGACCGGCTCCGCGCCGAATTGCCGCCGGGTTCCCTGATCGGTGGCGCGGCGGCCGAGAACCACGACCTCCAGGCCGCGCTGTCGGCCAAGACCCCGCTGGTCATCGGTGTGGTCCTGGCGCTCGGGTTTCTGCTGTTGCTGATCGCGCTGCAGGCGCCGCTGTTGGCCGCAGTCGGCGTGCTGACCAACCTGCTGGCCACCGGCGCGGCGTTCGGGGTGGCGAAGTTGATCTTCCAGGACGGCGCCCTGCACTCGCTGCTCGGATTCCAGTCCCAGGGATTCCTGGACGCATGGGGACCGGTGTTCTTCTTCGCGATGATCTTCGCGATCTCAATGGACTACACCGTGTTCCTGCTCTCCGCGGCCAAGGAGCACTGGGATCACACCCACGACGCACGCGAGGCGATGGTCGGCGCCGTGGCGCACTCAGGGCGCGTGATCTTCGCCGCCGCCGCGGTGATGGTCGCGGTGTTCTTCACCTTCGCGCTGTCCGGCCCGCTCCCGCCCAAGGAGATGGGAATCATCCTAGGCGTGGCTGTGCTCCTCGACGCCGCACTGGTCCGGCTGCTCCTGCTGCCGGTCCTGATGCGGCTGATGGGACGGTGGGCGTGGTACCTGCCGCGCTGGGCGCACCGCGTGCTGCCCGACGTCACGTTCGGCCACGCATGAGCCAAGGAGTGATCGATATGACAGCAGCAGCCCGCCTAGAGCTCTGGCAGACGGAATGGTGTCCGGCGTCCCACCGGATCCGCCAGCGCCTGACCGAGCTCGGCCTCACCTATACCACCCACCAGGTACCCGCCAGACGCGAAACTCGAGCCGAACTGGAGCTGGCAACCGGAACCGACGAGATCCCCGTCCTGGTCGCGGACGCCGAAACCGTGCGCGGCGAGCAGGCGATCCTCGCCTATCTGGACGAGCGACACATCGAACCGCTTGAGGCCGCCGAGCAGCGGGCCAGGGCCGCCCAGGCGAAGCAAAGGGAATTGGAGGCAGCATGTCCGAAGCTGGCAGCAGCTACACCCTGAGCGCTACGACCGAGCTGGCATTCGCCGACGCCGTGGCCCACGTTCGCCAAGAGCTCACCGCGCAAGGCTTTGGCGTCCTCTGCGAGATCGACGTGCAGGCCACCCTCAAGGCAAAGCTCGGCGTCGAGCGCGAGCCCTACCTCATCCTGGGGGCCTGCAACCCGCCGCTGGCACACGCGGCACTGGAGGCCGAGCCCGAGCTGGGCACGCTGCTCCCGTGCAACGTCGTCGTCTACGAGCAGAACGGACAGACGCACATCGCCGCCGTCGATGCCGAGCGGATGCTGTTGATGGTCGGCAACGACCAGCTCGCCTCCACCGCCACCGAGGTGCGCCGGCGCCTGAGCACCGTCGTGGAACGCGCAGCAGCGGCGGCCGCGGTCGTCTAGCGCCGGTCGAGTCATCTGCCGGCTGCCCAGCCTTAGGTTGAGCTGGCGTCCCTCGTCGAGCGCGAGCCAGGCGCGTGAGCGAGCAGGAACTGTTTCTGCTCTTCATGCATGTTCTCGGGGAGCACGGTGAACCACCGGCCGCGCGGCTCTGCTTCATCCAGCGGCGTGGCGGCGAACACGAGCCCGACCGGTGAATCAAGCCCGCTCTCGTAGTGGCTGGGGTATTCGATGTAGCCCAGGAACCGACCCGGCCGGACGGCAGCCTCCAGCTCGTCAGCGGCGACTCGCTTCACCGCGTTGACCAGCGGTTCGCCGAATCGGACGGTCCCGCCGGGAAGGTTCCACATGCCGCGGCACGGGTCGACCTCGCGTTTCGCGAGCAGCACTCCCCGCTCCTCGGATGCGATCAGAACCTCGACGGTCAAACGCGGGACTTTGCTGAAGATCCAGTCGAACTCAGCCTGAGGCAGAGGCTCGGTCATCGGCCAACCCGCGCCGCGTCGGTGTGCGCCGTAGTTCGCCTCCCCCATGCTGTGGGTTTCGCCGGATGGCTGCGGCGGCTGTGTCGAGGACGCTCGCACACGCTCATCGCGACTAGCGCTACCGGCAGCGCCTGGCAGCAGTCGCGAGTCGCCCGTGCGCCCTGCTCGCCGCGCGGTGGGGGACCGAGCACGCACCCGTCAAGAGGCTCGCCTCGCCCATCAAAGCGGGACCCGACCAGGCTGATCAGCAGACGCCACGACCTGCCGGCCTCGACGACACCACTGCCGAGCCGAACACCTTCGCAAACGCCGGGTTCCGACAGAGGCGATCGCCACCGTTCCTTGTCGTGCGATCCGGTAGCCAGCTCGGCGTGCCTGAGATCGCCCGTGTGCTTGAGCAAACGCGCTCTCACACCAGGTGGCCCGATGAACGGGGTCCGGCCAGGTGGCTTCCCCGGCCCCGCTCGGTCAGGCGCGAATCGCCTGCTCGTGTTCCTCGGCGTCGACGAGCGCCCAGCCCATGCGCTCGACGAGCTGGTCAGCGTAATGCTCATTAGCGATCATCTCCGAGGGCACATGCTCGGTCAGCATGACCTTTTCGGCGTGTCCCTGCACTTCAGTTAGAACCTGAACTCTGGGCATCTGTGCTCCTTTTCACCTTGACATGCGGGCATCGGCAGTCGCTTGCCTAGTCGTGCGATTGCCCTAAGTACGCGTAGCTGGGGTGGTCGCGCCGGTCTGCTTCGGTTCGGCTGCGATTCGCCTGCGGCGTGCTAAGGCGTCGCCGGGCGTAGATTGCCTGGTCGAACATTCGCGATCCGCGATCGCGAGCCCACGCGCCTCGCCTACGTGCTGACTGATTGTTCTCCATGCGTGCCATGGCCTCTAGGCCTTCCCGTCCCTCTGATTGCGGCCGCGCGGAGGAGAGGGGCGAAGACCCCCGAGCATTCATCAGGTAGGGACGCGCCCACCGGCCCGGTGGGGTAACGCCTGTAGGAAACCGGCACCGGCCCCGCAGGCCAAACCAGTAACCCCCGCCTCTCGCCTCGTGGCACCGGTTGCGCCGTCGGTGGCATTCTGGCGGGGAGCTGAGAATCTGGCCCCAGGGCCAGCCACTTACCGACAGTACTCCTATTGCGGCGTTTGTGGGCGCCGAGGCCAAATTCATCGCAAATTGCCATGAGCCAGGAGGTTCGTCCGAAGCGGACGCACGAACGGCCCAAAATCGGTCGGTTCGGGCCTTGAGGAGGCAGGCCTCCAGGTTCCGGCTCAGCGACGCCGATGTCAACATCGGTCATGGGGCGACTGTCTCGAAGGTCGACGACGACCAGCCCTCTCCTACCTGATGTCGCAAGGCATCGCCGGGGCACGATCCGGTCCTGGCGTTCGATCTCGACGACCCGCAAGCCATGGATCTGGCGGTATGCTGCTCGAAGCGACCTTTCGGCGCTGGCTAGAGCTGGAGCAGAAGGTTGCACATCGAAGCGCGGAACGCTCACGACGGTCGCACGCCCGGCCGCGATTCCCGGTCCGCGACGAATCGTCTTCACTCTCGGAACGGGGATCGTTCATGCGCGAATCGACATCGGTCCAACACGAGGCGGACGCCGCGGTGGGGGATGCTGTCCACGCTCTCAGGACGCCTTCAGTGGCGCTTCCCGCGTCGTTCTGGCGCGAGCAACTGGGTCCGTATGCGGAGCCGTCGGTGAGACGCGGGCTGCGCGATATCGCCACCTCGGCACTTCCGTACCTCGTCCTGATCGCCGCGATGTACCTGCTGCTGCAGTTCTCCGATCTCGTCGTGCTGGCGCTCGCGGTGCCGGCCGCGGGCTTCCTACTGCGCACGTTCATCGTGTTCCACGACTGCGCCCACGGCTCCTTCCTGCCGAGCCGAAGCGCCAACAGGTACGTGGGTATGGCCTGCGGGTTCCTAGTGTTCTCCCCGTTCGGAAGCTGGCGCCATGAGCACGCCGTCCACCACGCCACCGCAGGCGACCTGGATCATCGCGGCAAGGGCGACGTCGAAACGAAGACGGTTGCGGAGTACCGCGCCCTGTCCAAACCGGGGCGGCTGGGATACCGGCTGCTGCGCAATCCGTTCGTGATGCTTGTGCTCGGACCGCTGTGGGCGCTGATGCTCCAGCCGCGGCTGATCCCTGGGTGGGCGCGCCGGCGCTACTGGCGCGAGATCGTCCTCACCGACATCGCGCTGATTGCGGTTCTTGGGGGATTATGCGTCCTCCTGGGCTGGAGCGCGGTGCTGCTTGTGCAGCTTCCCTGCGCGATGCTCGCCGGCGCGGCCGGCGTGTGGCTGTTCTACGTCCAGCACCAGTTCGACGGTGTGTACTGGCGGCGTCACGACGACTGGAGCTACGCCGCCTCGGCGCTGCGCGGCAGCTCGTATCTGAAGCTGCCCCGCATGCTGCAGTTCTTCACCGGCAACATTGGGCTGCACCACGTGCACCACATGAGCCCGAAGATCCCCAACTACAACCTCCAGCGCGCACACGACGGCAATCCCGTCTTCCAGGCCTCGCCGACGCTGTCGCTGTCGGATGGCATTCGCGCGCTGCGCCTCAAGCTCTACGACGAAGACCTGGGGCGGCTGGTGGGCTTTTCCGCCGCCAAGCGCTGAGCGAGCTGCGACGCTCGTGGCAGCGCTCGGCGCCGTTGGCCGCACGCAGCTTCCTTGGGTCCTCAGCCAGATCGTGCGAACGTTCGAGGCGGCCGGGTCATCGGGACCGGAGTGTTCTACGGTCTCATTTGCTGCGCGTGGCCAAGCTCTCGCGACGCCGCCGCGGTCAGGACGGCGGCCACAAGCGCCTCGGTGGCGACGTGCTCGTGGGTGCGACGGTGCAGTTCACCTTTGAGCAGCTTGAGCTCCTGGTGCGCTGACTGAAGCCCGTCATCGGCTCTGCCGAGCTGCTTGGTGGTCAAGACCAACTCTGCATCCGCTAGCGCGAGCCATTCGAGAATCGTGCGCTGCTGCTCAAGATTCAACTCCAACTGATGCGTGCTTGCCCATAGCTCGTCACAGGCATCCGCAAGCTCGCGCCGGGTCTCGGCGAGCCGGCGTTCGAGCAAGCGACGCTCGGTGAGGTCGCTGTAGGTGATGTTCGTGCCGAGCAAGCCGTTCTCGACGGACAGCGGCGTAATCCGGACGTCGAGCACCCGCTCTTGCGTCCCGCGGCGCCAGCGGACCTGCTTGACCTCAACGGGCTTACGGCCCTGGATCACCTCGTCGAGGTGCTCTTGCAGCTCGAGTGGATAGGAGGAGAGCTGCAGATCCGTGATCGGCCGGCCCACGTCGCTGGGGCCCAGCGCGAACATGCGGCGGGCACGGTCGGTCGCGAGCACGACCCTGCCCTCGCGATCGAGCACTACCTGGGCGGCCGGGACGGCATCGAATGCTGCTTCTCGCAGCCTCGGGTTGGCGATCATCGAGATGCGCTGCCCCGCGCTGCCCGTGCGGCGCCGATTGTCGGAACCTGTCAGCGGTCGCAACTCAGCTCCCGGGAGCGGGTGTCCACGAGGGCTCTTGCTCGACATCGTCGGAGCCGCGACCCGCCGCTCGGCCGTCGGGCTGCTCCCGCGACCATGCCTGATCACCGCAACGGCTGGCGGAGAAGGGACGCTGCGCTCCACCCGCTGAACGTTCTTGTCCTCGTCTTCCGGTCCAGCCACGAGACCCTCCTCGAGGTCCGACTCGCTCGGCACGCCGAGCGCTGATCTCCAATCGAGCACTTCGGAATGCAGTGCGCTCGCCGCGTTCGCAGGAACCCGCAGGCACACGTTGCTAACCAACCATACGCCAGGACGCTGCGACGCCGAGCCCCACGGTAGGAGCCGCAAGCCGAACACGACGGGGCGCAGCCAGCGCGCAGCCGCGCGTGCGCGGGCAGGCGAGCCCTCGGACGCGTCGGATTGGGGGACTTCAGACTGTTGAGCCCGCGACGATCCGCGCCAGGACCTCGGCGACCTCGGCGCTTGCGACGATGTGATCGGCGACGCCTCGCTCGATTGTCGCCTGCGGCATCGCGAACCGTTCTGAGGACGCCGCGTCGCACGCGACGACCGTCCCGCCGAACCGGTGAATGGCACTGGCGCCTGTGGCGCCGTCGTGGCCGCCCCCGGAGAGGACCACGGCCGTGGCGCGGGGACCACATGTGATCGCGAGCGTCGTCAGCAGCAGATCGGCCGAGGGCCGGCTCGGCGGAGCGGCTCCGGAAGCGATCAACGCCACGATCGGGCCTTCGGCGAGCAGGATGTGCTTACCCGGCGGCGCCACCACCACGGTCCCAGCCTGCAGGCGCATGCCATCCCACGCAACCTCGACTGGCAGACGCGACCGCCGTGCAAGGAGCCGCACGAGCATGCTCTCATGATCCGGATCCTGGTGAATGAGGACGACCAGGACGGCATCGAGACCCGCAGGCAACCCGGACAGCACGTCCGAGACCGCGGCAAGACCGCCCGCGGACGCCACCAGGGCGATGACCCGCAACCCCTCGGAGCTGTTGAGCGCGTCATCCATCGCCTGGCCGGGCAAGCCGATCAGCCGCTACCTGACACGCCCGTCGGCGAGACAGGTCGCGCCCGTTTCAGCGAGTCCGGTGAGCTCGAAGCGGCGCTGCACTTGCGCGGGACCCGGGATCACGTCGAAATGCCCTCCCTCACCCTCAAGCTCGCCGAGCCGCTCACGGACAGTGCGGACAGTCGCAAGATCGACCTCGCCGCAGGGCCAGGTCATACGGTCGCCGTCCCGCCACACCTCGACCTCCAGACCGCCGACCTCACGCGTTAGCCCGCCATTCATCACTACCGCCTTCCGCCTCCGCAGCGCGCGACCAGGATCCCGATCAGCCGGCAGCCGATCGACCGCGGGAGCAAACGATAAACGGACTGCCTGCACGTCAGGATCGTTCTCCCGCGATGCCTGGCAGATCGCACCAAACATGCGTGCGGCCGTCGGCGCCGCGCGAGGTTCCCCAAGCCGGGCACAGACCGTCGATCAGACGCAGTCCCATGCCGCCCGGGGTCAGCGGGTCAAGCGGGCGCAGGTGAGGCTCGGTGTCCGAGCCGGGGTCGATGACCGTGATCCGCCATCCGCCAGTCAGACGCGCAACACTGATCTTCAACAGCTGGGATGCGTCGACTCCCGCATGCACCACGCTGTTGGTGACCAGCTCGCTGACGATCAGCGCGACCTCACCATGCGAAATGCCGATCAGCTCGCCGTCCAGGCGCGAGCTCACCCAGCATCGCGCGCGGCCGGGCGCCCCGGCGCCACCCGAAAGCTCGATCATCGAACGAGCCGCAGCCCGGTGAGATCCCCCGGGCTGGCGCGAGAAGCGCCGGCTGCGCGATGACTGCGCCTGGCCGCCACCGTCCGCGGTCATGGCCTCACACGGCGGGTCGAGCCGGCAGATCGTGCAGGC
Organism: uncultured Solirubrobacterales bacterium; assembly: GCA_963800475.1. Lineage (GTDB taxonomy): Bacteria > Actinomycetota > Thermoleophilia > Solirubrobacterales > Solirubrobacteraceae > Palsa-465. The sequence continues at coordinate 832,264 of CAWDAZ010000001.1, read as the reverse complement.
GGACGGCCGTGCGCCCGCTCCGGGAGCGCACGGCCGTCGGTTCCGTGACGACACGCGCGCATGCGCGGCCGTGTCCGGGGACGGTCTCGCAGGTGCCCATCCGTGCGCCCCTCGCGCTCCGAGAAGCGGACGACCCGACGGGAGCGGCGGCCCTTCAGAGCGGAGGTCTCCGGCGGCAGAGCAGTCTCTCCCTCCACACACCAGCCGCGGGCACAGGTCTGTGTGCGTGGTAGCGGCTGGTCTGACTCTCTACGCGTCGTCGTCGCCGACCATGATTCACACATAAACGATCCCGGCCGAGCTCGAGGCCAAAGCGTTTGCCGTTCCTTCCGGACCGGGAGCGGCGACCGGACATGCGATCGCCGTGATCGTTCCGTGCTCACAGGACAACCCGCAGCCGCGATCAATGACCGTCAACTTCGAGTCGTGTCCTTCAGGATACCCGCCGCCCGCGCCCGGCACACACCGCCGAACGCCCCGGCGCCCAATGCCGGACCGCTACGCTTGGGCCGTCACTCGCTCGGGTGTTCTTCCGTCTCTCTGCCCCTGTGATCCCTTACCGACGAGGCGGAGATGGGATCCCGCATGCACCCATCCGAGCTGTCCGGCGGCGCGCTCAATGCCGCGCTGGCCAATGAGCTGAGCAAGCTGATCGCAGACTTCACCGGCCGAGGAGCGCAGCGATCCCGCGCATTTCTTCATCAGGACCTCGTCGTCTGCGTGCTGGAGGACGGCGCCACCAACGCCGAGAAGAACCTCGTCGCGGCCGGCAAATCCGACCTGGTCCGCGTGGCCCGTGACGCGCTGCAACACGCGATGGCACCGCAGATGATCGAGACCGTCGAACGTCTCACCCGCCGCACCGTCCGCACGTTTCTCAGCGGCACCGACCACTCCGGCGGGTGCTCCATCGAAGCGTTCGTGCTCGAACCCGAGGCGCCGCTCGCGAGCCGCGGCGCCGATCCGGCGGCGCAGCAGTAGCCTTCATGTCAGGCAGGGTTCGTCGGGCGGCAAGCACGGCGAACCGGGCCTGGGAATACAGCGAAATCGCGGACGGCACCGGCCTCGCAGGCCGCGCCGGACGAAGGAGGCACCGTGGACGAGCCCGCGCCGCAACAAACGCCGGCCCCCCTGTCCGGCGGGAACCTGCTGGCAGCGATCTCCACCCGCGTCGTCGCGATCCTGCGCGAGCATTATGGCCGCGGGCCGATGAAGGCCAAGACCTACATCCTCGACGACATCATCGTCGTGGTGATGCGCGGCAGCGGCTTCACTGCGCTCGAACAGACGATCATGGACAGCGGCCGGCCCGACCGCGTCGTGGCCATGCGCGAAGATTTCCAACAGGTCATGCAATACCGCTACAAGCAGACCATCAAGGAGCTCACCGGTCGCAACGTCACGGCATTCCTGTCGCAAGCTCACGTCGAACCCGACATCACGATCGAGATCTTCTTCATCGACGGCCCCCTCCCCGGCTTCGGCGCGGTCGAGATCACCGATCCAGAACCGCTTCACCCCGACGACTGACCCACGGCTATCGCAACGCTCCCGCAGAGGTCACGCCCGCGCGGCCAGCGGCCTGCGCAGAAAGCGGCAGTCTGCGCTGCATCCACGAGTCTCCCCGGCCGCAAAGTCGTCGCCTTCCACCCCCTAGCCCGACGTCGACGAGCACACAGTTCCGCCTGATCCAGCGTCCGAGCTGAATGGTCTTCGGCGGCCTGAGAGGTCTGGCGGTTTGCCTCTGCCCGCATCGTCGGGGGGGGCCGCAACGGCTTGCGTGAGGACCCGTCTGCGTGTACGATTGGTCATTCTCGTCGTCGGCATACGGCCACAGGTCGTGCTCAGGGCGGGCAGGACGTAAGCGGCACGAGTTCACGGGCACGCGGTGGCCGTCGAGCCAGGGTCGTGACAAGCATGGAGTCCGTCCGACCACCCAGGAGTCGACGCATGTGCCCCAGCCATGATCGCAGCGGCGCAAGCACGCAGCCGATCGCCGGCGCGCGCTCGGCAACGGTCTGCTGGCGTCAGCCGCCCAGCGACGACGCGGATCAGTTGGTCGCGTCCAGGCGTACCGCGGCCGATTACCACGCCCGCGCCATCAAGCGCGCCACCGCCGCGCAGCGGCGACTCGCACGCCAACCACACCTAGCGGCGCGCCGCCCGTGAGCATCTCGGAACAGCAGGGCCCGATCATGGCCAGCGTCGATCACGTTCCCTGGTCCGAGCTGGAAGCACTCACCGCCCACGAGCGCACGATCGTGGGTGTCGTCGCGCAGCTGCGGGCCAACAGCAGAGCAGCAGCGCTCACCACCTTGGTTCGCGGCGGGGACAAAACCCTCGAGTGCGTCCGCGAAGCGCTCGAAGTCCTCGGCGAGCTGGACCCGCAGCTTCTCGTCCAAGTGGCGCTTGATGCGCTGGTCTCGGTGCATGTCGATGATCGCGGCGCCGCGCGACTAACCGGCTGAGTCGGCAGCAGCACCCAGGCGCTTGACGTTACGCAGGGGCGCGTGAGGCCACTCGGCTCGATGCGACCGGCGGTCGCGAACGGTCGCTCCGCCCGGCTTCTGCTCATTTCATCTGCGCGAAGGGGGGCGGCGCAGCCGATCCCGCCTCTCGGCCGGCACGGTTGCTCGAGACGCTGCACCGGCTCGAGGAGAACCAGCGGGTCGAAATCCAGGCCAGCGGAGCCTACGAGCGCTGGCAGGCCGAGCGGCTGATTCCTGCCTCGCCGCCGCGAGCGTTTGATGCCCCTTTGATGCCCCCTCGGCACTCCCGCCCAATTCACAGTCGAGACGAATGTGGTGTTTTCCAGGACTTGCGTTAGTCGGGGAGACAGGATTTGAACCTGCGACCGCCCGGGCGCGGTCAACGCACACGAGGTCACCTGGCCGGTCGACGCCCGACGAGCATCAAGGGCCCTGGTGCCTTGCGTGCCGCACGGTCGAACCCCGGCCTAGTTGTAGTTCCTGAGGACGTTGTTCATCCGGGCCTCCTTGGAGGCTGGTGGTGTCGAAGCCACCCAGTCCCAAGGAGGACACCGGATGAAGTTGCACGCTAACGCTCGTCTCAGCGTCAAGGGCCGCGAGCTGCTGGTCGATCGTGTCGAGAGCCGCGGGTGGTCGCTGACGGAGGCCGCCGAGGCGGCCGGAGTCAGTGACCGAACCGCGAGTAAGTGGCTGGCGCGGTATCGCGGTGAGGGTCTGGGTGGGCTGTTGGATCGCTCCTCGGCGCCGTCGGTGGTGGCCAACCGCACCGACGAGCGCCGGGTCGAGGTGATCGCCGCGCTCAGGAGGGTGCGGTTCACCGGCGCGGAGATCGCCGAGCTGCTCGGCATGGCCCTCTCGACCGTGTCGGGGATCCTCACCCAGATCGGGATGGGCAAGCTCGGCCGGCTCGGCCTGGAGCCAGCGCAGCGCTATGAGCGCGAGCGGCCCGGCGAGCTGATCCACATCGACGTCAAGAAGCTCGGACGGATCAAGGGTGGCGCCGGCAAGCGCGTCAGAGACGGGCTGCGCCAGCACTACAACGCTCGCAGGCGGGACGCTGCAGGCGTCGACCGCAACACCGTCGGCTGGGAATACGTGCACATCGCGATCGACGACGCCACCCGCCTGGCCTACGTCGAGGTCCTCGACAACGAGAAGGCGATCACCGCCGTCGGGTTCCTCCGCCGCGCGATCAAGCACTACGCGAGCTACGGGATCACCGTCGAGCGGCTGATGACCGACAACGGCTCGCCCTACCGCTCAGCCATGCACGCGATCGCCTGCCGGACCCTCGGCATCCGTCATCTACGAACACGTCCCTACCGCCCTCAGACCAACGGCAAAGCCGAACGCTTCATCCGCACCATGCTCGGCGGCTGGGCATACGGCGCGATCTACCGCGACAGCGCCGAACGAAACGCCGCCCTCGCCGGCTGGCTGGACTTCTACAATCGCCGCCGACCCCACGGCGCCCTCAGCCACAAGCCGCCCATCGCTCGCCTCAACGAGCTGAACAACCTCCTCGGGACTTACACCTAGACCGCGTCACAAGCTGTTGTGGCTCATGCCGCGCATCACCACGAGGACCGCATCGACGCCCGCCGTGCTGGCCTGTAACAGCCGGGTCGCCTGACGCGACGCAGGATCCGTTTCGGAGCGGACCTCGTTGGCAGTGCGCGACTTGACCAATCCACGCCGTCGCAGGAAGAATCGTCTCTGTATGTCTGAAAGAGACGCTCACCGGCCTGATCGGATCGCAGTCATTGGCGGCAATGTCGAGCACGGCTTGGCTTCGGCGGTCGGGGTTGGCAGACCCGGAACGAAGATGACCTACATCGAGTTCTTCCAACAGTCGCCGGGCGAGAACCCGCCCACCGAGGTTCTGTCGATCGGGCGATTTGCCGTGCAGCCCACCCTCGTTGACGACCTCATTGAGCAGTTGGCAGCTGTACGGGCTCTCGACGGGGATTAGGTAGTCGCCGGCCCAGCGATGGCTCGCGCTGCATCCACGGAACGAGGCCCCCAACACCAGCCCACTCTGCTGATCGATCCCGAGTCGCGCCGCCACGTCGCGACCGCTGGCTTGTCACGATCGCGTCTGATCCAGCTCTTCGCCAGCCGCCGCTGGCCCGCTCGCCTCTGTCGGTCGAGGACGGACGGCGATGGTCACATCGACCATCGCACACAGCCGACCTGTCTCATCGAAGAACTCGTTGCTCCAGACCCATTCACGGTCACCGCGTCCACGCCGAGTGGCTCGCACGTCGACCATTCCCCCTGTGACAGGTCGAAGAAAGCTCGCGACGTTGCTCATCCCGCTTCCGGTAAAGCCATCGCTCCAGACCGCTCTGACTGTGGCGGCCGACGCCACTGACTCCGCGACAGCCGAATAGATCCCCCCGTGCAGCAGGCCGAGCGGCTGCTTGAGGTTGTCTCGGACCGGGAACCGGACGTGAGCGGAGGAATCGGTGAGCTCGAGCCATTCCAGAGCGAGGAAACCCTCGAACGTGTCCGCAACCGGTATCACCGGCGCCGACACGCCCTCCAGCGCTTTCCAGGGAAGGTTGGCGGCCATCGCGCTACACGATATGCGGTTCGTCATCGACGCTCGTCTCCGGCGAGGGCGCTGCCGCCAAAGGGGCAGCTGACCTGCATTCGTGCCAACCGTCTGGCAACGAGGGCACTGCGGTACGCGGATTCCGAGCTGCCGCCGCGAGCGCCCGGTGCGCATCGCACCAGCCTGCGGTCAATTCCGCGCGCGCTCCGGCCACCCGGGGCCGACGCCTGCCCACCCACCCTCTGGCATAACGCCGCAGATGCGATCAGCAATGGCGCGCGGCGCTCGATGAGTCTCGGCACCTCGATGCGGTCCGGATCGACCGCAGGCGCGGCTTCGTGCCCGACCTGGCCCTTGAAGATCACTCTACGTCTCAACCGAGCCGGTGGCGGGATTGCACCAACACGTCGCGGTCTCGTCCTCTCTACCGACCGACCCTCCTCGAACTCGTGCCGAACGAATTCGTCCCGGCCGGTATTCCCGGCGCGTCTGGATGTCCGTACCGGTCACTCGACGCGAACCACCACCGCGCCGCCCGTGTCGCCGGCGGCACAGCCCGTGAACAGGCCGATACCGCCGCCGCGCGAGGACAGGGCTTCGATCAGCTCGGTGATCGCTCTTAGCCCGGTCGGCGCCTGCGGATGCCCATAGACCAGGCTGCAGCCCAGCGGGTTCATGCGGCCGACGGGGAAGTCCATTTCGCGGGAGAACCAGAGGTCGTTCACCGCGAACGGGTTGTGGGTGGTTACCAGACCGACCTGATTGATGTGAACGCCGGCAGCGGCGAGGGCCGCCTGCGCGGCCGGCACCGGCGCCCTTGGCATGCGGGCCTTTTCGACGCGCGACCAGCCAAAGCCGAGCAATGTGGCGATTCCTCTTGCGTGCTGAAGCTGCTTCGCCCTCGCCGTCGTCATGACCAGCATCCCGGCGGAGGCGTCAGCTGGATGCGTTTGTGTGGCGATCGTGTGTCGCGCACCGGGCGCCGCTGGTTTCAATTGGGCGAGCGTCTCTCGGGTCGTCGGATGTACTCCCGAGTCTTCCGCGACCACAACTTCGCCCTTCCGGGTCTTCAGTCTTGCGCTGACGAAGTACGGGCGCTGAGCAGCCCGATCATCGGACAGGGCAGCGCTGTACTGCTCGTAACGCAGCGCGGTCAGCTCGTCGAGCTCTGGACGCTCAAAGCCGCCTTCATCCGCGACGGCTTCGGCGGTGTCGATCATCGGCGATCCAGCCCAAGGGTCTCGCGCAAAGTTGTCGAGCATCCAGTCCTCGTGTGTCGGCGCCCCGCCAGGGCGCGTCCCCGACGGGTAGACCAGGTGCGGTGCGTTACTCGTGCGATCCACCCCCGCGACGAGCACCAGATCGGCGTCGGCAGTGATGCGCCGCGCGGCAACTTCGAGCGAGGCGACTCCGGTAGCGCAGGCCTGACTGACCATCGGACCGCTGATCTCTGGAGCTCCGATTTGCGCAGCGAGCGTCGGGGCGCCGTAGAAGATCGCGGGCTGGGGCACGGTCCATCCCATGACGAGACCGCTCAGCTCCAATGGGGAAATGCCGCGTGCGTCGAATGCGTCGCGCGTTACCGCGGCGCCCACCTCCAAGCTTGAAAACTCGGCAAGCGCGCCTCCCCAGCGAGCGAACGGCGAGGTCCATGCGTAGCCAACAGGAATACAGATCGACCCGGATGAGGCTTGACCGTTGAGCGGCAACGGTACTCCGATCTCTCTAGCGCTTCTTTTGCAGGTGTAACTTAGACGATATAAGGCTGAGGATTCGACGTCAAGCTATGTGGGGCGGTGTTTCGTCGCCATTGGGACAACCGCGATCTCGCGCTTTAAGCACAAAGGCCAGCGAAACGCTATGCTACACCAGGATATGGTCGTTTGTCCCACGACTCTGAGTCGGGAGGAACTGTGATGGCCGATCTCAAGTTTGGGCTCCGACATCCCCCGTGCCGGCCCGCGCCGGAGATGGCGGAGTTCGCGGCGCGCGCAGAACAAGCCGATTTCGACATGGCCTGGTTTCCGGACTCACAGTTCCTCTGGCGCAACGTTTGGGCAACGCTCGCTCTGGTTGCGACGAAGACGAGCAAGATCGGCCTTGGGACGGCGGTCACGAACTTCGAGACTCGCCATGTAGCGGTGACGGCGGCGGCGGCCTCGACGATCGAGGAGTTGGCGCCACATCGCCTGCGCGTCGGCTTCGGAACGGGCGACAGCGCCGTAAAGACCCTCGGTATACGGCCGACCGCGCTCGCCCGAATGCGCGAGAACATTGGCTTGTTTCGCCAGTTGACAGCCAGCGAAAAGGTCAGCTTTGGGACCTCCGGGGACTACGCGCACCGCGAGATGTTGCTGAGCACAGCGCCGGGTTATCAGCTGCCCGTGTACATGGCTGCGAGCGGGCCGAAGGCGCTGACGCTTGCCGGTGAGCTCTGCGACGGCGTGATCATCCTTGCCGGCGTCGCACCTGATCTCATACGTCGGTCGCTCAACCGCATCGACGAGGGCGCTCGCAGAAGCGGGCGCACGTTGGCGGACATCGATCTTTGGCTCGCCGCACATGCGTTCATCACGCCTGATCGCACCACCGCTGCCCGCATGGTCAAACCTCTCTGCATCACGTCCGCACAGCTCGGTGCTTCCGCCGCGCTCGAGTCTGTCGGTATCGAGATCACCGTGCCGAAGGTGGTCCCGGGCATCTACCCTGACGTTACGCATGCGGTCGATTGGGACGCTGCAATCCGCGGGAGCGATGACTATGTCACCGACGAACAAGCCGACACCTATGCGCGGAACTTCACGTTCGCCGGGACGCCGCACGACGTGATCGGTCGGATCGAAGCGGCGGCCGAGCTCGGCGTCAACAGCTTCTATGTTCAGGGACCCCTGTCATATGAACTTCCCGTGTCACAGCTCGAGTCGTTCCGGGACCAGATCATTCCGCACTTCCGCGATCGACAGGCGTGAGTTCACGCAGCCACTACCCGGACCGACGCCGACGACATCGAGGACATAGTCAAACGCGCTGTCGTGGAGCAGGCGCTCGATCTGCTGGAAAAGCTCGATCGCCTGTGGGCCGCGCCAGTCTTTGGGCAGCAGCTCCGGGGAAGGTTCGGATCGAGGAACGGAATCGAGCGCCACGCGTTCAGTGTGGTCAGGTAGTCCACAAAGGCGTCTCGGGGGCCAAGCTTGCGCCGCGCGTCGCTCCACCGGACGGCCACGGCCGCATGGCGGTCGATGAAGCTGCCGTATCGCGCCGACAGCCGGTCGAAGTTCCAGGCGCGTTTGACGAACGTGTCGATGGGCTCGGTGCCGAGGTAATCGCCTCGGAAGACCGCGGAATACTTCTCAAGTCCGAGCTCTTCGATGATCCGCACCGCGTACTTGTGACCGCGATATGGGGCAATCCACACCCCGGGCGCCGGGTTTCCGAACCCCCACCAGGTGAGCTTCGATCGCAGGACGTGGCGCGATTTCGCAAGCTTTGCCGGCATCGAGTAGGTGACCACGCACCATCCGTCCCCGAGTGCTGCGGGCTCGGTATGAAACACCCGAGCGTCGCCCTCGGCGAGATTGCGAAGCGCCTCCTCGCTGATCCGGTATCCCGCCGATCCGTTAGCGCGATTGGGAATGAGCCAGCCGCGGCGCTTAAGCCGCGACACGGACGACCGCACCGTCTGCTCGTCTAAACCCACGTCGCCCATCAGCTGCACGACGTGAGCGATCGCGATTTGGTTATTGAGTCGCCGCACGAATGCCGCGAAGAAGTCCAGGATCAGCCACCGCGGCTGCTGGGTGGAGGTCGTTCGAGGTTGTCCAGTTGTGGTCATGCCTGGATCCGTGCCCCGCTACCGAGTGACATTAGAAGCTTAGCCGGACGCCCACCCAACGGGCGCCGTGCAGCTGACCAGCCTCCGGATGACGTGCGTCGTTTCACCAGACCGACGACGCGCTGCGGAAGCTCGGTCTTCCGACTCGTGGGCGAAGTGCGAGAGCGCCACGGCAAGGATCAGCGAGGGTCGATAGCGTTTTCTATGCGAAGCATATAGATACGCTAGGAGAGGTGTCAAGGCCCAAACTGTAACGCTCAGGAGGCTGCCCTAGCGCTTTGTGTTGCGCCCAACGAGATGCGCTAGGCTCGCAAGCCGAGATCGATGGCAAAGGAATGGGCAACCGCCGTCGAGCTGGCGCAAGAGGTCCGCGCCGGTGAGACCACGGGCGCAGAGCTCGTCGACGCCGCGATCGCACGGCTCGAGCAGGCCGCGGATCTGAATCTACTCGTATCCGATCGCTTCGACGCAGCACTGGAAGAGGCGCGAACGCAGAGCCCCGACGACGGGCCCTTCCGAGGAGTTCCGCTCCTGATCAAGGACCTCGGCTGCACGATGCAAGGCGGCGTCGATTACATGGGGAGCGCGCTTCTGAAGCGTCAGGGCGCACGAGCGGCTGCCGATTGCGCGCTGACGAAACGCCTAAAGCGCGCAGGGTTCATCATTCTCGGACGGACCACCACGCCCGAGTTCGGGATTCGTAGCACGACCGAATCCAGAGCCACTGGGGCCACACGCAACCCGTGGTCGCTGAACCACTCAACGGGCGGATCCTCAGGCGGAAGCGCCGCGGCCGTGGCCGGCGGCCTGGTGCCGATCGCCGAAGGCAGCGATGGAGGCGGGAGCTTGCGCATGCCCGCATCGCTGTGTGGGTGTGTCGCTCTGAAGCCGTCGCGCGGACGGATCAGTCAGGCGCCCGACGGCGAGGCAATGATGGGCCATAACGAGTACGGGCCGCTCGCACGGTCGATCGGCGACGTCGCGGCGTTCCTCGACGTTGCCTCGGGCCCCGAGCCCGGGGACCCCGTTACGCCGCCGTCGCCGGCCCGGTCGTTCTCGACGGAGGCTGAGCTCGACCCATCCCCGCTGCGGATCGGCGTGTTCCTTGGCTCACAACTCGCCGCTACAGCGATCGATCGGTCATGCACGGAGGCCGTCCGCCTTGTCGCCGACCGGCTAGCGACCGCCGGTCACGACGTCATCGACGACGCGCCCGCCGCCTACACCGACGAGGAATACCTCGACCACTTCATCGACACCATTGCGCCAAGCCTCGGCGGGCTCTTTGACCACGTCGCTGAGGTGGTTGGCCGGCCCTTGACCGAGGATGATGTCGAGCCCCAGACTTGGTACTGGTTTTCGCGTGGGGCGCGGCGAACGGGTTCTGAGCTCGCGAACGACCTGACGTGGCTCGCGGACTACCGGAGGCGCATGGCCGCGTGGTGGAGCTCTGGATGGGACTTATTGGTCGCGCCCGCCTTCCCGCGCGCCGCGCTCGAGCTCGGGATGTCCGACGACGGCGCAGAGCAAACTCGGCGCAACATCGACCTCATCCGTCTCACCGCACCAATCAACTCGACCGGGCAACCCGCTCTGGCCGTGCCAGCACTGATCGCAGATGGCCTGCCAATTGGCGTGCAGATTGTCGGCGCATACGGACGCGAGGACCTCCTACTCCAAGTCGGGCGCCAACTGGAAGCAGTGACCCGCTGGCGCGACTGGCACCCGGCCAGGGGCAAGCCCCAACTCCAGCCGATGGCGGACCCGGAGAGCCCACCGGTCCTCTAACTCCGGGCGCGACACGGATCGCCTCACAAGCCCGCTGACGTCGTTCCCTTAGTGCTTCGGATCGTAAGTTCTGTCGGGGTCAGGCTGCGAGCAGGGATTGCGGCGCTTGACGTTGGTCGAGTCGCATGAGCCAGGCATTGAGCTTGTCGCGGGTGAAGTTCCATCCGAACGGTTCGGCGATCGTGTTGTAGAGACGCTCGAACTCGTTCAGGCGGCGGGCGACGGCGGCGAGCGAGTAGAAGTCGTTCGGGGTCAGGACTTTGCGTTGCACGATCGAGAAGTAGATCTCGATCTGGTTGAGCCACGACGCGTGCAGAGGGGTGTGAACGAGGATCAGGTTCGGCCAGCGGTCCTGGAGGCGGTCGATCGATGCCTGCCCGCGGTGCGAGGAGCCGTTGTCGACGATCCAGAACACGCGCGGCGCGGAGGCGTAGGGCTCTTTGGTCATCACCTGCCAGACCAGCCGGTCGAACGGTTCGATTCCGCCCGTGGGCTCGGAGCGACCGAACACCCGGCCGCGGCGCACATCCCAGGCCGCCAGATATGTGAGCGCTCCACCACGCTTGTAGGTGTGCTCAACCCGTTGGCCGCGAGGCACGCCGGCCGCCGCTGGCAAGCTCTGGGCGATCCGCCGCCGGGCTTGGATCGAGGGCTTCTCGTCGGCCGAGATGACGCAATCGCCGGGATGCAGCAGCTTCCCTTCCCAGCGCCCCGCGTACAGATCGAGGATCCGGCCGGCCTTCTCGGCGAACTCAGGGTCCGTCGGGAAGATCCAGGAGCGGTACTGCCACGGGCGGATCGCGTCCTCCCTGAGCCAGCGCACGATCGTCGCGCGCGACGCATCACAGATCCCGCGCTCGATCACGAGCCGGTGAACGTCAGCCGTAGAGCGGCGCGAGAGCGGCGCGCCCTCGCTCGGCGGCTCGCACGCGACCGCCTTGACCTCGGCGACCTGCTCCGGGGGGGAAGCGGCGCGGGCGACCCGACCGCGCTTGATCCTCTAGCCCCGCGACACGTAACTCGTGGAAGCGACCTCGCCACCGGCCCACAGCCTTCGTGCTCATCCCAAGCCGCCGAGCGATCTCCGTGTTGCTGTGACCCTCGGCCGCCAGCAACACCAGCTTCGCCCGCAACACCTCCCGATGCGGCCGCGTGTAGCACGCCGCACGATGCTCAAGCTCCCTGCGCTCGCTCTCCTCGAGGACGATCTCCTGAGCGCTTGGACCCGGCATCGCCAACCAGATTCGCCGCCCCAGTTATGACTCCTTCAAACCCGGACGGGATTTGCGACCGGGAGCACTAAGCCTGAAGCTCGGCGACGCGATCCCCTGCCTGCCTCGGACAAGCCGCGTGTGGCCCGGCGTTGTGCTCAGCACCTCGCGAGGCACTCCTCGGCGCTACAAACCCCGCTCCCACGCGGCGACCGCCGCGATATCGGTCGGGATGAGACCCGCCCCGAGCCTATTTGTCTCGCGACCCGACGGCGTCCATTGCCCCTCTGCGCTGCCGTCGCCGCAATGACTTCCAAACGGCTGAAACACCGGGCAGACATGGGAAAGGCAGCCAGATACGCCTCGGACCGGCCTGAGCCCTAGTCCGAATTCTGCGTGAAGGCCTACCGCGCGTGCGCGTACAAGGTTTTGATCAGATAGCGCCCCTGTTACGAGGCTCTGAAAAACCGTAGATCGTCGGTGTCTGGACTTGACAAGACGATAACGGCTCCATATGGTGCCTTCATAACGATCGCTAATAAAACACTAGCTGACTTCGTTTGGACTTAGGGATTGAGCCAGGAGAGAGGGAGACCTTGTGCCAAAGGGCGCCTTCTGAACACTCGTCAAAAGCGAGGGGGAACTAATGCTCGGTTTGGCAAGATTTCGGCGCCCGGTGTGGCTTGCTACCGCGCTCGCAGCGAGCGTGTGCGTGGCGGCGTGCGGTTCGTCGGGTAGCTCAGGGACGGCCTCAAGCGCGGCGACGTCCGCGTCGTCAACGGCCTCTGGGACGACCGCCTCGACCACCAAGAAGCCACTGAAATCAGTGATCTTCATCATCGCCGGGGACAAGTCCGACGGCGGCTACTACCAGGGGCAGGTCGAAGCCCTTCAAAAGGCCACCAAGCAATACGGCGCAAACCTCATCGTCGTCGACAAGGTGCCAGTACCACAAGCGAAGACGGCGTTCCAGAGCGCCGCTGCACGAAACCCAAGCCTCATCATCGGCGATTTGTCGTTGATCGATGGCTTCCAAGCCGTCTGTCAGCAGCAGCAGCAGCAGGGGTCGACCTCGACCGGCTGGGTTGGCGAGGCACCATTCCCACCAACGTGCAAGTTGGCGTCGGACGTGTACATGGACAACTCGCAGGCCCATTTCCTTGCCGGCTGCTCCGTCGGCGAATATCTCAAGACCAGCGGGAAGCCCAACGGGACCTTGGCGACGATCGCCGGGCCTCAGCTGGACTTCGTGAAAACCGACAACGACGCACTCAAGCAAGGCCTGAAGTACTGCGACCCGCAAGCCAATTTCCGGATCGTGTTCACCGGGGACTTCGACAACGCCGCACTCGCAACCCAGGCCACGAAGGCGCAAATTGCCCAGGGCGCCAACGTCATCTACCCCTATCTCGCCGGTGGCCTCCTGCCGTCGATGGAAGCCGCGAAGAGCGCCAACATCCCGGTCCTGTCGAACTCACTGAACGGCTGTCTGGCTCCCCCTTCGGCTGGATTCAAGTTCATCGGATCCATTCTCAATAACCCAGCCGCGTTCTGGCCAAATGTCATCGCTCGATACGCCAACGGCAAGCTGGCTCCCGGATCGTCCACGATCTATCATGTGGACTGGCCTGGCCTTGGGGCAAACATCTGCCATGCGACCCCTGCGGAGACCAAGGCGCTCAGCGCAGCTCGCGCCGCGCTGCTCAGCGGAAAGGTGACCATCCAGAACAGCCCATACAAGGGAACGACGACTGCGTCATAGGCGTGCACACCGACTCCTGGAGACTCGAGCTGGAGAGTCCACGATCCCGCTGTTGGTGTGCGGCGGGATGACGGCGTTTGCACTGAGTCGTAAGCGCCTCCTGCGGGCGCGTATGGCTCCGGGATGTGGCGGCCGGGCGCGCCGGTCGGAGCTCACCGTCACGCCAGGAACATAGGAGCCCCAAGATGCAAGGGAAGGTGGAGCCGGCCGAGGTCCTCGCGATCTCAGTGGCGATCAATGGCCGACGAGTCGAGCGGCAGGTGCCGGCTCGTCGGCTGCTCGCGGACTTTCTGCGAGATGACCTCGATTTGACGGGCACACGCGTCGGTTGTGAGCACGGGGTCTGTGGGGCGTGCACGGTCCTCGTCGACGGGGCTGCGGTCCGATCGTGCCTGCTGCTCGCTGCCCAGGTGGATGGCAGCGCGGTCACGACGGTCGAAGGAATCGGCAGCGCTGGAGAGCTGTCCGACCTTCAGCGGGCGTTTAGTGAGCACCACGCGCTGCAGTGTGGTTTCTGTACGCCCGGCTTCTTGATGACACTTCACGGGGAGGATCCTGCCCTGTGGCAGGGAGAGGAGCGCGTCCGCGAGCTGCTCTCGGGAAACCTCTGTCGCTGCACCGGCTACGCACCGATTGTCCAAGCGGTTCTCGCATCTTGGGCTTGTGCAGATGAACCGGCTGGTCCATCCGAGGATGCCGGCTGATGCCGCGAGACCTTGAGCTCGACCTTGATCTCGGCAACAGGATCCGTCGTTCGCTGATCGGCGCTCGCGGGCCACGCCGAGAAGATCGCGCCCTCCTCGATGGCACTGCCCGCTTCGTCGCCGATCTACGGATCCCGGGCATGGTCGAGGCGGCCTTCGTTCTGAGCCCGTTCGCGCACGCCAAGATCGGAGCGATCGACACCGAAGAGGCTCTACGTCATCCAGCTGTCCACGCCGTCGTGACTGCATCAGATCTCGACGGGGTGCAGGAGTTCCCCCAGTTCTTGCACTTCGTCAAGAACGTACATCTCTTTCCGCTTGCCCGAGACCGCGTTCGCTTTGTTGGGGCACCCGTTGCCGTCGTCGTTGCTGACGACCGCTACCAAGCCGAGGACGCGGCAGCCTCAGTCATGATCGACTACGAACCGCTACCGACGATCACCACGCTCGAGGGTGCTCTGGCGGACGACGCGGTGAGACTCTACGAAGACTGGGATGACAACCGCGTGCTCCATTTCCCGCACGCGAGCGACGAAGTAGCGAGCGCATTTGAAAGATATCCGTCCGTCGAGCTGAGCATCCACAGCCAGCGGCAGGCGGGAAATCCGATGGAGACGCGCGGTGTCGTCGCTGAGTATCGAGGCGACCGACTGACCGTCTGGACCTCTACGCAAGCCCCGCACATGCTCAGGTCGATCTTGAGCGTGGTGCTCGGCGTGCGCGAATCGCAGATTCGGGTGATTGCACCCGATGTCGGCGGTGGCTTTGGGGCGAAGTTGCACCAGTACCCGGAGGAGGTCGTCGTGCCATGGCTGGCGATGCGGCTCCGCCGCCCTGTACGGTGGATCGAGGATCGGGCCGAGCACATGGTCACGGCGGTGCACGCCCGAGACCAGGTGATGGAAATGGCGGCGGCGTATGACGTCGACGGGACGATCAAAGCGCTGCGGTGCAACCTAATCACCGATGTCGGTTCGGGCGAGATCTTCCCGCCCGGAACCGCCACGAGCCTTGTTTCGGCCGGGGTCCTGACCGGCCCGTACAAGATTGAGCTCCGTGACGTGAACATCACCTGCGCCGTGACGAACAAGACGCCTAGCGGTGCGTACCGAGGGTTCGGCGCTCCGGAGGCGGTTTTAGCCATGGAGCGCGTCATCGAACGAGTCGCGGCCGAGGCGGGTGTCGATGCCAATGCGGTGCGACGCTCGATGATGGTCAAGTCCGCCGACCTTCCATATACGACGGTGGCTGGCTCTGTCCTGGACTCGGGAAGCCATCTGGAGGCCTTCGACCGCACGGTCGAGCTCACCGAGCAGCTCGCTGCGAAGGTCCGCGGGCAGTGGACAGGCGATCCACGCGTCCGGATCGGCGTCGGCTACTCGTCGTACGTCGAGGCCACGGCCCCAACACACTTCGGAACAAGTGGGCTCTGGACCGCGTACGACTCGGCGGCGATTGAAATCACCCCTGATGGGGGCGCTCGCGTCTCGGTGGGCGGCGCCGCGATTGGGCAGGGCACCGAGACGATGGTGGCGTCGCTGGCAGCCGACGCGCTCGGATTGCCTGCCGACGCGATCAGCGTTTCGATCGGCGACACCGATCGCACGCCCTACGGCCTCGGGGCCTGGGGATCTCGCAGCGCGGTCGTCAGCTCCGGGGCGGTGATGAAGGCCGCCAGGGTGATTCGCGAGAAGGCTTCGCGGATCGCAGCCGCGATGCTCGAAGCCAATCCGGACGACATCGCGGTCACCGGTGACGCATATCACGTCGCCGGGAGCCTTGACCCCAAAGTCACTCTCGCCGAGATCGCTGGAGCCGCATGGGGCTCGACGATGCGCCTCCCCGAGGACGAGGATCCAGGCCTCTCGGCGATCGTCTCCTTCGACCCACCCGGCGTTACCCACTTCCCTGACTCACACGGGAAGATGAACGCTGCGGCGACGTGGTCGAATGCCAGCCATGGCGCCGTCGTCAAGGTCGATGTCGCGAGCGGGGTGATCGACGTTGTCGAATACGTCGTCGTCCACGACTGCGGGACGCTGATCAATCCGACAATTGTCTCGGGCCAGATTCAAGGCGGTGTCGCCCAGGGCATTGCCGGCGCGTTGTATGAGGAGCTTCACTACTCCGATTCGGGAACCCCGGAATCGGCATCGTTCATGGACTACCTCATACCCACCGCGATCGAGATTCCGTCGGTCACGATGGACCACTTCGAAACCCCGGCACCCGGAATCCCGCTCGGCGTCAAGGGCGCTGGTGAGTCGGGAACGATCGGATGTCCGGCCGCAGTCGGCAACGCCATCTCGGATGCCTTGGCCGAGTTCGGCGCCGATGTGACGTCTCTGCCGGTGACGCCCTCCAGGGTTCGCGAGATCGTCCGCGAGCGGATCCCTGAACCTTGGGAGCTGGAGCTTGCAGCGACCGAGCTCCACGACACCTAGCCTCAGATGAAGCCCGCACCTTTCAGGCTGCTACGCCCACATGATCTCGAGGCGGTGTGCACGGCCCTCACCGAGTACGGCGACGCTGCCCAGTTGCTAGCGGGCGGTCAGAGCCTCGTGCCGACGATGAATTTTCGCCTGGCGCAGCCCGAGGTGCTGGTCGATCTGGGGCACGTCAATGGCCTCGATCGGATCGACATCTCTGACGGGGAACTCGTAATCGGGGCGATGGTGCGTCAGCGAGCGGCCGAGGGCGATCCCCTTATCCGGCGCGATGCCTCGATGATCGTGCGTGCACTGCCGTTCATCGGCCATCTCCAGAACCGGAACCGAGGAACGATCGGAGGCAGCATCGCCCACGCCGATCCCGCTGCCGAGTTGCCGGCCGTTGCGGTGGCACTCGAAGCACGGCTCCGCCTGGTTTCTAGCCGCGGGGAGCGGACAGTGGACGCGTCTGACTTCTTTCAGGGCCCCTTCATGACGGCCAAGGAACCGGACGAGGTCCTCGTTGAGGCGAGGATCCCTCGCCGCCCGGACGCGATTGTTGCGGTGCACGAAATCGCGCGCCGTCATGGTGACTTCGCGATCGCTGGAATCGCCGCGAGCGTCGAGCTCTCGGAGGACCGTGCGACGATTGGTGATGCACGTCTCGCGGCCTTCGGGGTGACCTCGAGATGCATCCGGCTCGACCCCATCGAGTCGCTGCTCGCCGGCTCAGTTCTCACCCGGTCCGTCATCCTCTCCGCAAGCCGGGCGGCGTCCGAGTCGCTCGAGCACGTTGCCGACGATAACTTTGCAAGCGCCGATTACCGCCGCGATGCCATGGGAGTGCTGACGGCTCGAGCGCTCGGTGAGCTCGCAGCCCAGAATCTCGACATTCAAAGTGAGCCTCGGTGAGCGAGTCGCCCGATGGCCAAGCCGCGGGCGCGCCTGCCGTCGACGTACATGCACACTATTTCCCGCCCGCCTACATCGACTTGGCTCGAAGCTGTATTGAAGAGCCCGGCGTCCCGCCCGACGCGACCGGCTTCCTGACCTCTTATGAACCCCTCGACCGCGACCCCGCGTTCACGGGCGCGATTGACCAGCGGCTCGCACTCATGGATGCCGCGTCAATCGCAATGCAGGTCCTGAGCTTTTCCGCCGGGAACGTCTGGCATCCCGATCCGGAGGCACGGGCAGCCCTCGTAGCAAAGTTCAATGATGGCTGCGCCGAGGTGGTGGAGCTCAATCCGGGTCGGTTTCGATTGTTGGCGAACGTGCCGTTGCCGTTTGTCGACCAGGCACTGCGCGAGACCGAACGAGCTCGGACGCTGCCCGGTTTCATCGGCGTATCGATGTGCACGCACTCGGCGGGGATCCCGATCGACGATCGCCGCTGGGAGCCCCTCTACGAGCTGTGGAACGAACTCGGACTACTGGTTCTGGTTCATCCCGACGGCTTCTGCGCGCCGGAGGTGCTTGGCGGCCACTTCCTGGGGTGGGCCCTCGGAGCGCCGTTCGACGACACGATTGCGGCCGTTCGTCTGATGGTGTCGGGCACGCTTCAACGCTTTCCCCAGATTCGGTGGGTGGTGCCGCATGCCGGTGGCGTGTTGCCCTTCCTGCTCGAGCGTGTCGATCGGGTCTGGGAGAGCTACCGGCATTTGCTGCCCGAGGGAGACCCTCCGCGCACGACTGTTCAAAAGCTGCTCTTCGACTCCGCATCCGTGTCCGCCTCCTCGCTCGCAATGACGGCAAGCGTCCTGAGCGGCGATCAGCTGGTGTTCGGAACGGACTTCCCGTTCGCGAATCGCAACGACCTCGCCGAGCCGCGACGCGCGATCGAGAGCTCGGGTCTGTCAGCTGGTCAGATCGACTACGCAGTGCGCTCAGACGCGGCGGTCGGTGCGCTCTAGCGGACGGGCAAACGCTCCCAGGAAACGAAGCGCGCATACGCTCCCGAGCCGTCGTTGCGGCGAGCTCGCGTCTGGACGCTTCCGGATTCGGAGCCGCTTCCACGTCTCGTTACGACACCACGTGCATCGCCCGCGTCCCCCTCGGGTCGCGCGGCCCCACGTTGCAGCCGTTTTTCGGGGACCGTCGGATCATTTGACCGGCGCCAAGGCTGCCCGCTGATCACCGGGGCGGCGATCACTCCCAGATTCGCAGCCGCCTGCGGCACGACCGGCTCCCGTCCTGCCCCACCGCGCCCTGCCGACCCGCGGACGCTGGCGCTCGGGGGAAGCCGGTCGGGACCGCTGCCGTCGCGCGTTGCCAGCCGCCCGAAGGCTCGAAGTCGGCTAGGCGCGTCTTCTGCCTTGGTTGCGCTCGTGAACAAAGCGCTATATAATCGCGCCCGCGGGTGCGGCCCTACGGGACGCCCGCTAACCGAAAACGACAACGGGTCATGGATACACGTTCGGCACGTTCCTCCGACCCATCCGTGGGAGCGCAATGGAGTACGTGATCGGCGTTGACATTGGGGGCACCTGCACTGACTGCGTCCTCCTCGATGAGAACGGTCATGTGACTGTCGCCAAGGCGTTCTCCACCCCGCCAGACTTCTCTCAGGGCGTGGTCAATGCTGTGGCACTGGGTGCCAAGCACCTGGGATTGTCACTGCCTGAGCTACTCCGCGCCACGCGTCTCTTTCTCCACGCGACGACCGTCGCCGAGAACGCGATCATCGAAGGCGATCTCGTCGAAACGGGCATGATCACCACGCGCGGTTTCGAAGACACATTGCGCCTGATGCGGGGAGGCTACGCCGAGTGGTCCGGCCGCTCAGAAGCCGAGATCAAGGACATTCCGTATGTCTCGAAGCCCGCGCCACTTGTCCGGCCCGGACTGGTGCGGGGAGTCAAAGAACGAACCGACGCGTGGGGCCAGGTCATCGCGTCCCCCGACGAGAACGAGCTCGCGACGGCCGTCGACGAGCTCTTGAGCGCTGGAGCCGAGACGCTCGGGGTCTGCTTCCTGTGGTCCTTCGCGAACGCGGAGACCGAACTCCATGCCGGCGATGTAGTCCGAAAGCTGCACCCCGGGGTATTTCTCACGCTGTCGCATGAGGCGGCTCCCGTGGTTGGGGAGTTCGAGAGGTGCCAGACCGTTGCGCTCAACAGCAGGTTGGGACCAACAGTGACCCGCTATCTGAGCCAACTGAGCGCAGGACTCCGGGAGCGCGGCTATCCGGGCGCGCTGTTGGTCATGCAGGCCTACGGAGGGCTTCTCGACGCCGAGAAAGCTGCCCAGAGGCCGGTCGGGTTGATCGAATCCGGCCCCGTGTCGGGCCTCGTCGGCAGCAGGGCTCTAGGCCAGGTCCTCGGTTACCAGGACATCATCGGCGCCGACATGGGAGGCACCACCTTTAAAGCCGGGGTGATCCAGCAGGGACTCATCGACTACGCGCGAGAGCCGATGGTCGCGCGCTACCACTACGCCTCCCCGAAAATGAACATGGAATCGATCGGCGTCGCAGGCGGAAGCATCATCTCGCTGGACCCCGAGACGGGGAGCCCTCGCATTGGACCCCAGAGCGCCGGCTCGACGCCTGGGCCGATCTGTTACGACCGCGGTGGCGAGGAACCGACCGTCACGGACGTCGACCTGATCCTCGGCTACCTCGACCAGCGGTTCTTCCTCGGCGGCCGCGAGCCTCTAAACGCGACCAAGGCGGAGGAGCTTTTCGGCTCCACGATCGCCGACGAACTCGGGATGGAACTCGGCGAGGCCGCCGGCGAGGCATATCGCCTCGCGAACAGCATGATCTACGACATGCTGCACAAGCTCACCGTCGAACGGGGGCTTGATCCGCGAGGCTACGTCCTGTTCTCGACGGGTGGTACGGCCGGCATGCACGTGGGCAGTTTCGCACCGCAGCTCAACGTGTCAAGGGTGGTCATCCCCCATGCCGCCTCCGTCCACGGTGCGCTCGGACTCGTCTCGGCAGACGTGGCGTACGAGGATCAGGAAAGCCACCTCCTCCGCGTTCCCGCGGAGCCCGATGACGTAAACGCGATTCTCGATGCGATCGAGGTTCGCATTACGCGTCAACTCCTAGACGACGGCTTCCCAGAAGCCGACATCGACATCACGCGGGCGATCGAGATGCGCTACCGCCGGCAGGTTCACGTCATCACCGTGCCTGTGGATCTGGTCGGGCAGCTGTCGGCTCCGGACCTCGAATCTGTGGCGGAGCGCTTTACACAGCTGTACGAGGAGCGCTTCGGGCCGGGTTCGGGGTACAGCGAAGCTGGAATCGAGATGGTCAATTTCCGGGTGCACGGCACGGGGCTCCTACGCAAGCCCGCGCTAACAGGGGAGGCGGAAGGCTCGGAAGACCCAACGCCCGCCCTCGTCGAGGCACGCCAAGCCTACTTCGCTCCTGAGCGGGCCTTCCTGGAAGCCCAGTGTTACGCGTTCGAGATGCTTACACCGGGGAACATCGTCGAAGGCCCGGCCGTCGTGTGGGGCCCGGACACGACGGTCGTAGTCAATCCGGGGCAGCAACTGCGCTGCGACCGCTACAAGAACCTCGAACTCACATGGGGGCGGCCATGACAGTCGATACTTCTGACCGGACAGTCGATCCGTTCACCTTCGAGATCATCCGCCACAAGCTCTTTCGAGTAATCGACGAGGGCCTGATAACTCTCGCGAAGGTGTCGGGAACCCCCGTTACCGCCGACGGACACGATGTCATCGTCGCCCTCTACCTCCCGGACGGGAGCCTCCTGACCTGTGGTCTTGGCTTCCTTGAACATCTTGTGCCGGCATCTCGCGCAGTGAGGCAGATCACTGCGAGCTTCGCTGACGACCCCGGCATCTTCGACGGGGATGTATTCCTCGCCAACGACCCGTATACGGTCGGAATCCATTGTCCGGACATCTACATTATTACCCCGATCTTCTTCGACGACGTCCTCACCACCTGGGTAGTGAACTTTGTGCATGTCACGGATATCGGGGGCGTGGACCCAGGCGGGTTCTGTCCGAACGCCAGGTCGGTCTTTCACGAAGGCTTTAGCACGAAAGGACTAAAGCTCGTCGAGCGCGGCAAATTGCGCCGCGACGTATACGACACGTTCCTGAACATGGTCCGTGATCCGGGAATGACCGGCCTGGACGTGAACTCGCAGATGGCGGCGAACTTCGTCGTCACGGAGCGCATGCGGGGGCTCTACGGCGAGTACGGGCATCGGACCGTGGAGTCGGTCGGAAAGCGGCTGATCGACGAGTCCGAGGAGCGACTGCGCCGCCGTTTGCGCGAGCTTCCCGACGGGACATGGCGGGCGTGCAAGTACCTCGACCTGCCGGAGCAGACCCATCGGCTGGTCGTCGCAGCCACCAAGGACGGGGACAAGTTGACCTACGATTTCACCGGAACCAGCGAGCAAACCGAATTTCCGGTCAATTGTCATTACTGGCACACAAAGGGCGAGGCGGTTGCCCCTGTGCTGCCACTTCTCAGCTGGGATATCACCTGGAACGACGGAATCCTGCGCTGCATCGACGTCGTCGTCCCGGAGGGTTGCTTACTGAACGCAATCCGGCCGGCCCCGATCTCGTTGAACACCGTTGCAAGCGGATTCGCTGTGAAGATCTTGTCAAACGCTGTCTTGGCGAAGATGCTCGCCGCGTCGCCGACGTACCAGGATCGCGCGGTCGGCTGCTGGACGGGATCTCAGGTCGCGGACGTGGTTGGCGGGGTCAATCGACACGGAGAGTACGTCGCACAGGTGGGTACGGACGTGTTCGCGATGCCCGAAGGGGCACGCGCGTTCGCGGATGGCGCGGGCTCGGGGGGCTTCGTTGCGCACGTCGCACTCACGATGGCAAACGTCGAGACGGAGGAGCAGGCCGTCCCCAAACGATTTCTGTACCGGCGCGTCGTTCCTGATACGGGCGGTCCGGGGAAGTACCGCGGTGGGCCGGCGCATGAGCGGGCGGTCGTCCCGCACGGAGGGGGCACCGATCATCTCACGGCGGTCGTTATTCCTGGCGCCGGAGAGGAGGTTCCGGGTAGCGCTGGTGTGTGCGGCGGCTATCCGGGCGCGACGTCGGCGCATCGCATCTTCCGGCAGGCCAACGTGGACGCCCTCCCATCGAGTCTCGAGGCCACCACCGGTGAAGCGATGGACGATGCGCGCGCGGCGGCTTTGCCGGTTGCAAAGAGCGACATCCTCTATCTGCGCTCAGAAGGTGGAGGAGGCTACGGCGATCCTCTGGATCGGGAGCCGAGGCTCGTGTTAGATGACGTGCTGCTCAAGGTGGTGAGCGCCGAGGCCGCACGATCGACCTATGGCGTCGTGATCGACGAGCGAGCCGGTCAGATCGACGCTCGGGCCACAGACGAGCAGCGGATTGCCCTACGGGAACAGCGCTTGGGAAGAAAGCTCGAATTTCGCCCCGTCGAACGGCGGACGGTCCCTCGGACCAGCTACCGGATCAACGAGTACCTGCAAGTGAGCTCCGATCGCCGTGAGGTCGAGTGCACCTGGTGCGGTGGGAGCATCTGCGCGGCTGAGGACCAGTGGAGGGATCATGTGGTCCAGCGCGCGTCACCTGTCGATCTCGAAGGACCGCCGAGGTCGACCAGTCGAGAGTACGTGTTACGAGAGTTCTTCTGCCCAACATGTGCCACGTGCCTGGAAGTCCAGGCCACCCGCGTCGATGAGGAGCCTCTCCACGATGTGATCACCAGCTGGCCATGAGCATCGCGCGGGCGGATTGGCGGGAGCTTTCGCGTCGGATCTCAATCGCACGGCCGTAGTCACGAATTCAACAGGAAGAAGAGACAGCAAACCCCCAGAGAGGGTACGGGGCCCACCGCAGCACCGATACTTTCCATGCCGCCGAGCGAGAGATGACCGAACCAGTTCATTCTGCCGACAGCGCGCGGCCGGCATCGCACACGTCACTTCGGATCTCATCCGTTACTAAGAGCTTTGGAGCTCGCTTGGCGTGTGACGACGTTTCGCTGTCGGTCGGCTACGGCGAAGTCCTCGGTCTTCTTGGTCAGAACGGAGCCGGGAAGTCCACGCTCGCCGGCGTGGTGGCCGGCGTGGTTGTGCCGGATGTGGGTTCCGTACATATCGGCGATCTTAACCTAGCGCTCGGCGACCCGAAAGCCGCTGCGTTAGCCGGTGTTGCCGTCGTCCATCAGCATTTCAGCCTCGTTCGCTCGCTTACCGTCTGGGAGAACGTGGCGCTCACCGACGAGGGTCGGGTCAGAGCAGACGAGGTGCGCGACCAGATCGTCGAAATCGGCAATCGCTATGGGTTACAGATCAATCCAGGCGCGACGGTCGGTGATCTCTCGCCCGGCGAGCGCCAACGCATCGAAATCGTCAGGTGCCTGCGTAAGAACCCGCGCGTCTTGATCCTCGACGAACCCACCTCGGTGCTCACGCAGACGGAGTCGCGGAGGTTGTTTGAAGTGCTCGGACAGCTCGTACACGACGAGGACCGGTCCGTCGTTCTGATCAGCCACCGCCTCGAGGAAATCATGCGCGCGACGGACCGCGTGAGCGTGATGAGAGACGGACGAGTCGTCCACACAACCCAGACCAGCGCGTCGTCGGTCGAGGAACTTGCCCGCACCATGCTCGGCCGTGAGATCTCGCTTCGCCACGGATTGATCGCGACCGGCCTGTCGCTCTCAGCCGAGGCAGACCTTGCGCCGTCGGAGCCATCGGCACCGCAGGACAACGAAACAACCCGCCCGCAGCCCGCGAGCCTCGAAATCCAGGATGCGGTCGTCGTCGATCGTGACGGTGGTCGACTACTCGATCGGTTGTCGTTGAGCGCACGGCCTGGCGAGATCCTCGGGGTCGCCGGCGTAGAGGGCAACGGCCAGGCTGCCCTCGTCGATCTCCTTTCTGGCCTGGTCAAGCTTGCCGCGGGCAGCGTGCTCGTCGCGGGAGAACCCGTCGATCTTGCACGGTGCCCATCCGACCTCCTCGGGGTCATCCCGGCGGACCGACACGATTCCGGCTCGATCCAAGACATGTCGGTGGCGGAAAACCTCGCGCTCGGGGACATGGCGACGCTGGGCCGCCGCGGCCTCGTCGATCGGCGCCACATGGTGTCACGCGCGCGCGAGGTCATACGCGAGTACGGGATCGCCGCCTCAGGTGTGAACGCTCCCCTGTGGACGTTGTCCGGAGGTAATCAGCAGCGGGTGGTTCTTGCCTGCCACCTCTCGCGACGGCCCAAGGTATTGGTCGCCGCGCAGCCCACTCAAGGCCTTGACGTCGGCGCGATGGAAGAGGTTTGGACCAGGCTCGAAAGCCTGGCGCGCGACCACGGCTCAGCCGTTGTTCTCGTCTCGACCGACCTCGACGAGATCATGGCGATCGCCGACCGGATCGTGGTGATCCAAAAGGGCGCCATCTCGGGCGAGATGCCGCGCGGGCGCGTTGATCCCGATCGGCTCGCGTTGCTCATCGGCGGCCAGCGTGCATGACATGGTTGAGCGCTTCCGACGACCAGTAGCTCTCGCCGCGCAGCCCATCGTCAGCGATGCGCTATCCGTCGCTGCACTTACGGCCGTGTGCCTAATCCTCGCGCTCGGTATCGCCGCCCTGCTGCTGCAGGTGACCGGGGCGGACGTAGGGTCGGCGCTCACAGGCCTTTGGGACGGAAGTTTCGGCTCCAAGAACGCGATCTACACGACGCTGAACCAAACGGCCCCGTTGCTTGTTGTCGCCGTCGGGACGTGCGTGGCCGGGCGCGCGGGGTTGTTCAACATCGGACTCGAGGGTCAGTTTCTGATCGGCGGGCTAACGGCCGTAGCCGTAGCCGTGTACGTCCCCGCGCCCGCCGTGGTTCTCGTACCCCTGACGTTTCTGGCGGGCGCGTTCGGGGGTGGCTTGTGGGCCGGCATCGCGGCGCTCCTTCGCTATACGAGAAACATCAGCGAGGTCTTGAGCACCCTCTTGCTCAATTTTGTCGCCATACAGCTCGCGACGTTCATCCTAAATCAGCCGTATCTCCTTCAAGGCGGTCGTACGGAGAACCCGACGCTCCAACCCGAGACCGAACTCATTCGGAACGCTGCGAAGCTTCCGCTGCTCGCCACAGGGACCGGATCTCCCCTGCAATCCGGCATTCTGGTCGCCGCGGTGGTTGCCGGCATCGGGATCTTTGTCCTCGGTCGCACCGTGTGGGGGTTCAAAGTGCGGGCCATTGGCCTGAACAGCCGTGCGGCTCGCCGCTTCGGGATCCGTGACGCGCGAGTCGGCAGTGTGGCGCTGATCGCCTCAGGGGCCATCGCCGGCATCGCGAGCGCGCTCTTCCTGACATCGAGCTCCTACCAGGTCACCCCCGACTTTTCGAACGACTACGGCTGGGAAGGCCTTCTGATCGGCCTCGTCGCCGGCTTCGACATCGTCTTGGCAATCCCGGTCGCGATCGTCTACGGCGCCCTGCGCGCGGGCGGCGCGTACCTGAGCGTCACGGGAATAAGCAGCAGCCTGGTAGGTGTCCTGCAGGCCCTCATCGTCGTAGCCGCCGCCTTTCCGACTCTCTATATGTACCGGCAAAGGCGTCGCCGCCAGCTAGCAGTCGGGGTCGACTGAATGCACTCGCTGAGCGTAATAGCTGGGGGCACGACCCAGCTCTTGGCGCCGCTGCTCTTCGCAGCATTGGGCGAGCTGATCTCGGAGCGTGCCGGCGCGATCAACGTCTCTCTCGAGGGAATGATGCTCGGCGGCGCGTTTGGGGCGGCCATCGTCTCGAACTGGACGGGCTCTCCGGTGCTAAGCCTCGTCGGAGGGTCCGCTAGCGGCTTGGCACTCGCTGCCGTGCAGGCTCAGCTGTCTCATCGCCTCACGGCGAATCAGTTCGTGATCGGCATCGCGATCAACGTCCTCGTACTCGGTTTGACCGGATACCTCCTGGACACACAACAGTTCAACGTGGTCAAGGTGGGCGTGGTCACGATTCCGCTTTTGCATTCGATACCGGGCATCGGGAACGCGCTGTTCGCACAACCCGCGCCGTTCTATCTGTTCGTTCTGCTTGTGCCCTTCATCTTCTGGCTGCTCTATCGCAGTCGGTGGGGCCTGGAAGCCAGGGCCGCCGGCGAGGATCCGGGGGCTGCGCAGGTTTCAGGCGTCCCCGTGAACAACCGCCGGCGCCAAGCGATCTACCTCACCGGCGTGTGCGCCGGGCTAGGCGGTGCCTACCTTTCAGTGGGGACGGTTGGGGCAGTTAGCGAGGACATGACCGCCGGAGTGGGATTCGTCGCGATCGCGGCTGTGATTTTCGGGGGGTGGACGATCCGCGGCACGATCCTGGGCTCACTTCTGTTCGCCGCGGCGGACGCCCTTCGGCTGTCGTTGCCCGCGCTCGGCGTTCAGGTGAACACGCAGCTCCTCGTCTCCGCGCCTTATGTGCTCGCGCTGCTCGCGCTCATCTTCGCCCGGCGTCGCCATCAGCCGGCCGCGCTTGGGGTGACCTTTGCGCCCGGCGCCACGTAGGGCAGGGCACGCGGGTGCCGGCTCTGTGTTGGTGCTCCGTCTGTCGTGTTCGACCTAGATTTTCTCGCCTCGCGGATCGTACCCACGGGTTGCGTTAGCGCCGCGGCAGGGTTACCAGCGCTCGTGTTCGACGGACCGATGATCCGCGCAGAGTGACACGCGTGCATCGCCTACGACGGATCACCGCCTCCCTGCTGGACCGACAGACGTTCCGCTCGCTCAGGACGCGTCAGTTCCGGATCTTCTTTGCGGGCCAGTTCCCGTCGATGGTCGGCCTGTGGGTGCAGTCAACCGCCCTCTATTGGTTCGTTCTACGCCTGACCGACAGCGGCCTCGCCCTCGGCATCCTCGCCGCGCTTGATTTCGGCCCCATGCTGCTGCTGAGTATGTGGGGAGGCGCGGTCGCCGATCGGTTCAGCAAACGGATGGTGTTGCTCGCAACGCAATCCGCGATGGCGTGCCTCGCACTCGCACTGGGGCTGATGGCCGCCACAGGCCAAGCCACCCTATGGACTGTGTATGCGGTCACGCTGCTCACGGGCTGCGCATTTGCGATCGACAACCCTACGCGGCGCGCGTTTCTGGGCGAGCTCGCCGCCCCGCGGAACCTGTCGAATGCTGTGAGCTTGTGGAACGCGCTGAGTGCGACGTCTCGCGTTATCGGCCCCGCGCTGGCTGGACTGTTGATCGCGGAGACAGACGTTGCCGTCTGCTTTTTCGTGAACGCTGTTTCGTACTTGGCGGCCATTGCCGCCCTCGTGTCCTTGAGCGCGATGACCGCGAAGCGGAAGTCGTCGCTCGCTCGCAACCGTGGGGCGCTTCGGGCGGCGCTTCGCTATGCCTGGCGCGAGCACGACATTCGCATCCCGCTGATCATGATGGCGGTGATCGGTACGCTGTCGTTCAACTTCGAGGTGCTGCTGCCGCTGCTGGCGCGATCGACGTTTCACCGCGGCGCGCAAACGTTCGGCGTGATGATGGCCTTCACCAGCGCCGGCTTTGTGATCGGGAGTCTGCTCGTCGCCGCTCGGCATGGCGTCAGCGGCCGCTATGTGGCGATCTCGGCGTTGTCGTTCGGGATCCTCATGCTGGTCGTGGCGACCAGCGGGAGCTTGGTTGCGACGTTCGTCGCGCTTGTCGCCATGGGAGTCGGGGCGTCGGCGTTCATATCCTCGAGCAACGCAGCGATCCAGGTCGCCTGCGATCCCGCGATGTCCGGGCGGGTCATGGCGCTGTTCAGCGCCTTGTTTCTTGGCACCACCCCGATCGGCGGACCCGTCTCCGGAGGGATCGCCGGTAGCTTTGGGCCACGCGCGGGGCTGGCCGTGGGAGGCCTTACCGCCGTGCTGGCCGGGGCCGCAGCGCTGCTCTGGTACGGCAGGGTGTTGCCCGGGCGCCGAAATGCGGTCGACCAGGAGCCAGGGTCGATTGGCCAGCCGCACTGACTGGCAGGCTCACGCCCGACTCGGGTCCTTGATCACGGCGAGGGTCCGTGGGGCGGGCCGATGGGCCCCAGCCGAAGCTGCGATCCGGCGGGGCACCGGAGGCGGAGCCGCGACTCCGCGGGTCCCCAGCTCAAAGGTTCGCTGCCGACTCGGTCCCTTGAGCGCGAAGCGACGCGCGTAGCTTCGAGGTGGCCTCTCTGTCGACCTTGTCATCGGGCGTGAAAACCACGCCGTAGTCCGCCTCGGCGGACTCGAGGCTCACGTACCCGAGCCAGACGTCGCGAGCGACGCTGTCGGGATCCCGGTCGAGCGGATCTCCGTAGCCACCCGCGCCGGAAAGCTGGAAGCTGACGGTGTCTCCGTACTCGATCGGGAACGACTCCTTGCCGCCGACGCGGCGCTCACCTGGCTGGTCGGGGTTGACAAGCGTCCGCCCGAGCCGGCCGGGCTTTCCCCCGAACAGGCCGTAGGACGGAAACTTCTGCCGCTCGGACAGGTTGTTGACGACGGTCTTCTCGCCGAGTACCTCGATGTCGAGTCGCGTCGCAACGCCACCGCGAAACGTGCCTGGTCCGGCGCTGTCCTTGACGTACTCAAATCGGTGGACGATCAACGGTTGCTTGGACTCGAGCGCCTCGATCGGGATGTTGGTCGAGTTGAACGGCGACGACATCCCGTCGATCCCATCCTTCGTGGCGCGCCCTCCGGTCCCTCCGTATAGGAGCTCATAGGTGACGAAGGGATGCTGCACCTTTGGATCCCAGCCGCCCCATGTCGGGTTCGAAAAGTGAGAGCAGGCGGCTTGGACGCGATCGGGCAACGCCGGCCCGAGAGCCCCGATCACAAGCTCAAAGATTCGATGGCAGATGATCGCCCGGGGGCCGCCGCCAGCCGGGCGGTCGGGATTGAGAAACGTCCCGGGTGGACAAGTGATCGTAAGTGGCCGCAGGACCCCGGCGTTCATCGGACCGGTTGGATCCGTCAAGCATTTCACCGCCATGTACGTATATGAGCGGGTGTAGTTGATGTAGCTGTTGAGCCCTGACTCGGTCTGCGGGTCGGTTCCAGCGAAGTCGATCTTCATCTCGTCGTCGTCGATCGTAATCGTCACGAAGCAGTGGATGGGGTCCGAATCACCACCACAGTCGTCCATGTAATCCTCGAACGCGTACGCACCGTCGGGAATCGCCCTGATCGCCTCGCGCACCGCCTGTTCACTTGCGTCAAGGATCCTCTCCACGCATCCAAGGTACGTGTCAAGCCCGTGGCGGTCGACTATTTCGGCAAGGCGGAGTTCGCCGACACGCAGCGAATTCAGCTGCGCTTGCATGTCGCCGCTGAGGTCGGCCGATGCTCGGGAGTTCGAGACGATCAAGCGAATCAGGGACTCCGACTCGCGGTCGGCCTCCATGATCTTCACCGGCGGGATGAACAACCCCTCCTGGTGGTAGTCGGTGATGCCCTCCACCGCCTGGCTGCCGGGGCGAGCACCACCGACGTCGGTGTGGTGGAGGATGTTCGTCGCGTAGCCGATGAGGTCACTCCCTCGGTAGCACGGACGCGTGACGAAGAAGTCAGGGAAATGCCCCGAGCCGAGCGCCGGGTCGTTGAGCAATACGACGTCGCCTGGCCCGAGAGCATCGCCGGGGTAGGCGGCGATCGCGTTCAGGACCGCGTGGTGCATTGCGCCGAGATGACCCGGGCTGTAGGGCCCTTGGCACACCATCCGTCCTTGGGGGTCGAAGAGCGCGACCGAGAAGTCTTGGCCTTCACGGGCCTGATCTGAGTATGCGGTGCGGTGGATGGTCGAGCCGATCTCGACAGCCACCGATTGCAGTGCCCCCCAGATGACGCCGAGGGTCACCGGATCTACTTCTACTTCTGTGCGGTTCATAAGACCTCCACCAGGAGGTTGCCGTAGTCGTCCATGATTGCCCGGGTCCCCGGCGGGAGAACGGTCGTCGAGCCCGATTCCTCCACGATCGCCGGGCCGCCGATCCCTGCGCCCGCCCCGAGCGCCTCACGCGCGTAGACGGGAACATCCACATAACCGCCAGCCTCCGGGAAATAGGCTTTGCGCTCAGCGGCCGCTTTCGGTGCTGCGCCGTTTGCCGGTGGAAACCGGGGCAGCTCGAGCGGTCGGCGCATCCCGTAGACGGCCACTTTCCAGGTGGTCGCTTCGAGCTGTCCGGAGGGATTCGAGTACCCATAGCGGCGGCCGTACTCGTCCTCGAAGCTTTGCCGCAGAAGTGCGAGAGCTCCCGTGGCCGCCAGTGGCCCGTCAGGAATCGGCGTGCTCAGCTCGTAACCCTGGCCGCGGTAACGCAGCTCGACCTCCCGCTCGATCCGGACCGGCGCCGCTCCCGTGGCGGCGAGCATGTATTCCGATCCCTCCTCGACCATTTCGTCGAGGATCGCGTCGATCGTGGCCGCATCTTCGTGGCTGAGATCGCTGAGGTGTGTGCGGTCCATGTCGAACTTGACGTCCGCCGAGAGCATCCCGAGAGCCGACGCGACCCCTGCTGCGGAGGGAATGATGACCTTCGGCAGCGCGAGCGCTCGTGCGAGCCGACAGCAGTGGACCGGGCCGGATCCCCCGGTGGCAACGAGCGCAAGTCCGCGCGGATCATGACCGCGCTCGATGGATACGACGCGCGTCGCGAGCTCCATCGACAGGTTGACCATGCGATGTATGCCCCAAGCCGCTTCCTCGACCGTAAGTCCGAGCGGCGCCGCGATCTTTGTCCGGATCGCGTGCGTTGCCGCAGCCTCGTCGAGCACCATCTCTCCGCCAGCAAACCGCTGCGGGTTCAGGTAGCCCAGAGCGAGGTTCGCGTCGGTGACGGTCGGGTCCGTCCCACCGCGTCCGTAGCACGCGGGCCCGGGCTCTGATCCAGCGCTGTCGGGCCCGACTTGAATGGTGCCGAGCGAGACGCGCGCGATGCTTCCTCCGCCGGAGCCGATCTCGGTGAGGTCGAGCGACCGTACGTTCATCGGGATGCCGCTGCCCGCCGCGTGACCGATCTTGTGCAGCTCAAACTGGCTCACCATCTCTGGGGCTCCATCCACAACCAGGGCGAGCTTCGCGGTTGTGCCCCCCATGTCAAACGCAACGACCCTCGAATGGTCAGCCAGGGCCCCGTACCGTGCTGCCATGAGCGCTCCGGCCGCCGGCCCGGATTCGATCATCCGCACGGGGAATTGCGTCATCGTCTCGGCTCTCGCTAGACCACCGCTGGATTGCATGATGAAAAGCTCGCCGGTGAAGCCCCGTTCGGCCAGCTCAGACATCATGCGTTCCAGGTAGCTGCGGACACTCGGGATCAGGTACGCGTTCGCAACGGTGGTGCTGATCCGCTCGAACTCCCGAAACTTTGGTGATACATCCGATGACAGCGATACGGTGATCTCCGGTGCCTCCTCCGCGAAGATCTCGGCAATACGTTGTTCGTGGCCCGGGTTTACATAACTGTGTAAAAGGCTCACTGCCACACTTGTGACCCCGGCCGCTTTCAGCTTGGCCGCGAGACCGCGGACGTGTTCTTCGTCCAACGGGCGGTGGAGCGAGCCGTCAGCAAGTACTCGCTCGCGTACTTCGTGCACGTTTGGCCGCGCGACGAGCGGAGCGGGTTTGTCCAGCTGGAGATCGTAGATCTGATAGCGCTTCTGTCGGCCGATGTGCAGGACGTCCCCGAATCCTTCTGTCGTCAGGACGGCTATCCCGACACCCTTGCGTTCGATCACGATGTTTGACCCGAGCGTGGTCCCGTGTACCGCCTCGTCGACATCTCGCCAGTTCGCGGAGGCGGTTGCCATGATCGCGTCGAGGCCAACGAGACACGCGGCCGATGGGTCTGGGTATGTAGTCAGTGTCTTGGCTGCGACGATCTCTCCCTCTGGCGTTTCGAGGACGAGGTCGGTGAATGTCCCACCCACGTCGAACGCAACCCGGTAACCGCCGCGCTTGGTCATCTCTCCCCCATGCGATTCACACGATTCCTTCCTGCCGCCACGTCTCGAGCTCTGCGTCTGAATGTCCGAGGAGGTCGACCAGGATCTTGTGGTTGTCGGCTCCCAGCAGGGGTGCCGGCGCGAAGACGTCGTCGCCGTCGCGGTCCACTTTCACAGGGTTGCCGAGCGTGCGATAGCGACCTACCGTGGGGTGCGGCTCCGTGTCGACGATCATGTTCCGGTGCAGGACCTGGGGGTCCTCGACCACTCGGTCGACCGTTTGCACTGGCGCCGAGGGCACGCCAGCGGCCCACAGATCGCGGATCCATTCGTCGGCTGTACGCTCGAGTAGCCGCTCAGCGACAGTCGCGATGATCTCGTCCCGCGCGGCGAAGCGGTCGACCGCGCGCGGAAAACGCGGCGCATAGTCGGGAATCCCGATCACGTCGCATAGGCCCTGCCAAAAGCGGTCGACGAAGACGGCGACGACGATTTTCCGGTCCGCGGTGTCGAACGCTTGGTAGGGAACCACCGATTCGTGCCCGGTGCCCATCGGCCCTGGGACTCTGCCGTCTGCGAAGTGGTACTGAGCCACGTAGGTCAGCATTGACACCTGCACGTCGAGCAGCGAGATGTCGATGTTCTGCCCCTCGCCGGTGCGCTCGCGCTGAAATAGAGCCGCGGAGATCGCGATTCCGGCGAACATACCCCCCGCGAGATCGGCGACGGGGAGTCCCATCCGCACCGGATCACCTCCTTTTGGCCCGGTGATCGACATGCCTCCGCCGATCGCTTGCAGCGTCAGGTCGAATGCCGGTTGGTGACTGTAAGGGCCGGTCGGCCCGAAAGACGTGACCGAACAGGTGATGATGTCGGGCTTGGCGTCCCGCAGCTGTTCAACTCCGAGCCCTAGGCGGGACATCACGCCGGGTCGGAAGTTGTCATAGACCACGTCTGACACGGCAACGAGTTCCAAAAACAGCTCGCGACCTCTGGGCTTGGTCAGGTCGAGCGTGACGCTCTGTTTGTTGCGGTTGATGCCGAGGAAGTACGGGCTTTCGCCGTCGATGAATGGCGGGCCCATCCTACGGATGGGATCGCCGCCATTGGGCGCCTCGATCTTGACGACTTCGGCCCCGAGGTCGGCGAGCGCCATCGAGCCATACGGGCCCGCGAGCATGCGCGACAGATCCACGACGCGAACGCTCTTCAACATGGATCCCACGGTCGTTAGCGGGACTGCCGGTCCGTCGTGAAGCGCTTGGCGATAACTCCGCGCAACAGCTCGGAGGTACCACCGCCCGAGAGCAAAAAGCGCGCGTCCCGGAAATAACGCTGCGCCTCGTACTCCATCGCGAACCCGTAGCTCCCGAAGATGCGGGTCGTTTCGTCGACGGTGGTCGCGCACGTTTCGGTGGCGAACAGCTTTGCCATCGCTGCCTGGTCACGCACATCCTCCCCGAGGTCTGTCCTGCGCGCGACGTCGTACACCATCAGCTCGCTGGCGTAAATCCCGGTCGCCATCTCGGCGAGCTTCTCCTGAATCGCCTGGAACTGAGCGATCGGCCGCCCAAACGCGTGCCGTTCGGCCGCGTAGCGCGCGGAGTCGTCGAGCGCCCGGCGCGCCAAGCCGACACCGAGCGCGCCGGTCATCGTTCGGATCCGTGCGAGCAGCGATCCCAGCTGGCGTGATGCATCACCTGCGGTTCCGAGGAGCGCCGAATCGTCCAGTAGGCACTCGTCGAAGCGGACTTCGGATGTCAGTGAGGATCGCACTCCAAGTTTCTCGATTGGGCGGCCCACCGAGAATCCCGGGTTGGATGCGTCGACGAGGAATAGCGACAGCCCGCGCATGCCCGCACCAGGCTCCGTGCGGGCGCCCACCGTAATGAAGTCAGCGACCGGGGCGTTGGTGATCCATGTCTTGGACCCGTCCAGCCGCCAGCCGCCATCGATCTTCGTCGCGCTCGTCCTCATCGCGCCGAGGTCCGATCCAGCTTCCGGCTCGGTCAGGGCGAACGCCGCGATCTTCTCGCCGGCGAGTGCGGGGCGCAGGTAGGCCTCGTGCTGTTCGTTTGAGCCGAACTCATGGACGAAATGTGTCCCCATCAACGCTTGCATGGCGCAGATCGCGGCAAGGCTGAGACTCCCGTACGCCAGCTCCTCGAACAGAACGCACGCGGCGGTGAAGTTGGCGCCCTGACCGCCCACGCTCTCCGGATAGCGGACTCCGAGATAGCCGTTATCGGCCAAGCGTCCGAACAGCTCCTTGGGGAATACCCCATGCTGATCCAGCTCCTCGGCCCGCGGTGAAACCTCCTTCGCCACGAACGACCGCACGGCCTCTCGAAACGCGTCCAGCTCCTCCGCGGTCATGCGCGGGATCTCTACCCCTGTGGCATCGTTCACGCGAAGATCCCCAGCGGCTCGTCATACGCCCCGAACTCGGCCCGCAAGACATCAAAAATCTCGCCGACCGTGGCGTAGGCGCGCACACACTCGATCGTCGCGGGCATGATGTTCTGCTGCGGATCGGCGGCCGCCTTCGCCAACCCTCCGAGCGCCGCTGCGACGGCCCCTGAGTCGCGCTCTTGTCGAACACGCTCGAGGCGTTCGATCTGCTCCTGTCGCGCAGAGGCCGACGGCTCGTAGAGAGAGGTTGGCGCGACTTCGTCGTCCATTTCGAAAATGTTTTCACCAACCACGAGTCGCTCACCGTTCTCGACCGCGCGCTGATGTTCGTAGGCCGAGTTCACGACCTCGCGTGCCACCCAGCCGCTCTCGATGGCGGCAGCCATCCCGCCCATCGCCTTGATCTGGTCCATCAGCTCGAGGATGCGCCGCTCCATCTCGTCGGTCAGCGCTTCCACGTAGTACGAGCCGGCCAGGGGATCCACGGTGTCGGCCACGCCCGACTCATAGGCGACGACCTGTTGTGTGCGTAGCGCCGTGATCATCGCGGCCTGGTCGGGAATGTCGTACGCCTCCTGCCAGGTGTTGACCGTCAGGCTTTGGACGCCGCCCAGTGCCAGGGCGAGCGTTTCCACGGTACCCCGCACGATGTTGTTGAGCGGCTGACGGTGGCTGAAGGTCGAGCCGCACGTGCCCGCGAACCAGAGAAAGCGCCACGAGCGCTCGTCCTGTGCCCCGTAGCGCTCGCGCATGAGCCTCGCCCAGATACGTCGAGACGCCCGGTACTTGGCCACCTCCTCGAAGAGGTTCATGAAGGCTCCGATGTTCCAGGAGATGCGCGGTGCGAATTCGTCGATCAATAACCCCTTCGCGAGCGCACGATCGACATATTCGAGCGCATCGGAGATCGCGAAGGCCATCTCCTGCACCGCCGTCGCCCCCGAGTCGCGGATGTGGTAGCTGCAGACGGAGATCGGGTTCGCCCTCGGCATTACGTGCGAGCAGTGCTCGAACGTGTCGGCGACGAGGCGCAGACTTGGCTCGACCGGAAATACGCACGCTCCGCGGGCGAAGTACTCCTTGAGGATGTCGTTCTGCACGATCGGTCGAAGCCGTTCGGCCGGTACACCTTGCTTTTCGCCGGTTACTTGGTAAAGGGCGAGAAACAAGAACGCCGGCGCGTTGATCGTGAACGAGCAGGAGATCTCGCCCAGCGGAATGCCGTCGAATAGCGCCTCAAAATCGGCGAGCGAGTCGACGGCAACTCCGACGCGCCCGACCTCGGGCGCGAACTCCTCGTCGTCGGAGTCAAAGCCCATCTGGGTGGGCAGATCGAGGGCGATTGAAAGACCGTTGACGCCTTCCTCCTCGAGCAGCCGCCGATTCCACCGATTGGTCTCGATGACCGTGCCAAACCCGGTGTACTGGCGCATCGTCCAGAGCTTCTGGCGATACATGTAGGGGTAGGGGCCCCGTGTGAACGGATATTCCCCCGGCTGGCCCACGTCGGTGTCGAAGTCGATACCGGCTACATCCTCAGGGCCGTAGAGAGGCTTGATCTCCACCCCGGAGGTTGTTTCGACGTGGCGGATCCCCCGCTTGTGATCAATTGCCATTGCCTGCTCCTCGTCCGGGTTCAGCGAACTCGACTCGGCCGCCGCTCAGCACGCGGCGACCGTCCGCGCCAACCGCATCAAACTCACACACAGCTTCCCCGTCCCAGTATCTGCTCGTCAACTCCGCACCCGGTTGGATTGGGCTTGAGAAGCGGACGCGCAGCCGTTTCACAGACCGAAGTGGGGACTCAGCTTCTGGCTGAACGACGCCGCTCAGGGCGATCGCGAGCAAGCACATGCCGTGGACAATCACGCCCGGGAAACCGAGTGCCACTGCAGCCTCATTATCGAGATGCACAGCGCTGTGATCACCGCTCGCGTCTGCGTAGAGCCGGGTGATGTTCTCCGGCAGCCGGACGGCGCGGGTGCGCATCGGATCTGGCTGCTCTGGTCGGGAACCACCGCTGCTGCGCTTGACTCGTGGCTGGGTGTCGCCCGGGCCCGAACCCAGCGACATGCAGATGTTGTCCTGGCGAACGACGAGTCCGCCCGTCTCGGCATCCCGGGACTCGAGCGTCAGTACGTACAGCTCGTTTCGTCCCTTCGGCTCTATGCGTGTCACCGTCCCCGTCGTCGCCAGGACGTCACCGAGTCGGAGGTTGCGCTCGAACTCCATTGTCTGCTCGCCGTGGATGATCTGACCGGGCGCGTTGCCGAGATCCGGGTCGGCGAGAGCCTGTTGGATGATGGGCCAGCACGGCAGGAACGCGAACGGCGCAGGCACGAACTCGGACGACGCGGAGGCTTTCGCCGAAGGATCCTGCGTCGCCGCTTTGTACAGGTTCACTTGCTCGCCGCTGACAACAAAGGTCTCGGGGCCGTAGGTGCGCTCGATGACAGCGGTGTTCAGGGGCATGTGCTCGAATCCTCGGTCGCAGTTCGCGGCCTACATGTAGTCGCCGCCGTTGACATCTAGGACCGCTCCCGTCATGAATGCCGCGTCGTCGCTACACAGGAATGCGACAGCGCCGGCGACGTCCTCGGGTTGCCCCGCGCGCTGCAACGGGATGTTTTTCAGGAGGTGATCGCGCGCGTCTTTTTCCAGAGCGGCGGTCATCGGCGTGTCGATGAACCCCGGGCGAACGCAGTTGACTGTCGTTCCGCTCCGCGCAAGTTCGCGCGCGAGCGTTTTGGTCAGCGACAGGATGCCGCCCTTGGCGGCGGTGTAGTTTGCCTGTCCCAGGTTGCCCATCGCCGCCGAGATTGACGAGATCGTGACCATTCGACCCGGACCGTTCGCTCGCAGATACGGCGCCGCCGCGCGATAGCAGACAAAGGTGCCCGTGAGTTGGACTGCTAGGACCTCGTCCCAGGCATCGTCGGACATCTTGTGCCCGAAGCTGTCGCGCGCGATGCCCGCATTCGTTACGAGCGTGTCAAGGCCCCCGAGCTCCTCCGCGCACGACGCGATCACGGCCGCGACCTCTTCGCGGTCGCTGACATCACAGCGGCGGCTGACGGCCTCGCGGCCGGTCGCTGCGCCGATCCTCTTGCTCGTTTCGCGCGCGGTCTTCTCGTCGAGATCGACCACCGCAACATCCAGCCCCTCGCGAGCGAGTCGCAGTGCGATTGCGGCGCCGATACCACGACCGGCACCTGTCACAAGGGCTCTCGAGACAGAGTAGACGGGAGGCATAAGGCATTGGCGACTATAGCGTTTTTTTCCGTCATGTGTAGGAAAGTGATATGGTCAAGCAACCGATGAACGAGCCGCGGCGGATCCGGGTGCTAATCGCAAAGCCCGGCTTGGATGGGCATGACCGCGGCGCAAAGGTCCTCGTGAAGGGTCTCGTCGATGCGGGGATGGAAGTCATCTACACGGGCCGTCATCAGCGGATGGCGAACATCGTCGCGACCGCGGTGCAGGAGGACGTCGATGTCGTGGGGCTCTCGGTGCTGTCCGGAACTCACTTGAGCTACTGCCAGAAGCTCGCAGACGGTCTCAGGGAGGCCGGGATGGACGACATCTTGCTCCTGGTGGGCGGCACGATCTCGGGTCCCAGTGTTGAGCCACTTGAGCAACTCGGATTCAGAGTCTTTCCCGTCGGGAGCAGGCTCTCCGAGATCGTCGACGCAATCCAAGCGGCGGTCAAGACGCGCAGCTGAAACCCGCAGCGCCGCGCAGCCATCTGGGGTCGCTTGACCTGGACCGCTGCCAGTGGACGCTGGTGCGGACCGCGCGTGGAGCCGTGGCCCTAGGCTGCGAGTCCCGGCCGAAGCAGCTTCCCTGGACGACTAAGGTGCGCGGTGCTCACCGGTGGATTGCGGGGCTCAGCGAGCGGAGGAGCACCGAAAGACAGGCGACGACGTTCGGCCGACACGTCGCGGTAAAGCGTCGTCCGCTGGCGTGGGATCCGTCCTGATGCGCGGATCGCGATCTCCATCCGCTCGGGTGGCATCTCCTGCCCATGTGACGCCCCGGACGCACGTGAGATCGACTCGTTCATCAACGTCCCGCCGATGTCGTTCGCGCCCGCGCCAAGCGCCGCCTGGACGCCGGCGACGCCAAGCTTCGGCCAGGAGGCCTGAATGTTCGTGATCCAGGGATGGAGCGCGAGTCGCGCCACCGAGTGCATCAGGATCGCCTCTCGGAAGGTCGGGCCGGGACGCGCGCGGCCCTTCAAGTAGATCGGCGCTTCCATGTGTACGAACGGCAACGGAACGAACTCAGTGAAGCCGCGGCTCCGCTTTTGCTGGTCACGTAATGCGATGAGATGCCGTGCCCAGTGCACTGGTCGATCGACGTGTCCGTACATGATCGTCGTCGTCGACTTGAGGCCCACCCGATGGGCGGTGTCGTGCACTTCGAGCCATTGCGCGCTGTTGACCTTGTCAGGGCACAACACGGCGCGGACTCCGTCGTCGAGAATCTCGGCTGCGGTCCCTGGCAGCGAGCCAAGCCCCAGGTCACCGAGGCGGCTCAGGTAGCTATCAAGCGACACCCCGAGCGTGGCAGCGCCCTGCCAGACCTCCAGCGCCGAGAACGCATGCACATGCAGGTCCGGCAGCTCTCGCTGGATCGCTTCGCATACTTCCGCGTAGTAGTCACCCGTGAAGCCGGGATGAATGCCGCCTTGGAGGCAGACCTCGACAGCCCCACGGTCCCAGGCCTCGTGCGAACGTCTCACGATCTCCTCTAGCGGCACCATATACGCCGGGCCGCGAAGGTTTTCCGCGAGCTTCCCTTTCGAGAACCCGCAGAAGCCACACCGGAAGTAGCACACGTTCGTGTAGTTGATGTTGCGTGTCACCACGTAGCTCACTGTGTCACCGCACACCTCTTCTCGCAGCTCGTCGGCCGCTTCGAGGACGGCATGGACGCCCGGCCCGCGAGCGGAGAAGAGCTCCACGATGTCGCCCTCCTCGAGCTCTATCTCCTCGCGGACCTTCGCCAGGGCCTCGGCCACTCGGGGCGGGGTCGAGGCCCGCGCGCGCGCGCGCCGTGGAAGCGCTCCGAGAACCGGATCGTCCGTGGGGACCGTCGGCGACGTCCCAACGGCGAAGCGATCGTCGCGCGCGAGGCCGGTGGCATCGAGGTGATGGCGGATCGCTGACGCAACGTTCGGGTCACACCAATGCTCAAGGTCCGCGGTGTACTCCGGATAGAGCGCCAGGCGCGCTGCGAGAATCAGGCCACGCCTCTCGGTCGCCTCGCGTATGCGCGCCAGTTCCGGCCAAGGCGCCTCCGGGTTGACGTGGTCGATCGTCACGGGCGACACCCCGCCCCAGTCGTTGATTCCAGCATCGAGCAGACAAGGGAAGTGCTCGTACGAGAGGTTCGGGGGCACCTGCAGATTCACATCCGGCCCGAGCACCAGGCGAGCGGCTGCTGCGGTCCACAGCAGCTCCTCGAGCGGCGCATCGGGATGGTTCGCCATCTTCGTCTGTGGCTTAGCTCGGAAGTTCTGGATGATCACTTCCTGGATGTGACCGTGCCGCGAATGGAGCGCACCGATCGCCTGAAGCGCGGCGAGTCGCTCCGCCCGCGTCTCGCCGATTCCGACGAGCACACCGGTGGTGAACGGAATCCGCGACTCGCCGGCGAGATCGAGCATCTCGAGCCGGCGCGAGGGCAGTTTGTCCGGCGATCCGTGGTGCGGCATCCCGGGCTGTGAGAGCCGGGGGCTTGATGTCTCGAGCATCATGCCCTGCGAGGCGGTCACCTCGCGGAGCGCGAGTAGTTCATCGCGGGTGACGAGGCCCGGGTTGACGTGCGGGAGGAGACCCGTCTGGTCGAGCACCAGCCGGCACATGGCCACGAGGTACTCGATGGTCGTGTCGTACCCGAGCTCGGTCAGCTCCTGCCGGGCCGCCTTATAGCGAAGCTCCGGTTTGTCCCCGAGCGTGAATAACGCCTCCCGGCAGCCGGCGGCGGCTCCGGCGGCTGCGATCTCGAGGACCTCATCCGGGGTCATGAACGCGTGGTCGTCGGCGCTTGGCGGCCGGGCGAACGTGCAGTAGTGGCAAACGTCGCGACAGAGCCTCGTGAGCGGCACGAACACCTTTGGCGAGTAAGTGACGATGAGGCTGCGTTCTGAGCGGAGCCGCCCGGCCGGTTTGAGCAGATCGCTTGCCGATAGCCGGGCGAGGTGCGAAACCTCGTCGATATCCAGTCGGGAGTTCGGCTGCACCGCATTAGTATACAGCTCACCCTGGCGATCCGTATAATACATGTGCCGATGGACCCTCGAGACATGGAAGATGTGCTCATGGCTGCCGCCCCGGTGCGTCGAACCGCCCCCGGATCGACACCACGGTAAGCCGCGGATCATCTTGCGGACGACGCCCGCCGATTCGGGCGAACGGGGGGCTGACCGTGACCACATTCACGATCGAGCCTGTGGACTCGCCCGAGCGCGCGCGCGACGGCTGGGGCGTGTTCGCCCAAGGCAGATGCGAGTTCGGGC
Organism: uncultured Solirubrobacterales bacterium; assembly: GCA_963800475.1. Lineage (GTDB taxonomy): Bacteria > Actinomycetota > Thermoleophilia > Solirubrobacterales > Solirubrobacteraceae > Palsa-465. The sequence continues at coordinate 790,680 of CAWDAZ010000001.1, read as the reverse complement.
CGGCCAACCTGCTGGGCTGCCGTCGTGAGCGAGCTCGGCTGATTTCAGCCGAGCCCCGTGGCGAGCTGAGCCGCCTATAGCTCGTGCGACCACGAGCCCGCGGCCCAGAGAGGCCTTATGTGGTGGGGCGTGAGAAGCACGGCGAGTCAGCCCCCAAGCACGGCCGCGAGGCCATGCGCAGATATACAGAAGCGGAGATCATCTACGCGATCCACAGGTGGGTCGCTATCTACGGAGCTCCGCCGACGAGTGCTGACTGGGATCGTGCCAGGGCCTTGCGACAGGGCAACCACACACGGCTCGCGCGCCTGAACGACAATTCATGGCCGACCACGCGGATGGTCCGCTGTTCGTTCGGGACCTTCAATTCGGCGATCATCCGCGCCGGGCATATTCCGCGTCCGGTACCGAGTCGCCTGGCCGGCCGGTTCGCCAGCCCTGACGAGGCGCTGCTGGCGATCCAAGCGTGGGCCGCGCGCTACGGCGAACCGCCCACAATGGCGGACTGGGATCCGTACCGCGCCCGCCGGCTGGGCCAGGAATGGCGCGTCACTCGCTACCAGGACGGCGACTGGCCAAGCACGCGAAGCATCTGCCGCCACTTCGGCAACATGAACAATGCGGTCCGCGCGGCGGGTCTTGCACCTCGCGCGCGAAGCCAACGCTCCGCCCGCAACACGAAGGAACGCAAGCAGCTACGACGGATGCTGACACAGCAGCGAAACGCGGATCCGACCCCGGGACCCTCCCTCCTCGCTACGCGGGTTCGAGCCGTGTCCTCGGCCAACTCAGCGAACGACGCGATGATTCTTCGCGGGTCTCTGATTCAGTTGGCCGCAGCGGCTCTCAACTGGGCAGATCAGCTGCACCCACGCGAGGCGGAACTGCGGGTCGTCGGCAATTCTCGTGCAGAACGCGTACGCCGACGCTGAGAACATCGGACGAGCGCCACTCGCGCTTGCGTCCGGAACCTCTTCGTGTTGGCTGCACCTAAGTGCTCGACGATGTCCGCCTGCGGCGGCGCCAGGCGGCAATGCGAAGCGCGCCCAATGGGTCAATGACCCTGACCGATCAATCCGTGCTGTGCCCTCAACCGGGCTCGCCCTGTGAGTCTCGGCGCCCGTAGCTTCTTCCTAACTCGCTCCTGTGACCACCGTGTCTAGGCGCATCCGCCATCCGAACGCGGCCGTTAAGACGGGCGGCCGGTGAGGCGACTTCGGACCTCCCACCAGCGGAGGAGCAAGACTGGTGGGACGACTTCGGACACCTCACCGGCCGGCGGGGAGGCCGGTGGAGCGATAACCGCGCGACCGGCGAGAGGAGGATGAGCGATCTTGATGATCGCCCTCCCTCTGCCAACAGGGTTCGGGTTGGCAGAGCCCAAGCCGTGGCCGGCCATCGGCCGCGGCAATCTGTAGCGACGGCGGTGGAGACTTCGCGTTTCGTGGTGTAGCTCGCTGATCGTCGGTGAGGGCGTTCGCTGCTCAGGCGGCGTTGAGCTCGATCACCTCCTTGTTGTTGTTGTTCGAGCGTGCTTGTTCTCGAACCGTCGAGCGTCGAGAGGACGAGCTGGATGGAGTGCTCGGAGAGGTAGCGGCGCTGGACGAGCCATTCGTCGTTTTGCTCGATCAGGAGCATCCCGGCGAGGCGGATCAGGGCCTGGTCGTTGGGGTAGATCCCGACGACGTCAGAGCGCCGGCCGATCTCCTTGTTGACGCGCTCGAGCGGATTCGTCGAGCGCAGCTTCGGCCAGTGCTCGCGCGGGAACGCGTAGAACGCGAGCAGCTCGTCCTCGGCGTGCTTCGAGCAGCCGGGCGACCTTCGGCGCCGGCGTCGCGGAGCCGCTCGACGACCTCGGCGAGGCGCTCGCGCGCTTCCTCGCCTGAGTCGGCGTTGAAGATCTGGCGGATCGCGGTCGGCGATCATCGGCTGCTGGGAGCGGCCGCAGTGGCCGAGCATGTCGCGGAGGAAGTGCACGGTGCAGCGCTGCCAGCGGCAGCCCAAGCACCCGGGCGATCGCGTTGACGCAGGCCCTGGTGGGCGTCAGAGACGCACAGCCTGACGCCGCCCAGGCCGCGGGCCTTGAGCGAGAACAGGAACTCGGTCCAGAACGCCTCGGTCTCGGCCTCGCCGACGTCGAGGCCGAGCACCTCGCGGACGCCGCGACTCGTGCACCGCGTAGGCGATCACCAGCGCCTTCTGGCGCACCCCGCCCGGCTCGCGGACCCGTTCGATCTTCGCGTCGAGCCACAGATACGGATAGGCGCCCTCCAGCGGCCGGTTGCGGAACGCCTGGACCTGCTCGTCCAGGCCGCGGCACATCCGGCGAGACCTGGTCCTTGGAGAGGCCCCGCAGCCCCATCTGCTCGACCAGCCGGTCGACCTTCCGGGTCGAGACGCCGTTGACATAGGCCTCCTGGACGACCGCGACCAGCGCCTGCTCCGCGCGCCGGCGCGGCTCCAAGAAACGACGGCAGATAGCTCCCCGTCCGCAACCGCGGGATCTCCAGCTCGATCTCCCCGACCCGCGTGTCCCAACGCCGATCGCGATACCCGTTGCGCTGCGCGCTGACGCCGGCCCGGCGCTCGCTCGCCGTGCTCCGCGCCAGCGAGCTGCGCGACCTCGAGCTCCATGATCTCGCGCACCATCACCGCCACCGACTCGCGCAACACATCGGCGTGCTCAGACGCGAGCACGTCGTTCACCGCCTCGCGGGCAGTCATGCTTCGACCTTCGGCCATCGTGGTGTCTCCTTCTCGTCGAACTTCGCAGGAACCGACGATCATGAGCGCCACGGTGGCCGGAACCATCTCCAGCCCCGCAACGAGCTACACCACAACTACCGACTCCGGGCTCACGCTTCCTGCTGCGCCGTCTCAGCGAGAGTCTCGCGCCCCCTTCGCTGGAGCGTCCGAAGGTAGTCGAGATGGGCCCGCCACCGGAGGTCGTTATCCAACTCGGATGCCATCTCGGCCGTGTCATCGTGAGCGTCGAGCAGCTCGTAGATAAGAGTCACCAGCTGGTCGGCGACCATCACGACACGCCAACTGAGGTGGACGGGACTTGGCTTGCGGCGCGCCTGAATATCTGTCGGGCGATGATCTCCCGCTGGATCTCCGACGCGCCCTCGTAAATTCGCGGTGCCCGTACCTCGCGGTAGAGGTGCTCGAGCGGGTGCCCTTCTTCGAGCGCGCGCGCACCGTGGAATTGGATGGCGGCGTCGACAGCTTCCTGGGCGGTTTCGGTCGCGAGCAGCTTGGCCATGGCGGCCAGGTACGAGATCTCCCGCGAGCCCCCGGGGACCCCGGCGTCGTAGGCTAGCGCCGCCTGGTGGACGAGTAGTCGCGCCGCCGCTACCCGGGTCGTCAGGTCGGCGAGCCGGTGTGCGATGGCCTGTTGCTCGGACAACGGTTTACCGAAAGCCCAACGCTCGCAGACATATCGGGCCGCGGTGTCCAGCGCAGCCTGGGCCATCCCGATCGCGAACGCCCCCACGCTAGGCCGAAACAGATCCAGAGTCCGCATAGCGGTGGCGAAGCCACCGTTTACCTCGCCGAGGATATGGTCAGCGGGCACGTACGCGTCGGTGAAGATCAGTCGCCCAACCGGATGGGGCGAGACGAGCGTGAGCGGTTGGCCGCTCAGTCCATCCACATCGCGGGGGACGAGGAAGGCTGTTAGTCCGCGGGCCCCGCGCTCAGGCGCGGTGCGCGCGAACACCGAGTACACATCCGCGTCGGGGGCGTTTGAGATCCATGTCTTCTGGCCGGTCAGGCGGTAGCCGTCACCGGTCGCGCGAGCATCAAGCTGAAGCGCGGCGACATCCGTGCCCGCCTGCGGCTCGGTGAGCGCGAAGCCGGCGATCGCTTCGCCAGCGGCCAGCCGCTCGATCCAAGGCCCAACAACCTCGGGTCGGCCTGACTGGAGCATCGGAAAGGCTCCTAGGCCCTGTACCGCGAACGCGGTTTCGGCCTCGGTGCTCGACTGCGCCAAGCCTTCGCGGATAAGACAAAGCTCGAGCGCGGAAACCGAGGTCGTCCAGTCTCCTCTGTCGGTCCGACTGAAGAGCCGACCCAGCAGGCCTCCGGTGGCCAGCGCCTTGAGCAGAGGGCGATTGAGCCTTCCCGGCGCTCCGCGCTGGGCGATTGGCGCCAGTGTTCCCGAGGCGAGGGATCGGCTGTAAGCGAGCAACTCGGCTTGGCCGTCGGAGAGGTGGAGATCCAGCGGGTCAATGTCAGCCATGCGGGCTTCCGGTTGGGCGAGCCGCGACCCCCATCAGCTCCACCTTGGCTTCCACGTCCCAGAGGCGTGTTACGCCGAAGACGCCCATCGCCGGATAGTGGCGGCCAAAGTGTTTGCGCCACACCGGGCTCAGCTCGCGAACCGATGCGCGATATTGCTCGACATCGGTGCAGAACACCTGAAGGCTGATGAGATCCTGGCGGGTGCAGCCTGCCGCCTGCATGGCGCACGCAAGGTTGGACGCCGCTTGGTCAAATTGCTCAACGATTGTCTCGCCGACGATCCTGTTATCCGGGTCGAGGGCGGTCTGCCCACCCAAGAACACAAGCTCCGTTCCCGCTGGTATGACGGCGTGCGCGAAGCCGACGGGAGGGGCGAGTCCTGGCGCGGTAACGATCCGGTGCTCGCTCATCGGCCGGTCCAGACTGGCTTGCGCCCCTCGCTCCAAGCCCTGTAGAACTCGGCGTGGTCCTGGCTCTTCATCAGCAGAGCCTGGATGAGCGCCTCCAATTCGACGCCAGCGGCGAGGTCGGTGTCTAGCTCGCGCGTCAGCATCACCTTGGTGGCTGAGTACGCCAGCGCCGGGCCGTCTGCCAGCCTTCGGGCCAATGCACGCGTCTGCTCCTCGAGTGCATCGTCTTCGACGAGGTCGCCGAGACCGATCGCGGCGGCCTCGTCGGCAGCGAGCTTGTCGCCCAGCATGAGCAGGCGGGTCGCGCGCCCGAGCCCGACGATACGCGGCAGCAGATAGGCAGCCCCCATGTCTGCACCGGCCAGGCCAACTCGCGTGAATAGGAACGCGAAGGCGGCGGATCGTGCGAGAAGCCGAAAGTCGCTGGCGAGCGCGAGGACCGACCCGGCGCCGGCGGCCACCCCGTTGACAGCCGCGATCACCGGGAGCGGGCACTCGCGTATCGATCGAACCGTCGCGCCCGTCATGCGGGTGAATGCCAGCAGTTCGTCGACGTCGAACTTCTGAAGCTCGCCAATGATCTCCTCGACGTCGCCTCCAGAGCAGAACGCACGGCCCTCGCCGCGGAGGACAATCACCCGGGCCTTGCCGTCGTACGCGACCTGGCCGAATAGGTCGCGCAGGTCTGCATAGGCCTCGAACGTCAACGCGTTGAGCTTCTCGGGACGGTTGAGAGTGACGGTCCCGACCCCGTCGTCCACCGAGAAATCGAAGTGCTGCCAGGTGTCTCGTGTGCGGCCCCCCGCCTGAAAGCGCGTCATGACTGGATTCCTCCGCCGTCGAGCACGACCGCTTGACCATTGATCGAGGCGGCGGCTGGCGATGCGAGCCACTCGGCAACGCCTGCGACCTCGTCCGCGGTGAGCAACCGACCGAGCGGGGACTGGGCGGCTAGGGCGGCCCGAGCATCCGCTTCGCTACGACCCGTGCTCGCGACGATGTTCTCCACGGATCGATCGGTCATCGGCGTGTCGACGAAGGTCGGGCACACCGCGTTGATCGTGATGCCGCCGCCCGCCACCTCGCTGGCCGCGGCTCGCATCAGCCCGAGAACGGCGTGCTTGGAGGCGCTGTAGGCACACGTGTAGGGCGCACCGACCTTTGCTGTAGTCGAGGCGATCACGACGATCGCCCCATGTCCACGCACGCGCATCGTGGGTAACGCCGCTCGAATGCTCAGAAAGGCGCTGGTGGCATTGGCGGCATGCAGCCGCTCCCACGTCGCCAGACTCGTCCGCTCGAGCGGCGCGGCCTCGGCGGCGCCGGCGCTACAGACGAGAACATCCAGTGGCCCGACACGCTCGAACAGCTGAGCCACTGCGGCCTCATCGGAGACGTCGCAGGCCACGGCGCGAATGCGATCCTGCGCATCCAGCTCGGCGAGTGCGCTCGCGTCGCGGCCAACGGCGATGACAGAGTCGCCGGCTGCGGCGAACCGCTCGACGATCGCCCGCCCGATCCCGCGACTCGCCCCGGTAACTAGGACCCACCGCCCGCTCATGACAGAGCCCTTTCGCCGGTGATGGCTTCTCCGATGATGAGCGTGTGCACCTCGGGCGTGCCCTCGTAGGTCAGGACCGATTCGAGGTTGTTCGCGTGGCGCATGACGGGATACTCGGTCGTGATTCCGTTCGCGCCGAGGATGGTCCTGGCCTCACGAGCGATGCCGAGGGCAGTCCGAACGTTGTTGAGCTTGCCGAGGCTGACCTGGGTTGGGTGCAGCCGGTCGGCGTCCTTGAGATCAGCCAGGCGAGAGGCGAGCAACTGGGCCTGTTGAAGTCCCACCGCCATCTCGACCAGCTTGCGTTGCGTGAGCTGAAACCCGGCTATCGCGCGTCCCCATTGCACCCGTGTCTTGGCGTACTCGAGCGCCGCCTCATAGCAGGCGCGACCCGCCCCGACCGCGCCCCAGCAGATGCCGTACCGCGCCTCGTTGAGGCATGACAACGGTCCACGGATGCCTGCCACGCCAGGAAGTACCGCATCCGCCGGGAGACGGCACTCGTCGAGGATCAGCTCAGAGGTCACCGACGCGCGAAGAGAGAGCTTGCGATGGATGTCCTGGGTCGAGAACCCTGGCGTATCTCGGGGGACCACGAACCCCCTGATGCCGTCGTCGGTCTGTGCCCAAATGACTGCAACCGCGGCGATGCCGCCGTTCGTGATCCACATCTTCGTGCCGTCGAGCACCCAGTCAGAGCCATCCCGTCTGGCCCTGGTCTTCATCGACGCCGGGTCGGATCCGTGGTCGGGCTCGGTGAGGCCGAAGCAGCCAATCGCCTCTCCGCTGGCCATCCGAGGAAGCCATTCCCGCTTCTGGTCCTCGGTCCCGTAACGCCAGATTGGGAACATCGCCAGTGAGCCCTGCACCGACACGAGGCTGCGGAGCCCACTGTCGCCGGCTTCTAGCTCGCGACCGGCGACGCCGTAGGCGGTGGCGCTCGCCCCTGCGCAGCCGTAACCGTCGAGATGCATGCCAAGGAGACCGAGCTCACCTAGCTGCCGCGCGAGCACCCTCGGCAGGACGCCTTCCTCAAACCACTCGCCGACGTACGGGAGGACCTGATCGCGGACCCAGCTGCGGACCATGTCGCGAACCTGGCGTTCCTCTTGTCCGAGCGTCGCGTCGAGGTCGAGCAGATCGACAGGGTCCTTGGCTGAACCCGGCGCCGTCGCGGCCATCGTCAAAGCTCCCTGTGCAGCAGTTGAACAATAGTCTACACATCACCGGACTGCTATGCAAACTATAGACCAAACGCGAACTTCGCGGGAGACCGCCCGCGATCTTCGCTCGGGCCGCCGGACGATGCCGCGGGATGCGGCTCGATCTCAGCCTCAGCCGCGAGCCGGAGGCCGTAAGGCTCGCTGACGGAGCTTGAATCGCTGCAGCTTGCCCGTCGGCGTGCGCGGCAGGTCGTCGACGAATTCGATCGCTCGCGGGTACTTGTACGGCGCGATCTGTTGCTTCACGAACAGCTGAAGCTCGGCGACCGCCGAATCCGTACGAGCTACCCTCGTGTCAAGAACCACGAACGCCTTAACGATCGCACCCCGGGCCGGATCCGGCGCGCCCACGACGGCGCAGTCGGACACGGCGGGATGGGCGAGGAGGGCGGCCTCCACCTCGGCGCCAGCGATGTTGTATCCAGCGGAGATAATCATGTCGTCCCCGCGGGAGCGATACCAGTAGTTCCCGTCCGCATCGAGAACACACAGGTCGCCGGTGAGGGTCCAACCGTTGTACACCTGCAGCGCTTGACGTTCATCGTCGAGATAGCGGCACCCGGTTGGGCCTCGGACCGCGAGCCGTCCGGTTTCGCCCACGGGCACACGCTTCCCGTCGCCGTCGAGCAAGCACGCCTCGTAGCCGCGGATCGGCTTACCAAGCGACCCTGGCGGCGTCTCGGAGCCGGCGCTCGACATGAACGAGTGGAGCATCTCGGTCGAGCCGATCGAGTTGATGATCCCGATTCCGGTCGCTTGCTTGAACGCCCGCCACGTTGCGGCTGGCAGCGCCTCGCCCGAGGAAACGCACGCGCGCAGTGAGCCGAGATCGCCCGGACGGAGCTCGTTCAGCCATCTGCGATACACGGTCGGCGCCGTGTAGCAGATTGTCGGCCGATGCTTACGAATCGCCCCGAGCAGCCCTCGCGGACTCGGCTGCTCGAGGAGGACGGACGATGCGCCGGCGCTCATCGGGTACCACACGAGCCCGCCCATGCCGAAGGTGAATCCGAGGGGCGGGCTGCCGCAGAAGACGTCCGCGGGTGTGGGCTCGAACATCTGCGACGGCACACAGTCGCACACCGCCAGCACGTCGCGGTGGAAGTGCACGGTCGCCTTCGGCTGGCCCGTGGTACCGGACGTGAACGCAAGCAGGCATGGATCGTCCGCCGCGGTCTCGACGTTCTCGAACTCCACGGGCTTGCGAGCCGCAAGCCGGTCGAGCTCGGCGGGACTCTCCACTCCGAAGCAGACGACGCGGCGGAGTGAAGGCGCGTCTCTCGCCGCCGCTTCGAGCTCGGCGCGTAATCGGGTGTCGCAGAGTGCGATCTGAATGCGCGCCTTCCGCGCGATCACCGCCAGCTCGCGCGCGCGCAGGAGCGGCATCGTGGTCACCGCTACCCCGCCGGCCTTCACGATCGCGTACCAGCACGCCACGAGCATCGCGTGATTTGGGGCCCGCAGGAGAATGCGCGTTCCGGGGACGACACCAAGCTCCTGCACCAGTGCGTGCGCGATCTGGTTCGAGCGGTCCAGCAGCTGCTCGTATGTCCATGTACCGAGGCTCGAGATGAAGGCGGTCCGGCCGCCATGGCCCTCGGCTACGGCGCCGTCGAGGAGCTGGCCAGCGCAATTCACGCGCTCGGGATACTCAAGGGCGGCCAGATCGAAGCGGAGGGTCGGCCACTGCTCCGGGGGCGGGAGGTTGTCTCGGACGAAGCTGTCCAAATGTGCAGTAGCAGCTGTCATCCCGGCGTATTTCCGGTTGGTGAAGAGCTGGTCGCGCTCGTCTTACGCTGCATCTTCCAGATCGCTCGTATACGTTACGGGCTCACCTCTCGGTCGAGCGGGTCGAGGGGTGCCTCGGCTCGAACCGGCGCAGCGCACCCACCGTCGCCATGGATCGACTGTGGCGGCGGCACAGTTCTTGCTGGTTGCCGCTCGGTTCCCTCTTGACGTTGCTGCAGCGCAGACACGGGAGCTCGCCCCCCCGCTCCGTTCGCCGGGCCGATGTCGAGCGAACCCTCGCTGCGAACTTGTCCTGGTCGCTCCATCAACGCGTTTCGGACGAAACACGCCGTGGTCTCCCTCGCTCAGGCTGACCGCGAGCTCCTGGGCCGACCTCCGATGGCGCAGCCAGGGTCGCGGTTACACGGCGGGGCTCAGGTCCGGAAGGACCTCCTCCGAAAACCGCTGCATCTGCTCGAGCCGCTCCGGATAGCGACCCACCAGGAACTGCAGGGCGATGTGCTGGGCCCCGACCTCGTGGAATTTCGCGAGGCCCTCGACGACCTGTTCGGGCGTCCCCCGGAGAATGTCCGGCTCCTGCTCCACGGGCTCGTCGGTGATTTGAAGCGAGAGGCAGCAGTTGAGCTTTACATCGTCGGGATTGCGACCGGCCTCCTCGGCTGCCTGCCTGACGTACCCGTAGCGGTTGGATAGCTCCTCGGGCGTTACGCGGGCGAAGTACGGGAACCACGCGTCCCCATACTGTCCGGCGCGGCGCTGTGCGCCTTTTGCCTCGCCGCCGCACCAGAGCGGGATCGGAGAGGACTCGTCGTAAGCCTTCGGGTAGAACGAGATGTCCTCGTAGTCGTAATAGTCGCCCTTGAACGTGCAGTGCTCCTCCGAGAACAGGTTGCGCGCGACCTGGAGCTGCTCCGCACAGATCTTCGCGCGTTCGCCGAACATGTCAGCTCGCCCCAGGGCAGCGAACTCCTCCTTCATCCAGCCGATCCCGAGGCCGAGAATGAAGCGGCCCTTCGACAACCAGTCGATCGTGGCGACGATTTTCGCCCAGTAGACCGGGTCGCGATACGTCATCACCAAGACGCTGACGCCGAGCTTCAAGTTCTCGGTACACCCGGCGAGGAATGCGAGTGTCGTGAGGGGCTCGAGGAAGGGCTTATCCGGAGGCACGATGAACGAGCCCGACCAGCTGTAGTCGTACGAGGTGTCGATCGTCCACGGAATGATGATGCGGTCGGCTGCCCAAACCGACGAGAATCCGAATTCCTCCGCCTTCTGCACTGCGTGCATGAGGCCTTCCCGGCTGGACGCGCGACCAGACACCGGCAGAAAAACTCCGTACTCCATTCAGCGCACCTCCATTGGCACTTGGTCGAGCAGGTGCCCGCTCAAACCCCGTCGTGAGCAGTCCTTGAACGGCATTATACACACGACCTCGGTAAAGTGTGTATTTAGCCCGTCCGGAGTCGGCCGCTCGACTCCTCGTGGGCCGGTTAGTCCCCGCAGAGCCCTCGCTCGTGCTGCAGAACCCTCGTCGACGGGATCGAGGTGCAGGCGACGCCCGGTGACGCGCTGGCAGCGTCGTGACCGGTGCACCGCCCGAGGTTCTCTGTCCGCGGCCGGCCGCCACGAGGCCACTGCGTCGTGAGCTGACCGACTGACCGAGCTACACGCGTCCGCGAACGGTCGCCGCGCGGTCCCGCGGGCGAGTCACCCTGCTGAAGTGACGCTGCGACGGCTCGTCGAGCGCCTCGTAGACGATGTGGAACACGGCGATCGCGCGCGCTCGCTCCTCCGGCGCGGGCATCAACTCGTCCGGGAGTTCAGGGTCGAGGAACGGGAACCCCCGAAAAACATGCACGAGCCGGGTGCGCAGCAGGAACGCGGCACGATCGTCGAGGCCGCGCTGCGCAGCGCGCGTCCTGTAGACGGAGAACTCGTCGGCGAACGCTCGATACCGCTCGGCAAGCGCCGGAAGATCCCACGCCCGCTCAACCAGCGGCCGTATATCGAGCGCCCTGGCCGACCGCCCAACCAAAACGCCAGCAAACTCCCGTATATCGAGCTCGGCGACCAGGCGCGTAACCTCATCCTCGCGGTCATGTGGCGAGATCCACATCCCGTCGTGGACAGACCCGAAGCCGAGGAAGCGCAGGCGCCGTGCCAGTCTCGCGCGCTCAAGCCGCCGCTCCTCGGGAATCGCGTGCCAGAGCATCGTCCATGTAGCTGCGGTCTCCACGTCGCGACCGAGCGCAAAGATGCGCTGGTCGCCCTCAGCGAGCAGCGCCTCGGAGCGCGGCGTCAGCCTGTAATGGATCAGCCGGCCTTGCCTGACCCTCGCGATCAGGTCCCGTCCTACCAGTCGTGTCAGGGCGATCCGAGCCGCTCCGGTCGAGAATCCAAACTCGCCCAGCAGTTCGACGATCCCCCCAGACCAGACCATCTCGTGGTGCGGTCGCACGTAGCTTCCGAGCAACGTGATCACCAAGTCCTGAGGCTGGAGCGGCTCGATCCACGGCGCCGCTGGCGCTGGCTGGAAGGTTGACATTTGGGTCGGCATAGTGTGAACCCTAATCATGCGCTTCCCGGCTACAGGACGCCTGCGTTGGCGCGAGGACCGTTTCGCCGATGGCCCGGTGGCACCGACGGGCCGAGCAGTGAGCCCCACGCGCGATGTCTTCGCGTCACGCGGTGGATCCACCGCAGCGATGTCTCACCCCACGTGAAGTGGAGGTCCTGCAGCTCACCGCTGACGGCTATGACGGGCGCACGATTCGCCGAGCATCTCGGGCGGAGCAGAGCAACGGTGAGCACGCACTTCGCAAACATCTCGAAAAGCTTGACGTCTCCAACCGTGCTCCTGCCGTTGCGAAGGCGATGCGTTTGGGTCTGATCGGATAGGCGGCCTCCGCCGGCGGCCGCCTACGTGCAATGGACCGTGGCACACGGCGTTTGCACGGATGTGCGTGCCTGATGCCCTCGCCGGGAGCGGCATCGCTCTGGAGCGTCAGGATCTTGGACCGGTCGCAACTTGCCGCGACGGTGGTTCTTGAAACGTGAAACCTAACCCTTCGCTGCTCGCAAGCGTCGGGCGCAGCGTGGGGACTGAGGCAAATTGCGGGACGGAAACCCGGCCGCTGGAGCCGCGGCTCCGCCACGGCGAAAGCGGCTCAAGTGTCCACCTTGTGGTAGTTGTCTGCTCAATTGGGGGTTCACCGAGGAACTCGTCAAGTAGCTGGCGAATGTTGGCCTCGACGCTTCACGCGTCAAGGGCGTAGGTTGCTGCGGTATGCCCATGTTTGGCGTCCGCGACGCCGCTGCGGAGCTGCGTGCGCGGCGACTGTCTGCGGCCGAGCTCGCCGACTTGTGCCTCCAGGAGATCGGGCGCCGCAATGGTGGTGGTACGCCGACGTTCGACGGCGCCCCCGATGCCATCAATGCGTGGGCTCGAATTTGTCCGGATCGAGCACGCGAGCAGGCACGCAGAGCGGACGCGAGGCTGGCTGCCGGACCGGCCCCGCTGCTGTGTGGTGTTCCCCTCGCGGTAAAGGATCTCTACTCGATCGAGGGGCTGCCCGTGACCGCGTCGAGCGCGGTGCTTGACCGCAACGTCGCCGACTGCACCGCGGCTGTGGTGGTCTCGCTGCTCGAACAGGGAATGGTCACGCTCGGCCACACGCACACACACGAGTTCGCGGCCGGCGGCACCACCGACCAGGTCGGCAACCCGTGGGCGCTCGATCGGATCGCTGGCGGCTCGAGCGGCGGCAGCGCCGCGGCCCTGGCGGCCGGAATGGTGCCGGCCGCCCTGGGCACCGATACGTGCGGATCGCTGCGGATCCCCTCCGCCTGCTGCGGCACCAGCGCGATCAAGCCCACGTATGGGCTGCTGCCCCTCGATGGAATCATCCCGCTCGCACCGTCGCTGGACCACCCAGGTGCGATGGCGCTAACCATCGCCGATGCCGCAGCGCTCTTGTCCGGCATGGGCCTCGGAGAGCTGCCAACCGTAGCCCGCCCAGGTCGCCGTCCGTTGGCCGGCTTGACGATCGCTCTGACCGACCGGCCGGTGGCGGCCGAGATCGGGCCGGGAGTCGCGTCTGCGCTCCAGAACGCCGGCGCCGCATGCGAGCTACTCGGTGCACGGCTGGTCCAGTTGACCGCTCCGTGGACGTTTCCGCCGAGCGACCTCGGCGCGGTGCTGCTGACCGAGCTGTGGGCCTACCACGCCCAGTTCCAGCGCATCCGCGACCGCTACCGGCCGGCTATCGCGGAGCTCGTGGACGCGGCCGGCTCATTCGCCGACGCCGAGGGATACCGCGACGCGATGGACCGACGAGTCGAAGGCGCCGTCGCGTGGGAGCGTTGGTTCAAGGAGAACGGGGTCGACCTGGTGCTCGAGCCGACACTCCCGATCCTGCCGTTCGAGCGTGGACCTGGCTATGACCGTGGCCATGCAGGCGGTCCGGGCGATCCGCTGATCGCGCTGACAGCGCTTTGGGACATGATCGGCATGCCCGTCGCCGCCATGCCGATCACCTGGGATGTTGGTGTTTCACTGATCGCACCGGGCCGGGCCGAGAAACCGTTGGTGCAAGCCGCTATCGACCTCCAAGAACACGGGCTTGGCGTGCCTACGATCGCGCCCTGATGAGCGTCTGATGTAGTCCCGGTACCGGTGGTTATGAAAGCGCCTCCTGACCGCCTCAGGTCGCGATGTTCTTCGGCGTTCACACGCACGCCGAAGAGTCGCCACCACATGTCGAGCTCAGCTTCCACCAGGTGTCGCCCAACCAGCCGAGCTGCGAAGCGGCGGGATCTGTTGTGACGTTCGGCCTCGTCGATCTACTCGGCGACGAGCGCGAGGAGCGCGGGCGTGGCCGTCCTTATCGAGGCGTCGTTCAACGACGAACCGCCCGTGACCGTTGGCCGGCTTGTCGCTCACGCGGACGGTGCCGGAGATTCGCTGGCTTGAGAGACCACGGTTCCCAGATCGATTCTCAACTATTCGCATCTGACGATGGGAATCCGGGAATCCGGCGTTTTGCAGGTAATTTGTTGATACCGCTACGAGGATTCGAACCCTCGATGCACGGAACCGGGCTTCGAGACCGGTAAACGCCGCACCGCAAGCCGCACGGTTGATTGCTACGACCGGCGCGTGTGCGGTCTAACGGTCTTGACCGTGTGCGGTCCGTGGGCGGTCCGCTCGCAGGACCAGGTAGATCGGACGTCCCTTACCAGCTGGGCTCAACCGCCTGATCGCCAGACTGGAGCGGCCATTCTGACCGCTCCAGTCCTTCTCAGTCGCTGCCCGTCCCTGCGGGCGTCTCAGTCGGGGAGACAGGATTTGAACCTGCGACCGCCCGGCCCCCAGCCGGGTGCGCTACCAGGCTGCGCCACTCCCCGTGATGGGCTGATTCTACGCCCTGAGCCAGAGCGGGCGACGGGACTCGAACCCGTTCCGACAGCTTGGAAGGCTGTAGTGCAACCGTTGACACCTCGCCCGCGAGTGCCCGGTCATGGTAGCCGCCTTGCTAGCCGGCAGCCGGGCGTCGCTCTTCCGTCGGCACCTCGCCGTCGCGCGTCAGATCGGACGGCGGCCAAGGGCCCGACCAGTTGTCGAGCGCGCCGTCGATCGTCACGACCGAGCCCGAGAACGCCCGCCCCAGCGGCGACGCGAGCAGCGCGACGAGCCAGCCGTACTCCTCCAGCGTGCCGAGCCGCTGGAGCGGGACCGATGCGGCCGCTCGGCGCCACAGCTCGGCCGGGTACTTGCGCAGCGACTCCGTCGCGAAGCGCCCGAGCGCGATCGCGCTGACCGCGATTCCGTCGGCGTTCCACTCGCAGGCCAGGTCGCGGGTCAGCGCCTCGACCGCGGCCCGTGCCGTGCCGGTGTGTGCCATCGCGGGCATGCCGTGATGCGGCGAGACGGTGACGTTGACGATCGTGCCCGCTCCCGCCGGCTTCATCGCGAGCTCGTAGACCGCCTGGCTCATCGCCAGCGTGCCGCCCACGTTCAGCCGCTGGACGGCGCGCCACCCCTTGGTGGCGATCGCCTCCGCGGGGACGAAGTACTGGCCGCCGGCGTTGTTGAGCACGAAGTCGACGTGGCCGTATCGCTCCAGTGCCGCGGCGGCGATCGCCTCCGCCCCCTCGCGCGTGCGGATGTCCCCCGCGATCCACGTGCACCGCTCGCCGATCTCCGCGGCCGCCTCCTCGAGCACCTCCTGCCGCCGCCCCACGATCGACACGGACGCGCCGCACCGCGCGAGCTCTGCCGCAGCGGCCTTGCCGAGGTTCGTACCGCCGCCGGTGACGATCGCGACGCGCTCCGCGAGCGCTCCGTCGGCGAACACCTCGGACGCCTCCACCGCTACTCCCCCATCACCTTGATCACCAGCCGCTTCGACCGCTGCCCGTCGAACTCGCAATAGAAGATCTGCTGCCACGGACCGAGGTCGAGCTGACCCTCGGTGACCGGCACGATCACCTGGTGGTGGACGAGCAGGTTCTTGAGGTGGGCGTCGCCGTTGTCCTCGCCGCCACGGTGATGGCGATAGTCGCCCGGGTCCGGCAACAGCTCGCGAGCCACCTCGTTGGCCGGCTCCTTCCAGCTCGGCGGCGCGAGCTTGTCGAGCCATTCGAGCGCGTCGGCCTGGATCCCGGGCTCATCGTCGTTGATCCACACCGCCGCGGTGATGTGCATCGCGGCGACGAGCACCATGCCTTCGTCGATTCCCGCGTCGGAGACGGCGTCTGCAACGTCCTCTGTGATCCGCACGAACTCCCGGCGCTGTGAGGTGCGGAAGGTGCGGTAAACCGTGTGGGATTTCAAACAGGGGAGCCGGGATTCGAACCCGGATTCACGGTTTTGGAGACCGTGCGCATAACCGTTAACTCACTCCCCTCCGGGGCTTGGCATGGTAACCGCCGACTGCCCGGCAGTCGCGATGCGGGCGGAGGGACTCGAACCCCCAAGGGCTTTCGCCCACAAGGACCTAAACCTTGCGTGTCTGCCAGTTCCACCACGCCCGCGGGTTCGGCCGATTCTAGGCCTCGAACTGCAGCACAACGCCCGCTCAGACGGTATGTTGCGCAAGATGCCGATCAGGAAGATGCTGACTCCCGGTTACACGGTCATCTATCCGAACCGAGAGAAGGCTTCGAGCAAGACGACGAAGGCGATCGTCGTGCTGATCATGTTCGCGTCGGTCGCGCTGATGCTGATCGTGACGATCGGCGGTTGGTCGAAGCTCCAGGGCATGAAGCCGGTCAACTTCGTGTGGTGCCTCGCCTACCTGATCATGGCGTTCTACATCGGCGCTCGGTGGGCACGCGGGCTGCTGCCGATCACGGCGGCGTTCGCGATCTTGCTGCTGATCATGTCCGTGATCGCGGGCACCGGCGCCGCGGGTACCAGCTGGTTCGACCGCAATAGCTACGGCTTCGCCGGCGCCCAGTCGCTGTTCGGCGGCGCCGGCCTGGACCCGGACTTCCTGGGGCTGATCACGCTCCTGATCGCGCCCGTGCAGCTGCTGCTGATCTGCTTCGCGATGTACGGCTTCTCGCAGGGCTGGAACGTCGAGCTGGAGGTGCCGATCGAAGAGGCGCGCCGGCGCGGCTATGACGTGTCGGCGCCGCCCAGTGGCGCGGCGCCCGCGACCGCCTGACCCGCCTCTCCGTCAGCCCGAGGGCCTCAGCCAACCACCGGCAGCAGCAGACTCGTGCCGTCCCGGCCACCGAGCATGACCGTGTTGACAGCCGGCGGCAGCGGCGTGAACAGCGGCGTCGTCGGGTTGCTCGTGTCCAGGAACAGCGTGCCGGGGACCGCGTTCGGGACATTGCCGGACGTGATCCGGATCTGAAGCTTGTCGCCGGGCACAAATGTGTATGCGGTCGGCTGGAGCGCGATCTGGTAGCTGTAGAACTGGCGTGGGGTGATCGGTTCGGGGTCGACCAGGGGATGTCGCGGCTCGGGAGGTGTGCTGCCCGGCGCGAGCGCGCGCAGCGACGCGCGCAGCTGGCCTTCGGCGACGATGTTCTCGGTGCCGTCCGCTGCGACATCGGAGATCTTCACGAACCAGTCGGTGTTCGTCGCGCTCGATGCGGCGACGAGGTGGAGCGCGACCGGGCCGGCGATCTTGAGCGGCTTGGTCAGCGCCCGGGTCCGCCACGTCAGGCCCTGGCCGTCCTCGAGCCGCTGGTCGGCCGGGACGTAGGGTGAGATCGCGACCGTGCCCTGCCCGTCGAGTGCCATCGAGTAACCGGCCGCTGGGTTGGCCGGATAGGTGGCGATCGAGCGGACGGATCGTTTGTCGGTGATCGTGCCGGCGTTCGTGAGCGAGGCCGCGCCGAGGTACTCGCGCGTGGTGGTGGCCTGCGTGAGCGGCCAGCGGGCGGACTCCAGGTAGGCGCCGGACTGCTGGTCGTAGACCCGCACGCGCGGGAGCTCGGGAACGTCCATGCCCATCAGGTACCGCTGGTCGAACTGGATCTCCTGGGCCTCGGTGCTGTCCACGTTCGGCGGGTTGAGCGTCGGTGCCTCGGGACCGCCGCACCCCTTGTGCGTGCACGGGCCGACGTTGAGGTAGGTCGACGCCTCGCGGTGCTCGAGCGCCTCAAACATTCGGACGTCACCGGAGACGAAGAACCCGTCGCGCCAGCCGTCGGTGATGAACACCGGCACGGCGATCCGGCCCACCTGCGTGATCGGGTTCCGGAGCCGGTAGAAAGCGTCGTCGAACGGGTTTCCCAGGTAATCGAGCGCGACCGGGTTGCCGGTCGCCTGGTCAACCTTTGCGGTGACCGTCCCCTGGACCATGCTCTGGTCTGTGTTCGGCGTGAGCAAGCCCGGCGCTCCCTGCACCGCAATGTATTGCCCGTCGAACGACGCCGAGACGATCCCGCCCGGCGCATATGCGTTGTCGTAGATGTCGGCGAGTGCCTCATCAGGCGCGATCGCAGCCAGGTGCGGCGGATCCAGCTCCGCGGTCTTTAGCTGCGTGATCCCGAGATACGAGCCGCCGTCCATCCCCACCTTGCCGGTCGACCACGGCTGCGTGCCGAACCACTCGACGAGGTCATATCCGTCCTGCGCTTCCCGCGGGGAGAAGTAGTTCCCGTTCAGGTTCCCCTGGCTTCCGCCCGTGCCACGGACGTCGGCGACCGCGAACACGAATCCGCGCGTCGCGAAGTCCGCCGCGTTGCTGCAGCCGCAGACGCCGCCGCGCCCGTACGGGGTCATCGCCAGAACGACCGGTAACTGGCCGGGCGCAGGTGTGCTGCCGTCCTTGGACGGGAACGTGATCGTCACGCCGAGCTGGACGCCGTCGTCCATCCTCACAAACTGCTGCTTGGAGACACTGCTCGGATACGTCTGGGGGGGCAGCGAGCTCGGCACCGGGATATCAGCGCTGGCGCTGCCTGCCGCAGCGAGTGTCACCAGCATCGTTAGACCAAACGCCCGCAGCGCCGTCAAGCGTCCCCGCATCTCACGTCCTCCCGCCAATGAACTAAGCCGTTCATTTGAGGATAGGGCTTCGCGGTCAGCCCGGAACGGGTGAAATTTGGCCTAGCCGAAGCCTGGACACGCACCCTGTAGTGCGGCGGGTGGGAGTCGAACCCACACGTCCTCTCGGACACCGGGACTTGAATCCGGGGCGTCTACCAGTTCCGCCACCGCCGCGCGCGATCGCAGTTTAGGCCCCGCCCCGACCACTAGCCGAGCACGAGCCGCTCGAGCTCGCCCGCGATCGCGCTCGGCGCGACCAGCAACCCCGCCGACTCGTCCCCGCGCTCGGGAAGCTCGCGCACCTCGAGCCCGACGCGCGAGCAGATCAGCCCTCCCGCCGCGATGTCCCAAGCGTGGACGCCCCGCTCGTAATACGCGTCAAACCGCCCGCACGCGCACCACGCAAGGTCGATCGCGGCGGCTCCGAACCGGCGGATGTCCCTGACCCGGGGCAACACCCGCGCGACGGTCGCCGCCTGTCGCTCGCGCACCGCCGCCTCGTAACCGAACCCCGTCGCGACCAGCGCGGTCGCGAGCTCGTCGCGCCCCGAGGGGCGGATCGGCTCGCCGTTGAGCGTCGCCTCCCCCGAGCGCGTCGCCGCGAAGCACTCGCCGCGCTCGACGTCGAGCACCACCCCCGCGAGCCCGCCGGACTCGTCCTCACACGCAACGCTGACCGCGAATGCCGGAACCCCGAACAGGAAGTTGATCGTTCCGTCGAGCGGATCGACCACCCACCTCAGCTCGCCCTCGCCCGTCTCTCCTCCCTCCTCCCCCAGCACCCGATCGCCGCGGCGCCGGCGCTCGAGCACCTCCCGGATCGCCGCCTCGGCCGCGACGTCCGCCTCCGACACGAGATCGGTCGGGGTGCTCTTCGTGGTCACGCCCCGCGAGCGGTCGCCGAATCGCGCCGTCAGCTCGGCCGCCGCGGCGCGCGCGGCCTCGATCGCGACTTCGAGCAGCTCCAGCTCGTCTGGCGGTGTCATCCCCGGCGTTCTACACGACGGAGCCTCCGTGACGCCGGTTGCGCGGCTGCGATGATCCCGGCGCGATGCGAGCGCTCGAGACAGCGGCGGGGCTTGAGGAGTTCTCAATGCGGGGCGCCGGGACCGACGCGGAGCGCCGCGCGGCGCGGTGGCTCGCCGACCAGCTTACGGCGGGGGGACGCGAGGTCGTGATCGAGCCGTTCTGGTGCCGCCCGAACTGGCCGCTCGCCCACCTCTGGCACGTGGGCCTCGCGCTCGCGGGCAGCCTCGTATCGGTCGCGTCGGCGAGGGCCGGGGCCGCGATGCTGCTGGTGGCCCTTGTCTCGATCGTCGCCGACGCACTCACGGGCGTGTCGCCCGGACGCCGGCTCACGACCGAGCGCGCGAGCCAGAACGTGGTCGCGATCCAGCCGGTTGCCCGACCCCGCGAAGCCGCGCCCGTCCGGCTGATCATCACCGCCAACTACGACGCCGGGCGCGCCGGGTTCGTGTACAAGCCCGTGCTGCGTCGAGCATCGAGCGCGGCTCGGCGAGCGCTGTTCGGGTTCACGGTCGGCTGGCTCGGGTGGCTGGCGGTGACGATCGCGGCCCTGCTCGCGATCGCGATCCTGCGGATCGAGGGACACACGTCAGAGACGATCGGCGCGATCCAGCTGCTCCCGACAATCTTGCTGGTGTTGGCGGTCGCGCTGCTGCTCGAGCTCGCGACCGCCGACCCGGGCCCTGCCGCCGGCGACAACGCCAGCGGCGTCGGCGTCGCGGTCGAGCTCGCCCGAGCGCTGGACGCTGCGCCCCCGCGCCACGTGGCCGTCGAGCTGGTGCTGCAGGGCGCCGGCGACGCCGAAGGGCTGGGGCTGCGCCGTTACCTGCGCGCGCACCGGACCGAGCTGACCCCGGCGGACACGATCGTGCTCGGGGTAGCGGCGTGCGGGGCCGGCTCGCCGCGCTGGTGGACGGGCGACGGTCCGTTGATCCCGCTCCGTTACAACGGGCAGCTCCGCGCCCTGTGCGCTGAGCTGGCGGATGCCGAGCCGACGCTCGAAGCGCGTCCGCACGCGGGCAGGGGCGCGGCGCCCGCATTTCCCGCGAGGCTGTTTCGCCGCCCCGCCATCTCCGTCGGGTGCCTCGACTCCGAAGGCCTCTCCCCGCGCTCGCACCAGGGTAACGACAGCGCGGCGAACATCGACCCGGATGCGCCAGACGCGGCGGTCCAGTTCGGCCTGATGCTGGTCGACGAGATCGACCGGTGGCTGGCCGCGAATCGCCGCCAGCGGGCCGTCACACCGGCGTGATCGGGTTCCTCTTGGCCGGCCACTGACGGTCCTTGCCGGCCGCCAGCGCGAACCGGCGGATCAGGTCGCCGCGCAGGTCCTCAGGCTGGACGATCGCGTCGATCACGAGCTCGGAGGCGAGATGCAAGATGTCGATGTCCTCGGAGTACTCCGCGCGGAGCTGCTCGACCCGAGCCGCGCGCTGATCGGGATCGGAGATCGCCTGGAGCTGGTTGTAGTACACGGCGTTGATCGCGGCCTGCGGGCCCATCACTGCGATCGACGCGCTCGGCAGCGCGATGCAGCAGTCGGGATCGAACGCGGGCCCCGCCATCGCGTACAGGCCGGCGCCGTACGCCTTGCGGATGATCACCGAGATCTTCGGCACGTTCGCCTCCGAGACCGCGCTGATCATCTTCGCGCCGTGCCGAATGATCCCCTCACGCTCGACCTGGGTCCCGATCATGAACCCCGGGACGTCGGCCAGGAACAGCAGCGGGATGTTGAACGCGTTGCACGTCCAGATGAACCGGGCGCACTTGTCCGATGAGTCGACGAACAGCACCCCGCCCTTGACCTTCGGCTGGTTAGCGACGATTCCGATCACCCTCCCGTCGAGGCGTGCGTAGCCGACGATCACCTCCTTCGCCCACCGGGCGTGGACCTCGAACAACGAGTCCGCGTCGACCAGCCGGTCGAGCAGCTCGCGCATGTCGAACGGCTTGTTCTCGTCCGCCGGGATCAGCTCCCTGATCGACCCCGGTACTGCCGGCTCGGCGGGCGGGGCGTCGGGCGGCTCGTCCTCGAACGAGCTCGGGAAGTAGCCCAGGTACCGGCGGGCGACGTCGATCCCCTCCTCGTCCGAGGCGACCAGCACGTGGCCGCACCCGCTGCGCGAGGTGTGCATCCGGGCGCCGCCCATCTCCTCGAGCGTCACCTTCTCCCCGATCACCATCTCCGCCATCCGCGGCGAGCCGAGGTACATCGACGCGTTGCCGTCGCGCATGATCACGACGTCACAGAACGCGGGAATGTACGCGCCACCGGCGGCGCTCGGGCCGAACAGCACGCACAGCTGCGGGACCACACCCGACAGGCGCACCTGGTTGAAGAAGATCCGGCCAGCGCCGCGCCGGCCGGGGAACATCTGCACCTGCTCGTTGATCCGCGCGCCCGCCGAGTCGACCAGGTACACGAGTGGCGCGCGGAGCGCCAGCGCCCGCTCCTGGATCCGGAGGATCTTCTCGACCGTCTTCGGCCCCCACGAGCCGGCCTTCACGGTCGGGTCATTAGCCATCACCGCGACCCGCCGACCGGCGATCGTCCCCAGGCCGGTGACCACGCCGTCGGCGCCGAGCCCGTCCTGCTCCCAGCTCGCGAGCAGCCCCTCCTCGGCGAACGAGTCGTGGTCGAGCAGGCGCTCGACGCGCTCGCGGACCGGGAGCTTGCCCTGCTCGGCGGCCTTCTCGCGGTGCCGCTCGGGGCCACCCGCGAGCGCCTTCGCTACGGCGTCCCCCACCACATCCTCGTGCTCGAGCTCGGTCATCGCGCTACCGCCACTCCACCGGGCCGGCAATCAGCACGTGGCTCCCGAGCGCGCGCCCGAGCACGTCCTGCACGGCCCGCGAGGCCGCGATCAGCGCAGCCAGGTCGATTCCGGTCTGCACGCCCATCTCGTCGAGCATCGAGACGAGGTCCTCGGTCGCGATGTTCCCGGTCGCGCCAGCCGGCACCGGGCAGCCGCCGAGCTCGCCGAACGAGGATTCGAAGCTCGCCACCCCGGCCTCGAGCGCCGCGAGCACGTTCGCCAGCCCCTGGCCGCGGGTGTTGTGAAAGTGCGCGGTCAGCTCGACGCCGGGGAGCCGCTCGACAGCGGCGCCGAAGAACTCGCGGACCTGAACGGGGTTGGCCATCCCGGTCGTGTCGCCGAACGCAACCTCGTCGCAGCCGGCGGCCGCCAGCGACTCCGCCAGCGAAAGCACCTGCTCGGCCGGCACGTGTCCCTCGTACGGACAGCCGAACGAGGTCGAGATCACGCCCTCGCAACGCAGGCCCTCGGATCGCGCGCGGGCGAACATCCGCTCCAGCCCGGCCAGCGACTCGGCCACCGGACGCCCCACGTTCTTGGTGTTGTGGGACTCCGACGCCGACAGGAAGCCGTTGATCTCCTGAAAGCGGGCGCGGTGCGCGAGCGCCCGCTCGAGCCCGCGCTCGTTCGGGACCAGCACGCTCACCGACACGGACTCCGGAAGCGATACCGCGTCCAGCACCTGCTCGGCGTCGGCCAGCTGCGGGATCACGTCGGGGCGCACGAAGCTCGTCGCCTCGATCCTGCGCAGCCCGGTCTGCCCGAGCATCTCGATCAGCCGCACCTTGTCGGGGGTCGAGATCACCTCGGGCTCGTTCTGAAACCCGTCCCTCGGCCCGACCTCACGGATCCGGACCTCGCGCGGAAGCTCGCTCACGGCGTCGATTCTAGGAGCGCGCCGCTCAGCGGTAGATCAGGCGCAGGCCGAGCAGCTGCGGGATCGTCACGAATCCGAAGCCCTCCCGCTTCAGCGTGTCGATCTCCTGCGGGAGCGCTGCGAGCGTCTCGGAGCGGTCGCCGCCGCCATCGTGCTGGAGGATGATCGAGCCGTTCCTGGCGTTTCCGACGACATTCGAGTAGATCGCACCGGTCCCGGGTCGCGACCAGTCGCGCGGATCGACATCCCACTGGATCGTGATCAAGCCCATCGACCGGGCTTCCGAGATCAGCGACGAGCTCACAGCCCCGCCGGGAGCGCGGAACACGCAGGTGTTGAAGCCGGTCAGGTTGCGGATCGCGGTGGCGGTGCTCGAGATCTCACCGGCGGCGAACGACCCGCCGCCGGATACGTCCGCGTGGTTCCAGGTGTGGTCGCCGATGATGTCGCCGTCGGCGAGCATCCGGTTGTCCACCGGGCCGCCGTAGGTGCTGATCTGCTCGCCGATCTGGAAGAACGTCGCGACCACGTGCTCACGCTCGAGCACGTCGAGGAACTGCGGCGTGTCGTACCACGGCCCATCGTCGAATGTGAGCGCGACAACGTGGCTGCTGCGCGAGCCGTTGTAGACGAACGACGGTCCGCCGGGCACGCACCCGACGACCCGCGGAACGTGCATCTTGAAGATTGCCGGCCGCGCCGGGTACAGGTCGAAGCATCGCGTCTGCCCGGGCTTCGGCACGCACGCGGCGCCCCTGACCGTGCTGATCACCTGCCAGCGGATCGGCACGTAGGCGGTGCCGATGTCCCCGGGCAGGAACGTCGCGACGAGGTTCTTCGAGCTCGAGCGGGTGATCGTTGCCGAGATCCGCCGTCCCGGGCCGGGTCCCGAGCTGGTGATCCGGCTGTAGAAGAGCCGCGGCGACTTCTGGCCCGGCTTCGGTCCGTACACGCACAGCGATCCGGCGACGCTCTTGTCGCCCACCCGCTCGCGAAGCAGGCACAGCGTGCGCCCATCCTTGGCGAGCGCCCCCGGGGAGAACGATTTGTCCATCTCGAGGCGCCAGGTGATCTGCTGGCCCTGCTGCGAAAGCGAGGCTGAGCGCACCCGGAGCGGCTGCAGGTGCCGCACACGCGTGGTGGCGGCGGCCGCCCCAATCGCGCCGGCAAGCGCCGCGAGCACGACGAGCAGTACCGCCAGGACAGCGACCAGCCCGGTCGGCCCCCGGATCCTCACCGCGGCACGCCTCCGACGATTCGCCGTTCGTGCGTGCCGACCCCGATCGTCCGCCCGTCGTCAGCGACCACCTCGACGGCGAACCGCAGCTTGCGGCCGTCGACGACCTCCTCGAGCCTCGCGCGCGCGGTGCAGCGCGTTCCCTGCGGCGCCGCCGCCACGTGCTTGACGCACACCTCGAACCCGACCGTCGCATTCCCGGGCTCGAGCCGCGGATACGCGAGCATCGACGCGGTCCGCTCCATCATCGCGATCATCCCGGGCGTCGAGAGCACCGCTGACGGCAGCGTCCCGCCAACGTCGGTCAGCAGCGTGCCGTCGACTTCGAACTCCGTCGTGTTCTCGATTCCCAACTCGAGCGAATCCCCCATCGGCGGCGGCGAACCATACACTGGCGCGCCGTGGCGACTTCAGGAGTGAGCATCATCGGCGGAACCGGTGCGCTCGGCTTCGGGCTCGCCGTCAGGTTCGGAGCGGCCGGCGTTCCGGTCGTGATCGGCTCGCGCGACCACGGACGTGCCGGCGAGGCCGCGTCCCGCGCCGCCGAGGTCTCCTCCGGCCAGTTCGTCGGGCTTCAGAACGAAGCGTGCGCCCGCGAGACGGACACGATCATCCTCTGCGTTCCGTTCAAGAACCAGCTCGAGAACCTCAAGAACCTCCAAGGCTCGCTGTCCGGCGGCCAGCTGCTGATCGACGCAACGGTGCCGCTCGCGGCGGCATTCGGCGGCAAGCCGACCCGCACGCTAGGCGTCTGGCAGGGCTCGGCCGCGCAGCAGGCGCGCGAGCTCGTGCCCGACGGCGTCGGTGTCGTATCGGCGTTCCACACCGTCAGCGCTGCGCTGCTAACCGACCTCGGCCACGAGCTCGACGAAGACGTGCTGCTGTGCGGCGACAACCGCGAGGACAAGGCGCGCGCGGCCGAGCTCGTCGAGCGGATAGCAGGGCTCCGCCCGGTCGACTGCGGGCCACTCGAGATGGCCCGGATCGTCGAGCAGCTCACGCCGCTGATCATCTCGATCAACGTCCGCAACAAGGTTCGAGCCGGCATCAAGATCACCGGGCTGTGAACCCCGTCGTCGTCCTCGCCGGCGGCACGGGCGGCGCAAAGCTCGCGCGCGGGATGCTCGACGTGGTCAGCCCCGACGAGCTCGTCGTGATCGCCAACACCGGCGACGACACCGAGATCTACAACGCGTACGTGTCGCCCGATCCGGACCTGGTCACGCTCTGGCTCGCGGACAGGATCGACGAACGCGGCTGGGGCCTGGCGGGCGACACCTTCAAGGTGATGGACGGCCTGCGCGAGCTCGGCGTCGACGTGTGGTTCAACCTCGGCGATCTCGACCTCGCGATCGGGCTCGAGCGGGCGACCGCGCTCTCCGCCGGCGCGCGCCTGACCGACGCGCACGCTGAGCTCGTGGCGCAACTCGGGGTCCGGGCGCACGTGCTGCCGATGGCCGACGAGCCGGTCCGGACGCGCGTGCTCGCCCAAGGCCGCTGGTGGGCGCTCCAGGAGTTTCTGATCCAGGGCCGCGGCAAAGGACCGGTCGGCGACGTCGAGTTCCGCGGCGCCGCGGCCGCCTCTCCGACCCGCGAGGTACTCGAAGCGATCGCCTCCGCCCGCGCGATCGTGATCGGGCCGTCCAACCCGGTCATCTCGATCGGCCCGATTCTCGCCGTCGGCGGCATGCGGGCCGCACTGCAAGACAGCTCCGCGCCGGTCGTCGCCGTCAGCCCGCTCGTGCAGGGCGCCGTCGTCAAGGGACCGACCGAGCCGTTCATGGAGTGGGCGGGCAAGCCGCTGACCAGTGACGGGATCGCGGCGCTCTACGCCGACGTGATCGACGGCCTGGTCGCCGACGAGCACACCGACGCGGTGCCGGTGCTTGAAACCGACGTGCTGATGGACGGTCCCGAGGGCCGCCGCCGCCTCGCCGGCGAGACGCTCCGGTTCGCGCTCGGGCTCGGCTAGCGTTGCCTCATGCGAACGGTGGCGGTCCTCCCGGTCAAGGACTTCTCCCGGGCCAAGCAGCGACTCCGCCCCGGGCTCGGCCCGCAGTCGCGCGAGCAGCTCGCCGAGGCGATGCTGCTCGACGTGCTCGAGGCGCTCGGTGAGGCCGCGGTCGACGAGGTCGTGGTGGTCAGCGGGGGCGAGCGGGCCCGCGGGATCGCGCACTCGTACGGCGCCGCCGCGCTCGAGGACTCCGACGCCGGTCACAACGCCGCCGCCGCGCTTGGGATTCGCGCCGCGCGCACGGTCGGCGCGCAGCGGGTGCTGCTGGTGCCGGGGGACTGCCCGGCGCTCGATCCGGCGGAGCTCGACGAGCTGCTCGCGCGGCCTGCCAAGGCCCCGTCGGTGCTGGTCGTCCCCGATCGCCACGGGACCGGGACCAACGCCCTGCTGCTGACCCCGCCGGACGCACTCGCTCCGTCGTTCGGGCCCGGCAGCTGCCAGCGCCACGTCGAGCACGCTGAAGCCGCCGGAGTCGATGTCGAGGTCGTGCGGGTCCCGTCACTCGCGCTCGACATCGACACGCCCGAGGACCTCGCCGCGCTCGCGAACCTCCCCGGGCGCGCGCTCCGGACCCACGAACTGCTGTCGCGGTGCTGAGCGCGGCCGCGCTCGACGGGCTTCCCGAGATCGTCCCGGGCGACGACCTCGCACAGCTGCTCGCGGAGGCGCTCGAAGACGACCCCGGGCCGCTCACCGAAGGGGACCTGCTGGTGGTCGCGCACAAGGTCGTCTCGAAGGCCGAAGGCCGGGTCGTCGCGCTCGAGGCCGTCGCGCCGACGCCTCGCGCAGCCGAGCTGGCGGCGAAGCTCGACAAGGACCCGCGCCAGGTGCAGGTGGTGCTCGACGAGGCTCGCGAGGTGCTCCGCGCGGCGAACGGGGTGCTGATCTGCGTGACCCGCCACGGGCTCGTGTGCGCGAACGCGGGCGTCGACGCCTCGAACGTGCCTGGCGAGGACACGCTCGTGCTGCTGCCCCTTGACCCGGACGGCTCGGCGTGCGCGCTCAGGGCGCGGCTGCACACGCTCACCGGCGTCGCCCCCGCGATCTTGATCACCGACTCGTTCGGGCGCGCGTGGCGCCACGGTCAGACCGACGTCGCGATCGGCTGCGCCGGTCTTCGGCCGCTCGAGGACTGGCGCGGGCTTCCGGACGCGACGGGGCGACAGATGCGCGCCACCTGGATCGCCGTCGCCGACGAGCTGGCCGCCGCCGCCGACCTCGCACGCACCAAGGACGGCTCGCAGCCGGTCGTGCTGATCCGCGGCGCGCACCGCCACGTGACGGCCGACGACGGCGCCGGCGCCACGGCGCTGATCCGTCCCGAACAGGAGGACCTTTTCCGTTAGGGTCAGTTCGATGAGCAACGAAACGGTCAAGTATTTGTTGGACGAGAGTTCGATTCCGACCCACTGGGTCAATTTGCTCGTCGATTTACCGGGAGACCCGATCCCGCCGCTGGACCCGAGGACCCTCCAGCCGGCGGAGCCGGCGTCGCTCTCCCCGCTGTTCCCGATGCCGCTGATCCTCCAGGAGGTCTCGCAGGACCCCGAGGTCGAGATTCCCGAGCCCGTGCGCGAGGTTTACAAGCAGTGGCGGCCGACCCCGCTGTTCCGGGCCCGCCGCCTCGAGCGCGTCCTCGATACGCCGGCGCACATCTACTACAAGTACGAGGGCGTGTCGCCCGCCGGCTCGCACAAGCCGAATACGGCGGTCGCGCAGGCATACGAGAACGCCCAGGCCGGCATCAAACGGCTGTCCACGGAGACCGGCGCCGGCCAGTGGGGCTCGGCGCTGGCGTTCGCGTGCTCGCTGTTCGGGCTCGAGTGCGAGGTGTTCATGGTCGGCTCGAGCTACGACCAGAAGCCGTACCGGCGCTCGATGATGGAGACCTGGGGTGCGACCGTGCACCGCTCGCCATCCGAGCTGACCAATGCCGGGCGGGCGAACTCCGAGCACCCGACCGGGTCGCTCGGGATCGCGATCTCCGAGGCCGTCGAAGTCGCGGCGAGCCGCGAGGACACCAACTACTCGCTCGGCTCGGTGCTCAACCACGTGTGCCTGCACCAGACAGTGATCGGGCAGGAGGCGATCGCACAGATGCAGATGGCGGATGAGCAGCCCGACGTGGTGATCGGGTGCGTGGGCGGCGGCTCGAACTTTGCGGGCCTAACGTTCCCGTTCATCCGCGGCGTGCTGCGCGACGAGGTGAAGATGCGGTTCCTGGCCGCCGAGCCGGCGGCGTGCCCGACCCTGACCCGCGGCGTGTACCGCTACGACTTCGGCGACACCGCGGGGCTGACCCCGCTGATGCCGATGTACACGCTCGGCCACGACTTCGTCCCCCCGCCGGTCCACGCCGGCGGACTGCGCTACCACGGCGATGCGCCGATGCTGTGCGGGCTGGTGCGCGCCGGCATCGTCGAGGCGCGCGCGTACGGCCAGAACGAGATCTTCGAGGCGGCCACCCGGTTTGCGCGGACCGAGGGGATCATCCCGGGCCCCGAGCCCGCGCACGCGATCCGCGCGGTGCTCGACGAGGCCGAGGCCGCCAAGCAGGCCGGCGAGCCGCGGGTGATCCTGTTCGGCCTATCGGGCCACGGTCATTTCGATCTCCTCGCCTACGACGCGTTCCTCGCCGGCCGGCTCGAGGACCCCGAGTTCTCCGAGGCCGAGATGGCCGCCGCGCTCGAGCGGCTCCCCGAGGCGCCCGCGATCGCGTAGGCGAGCCGCGGGCGCGACCGAGCCGACCGGCTGCACGGTCAGCTGCAGCGCGGTCCAGCGTAGGAGGTGTCACGTCTCCCGCCCGGCGCGGGTCTGGTGGTATGAACCCACCCGACGGAGGCGCAATCTGATGAAAGAACAGGAATGGCTGGCAGGGCGTTTCGAGGAGCGGCGCCCCCGCCTGCGGGCGGTCGCCTACCGGATGCTCGGCTCGCTCAGCGAGGCCGACGACGCGGTACAGGAGGCCTGGCTGCGGCTGAGCCGGTCCGACGCGGACGAGATCGAGAACCTCGATGCGTGGCTGACGACTGTCGTCGCGCGACTGTCGCTGAACATGCTCCGCTCCCGCCGCACGCGGCGTGAGGAGCCGTGGGGACCGCGGATGCCCGAGCCGATCGTCGACCCGGCCGACGGCGTCGACCCCGAGCACGAGGCGCTGCTGGCGGACTCGGTCGGCCTCGCGATGCTGGTCGTGCTGGAGACGCTGACACCGCCCGAGCGGCTCGCGTTCGTGCTCCACGACATGTTCGGGATGCCGTTCGAAGACATTGCGCCGATCGTCGAGCGCTCGCCCACCGCCGCGCGCCAGCTCGCGAGCCGCGCCCGCCGCCGCGTGCGCGGCCGCACCCCGGAGAGCGAACCTGACGTAGCCCGCCAGCGCGAGGTGATCGACGCGTTCGTTGCTGCGGCGCGCGAGGGCGACTTCGACGCGCTCGTCGCGGTGCTCGACCCGGACGTGGTGCTGCGGGCCGACGGCGGTCCCGGCGTGCCGTCCGGAGCGTCGCTCGAGCTCCACGGCGCCGAAGCCGTCGCGAGCCGTGCGCTGACCTTCTCACGACTGGACCTGCTCCAGCGGCCCGCGCTGATCAACGGCGCAGCCGGCGCCGTCTCGCTGAAGGACGGCAAGCCGTTCTCGATCGCGGCCGTCACGGTCCGGGACGGGAGGATCGTCGAGCTCGCCTTCGTCTCCGATCCCGAGGTCCTGGCGCGGCTCGACCTGACGATCCTGGGCGCCGGCTAGCGTAGCTAGTCCGGTACGAGATATGAGTCCAGGTGGGCGTCCAGGGCGTGCAGCCCCGCCTCGTTGGCTGGGGTGGCGCGGAATGCGACGTACCCATCCGGCCTGACCAGCAACGCGCTCGAGCCGCTCTGGCCGTCGCGGCCGGGTGAACGGCCGACTTGCACGAGGCCGTTCCACCGCCGCCGCAGCCGGTCCAGGGAACGCTCGTCGGCGTCGCCGGAGATCGACAGGTGGTGTGTCGTGCCGACGAGCGAGGCACGGTCCGGATAGCGGTCGCCGGGCCCCGGGATCCCGTCCATCGCGCCCCCGTCGCCGAGGTAGTCGCCCACCAACGGGGTCCCGGCATAGCTGAAGTCCAGCATCGAGCGCGCCCGGACGATCGCACCCTGGTTTTCGGGCGGAGGGAACGCAGGCTGCGCTCCGGCGCGCGCGGACTGAACGACGCCGGCGGCGAGCTCGTGCAGCTCGTCGGAGACCTCGAGCACATGACGATCCGCGACCAGCCGTTCGGCGCCATAGCTTTCGAGCAATCCGGGGCGGCCGCGGCCTCGCAGCTCGAGCGCGAGCTTCCACGCGAGGTTGTGAGCGTCGTGCAGCCCGGAGTTGAGCCCTTCGCCGCCGAACGGACTCGATAGATGCCCGGCGTCGCCGAGCAGGAAGGAGCGTCCGACCACGAGCCGCCGGACCAGCCGTCTGTGCATCCGAAAGCCCGCGGCCCAGGCGATGTCATCCAGCTGAATCTTCCCTCCGACCCGGCGCTCGAAGGCGGCCGCGACCGCCCGGGTCGCCTGCTCGCCGTCCAGCAGTGGTGCCTCTGGCCCATCGAAATCGCCGACGAAGCAGATCCAGCGTTCATCCGGCAGCGGCGCGAGGAAGACGTACCCGTCCGGGGTCGCGATCAGCGCTCCGCCGTCTCGCGGAAGCCCACAGCGTGCGCGCACGTCGGCCACCAGCGAATGCCCCAGGTACGTCTCACCTGCCAGCAGCTCGTGCATCGCGTCGCGCGTGATGCCGTGCGCGCCGCCGGCGCCCAGCACCCAGTCCGCGGTGATCGTTTCCGGCGTCCCGTCCGCCCGCCTGAGCTCTACGAGGACCGCGTCCTCCTGGCTCTCGAGCGAGACCACCTCGACGCCGTGCTCGACGGCGCCGCCGAGCTCTCCCAGCCGCTCGGCGAGAATCCGCTCGGTCCTCCACTGGGGAAGGCTGCACTGAAATGCCCACTCACAGCCGGACTCGGCGAACGCCATCTCGCCGATCGGCTCGAGGTCCGCGTCGAACAGCCGCGCGAACGGGAGCTGCACCGAGTCGGCGATCAACCGGTCGACGAGCCCCACCTGCGCCAGGATCTCGAGCGTGCCCGGCTGGATCGCGGTCGCGCGCGCCTGGCGGTGCGGGCTCGGCGCGCGCTCGACCACCCGCGCCCGGACCCCGTGGCGAGCCAGCTCCGCCGCGGCGAACAGCCCCGCCGGCCCCGCGCCGATTACGAGCACCTGAACGTGCTCGGACAGGCCGCTTACGTGCTTAGAAGTCGTCGCGTCCACGTGGTCCCCAAATCCACCGCGCTCCCGGTGGCCCAGGCCGGGCGCCACGTTATCAGCGGTCGTTCGGGGACGCGTTTGGGGCCGTCGACGCCGATGGCTACCCTCGCCTCCGATGGAGATCGAGGAAGCGATCCGCGACCGGCGCACCCACAAGGCGTTCGCGCCAGGGCCGCTGCCGCGGGAGCTGCTCGACGAGCTACTCGAGCTGGCGCGATGGGCGCCGAACCACCACCTCACCAATCCGTGGCGGTTCCGGGTGCTCGGCCCGGAGTCGCTTGCGCGCCTGAAGGCGGCCGCGGGCCCTGACGCGGCGGCGAAGCTCGACCGAGCCCCGACGCTCGTGGTCGCGACGGCGGTCCGCTCCGAGGATCCGGTTCAGGACCAGGAGGACCTGCTGGCCACCGCGTGCGCGGTGTATGCCGTGCTGCTCGCCGCGCACGGACGCGGCCTTGCGGGCTACTGGCGTACCCCCGGCGTGCTCCGGACCCCGGAGGGGCTCGAGGCGGTCGGGGTCCCGCGCGGCGAGCGGTTCGTCGCGCTGATCCATCTCGGACGGCCGCGACAGGACCGGGACGCACCCGAGCGGCTGCCGCCCGCGGACGTGATCATGTACCTCGACTAGAAGCCGAGCCGGCTACGGCTCGCGGGGCGCGCCGACCGCGTGGAACCCGCCGTCGACGTGCAGGATCTCGCCGGTGATCGCGCGCGCGTAATCGGACAGCAGGAAGCAGATCGCGCTCGCCACCGGCGATGGGTCCTCGACGTCCCAGCCCAACGGCGCCACGTCGGGCCACAGCGATGACAGCTGCTCGAACCCGGGGATTCCGCGCGCCGCGACGGTGCCGAGCGGCCCCGCCGACACCAGGTTCACCCGGATCCCGGCCGGACCGAGGTCGCGGGCGAGGTATCTGGACACCGATTCCAGCGCCGCCTTCGCGACGCCCATCCAGTCGTAGATCGGCCAGGCGACGGACGCGTCGAAATCGAGGCCGACGACGCTCCCGCCGGCGGCCATCAGCGGGGCCACCGCCCCGGCCAGAGCCTTCAGCGAGTACGCGCTCGTCCTGAACGCCTCGATCGCGCTGTCCGCCGGGGCGGTCATGAACCGGCCGCCGATCGCGTCCTCGGGCGCGAACGCGATCGCGTGCAGAACGCCGTCGAGCCCTCCCCACCGTTCCTCCAGCGATTCGGCGACCGCCGCCAGATCGTCCTCGCAGTTGACGTCGAGCTCGAGCACGTCGACCGGTTCGGGGAGCCGTTGCGCCGCGCGCTCGGTCAGCCGCCGCACGCGCCCGAAACTCGTCAGCACCACCGAAGCGCCCTCGCGCTGGGCCTGCTCGGCGGCGTGGAAGGCGATCGAGTCCTTGGTGATGACGCCGGTGATCAACAGCCGCTTTCCGGCCAGGATCACGGGCGCGGCCTCGCGAGCGTCCGCAGCGCGCCCGCCAGCCGGGCGCGGGTCTCCTGCGGCTCGACCAGCTCGTCCACGAACCCGGCGGCGGCCGCCGCATCGGCGCGCAGGTGCCGCTCGGCATACGCGTCGGCGAGCCGGATTCGCTCCGCGTCGGGATCGTCGGCGACCCGCAGCTCGCGGCGGTTCACGATCCCGACCGCCGCCCGGCCGCTCATGATCCCGAGCTCGGCGCCCGGCCACGCGAGCACGAGATCGGCGCCAAGGTCGCGCGAGTTCATCGTGATGTACGCGCCGCCGTAGGCCTTGCGCAGCACGACTGTCAGCTTCGGCACCGGCGCCGCAGCGAACGCCCGCACCAGCGCGGCTCCGTGCCGGATCACGCCGGCGCGCTCCTGACGGGAGCCGGGCATGAAGCCGGGGGTATCGACAACCGTCACCAGCGGCAGCCCGAACGACGCGCAGAAGTTGATGAACCGCGCCGCCTTCTCGGACGCGGCCGCGTCGAGCACGCCGCCGAGGTGGTGGGGCTGGTTGGCGATCACGCCGACGGGACGGCCGTCCAACCGCGCGAGCGTCGTGACGACGTTGCGCGCCCACCGCGGGCAGAGCTCGAGCAGCGTGGCCCGATCGAAGATCGCGCGCAGCGCCAGGCGGACGTCGTACGCCCTGCGCGCCTCCGCCGGGACCACCCGGCCCGGATCCTCGAGCTCCGGCGCGCGAGCCGGCGCCCACGGGGGCGCCTCCCCCGAGGCCGACGGCAGGTACGTGAGCAGCTCTCGCACCGCCGAGGCTGCGGCCGCCTCATCCGCGACGACCAGATGGCAGACGCCGTTTCGCTCGTGGACCCGGGGACCGCCGAGCGCGACCGCGTCGACCTCCTCGCCGAGCGCGTCGCGCACGACGCCCGGGCCGGTCAAGAACATCGCGGCGTCCTCGGTCATCAGGACGAGGTCGGTGAGCGCCGGCGAATACGCGCCGCCGCCCGCGGACGCGCCCGACACGACCGAGATCTGCGGGACCACGCCGGTCAGCGCGACCGACTCGCGGAAGATCCGCCCGTAGCCGGCGAGCGCGGCGGTTCCCTCCTGCATCCGGGCGCCGCCGGACTCGACGAACCCGACCACCGGGATCCGGGCGCGGGCCGCGGTCTCGAGCATCCGCACGATCGTGTCCGCGTGACGCTCACCGAGCGAGCCGCCGAAGAACGAGCCGTCCTCGGCGTAGCACGCGATCGGGCGGCCATCGACTGCCCCGGTCGCGCCGACCACCC
The DNA here is from genome assembly GCA_963800475.1 of uncultured Solirubrobacterales bacterium. Lineage (GTDB taxonomy): Bacteria > Actinomycetota > Thermoleophilia > Solirubrobacterales > Solirubrobacteraceae > Palsa-465. The sequence goes on along the minus strand of CAWDAZ010000001.1, from coordinate 756,038 downwards.
CGTCGCCGGCACGCGCACGGTCCCCAAGCCGACCGGACACGACCCGTGAGCGGATCACCTGCAGGGTCCCGGGGTCGCACAGCGCCTCGAGCCGCTCAAGCGGCGACAGCCGCGCCCGCCCGCGGACCTCGACCACGGCGCACATCAGTCCGCCTCCGGATCGCCGGACCCTCGCAGTACCAGGGTCACGTTGTGACCGCCGAACGCGAACGAGTTCGAGATCGCAATCGGCGGTCCGCCGTTGGCCGAGAGCAACGGCCGGGCCTCGCCCGGCACATAGTCGAGGTCGCAGTCCGGGTCCGGGACCTCGTAGCCGAGCGTCGGCGCGATCACCCGGGTGCGGAGCGTCTCGGCCGTCGCGATCGCCTCTACGGCGCCGGCGGCGCCGAGCAGGTGGCCGATCGCGGACTTCGTCGAGGACACCGGGATCCCGTGCGCGCGCTGCTCGCCCAGCGCCCGCTTCAGGGCGGCCGTCTCGGCGGCGTCGTTCAGCTGCGTCGAAGTGCCGTGGGCATTGACGTACGCGACGTCGTAGCCGGTGATCCCGGCGTCGGCGAGCGCCAGCTCGATCGCGCGCGAAGCGGGACCGCCGGTCGGCTCGGGCGCGGTCAGGTGGTAGGCATCGGACGTCGACCCGTAGCCGGCGACCTCGGCGAGGATCGTCGCGCCGCGGGCGGCGGCCGCCTCGGCCTCCTCGAGCACGAGCGCGCCCGCGCCCTCGCCCATCACGAAGCCGTCCCGCCGTGCGTCGAAGGGTCGCGAGATGCCGGTCGGTGAGAGCGCCTGCATGGCGTCGAAGCACGCCACCGCGAACGGGGTCAGGGTGGCCTCCGAGCCTCCCGCGACCGCCGCGTCGGCGTCGCCGTACTGGATCATCCGCATCGCCGAGCCGATCGCGTGAGCGCCGCCGGAGCACGCGGACACGACGCCGAACGCCTGCCCCTGCAGGCCGTGCTTCATCGACACCGCGGCTGCGGCCGCGTTCGGCATGTATTGCGGGATCCCCAGCGGCGAGACCATCCGCGGGCCCTTCTCGCGCATCACATCGAGCTGGGCCTCGATCGTCTCCTGGCCGCCGATCCCGGTCGCGATCACGCACCCGGTGCGGAGCGGGTCGTAGGGCAGCTGGGACTCCCAGCCCGCCTGGGTGAGTGCCTCGCTCGCCGCGACGAGCGCCAGCTGCGCGAACCGGTCGAGCCTGCGGATCTCCTTGGTTGACAAGAAATCCTTCGGCTCGAACTCGTCGCACGCGCCGAGGCGGTCGGCGATCCCGCAGACGCCCGACGCCCACCGCTCATGGAGCGTCCGCGCGCCGACCCCGAGCGGCGTTACCGCCCCGAGGCCCGTGATGACGACTCGGCGTTTCACCCAGCCTTCGCGACGATCAGATCGATCGCATCGCCCACGGTCTTCAGCTCCTTCATGTCCTCGCCCTTGAGGACGACGCCGTACTCGTCCTCGACGATCTGGGCGAGCTCGACGAGGTCGAGCGAGTCGATGTCGAGCTCCTCGAACGTCGCGTCGCGCGTGATCTGGTCCGCTTCGGGGCCGAAGCTGGCAAGCGTCTCGATCACGCGGGCCTCGACCTGCTCTGTGGTGACTGCTGGCATTGGTTCTCCTTGCTGGTCTCGTTCAGCGGCCTAGGCGGCCAATCCTCCATCGACGCTCAGTACCGCGCCGGTCACGTAACTCGCTTCGTCGGAAACGAGGAAGCGTACGCACGCCGCGACCTCTTCCGGGGATCCCGCGCGGCGCGCGGGGACGGCCGCGAGCAGTTCCTTGGACACTCCGGCGGTCATGTCGGTGTCGATCCAGCCGGGTGCGACCGCGTTGATCGTGACGCCGCGCCGCGCCACCTCGACGGCCGCGTTCTTGGTGAGCGCGATCAGCCCGGCCTTCGCAGCCGCGTAGTTGGACTGGCCAGGGTTCGCTCGCAGGCCGACAACCGAGGACACGTTCACGATCCGCCCGTGGCGGGCGCGCATCATCGGCACCAGCGCCCGGCGGGTCATCCGGAACGCGGCGTTCAGGTCGGTCTCGATCACCGACGACCACTCTTCGTCGCCGAGCGTCGGAACGAGATCGTCGCGTGCGATGCCCGCGTTGTTGACGAGCGCCAACACCGGTCCGCGGTACTCGGCCTCGAGCGCGCCGAACAGCTGGTCGGGCGCCCGCGCGTGGGTGACGTCGGCCTCGAGGACGATCGCGCGTCCCCCGGCCTCGACGATCTCCGCGACAACCCGCTCCGCGCCGCTGCGGTCGGAGCGGTAGTTGACGCCGACCGCCCAGCCGTCAGCCGCCAGCGCGCGGGCGATCGCCGCGCCGATTCCGCGCGACGCACCGGTGACAAGCGCCACCCGCTCGTCAGCCACCGCCTGCGCCCCATTCGATCACGCCGCCTCCCCACGTGAACCCGGCGCCGAACGCGGCGAGCAGCACGCGGGCGCCCGGGCGGAGCCGGCCGTCGCGCTCCGCGGCGGCGAGCGCGAGCGGCAGCGTCGCCGCCGAGGAGTTCCCGAGCCGCTCGATGCAGTCCACGACGCGCGCTGGGTCCAGGCTCAACCGCTCCCCGACCGCGCGGGTGATCCTCGCGTTCGCCTGGTGATAGACGAACAGGTCGATGTCGTCGAGCGTCAGGCCGGCGCGCTCCACGGCCGCAACCGTCGCCGCCGACATCCGCGCGACCGCGTTCCGGTACACGACCTGACCGTCCATCCTCAGCTTCCGCTCGGAGTGGCTTGCGACGATCGCGTGCGGGCGGGCGCCGTCAGCGCCGAGCACGATCGGGCCGATCGCGCCGTGCACGCCGTCGGAGGCGCCAACCACGGCCGCGCCGGCGGCGTCCGCGAACAGCGGCGCCGACTTGCGGTCCTGCCAGTCGACGATCCGGGTTATGAAGTCGGCGCCGATCACCAGCACCCAGCCGGACCTGCCGGACTCGATCTGGGCCGCGCCGACCGCGATCGCGGACAGGAACGCGGTGCAGGCCGCCCCGACGTCGAAGGCGCCCGCGCGCTCGGCGCCGAGCTGGCTGGCGACGATCGGCGCCGCGTTCGGCGTCAGCTCATCGGGGGTCATCGTCGCGACGATCACCAGGTCGACATCGAGCGGGTCGACGCCGGCGCGCGCCAGGGCCGCGGCTCCGACGCGGGTCGCGTAGTCGCTGAGTCGCTCGTGCGGATCGGCGACCGGCCGCTCACGGATTCCGGTCCGCGACACGATCCACTCCTCGGCGATCCCGAGCCGCCCCGCGAGCGTCGCGCTCGTCAGCCGGGTCGATGGCACCTCGGTAGCGATCGAGTGGACCGCCGCGCGCACCGCCGGACCCGGAGGCGCCTGAGCGGGCCACTCGAGCGGCTCGACCCGTCGTGTCTCAAGCATTGACGAGCTCGACATCGCTGAGCGTCCGTTTCGCCAGCCCCGTGAGCACGCGGCCCGGCCCGACCTCGACGAACCGCTCCGCCCCGCGCCGGTGCAACTCGAGCATCGTCTCGCGCCACCGCACCGGCCGCGTCAGCCCCTCCGCGAGCCGCAAGCGCACGTCGTCGAACGGCTGCGCGGTAACGGCTGACAGCACCGTCACGCGCGGTTCGCGCACCTCCACCTGATCGAGCGCCGCCGCGAACTCCGGCACCGCCGCCTCCATCATCGGCGAGTGGAACGCGCCCGTGACCGGCAGCTCCATCGACCTCAGCCCCAGCTCCTTGGCGGCCGCGGCCGCGCCTGGGAGCGCTGCCCGCGCGCCCGACAGCACGATCTGCTGCGGCGAGTTGTCGTTCGCGACCGCTAGCCCGTGGGCATCGGCGAGCGCCTCGGCGTGCTCGGCCGCGCCCGCGCCGAGCAGCGCCAGCATCCCTCCGTCGCCCGCCCGTTCCCCCGCCTCCTGCATCAGCCGCCCTCGCAGTACCACGAGGCGCATCCCGTCGCGTTCGCTCAGGCCACCGGCAGCGACGAGCGCTCCGAGCTCGCCGAGCGAGTGCCCGGCCATCAACTGCACGTCGGGCCTGCCGAGCGCGGACCAGCCGGCCAGGCTTGTGCAGAAGATCGCGGGCTGCGCGAAGCCGGTTCCCTGCTCGGCGCGCGGGAACGGGTCTTCGCCTACCAGCTCGCAGACCATCGCAAGCAGGTCCGGCCGGACGCGGGCAACGGAGTCGCGCATATCGCGCGACTGGCTGCCCTGTCCCGGGAACAGGATCGCCGTGAGCGGCATCTACTGCGCATTTACGCGCACCCGCGCGCGCAGATACAGGCCCGGCGCGGACTTCCCCCCGTTCGGGGGGGGGACCGGATCCGCGGGCGGGTCCTCGGCGCCGGGCGGCGGGTAGGCTACGCCCGCGATGGCGCTTCCCAAGCCGGCCAAGAGCTCGACCGCCGTGATCACGGGCGCGTCCGCCGGGATCGGCGCCGAGATCTCGCGCGAGCTCGCGCGCCGCGGCCACAACGTCGTGCTCGTCGCGCGACGCAAGCAGCGCCTCAACGAGCTCGCCCGGGAGCTAACCGCCGAGTACGGGGTACGCGCGGAGACGATTGCGTCGGACCTCTCGAAACCCGCGTCCCGCTCCCGGATCCCCGGCCGCATCACCGAGCTCAGGCTCGACGTCGACATCCTCGTCAACAACGCCGGGTTTGCGACCGGCGGCCCGTTCGCCGCGGCGGATCCCGGCCGCGAGCTCGAGCAGGTGCAGGTGCTGGTCGAGGCAGTCGTCGCCCTGACATCGGCATTCCTGCCGGAAATGGTCGAACGCGGCCGCGGCGCGATCCTGAACGTGGCGTCGACCGCCGCGATGCAGCCGCTCCCTTACGCGGCCGGATACTCGGCGGCCAAGGCGTACGTGCTGACCTTCTCCGAGGCGATCCACCAGGAGGTCGCCGGCCGCGGCGTGACCGTCACGGCACTGTGCCCCGGGCCCGTCGAGACCGAGTTCTGGGACGTCGCGGGTTGGGAGGTCGCCGGCGGCCGGTCGTTCGAGAAGGCGTTCCCCGCGAAGGTGTCCGCACCCGACGTGGCGCGGGCCGGTGTAGACGGACTCAATGCCGGGCGCCGGGTAGTGGTCCCAGGTTTGCCGATGCGCGCCGCGATGCTCGCCGCCCGATACGTGCCACACGCGGTGAAGCTGCCCGTGGTCGAACGGGTTATGCGCAAGCAGTGAGCGAGCTCCCGCGCCCGCTCCGGCTGCTGCTCGGCGCGACCAGCGCCGGCGTCTCAGACGAGAAGCTCCGCGCGGCGGTCGACTCCAAGACGGTGCTGATCACCGGCGCCTCATCGGGAGTCGGCGAGGCGAGCGCCAGACGGCTCGCGCGGGCCGGCGCGACCGTGCTGCTGGTCGCCCGGCGGGCCGAGCTGCTCGAGCAGATCGCCGAGCAGCTCCGTAGCGAGGGCGGGCGGGCGTTCGCCTACCCGTGCGACATGGCCGACACCGAGGCCGTCGGCGACCTGGTCGCCAGTGTGCTCGAGGACCATCAGCACGTCGATGTCGTGGTGTCCAACGCCGGGCTGTCGATCCGCCGCTGGATCTCGGAGTCCTACGGGCGCTTCCACGACTTCGAGCGCACGATCAACGTCAACTACCTCGGGCCGGTGCGCTTGCTCGTCGGGCTGCTCCCCTCGATGCGCCAGCGCGGCCGCGGCCACATCGTGTACGTATCGACGGTCGGGGTCGACTTCCCGCCGCTGCGGTGGAGCGCCTACATCGCTTCGAAGGCGGCGTTCGAGGTGTGGCTGTCCGGCGTCGCGCCCGAGGTGCGCGCGGACGGGGTGACGGCGACTTCGATCCACATGCAGCTGGTCCGCTCGCCGATGCTCGGGCCGTTCCGGATCTGGGACTACGTTCCGGGGATGAGCACGGAGGAGGCGGCTGGGATCGTCGCCCGGGCGATCGCGACGCGGCCGCGCACGATTTCGCCCGCTTGGGCGCGGTTCGGCGGCGCGGGGGCGCGCCTCGCGGAGGCGCCCGTCGAGCGCGCGCTGACGGCCTACACATCGGCGGTCCAGACGTGGCTTCCAGGCGTGGCAGGCGGGCTCGACGCGCTCGCGTCCTCACGCCTGATCCGGCCGATCCGGCCGGACCGGATCCCACGCGCGCTGCTTGCCGCGCGGAGCTTCGGCGCGACGCCCGCGTCGGTCGTCGCGGCGGCGGCCCGGCTCTATCCGAGTCGCTCCGCGGTGATCGACGAGCTCGGCTCGATCAGCTTCGAGGAGCTCGACGCGCAGGCGCGGGCGCTTGCCGCATCGCTGCACGCGCAGCATGCGCTCGGAGCGCGCGACCGCGTCGCGATCATGTGCCGCAACCATCGAGGCTTCCTGGTGGCGGCGGCCGCCACGACCCGGCTTGGATGCGACCTGGTGCCGCTGTCGGGCGACTTCGCGGCGCCGCAGCTCGGCGAGGTGCTCCAGCGCGAGGGCGTCACCGCCGCGGTCCACGACGACGAGTTCGCACAGCTGTTCGACGCGTCCGGTTTCGCGGGGGTGCGGATCGTGGCCTGGCACGACGAGCCCGGCTCGCGCCCGACGCTCGGGCAGCTGATCGCCGCCGACGCGCCCGACGCCCCCCTGCCCGACTCGGCGGGCCGCGTGATCATGCTCACGTCCGGTACGACCGGGATGCCCAAGGGGGCCACGCGCACGATCCGCCCGCTGGCACTCGCGCCGATGGCGGTCGCCGGAATGCTCGACCTCGGAAGGATCCGAAGGGTGCCGCGGTCGGGCGCCCCGTTCGTGGTCGCGCCGCCGCTGTTTCACCTGTTCGGCCTGGCGGGGTCGATGGCGTCGTTCGCGCTCGGGTCTTCGGTCGTGCTCGCCCGGCGGTTCGATGCCGAGGTGACGCTCGAGCAGATCGAGCGTCACCGGGCGGGGGTGCTGCTCGCGGTGCCGACGATGCTCGCGCGGATCATGGCGCTCGCCGAGCAGCGGCGAGATTCCTACGACACCGCCTCGCTGCGGATGATCATCAGCGGCGCGGCGCCGCTGCCACCCGAGCTCGCCAAGGCGGTGATGGACCGCTTCGGCCCCGTCCTCTACAACGGGTACGCCTCCACCGAGACCGGCTCGGGGACGCTCGCGACGCCGGCGGATCTGCGCACCGCGCCGGGCACCGTCGGCAGGCCGATGGCCGGCGCGAAGGTGCGGATCCTCGACGACGAGGGCCGCGAGGTGCCCACCGGCGAGACCGGCCGGATCTTCATCGGCAGCCCGATGCTGTTCGAGGGCTACACCGGCGGCGGCGGCAAGGAGGTGATCGACGGGCTGATGAGCACCGGCGACGTCGGCCGCCTCGACGCGCAGGGGCGGCTGTATATCGACGGCCGTGACGACGACATGATCGTGTCGGGCGGCGAGAACGTGTTCCCCCAAGAGGTCGAGGACCTGCTCGCCGGCCATGTGGCCGTGGCCGACGCGGCCGTGTTCGGCGTCCCCGACGAGCAGTTCGGCCAGCGGTTGGCGGCCTCGATCGTGCTCGCCGAGGGAGCGTCCGCTTCCGAGGACGAGCTCAAGGAGTTCGTACGGGGCAGGCTTGCGCGCCACAAGGTCCCGCGGGATATCGAGTTCGTGCGCGAGCTGCCGCGCACCCAGACGGGCAAGCTCAGGCGCAGCGAGCTGGCCTCAGATTCCGGCTAGCTCGCGGGTGCGCTCGGTTGCGGCGGCGGCGTTCTCGCCCCGCTCGGTGATGATCCGCTCGTACTCGCGCATCGCCTCCGGGACCTCCTTGGCGGCCTGGCGCTCGAGCAGCCGCGACACGAACGCCTGCCGCAGCGGCAGCAGCCGCAGCACCCACTTCGGGTAGGAGACCCGCCGGCGCCGCTCGGCGATCGCAGCGACGACCTCGTCGATCGCCGGCGCGAGCGGATACGTCTGGCCGAACAGCTTCGGCATCTTGTCGCGCGCCGCCTCCATGCGGGGCATCTCGCGCTCCGCGTCGCGGACCATGTCGGTGTCGAGGAACAGGAAGTAGGCGCAGCCGACGTCGACTCCGTACGGGTCCTCCTCGACCCGCAGGCAGTCGCTGAGCGCCTCGACGCCGGCCTTCGCCGCGCAGTACGCGCTCGCCCCCGGGCCGCGGAACACAGCCGCCGCCGAGGCGATGTTGAGGATGTACCCGTGGCTGCGCTCGAGGTGCGGCAGCGCCGCGCGGTCGGTGTACATCACGCCGAGCAGGTTGATCTCGATCACCCGCTGCCAGCTGCGCACCGGCTGCAGCCGAAGCGGGCCCCCGGTCGCGATCCCGGCGTTGGCGACAACCACGTCGAGTCCGCCGAGCGCCTCGGCCGCGGCGTCGATCGCCTCGGTCACCTGCGCCTGGTCGGACACATCGCACTCGGCGACGAACGTGCCCTCGCCGCAGCGCTGAGCGACCTGCTCGAGCTGGTCGCGCTCGAGCCCGACCAGCGCCAGCCTGGCGCCGTGTGACGCGAGTCGCTCCGCGAGCGCCGCGCCGATGCCTCGGGCGGCTCCGGTGATCAGCACCCGGCGGCCGGCAAGCGATGGGACGGCGGTGGCCATCGTCTGAACCCTACCCCAGAAGGCCGATTCGCTGCGCCCGCTGGACCGCGTCTGCGCGGTTGCGCGCGCCGAGCTTCCGGTACAGCGCGCTGGTGTGCTCCTTGATCGTGTACGGCGACAGGTACAGCTGTTCGGCGATTTCCTTGTTGGTCGAGCCGGCGGCGATCAGGTCGAGCACCTCACGCTCGCGCTCGGACAGCACCGGCTCGGGCTGGTCGGACTTCGGCGGGAAGGTCGTCATCCCGAACGCGACCGTGCGCACCGCCGCGACGACCTCGCGGGCGTCGGAGTCCTTGGAGATGAATCCCGACGCCCCCGTGGCGCGCGCGGCGGCGGGCGCCATCCTCCCGGCGCCGGAAATCAAGAGGACGCGAGTCGATGGGGACGCGTCGCGCACAGCGCGGCACAAATCGGCGCCGTAGTCGTCGCCGAGGAACAGGTCGATCAGCGCCACGTGCGGCTTCAGCGTCGCGGTCAGCGCGAGCGCCTCCTCGGCGGTGCGCGCCGCCAGGCACCGCTCGACCCACGGCTGGTCGGCCAGCAGCACCCGGAAGCCCCAGTGGACGACGTCGTGATCGTCGACGACGAGCACCCGCAGCCGCAGGTTCTCCGGCGCGCGCGTGCTCGTCACGCCGGCTCCTGCGCAAGCGACACGGCGAGCCGTACCCGCCACGAGCCCTCGTCGACCGGCCCGGCGTCGATCACGCCCCCGTACTGGCGGGCTTCGAACGCCGCCAGCCGCAGGCCCATGCCCCGGCGCTGGTCGTCGTTCGCCGCGGCGGCCCGGACGCCGTCGTTGCGCACCTCGAGCGTGAACGCTTCGGCGTCGCGCCCGACCGCGACCTCGACCGCGCTGGGGTCGGCGTGCTTGGCGATGTTCTGCAGCGCCTCGGCGAGCACCGACTGCGCAAGCGGCTCGAGATCCGACGGAACCGTGAAGTCCCCGCGCCAGTCGACCTCGACCGCCATCCCGGGCGATTTGCGGACGCGCTCGAGCTCGTCGGCGAGCGTCGTCGCCGTCTCCGGCGGGAGCGGCGCGAGCGGTCGCTCGAGCGCCTTACGCAGGTCGGCGAGCGCCTGGTGCATCTCCGCCCGCGCGCGCTCGCGCTCGGCGCTGTCGAGCTGCTCGGCGCTGAGCGCCAGCGACACCCCGAACAACCGCTGCAGGACCCGCTCATGCACCTCTCGCGCCAGCTCGAGCCGCTCCGAGAGATGGCGGGCGCGCTCCTGCTCGCGGGTCACGTTGCGCGCGGCTGCGACCAGCGCCGAGGTCTTGCCGAGCGTCCACAGCAGGTGCGCCTCCCCGTCGGAGAGCTCGAACCGCCCGCCGCCGCGGTCCGCGCAGATCACCCCGTACGCGCGGCCGGCGGCGCTCAGCGGCGTGCACACCAGCGTCGTGATCCCGAGCAGCGCCGCATACTCGGGCGGCACCTCCTGCTCGATCCGCTCGGACACGACGACGACGCGGTCCTCGAGCAGCGCGCGCTGCGCGATCGGGGTGTTTACGAGCGTCGGGCGGAGCGCCGAGAGCTGTTCGAACGATGTCCCGTACGCGCCGACCGCGCGTACCCGCCGGCCGCTCGAGTCGTTCATGAAGATCGCCGCGCGGCGCATCGTCGTCAGCCGGCAGATCGCCTCGCAGATCCGGTCGTAGAACTCGGTCGAGGAGGTCTGCACGTCGATGTCGGACAGCAGCTCGACGAACACCTCGAGCGGCTCGACGCCCGCGAACAGCACCGGGCGGTCCGTGGCGGCCATTACACAGCTCCGGCGCTCGCGCGCCCGCCGTCCAGGCTCGCCACACCCGCGCCGCGCCGGAGTCGTCCGGCTGCCGGAAGCTCGTAGCGCTTCCGGAGCTCGTACAGCGTGGTGCGCTCGGCGGCGGGCCGCCCGGCCCTGTGGGCGGCGGCGACCAGGTCGGCCGGTTCGAGCTTCACCCCGTGGTAGCTGCCGGCCATCCGGCTGATCGACTCCTCCATCAGCGTGCCGCCGAGGTCGTTGACCCCCCACCGCAGTGACTCGGTCGCCGCGTCGAGACCCATCTTCACCCAGCTCGCCTGGAGGTTCGTGATCGTCCTGCCGAGCGCCAGCCGGAACGCCGCGGTGTGCTTGAGGTTCTCCTCCGATGAGATTTCCTCGATCCCGTGCGTGCGTCCGAGCAGCGTGTGGAACGGGATGAACGACAGCGGCACGAACTCGGTGAACCCACCGGTGCGCTCCTGGAGCTCGCGCACCACCCGCATGTGCTCGGCGAGCTCCGACGGCTCCTCGATGTGCCCGAACATCACCGTCACGGTCGAGCGGATCCCGGTCGCGTGCGAGGCCTCGATGATCTCCACCCACCGCGCGACCGGCAGCTTGTTGGGGCTGATCCGCTCGCGGACGCCGTCGTGAAGCACCTCGGCGGCCGTCCCAGGGGTCGAATCGAGGCCCGCCTCGCGGAGTCGCTCGAACACCACCCTGGGCGCCAGGCCGCTGACGTCGCACATGTGGGAGATCTCCATAGGCGAGTAGGCGTGCAGGTGGAGCTGCGGGGCCACCTGCTTGGCGAGGCGCAGCCACTTCTCGTAGTCCTCGAGGCTCCAGTCCGGGTGGATCCCGGACTGCATGCAGATTTCCGTCGCGCCAAACGCGATTGCCTCCTGCACCCGGCGGGCGAACTCCTCCTCGGAGTGCTCGTATGCGTCGGGGGACCGGCGCGACTGCCCGAATCCGCAGAACGCGCACCCGACCACGCAAACGTTCGAGACGTTGATGTTCCGGTTGACGACGAACGTCACGGTGTCGCCCGCCAGCTCGGCGCGCAGCTCGTCGGCGGCGGCGCGCATCTCCTCGATCACCGCGGGCCGGCGCTCGGCGAACAGCGCAATCAGCTCGTCCTGCGTGAGCGGGAGACCCTCCCTCCCCCGCAGGATCGCCCGCGGCGCGGCGTCGTCGGCGACCGTCAGCTCGCCCCGCCGCCCGGAGCCGCGGCGCGGGATGAACGACCAGAAGCGGGTCTTGATCACGTCCATCACCGGGCCCGAGATCCACTTCGGGTCGATGTACTCGGGATACACGCACAGCCGCTCGGTGAGCGCCACGCCCTCCGCCTGCAGGCGTTTGCGGACCCCCGCGGGCGACGGAAACGGATGCTCGGGCGAGATGTGGTCGCCGTTCGCGGACAGGCCGCCCAGGTCGGTTGCACCGGCGCCGACCAGGTCGACCCACCAGTCCGACAGGTTCGGCGGGACCTGGATGCCGACGTCGGGCATCAGCCGCCGCGCCTCGGCGACGAGCCGCGTCATGTCCTCGATCTCGATCCTGGTCGCCCACGCGGGCGCGTCGACCGCCGGTCCGCTCCACACGCCAGTGCCCCAGTACTCGCGGCTCGCGGCGTCCGCGATCTGCGCGGGCTCGCGGCCGTAGTAGCTCTGGTGCGGGACGAAGTTCTGGAGGATCACCTCCTGCAGGTGGCCGTGGGCCGCGTGCAGCTCGGCGAGCCGCTCGAGCGCCGCGACCCGCTCCTCCTCGCTCTCCCCGATCCCGACCAGGATCCCGCTCGTGAACGGGATCCGCAGCTCGCCGGCCGCGGCGATCGTCTCGAGCCGCCGCGCCGGATGCTTGGTCGGGGAGCCCTGATGCACGACCAGGTCCGGATTAATCGACTCGAGCATCAGCCCCTGCGACGCGGTCACCTCCCGGAGCCGGCCGAGCTCGTCACGGTCGAGCACGCCGAGGTTGGTGTGCGGCAGCAGCCCGCGCTCGAGCGCGCGCTCGCAAGTCCACGCGGCGTACGAAATGAAATCCTCGTGCCCGTGCTCACGCAGCCGCTCCGCCACCTCCGTGTTGTGCTCGGGCTTCTCGCCCGTCAGCACCAGCAGCTCCTTGACGTTGCGCTTCGCGGCGTGATCGAGGATCCGCAGCACCTCCTCCGGCGCGTACAGATGCGGCTGGTGGGTCGCGAACGCGCAGTACTTGCAGTAGCAGCGGCACGTCCGCGAGAGCGACAGCGTGTAATTGCGGCTGAACGTGACGCGGCGGCGCATGCGCGCAGCCGATTCTACGGAGCCAGGTATGTGCGATCCGGCACGCTCGCGCTGGTCGTCGCGGTCCTGGTCGCGGCGTGCGGCTCTTCGAGCTCGACCAGCTCCCACAGCGTCCGCAGCGCCTCGCTGGTGCTCGACTTCACCCCCAACGCGGTGCACGCGGGCATCTACTCCGCGATCGCCCATCGTCTCGACCGCGACCACGGCATCCACCTCAGCGTGATCGTGCCGTCTGCTACGACCGACGCGATCAAGCTGCTCGACACGGGTCGCGTGAACTTCGCGATCCTCGACATCCACGACCTCGCGATCGCGCGCGAGCGCGGCGCCAACCTGGTCGGGATCATGGCGATCGTGCAGCGGCCGCTGGCGGCCGTGATCGCCGCGCCACGCTTCCCGACGCCGACCCGCCTGCTCGGCCAGACGGTCGGCATCACCGGGGTCCCGAGCGACACCGCGGTGCTCGACTCGATCGTCACCGGCGCCGGCGGTAGCACGCGCAAGGTCCGGACCGTGACGATCGGCTTCGACGCCGTCCCCGATCTGCTGGCCGGCCGCGTCGCCGCCGCGACCGCATTCTGGAGCGACGAGGGCGTCACGCTCGCGCGCCGCCGGCCGGGGTTCCACGACTTCCGCGTCGAGGACTACGGCGCTCCCCCGTACCCCGAGCTGGTCGTGTGCGCGACCCGCTCGACGCTCGCGCACGACCGAATCCTGGCGGCCGATCTGGTGCAGACGCTCGTCGACGGGTACGGGTTCACGGTCAGCCATCCGAGCCAGAGCGCGGCCGATCTCGAGTCGCTTGTCCCGGGCCTCGACCCGTCGCTGGTACGCGCCCAGCTGACGGCACTGCTGCCGGTGTTCACCGGGGCCGGCGGGCGCGTGGGCGTGCTCGATCCCCGCACGCTGCGCGGCTGGGCGGCGTGGGAGGCCCGCTTCGGGATCGTCCAGCGGCCTCCCGACGTGGCGGCGACGTTCGACTCGAGCGTCGCGGCCGACGCGCGCCCGCCGTCACGCTGACAGGCGCTCGACGAGTGCCGGGCCCTCGCGCGCGATCCGCGAGCGCGGCACGACCAGCTCGAACCCCGCCTGCTCGGCGAGCTGCTTGACGTCGGTCTCGACGTGGGCGTAGAACGCAAGGACCGGAGTGCCCTCGGGCCGCCGCGCGCGGATCTGCTCGACCCGCTCCGGCGCGTCGGCACACAAATCGACCACAAGCACGTCGGCGACCAGCCCTGGCTCGAGCGCGGCGACCAGCTCGACCTCGTGCCCGGCCGCGCTGAGCGCACCGTGGAGGTTCGACCCGAACAGCAGGTCCGGGACGAACGCGACGACGCGCGCCACCGTCGCTCCGCTACAGGGCGCGGCTGCGCCTGAACTCCTGGCGCACCGACTCCGGGCGCCCCCACATCAGCTCGGGCACGATCTCGACTCGCCCGGCGCGCGTCTCCCGGACCACGAGCTCGCCGTCGATCAGCGCCTCGTCGAGCAGGGTCAGCGCCGTGCGGACCGCCGACGGCGATGCCGCGTGCCCGAACCGGTGCGCGACCAACACCCGCCAGTGCCAGTCGCTCTTCGAGTACGGCTGCGCGTTGCAGGTGACCATCAGCACGGCGGCGTCGATGTAGCGCCGCTCGTCGAAGATCCGCAGGTCGAACTCGAGGTCGGTCCAGTCGTCGGGAAGCGAGTCGACGATCTGCTGGAAGGTATCGGCGAGCGGCATCCGCCCGCACGCTACAGCACGAACTGCTCGAGGATCAGGAACACGTTCAGGCTGCTGATCAACAGCGCGCAGCCCCACGCGAGGACCGTCGTGAGCCTGCGGTTGACGTGCACGCCCATCACGTCGCGGTTGCTGGTCAGCAGCACGAGTGGGATCAGCGCGAATGGGATCCCGAATGACAGCACCACCTGACTTAGCACCAGCGCGCTGGTTGGGCTGACACCGACCGCGAGAATCACCAGCGCCGGCACCATCGTGATCGTGCGGCGCGCCATCAGAGGGACCCGGACGTTGACGAACCCGGCCATCACCACCTGTCCTGAGTACGTGCCGACGCTCGAGGATGACAGCCCGGACGCCAGCAGCGCCGCCGCGAACGCCAGCGCCGCGCCGCCGCCTACCAGTCGGCCAAGCTCGGCGTGGGCGCCGGCGATGCTGGTCAGTCCCGACAGCGCCGGGGTATGGAACAGCTTCGCGAACACAGCGAGCATCGCCAGGTTGATCAGCCCGGCGATGCCGAGCGCAATCATCACGTCGAGGCGCTCGAACCGCAGCACCCGCTTGCGCTCGCGATCGCTGCGCACGGGCATCCGGCCATTGGTCAACGCGGAGTGCAGGTAGATCACGTGGGGCATGACCGTCGCGCCGATGATCCCGACCGCCAGATATAGCGAGCTTGTCCCGCTGAGCCCCGGGAGGAGCCCGCGGAGCGCGTCGTGGCTGGAGGGACCGATCCGGAGGGTCTCGTACAGGAAGCCGGCGAGGATGATCCCGAGCAGCGCCGTGATCGCCAGCTCGAACTTGCGGACGCCACGGGTCTGGAGCCCAAGGATCGCGAACGCGATCACCCCGGTGATCACGCCCGCTGGGAGCAGCGGGACGCCGAACAGGAGGTTTAGCCCCAACGCCGCGCCGAGGAACTCGGCGACGTCGGTCGACATCGCCATCAGCTCGGCCTGCACCCACATTCCCCACGAGACCGCGCGCGGGAAGCGCGCGCGGAACATCTCGGGCAGGTTGTGGTCGGTGACGATCCCGAGCTTCGCCGACAGGAACTGGATCAGCATCGCCATCAGGTTCGCGAGCAGCACGACCCACAGCAGCAGGAAGCCGTACTTCGCGCCGCCCTGGAGGTTGGTAGCGAAGTTGCCGGGGTCGACGTACGCGACCGCCGCCACGAACGCGGGGCCGAGCATCGTGAGCGTCGCGCGCAGCCTTCCGCGCGCGAGCAGCTTCTCGAGCGGGCTATGGACCTCGAGCCCGTCGCGGAGCGCGATCGACGCGCCCTCGGTCGCGCCCTCGAGCGCCGGCCCACCGATCGGGGGCGGCGGCGGAGGCGGCGGGGTCACTCGTGGACCTCGACCCTCATCGCCCTCGCGAGCGCGCCGCCGAGCACATGCACGTCATCGCCGAACTGGACGAACAGCGGTCCGCCGAACGGCTGCTTGTCGATCACCTCGAGCTCGTCGCCGGGCGCGATCCCGCGGTCGGCGAGCCAGCGGAGCATCTCGGGATCGGAATCCGATATCCGCGTGAACGTTCCGCAGGCGCCGGGCTCGAGCGCCTGCAGCCGCTCGCTGACCCCCTCCTCGATCGTCAGCTCGCGGCTCGGGATCGGATCGCCGTGCGGGTCGACGGTCGGGTTCCCGAGCTTCGTGGCGATCAGCTCCTCGAGCTCCTCGGAGAGCACGTGCTCGAGCACCTCGGCCTCCTCGTGCACGCGGTCCCACGGGACCCCGAGGCTCTCGACCAGGTACAGCTCGAGCAGCCGATGGTGGCGCATCACCTCGAGTGCGACGCGCCGTCCGGCGTCGGTCAGCGACACGCCGTGGTACGGGCGGTGCTCGACCAGCCCGAGCTCGCCGAGCCGCTTCACCATCGCCGAGGCCGACCCGGGCGTCACCCCGAGCCGCTCGGCCAGAGCGTTGGTTGTGACGGGCTCACTGGCGCGCCGCTCGAGCGCGTAGATCGCCTTCGCGTAGTCCTCGATTGCCGAGGTCCGCTCGTATGCCTGATCTTGCGTGCCCATCACGCGAATTATGGTAGGCCAAAATTTCTCTTTTGTCGAGGATTCCCGGGGACTTCGGGGCCAACTTGGGCGATTCGCCCCGCCTGGCGGGGCTTATTCCCCACGATCCGGGCGACCCTCGCCTGGAGCGGGCTATCTTGAATCCATGGCCACGATTGCTCCGCCTGACGAATACGCCGCGGTCAGCGAAGCGGCCGGGCTGATCGACCGCTCCGAGCGCGGCAAGCTGGCGCTGAGCGGCTCGGGCGCCAAGGAGTTCCTGCAGGGACAGGTGTCCAACGACGTCGAGGCGCTGACCCCGGGCGCCGGCTGCTACGCGGCGTTCCTGACCAACAAGGGCAAGATGCTCGGCGACCTGCGGATCCTCGACACCGGCGACGAGCTGCTGCTCGACACCGAGCGCTCCGCCCTGCAGCAGCTGTTCAACACGATCCGGCGCGGGACGATCGGCTACGACGCAGAGCTCCACAAGCGGACGCTCGAGCGCGGGCTGCTGTCGCTGATCGGGCCGGCCGCCGCCGCGGTCAGCGGAGCGACCGAGCTCCCCGCCGACGAGCACGCGCATCAGTCGCTCGAGCTCGGCGGCGTTCCGGTCCTCGCGATCCGCACCGACGTCGGCGTCGATCTGCTGTGCGACGCGGCGCGCACCGATGAGCTCCGCCGCGCGCTGCTCGAGGCGGGCGCGCGCGATGTCTCCGAGGCGACAGCGGAGTGCGTGCGCATCGAGCGCGGCCGGCCGCGCTACGGAGTCGAGCTCGACGACAGCGTGATCCCCCAGGAGGCGGGTCTCAACGACCGCGCGGTGTCGTTCACGAAGGGCTGTTACGTCGGCCAGGAGACGGTCGCCCGGCTCCACTACCGCGGCAAGCCCAACCGGCAGCTGCGCGGGCTGCGGCTGTCAGCGCCGGTCGATGCCGGCGCCACCCTGAAGCTCGGCGACCGCGAGGTCGGCCACGTCGGGAGCGCCGCGGTCTCCCCCCGGCTCGGCCCGATCGCGCTCGCGCTCGTGCGCCGCGAGGCGGGGCCTGGCGCAAAGCTCGACGCCGCCGGCGGAGCCGACGCTGTGGTCGTCGAGCTGCCGTTCGGCTGAGCCGCCCAGGAATCGCTCGAGCAGCTCGAGGCTCGGCGGCGGATCGAGGTCGAGCGACGGAAGCAGCGGATGCGAGGCGAGGTACGTCGCGACGATCCGGACCTCGTCGAGCTCGTGGGGTGGCACATGCGCACCGAGCTCGCCGGCGCGACCGCCCTTGCGGAGCGCGGCCCGGGTGCGCTCGAGCGCGGCCGCAGGGTCGCCCGGGACCGCGCCCCACTCAGCGAGCCTCCCTCCGACCAGCCAGAACCCGTCGCGGCGCAAACGGTCGGCCGGATGCGAGACGAGCACCAGCCTTGGACGCGCGTGGGTCGCCTCGAGCGCTCCACCGAGCCGCTCGAGAATCACCCTCAGCCGTCGCAGTCGCCGGCGCAGCGACGCCGCGCGCTCGTACCGCTGCTCGGCGGAGGCGGCGCGCATCTGCCGCTCGACGTGCTCCAGCAGCGCGCAGCCGCCGTCGCCGAGAAACAGCCGCAGCGCGTCGTCGAGCCGGCGCCGATACAGGTTTGGGTCTAGGTCGCCCAGGCACGGCGACAGGCAGCGGCCCATCTGCCCGTACGCCGACGGGCTCTCGCGGCGGGGAAGCCGCCGCCCGCAGTGACGCAGCCCGAACAGCGAGTCGATCTGCTCGACGAGCTCGCGGGCGAGCCCGCGGCCGCGAACCGGCCCGATCGTGACCGCGTGGCCGGCCGCCGGCTCGGACGCCACCTCGAGGATCGGAAACGCGATGTCGAGCCGGCAGCGGATGTACACGAGCCGGTCGTCGAGCTTCGTCAGGCGGATGTTGCCTGGCGGCGCCAGCTCCTTGATCAGGCGGTTCTCGAGCACCAGCGCGCCCAGCTCCGAGCAGGTCGGCTTGTAGTCGACCACCGAGGCGTGAGGGCTCCATTCGGCGGGCGCGCCGGACGGCGCGAAGTGGGCGCGAGCCCGGCTGCGGATCGACACCGACTTGCCCACGTACAGCGTGCGCCCGGCGTCGTCGCGGAACAGGTACACGCCCGGGTCACGCGGCAGCTCCGAGAAGTCGAGCTGGGGAAGCGCCCCGGTCGCGTGGCCGCGGCGGCGCTGCCGGGGCCGGCGCGGACGCCGCGGGCGCAGCAGCGCGACCGCGTCGGCGACCGTCGCCGCGTTGGCGCACAGCCGCGGGAACAGTGCGCACAGCACCCTCGCGCACGTCTCAGCGTCAGCGAGCGCGCGGTGCGCCAGCTCGACGTCGATCCCCAACGACTCGGCCAGCGCGCCGAGCTTGCGCTCGCGCTTCAGCGGCAGCAGCAGCCGCGCGAGCGCGGCGGTGCACAGCACCGGTTGGTGCAGCCAGTCGATGCCCGCGCGGTCGAACGCCTGGCGCAGCACGCGACGGTCGAACGGCGCGTTGTGCGCGACGAGCACACGGCCGGGAAGCCGGCCGGCAAGCGAGCCCACGACGTCGCCGAGCTCCGGGGCGCCGTCCAGCATGTCCTGGGTGATGCCGGTCAACCTGCCGATCCCACGTCGCAGCGGCACGTGCGTGCGGACCAGCGAGCTCCAGCGTTCGTGGAGCTCGCCACCGCCGACGAGCACCGATCCGACCTCGATCATCTCGCAGTCGTCGCCGCCGAGCCCGTTGGTCTCGGTGTCGACGACGAGGAACTCCGCGGTCGCGATCGGCTGCTCGAGCAGTTCCAAGTACCGCGTGATACGCCCCGCTTCGGACGGTATGCAACGGGCGGTGCAGGAAATCCGTGTCTGCGCAACCGGCCTCGCGGGTAGCCTTTACGCCATGGAAGCAAGGAAGGAGTCCTGAGGTGACCACGATCGCCCTCGACGCCGACCGGCTTCGCGAGCTCGAGGCAGGAACGCAGGAGGCATGGACCGCATACAGGGACGGCCTGCGAGACCTGACCGGCGATGAATACGAGCGCGTCGAAGCCGAGGCGTGGGATGAGTTGCAGCGGGAGCTGCGCCGGCTTACGCGGCGCCGCAACACGCTGATCGCAAAGTCAGTCTGATTCTCGTCCCCATCGGGCGGTTCGTCCTTTAAGGTTCCGTGCTCTCGGAGAGGAGAGGCCTCAGGATGAGCTTCAAGCGGATTGGGATCGTCGTCCTAACAACTACTGCTGTCGCCGGCTGTGGAAGCGGCGGACACTTCGCCAACCACCCGGCACCCCCCACGCCGGTCAACCTCACCGTGTACATCAACAATCAGCGGGTGTCGCTGTCGCCGAGCTCGGTCGGCGCCGGCCCGGTCGTCTTGATCGTGACCAACCAGGCGAGCACCGCGCAGTCGCTGACGGTGCTGCCCGCCGGCGCCTCGGCCGCGCAGCCGCTGGCTGACACCGGTCCGATCAATCCTCAGGCCACCGCTCAGGTGACCGTCAATCTCAACACGCCCGGCGCGTACACGGTCGCGACGGCACCCAACGCGTCGACGGAGGCCGCCGCGGCGCTCCCCACCGGGGTCCATCCGGCGCTGCTACGCGTCGGCCAGCCGCGCCCGAGCGGCAGCAGCGCGCTGCTGCAGCCGTAGGTCCGCGTCCTGGGCCGGCGTACGGCCGATCCGCGAAGGCGCGTCGCCCCCCGCACCCGGGTACGATCCGGCGCAGCCCCGTGCCCCCGAATCCAGGAAGGTGCAACCCCATTGGCCGTTGATCTGAGCCAAGTCGCGAACGTCGATACCGAGCCCGGCGAGCTGCCCCAGACGATGTCCGCCTGGGTGATCCGCCAGGAGCGCGAAGGCGACCCGATGGACGCGTTCCAGCTCGAGGAGATCGAGGTGCCCGAGCCCGGCGCGTTCGAGGTGATCGTGCGGGTGATGGCGGCCGGCGTGAACTTCAACAACGTGTGGGCGGCGCAGGGCAAGCCCGTGTCCGTGTTCGGCTACGGCGACCACCCCGAGTACGGTCATCACATCGGCGGCTCGGACGCCTCCGGGGTCGTCTGGAAGGTCGGCGCGGGCGTCACCCGCTGGAAGCCCGGCGACGAGGTCGTGATCCACTGCAACCAGGCCTCCTACGAGGATCCCGAGGTCCACGGTCTCGACCCACTCGCGGCGCCCTCGCAGCGGATCTGGGGCTATGAGACGACGTGGGGCTCGTTCGCCCAGTTCACGAAGGTGCAGGCGCAGCAACTGCTCCCCCGGCCCCAGAATCTGACCTGGGAAGAGGCGGCCTCGTACGGGCTCGTGTACTTCACCGCCTACCGGATGCTGATCGACCGCTGCAAGCTCCAGGCCGGCCACCGCGTGCTGATCTGGGGCGCCGCGGGCGGGCTCGGCGTGTTCGCCACCCAGCTGTGCAAGGCGGCCGGGGCGGAGTGCGTCGGCGTCGTCTCCTCCGAGGAGAAGGGCAAGCTCGTGACGCAGCTCGGGGCGACCGGCTACATCAACCGCAACGAGTACGCCGGGATGATGCGCAAGGGCGGCGAGACGCCCGAGGAGGAGAAGGCGCGCTTCCAGGAGTCCCGGCGGTTCTCGAAGGCGGTCCGCGGGATCCTCGGCGATGCCCCCGACATCGTCTTCGAGCACGTCGGCAAGGCGACCTTCCCGACCTCCGTGTTCGTCGTCAAGCCGTTCGGGAAGGTCGTGATCTGCGCCGGGACCACCGGCTACAACCTCGACTTCGACGTCCGCTATCTGTGGATGCGCCAGAAGGAGATCCTCGGCTCGCACTTCGCCAACGCGTATGAGTCGATGAAGGCCAACGAGCTGATCGAGCAGGGCTTGATCCGGCCCGTCCTGTGGCGCACGATGGGCTTCGAGGGCGTGCCTGAGGCCCACCAGCTGATGCTCGAGAACAAACACCTCGGGAAGATCGCGATCCTCGTCGGCGCGACCGAGACCGGGCAGGGCAAGAGCACCGAGGGCCCAGGCGCGATCTACGCCGAGGTCGGGGGATAGCGATGGCAGGGGTTGTCCACATCGCCTGGTACGCGACGGCGCTCCGCAAGGAGACGTTTGCGTCGGACGTCTCGGTGGTCGCTCCGCTCGCGATGCGCTACGGGGCCACCAAGTACTCCGTGCACCGCTCCAACGACGACCGCTACAAGGTCTTGCAGATGGCCTGGTTCGAGTCCAAGGACGACTGGTATCGCTACTGGGATGGCCCCGAGATGATCGAGTTCCGGGCGCGGAACTCGGGCCGCTACCAGATCCCGCTCGCGTACGTCTGGCACGAGGAGCTCGTCGCCGGCGAGCTCGGGCCTCCGGTGGCGCTCGAATCCGAGCCCGCTCCCGACCCCGAACCCGAGCCGCAGGTCGCAACCTGATGACATCTGAAGCCGACAGCGCTGGTAGTCCGCCGGTCATGACGCTCCGTCACAAGATCGTCAACCTGATCGGCGTCCCGCTGCCACTCGTGGGCCTGATCGCTGCGATCGTGCTGCTCTGGAACGAGGCGATCGGGCCGCTCGAGCTGGCGCTGCTGATCAGCGGCTACGTAATCACCTGCCTCGGGGTCACGCTCGGCTACCACCGGATGTTCACTCACCGCGCGTTCGAGGCCTCGCGCGCGTTCCGCGCGATCATCGCCGTGCTCGGATCGATGGCCGTCGAAGGCTCGGTGATCACTTGGGTCGCCGACCACCGCAAGCACCACGCGTTCACCGACCAGCAGGGCGACCCCCACTCGCCGCACCTCAGCGGTCCAGGCTGGTGGGGCGCAATCAAGGGCCTGTGGCACGCGCACATCGGGTGGCTGTTCGAGACGGTCGGGACGGCCGACCGCGAGCGGTTCGCCCCGGACCTCGTCAAGGACCGCGTGCTGCGGGTGGTCGACAAGCTGTTCGGGCTGTGGGTCGTCTTGAGTTTTGCGATTCCGTTCGCGCTCGGCTGGATCATCGGTGGAGGGCTCGGCGCAGCGCTCACCGCGCTGCTGTGGGGCGGGTTCGTCCGCGTGTTCCTGCTGCACCACGTCACCTGGTCGATCAACTCGATCTGCCACTTCTTCGGGCGCAAGCGGTTCGACATCGAGGACGAGTCGCGCAACGTGTTTTGGCTCGCGCCGCTGTCGATGGGCGAGTCCTGGCACCACAACCACCACGCGTTCCCGACCTCGGCGTTCCACGGCCTTCGGTGGTGGGAGCGGCTCGCCGACCCCACCGGGCTGCTGATCGTGGCGTTCGAGAAGCTCGGGCTGGTGTGGAACGTGGTGCGGGTCAGCCCCGAGCGTCAGCTCGCAAAGGCACTGCCTGGCAAGCGCCGCGCCGCGAAGGCGCTCGCGGGCCAGGCCTAGCCGCACTCCAGCGGGGCCATCGTCAGCCCCGCGGCGTCGAGCCGCTCCCAGTACTGCTCAGCGTCCTCGCGCGCGCCCGACCACACAATCGCCTGGCCGCTGTTGTGGATCTTGTCAGCGAGCCGGTAGCCGTCGGCGAGCGTCACTCCGGGAATCACGCCGGCGAGCGTCTCGGCGACGTGATCGAACGTATTGAAGTCGTCGTTGAGCACGATCACCCGCCACGCACCGCCCGTTCCGCTCCCTGGTCCTCCCACCCGTGGAAGCTCAACAGTCTGAGACATCCGGGGCCAGGATACCCGCGCTCAGGACTCTGAAGCGACAGCCTCGGCGCGCTTGCGCCAGTACCGCTCGAGTCCCGCGTGCATCTGCTCGGGATCGGCGGCTTGCGCGTAGTTCGCGCGGATCTCAGCCGCCGCGCCCTCCTCAACCTCGGCGTCGATCCCGGCGATGAACCGCTCTCGATCCTCGTCGCGCGCCCGCTGTGCACGCTCGTCCAGACGGCGCGACACCTCCTCGAGCTGTGCACCGACGTCGTCGTAGACCCCGAAGTGCGTGACCGCCAGCCGTGCTGGGCGCCACGACGCGATCCGCTCGACCGAGTCGTGCCAGGCGTCTACGTCGATGTCCGGCGGCGGCGTCGGCGGGATCGTCAGGCCGTCGTCGCGGATCCGGACACCGCCGACGTCGCCCACGAACGCGGTCGACTCGTACAGGTAGCTGACGTGGTGGGACGCGTGCCCAGGCGTATAAGCAACCTCGAAGGCGCCGTCCAGCACCCGTTCTCCGCCCTCGAGCACCCGCAGGTTGCGCTCCGGGACCGGGACCAGCGCCGGATCTCCCCACAGCCGCACCATGTCCTCGCCGTACAACCGTCCGGCGCTCGCGAGCAGCTTGGCGGGGTCGATCAGGTGGCGCGCACCCCGCGCGTGGACGTACACCTCGAGCTCCGGCCACCGCTCGACCAGCGAGCCGGTCGCGCCGGCGTGGTCGAGATGGATATGGGTGAGCAGCACCGCCCGCGGCCGCCGCTCGCCTAGCTCCTCGAGCAGCACGTCCAGGCACGACACGGGACCGGGGTCGATCAGCGCCCCGTCCACCTCGAAGCACGCGATTACGCGCGCGCGATCGAGATGCTTTACGTCGATCAGCTGGCCTGCCACGCCTGAGCCGCCTAGTGGAGCTTGCGAGTGTCCTCAGGCGGGACGGAATCGGACGGAGCCTCAGGCTCGCCTTCGGCCTCCGCCTCCGCCGGGACCACCGGCGGCATCGCGGTCGTCGCCGCGGTCTCATCGACGTCCTCGCGCGCGTCGGGCTCCTCCCAATGGTCGAGCTCGCCCTCCCACTTGTCGAGCGGCTCGCCCTCCTCCTTCGGCTGCTCGCTGTCGCTCGTCTCCTCGGGGGCGGCCGGGAACCGCTCGACCGCCGAATCGGCCAGCGCGACCAGCTGCCGGGCGAGCTCGCGGGCGTCCTCGACGATCCGGTGCCGCTCCTCCCAGATCCGGTCGGTCTCGGAGTCCAGCTCGCCCAGCCGCCGGTCGGCTCCGGCGGTGATCTCGGCGGCCTCCTTGCGGGCCGTGTCGAGACGCTGCTCTGCCTCGATCCGCGACTGGGTGGTGATCTGCTCGGCGGTGTCGTGGGCACGCTGCAGGATTCCGGAGACCTCCTCGCCGACGCGCGACAGCGCACGGCGCACCGCGGCCTCGGGCGATCGCGTGGCCTGCAGCTCCGCGACCAGCTGGCTCGTCTTCTTGACGTACGCATTGACGGCGAGCCTGTCGTAGCCCCGCAACGCCTGGGGGAAGCTGACGTCGGCGACGCCAGACATCGGATCGTCGGAAAGCCTTGCCAGTGGCGCCGTGATCTCCTGCATGATCGAGTGCTCGGTGGCGGCGTTGCTTTGATCTGGCATGGGTTCACGTTACCCGAGCGCCGCCTTCAGCGCACATCCGTCCATAGAATGAACGTCGATGTCCGACCGGCCCTCACCACGCCTTCCCGAGCGCGACCGCCCGTGGTTGATGCGCACCTACGCAGGGCATTCCGACGCCCGGCGCTCCAACGAGCTCTACCGCCGCAATCTCGAGAAGGGCCAGACCGGGCTGTCGGTCGCGTTCGATCTCCCCACCCAGACCGGTTACGACCCTGACCACGAGCTCGCGCGCGGCGAGGTCGGAAAGGTCGGCGTGTCGATCGCGCACGAGGGCGACATGCGCACGCTGCTCGAGGGGATCCCGCTCGACCAGATGAACACGTCGATGACGATCAACGCGACCGCCGCCTGGCTGCTGGCGCTGTACATCGTCACCGCCGACGAGCACGGGGTAGCCGAGCAGCAGCTCCAGGGCACGACCCAGAACGACATCCTCAAGGAGTACCTGTCGCGAGGCACGTACGCGTTCCCGCCCGGCCCGAGCATGCGGCTGATCGCCGACACGATCGCCTACACCGTCGAGCACGTGCCGAAGTGGAATCCGATCAACATCTGCTCGTACCACCTGCAGGAAGCGGGCGCGACGCCGGTGCAGGAGATCGCCTACGCGATGAGCAACGCGATCGCGGTGCTCGACGCGGTCCGCGAGCGCGTCGACCAGGACCTGATGGGCAGCGTGTTCGGCCGGATCTCGTTCTTCGTCAACGCCGGCGTGCGGTTCGTCGAGGAGCACGCGAAGCTCCGCGCGATGTCCGCGATCTGGGATGAGCTGGGCCGCACGCGGTACGGCGTCGAGAACGAGAAGCTCCGCCGGTTCCGCTACGGCGTCCAGGTCAACTCCCTCGGTCTCACCGAGATGCAGCCGGAGAACAACGTCTACCGGATCGCGCTCGAGGCGCTGGCGGTGACGCTCGGGCGCAGCGCCCGCGCGCGCGCGATCCAGCTTCCGGCGTGGAACGAGGCGCTCGGGCTCCCGCGTCCGTGGGACCAGCAGTGGTCGCTGCGCCTGCAGCAGATCCTGGCTTACGAGACCGACGTGCTCGAGTACCCCGACGTGTTCGAGGGGTCGAAGGTGATGGACGGCCTGGTCGCGGAGCTCGTCGAAGGCGCGCGCGCGGAGATGGAGCGTGTGGGCGAGCTGGGCGGCGCGGTCGAGGCGGTCGACTACATGAAGGCGGCGCTCGTCGAGTCCCACCGCGAGCGGTGGCGGCGGATCGAAGCCGGTGACCAGACGGTCGTCGGAATGAACCGCTTCACCTCGACCGAGCCGTCGCCGCTGACCGCCGACGCCGACGGCGGGATCCTGGTCGTCGACCCCCAGGTCGAGGCCGACCAGCAGGCCGCCCTCGAGCGCTGGCGCGCCGACCGCGACCAGGCCGCCGTGGACGGCGCGCTCGCGGAGCTCGCGCGGGTTGCCCGCGACGACAGCGAGAACATCATGCCCGCGACGATCGCCGCCGCCCGCGCCGGCGTCACCACCGGCGAGTGGGCGCAGACGCTGCGCGACGTGTTCGGCGAATACCGCGCCCCGACCGGCGTCGGCGAGGCCGCCGCCGCCGCGCCGAGCGAGGACATCGCCGAGCTCCGCGAGCAGGTCGAGCGCGTCAGCGAGGCGCTCGGCCGCCGGCTCAAGTTCCTGGTCGGCAAGCCAGGCCTCGACGGGCACTCGAACGGGGCCGAGCAGATCGCGGTCCGCGCCCGCGACGCCGGGATGGATGTCGTCTATGAAGGGATCCGCCTGTCTCCCTCGCAGATCGCCACCTCGGCCGCCCAGGAGGGCGTGCACGTGGTCGGCCTGTCGATCCTGTCGGGCTCGCATCGCGAGCTTGTCCCCGCGGTGCTCGAGGCGATGCGGGCGGCCGGCGTCGGCGACGTGCCGATCGTGCTCGGCGGGATCATCCCCGAGGCCGACGCCGAGGCGCTGCGGGAGGCCGGCATCGCCGCCGTGTACACCCCGAAGGACTGGGATCTGAACCAGATGATGCGCGACATCGTCGGGCTCGTCGCCGAGCGCAACGGCATCGCGACCCCGGCTTGACCCCCGCGGCGGCGGACGGAGCAGAGCTCGGCGCGAGGCTGCGCGAGCACGAGATCTCGGTAGCCCCTGCGGTCCTCAATTTGCTCGAGACCCGCTCTCCGGGCGCGCGCGAGCAGGCCTCCGCGCTGTTGGCCGCGGTCTCGCCCGCGGCGCTCGGCGGCGAGGCGCCCGGACACGTGGTCGGGATCACCGGCCCGCCCGGCGTTGGCAAGTCGTCCCTGCTCTCGCGGCTGGCCGCCGAGTGGCGCGCCCGCGGCCGAACGGTCGCAATGCTCGCGGTCGACCCGACCTCGAAGCGCTCCGGTGGGGCGCTGCTCGGCGACCGTGCGCGAATCGAGGTCGACCCCTCCGACGCCGGCGTGTTCATCCGCTCGACCGCGGCGGGCGACCGAGTCGGGGGGCTCGCCCCGGCGACCCGCGCCGCCGCGGCGGCGCTCGCGGCCGCGTTCGACGTGGTCGTGATCGAGACGGTCGGGGTCGGTCAATCGGAGACCGACGTCGCCGACGTCGCGGACAGCGTCGCCGTGGTCGTCCAGCCCGCATCCGGCGACGTGCTCCAGTTCCTCAAGGCGGGAATCATGGAGACCCCCGACGTGCTGGTGGTGACCAAGGCAGATCTCGGCAAGGCCGCGTCGCGCGCGGTCGCCGACCTTCAGGCCTCGCTACGGGCGCTCGGCTCGGCCGATACCCAGGTCGTCGCGGTCTCGTCGGTCGCCCCCCCGGTGGGGATCGCGGCGCTCGTCGACGCGCTGGACGTCCATCGCGCCGCGCTCGACCTGCCGGCCCGGCGACGAAGCGCGCGCCGCATGCACGCGCTCGCCGACTACACCGCCGAGCACGGTGAGCGCGGGCTCCGCGCGCTCGGCGGCCGGCGCGCGGCGGAGCGCTGGCTCGCTTCGCAGGATCCGTCGCTCGACGTTCCGGCGCTGCTCGAAGCGCTCGAGCGCTTCGCCGCCGGCGACGCATGAGCCGGCTCGCGCTTCCGGGCGAACCGCTCGTCGA
Organism: uncultured Solirubrobacterales bacterium; assembly: GCA_963800475.1. Taxonomy (GTDB): domain Bacteria; phylum Actinomycetota; class Thermoleophilia; order Solirubrobacterales; family Solirubrobacteraceae; genus Palsa-465. The sequence continues at coordinate 728,491 of CAWDAZ010000001.1, read as the reverse complement.
CGCGCCGACGGCGCTGCGCCCGTGGCGCGATACCGACGCGCCGGCGCTGGTGCGGATCTGTCGCGATCCCGAGATCGTCCGCTGGACGAGCGTCCCGCCCAACTACGGCGACGCTGACGCGCGCACCTACCTGCTTCGCCGCCACGACGCGATCCTCGCCGGAACCGCCGCGCCGTTCGCGATCGTCTCGACGTCGACGGACGAGCTCGTCGGCTCGATCTCGCTGGTCCGGATCGCGTGGGAGCACCGCCGCGCCGAGGTGGGCTACTTCCTCGCCGCGGACGCGCGCGGTGGCGGGCACGCCACCCGCGCCGTCAGCCTGATCTGCCGGTGGGGCTTCGCGTCGCTCGGGATCGAGCGGGTCGACCTGTATGCCGCGACTGACAACGTCGCCTCGCAACGCGTCGCGGTGCGCAGCAGCTTTGACCGCGAGGGGGTGCTGCGCTCGTTCATGCGCGGCAAGGGCGCCCAGCTCGACATGGTCGCGTTTGGACGGCTGGCCAAGCCCCAGCCGGGCTAGCTCTGCGGCGCCCGAGTCGGCTGTGGGGCCGCTGGGGGTAGCCTTCATTCGATGAAGCGCGAGCCCCTCCGCGACGGTCACGGCCGGATGATCGGCGACCTCCGCGTATCGGTCACCGACCGCTGCAACTTCCGCTGCCAGTACTGCATGCCCGCGGAGGGCCTCCCGTGGCTCGAGCGCGACGAGATCCTCCACTTCGAGGAGATCACGCGCCTGGTCGCGCTGCTCGCCGAGATGGGCGTCACCGAAGTCCGCCTGACCGGCGGGGAGCCGCTCGTGCGCAGGGACTTCCCGCAGCTGGCGGGGATGCTCAGCAACCTCGAAGACGTCGCCGAGCTGTCCGTGACCACCAACGGGTTCCTGCTCGAGCGCGACGCCGAAGCCCTGGTGCGAGCGGGCGTCGACCGCTTCAACGTGTCGATCGACTCGCTCCAGCAGGACCGCTTCTACGAGCTGACGCGCCGCGACGCTCTCCCCCAGGTGCTGCGCGGGCTCGAGCGGCTGGCGGCGTTTCCCGAGGCGCACCCGATCAAGGTCAACGCGGTCGCGATCCGCGGCTTCACCGAGGAGGAGCTGCTGCCGTTCGCCGAGTTCGCTCGCCGGCATCCTTACGAGGTGCGGTTCATCGAGTTCATGCCGCTCGACGCCGACCACGCCTGGACGCCCGACCAGGTGCTGACCTGCCGCGAGATCCGCGAGACGATCGGAGCCGTGTACCCGCTCGAGCCCGAGCCGCGCGAACCGAGCGCGACGGCGAGCGTGTACCGGTTCGCCGACGGTCGGGGCAGGATCGGCTTCATCAACCCGGTCTCGGAGCCGTTCTGCGGCGACTGCAACCGTATCCGGCTGACCGCCGACGGCCGGTTGCGCACGTGCCTGTTCTCGCTCAACGAGACCGATCTGCGCGAGCCGCTCCGTGCGGGCGCGACCGACGACGAGCTCGACCGGATCATCCGCGACGCGGTCTGGCGCAAGGAGCTCAAGCACCACGTCGGCGAGCCGGGATTCATCCAGCCGCCGCGCACGATGTCCGCGATCGGCGGTTGACTGCCGCGCTGGACGCCGTTAACGCGGCCTCAACAGTGCTGTCCACCATCATGTAGGCCGAGATGTTGCTGCTGTTGCTGTTTGCGCTGATCGCCGGTGCCGGCACCGCGATCACTCCATGCGTACTGCCGGTGTTGCCCGCGATGCTGTCCGCGAGCGCGCTCGGCGGCCGCCGCCGCCCGCTCGGGATCGTGCTGGGGCTGGCGATCACGTTCCTGATCGCGATCGTCGCGCTCGCCCAAATCACGAAGGGGATCGGGCTCGCCGCCGGCGCGACGCGGACGCTCGCGGTGATCGTGCTGATCGCATTCGGGGCGCTGCTGCTCGTCCCGCAATGGGCCGCACGGGTGCAGGCACCGCTGTCGCGGCTGGCGCGCTTCGGGCCCTCGTCGCGCGGGAACGGGTTCTGGAGCGGGCTGGCGGTCGGCGGCGCGCTGGGCTTCGTCTGCGCTCCGTGCGCTGGACCGATCCTCGCCGCGGTGATCTCGGTCAGCGCCTCGGGGAACACGAGCGTCCGCGTCGTCGCGGTCGGAATCGCGTACGTCGCCGGGCTGAGCGCGGTCCTGCTGCTGTGGGCGTACGGCGGGCGCAAGGCGGTCGGCGTGATCCGCCGCCACGCGAAGGGCTACGTCGTCGAGCGCACGCTCGGCGCGGTGTTGCTCGTGACCGGGATCGCGATGGCGTTCAACCTCGACGTGCGGTTCGAGAACACGCTCGCCCAGGACGCGAGCCTGCCGGCGTTCCTCGTCGACCCGACCCGCTCGCTCGAGAACTCCGGGGCCGTTCAGAACCGGCTGGCGTCGCTGCGCCCGCCGTCGCGGTTCGCGGTCCGGCAGGCCAAGGAGGCGGCCTCCAAGCCGATGCCGCCCGCGGTCGGCGTCGCGATCCCGGGCGTCCAAACGCCTGCGCTTCCGAACCTCGGCCCGGCGCCCGAGTTCACCGACACGCAGCGATGGTTCAACACACCGGGTGGGCAACCGCTCACGATCGCGGGGCTGCACGGGCGCGTGGTGCTGATCGACTTCTGGACCTACACGTGCATCAACTGCATCCGGACGCTGCCGTTCCTGAAGGGGCTGTACGCCACGTATCACCCGTACGGGCTGCAGATCGTCGGGATCGAGGCTCCTGAGTTCACCTTCGAGCAGCAGGCGTCGAACGTCCTGCAGGCGGTCCAATCCGACGGGATCCGCTATCCGGTCGTACAGGACAACAACCTCGCGACCTGGAACGCGTACCAGAACGAGTACTGGCCGGCCGAGTACCTGGTCGACTCCGGCGGGAACGTGCGCCACACCCAGTTCGGCGAGGGCGACTACAAGCAGAGCGAGGCGGCCGTGCGGGAGCTGCTCCACGAGGCCGGCGTGACCCGGCTCCCGATGCCGATGACCGCGACGGCGATCATGCCCGCGGCGGGGCTGAACACGCCCGAGACCTACCTGGACGCGGAGCGCTCGACTGGGTTCGCGCAGCCGCTCCGGCCCGGCGTCCACGCCTACACGGGCGTCACCGACCCGCAGCTCAACGAGTTCGGCCTGCGCGGTACGTGGCGCGTGAGCTCGGAGTCCTCGACCGCGGTCTCCTCGGGCGCCGAGATCGAGGCCGGCTTCCAGGCCGCGCACGTCTATCTGGTGATGACCTCCGTGGGCAATGCGCCGCGGTCGGTGCGCGTGCTGCTCGACGGCCGGCCGATCGGCGGGCGGTCGGCCGGTGCGGACGTGCACGGCGGCCTGGTGACGGTCACCGGGCAGCGGCTCTACTCGCTCGTGTCGCTGCGATCCGCCCAGCAACACGCGCTGACGCTGCAGATCCCTCCCGGCGTCAGCGCCTACGACTTCACGTTCGGCTGAGCTAGCGCGACGGCTGCCTGGCGCCCGCCCGCCGCCGGTCCAGCATCGCCGAGGCCTGGAGCAGGTCGTCCGGGGAGTTGATGTTGAACAGCTCGTCGGCGTCGCGGACCTCGTGGAGCACCGGATCGATCCTCGCCACGGCCTCGCGGGCCGGCACGTCGGCCCGCGCAAGCGCAGCCGTCAGCGGTCCGAGTGCCTCGGGCTGGTAGCAGCCGAGCAGGGGCTGCGTGCGACCGCCGAGGCTCGCGATCACCGCCGGAGCACCGCCGCCGTCCGTGTCCGCGATCGCGCGGATCAGGTTCGCGGTCACGAACGGGAGGTCGAGTGCGCACACCATCACCGGGCGCCCGTCGGCGAGGCCGAGGGCGTGCACGACGCCGGCCAGCGGATGGGTCGGCTCGTCGGGCTCGATCCACACCGTGACGCCGGCGACGCCGGGCAGCTCGGAGCCGATCTTCGCGACGATCGCGACGCTCCCCAGCGCGCGCCACATCGCCTCCAGCGGATAAGAGACCAGCGGGCGGCCGTTGAGGTGGACCACGGCCTTCGATCCACCCATCCGGGTGCCCCTTCCACCCGCCAGGATCACACCGACCGGATCCCGGCTCGTGTGGATGCCAGGGTCCCGGCGGCGACGCATCAGCGGCTGGGACCGTGCTCGCTCACAGTGCCATCGTAGAATCAAGGAGATGGAGGGCTCAACCTCGGTCAAGAGTTGGTTGCGCTGCTACCGGTGTTGGTCGCAGAACCTCGAGGTCCAGGTCCACTACGAGGGGATCCATCGGATCGAACCCGACAGCGGCGAGCGCGGCGAGGTCGTCGACGAGATGCAGGAGGCGGTCGTGCAGTGCCTCGACTGCATGCACGACCAGCCGCACCTCGGCTTCCACAACGGGCGCGTCGAGCCGATCGAGGACCGCTGGGAGCGGATGATCGCCGGGACGCCGTGGGTCGCCTCGTGCACCGTCACCGTCGACGCCGACGACGTCGAGACGTGCTCGGGGCCCGAGGCCGGCGACGCGCTCTCCTACGCGGCGTTCGGCGACCACGGCACCCGCGAGTTCTTCACCCACGTCCGCTTCCACAAGCACGACGACGACCGGATCGTCGTCCACGTGCTGGTCGAGCTCTACGCACGCTCGTCCGAGGAAGCGATGCAGGTGCTCGAGGAGGCCGCCCGCGGGACGCTGACGATCACCTCGCTTGCCGAGGAATCACGTCCGCCCGCAGCGACCGACGACGGCCAACACTGACGCGCTCACGTAGCTCCAGCACGATCAGCGCGACCGCGACCGGCACCGTCGCGGGGAGCTCCGAGACAGTCAGGAACAGCAGGTCGAAGGCAGCCGCGAGCACGAACGTGAGCACGGCTGCCGACAGCTGACGGCGGCGGTCCGCGGCCAGCACCGCGCCGAGAAGCGCGGCCACGAACAGGTCGCCGTAGCCCATCGACACGGTCCCGAACAGCTCGCTCTGGAGCTGCGGCAGCCCGCCGGGCGGGTGGGCGGCGACGAGCGTCGCGTTCGGCGACTGGAGTAGATCCGAGGCGACCAGCCACGTGTCGGCGGCCGCCATCGCGATGATTCCGAGCTTCAGCCATGCCGGCGGCGCGACCGCGGCCAGCAGCACCCCGAGCGTCACGCAGCTGAGCGCCGACAGCACCGCCGCGGCGGCACCGCCCGCGAGCGACTTGTGCCAGATCCACGCGACCGCGAACAGCACCGCTGTGGCCGCGATCGACAGCGCGACCCGCTGCCGGGTCACGGGCATCCGGCTGCGGATCGCCCAGGCGAGCGCAACCGCCGCCAGCGGCGGCACCGCCACCAACGCGAGATAGGTGAGCGCCGTGGCGGTGTCCGACAGGAACCGGACCGCAAGCACGACGACGACGATCGAGGCGACCGGCACGATCGCCCACGCCGGGCCGCGCATCCGCTCGAACAACGGAAGCTTCGGCGCCCCACGCGGCGCGGCGACGACGGCCGCCTGCAATGCCAGCAGGCCGGCGTCGGATGGGACGAACGGCAGCGCCACGCACGCAGCGTACGCGGCCCGCCGAAGAGGTCGATTAGAACGCTACGCGTCGCGCTACGCGTCGAGGCGCTGCTCGAACTGCTCGAGCAGCGCGCGCATCTCCGCCGGCAGGCGGTCGCCGAACTGGGCGTAGTGCTCGTGCACCTGCGGGAGCTGCGCCTTCCACGCGTCGGGATCGACGTCGAGCAGCTGCTCCATCGCCTCCTCGGAGATGTCGAGCCCGCTGGTGTCGATCCCACCGTCCCCGACCGGCGGCACCATCCCGATCGCGGTCTCGACGGCGTCGGCCTTCCCCTCGCTGCGGCGGAAGATCCAGGCCAGGACACGGGAGTTCTCTCCGAAGCCCGGCCACAGGAACCGCCCGTCGTCGTCCTTGCGGAACCAGTTGACGTAGTAGACCTTCGGGAGCTTTGCGCCCTCGCGGCGGCCGATCTCGAGCCAGTGCGCGAAGTAGTCGGCCATGTTGTAGCCGCAGAACGGGAGCATCGCCATCGGGTCGAAGCGCAGCTCGCCGACGGTCCCCGCGGCGGCCGCGGTCTTCTCGGAGGCCATCGTCGACCCGAGGAACACGCCGTGCTCCCAGTCGCGCGCCTCGTAGACGAGCGGCACGACGCTCGCGCGGCGCCCGCCGAACAGCATCACGTCGATCGGCACACCGGCCGGGTCGTCCCATTCAGGGGCGATCGACGGGCACTGCTCGATGGAGACGGTGAAGCGCGCGTTCGGATGCGCCGCCGGGGCGTCGGCGTCGGGGGTCCACTCGCCGCCGCGCCAGTCGACCAGGTGCGGGGGCGCCTCGCGGGTCATCCCCTCCCACCAGATGTCGCCGCCGTCGGTCAGCGCGCAGTTCGTGAACACGGTGTCGTGCGAGAGCATCTTCAGCGCGTTCGGGTTGGTCTGCTCGCTGGTCCCGGGGGCGACCCCGAAGAAGCCTGCCTCCGGATTGACCGCGTACAGACGGCCGTCGGACCCGAACTTCATCCACGCGATGTCGTCGCCGATCGTCTCGACCGTCCAGCCGGGCATCGTCGGGATCATCATTGCCAGGTTCGTCTTGCCGCAGGCGCTCGGGAACGCGCCGGCGATGTACTTGGACTCGCCCTCCGGAGAGGTGAGCTTCAGGATTAGCATGTGCTCGGCGAGCCAACCCTCGTCGCGGGCCATCGCTGAGGCGATCCGCAGCGCGAAACACTTCTTTCCGAGCAGCGCGTTGCCGCCGTAGCCGGAGCCGAACGACCAGATCTCGCGGCTCTCCGGGAAGTGCACGATGTACTTGTTGTCGGCGTTACACGGCCACGGAACGTCGTCCTGGCCGTCCGCGAGCGGCGCGCCCACCGAGTGCAGGCACGGGACGAAGTCGCCGTCCTCGCCGAGCACGTCGAGCGCGTCCTGGCCCATCCGCGTCATCACGCCCATCGACGCCGCGACGTAGGGCGAGTCGGTCAGCTGCACGCCGATGTAGGAGATCGGCGAGCCGAGCGGGCCCATCGAGAACGGCACCACGTACATGGTGCGACCGCGCATCGAGCCACCGAACAGATCCTTGAGCATCGCGCGCATCTCGTCGGGGTCGCGCCAGTTGTTGGTCGGGCCGGCGTCGGACTCCTGCTGCGAGCAGATGAACGTCCGGTCCTCGACCCTGGCGACGTCCGCCGGGTCCGAGAGACACAGGTACGAGTTCGGGCGTTTGGCGTCTGACAGCCGCTGGAAGGCCCCGGCGTCGAGCAGCGTCTGAGCGAACCCCTCGAACTCCTCCGCCGAACCGTCGCACCAGTGGATCTCGTCGGGCTGCGTCAGCTCCGCTACCTGATCCACCCACGCTTGCAGACCGGCATGGTTGGAGCTGGCTTGATGCTTCGGGGCGGTATGGGCCATGTGGTTCAGCGACTCCTAATTGTTTCGGTGGCGTGGCCAAGCGTACCCGCGGGGCCCGATCAATGACGCCAGCAGCCCGGGCTCTCGGTATAGATTTGGCGCCAACGGACTACTGCACTGGGGGAGCAGACTCATGGCGCTTTGCAAGCATGGGGGGCGCGTTCGGCGCGTCCTCGTGATCGGCTCCGGCTGCGCTGCGGCGCTGATCCTCAGGATCGCCGCCGGCACCGGCCCGGCCGCCGCCCGCCGGCTGCCGTTCAAGTTCATCAGCACAAGCTGACCTACGAAGGGTCCGGGACCTACACGGTCAAACAGTTGGACGGCCCTTCCCACCTCGACAACAAGGCCGATTTCCGCTGGAACGTCTCCTACGACCTGGGCATCATCGACAAGAAGGGGACTCCGGTGTCCGGAATCACGGGCAACACCAGCTCCGGCGCCGGCGGTTGGACGATCTCCTCCGACAACGGCGGCGGCGACGTCTGCAGCCACTCCGGAGGCCTGAAGCTGGGCAAGATGGGCTCGATCTCAGGCCGGGTTCAGACCAGCGGCAAGGTGATCATGCAGCTGATCCCCGGCGCCAACGACTTCTCCACCACAAACGGCGGGAGCGGGTCCAACGCGTGCAGCACGAGCGATTACTGGCACGACTGGATCGAGAACTTCTCGCACGTGGGTACCGGCTCGATGACCGTCGACCCGCTGACGGCGTTCGTGACCATCAAGCCAAACGAGCTGAAGTTCGGCAAGGTGGTGGTCAACGTGTCCAATCACACGTTGGCCGCGCCGGAGCTGACCGTCAACCCGGACTGCGGGTCGGGCAACGGCGCCAGCTGCACCCAGTCCTATGACTGGAAGGGCACCGTCACGTTCAAGAAGCTGAGGTCGCCGAGGCCCTAGTCGACGTTCGAGTCGCCGCTCGGCAGCGGCTCGTTCGGGGTCTTCCGGGGCACCAGAACGACGCGCTTGAACTCGGCGACGAGCACGCCGTCCTGGTTGAGGACGCGCGTGTGGACCTTGACCGTCCCGCGGTCCGGCTTCGAGCGCGAGGGCTTGACCTCGAGCACTTCGGACTCGACGAACAGGGTGTCGCCGTGGAACACCGGCGCCGGGTGGCTGAGCTCCTCGGTGGCCAGATTCGCGATCGCCTTGCCGCTGACGTCGGAAACGCTCATCCCGAGCGCCAGCGAGTACACGAGCGGCCCGACGACGACGTTGCGGCCCTGCTGCGACCGGTGTGCGTACACGTCGTTGATGTGCAGCGGATGGTGGTTCATCGTGATCAGGCAGAACAGATGGTCGTCGGCCTCGGTGACGGTCTTGGCCGGCCAGTGCTTGTACACGGCCCCGACCTCGAACTCCTCGAGGTACCGGCCGTATGGATGGGCGCCCGAGGCCTCCCGTGAGGCCTGGTCGGTTTCGACGCCTTGGGTCGCGGTCATTGCTTCTCCTAGTTCGCTGTCCGGAGACTGAGGATGCCATCCGGAAGCGGATCGTGGCGCGATGGGCAGCGCGCGAAGGGCGCGAGCGCGATGGTAGGTTGCCCTCGTGGCCGACCCCTCCCCCACCCCCCGCATCCCCCCGCTCCCCGAAGCCGAGCAGGACGACCAGGCCAGGGAGCTCCTGACCGGCCTGAGCGCGCAGGGGGCGCCGGCCGCGAACATTTTCTCGACGCTGGTCCGCCACCCCGGGCTGTTCCGTCGCTGGCTCCCGTTCGGCGGCAAGCTGCTGGGCGGCGGCAAGCTCCCCGCGCGGGACCGCGAGCTGCTGATCCTGCGAACCGGGTGGCTGTGCCGCGCCGAGTACGAGTGGGCGCAGCACCGGGAGATCTCGCGCTCGCTGGGGATCAGCGACGAGGAGATCGCGCGGGCCCGTGAAGGCGCCGACGCGGCCGGCTGGGATCCGTTCGAGGCGACCCTGGTGCGCGCCGCCGACGAGCTTCACGCCGACGCCCGGATCTCCGACCCGACCTGGGCGGCGCTCGTGGAGCGCTACGACGAGCAGCAGCTGATCGAGGTCCCGATGCTCGTCGGCCACTACCACATGGTCGCGTTCACCCTGAACACGCTCGGCGTGCCACTCGAGGACGGGCTCGCGGGCTTCGAGCAGTGACCGGCGGGCGCCTACAGGGCCGGCGGATCCTGGTCGTGGGCGCGGGCTCGATGCCGTCCGAGGACATCGACGCGCCCCCGGGCAACGGTCGCGCAATCTCGGTCAAGGCCGCGCAGGAGGGCGCGACCGTGATCTGCGCCGACCGCGATCACGGCGCCGCCGAGGAGACGGCGGCGTGGGTCGAGCGTGAGGCTCGGCAGGCCGCGACAGTGCTGACCGCCGACATCACCGACGAGGACGACTGCAAGGCGATGATCGCCGCGGCGGCGGCCGGCGCCCTGCACGGGCTCGTGCTGAACGTGGGCATCGCCCGTGGCCGTGACCTCGGCCAGACGACCGCCAAAGACTGGGACGTGACGATGGCCGCCAACCTGCGCGGGCATTTCCTGTGTGCGCGCGAGGCGCTGCCGCTGATGCCGGACGGTGGATCGATCGTGTTCATCAGCTCGGTCGCCGGCCTCAGCCCCGGCAGTCGGATCCCCGCCTACGACGCATCGAAGGCGGGGCTGATCGGCCTCTGCCGCCACACCGCACTGGAGGGAGCCCGCAAGGGAGTCAGGGCGAACGTGATCGCGCCGGGGCTGATCGACACCCCGCTCGGGCGGCTCGCGTCAGCCGGCCGCCCGTCTCGCGAGCGAACCCCGGTCCCGCTCGGGCGGCAGGGGACTCCGTGGGAGGTCGCGAGCACCGTGACGTTCCTGCTGTCCGACGAGGCGAGCTACATCACCGGGGTGACGCTGCGGGTCGACGGCGGTCTGGGGCTGATCTGAGCGGGCCGGCCGGCGGGCAGCGGGCACCACGAGCTGACCGTCGCGGAGGCGCCGCGCGGCGCAACCCGCACCGCCCCGCTAGCGTTCGAGCCATGCGCAACCCCCGTGACTTTGCAAAGCCGCTCGCGATCGGCGCCCCGCAGCCGACGCTCGAGATTCCGTTCCGCCCAAGCCGGATGATCCACTTCCTCGACTTCTCGAACGAGAAGATGGTCGCCAAGGTGCCCGACATCGCGCCGACCGTCGACATCCTGCTCGGGAACCTCGAGGACGCGATCCCCGTCGACCGCAAGGAGGCCGCCCGCGAAGGCCTGGTCCGGGTGGGCAAGGAGATGGAGCTCGGCGACACCCAGCTGTGGACGCGCGTCAACAGCCTCGAGTCGCCATGGGTGCTCGACGACATCACCACGGTCGTCAGCGAGATCGGCGACAAGCTCGACGTGATGATGATTCCGAAGGTCGAGGGGCCGTGGGACATCCACTACGTCGACCGCCTGCTCGCGCAGCTCGAGGCGAAGGCCGGCATCGACCACCCGATCCTGATTCACGCGATCCTCGAGACCGGACTCGGGGTCGTGAATCTGGAGGAGATCGCGACCGCTAGCCCGCGGATGCAGGGGATGAGCTTCGGCCCTGCCGACCTCGCCGCGTCGCGGCGGATGAAGACCACCCGGGTCGGCGGCGGTCATCCGGGCTATCGGGTGATCGAGGACCCCGACCCCGAGGACCCCGAGCGCCCGCGGGCCACCGCCCAGCAGGACCCGTGGCACTACTCGATCGCGCGGATGGTCGACGCGTGCACGTCCGCCGGCCTGCTCCCGTTCTACGGGCCGTACGGCGACATTCGCGACACGCTCGGCTGCGAGACGCAGTTCCGCGCCGCATTCCTGCTCGGGTGCGTTGGCGCCTGGTCGCTGCACCCGGTACAGATCGAGATCGCCAAGCAGGTGTTCAGTCCGCCGCCCGACGAGGTCCTGTTCGCCAAGAAGGTGCTCGAGGCGATCCCCGACGGCCGTGGCGTCCACATGATCGACGGCAAGATGCAGGACGACGCCACCTGGAAGCAGTGCAAGGTGATGGTCGAGCTCGCGGAGATGCTGGCCCGCAAGGACCCGGAGCTGGCGAAGGCCTATGAGTTCGGCGAGCTCGCCGCGGCGCCTGTATAGGAGCAGGCCAGGTTGCGGATCTCGGCGAAGGCGGACTACGCGGTCAGGGCGGCGGTCGAGCTCGCCGCCGCCACCGACGACCGGCCGGTCAAGGCGGAGCGGATCGCGACCGCCCAGGGGATCCCGCTCAACTTCCTCGAGAACATCCTCGGCGAGCTCCGCCACTCCGGGATCGTCCGCAGCCAGCGCGGCGCCGAGGGCGGGTTCATGCTCGCCAAGCCCGCCAACCGGGTGACGGTGGCCGACGTGATGCGGGCGGTCGAGGGGCCGCTCGCGAGCGTGCGCGGCGGCCCGCCCGAGGAGACCGCGTACGGCGGCGCCGCCGAAGCGCTCCCGCGGGTGTGGATCGCGGTTCGCGCGAACCTGCGCGGCGTGGTCGAGAACGTCAGCCTCGCGGACATCGCGGCCGGCAAGCTCCCGGCCAAGATCGAGCGCCTCGCCGAGGACCCAGAGGCGTGGGTCACGCGCTGAGCGGCTAGCGGGCCGCCTCGAGCGGCTTCGCCGCCGGCTGCCGCGCCGGCGGCCGCACGTACACGATGTCGCCGCGGCCGATCTCGAGCTCGTCGGTCTGAGCACGGGTGAGCTGAGCGCGCGCGACCTCGCCCTCGGGTAGCTCGAGCTCGACCCGGACCTCGAAGCCGAGGTGGACCACGCGGGTGACCATCGCCTCGATCGCGCCATCCGACGGCGTCAGCGACACGGTCACGTCGTGCGGCCGCACCAGCCTGCCGTCGATCTCGCTGACCGGGCCGAGGAATCCCATCACGAAGTCGGTCGCGGGCTTGTCGTAGACGTCCCGAGGCGAGCCGACCTGCTCGATCCGCCCAGCGTTCATGACCGCGATCGTGTCGGCGACCTCCATCGCCTCCTCCTGATCGTGGGTGACAAGCACCGTGGTCACGCCCTGTTCGTCGTGCAGCCGGCGCAACCAGCGCCGGAGCTCGGCGCGCACGTTCGCGTCGAGTGCGCCGAATGGCTCGTCGAGCAGCAGCACCCGCGGCTGGACGGCCAGCGCCCGGGCCAGCGCCATCCGCTGGCGCTGCCCGCCCGACAGCTGGTCGGGGCGCTGGTCGGCCCACTTCGTGAGCCCCACCAGCCCGAGCAGCTCGTCGACCCGCTCGCGGACCTCGTCGCGGGGCCGCTTGCGGATCTTCAGGCCGAAGGCGACGTTCTGCCACACCGTCATGTGCGTGAACGCGGCGTAATGCTGGAACACGAACCCGATCCCGCGGTCCTGCGGGCGCGCGGCCGTGACGTCGGCGGCGTCGATCGACACGGTCCCGGCGTCGGGAATCTCGAGCCCCGCGATGATCCGCAGCAGCGTCGACTTGCCCGAGCCGCTCGGGCCGAGCAGCGCGGTCAGCGAGCCCTCGGTCACCGACACGCTCACGTCCTCGAGCGCGGTGAACTCGCCGAACTGCTTCGAGACGACGTCTACATCGATCCTCATCTGGCTACCGACCTCCTCGATCCGAGCACCGTCATTGCGACCAGCACCACCAGCGACAGCACGATCAGCTCCGTGGCCGCGGCGTATGCCCCGGTGACGGCCTGCGCCCCCGGCTGCGAATCCCGCTGATACACCAGCAGCGGCAGCGTCAGCGTCGAGCCCGCGACGTTCGACGAGACGACCAGTACGGCGCCAATTTCTCCTAGCGCCCGCGCGGTAGTGAGCACGACTCCATATGCGACGCCCCAGCGGATCGACGGTAGCGTCACCCGCCAGAACGTCTGCCAGGACGAGGCCCCGAGCGTCGCCGCCGCCTGTTCCTGCTCGTCGCCGACCTCGATCAGCACCGGCGCGACCTCGCGAACCACGAATGGCAGCGACACGAAGATCGTCGCCAGAATCATCCCGGGCGTGGCGTAGATGATCTGGATCCCGTGCTTCTGGAACCAGTCTCCGAACCAGCCGTCCTGCCCGTATACGAGCAGCAGCGCCAGCCCGACGATCACCGGCGAGACGACGAACGGAAGGTCGATCACCGAATCCACGAGCTTGCGGCCCGGTGCCTTGCCACGGACCAGCGCCAGTGCGGTTCCGACGCCGAAGATTGTGTTCAGCGGTACCGCGATTGCGGCCATCAGCAGCGTCAGCCAGAAGGCGCTGGCGGCGGCCGGAGTCGTCATCCAGCCCCACGCCACCCCGAAGCCGTGTTCGAAGGTCCGGAAGAAGACCACTCCGAGCGGGAGCAGCAGCAGCACGCCGAGGTACAGCAGCGCGACAGTGCGCAGCGACAGCGTGGCCGGACGGCTAATGCGCACCGCGCCCCCCCACCCGCCGGATCAAGAACAGCACCAGCAGTGCCACCAGCAACAGCACGACCGACAGCGCGGCCGCGGCCTGCGGGGAGTCGTTCTCGACGTCGGCGAGGATCACGATGCTCGCAATCTGCACCTTCCCTGCGATCAGTACCAGCGCGCCGAACTCCCCGATTGCTCGGGCGAATGCGAGCGCAGCGCCGGCGACGATCGCCGGCCGCAGGGCCGGCAGCACGATTTTGCGGAGCGTCGTCGTGTTCGACGCGCCGAGCGACATCGCAGCCTCCTCTACCTCCTTGTCGAGTTCGAGCAGCACCGGCTGCACCGCGCGAACGACGAACGGGAGGGTCACGAACAGCAGCGCGACGAGCACCGCGCCGCGCGTGAACGCAAGGTGGATCCCGAAGGGGCTGCCAGGCCCGTACAGCGCGATCAGTGTCAGACCCGCCACGATCGTCGGTAGCGCGAACGGCAGGTCGATCACCGCATTGAGCAGCCGCTTGCCGGGGAACTGATCCCGGACCAGCACCCAGGCGACGATCGTGCCCATCACCGCGCCGATCGCCGCGATTACGAGCGAGATCACGACCGTCACGGCGACCGCGGTCAGCACCTCACTCGTCGTGATCGAGTCGAAGAACGTCCCGACGCCCTGGGAGAACGCCTTGGCGACGATCGCCGCCAGCGGGATCAACACGATCACGCTCATGTAGAGCATCGAGATCCCGAGCCCCAGGCTGCCCCGGGGCGCGCGGACGCGCGCCCGCCGAACTACGGGCGGGCGCGCGTGCGCGGATGCGCTGGTGGTGCTCAACGGTGGCCGCCGGCTAGCTCGAGGCGGTCGGGACCCCCGCCTCCTGCTCGATCTTGGTGATCGAGCCAGTCGACGGGTCGAAGAACTCCTTCTTGACCTTCGTCCAGCCGCCGAGGTAGCTGATCGTGAACAGCTGGGGCGGCGTGGGGAACTTCGAGGCGTACTGCTTGGCGACCGAGGCGAGCACCGGGCGGTAGCCCTTCTGCGCCCAGATCGTCTGCCCGGCCGAGGTCCACTGCCAGTTGACGAACGCCTGCGCCTGCTGGGCGTGGGAGCTCTTCACGGTGACCGCGATCGGCGTCTCGATCAGGATCGTCTGCTTGGGGACGATGTACTGGACATCGTCGCCCGCCTTCTCGGCGGCGATCGCGTCGCTCTCGTAGTCGAGCAGCACGTCGCCCTTCCCGCTCGTGAACGTCTGCAGCGCGGCGCTCGCCGAGGAGTCCTGGACGCTGACGTTCTTGGTCAGCAGCGTGTTCAGGTACGCCAGCGCCTGGTCGGGCGTCTTGCCCTCCTTCAGCTGCGCGCCGTACCCCGCGAGGATGTTCCAGCGCGCGCTACCCGACGTCGACGGGTTCGGGGTGATCACGTCGATCCCCGACTTGACGAGGTCATCCCAGCCGGTGATGTGCTTCGGGTTGCCCTTGCGCACGACGAACACGACGACCGAGTCGCTCGAGACGCCCTTCTCGGGATTCGCGTCCCAGCTCTTGGAGACGACCCCGGCCTTGACCAGGCGGGACATGTCGGGCTCTGTCGAGAAGTTGACCACGTCCGCCGGCTGCCCGGTCGCGACGGCACGGCTCTGTGAGCCGGACGCCCCGAACGACTGCGTGAACGTGACGCCCTTGCCGGCGCTCGACTGACCGAATGCCGTGGTCAGCGCGTCGAACGCCTTCTTCGGGGTCGAGTACGCCACCAGCGCGAGCTGGGTCGACGACCCGCCCGATCTCGAGCCAATGCTCGCCGCGTTGCTGGTCGTGTCCGACGATCCGCCGCAACCGGCGAGGATCCCCGCGCCGAGAACCGCAACCGCGACGACTCCTCCGACCTTCAACTTGAATGCTCGTTTCATCGATCCTCTCGCAATACAGCTTTGCCAATTGGCTTTGTCGAGATATCAGTAAACCATAAATTCGAGTAGACTGGTCTAATTAGTTGGGATTGCCCCGGACGGCGGGTCTCTCGCACGGGCGCTCGGGCAGCCTCGGCGCTGCCTGGGCGGGCGCTTCGCTACGCTCCCGCGCCGTCGATGCGCTTCTTCGAGTACGAGTCCCGCGCGATCGTCGCCAAGGCGGGGATCCCGGTCACCAAGCACGGCTTTGCCAAGACCGCCGATCAGGCGCGGCGGATCGCCGCGGAGATCGGCGGCCCCGTCGTCATCAAGTCGCAGGTCCTCACCGGCGGCCGGATGAAGGCCGGCGGCGTGCAGTTCGCGGATACCCCCGATCAGGCCGCCGAGCAGGCCGAAAAGGTCCTGAACCTCGAGATCAGCGGGCACATGCCACGCGGCGTGCTGGTCGACTCGAAGGCCGCGGTCAAGCACGAGTACTACGCCGGCGTCGTCTGGGACGGCACCCGCAAGCGTCCGGTGATCCTGTTCTCCGACATGGGCGGGATCGATATCGAGGAGGTCGCAGAGCAGCACCCCGACCACGTCGCGCGCGGCCACTTCTCGACGCTCAGGCCGTTCTCCGACTGGCAGGCCAAGCAGGTGATCGCGTCGCTGGGCATCACCGGCTCGGCTCTCAACCGCCTGACGCCGATCGTCGCGCGCCTGGCGCGGCTGTTCCGCGAGTACGACATGACGCTCGCCGAGATCAACCCGCTGGGCGAGCTCGAGGACGGCTCGTTCGTCGCGCTCGACGCGCACATGGACATGGAGAATGAGGCGCGCCCCCGGCAGAAGCCGCTGCTGAAGGAGCTCGGCGTCGGCGACGAGGAGACCCGGCAGGCCCGCGAGCCGACCCCGTTCGAGCTCGCCGGCGAGCAGGTCGACGCCGAGGACCACCGTGGAGTGGCCGGAAACGTCACCGAGTTCGATGGCAACCTCGGGCTCGTGATCGGCGCCGGCGGTGGCTCACTGACGCTGTTCGACGCCGTCCGCGCGCACGGCGGCGATCCGGCCAACTACTGTGAGATCGGTGGCAACCCGTCCGTCAGCAAGGCGTGCGGGCTGACCAAGCTGGTGCTCTCCAAGCCCGGCGTCGACAAGATCGCGGTAATGATGTCGATCGTCTCGAACACCCGCGTCGACATCGTCGCCCGGGGCGTGATCAAGGCGTGCGTCGAGCTCGGCTACGACCCGGCCGAGAAGATCGCGATCTTCCGGATCCCGGGAGCCTGGGAGGAAGAGGGCTTCAAGATCCTCGACAAGTACGGCGTCGAGTACGCGGACCGCAGCGTCTCGCTGCACGAGGCCGCGCGGCGGGCGGTCGAGAAGATCCAGGGAGCAGCGGTCGCGTGAGCATCCTGATCGACGAGACCACCACCTTCATCGTCCAGGGGATCACCGGGCGCGAGGCTGTCAACCTGACGCGGGAGTGCCTGGACTACGGCAAGGGCGCGAAGATCGTCGGCGGCGTGACACCGGGCCGCCTCGGCCGCGATGTCCACGGCGTCCCCGTGTTCGACACCGTCGCCCAGGCCGTCGAGCACCACGGCGGCCCGATCGACGGCTCGGTCGTGACGGTCCCCCCCGCCTTCACCAAGGACGCGGTGTTCGAGGCGCTCGAGAACGGCGTCAAGCTGGTCGTGATCGTAACCGAGCGGATTCCGCGCGCTGACGTGGCGGAGATGGTCGAGCTGGCGACCGAGCGCGACGCCCGGATCATCGGGCCGAACTGCCTCGGGATCATCGTCCCGGACGTCGTGAAGATGGGCGGGATCGGCGGTCCCGCCAAGGATGCCGCCAAGTCCTACACCCCCGGCCCGGTCGGTGTGATCTCCCGCTCGGGCGGGATGACGACGGAGATGTCTTCGACCCTCACCGCCGCCGGCCTCGGCCAGTCGACCGCCGTCTCGATTGGCGGCGACGCGATCATCGGCTCGGCGTACGCGGAGCTGATGCCGCTGTTCGAGGCCGATGCCGAAACCCAGGCGATCGTGATCTATACCGAGCCCGGCGGCCGCATGGAGGCGCAGCTCGCGGCGTGGGTGATCGAGCACAACTCGCGGCTCCCGATCGTCGCGTTCATGGCCGGGCGGTTCATGGACGAGATGCCGGGCATGAGCTTCGGCCATGCGGGCACGATCGTCGAGGGCAAGGAGGACACCGCGACCGAGAAGATCGCGCGGCTCGCCGAGGCCGGGATCACGGTCGCCGAGGAGATCTCCCAGATCCCCGAGCTGATCAAGGAGAAGATCGGGGCTCGCGTATGAGCGAGGCGTTGTTCATCAACCTCGAGGTCGACGACTCGGTTGCAAGTGACCCCGCACTCGCCGCGAAGCTGACGGAGGTATGCCCCGTCGACATCTTCGCCACGGGCGACGACGGGACGCTGCGGATCGTCGAGGAGAACCTCGACGAGTGCGTGCTGTGCGAGCTCTGTATCAACGCTGCGCCGGCGGGCACAGTCAAGGTCATCAAGCTCTACTCCGGCGAGACCCTGCCGGCGTAGGGCGGGCGGGACTAGGCTTCCGCCCGCAGGTCCTCGGCTGACGGGACCACGACCGGCCCGTCCGGCGGCTGGGTGATCCGGATCGGGTTCCCGAACGGATCGCGCAGCGCGCAGTCGGTCCCGTAGAAGCGTTCGGTCGGCTCCTGTGTGAACTCGACCCCGGCCTCTTGCAACCGCTGGTAGGTCGCGCGGCAGTCGTCGGTCCGGAAGATCACGCCGCCTCCGCTGGCGCCCTTCGAGACGAGCTCGCGAACTTCCGCCGCGGTCTCGTCGTCGTACAGCGGCGGGCCGGGCAGCATCAGCCCGAGCTCGCGGTCAGGATCGTCCTTGGTGGTGACCGTGAGGAACCTCATGTTCCCGAGGTCGGCGTCGGTGTGCACGACCATGCCGAGCTTCCCGACGTAGAAGTCGAGCGCCTCGTCCTGGTCGAGCACATGGATGAAGGTGTGGGTGATTCGATTGAGCATGGGCGGCACGCTAGTCCGCGACGCCCGAAACGGCTTCTCCGAAACTGCTGTTTGGAACCCGCCGGCTACCCAGCCGGGCGCAGCCAGGCCATCGCCCAGCAGGCCGGCACCCGAAGCGTCTCGCCGTCCTCCGCGAACCGCGACCGATACGACGAGGGTGACTCCCCGACGATCTCCCGGAACGTGCGGCTGAAGGTCCCGAGGCTCCCCCATCCCACGTCGAGGCAGATCTCGGTGACGGAGCGGTCGGTCTCCCGCAGCAGCTCCATCGCCCGCTCGACCCGGCGGCGCTGCAGATAGCGATGCGGCGTCTCGCCGAACGTGTCCCGGAACTGGCGGCTGAAGTGGGCGGCGGACACGTGCGCGACCCGTGCCAGCGCGGGCACGTCGAGCGGCTGAGCGAAGGCCCGATCCATCGTGTCCCGCGCGCGCAGCATCCGCCGGTTGCGGTCCTCGATCGCTCGCGACATCCCTCCGAAGCCTAGGGTCGAATACCCTGAGCGGGTGCCGTCGCCACCGCTCCGGGGTGAAGCAGTGGATCTGCCGCTCCGCGGTGAGCTGCGTTACGGCCTCGAGCTGGCGCGCCTGGCCGCCGATCCGGAATTCGTCCGCCCCGGCCGGCGGCGCGATTCCCCGCCGGTGCTGCTGGTGCCAGGGTTCATGGCAGGCGATCAGTCGCTGGCCGCGCTCCGGGGCTGGCTGCGCCGCCGTGGGTCGCAGACCGCGTCGGCCGGAATCCGCCTGAACGTGGACTGCGCCGAGCGCGTGGTGGCCGGCATCGAGGTCCGCCTGCGGCGGCTGGCGATCCGCACCGGCCGGCGCGTGGTGGTGATCGGCCAGAGCCGCGGCGGGGAGCTCGGGCGAGTGCTCGCGGTACGCAATCCGGAGTCGATCAGCACGCTCGTGATGCTCGGCTCGCCGGTCGTCGACCCGCTGAGCGTGGGTCCGGCGGTGCTGAACGCCGTGCGCTCGATCGCCCGGCTCGGCGACATCGGCGTGCCCGGCATGTTCTCGACCGAATGCGCGTACGGCGACTGCTGCGACGCGTTCCGCGACGACCTTCGGGCGGGGCTCCCGGATGCGGTGCGCGCGGTGTCGATCTTCTCGCGCAGCGACGGGATCGTCTCGTGGCAGGCGTGCCTGGACCCGTGCGCGCGGCACGTGGAGGTCGATTCGAGCCACAGCGGAATGACCGTCAACCGCGAGGTGTACCGGGTGCTCGCGGAGATCCTCGAGGAGGAGCCCGAATGGACTGGATGAGTCCCATGGACGCCTCGTTCCTGCACATCGAGGGTCCCTCCAACCCGATGCACATCGGCGGCGTGAGCGTCTTCGAAGGCCCAGCGCCGGCGTTCGAGCGGTTCGAGGAGATGGTCGCCGCGAAGCTCGATCTGGTGCCGCGCTACCGGCAGAAGGTGCGGTTCGTCCCGCTCGGCGTCGGCCGCCCGGTGTGGGTCGATGACCCGCACTTCAACCTCTCCTATCACCTGCGCCACAGCGCCCTGCCGCGTCCGGGGACCGAGGACGTGCTGCGCCGGACGGCGGCGCGGATCTTCGCCCAGCACCTTGACCGCCGCAAGCCGCTGTGGGAGATCTGGATGGTCGAGGGCCTCAGCGAGAACCGCTGGGCGCTGTTGTCCAAGGTTCACCACTGCATGGTCGACGGCGTGTCAGCCACCGACCTGATGACGGTCATGTTCGAGGACGCTCCGCCGGCCGACTCCAACCGGAGGTGGGCGGCGGGACCAGAGCCGAACGGGATCGAGCTCGTGGTACGCACCCTCCAGCATCAGGCGACGAGCCCGGCCGAGCAGCTCCGAGTCGTGCGTGCCGCGGCGCGCCGACCCCGGCAGTCGCTCGCCAAGGCCGGCGACCTGCTCCGCGGCGCGTCGTCGGCCGTCGGCCTGCTCCGGCCGATGGGCTCGTCGTCGTTGACCGGCCCGGTCGGCCCGCACCGGATCTGGAGCACCGCCTACGTCCATCTCTCAGACGTCAAGGCGATCCGCGCGGGCTTCGGCGGAACCGTCAACGACGTCGTGCTCACGATCGTGTCGGGCGGGCTCCGGGACCTGCTCGAGTCACGCGGCGAGCCGGTCGAGGGGCGCGCAGTGCGGGCGCTCGTCCCGGTGTCGGTCCGCCAGGCCGGCGAGCGCGGCGTCTACAACAACCGCGTCTCGGGGATGGTCGCCGAGCTTCCAGTCGGAATCGTCGATCCGGTCGCGAGGCTGCAGACGGTGCGCCGGCAGATGGACGGCCTCAAGCAGTCCAAGCAGGCGGTCGCCGGCGACGTGCTCACCTCGCTGTCGGGGTTCGCGCCGCCGATGCTGCTGGCGCTGGGCGGCAGGCTGGCCGCGCGCTCGCCGTCGCTCGGCGTCCAGACGGGCGTCACGAACGTGCCTGGCCCCCAGCAGCCGCTCCAGACGCTGGGACGGCGGCTGCTCGAATCGTTCCCGTTCGTGCCGGTGATCGGCAACGTCCGGATCTCGATCGCGATCTTCTCGTACGACGGCGGGCTGTACTTCGGCGTCACCGGGGACTACGACAGCTCGAGCGACGTCGCGATCCTCACCGAAGGCATCGAGCGCTCGGCGAGACAATTGCTCGACCTCGCCGCGACCGAGGGTCGCGGGCCGCGCTCAGTGCACGTGGACGGTGCGGCGGGCGAGCACGCGGCCGTCGTGGCGGACGACGAGCGTGTACAGGCCGCCCGGGAGGCGCCGGCGGGTGCGGAGCGCGAGCTTCACGAACCGGGGCCCGACGCGCCCGGCTCGGACGCGCGCGAGCAGCCTCCCGCGCCGTAGCAGCTCGACCTCGACGCCGGTGAGCGCGCGCGCCGCCGCGCGAAGCTCGACGACCAACGCCTCGCCGTCGCGCGCGCGGCCGATCAGTCGCACCGTCAGCGCTCCCGTATGCGCCGACTTGGGTGTCGGCAGCACCTTCAGCGTCGGATCGGAGGTGTCGCAATTGTTCTCTCCGCTCGTGAGACTGCCCGAGTCGGCCAGCATCGGCGGATCGAGCAGCGCCGGCTTGGCATCCAGGAAGCTCGCGACGGTGTTCGCATTGGCGTCGCGATACGTGCACGCGGGCAGGTTCCACTTCGCCTCGATCGTCGCGAGCGCCGAGGCGTGGTCGCACACCGTGCTGCTGACGCCGTGGGGCTTCGCGTACGGCGACACGACGACTGCCGGCACGCGCGGGCCGTACAGGTCATAGCCGCCCGGGTAGTCCTTCGGCCCGAGCACGGGCTTGATCGAGTCAGGCGCAATCGCGGGCGGCGGCGGCACGTGGTCGTAGTAGCCGCCGTGCTCGTCGTAGAGCCAGATCAGCAGCGTCCGGGGCCACGCCGGCGAGGCGAGCACCGCCTCGACCACGGACTGTACGAACGACTCGCCGATCTGGATGTCGGCGGGGTTCTCCTCGTCCTGGTCCTGCGCGGCGGTGTAGTTCGAAACGCCGTTGCCGACCGGCACCTGGTTGGCGAGATCCGAGCCGACCTGGTTGAGCGCCCCGATCTCCGAATCGACCCAGCACACCGACGGCAGCGTGCCCGCCTTGCAGTCGGCGAAGAACTGGGCGATCGTGGCCATGTTCTGGGGGTTGCGCTGCGGGATCTCCTCGATCACACCGGTCGCCGGCACGTCGACGAAGTAGTCCTTCCACGAGACCCCGTAGCGGTTCAGGCGATCGACGATCGTGCCGTTGGGCGGCGACTTCGTGACACTCGAGATGTCGGTCGAGATCAGGCCGAACGCGGTCCCGCACAGAAAGAACCGGCGGTTCGGGAACGTCTGGCAGGGCGCCGAGCAGAACCACCTGTTGCCGATGCAGAACGCGTTCGCGAGCGAGTAGTAGAACGGGATGTCAGACTCGTCGTAGTAGTACATCTGGCCGGCGATCGTCCGGGCGAACCCGTCCATCCGCCCGTGGTCGATCTCCTCGTGGCTGCCGTTCCAGGACTGGGTGACATCGGTCGGCTGACACTCGCTCGGCGCATGCAGAACCCGCGCGATCCCACCCTTGTACGGGTTCGAGTTCAGCGGCGTGCCGCCGCGATCGAACCTGAAGCCGTCAGCGAGCGGCTGCCCGCGGCGCGGCAGCATCCCGAAGTAGTTGTCGAACGAGTGGTTCTCCTGCATCACCATCACGATATGGTCGAACGGCAGCGTCACGGTCGGCTGCCCCGCCGGGCGGGTCGGGTCGGGCAGCGAGTCGGGGCCGCGGACGCCGATCCCCGCCGCGCGCGCAAGCCATGGCTCAGTGCCGGACAGCGCGCCGAGCGCCACCGCCCCGCCGGCGGCGCGCATCACCCCGCGGCGCGTGAATCCCCTCGGTCCGTTCACCGTCGCGGGACTTTAGGCAGCGACGAGCACGCCTGCGTAACCAGCTTGCGAATAGGATCCGGGCCGATGGCGGCCAAGATCCTCCTCCAGGGCTCGGCGTTGCGGGCGACCTACGGACTGCTGGCGCTGCTGTTCCCGAAGCTGCTCAATTCGGCCGCGGGCATGGCCGAGGAGGACGTCGACCCCGATGCGCGGTATCTGAACCGGTTGTTCGGCGGACGCGACCTGCTGGTCGCGGGACTGACGGCGGCGGCCGTGAAGAGCGGGGAGCACCGCCACGCGACCAACATCAACCTGATCTGCGAAGGCACCGACACCGTCTCGCTGCTCGAGGAGCTGCGCAGCCGCGGCGGCCTCGACCGGACGCTTGCGATCGGGCTGGCGTTCAACGTCGCCGGATACGCAACCTGGGTGCGCGCGCTCCGCGCGCTCTAGCGTCGCCGAGCCCGGTCAGGCCTTCCCGGCCGCCTCGACCCCGGCAAGCCGCCGGTACACGGCCGGCGTCAGCGAGCGGTAGCTGTCCTTCACCGGATCCCGGTACCACGCCTGCGTCGCCTCGCCCGGCTCCGGTACGCCGGCGTCGCGCAGCGGCGCCGTGATCGGCCGGTACCAGGTGGTGACCGGGATCCGCTCGACAACCTCGACGATCGCGGGGCGCTGGGCGGGGTCGAGCCCGGCGAGCGCCCGCCCGAGCTCCCGGGCAGTCAGCCGATGGCCGCGCCGCAGGGTGACCGCGCCGATTGCGATCTGGGCCTCGTCCGGGCGTGGCCTGACTCCGTATGCAACGGCCAGGTCGACGGCGGGGAGCTCGCCGAGCGCGTCCCGGATCGGGCCGCTGAACACCGGCCCCTCGGAGGTTCGGATCACCTCGGCGAGGTTGTCGACCCGCCAGTGGTCGCCTTCCCCATCGCGCCTGAACAGGTCGCCGGTCACGACCCATGCGTCCTGGGGAGAGAACACCCCGCGCAGCGGCACCACGGTGAGCGGATCGGTCGGCCGGACCTTCGCGAGCAGCATCCCGACCTCGTCGACGGCGCACTCGCGCGCGAACCCGTCGCGTCCGAGCAGCAACCCTCCCGCCTCGATGTCGTAGCGGGCGATCTTCACCTCGGCGCTGCCGGGGAGCGCCCGGCCCATCGCGCCGCGCTTGACGTCGCGGAGGTTGACGAGGATCGCGGCCGCCTCCGTGGACGCGTAGAACTCGAGCACCCGAGCGGGTGCGAACCGCTCCTCGACCCGCCGCCACAAGCCACGCGGCATCCCCGAGCCGATGAACAGCCGCACCGGGTGGTGCCGCTCGCCGGGCTCCGGCGGCGCCTCGGCTAGGTCGTGTAGGAGCGTCCACGTGTACGAGACCACCGTCACTCCGTAGCGGCGGACTTCCTCCCAGAACGTGGACGGATCGAAGTTCCGCGCCATCGCCAGGCGCGCGCCGCCGGCGATCGCGCCGCCGATGCTCACCATCAGCGCCGACGGGTGGTAAGGCGGGGTGACGCTGTACACGGTGTCGTCTCCCGACAGTGCCGCGGAGGTCGCCGTGCCAACGGCGGACAGCGCCCAGCGCCGGTTGCTGATCCGGCTCATCCGGGTGCGCTCGCCCTCCCCGGTGAACATGATGAATGCGACCTCGGCGGCTCGGCCCGGGTTGGGTCGGTACCAGCGGGGGAGGTCGACCGCGCCCGGGTCGATCTGCTCGAGGTCGGTGGTCAGCGGCAGGCCGAGGTCGCGCGGCGCTCCCCCGCCGCCCAGCACGTAGATCGCGACCTCGCCGAGGTCGGCCGCGGGTGCGGCGTGCTCGGGGTCGGCGATGATCCGCTCGACCTGCCCGAGCCGCGCCTCGCGCGCGATGTCGCCGTCGGGACGCAGCAGCACTGAGACAGCTCCGAGGCGGCTCAGCGCGACGACCGCGGCGAGTGCGCTCGGCCTCGTGCTCATCAGCACGCCCACGTGCTCTCCTTGCCGCACGCCGATCGAGATCAGCCCGCGGACGACGTTGTCGATCCGCTCGTTGACGTCCTTGGCGGTGTACGCGCGGTCCTCGAACAGGAACAGCACCTCGTCCGGGCTGCGCCGGCTGCGTTCCTCGACCAGCAGCCCGAGCGAGATCCGCGTGTTCGGCTGCATCTGCTCGAGCCTCGCGAGCCGCGGCAGCTGGCCGGCCGCCTCGCGCGCCAGCACCCGAACGCCCTTCGCCGCTCGCGTCGCGGTCCCGAATACCGACCTGGCCATCCCGGCCCCCACCCCCGCCGCGAGCTCGGCTCCGTACCCGAGCCGGCCCCGGACCTGCTCGACGAGCTCGGTCGAGCCGTCCTCGGACAGCGGCGCGATGTTGTCGGGCAGCGGCCCCTCGCCGTCGCGCCAGCGGGTCCAGCCGGCGACCGTCGGCCAGGTGATCGACGTCGAGGTCGAGCCGACCACCAGGCCGAAATGGCCCGCCCGCAGGTCGAGCTCGTAGATCTCGGCGGCCGGCGCGGCCTGCGCGATCGCGCGCACCCCGGCGGCCGGGGCGATCTGGTCGACGGTCCCGACGACGGCCAGGATCGGGCGGCGGATGTCGGCCAGCGTCACCAGCCGATCCTCGATCACGAACCCGCCCTCGAGCATCCGGTTGTGGGCGATGAACTGGCGCAGGAAGTCGGCCATCGCGGGCCCGGGCCACGCGACCCAGCCCTCGCCCTCGAGGAACCGGCGCTGGCGCTCGCGGCGGAGCAGCGCCTCGCGGTCGTGGAGATGCATGATGAACTCCGCCTGGCCGCGCAGCGTCTTGACGGGGTCGAGCAGGCGGAAGCCGGTGCGGCTCGCCCACGCCGGGAGCGACCACACCCGGAACACGTCGGCGAACAGCTCGGCCGCGTCCGAGGCGAACCGCTCGGGAATCCCGAACGGCATCGCCTGCCGGGTGTCGACCGGGCTGCCGAACGTGATCACCGAGTCGATCCCCTCCCCCCGCCGGTACGCCGCCGTCTGGTAGCAGAACATCCCGCCCTGCGAGTAGCCGCCCAGGTGCACGTCGCGCCCGGTCAGCTCGCGCACCCGCTCGACAGCCTCCGAGACCGCCAGCACGTGGTCGGCGAGCGTCCGCTCGAGTCCCCCCTCCTCGTGCTCCGGGGCGCCGAAGTCGACCACCCACGGATCCGAGCCCTGCTCGCGCAGGATCGTGACGGCGCTCGAGTTCGGCGCGACGTCGTACACATCGGCCGCCAGCATCATCGGCGGCACGAGCAGCACCGGCGGACCGGGATCGGCGCCATCGATGTTCGGGAAGTAGTGGCGCAGCTTGTAGACGCGGTGCTCGGCCGCGACCTCGTAGGGCGAGGCCTCTTCGTCGGTCGTCAGCCCCCCGAAGCGCGCGACCTCGAGCGCGTTCTGGGCGACGGATCCGAGCCTCGTGACCGGACGGGTGAGCGTGTCTGGGACCAGCGGCATCGCCGCAACATCTTCCCTGAAACGCGAATCTCAGCGCCACCGGAGCCCGATGACCGCGATATCGTCGGCCCCGCTTGGAGCCCGAGACCGTGATCCGCCCCGCCGCGCCCGCCGACGTCGGGCTGATCTACTCGCTGATCAAGGGGCTGGCCGAGTACGAGCGCGCGCCGGACAAGGTCACCGGCACGCCCGAGCAGCTCGGCGACGCGCTGTTCGGTCCGGAGCCCTCCGCCGAGGCGCTGATCGCCGAGGTCGGCGGGGAGCCGGCCGGATTCGCGCTGTTCCACGGCAGCTTCTCGACCTGGGAGTGCCGGCCGGGGCTGTGGCTCGAGGATCTGTACGTGCCGCCCCGGCACCGGCGGTCCGGACTCGGTGGCGCGCTGCTCGCGCGGGTCGCGGAGATCGCCGTCGAGCGCGGCTGCGCCCGGCTCGAGTGGGCCGCGCTCGACTGGAACGCTCCCGCGCTCGACTTCTACGCGAAGCTCGGCGCCGGGCAGCTCGGCGAGTGGGTGATGCACCGCCTCGACGGCGACGCGCTCGAACGGGTCGCGTTCGGGAGCCGCGCGGGTCGCGGATGACCACGCTCCCCACCCGCCGCGTCCCGCTCCGGACGGTGGCGAGCGAGTGGAGCCGGATCGGCGTGACGGGCTTCGGTGGCCCGCCCGCACACATCGAGCTGCTCCGGCGCCTGGTCGTCGACCGCGAGCGGTGGATGACGCCCCGCGAGCTCGAGGACGCGATCGCCGCCTGCGGGCTGCTCCCCGGGCCCGCGTCGACCCAGCTCGCGATCTACTGCGCGCGGCGGATTGCCGGCCCGGCGGGCGCCGTGGTCGGCGGGCTCGGGTTCATCCTGCCGTCGGTCGTGCTGATGCTGGCGCTGTCGACGCTGTTCCTCGCCACCTCCCCGCCACTGTGGATCCGCGGCGCGGGGGCGGGCGCGGGGGCTGCTGTCGCGGCGGTGGCGGTCCGCGCCGGGCTCGGCCTCGCGTGGCCGAGCTGGCGCGGGGCGCGCGGCGGCGGCGGACGGAGGCTGCGATGGCTGGCGTACGTGCTGGCCGGCGCGGTCGCGGCGGCGACGGTCGGTCCGTACCTGGTGCTGGTGCTGCTCGGCTGCGGCGCGCTCGAGCTCGCGATCGCCACGCAACGCTCACGCCGGCTCGACGCCGCGCACGGCTTCTGGCCGCTACTGCTGCCCGCCAGCGCTGGCGCGGGTGGGATCGGCGCGCTCGCCTGGGTGGCGCTGAAGGTCGGGGCACTGTCGTTCGGCGGCGGATTCGTGATCGTCCCGCTGATGCAGCACGACGCCGTTCACGCGTACCACTGGATGACCAATGCCGGGTTCCTGAACGCAGTCGCGCTCGGCCAGGTGACCCCTGGTCCGGTGGTCGCCACGGTCGCCGCGGTCGGGTACGCGGCCCACGGGCTCGGCGGCGGCGCGCTGGCGGCGGCGATCGCATTCGCGCCGTCGTTTCTGTTCGTGCTGATCGGCGGCGGCCACTTCGACCGCCTGCGGGGCAACGCGCGCGCGAAGGGGTTTCTCGCCGGGGCGGGGCCGGCGTCGATCGGCGCGATCCTCGGCTCGGCGATCCCGCTCGCCGGGGCGCTTCAGGAGACCTGGCAGTACCTGCTGCTCGCGGCCGCCGCGTTCGCGCTGCTGCTGGCGCGGCGCGGCGTCGTCTCGACGCTGCTGCTCGCCGGTGCCGTCGGGGTGCTCGTCGCGCTCGCGGGCGGTCCCGTCCCCCGCTGAGGGGCGACGGGCCCGCCCTGCGCTTATCGGCCTCAGCCGTCCCCGAGCACGTGACCGCCGAAGCTCAGCACCTGCTGGATGCCGGTCGGGCGGTTGGTGTAGCGCATCGTGTAGGAGAGGATCCCGGGGATGAACTTGATCTCCTCGGCAGTCGCGCTCGAGTGCCAGTTCGCCGGGTTGGACCCTTGGGTGCGCGCCAGCTGGGCGCCGGCCTGGTCGATGGCGCGCCACAGCAGCGTCCGGCAGCGCCGCAGGTTGCCGGCTCCGCAGTAGCGGATCGCGTACTTGCCGCGCACGCGCATCCCCAGCATCGTGCGCAGGTCCTTGTACATGTAGATGTGCCAGCCCGTGTACTGGCCGCCCGGCGGCTGGTCGTAGATGCTCACCAAGTTCGCGAACTGCTGGGTCAGCACCGGCCCGAGCACCGCCGAGGCCCACGCCTTCGCGAGCAGCGGCCAAGCGGTGTCCATGATCGCCGCGCCGGGCGCCGTGATCTGGCCGTTGCCGGTGCGGTCGAGTCGGCTACCCCCCTGGCTGTGCCACGTGTCGAGCAACGCGAGCATCTGCGCGTCACGCGAGTTCGGCGCCCGGCCGCCGTGCAGCAGCTTCGAGAGCACCGGCTCGAGCGTCATCTCGCGGACGTCCTGCGTGGCGGCCGCGTTCATCGCGGAGGTGATCATCGGCGGCGTCAGGTCGCCGCCATGACCGAGGTTGTTGAGCAGCAGGTCGACCCGCTGGATCGCCCCGAGCGCCCAGTTGTCCGACGGCGCCTGATAGCCCGCCTGGGGGCGGTTGTTCCAGTTGACGATCTCCCCGTTGGGCGGATTCATGCCCTGCGGGTGGTTCTTGAACGACACGAACCCGCGCCACTCCTCGCGCCCGGTGCCGTTGATCGGCAGGTCGGGATCGACGTTGGACGGCCGTATCGGCACCAGCCCGCTGGTGAACACGCCGATGTTGTGGTCGTCCATATAGAAGGAGTTGAACGTCTGCGGGGTTCGATTGGCCGCCGTGAAGAACTGGCGCGCGTTGTGAACGAGGCCGTGCCCCAGGTCGTGGTAGAAGAGCTGGTCCACCACGTCCTTGCCGTAGCTCGCGCGCTTCTCCGATAGCGCCACGCGGCGTCCGTGGACGCGGGCGTACCCGAACACCGGCCCGTGCACCGTCCGGTAGAACGTGACTTCGCTCGTCACGCCTTTGTTCGTGAGCTTGCCTGCGTCGAAGAACTGCATCGGCAGGCACTTGCCGTTGTAGAGGTACTTGTGGATGCTCCCGCCGCACAGCGTCTCGACGTACGTGTCGATCTGGTTCAGCCCGGCGGAGGTCAGCGTCCACGACTGGTCCTGGCTGCGGCCGATGAAGATGTAGCCCGGGAAGGGGACGGTCGTCACGCCGCGCTGGTCGACTCCAGGCGCATGGACGACGACCTCCGTGGTGAAGCCCGGGTAGTAGTAGCCGATCTGCGGGCCGGCAACCATGATCGGGTGGTGGGTCGCGGAGCGGGCCGCGGACACCATCAGCTCGTTGCTGGCGTGCCCGCGGTGCGCGGTTGCGGCGACCGCCGCCCGCGCGGCCGACGACAGGCTGTTCGGGTCGAGGATCACGTTGCCGCTCGTGCTCCTCGGCGGCGGCTGGAACTGCACGTGCCCGGGAACGCTCGCCGGCGCCTCGGGGTCGTTCGCCTCGCGGAGGTCATTCCACACCTCGTAGCCCTTCCTGGCGCCCAGCCGGCGGGTCAGCGACGACAGGAACTGCGCGTTCGGCGCCTGGTTTCCACCGCCCTCGCCGACGAACTGATCCTTGATGGCGTTGAAGGCGTAGATGTCGGTCCGCGAGTAGGGAACGCCTCCGCCGTGGGCGGCGAAATACGCGTTTATCCCCTGGAGGTAGAGATCGATGTCGTGCAGCACGGCGCGGCCCCTGGCTCCATACGCCAGCAGCGCCCCGGTCTGCTTGGCCACCTCGTTTTCGGCCTGCGGGCTGGGGGTGAAGCTGGCCAGGTTGCCGATCAGGCCGACCGCGCTCAGGCCAGGTGCGTCGATCGCCGCCAGGCGGCCGAGGTAGCGCGCCTCGCCCAGCAGCAGTCCCTGGTCCTGCGCCTCGATCCACCCGGCGGCCCAGGTGTAGTCGTCATACGTGGTGGCGTAGATGTACGGCACGTTGTAGGCGTCGCGATACACCGTGACGCCGGCGTGCGGCACGCTCTCGGTCGTCACCGGGCCGGGCGCGTTCTGGATGTTGAGCGGCTCGGCCTTGAAGTCGTTGACCAGGTCGCTCGGCGTGACGTTGTCGAACAGCGGCGTCAGCGCGTTGTACATCTGCGCCTGCTGGTCGGCGTTGGCCGGCGGCGGCACCGAGCCGTACTCGCCCGAGGGGATGATGTCCCGCGCGATGATCGCGTAGTCGGAGGCCGGCGGAGGCTGGTCTGCGGCGAGCGCGGCTGGTGCTGACACGGCCGCTGCGCACAGCACGGCGAGGACGATGATCGGAATGCGACGCAAATCTTCTCCCCCTTGCGGGTAAGGTCCCCCCGGCCCTCGGACGTTGTGAACCAACGTTACCGCACGGCGCTGCCCAGCACGTGCGGATTTGTGATCGTCCACGACGGCCCGAGATCGAAATCCTCCACTTGTACGACCTCGAACCCGGCCGCGCGGATCGCTCCCACCGTGTCGCGGCTGCAGTGGCAACCACCGGCGATCAGCTGCCAGACCCCGGTGCGGTCGGCCGCCGCCTGGACCCGCGCCTTCCGAGCACCACGCGAGCGCACGTGCTCGAGGAACCGCAGCTCACCCCCGGGCTTCAGCACGCGGTGGAGCTCCGCGAGCGCGCGGGCCTGATCGGGCACCGAACACAGCACGAGGCTCGCGACGGCGGCGTCGACGCTGGCGTCGGGCAACTCGATCGCGTCGGCGATGCCGGGCTTGACGGTCACGGGAACGGGGGCCGTCACGGCGGCGGCCGCGGCCTTCGCGCGCATGTACGGCTCGGGCTCGACCGCGATCACCTCATCGACCGTCCCCGGATAGTGCGAGAAGTTGATCCCGTTCCCGGCACCGAGCTCGAGCACCCGGCCCGAGAGCCCGTCGAGCAGCTGGTCGCGCCACCGACCGACCTCCTTCTCCATCACCCGGCTGAGCCGATCGAAGAACCGCGCGAACAGGGGATGCCTGAGGTCGGTCATGGCGCCGGGGTCCCCGAGCCTCCGGACACTCTCAGCCGCGCCCCATCAGCCGGCCGACGACAGCCATCAGCTCGGCGGTCTCCTCGTCGCGCTCCGACGGCTCCGAGCCGCGCACGCAGTGGCGGGCGTGATCGTCGAGCAGCCCGAGAGTTGAGAACCAATCGGTGGCGTGGCATCGGCGTAGAGCGCTATCACCCAGTCGTCCACGAACAAGGTTGAGATGTAGTCGCCGACCGTTCGCCCTTGGTCGGTGTTGGCGATCCAGCGGGTTTCGATCCCGTGCGCAAGCACGCGCGGTCGCGACCAGTGGACCCACGGAACGCGAGCCCAATACGGCGGTCGCACGCAAACAGGTTCGTGGTAATCGCCCCTTCGATATCGTCGTGCGGCTGATCGCCCGGGCTTGTCGAGCCGCGTTGCACGAAAGTCTACGGATGAGCCGACGCGAAGGAGGCTGCTGGCGATCGCTGCAGTGCCAACCACCACGGGAAGAGGCAGTCTCCGGTTTGCAGCTGCCGGCTGCGTGGGTTATTCACACTAGAAAGCCCCGCCGGAGCGGGGCTTTCCGTAGCAGGCCTGTAAGCCGGATTCTGTCGTGAGCGGTCATCCATCTGAGCGGCCTACCCGGACCTTGGCGGGTCACCTACGAACGGTCCTGCTTGGCCTAGCATCAGGTGGGGTTTGCCTGGCCGCCGCGTCACCGCGACGCCGGTGCGCTCTTACCGCACCATTTCACCCTTACCGGCCTGGAGCTCTGCAGCGGCCCCAGGCTTAGGCGGTGTTATTTCTGTGGCACTTTCCCGCGGGTTTCCCCGGGTCGGCGTTACCGACCACCTTGCCCTGTGATGTCCGGACTTTCCTCGAAGGGTTCACCTCCGCGATTGCTCAGCCTGCGGATCCGAGGATAGCTCGGCGAGGCGCCCGCGTCGAGCGAGGTAGCGTCCGGCGTCGACCCCGCGTCCGCGTCGACCCCGGAGCGCCCGCGTCCACTCCGGAGCGCGCGCGGCGACTCCGATACGCCCCCCCCCCCCCGCGACAGCCCTGAGCGTGCTCGGTTTTGGTCCATCGTGGACCCAAATCGACCACGCTCATTCCGCGGCGGCCACCATCTCCGCGGCGGCCACCATCTCCGCGGCGGATCGAGCGCCCGCACGCCGCCGCGCCGCGCGCCGGCGCGACGCGTGCCCCCTACCCCAGCGTCGAGCCGCAGTCCGTGCAGCGGCCGCCGAGCAGGTCCAGGTCGGGGCCTGCGAACGGCTCCATCTCACCCGCGCACACCGGGCACCGGACCGCGCGACGAACCGACAAGCCCTCCCAGGCGCCCGTGATCAGGGCGTCGAGCGTCGGTTCGCCGTCCACGCGGTCCAGAACCAGGGGTGTCAGGGTGAGGGTGCTCACCTACGACAAGCTCCTCATCAGCCCGACGACCTTCCCGAGCACGCGGACCTCGCGGCTGCGGATCGGCTCCATCGAGTCGTTCTCCGGCTGCAGCCGGACGTGGTCGGATTCCTCGAAGTAACGCTTCACGGTCGCGTCCTCGCCGACCAGCGCGACGACGATGTCGCCGTCGTCGGCCGCGTCCTGGCGCTTGACCACGACCAGGTCGCCGTCG
Source organism: uncultured Solirubrobacterales bacterium (assembly GCA_963800475.1). Lineage (GTDB taxonomy): Bacteria > Actinomycetota > Thermoleophilia > Solirubrobacterales > Solirubrobacteraceae > Palsa-465. The sequence goes on along the minus strand of CAWDAZ010000001.1, from coordinate 695,645 downwards.
AGGATCCCGATGTTCATCATCGAGTCGCCGCGAACCCGCAGCAGGTAGTCGCCCTTCTCGCCGCCGGCGAGCTCGGGCGTCGGGACGTAGTCCTCGATGTTTTCCTCGGCGAGCACCGGCTGGCCCGCGGCAACCTGCCCGACCAGGGGCAGGCCGGGACGCACCAGGCTCCGCACCCCGTCGACGGCGCGGTCGAGCAGCTCGATCGCTCGCGGCTTGGTGGGGTCGCGGCGCAGCAGCCCGATCTTCTCCAGATTTGCGAGATGCGCGTGAACGGTCGACGACGACGCGAGCCCGACGGCCTTGCCGATGTCACGCACCGTCGGCGGATATCCGTACTTCGCCGAATACCGCTTGATGAAGTCGAAGATCTCCTGTTGACGCTTGGTCAGGTCCATCCGTCCGCTCCTTGATCGTTTGGCCCGAGGTCCCGGCACGTCGAACACATGTTCGGAAATGTATCGAGGGTCGCGGACGGACACAACCCCTGTGCGCGCCGCGCGCCGAACGGGCGAGATCGGTTTCATCCACCCGGCGGACGCGCTCGCAACCGGATTTCGGCTCCGGGTCCCAGGGCTATACTGGCGGGCCCACGCGCCTGTGGCGGAATTGGTAGACGCGCAAGGTTGAGGGCCTTGTGGGAGACAACTCCCGTGGAGGTTCGAGTCCTCTCGGGCGCATGACAATAGCCCCGCATGACTGCATGACGAGGCTTTTTATGTCCCCCGGCCGCTCGCGACTTCCGTCCGCGGGTGTGGGCATTCAACATGCTCGTTTCCTGGTCGAGGGAGGACGGTCGAGATTCGATCCGTCGGGGCCACTGCTTTGCGATAGCGGCGGCCCAGCCAAGCTAGGCTGTCCGGCTGATGGCCCAGACGTACCGATTGAGCGGAGCGCGCCGCCTCGTCAACACCGTGATCAAGCCACTCGCGCGGCTCGGACTGGCGGGCCCCCACACTTACGTCCTCACGGTGCGCGGTCGCAGGACGGGCAAGCGCTATGAGACCCCGGTGACCCTGATCGAGAACGGGGACCGATGGCTTGTCGCGCCCTACGGCGAGGTTGGCTGGGTCCGAAATGCCCGCGCGGCCGGCGAAGTCCAGCTACACCGGAAACGCCGCTCGGAGACTCTTCAGATCGAAGAGGTAGCTCCCACCGCCGCGGCACCGGTCCTCCGCCAATACCTGCAGCAGGCACGGGTCGTGCGTCCCTTCTTCGATATCACGCCGACCTCACCGCTCCACGCGTTTGAGGGCGAAGCGCCCCGCCATCCGGTCTTCCGTCTGACGACCGTCTCGTCGAGCTAGCCGAGAGGCCTCCCCACCCCGCTGATTCCGCAGGCCTGGTGGTCCGTACGAGGGGCAACTGAGCTTCGACTCTGGCCCTTCACGGGCGATGCAGGAGCCGGCGTCGGGCCGCACGAAGTTAGTGCTTGGTAGAAGCTGTCCAGTCAGACCGGCATGCCGCGGGCGAGCCGCCTGCTGTTCTCGATGGGCGCAAGCCACGGCTGAGCCGAGCCGCACCAAACCTCAAGTGTGGGCGACAGCCACGAGGGGTCGTTGAGCGTTCCCGCCTTGATGACCGCGAGCTCCGGCTGCTCGGCCAACAGCGTGACGACGGGCGAACCGCACTTCGAGCAGAACTGGCGCTGACGTTCCTCGCCGGAATCGGCCCCCACGGTCACATACGTGGCGAGCGTGTCGCCCCCGACATGGAGCGTTGCGCGCGGGACGACGACGAAGATCGAGAAGGCCGTCCCTGTCTGGCGCTGGCAGTCCTTGCAGTGGCAGACGACCGTCACCAGGGGCTCGCCGTCGCAGCGGTAGGTCAGGCGCCCGCACAGGCAACGCCCGTCGAGTAGGCCGGACATCACGCTGCGCAGGCTATCGACACTTCCACCGCGAAGATTGAGACCGCTCCTGCTTCGTCGCGGCCATGGAGAAGCACTCGACGACTGATGACGCTCCCCGCTCGGACGAGCAGGAGCAATGCTCCACCACGCTACATCGCGAACGCGACCAGCAACCACGCGGGCGCCCTGACCCCCTCCCGGCAGCGGAACGCCGTGTCCTGCTGGTTTGCGACGGCGACTGGCCTAGTGCAGAGACCGTTGGTTCGTGTTCTGCCCGTCCTCGGCCGCCTTGTCGATCATGACGACGACCTTGCCGAGGGCATGACCGTCACCGACGTAGGCGAGCGCATCGGGTACCTCGTCGAGTCCGAAGGTGCGGTCGATGTGGATTGCGACCTTCCCAGCGATGCAGAAGTCGGCGAGGGCCTCGAAATGGGCGGGGCCTGTTCGCACAGCGAGTATGCCCATCCGGCGGTTGGTAAGTCGGCCGGCGATCCAGCCGACGGTCATCACCTGCACCAGCGCTCGCACGGGACCTCCGACGCAGCGATAACGGCCGCCGCGGGCGAGTGCACGGCGGTAGGCGAACACCGACCGGGACGCGACCAGATCGAGGATCAAGTCGTAGGGGAGCTCGGACTGGGTGAAATCCTCTTCGCGGTAGTCGATCACGTCATCCGCGCCGAGCGCCCGCATGAACTTCAGTTTGGCGGCGTTGTCGACTCCGGTCACGTGCGCCCCCAGCCGCCTGGCCAACTGGACCGCGAATGACCCTGAGCCTCCCCCGGCCCCGTTGATCAGCACCCGGTGTCCGGCCGCGGCGCCTGCGGTTCCTTGCAGCGCGATGGCTCCCGCTTGAGGGATCGTCGATGCCTGCGCGAAGGTCAGCTCTGCCGGCTTGTGGGCGAGGGCTGATTCGGCCGCGACGGCGTACTCGGCGAAGCCGCCCTTCAGCGCCAGGTTGTCGCCGTATACCTGGTCACCGGTTCGCAACCGAGTCACGCCCTGGCCGACCGCCTCCACCCACCCGGCGATATCGGAGCCCAGCGTGCGGCGCGCGGGCGAACGCAATCCGCCCAGCCGGGCGTACATCGGCGAGCCGCGCAGTGTCTCCCAGTCGCTGAGGTTGACCGATGTTGCCGCGATCTTGACCAGCACCTGCCCCGGGGCCGGAGTCGGGATGGCGACATCATCAACCCGCAGCGCGGATGGCGGTCCGTAGCGGTCGTAGACGACGGCCCTCACGTCCGTTTGACGGTGCCCGCCGTAGGCGCGCCCGCCTCGAACGAAGCTGCCGGCACAGCCGGGCGGACTCCTTCAACCGGATCTTCAGCGCCGGGCCCATCCTCGGCTCGATGCGTGAGGCCGCTCGCGCTGCCATCTGCTCTCCGGCTGCTGCGCGGCTCGAAAACAACGACCGGGGTTTCCACGGGTCGGCGCGCTGCATAGGCATCGAGGTTCTTGTCGATCTGTTGCCATCGAGCCCAAAGACGGGCGCGCTCGTCACCGTGTGCCGCGCGGCCGGTGACTTGGCGGGGCCCGTCCACGAGATCCACGCTCACGTCGGGATGTGCTTGAAGGTTCAGCCACCAGGCCGGTTCGGTGTTGCCCCAGCCGTTCATGGCCATGGTGACGAGGTTCGGGCCGTCCTCAAAGTAGCCGACCACGACCGGGTGGACTCGGCCTGTCCGCCGCCCGATGGTCCGAAGACACATGGCGCCCCAACCGCCGGGCTTCGGCCGCCACAGACCGAATCGGCTTCTCGTCGCGCGGTACACGCCGCGGTGGATGATCCAGAAGAGCCGGATGAACCAGCGGGGAGGAAGCGGCGCTTTCTTGGGCCTCAGCTCAGGCATGTCATAGATGATGCTCGCGCCTGGCAGGCTCGACCGTCATCCGGGAAGTTGGGCACGCGCCGGCGGACGACTACGGACGGTCGGTTAGCCAGGCCCTTGGCCACAACCCGGGACTGCCGCTTTGGGTCAAACGCGGTCACGCCGCCGTCTCCGCCGAGAGCCGCTACGCCGAGCAAGGTTGAGGGCCTTGTGGGAGACAACTCCCGCGGAGGTTCGAGTCCTCTCGGGCGCATGACAGAAGGCTCCGCAAGGTCGGGGCCCAGCGGTGCTTTCAGCGGCCCGTCGAGCCCATCCGGCGGGCCGCTCACGTGTCAGGTCGGGCCCCCAAGGCGCACGCGGTGGTGTGGTGCGGGGACGCTCTCCATCTCCGGGCGGCGCTGGCGCGGATGCGATTCGTACCAGCGTGCGTAGCGTCGTGCGAGCGGTGCAGCGGTGAAGCCGTGCGCGAACACCGAGATCCCGACCGTCAGGTACGCCGCGACCAGGATCGTGTTGGCCGCCGGCAGGTGCGCCTCCTGGACGGAGAGCACCGCAAACACGATCGAGGCCAGACCTCGTGGACCGAACCAGCCCAGGAATCCAACTGTTCGCCACCTCGCTCCGCTGTGGATCATCGCGACGGCGACCGGCAGGATGCGGATCAGCGTCAGGCTGAGTGCGGCGTAGAGCAGGATCTGCCAGCTCAGGTGCTTCAGCGCCGGGCCAAGCAGGACCGCGCCGAAGATCAAGAACGTGACGCCGCCGAGCAGACCCGCAAGCTCCTCGTTCAGACGAGAGGCCTCTTCGGACTCGCGGCTCACCAGCGCTCCGAAGATTGCCCCCGCGATGAAGGCCGCGATGAACCCCGACCCCCCGAGCGCGGTTGCCACCCCATACGCGAGGGCGGCACCCGCCACCGGGATCACCTGCAGCCACGAGCCCGTCAACAGATTTCGGCGATTCGAGAGCGACACGACCGCGGCCGCGGCCAACCCCGCCGCGACGCCGCCGAGGATCCCGTAACCGAGCTCCTCGGCAACGATTCTGACCGCGTGCGAGCCAGTGGCGCCCTTGTCCTCTACGTCTGCCACCGCGAGCGCGATCAGCAGCAGCGGCACGCAGATTCCGTCATTGAGCCCACTCTCTACGTTCAGCCCCTGACGGATCCGCGAAGGGAGTCGCGGCTCTGCCACGACCGCCTGGCCGAGGGCCGCGTCCGTCGGTGCCAGCACCACTGCCAGAACGACCGCTTCGGCGACGCTCAGCTGGGTCAGGATCGTGCCCGCCAGGACCGCGCCGAGGGCGATCGTGAGCGGCAACCCGATCGCCAGCAGCCGCAGCGGAACGGCGTACTCCCTCCGCAGTGCGCGCAGCTTGATCCGGGAGGCGTCCGCGAACAGAACCACGGTCAACGTCGCCTCGGCCAGCGTACGGACGGTCGCACCGGAGGGAGCCACGGTGACCTCGTCGAGCACGAGCGGCCCCACGAGCAGCCCGATCACGACAAACGCCATCGCCGGGGTCACTGCCGCATCGGTCAGCCGGCGCGACACCCCCGCCACGGCCAGCACGCTCGCGGCAACGATCGCAAGCTCCCAGTTCATACGACCACCGCGACGGATCGTCCTCAGGCCGCGCGGCTGCGGCGCCGACGCGGAGCTGGTGCCGCGCGATCACGCGACAAGGATGCAGGCCTTCTCGGCAGCGAACTCTTCCTCGGTCAGAACTCCGCTCGCCTTCGGGTCGGCCAGATCCATGCCGGTACCTCCGCCGGTCCAGGACGACGATTTCAGCCGGTCGAAACTCGACCACTCCGGACTGCTGCGCGCATCATCCCTTGCGGATGATGTCCGTGTGCAAGCGAAGCGGCAGCGACCAGATCGCCCCTCAGTGCCGGCGCATCGCTCTCAAGTTCGCGACGAGCAGAGCCAGCGCCGCGAAGCCGATCACGCACGACAGCGCCGTGCGCCAGTGATTCAGGAACAGGGCCACCAGTCCGATTGCCAGCGTGGCCACCGCCCCGACCAGGAGGAGGCTTCCGAGGAACGACACGAACCGTCTCCGGGCGAGCGCTTCGAACCCGCTGAACACGAGCACCAGAACCACGAAGTCGACGATCATGGCGAGCGGCGAGACCAGCAGGATCAGGATCGTGGAGCCCAGCAGCAGCGGGGTGCTGATCGCGGCCCACAGCTTGAGGAACCGGGTGCGGCGGTCCTGCTCGTCCAGATAGGGACGATGCGGCTTGCGGACGTGCGCCTGCGGTGCCTCCGGCGGCAGCCCGTCCGCGATCGTCTCGAGATGCGCCCTCCGCTCCTCGACCAGCGCGCTGCGGGTGGCGATCAGCTCGTTGACGGCCGCCTCCCGTTCGGCGAGCTCGGCTTCGCGGCGCTTGGCCAACGTGCGCGCGTAGTCGCGGGTCATCAGCGAACGGGCCTGGAGGCGGAGGCCGCGGAGCTCGGCGCGCCCGGCGTCGACGCTCGCGTCGAGCTCATCGATCTCCCGCCCGAGCGCCGAGACCCGCTCGGCGAGCAGATCCGCGATGTCGCGCTCGTCGGGCGGTACCTTCAGCAGCCCCGCCCAGCCCAGGGGGTTTGCCCACGAGGTGCGAACCGTGCCGTCGCGCTCGTAGCGCGGTCCCGCCGGGGCCCGCTCGCCGCCGAACCGGTCCCGCGTGTCGAGGCCCCAGAGGCCGCGGAAGTCCCGAACCCAAGGCGTATCGTCGTCGATCAGCACAGGGCTCCACTCGGCGCCCTGCCCGGGGCCGATCGTGACGCCGTCCCCCCTCGCGTAGTCGACGAACGGCAGCCCGACGCCGGGCGAGTCGGCGGTGTAGTGGCGCCACGGTGCCAGCAGGCGGCGCAGCCTGCGCAGCGACCTGATCACGGGCTGGATCCGCACCGGGTCGACGATCACCACGTAGTCCCCCTGGAGGAACGCCCCGGAGTGCGACCCCGCGCCGGCGAACGCGACCACGCGGTCGCCCTCGCGGCGCAGCTCGGGATCGTCCCAGCGGCGTCGCAGGTCGTCGCCGTGGTAATCGTGGGATGAGAACGCGACCCACGCCGGCTGCGCGGGGCCGTCCTCGCGCTCGGCAAGGTAGATCGTGATCATCTCCCAGTCGGCCTCGTGATCATTGATGCCGCCGAACGTCGAGCGCCAGTCGTTCATCGCGTAAAAGAACCAGTACTGGAGGCACACGTAGCCGCCCTCGCGTGCGACGCGTCCGTAGTACGTGAACCGGGCCGACTCTAGGCGTTCGCGATACGTGGTCTCGGCCGCGGCGGCCACTCCCGCCGGCACCTTCCCGCGCAGCAGCAGCGAAGCCCGCATGCCCGCGTCGACCACGCGGCCGCCGATTCCGGAGGTGGTGAACCGGGCGTTGGCGCTGAGCCGGTCGCGGGGCAGCATCCGCCAGCGCACGTACTCGGCGTGGCCGAGCGGCTGCTCGACGAAGCGAAGGAACAGCGCCCGGTCCCGATGCCGGACCGCCTCGGCGGACAGCCCCTCGAGCGTGAGCTCTCCCGCCGGCACGAGCTCGGACGTCTCGCCCTTCGGACCCGCCACCCAGAGGCTGGATTGAGCCACGTACGGGCCGACCGCGGTCGGGAAGAACAGCTCTCCCTTGGTGTAGCGGACGACCGGCTCATGCGCGCGCAGCAGAGCAAGGTCCGCGGCTCGCTCGACGAGCTGGTCCGGTAGGGCCCCGACATGCTGATCCGGCACGTGCCGATTCTTCCACTTGAGCGCCTCTGGTCGCATCGGATATAACCGTTGCCGATGGTCGCGATCGCAGGAGGCCACGGACAGATCGCGCTCCGGCTGACGCGACTGCTGAGCGGCCGCGGCGAGCGCGTGATCGGGCTGATCCGCAACCCGGACCACGCCGACGAGGTCCGCGCGGCCGGCGGAGAGCCGGTGGTCTGCGACCTCGAGCAGGCGAGCGGTTCGGATGCGGCCGCCGCGATCGCCGGCGCGTCAGCCGTCGTATTTGCCGCCGGCGCCGGTCCCGGCAGCGGCGCGGAGCGCAAGCTGACGGTCGACCGGGACGCCGCGATCAAGCTGCTCGAGGCGGCCACCGCTGCCGGCGCGACGCGGTACGTGATGGTCAGCTCCGTCGGCGCGGAGGCCCCTCCAGAGGGCGACGACGTGTTCAGCATCTACCTGCGCGCGAAGGCCGAGGCCGACGCGGCGGTCGAGGCGAGCGATCGCGAGTGGGCGATCGTCCGGCCCGGCGGGCTGACCAACGATCCCGGCACCGGGCGCGTGCGGGTCGACACCGAGCCATTCCGCGGACAGATCCCGCGCGACGACGTGGCCTCGGTGCTCGCCGCGCTGCTTGGACAGCCTCTGGCGATCGGCCGGATCCTGTACGTCAACGGCGGGGAGCAGCCCGTCGAGCAGGCGCTCGCGGCGGTCCGCTGAGCGGGTGCGCGGCGGCTGGGTTGACGGCGGCGAAGCCGAGCCCGCAGCTCAGCGCGAGTAGCTGTGCAGCAGCCGCAGCTCGACGCGCTCGGACGGGCTCGCGAGCAGCGGCGCGACGCGGTCGTTGAAGCTCGCGAACTCGGGGTTGCTGTTGACCGCGTCGGCGTCCTCGCGATCACCGAACACGCCGAGGCCGCGCACCAGCCCGCTCGCCTCGTCGCCGACGATCAGCACCGTCTGCAGCGACGGCTGGTGGTGCAGGAACGACTCGGCGAACTCCGAGTACATGTCCGCCACCTCGTCGAAGTGGCCCGGCTTCGCGTGCAGGGTGAACTCAGCGACGTGCATGTCGATCAATGTCCCTTTCGCTCGGACGTGACGGGCCGAGACGGCCCCGGGCAAGCCTAGGGCAGCCCCTCGCCGTGGTGGGAATCGTGGCGCTCTGCGATGCTCGCCCGCGGAGCTTCGGCGATGTGGCGCTGGTCGACAGATGCGGCGGTCCGGGCGGTCCGTGCGGCGATCGTGATGCCGGGACTGTTCGCGTTCGCCGACCAGGTGATCGGCAACCGGCAAATCGCGACGTTCGCCGCGTTTGGCAGCTTCGCGACACTCGTGCTCGCGTCGTTCGGGGGCAGCCGGCGCGACCGGCTGCTCGCGTACACGGGGCTGGCGATCACCGGCAGCGTGCTGCTGACGATCGGCACCGCGGTCAACTCGTCAGCGGCGCTCGGCGCGATCGTCACGGTGCCGGTCGCGTTCGCGGTGTTCTTCGCCGGGATCGCCGGACCGAACGCCGCGTCCGGGGCGACCGCGACGCTGCTCGCGTACGTGCTGCCGGCGGCGTCGCCGGGCGCGATGTCGATGGTGCCCGACCGCCTCGCCGGCTGGTGGCTGGCGGCCGTGGTCGGAACGGTCGCGGTGCTGCTCACATCACCGCGCTCGGGACCGGACCGGCTTCGCGTCGCCGCGGCGAGCGCCGCGGAGGCGCTCTCACACGCACTCGAGGCGGCGCTCGCGGGCGGCGCGACCAGTGCGGTGCTCGACACCGCGATCGAGGCCAAGCACGACCTGCTCGAGCGCTTCCACGCCTCGCCATACAGGCCGACCGGGATGGCGGCCGCCGACGAGGCCCTGGCCAGCGCGGTCGAGTTGCTCGAGTGGTCCACGTCGATGGCCGCCGACACGGTCCGCGAGGGTCTCGACCTGCGCCACGCCGCGGCGCCGGACCGCGAGCTGCTCGCGACTTCGGCCGCCGTGCTCGCCGACGCGGCGGCACTGCTCGACGGCCGCTCCGCGACTCCCGATCTCGAGCGGATCGAGGCGGCGCGCGCGCGGAGCTGCCGGTGGCTCGCGGAGCAGCGCCCCGACGGGCCGGCGTTCCGCGAGGCCGCGCGGATCTCGTTTCACGCCAACGCGATCGCAGTCGCTGTGCGGACGCTGGGCGCGGACGCGCTCGTCGTCGCCGGTATCGCGGACTCGCAGTGGTTTGCTCTGGAGCGCCGCCAGCTGTTCGGCGGCAGCCCGAACGGCTCCCTTGTCCCGCGGCGGGTGTCGCGGCTCGCGGCGGTCGCGCGCCGCGACGCGACCCTCAGCTCGGTGTGGCTGGTGAACAGCCTCCGTGCCGCGATCGCGCTCGCGGCCGCGGTCGCGATCGCGGACCTCAGCGGCGTACAGCACGGCTTCTGGGTGGTGCTCGGGACGCTGTCGGTGCTGCGTACGAACGCCGCCTCGACCGGTGCGACCGCGCTGCGGGCGCTGACCGGGACCGCGATCGGGTTCGTAGTCGGTGGCGCGCTGCTGGTCGCGATCGGCTCGAGCACGACGGCGCTGTGGGCGGTGCTCCCGATCGCGGTACTGATCGCGGGGTACGCGCCCGGGACACTGCCGTTCGAGGTCGGGCAGGCGGCGTTCACTGTCACCGTCGCGGTGCTCTTCAACCTGCTCGTCCCGGTCGGTTGGGCCGTCGGCCTCGTGCGGATCGAGGACGTGGCGATCGGCTGCGCGGTCAGCGTCGTGGTGGGCGCCCTGGTGTGGCCGCACGGGGTCTCCTCGCTGGTCGCCGACGACCTCGCCGACGCGTTCCGCTCCGGCGCCGCGTACCTGACGCAGGCGATGGGATGGGCGACCGGCGGCCGCGCGCGAGCGCCGGAGAACGCGATGCCGGCCGTGGACGCCGGGCTGAGGCTCGACGACGCGCTTCGCGGGCTGCTCGCCGAGCAGGGGACCAGACACATCTCCAGGCCTGAGCTGTGGCGCCTGGTCGGAGGTTCGCTGCGCCTGCGCCTGACCGCAAACGCAATCGCAAGGCTTCCACACGACGCGGTCGGCAACGACACCGCGCGGGGGGCGCTCCAGCGCCGAATCCGGACGCTGGACGGCTTCTACGAGCGGCTCGCGCAGCTGGTCGCGGTCCGCCGCAAGCCGATTCCGAGCCTGGCGGCGCCGCGGTTTGCGGCCGGGGACACCGTCGACGACGCGTCGGGGTCGCATTACGGCGTGTGGCTCTGCGAGCACCTCGACCATCTCGCCGAACATCTCGGCGAGCTCGTCGAGCCGGCCGAGCGGATCGCGGCGATCCGGCGCCGGCCGTGGTGGCGGTAGCGAACGCCGTTCTACTGGACTGCAGGCGGGACGCCCTCGGCGGTCGCCGCCAGCGTCGGGTCCCATTCGCACACCTTGCACGCGTGGCGAAACGCCGAGCGCATGAACTCGAGCGCCACGGCGTGCGGGCTCGGAGATCGGCACACGTCCTCCCAGTCGAGCACGTACTCGCCGAGCTCGGGTTCCCAGCGGGCGGCGGGCGGCGACAGCTCGGCCCCGGCGAAGCCATCCGGCGCCGGATGCGCGTACGCGTAGAACGCGGCCTTTCCGTAGCGCGCGTCGCCCGGCCACCAGCCGACCGCGACCTCCTGAGCGTCCATCGCGTTGCGCATGATGAAGTCGTCCGAGGGGGGATCCGCCGGCGCGCCGGAGAACAGGTTCACGGCGAGATCAAACGAGCCCCACCACGCATTGACGGGAGTCGCGCGGCCCCGGAACGGAGCTCGGAAGGCCGCCAACACGAGCGCCGCGCGGGTCGCTGCGCCGAAGTAGGACTCCACCTGCGAGGGCTCGTATCGCGCGTGCTCGGTGTCCTCGTCGAGCGGCACCGTCCACGGCACCTCCTGCGGCGTCAGGTTGATCTCGAACGGCCCGGCAAGTGCCCGCGCCGCCGCGAGCAGCTCGCGCGTGACCTCGCCGACCGCGCGGTCGGGCGCCAGCGCCACCCGCCGCACCTCGCCGGCGCTGTGCTCGATCACGGCCTCGTGGGCGTGCAGGTCGAGCAGCGCTACGAACGACCCCGACCCGTCGGGCGCCGGCAGCGGCATCGTCTCCCAGCCGCGCGCGGTCACCCGCAGCGCGGCGTGCTGGAGCTCGGGCTCGGATGGCGCCAGCGCGACCGCGAGCTTCCCCAACACCTGGGTGTGTGCGTGGAGCGTGTCGCAGGTCTCGCGCCACTCCTCGTAGGAGAAGACGGGCCAGCCCGATGCCATCTGAGCGCTCACGCTACCACCGCGGGCTCGGCCGGCGCCCGCGCCGACGGCGGCTCGCCGCACAGCTCTCGCGCCAGCCGCGTGAGCAGCGCCGACACCTCCGGGCGCCGGTCGGCGTCGTCGTCGTCGAGCGCCTCGAACAGCAGTTCGCGCCTCGCTCCGACGACGCGCCGGCTCTCGGCGGATCCCGCCTCCGTGAGCTCCACGCCGCCGTCGTCGTCGGCGACGAACCCGCGCCCGCGAAGCTCGTCGACGACCGCCGCGATCCGGGCCGGGGGGACCCCGTCCTCGAGCGCCAGCTGTCTCGCCCGCGCGAGCCCGTACTCGTCGATCCGGATCAGCGCCCAGATCGCGCCAGGGCTGACGTCGACGCCCGAGCGCTCGGCGATCGCGCGCCGGAAGCGCTCGCGCTCCTCCGGGGTCGTGACCTTCGTCAGCGCGCGCTCGAGCTCGGCCAGCGAGTCGGGCGAGCGCGGCGCCGCCACGCTGTCATCGAGCCCGGTGCTGGTGCTTGCCGCCTCCCGCAGCTTCCGTTGAGGTAGGAACAGGCTGAGCACGAATCCAGCTGCGGCCACGCCGGCCGCCATCAGGAACACCGGGCGCAACGAGCTGACGTATGCCTGCTGGTAGATGAGGCGCACCGCCGGCGGCAGCCTCAGCACCTGCGTCCCGGTGAGGCGCCCGCCCGAAGCAACCTGATGGCCCAACGAGCCCGTCAGGGCACCCTTCAGGTGAGAGGTCAGCTGGGTCGAGAACACGGTGCCAAAGATCGCGGTCCCAAGCGATCCGCCGATCCCGCGAGCCAGCGTGACCCCCGACGTGGCCGCACCCAGGTTGGCGTAGTCGACCGCGTTCTGCACCGCCAGCACCAACACCTGCATGGTCGACCCGAGGCCGAGACCGAGGATCAGCAGGAACAGCGAGCTGGTCCCGGTGCTGGTCCCGACGTCCAGATGCGAGAGCAGCCCCAGTCCGATCGTCATCAGCGCGGTGCCGATGATCGGGAACGGCTTGTAGCGCCCGTAGCGCGTGATCAGCTGACCCGAGAGGATCGATGTCGTCAGCAGCCCCAGGATCATCGGCACCAACCGGAGCCCGGACCCGGTCGGCGAGGCGGCGTCGACCGTCTGGAAGTACAGCGGCAGGAACGTGACCGCGCCGAATAGCGCGAAGCCAACGACCAGCGACAGCGACGCCCCGACGACGAACACGCGCTCGCGGAGCAGCACCACCGGCAGGATCGGCTCGCGCGCGTGGCGCTCGGCGACGACGAACGCTCCGAGCAGCACCACGCCGAGGCCACCGACGACCAACACCGCACCGGAGCCCCACGCCCAGGTCGTGCCGCCGAGGCTGGTGACGAGCACGATCGCGCTGAGCGCGGCTGCCAGCAGCCCCGCGCCGAGGTAGTCGATCGACGGGCGCGAGATGCGCCCTGTGGCGGGCAGCGTCGCGCTCAGCACCGCCAGCGCCGCGACTCCGACCGGGAGGTTGACGTAGAAGATCCAGCGCCACGACACCTGCTCGACGATCACCCCGCCGAGCAGCGGCCCGGCGATGCTGGCGACGCCGAATACGGCCCCGAACAGACCCTGGTAGCGGCCCCGCTCCCGAGGCGGGACGACGTCGCCGATCACCGCCTGGATCAGGACGATCAGCCCCCCCGCCCCGAGCCCCTGCAAGGCGCGGAACGCGATCAGCTCGGTCATCGAGTGGGCCTGGCCGCACAGCGCGGAGCCGATCAGGAACAGCACGATCGCGCTCTGCAGGATCCGCTTACGCCCGTAGAGATCGCCGAGCTTGCCGTAGATCGGCGTCACCACGGTCTGGGCCAGCAGGAACGCGCTCGTGACCCACGCCAGCCGGTTCAGCCCGCCAAGGTCCGAGACGATCGTCGGGAGCGCGGTCGCGACGATCGTCTGGTCGAGCGCGGCAAGCAGCAACACCAGCATCAGCCCGCCGAAGATCACCCGCACCTGCCGGCGCGGTAACTGCGCGGGTGCAGCGGCGACCGCGGCGGCTGTCATCTAACAGCTCGCCATCGAGATCACGGCTGCTGCTCGATCCACGCGCGGATCGCGCGCGAGTGCGTGATCACGGTCCCGTCGGGGAGCTTCAGCGCGGGCAGCTTCTGGTCCCCGGTCGCCGCCTGAAGCTCCTCGCGGGAGCCCTTGCGGAGGAAGGGGATCGGGTTGCCGTGCGCGGCGACGACCTTCCGGTATTCGATCCCCTTGGCCTTGAGCGCTTCCTGGACGCGGCGGCACGGATGCACGCGTGGCCCCCCCTCGTCGCCGTGACAGACATACAACGTGGGGATCTCGGCCATCTCCGCCTCCTGGATTCCGTTGACTGCGGGGCGGAGGCTACTCCGCGTGCTGGGGCAGCGGACGGCGCCGCTGGGGCACGCGCCCGGGCGGCTGGCGCGGCGGTTCCAGCGGCGGCGGACGCGGAATCGGGCGCGTGACCGGCTTGGCGGACGTGACGGTGATCCGTTCGCCGTGGTGCTCAATCTCGATGTCCTCGCCGTCGGTGAGCGTGTAGGTCGCCTGGGTTGGCTTGACCTCAACCGCCAGCGCCCGGCCCCGGCAGCGGATCCGGAAGGAAAGGCGCTCGAGCGTGCTCGGTAGGCGAGGCATGAGGTGCAGCACCTGCTCGCGGTCGCGCAGCCCTCCGAACCCCGCCAGCGCAACGATCGCCGATCCGGCGAGCGACGCGATGTGGACTCCGTCGCGGGTGTTGTGCTCGAGATCGTCGAGATCGAGCAGCGCGGCCTCGGCAAAGTAGTCATAGGCGAGGTCCACGTGCCCGACCTCGGCGGCAACCACTGCCTGGATGCACGCGGAAAGCGATGAGTCCCGAACCGTGAGCGCCTCGTAGTAGTCGAAGTTCCGCAGCTTCTGCTCAGGGGTGAACGCTTCGGTGAAGGTGAACATCGCGAACACGAGATCCGCCTGCTTGACGACCTGCTTGCGGTACAGGTCGAAGTACGGGAAGTGCAGCAACAGCGGGTACTGGTCGGGCCGGGTCGACTCGAAGTCCCACACCTCGTGGGCCGTGAAGTCCTCCGACTGGGGGTGAACGCCTAGCGCGTCGTCGTAGGGGATCCGCATCGCCTCTGCCGCATCGCGCCAGGATGCGGCCTCCTCGTCGTCCACCCCGAGCGCGCCGGCGACGTCGCGGTGGCGCTCCGCCGCTTCCGCTGCGCCGATCAGGTTCCGCTTCGCGATCAGGTTCGTGTACACGTTGTTATCGGCGACCGCGCTGTACTCATCGGGCCCGGTCACCCCATCGATCCGGAAGTTCCCAGCCGAGTCGTGGTGCCCGAGCGATCGCCACAGCCGCGCGGTCTCGACCAGCAGCTCGACTCCGACCTCGCGCTCGAACTCGTCGTCCTCGGTCAGGTCGCGGTAGCGCAGCGCTGCGCCGGCGATCGCGCCGTTGACGTGGAACGCAGCCGTCCCCGCCGGCCAGTAGGCGGAGCATTCCTCCCCATGGATCGTCCGCCACGGGAACGTGGCGCCCTTCAGCCCGAGCGACTTCGCCCGCTCACGAGCCAGATCGAGCGTGCTGTGACGCCACCTCAGCGCATCCGCAACCGCGCGCGGGCGCGTGTAGGTGAGGAGCGGCAGCACGAACCCCTCCGTGTCCCAGAACGTGTGCCCGTCGTACCCCGGCCCGGTCAGGCCCTTGGCCGGGATCAGGCGCTGCTCTCCGCGGGCCCCGGCCTGGATTGTGTGGAACAGAGCGAACCGGACCGCCTGCTGGAGCTCGGGATCGCCGTCGAGCTCGATGTCGGCCTGGGCCCAGTACCGATCGAGATACGAGCGCTGCTTTTCCAGCAGCTTCTCCCAACCGGCGTGTCGCGCACCGGCGACTCCGGCGGCCACCTGGTCGAGCACCGCCGGCACCGTCCGCTGGCTCGACCAACCGTACGCGAGGAACTTGACGAGCCGCAGCGGGCGCCCCGGAGCCACGGAGGTCGTGATCGTCAGGCGCCCAATATCGTCGTAGCTCTCAATCGTGGTGTCGATGCCGTCCGGTCCGTCGATCACGTGGGCCATCGCCGCGCCGACCGTCAGGCCGCTGGCTCTCGTCTTGTGGACGAGGACCGCCTCCAGACGCTCTCCCGCGTGAAACTGCGAAACCAGCGGCGACGCCAGCGCTGCGGCGGCGCGCGGGTCGCTTGACATCGTGGGGATCGTCTCGTTGGCGACGAGCTCCGACTGCACCACTACCGGCAGCGCAACGTCGAGCGGCTCGACCTCCCACTGGATCGCCGCGACCGCGCGCTCGGTGAACGACACCAGCCGCGTGGAGTTGATCCGCACCCGCCGCCCGGTGGGCGACACCCACTCAGCGGTGCGGCGTAGCACGCCCGCCCGCAGGTCCAGCACCCGCTCATGTCGCTCGAGCTTCCCGTACCGCACGTCGAACGGCTCGTCCTCGACCAGCAACCGGATCAGCTTGCCGTTGGTGACGTTGACGACCGTCTGCCCGTCCTCCGGGTAGCCGTAGCCGGCCTCCGCGTACGGCAGCGGGCGAGCCTCGTAGAACCCGGCGAGATACGTGCCCGGGAGCCCGAACGGCTCGCCCTCGTCGAGGTTCGCGCGCAGCCCGACGTGCCCGTTGGCGAGCGCGAACACCGACTCCGTCTGCGCGAGTCGCTCGAGGTCGAGCTCGGTCTCGTGGATCGCCCATGGCTCGACCGCGAAGGCGGGATGCTTGATCAAGTGGCTTTGTCCAGGAGCTCGGCGAGGTCCTTAACGACAACATCGGCGCCGTGGGTCTTCAGTGCATCCGACTGTCCGACCCGGTCGACCCCGACGACGAACCCGAACTTCCCCGCCCGCCCGGCCTCCACCCCCGCCAGCGCATCCTCGAACACGGCCGCGGCGCCCGGCTCGACGCCGAGCTCGCGCGCACCCGCCAGGTATGTGTCCGGTGCAGGCTTGCCGTTCAGGTGCTCGCGGTCGGCGACCACGCCGTCGACGACGTGATCGAACAGATCGGAGATCCCGGCAGCGCGCAGGACGTCCTTGGTGTTGGTGCTCGACGAAACCACCGCGTGCTTCAGCCCCGCGTCGATCACGGCGTGCACGTAGCGCACCGAGCCCTCGTAGGGCTGGACGCCGTGCTCGTGGATCAGCTTCAGCACCAGCTCGTTCTTGCGGTTTCCGAGCCCGACGACGGTCTCGGCGGCGGGCGGGTCGTCCGGAGTGCCCTGGGGAAGCTCGATCCCGCGCGACTGCAGGAACGACCGGACCCCGTCGTAGCGCGGCTTGCCGTCGACGTAGTCGTCGTAGTCCTCGACCTCGTCGAACGGGACGAACTGCTCGCCGTGGTCGCGAGACCATCCCTTCAGGAACTCGTCGAACATCGACTTCCAGGCAGCCGCGTGCACCTTGGCGGTCTGCGTGAGCACGCCGTCGAGATCGAACAGGCACGCGTTCACGCGATCTGGCAGCCCCAGCATCGGCGCACAGGATACGGTCCCCATCACAGGAGTCCGTCGAGATCACCAGGAGAACACATGCCGACAGACACGCCGATGCAACTGGGAATGGTCGGGCTGGGCAGGATGGGCGCCGGTATCGTCCGCCGGCTGATGGCCGACGGTCATCGCTGCGTCGGCTACGACGTGAGCGCCGACGCTGTCAAAGCCGTCGAGGCGGACGGGATGACCGGCTCGGAGTCGCTCCAGGAGTTCGCCTCCAAGCTCGAAAAGCCGCGAACGGCGTGGGTGATGGTCCCCGCGGGGGAGATCACCGACAAGACGATCAAGGCCGTCGCGGAGGTGTTCGAGCCGGGTGATGTGATCATCGACGGCGGTAACACCCACTACCACGACGACATCCGCCACGCCGGCGAGCTCTCCGAGCAGGGCATCCACCACGTCGACTGCGGAACCAGCGGCGGCGTGTGGGGGCTGAAGCGCGGCTTCTGCCTGATGATCGGCGGCGAGGACGAGGTCGTCGAGCGGCTGTCGCCGCTGTTTGCGTCGATCGCGCCCGGCTTCGACACCGCGCCGCGGACGCCGGGCCGCAGCGGCGATCCGACCGAGGCCGAGCAGGGCTTCCTCCACTGTGGCCCCAACGGCGCGGGCCATTTCGTGAAGATGGTCCACAACGGGATCGAGTACGGCGTGATGGCCGCGTATGCCGAGGGGCTCAACATCCTCCACTGCGCCAACGCGGGGAAGGTCCAGCGCGAGGACGACGCCGAGACCGCCCCGCTCGAGAACCCCGAGTACTACCAGTACGACATCGACACAACGGAGGTCGCCGAGGTGTGGCGGCGGGGCTCGGTGATCGGGAGCTGGCTCCTCGATCTGACCGCCCAGGCGCTCGTCCAGTCACCGGGACTCGACGAGTTCTCCGGACGCGTGTCGGACTCGGGCGAGGGCCGCTGGACGTCGATCGCGGCGATCGAGGAGGGCGTCCCGGCGCCGGTCCTGACCGCGGCGCTGTACTCGCGGTTCAGCTCCCGGGGGCTTGACGACTTCGCCAACCGGGTGCTGTCGGCGCAGCGCAAGGAGTTCGGCGGCCACGACGAGAAGCCGTCCGGCTGAGCGGCGGGCGGGCGGCTGTTCGGCGGCCCAGCTACCCAACGCCGGCGGGCGCGGGCTCCTGCTCGGGCTCGGTATCGAGCACGTCGGACTCCTCGATGCGGCCACGCGGGAGCCACAGGACAGCGACGACAAAGGTCGCCGCCATCACTCCGGCCATGATGTAGAAGATCGTCTGGGTCGAATGCGCGAACGCAAGCTGGACCGAGTGCACCAGCGACTGTGAATGGCCCGAGGCCGAACCTGCGCCCTGGCCGAGCGAGGAGGCGATCTCGTTTGACTTGGCAGCGGGCACTCCGGCCTTGGTGAGCGCGTTGCCCACGTTGGTCTTGTCCTGGTTGATGAGGATCGCGCCGAGCACCGCAAGCCCGAGGCTGGCGCCGAAGTTACGCGCCGTCTGGGTTATGCCGGTGACC
Source organism: uncultured Solirubrobacterales bacterium (assembly GCA_963800475.1). Lineage (GTDB taxonomy): Bacteria > Actinomycetota > Thermoleophilia > Solirubrobacterales > Solirubrobacteraceae > Palsa-465. Next base: position 677,019 of record CAWDAZ010000001.1, on the reverse strand, counting down.
TCGCTGTAACTCGTGCTGGGGGCCCGGTTGACTGCGTCGGTGCTCGCCGCACCGAGCATCAGCCCCGGTCCTGCGCCCGCAAGCGCCACGTACCACTCCTGGGCGCTGAACGACAGGTTGGTCACCTTCCCCGCGAGCAGAAAGAATCCGGCCGCCCCGAGCGCGCCGCCTAGCACGACCGCGGGGCGCGCCCCGCGGCGGTCAAGGATCCGGCCGCCGATCTGTGCTGCGATCACGAACCCGATGAAGAAGTACAGGAGGTACACGCCGGCGTTCGACGAGCTCTTGCCGAGCGATACCTGCGCATAGACGCTCGCGAAGAAGAAGAACGGGATGAACACGATGTTCATCAGCAACAGGCAGGCCGTATCCGCGGAAAAGCCCTGGTCGGAGAAGATCCCCAGCCGGAGCAGGGGTTGCGGACAGCGCAGCTCCCAGGCGACGAACAGGACGCCGAGCAGCCCTCCGACGACGATGCAGGCCCAGGTGGCGACACTCCCCCAGCCCCACGCGCCGGACTGCTGGAAGCCGAGCACGATCAGCGTCATCGCGCCGGTGATCAGCACCGTGCCGCGGTAGTCAAGCCCGGCGGGGTGGCGGGTGTCGTCGGGCTTCGACCTCCAGATCAGGATCAGCGCGATGATCGCGACGGGCACGTTGATCCAGAAGATCGAGCGCCACGTCCACTGGGTCAAGAATCCGCCCGCGATCGGCCCGATCGCGGTCAGGCCGCCGGAGATCCCGAAGAAGATCGCCATCGCCTTGCCCCGCTCGCGGAGCGGGAACGAGGCGACCACGATCCCAACCGCCGCCGGGAACATGAACGCCGCGAACGCGCCCTGGATCACCCGGAACGTGATGATCCACGGTTCGGCGATGCTCCCCTTCGGCGTGAACCCGCAGGCGGCGGAGGCGATCGCGAACCCGATCACGCCGATCACCACCATCCGACGGCGGCCGACGACGTCGGCCAGCTTTCCGCCGAACGCGAACAGCGCCGCCAGCGCCAGCAGGTAGCCGTTGATGATCCACTGCGCCCCGGTCGCGGACAGCCCCAGCTCCGACCGCAGCTTCGGAATCGCGATCGCGACGATCGTCTGATCGATGAACGTCATCGCGACCGCGAACACCATCGCGGCCAGCACCAGGTTCTTGTTCGCTACCCCCCTCACGGCGGCGTATCTTCGCAGCCCGGCCGCTGGTCGCGTTGTCAGTCGGACTACATCTAGTCGTCGACGAGCGGCAGCGCCGACTCGATGCCCGCCACCTGCAGCAGCCTGCGGGGCTGGGCGCCGAGGCGCGAGCTGATCACGAGCTTCCGGTCGCGCAGATGCGAGGCGCCGACGCCGGCGAGCAGCGAGCTGAGTCCGGTCGAGTCGATGAACGTCACGCTCGAGAGGTCGAGCACCACCTCGTCCGCATCGGTCAGCGCCCGCGTGACCACCTCGTCGAAGCGCTCGGAGGTGCCGAGGTCGAGCTCGCCGGCCACCAGCACGCGCACCGCACGCTCTCCGGTGCTGACCACGCGCACCGTGAACGGCAGCGATCCAGCCAAGCTTCCGTCGTTCTGGAGCGATCCGCTCGGGGCGCCGTCGCCGAGATCCGCCACGTATTCGACAGTAGCCCGAGCGAGCGACGCACAGACATCGGCACCGAACGATCAGTTGCTATTCAACGCGGCGCACGACGGCGGCGACCAGGGCCCGCTCCGGTGGGCGAGTTTGCGCGTAGGCTTTTCTTGATGACACCGCTGGATCAGCTCGGTGAGCGCGGAACCAGGCCCGATCTCGTCGTGATCGGTGCTTCGGCAGGCGGCGTCGAGGTGCTCAAGCGGATCGTCGGAGACCTCCCGGCCGATCTCCCCGCCGCCGTATGCGTGGTGCTCCACATCACGCCGAGCAGCCCGAGCGTGCTGGCGGGGATCCTCGCGCGCGCGGGGCAGCTTCCGTGCAGGTTCGCGAGCGACGGGCAGCCGCTCCATATCGGCGAGATCGTCGTCGCGCCGCCCGACCGCCACCTCGTCGTCGAGGACGGGGTCGTCCGGCTTACGGTCGGCCCCCGCGAGAACGGCCATCGGCCCGCCGTGGACGTGCTGTTCCGCACCGCCGCGCAGGCGCGGGACTCCCGGGTCGTGGGGGTGATCCTGTCCGGCACGCGAGACGACGGCGCCGCCGGACTCGCGGTGATCAAGGCCGAGGGAGGCGCGACGGTCGTCCAGAGCCCCGACGACGCGATGTTCCCGGGGATGCCCTCGAGCGCACTCGCCAGCTCGGCGGTGGACGCGGTCGTGCCGTCCGACCGGATCGGCAAGACTATTGCCGCGATCGTGAAGGGCCAGCAGCTGCCAGACGACACGGCCGCCACCTCTCCTCCGGACGACCCGTAGATGGGCCGCCTGCTCACATCCGTGTGCCCGGACTGCGGCGGCGTGCTCAGCGAGCGTTCGGAGGCGGGGTTCCCGTACTGGGAATGCCACGTCGGCCATCGCTATTCACCATCGAGCTTCGCCTATGCCCAGGGCACGGGAGTCGAGGCGGCGCTGTGGACGGCAGTGCGGGCGCTGCGCGACCGTGGGGGCACTCGGCGATCTTCCCGAGTCCGACGCCGCCGCGGCTGAGGCGGAGATTGCGTGATGGCCAGTCGACCGGACACCACGCTCGACACGTTCCTCGACTTCGTCAAGCAGGCGCGCGGCTTCGACTTCACGGGCTACAAGCGCTCGAGCATCGAGCGCCGCGTCGCCAAGCGGATGGGCGAGGTCGGCGTCGAGGGCTACGACGAATACACCGACTACCTCGAACTGCACCCTGAGGAGTTCGCATCGCTGTTCAACGCGATCCTGATCAACGTCACCAGCTTCTTCCGGGATCCGCAGACCTGGGACGACCTGGCCACCGAGGTCGTCCCGGCGCTGGTCGCGTCGCGGCCACCCGATTCGCCGCTACGCGTGTGGTCGGCCGGCTGCGCCTCCGGCGAAGAGGCCTACACGCTCGCGATGGTTCTGACTCGGGTGCTCGGCGACGAGGCGTTTCAGCAGCGCGTGAAGATCTACGCCACCGACGTCGACGAGGAGGCGCTCGACATTGCGCGCCACGGGGCGTACCAGCCGCGCCTGCTCGAGGACGTCCCGCGCGAGGCGCTCGAGCGGTTCTTCGAGCGCACCGAGCAGCGCTACGTGTTCCGCAAGGACCTGCGCCGGTGCGTGATCTTCGGCCGCAACGACCTCGTCCAGGACGCACCGATCTCGAGGATCGACCTGCTCGTGTGCCGCAACACGCTCATGTACTTCACGGCCGAGACGCAGTCCCAGGTCCTCGGCCGGTTCCATTTCGCGCTCAACGACGACGGGGTGCTGCTGCTCGGCAAGTCCGAGATGCTGATCACCCACAACGACATCTTCACGCCGGTTGACCTGAAGCGCAGGCTGTTCCGCAAGGTGTCACGTGACGCGCCGGCGACGGGACCGCGTGGTCGTCCCCGACCCGTCGGGCGGCGCGTCGCAGAGCATCGCCGACAACCTCCGCGAGGCGGCGTTCGACCTCAGCAATCCGGCGCAGGCGGTGCTGGATGCGAACCGATCGCTGGTGATGGCGAACGACACCGCGCGCCGGCTGTTCGGGCTCACCGTGAACGACTTCGGGCGGCCGATCCAGGACCTCGAGCTGTCCTACCGGCCGGTCGAGCTGAGAGCTCATCTCGACGTCGTCGCCAACGACCTGCGGGCCGTCGACGTCACGGGCGTGCTCTTGCGGACGAACGGTGACGACCGGGTGCTCAATGTCAGGATCGCGCCGCTGCTGAGCGATGGATCGGCGATGGGGACCGTGATCACCTACTCGGACATCACCGACGTGCAGCGCCTGCAAGACGAGCTGACCACCTCGAAGCGGGACCTGGAGAACGCCTCCGAAGAGCTCCAGTCGACGGTCGAGGAGCTCGAAACGACCAACGAGGAGCTCCAATCCACCAACGAGGAGCTCGAAACGACCAACGAGGAGCTCCAATCCACCAACGAGGAGCTCGAAACGATGAATGAAGAGCTCCACTCGGCCAACGAGGAGCTCGAAACGATGAACGAAGAGCTTCGTCATCGCACGCTCGAGCTCAACGACACGAACACGTTCCTGGAGGCGATCCTCACCACGATCGGCGTCGCCGTGGCGGTCCTCGATCGTCACCAGCACGTTCGGATCTGGAACGGCCAGGCGTACGAGCTCTGGGGCCTCACCAGCGAGGAGGTCGAAGATCAGAACCTGCTCGCGCTCGACTTCGGGTTACCGGTCGAGAAGCTCAAGCCGATGCTGCGCGCGTGCCTGAGCGACGGCTCGAAGAGTCAGGAGGCCACCGTCGAGGCGACCAACCGCCGGGGACGCAAGTTCCGCTGCCGGGTCACCTGCCTGCCGATGGGAAATGACCGCGACGGTGAGGTCTCCGGGGTGATCATGATGATGGAGGCAGTCGACGCGTGACGCCGCGCTCGACGCGAACGCGCCGCAGCACCTCGGACGCGTCCTGACGGGCTCTGACCAGCCGGTTGAGTCGCTCGTTCACCTCTCCAACGCGGCGGCGGTGCTGCTCACGAAGCCGGTACACGGTTGCGGTGAGCTCGGCGAACCGCTCACGGGTACCCGCGGCTTCAGATCTCGACGCGGCCGCGGCCTGGGTCAGCGACCAGTCCGACGGCTCGAAATCGAGCAGCTCGGGATCCTCGAGGATGCGGTGTTGCTTCTGCCCCGTCCTCCACGGCTCCAGCAGCAGCCAGCCGCCGTCCTGAGGAATCAGCACCCCGGCCGTGGCGAGCTCGCCGAGCGCGAGCGTGACCGTCGGCCGGCGCGCGCCGACCAGCGCGCCGAGCACCTCGTGCGTCAGCGACAGTGACAGGCGCGTACCCGCGGGGGTCACCCGGCCGTAGGAGTCGGCGAGCAGCCACAGCATCGCGTGCACTCGATCGGCGACCCGTGGCAGCTGGCAGATCACGAGCTGGGCGGCGAGCCGCTCGACCTGCGCGGCGTTCGCCCGCTGGAGCGCCACGAACAGCCGCGGCACGTGGCGGGCGGCGGTCAGAAAGTCGTTGCCGAGCAGCGCGACTCGGGTGGAGCCGCGGGTCCGGTAGGTGGAGGCGCCAAGGATCTCGGGCGCGTCGCTCGACGGTGCGGCGATCACATCCCCGGGTCCCAGGACCCGCAAACCCGGCTCGGGCCCGACCCGAAGCTCGTTGAGCACGAGCCCTTCGGTGACGACCGCGGCCAATGCAGAGCGCCGCAGCAGCAGCTCTTCGACGGGCGCGGGGCCCTTCGGCAGCCTGACCACCGGGACCGAGATCCGCTCGACCGCCGCGCGCTCGTCGTCCGGCAGATTCGTACAGAGCTCGGGGACGGCTTCCAGGAGGCTAACCCGCTCCTCCGGCCAGTCCCCTCGCTGACGTGGCGTGACTCCGTTATCGCCCATCTCTAGCCGATGTTAGAACGCCGAGCGACGAACTCAAAGCCCGTAGAGAGGCAGGATCGCCGACAGCTGAGATCACCTGCCGGCTCACCTGCCTATCCACGCGACGCGTCGAGGAGAGAGAAGAACGACGCGGTGACCTCTATTACCCCTGGTATCGGTGCCGTTGGCAACGGTGTGTTCGGAACCAACATTGGCCGCGATCACCCGATTCGAGCGATGGTTCAGGGGTTCAGCTCGTCGATCACCTCATAGACGCCCGACACGTGCTCGTTCTCGACGAACGCCGACAGCCTGTCGACCCGCTGGGTCTCGGCGTGGTCCGCCTCCTCGCGCCACCGCCGGTAATCCGCCTCGTTCATGTCGAACAGGCCGAACGAGATCACCTCGTCCTCGTCGCGGATGTTGCGCGCGTGGTAGGCGCGCTGAAGGCCGGGCGGGGGCTCGTCGCCGGGGCCCATCCATGCCTCGCGGAACTGTTCCCAGGCGCCCGGCTTCAGACGGCGGGCGGTGAACATCACGATCATCTGCGTCCTCCTCGGGATCGGGTCTGCGCAGCCTATGCCCGGCCGTCGCCGCGGTCCAGTGGCTCGGCCGTGATGCCGCGGTCCGGGGCTCGGTGGCAGCGGCAGCGGCGCGCGCCCGCGCCGCCTTGACCTCCCGCGAGAGCGTCTCGACGTCGTAGGCGCCGTAGTGGCGCAGCCCGTTGATGAAGAAGGTCGGCGTCCCGGACACGCCGCTGGCATCGGCGGACTCGACGTCTTCCGCGATCCGGCCCGCGCCCTTGCGCTTGCGGATGTACTCGCGGAACTGGTCGACGTCGAGCCCGAGCTCGCCGGCTGTACGGACCAGGTCGCGCGCCTGCAGCGCGTCCTGGTGGGACAGCAGCGTGTCGTACATCTCCCAGAACCTGCCCTGGTCGGCAGCGGCCTCGCTGGACTCGGCGGCCAGCTGGGCGTGCTGGTGGACGTCGCTCAGCGGGAGGTGCCGCCACACGTAGCGAAGGTCCCCGAACCCGGCCAGCAGCTCACGCACGATCGGCTCGGCTCGCCCGCAGTACGGGCACTCGAAGTCCCCGTACTCGACGAGCGTGACGGGGGCGTCCATCGAGCCGCGGATGTGGTCCCGTTCGTCGTCGACTGGAACCTTCAGGTCGACGAGCGTGTCCGGCTGCCCGATCAACGCCCGCAGGCGCGCGCGGCTCGGGAGCAGCTCGGTGACCCGGAACACGAGCGCGGTCAGCAGCGACGCCCCGACTGCGGCCGTCAGCACGCCGAGCTTGGCCTCCTGCAGCTCGACCCCGTGGAACGCGAGCGACGCGATCAGCAGCGACACGGTGAACCCGATCCCCGCGATCGTGCCCCCGCCGAGCACCGATGCCCAGCCGACGGGCGGCCGGACGCGCCCGCGGCTGAGACGGGTCACCAGCCAGCTCGCGCCGGTGATCCCGATCGGCTTGCCGAGCAGGTAGCCGAAGACGATCCCGAGCGTGATCGCCGATCCGTACGCGCGCGAGAGGAAGTGCGCGTTGATCACGACGCCGGCGTTGGCGAGCGCGAACAGCGGCACGATCACGTAGCTCGAGACGGGATGGAAGATCTGTTGGAGGCGCTCGTTCGGCGAGAGCGCCGTGCGGACCCCCTCGCGCAGCGACCGGGCCTGCTCGGAGGTGGGCTGCTCGCGGAACAGCCGGAACAGGTCGGTAGCGCGCTCGAGGTCGGCGCGCGGGGCCGGATACGCGATCGCCAGCAACCCGAAGTACACGCCGACGATCACCGGGTCCACGCCGGACTCGAACAGCGCCACCCAGGCCACCAACCCGAGCGCGAGGTACACGATTCCGTTGCGCACCCGGCGCAGCCGCACGCCCAGCGCGACCGCCATCGCCGCGAGCCCCACGATCAGCGGCCCGATCGAGACCGAAGCGCTGTAGACGGTCGCGATCACCACGAACGCGACCAGGTCGTCGACCACCGCGATCGTGAGGATGAACGCCCGCAGGCTCTGCGGGAACCTCCGGCCGACGAGCGCCAGCATCCCGAGCGCGAACGCGGTGTCGGTGGACATTGCGGTCCCCCAGCCGCCGGCCGCGCCGCCGCTGCCGTTGAACGCCAGGTAGATCCCGACCGGCACCACCATCCCGCCGATCGCGGCCGCCGCGGGCAGCGTCAGCCGGCGCCGGTCGCGGAGCTCGCCCAGGTCGAACTCCCTGCGCGCCTCGAGCGCGACGACCAGGAAGAAGAACGTCATCAGCCCGTTGTTGACCCACTGATGGAGGGACTGCGAGATCCCGGAGCCGCCGATCCGGATCGTCAGCACCGTCCCCCACACGCTCCGGTACGAGGACGGATCGACGTTCGACCAGATCAGCGCGGCGACCGCGGCGGCGAGCAGGATCGCGGCGCCCCCGGTCTCGGTCCGCAGGAACGAGCGCAGCGGTTCCTCGAGGTTTCGCGCCCAGGCGGTACGGCCGGTCAGCGGCGCGACGGTTGCGGTCGAGTCGGTCATCTGGTCCTGTCAACGCTAGTCAGCTCAAGGACCGGTAATCCTGGCGCCGGTCTGCGTACAGTCAAGGCGTGTCCGATGTGGCCCGTCGCCCCGTGCCGGAGGCCGCGAGCGAGCAGATGCCCGAGGAGCTCTCCTCGACCCACCTGCGCACGAGACTCCTGCAGCTCGCGGTGCTGGTCGTGGTGATCGGGGTCGCGATTTGGCTGACGCCGGGCCTGGGCAGCCTCCGGGACCGGCTCCGCGACGCGAATGGCCCGTGGCTCGTGGCCGGCGCGTTCGCCGAGCTGCTCTCGGCGCTCTCCTACGTCGTCGCCTTCAAGTACGTGTTCTGCGGGCGGATGTCGTGGCGCCTCAGCTACCGGATCGGGATGGCGGAGCAGGCGGCCAACTCGCTGCTGCCGGCCGGCGGAGCCGGGGGTCTGGCGCTCGGCGCGTGGGCGCTGTCGAAGGGCGGGATGAAGGCCGAGCACATCGCCCGGCGGACGGTCGCGTTCTTCGTGCTTACGAGCCTGCCGAACTTCGTGACGCTGATCCTGTTCGCGATCCTGTTCGCGACCGGACTGCTCGCCGGTGACAGCGTGCCGGCCTTCACCTACGGCTTCGCGGCCGCCGCCGTCGTCGTGATCCTCCTGGTCCTCGCGCTCCCGCGCCTACGCGACCGGCTCGCCGCGGGGCGGAAGCCGAGCCGGCCGGAGGACGGGCGCATCCGCAGGTGGTCGCGCAAGGGGATCGACGCGCTCGCCGACGGCGTGCGCGACTCGGTGTGGTTGCTCCGCGACCGGCCGGTCGGGGTGCTGAGCGGCGTGATCGGGTACATGGCGTTCGACATCGTCGCGCTGGGCGTCTGCTTCAAGGCGTTCGGGTACTTCCCGCCGGTCGGCGTGCTGGTCGTCGGTTACCTGGTCGGCCAGCTCGGCGCTCTGATTCCGCTGCCGGGCGGGATCGGTGGAATCGAGCTCGGCCTGGTCGGCAGCTTCGCCGTCTACAACGTCCCGGTGTCGGTGACGGCGGCGGCGGTGCTCGCCTACCGGGTGTTCCAGCTGTGGATCCCCGCCGTGCTCGGCACGCTCGCGTTCGTGCAGCTGCGCGACCTGTTGCGCGGCAAGGACCAGCAGGCCGCCGCCGAGATCTGCCAGCCGCTCACCGATCCGATCCAGGTGGAGCGCCTGCCGAGGCAGGCTGTCAGCGCCCGAGCTCCGGCATCCTGACCGCGACGGTCGCGAGCACCTTCGCGAGCGGCTCCCCATCGGCCTCGACCAAGCAGCTGGTGTGCACCACCGCTCGCCCGATCCGGTCGATGCTCGGCCACGCCTCGACCCACGCCCCCGCGTTCACGTTGCCCAGATACGCGATGTGCAGGTCGGCGGTCGCGATCGTGGCGCCCTCCGGGACGTGGTCCCAGGCCGCGCGGCTGACGGCGATGTCCGCCAGCGTCGCCAGCAGCCCGCCGTGGACGCGGCCGGCGCGGTTCAGGTGGTGGGCGTCGACGAGCAACCCGAGCACCGGCGCCGATTCGCGGCGCGAGATGTACAGCGGCCCGATCCGATCGGAGAACGGGCTCGCGTTGATCACTTCGAAATCAGCGGGCACAGTCACGATTCGGAGAGCCTACGTGGCTAAGCTCGGAACGTGTCCAACGACCCGCACGAGCAGCCTTCCGACGTCTGGGTGCTGGAGACCCAGACGAAGGGAACCGGCGCGAACGTGGTGCCGCTCGACCGGGCGCTGAAGCCCGCGCGGCCCGTGCCCGGGTTCAACATCCGCAAGCCGGTGCCGCGCGAGCCGGAGCCACCGGTCCAGCCCGAGCCCTACCGCTTCAAGGTCGTCGACGTGATGACCCGCGAGCCGCTCGCCGAGGACGTCGATGCGCGGGTAGCGGTCCAGGCGCTCGAGGCGGTGCGCAGCATCGTCGACGTGATCGTGTACGTGTGGGAGCCGGATACCGAGCGCTGGCGGCTGCTGTCGTTCGGCGAGACCCAGGCGCTGTGGGACCACCGGCGCTCTACGGCTCGATCACGTTCCTAGGGTCGGGGCGCAGCTCCGCGGCCGCTTGGCTGTAGTCGCCGGTCGCGCCGTCCCGCTGCTCGATTGCGGCGCGCACCCCGTCGCGCTCGGCGAGCGCGATGAACCCGAGCGCGTCGGGTGTGTTGCGCATCAGCCCGTCGAGGATCGGCCCGAGCGTCTGGCTCGAGTGCAGGCCCATGTTCTCGTACGCCTGGTTGACGACGAGCTTCATCGCCGCGAGCTGCGAGGCGGGGATCTGCGCGAGCTCACCAGCCAGCTCCGCGACCCGGCGCTCGAGCCGCTCGAACGGCACCGCCTCGTTGATCAGCTCGATCTCGGCGGCCCGGCGCCCGGTCAGCGGCCGCCCGGTCAGCGCCTGGTACTTGGCGCGCGCGAGACCGAGCCGGTAGATCCACATCGCCGACAGGTAGCAGCCCCAGATCCTGCTGTAGGGAGTGCCGATCACGGCGTCCTCGGAGGCGATCACGAGGTCCGCGCCGAGTGCGAAGTCGCTGCCGCCGCCCACGCACCAGCCGTGGACCTGGGCGATCACGGGCTTGGGGGTGCGCCAGATGCTGAACAGCTTCTGGGTCGGGGACAGCTCCGGCGCGGTCGCCATCACGAAGTCCTTGCCGGGGTCCCAGGCGCCGCTCGTGGTGATCGCGTCGTCCCAGTGATGGAAACCGCCCTCGAAGTCATAGCCGGCGCAGAACGCCCTCCCGGCGCCCCGCAGGACGATCACCTTGACGGCCGCGTCGCGGGTCGCGGCGCCGACCGCCCGCTGTACCTCGTCGGGCAGCGGCGGGACGATCGTGTTGAGCCGCTCTGGGCGGTTCAGGGTGATTGTCGCGACCGGGCCGTCGGCCGCGTACAGGATCGTCTCGTAGGGCTGCTCGGACATGGCTCGCGCGCTCCTCGGTAGGAGCGCGCGAGCTTATTCCGTCTTACGCCGCCTGGCGGAGCGAGTCGAGCTCGGAGCTCCCGGCGAGTCGCCGGAGGCCCTGCTCCTCGAGCTTGCGCGCCTGCTCGGTGGTGATCCCGAGCTCCATCCCGGTCTGGCGATACGTCCTGGGCTCGTCGCCCGTCAGCCCGAAGCGGAGCCGCACCACGTTGCGCTCGTCCGCGGGGAGCGACTCGACCAGCGCGTTCACGCGGTTGTCGCGATCGGCGTCGGCCACCTCCTCGAGCGGCTCCGGGCGATCGCTGGCGAGCAGGTCGCCGAGCGCCGTCTCACCGTCGTCCCCGACCGGCTGGTCGAGGCTGGTGAGTGCCCGGTTCAGCTCCCGCAGCTCGATCACCTCGTCGAGTGGCAGCTCGGCGAGCTCGGCGAGCTCCTCGTCGGTCGGCTCACGCCCGAGCCTGGTGTTCAGCTCGCCCTCGAGCTTGCGCACCTTGACCTGACGCTGGGCGACATGGACCGGAAGCCGGATCGTGCGTCCGTGGTTCTGAAGTCCGCGCTGGATCGCCTGACGGATCCAGAGCGTCCCATACGTCGAGAACTTGAACCCGCGCCGCCAGTCGAACTTCTCGACCGCGCGAATCAGCCCGAGCATTCCCTCCTGCACGAGGTCGCCCATCTCCAGGCCGTGGCCCTGATAGCGCCGCGCCTGCGAGACGACCAGCCTCAGGTTCGAGTTGATCATCCGCTCCTTGGCCTTGAGGTCGCCCTTCTCGATGCGCTTCGCGAGCTCGACCTCCTCGGCCGCGGTCAGCAGCGGGTACACGCGAGCGCGGCGGAAGAACAGCGCCAGCGAGTCGGGCAAAGCCGAGCCCTGCTGCTGGGCGGCCTCGGCCTCGGTCAGCTCCTTGGGGTGAACCGTCCGCCGCCTGCTCTGGCGAGCGTTGGCGTCCGTGGCGCGGGCGCGATCACCCGCACGAGCACGCCGCGTGCGCGGCTTCTGGCTCGAATTCTTCTCATGATCGCCACGCACCCGGTGGGCGCTGTCGCGACCGTTCTTATCTGAGCGTGTCAATTACTCTCCGGTTCGTCTAGATGGTCCTGGTTCGATACACGTCGAATTATAGCATTGTTCGACAGCTATCGAACCTCGTTTGGCCGGGCGCATCGCCATGCCGGCTGGGAAGATGGCCGACATGGAGATGCGCCCCGACCAGCTCGAGCCGGGCCGGGACGAGACCGAGCTCGAGCGCTATGACCGCAACCTGACCGAGCTCACTGGTGAGCTGCGGGTCGCCCTTCCGGGGGTGCAGGTGCTGTTCGCGTTTCTGCTCGTTGTGCCGTTCAATCAGCGCTTCGGCCGCACCAGCACGTTCGAGCGCGACCTCTACTTTGCGACGCTGCTGTGCACTCTGTTCGCCTCGATCCTGCTGATTGCGCCGACGGTCATCCACCGGCTCGAGTTCCACCACGGCGCGAAGGAGTACGTGGTCAGGATCGGCAACCGGCTCACGATCGCCGGCCTAGCCGTGTTCGCGGTCGCGATGACGTGCGCGATCGCGCTCGTCACCCACTACCTGTTCGGCCCGGCGACCGCGCTCGTGACGACGATCGTCGCGCTCAGCGCGTTCGCCGGGATCTGGTTCGTAATCCCGCTTCGCGCGCGCCGCCGCGGCGACCGGGCTCGGCGCGGCGCCTAGGACGTCGGCCCGGCCGCCCCAGCCGCGTCTCATAGAACTCTCATACGCGTTTCCTATTAGGTCGCCACGGACGGGGTAGACCATCGACCGCGTTACCGAGCAACGACGAAGGAGAGCCACATGCCCACCGTGATGATCGCCCTCAACATCGTGTTTGCCGCCGGAATCGTCGTCGCGGTCCTGGCCCCGCTGCTGCACGCCGTGTTCACTCAGCACCGCGACCACGGGGTGGCCGCGGCGGGACCGCCGCTGCGCCGCAGCATCCGGTCGCGGAGCCGGCGCCCCCGCTCCGCCGCGCTTGCCTGAGCGCAGTCGCCGTTCTTGACGGAGGCGGGACCCCGGGCTATAAGTCCGAGGCCGCCTCCGCCATGCTCTCCGATCTTGACCACTAGCGCGTCGGGCACGGGGACCGACCCGATCCCCGAAACGTGGACGATCCGCGGCCTGATCGCGGCCCACCGCGCGGTCGCGGTCGGGATCGCCGCCGCGATCGCCGTCGTGGTCGCGATGATCCTGCTCGCGGCACTCGGCGCGCAGGGCGGCGCGGTCAGCGACGCGACCACCTGCACCCAATGGGGTTCGGCGAACGTCAACCAGCAGAACGCCTACACAAGGCTGTACGTCAACGAGCACGGACCCGTGTCTCCCCGCTGGGGCCCGGAGCCGACGGGCGTGATCAACGCCATCAACGCCGGCTGCGCACAAGCCTTCGGCGAGGACGTCTCCGACTCGGCGACCGTCGTTCAGGCCATCTCGCGCGACTTCTGAGGCGCCGCCGCGGGCGGGCTCGAGCCGGCCCAGCGCCGGCCTCAGCGTCGTCCTGCTGACGCCGTGCTTGACGACTCGTCGCCGCAGATATATAACACCGCGCGGAGAGTATGAGCCCTAAAAACAATCCGCTCCGGGGGGCGGGGCGGTCGCCCGGCTTGATGAGAGCGGCCCTGTGACCGGCACGACAAAGCGCGCGCTGTGGACCGCGATCGTGACGGGGCTGATTCTCGCCGCGATCGGGCTGTACATCGGCCTGTATCTCATCAACGTCCCCGGGTCGGTCGCCGCGTCGCCCACGTCGGCGGGGTCGCAGCTGTATCTGGCAACCGTGGCCACCGCGGAGCAAACGGACCCGCACAACACCTGGGTCTCCTACTACGCGGTCGACGCCAACTCCGGAAATTGGCGCCATGACACCACGTTCGTGCTCCCGGCGAACACGCTGGTGCACGTGACGATCTACCAGTACGACACCTCGACCGGGCTGCGCAACCCATTCCTGTCGCAGCCGGCCGGGACCGTCGGCCCGATGCTGCTCGACGGCAAGCCGACTCAGGTCGTCGACCCGAACTCGCCCGGCCACACGTTCGCGATCCCGCAGATCGGCTTGTCGGTCCCGCTCCCGGGCCCCGACCCCAGCGCCAAGAACCTCTGCAGCCAGGCGCCCTGCTCGCTTAGCCAGACGCATCACACGATCTCGTTCGCGTTCCGCACGCCTGGCAAGGGGCTGTACCGCTGGCAGTGCTTCGTCCCCTGCGGCGCCGGCTTCATCCAAGGCAATGGCGGGCCGATGCAGACGGTCGGCTACATGGGCGGCTTCATCAAGGTCGTATGACCGGTAGGGGCAAAAGCTGAGCGGCGAGAGCGCAAACCACTTTCTCCGGGTCACGGTGCTGTGGCTCGTCTCCAGCGTGATCATGACGGCGATCGTCGTGTTCGTGCTCGGTCCGGGGATGCCGCCCGGCAACGGCTCGGTCCAGGCTCATGGACAGGTGGTCGACAACACCGTGCTGCTCGCGGTGGCCACGCCGGTGGCGATGGCGGTACTCGTGTACTTCGGGTACGTGCTGTGGGCCTTCCGCGAGCGCGACCCCGACGTCGTGGTCGACGGGCCTCCGATCCGCGGCAACTCCAGCGTGCAGTTCTGGTGGCTGGTCTCGACGACGGTGATCGTGCTGTTCCTGGCGGGCTACGGCACGGTCAGGCTGCTGGCGGACGGCTCGGGCGGCGGACAGGGGCCAAACCCGATCGCGACGCCGGCGGCGTTCAAGAGCGGCAAGGCGCTGCAGGTGCAGGTGATCGCCCAGCAGTGGCAATTCACCTACCGCTTCCCGGGCTACGGCGGCGTGGAGACGCGTCAGATCGAGCTTCCGGAGAACACCCCGGTCGCCTTCAACGTGACCTCGATTGACGTGATCCACTCGTTCTGGGCCTATGAGCTCGGGGTCAAGGCAGACGCGAATCCTGGCGAGAACAACATCGCGTACGTGGAGACCAGGGGACCGCTCACCTTCCACGTGCGCTGCGCGGAGCTATGCGGGCTGTGGCACGGCTACATGTTCAACACCGGCACCGTCGTGCCGAAAGCGCAGTTCGCCTCTTGGATCGCCCAGCAGCAGCAGCAGTACGCGCCGGCGACCAAGAACCTGCCGCCGTACTCGAAGACGTACTTCCCACAACCGTTGAGGAGAGGCGGATGAGCGCGATTGCACTACCGGCGACGGCGCCCCGCTCCGGCTGGCGGCAGCTGCTGAGCTTCAACGTCCTGACCGGGATCGTGCTCGGGATCGGAGGCTGGTACCTCGGGCATTTCATCGGCGGCCGCATCAAGGGAGCCGGTGTCGTCTACTACACCACCGAGGCGGGCCAGAACGACATCGCGATCATGCTCGGCTACCTGCTGGGCGTGGTTGGCTTCCTGGTCGGGCTCGGCTTCGCCAACTACCCGCTCAAGCGGCTGCTGGGACATCCACCGAGCCTGGCGGAGAGAGAGTCCGAGGAGCACGGGCTGTTCCGCTATTTCACCCTCTCGACCGACCACAAGGTCGTCGCCAAGCAGTACATGGTGGGGATCGGGTTGTTCTTCTTCGTCGGCGGGCTGAACGCGATGCTGATCCGCACCGAGCTGCTTCAGCCCAACGTGCACGTGTTCGGCGCCAACCAGTACCTGACGCTGGTCGGGATGCACGGCTCGATGATGATGGGGATCATGACCTCCGGGATCCTGGGGCCGTTCGCCAACTGGCTCGTGCCGTTGATGATCGGCTCGCGCCGGATGGCGTTCCCGAGGATCGAGTCGTTCACGTTCTGGCTGCTGATGGCCGGCGCCGTGATCCTGGTCACGACGATCTTCTTCGGCGGCTTCCAGACCGGCTGGACTGGCTACCAGCCGCTGGGGGCCCAGGGCACCGCCGGATACGACGCCTATATCGGCTTCTTTGCGCTGGTCGGGCTGTCGATGACATTGTTCGGGTTCAACCTGATCGCCACCATCGTCACGATGCGCGCGCCGGGCATGACCTGGTCGCGGCTTCCGATCTTCGTGTGGGGGGCGCTGTCCACCGCGGCACTGATGCTGCTGGCCGCGCCGATGCTGATCGCGGCCCTGCTGATGGGCGCGATGGACCGAACTGTGCAGACGGCCTTCTACATCGCGGGCGCGGGCGGCAGCTCATATCTGTTCCAGAACCTGTTCTGGGTGTTCGGCCACCCCGAGGTGTACATCCTCGCGCTGCCCGGCATGGCGATCATCCTCGAGCTGATGCCGGTGTTCGCGCGCAAGCCGCTGTGGGGGTACCGGCTGGCGGTGGCCGGGTTGCTCGGCATCTCGTTCCTGAGCTTCTTCGTCTGGCAGCACCACCTGTTCGTGTCCGGGATCAACGCCGACCTGCGGCCGTTCTACATGCTCTCGACCGAGTTGATCTCGCTGCCGACCGGGTTCATCTTCCTGTGCGCGATGGGGACGCTGTGGCGCGGCCGAATACGGTTCACGGTGCCGATGCTGTTCTGCCTCGCGTGGGTGTTCAACTTCCTGTGGGGCGGGATCTCGGGGGTGTTCAACTCCGACGTCCCGAGCGACGTGACGACGCACGGCAGCTTCTTCGTGATGGCGCACTTCCACTACACGATCATGGGCGGGCTGATATTCGCGTTCTTCGCGGCGGTCTACTACTGGGTGCCGAAGATGTACGGCTTCAAGCTCAACGAGAAGCTGGGCAAGGTCCACTTCTGGGTGATGTTCATCGCCTTCAACTCGACGTTTGCGCCGCTGTTCGGGCTCGGCTTCATGGGGATGCCGCGGCGCGTCGTCACCTACGCGGCCGGATTCCAGGGCCTGAACGACTGGGTCTCGATCTCGGCCTACGTGCTGGGGCTCTCGATGCTGGTGTTCATCTTCAACGTCGTGTGGTCGCTGTTGATCAAGCGCGAGCCGGCGGAGCCCAACCCCTGGCACTCGAAATCGGCCGAGTGGCAGCTGCCCACCCCGGTGCCTCTGCACGACTTCGAACGGATCCCCGTGTTCGACGAAGATCCCTACCCGTACGGGGTGGAGCCGGCACCCGCGGGGGCGCCGGCGGCCGCGCCCGCCGGCGGGAGCGCATAGGTCATGGAAGCCGGCGCCTCCGCTCCCCAAACCGTCCACGACTTCGAGCCCGAGCCCCGGGAGTGGCAGCCCCGCGCGATCTGGGTCGGCGGGCGGCTGCTGTGCGGCTCGATCTCATTCTTCTTCGCCTCGTTCGTGTTCGCGTTCTTCTATCTGCAGGCGCTCGACGTCAACCACAACTGGAAGATCGGGACCGTTCTGCCGGCCAAGGGCCTCGGCATCTCGATCATGGCGCTGTACGTGGTCGGCGCCGTTATCTACCGTCTCGCGGCCAAACGGCCTGAAGTCGACGAGCTCGCCGCGGGGACCATCGCGGTCCTGTTCACGCTGGCCGCGGTCGCGCTGCAGTTCTTCGAGTACACGCAGCTCGGCTTCGGCGCTGCCAGCGGAGGCTACGCGGCTGTGTTCTTCGGTTGGACGGCGACCTACGCGATCGTCGCGTTGATGGGCCTGTTCTGGATCGAGATCCAGGTGGCAAGCCTGTGGCGTGTGCGCCGCGAGGGCCCGCGCCAGATCGAGATCCCCGCGGGCGAGGAGGAGCTGATCCGGGTCGGGGTCGAGGCCTCCTCGTTCTACTGGACCTACTTCGCGGCGATCGGGTTCGTGGCCTGGATCATCCTCTACTACGCCTCCTGAGCCGTGTCCTGGACCAACTGGTCCCTGGATCCGTCGCTCATCTACGTGGGGCTCGCCGGGTTGCTGTACGTGCTCGGCAGCCGTCGCCGCGGCCGGCCGCGCCCGCTCCAGGCGGCCGCGTTCTTCACCGGCCTGCTGACGATCGTGATCGCGCTCGACTCGCCGATTGACGCGTACGCCGACCAGCTGTTCTGGGTCCACATGCTCCAGCACGTCCTGCTGCTCACGGTCGCGCCGCCGTTGATCCTGCTCGGGCGGCCGTGGCCGCGGATGTGGCGCGCGCTGCCGCTCGACACGCGGACCGAGGTCGCGCGAGCGGTGGCTCGCGCGAGTTGGACCCGACCGCTGCGTGCACTCGCGCGACCGCTCCCGGCGTGGATTCTCTTCTGCGGCACGATCGTCGCCTGGCACATCCCCGCCGCTTACGACGCCACGCTGAGCTCCGGCGTCGTGCACGTGGTCGAGCACGCGATGTTCTTCTTCTTCGGGCTGTTGTTCTGGGCCAGGGTGATCGACCCGGGCCCGCTGCGCCCGCGGCTGGTGTGGCCGGTGCGGATTGCCTATACGGCCAGCGCGATGGTGGTCGGCTGGATCCTGGCGATCACGCTGGTGATCGTGCCTCACGCGATCTACCACTACTACGCCGCGCTGCCGTCGCGCCCGGGCGGGATCAGCGCACTGACGGACCAGCAGATCGCTGCCGGCGTGATGTGGGTGCCTGGATCGCTCGCTTTTACGATCACTTTCCTGATCGGCTTCTACCGGTGGCTCGAGCCGGACCGCCCGCCCGGCTCGACCGCGGCCTATACGACCTGAGAAGGAGAGAGACCGACACAATGTTGCCCATCGCAGACTTCCTCGCCGGCGCGCTGCTCTCGCTGTTGCTGCCGACCCTCCTGCTGATCGCGCTGGTCGTCTGGTACTTCATGTTCCTCCGCCGCGTCCCGGAGAACAGCGAGCCGGAGCCGGCGCGCCCGGCGGCCAACCCGGGGCCGGACCCTCCCGCCGGGACTGGGCCCGCGTCGGGCGAGGGTTGATCGCGCCGTTCGTGAAGCTCGGGCGTCGGCGTCGGGGCTCGGGAGGTTCACAATGTCCGGATATGGCGCGTCGGCGTGTATCTCGCGCGAGTGCCTTGGCGCTGCTGATCGTCGCGCTGCTCGGAGCGTCGGCGCACCTCGCGCGCGCTGATGGTGATCCCGCCAGCGATTACCTGATCGGCAATCAGGTCTTCCTCACTTCGCAGTCGAACAGCGTGTCGCCCGCGCAACGGCAGCTACTTGCCGTGGTACGCGCGGCGAATCGCTCCGGCTTCCCGATCCGCGTGGCGGTCATCTCGAGCGCGTATGACCTCGGTTCGATTACAGCGTTGTGGGGCAAGTCCCGGCTCTACGCTCGCTTCCTCGGACTGGAGCTGTCATCGGCTTATCGTCAGCGGCTGCTGGTGGTGATGCCGGGTGGGTTTGGGTTCAACTGGCCCGGGCACTCCGCTACGCCCACTTACCGGATCCTGGCGAGAGTGCCGCTGCGCGCTTCCGGCGACGGCCTTTCGGTGGCGGCCGAGGCTGCCGTCCGCCGGCTGGCGCTCGCCGCCGGCGTGAGGCTCGCTCCCACCTCGCCCGCGGCGAGAGCCGCTGGACGCTCGGGTGGTTCTAACGTCCTCGGGATTGGCGCGGCTGTGGTGGGAGGAATCGCCGCGGTCGCTGTCCTTGCCTTTGCCGTCCCGCGAGTCCAGCGACGGCGGCGCGCGGTGCGCCGAGCGCGGGAGCCCGCCGAGGACCGCGCGGGGCTCCCGGTTGGGCTGCGCTGGGCGATCCCTGGCGTCGGGCTCCTCTGTGCGATGGCGGTGGCAGTCCCGGTCCTTGCGCTTCACCGCAGCAGGCCGCAGGTCTCGGGCTCCTCGACGGTGACGCCTCCGCCCTTCAGCTGGCACGCGGGGCAGCGCCCGGCGCCCGACTTCATGTTGCGCGACCAGAGCGGCCGCCCGGTGTCTCTGGCCGCCTACCGCGGGCGGCCGGTGATCGTAACCTTCGTCGACCCGCTGTGTCGCAATCTCTGCCCGCTCGAGGCGCACGTGCTCAACCAGACGGTCAGTCAGATGCCGGCCGCTCAGCGGCCGACGATCCTGGCCGTGAGCGTCGATGTGTACGCGAACGCGCGGGCAAACCTGCTGCAGGATGTGGGCAAATGGCACCTCGTGCCGCAGTGGCACTGGGCCGTGGGCAGCCGCTCACGGCTGGCCGCAGTGTGGAAGCGCTACTCGATCGGCGTGTCGGTCACGACGAAGCGGATCGCGGGCACCACGATCAAGTACATCCTCCACACCGAGGCGGCGTACATCATCGACGCGACCGGCCACGAGCGGGCGCTGTTCTTGTGGCCCTTCTATCCGCAGGACGTAAAGCGGCTCCTGCGCACGCTCGCCTGAAGGGGGACGGCTCTCCGCGCGCGTACTTCTCTTCCAAACGTCGATATAGACGACGGAAATCAGCCCGGAATCGGCGCGCGGCCGCGCCGCGCGCCCAGCGCACCCTACCCCCGCTCCGCCCCCGTGATCGAGATGAACGACACGCAGCTGCCGGGCCGGCCGCCGAGGTTGTGGGTCATCCCCAGCCGCGGGTCGTCGAGTTGCCGGTCTCCGGCCTCGCCGCGGAACTGCAGCCAGCATTCGAACAGCATCCGCAGCCCGCTGGCGCCGATCGGGTGGCCGAACGACTTCAGACCTCCGTCGGGGTTGATCGGCAGCTCGCCGTCGAGGTTGAACGCGCCCTCGAGCTCGTCGCGCCACGCGTGGCCGCGCTCCGAGAAGCCGAGGTCCTCCATCAGCACCAGCTCGGTCGGCGTGAAGCAGTCGTGCACCTCCGCCATCGAGATCTGCTCGCGGGGCTTTGTGACGTCCGCCTGCTGATAGGCGTCCTGCGCGCACCGGGCCACCTCGTGGAAGGTGGTGTAGTCGTAGGCGGGATCGATCGGGCCGCTCGCCGGCCCGGCCACCATCGACAGCGCCTTCACGTACATCGGCCGGTCCGTGTACTCGTGGGCGTCCTCGGCGCGGACGATCAGCGCGCACGCCGACCCGTCTGAGACTCCCGAGCAGTCGAACACCCCGAGCCGGCCCGCGACCTTTCCCGCCCCCGCCGCGATCTTCTCCTTCGGCACCTCCGACCGGAATTGCGCACGCGAATTCTTCGCGCCGTTGGCGTGGTTCTTCCAGGCGACGTGGGTCATCGCGTCTCGCATGTCCTGCTGGTCCACCCCGTACTTCTCGCAGTACGCCGGGTCGAGCAGCGAGAACGCCGCGGGCGCGGTCTGGGTCGCGAGCGGATCGGTCCCGTCTCCGCTTCCCCGGCCCGTCGCGAGCCCCGAGTAGCCGGAGTCCTTGAGCTTCTCGACCCCGACCGCCATCACCACGTCGTACGCCCCCGAGGCAACCGCGTAGGCCGCGTTGCGAAACGCCTCCGAGCCGGTCGCGCAGAAGTTCTCGACGCGTGTGACGGGCTTGTAGTCGAGCCCCAGCGGCTCGCTCAGCACCAGCCCCGACTGCCCCGAGCTCAGCGTCCCCAGCCAGTACGCATCCACGTCGTCCTTGCTGATCTCGGGCGTCGAGGCGAAGCACTCCTCGGTCGCGTCCACGAGCAGGTCGGCGGCGGATGACTCCCAGCGCTCACCGAAGCGCGTGCAGCCCATCCCGACGATCGCGACCTTGTCCTTGATCCCGTGACTGGCCATCAGATCGGCCTCACCTTCCAGAAGTAGTTGTGGATGCCGCCGGTCGTGTACAGGCGGCGAAACGTCAGCTCCAGCCGCGTCCCGATCTCGATCTCCTCGGGCGCGGCGTCGGTCACCTCCAGCGTGTAGCGCCCCCCGCCGTCGAAGTCAACCACCACGTCGATCATCGGCGGCGACGGTGAGAACGCCAGCCGGTCGACCGTGTAGGTCGCAACGGTCCCCGCCTTGTCCGCCAGCGGGGCGCGATCCATCTGGTCCACAGTCCCGCAGCCGACGCACACGCGCCGCGGCGGCACGTGCACCTGCCCGCACTTCCTGCACCGCGAGCCCACGAACGCGAACTTCCACGCCTCGGTCCGCGCCGCCGGCGGCCCGGCCGGGCGCTCGGGATCCGGGCGGCGCGGTGGCTCGCGTTCCAGCAGTCCGCGCCAGGACAGGT
This sequence comes from uncultured Solirubrobacterales bacterium, assembly GCA_963800475.1. GTDB lineage: Bacteria > Actinomycetota > Thermoleophilia > Solirubrobacterales > Solirubrobacteraceae > Palsa-465. Next base: position 655,288 of record CAWDAZ010000001.1, on the reverse strand, counting down.
ACGTCGCGTATGTGGCCTCGCGCCCGCCCTCGAGCTGCTCTGCCACCGGCGCGCCACCCCTGGCGTTCGCGATCCGGTCGGTCACCCTCAGCACCGCGGCGTCGCATCCATCCGTCGCGGTCACGCTCAGGATCGTCTCCCCGGGATGCGCCGCGTCCAGGACGGCGGCGAGCCGCAGCCCGAGGTCGGCGGCGCCCGCGTACCCGAGGCCGTCCGGGCCGGGCGCCGCGCCGAGCTGCTTGCCCGCCGCAGCAGCGGCACGGGGGTTCGACGAGGACACGATCACGTGATCGGTCCGCTCGAGCCCGGCATCGGCGAGCGCCCGCGACACCGCGTCGCTGATCAGCGGCGTGTACATCTCGAGGCCGAAGCGCTCCTCCCACCGGTGGCTGGCTATCTCCTCAGGCAGCCGCCAGCGGTCGAGGAACTCGGCGGTCGCCGACGCGCTCGCCAGGAACTCGACCGCGGCCTCGTCCACCGGCCCGAACAGGAATGCCGCCGCGCCGTCGGCGCCGTCGCGCTCCTCGCCGGAACCGGGCAGGCCGGTGACCATGTCGGCCATCACCACCAGTCCGCCGGTCGCCGCTGCCGCACGCGACGCCCCGACGGCCGACCGCGGGGAGCCGGCGACGTCGACCGCGAACCCGTCATGCCCGAGGTCGAGCGCGGCGTGGATCGCGGCGGCGTTGGTCTTGTCGAGATACGGCGGCGTGGTCGTCGCGAAGTAGATCGCGCCCGGGGCGGGGGCTCCGTTGCCCGCCGCTGTCCGCGCCGCCTCGACCGCCATCGTCGTCGAGTCCTCGTCGTAGGAGGCGATCACCCGTCGCCCGTCGCCTCCTCGCACCCCGAGCTCGCCGCCGAGCTCCTCGTGCGCCAGCCGGTGCCGCGGCACGTAGGCCGCATAGGCGACGATCCCATGCTGCATCGGCGGCCCAGCCTATAGGCTCGCGTTCCGCGGATGACGCCAACACGGGACATCGACGCGATGCTCACGGCGATCGACGAGTTCATCGCGCGCGAGCTGGCACCGCTCCAGGAGCAGCACCCCCAGTACTTCGATCACCGCCGCGAGTTCGCGCGCACCGACCTCGAGCGCGGCGGCGCGCCGGTGCGCGAGTGGGACGAGCTGCTGGTCGAGATGATGCGCCGCGCCGACGACGCCGGCCTGTACCGGTTCGCGCTACCGGCCGAGCTCGGCGGCACGGACGGGACCAACGTTGAGATGGCGGCGATCCGCGAGCACCTCGCCGACAAGCCGATCGGCCTGCACTCCGACCTGCAGACCGAGAGCTCGTGCGTGGGCAACTTCCCGATCGTCCTCGTCCTCCACGCGCTCGGCTCGGACGAGCAGCGAGAGCTGATCGAGCCGCTGATCCGCCACGAGGTCGCTTGCGCGTTCGGGCTGACCGAGCCGAACCACGGCAGCGACGCGACCTGGCTCGAGACCCACGCGACCCGCGACGGCTCGGACTGGGTGATCAACGGCGTCAAGCGCTTCAACACCGGGATGCACGTCGCGCGGTACGACCTCGTGTTCGCCCGGACCTCCGGCGAGCCCGGCGCCCCCAGGGGAATCACCGCGTTCCTCGTCCCCACCGACACCCCCGGCTTCGAGGTCCTCTATCACCACTGGACGTTCAACATGCCCTCCGACCATTCCGAGGTGGCCCTCACGGACGTGCGCGTGCCCCACGAGGCGATCGTCGGCGAGGAGGGCGCCGGGCTCGCCGCGGCGCTGCTGTTCGTGCACGAGAACCGGATCCGGCAGGCGGCCTCGAGCCTCGGCGCCGCGCAGTTCTGCGTCGACCGCAGCGTCGAGTACGCCCGCGAGCGGATCGTGTTCGGAAAGCCGCTGGCGGTCAACCAGGCAATCCAATGGCCGCTGGTCGAGCTGCACACCGACTGCGCGCTGCTGCGCGAGCTGATCGGGGACACCGCCGCGCAGATGGACGAGCACGGGGGCCCTGCCGTCTCTGACCGGATCTCGATGTGCAACTACCGCGCCAACCGGCTCGTGTGCGACGCCGCCGACCGCGCGATCCAGGTCCACGGCGGGATCGGATACACCCGCACGCTGCCGTTCGAGCACATCTACCGCCACCACCGCCGCTACCGGATCACCGAGGGCTCCGAGGAGATCCAGATCCGCAACATCGCGCGCAGCCTGTTCGGGTTCGGAGGCCGTACGCCGGGCCGCGACCGCGGCTGATGGAGGAGCTCTCCCACGCGCTGAGCGACGCCCTCGGCGAGCCCGTCGTCGAGCTGCGCCGGCTGTCCGCCGGCGCCTCGCGGGAGACGTGGTCGTTCGAGACCGCCGGCGGCTCGAAGCTGATCCTGCAGCGGCTCCCCCGGGGCTCCGCGCGGGCGAGCGTCGATCTCGAGGCCGCGATGCTGCGGGCGGCGTTCGAGGCGGGCGTCCCGGTCGCCCGGGTGGTCGCAAGCTTCGAGGCCGGCGGTCCCCTCGGGATGCCGGCGCTGGTGGTCGAGCAGGTCGACGGCGAGGCGCTGCCGCCCCGGCTGCGGCGCGACCCGCGCTACGCGGACGCGCTCGCGCAGCTCGACAAGCAGTGCGGCGAGATTCTGGCGCGGCTTCACTCGATCCCGAACGAGAAGCTCCCCACGCTCGCGGAGCCCGACCCGATCGAGCGCTGCCGCGAGGTGCTCGACGGCCTCGACGAGCGGCACCCCGCATTCGAGCTGGTGCTACGACGGCTCGAGCTGACCCGGCCACAGTCGCGGCCCGCGACGATCGTGCACGGCGACTTCAGGCTCGGGAACCTGCTGATCGGCGAGCTCGGCGTCGCGGCGGTCCTCGACTGGGAGCTCGTGCACCGCGGCGACCCGCTCGAGGACCTGGGGTGGCTGTGCGTGCCGGCGTGGCGGTTCGGCGGCGCGCATCCCGTGGCGGGGGTCGGCGACTACGAAACGCTAATCGAGTCCTACCGCGCGGCCGGCGGCGGCGAGGTAGCGCTCGAGGAGCTGCTGTGGTGGCAGGCAGCCGGGACCGTGTGGTGGGGGGTGCTGTGCCACGTGCAGGCATCGCGCCACCTGAAGGGCCACACCCGCTCGGTCGAGCTCGCGTCGATCGGGCGGCGCGCGTGCGAGCAGGAATGGGACGCGCTCGCGGTGCTCGAACAGGTAGCCGGACGACTCACGCGGGCCCCGGAAGTGGCGAGCCAGCCGGATGACGCGGGCGCCGCCCAAGCAGGCGAGCCCGGATGGCGAGCGGGCGGCATGGCCGCGGGCGAGCGGGGCCCAGCGTGAGCGATCCCCACGACCTACCCGACCCGGCGGCGCTGCTCGAGGCGGTCCGGGAGTTTCTCGTCGATGACATCGAGCCGCAGCTCGACGACCGGCTCCGCTACCACCTCAAGGTCGCGACCAACGTGCTCGCGATCGTCGAGCGCGAGCTGCGGCTCGGCGACGCGCACGCCGCCGGCCACCGCGAGCGGCTCGGCCGACTCGGCTTCGACAGCGACGCCGCGCTCGCCGACGCGATCCGCTCGGGCGCGCTCGACGACCGGCTCGACGAGGTGGCGGCCGAGCTGCGCGGGATGATCGCCGACAAGCTGGCGGTCGCCCGCCCCGACCACATCGACAAGCGGAGGTGAGCATGTTCGAGCTCGACGACAAGGTCGCGCTGATCACCGGCGGCAGCCGCGGCCTGGGGCTGCAGATCGCGACCGCGTTCGCGCGGCGCGGCGCGACGGTCGTGATCTCGAGCCGCAAGCAGGACGCGTGCGACGCCGCGGCCGAGCAGATCGCGTCGCAGACCGGCGCGACCGCGGTCGGGATCGCCTGCCACGTCGGGCACTGGGAGCAGTGCGATCGGCTCGTCGAAGGCGTCTACGATCGGTTCGGCCGCGTCGACGTGCTCGTCAACAACGCCGGCTCCTCCCCGCCGTACCCGAGCCTCGATGCCGTCACGGAGGAGCTGTTCGACAAGGTGATCGCCGTCAACCTGAAGGGCCACTTCCGGCTCTGCGCGCTGGTCGGCACACGGATGGCGGCGGCCGCCGGCGGCGCGATCATCAACGTGTCGAGCACAGCGTCGGTGTCCCCGTCCCCCGCCGAGCTTCCATACGGAGCGGCGAAGGCCGGGCTGTCCGCGCTGACGATCGGGTTCGCGCACGCGTTCGCGCCGGCGGTGCGGGTCAACACGATCGTGCCCGGCCCGTTCCTGACCGACATCTCGAAGGCCTGGGACATGCAGGCGTTCGAGCAGCTGGCGGAGCGGACGATCCCGCTGCGGCGCGGCGGCCGGCCCGACGAGATCGTCGGCGCGGCGGTGTATCTCGCCTCGGACGCGTCCGCCTACGTGACCGGGTCGGCGATCACCGTCGACGGCGGGCTTACGTCGTCGCGGAGATAGCGCACAGCGCCGCGGCCTCCGCCTCGATCGCGACCGCGAGCTGCTCGACGTCGGGGAGCAGCGTCGGGTCGGCGCACAGCCCAAAGCTGAGCGTGTCGACCAGCGACAGGACGGCGATCCGCAGCGCGTGCCGCTCGCCGATCTCGGCGATCGCGTACAGCGCGTCGACGGGCACGCCGAGCACCTCGATCGGGCGGCGGGGACCCGGGACGTTCGAGACGTTGAGCGCGAACGACCGTGGGCTCGCGAGGATCTGGTCGGCGAACCGCCGCAGCCTCGGAGACGTGTTGCCGAGCTCGTGCATCAGCGCGTCGAGCCACTCGGCGTCGTGGTCCTGCTTGCGAGCCTTCGTCGCGTGGTGAATCGTCTCGAGCCTCGTGGCCGGATCCTCGGGCCCCAGCGGCAGGTCGAGACAGAAGTATGAATCGCGGTTGCCGAGCTCCGGTACCGCCCCCCCGTGCTGCGCTCCGTGCAGGCTGACCGGCACCTTGACGCGGACCGGGCCGACCGGGCAGTGCGCGGCCTCGAGCCACCGGCGCAGGCCGCCCGATACGACCGTCAGCACGGCGTCGTTGACGGTCGCCCCGCAGACCGACGACGCCACTCGGTGAAAGGTCTCCAGATCGCCGGTCGCGAACGCGACCGCTCGCTTCGAGTCGATCTGGCCGTCGAACGGCGACCGAAGCCACGGGTGCGGGGTCTCGCGCATCAGCATGTGCAGGCCCTGAACGTCCTCATACGCCGGCTCGGCCGGCGCGCGTCTGCCGCCCGCCGGCTTCGGCTTGACGCCGGCCTCGGGCTCGGTCCAGATCGCGCTGCGCCCGATCCGCATCACGGTCGTGCCGTCCGCCAGGGCGTGGTGGATCCTCCACACCAGCGCGCAGCCGCCCCCGGCGATCGGTGGCAGCACGTCGATCTGCCACAACGGCCGGTCTCGCTCGAGCCGGCGCTCGAACAGGCCCGCAATCGCGTCCCTCAGCCCGTCGCGCTCGAGCGGCGGACCGTCGTGCTCGACGACGTGCCGGCGCAGGTCGAGTCGCTCGTCGGTCGCCCACCACATCTCGCTGTCGTGCTCGTGGAGGCGCAGCGACAGCTCCGGCGCGTGGTCGAGCCGCGCGGCGATCGCGTCGCGCAGCTGCTGCGCTCCCACCGGGCGCTCGAGGATCAGCACCTTGCAGGTGTGGCCGACGACCGGCCCGCGCTCGAGCGTGAGGATCGCGAGGTCCTCGTCTGACAGGCGCCGGACGAGCTCCATCAGATCGACCGTCCCGCCTCGGCCCAGAACGGGTCGCGCAGCTTGCGCTTGAAGATCTTGCCCGAGTCCTCGCGCGGCAGCTCGTCGCGGAACTCGACCCGCTTCGGGATGCTGAACCCGGCGACTCGCTTGCGCAGGAACGCCTTCACCTGCTCCTCGGTGGCCGCCTGCCCAGGGCGCGTCTGGATAACGGCGTGGACCGCCTCGCCGAACTCCTCATCGGGGATCCCGAACACGGCGCAGTCGGCGACCGCGGGCAGCTTGTGCAGCTCGGCCTCGATCTGCGCCGGGTAGATGTTGACGCCGCCCGAGATGATCATGTCGATCTTCCGATCGCACAGATACAGGTAGCCGTGCTCGTCGAAGTAGCCGACGTCGCCGGGGGCGAACAGCCCGTCCCGGTCAGCGGCGCGGCGCTTGGCCTCGTCGCGGTGGTAGGTGAAGTCGGCGCTGCCGGTGGTGCTGCCGGCGGCGATCTCGCCGGTCTCCCCCACGCCCAGGATCTGCCCCTGCTCGTCGATCACCCTCACCTCTGCGCCCTCCATCACCTTGCCCACCGAGCCCGGGTGCTCGAGCCACTCCTCGGCAGTGAGAAACGTGACCGGCCCGACCTCCGTCGAGCCATAGTACTCGTGGATCACAGGCCCCCACCAATCGATCATCGCGCGCTTGGTCTGCGGAGCACACGGGGCCGCCGCGTGCACCACGAACCGCAGCGACGAGAGGTCGTGGCGGCTCCTCGTGCGCTCAGGCAGCTTCAGCAGCCGCTCGAACATGATCGGCACCAGATGCAGGTGCGTGACACGCTCGCGCTCGATCAGCTCGAGCAGCGCCTCGGGGTCGAACCGCGGCATCAGGTGGATGCTCGCACCCGCCCGGAGGCTGAAGATCGCGTGCGTGTTGGGCGCCGAGTGGTAGATCGGGCCGACGACCGCGGTCACCATCTCGCTCGGATCGGCGAAGTAGCCGAAGCCGAAGATCACCGCCAGCGCCGCCGAGATCCGGTCGAGCTCGGAGTCGGAGTACGGCGGGCGCTTGACGCCCTTCGGATGGCCGGTCGTGCCGGATGTGTAGATGATCGACAGCGTCGTCCCGTCCGCCTCCGGCATCGCCGGCTCGAACCCGTCACGCCATCGCTCCCAGTCGATCGCCCCGTCGGGAACCTCGCCGCTCTCAGCCTGGACCCCGTACGCGGCGAGCACCTCGGGAGGGGTCCTGACCACCAGCACCCACACGTCATCGGGGACCGCGCCGCGCACCCTCGGCAGCAGGTCCGCATGGATCACGAGCACCTTCGCCTCGGAGTCCTCGAGCACGTACCGGGCCTCGTCCGCGGTGTAGTGCCAGTTGATCGCGATCGGGTAGGCGCCGGCGAGGCTCGCGCCGAGCGCCGCCTCGAAGAACGCCAGGTCGTTGCGCAGGTAGATCGCGACGCCGTCCCCGTCGCCGAGCCCGAGGCCGGCGAGCCCCGCGGCGACGCGCGCGGCGCGAAGCCCCAGCTCCTCCAGGCCGATCGTCCGGTCGCCGCTCGAAACCTTCCCCATCCGTTCCCCGATCTGTACCGCGGACTCCGCGTCCGGGCGCTGTGACTGGGAGCTTATCCGCCCGCTGGATCGCCGTAGATCGACCGCGTCCAGATCGCGAGCAGCGGCTCGAACACGCCGCGCTCGTCCCCCAGGTCGTCGTCGGTCCCGAGGCCGGCGGCGTACAGGCACTGCTGGGTCCCCCACAGCAGCGCCGCCGCGAGGCTGCGTGGAGCGGGCCCGTCCGGCGCAAGGCCGGCTTCGCGGTCACGCTCGATCGTCCCCGCGACCGCGTCGGTGAACAGCTCGATGCTGGCGATCCACTGGCGGCCGATCTCCTCGTTGGTCGCCCAGTGCTGCATCGTCGCTCGCAGCGTCGGGCGGTGGCGCTCCCAGACCTCGATCGCAGCGCGCAGGCTTCGGTCGAGCGCCTCCTGCGGCTGCTCGGCGGGGTCGCGGCTGACGAACGGCTGCACGAACTCGAAGATCTCGTCGGTGATCCGTACGAGCAGGCTCGCCACGACCGAGAACTTCGAGCCGAAGTAGAAGTAGAACGTCGCGCGCGACAGGCCCGCCTCGGCGAGGATCTGCGCGACGCTCAGATCCTGGAGCGAGTGCTGCGCGAGCAGCTTCTCGGTCGCCGCGAAGATCGCGAGCTCAGCCGAGCCCTCCCCGCCCTGCTCCCTGGGCCGGTCTCGGCTGCGCGGCTCGCCGGTCGCCCCCCCGGCGCCCGTGTCACGGATCTCCTGCCTCGCCAGCGGTCGGCCTGGACGAGACGTGTGGCGACGTGAGCCCATTCACCCGGTTCGAACGAAGCCGAACGGGGAAACCGTCGGGCTCGATTTCCGGGAGACGCCCTAACACCTCCTCAAACAGTACCCGCAGCTCCAGCCTCGCAAGCGAGCGCAGCCGCTCGCCAGGCCACCGGTCCCGGTCAGCGGCGACGGGGACGGACGATCCCGCTCGGTCGCCTGCGCTTGCCGGGCTCCTGCTTGGGCATCGGCTGCGAGGGGACCGTCGGCGGGGTATTCGTCTTGCACGCGGCCGCAATCACATTCGGCAGCCGCGGCCGCGAGTTGTTCGGCCGAGCCGCGAAGTTGAATGCGCTCGTCAGGTCGCCGGTGACCCGGCGGCGCCACTTGCTCAGGTTGGGAACCTTCGCCCCGAACCGCGTCTCGATGAAGCGCAGCGTCGAGGTGTGGTCGAACACGTCCGAGCACACCAGCCCGCCGCGTGTGAACGGTGAGACGACGATCATCGGGACGCGGAAGCCGAGCCCGATCGGCCCGCGGATGCCTTCCGCCTCGGCGGGGAGGGTCGGGACTGTCAGGAACTCGCCCTTGGTGCCCCGCGGCGGGGTCGGCGGCGGCACGTGGTCGAAGAATCCCCCGTTCTCGTCGTACGTGATGAACAGCGCGGTCTTGCTCCACTGCTTGGAGGACACGATCGCCTCGACGACTTCGCGGGTCCCGAGCTCGCCCACGTTCGGGTTCGAGATCCCCGGATGCTCGCTCTCCTCGACGCTCAGGATCACCCACGAGACCTGCGGCAGCTTGCCGGCGCTCAGGTCGGCCAGGAAGTCAGTCTGGTATGTCGGAGCGACGCCTTGGTCGTAGAGCTGCGTGCCCTTTGCGTACTGCTTGAAGTACGTCAGCACGTTGTCGAAGAAGCCGATCGGCGTTCCCGTGTAGACCTTCCAGCTGATCCCGCGCCGGGACAGCGCCTCCGGCATCGTCGTCCAGCTGAACAGGCCGGTGCGCTCCGACGGAAGCGTGTTCGTCTGGACCAGCGGTCCCCCGGCCTTCCCGTCGGGGTCGATCGTCGCCGACATCGACATCAACCGGTTCGGATCGGTCGGGCCGATCACCGAGCAGAAGTACATGTCGCAGACCGTGAACGCGTCCGCGAGCGCGTGGTAGAACGGGATGTCCGAGCGGTTGTAGTAGCCCATCGTCTCGGGACCGATCGCGGACCCGTCCACTTGCAGGTGCTGCGCGAGGAACTGGTTCATCTTCCCGTTGTTCCACGAGCGGTGCTGAGGGGCCCAGTCGTGCGTCAGGTCGGGCAGGCACTTGCCGTCGAGGTGGAATGGGTGCACCGTCGTGCCGCCCGCCTTCTGGAAGAACGCCGCGCGGCCGACCGGGTCGCTGAACCCGCGCACCCCGGACAGCGTCCCGAAGTAGTGGTCGAAGGAGCGGTTCTCCTGGATCAGGATCACGACGTGCTCGACGTCCTTGAGCGTGGCTCCCGGCCGCGGCGCGGCGGCAGCCGCCTGCGCGAGCAGTGCCTCGATCCCGGCCCCAGCGGCCGTCAGCCCCAGCCCGGCGCCTCCGAGATCGCGAAGCGCCTGGCGGCGCGTGACGCCGTCGCGCGGATTCGACGTGTATCCCATCCTGATTCCCCTCTCTTCGGCTTGCCCCGGCCGGAACCAGGCGAGCCTATCAAGCGCCAGCTAGCCTCCAAGCGGTGAGGGCGCGAGCGACAGCGAGGGTGCTCGGCGCCCTGCTGATCGGCTCCGCGATCCTCGCCGGGTGCGGCGGCGGGGCGGCCGTGCACGTCACAACCACGACGTCGAGCGCGCCGCACCCCGCCCCCGCCCGGCCTCGCCTCCGGGCGTCGTATCGGTGGCTGGTACGGACCGGCGGCCCGCAGCCCTCGATCGCGGCCGAGAACCGCGCCCGCGGGACTCGCGACTGGCGGCTCCCGGGCCCTGCCGCCGACGTCGGCGGGCTCGCGTCGGGCACGGTCGAGGGCTACGTGGCCGCGCCCACGGTCGCCCCTGGCAGCGTGCAGCGGATCTACGTGAGCGCGCCGGGCGCGCGGTGGGTGACGATCCGGATCTTCAGGATCGGCTGGTACGGCGGCGCGGGCGGACGCGAGGTGCTCTCGTCGAGGCCGCTCCGGGTCGTGCGACAGCCGGCCTGCGCGCACAGCTTCACCACTGGGCTGACCCAGTGCGACTGGCATCCCACGCTCAGCTTCACGATCCCCTCGGCGCTCCCGACGGGCGTCTACGTCGTCAAGCTCGCTACCCGCCGGGGGGCCCGCGACGCGATCTTCGTGGTCCTGTCAAGGCGTCCCCAGCCGCTGCTCGCACAACTCCCGACCTCCACGTACGAGGCTTACAACGCCTGGGGCGGCGACAGCCTGTACCCGGGCGGCGACCGCGTCGCGATCACACATTCCACCCAGGGCGTCGAGGTCTCCTACGACCGCCCGTACGGGACCGTCACCGGCGCCGGCCAGTTCTTCAGCCGGGACGTCGCGCTGGTGTGGTTCCTCGAGCGCTACCGGTATCCGGTCTCGTACACGGGCAGCGAGTCGGTCGACGTGGATCCCGCCCAGCTGCGAGGCCACCGAGCCGTGATCGACTTCGGCCACTCCGAGTACTGGTCACAGCGGCAGGCGAGCGCGTTCGTGCGCGCCCGCGACCACGCCACGAGCCTGGTGTTCCTGAGCTCGGACACGATGGCCTGGAAGGTCCGCTACGAGCGCGGCTCCCGCGGCGCCAGTCAGGCGGGCAGGCCCGGTCAGACGATCGTCGCCTACAAGGAGTACGCGGCCCGTGACAACGACCGCCGCACCCCCACGGGCCGGTTCGCGGACGGCGGGGCGGCGCTCACCGGCAGCGCCTACCTGGGCTGCATCACGCCGCGGCTGGTGCTCGGTGGGCCGCCTGTGTACCGCTACTACGCCTGGAAACCCGCACCGGCGCTGCGTCCAACGTGGCTGTTCGCGCACACCGGCGTCACCGCCGCCACCCGGATCCCCGGGATCGTCGGATACGAGCTCGACATGCGGACCTCGGCCTCGCCGCGCGGCACGACCGTGGTCGGCTCAGGGGCCGTGGCCTGCATGGCCCCCGAGCGCGGCGAGCCGGCGCCCGGGCTCGGCCAGCTACAGGGGCAGACGACTCTCTACACCGCCCGCTCGGGCGCGCTCGTGTTCAGCACCGGGATGCTCGGCTGGGAGCTCGGACTCGAACCGGTCCCGAATGCCTCACCGGACGCGCCGCACGCGCCGGACCCGAGGCTGGTCGCGATCACGCGGAACCTGCTCGCGAGGGTCCTGCACCGCCACTGACCGGCCCGAGGCGCGCGCGACTCCGGCTAGCGCCCGGGCAGGTGGTAGATGAAGATCTCGCCGCTCGTGCTGTGGTCGTTGGCGTTTCCGACCGGCAGGATCACCCGGCCGCCAACAGCGATCGGGCTGTTCCAGTGGCCGCCATCCGCCCCCAGCGAGGCGACCCGCCGTCCGCTCGCGGGCTGATAGACGTTCAGCGCGCCGCCGTTCTGGTCATATACGTACAGCAAGCCGCCGGCGACGATCGGGCTCGTCCCGGCGGTCCCGTTCTGCCATGCGGTTACGAGCCGCGGCCGCCCGCCTCCGCGGAGCGCGTAGGCGGCCGTGCCCGACCCGTCGGCGACGAACACGAACGGCCCGCCGGGGTGCGACCACACCGCGGGCGCCGAGAACACCTGATCCCCGCCGGGCGCGCTGGTGTTCTGCAGCTCGCCTCCGGTCCGCGGGCCGGCGCCGCCGCGCGTCCCGTTCAGCCGGTCGAGGTCGAGCAGCGACAGGATCCCCTGCTTACCGCCCTGGACCGCGAGGCGATACCCGTGCACCGGCGGCAGCAGCGCCGGCGAGGTGCTGCCGAGGTCGGTGTCGTTCGCGCTGAGGTCAGCCTGGTTGCGCGGCGTCCAGTTGTGCAGCAGCCGGCTCGCATCCGGGGCCAGCTCGAGCACGCTGTCGCCCCAGTCGGTGCTGCCGTTGAACGGGCCGTTGCCGGTTGCGAACAGGATCCGGTTGCTGCCGGGCTCGAGCACCGGCGCGTTCCTACCCCAGATCGCCGAGCCGCTGGCCGGGCAGGTGCTCGGCACCAGCAGGTGGCGGCGGTTCGAGCACAGCGAGTTCCAGACGTGCGCGATCCGCCCGCTCGCGCGAGCGATTGACACGACGTGCCCCTGATACGGCGGAGCGTCTCCGTCGTAGCCGTCGGTGACGACGATCAGCATGCCGCCCCCGACTGTCAACGGCGAGGCGAGCTTCTCGCGCGAGGGCAGCAGCGTGACCCGCACCGGCCAATACCTCGAGCGGACCTCGGCGCCGGTCGCGATCGCGAGCTTGTGGATCAGGCCGGCGGGGTCCGCGGCGTACACGTACCGCCGGTCGGGATCGAACACCGGAGTCGCGTTCGTGATCTGCGGGCTGCCGGCGACCGACCTGTACGAGCCTGGGGTGTACTCCCACAGCCGCTGGCCGCTCCCCGGGTCGATCGCGATCGTCTTGCCGTACGTCGTAGTCACGACGGTCACGTCCCGCGCACGGCCGCGCACACGGACCCCGTGAAGCTCGATCGCCGACGCGTCGACGGTCCCGTCGATATGCACGACGCGGGTCCTCAGGCCCCCGGCGTTGCGCGCGGAGATCCCGATGTCGGCAGGCCCGACGCCGCTGCGCTGCGGGTTGTAATCGAAGGTCGTCCAGTCGCCCGCCGGGATCACCGCGGTGCCCGCCGTCGCGCTGTCCGATGCGCCGATCGCGTGACCGCCGCACGCGACGAGCAGGATCGCGCACGCGGCGATCCAGGCCCGCGCCGGACGCGGAACGCTCACGGCGACTTGATCGGCACGATCGAGTCGAGCGCGGCGCCGGCGGTCTTCAGCGCGCTGGTGGCGCTCGAGCCCACCGGCCCGGGAAGCTGCTCGGTGACCGAGCTGCCCGCGCCGACGATTTTGTCGGCGACCGTGGGCGGCGACTTCGGGGCCGGGGGCGATCCGGGCTGGCTCCTGGCCGCGGGCACCACGCCGGGGTGCGAGACGCCCACCGTCGGACCGATCGAGGCGATCGGACCCGGCGCTCCGGCCCGGACGGAGCCGCTCGGCGCGGGCGTTCCCGGCGCGCCGGTCGGCGCGCTCGAAGGCGCTGCTGCCGCGGGCGCGGCCAACGCCGCCACCAGCCTCGGCGGCAGCGGGTGCGGCGGCACCCCGGCGCGTACGCCGGTGAGCGCGGCGGCCGGCGCGGGCGGCCCGGAGAACGCCTGCCCGAGCGCGGTGAGGCCGCCGAACCCGCCCGCGAGCGCGAGCACGGCGAGCGACGCGAGCAGCATCCCCGGAACGATCAGCGACACACCCATACCCCCAAGCAGCCGGAGCCTCCACACCCGCGCCATCCGGCCATGTTATAGCTACCCCTCGGCATGGCGCGCCTATCGATCGCTCGGTCGCTCCGTCTCGCGCTGGTGTGCCTGACCATCGCGCTCGCAGTGGTCGCGGCGCTCGGCATCGCGAGCCTGTACCGCGCGCGTCAGCGCTATGAGGACACGCTCGTGCGCAGCTCGTCGCTTGCAACCGCCGCGGCGAACCTCCAGACCGCCGCGATCGCCGAGCAGGAGGTGCTGCGCGAGGTCCACGGCCCCGGCGCGGGCTCCGCCCGCGCGCAGGCCGCCGCCGCGTACCGCGCCGCCGCCGCGACCGCGACCTCGCTCGCCCGCGGCGACACGGCCAGCGAGCGCCTGCTGCGGGCGGAGCTGGCGGCCGGCCCCGGACTCGGCGCCGGAGGATTCGCGGCCGCGCTCGAGAGCCGGCAGCGGGCACGGCAGGCCTCGGCCCGCACCGGCGCCCGTTCGGAGACCCGCACCGCGGTGCTGCTGATCGCGCTCGGCGGAGCGCTCGCGGTGATCGCCGCGCTGGTGCTGATCACGCTGCTGGTGCGCTCGCTGCAGCGCCCACTCGACGAGCTCGTGGACGCCACCGGCGCGCTCGCGGCCGGCGACCTGAACCGGCGCGTGGAGCCGTCGGGTCCGCGCGAGCTGCGCGAGCTCGGAACCGTGTTCAACGCGATGGGCGACGACCTGCTCGGCGCCCAGCGGCGGGTCGAGCAGGAGCGCCACCGGCTCGAGGTGACGATCGAGAGCCTCGGCGACGCGCTGATCGTCACCGAGGCGGGCTCCTCGGCGATCGCCGCCGTCAACCCGAGTGCCGCCCGGCTCGTCCCCGAGCTGACGGTTGGGGGAGCGGTCGACGCGCCCAACAGCCCGCTTCCCCGGTCACCGCGGCGCTCAGCTCGGAGACGATCGTCGAGCACGGCGGGCGGACGCTCGCGGTGACCGCCGCGCGGCTGGGCGGCGAGGCTCAGGGCGTCGTCTGGACGGTGCGCGACACGACCGAGCGGGCCCGGCTCGAGCGCGCCAAGAGCGACTTCGTCGCCACCGCCTCACACGAGCTCCGCAGTCCGCTCACATCGATCAAGGGGTTCGTCGAACTGCTGCACCGCTCGCCGGAGGGGATGTCGGACCGCCAGCGCGAGTTCGTCGAGATCATCCTCAAGTCGGCCGAGCGCCTCACCGAGCTCGTCAACGATCTGCTCGACGTGGCGCGGATCGAGGCCGACCGGGTGGAGATCACTCGCCGGCCGATCGACGTCGGGGAGGCCGTTCGCGAGGTCACCGAGCTGATCGGACCCCAGCTCGCCGGCAAGCGCCAGACGCTGACCGTCCACGTGGCGCCCGCGACCGGGCTCGCGCTTGCCGACCCCGCGCGCGTGCGCCAGATCGTGGCCAACCTGGTCACCAACGCGCACCTGTACACGGGCGAGGGAGGGCGCATCGACGTCGCCGTCGAACCGGACCGTGCGTGGGTCAAGCTCGAGGTCCGCGACACCGGGACGGGAATGGACGACGAGCAGCGGTCGCGGATCTTCGAGCGGTTCTACCGCGGGCCGGACGGGAGCGCCGCCCCGGGGACGGGGCTCGGGCTGTCGATCGTCAAGTCGCTCGTCGAGCTCCACGACGGGCAGATCGAGGTCGAGTCCGAGCCCGGACGCGGCAGCACCTTCTCGGTGCGGCTCCCGGCAGTCGTCGAGCTGGAGGGCACGACGCTCGCGGCGATGCGCGGGCGCCGCGTGCTCGTCGTCGACGATGAGCGCGAGATCGCCGATCTGATCGCCGGCCAGCTCGCGCCGCTCGGCGTGACCGCGGAGATCGCGTCCAGCGGGCCGCAGGCGCTCGAGATGCTGCGCGAGGCCGATTACGACGCGGTCACGCTCGACGTGCTGATGCCGGGGATGGACGGCTTCGAGGTGCTGAGCGCGATCCGCGCCGACGCCGCGCTCCACTCGCTGCCGATCGTGTTCGTGTCGGTGTTTTCAGGCCGGCGCGAGCTGGCCGGGGAGTGGGTCGTGTCGAAGCCGATCGACGCCGACGAACTGCGCCAGGTGCTCGGAGCGGCGGTCCACTCGGGGCGCTCTCGGGTACTGGTCGTCGCACGCCCCGAGCTCGAGGCGGAGCTCGGGCCGGACCTCAACCGGATGGGGATCGAGCACCAGTGGGAGTACACCGGCACCGCGGCCGCGCGGGCGTGCGCGGAGCGGCGCTTCGAGGTCGCGCTCGTGGACGTCGGGATCCGCAATCCGCAGGCTGTGCTCCAGGCGCTCGACCTCCGCGGGCGCCGCCGCCGGCGCGCCGCGATCTTGTTCTCCGACGGCCGCGCTCCGGCCCCGCCTGGAATCGGCCGCCTCGGCATGGAGGTCGTGCCGCTATCTGACGCAGCGGTTGCAGTCGACGCGGCGCTGAATGCCGAGCGGATACGCTGATCGCGATGTCGGTCCGGACCGAGACCGAGTTGATCCAGGAAATCGAGCGGCTGCGCGCTGCGCTCGGCGCCAGAGAGCGGGAGGCGGCGCTCAAGGAGCGCCAGCTCGAGCGCTACGCCGCCGATCTGCGCGAGACCTTCAAGCAGGAGCGGACCCGCGCACAGGAGCTGCAGCGGTCCTACACCGCGACCGTGTCGGCGCTCTCGAACGCGGTCGAGGCGCGCGATGCCTACACCGGGCAGCACGCCGAGCGCGTCGCGGCGTACGGGATGGAGATCGCACGCGTCGCCGGGCTGCCACTCGACGACGTGACGCACCTGCAGTTCGGCTTCCTGCTGCACGACATCGGCAAGGTCGCGATCCCCGACGCGATCCTCTACAAGCCCGACCGGCTGACCGACGAGGAGCGGGCGCTGATCGAGCAGCATCCGGTGATCGGAGCCGAGATCGTCGGGCGGGTGGAGTTCCTGTCGGGGTCCGTCGAGGTGGTGCGATCCCATCACGAGCGCTGGGACGGCCGGGGATATCCCGACGGGCTCGCCGGCGAGGAGATCCCGCTCGCGGCGCGCGTGTTCGCTGTCGCCGACGTGCTCGACGCGCTGACGACCGACCGTCCGTACCGGCCCAGGTCGAGCTTCGCGGTCGCGCGGGAGATGATCACCTCCGAGTGCGGCACCCATTTCGACCCGCAGGTGATCGAGGCGTTCAACTCGATCGACGACCCCCTGTTCGAGGAGATCGCAGCACGGATCTCATGAGCGGCGTGCTGATCGTCGACGACGACGAGTTCATCCGCAAGCTGATCGCGACCACGCTGGAGGACGTCGCGCGGCTCGAGCTGCACGAGGCCGGTGACGGGCTCGAGGCGGTCGAGGTCGCCCGCCGTGAGCACCCGCGGCTGGTGTTCCTCGACGTCGACATGCCGGGGCTGAACGGGATCGAGACCTGCCGGCGGCTGCGCGATGACGAGGCCACCGGTTCTGCCACGATCGTGATGCTGACCGCCGCCCACGGCGACGGCGTCGAAGCGCTCGCCGAGGAGGCGGGCGCGGACCTGTTCCTGACCAAGCCGTTCAGCCCGCTCGACCTGCTTCGGCTCGTCGACCGGCTCGACGGAGAGCAGCAGCTCTGAGATGAGCTCCGGAGTCTCGATTCCGGTCGTCCCGTTCCGGTGGCGTGACGGCGAGCGGCTGATCGTGTTCGGCCGCGGCAGCATCGCCGAGACGGCCGCGCTGATCGAGCGGCCTTACACGCTGCTGACGACGCAACGGGCATCCGCCGTGGCCCCGGAACTGCCCGAGGCGGCGTCCGCAGTCCACGAGGTTGGCGCCGGGCGTGTCGACGAGCTGGCCGGGGAGCTGCGCGAGGCGGTCGCCGGCGAGCGGCTCGTCGCGCTCGGCGGTGGGCGCGTGATCGACGTCGCCAAGGCCCTCGCCGCGGCCGACCCGCCGCGGCAGGTGGTCGCGGTCCCGACCACGCTGTCGGGCGCCGAGATGACTCCCGTCCACCGCCGCGCTGCCGGTGACCACGGCACGACGCCGGGGGTACGGCCGTCGCTCGTGATCAACGACCCGGCGCTGTCCGCTTCCCAGCCGGCCGCGGAGCTCGCGCAGAGCGCCGGCAACGCGCTCGGCCACGCGATCGAGGGGCCGACGACGCCGCTCGCCAATCCGGTCGCGACGCTCGCCGCGCTCCAGGCGGCGCGGCTGATCGCCCGAGCGTTCGCCTCGCCACCGCTCGACGAGGACGCGCGCGACGCGCTCGGGCTCGGCGCGCTGCTCGCCGGCTACGCGATCAGCTCGGCCGGCTACGGCCTGCACCACGTCCTCTCGCAGACGCTGGCTCGGTTCGCCGGCGTCGGGCACGGCGCCGCGAACGCGATCATGCTTCCCGAGTCGGTGCGCGCGCTCCGCGACCGGGCGCCGGGCTGGTACTTCGCGGCGCTCGCAGACGCGCTCGGCACCCAGCCCGAGCAGTTCGCCTCCCGGCTGCGCACGCTGACCGGCGTCGCGAGCCTGCGCGAGGCGGGCGTCGAGGAGGCGCAGCTCGACCGCTGCGTCGAGGAGGCCGCGCAGCGGCCGGAGCTGCAGATGACCCCGCCGGCCGCTTCGGCCGACGAGCTTCGCGCCCTGTACAGCGCGGCGTACTGAGTCGCGGCGCTTACCTATGTCAACCCGGTGATCGCGGTCGGCCTCGGCGTCTCGCTGCTCGGCGAGCGTCCCGGCGCCGGCGCGGTTGCCGGCCTGCTCCTGATCCTCGCCGGCTCGTGGCTGTCGACCGACGGCGGCCTGCCCCCGGACACCGTCGACTGGGCGCGGCGCGTGTGGCGCCCGGTTTGGCGCCCGGTTTGGCGCACGCGGGCGCCCTCGCGCGGCACCGGACGCGTGCATTCCCGAGCCGCCGTCGGATAAACGCGACACGCCCGGGCCCGAGGTGCACGCGTGACGCGTTAGCCCGCTGTGAGCGGGCAAACACGACGTCCGCCCTCGCCGCCGCACGGTTGTCGCGTTTGCCCCATGGGCGTACGCCCGCGCGCCCGCTCCAGGTCCAGACCCGCTTGAAGCCGAGTCGAGGCCGCGAGGGGGCGGGACCGCTGCCCGCCCGGAGCCCGTCGCGCCGCCGACCGCACCAGCCGGTCCCAATCAACTCGAGCACCAGGACGATGGGCGGGCAGCGACCCCGCCAGAACCCCTAAGAGATCTTGATGAGGATGATCGTGTTGATCACGAACGCGATCGCGAACCCGATCGTCCACCGATTCAGGTTGCGCTCGACCAGCGAGCCCCCGCCGAACGGCCCCGCGCCGGTGCCGACGCCGAACGCCCCGGACAGGCCGGCGTCCTTCCCCGAGTGCATCATCACCAGGAAGATCAGGACGACGCACAGGAACACCTGCAACACACCGAGGATCGTGGTCATCGCTCGGTGATGGTATCGAGTCGGTGGAGGATCTCGATCGCCTCGGCCCGCAACGTGCCGTCGAGCGCCTCGTAGTCGGCGTCGGACAGCTTGCCGGTGCGGTGGTCGAGCTCGGCGTCGCGGATCTCGCGGTACTTCGCCTCGCGGTCGGCTTCGAGCTCGGCGATCTCGCTGTCGATCGACCGCGCCCCCGATCCCGGCGCGGGCCCCGTCTGCATGGCCTGGGTGCGGCGGAACGGCGCGGACAGGAACACCACCACGACCGCCAGCACGACGAGCACGATCACGAAGCCCATCGCGCTCCTAGACCGGCTCCCGGACCGGCTCGCGGGGCGTGCCCACCGGCGTGGACGCCGGGCGCGCGGTGACCGGCGCAGTCCGCCGGCGGCGGCGCGCGAAGGACGGGATCGGCCACAGCGCGATCAGGCCACCGAACGCGATGATGAGCGCGCCGACCCAGATCCACGTCACCAGCGGGTCGACGATCAGCAGGAAGCTGACCGGCCAGGGATGGCTGACGAACCGCGCCGCGATCCCCGTGATCGCCTGGTCGCGGAGCGCCCACAGCTGGTTGATCGACGCGCGGGCCTGGGCGGGCGGGAGCTTCGATGCATTCTGCATCGCCTTCGGGAGCGCCGCCGCGAACAGCCGGTCGCCCTGGTTGATCAACGGCTGCAGCGGCTGAAGGTTCGGGTTGATGACCGTCCAGATGTCCTTCGTGATGCCCGCCCGCAACCCGACATTGCTGTCGGCGTTGCCGTTGAAGAACCGCCCGATCTGGCCGAGCGTCGGATCCTGGGAGGGATAGAAGCCGCGCGTCGTTCGCAGCGTGGTGACGTGCTGGCCGCCCTTCGAGACGTCGAGCACCGCGCCGAACGACAGCTTCTGTGCGGTCGCGCTCGCGGTCGGCCGCACGTACGTGATCTTGTAGCCGTCGACGGAGGCGCTCTGGCCGGGCTTCAGCACCACGTCGCGCGAGTGCTGGAACGAGGACGAGGCGGCCACCCCGATCAGCAGCACCGCCAACCCAAGGTGGACGATGTACCCGCCGTAGCGCCTGCGATTACGCCGAATCAGGCGTCCAAGCGCCACCGGCGGCGACTCGTGGGTCATCGCCCGGCGGGCCATGACCCCCCGGACGAACTCCTGGACCACGCTCGTCACCACGAACGCGCCGAGCACGAACATCACGAGCGCGAATGGGCGCGAGGCGACCCCGCCGACCGCGAGCAGCGTCACCAAGGTGACGAGCGCAGCCGCCACCGGCACCGCGAAGCTGGCCCGCAGGTTCGCGACCGTCACGCGCCGCCAGGCGATGATCGGGCCGATCCCGGCGAGCGCCACGAGCACCAGCGCGAGCGGGACGATGAACGGCCGGAACGCGGGCGGCCCGACGGACACCTTGGTGCCGGTGACGGCCTCGGAGATCAGCGGGAAGAACGTCACCCAGAAGATCACCAGCACCATCGCCACCAGGACCAGGTTCTGGAACAGGAACACCGCCTCGCGCGAAAGCAGCGAGTCGAGCTGCGCGTCCGATCTGAGCCGGTTGCGCCGCCACAGCACCAGCCCCACCGATGAGCCGAGCATCACCGCCAGCAGCACCACGAACGGGATGCCGAGCGTCGAGGCTCCGAACGCGTGGATCGAGTCGAGGATCCCGGAGCGGACCAGGAAGGTCCCGAGCACCGCGAGCGTTCCGGCGCCGAGGATCAGCGACACATTCCAGACCTTCAGCATCCCCCGCTTCTCCTGGATCATCACCGAGTGAATGAACGCGGTGGTGGCCAGCCACGGCATCAGCGCGGCGTTCTCGACCGGATCCCAGGCCCAGTAGCCGCCCCACCCAAGCTCGGTGTAGGACCAGCGCGCGCCGAGCACGACGCCGATCCCGAGGAACAGCCAGGCGGCGAGGGCGAACCGGCGCGTGACCGAGATCCACGCGTTGCCGAGCTGCCCGGTGATCAGCGCGCCGATCGCGAACGCGAATGGGATCGTCAGCAGCGTGTACCCCGAGTACAGCATCGGCGGGTGGATCATCATGCTCGGGTGCAGCAACAGCGGGTCGAGCCCCGCGCCCTCGGTCGGCGGAGTCGCTGTGGTCGTGAACGGGTTCGCCAGGAACGCCGCCAGCGAGGTGAAGAACGCGGCAAACCCGAGCAGCACGGCGGTCGCGTATGGGGCGATCTCGCGGACGCGCTTGCGGGTCAGGAACAGGATCAGGCTCGACCACACCGACAGCAGCCACACCCACAGCAGCAGCGAGCCCTCCTGCGAGGACCACGGCGCGGCGAGCTTGTAGAACGCGGGCGTCGTCGTCGAGGAGTGCTGGGCGACGACGTTGAACGTGAAGTCCGACCGCCAGAACGCGGCCTCGAGGATCGCCCACGCGATCGTCATCACCCCGGCAAGCGCGTACACCGAGCGCCGGCCCGAGTCGACCCACTCGCGCCGTCCGGTCCGGGCGCCGTACAGCGACGCACCGATTCCGTAGGCGGCCAGCAGCAGCCCGAGGATCAGCAGCGTGCGTCCGACGTCCGCCATCGCTCAGTCCTCCGCCCGGACCAGACTCACGAGCCCGCTTGGGCCTGGTACTTGGACGGGCACTTGGTCGTCAGCGAGTTCGCCTGACCGACGAACGTGGGGCTGCCGGGCCGCTCCTGCACGGTCACCATCACCGCCCGGCCGGCCGCGAACGGGTCGGGCACGATCCCCGTGTAGCGCACCGGTACCGAGACATGGAGCTTCGGGTCACGGATCCGGAACAGCAGCGCTGTGCCCTCGTGGCTCACCGAGTTGTAGACGACGCTCCCTGCGAGCACGTACGACTGCCCCGGCTTGGCGACGCGCAACAGCTGGGAGGCGGTTACCTCCTCGGCGCCCGACGCGAAGCTCACGAAGACCAATGCGGACGCCAGCAGCACGGCGGCGGTCAGGGCAACCGTGAGGCGAATGGCGCGCTTGCGGCTCGGGTCCATCCGGTCCGATTTTCCCACAAGCAGTCCGCGCGGCCGCCGGCCGAGGCCGGCGCTCGGCCCGCCCGACCGTTGGCGGGAAGGACCCGGACCCCGATTAGCGTCACGTTAATGACAAGGAAACCCCGCGCGTGGGGCGAAACAAATCCAGTGGAAAGCCGTTCTTAGGAGAGAACATGAACGTTCGATCCAAACCAGCCACGAGCATCATCAAGCGACGCCGGCTGTCCCGGGGCGCCAGGGCTTCAGATCACTTCGGGCCGCTCGCCGAGGCGCCGTCCGGACAGGCGCGGTCCCGCCGTCATGGGGGTCCGTCCGAGGACCGAGCGCTCTACACGTGCCACTGCGGGTACGTGTTCGATGCGCTCGTGTCGACCTCGGTCGGCTGCCCGCACTGCGGGCGCACGCAGGCCTGGTAGGGCCGCCCCCTACTTGAGCCGCTTGCGGGCGGCCTTCGTCACCGACGACGTGATCTCGCGGATGAACTTCGCCTGCGCTGTGGCGAGGTTCGCGATCCACTCGACGTCGCTCTTCCCCGGCCCGCGCTCGAGCGAGCTGGCAATCGACTTGAGGAACTTCTCGTAGCTCGTCAGCGTGCTCTCGCCGGCGCTCTTCCCTGCGTCGATGATCTGCTCGTTGAGCTTGCGAACCCGGGTCGCCGCAGCCTCCAACCGCGCCTCGGGCGTCCCGGCCTTGGGGCGGCTCGGCGTCGAGCGCTTGGCCGTCGACCGCTTCGCCGTCGTCCGCTTGGCGGTCGTCCGCTTGGCGCCGGTCGAGCGCGCGCTCGACGTGCCGGCGCTCGCAGACCTGGAGGTTGTGGAACGGGAGCTCGTCGAGCGCGAACGGCGCGCGCCTCCCCCAGAGCTCGACCTCGACGACCCGCTCCCACTCGATCCCCCGCTCCTGGCCTGCGGCATTGTTCCTCCTAAGGTAGGGACTCTTGGACTGCTGCACCCTATCTCGCCCGCGCCCTCAGGTGTTGCACGGAGGCGCCATCTGTGCGACTGGCTAGCATGCGGGCATGGCTATCACCGACGCGATGAAGAACGAGTACACGAAGCGAATCCTTCGCACCACGGGCGTCCGTCCCCCCCAGCAGATGCCCCGGCGCGGCACCCCCCACTACCGGATGCCGAAGCTCGAGGCGAATGGCGGCTGGCTCCAGCTCGGGCCCTACAACGGACCGGAGATCCCGCGCGAGGAGTACGAGTCGCTCGAGTACACGACCTACCCCACGGACACGCGCACGTTCTTCGCGCCGATCACCTCGGCGACCGGCCAGATCGAGCTGGGCGCGTTCGGGAACTCAGGCAAGTGCGACCTCGACCGCGAGTGGACGCCGAACGCCGACAAGTGCCCGACGATCATCAAGTGGCTCGAGTCGATCGGGGCGCGGTTCGGAAAGGTCCAGCTGTTGCGGATGGCGCCCAACACGCTCCGCGAGTGCCGCTGGGGCCTACACCTGGACAACAACAACAACCTTAACCCCGAGTCGAACGGCTGGGCGGTGCGGGTTTGGCACGAGCTGACCGATGACTCGTCGAGCCGGCTGGTGGTCCGCCAGGAGGAGTTCGACAAGGCCTCGGAGGTCCAGATTCCGCTGCCCCAGCACGCACAGGTCGTGGTCGACTCGCAGTGGCTCTACCACGGCGGCTTCCATCAGGGCACTCATACGCGCTACGCGATGATCACGACGTTTGAGTCGGGCCCCGAGCTCGAGCGCTGGATCGACAGCCAGCTGCCGAGCGCCGCAGCCGCCGCCTAGTTGGGGGCTAGGCGGCCAGCTGGGCTGCTTCGCGATCGACGTCGGCGATCAGCGCCTCGACGACCGCGTCGACCTGCTCTGCGAGCTCCGGGTCGTTGAGGCGGCCGTCGTCGTCGAATCGGGTGTGCGCATGACCTACGGCGAGCTCGCCGTCGGCCACGCGAGCACCTGCGGCGGCGAGCACCTTGCGGAGCTCGGCCTGGGACCAGACGGCCCCGAACATCCCCGCGCTCGCGCCGATCACAGCGACGTGCTTGCCGCTCAGTGCGCCGCTCCCCGCCGGGCGTGACAGCCAGTCGACGGCTGTCTTGAGCTGGCCGGGGATCGAGTGGTTGTACTCGGGGGTCGAGAAGAACACCGCGTCCGCGCCAGCGACGGCCGCCCTGATGCGGGCGACTGCCGCCGGAGCGGGATCGCGGTCGTCGTCCTCGTCGTATGGCGGCACCTGCTTGAGGTCCTCGTAGACCTCGAACTCGACGCCGTAGCGCTCGAACATCTCACCCGCCGTACGCAACAGCTTGGTGTTGTGCGAGTCGCGGCGAAGGCTGCCGCTGATGCCGAGGACCTTCATCGTTACGCCTGCCTCGAGAGCTGCAGGTCCGTCCGCAGCGTGACCTCGTTCGAGAGCGCCGGCTCGCCGCTCGGAAGCGGGTTGTTCCAGTCGACGCCGAACTTCGTGCGGTCGATCTTCGCCTCGAGCTTGAGGCCGAAGCGCTCGCCGCCGTACGGGTCGTTGATCGGGCCCGAGATTTCGCCAACGATCTCGACGGGCTCGGTGTGGCCCTTGATCTCGATCTCGCCGTCGATCGTCAGCTTGTCGCCGTCGCGGCGGATGTCGCTCGACTCGAACCTGAGCTCGGGATGACGCTCGGCGTCGAAGAAGTCCGGCGCCTGGAGATGCCCGGCGAGGTTCGGGTCGTTGACCTGGATGCTCGAGACCTTCGCGGTCCCGCTCAGTACGCCGTCGTTCAGCTCGGCGTCGACCTCGCCGAACGAGCCCTGGAAGGTGCCCGCCATGTAGTCGATCGCAAAGCCGATCGTCGAGTGCACTCTGTCGATGCTCCACGTTCCGGCCGGTACTACCTGGGTGTCAACGCTCATCTGATTTCCTCCGGGAAAGAGATTTACTTGCTCTGGCAACAAAGTCTACCAGATTTGGTTGTGCTGTCAACATTGCTCTAGCAACTTTTGCTCGCGCAAGTCTTCCCGGGGTGCGGCGGCGCGCGCAGCGGCGCTGCGGCGCGCACGCGATGAGCACCGATCCGGCTACAACGTGGCGACGGCGATCAGGCGGGGCCCGTCGGGTTCAAACTGCCCGCCCGCGGCCCCGAACAACCCCACCGCGCTGAACCCGGCTTGCTCCAGACGCGCCCGGAGCTCGGCTCCTGGCACCTGCTCGAGCGTGAACTCGAGCCGGCGGACGCGACCGCCCCGGACGACGAACCGCTCGGTGTGCGACCGGCGACCGCCCTGCTCGAGGGCGATCCGGTCGACCATCAGGTCGCCGTCGCGCTCGCTCGCGGTCCACGTCAGCCCGCCGGTCAGGTCGAGGATCCGGCGCAGGCGCTCCGGGTTGTGGAGCTCCATCACCAGCCGCCCACCAGGACGCAGCGCTCGCGCGAACGCCGCGAGCACCGCGTCGTTGTCGCGCTCGTCGAAGTACCCCCAGGAGGTGAACCAGTTCACGACGGCGTCGAACTCGGCCTCGAAGGTGAGCCGGCGTATGTCGAGCCGCTCGAACCTCACGCGCGGGTGGCGCACGCGGCCGAGCGCCAAGAACCGCTCGGTGATGTCGATCCCGACCACCTCGCAGCCGCGCGCCGCCAGCCGCCCGGCGATCCGCCCCGTCCCGCATGGCGCGTCGAGCACGCGCATCCCCGGACCCAGCTCGAGCAGTCGCGAGACGGCCTCGGCGTCCGCGACGCCGTGCTCGGTGTCGAGCAGCTCGTCGTAGAAGTACAGGTAGTCCTCGTCGAACAACTCGAGCGGCACGGTCATCCGCCAATCCTCGCGCACGGCGGCGCCCTCAGTTCGGCTATGTTGCGGCGATGCCAAGCGTGCTCGTAACCGGGGCGGCTCGCGGGATCGGGCGGGCGACCGTGCTGCGTCTCGCTGCCGCGGGCTGGGAGGTGATCGCAGGCGTGCGCCAGGAACGGGACGCGGACGAGCTGCTCCGCGCCGCGCCCGGAGGCGTCGCGACGGTGCCGCTCGACATCACCGACGCCGGCCAGGTCGCCGCGCTCGACCAGCGCCTGCCCGAGCGGCTCGACGCGCTCGTCAACAACGCCGGTGTGGTCGTCGGCGGACCGGTCGAGGCGGTCCCGCCGGACGAGCTGCGGCGCCAGCTCGAGGTCAACGTGATCGGTCAGGCGGCGGTCACGCAGGCGGTGCTCCCGCGACTGCGCGCGTCCCAGGGCCGGATCGTGTTCATGTCCTCGCTCAGCGGCCGCGTCTCGACGCCTTTGATGGGCGCGTACGCGGCCTCCAAGTTCGCGCTCGAGGGGATGGCCGACGCGCTGCGGATGGAGCTCGCACCGTGGGGGATCCGCGTCGTGATCGTCGAGCCTGCGCAGACCGACACGGACCTGTGGCGACACGCCGACACCGACCTCGACGAGGCGGCAGCGGCGCTCGCGCCCGGGCACCGAGATCTGTACGCGAAGCACATCGACGGGTTTCGCAAGTCGATCCCCCGCTCGCAGCGGATGGCCGCGCCCGTCGACGGCGTGGCTGCCACGGTCGAGAAGGCGCTGACCAGCGCCCGTCCCCGAGCGCGCTACGTGGTCGGCGCCGGCCCGCGCGTCCAGGCGGTGCTCGCGAGGCTTACGCCGACCCCGGTCCTCGACCGGCTGCTGAGCGCCGGCACCGGGGTCCCGCGCCGTCCTTGACGGCGCGCGGCTCGGGCTCGCCGCGGTTCGTCGTCCAGCTCCACGACGCGACCACGCTGCACTTCGACTTCCGCCTCGAGATCGGCGGCGCGCTGCGATCATGGGCGGCGCCGAAGGGGCCGTCGCTCGACCCGAAGGTCCGGCGCCTGGCGGTGCCGGTCGAGGACCACTCGCTCGAGGCCGGGGAATTCGAAGGCCGTCACGCAGGCGCGACGCGCGGCAGCGGCGCGGTGATTATCTGGGACGAGGGGACCGTCGAGGTGCTCAGCGACGAGCCCGACCACCTGTCGGTCGTGCTCCACGGGCATAAGCTCAACGGGCGTTTCGGCTTGACGAAGCTCAGCGACGGCGACTGGATCCTGGTCAAGGCCGCCGACGAGCACGCCGAACCAGGCACCGACGTGGTCGCCGAACGGCCCGCCAGCGTGCGGACCGGCCGGACCGTTCGCGACGTGTCCGACTCCGAGGGCTAGGTGCCTCACGGCAGCAACTCTCGCACCAGCTCCGCGGCGGGACGGACGTCCGTGATCCGCGCGACCGTCTCGCCGGCGTACAGCGGCCCGGACTCGAGCAGGCCGCGGGGGCCATCGTCGGTCGGAGGCTGCGGCCCGAGCAGTGGCTGCGACGGCCGCTGGGCACCCAGCGCCTGGCGCTGAAGCGCGTCCGGAAGCCGAACGGCAAGTGGCCGCGTCACGCGGTTGGCGACCCGGATCCATTCGGGGCCCCGGTCGCGGTCGCGCAGCCAGCGGCGCGTCGCGGCGTTCGGGATGACCCGGTGCGGTGCGTCAGGCCAGCCGAGCCCGAACAGCTCGGTCAGCACCGTCTCCTGCGCCTCGACGCAACGCCGCTTGTAGTCGGGGTGCGCGTGGCTCTCTTCGCTGAGCAGAAAACGCGTGCCGACGACCGCTCCGGCCGCGCCGGCCTCCAGCGCCGTCGTGACGTCGCGACGGTCGGCGATCCCGCCCGCGGCAAGGACGGGAATCCTGACGGCGGTCCGGATCCGCTCGAGCAGCTCGAGGACCGGGACGATCCCGCGCACGTGTCCGCCCGACTCGACTCCCTGGGCGATCACGGCGTCGGCCCCGGCGGCAGCAGCGGCCTTCGCCTCCTCGACGGACCCACACTGGTGGATCCACGCCGTCGCCGCCAGCCTGCGGGGCGTGCCCCAGAAGGTGACGATCAGATCGGCACCCGCCGCCGCGCCGACATCGCCCGGGCGCAGGAACGGCAGCAGCAGGTTGACCGCGAGCGGGCGGCCGGTGAGGCGCCGGGCCGCCTCGAGCTCGCGCGCGATCGGCGCACGGGCGCCGGCGATCGTCCCGAGCCCGCCGGCCTCGGAGACGGCGGCGGCGAGCTCGTGGCGCGCGACCGCGCCCATCCCGGCTTGGATCACTGGGAG
The DNA here is from genome assembly GCA_963800475.1 of uncultured Solirubrobacterales bacterium. Classification (GTDB taxonomy): domain Bacteria; phylum Actinomycetota; class Thermoleophilia; order Solirubrobacterales; family Solirubrobacteraceae; genus Palsa-465. The sequence continues at coordinate 627,600 of CAWDAZ010000001.1, read as the reverse complement.
CTCGACCCCGTTCAGCTCGAAGATCGCGGCCATGGCCCGATCCTAGACTTGGCGACGCGTCGCGTCGGATGTAGGGTCGCGGGGGGATGATCATCGAACGGCTCGACGAACCGCCGGCAGACCTGGAGCGGCGGACGGGCTGGACGGTCAAGCCCGAGGGGGCCTGCCGCGGCGAGGTGTGCGTCCCGTTGCCGGCGCCGTTCGACGTGACCGAGCTCGCTACACGGCTGCGCATGGCGCTCGTGGCGGACGAGCGGCACGAGCTGTGGGCGCTCGGCCCCGAGTCGGGCGGCCACGCGCTCACCTCAGCCCGGCTGCCCGAAATCGTCCTGCCCGATCGCGACGGGCGCGACTTCGAGCTGCGATCACTGCGCGGGACGAAGGTGATCATGATCGCGTGGGCTTCGTGGTGAGGGTGCCGGTTCGATCTGCCCGGGTGGCGGAAACTCCGAGATGAGCTTCACCCGCAGGGCCTCGAGGTCGTCACGGTCGCGCTTGACACCGGCGGGGTCGAGGCGGCCGGGCCGTGGATCGACCGCGCCCGCGCCACGCATCCGTCGCTGATCGACTCCGCGCACCTGCTCGACGAGCTGCTCGGGATCGTGAACGTGCCGACGGGGGTGTGGATCGACGAGCGCGGCGTGATTGTGCGACCGCCGGAGCCAGCGTTCCCGTGGCGGCCGCGTGAGCCCAGCGAGGAGCTGCTGGCGCAGCTTCCGCCGCTCGCGGCCGAGCAGCTGCGCGAGGCGCAGAACATAAAGATCGAGCCGGAGCGGTATCTGGCCGCGCTGCGCGACTGGGTGGCGAACGGCGAGCGCTCCGAGTACGCGCTGTCCGAGGAGGAGGTGGTCGGACGGTCGGCCGGGCGCGACCTCGACCGCTCGCAGGCGGCGGCCTCGTTCGAGCTCGGCCAGCACCTGCAGCGAACCGGCCGCCCCGAGGATGCCGCGCGCTGGTTCAGCGAGGCGCACCGCCTGCAGCCCGAGAACTGGACCTACAAGCGCCAGGCGTGGTCGCTCGCCGACCCGCTCCAGGGCCCGAACGACACCTATGACTCCGACTGGCTGACAGAGGTCCGCGAGCTCGGGCCCGAGAACTACTACCCGCCCGTCAAGCTCTGACCGGCGACCGCCGCGGTTTCGGGAGGATCCGCAGCCTGGAGTCGCTCGCCGATCGGCCGGACGACCAGCTCGATCTGGCACATCGCCCGTAGCAACCGGCGTTCGCCGCGGGGCGGCCGGCCGCTGTAGAACAGTGTGTCGAGCGGGTACCAGAGCCCCACCCACGCGACGACCAGGAACAGGCCGTTGCCGAGAAAGTCGCGTAGCTCCTTCGGGATCCCGCGGGTCCTGAGCACCGCCTCGGACAGGGCCAGGCCGATAAACAGCACGATCGCGCCAGACAGCAGCGTCCGCCATCCGTCGCGCCGGATCGCCGCGAGCTCGCTTTCGGACCGGGCGGTCCCGAGCTTGCAGTAGTGCGCGTACGCCTGCCGGAGACCGCGCTCGACCTCGGGCGTCGCCTTGTCAGGCGGCAGCTCGATCGTGACCGTGCCCGGGTCCGAGTACCGGTGCGCCCCGAACGTCGTCCGGATCTGATCGATCGCCGGGACCTCGGGTGACCTCCCCCGCTCCACATCAGCGGCACGCGGCTCGAACAGCTCGTTGGGATCCTCGAGCCGGACCGTGAACGCATATGCACCCGCGCGGTCCATGCGCATGCCCATAAGCTACACCGGCGCCTGGCGGGTTCCTCGCCCGGGCCTCTTGTTTTCCGCCCGGCGGCCGATACGTCGTGCAGGGTGACTCGGGTACTCAAGCTTGGTGCGTACCGGCGACTGCTCGCCGCGTACACCCTGAACGAACTCGCGTGGGGAATCGGCTCCCTCGCGCTCGCTGTGCTGGTCTACAACCGGACGGGCAGCGCGCTCGCGGCGGCGGGCTACTTCCTGTGCGCGATGTTCGGCCCCGCGCTGATCTCGCCGGCGATCGTGGCCCGCCTCGATCAGCTGGCCACGCGTCCCGTGCTCGTGGGGCTGTACGCACTCGAGGCGGTGCTGTTCGGGCTGCTCGCCTGGGTGGCGGGACGATTCGCGCTCGCACCGGTGCTGGTGCTGGCGCTGCTCGACGGCGTCGCGGCGGTGACGGCGCGAACGCTGGCGCGGACCGCGACGGTGGCGGTCACGACGGCCGCCGGGCTGCTGCGGGAGGGAAACGCGGTCACCAACGCCTCGTTCTCGGTCTGCTACATGGTCGGGCCGGCGCTCGGCGGTGTCGCCGTTGCGCTCGGCAGCGCAGCCACCGCGCTGGCGATCAACAGCGTCGTGTTCGTCCTGATCACGCTGACGCTCGCGACCGCAAAGGGGCTCCCCGAGGCCACGCCCGACCGGCATCCGAGCGCGGGACGCCTCAAGTCCGCGCTGCGTTACGCGCGCGAGACACCGCTCGTCCGGGCACTGCTCGAGCTCCAGGCAACCTCGATGCTGTTTGTCTCGATCCCGATCCCCGTCGAGGTCGTACTTGCCGACCACACGCTGCACGGCGGCGCTGGGGGCTACGGCGCGCTGCTATCGGCGTGGGGCGCCGGTGCCGTCATCGGAAGCGCGATCTACGCCCGCTGGCGCCGCCTTCCGCCGCGAGCGCTGATCACCTTCGGTGTCGCCTGCTCGGGGGCAGGCTTTGTTGTGATGGCGATCGCGCCCGCGCTCGTGGTCGCGATCGCGGGTGCGGCCGTCGCCGGCATCGGCAACGGGACGATGTTCGTCGCCAGCCGGACGGCTCTTCAGGAAGCCGTCGGCGGGGGGTGGATGGCGTTGATGATGAGCCTGAACGAGTCGATCATCCAGGGGCTCCCGGGCGCGGGCATCTTGATCGGCGGCGCGCTCGCCGCTGCTTCCGGCCCGCGGCTCGCGCTCGCGGTCGGTGGCATCGGCGCGCTTGCAACGAGCGTTGCAGTCTGGGTCGTGTTGCGCCAAGCCGTCGCCGGGCCAGGCCCGTCAGCAGCCGAGTCGGCGTCACCCGAGGCCGCAGAGATGCCTGCTGACCAGGCTGAGCCGAAGCCCGCCGCTCTCTGAGGACCCGTCTGCGCGCCCCGCTACCGTGCCGGTAGGCGGGGCGCGCAGCCCCGAGCCGCGTCCCCCGGTCGCAACGTTTACGAGATCGCCCAGTTCTAGACGAATGTTCGAGTGCGGCCGCCCGCAGATAGGACTAAGCTCAAATTGCGAATTCAGCCGTCCAACCCGCAGAACTCCCAGGGAAGGAGGGGCACGTGGTACACAGGGGTGGGTGATTTAATTTAAAGGAGCCCGCTGAACCGGGCTCCCTTTTTCCTACAAGCGGTACATCGGCCGATTTCCGGAGGAACTTGAGTCCGCGTTGAAGCTGGCTGGACATTTCTTCAGGAATGGGGGCTTCCGGCCGATATAAAGCCTGCATGGACAGCACTTTCGTCATGCCAGTCCCCGACCGGCGGCCGTGGCCTTTGGCCGTGCTCGTTCAGGCTGGCGCAGTTCTTGTCGGGGTCGTGGCGGTCGCTCTCACCTGGAGCTGGAACGACTGGAGCTTGCTGCCGCTGGCGGCGATCGCTGCGTTCGCGATCGGAAGTGATCTGATGTCCTTCCAGGATGCGAGCAAGCTCAAGTGCTCGGGCATGGCGCTCGGGGTGGTGCTGGCGGCCGCCCTGTACGGGCCGGCTCCCGCGGCCCTGATCGGCATGCTCACGGTCGCCGTAGGATGGTTCAAGTGGCGGGAGGCCCCCCACTACTTCCGCAACAACCTCGTCACGTTCGCGTGGTTCCCGTTGGCCAGCGGGCTGTTCTTCGGTGCGGCTATCCGGCTGGGTCACATCGGCTCCGGCGAAGCCGCGTACTACTTCCTGATTCTCCCCGCGTTCGCGATCACGCTCGTCGTCGACCATGTGGGGGTGGTTGGTTACCAGTGCTACCTGGATCGATCGCGGTTCATTCCGAAGCTTCGCGAGGTGCTCGCCCCCGTTCTGTCGGCCGAGCTGTTCTCCGCTGTGCTGACCGCGATCGCGCTCTATTTCATGGTCCAGACCGGCGCGATCGGGGTCGTCGTGCTGCTGGTCACGCTAGCGATCTTCCAGTATCTGGTCGGCGAGCTGCTGACCTCGCAGCGCCGCGCCCAGGAGCTGCACCGCAAGGCCACCACCGACGACCTCACGGGGCTCGCGAACCGCCAACGGTTCCGCACCACCGTCGAAGAGCAGATCGCCGCCTCCCGCGCCAGCCCCGCGCCGTTCGCGCTGATGCTGATCGACCTCGACCGCTTCAAGGAGATCAACGACACGCTCGGCCATCACTACGGTGACGTGATCCTCCGCGACCTTGGACCCCGGCTCGCCGCCTGCGTGGGCGAGGACGGGCTGGTAGCGCGTCTGGGCGGAGACGAGTTCGCGGTCCTTCCCAGCACGCGGACGATCGACCCCTCGGCACTCGCGGACATCGCGGACGAGCTGATCGCCTGCGTCCAGCAGCCGGTGGCCGTCGATCACATGACGCTCGAGGTCGGGGCCAGCATCGGGATCTCCCGGTTCCCGCTCGACGGCGACGACGTGCACGCGCTGCTGCGGCGCGCGGACGTGGCGATGTACGCGGCCAAGGAGGCGCACTCGAGCTATGCGCTGTACTCGTCGAATCTGGACCGCCACTCGATGCGGCGCCTCACGGTGCTCACCGACTTCCGCCGCGCCCTCGAGTCCGACGAGTTCGTCGTCCACTACCAGCCGATCGTCGAGATCGCGGGGTCTCGTCCGTGCGGCGCCGAGGGCCTGGTCCGATGGGAGCACCCCGAGCTCGGGCTGCTGGAGCCCTCCGACTTCATCCCGATCGCCGAGCAGTCGGGGCTGATTGGCCCGCTCACCCGGCACGTGCTCGAGCGCTCGATCGCTCAATGCGCTGGATGGCGCAGGGACGGCCGGGACCTGACCGTCGCCGTCAACCTGTCGGTGCGCGACCTGCTGGATCGCGAGCTCCCACGTCAGATCGAGCGGATGCTCGATGAGCACCGCCTGGCCGCGGACGCGCTCCAGCTCGAGGTCACCGAGAGCATGCTGATGTGCGACCCGGACCGGGCGCTCGCCACCGTCGTCCGGCTCCGCGAGCTGGGGATCCACGTCGCCGTCGACGATTTCGGCACCGGCTACTCGTCGCTGGCGAACCTCAAGCGGCTGCCGATCAACGAGCTCAAGATCGACCGGTCGTTCATCTCGCCGCTGCTGAACCACGAGAGCGACCTGATCATCGTCCGCTCCACGATCAACCTCGGCCACGACCTCGGGCTGAAGGTGATCGCCGAGGGGGTCGAGGACGAGCTGACGCTCAAGCGGCTGGAGATGCTCGGCTGCGACCTGGCCCAGGGCTTCTACGTCAGCCGGCCGCTGGATGCGACCGCGTTCGACGGCTGGATCGCGACGGCGCCGACCGCTGCCGTGACGGACCTCGGTACCTCGTGGTTGCGCCGGTCGCCACGGCCCCCGGCTACTGTCTGCTGATCAGATCGCTAGCGGCGATAGCGGCGACCGCGCTCGTCGTGGCGGGCTGCGGCTCGAGCACGGCCCGTCAGTCAGAGCCGGCCGGCACGGCCGCGACGGTGCCCGCGGCGCATCCCCAGGCCGTCGAGCCCGTCGTCGGTCAAGGCGCCGCCGGAACGAGCACACAGCAGCTCGCGCAGGCGGGCGAGGCGGCGCCTCCGCTACACGACCCGTCGCCTTCGATGGCGGCAAGCAATACGACCGCACCCGCCAAGGGCGCGCCGAGCGACGCCGAGGTCCGGGCGGCGGTCGCGAAGTTCCAGGCCGCGGTCAGGCAGTACCACCTCGACCAGCTCAACCTGTCCTACGCGCTGCTGAACCCCGCCGACCTGCCGCGCGGCCAGTGGTATCAGAGCATCGCCTCGGTGTTCACCGACTACGGCCAGCCCGTCGCGTGCGGGGGTGTCGAGAGCGTTCCGGAACTCGGCGTCGCCAACAAGACCCTGCCGTGCGGGACCGAGGTTCTGTTCGAGTACGGCGGCCGCGCCGTCAAGGTCCCGGTGATCGACCGCGGCCCGTACATCGCCGGGCGCGAATGGGACCTGACGGGCGCGACCGCCGAGGCGCTCCACTTCCCGGGCCTCGGCCCGATCTACTGGCGGATCGTCTCGCGCTAGCCCGATCCGGCGAGCCCGGCCGCCGCGAGGACCTTCGCGGCGGGCGCGTCGCGATCGTCGAGCACCGCGTCGAGCCGGTCGCCGGCGAGGTCGCGGAGCTTCCGCGTGAGCTCCGCGGCGCCGACCGGGTGCTCGGGCGCGCCCCGAGGAGCCTCGACCCGCGCGCGCTCCTCGCCGCCGACGACGAGCACGGCGCCGAACCGCGGCAGCGCCTCGTCCACCGCGACCCTCACCGAGCGACTGCGACGGGCGGTGTCCGGATCGACCCTCGTGAAGGCGCCGACTCCCGGCGGTCCGTGCAGCAGCGTGTGCGCGACGCAGTACGGGATCGAGAACTTGGCCGACAGCCCGTCGTCGACCTCGTCGAGATACGCCGCCTGCCGGGCGACGGGGTGCACCGCGACCTGGATCGGCCCGCCGTCCGCGTCGCCAATGCCCGCCGCGGCATCGATCGCCGCGTGCGTCCCCAGGCAGCTCGGGTGAAGCTTGATCCAGTTGCGCTCGATCGCGCGGGCGCCCAGCTCGGGCGCCGCGAGCGTGGCGCCCACCACAGCCTCGAAGCCGACCGGGCCGTCGATCGCGCGGCGGTCGACTCGGGCGCCCGCCTTCGCCAGCAGCGCCGCCTGCGCTCCGGCGGCCGCCGCCAGGCCGACCTGGATCGACTTCCCGTCCGAGCCGAACGCGCCGCGGGTGCCGCCGGCGCGGAGCACCGCGACCGCGAGCGCATCCTCGCACTGCGCCGCAGTCAGCCCCAGCAGCCTCGACGCCGCGACGGCGGCGCCGACCGGCGCGCACACCGCGGTCGGGTGCCATCCCGCGTCATACAGCGCGGGGTGGCTCGCGGCGGCGACCGCGGCCATCGCCTCGAATCCCTCGGCGTATGCCGCGAGCGCGTCGCCCACCCGGGCGCCGAGCTCCGCCGCAACCACCAGCGCCGCCGGCGCGCACGCAGCGGTCACGTGCGCGACGCCGTCGGCGAACGTGTCGTCGTAGTCGAGCACGTGCCCAGCCGTGCCCGCGAACGCGACCCGGGTGATCAGGTCGTCGCCGGCCGCCCGCACCGCCCGTGGCGCGCGCTCCCCTGCTCCGGCGCACGCGCACCCCAGCCAGTCGGTGAACGCGACCGCGTACGGCGAGGAGCGATCCACGTCAGTCGCGCTTGGCCCGTATCACGCGTCAAGCCTCGCAGGAACGGTCACTACGCGAGCGGCTCGGGCCTGCCGACGTAGAAGCCCTGGGCGTAGTCGACGCCGTGCTCCTGCAGCAGCCGGATCGTCTCGGCGTTCGAGACCGACTCGGCGACGGTCTTGATCCCGAGCGCGCGCGCGACGCCGACGATCGCGCGGACGACGTGCTTGTCGACCGGGCTGTGCGTGAGGTTGCGGATGAACTCGCCGTCGAGCTTCAGGTACCCGACCGGCAGGTGCTTCAGGTAGTAGAAGGAACCGAACCCGGTGCCGAAGTCGTCGAGCGCGAGGCTGCACCCGAGGCTCCGCAGCGCCGACGCGAACCGCGAGGCCTCCGGCATGTTCGCGATCGCCGCCGTCTCGGTTACCTCGAAGATCAAGGACTTGGGGTCGACTCCGGTCCGCATCAGTTCGCGCTCGATCACTGACAGCAGGTTCGGGTCAGACGCAAGTGAGTCACCCGACAGGTTGATCCCGACCGGCGCGGGCGGCGCGTGGTCCGTGTCGCCGACCAGCGCGATCGCGTGCTGAATCACCCACCGGTCGACGTGGTGAATCAGTCCCTGGCGCTCCGCGACCGGCAGGAACGCCGCGGGCGCGATCACGTTCCCGCGGTCGTCGCGCATCCGGAGCAGCAGCTCGCCGTGGCTCAGCTCCCCGCTCGCGAGGTCGAGGATCGGCTGGTAGTGGAGCACGAACCGGTCGCGTTGGAGGGCGTCGCGGATCCGCTCGGCCCACGGCTGGCGCATCATCCCGCGAACCTTCTGGCCCTCCCACGCCGAGTACACGACGACGCCGTCACGCCCGGACGACTTGGCGGCGTACATCGCGAGGTCCGCGTGGACGATCACCTCGATGCTGGTCGCGTCATCTGACTCGACCGGGGCCACGCCGATGCTTGCCGCGACGCGCAGCAGCCGGCCGCTGAACACCGGGCGGCACGAGGTGTGGATCGCGGCGAGCACGTCGTAGGCGGCGGCGCGGGCCCGCTCTGCCGTCAGGTCGGTGAGCAGCACGCAAAACTCATCCCCGCCCATTCGCGCCAGCACGTCGGAGGCACGAAACCGCCCCCGCAGCACGCGCGCGACCTCCACGAGCACTGCGTCGCCCGCCGGGTGACCGACCGCGTCGTTGATCGACTTGAAGTTGTCGATGTCGATGCTCAGCACCGCTCCCGCCGAGCCGTTCCGGCCGATCCGCGCGAGCTCGCGCTTCAGCTCCTCCTCGAACCGGCGCCGGTTCAGCAGCCCCGTCAGCTGGTCGTGGTCGGCCATGAACTCGAGGCGCTCCTCGTAGCGCTTGCGGTTGGTGATGTCGCGGGCGATCAGCGACGCGAGCACCACCCGCCCGCGCGAGTCGCGTACCGGGGAGAGTGTCAACGACACGGCGATCCGCCGCTGATCCTTGTGGATCTGCTCGGTCTCGAGATGGCGGAACGACTCGCCGGCGAACACCCGTCGCGCGATCCGCCGCTGCTCACCCTGCAGCTCGGGTGGCTCGATGAGCGCGATCGGGTTCCCGATCGCCTCGTCGGGGCTGTAGCCGTACAGCGCCGCGGCGCCCTCGTTCCAGCTCGTAATCGTGCCGGTTTGGTCCTTGGTGACGATCGCGTCCTCGGCCGACTCGACGAGGTTGCTGAGCAGCTGCCGGGTGCCCGCCTCGCCGATTCCGGGGATCAGTCGGACTCCCAGGGAGCGGCGGGTGTTCATTTCCCTCTGTTATTCCCGCTACCGCCCAGGAGCTCACGTTCGCCGAACCAGGGCGCCCGAAAACCTGGACGGATGTTCTAGGCCGGCGGGCCGGAACGGGCTCGCGAGGGGCGTTGAAGCGATTCGTCCGGTCGCTCTGTGACGCTATCGCGCTCTGGTTCCAGCGGTCACAAAGATCAAGTTCGAGCTCGGGCTCGGCTATCTGATCGTGCTCCCGTTCTGGATCGCGGCGATCGGGATCCTCTCGAGCCGCATCCTGGGAGTGCAGATCGGGCGCTGGCGAAACGCCGCCGCCGCGATCGTCGGCTGGGCCGCGGGAATCGCGACGGCCGCGATCGCGCTCGGTCCGCACGACCAGCACCCGGCGCTGGTGATCTCGCTGTCGGTGTTCTTCGGGGTGCTCGCGACATTGCCCGTCGCGATCATCATCGACGTCGTCTCCCACGGCCGGCACCGGCATCGCGGCGCGCGGCGCACACTCCGCCACCCGGTGGCCGCGACCCGGTCGGTCCTGTCGCCGCTCGGACGGTTCCGCGAGATCGTCGAGAACGCCCGCTCGGAGAACCTCCTGCATGTGCGGTACCGGTCTAGCGCCGCGCTCTCGTCGCCCGACTTCGCCCACCGGCTGCGTCTGATGCTGGAGCGCTCGGGCGGGATGTTCGTCAAGTTCGGGCAGATCGCGGCGACGCGAACGGACCTGCTCCCGGACACGCTCACCGGCGAGCTCTCGAACCTGCACTCGAATGTCAGGCGCTTGAGCGACGAGGACGTCGACCACGTGCTGAGCTCGGAGCTGGCCGAGCCCGTCGACAAGGCGTTCGCCGGCTTCGACCGAACTCCGCTGGCCGCCGCCTCGATCGGCCAGACCCACCGCGCTCGGCTCCACGATGGCACCCCGGTGGTCGTCAAGCTCCAGCGCCCAGGCCTCGACGAGATCGTGCTGCGGGACTCTGCGGTGCTGTCGTTCGTCGCCCGCCAGCTCGACCACCGCGTTGAGGCCGCCCACCGAATCGGGATCCGCGCGCTCGCCGAGGAGCTGATCACGAGCATCGAGGCCGAGCTCGACTACGGGCGCGAGGCGACGGCGGGGGCGCGACTGCGCGAGAGCATCGCCCCCAGCGCCGGGGTCAAGATCCCGGGGATTCACCCGACCTTGTCGACACGACGGCTGCTGGTCATGGACGAGGTCGTCGGCGAGACAATCGGCGACGACGCGGCCATCGACGCGGCGCCCGTCGAACGCGTCGAGCTCGCGCGTCGGCTGCTCGCGTCGTTCCTCGGACAGATCCTCCGCGACGGCTATTACCACGCCGACCCGCATCCGGGGAATGTGCTGATCGACTCGAGCGGGACGCTGTGGCTGCTCGACTTCGGCGCAGTCGGCCGGATCGACCCGGTGACCCGCGAAGCCCTGCAGGGGATCGCGATCGGTTTCGCGCTCCGGGACGGATCAGCTGATCGCCCGGGCGGTGAGGCACCTGGTCGGCGACGAGGCAGCACATCGACATGCGACAGCTCGAGCGCGACATGTCGATCCTGCTCGGCGAGGTGGAATCGACCGGTTTCGGCGCTGCTGCGATGGGCGGCGTCGTGGATGTGATCGAGCGCCACGGGCTGCGCCCGCCACGTTCGATGATGCTGCTGTCGCGCACGCTGATCACGCTCGAGGGGACGCTCCGGACCCTGTCACCGGGGTTCGAGCTCGGCCCCGAGGCAGAGCTGATCGTCAGCCGCGACCTCCGCGAAGAGGTCGGCACGCCTGAGGAGATCGTCCAGCGCGAGCTGCTGCACGCGCTTCCGGCGCTGCGCACGCTCCCCGAGCACGCGGAGGCGATCGCCAGCCAGTGGCGCTCGGGCCGGATGGTGGTGCGAGTCGAGCGGTACGCGGGGTCCGACCGCGGCGTGGTCGAGAGCTGGCTGAACCGATCGCTGGTCGCGATCGCGACCGCCGCGGGTGCGCTCGCCTCGGCGATCTTGCTGGTCGCGGGCTCGCTGTCGCGCGACAACGGCGTCCGCGACGCGCTGTGGGTGCTCGGGTTCTCGGGCCTGACCGGGTCGACGGTGCTGCTGATGCGCACGGTCGCGCAGGCGCTGCACGCTCAGATCACGCGTTCCGACTAGCGCCTTTAGCCGGCCCCGCAACGCCGCGGTAGGCTCGGCCGATGCCCGAGGCTCAGAACGGCGCGCCGCAGATCACCGTCTGGAGCGACTACATATGACCGTTCTGCTACGTCGGCCTCGAACGGGCCGCGTGGCTTGAGCGCCGGTTCGGCGCGCAGATCGAGTGGCGGCCATTCGACCTGCACCCCGAGTACCCGCCCGAGGGGATCCTCCGCGTCGAGCTCGAGCGGCGCTATGGCACCGCGTTCGCCGATCGCCTCGCCGCGATGTTCGACGAGGCCGGACTCCCTCACGCCGAGCAACTCGAGAAGGTCCCCAACTCGCGCCGCGCGCTGATGCTCGCCGAGCTCGCGCGCGATCGTGGCCTGCTCGACGCGCTTCACCCGCGCCTGTTCGACGCGTACTGGTCGCGCGGACTGGACATCGGCGACGAGCGCGTGCTGATCGAGGAGGGTGCGGCCGTCGGCCTCGATCAGGATGAGATCGGTGCGGCGCTCGGCGAGGAGCGCTACCTGGGGCGGGTCCAGCAGCAGACCCGCGACGCGATCGAGATCGGCGCCGGCGGGGTGCCCGCCTGGGTGATCGACCGGCGCGCGCTCGTACCCGGGGCCCAGCCGCACGACGTGTTCACGCACGTGCTCGAGCGGCTCGGCCACGCGCCGCTCGACTAGGGCCGGGTCACCGAAACCTCGGCGGCGGGAACCCACACGTTCGCCCCGCGGCGCAACCGCGCTGCGCGCAACCTATATCCGTAGCCTGGATCGGGATGACGCCTCCGGCCGCGACCACGATCTTCGATCCGCTGCGCTCCCTGCGGACCCGCCGATGGGCGATCCCCCGTGGGCCTGCGTGCTGGCTCGTCGCCGGCGTGCTGTTCGTGCTGCTGCTCGCCTCCGGTGCGCCCGCGCCGCTGTACCGGGTCTACCAGGTCGAATGGGGGTTCTCGGAAACGACGCTGACGGAGGTGTTCGCCGTCTACGCACTCGTCCTGCTCGTCACGCTGCTGTTCTTCGGCTCGCTGTCGGATCACCTCGGACGCAAGCCGCTGATCGTCGCCGGTTTGCTGTTCGGCGGGTCGGCGTGCGGCGTGTTCCTCGCGGCCCGCGGGGTCGGCGCGCTGTACGTGGCGCGGTCGCTTCAGGGCGTGTCGGTCGGGCTCGCGACCGGCGCGCTCGGGGCGGCGCTGCTGGAGCTCGAGCCGGAGGGAAGCCAGCGCGCCGCGATCCTGACCAGCGCCGCGCCGACCGCTGGGATCGCCGTCGGCGCGTTGGGCGCGAGCGTGCTCGTCCAGTACGGGCCGGCACGGACCCACCTGATCTGGTGGGTGCTGCTGGGCGTGTTCTTGGCGGCGACCATTGCCGTGCTCGCCATCCCCGAGCCGGGCGACCGGCGCCCCGGTGCGCTCGCCTCGCTCCGCCCCCGGGTCGGCGTCGCTCGCGCGGCGCGCGGCGCGTTCCTCGTCGCGCTTCCGTGCCTGATCGCGGTGTGGGCGCTGGGAGGCCTTTACCTGTCTGTCGGGCCGTCGCTCGCCGCACAGCTCTCGCACTCCTCGAACCTGCTCTGGGGCGGCATCGTGATTGTGCTGCTCCCGGGCGTCGGAGCGGCGGCGACGGTCGCGTTCCGCAACGCCGAGCCGTCCACCGCGATGCTCGCCGGCTGCGGTGCGCTGATCGCCGGACTCGCCGTGACCTTCGCCGCGGTCGCGACGAACACGTTCTGGGCGTTCCTCCTAGGCACCGCGATCGCGGGAGTCGGGTTCGGCCCGGGGTTCACCGGCGCCTACCGGATCGCGGTCGCCCCGGCGGCTCCCGACGACCGCGCGAGCTTGATCGCGGCGATCTTCACGGTCTCCTACCTGGCGTTCAGCCTCCCGGCCGTGATCGCCGGGGTTGCCGCATCGCACTACGGCCTCCACGACACCGCGCTCGTCTACTGCGTCGCGATCGCGGTGCTCGTCGCCACCGCCGCTGCCCTGATTTGGCGGCGGCGTTCCTGAGGTTGGGAGCTACTGCGGGCGCCGCACCTCGACTCGCTCGCTTGCCAGCCCTTCGAGCAGGGTCGTGTCGAGGTCGATCGCGAGCACCGAACCGGTGGCGCCGACGCGTTCGGCCAGGATCCTCGTAAGGGAGCCTCCCCCGGCCCCGGCATCGAGGCAGCGCCAGCCCTCCCCCACTCCGATCGCCTCGAGCTGGCGAACGCTCAGCGGGTCGTGGAACTCCTGCAGCAGCCCGAGCCGGTGCCGCTCGAGGTCCGGCGCACTCCGTTGCGACAGCAGGTATTCGGTCACGCCCCTCCGCGCTGATTCTCTGCGGGGGCGCCGGCGCCGTCAACCCCTGCTGCCGCAAGTTGAGCCGCCGCGCAGCGTTGTGTGGGCGTGCGCCGCTGTCTATTCGGACTCTGTCTGCTCGCCGCGCTGGCGCTCGCCGCGACCGCCGGCGCCGCGAGCATGAGCAAGCTCTCGAACGTCACGATCCGGGCCAGCGACGGGGTCAACCTGGTCGGCGACGTGTACCTCCCCGGGGCCGGCAAGGGCCGTTATCCGGCGGTCGTCGACATGGAGCCGTACGGGCGCTCGACGTCCACGGACTACGTGCCGCAGGGATACGCGCGCGTGAACACCGACGTGCGCGGCTCCGGGATGAGCGGCGGCGCCCTGTGCCTGCTGTGTCTGCGCGAGCAGGAGGACGTGCGCGACGTGGTCGAGTGGATCGCCAAGCAGCCGTGGAGCAACGGCCACGTCGCCCTGTACGGGTACTCGTACTCGGCGATCACATCGCTGCTGGGCGCGGCGCTCGAGCCCAAGCACCTCGACGCCGTGGTCGTGGGCCACCCCCCGACCGATCCCTACCGGGACGTCGTGTGGCAGAACGGGCTCTACGACCATGGGTTCGTCGACCAGTGGTTCGCGGGCCAGACCGCCGCGCAGTCGATCGGGATCGGCTATCAGCCGCAGGTGCTCGACCGTGCCCAGCAGCAGTTCGCGGTGGAGACGCGACTGATCCCCTACGACGGGCCCGTCTACTACGAGCGCTCGGTGCTCGCGAAGGTGAACCGGATCAAGGTGCCGGTGTACGTGTTCGCGGGCTGGGAGGACATGTACAGCCGCGGCGACATGCGGCTGATCGACTCGCTGCGCACCCCGAGCCTGCTCGTGATCAACGCGAGCACCCACCACGGCACCGACCAGGCAGGGGAGCTCGGCGCGCCGTACGGCGGCTCGACCCAGGACCAGCTCAACAACATCTCCGCGCTCAGCGACATCCCGCCGCCGGGCGAGGACGTCGCGTGGCTGAACCGGTGGCTGAAGGGCATCCACAACGGGATCGACCGCAAGCCCCGCGTCCGCTACCTCGACCTCGGCGACGGGAGCTGGCACGCCGTCCCGCGCTGGCGCGCCGCGGACACGCAACAGACGAGCCTCTATTTGTCAGCGCAGCCAAGCGGCTCGGCCACGCTGTCGCCCAACGACGGCACGCTCGCCACGCGGGTCCCGACCGGTGGCGCCTCCTACCAGGACTCGTACGTGTACGACCCGGCCGCCGGCGCGTCGGTCCCGATGGGCAAGGACGGCCCGGACGGGTTCCTCCCCTACGCGCCGCTCGATCAGCGGCTCGACGAGCCGAGCGGCCTCACCTACACGACCCCGGCCCTGACCAAGCCGCTGCACCTCGCCGGTCCCGATGAGTTCAGGTTCTGGGCGGTCACGGAAGCGAGCGACATGGCGTGGGTCGGGCGGCTCGAGGACGTCGCGCCGGACGGCAGCGCCACCTTGATCACCCAGGGCTGGCTGCGCGCGAGCTTCCGGTACGTCGACCCCAGTCACTCCCCGGCCGGCGACCCGTACCTTCCCGATGATCGAGACACCCCGGTCGTGACCGGGCAGACGACGGAGTACCGGATGGACATCTGGGACACGGCCTACACGCTGGCGCCCGGGCATCGGCTGCGGCTGTGGCTGAGCTCGTCCGACGCGCCGACCCACGAGCCGCTCGACGTCGCCGGGCGCAATCTGATCTTCCACGACTCCGACTACCCGTCGCGGCTGATCCTCGGCACCGCGACGCCAGGCCCGCCATGCGCGAAGGGCCCGGAGTCGTGCCGGTTGGCCCCCGCGGCCCAGCGCGCCTCAGCGCGCCAGCGGGCGCGCCGCTAGCTCACGAGGCGGTCGCCGGGCCCCCGGCGTATTCCTCGTCGGTGACGTGCACGCCCCAGCTGACGGGGCTGCCCGTCTCGATCGACCTCCTGGATCGCCAGGTGGGTCATGAACCGGTCGGGTGCGGCCCCGTGCCAGTGCTCCTCGCCGGGCTCGAAGTAGACCCGGTCCCCGGGCCCGATCACCTCGATCGGCTCGCCGCGGCGCTGGCAGCGCCCGACTCCCTCGGTCACGAACAGCGTTTGCCCGAGCGGGTGCGTGTGCCACGCGGTGCGCGCGCCGGGGGTGAAGTGGACCATCGCCGCGGCCGCGCGGGACGGCTCGGTGGGGGCCGCGACCGCGTCGAGATACACCGTCCCCGTGAACCACTCGCTCGGACCGGCGGCCGTCGCGATCGAGTTTCTCGTGATCTGCATGTGTCGCCTCCTTTGAATCGCGTCTGATCGGGGTACAGACTGCACGAACGGACGCCGCTCGGCAGATCGGGTTCTCGCCGCAATTTCCGATCGAATCCAAATCCGGAACCAAACTGATCCTGGATCCGTTCCACGATCTGGGCTAGGCTCGGCGACACCCGTGGGGGCCGCCGTCGATACCGTCGAACTTCTCCGCCGGCACGGCGTGCAGGTCACCGCGCAGCGGGTCGCGGTGCTGCAGGCGGTGTCGGCTCGGCCGCACAGCACCGCCGCCGAGCTCGGCGCTGTGGTGCGGTCCGCGCTCGGGGCCGTCTCGCTGCAGGCCGTCTACGACGCGCTCGCGGCGCTCACCGGCAAGGGCATGATCCGCCGCATCCAGCCCGCCGGGTCGCCGGCGCGCTACGAGGACCGGGTCGGCGACAACCACCACCACCTGATCTGCCGGACGTGCAACCGGATGGTCGACGTCGACTGTGCCGCCGGGGACACGCCATGCCTGACCGCCGGCGACGATGCGGGCTACGAGATCGACGAGGCCGAAGTCGTCTACTGGGGCCGGTGTCCGGATTGCATCGCAGCGGCTACCGATCAGCACATCGAAACAGCGAACGATTAGGAGGGACGACGTGTCCGACACCGTCAGCGAAACCGAGAGCCCGGGGATCGCGTCTCCGACCCCCGAAGCGGAGCGTCCCAGGACCAACGCGGACTGGTGGCCGAACCAGCCGAACCTGGAGGTTCTCCACCAGCACTCGCCGCTGGCGACGCCGCTGGGTGACGACTTCGACTACCGCAAGGAGTTCGAGCAGCTCGACATCGAGGAGCTGAAGCGGGACCTGTTCGAGCTGATGACGGACTCGCAGGACTGGTGGCCCGCCGACTACGGGCACTACGGGCCGCTGTTCATCCGCATGTCATGGCACGCCGCCGGCACCTACCGCATCGAGGACGGCCGCGGTGGCGGCGGTCAGGGCGCGCAGCGGTTCGCGCCGCTCAACAGCTGGCCGGACAACGCGAGCCTCGACAAGGCGCGCCGGCTACTGTGGCCGATCAAGCAGAAGTACGGCCGCAAGATCTCGTGGGCCGACCTGATCGTGTTCGCGGGCAACTGTGCGATGGAGTCGATGGGGTTCGAGACGTTCGGGTTCGGGTTCGGGCGGGAGGACATCTTCGAGCCCGAGGAGATCTTCTGGGGTCCCGAGCGCACGTGGCTCGGAGACGAGCGCTACAGCGGCAACCGGCAGCTGGCAAAGCCGTTCGGCGCGGTGCAGATGGGCCTGATCTACGTCAACCCGGAGGGCCCGGACGGCAACCCGGACCCGCTGGCGGCCGCCAAGGACATCCGTGAGACGTTCGGCCGGATGGCGATGAACGACGAGGAGACGGCCGCGTTGATCATCGGCGGCCACACGTTCGGCAAGACCCACGGCGCGGTCGGCGAGGAGTACATCGGACCCGAGCCCGAGGCCGCCCCGATGGAGCAGCAGCTGCTCGGCTGGAAGAACAGCCACGGCAGCGGTGTCGGCGCCGACGCGATGACCAGCGGGCTCGAGGGCGCCTGGACGGACGAGCCGACCAGGTGGAACAACGACTTCCTCGACAACCTCCTCAACTACGACTGGGAGTTGACCAAGAGCCCGGCCGGTGCCCACCAGTGGACGCCGAAGAATCCCGAGGCCCGCGGCGAGGTGCCAGACGCACACGACCCGTCCAAACGGCACGCGCCGATGATGCTCACGACCGACCTGTCGCTGAAACTGGACCCGATCTACGGGCCGATCTCGAGGCGCTTCTACGAAAACTTCGACGAGCTCGCGGACGCGTTCGCGAGGGCGTGGTTCAAGCTGCTTCACCGCGACATGGGTCCGGTGTCGCGCTACCTGGGCCCGTTTGTCCCAGAGCCGCAGCTGTGGCAGGACCCGGTGCCGGACGTCGATCACCCGCTGATCGACGAACAGGATGTCGCCGCCCTGAAGGCCGAGGTCCTCGGGTCGGGCCTCTCGATTCCGCAGCTGGTCGCGACCGCCTGGGGGGCGGCGGCGAGCTTCCGCGGGACCGACAAGCGCGGCGGAGCCAACGGCGCGCGGATCCGGCTGGCGCCGCAGAAGGACTGGGACGTCAACGACCCCGACGAGCTTGGGAGCGTGCTGGAGACGCTGGAGGGAATCCAGCAGTCGTTCAACAGCTCGCAGCAGGGCGGCAAGCAGGTCTCACTCGCCGACCTGATCGTGCTGGGGGGGTGCGCCGCCGTCGAGCAGGCGGCGCACGCGACCGGCCACGAGGTGACGGTCCCGTTCGCGCCCGGACGCACGGACGCCCCGCAGGAGCAGACCGACGTCGAGTCATTCGCCGTGCTCGAGCCGCGCGCGGACGGGTTCCGCAACTACCTCGCCGCCGGTCAGACGCTGCCACCCGAGGTGGCACTGGTCGACAGGGCCAACATGCTGACGCTGACCGCGCCCGAGATGACGGTCCTCGTCGCGGGCATGCGCGCCCTGAACGCCAACTGCAAGCGGTCGGGGCACGGCGTGCTCACCGATCGGCCCGAGACATTGACGAACGACTTCTTCGTCAACCTGCTCGACATGGGAACCGTATGGCAGGCGTCGGGCTCGTCGGGCAACGGCTCATCGGCGAACGGCTCGTCGCCGCAGGTGTTCGAGGGTCGCGACCGCGCCACCGGCGAGGTCAAGTGGACGGCGACCGCGGTTGACCTCGTGTTCGGTTCGAACGACCAGCTCCGCGCGATCGCGGAGGCCTACGCGTGCGACGACTCCCAGCAGGCGTTCGTCCGCGACTTCGTTGCCGCCTGGAGCAAGGTCATGAGCCTCGACCGCTTCGACCTCTCCTGATCGACGACCCGGCTCGGTGACCGGTCCACCGCTGGACCGGTCACCACCCGGGGAACCGCGTCGGTCACGCCGCGGCGGCCGCCGCGGGGCTCGGCGCGATCCACTGATCGATCCAGTTGCCGGTGAGCTGCCTGGTTGTCGCGTTGACGCGGTTCCAGGCGTTGATCGTCGCGATCGAGAGCACGAGCGCGGCAAGCTGCGGCTCGTCGAAATGGCGGGCGGCCTCGTCCCAGACCTGATCCGGAACGGGATCGGGGTTGTCGGCGATTCGGGTCGCCGCCTCGGCCAGCGCCAGCGCCGCGCGTTCCGCATCGGTGAAGTACGGGGTCTCGCGCCACGCGGCGACGGTGAAGATCCGCTCGTCGGGTTCGCCGGCCGCCTTCAGCTCACGGGTGTGCATGTCGACGCACACCGAGCAACCGTTGATCTGGCTGGCGCGCAGCGAAACAAACATCGTCGTGCTTTCGGGTACGCCGGCGCCCCGCGGGGCGGCGGCGAGCTTCTGCATCGCCTGCATCGCGTCGGGGACGGTCAGCGCGGGGTTCTCGATACGAGCGTCCATGAATCAGTCCTCCTCGGGTTCGGGTCGTGGTTGGGGTCTACCCTGTTGACCCGCGGGCGCCACTGAACGTGACGCGGTTCGCCGAGCGCCGGGAACAGCGACGCGGCGGGGCTTGGATAGGCTCCGCTCCGTGCGTGCTTCCGAGCTCCCCGAGTGCGAGGTCGCGATCGTCGGGGCGGGGTTCTCCGGGATCGGCGCCGCGATCATGCTCGACAAGGCCGGGTTCTCCGACTACCTGGTGATCGAGGAGGGGGACGGCGTCGGCGGCGCATGGCACTGGAACACGTATCCGGGGATCGCGGTTGACATTCCCTCGTTCAGCTACCAGTTCTCGTTCGAGACGCGCGGTGACTGGTCGCGCGTGTATGCCCCCGGCTCAGAGCTCAAGGGCTATGCCGAGCACTGCGTAGACAAGTACGGGGTCCGCGACCGAATCCGGTTCGGGACGCGGATCACGGCCGCCAGCTTCGACGAGGGCTGTGACCTGTGGCGGCTCGAGACCTGCGAAGGCGACTCGATCACCGCGCGGTACGTAGTCAACGCCGCGGGCGCACTCTCGCAGCCGAAGTACCCGGAGCTCGCCGGGCTTGATGAGTTTGAGGGCATCACGATGCACACCTCGCGCTGGGACCACGCCGTCGACCTGGCCGGCAAACGCGTCGGCGTGATCGGCACCGGCGCCTCCGCGGTCCAGGTGATCCCCGCGATCGCGCCCGAGGTCGAGCAGCTGACGGTGTTCCAGCGCACGCCGATCTGGTGCATGCCGAAGCCGGACCGGCCGCTCGGCGACCGTGAGCGATGGGTGCTGGAGCGCGTTCCCGGCGCCCGGCTCGGTGCGCGCCTGCTCAGCCAGCTGTTCGTCGAGCTCAACTTCCCGCTGGCCGCGCACTTCTACGGGATCGTGCCGCTCGCCGACCGGGGCGAGAAGATCGGGCGCGCGTTCCTGCGCCAACAGGTTCACGACCCCGAGGTACGCGACAAGCTGACCCCGAGGTACGGACTCGGGTGCAAGCGCCCGAGCTTCCACAACGAGTACCTGACGACGTTCAACCGCGACAACGTGGCGCTCGAGACGACGGCGATCGAGCGCGTCACACCCGCCGGCGTGCGCACCGCCGACGGCGAGCACGAGCTCGACGTGCTGGTGCTCGCCACCGGGTTCCGGATCCTCGAGCCGATCTTCCCGGTCCATGGCCGCGGCGGCGTCGAACTGGACCAGTGGTGGGACGAGAACCGGATGCAGGCGTACGAAGGGGTCAGCGTCCCCGGGTTCCCGAACTTCTTCCACATCATCGGCCCGTACGGATTCAACGGCGCCTCGTTCTTCCTGTTGATCGAGACGCAGATGCGCCACATCAATCGATGCCTGAAGCACGCCCGGGGGCGCGGCAGCACCTGCGTAGAGATCACCGCGGAGGCCAACGACCGGTACTGGAAGCAGATGCTCGCGCGCCGCCACAACCAGATCTTCTTCCGCGGCACGTGCGCGACTGCCAACAGCTACTACTTCGACCGTCACGGCGACGTCCCGTTCCGCGCCAGCCCGAGCCTCGAGACGATCTGGCGCAGCGCACGCTTCGACATCGACGACTACCGGTTCGAGGTCGCGCCGTCGGCGACCGCGGCGGCCGCTCTGTAGGCCCGGCTCAGCCTGTGGCGCGCTTGACGGCTCGCGCCGCGGCGCGCAGGCCGCCCTCCATCCCGCCGTAGCCCTCGCTCTGCGCGCTCTCCGTCCCGGCCAGGAAGATCCTCCCTAGGTTCGGGATGAACGCCCCCTGGTAGTCGATCCACGCGCGGGTCGTCGGGTAGCCGATGTAGCCGCGCGTCCAGAGCTCGGCGGCCCAGTCCTTCTCGAGGTAGTTGATCGGGTGCGCCGCCCGGGGCCCGAACCACCGCGCAAACTGCGCGAGTGTCTCCGCCCGCCGGATTTTCGCCGGCTTCGAGCCCCACACGCGGCCGTTGCTTCCGAACACGAACCCGAGCAGCACACCGGTCGTCGCGTTCGCGCCCCCGGGCGAGTTGTCGAAGCCAAGCGTGATCGGCCCGTCCTCGCTGAGCACGATCCCTGATAGGCCGTCGGGCGTGTGCGGGTACCTGGTGGTCAGGTGGCGCCAGAACGGCTTGGGATACACCGCGTGGACCTTGACGGCGTAGCCCATCGGGAACCGCTGCGTGAGCTGCGCCCGGCGGATCGGAAGCTGCGGCAGGTAGTTGATCTGGTCCGCGAACGTCGGGGGAATTGCGAGGATCACGGCGCCGGCCTCGACCCGTCCCGCGTCCGTCGTGATCACGACCCTGCGCCCGCGCTGGTCGATCACCCGCACCGGGGCATTGAGGATGATGTTGTCGCGGCCGATCCGGTTCGCCAGGGCGTCGGGGATCCGCTGGCTGCCGCCCGTGACCCGGTTCTGTTGCGCCCCGCCGCTGATGCCACCGGTGTGGTAGACGCCGCCGTGGGCGTGCAAGGCGTACATGAACTGGAGCAGCGACGCGTCGCCCGGATCGCCTCCGAACAGCCCGTAGCCGGCGAGCCTCGCGACCGTGCGCACCTCGGGCGAGTCGATGTTTTCCTGCAGCCAGGTGTACATCGTCTGGTTGTCCCAGGCGTCGGCCTGCTTGGCCCTGGCCGGGTCGTGCAGCGGCACCTGATCCGCCATCTCGTCGAACGCCGCGACCATCGCCAGCGTCTCCACGGCGATCTCCGGGGGCACCAGTGGCCAGGTGAAGTCAGTGACCGCGATCGGCTTGCCGAAGGCGACGATCGGAGAGCCCTGTCCCGGCTTGTCCCCGTACGTGTCGTAGATCGGGAGCTTCAGATCGCGAATCACCAAGCGCCTGAGCAGCGTGTCCTGCGCCCCGATGAACTCGGCACCCGCCTCAACGACCTGGTTGCCGACCCCGATCCGCGCATTCAGGATCCGGCCTCCGGTACGGCCGCGGGCGTCGAGCACTGCGTAACTCGTGCCCCGCTTCTTGTTCAGCAGATACGCGGCGTATAGGCCCGAGATCCCAGCGCCGACGATCGCGACGTCGACGCTCCGAATCAGCCTCGCGCTCGACGCCCGTGCGGCGGGAGCGGCGGTCGCGCTCCCCTCCGCGAGCGCCGAGGCGGCAGTCACGCCGGCGGCGGCCCCGGCCGCGCCCTGGAGCAGCTGACGCCGGTTGACATGCCCGTGCGTCGTCGATCGCGGTTCGTCCGGGATACGCGATCCATCGCGGTCGTGCTTCCCGCTCATGTGGATCTCCTCGCTGTTCGCTTGGTCGCAGGGACTACGCCCAGCGAAACCCCCGTATTGCAACCTTGTCGCCCCGCGGCTTACATCCCTGAACGCAGCCGCGTGGAGCCTATCGCCCGCTATTCCTGGGCGCAAGCGGCGGACCGGCCTGGCTTGGCCCTAGATCCGTTCGATCTTCGCCAGCCAGGCCGGCAGGTCCCGGCCGGCGAAGCGGGTCTGGATTCGATCCGGCGCGATCGAGCCCACGCTCCAGCCGCCGCTCCGCTCGAACGCCGCGCACAGCTCGTCTTCGCCGACGGGGTGCGGGCCGCACGGGCCGGGTCCGACGTCGCTGAAGCAGAGTACGAACAGGCTGCTGCCACGGCCGGTCACGGATGCGAGGCTTGCGACGTACTCGAGCCGCTCATCGCTGTCCAAGGTGTGGAACAGCCCGCAGTCGAGGACCGTTTCAAACCGCCGGCCCAGGTTGTCCAGGTGGAGGGCGTCGGCGACGACGAACTCCGCGTCGACGCCGCGCTCAGCGGCCTTCTGGCGCGCGATCGAGACGGCGCTCGCGGCCGCGTCGATTCCGAGCACCCGCAACCCGAGGGCGGCGACGTGGAGCGCGTTCTCGCCGGTCCCGCAGCCCGCGTCGAGGACCGCGCCGGTGAATGCGCCTCCGTCCGCCAGCTTCGCGATCGCCGGCTGTGGCTCGCCTATGTCCCACGGCGGGGGATCGTCGCCGCGGTACGAGGCCTCCCAGGCGTGGCCCGCGCGGCGCTCGTGAGTCGTTGGCTGGCGGGAGTCGGTCACGCGCGTGTCAGGATCGCAGCAGCCGGCGGTTATGTTCGGCTCCACGCATGGGCAGGCACCGAATCACGCGGCGACTCGCGCAGTCGATTCTCGCGTTGGCACCGCTCCTGGCGCTGGCGGGGACGGTGGGCTCGGCGAACGGATACACCGTCCAGTACTGCTCCCAAGTTCCAATCGTCAATGGGACTCCGCCGTGGGGCTTTCACACCGGTTCGCCGATCAGCGGCGCGACCGGGAGCTATGCCCGCGGCCACGGGAACATCAACCTCGACACGAACTACGTCGACGGGGTCCTCTGCCAGGTGTTCAGGGTCCGCCGTCAGCCCGACCGCCTGATCATCATGACCGTCGAGCACCGCCGCGTCTACCACTCCCACTACGCGCAGATGTTGGGGGTGCCGGGCAACATCATGGAGATCGTCGTCCGCGTCGAGAGCAGCACGGACCCCGGTTGCAAGGTCGGTACGGTGGGTCGAGTGACGCTGTTCGCGAGCTACAACGGGGTGCGCAGCGACAGCGTCCAGTTCGAGTTCCCGCGCGCGTGCAAGGATCACGAGCATCTGTACCACGGCGCTCAGGTCAACAATCAGGTGCCGCCGCTGTAGGGCAACGCGACGCGAGCCATAGACTCGGCCTGTGTCGGTATACGCCCTGGTGCCCGGTGCCTGGCACGGAGCGTGGTGCTGGGAGCACGTGGCGCCGCTCCTCGCCGAGGCGGGACATCGGGTGGTCGCGATCGACCTGCCCTGCGAGGACACCTCGTGCGGCTGCGCCCAGTACCGGGACGTCGTACTCGCGGCGACCGCCGAGGTCGGCGAGGACCTCGTCGTCGTCGCACATTCCGCAGCGGGCTGACAGCCCCCCTCGTCGCCGCCGCGCGGCCGGTGCGCCGGCTCGTATTCGTGTGTGCGCTGCTCCCGCTGCCGGGACGATCGTTCGCCGAGCAGAACCAGGCCGAGGTGATCCTCGAGCACGAGTACACGCCCGGGGTTGAGGCCGACGCGGACGGGACCCGCCGCTGGTTCGATGCCGGCCTGTGCGCGCGAACGATGTACTCCGGGTGCACTCGCGAGGACGCGGCGTGGGCGTTCGGGCAGCTGCGTGCTCAGGCCTCGACGATGTACACGGAGGCGAGCCCGCTGACGGCGTGGCCGGATACGCCGGTTGTGGACATCCGCGGTGACGACGATCAGATCGTCTCGCCCACGTGGGCGGTGCAGGCCGTGCCAGAACGGCTGGGCGTGGCATCGACCGTGATCGAAGGCTCGGGCCACGCGCCGATGTTCTCCCACCCGCGCGTGCTGGCCGCGCTGCTGCTCGACGCGTAGCACCGGGGTTCAGCCGGCGTCGTCCTTCTTCCCGGTCGGCTTCCAGCCGTGCCTGATCCCCTCGAGTAGCCGGCGCTGGCGCTCGGCCTTGTCCTTGGTCGTATGCCGGGAGTAGACCTTTCCGGTTTCTCGATCCACGACCTGGTACCCGTCGTTCGTCTTTCTGACGCTGTAGGGCATCGGCGCACCTTCGTGCAAGCGGGTGGCTGACGAGCACGAATCTAGCGTTAGAGTCGGGCGCGTGCCCGCGTTCGTGCTCCGCCTGATCGCCCCGCGCCCTAGCTTCGCGCAGACGATGACCGACTCGGAGCGGGAGGTGATGAACCGCCACGCCGCCCACTGGCGCCCGTACCTCGAGCGCGGCGAGATGGTCGTGTTCGGACCGGTCCTCACCGACACGGACTCGTACGGTCTCGCGGTCGTCGAGACGGACGACGAGCAGGCGCTCGTTGAATTCGCCGCGCAGGACCCGGTCGTCACGACCGGCACCGCGGACTTCGAGGTCGGGCGACTGGCCGCGGGTCACGTGCGCGAGCGCTGAGCGCGCCTCCCAAGCGAGCTCGTCTCGGAGCAACCTCGCGATCGGGCAGAGTTAGCTTCCGATGAGCACCGACCGCGTGGGCCATCCGTCGACGCGTCTGGCCGGCGCGACCGGCGCGACCGCGATGCTGTCGGTGGTCGTCGCCACCGTGCTCGGCGACTCGGGGGTGGTGACGCTTGCGCTGCCGCAGATCCTGCGGGACTTCGGTGCCGCGGTCGGGGAGGTCGCCTGGGTTCTGATCGCGTTCAACCTCGTGCTGGCGCTGGCGGCCGTGCCGGCGGCTCGGGTGTGCGTACGCGGCGACCCCGCCACGGCCACCGCCGGCGGGCTCGTCTGCTTCGCGGCGGCCACGACCGTGTGCGCCGCGGCGCCGTCGCTCGGCGTGCTGATCGGGGCGCGGGCGGTGCAGGCGGTGGGTGCCGCGCTGGTGATCGTCGGGAGCCTCGAGCTGCTCGTCGCGGCGACCGGCGGAGAACGCGCCGGCGTACGGCGCTGGGCCGCCGCCGGGATCGCCGGAGCCGCGCTCGGTCCCGTGACCGGAGGCCTCCTCACCTCCGCGTTCTCGTGGCGGGCGATCTTCATCGTGCAGATTCCGGTCGTGCTGTTGGCGATGCCGGCTGCGATCGCTTTGCGGGGCCGGCTGACAGGTCGCGAGCAGACTGGCGGTACGGCGCCGGATCGCCCGCACGTACTGGCGAACGTCGCCCTGGCACTGCTGTCGGCGGCGCTGACGGCCGCGCTCTTCCTGCTGGTGCTGCTGGTTGTCGACGGCTGGCTCTACTCGCCCGCCCTGGCCGCCGTCGCCGTCACGGCCGTGCCGGTCGCCGCGCTGGCCGCCGGCCGCGTGTTCCGCCGCTGGCGTGCAGGGACCCGCTCGGAGGCGGTCGCCGGTTCGGTGCTGATCGCTGGCGGGCTCACAGGCCTGGCGCTGCTGCCGGGCTCGGAGCTGGTGTGGACACTCGCGCCTCAGGCGCTGATCGGGCTGGGGTTGGGCTTGTCGCTGGACTCGCTGACCGTGGCCGCGCTGCGGGACCGGATCCCGCGCGCTCTGCACGGGGGCTGGACGATCACCGCGCGACACGCCGGCGTGGTTGTCGGGCTCGCGATCCTTACCCCGATCTTCACGGCCGACCTGCGCCACGCCGAGACGCCGGCCAAGGAGGCGATCGCGAGGCTCGTCCTGGACGCCCCGTTGCCCGCGGCGTCCAAGATCGACCTTGCCGAGCGACTCGGGCGCCGCCTGGTCGCCGAGCGCGGACGTGTCCCCGACCTGCGACCGGCGTTCACCAATCTCCGGGTGCCGCCGGCGCAGGTGGCGGCCGCCGCAACGCTGGAGAGTGGGCTCCAGGATCAGCTTCGGCGCGCCGCGACGAGTGCCTTCCAGACGGCGTTCCTCGTCGCGGCGGCGCTCGCGCTGCTCGCCCTCATACCTGCGCTTGCGTTGCGCGACCGGAGGGTCTCGTGAATCGCCTCGCGCTGCCGCTGATCGCGGTGCTACTCGTCGCCGCCGTGCTCGGCGTGCAGATCGCCGCGGGCGGCGGCGACTACGTCCCGCTGAAGCCCGCCGATCCCTGCATCCAGCGCCCGGCTGCGCCAATCCAGCCGCAACTCGAGGCACTCGCCGAGCAGGTCGTGCTGCTGGGCCTCGACAACGCCGCGTGCCAGCTCGGCGTGTCCCGCGAGCGGTTCGTGCTCGCGCTCGCGCAGAACCGCTCCCTGAACCCGCGAGCGGCCGCGGCGCTCAAGGCCGGGTTGCTCGAAGCCGTGAACCGCCTCGAGCGCGAGCAGCGCCTTCCGAGGGTCTCACAGCTGCTGCCCGAAGCGCTCGACCAAGCGCATGTGTCGGGGCTCCTCAGGACGCTGATCGGGGCGATCCCGGCGGGCGTCGTCGACAGCACGCTCCAGACCGGACCGTTGCTGCACGCGACCGTCGAGCAGCTGAACGTGAACCAGATCCTCCACCAGCTCAGTGACCCGAGCCAGCTCGAATCGACGGTCCGCTCAGCGGTCCTCGAGGCAGCCAAGCAGCAGATCCTCGACCGGCTGCGGCCGTAGTGCGGCTGGTAGCGCCGCTGCCCGCTACCGCCTCGCGAGCCCGAGCACCACACCACCGAGCTGCCGCAAGCTTGGACTCGAGGAGTCAGACAGGCTGGCGGTCAGGCACGGCGTGGGGCCGCCGAGGATCGGGTTCCGGGCGGTGCGCGCCGCCGGTCGTAGCGGCTCCCACGCCCCGGCGCCGGCTCCAGCTGCGGGGTTCCACCACTCGAGCCGCCGGGCCGCTGTCACTCCGCAGATCGACAACACCGCCCCGTTCAGCCGGCTACCCGGCGCCACCGCGACCTCGATGAACCGGCCGGTCGAGTCGAACTTGGTCGGCCCGACCGGATCGTGCCCGGGGGCGAACTGCGACAGCGTGGCCGCGCCGGCACGGTCGATCGTCAATGTGGCGGTGTCGTCGAACGCGCGATCGCTGGCCGCCGGGTCCACGGACGTGACGTTCCCCGAGCTGGTCGCGCCGGCCGGCGGCGCCGGTGGGTGGGTGCCGGTCGGCAGCGGGGCGAGCGAGCTCCCGGTGCCGACGCTGCTGCAGCCATCGGGCGTTGGCGCCCCGACCAGCCACGCTTGGATCAGCGCGAACGCGTGCGACTCGAACGGCGCCGAGGCCTCCTCGTGGTCGAGCTGCTGGGACTCGTCGAACTGCACCGGCACGCCCCGCTCGCAGTAGAGGTGGGCGAGGCCTTCGACATCGGCGGCCGTGATCACGCCGTCGCCGGTGCCGTCCGAGTTGCCCACGCCCAGCAGCAGCGGTGCCCTCGGTGTGCCGTCGCTGCCCATGATCAACTCGTTGATGACGCTGGCGATCTCGGGGTCGGCGAGCGGCTGCTGATACTGGGGCCGGAACAGCTGCTTGATCGTCAGGCCCGGGTAGGCCGACTCGAAGCTGTTCGCGCATTGGCTGCTGACCTTCTGCGCCAGCTGCTGGCCGAACGGCGACAGGTACGACATCAGGTCGACGCTGAAGCCCCGGGCCACTCCCACCAGCACCCCCGGCATCACCCCCGCCCAGCTGGGGCTTCCGTCGAGGTACGGCAGCTCGTCGGCGAAGTCAACCGGCACGCCGCCCGACGCCGCCCCGACGATGTCGAGCCCCGGCGCGTAGGCGGGAGCGATCTCCTCCGCCCACGATGTGGCGATCGAACCGCCGGAGTAGCCGAGCAGCGCCACCGGGGTCTGACCGGAGTTGACGTGCAGGAACTGCTCGGCGGCGCGGATCCCATCGACGGTCTGGTAGCCGGACTGTTGGCCGGCCCCCCAGGCGAAGTTCTCGCCTTCGTAGTCGGAGATCACCAGGGTGTCGCCGGCGGCCAGGTACGGCGTCATCAGCGCCTCTTCGATCTGGGAGTCGTTCCCCGACTGCGTGTTGCCCGCTTCAACCTGGGACGTGTTTTCGAGGCTGGCGGCCTGCACGTTGTAGGACGGGTCGCACTCGGATCCGAGCCCGTCATAGAACATCTGGTAGGACAGGATCCGCACCGGCACTTGGCTCGCGGGCTGCAGCACCGTCGTCACCGTCACCGTCGGGGCGCCCTGCTGGCTGGTGGTGCGGTACAGCAACTGGGTGGCCGTGACCGGGGTGGGTAGCCCGACCCACGCGACGGTCACCGTACGGCTGCGCAGCACCGTGCCGGGCGCCCGCGAGGCCAGCGGGCTCGCATAGCTGTAGAGGTGTACCAATATCAATGCGTTGGTACAGATTTAGTACGGCCGCGCGCCGGCCCGCGGACCGCACACGGTCGCACCGAGCGACATCGCTCACGCAACTCTTAGCCGAATCTGGTTTGCTGCGCGCGTGGCCGCAGTCCTGGCAACCGAGCCGCAGCCCTCCGTCGCGCAGCCGGCGCCCTGGCGCGCGGCAATCGCGCGCTATGAGCATCCCGACGTGCTGCGCAGCTGGATCGACGTGCTGACCTCAGCGGTCGCCTACGTGGTCTGTTGCGTGGGGATGTACCTGCTGCTGCCGGTTTCCTACCTGCTCGTACTAGTGCTCGCGGTGCCGGCGTCCGGGTTCCTGCTGCGCACCTACATCGTGTTCCACGACTGCACGCACGGCTCGTTTCTGCCGTCCAAACGAGCGAATACGTGGCTGGGAACGGTGCTCGGGATGTTTGTCTTCTCGCCGTTCGAGGCCTGGAAGCACGAGCACGCCGTCCACCACGCGACTTCCTCGGACCTGGATCGGCGCGGTATCGGCGACGTGGACATGCTCACCGTCAACGAGTACGTGAACGGGTCATTCGGCACCCGGCTCGGCTACCGCCTCGTCCGCAACCCGGTCGTGATGCTCGGGCTGGGTCCGCTGTGGGCGCTCGCGATCCAGCCTCGCTTCTCGCAGGGCAGCGGGCGGCGGCGGGATCGTCGCAGCGTGCTCTACACCGACCTCGCGCTCGTCGTCCTGGTCGGCGGGCTTGTGTGGGCAATCGGCTGGAAGGACTTCTTGCTCCTGCAGCTGCCGACCGTGATGCTCGCGGGCGCCGCAGGCGTGTTCATGTTCTACGTCCAGCACCAGTTCGAGGGCGTCTACTGGACGCATCGCGACGGCTGGAGCTACCTTGACGCGGCGCTGAAGGGCGCCTCTCACCTGCGGCTTCCGAAGATCCTCCAGTTCTTCTCAGGCAATATCGGCCTGCATCACGTCCACCACCTGAGCGCGCGGATCCCCAACTACAAGCTTCAGCGGGCGCATGATGAGAACGAGTTCTTCCAGGCCGCGCCCACGATCTCGCTGTGGGACGGCATCCGCGCTCTGCGGCTGAAGCTCTGGGACGAAGACAGCAACCGGCTCGTCACCTTCGCCCAGGCGCGCCGCCTGGCGTCCGCGCGCGCGGCGCAGTCCTGATCGGCAGGGCAGATCACCCGGCGCCCGGCTGAGCGCGCCCCGGGTGATCAGCTGCGGCGTTCGGAGGCGTGCACCTCGAACTCGGTGATCTCGGGCTGCGGTACCCCGCTACGACCGAGCTGCTGACCGAGCCGCTCCTCCATGAAGCGGTCGAAGTGCGCTCGCGACTCCCACACGTCGACGACGCAGAACCCGTCCTGAGTCGCGCCCGCCAGATGCGAGATCTGCCCGTCGCCCAGCGGGTCAACGATGGCCCGGCGCACCTCGTCGTATTGCGCGAGCGTGCCGCCGCGGATGTTGATCACGAGACAAACAGCCATCTGCTTCCTCCTCAGGTTCGATTGTGGCGACCCTACCTCCGGCACCACGGGCCGTCCAGCCTGCACCGGGCAGCATCAGCCCGCGCGTACCGGAGCGCCGCGCTATGTGCGCGTTGGGTATACGAACGTGTCGCCTGCGATGCCCCAGGTGATCGTGTTGAAGGGGACGACGTCCCGCGTTTGGCCCGAATCGGGCAGGTGAGCGCTGGAATCGCCGACGAAGTAGGTCCGCTCGCCAGCCTGGCCGACTCCCGCGATTGCTCGCCCGCGCAGGTCGGGCACGCCGAAGTCGTTAATCCCGTCGCCGCCGTAGGCAACGCCGACCAGACTGAACAGTGCCTGGTGACCGCGAATCGGCAGTCGCTGACCGTGACACGGCAGCCACCCCTCGGGGATCTCCGCCGAGCTGAACCCGCGCACCTCGCCGATCATCGGCGCCGTTAGTCCCACCTTGCTGTTCGGACGCCCTGCGATTCGGACGGGAGGGCCAGACGCCGGCCATGGCAAGGCAATAGTTGAGATGCAGCCGCCGCGGATGCGGCTCGGCACTCGGGGCCAGGTCGTTGAATCTCTCGCCCAGGCCGACCCGGGGAAGCTCGAGGACGTCGCCCACGCCGAGCGGCGAGCGGCCGCTGAGGTCGGGCGTCTGGAAATACGTCTTGGCATCGCCGCCGTAGGTGTCACCGACCAAGCTGAACACGTCGACGTGCTGGGAGATCTCGACCCGCTCACCGATGCACGGGAGCCAGTATCTGGGAGCGAAGTGGAACGCGAATGCGCGGATCTCGCCGAGCAGCTGGTCCTCTTCCCCACCGGTCGGCGAGATCATGTAACGAAGCCCCAGTCCGGCCGGCGCTTCGCCCTTCGCTGCCAGCGTGCGCTCCTTGTCACCACGCTGCCACGCAGGGTGACCGGGCCCTTCGCCCGCGCCGATCGCCGTGCGGCCACGCAGATCGGGAAGCAGCGGCTGGAAGGCGCGGTCGCGCTGAACGGAGCCGTACGTGGTCCCGATCAGCGCCGCGAGCTGCGAGTACTGGAGGTCGTTGTACTCCTGACCGTCGCACCCCAGCCAGCTCTCGGGAACGTACGTCCCCGCGAACAGCCGGAGCTCGCCGACATAGCGCCCGTCGCCCGGAGGAGCCGCACGCGGCCGCCGCCGAGCTGCCAACGCGGGCGTCCCGGCAACGGCCGCCCCGGCGATCGCGGTCATCCCCGTCTGAAGCAGCCTTCTGCGAGTCAGCTGATACATCGATGCCCCCCTCTGGGATGGCGTTTCCGTGGCCTCGGCGCCCCACGTCCGCGGTCACCCCGGCCAACTTTTATCACCGCGTCACCCGGGTCAGCCGGCGTCGAGGGCGGCCTCGAGATCCCCCCACAGGTCCTCGAGCGCCTCGCATCCGACGCTGAGCCGGATCAGCCCCGGGGGGATGTGCTCCTGGCCGGGGTGCGCGGCGCGGCGCTCCATCGACGTCTCCACTCCACCGAGGCTGGTCGCGTGGCGGATGATCCGTGTCGCTCTGCAACTGCGCTCGGCGGCGCCGGCGTCCCGGAGCTCGAAGCTCACGATCGTCCCGCATCCCGGATATCGCACGCGCGTCACCGCGGCGTGGCCGTTCAAGCGCGCCGCCAGCTCCTGCGCCGATCCCTGGGCCTGGCGCAGTCGCAGCGGCAGCGTCCGCGCGCCGCGCAGGGCGAGGAAGCACTCGAGCATCCCCGGCGTCGCGCCGTTTCGCCCACGCATCTCGCGAAGTGCCGCGAGCTCGCCGGGGTCGGAGGTGACCGCCGCCCCCAGCAGCAGGTCCGAATGGCCGCCGATCAGCTTCGTCGCCGAGTGCACGACGAGGTCGGCCCCCAGCTCGAGCGGACGCTGAAGCAGGGGCGTGGCGAACGTGTTGTCGACCACGATCCGAGTGCCGGCAGGACGAGGCGCCGCGCAGATCGCGGCGAGGTCGGCGACTTCGAGCAGTGGGTTCGTCGGCGACTCGAGCCACAGCAGGTCCGCCTCCGACGCGCGCTCGATCCACCGCGGGTCGCCCCCCGGGAGCCGCTCGACCCGCCACCCGTGGTCGCGCGCGCCCGCCGCCGCGAGCTCGGCGACGCCCTGGTAGCAGTCGTCGACCAGTGCCAGCTGAGCGCCGCTGGGGAGCTGGCCGAGCACCGCCGCACACGCCGCCATCCCGGACGAGAACGCGACCGCACTCCCTCGCTCGAGACCTCCGAGCATCGCCTCGAACGCCTCCCAGCCCGCGGTCGCCTCGTTGCGACTGTAGATCCGTTCACTGCCGGCGATGTAAGTCGAAGCGGCGACCACCGGGACGTTGAGCGGGGCACCGGCCTCCGGCTCGGGGCGCCCGGCCACCACCACCCAGGTCTCCGGCTTGACCTCGTTAGGTTCCACGTTCTGCCTCCTCACCTCGCTGCCAGCTCGAGCGCCCATTCTGCGAGCGGCTGGCCGCCGGCCTCGTCGATCGGGCGCCCGGCCCGGCGCAGCGTCGCTCGCTGGCCCTGGTGGATGATCGCGAGCTTGAACGCCGCCAGCGCCACGTACCAGCCGACCTCGGCCACATCGCGTGCGGCCGACGCGGCGTAGCGACCGACCAGCTCCGTCGCGGACGGGAATCCGGGCAGATCGGCGACGCCCTGGCTCGGGTGGACGTCGACGCGATCGGTCGTACCCCACCACAGCAGCGCGTAGCCCACGTCGCTGAGCGGGTCGCCCAGCGTCGACATCTCCCAGTCGAACACGGCGATGATCCGCCCGGTTCCATCACCGTCGAGCATCACGTTGCCTAGGCGGTAGTCGCCGTGGACCAGCGTCGTGACGAGTTGCTTGGGCATCGTGCGCCGCAGGTGCTCCGCGAGCGCGTCGATGGCGGGCTCGTCGGCGTGCTTGGAGCGCTCCCACTGGTCAGTCCACCGCAGCACCTGGCGCTCGAGGTAACCGGCCGGTTTCCCGAACCCGGCCAAGCCCACGGCCTCGACGTCGACGCGGTGGATGGCGGCCAGGATGTCGACGTACTCGGCCCCGGTGCGTGTGTTGGCGGCGGCATCGGCCCCAGCCAGCTCCGCGGGCGCGTGCGGCACGACGCCGTCGAGTCGCTCCATCACATAGAACGGCGCGCCGATCACCGACTCGTCCTCGCACAGCCCGTACGCCTCGGGGACGGGCACGCCGGTGCCCTGGAGGGCACGGTAGACGCGGTACTCGCGCGACATGTCGTGCGCCGTGGGCAGGAAGTGCCCAACCGGCGGGCGCCGCACGACCAGCCGACGGCCGCCGGCGTCCACGCCCACGGTCAGGTTCGAGCGGCCGCCCGAGATGACCTCGACGGCGAACGGGTCGCCGTCGAAGCCAAGGTGGTCGGCCAGCCACGATCGCAGGCCGTCGTGGTCGAGCTCGACGCTCACCGGCCGCCCCCGTTGAGCCGGGCGAACATCTTCCGCTCGCGCGCGTATAGACGCTCGAACTCGGCGTACAGGCGGTCGTACACCGCCCGGTTGCGCGCGTCGGGGGTGAACGAGCGCTCGATCGGCACAAGCCCGGGAACCTGATCCCGGCGCAGGACGCCGAGGCCGAGGCCGGCGTGCAGCGCGGCGCCGCGCAGGTTCGCGTGCACGGGGTCGGCGACCCGTTCGATCGTCCGGTCGTGGACGTCGGCGTAGATTTGACACCACGCGTCCGATTGCGCCCCGCCCCCGAAGATCCGCAGCGGGTCGAGCCGGCGGCGGGCGAAGCGCTCGACCGCCTTGCCCAGCCAGCGGCCGTTGTAGGCGACCCCCTCGAGTACGGCGCGGACGAGCTCTGACGCCGTGGTCCCCGCCGATACGTTGTGCCACCCGCCGCGAGCGTTGCGGTCGTCCACCGGCGAGCGCTCGCCGGCGATCCACGGGGTGAAGATGACCTCGCCGCTGCCCGGGGCGGCGGCCTGCGCGAGCTCGATCAGCTCCTCGTATCCGTACGCGCGGGCCCCGGGGAGGGCGTCGCGCAGCCACCGCAGGCAGAGCCCGGCGGCCTCCTGGTTGTTCACGACCAGGTACTGGTCGGGGCCCAGCCCGGGGATGGTCGCGATCGAACGGATCGGATCGGTCTTCTTGCGGGCCACCGGCAGCGAGATCCACGAGGTGGTGCTGATCGTCGTATGCGCCATCCCCTCCTCGACCGCGCCGGTGCCCAGCGCCGCGGTGTGCAGATCGGGCATCCCGGTGACCACCTGGGCGTCCGGACTCAGTCCCAGATCCGCCGCCACCTCGGGGTGCACCGGCCCCAGCACGGCTCCGGTCGGCACGAGGGCCGGCAGCTTGTCGGACGCCAGCCCGGCGCGACGCAGCAGGAGCGGGTCGTATTCGAGCTGTCCGAGCCGGCGGTTGTCGGTCAGCCACGCCGCGGTCATCGACGCCAGCGTGGCCGAGGCCCTCCCAGTGAAGCGCAGGCTCAGGAAGTCGACGGGCTCGAGGTACCAGCGCGCGGCCGCGGCGATGCCCGGCTCGTCCCGCTCCAGGTGGAGCATGTGGCTCACCGGGTCGCCGCCGAATAGCGAGGGCACGCCGCCGGTCCGCCGAACCCAGGTGAGCAGCGCCCGCGGGGAGTAGCCGAACAGCGGCCCCCCGACCGCGCGCCTGGCGTGCTCGGCCCCGCGCGTGTCGAGCCACATCAGGCAGGGACCGACCGGCTCGCCGGCGGCGTCCACCGGGACCGTGCTCGCCCACTGGCCGGTGCAGGAGACGGCCGCGACCAGCTCGCGGGGAACCTGACCGAGGACCGATCTGGCCAGTCGAAGCACGGCGTCCCACCACCCGGCGGCATCCTGGACCGCCCCGCCCCCGGGCGTGCGCTCGGTC
Source organism: uncultured Solirubrobacterales bacterium (assembly GCA_963800475.1). Lineage (GTDB taxonomy): Bacteria > Actinomycetota > Thermoleophilia > Solirubrobacterales > Solirubrobacteraceae > Palsa-465. The sequence continues at coordinate 592,480 of CAWDAZ010000001.1, read as the reverse complement.
TCGAGCGCCGCCGTCTCGACCGCGATCACCTCGCCCCCGAGCGAGACGATCCCGACCTTCAGCGCTCCGGTCCCGAGGTCGATCGCGAGGACGTGGCTCTGCTGCAGCCGCTCGGCCGGGTCGGGGCTCACGCTGAGGCCGGAACCCCCTGCTGGGCGTCGAGCAGCTGCGCCATCGTGGCCTGGATGAAGCCCTCGGCCTCGTCGGTCACGCCACCGGGCACACCGCCGTAGACCGCCGCCGATTGGGCCGGCTCGTGCTTGTGCTCGCGCGCATACGCGACCGCCGCGGCCAGGTCATCGGCGAACTTGTCCGCCACCCCCGGCTGTGTCTGGGGCCGGGTCACGGCCATGTGGAGCGCGTTGGGGTATTGCAGGCCGTTGAGCCGCCAGCCGCGCCGCTTCATCGCGTCGTTGACGTGGTAGATGTCGAACACGTCGGAGGTGAACGCGAACAGGAACGTCGGCTCGCCGAGCAGCCGCAGCTCCGGATGCGAGCGCACCGCCTCCTGCATCGCCGCGGAGGTCTCGAGGATCTCGCGGGCGTACCTGCGGTAGCCGGCGCGGCCGATCGACACCAGCGACGCCCAGGTGGCGGCCAGCAGCCCGTCCGATCGCGACCCGTCCATCCCGGGCGAGAAGTACTTGCCGCCGCTCCAGTCGGACATGAAGAAGTAGCAGCGGTTGCGCAGCGAGCGGTCGCGGAACAGGAGGGTCGAGGTTCCCTTCAGGCCATAGCCGTACTTGTGCGTGTCGGCGGAGATGCTGGTCACCCCGGGGACGCGGAAATCGAAGGCGGGGATCGCGTAGCCGAGCTCCTCGCCGAACGGCAGCAGGAAGCCGCCCAGGCAGCCGTCGACGTGCAGCCCGACTCCGCGCTCGCGGGCCAGCGCGGCGAGCCGGTCGATCGGATCGATCGTGCCGTAGCCGTAATTGCCGGCCGACCCGACGATCGCCACCGTCTGCTCATCGATCAGCTCGGCGACCGCCTCGGGGCGCACGAGCGTGGTCTCGGGATCCACGGGCGCGCGCCGCAGCTCAATGCCGAACAGATGGCCTGCCTTGTCGAACGCGGGATGGCCGGTCTCGGGCTTGACCACGTTGGGCCGCTCGATCCCCCGGGCCGCTCGCCCCTCCTCCCGGTAGGCGAGCATCGCGTGCGTGATGCTGGCCGTCCCGCCGGAGGTGACCATCCCCGCCGGATCGCCGTCGTCCACCGCGCCGGCATGGAACAGGCCGAGCGCCATCGCGATGATCTCGCCCTCGAACCGAGTGGCGCTCGGGCACATGTCGCGCTGAAGCGCGTTCTGATGGGCGAACAGGCCGAACACCTCCTTGAGGAAGCCGTAGTGCTCATGGTCGCCGCAGTACATGGTCCCCGAGCAGCCGCCGGCCTCCCACACGGCGTCCTCTCCGAGCGCGATTTCGCGCAGCTCGGTGAGGAGCTCCTCGCGCGAGCGGCCGGACTCGGGCAGCGCGCGGTTGACGCCCAGGCGCTCGGCGTACGGATAGAAGTCGAACAGATCGGTCATGTCCTCACAGCCCTCCGCGGTCACCGGTCATGGCGTGGAGAGCACGATAACGGGGGCGGCCGTGCCGCCGGAGGCGCGCGGCCGGCGGCGCGACGGGTACGGTGTGCGGACGCGATGGTGACCCGGTCCGAGAGCGAGACGACGGCGCGCACGAGCATCCCCGACGAGCTCGAGGCGACGCTGCGCGAGGTGTGCGAGCACCTGGCGCCGATCGACACGACGCCGTGCTCGCCCGGCGAGCGGGAGGCCGCCGAGTGGATCGCGGAGCGCTTGCGCGCCGCGGGCGTGGGCGACGTCGTCCTCGAGGACGAGGCCAGCTGGGGTGGGTTCGCCCCCACCGCCGTGGCGCTCGGCCTGCTCGGAATCGCCGGCATCGGCCTGGTGCTCTCGGGCCGGCGGGTGACCGGGGTCGCGTGCGGCCTGGCCTCGGCGGCCGGGGTGCTCGACGAGGCCGAGAACGGTCCGCGGGTGGCCCGCCGGCTGCTGCGGAGGCGCAAGAGCACCGTCAACGTCGTGGCGCGGCTCGGCGATCCCGGCGCGGACCGAACGCTGGTGGTGCTCGCCCACCATGACGCCGCCCAGACGGGACGGATCTTCGACCAGAGCCTGCAACGCAAGATCAACGAGCGGTTTCCCGACCTGCTGCGCCGGTTCAAGACCCAGCCGCCGCAATGGTGGATCGGGATGGCGGCACCGCTGGGGGCGATCATCTCGGCGATCACCGGACGCCGCCGCCCGGCGGCGCTCGGCCTGGCCGGCGGAGCGCTGGGCACGCTGGTGGCCGCGGACATCTGGCGCAGCCCGACCGTGCCCGGCGCCAACGACAATCTCTCCGGCGTGGCCGCCACGGTCGGGCTGGCCGAGTGGCTGCGTCAGAGCCCGATCCCCGGCCTGCGCGTCTGGTTGGTGTCCGCCGGCGCCGAGGAGACGCTCCAGGACGGGATCCGCGCATTCATGCAGCGCCACGGCGGCGAGCTCGACCCGGGCCGCACCTGGATGCTGGTCCCCGACACGATCGGCTCCCCGCACCTGATCATGTGTGAGGCCGAGGGGCCATTTCGCCTGCACCACTACACCGACCCCGGGTTCCGGGACCTGGTCGAGCGGTGCGCACAGGAGGAGCGAATCGAGCTCGAGCGCGGGTTCCGAGCGCGGGCCTCGACCGACGCCGTGATTCCGAGCCGCGCCGGGATCGCCACCGCGATGCTCGGGTCGATCAACGAGTGGCGGGCGATGTCCAACTACCACCTGATGACCGACGTGCCGGAGAACCTCGACTACGGCACGATTGCCGACGCCACCAGGCTGGCGTACGCGGTCGCCCGGGCACTCGCCGCGGCGCCGGCGGCGCAGTAGGGTTCACCGCTCCGGTGAGCTACGAGACGATCCAGTACGAACGTCGCGACTCGGTCGGGCTGATCACGCTCAACCGTCCTGACCGGCTGAACGCCTGGACTCCGCAGATGGCCTCCGAGCAGGCGCACGCGATCGCCGGCGCGAACCAGGACGACGAGGTCGGCGCGATCGTGATGACCGGCGCCGGTCGTGGCTTCTGCGCCGGCGCCGACATGCGCGACACGTTCGGCAGGCGCCTCGACGGCGCGGACCCCGCCGGCGACGGCGGGGAATCCGGCGGCATGCCCCCCGGCCTGGACTGGGTCGCGACGATCCGCGAGTCAAAGCCGCTGATCGCCGCCGTCAACGGCCCGGCGGTCGGGATCGGAACGACCATGATCCTGCCCTTCGACATGATCGTGGCCTCCGAGCAGGCGAAGTTCGGGATGCTGTTCATTAAGGTCGGTCTCGTCCCGGAGCTCGCGAGCACGCGGCTGCTGGCCCAGCGCGTCGGCCTCGGCCGGGCCAGCGAGATGTGCCTGACCGGCGGCCTCTACGAGGGTCCCGCGGCCTACCGCATGGGTCTGGCCGATCGGCTGACCGCATCCGATGACCTGCTGGACACGGCGCTCGAGCTCGCCGGGCAGATCGCGGCCAACCCGGCCCCGCAGCTCCGGATGATCAAGCGCCTGCTGACCGAAAACGCACTCGAGACCGACCTGCGCCTGGTGCAGGAGCGTGAGCACGAGCTGATCCGCGAGTGCTGGCAGAGCCCGGAGCATCGCCAGGCGGTCGAGAGCTTCCTCAGCAAGGCGGGCTGAGGGGATACCGGACTCGCGGTGGGCGTCTACTTCGCGGTCGGCGCCGCCACCCCGGCCGCGCGCGCCTTCCTCATCCGGAAGGCGATCGTGCCGCTCGCCAGGGTGAACGCGAGCCTCGAGGCCGGCAGCCGGTAGCCGGCCTTCGTGTGCGGCGCGTACTCGACGCGGTCCGAGCCGTCGCTCTGCAGCCAACCGGTGTGAACGCGCTGCTCCTGACCGACCATCTGCGGCCGGAACCAGTGGGAAGTCAGCCCGGCGCGCCGGCCGCCGGCGGGAACCGTGCCGGCCGGGACGGTCAGCTTCACTCCGGAGTCGCCGCTCTCGAGCGCGGTGGCCGGGACGACCTCCGGCATGTCGTCCGAACCGCACCACCCGAGCAGTGTGTGCGGCAGCCGCCGCGCGTGAGCGGCCACCTTGCCGGCGTCGACCCTCGGCGCCGTTCCCCCGCCGGGAGGCCGCTGGGGCGCGGCGGGTTCCGCTGGCGGCGCTCCTGAGACCTGCGGCGGGCCGGCCGCCGCGGTGTCGGGGTAGACGACGATCCGCTCGACCTGGATCGTGATCGGCACCCGCTCCCAGTAGTAGACCTCGAGCATCCGCCCGGCCAGGCCGGTGGCGCGCGGCCCGAGGAAGCGCTCCCACTCTGGCGTGATCGACTCCAGCCAGTCGCGGTCGGGGCTGGTCGGAAAGCTCGCCCGGCCCTGGACGAGCACGAATCCGGGCCTCTCCGTCAGCCCGTAATCGCGCGCGTGGTAGGCGACGGCCACTCCGGGGTTGTGACGAACCCGGTCGAGCTTCTTCCACAACGCCTGTGAGGTCGTGAGGGTCACAGTGCCCGCCTGTCGATCGCGCACCCCGAGCGGCGCCATCGGGGTGATCACGACGCCCTTGGCGGGTGTCAGGTAGGCAAACCCAGCCGCCAGGTCGGAGGCCAGGATCTCATCGACCTCGTCGCTCCACGTGACCACGGCGTCACGATAACGCCGCCCTCAGGTCTGCGCCGCTCGCAGGGCCGTGACGAGGATCTCGAGGATGATCCGCCCGATCTGCTCGCGAGCGAGCCCCGCGTCGCGCGACTCGTCGATCATCGTCTCGGCGAACGCGATCGTCGCCAGGATCGACGCCCGAATGGCCGGCGGCGGATCGGCCGTGCCGAGGTTGTTGAGCGAGATGTTCGAGACGACTACCTCGAGGTAGTGGTCGACGAGCTCGGCGATCTCGGGCTGGTCGTCGGCCCGAGCTCGGCGGTGGATGCGCCACGCGGCGCTGGGCGCGAAGGCGTGCTCGGCGATCAGCGCCATGTTCGCCTGCAGCCGCTCCTCAAGCGACAGCTCCGGGTCGGTGATCCATCCGCGGGTGAGCTGGCGCCCGGCTTCGCTCACCACCGCGGCGACGATGTCCGGCCGGCCGCGCGGGAAGTAGCGGTACAGGTTGTTGCGGGTCACATCGGCCTGTTCGGCGATCGCCTCGAGCGAGAACCCGCCGAAGCCCTGCTCGGCGACCACCGGCATCGCCAGCTCGATCAGCTGCTGATAGCGGGCTTCCTTCGTGAGGCGACGGGGAGCACGTTCGACGGCCATGCGTGCACACTACCACGAAAATTACGCCTCGTCATGATTACAAACTCTCATCTTGACAAAATGTCATTAGTAGCTAGAGTGGCGACTTCAACTTCCGAAAGGACCCCATGACTCGCTCACTCCGCTGGCTGGTAGGGCTGGTCGCGGTGCTGGCGCTGCCGATCGGCTCCGCCGCCGCCGCCCCAACTTCGCTCTCGCAGGCCCAGGCCCAACAGGTCGGGACCGACGCCTACGTCTACGGCATCGACCTGCTCGAGTTCGCACACCAGACGCAGCTCGACACCAGCGTCACCGTTCCCAACCAGTGGGGCAACGCCCCGGTCAACCAGGTGGGCAATCAGCGCGTGCTGACCACCCCCGCCAACCAGGACAAGGAGATAGTCGCGCCGAGCAACTCGACGCTGTACTCGAATGTCCACCTCGATCTGACCCACGGCCCGGTCGTGCTCCACGTGCCGGCGGTACCCAACCACCGCTACTACGCGTGGGAGTTCCTGGACCCGTATCTGAACGTCTTCCATTACGTCGGGACGCGGACGACTGGTAACGGCGCCGGCAACTACGTGGTGATCGGCCCGCGTTTCCACGGCAGGCTCCCGAGCGGGTTGCACGTCGTGCGTGCGGCCTACGAGCACGTCTGGCTGTTCGGCCGCACGCTGGTGTACGGGAAGAGCGACCTCGGCGCGGCGCACCACGTCCAGGACGGCTACAAGGCGATCCCGCTGAACGCGTTCGAGCGCGTCGGCCTTGCCTACCGGCCGCCGGCACCGAGCAGGATCGTCACCACGCCGACCGACCCGGGCATCCCCACTGGTCTCGCGTTCTACGACAAGCTCGGCGACGCGCTGGCCAAGTACCCGCCGCCGTCGCGCGACCACGCGATCCTCGCCGAGATGGCCACCGCCGGAATCGGATCGGGCCGCCACCCCTCGAGTGAGGGCCTGTCGGCTGACATGCTCGCCGGGCTGACCGCGGCCGCGAATGGCGGGCCCGCACACATCTTCGCGCTGCGTGTCCAGTTCGGGAACACCGGCGCGCACAACGGCTGGTTCCAGACCCTGCCCGACACCGGGAACTGGGGAACCGATTACACGTACCGCGCGGTCGTAGCCGTGTACGGGATCTGCGCCAACCGGCCGATCGAGGCCACCTACGGCGTCGCATCCCGCGACAGCACCGGGAACATGCTCAGCGGTTCCGACAGCTACCGGATCCACTTCGCGCCCGGGCAGATCCCGCCGGCGAAGTACTTCTGGTCGCTGACCGATTACAACATCCAGAGCTGGCTCGTGGCCAACCCGTACAACAAGTACTCGGTCGGCAGCAACAAGGGGCTCGCGTACAACAGGGACGGATCGCTGGACGTCTACATCCAGCCCACCCCGCCCGCCGGACACCAGTCGAACTGGATCCCCGACCCGGCGAACACCGAGTTCATCCTGATCCTGCGGATGTACGACCCCAGCGCCGGCGTGCTGAACGGGACCTACACGTACCCGCAGATCACGCGGGTCGGCTAGTCCGGGGGCGCATCCGGAGAGCCCGCGCCGTGATCGCCGGCGGCGCGGGCTGCTTCCTGGCTAAACCGAAACGGTGACCCGCAGGTACGTCGCCGGAATCGAGGTCGGCGCGGCGCTGCCGTTGGCGTTCTGCTCGTTGGCCAGCGCCTCCAGCTCGCCCTGCAACTCGCCCTCCCGGCCGGCGGCGGTCGCGGCGGCAAACGCGTTCATCGTCGGCGCGTAGTACGACTTCATCTCCCCGACGAACTGCGCGGGGGTCCCCGCGAAGTCGAACGTGTAGGTGGCTCGCTCGCACGAGATCCTGTCGGCGGGGATGCCGGCCGCTCCGAAGCGGTCGATCACGTGCTCCTCGACCCCCCACGTCACCGGACTGATGAATCCCTCGGGCGGTGGGGGCGAATAGGCGGCGCTGATCTTCAGGAGCTGTGCGACGAACGTCGGATCGTTGGCGATCCAGTTCCCCAGCACGATCCGGCCGCCCGGCCGGGTGACCCTGACGACCTCCTTGGCGACGTCGTACGGGCGGGGGGCGAACATTGCCCCGAAGATGCTGATCACCAGGTCGAAGCTGCCGTCCGCGAGGTCGCGCAGGTCCGAGGCGTCGCCTTCCTGGAAGCTGCAGTTCGTGATCCCGAGACTGCGCACGCGGGCGTTGCCTGCCGCGACCAGGTTGCTGGCGATGTCCACTCCGAGCACCTTCGCGCCCATCTCGGCCGCCGGCAGCGCCGTCGTGCCGTCACCGCAGGCGAGGTCCAGGACCGCGAGCCCTGGGGTGATCCCCAGCTCCTCGACGAGCGCCGCGCCGCTGTCTCTCATGCTCACGGCAATTCGCGTGAAGTCGCCCTTCTCCCAGAGGGCCTTGTTCGGGTTGGTGGTGGTCCCACCTGAGCTCATCTTCCCTCCTCGCGTCAGCTTGATGCCGCGACCACGACCCGCTCCTCGCCGATCCAGAGCGGCGAGTGTTCGAGGTCGATGAACCGCCGTTCGTCCTCGAGCAGCTCCAGCGCCGCCTGCTGCCCGGCCGGGGTCGAGACGGCGGCGATCACGTCGTCCAGACTGTCCCACCAGAGTTCGGCCTGCCCGTCGTATACATCGGGGTCGCTGCCCCGGGCGGCGCTCTGCGCCGCGGCGGCATCCGATGCGCGGGCGTGCGTCTGCACGTAGCGGCGAATCCGGAGCACCTCGGCATGACGCGAGACCAGCGGCGCGTGACGATCGCTCCAGTAGGCCTGAAACTCCTCGCGCGTCAGCTCCGGTCGCCGTCGCAGGCTGAACACCAGCTTGATCACGCCGGTGAGCCTACCGGCGCCGCTCAATCACACACTGACCTCCGGCCGCTTCTGATGGACAGCGAGGTGGAGTCTGACTAGGTTCTGGGTTGTCGCGCGGCAAACGAAAGGAGACGCGGCTCATGTCGCCGCTGTTCGGGAAGCACCACGATGCTGGAGACGAGGCGGATCCACCGCAGACCGACTGGCGGCACCTTCCACGTCTCGCGGAGATCGGACCGCAGCTCGACCAGGTCGCAAGCGAGGTGGCGGCGATGCCGCTGCCGGCGCTCGCCGCGAAGCTGATGACCGAGCTGTTCGGCTCGGAGTATGCGCCGCGTGGCAACGGCGTCGACGTCGACTCGATCGCCTCGCCGCTGATCCCAGACACCGGTCCTCCGAAGATGGGTGACACGACACCATCGGGTGCCGACACACTGTGGGATCTGGCCGCCGAGGCGATTCAGCTGCTCGAGCAGGCGAGGCTGATCGTGCCCGACCTCTGGTACAACGGCGACGTCGCCTGCTACGGATACCGAAGCACACGGGCGGGCCGCGCCGCGGTCGAGAAGGGGACGGTCGAGCAAGTCGTGACTCAGGCTCTGAGCGGGTAGCGCGCCTCCAAGCGCGCGAACGTTCCGAACCCGGGCGGGTAGTAGCTCCTGCCGCGCCGGATCGCCGGCTTGGCGGCGCCCTGCGACGCGCTGCCGTTCCTACCGGCGCGTGAACTCGCCGAAGGATTCCTTCACTCCGCCAACCCGGGAACATGCGCCGCGCAGCGCATCGGCGTTGCCGTTTGGCCGAGCCCAGGTTCAGTGGCGACCACGGATGGTGTGGCGTCCGGCTCGACCTACTCTCGGTTGTCGTGAATCGATGGCGGCCTGACCTCTCGATACCCGCGCTGGGACTGGCGATGCTGCTACTTGGTGTATGCGCCTGCGGATCGAGTTCGAGCGCCTCGAGTTCTCCGCAGGCCACGATCGACAGCTTCCTGCACGCGGCTGCTGCCGGGGATGGAGGCACCGCCTGCGCGCAGCTCGCTCCCGCTGCCCAGCAGCAGGTCGTCCAGGGCACCTCGTGCCGGCGGGGAATCGAGCTCGGCGCCGGGCTGTACCGGTCGATCATCAAGCAGCTCACGATCACCGGGCTGACGGTGCATGGAAACACCGCGAGCGGCACCTCGATGCTCAACGGACACCCGATCGCCCGCTTTCAGCTGTCGAAGTCGGGGGGCAGGTGGGTGATCACCGGCGAGCAGCGGCTTGGGGCGCCCGCCCCAAGCACGACGACTACCGCGTCGGCACCATCGCCGGCGCGGGTGTCGGCGGTCGCGCGATGCCTGGAGAAGACATTCGGGGTCGAGGACGCCGGATCGGACAGCACGGGCGGAGTCCCACACGTCGTGCTGGCACTCGACATCGATCGCCGCTCGGCCGCGATGGTCGACGTGTTCGCCTCCGCGGCAGCGGCGAGCGCCGGGTACCCGGGGGTGAAGGCGGGGTCGGGGAGCTTGACGGCGAAGCTCTCGGGAGGATTGGTGATCGTCTACCTGAAGCCGGTACCGGCGCCCCGGCCGAGTGAGATCGAGCGGTGCGCATGATCACGCCTCCGTCCAGGGCGTGGCCGCACCGGCCGCCCCGATCAGGGGATATATTGGCCAGAGGCTGGCGTACGTCGAGGGCTCCGACCGCTTCACGCTCCGCGGCCGCCGGGCGGTGACGTACTCGTACGCGAAATAGCGCGTCGGCTGGACTCGTCTATATTGCCGCGCGTTGGGGCATCGGACGTATGGGGGTGAAAGAATGAAGAGCACTACCGGAATCGGCGCTGGTCCGACACCTGCCGATCGGCGGCGCAGGTTGCGTAACTCGCTTGCGGTCGCGGCGGTGTCCGTCGCATCGCTCGCAGGAGTTTTGGCCGTCGCGCAGGCAGCCGTCCGGGAGACGGGATTCCCTGAGCCATTCGCGGGGACGCCGAAGTACCTGAAGTACGCGCCCACCGAGGCGACCACCGCGCGCCAGATCAACCGCCCGCTCGGCCAAGCGCTTGCCGATCGGATCGCGCGCGGGATCGGGCTCGACAAGCGGAAGGTCTTCACGGCCAGGCAGTACCGCCTGTTCATCACCGCCAGGGGGGTCGGCGGCGATCCGGCTTCCGCGAAGCTCGTCGACCAGAGCGTCCGGATCCTCACGAACACGACCGGCAGTCCGCTCTTCGTCAAGGTCGACGGCAGGATCACGCCGGTCGTGGTCGGCAGCTACGGGCTGTTCGTGAACAAGGCCGGGGTGCTGATGAGCCCCGCGAACAAGGACGCAGCGACCCGGCAGGTGAACGAGGTCATCAAGCCGGGTGGATACATGGCCACCTGGTGCCGGCACAACGGCGCCCGCGCGGCGCTGCGGAACCTCTACCGGTCGGCCTACACCTCTGAGGTCGTCTACGGCAACAAGGCGCAGAAGATCTCCGGTGCGGCCCAGCTGATTCCCGTCCAGAAGGGTCGCAGGGCCTCGATCGTGGGGATGTCGATGGGGCCCGCCCTCTGGATCGTCAACTTCGCGCTGATCTACACGCTCAACCCGAGGCAGGCGGCGAAGATGCCCGCTCGCTGGGCGCCGATGCCCTCCAAGGTCGCGCTTGCGATCGCGGAGAGCCCCAGCGGCCAGGTTCCGTACAGCAAGTACGTGTCGTCATTTCCCGGCTGATTGCCGGGTCCCGGCGGGTGTCCGGCTGATCGCCGGTCACCCGCCGGGACGGCTACGCGCGTGTTACCCGCCGCCTGATGTGCACTTGGCGATCTTGGTCGGATCGCCGCCGGCGTTCTGGACGCATTGGGTGATCGCCTGGGCGCTGCTGCCACCACCGCTTGACGATCCGCCGCTCGACGATCCGCCTGACGAAGACCCGACGGTCGCGCCGGTCGCGCCGGCGTATGACTTCACGTTGCCGCCGTTGATGTCGGCCTGGTAGTGCCCGTTGCCGGAGACGGGATATACGCCGTAGTAGGCCTTGTGGGTGATCGGGTCGACGGTGACCGTCACGTAGGCGATGTCGGACTGCTTGAGATTCGCCTTCGACCCGACGGCGCTGACGACGCTCTGCACCGTCGCGGGCGAGACGACGCTCAGCGCGAACGTTCCCTCTCCCGGGATCGGCGGCGTCGAGACGACGAACGACTTGCCGCTGTTGTCGACCGTCAGCGTCTTGTTCGTGCCGACGATCTTGACATCGCGCGGCTCGATCTTGAGGAGCGTGACCTGGGTCCCGCCGAGCTGGCTCTGCGCCTGCGAAAGCACCTTGTTGAGGTTCGACGCCTTGTACAGGGTCGCGGAGTTGCTGGCCGAGCCTCCACTTACGTCGGGTGCGCTCGATCCGCCACAGGCTGCGACCAACGCAGCCACCGTCAACAGCATTACGGATGCCCTTGCCCTCCGATACATGTCTGTTCCTCCAGTCAGTGGGTCGCGCCGTGCGCAATGACCCCGGTGGCGCGAAGGTAGCTCCCGAACGACCGCGCGTCAGTACCACTCAGGTCTCACATCGCTCCCACCGGGCGAGGTCTCGGACGCCCGTCTACCGAGCCGGCGGAGCATGCCGTCCACCCGCAGCTCGTGCGCCAACCGATCAGCTCGGCGGACGGAACGCGGCCGTGGCGGCGCGGCGCATCGCGTCCTGTGCCTCGTCCATGTCCAGGAGGACAGTCGTTTCGGTGCTGATCTGCGCGCTCGCTCCGACGGCCATCCCCAGCGCAACCACGGCGACGTTGTCCGGCGCCTCTAACAGAAACACGCCATCGTGATCTCCGAACGCCCACCAGATGCCACGGAGCTCGCATCCGAGCGACTCGGCGGCCTGCGTGGCAGCCGCCCCGCGATCCTGCGGGTTCGCGATCATCGCCTTTATCGCGTCGGCGGAGTATTTGAAGCGACCAAGGTAGAGGGGCACGTCAGCCTCCAATCGTTTAGTACGCGCTGATTCTCACCGAGGGAAGGATCGAGAGCAACGCACCTCTGGTTACCTTGATGCGCGTGTCGGATTCGGCCTCGAACGGTGTGCGTCAGTGATCGGTGATCGGTGGGGCGTGACGCGCGCGGAGACGCGACGACGCTATCCCTGCGACGCGCTCGTGCCCGATCCGGTCCTGCAGGCATGGCGAGGGGTGACGGTGGACGCGGGACCCGAGCGGGTGTGGCCCTGGGTCGCGCAGATCCGGTTGGCACCGTACTCGTACGACTGGATCGACAACCTCGGACGGAGGTCGCCGCGAGATCTACGCGACCTGCCCGAGCCGGCAGTCGGCGAATCGTTTACCGCCGCCTTGGGAGGACGCCGCTTCGGCCGGATCGTGGCGGTCGAGTCTGGCAAGCACCTCACCGGTCGCATCGTGGGTGCGTTCATGTCCTACGTGCTCGTCCCCGTCGATGAAGGCGTTCAGACACGCCTGTTGCTGAAGGTCGTGACCGCGGGCGGCCGGGCAGTCGCGCCACTGCTCGCGCTTGGCGACCTGGTGATGGCGCGGCGCCAGCTGCTGAACCTGGCGGCGCTGGCCGAAAAGACGCGTCCACTGACTTAGACTCGCGCCACGATGAGCGCCGCCGGCAGCGTCGCGGAGATCTGGCGATACCCGGTCAAGTCGATGGGCGGGGAGCGCCTCGCTCGGTCGGCCGTTTCAGCGGGTGGCTTGCACGCCGACAGGATGTGGGCCGTCCGGGACGTGCAGCTCGACACGTTCACGACGGCGCGTCGCTGGCCGGCTCTTCTGCAGTGCAGCGCCCGGTTTGTTGAAGATCCTGCGGGGCGCCCGGCCGGCCCTGGGGATGTGCTCGAGGCGATCGTCGGCTTCCCGACTGGCACAGAGGTCTCCAGCTCCGACCCGACGATCCACGACCGGCTGTCGGAGCTGATCGGGAAGCCGGCGCGGCTCGAGTCGCTCCCAGCGCTCTCGGAGAAGCGGCGCTATCGCACACCGCAGGCCACCAAGGCCGACGTCCGCCGTCAGTTCGCCATCCCCGAAGGCGAGCCGCTTCCGGACTTCTCGATGTTTCCGGTGCGCAAGCTCGCCGAGCTGGCTCGGTATGCCACCCCCGTCGGGGCACTCTACGACGCCTACCCGATTCTGCTCATGACGCGAGCGAGCCTCCGTGCGCTCGCCGAGCGCTCGCCCGGCTCTCGGTTCGACGCCCGTCGCTTCAGGCCCAACGTCTTGATCGATTGCGACGGCGCCGAGTTCGCCGAGTTCGACTGGTGCGGAGGACGGCTCCGCGCACCGGATGTGACCTTCGAGCCAGAGATTCCTACTCTGCGGTGCTCGATCCCGACCCGCCAACAGGGCGACCTGCCGGCCGATCCCGAGGTTCTGCGTGCCATCAACGCGCATGCTGACCACTGCCTCGGGGTGTACGCCAACGTCGGCGCGGCCGGCACCCTGGCCGAAGGTGACCTGCTCGAGTTCGAGCCGGCAGCCGCGGATTCGGCCCCGGCAGCCGTCGCGCGAGCAGGCACGATGGCGCTCAAGCGCGGCGGCTTGCGGATCATCGACGCGTTGATGCCTCGCGGCCGGTGACGTGACGCGAGCTAGGGCAATGGCTGCCAGGACAGCCCCGCGGTGTCGGTGCGTCCGTCGCCGTTGTTCACGATCCGCTTTGGCTTTCCGCCTGCCACCGCGACCGTGAACAGGGCGCTTCCCATCGCCTGTCCCGCGAACACGAGCAGCTTCCCGTTCGGCGAATATTGCACCGCCACAATTGGGTCGCCCCCCGGCCTGCGCGCGACGCGCCCGCGATGGCTGCCGTCGATGTTGGCGACGTAAAGGTCGCCTTGCTTGTTCACGTACGCGATGTGGCGGCCATCCGGAGCGACGTCGAAGGCCAGCGCGTGGCCGAGCACGCGGTGCAGGCCTTGGCCGCCGGTCCCGATCGACCACAGACCGCCCGGCGATGAGAACGCGTCCTCACGGATGAACAGGATGTGCCTGCCGTCGGATGCGAACTCGGGGTCGGCGACATCCATCGCCGCCCTGACCACCGCCACGCTTCCGCCGGTCACCTCGCTTGTCACGAGTGCGCCGAACCCGCCTCCCTCGCCGGCGGGCTGGCGCACGTAGACCAGCCTGCGGCCGTTAGGGGAGAAACTCGGCGCGATGTCGTCCGCACCGGCCTCGTGGACGATCACGGTGGGGTGTCTGGCGTCGGCCCCCGCCAGCGTGATCACCCACCGGCCGGAACTGTCCTGACCGGCCCACACCAGCTGCCCTCCGTCCGGCGAGTAGGACACGTCCTGCCAGGACTCGCAGACGTTGCCCATATCGTCCTCCGGGCAGTACTCCAGCTGCCGGCGAGCCCGCCCGCTGGCGCTGTACGTGCTCAGCGACGCGTAGCCGCCACCGCCACCGCCACCCGCGTTGTAGATCGCCCAGGCGATCCGCCCGTTGCGGCCCTTGAAGGTCGCGGTCGCAGAATCAGCCGACCCGCCGATGGCTGCCAGCGCCAGCACCAGCGCAGCGGAGATCCTCAGGCAGGGAAGCGCTAGTCGACCCACCAGTCACGCTGACCATCGACGTCTTCGCGCGGAGCCTCGCCGAGATTGGGCGCACCGATGACGATGATCTCGAGGCCCTCCGCCCCGGCCTCGTAGCCTCGCCACGTGCCGGCCGGGACGCGTACCGCGTCCCATCGCACGAGTTCGACAATCTCTTCGTCGAGCTTCATCCGCCCGCTCCCGCGCACGACGACGTACACCTCCTCCTGCTGCTTGTGCGTGTGGCCGTACGGAAAGCGATAGCCGGGCGGGACGCGCTGGTAGCTCAGGCCGGATTCCTCGAGCTCGAGCGCCGCGGTCGCCAAACGGAACTCCAGGTCCGGCGCGCCGTCGAACCTGGGGCCGACGTCCTCAAGGTCCCCTTTGAGGTTCCTGAGCGTGAACGGCACGGCACAAGCGTATGGCAACGCACCGAACGATCGTTCGAGAGCCGCCAGCCTGAGTAGGATGCGCCGGCCGCTGGCCAGCAGGATCCAACCAACGCTCATCTGGAACGGTCAGCATGTGTCTGTGGTGCTGATGACCTCTCCCCGATCCCGCACGCGACCGCCTGTGTTCGTCTTAGGGCGCACACCGAACGGTGGAGCGGGCCTGTGAGCAGCCCACGCTCTGAACGTGTCGGGAGCCTCGCGGCCGCTCGATGACGTCAACACAATCAGCGGAGGCGGTGACGGCTCGGGCGGTACCGGAGTCCCGGGTCCTGCGGAGGCCGGACGTCATTCGTGACTGGCTCGCGTCGGGACGTGGCCAGGCCACAGCTGCGTTCGGGTTGTACGCGGCCGTCTCGGCTTGGTACTTCGGCCGCCATGTCCTCCCGCATCTCGGAACCGCGAACGTCGGACTGCGCGACTGGACCGATCCGACCGTCAACATGTGGAGCCTGGCGTGGTGGCCGCACGCGCTGTTTCACGGGCTGAACCCACTGGTCAGCAACGCGCTGTTCGCCCCTGACCAGGTCAATCTTGCCGCCAGCACCTCGACGCTGAGCCCGCTGGCGGGAATCGTCGGCGCGCCGCTGACGCTCGCGTTCGGCCCAGTCGCGTCCTACAACCTGCTGATGCTGGCGAGCCCGGTGCTCGCGGCGTTCTTCGCGTTCCTCCTGTGCCGGTACATCACCCGCAACTTCGTGGCGAGCCTGTTCGGGGGGTACCTGTTCGGCTTCTCGACCTACATCTTGGGTCACATGCAGGGCCACCTCCAGCTCGTGCTCGTCTTTCCGATTCCGATCGCGGTCCACCTCACGCTCCGCCTGATCGACGAGCGCATCAGCCAGCGGCGGTTCATCGCGCTGATGGCGCTCGTGCTGGCAGCGCTGTTCCTGACTGCGAGCGAGCTTGCGCTCACATTCGTGGCCCTCGGAAGCATTGCCCTTGCGGTTACGTTCGTGCTTGCGCCCAGCAGGCGTCAGCAAATCACCCGCACGGTGAAGCCGATCCTCTACGCCGGAGCGGCGGCGGCAATCGTGACGAGCCCGGTGATCTACTACGAGCTCCGGGGAACCGTGAGGTTCGGGCCGGGCATCGGCGACATCGACGGCAGCGATGCGCTCGGGTTCCTCGTGCCGCCGAACCTCGTCCGACTTGGCAGCACCGCTTTCGCAAACGTTTCGCGAGCGTCCAACGTCAGCGGAAGCGACGCGGAGGCAGTCACCTACGTTGGGTTGCCGCTCGCGCTGATCGTCGCCCGCTACACGATCACCCGCTGGCGCCTGGCCTCCACGAGGATCCTCGCTGCGATGCTGGCGCTGGTCGTGGTGCTGCTGCTCGGGTCGCGCCTGCACATCGCCGGCCACGCGACGATCGCGCTTCCGTGGAAGCTGCTGGACCAGTGGTTGTTGCGCGATGTGATCCCGCTGCGACTCGCGGTCTACATGTTCCTGATCGTCGCGGTGATCGCGGCCATGTGGTTGGCGCAGCCACGTTCTCGAGGATGGGCTGTGGCCAAATGGGCGGTGGCGGCCGCAAGCATCGCGTTCCTGTTACCCAACACCGACGGTGGCCTGTGGTTCAACCGGCAATCCAACCCGGCGTTCTTCACCACCCATCGATACCGGAGCGTCCTGACGCGCGGCGAGACTGTCCTCGTCCTGCCCTTCGGCCAGCTCGGCAACAGCATGCTCTGGCAGGCGGAGACCGGCATGTGGTTCCGGATGGCCGGCGGATATCTCAGTCCGGTGTACCCCGCGGATTACCAGCGGGATGCTCTGTTCCCGGCCCTACTTCACGAGCGCCGACCAGATCCGCAGGCGCTGCGTTCGTTTCTCGCCCGTCGGCATGTGGGCGCGGTGATCGTCGATCCCAAGACGCCCCAGCAGTGGCCGAAGGCGCTCGCGGCGCTCGGACTCAAGCGCATCTCGCTTGGCGGCGTCTGGTTCTACCGTGTGTGAAGCGGACGACGGGGCTCGAACCCGCGGGCTTCGGCTTGGGAAATATGCATCTTGGGACAGGGTTCGGGACACGGTCCGGCGTCGGCCCGTCCGCGGTAGCCTCGCCTCGAGATGAGGACGAAGAGGAGGCTCGGGGTGTGCGCCGCCGCGTTCTTCATCTCGATCGCTGGGATCGGTGCCGCCAGCCTGGCGGGGGCTGCGCCCGGCAGCCGCGGGATCGGTTTCACCCGTTCGCACGGCCGACAGCGGTCGGAGAGATCGTCGTCACGTACACCGACCGACGACGCCACCTGACCCTGCCGAATGGGCGATCGGTCCCCCGCTCGCTTACCACGATCATCCGTTACCCGGCCGTGGGCACCTGGCGGAGCGATCGGCTGGCCGCCACGCCGGCCACGTCAGCGGGGCCGTTTCCGCTGATCGTGTTCGCCCACGGATTCAAGATCACCCCCACCCCGTACGCGCCCATGCTCCGGGCCTGGGTCCACGCCGGCTACGTGGTGGCCGCGCCGATCTTCCCCTCGACCAACGCCGCCGCACCCGGCGGTCCGAACGAGTCAGATCTCATCAACCAGCCGACCGACATGAGCTTCGTGATCACTCGGATCCTCGCCGGCAACGCCCGCGCGCACGGAATCTTGTCCGAGCTCATCACGCCGCGCGAGGTCGCGGTCACGGGCCAATCCGACGGTGGGTCGACCGCCCTGGCCGCGGCCTACAACACCCACTACTTCGACCGCCGGGGGAAGGCCGCGATGATCCTGTCCGGTTCCACCATCCCCGGCTTGGACGGCTACGACTTCCCGGAACCCTGTCCGCCGCTGCTGGCAGTCCAAGGTACGGGAGACACCGTCAATACGCCGTCCTCCACCTACACGTACTTCAACCTGGCCCGGAAGCCGAAATTCCTGCTCTCGCTGTGGGGCGCGCCGCATCTGGGCCCGTACACCGACGAGCAACCGCAGTTGGGGATCGTGGAGCGGGTCACGCTTGCCTTCCTCGATCGCTACCTCAAGCACCTTCCCGCGGCGCGCGCACGGATGTGGAACGACGGCAACCTGCCCAACTTGGCCGGCCTGAGCAGCTGAGCCCGGTGCAGCGGCACATGCCGACGCGGCTCGCTACTCGACCGCCTCGCCGTTGGCGGTGAGCGTTACTTCGACATTGCCACGAGTCGCGTTGGAGTATGGGCAGACCTTGTGGGCCGCGGCGACGATCGACTTCGCCCGCTCGGCGTCGCCGAGGTCCGGGAGCGTCACATCGAGGGTGACGGCGACGTTGAAGCCGCGTTCCTCGGCGCTGATCAGGCTGACCTTGGATTCGATCGACACATCCCCCAGGTCTACCCGCTCGCGGCGGCCGACCGCCGCCAGCGCCCCTTCGAAGCAGGCTGCGTAGCCCACCGCGAACAGCTGCTCAGGGTTTGTGCCCACCTCGTCAGAGCCGACCGGAGGGCGCAGCTGGACGTCGAGGACACCGTCGCTGGTGACGCCGTGGCCGTGCGTCCGGCCACCTGTGACGGTGGCCTCCGCCGTGTAGATCGTCTTCGCCATTCGGAGCTCCTCGCATCGAATCGAAAGCACGGGTCGCCTCCTCAGCGTAACGGCGCCCGGGTCAGCGCCAGGCGAACACCGGCTCCCCGATGTGATGCACACGCTCGTCGGCTTGACCACGAAGCGCGACCTGTCTGAACTGGTAGAGAACCGCAGCGGTCGGTGCGTGGATGAGGTCGTTGCCCAGCGGAAGCTGAAGGATCGGCTGGTCGCTCTCGGGGATGGTGAGGAAGCGTGGTTCCGAATCCAGCAGCGCTTGGAGCCCGATTCGGTAGACCGCCAGCACCTCGTCCGGAGCTGGGACGATGACTGGGTCTGCAGGGCCCCAGAGCACCACGGGAGTAATCACGAATCCGGAGCGAGTGGGGTAGTCGTCAAGCCAGCCAAGGACATCGTCGCTCCCTAGGTTGAGCCCGAGTTCCTCACGCACCTCGCGTACAGCGGCCTCTACCGGCGTCTCGCCCGCATCGAGCCTTCCCCCCGGGAGCGCCCACTGCCCGGCGTGTCGGCGAAGCTTTGCCGCTCGCCGGCACAACAGGAACGCGCCACCGCCGGCAACTCCGATCATCCGCCCGTCGAGCGGGCGGCCCTGGAGGTCGCGAGGGTCTCCCGGCACGATCGACATATCAACCGCCACGACCGGATCGCCGTCATCACGCACGGCGTGGCTATCGATCAGCACGATCGCCACCGCGGCGTGGCGGCGACCTTCAAGCGGCTGGACAAGGCGCTGATGCGCCTCGAGGTTCACGCGGATCCGACCGCGAAGATGCTCATCGAACGGGATCACAGTCAAGTCCGGAGCAAATCTGCCACACGGGTCGACCGGCATCTCCTCGGACTCCGTCGTGCTCAGACGCGAACGGAAGGCGGCCTCGATCGTCGCGCGGGTGCTTGCTGGACCGTTTGCTCGGGCTCTCGCTCGCATCGGTGGTGCGAAAACGTGTCACCGACGCCGCCGCGCGTGCCTGCGTCTGATCGGGCGCTTGGCGGAAGTATGCTTCGGCAGAGAGAACGGCTGGAGGTTCAATCAGGGTTTGAAATGGGACCGCGCACGACTGCTCCAGGGCTCGTATTGACCGTCTGCGCAGCGATCCTGCTTGCGGCGTGTGGCTCTTCCTCGTCCAACTCGTCGAGCACGCCATCGGCCACCAGCTCGTCGGCCGCGTCATCGACGGCCAGCTTGTCGGCGACGTCCCCAGGGACCGTCAAGGCGAGCGGCAACTTCGACTCCTGCTCCGTGGTCACGCGAGCTGAGGCGGCCAGCGCCATCGGGCAGGCAGTTTCCCCAGGGGTTCTTGGTAACGCGACCGTCGAAGGGGGCATCGCCTGCGTCTTCTACGGACCATCGGCGCCCACTCCGCGCAACCCGAATGTGGCTCAGCCAGACTCGGTGCGCGTGGTTGTCGTTCGGGGCCCCCACGCCTCCACCTGGTATGAGGATTACAGGTCGAAGGTCCATGCTCAGCCGGTCGCCGGCTACGGCGATCAAGCCTATTACGACGGTTTCGCCTCGCTGAGCGTCCTCAAAGGCGATTACTACGTGCGTATCGCTGTGAGCCCCGCCGGCGCTCCGCCTTCGCTGGGCGATGAGAAGGAACTCGCCGCGGCAATCCTGCCAAAGCTTTAGCCGGAAGGCTGGATGTCGCCTGGCCCGAGGACGATCGCGACGCTCGCTCCTGCGGAATGCGAGACCAGCCCCGCCGGATCAAATGGTGCTCGTGCGAGGATCGGATGCTGGGCCGGGCCGGGAGCCCGGGCCGATCGGCCGCTTGTGGCTGCTTGACGCTGCGACACGTAGCCGCCCCCACGTCTTCGAGTCCGTGCTGCTCAGCTCGCCGGCGGGGGTGGCAGACCGAGCAGGCGGCGGATCGGCCTGACCGCCCCCTCGACAGCGGCGTTGGCGGCAGCCAACCTCTGCTCGTAGGCATCGAGCTCGTGCAGCGACTTGGACCCTGCCGCGGCGGCTGTGAGCCGCGCCCGCGCTTCGTTGACCCGATACAGCCGGCGGGCAACCCGCTCGGTGCGGGAGGGGAACGCGATTCGCAGCAGGCGGCGGTCAAACAAACGCTCGGTGGCCGCGGCGTCCCGCAGATCGGCATCGGCCTGTGTGAGCCGGTTGCGGTCGCGCCTCTCCAGCGGGTCGAAGTCGGCTTCAAGACGACGGTTCCCGGCTTCTGCAATCGCCAGGTACAGGAGCCGCGGCGCGCGAACCGCTAACCCAGCCGTACCACATCCTGCACTGAGCGCGGCAGCGCACCCGAGCGCTGCGACGGCGGTGCCGCGACACGCCCAATCACGTCCAGCCATTTCGCGATCGTTGTTGGGCGAGCGGCGGCGACTCAGTACGAGTAGCTGCCGCCGCTCGAGGATGACGCCGTGGAACTAGACGAGGATGGGCCGCTCGTGCTACTCGTCGCTCCTGCGGTGACGGCGTTCCAGGTGCCGACATCCTTGATTCCCTGGCCGTTGGCCTGCCCGGGGGAAGTGTCCTGAGCGAAGGTGTACAGCGGCATGCCCCTGTAGGTCACCTGCGTCGTGCCGTCGGGGCGCTTGACCACGCCCAGCGACCCGACGCTCCCCGTCGGCTTGCTCGCTGCTGAAACGGTCAGGGGATGCCAGACCTGAAGGCACCCGGCACTCGTGCAGATGAACTTGCCAGCGTGCTCGCCGCTAAGGCGATACAGGGTCAGTCCCTGCGCGTTCACAAGGACTGCCCCGCTCACTTTCGATACCGAGCCGGTTTTCACCAATGCACCCGAGGAACCAGTGCTGCTTGGCGAGGAGGCGGAGTTGCTCGGAGCCGAGGCGGCGCTGCTCGTCGTGTGGGAACTCCCGCCACACGCGCTCAGCAGCAGCGAGGCAATCACGGCCGTGGGAAAGAGGAATTTCTTGAACGAACGCACCGTTGACACTCCTGTCTTACGTCTTTGCGGCTCATCCCGCGCTAGCTCCAAAGACGCCGTGGTGCGCGGCAGCCTTCCCGAGACTGGTGAGACGATCGCCGCAGCTTGCGCGCCAGTGTCACCGGCCGTAGAGGTGTCGTCCGACCGCGACGCCCCCACGCCTGCGCGACCGCGAGCCGGGCCGTAGTTTGCCCGTGCGTGAGATGTGGGTGGATGCGGATGACCGCCGGGCGTGGGTGGCTAGCGTGCCTGGGCGATGACATCGAACTTGCTTCGCTTCGCGGTCCGCGTCGGCTCGCTTGTTGTTGTAGGCGTGCTGGTGTCCAGTTCCGGGATCGTTGGCGCTCGAGTTCGCGCGGGTACGGTTCATCTACGCGGCACCGCCTACGAGTTCAACAACGTGCGCACGTTGCTGAGCGGAGCCACGATCCGCGTCGCCGAATTTCCGAAGCTCCGGGCGACCGTTCAGCGGGATGGACGCTATGACCTCGAGGTGCCCGATCACGCCACGGTCACGCCGTACATCGTGGATCCGGGCTATCACACGATCTACCTGCAGACGTTTACGACTAACGGCGAGGACCTCGTCAACGTCAACTTCCAGACCCCGACCGAAGGGGTTTATCGCGGGCTCGTGGCGCTGCTGAAGGTGCCGGTCGATTCGCAGGGCAACCTCGTTGCGTGCGCGATCGTCTCAACGTTCAGCACCAGGAACGTGCGCGATTTGAGCTTCGCGCAATTCATCGCGTACGGTGCGCACGGCGTCGCTGGCGCAACCGCCACCGCGGCCCCCGCTCTTCCCAAGCCCGTGTACTTCAACGAGAACGTCGTGCCCGACCCGGCTCAGACGACCTCCTCGAAGGACGGGGGCGTCGTCTGGACCAACGTGACGGCCGGCACGTACACGATCACCGCCCACGATCACGGGACGCGGTTCGCGAGCTTCGTCGCGTCCTGCCGGCCCGGTCGCGTCGTAAACGCGAATCCACCCTGGGGTCTGAACGAGCTCGCGCTGCCCAACCACGCGCGGATCCTCGCCCATTGGTTGGTCAGGGGTAAACGGACCCAGGTCACGTCTCTCGGCGTCCGGGGATTGCCAACGGGCGCAATCGTTCGTATGAGTTGCAGGGGGCAGAGCTGTCCGTTTAGCGCGCGGACGTTTCGGCCGCGCGCGAAGATGTTGAACATCCGCCGGACGATCGGGGGCGCGAAGCTGCGGCTGACGGCGGGCGACACCCTTCAAGTCGCGGTCTCGGCCCATGCGTTCAATGGGCTCGTTGTCCGCTTCACTGCAACGAGCGGACGCGCACCGATCCGCACGACACTCTGCGTTCCGCTCGGCTACGCAACGCCACGACGGCATTGCCCAACGGCCTAGGTGAGCCTTCTACGTGCGAGAAATATGCTGGCGCGCCCTTCCCTGATGAGTCCCCAGCTCAGCGTCAGCGTGGCGGTCTCAGCTCTGAGAGATGACCGGCAGCGTCCGTGACGTAGAGATCATCGGGGTGCCAGCCGACCCCGCCGAGGCGCACTGAGGTGGGTTGCGCGAGACCGGTGGCGATGGCGCAGAAGCGGTGGGTCGTGGGGTCGAGCCGATAGATCTTCCCGCTGCCGAAGCCGGCGATGTACAGGATCCCGCGCTGGTCGACCGTCATGTCGTCCGGCGCAACGCCGGCGCCTAGCCGGGCCACGACTCCGATCCGTCGCGGGTTTGCGATCAACACGCGATCCACCTCACCGTCGCTGCTGAATGTGCGGTCGGTGTATAGCCAGCGGCCCGACGGGTCGACGGCCAGGCCGTTCGTGTCATCGATCCGCGCCCACTCGATATCGGGGCGGCGGCTCTTGGCCGGGATGCGCGTGAGCCCTGTCCCCACCCCGATGTCGCGACTCACGACCGCGTCGCCATTACGCAGGAAGACGAGGGCATTGGGCATCGTCAGGCCGCGGGCCCATGTGTAGTGCTTGCCGGTTTGAAGGTCCAGGCGGTCGATGGTGCCATTCGAGGTCACTGGGATCGTGTCCCCGGTCGTGAAGTACAGGTTGTGCCCGATGCGCCGCTCGCCGCCGGGGGCGAACACCCCCGCGACCAGGGTCGATAGGCGACCGTGCCGTGAGAGCCGGAGGATTCGGTCCTTGGCCAAGGCGGAGATGCTTATTCCGCCGTGTCCGTCGAACTCCAGGTCCTCGAGCCAGCCCTGAGCGCTGAGGAGTGGGTGGGCGTGCCACTGGCGACAGGACCCGTCGGCCCGGCCGAGATCGGCGCGGGCCGGGACGCTGCGGGCGCCGATCGCGAGCGCCGCAGGTAACCCGAGCATTGCAGCCGTCCACGCAACGAGCACGAACTTTGCGCGGCTCCGACCACGCCGATGTCCCTCGGTCCCGCGCACCCGAATAGCATCGCAGAGGCGCGGAGCCTGGCCCAGCGGTCCATCCCGACCTCGCGGCGCCGACCGCTCTTTCGGGCGCGAACGGTGCGACGAAGGCCGGCTTGTTGCGTCTTTCATTGGGGCTACCTGCTCCGGTGTCCACGCTTCCCGGGCCTCAGCGGCGAGTGAGGTTCGCTTCCGCCATCCGCTTCAAGCTGGTGCGGTCCACTTTGCCGTCGGCGGTGCGGGGCATCTCGTCGAGGACGACGATTTCTTCAGGCGCCTTGTAGCCGATTCGTGCCCGAGCGAACCGGATCAGCTCTTGGCTACTTGGTCGTTCGGCGCCCTTCTCGAGTGTGATGTAGGCCCGGACGTTTTCGCCGTGCACGGGATCGTGAATCCCGATCACCCCAGCGCTCCTGAGGTCGGCATGCTCGAGGAGAGCGTCTTCGACCTCCTGGGGACAGACGTTCGAGCCGTCGTGGACGATGATCTGCTTCCTGCGTCCACAGAAGTAGTAGTAGCCCTCGTCATCGGCCCGCATCACATCGCCCGAGTCGAGCCACCCGTCACTGAAGGCAGCCTCTGTCGCGTCCGGCTCGTTCCAATAGCCGACCGTCGCGGCAGGGGTCTTGATCCACAGCCGCCCCTCGTCGCCCGTCGGCAGCTCTTCCCCAGCTTCGTTTCTAACTGAGAGAGAGACCCCCGGGGCTGCACGCCCGACCGAGCCAAGCTTGACCTGACCGGAAGGGGGATTGATCGTTACGAGTCCGGTTTCGGTCAGGCCGTATGCCTCGTCGATCACCATCCCGCTCAGCGCGGTGAACTCTCGCTCCTCTTCGGCGGAGACTTTGTCGCCCGCGGCGCGACAGAGTCGCAGCGATGCGAAGTCCTGATGGGTTGCGTTGTGGTCACGAGTTAGAGCGAACAGTGCCGACGGCAGCATCGACAGCACGGTTGGGCGGTCCTCGCGGAGCAGCGGCAGCAGCTCATCGCCGTCGAATGTGTGCGCCACGATCGTCGTCGCCCCGACACTCAACGCGGCGAAGGTGACGTAGAAGGCGCCGATGTGAGACAAGGACGAGCCCGCGAGCACCCGGTCGTCCGGGCTCAGCTCGAGTCCTGCCGACGCTGTCGTAAGCATCCAGCCGAGCGTCTCGTGCGTGTGAGTGACTCCCTTCGGAAGCCCGGTACTGCCAGAGGTGAAGAAGATCACGGCCGGCGACGGTGGCGAGGTCACCGGGAGCGGTGTGGCCGGCTGTGCACGTTCGGTCAGCTCCTCGAACGCTGGGCCGGCTTCGCCCAAGGCCCCGTAACTGATCCGGCCCAACGGCAGTCGACCCGCGAGCTTGCACGGCTCGAGATCCGGTTCCCGCTCCGCGTGTGAAAGCAGCGCGCGGGCCCCGCTGACTGCGAGAGCGTGATCGATCTCCGGTGCCATGTAGCGGTAGTTCAAGGGCGTGGCGACCAGCCCCGCCTTGAGACACGCGAGGTAGTGAACGACGAGCGCCGCGCAGTTTGGCATCAGCGAGGCGACCCGATCACCCTGCGTAAGTCCGAGCCCGAGCAGCCCGTGTGCCAAGCAACCGCTAAGCCGCTCGATCTGCCGCCACGACCACCGAGTCTCCGCCGAGATCAGTGCGAGCCCGTCAGGATTTCCGTCGAAACCAACGCGGACCAAATCGCCGACAGCCCGCCTCGTCAACCCAGTCCCAACATTCTCAGTCACACGCGCCTCCTCGTCGCCCGGTCGCGCCTACGTAGCGACTGAACCAGCGCCCGGCGACCAGACTACGGCGTCACGTTGCGCATGTCGAGCCTCCCGCTCGCGTGAGAATCGAGCAGCCGGACAACCGAGCACGTCCCACCAGTTTCTTACGGCCGCCATTGCGGAGCGTGATCAGAGTTGCTCGCTGCGACGGCAGCCCGCTGCGTCCTACGGCGTCAGGACCACGCGGCCGAAGGCTTGGCGGCTCTCGATGAACGCGTGCGCGGCCGCGGCCTCTGACAGCGGAAAGGTCCGGTCGATCACGACGCGCAACTCGCCCGTGCCGACGCGCCGGATGAGGTCGGCGATCATCGCGTGGACGCGCGGGTACTCGTTCAGCAGAGCCCCTCCGAGGAACACTCCGCGCAGCGCGTTGTTTTTCTCCCACAGGGCCCGTGCTTCGATCTCGGAGCCGGCGCGGCCGGCCAAGCCGACGCTAACGAGCGTTCCTCGGTAAGCGAGCGCGGCGATGCTGTCGACCAGGTTCTTACCGCCGACGGAATCGAGGATCACCTCGCAGCCGCGCCCGTCGGTCAGCTCGCGGGAGCGCTCGACGAAGTCCTCGCGTGCGTAATTGATCCCATGATCGAGCCCGAACTCCCGGAGTCGCTCGAGCTTCTCGTCGCTCGACGCGGTCGAGAGCACGGTCGCGCCGGCCTGCTTGGCCAGCTGGACGGCCGCCATCCCGACGCCGCCCGCCCCGGCGTGGATCAGTGCCGTCTGCCCGGCAGCGAGCCCGCCGGCGGTGAACAGGCACTCCTGTGCGGTCCCAAACGCGACCGGAACGCAGACCGCCGAAGCAGCATCTAACCCGTCCGGAATCGGCCAGCTCGTGATCGCCGGGACCGCCCGCTTCGACGCGTGCGATCCGGCCATGTTCAGCGTCACGACCCGGTCCCCGGGCGACCGGTCCTCGACCCCGGCGCCGACCTCGACGATCGTGCCCGCCGCGAGATAGCCGACGACGTGCGGGACCGACGGCGGCGGCGAGCCGGCACGGGCCAGGACGTCCCCGCCCTCGATGCTAATCGCCTCCACATCGATCAGCACACAGCCGTCGGGGCACTCGGGATCGGGGATGTCCTCGTAGAGGAGAACATCAGGGCCACCGTTCTCGTGGATCACCGCCGCCTTCACCAAGGCGACTCTATTCGAGTGAATGCGTTGGCATCCAGCGCTCGCCCGGCCAGAGCGTCGCGTCCATGCGATGGGGGCGACCTCCCGCTTGCGCGAGGCTACTTTTCTGTCGCCCAGAGTGACCGCGCGATATGAGGGCCCAGAGGATCAAAGAGATCGCGGGGCCCGAGCGGCAGCCGGAGCAGCCGCGGTGCTTTCTCGGAGAAGCGCCGCTGTCGGCCCTCACGGCCCGGTCGCCTGCCTGATCGCAAGCCGGACCGGCAGCCATCAGATGGGCAGCGAACAAAGGGAGCGACCGGGTTTCGGGGGAGTGGCGGGTCCTGGGCCTGCTGTCGAGAGGGATGTGCGCCGATTTGGGACCAGTGGCCAATGTGTTTGTGGGATGAGCGCGCAAACATCACCGCAATTACTGACCTGTCAAATGGAGGGACTCGATGCCGCGAATCCGCATCACAACTGATCCGGTAAGCGCTTCCGATGTCGACGTGATGCTCGACGAGCAAATCGTCGCGAGCGATGTCGGTAGCGATCACTTCGCCGCCGCGCTGATCGAGCGCATCGGCTGGGCATTAGCCGACGCGGATGACGCAGAGCGCCGCAGGAGGGCTTGAGCGGATGCGTGGACAGGCGCAGGCGCTCGAGCGCAAGATCCGTTTGTGGATCCTCCTGCAGGAGCGCAAGCGACTTGAACAAGGATCTTTGACTGGCGTCACGGCGAAGGCTCATGAGCCCCGCGGACGCGCCAGTGAAGTGGATCACCGTCAGATAACCCACTGAGCGATATCCAACGCAGGCCTGAAGCTGCTGCTTAACGGATCTCGCGAAGCGCTCGTCTCCCGGCCAACGCGCCGGCGCTTCCCTCGTCGCCCCTGCAGTCGCGGATTGGGACCTCCGGCCGCGACGAAAGCAGGCGTCCGGGGGGCCGCTTGAGCGGACGATTCGTGCCAGCCCAAAGCGACAGTCAAGTAGACCGCCGACACGCTTCAGGGCAGGATCGTAAAGCGCAGGAACGCGGGCTTTGATTGTTTGCCGTTGGCGGTCGCGGTGATTTTCAGCGTGTAGGTGCCGGGGGCGAGCCATTTGTGGCGGTTGATCCGGCCCTCGAAGTGCAGGCTGTTGTTCCCGATCTTCCCCTGGTGGTGGAGCATCGCGGCGACCACGGTGTGCTGGCAGTGGGGCTTGGAGCGGTTCCGGTTGGTGGCCGGGACGCAGTTGCCGCCGACGCGGCGGCCGGTGACGGCCTGGGTGAACTCGAACTTCACATGGGCGCGGATGTCGAGCATGAAGCGGAAGGTGGTGCCGACAGGCGGCGTTGCCCGCGCGTAGCGGGGCAGGGCGTTGCCCAGCCGCCAGCGCTGAGCCGACGGGGCGACATTCGTGAGCTGTGGGGCGAGCGGCGGAGGCGCCCCACCCGCCCGAGCCGCCGTCGCGGTCCACGTCAGCACGTGGCTGGCCGTGGTTACCGTAATCGAGCGCGCCTGCCGTCGAGCCGCACGCTTCCGCGTCGGTCTAGACGTGATCGGCCGCCTGAGTAGCGCGCCACGACTTCTTTCGTGTCGGCCGACAGCCCGTCGCCCGCTTGCGCAATGGCGACGAGAGAGTGTCGCCGGCGCAGCGACCTGGTCGTTCGCTAGGACGTCCACGCCGCTCGCGGTTCGTCCCTTACGGGTGATGCGTCGCGTGGGCCGGTGCCGAACGCTTGGCGATGAGATTGGAGGGATCGAGGGGACTGGCCGCAGGAGGCGGAGATGTCCGAATCAGATGCTCAGCGGTCCGCCACGCCACCGCGCAAGCCGACTCGAACCCCACCGCGTCCAGCATTACGCGTGACAACGGATACGGCCACGAGCCGGTGGGGGAGGCTGCCGCGGTGGGTGAGGGACCCGGCCAGCGGTTGGGACGCTCGTTTGTGGCGTTCGTGGGCGCTGTACACCGCGCTTGCCTACACGGTCATTCTCGTGGTCATCTGGGCGCTCGGCAGCTTGAACCTCGATCTCACGCGCCTCGCTGTCAACGACCGGGCCATCGGGACGTTGGTGATCGCCGCTGGCGGCGCAGCGCTCTACGGTGCTGTCCTGGGCAGGCTGCAGTGGCGGGTACTGCGCCGGCGATTGCCGCTCGCGCGCCGGCGGTGGGTACGCGCGTGCGTCGTCCCGGCGTTGATCGCGTGGATCGTCGTCGTTGTGCCGGCCGGAATCTCCGCCGAGACCTCGGGGCACGACCTCCGCGTCGCCTACCTGCTCGCAGTCAGCCAAGCGCTGGCACTCGGCCCGCTGATCGGGTTCGCCCAGGCGAGGGCGCTGAAGCCGTACACCGACCGGTGGAAGTGGTGGATCGCGGCAAACATCGTCTCCTACCTCGTCGCCTACGCGTTCTTCTACCTCCTCTCGGTAATCTTCGGCTGGTTCGACTTCGTTGAGGGCAAGGGCACGCCGCTCGAGGCTTACATCGTTCTGATCTCAACCACACCGATCAGCGGCCGATGGCTGCTGTGGGTCACCGCTCCCGGCCGAAATCCACAGCAAGGTCACGCGAGCTGATGAGCACCCAGGGCCGCGAACGCGTATCGGCGACCGCGTTCGTGACCAGGAGACGCGGCGATCCGGAGTCAGCGGGAGCGGGAGCGTGCGCGTCCTACGTAGCTGCCGATCATCACGCCGATGACGGTGGCCAGGTAGAGCCGCCCGGTCAGCATTTCGATGACTGTGAGGGCATGGCCAGCGGGGGTTGCCGCCGAGAAGTCGCCGAATCCCGTCGTGGTTAGCGTTGTGAAGCTGAAGTAGACGCGGTCGCCCAGTGTGCCGTTCGTGTGCTGAACGAAGTACGGCAACGGCGTGCAGCGTCACCCCGCGCTCGCGCACTAGACGCCACAGACCCCCGGCAATGACCAAGGGCACCGCTCCGATGACCACCGCGCCGAAGCTGGCCGTGAGAACGGGAGGCGTCAGCCCGCTGATGATTCCGGCGACCACTACGACGGTGAGCACGACGATGAGCGCTGCCGCTTGGCGGGTCGCCCACCTCGCGCGAGCGGTCGTTGCCGCCGCGAGCAGCGAAAGTCCGCCCATGGATATGGCGGCGGCGCGTCTCCACGTGGCATTCGGCGCGGCGACGATGAAGACCACGAGTCCCAACATGAGGAGGAAGACCACGCCGTAGCGATCGGATGCCCGGCGATCAACGATCCGCGCGCTCGCTCCCGTGGATCCGGTTCGAGAAGCGGAAGTGTCAACTGACCCGTGACCGTAGGGACGCTGGCGCCCAGCGGGAAGCACGTTGGTTTGGCGCTCGGTCGCAGGCATGCGGTGCCTCTGTCAGTCGACTCGGATGTTGGGCAGGAGCCGGTCCAGGAATTTCGGTAGCCACCAGTTGGCTTTGCCGGCGACCTTCATCACCGAGGGGACGAGTACCAGGCGGACGATGGTGGCGTCGAGGATGACGGCGATCGCCAGGGCGAAGCCGAACTGTTTGAGTTCAAGCACGTCGGCGAGGAGGAAGCAGCCGAACACGGCGGCCATGATCGCGGCGGCGGCGATGATCGGACGCGCGGTGTGCGCGATCCCGGACACGACCGCCTCCTCGTTGTCGTGGGTCGCGACCCATTTCTCCTGCATGCGGCGGATCAGGAACACCTCGTAGTCCATGGACAGGCCGAACAGCACCGCGAACACCATCACCGGCAGGTAGCTCTGGATGAACCCGGTGCTGGTGAAGCCGAACAACCCTTGGAGGTGACCGTCCTGGAAGACCCAGACCACCAGTCCGATCGAGGCCGCGGTGGCGAGCAGGTTCATCACCACCGCTTTGAACGGGATCAACAGGGCGCGGAAGACCACGAGCAGGTAGAGGAACGACAGCGACAGCACGATGGCCAGGACCACAGGCAGCTTGGCCAGCGTCTCGTTGGACAGGTCGACGAACTGGGCGGTTGATCCCCCAACCAGCATCTGGGGGCCGGCCGAGGCGGTGTAGGTGGGGATCGTGTGGTTGCGGAGACTCTTGACCAGATCGATGGCGTTGGTGGAATCGATCGGGTCGTTGCCGACGATGGTGATGATCGTCCGGTTCGAGCCGTTGGTCGTATTGACGGTCGGTGCAAGTTGGGTCTTGAGCGCGGGGTCCTGCTCGGCCCGAGCCAGTGCCTGCGTGGATACTTGGCCCTCGGTCTGCTTGAGCAGCGTCGAGATCGAGTAGACCTGGGCCACCCGCTTGTCCTTGGCCACCGACGCCGTGAACTTGTCGATCGTCGAGAGGTCCTGATTGCTCAGCGAGCCCGAGCCCTGATGGGATGCGACGATCTGCACCGGAGACACGACGCCGGGGGTGAACGACTGCGAGAGGATCACCTCCGCCTTGCCCGAAGGCGTGTCGGAAAGCGCGGCGAAGCCCATATCGATTCCCAACTTGATCCCGAACAGGGGCATCGCGAACAGGATCAGCAGGAGCGCCGCGGGGATACCCAGCCACGGACGGGCGAGCACGATACGCGCCCACTTGGCCCAGAAACTGGTCCGCTCGGACTCGCCGGACTCGGCCTCCTTGAGCTCCGCGGGCCGGAACCGTCGAGGCAGTGCCCCCTTGTTGACGCGGTTGCTGAGCGCCGCCAGCAACGCCGGCAGCATCGTCCACGCGGTGACGATCGTGCACAAAACCACGAGCGCCGCGCCCTCCGCAATCTCGCGAAACATCGGCGAGTCCACCACGAACAGCGAGAACAGGGAAATCATCACAATGATCCCGGAGAAGAGGATCGTCCGGCCGCTGGTCGACATCGCGACCCCGACGGCGCGCGCCACGGGGTCGTGATGGCGCTCGGCTCGGCCGCGGGCGAGCTCCTCGCGGTAACGCGTCGTGATGAATAGCGAATAGTCGATCGCGACCCCGACCCCGAGCATCGTGACGATCGAGAGCAGGAACGAGTCGAACGTCGTCGCCAGCGTCAACGCCGAGAGGATCCCCATCGTGGCCATCAGGCTGACGACCGCTACGCCCAGCGGGACCAACCCGGCGACGAGCGCCGCGAACGCCAGTAGAAGCACGATGAAGGCGACCGGCACCCCGATTGACTCGGCGCGATCCGTGTCGGCGGTCTCCACATCGGTGATGTCGTTGGACGACGGCGAGAAACCGGTCAGATACGCCTGCAACTTGGTCTTGGCCGCCGCCGACTTGATGTCGTCCTGGAGGCTCTTGGCCCGGCCACCCCGCTGGCTGTCGTTCCCGTTGAGTCCCAGCGAGGCCAGAGCGGCATGGCCGTCCTTGGAGATCTGTCCCTGCGCGCCCGGGTCATACGGCCCGAGGATCGAGGTCACTCCGGGCTTGCCCTTCACGCTCGCGAGCACTGTGTTCACGGCGTCCTTGTAGGCGGCATCCGAGGCCCTCAGCGTGTCGGACTTGAACACGATCACGTCCTGTTCAGCCCCAGCGGCGGAGAAGTTCGACTGGATGAGTGTCGAGACCTTGGCGGAATCCGAGCCCGTCACGCTGTAATCGGGGGCGACCAGCGAGGAGACCAGATGCGGATAGGCCAGGACGGCCGCGACGAACAAGACCGTCCAGGTAGACAGCACCCACCATTTGTGGTGCGCGACCCATGTTCCCCACCTCATCGGCAACGAGGGCCGTGGCCGAGAAGGCTTCACTTCAGGAGGCTGGGGGGCGCCCGGCTTGCGTGTCGTAGTCAAACTCATCCCGGTCTCCGACTGGTCGACTGCAGGTATGGGGTACGTTCACCTTCCCCCCTTTTCAACCAACGGAGCATCCGGTGCGGGCACGAAAGGTCGACCGTAGAAAGCACCCTCTCGGCCGTGCCAATTTGCTGCACGCCCGCGTCGCGACCAGTAATACGCGCGCGCTCATTGCGGCAATCAGACTCAGCCCAAGCTTGCCGGATATCGATGACTCGACTCAACCCTTGTGAAACGCGCTAGGGGCATGACCGCAACGGCGACTCCGCGATCGCCGGCGAAGATCTGCTCCTGAGATAATTGGCGTGTGGGCTTCAATCGCCAGCCGACGTTGCAAGGCTCGAGGCTGGGGTTGCGCCCGCTGCGGCCCTCCGACCACGACGCGTTCGTAGCCGTCGCGAGCGACCCGCTGATCTGGGAGGAGCACCCGGAATCCGACCGTGCGACGACCCAGAAGCTGGAGCGGTTCTTCGCGGACGCGCTCGCCTCGGGCGGCGCGCTGGTGGTCACCACCGCGGAGGGCGAGATCGTCGGCAGCTCTCGCTTCGAGGAACCTGACGAGGCGGGCAGCCGGATCGTGATCGACCACACGTTCCTCGCCCGGACGCACTGGACACGCGAGGACTACACCGAGGTCAAGAGCCTGCTCTTCGACCACGCCTTCACGGCGGTCGAGACCGTCGAGCTGCGCGTCGGGCTCGACAACGGCCGCACGCGCGGCGCCGTCGAGGAGTTCCTCGGTGCGGTCCATGTCGACACGGTCCGGACTCCCTTGGGTGACCACGCGGTGTACGAGCTGTCGCGAGACGCCTGGGCGCAACGCGTGTGAACGACGATAGGAGTACCGCCGCTCCTATCGCGTGAAGGCGAGAAGAGGCGCCGCCGGCCGCGGACCTCTCCGTCGCCCACTCTCGAGGGCTCGGCTGACGACGTCCCACGATCGCCTTTCTTTCCTGCCGCCTTACGGCGCGCCATCGTGTTGGCGACGAAGGAGCGGCATCGCCGGACCTGCGTTGCGCCCGCTCCTATCGCCTGGTGTGGGCACCCAGCGCGAGGCGCGCCCAGTACACGAACGCCGACATCGCGCGCGCGACCTCGATCGCTCGCAGCGGACCGAACCGGAGCGTCCAGCCGCCGTCGAGCTCTTGCTGGAACTTGAATTGGATCCCGCGACGCTCGAGTTCGGACTGGTGGTGCTCCGCACGTTCGTACCCGGACGCCCCATGGAACGTTGCGTCTAGGCCATACCTCCCGTCATCTACCGGCCAGATGGTCAGCCGGTCCGGTACCGGGCCCGCTCTTATCGGAAGCAGTTCGTCGCTCATGTCTGTGATCACCGACTACCCCGAGGGCTTGCCTCCCACCCCGCCGAATCGGGTGCGCTTGGACGAGAGCGTGCAGGCGGAATCGTCGCCAAACCGCACCCGGGGTTGGCAGCTCCGGCAGCCACGAAAGACGTCCTGTGTCAACCCCCGAGTGTGTTAGCGGATGTCGGCTTGCCGTCAAGCGCTTCGCGCTCGGCCCTGCGGGCCGCCCGTTGGGTGACGGTGGCGCCGGCCATCCGCTGAGTGGCAAGGACGTCGGGCCGGGGGCCCGACGCGGTGGGGATGGTGACGGCGATGTGCTGTTGCAGTCCGGTGTGCAGTTGGGGGTCATAGGCGGTGCGGTCCCGCCAGCAGCGCCACAGGATGCGGCTCCACGCCCGGCCGAGCGTGCGCAGTGCGCGGCGGTGGTTATGGCCGCGGGCTCTGGCGCTGGCGTAGCGGTCAGCGGCCCATGGGTTCCATCGGCGGGTGACGTGCGCGAGCGTCGCCAGCGCGTTGCGAAGTCGCTTGTTGCACGCCCACCGGAACTTGGCGTGCTTGCGCTTCCCCGATTCCACCGCGACGGGCGCCTGGCCGGCGTCGGCGGCGATCGCGTCACGGTGCGGGTAGCGGGCACGGCAGTCGCCTATCTCCGATAGCAGCGTGGCGGCGCAGACCACCGCGTCAGGGCTGCGGAAGAAGCTGGAGAAGATCTCACCGTCAGGGTGCGCGTGCAGCGCGTCGGCGATCTCTGACTCGAGCTCTGAGATCTGCTCAACCATCAATGCCAGGGTGCGCGTCAAGCACTGCACGATCGAGCGTCGCGTGAGCATCTCGATCTCCCCAGCGCGACCGGTGGGCGCGGACCGCAACCGCTCCAGCAGCTCGCCCGGCGACTTATGACCGCTGTAGCGCTGAGCTTTGAGAAACGCCGCCAAGCGCTTCTCACCCACCCCCCGCGCATCCTTCGGGCTCGGGTACCGGCCCAGGAACGCGAGCGAGATCGGACTATCAAGCTTCTGGAACAGGCCGATCGGGCCTGGCCAGAACCGCTCGAGCTCCGCGCGCAGCTGGTTGGCCAGCGCGACCCGCGCAGTCACGAGATCCTCCCGCGCCCGGGTCAGCGCCCGCAGCGCCTTGGTCTGATCGCTATCGGGCTCCAAGAGCCGGAAGCGGTGACGATCGGTCCGTGCAAGCTCACACAGCACAAAGCAGTCAAAGCGATCGGACTTCCCGCCCGAGGCGCGAAACCGATCGCGTGCCGCCTTGACCTGATTGGGATGCAGCGCCAACACCGGCACCCCCGCCTCCAGCAGCCGATCGACCAACAGCCCATCCGGGCGCTCGATCGCGACAACGTCGACCTCGAAGCACACAAGCGCCGCGCACAACCTGCACACCCCATCCTCATCATGGGCGAACGTCGTCGCCAACAGCTCCTCGCCAGCCGGATCCGCGATCAGCACGTCGTGCTTCTCCGAAGCCCAATCGATCCCGGCGCAATTACCCATCGTTACCTCCAACGGTTCGGACGATTCGACAGCGCCCCAACCCGGAGGTACCGTTACGGGTGCTCATAGACAAGGCCCTCACCAAGGGGCTACGTCCTGTCGCCGCTCGCGGCACCTCACCACCGTCGGGAGGGGCTGGTCTTTCGTCGGCCCTCCGACAAGGGCAGGCAGGTCAAGCCCTCTCCCGGCGGCGGTCGAGGCCACGACAGGTTGACCTATGAGCAGGCGTCCCGGGGGCCGCTTGAGTGGACGATTCCTGCCAGCCCGAAGCGGCAGCCACGACCGCGCGCCACGTCTGGCCTCGTGCTAGCGCGGGACGCCAAGCTTGAACGCGCCGGTCGAGTTCTCGATCGTCACCGGAAGCTGTGCAGTGCGGCCGGCGGCATCACGCAGGGTGCAAGCGAACCGGCTGTCGGCGACGATCGGGACGTGCCGGGGGCAGGTGGCCGTAGCAGTGACGCCCGACTGCCTCAGCCTCACCTCAATCGTGTTCTCGACTGCACCCGCGATCATCGTGGTGGAGCGGTAGTGCACATCGCCCTTGGCGTCGATCTGCGTCCCGCTGATCAAGACCGTTTCGCCGCTCTGGAGTGTGGCGGTGCAGGACGTGACGATCCCTTTCCCGAGCTTGACGCCGCTCGGGCATTTCACCGACCGGACTGGAGCGCCCAGCTTTGTGATGCTGCTGCGGATTGTGGCTTCTTCCTTGGCGGCGTCCAGGACGCCCGTTCCGCATCCTGCAAGGACCACCACGCTGACGATCGCGAAGCGCCGCACGTGCAGGATCTTCTACGAACACAACATGTGCAGCAAGCGGATCGTGGTCGCACGGATGCGGCCGAGCCATCCGGGCGTGCCGGAGGCGGGGCTGCTCTGCCTCGGTCGAGTTCCAGCAGCGCTCGCTCTAGTCCTTAGGGACACTCGGATCGTCACGGAGGCGAGAGCTCCCGCTAGCGCAGGTGCGAACAATCCCCCGCCGAGTGTGGTGTTTGTGGCTTCTCGGGGCTGAGAAGGGGCGGCGGAGTCTCAGCCGCCGCCGCCAGCGAACCAAGCGGCTCGCTCGCTCGCGGAATGTGGATCGTCCTGAGGTGCGACTGGCGGTGGCTTCGTCGCCGTCCCGGTCACCTTGATCGGCGCCACGCCGATGCGCACAACAACCCAATCCCCGTCACGCTCGTTGGCGATCCAGCTCGCACCTGGATCTGCGGCTCGCCTCCGTTCAACCTCGGCAATCGCCTCATCACGCGTCATGAGCCTCAGGATAGTTCAGTGGGTGCCGCCCTTTCCAGCCTGGCGCGACGCGGGCAGGCGGGTGCGGTGAGGGCGGACGATCGCTTCTGCTCCGGTCCGATTTGGGCTCCCGGCTCACGCCTGCCCGAGGTGGCGCAACCCTGCAGCCTCGAGGGCCTCCTCGGGCTCGCAGTAGGCCTGGAAAACCGCGATGAGCCCGTCGCTCATCTCGACCAAATAGCCCCACAGGTGTTCATGTGGAACGTCGCTACTCGAGCGGCCTCGGAAACGGACGAAGATGACTTGCCGCTCTCCAGCATCAAATACACGCTCGATCTCGATAGCCGCGTTTTCGATCGAGCCACGTCTTCCTGCGACATCGCCTAGCCAGCATCTCGTAGCGAACAACGCGCAAAGCAGTAGCGAACCCGGATCTGCGCTCACCCTCGCGATGGCCTAAGCGGAATCGTCCGCTCTACTAGCACGCTCACGATTGCTTTCGACGGGACGGTCAGCTGCCGCCCCACTCGCGCTACGGCGACGATCCGCCGCGGCGTGGTCGAGCGGTCCGTAAGACGTGCTGGCGAATGCTTCCCCTGCGGGTATCAACGCGCCCTGGCATGAGCAGTGACGCGACGTCGTGAGTCCGATCACAGTAGACGCTCCCGATCCGCCTGTACGGTTCAATGAGGGCCCCGATCAGCCGATGCGGCGGAGGCTTCTACCGAAGGCGGTTGCTCAGGATGATCAAGCTAGGCGCACCATCGACGTTGCTGACCGCGCTCGCGCTCTCACTCCTCAGCGCGTCGGCGGCCCAGGCCAAGCGCACGTGCGACCCAACGCATTCCAAGGCGGTTGTGGGTAGCAGCTTTGCGCGGGTGTACGGCAAGGGCGGCAAGGCGTATGTGTGCCAGAGGTCAAACGGCAAGACGAGATTGCTCACTGGAGCAAAGCCTTCGTGCAACAGGAAGGACTTCGGGGCGATTTGCGATGACTTTGCGCTCGGCGGCAAGTGGGTCGCGTGGACCCGGAAGAACCCGAATGACGTGGATGTCATCGGTCCACGGCTCACAGTCATGTACATCCCCAGCGGCTCGATCGACCACCCCCTCTATCCCACCGATCGCCGGGAGGGCGAGATCTACAGGATCGTCCTGCTCAGCGACGGCGCAGCAGCCTGGGCGGAATCGATCTCCGATGGCGGCGCGGGGGCGTTCGCTGTCGCGGTGTTCGGCACTGACATCAAG
This sequence comes from uncultured Solirubrobacterales bacterium, assembly GCA_963800475.1. Lineage (GTDB taxonomy): Bacteria > Actinomycetota > Thermoleophilia > Solirubrobacterales > Solirubrobacteraceae > Palsa-465. The sequence continues at coordinate 554,796 of CAWDAZ010000001.1, read as the reverse complement.
AACCACCCGATCGACCGGCTCGACAGCTGTGGCGGTGGCCCCTTCTCTGAGGTCAGCTGCTACATCGACGCTAGCTCGCTGCGGATCAGCTCCGGCAAGGCCGTCGAGTGGAACTACAGCCCCGACGGACAGCAGCCCGCGAACCTGACCGCAAGCCACGCGTTGTACTGAGGCAGCGAGCAGCTAACGCCTCAGTGCCGCTTCGTCAACGAGCACCAGACCTCGAGTCGGGCGCCCGCCGGGAGGCTGCGCGTTGCGGACGACCGCTTCGCTCAGTCCGACGTCGCCGAGCCCACGACCGAATTGGCGACAAGAGACCTTTCGCTTCACCCTGTGCCTACCTGCCGCGCGTTGAAGCGTCGATCGGATACTGGCCTCAGGGCTGCACGAGCCGAGCCGCCACGCCGATGCGCTCGCCAGGGCACGACGGCTCGTAGGCGCAGTGGAACCCGGCCCATGGCGTGCCGTCCGGCGCGAAGGCGGCGCCGATGTAGAACTGGCGGTCGCCGAAGTTCTCGGTGTGGGACCCGGGGTACAGCGGGCTGGAGGAACGATTGACGCTGGCGCTGAAGAACATCGGGCGACGGACGAGCGAGTTGCTGGTCTCGGTGATGTACCCGTTGAAGCTGGTACTCGGAGCTTTGCTGCCACTTCCGTCGTAGGCGATGGCGATGTGGCCGTTGCCGGTGGCACTGATTGCGGCGTGCTCTGCCTGACGTACGCCCGGTGCTGCGACCATCATCGGCACGCTCCAGTGGAGTCCGTGGTCGCGGGAGATGATCAGGTACGGGAGCCCGCGATGGCCGACATTGGCCGGGTACGAGCTGGTTCCGGCTATCCAGACGATGTAGATGTTCCCCGATGAGTCGACCGCCGTTCCGGTCGTGTACACATCTTGCAGGCTGGTGCGGGCGATCAGCTTTCGCTGCCAGGTGGCTCCCTCATTACGGCTGATCGCGATCCCCAGGTTCCCGCAGAGATTCAGCGGCATGTACAAGTAGCCGTCGGTGCCCACGTTGCCCGGCCGCGCCACGTGGTTGACGCCACACTGACCAGCCCGGCCTGGCGGATCGGGCGTGGCACCGATGGGGTGGAACGTCCTGCCCCCGTCAAGCGAGCGGTAGCAGGCGAGATTGGTGGCGGTAGTGTCAAGGCCACCGTTGCCGCAGTAGTAGACGACGTGCGGATAGCCGCGGGGTTTCGGTGCCCCGCGTGCCGCTGGGCCTTCCATGAGCTTCTCGCCGCCCTGTGATTGCGGCTGACATCCGGCCAGCGGGTTGGTGTGCCAGTGCCGGCCGTCATCGTCGCTCCAGGAGATCCGCGCACCGCATAGCGTGGTCTTTATCGCGGTCAGGAACCAGATGCGCGAGGTCTGAGGATCTACGTGCATCCACGGCGGTACGAGTCCGCTGGTGCTGGGACCGCCTGAGCTCAACGCGGTCCAGGACGCGCCCAAATTGCCCGAGCGAACGACAAACTCCGGCCCTTGGTACACGTTCGCCGGCGGCGGTGAGGTGTTGTCGGTGCGGGGCGCGTAGAAGACGGCGCCCGTCTTGCTGACGCCGATGCCGGCTGCCTCAACCGTCCGGCCGACGAATGTCATGCACGGGATCGGTCGGGTTCGCCTCGGAGGCTGCTCACTAAGGCGGACACCGCCGGGAAAATGAGCGACCGCGGGTCGCGAACGGTCGCAGCCGGGTCCGATGCCACCAGGCCGCTGCTCCGCCGCCCGGCCAACTGTCACCTCGATCGTCCCCCCAACCCCGCTCACCGCGCCCAGCGCCCCAATAACAACGACCGCGGCCAAGAGTTGGAGCATCCGCATAGCCAATCCGCTGACCAGGATGACTGGCTCGACCAGGGGAGGCCATCCGGGAGACTCACGGCGACGTCTCCGTGGTTGACCGCACCTCTGGCAAACGATGCCCCGCGAACGGTCGAGAGCTCAAGGAAGGGAGGCGGACTCTTCGGCTTGGGAAATGCGCCCCTGAGCCCTGAGCAGCGCTTTTCGAAGTTAGAAGGGTGTTTGGTGAAGTTGGCTGAGCTTCACTTGGGTCATATTTGCTCAGCTTGGGACAAGGGACATGGTTCGGGACACGGTTCTCGGTAGCGACACGGCCCGGGCAGCTGTGACGACTACGAGGCGGTTTCCTCGGCTCAGGGGCGCCAGCAGGAGAGGCACACACCTCCGACCCCTCCTTTGGGAGACTGCTCGGCCGCTCCGCCGGCCGCGAACAACAGGATGATTCGGGCACCGGCCGGGTTAGCGCGGACCGCGTTGAGCGTAAAGCGGACCTCGGAGCCGCCCAGCCGGTAGGACGGGTGGGTGATGCTGAACGCGCCCCGGGACGACGCTGGAATCGCGCGCACTGCCACCAGCCGCAAGTCAGTGTCGGTGAGGCGGACGGTGACCTGCCGATTGCTCGCGCCGCCCGCGATGCTGACCGTCGCACCACAGAAGTCGCCCGTGCCCACGCACTTGACGGTCTGCTTGGGAGCGGCGTCTGCCGGGAGTGCCGCTACCGCTCCAACAGCCAGGACCGTCGCCAGCGCCGTGATCTTTCGCCCCTTCATGTGCCATTCCCCCTTTGACGTGAGCTGGAGACCACTCAAGCGCGCCGATTGACCTTCCGTCGCACCCAAATGCCAGCTCTGTCCGATCTGCTCGTTTGGCCCGAGTTGCGACCGTAGCGGATGGTGATTTGCACGTCAAAGGACGCGCATTTGCACGAGGAGCCCCAAGCGGACGACGGGTCTCGAACCCGCGACCTTCGGCTTGGGAAGCCGACGCTCTACCAACTGAGCTACGTCCGCGCTGTAAGGGATTTTAGGTATCGCGCCGTGAGGCCGTGGCCCGATAGTGGCCCAAACGATCTATTCGCCGCTGGTCCTGGCCTGTTCCTCGACGCGGGCCTGCTCGGCCTCGAACGCTCCCAGGCGGCTCGCCATACTCGCGCCGGATCCGTCGAGCAGCGCGCCATAGTGGCGCTCGATCATCTCGACGCTGGTGCCCATGACGCGTGCCAGCTCGAACACGGTGATCCCGGCCGCGAGGGCGTTCGAAGCGAACGTCGATCGCAGGTCGTAGATCCTCGCCGGCGGTCGGACGCCGCTTGCCTCGATCGCCGGAATCCAGACGCGATTGCGGAAGTTGTTGAGGTTGAGCACACCCGCGGCCGGCGACGGGAACAGGAGCGGTGTGTCCAGACGCGGCGGCAGGGCGTCGATTGCGTCGAGGGCCCGGATGCTCTCCCCGGTTGCCTACGAACAACTACGACTCTCGCCGCTCAGTGGTTGAGATCAATCGCTCGAACAACAACAATCAACAGACAAACCCGGTGTCACGCAAACCGGGGCAGGTCCACCGGTCCCGCGCTGGCTATCGAGCTGGGCTAGCAGCACCGGCGCCGGCGCGAGCGTGACACCGCTGGATCATCCCTCCGGCGTTTCAGAAGTCGACGGGAACGGGCAGTCCGATCGGGTGCCACCGGGCGTTGGACCAGAGCGTCGCTCCGACGGGCCAAGCAGCGGTCGCCGGCGGCCGGCGCATACGACAGAGCAACAGTCTCCGACCGTGACGCCACGCCGTTGGTATCGCGTGTTACCGACGGCACTGCTAGCAGCGCGCGAGGCGGATCGTCGCGATGCGGTGGGCTTCCAATCCTGTCGCGAAGGCAGGTGCGAGAGGCGGGGCGATCTGGACGTCTCCCGCGGCCTCCCCATATCAGGCGCTAATAGCGGGCGAATTGCTCGACGTCTTGCTCGAACCCCTCGAGGATCTCCCGGGTCAATGATGGACGGGTGCTGCTGATCGCAGTTAGGAACTCGTCCTCGGTGGCACGTTGCGTTGTGCCGTCGAAGTGCTCGCGCTCAAATGCGCGTTGAGCGGCCTTACGCGCGGCGAACTCGATGTCGGCTGGCGTGAAGAGCTCGCTGCCGGCGACGAGCGAGTCGAGCTTGAACTCGACATCGGTGATCTCCTCCACGTATCGGCCCCAGATCGCGCGGCGCGCCTCAGCATCTGGTGGGCCAACGGGCAGCACGTAGTCAAACCGGCCCGGTCGCAGGAACGCCGCGTCGAGCCGACTCACCCAGTTGGTCGCGCATACCAGTAGGTGTTCGGGGAGCTCGCGCATCCGCGGGATCTGCTTGAGGAACTCATTGGTGACGCTTGGACTCACCTTGCGCTGTTCGGTGCGAGCCGCTGCTAGGTCCTCGACCTCATCGACAAACACGACGGCCGTCGCGAGGTCAGCCCGTGCCCGCGCAAAGCTCTCGGCAAGCAGCTTCGCTTCACGCTCTGGCCCTTCGCCAGCGATCTCCGACGCTTCGATCTCGACAAATGGCCACGCCAGACGGGAGGCGATGCCCTTGGCAAACGTCGTCTTGCCGGTACCGGGTGGCCCGAACAGGACGATCGCCTTAGGCGGAGAGACGGCATGGCGCGCAGCCAGCCGCGGCTCGGCGAGCGGCAGAATCACCCGGCGCTCGATGATCTGCTTGGCCTCATCGAGCCCGCGCAGCTCCTCCCAGAGGCCAGGATGGATCAGATGGGCGCCGAGCTCCTCAAGGGCTGCCGGCACCGAAGCCCCGATTGCCGGGAGCTCACGCTCGAGATAGCGCATCGCAGGCGCAGCCCGATAGCCATGCCGCTCGAACGCGGCCAGAGCGGGGCTGGCCTCCAGGACGGCGGTGGCCAGCTTCCTTGCTCCGCCCTCCGCAAGCTTCAACTCGAGTTCGCTCACGAGCTGCTGGGCAAGCTCACCACCCTCCACGCCCGGCACGACGCTGAGCCGATAGACCCAACCGACGGCTGCAGTCACGCTGCCAACCACCACCCCAACAAGCTCGCCATTCTGCTCGGCAACAAGCGTCGAGGCGCTGCCCGAGCTGATCAGCTCGACGGCCTGGTCGAGCGTGAGCCCGTCGGCACCCACCGGCGCCAATCCTGACTGCTCCCACAGACGCAGGATCGACGCTAGGTCGCCCGGCTGGTAGGCCCGGATCGTCCCTGTCATGACGGAAACGATCGCCGAAGCCACCGCTCCACGCAACTCGATCAAGCGCCGGGCGAGTGATCGTGGCGGAAGACGCGCTAGTACAAGCGCCGGCCGCCATCACGAACGCGCAACAGGCGCGCACCCCCCGGAACGGCTCCTCCACCCAATAGAAGCACGGTCTCCCGTCCTTCGGATCGACCCCGCCGCTCGCGTCCCAAGAGGGGCGGTCGCGAGCGCTCCTCTGACTGCCGCTGCTCCCGCGTGATTTGGGCAGCGCCGCGTCCGACCACCGGGCGGGAGCCGCCGCTTCTGTTTTTGTCGATCAGCAGCCGGGTTGCGGGACGAGCGCTTCGCCACGGTTGCGATCGCCCGCGCGTGCCCGGCCGCGGACCCGCGGAATCACCGCCGCAGGATCGGCACGGTCCGGCGGGTCGCGTCCTGAGATTCGCCACGAGCGCGACCCCTGCGCCGGGCGGCCGATCGCGCAGGCGATCGCCCTGCATGCCGCGCTGAGCGGGTCCGTCGGCGTCACGCCCGAGATGCCCGTCGCGGAATCAGAGCAGGGCTCGCGCCCGATCCAATCACGGGGTTCGAGAGCAGCGGTCGGCACTGCCGGATCACGCCTATACGAGTCACGCCAACGCGGCTGCCCCTTCGACCCAAACTGGTCAACGCCGGTACGGGGCTTGGGGGTTCGGCGGAAGGCATTACGATCGTGCTCGGTGGTGCGCCTTCTCGAGCGTGAGGATGAGTGGGCCGTGCTTGCCGACGCGGTCCAGGACGCGGCTGCTGGCCGGGGGTCCCTGGTGCTGGTTGCTGGGGAGGCGGGGATCGGCAAGAGCTCGTTGCTGCGGGAGCTCAGAGAGCGCACCGGCGAGCGCGTGACGTTTCTGGTCGGGGCGTGCGAGCCGCTGTCGGTGCCGGTACCGCTCGCGCCGCTGCGCGAGCTTGTGGAGGCGGGGGGAGGCGGCGATCTGATTGATCTGGGCAGCGATGACCGGCTGGTGCTGGTGCGGCGGGTGGCGAGCGTGCTCGCCGAGCGGGCACCGGTCGTGGCGGTCATCGAGGACGTTCACTGGGCCGATCCGCTGACACTCGATCTGATCCGGCTGCTGGTGCGACGGGCATCGCAGATGGCCGCGGCGATCATCGCAACGTTCCGCGACGACGAGGTGGCGGCCAACCCGGAGCTGGGACTGCTGCTCGGCGACCTTACGAACGCTCCGAGGGTGCGGCGTATCCGCCTGCGGCCGCTCTCGAACGCGGCGGTGCGGGAGTTGGCTGGGCCGAGCGGGCTCGACGTCGGGGAGCTGGTACGCGCCACCGGCGGCAACCCGTTCCTGGTGGTGGAGGCGGTCGCCGCCGGGGACCGACTGCCGGCGTCGGTGCGCGACGCGGCGCTCGCCCGGGCTGGTCGCCTGAGCCGGGCCGCCCGCGAAGTGGCCGATGCCGGCGCGGTACTAGGGCAGCGCTTCGACTACGCGCTGCTGGACGCCGTGGTCCCGGGCAGCGCCAAGGCCGTCGAGGAGGCGCTGGCGCGTGGCGTGCTGGTCGCCGACGGCACCAGGTTGGGCTTCCGGCACGAGCTCATCCGTGAGGCTGTCGAAGCCTCGATCTCGCCGCCACGACTCGCGGAGCTTCACGCGCGAGCGGTGTCCGCGCTGTCCGATCAGGCGGGAGCAGTCGACAACGCTCGGCTGGCTCATCACGCGGAGCTGGCGGGGCTTCACCACGAGGCGTGTCGCTATGCCGCGCTTGCGTCGGTGGCGGCGGAGCGCCTTGGCGCGCCCCTCCAGGCGCGCCTTCAAGCTGAGCGAGCGCTGCGGCTGGGCGAGGATCTCGCCGATCCCGAGCGCTACGAGCTGCTGATCCGCTACTCGCGTGCGGCGAACTTCACCAGCACCCGCTATGAGGACGCGGTAACGGGCGCGGAGCAGGCGCTGGGCGTCGCCGAGCGGCTCGGGGATCCGTTGCGGCAGGCCCGCGCGCTGGGGGCGCTGGCCTGGGCGCTGTGGTCGTTCGATCGAATGGTGGAGGCGAAGCAGGCCGCTGAGCGCGCGATCGCGGTGTTGGAGGCTACCTCCGACGTGGCCGCGCAGGCGCGGGCGCAGTCGGCGCGCGTCAGGATCGAGGCCGCGGCGTTCGACCCCGCGGTTGCGATCGCAGCTGGACCACCAGCGCGTGAGCTGGCCGCGGCTGCCGGGCTTGAGGAGGTCCAGATCGACATCGCCATCAGCGTCGGCCTAGCGCACGGTCACCACGGTCAACCCGAAGCGATCCCGATGCTCACGGATGCGCTTCGCGAGGCCCAAGCGGCAGGGCTGGCAATCCAAACGATTCGAGCCTACGTCAACCTGCTGTTCGTCGGCGCGACCCTGCGCCGGCATGAGCTGGTAGAGACCACCTTGGGCGACGCGCGTGCGTTATTCGAGGAGCTCGATGCGCGGATCCCCTCTCACGTGATCGAGGGATTCCTCGCCCGTAGCCTGCTCGATCGCGGCCGCTGGGACGAGGCGCTTCCGGCGGCGGCCTACAGCGTTCGGACCTGGCACGCGGAGGTTCCCCTGGGCCGAGCCATGGAGGGGCTGATCGCGGCCCGTCGGGGCGAGCCCGATGCCGAGCGGACCCTGGAGCAGGCGTGGGCCGAGATCCCAAAAGTTGCGGAGGATTCGCGTCACAGCACGCTCCGCTGCGCCCTGGTCGAGGCGGCGTGGCTGCGTGGCGACCGCCGCGCGGCCCTCGAGCACCTGGAGGCCGCTCGCGCGTCCCCGGCGACCGGCCGGTTCGCGCGCTGGGGCGGCGAGCTGGCGCTGTGGGCAGCGCGCCACGGCTTCGAGCTCGACACGCCGGCCAGCGCGCCGGTCGCCGTGAAGCTTGAGCTCGCAGGCGACTGGCGCGGGGCGATGCGAGCCTGGCGCGATCTGGAGGCGCCGTACGAGTCGGCGCTGGCCGCACTGCCAGGCGATGATGCCGCCGCCCGCCAAGCACAGGCCGTGCTCCATAAGCTGGGCGCGAGCGCGGCCGTCCGGTCGTTCGCTCGGGAGCGAGCGGTCCGGGGCGCACGCGCCACGCGCGGCCCGAGGCGATCGACGCTGGCGCATCCTGCCGGCCTTACCCGCCGCGAGCAGGAGATTCTTGAGCAGGTCGCCACCGGTGCCACGAATCCGGCGATCGCCGCCGCGTTGCACCTTTCTGAGCGCACGGTCGCGCACCACGTCTCGGCGATTCTGGCGAAGCTCGGCGCCACGACACGACTGGCCGCGATCGAGCAGGCCCGCAGCCGCGGGCTGCTCTCGCAAGATGGGACGGTCGGCAAGCCAACATAGGCAGGGGAGCCGATGCGCGGTCAGGGCCGGGCCGCCACGCTGCCAGCATCCACCACCCAAGGAGGGCAGCATGAGCTACACCATGAAGGCGATCGACGAGCTGGAGTCGATCCACCATGGCGCCGTCAAGCTGGCCGGTGCCGAGCTCGGCATCCGGTCGTTTGGGATGCAGGTGCTCGATTTCCCGGCCGCGTTCTCCGATTACCCCGAGCACGACCACGCCGAAGACGGGCAGGAAGAGGTGTACGTGGTGCTCCGCGGACAGGCCGATTTCGTAATCGACGGCGAAGAGGTGAGGGTCTCCCAAGGGGAGATGCTCAAGGTCGACGCCGCGAGCAAGCGCAGGCTCCAACCGGGGCAGGACGGGGTGAGGATCCTCGCCATCGGCTGCACGCCCGGAGCGACCTATCAACGGCCGGAAGCCTTCCGCTCAGGGGTGCAGGTATGAGCCCTACGATCACCGATCGATCTGGGACGCCGGTCGCCGAGCCACAGGTGGTGTCCGGACGCGGGGAGGTCCTCTGGTTCCTCGGCACGCTCGCGCGGATCAAGCTCGAGGGGCGCCAGACCGGAGGGAGATGCGCGCTGTGGGAGAGCGTTCTGCCCCACGGCGCTGCTCCGCCGCTTCACTCCCACCCCCAGGACGAGACGTTCTACATCCTGGAAGGGGAGCTCACCGCATGGCTCGTCGAGCCGGAACTCGCCGACGATCGCTCAGAGCCTTCGGCCTGGGTGAAGACCAGGGCCCGCCGCTGCAGCGTCGGCGATGTGGTGTTCGCGCCCGGAGGGACGCCCCACACCTTCCGCGTCGAGTCTGACACGGCCCGGATGCTGGTTCTGTCCACCCCAGCCGGGATCGAGGACATGGTGCGGGGACTCGCCGAGCCGGCGCGGTGGTCGTGGCTCCAGCCGCCGTCGGACGGCCCCCGTATTCCCGCCGAGCGCATGGCCAGCGTCGAACGTCAGACCGGGATGGTCCGGCACGGACCGCCGCCTCCCCCCAACAAAGAACCATAAGCGCTCGCCCGACCCGAACGCACAGGTGCGCACGTATGCGAGAGCAACCTGATCGCGGTCAGGAGATTGCTGGTCGAGCCCGACGATCCGGAAGTCTGCGGCCCCACCCGGAGCAACGCTACCGCGTGGACCGCGAACGACCCACGATGTCGATGCCCTGCCCGTTGCTCAGCGCGACCGGTGTCGGACATAGGCGGCCACGCGCCACCGTCAGCCACAGATACCCGTGGCGACGCACAGGCAGGGCGAGCCGCGCCAGACGCGAGAGACCCCGTATTCGCCAAACCCGGGCATGACGTGCTCGCCCACTCCTTGCTGCGCATGGCCTCGAAGCGGCGCCGTCCGGGGAGCTCGGCCTGGGTCCCGCAGCCGCGACCCGACCGCTAGCAGGGTAAGTCGCCGACGCCTACAGCCGAACGTGCGGGCTGCACCAACCAGTCACGAAGTCCAATACCTCGAGCACGACGTCCTCGTCGCCGTCGGGCAAGCCAGCCCTGAGTGCCCCGAGCCTTGCGACCACCTGCTCGCGCGGCGTGCCGGCCAAAAGCGCGTGCTCGGCGGCGCGCCGAAGATCGTCGAGGCGGTTCTCCGAGGCAAGGGCGGCACGGAATTCGTCGGTGGTAGCCATCGTCAGGTCATAGTAGACGCCACGCTCGACGCGTCGCCAACACTGCCGACTCGTATGCATCGAACGTCGTCGGCAACACAGGCTCGACGAAGCCGTGAACGCCGGGCATGAGCGGATCCTCGCGATAGCGCAGCTCGTCGCCGAGCTCGACGACGTCGAGCTCCCAAATCGGGTCCTTGCCCGTCCCGCCGTGTTCGGGTGGTCGCCGGTGCGCCGGCAGGATCCCGGGCGAGTGCGGCGCGACGGACATGCCGCCCTCGCCGCGGAGGACCACACCGTTGACGCCCACGGGGATGTCGGTACCGGGCCTGACGCCAAGCGTCCGAGCCGTGTGGCCCGCCTCCGGGCGCCCATCGCTGGCTGTCTTCATGCTCCGGTAAAGGCGCTCGGCCACGGGCCGATTCTGTCCAGCGATCCGGACGCTCAGACCACATCATCTGTGGCCCAATAGTGGCCCAAACGTCCCGGAACCACCCGCCGGACGCGCTTCACGTCAAGAAGCTGAACAACGCGAAAAGCGCCGGAAACAAAGGCGATTCGTGCCGAACGTCGTGAACCGTCCCCGACGCCGGTACGGCTTGGGAAGCCGACGCTCTACCAACTGAGCTACGTCCGCGCTGGGGCAGATTCTAAGGGCCGTACAGCGACTGGTCATTTGGCGTAGGCCGCCTGTCCAGTGCAGATCGCTTCATGAGGCGGGGTCCTGCGGCACATCACTTGTTCACACGCCAGATTGTGGTCTGCGATAAGGGCGTCTCATAGCCGACCAGGCCGAAGAAGTCGGTCTGCGTGGCGTCCTTGTCTCTCATGAACAGGGAGGCCTCGAAATAGTCCGGCCTGTCGGAGTTGTCGAGAAGGATCCATCCGCCGTCCTTGACCTTGCTGTATGCCTCTCTTACGCAGGCTACGCGTGATCTGCCGTCCACGGAGACCAGATCGAAGTGGTCATCTGGGTAATCGGCGATCGACTGGACGTAGTCGCTGAAGCTCACATCAGGCTCTGTCAAGGAGCGGAAGTAGTCGTGCCTCGTGTCGTCCGAGAGGGTCGGAGGTAGATACCTCAGGGTGCAATTCGTGATCTCTCTGCGCTCCAATTCGGTGCTCACAACATCGAGCCAGTACGGGTTGTGCTCTACGCAAATCACCTCTCGGCAGCGCACCGAGTAGAACACGGTCGAGCCACCCGAGCCGTATTCGAACAGTCTGAAATCCCCGGTGATGATCTGCCCAAGAAGCTCCTGTGCGCCGTAGGTAACCCACGCGACTCCGTCCTCGATCGGCGAACGGCTTTCCCTGTGCGTGCCCAGCCAGCGTCTGACATACCGCCACTGGGAGGGAGCAAAGAGACAATATGCGAGCGACGTGCGCCTCTCCTTCGACTTGTCTCTCAAGACAAGCCGTTCATCGACGTTGAACAGATGCTGGAGTCTGTTCATATGCCGGAGGCCTCGAGCTCCTTCGTACGCGTCTCGCCGAGCTTCCCTGCGCGCCCTGCTCTCCCGAGGAGCGCCATCAACCGGGGCAGGATGGCTGGGCCGATCACGCCTCCTCGCTGCTCACGCCTGTCACGTACGCGTCCAAGCTGCTTGTGACGAGCTTGCTGCTCGTCCTAAGAGCCCTGCATCCAGGACCAGAAAGGGCTGATTCTGCGGGCAAGAACGACCGAAACCGCTCGCAACGACCTCTGAGCCGAGCATACGTGAGACGCTTGGGAAGCCGACGCTCTACCAACTGAGCTACGTCTTCGCGCGCGCGAGATCTCGGGACGGGCCTCGCCTCCTCGCCACGTGCGAAGCTAGGAATGCATGCCGGGCACGATCGCGTTCCATCTCAAGCTCCCGTCACATCTTCTCGACGTACCCGAGCAACGAGCGGGATTCGTACTGCTGGGCGCGTTCCTGATCTCGTTCCTGTTCATCCGCACGAGTGCGCGCCTGATGCGCAGCCCGCGCGTGCCGTGGTGGCCGGGGAGCGTGACGACGGGGGGCGGCCTGCACCTGCATCACCTCGTGTGGGGAATCGTGCTGGTGCTCCTCGCCGGCTTCCTCAGCTTCGTCACGAGGGCCAGGAGTCCCTGGGAGGAGATCCTCGCTGCGTTGTTCGGAATCGGGGCGGGACTGACGCTCGACGAATTCGCGCTCTGGATACATCTCAAGGACGTGTACTGGGCAGAGGAGGGGCGCTCGTCGTTTGACGCGGTGGTCGTGGCCACCATGCTCGGAAGCCTGATCGTGGTCGGCGTAGCCCCATTCGACGTACCGAAGAACGCCGCCTCGATCGAAACGCTGACGATCGCGGTGGCGATCGTGCTGGTTCTGGCCCTGCTTGCGATCCTCAAAGGGAAGCCGATGATGGGGATGATCGGGATGTTCATCCCCTTCGTGTCACTGGTTGCAGCGATCCGGCTCGCAGCGCCACGATCCCTCTGGGCCCGCCGGTTCTACAAGGACAAGAAGCTTCAGCGCTCGCGCGCACGGTTTGCGCGGATCGCCGCCCGGCGCAAGCGCACGGTGGACGTGATTCTCGGACCGCCGGGAACGCCGACGGCGGCCGAGTAGGAGCGGGTTTCAAGGCGCTCAAGCTCCCCGGAATCGCGGTCGGGCCGCTCGGCACGGGCGATCCCATCCCGCGGCCCTGACGACCACGGGTAGCCTGACCCCGATGGCCCCCTACGACGATGAGGACGATTGGGTCGGCACGCCGCCCGAGGGTCGCTACACACGTGATCGCGCCGATCCCGAGTTCTGGCGGCGGCAGCGACCGGTCAGCATCGCGGCCGCCGGGCTTGTGGTGGTGGTGGTGATCGTGATCGTCATCGCGGTGACGCGCTGAATCCAGCAGCCGGCGTGCTGCGCTGGCTCGCGCCGCCCGTCATCTACCCTAAGTCGGGCCATGCGCCGCTTCTTGATTCCCGGCATCGTGGTCGCGGTCGTGGTCGCGCTGCTGGCGCTGCTGGCGTTCGGGATCAGCAGCCAGAAGACCAACTCGTCGATCGACGCGGCGGTCGCGCGCCGCGCGTATCCGAACGCGCCGAACGCCCACACGGCGCTCCCGAACCTCAGCACCACGGGAACGACGAGCCTCGCCGACCTGCGCGGAAAGCTCGTCGTCCTCAACGTGTTCGCGTCGTGGTGTGGGCCGTGCGTCGCCGAGGCCCCGATCCTCGAGCAAGAGCAGCACCGGATCGCCAGGCACGACGCGACGATCCTGGGCGTCACTTACCTCGACAACTCGAACGACTCCGAGGCGTTCGTGCGCCGAAACCACATCACCTATCCGGTGATCCGCGACGTCAACGGGAACTTCGTCCGCTCATTCGGCACGACCGGCGTCCCGGAGACGTTCGTGATCGACCGCCGGGGCCGGATCGTCGCGCTGCGCCGCTACCAGCTCGCCGGCAACTGGCTCCGGCAGACGGTCGCCAGGTTCCTCCTGGAGTCGGCGTGAGGCGCGCGGCCGCATTGTTCGCCACAGCGTTGCTCGCGCTCAGCGCGTTCGGACCCCTGCTGACGAGCGCCGCCGCCGCTCCCGCGCGGGCGTCGCTGACCGACATCGAGAACGACGTGATGTGCCCGTCGTGCCGCGAGCCGCTCGCGGTCGCCGAGTCGCCCCAGGCCGAGGCCGAGCGCAACTACATCCGCGGCCTGATCGCGCAGGGTCTGACCAAACCCCAGATCGAGCGGCAGCTGGTCGCCCAATATGGCCCCCAGGTGCTCGGCAAGCCGCCCGCCCACGGCTTCAACCTCACGGTCTACGTCCTGCCCCCGGCGATCGTGCTGCTCGGTGTCGGCATCCTCGCGTTCGCGTTGCCCCGCTGGCGCCGGCGCACCCGGGCGGCCAAGGCGGCGGCCCCGCAGGCGAACGCGCCGCCGCCGACCGACGCCGACGCCAAGCGGCTCGACGAGGACCTCGCCGCGTTTCGCGGCTGACGCTCGCGGCTACATCGCGTCGGGCGCACTCACGCCGAGCAGCCCGAGCGACAGCGCGATCGTGCGCTGCGACGCGACCGACAGCGCAACCCTGAACGACTCGACCGTCTCCGGCGTGGCCCCGACCACCCGGCAGTGCTCGTAGAAGGCGGTGAAGTCCCGCGCGAGCTCGAGCGCATAGCCCGCGATCCGATGCGGACCCCGCCGCTCCGCGGCCTCACCAACCTCCTCGGGGAACGAGACGAGCTTCTTGACCAGGTTGCGCTCGCGCGGATCGAGCTCGCCGTCGCCCCACCCCGACCAGGACGCGGCGGCAGCGGCGACCCGCCCCTCCCCGAACCGCCGCAGCATCGAGGAGATCCGGGCGTGGGCGTACTGGATGTAGTAGACCGGGTTCTCGGCCGACTGGGACCGCGCCAGCTCGACGTCCAGATCCAGGGTCCGGTCGTGCGAGCTGCGCAGCATGAAGAAGCGGGTCGCGTCGACGCCGATCACGTCGAGCAGATCGTCGAGTGTCACGAAGTCGCCGCGCCGCTTCGACATCGCGAACGCCTCGCCCTCGTGGACCAGGTGCACGAACTGGATGATCGGCGACTCGACGCTGTCGGGGTCCCCGCCGAGCGCGGCCATCGCAGCCTTCAGCGTCCGCGCGTACGCGTGATGGTCGGCGCCGACCGGCAGCAACTGGCGATCGAAGCCGCGCTCGCGCTTGTTCTCGAGGTACGCGATGTCCGCCGCGAGGTACGTCGGCTCGCCGTTCGAGCGCACCACGACCCGGTCTTTGTCATCGCCGAACTCGGTGGTTCGCAGCCACGTGGCGCCCTCGGACCGGTACACGTGACCGCTGGTCTCGAGCGAGGCAAGCGCCCGCTCGAGCGCGCTCGGTGATCCTGCGTGGAGGGTGCGCTCGCTGAAGAACGCGTCGTACTGCACGCCGTAGCGCTCGAGCGTCGTCTTGATCTGCGCAAGCAGGATCGCGACCGTGCTCGGGGCGAGCTCGTCGGCCGGAAGCGTGGCCGCGTCCGGGATCTCCGCCGCGAGCTCGGCCACGTAGTCGCCCTGGTAGCCACCCTCCGGCACCTCCTCGCCGATGGCGCGCGCCCGGACCGATTCGCCCAGCAGGCGGATCTGGTTGCCCGCGTCGTTGAAGTAGTACTCGCGTGAGACGGCGTGCCCCTGGTGCGCGAGGATCCGGGCGAGCGCGTCGCCGTACGCCGCGTGGCGGCCGCTGGCGGCAACGAGTGGGCCGGTCGGGTTGGCGGACACGAACTCGATCAGGATCCGCTCGGCCGGGTCCGCCGTTCCGCCGCCGAACGCGTCGCCGGCCTCGAGCACCGCCGCGAGCGCCCGGCGGTGCCAGTCGTCGGTCAGGAACAGGTTCAGGAACCCTGGACCCGCGACCTCGGTCCGCTCGAGGTCTTCGCCGAGCAATCCCGAGAGCTGCTCGGCGATCCGCTCGGCGACGTCCCTCGGTGGCTCCTTGAGCGCCGGGGCGAGCAGCATCGCGGCGTTGGTCGAGTAGTCGCCCTGTCCCTCGCGGCGCGAGCGCTCGAGCCGGATCTCCTCGGCCGGGCGGGCGTCCCCGCCGCGGACCGCCGCTGCGGCCGACCGGACGCGCGTGTCCAGCTCGTGCAGCGGGCCGCCCGAGCCCATCACCCGCCCTCGGGCTCGAACAGACCCTCGAGACGCTCGAGTGCGTCAGCCGGTCCCAGCGCCACCATCACGTCACCGGCCCCGATCACGGTCTGCGGCGCGGGCTGCGCCTCGAGGCGCCCGCCCTGCCGACGCAGCGCAACGATCACCGACGCGCCCCGCACGGCCTCGATCGTCTTGCCCTCCCCTTCACACGGGGGCGTCACGACGATCTCCTCCATCCGCAGGTCCTCGAACTCGAGCACCGCTCCGACCTGGGGATGCAGCGCCAGTCGCGCCATCTCGGCGCCGGAGGTCTTATACGGCGAGATCACCCGGTCCGCGCCCGCGCGCAGCAGCTTCTTCTCCGACTCCTCGACAGAGGCCCGCGCCACGATCCGGATGTCGGAGCGCAGCTCGCGCGCGGTCAGCGCGATGAAGATGTTTTCGGCATCCGAGTCCACGCACGCGATCACCGCTCGCGCACGCTCGATTCCGGCCGACCTCAGCACCTCGTCGTCCGCGGCCACGCTCTCGATGTACGCAACGCCGAGATCCGCGGCGATCTCGCGGTTCTCGGGGTTCGGGTCGATCACCACATGAGCGACTCCCGACGCGCGGAGGTCTCGCACGACCTGGCGCCCGACGCGGCCGAACCCGCAGACGATGTAATGGTCTGAATACGAGTCGATCATCTTCTGGATGCGGCGCTCCTCGAGCATGCCGCTGAGCTGGCCCGAGACGAAGAACTCCGCGATCGTCACGAGCCCGTAGAACAGCGTACCTATGCCGATGATCTCGAGCAGGACCTTCAGGACCCTCGCGCCGGTGTCGTTCGGATTGGGGATCGCGCCAACCGTGGTGATCGTGTCGAGGGTCCATTCGAACCCGTAGCCGAGCGAGGTCCCCTCGCCGGCCGCATACCCGACCGAGCCCGCGACGATGATCACCACCAGCGCCGCTAACAGAATCCCCAGCCGCCGGGTGAACAGCCGCAGCTCGTGACGGGCGCGCAGGCGCTGCTGCAGCGCAGTGCGGCGGGCGACGCTTTCGGGCCGTTCGGGCATTCCTCAGCCGCTCAGTAGTGGTAGGGCTCGCCGGCGAGGATCTTGTGAGCGCGGTACAGCTGCTCGAGCAGCACCACCCGCGCCAGCTGATGCGGGAGCGTGATCGCGCCCAGCGAGAACCGGTGGTCGACGTCGTCGAGCTTCAGGCCGAACGGGCCGCCGACCACGAGGCAGAGGTCGATTCCGCTCTGACGCCGTGCCTCGAGGAACGCACTGAACTGGACCGAGTCGAGCATCTCGCCCTCGCGGTCCAGCAGCGAGACGAACGCCCGCTCGGGGATCCGCCTGCCGACGTGGTCGTTCTCCCGCACCTCGGCCAGCTCGAGCCGGACGTGGCGGGCCAGCAACCCCTGGTAATGCCGGACATCGTCTGCAAACGGCGGGCGCAGCCGGCCGACGGCGACGACGATGATCCGCACGATCTGATACTACGGGCATATGGATGACGCCGAACGCAACGAGCGACGGATCAATATTCACTTCTCGCCGGAGATCATGGCCGGCTCGTACGCGAATTTCGCGAACGTCAGCCACTCTGATTACGAGTTCACGATCACGTTCGCCCGCGTCGATCACGAGGTCGACGACGAGGAGATCCCCGGCGTCGTGGTGTCCCGAATCAATCTCTCCGCGAAGTTCATGCGCGAGCTGATCGACGCGATGCGCGACAACTACTCCAAGTGGGAGACCCGCGAGGGCATCAAGAACCTGCCCGAATTCGGCGGCGCCGGGTCGAGCGACGAAACCGGGGACGACTCCTAGCGCCGCGAGTAAGCGACCGCCGCGCCGATTCGCTCCAGCGTCGGCGGGTGGGTCGCCAGCACCCTCCCGACCCACCGCGGCGGCCGGACGTCGGCGACATTCTGGATCGCGATCGTCTGCTCGAACGACACAAACGCCTCTGGGGCGCCCGACAGCTCGAGCGAGAACTCGTCCGCGCGGCGCTCGAGCGCTCGTGACATCCGGTTCACGATCAGCCCGATCGGCGCGGCCACGAGCGCGGTCGCAAGCGCCAGCGCCGGCAGCGCGTCGGCGGTGCCGCGCTCCTCGGACAGCGCCCAGCTGAGCCGCTGCACCGCGAACGCCGCCGCAGGGGCGACGAGGGCGCCGTACGCGACCCCGCGCAGCACGTCCCGATGGCGCACGTGGGCGAGCTCGTGAGCGACGACCGTCCGGATCTCGTCGCGCGAGTAACGGTCGAGCATCGTGTCGAACAGCACCACTCGCTTCGTCGGCCCCAGCCCGGTGACATACGCGTTCGCGCCCGTCGTCCGCCGGCTCGCGTCGATCGAGTACACCTCCCCCACCTCGACCCCGGCCGCGGCCGCCAATGCGAGCACGTCGGAGCGGGTCTCGCCCTCGGGCAATGGCGTGAAGTCGTTGAACAGCGGTGCGAGCACCACCGGCGCGAGCGCCCCGAACACCGCCCCGACCGCCGAGGCACCAACGGAGGCTGGCAGCCACCAGTGGCGCGGATACCGCCGGGTGACCGCGACCACGGCGCCCCCAGCCCCGGCCGCAAGCCCCGCCTCGATCGCTGTCGCCTTGACCACGTCGACCGCCCACCCGCGCCACGACTGCGTAACCAGCCCGACTCCGATCGCGCGGCGGCGGGCGAGCATCGAGATCGGCAGGCCGAGCAGCGTCAGCGCGGCCGCCATCGAGACGCCCATCGCCGCGCCGTCGAGCGCCCGCGCCCGGGACCGCCGGCGCCCCCGGCCGGCTCGCACGAGCGCCGCCAGCCCGCCCAGCTCGGCGGTGCTCCGCGCCAGCGCCAGCGCCAGCTGAGGCCGCGCGAACCGCCTCCCCCGCTCGATCTGATCAACGCTGAAATACGCCTCCGCGTCGACCTCCGCCGGCGAGATCCGCTGCGCCGGAGGCGTCAACACGCGCGCCGCGAGATCGGCCGTCACCAGCGCGAGCAGTGCCGGACCGGCGGCACGTACGCCACATGAGCGGCTCACCAGGGACACTGTAGCCATCGTGCGGGTTGCGATCGTCTCCGACATTCACGGCAACCGCCAGGCCTTCGAGGCTGTTCTCGATTCGATCGAGGCGTCCACCTGCGAGGAGATGTGGTGCCTCGGAGACCTCGTCGGCTACGGCGCCGACCCCGATGCCTGCGTGGCGCTCGCGCGCGCCCACGCGGCGATCTGCCTGGCCGGCAACCACGACATGGGAGTCCGCGGCGACCTCCCGCTCGAGCAGTTCTCGCGCGGGGCGGCGCTGGCGGCCCGGTGGACCCAGGAGACGATCAACGATGAGACGCGCGCGTACCTGAACGGACTCGAGCCGGCGCTGCTCGATGAGCAGGTCGGGCTGTTTCACGCCAGCCCGCGCGACCCGATCTGGGAATACGTGCTCTCAGCGCTGCAGGCTGAGCTGTGCCTGGACGTGCAGACGCACCGGGTGTGCCTGATCGGCCACTCCCACGTCGCGCTGTCGTTCTCCCGCGCACCCGGCGAGCCGGCATCCGGCCAGACGCGCACCGACGGCGAGGCGCTCGACCTCGCCGACGGGGAGTGGCTCGTCAACCCCGGAAGCGTCGGCCAGCCACGCGATGGAGACCCCCGCGCGGCGTGGCTGGAGTTCGATCTGGACAGCTCGACCGCCCTGTATCACCGCGTCGAGTACGACATCGACGCCGCCGCCGCGGCGATCCGGGCCGCGCGGCTCCCGGACTCCCTGGCGGAGCGGCTCTCGTATGGGCAGTGACACGGCTCGCCGGGGCCCCGGCGGGGCAGGCCTCTAAACGGCCCGGCAGGGCAAGCCTCTAAAGTCAGTCCGCGGATGCGGTTCTTGCCTCGCGCACTCGTCGCGTGCGGGACAGGCTTTGCCGTCTCGCTCCTCGCTGCCTGTGGCGGCGGCGCCGGCCTGCTCTCAGGCGACCAGTCGAACTCGCTCTCGACCCAGCTCGATCAGGTCGGAGCGGCGGTCGGAGCGGGCAACTGCGCGGCCGCGGTCAACGCCTCGCAGGCGTTCAACAACGCTGTGACCAACCTCCCGGACACGATCAACAAGACGCTCAGGGCCAACCTCGACCAGGGCGGATTGACGGTCGCCGTGCTGGCCGCCCAGCAGTGCCACCAGACGACCACCACGACGACGCCGACGACCAGCTCCACGACCTCCAGCACCGCGACGACGACCTCGACGTCGACCCCGACCAGCACCACCACGCCGACGACCACCACCACCACGACCCCGACCACGACCACCGAAACCAGCACCACCGGGACGGGTACTACCACCACCGGCTCGAGCGGAGGCGGGGGCCTCAGCGGCGGCGGGGGCAACAGGAATGGGCATTAATGGCTAGCGCGACGACAATCGCAGGGCGGTACCAGATCGAGGGGCGCCTCGGTGTGGGCGGCATGTCCACCGTCCACCTCGCCTTCGACCAGCGGCTCGAGCGCTACGTGGCGCTGAAGCTCCTCGCCGAGCACCTTGCCGACGATCCGGCCTTCGTTTCCCGGTTCCGGCGCGAGGCGCTCGCCGCCGCCCGGCTCGTCCACCCCAACATCGTCCAGGTGTTCGACTTCGGCTTCGACGAGCGGCAGCACCAGCACTTCATCGTGATGGAGCACGTGTCGGGGCACTCGTGCGCCGAGCTGCTGCGCGACCGCGGGCACCTCGACGTCGACCAGGCCGTCGACATCATCTCCCAGTCCTGCCGCGGCCTCGAGTACGCGCACCGCCACGGTGTTGTACACCGCGACGTCAAGCCCGGGAACCTGCTGCTGTCGGACGCCGAGGTCGTCAAGCTCGCCGACTTCGGGATCGCCCGCGCCACCGACCAGTCGAGCATCACCCAGGTCGGATCGGTGCTCGGCACTGCCGCTTACCTCGCGCCCGAGCAGGCGCGCGGCGAGGAGGCCGGGCCGCAGGCCGACATCTACTCGCTCGGCGTCGTCACCTATCAGCTGATGTCCGGCCGGCTGCCGTACGAGGCATCCTCGCTCTCGGAGCTCGCGCTGATGCAGCAGCGCGAGTCCCCGGTCCCGCTCGACCAGCTCAACAATCGGATTCCCCCCGAGCTCGCCCACGCAGTGGCGGCGGCGCTGTCGATCGAGAAGGAGGAGCGCCCCACCGACGCGCTGAAGTTCGGCGAGACGCTGCAGAACGGGGTGCATGGCATCGAGCCCCCGCGCAGACCGGTCGCGGCTCGCGGCCCAATGAGCGAGACGCAACTGCTCGGCGGCCGCGAGCCCGCCACCTCGGCGACCCGGATCGCGTCGCGGCAGACGAGCCGCGAGCCGGCCGCCGGAAGCGCGCCCGCGCAACCGGTCCGCAAGCTCGAGCCCCAGCCGTACGCGACCGGCGGCTACGAGACCCGCGCTCCGCACGAACGTGGCGCCGAGCGACGGAGCCGCAGTCAGCGCCGAGGTCGTCGCATCGCCGGGTTCCTGGCGATGCTGTGCCTGCTCGCCGCGGTGGTGATCGTCGCGGTCCTGATCGCGACCAGCACCTCGAACACCGCGGTCCAGGCGCGCAAGACGATCGCGAACGACGTCAACAGCGCGATCAATCAGGTCCAGAGCCTGATCGGCCAGTACACGAAGTAGCCGCGGTCAGCGCCCGAGCAACGCCACGGCCGCCTCGGGCAGCCGATTCTCGTCGATCGCCGCCCGCAGGTCCTGCATCAGCCGCGCGACGAACGCCAGGTTGTGCTGCGTCACCAGCCGCAGCCCCGTCAACTCGCCGGCGCGGAGCAGGTAGTGCAGGTACCCGCGGGTGAAGCCCCCGGCGCACGCCGGACAGGCGCACCCCTCGAGGATCGGCTCGGCGGAGGTCCGGTAGCGCCCCTTGACGAGATCCAGCCGCCAGCGGCCGGCGGGATCGGGGACGAGCGCCACCCCGTGGCGCCCGAGCCGCGTCGGCAGCGCGCAGTCGAACGTGTCGATCCCGAGCGCCACGCATTCGATCAGGTCGTCGATCTCGCCGATCCCGAGCAGATGCCGCGGGCGGTCGGGCGCGAGCCGCTCGAGCTCCGCCGTCGTCCACCCGACGACCTCGTGCATCTGGGCCTTCTCCTGGCCGAGCGACCCGCCGATCGCGATCCCGTCGCAGCCGCTGCCCGCGACCGTCGCGCTCGATTCGAGGCGGAGCTCGTGGTCGACGCCGCCCTGAACGATCCCGTACACCGCCTGCCCGGCGGGGCCGTGCTGCTGGTGCCAGCGCAGGCATCGTTCGAGCCAGCGGTGGGTGCGCTCCGTCGAGCGCGCCGTGTATTCGTGTGAGACGTGGAACGGCGTGCACTCGTCGAACACCAGGGCGATGTCCGATCCGAGCGCGGCCTGCACGGACATTGAAGCCTCGGGGCCGAGGAATCGTTCCTCGCCGTCCACGTACGAGCGGAACCGCACCCCCTCCTCCTCGATCGCGAGGATCGCTCCCTGTGATTGGGATCCCACCCGCCCCCGCCTGCGACCCTTGATCTCGTCGGCGACCCCGCCGTGCCCCATCGAGAAGACCTGGAATCCGCCCGAGTCGGTGATGATCGGCCGATCCCAGCGCATGAACTCGTGGAGCCCCCCGAACTGCGCGATCAGCTCGGGCCCGGGCGCCAGGAACAGGTGAAAGGTGTTGCCGAGGATCAGCTCATAGCCGAGCGCCTCGACGTCGCGCGGCTCGAGCGTCTTGACCGCGCCCTTGGTCGCGAGCGGCACGAACGCGGGCGTCGACACGTCGCCGTGCGCGAGGTGGAGCGTGCCCGTGCGGGCTCGCGAGGAAGAAGCTCGGGTCCGGACCGTGAACACGGCCCGGACCCTACTGCGGTGCTCGCTAGGGCTCGATCAGCGAGCGGCCCGTCATCGCGGCGGGCTGCTCGATCCCCAGGAGCTGGAGCACCGTCGGGGCGACGTCCGCGAGGACTCCCCCGGCGCGTAGGGACAGCGGCTGGGTGGGGTCGTTCACGGTGACGATCAGCGGCACCGGGTTCAGCGAGTGGGCCGTGTTGGGGCTCCCGTCCGGCTCGAGCATGTTGTCAGCGTTGCCGTGGTCGGCGGTCACGATGCACGCTCCGCCGGAGGCATGGACCGCGTCGATCACCTGGCCGAGGCATCGATCGACGGTCTCGACCGCCGCGACCGCGGCCGGGATCACGCCCGTGTGCCCCACCATGTCGGCGTTCGCGAAGTTGATGATCCCGAACCCCGGATGGCCCGCCCGCCAGTCGGATACGAACGCCGCCGCAGCCTCCGGGGCGCTCATCTGCGGCTTGTGGTCGTAGGTCGGGACGTCACGGGGGGAGGCGACTAGCTCGCGCGTCTCCCCCTCGCACGGCTCCTCGTTGCCACCGTTGAAGAAGTACGTGACGTGGGGGTACTTCTCGGTTTCGGCCACGTGGAGCTGCTTGACCCCGGTGGCCGCGAGTATGCGCGGAAGCGTCGTCGCGGGATGCTCGGGCGGGAACGCGACCGGGTACGGCCAGCCCTCCTGGTACTCGGTCATCGTTGTGTACCGCTCGAGCACCGGCGCGCCGCGGCGGTCGATCTCGTCGAATCCCGGCTCGGCGAGTGCGCGCGTGATCTCGCGCATCCGGTCCGGCCGGAAGTTGAACGCGATCACGGAGTCCCCCGGCCTGATCCGCGCCTCCTCGCCGATCCCGACGGGGGTGATGAACTCGTCGGTCTCGCCACGCTCGTACGCCCCGCGGGCGGCGGCTGGCCCGTCCGGGGCCGCGTGGTCGCCGCGCCCGTGCACGAGCAGGTCGTAGGCGCGCTGGATCCGCTCCCAACGGCGGTCGCGGTCCATCGCCCAGTAGCGGCCCACTACCGAGCCGATCCGCCCGGCCCCGCCGTCCCGCATCCATCCCTCGACGGTCTCCAGGTACCCGGCGCCCGAAGTGGGCAGCGTGTCGCGACCGTCGGTGAACGCATGGAGAACGAGGTCGCGCACCCCTAGCTGTGCCCCCATCCGGATCAGCGCCTGCAGGTGAGCGAACCCGGAGTGCACGCCGCCGTCGGACACGAGACCGATCAGATGGACCCGCTCGGCGCCTGCGAAGCCCTCCCGCAGGACCGCATTCGACACAAACCCGTCGCGCGCCGCCGCCGCGTCGATCCGGGTCAGGTCCTGCATCACGACCGCGCCGGCGCCCAGGTTCAGGTGCCCCACCTCGGAGTTGCCCATCTGCCCGTCCGGAAGCCCGACCGCCAGTCCACCGGCCGTCAGCGTGGTATGCGGGTAGCTGCGCCACAGCTCGTCGAACACGGGCGTCGCGGCGAGCGAGATGGCGTTCCCGGGGCCGGCGGGGGCGCACCCCCAGCCATCGAGCACGATCAGCGTGGCCGCGGACGCGGGAAGGCGGTCCGGTCCGGCGGCCACGGCCATCAGCCGGCAGCGGCGACGATCGACGCGAACGAGCCAGGTTCGAGACTCGCGCCGCCGACCAGCGCTCCGTCCACGTCGGGCAGCGCCAGCAGCGCCGGGCAGCTCTCCTCCTTGACGCTCCCCCCGTACAGAACGCGGGTCCGCTGCGCCTGCTCCGGCGAGCGGTCCGCGACGAGCGCCCGGATGAACGCGATCGCGTCCTGAGCCTGCTCGGGAGTGGCGACGTTGCCGGTGCCGATCGCCCAGATCGGCTCGTAGGCGATCACCACGTCGCCGAGCCTGTCGGTCTCGACCTTCGCGAGTCCCTCCTGCACCTGATGGCGGAGCTTGCGCTCGGTCTCGCCCGCTTCGCGCTCGTCCTCGGTCTCGCCCACGCACAGGATCGGCAGCAGTCCCGCCGCGAGCGCCGCCGGGACCTTCAGCTGCAGCGCCCGGTCGGTCTCGCCGAACAGCTCCCGTCGCTCGGAGTGGCCCAGGATCACCCCATGGACGTCGAGCTCGGTCAGCATCGGCGCCGACACCTCTCCGGTGAACGCCCCGGACCGCTCGAAGTGCATGTTCTGGGCGTACACCTGGACGCGGGACCCCCGCGCCGAGTCGACCATCGCCGCGAGCGCGGTGAACGGCGGGCAGATCGCGACGTCGACGCCGCTCACCGACGAGACCAGCGGCAGCAGCCCCTGGATGAACGCCTCGGCCTCAACGACCGTCTTGTTCATCTTCCAATTGCCCGCGATCAGCGGAACCCGGCTCACGACAGCGCCTCCACGCCCGGCAGCCGCTTGCCCTCGATCAGCTCGAGCGACGCGCCGCCGCCGGTCGAGAGGTGCGTGACCTCGTCAGCGAGCCCGAACCGCTGGAGCGCTGCGACCGAGTCGCCGCCACCGACGACGGTCGTGCCGGGCGCGGCTGCGACCGCCTCGGCGACCGCGCGCGTGCCGGCGGCGAACGGCTCGTGCTCGAACGCGCCCATCGGGCCGTTCCAGAACACGGTGCCCGCGCCGGCGATCGCGCGCGCATACGCGTCGGCGCTTCGCGGCCCGATGTCGAGTCCCATCAGCCCGTCGGGAACGTCGATCCCGTCGAGCGTGCGCGGTTCGGCGTCGGGCGCGAAGCGGTCGGCAGCCACGAGGTCGACCGGGAGCTCCAGCGAGGCTCGCGTGCCGGCTGCGGCCTCCAGAGCGCGCTTGGCCAGCGGCAGATCGTCGGGATCGAACAGCGAGTCGCCGATCGAATGTCCCTGCGCGGAGAGGAACGGGAAGCACATCGCGCCGCCGATCAGGATCGTGTCGGCGAGCTCCTGAAACCGCTCGATCACCGCGATCTTGTCCGACACCTTCGCGCCGCCGAGCACGGCGACGAGCGGTCGCTCCGGCTGCTCGAGCAATTGCGTGAGCGTCGTCACCTCCCGCTCGAGCAGGAGCCCGGCGGCGTGGTCGTCGATCAGCCGCGCGACGCCCTCGGTCGACGCGTGCGCGCGGTGGGCGGCGCCGAACGCGTCGTCGACGTACACGTCGGCGAGCCGCGCCAGCCCAGCGGCGAGCTCGGGGGCGTTCTTGGTCTCGCCGGGCTCGTAGCGGACGTTCTCGAGCACCAGGATGTTGCCGGGCGGGAGGTTGGCGGCGAACGCCTCGACCTCCTCCCCGACCACCCCCGGCGCGAGCGTGACGTCGGCGCCGGTCAGCTCGGCGAGGCGGTCGGCGACGGGGCGCATCGACAGTTCCGGCTCCCGGTCCTTGGGGCGGCCGAGATGCGAGACGATCACCAGCGCCGCGCCGCGCTCGCGCAGCTCGGCGATCGTCGGCAGCGCGGCGCGGATCCGGGTGTCGTCCGTCACCCGGCCGTCTTCGAGCGGAACGTTGAAGTCGACCCTCACGAGCACGCGCTTGCCCTCCAGGTCGCCGAGGTCCCGGAGTGTCCTCAAAGCAGCCGCCCAACCAGGTCGACGACCCGGTTGGAGTAGCCCCACTCGTTGTCGTACCAGGACACCAGCTTGACCATCGTCCCGTCCATCACCGCCGTGAGCTGCGAGTCGAGGATCGACGAAGCGGGGTTCTTGACGATGTCGGTCGACACGATCGAGTCTTCGGTGTAGAGCAGCAGGCCCTCGAGCGGCGCGCTGCCGGCAGCGGCCTTCAGCGCCGCGTTGACCTCCTCGACACTCGTCTCGCGCTCGGCCTCGACAGTTAGATCGACCACGCTGCCGGTCGGGACCGGGGCCCGGACCGCGAACCCGTTCAGCTTGCCGTTTAGCTCTGGGATCACGAGCCCGATCGCCTTCGCGGCGCCGGTCGAGGCGGGGATCAGGTTGATCGCCGCGGCCCGCGCGCGACGTAGGTCGCGGTGCGGCATGTCCTGGAGCCGCTGATCGGCCGTGTACGCGTGGATCGTCGTCATCAGCCCGTGCTTGATCCCGACCGTGTCGTGGAGCACCTTCGCGATCGGCGCCAGGCAGTTGGTCGTGCACGACGCGTTCGAGATCACCTCGTGGCTGTCGCGGTCGTACGCGTCCGAGAAATTGACTCCCAACACCACGGTGACGTCAGGGTCGGTCGCGGGGGCCGAGATCACGACCTTCTTGGCACCCGCGCTGAGGTGCTTGGACGCGTTCTCGCGGTCGGTGAACAAGCCGGTCGACTCGATCACGACCTCGGCGCCGAGGTCGGCCCACGGCAGCGCCGCCGGGTCGCGCTCGGCCATCACGCGGATCTCGGTTCCGTCCACCAGCAGGCCGCCGTCGGTCGCTTCGACAGTTCCGGGGAACGGCCCGTAGTTGGAGTCGTACTTTAGGAGGTGGGCGATCGTCGCCGGATCGACCAGGTCGTTGATCCCGACCCATACGAGGTCGGCGCCGCGCTCATACGCGGCTCTGAACACGTTGCGGCCGATCCGGCCGAAGCCGTTGATCCCGACCCGTACCGGCATTTCGGGTGCACCTCCTGGGCGTTCGCAGACAAAAACGCCGACCGCCGCCGCGCGTCGACGGCGCCAAGGCTAGCCGTTATCGCCGCGACACAACTTCAACCCGCAACCCGTCCGGATCGCGCATGTATCCCGCGTAGCAGCGCGCTCCGTACTCCGGACGCCGGGCCGGCTTGCCCTCGTCGCTGCCGCCGTTTCCAAGCCCTGCCGCGTGGGCGGCGTCGACGGCCGCCTTGCCGCTGGCTTCGAGCGCGAGATGCCCGTAGCCGGGGCCGGGCGCGCGCCCGCGCACGACGATCCACACCACGGGGGTGGTGATCCCGTACGCGACCGCATGCTCGGACTGGTACATGCGCCGCGCGCCGAGCGCGGCGAAGACCGCGTCGTAGAAGCGCGCCGAGCGCGCCAGGTCCGACACCTCGAAGCCGACATGGTCGATCACCTGCTGCCCCCGGATGCGCTCAAACGGGCCGCTCTACGTCGCGGTGGACCACCTCGATCAGGTAGTCGCTCGAGTCCCGGTAGCGCTCGGCGAGATGACCCGCGATCGCGACCGACCGATGGCGCCCGCCGGTGCAGCCGATCGCCACCACCAGATGCGCCTTGCCCTCCTGCAGGTATTGCGGCAGCAGGTAGTCCAGCAGCGGGTACAGCCGCTCGTAGAAGACGTCGAGAGCGCCGTCGCGGTTGATGAACTGCACGATCCGCTGGTCGTCGCCAGTGAGTGGGCGCAGGTCCTTCTCGTAGTGTGGGTTCGGAAGGAACCGCACGTCGAACAGCAGGTCGGGGTCGCGGGCGGGCCCGTACTTGAATCCGAAGCTCTCGAACGTGACCGCGAGCCGGCCCGGGGTACGGGTCGGCAACAGCTCGTCGGCCAGCTTGCGGCGGAGCATCGCCGAGGTCAGACCGCTGGTGTCGATCACGTAGTCGGCGCGGCGCCGGAGCGGCGCGAGCGCGTCGCGCTCGCGGGCGACCCCGTCGGCAACGCTGCCGGTCGGCGCCAGCGGGTGCCGGCGGCGTGTCTCCTTGTACCGGGTGAGCAGCGCCTGCTCGTCCGCCTCGAGGAACAGAACCCGGAACCGCGTCCCGCCAGAGCGGAGGTCGTCGAGCATCGCGGTCATCCCCTCGAAGTAGGTGCCGCCGCGGACGTCGGACACGACCGCGGCGCGCTCGACCTTGGAGCCCTTGTGCATGAACAGCTCGACGAGCGAGCGGATCATCTCCGAGGGGAGGTTGTCGACGCAGAAATAGCCCTCGTCCTCGAACACCGCCATCGCGGTCGATTTGCCCGCCCCGGACAGCCCCGTGATGATCACCAGATCGGTGAGCGCGGACCCGAGCTCGACCGTCTCTCCAACCAGCTGCTCGGCGTCCGACGCTTGCATGTACTCAAAGCTTACGAGCGAGGTGTGACAGGATCGTCAGGTGAGGCGCGATCGCGTTAGGGCTTGCCTTCTCGCCGCCTTCACGGCCTCGCTGCTCGCCGCGGCGGTGGCCGTACTCGGCGACATCGATGCCGATTCGGCGGGTGCGAGGGCGGCCGATCCTTCGTACACGGCGACCGTCGGCTCGAATGGCTCCGGGCAGTCGATGCCCCAAGGGTTCACCGGCGTGTCGCTCGAGTACGGGGCGCTGCACGCGTACACCGGCCGCGACCCCGACCACGTCAACCCGGTGCTGATCCAGCTGCTCCGGAACCTCGCTCCCGGTGGGCAGAACTCGGTGCTGCGGATCGGCGGCAACAGCGCCGACAAGACCTGGTGGCCGATGCGCGGCCAGGTCCCGCCCGGAGGGATCACCTACGTGCTCAACAACGGCTGGATGCGGACCACCCGCGCGCTCGCGACGGCGCTCGGCACGCGGATGATCATGGGCGTCAACCTCGCCGGCGGCCGCCCCGCCGTGGCGGCGACCGAGGCGCGCTCGCTGCTCGCCGGCGTCGGCCGCAACTCGATCCAGGCATTCGAGATCGGCAACGAGCCGGACGTGTACGGGATCTTCCCGTGGTACCGAGACCGCCGCGGCCGGGTGTTCTTCGCGCGCGGCCACAACTGGAACCTCGGCCGGTTCATCACGCAGTTCACGAAGTGGCGTGCCGCGCTTCCCTCGTTCCCGGTGACCGGCCCCGCGTTCGCCGAGCTCACGTGGCTGTCCGGACTGTCGCGGTTCATGGGAGCCGAGCGAGGGCTGAAGCTGCTGACGCTGCACCGCTATCCGCTGCGGGCATGCCTCAGCGACACCAATGACCCGGGCTACCCGACGATCCCGAACCTGCTCGCCGACCGTTCGTCCGCCGGCGTCGCTCAGGCCGTCGCCCCGTACGTGACTGCTGCCCACAACCGAGGCCTCGACTTCCGCGTCGACGAGATGAACTCGGCCTCCTGCTCGGGCAAGAAGGGCGTCAGCGACACGTTCGCGTCCGCGCTGTGGGTGCTCGACACGCTCTACAACCTCGCCTCGGTCGGGGTCGACGGAGTCAACGTGCACTCGCTCCCCGGCGCGGCATACGAGCTGTTCACCTTCCAGCACACCTCCGCGGGCTGGGAGGCGTTCGTGCACCCCGAGTACTACGGGATGCTGATGTTCGCGCAGTCGTTCCCGCCCGGCGCCCAGCTGCTCCCGGTCAGCATGAACGCGAGCGGCCCCGTGAAGGTGTGGGCGACCCGCTCGAACGACTTCCAGACACATGTTGTGCTGATCAACAAGGACCCGGCGAACGCCGCGACTGTCCAGCTGCAGGTCCCCGGGTTCAGCTCGAACGCGCACCTCGAGCGCCTCGAGGCCCCGGCGGTGGACTCGACGGACGGCGTGTCGCTCGGCGGCCAGAGCTTCGGCGACGACACGACCACTGGCGCACTCCCCTCGCCGCACACCGAGACCGTCTCGCCGGTGCTCGGCAGCTACACGGTCACGCTCCCGCCCGCGAGCGCCGCTCTGTTGACGCAGTAGTTCCACCACCGTTCCCCAGACCGTCGTCGACCAAGAGCCGCCTCGAGCGGATGTTCCTCGAGATCTGCGAGTCCGAGGGCTGGCCGCCGCCCGAGGTCAACGTACGCGTCGGCGGCTGGGAGGTCGACGCGCTGTGGCGCGGGGAGCGAATCGCCGTCGAGCTCGACGGCCACGGAAACCACCACACACCCGCGCAGCTGAAGCGCGACCGCCGTCAGGAGCTCGCGCTCAGAGGAGCGGGATTGACCCCGGTCCGCTACGCCGGCGAGCAGCTCGAGCAGCGCGTCGAAGTCGTCGCCGACCTCACGCGCCTGCGCAGCGGCGCCTAGACGCCGGTCCGGTGCAGCTCGCGGTACACGCGCCCCGCGAGCTTGCCCGACAGCCCCGGCACCGCCTCGAGTTCCTCGCGCGAAGCGGCCAGGATCGCGTCGGGCGAGCCGAAGTGGGTCAGCAGCGCGCGCTTGCGGGCCGGACCGACTCCCGGTAGCGAATCGAGGATCGAGGCGGTCATCTCCTTGTCGCGCCGGATCCGGTGGTGGGTGATCGCGAACCGGTGCGCCTCGTCGCGGACGCGTTGCAGCAGCTGCAGCTCGGGCGTGTCGTGGGCGAGCGCGAGCGGCGCCGCGCGCCCCGGGATGAACACCTCC
Source organism: uncultured Solirubrobacterales bacterium (assembly GCA_963800475.1). Lineage (GTDB taxonomy): Bacteria > Actinomycetota > Thermoleophilia > Solirubrobacterales > Solirubrobacteraceae > Palsa-465. The sequence goes on along the minus strand of CAWDAZ010000001.1, from coordinate 524,344 downwards.
TCGATCCGCTTCGCCAGCGACACGACCAGCACGCCGCGGTCGCGGAACGGCTGCAGGGCGCGCAGGCCCGCCGACAGCTGGCCCTTGCCGCCGTCGATCACGATCAGGTTCGGCAGCGCGGCGAACGAGGGGTCATAGGCCTTGTCGTGCGGCGAGACCTCGCGCTGCTGCTCCCACCGTGCCATCCGCCGGCCGAGCACCTCCTCCATCGCGGCGAAGTCGTCCGGCACTCCGACCGCCCCGTCCCCGTTGCCGTTCTCTGACCCCCAGACCTTGAAGCGCCGGTAGTCGGACTTCTTCGCCGCCCCGCTCTCGAATACCACCATCGAGGCGACCGTGTTGGTCCCCATCAGCGTCGAGATGTCGAAGCACTCGATCCGCAGCGGGATCGTGTCGAGCCCCAAAGCCGCCTGCAACCCATCCAACGCCTCGACCCGCTGCTGGCGCCGGCGCTCGGAGCGGAGCTTCTCCTGGTCCAACGCCAACCGTGCGTTGCGCTCGGCCAGCTCGAGGATCCGCCGCTTGTCGCCGCGCTCGGCGGCTCGGATCTCGACCGACCCACCGCGCCGCTCCGCCAACGCCTCCGCCAACGCCGGGGACGGGCCCAGCTCACGCTGCACGACGAGCAGCGGCGGCACCATCATCGCGCTCGCGTAGTACTGGAGGATGAACGCCTCGGCGACCTCGGCCACCCCGCCGCCGGCGGCGTTGTCGAGGTAGAAGCTCTGGCGGTCGGACAGGACGCCGTCGCGAACCTGGAACACCTGCGCGTTGGCCTCCCCTTCTGAGACCGCGACCGCGATCGCATCGAGGGTCCCGGTCTCGTGCGCGACCCGCTGGCGCTCGAGCAGCGAGCGCACCGCCCGCAGCCGGTTGCGCTCGCGGGCGGCATCCTCGAACCGCTGCTCATCCGCGGCGGCGCGCATCGACTGCTCGAGCTCACGCTCGATCTCCCGGTAGCGGCCCGACAGGAAGTCGATCACCCCGTCGATCGAGTTGCGGTACTGCGCGCGGCTCACGTAGCCGACGCACGGGGCCTCGCACCGCTTGATGTAGTAATCCAGGCACGGCGACCCCGAGCGGCGTCCGGGCTCGGGCCCCTCGCAGGACCGGAACATGAACACCTTGCCGAGCACCTCGAGGGTCGAACGGACCCGCTTGGCGTTCGAGTACGGGCCGAAGTAGGCGCGGTCGCGCCGGTGGCGCTCGCGGGTGAAGTACACGCGCGGGAACGGCTCATCCAGCGAGATGGCGATATAGGGGTAGCTCTTGTCATCTCGCAGCCGGATGTTGAAGCGCGGCTTGTACTGCTTGATGAAGTTCTGCTCGGCGAGCAGCGCCTCGGCCTCGGTGTGGACGACCAGCGCCTCGATGTGGTCGATCAGCTCGATGAGGTCGCCGCCGCCCCGCGTCGACGGATTGGAGAAATGCGACGCAACACGCTTGCGGATCGAGTTCGCCTTGCCGACGTACAGCACCTTCCCGCGGGCGTCGCGGAACAGGTACACGCCGGGCTCGTCCGGGAGCTCGCGGCGCCTATCGGCGGGGGTGATCGACATCGACTTCGAGGATAGGCGCCTCCGTCACTCGGCCAGCACGGACGCCACGATCCCGACGAGCGCCACCCCGAGCGCCGCCAGCGCGACCGTCTCCCCCACCCCGGCGGTTGATGAAATGTGCAGGTAATCGGGGACGACGACCGCCGGATTGACGAGCCTGACGCCGTTGGTCGGCGGCGAGGTCATCGCGTGCAGGACAAACGCGACCGCCACCCCCACGAACGGGACGATCACCAGCCGGGACCGCCTCGCCCCGAGCAGTGCGACCAGCCCGAGCGCGACGGCCAGCAGCGCCAGCACCACGTCGGCGCTCGCGTACACCTGCCACGCGGTCGGATCGGCCGGGACGCCGCGGAGCCCGACGCGGGACCCGGGCAGCGCGAGCAGCGCCGGCGAGAACTGCTGGCTCCAGGTCAGGAACAGCGACACGAACAGGCTGGCAGCACCGATCGCGATCAGCCAGTCCGCCAGCACGGCGACGCGCCGCCTCACTTTGGCACCCCCTGCTTCCGGGCGAGGGGCACGATTACGTCTCAGGTAGTCGAGCCAACCGAGCGGGAACAGTAGTGTTCCCAGAGGTCATGTCCGTCTCCGGGAACGGTCACCGCACCGAGTACCGCACCTGCCCGCTGTGCGAGGCGACCTGCGGGCTCGAGATCACGCTCGACGGCGAGCGGGTCGAATCGATCCGCGGCGACAAGGACGACGTGTTCAGCCACGGCTTCATCTGCCCGAAGGGATTCGCGCTGAAGGAGCTCCACGATGACCCCGACCGGGTTCGCACGCCCCTGATCCGGCAGCCGGATGGGAGCTTCGCGCCCGCGAGCTGGGACGAGGCGTTCGCGCTGATCGACGAGCGCCTGTCCCCGATCCTTGCCGGCGACCGCAACGCGGCCGCGGTGTATTTGGGCAATCCGAGCGCCCACAACCTCTCGAACCTGTTGTACGGGAGGGTGCTGATCAGGGCGCTCGGCACCCGCAACAACTACTCGGCGAGCACCGTCGACCAGTTCCCCAAGCAGATGGCGAGCGCGCTGATGTTCGGCACCGGCACGACCGTCGCGGTTCCCGACCTCGACCGGACCGACTACCTGCTGATGCTCGGCGCCAACCCGCTGCAATCGAACGGCAGCCTGATGACCTCGCCCGATACGCGCGGCAGGCTGCGCGCGATCCGCGCCCGCGGGGGCAAGCTGGTCGTGATCGACCCGCGCCGCACGCGGACCGCGGAGGAGGCAGACGAGCACCACTTCATCCGTCCCGGCACCGATGCCCACTTCCTGTTCGCGCTCGCGAACGTGCTGTTCGAGGAGGGGCTTGCCGACCCCGGCGCGAGGCTGACGGAGATCGCGTCGGGTCTCGACGATGTCGAGCGGCTGGCCGCTCCGTTCACCCCGGAGGCCGCCGCGTCCGCGACCGGGATCGACGCGGACGACATTCGCCGGATCGCCCGTGAGCTCGCCGCCGCGCCGTCCGCCGCCGTGTACGGGCGGATCGGCACCTGCACCCAGGAGTTCGGAACGCTCGCGAGCTGGCTGGTCGACGTGCTCAACTTCCTGACCGGCAACCTCGACAGTGAGGGCGGCGCGATGTTCCCGCTGGGCGCCGCCGGCCACGCGAACGCCACGGGGGCTCCGGGCAAGGGGCGCGGCGCGCGCTTCGGCCGCTGGCAGAGCCGCGTCCGGGGCCTCGACGAGGTGTTCAGCGAGTTCCCGGCGGCGTGCCTCGCCGAGGAGATCGACACGCCCGGCGAGGGCCGGATCAAGGCGCTGATCACGATCAGCGGCAACCCGGCCGTCTCGACGCCCAACAGCGGCCGGCTCGACGCCGCACTCGAGCAGCTCGAGCTGATGGTTGCGATCGACGTGTACGTCAACGAGACGACCCGGCACGCCGACGTGATCCTGCCCGCCCCGTCGCCGCTGCGCCGCTCGCACTACGACCTCGCGCTGTACCTGTTCGCGGTCCGGAACGTCGCCAACTACTCACCCCCCGTGCTGCCGCCCGAGCCGGAGCTGCCGGACGAATGGGTGACGCTGCTGCGGCTGACCGGGATCGCAGCGGGGCTCGGCCCGAACGCCGACGTCGCCGTGATCGACGAGCAGGTCGCGCGGGCCGCGATCGAGCGTGAGACGAAGACCGACGGCTCCCCGTTCAGCGGGCGCTCCGTCGACGAGGCGCTGGCCACGCTCGAGCCGCGAGTCGGCCCCGAGCGGCTGCTCGACCTGATGCTCCGAGCCGGGCCGTACCGGCTGACGCTCGAGCAGCTCGAGCAGGCTCCGCACGGGATCGACCTCGGACCACTCGAGCCGCGGCTCCCGGACGCGCTCCGCACCGCGAGCGGGACGATCGAGCTCGCCCCCGCGCCGATCGTCGCCGATGTGGAGCGGCTGCGCGGCGCGCTGGAGCGCACCCCCAACGGGGACCTGGTGCTGGTCGGGCGACGCCACCTGCGCTCCAACAACTCGTGGATGCACAACCTGCCGGTGCTCGTGAAGGGCAAGGAGCGGTGCACGCTGCAGCTGCACCCCGACGACGCCGAGCGCCGCGGCCTCGCGGACGGCGAGCACGCCGAGCTGAGCTCGCGCGCGGGAACGGTGGTTGCGACCGTCGAGATCACCGACACGGTGATGCCCGGCGTGTGCAGCCTCCCCCACGGCTGGGGCCACGACGTGGCCGGAACCGAGCAGCGGGTCGCGTCAGCGCACCCGGGCGCGAACAGCAACCTGGTGGCCGACGAGGGGCTGCTCGACGCACTGTCGGGGAACGCGGTCCTGAACGGGATCCCGGTCGAGGTCGCGCCCGTCCGAGAGCCGGTCCCGGCCTAGCCGCGCCGGCCCCGCCTAGTACTGCCGCCGCGCCGTCCACACGATCGCGATGATCGCGTACACGGCGAGCCCGACGAGCACCAGCCACGTCACCGAACCGGCGCTCGTGTGCCACAGCTTCGAGGTGCCGGTGAGCGTCACCGCGAGCACCACGAGCGCGGCGTAGAGGATCGCGCGGCGGCGGTCGCCGAGCGAGTACAGCGCGACCCGGTACTGGCGGTACATCGTCATCGCGAACCACCCGAGCGTCGCCAGGAACACCAGGTACACCGCCTGCAGCGCGACGTTGGCGCCCGTGCCCCCGCCCGGGAGCAGCACCACGAGCGCGGCGATCGCGAGGATGATCAGGATGTTGCGGGTGGTCGCGAGCGACATCGCGACTCCAAGCTTACGCCGCGACCGCGGGCACGATCGCTGGGAACCGAACCTCGACGTCGAGGCCGCCGTCGGGACGCGGTGCGAGACCCAGCTCGGCGTCGTGGGCGGTCGAGATCGCGGCCACGATCGACAGTCCGAGCCCGGCGCCGCGGGTGCCGATCCGGTTCCCGTTCAGGCGGCGGAACGGCGCGGTGAGCTGCGCCGCCTCCGGCTCGGTGACAACCGGCCCGCTGTTGCTGACCCGCAGCGCCGGCAGTCCATCGAGCTCGCCCGTCCAGACGCTCACCCAGCCGCCGGACGAGATGTTGTAACGGAGCGCGTTCTCGATCAGGTTGCCGATCAGCCGCTCGACCAGCGCCGGGTCGCCGGTCGTCGTGGCCGCCTCGAGCTCGGTCTCGACGCGCACCCCGTCGGGGCGCACGCCGTGCAGCGCGTCCGCGGCCAGCGAGTCGAGCTCGACCCCCTCGCGCGAGGCAAGCCCGCGCTGGCTGCGCGCGAGCGTCAGCAACGCTTCGATCATCCGCTCCTGCTGCTCGCCCGCGGCGAGCACCCGCCGGCAGGTCCCACGCAGCGACTGTTCGTCGGAAGCCGGGTCCGCCAGCGCGACCTCGACGAGCGTCCGCTCGAGCGTGATCGGGGTGCGCAGCTCGTGCGACGCGTTGGCGACGAACTGGCGCTGTGACTCGAACGCGGTCTCGAGCCGCGCGAGCAGCTCGTCGAACGTGTCCCCGAGCTCCTTGAGCTCGTCGTCGGGGCCGTCGAGCGCGAGGCGCTCGTGGAGGTTGCGCTCGGAGATCCCGCGCGCGCGCATGCTCATCGTCCGTACCGGGCGCAGCGCCCGCCCGGCCATCAGCCACCCGAACGCGATCGAGAGGATCGCCATGATCCCGAGCGCGATCCCGGACCTGGTCAGCAGCGCGTCGAGCTGAGAGGACTGCTGCTGGTGCAGGGCGAGTTTCGCGCGCCCGGCGAGCTTGTCGAGCTGCGCCGCCTGCGCCGCGGTCAGCCTGCGAAACGTGTCGTTGACGCGGCCGGCGTAGGCCTTCAGCTGGATCTGCGCGCCGGCTGGCGGCGACGCAGAGACGATCGTCCTCGGGCCCGCCGGCGGCGCCAGCAGCCGCGGCACCGCCACGCTCGGTCCAACCGGTCGCGCGATGAACGTGGCCTGCGAGGTTGCGGGCTGGCTGTGCGCCACCAGGCCATAGGTGATCGCGAGCAGCACTGTGCCGGCGATCAGGAACAGGCCGCCGTACAGCAGCGTCAGCCGGAGCCGGAGGGTCGGGCGTGGCAGCAGGCGGCGCATCAGATCCGGTACCCGGCGCCCGGCACGGTCTCGATCAGCTGCGGCTCGCCGAGCTTGCGCCGCAGCCGGCTGCGCGCCAACGGCGTGCCCAACTTCCCGGACCCGGGCTCGAACGGAAGTCGCGGCATCGCGATCCAGCAACGCGTCGGATCCGGCGCGTCGCTGACGGTCAACGGCGTGACCGTCAGCTCGCCGGCGTTCCAGAGCGCGATGACGGCCTGCCGGTCGAAGCTCCCGAACGGCGGCCGTCCCCCTGCGTTTTCCGCCAGCCAGCGCGCCGCGATGCTGAAGTTCTCGCGATGCATGCGGACGCACGGGGTGCCGAACTTCCCCGACCCGTCGTTCGGAACCGGTGGTCGGGTCGGGATCAGGTTCGGCCCCGGGAGCGGCGTCGACCCGAGCTCCCCCTCATTCCAGCAGGCGCAGGCGGCGTGCGCGAAGTTCCGGGGCGCCGGGTTCGCCGTGAAGGCGCCCTAGCCGACCTGCTCGAGCCGCTCGTACAGCTCCTCGACCGCGCGGCGCGCCTGGTCGTGGCGGGCGGCAGAGCGGGCGCTCGCCTCCGCCCCGTTCCACGCCGCCGGATCGGAGAGCTCGCTCTCGACGTCCCGGAGCGCCGCCTCGGCGGCCTCGATCTGTTGCTCCAGCTGCTGCTGCGACTCGACCGGCTTCCGCGCGCGGGGCTTGCGCGGCGCCTTGGGCCGCGCGGCCTTCGGCTTTGGCTCGGGTCTCGCCGGCTTCGCCGCCCGCTCCGCTCGCACGCGTACGTACTCGGGCCATCCGCCGACATAGCTCCGCAGCGACCCCGCTGGCGTGCCGCCCGCTCGGCCTCCAGCCTCGCCCGAATCGGCGGCGCCAGCGTCATCCGGCTCCACGGCGACAGTCCGGCTCCCGACGGCGTCGAGCAGCGCCCGGTCGTGCGACACCAGCAACAGCGCCCCCTTGAATTCCCCGAGCGCCGCCTCGAGCGCCTCCCGGCTCTCGAGGTCCAGGTGGTTGGTCGGCTCGTCGAGGATCAGCACGTTCGCCCCGGCGCTGACGAGGATCGCGAGCGACAGCCGCCGCCGCTCGCCCCCGGACAGCACCTCGAGCGGCTTGTCTGCGTCCTCGCCCGAGAACAGGAACCGGCCCAGCAGCGCGCGCGCCTTTCCGGGCGTCAGGCCGGTGGCTCGCTGCGTCGCCTCCTGAACGGTTCGCGCCGTCCCCGCACCGAGCTCGTCGGCGTGCTGCGAGAGGAATCCGAGCTTGACGTTGTGGCCGGTCAAGAGCTTGCCGGCCGGCAGCTCGCGCACACCCGCGAGCGTCTCGATCAGCGTCGTCTTGCCGGACCCGTTCGGCCCGACCAGCGACACGTGCTCGCCGCGCTCGAGCCACAGCTCCGCGTCGTCGAGCAGCACCCGGCCGCCCGCCTCCAGGCGCCCGCGGGTCAGCTCGAACACGACCCGCCCGGTGCGCTCCGGAGGCTTGAACGCGAATTCGAGCGCCGCGTCATCGCGCGGATCGCGGCCGACCCGCTCGATCTTTTCGAGCCGCTTGGCGCGCGACTGCGCCTGCCGGGCGCGGGTCCCCGCCCGGAACCGGGTCACGAACCGCTCGAGGCGCGCGATCTCGGCCTCCTGGCGTTCGATCTCGCGACCCAGCGCCAGCTCCCGGGCCGCCCGCTCCCGCCGCCACGCGTGCCACGGCCCCGGGAAGAACTTGCCCCGCCCGCCCTCGAGCTCGAGCACGGACGTGCCGACCGCCTCGAGGAACCAGCGGTCGTGGGCGACCAGCACGATCGCGGCGTCGAGCGCGACCAGGTGCTGCTCGAGCCATTCGAGCGACTCGATGTCGAGGTGGTTGGTCGGCTCGTCGAGCAGCAGCAGGTCGGGGTTGCCCGCGAGCGCACGGCCGAGCGACGCCCGCGTCAGCTCGCCGCCGGAGAACGTGCTCAGCGGCCGGTCGAGATCGGCGCCGTCGCGAAACCCGAGGCCGTGCAGGGTCGACAGCGCCGCCTCACGCCACCGGTAACCGCCCGCGTGCTCGAGCCTCGCCTGCGCTTCCGCGTAGCGGTTCAGCGTCGCCTCGTCGTGGGCGCCGCCGGCCATCGCGTCTTCGAGCGAGGCCAGCTCTCCCTCGATCGCGACCAGCTCGCGCGCCCCTGATAGCACGTAGTCGCGAAGCGTGATCGCGCGCTCGCGCGGTGGCCGCTGGTCGTGCAGCGCGATCCGAACCCCCTTCGAGAACACGAGCTCGCCGGCGTCGACCGACGCCTCGGCCGCGAGCATCCGCAGCAGCGTCGTCTTGCCCGCGCCGTTGCGCCCGGACAGGGTCATCCGGTCGCGGCGCTCGAGCTTGAACGAGATCCCGCGCAGCAGCGGCTCGCCCGCGATGTCCTTACCCAGGTCGGATGCGATCACGACGGCCATCTCGCGGACCATGGTAGGAGCGACCCCGCGGGGTACGATCCCCGCTCGTGCTCGTACCTCCGTGGACGCCGATCCCCCCGTTCGAGATGCCGCCGGCGCGCACGCTGCGCGTCCCTGGCCACGGTGAGCTGTTCCTGCGCGACACCGGGGGCGACGGTCCGGTCGTGATGCTGCTGCACGGATGGATGGCGAGCGCCGACCTGAACTGGTGCGGCGCGTACGCACACCTCGTCGATGCGGGCTACCGCGTGCTCGCGATCGACCACCGCGGCCACGGCCGCGGGCTGCGTCCGCTGTCGCCGTTCCGGCTCACCGACTGCGCCGGCGACGCGGCGGCGGCACTGCGAGCGCTCGACGTCGCCCCGGCACTGGTGGTTGGTTATTCGATGGGCGGCGCGATTGCGCAGCTGATCGCCCGCGACCACGCCGACGTGGCCTCCGGGATCGTCTTGAGCGGTACAGCTCAGCACTGGCAGGACCCGCAGACCCGGCGTACCTGGCGCGCGATGGGAGCCCTCGGGCTCGCGCTGTCGGTCGCGCCGGGCCGATTCTGGTCGTGGGGGTTCCGCCGCGCCAGGTTGCCCCAGAACGAGCGCTCCGTGTGGGTCCAGTCCGAGCTGCTGCGCAACTCGGCCCGCGACATCGCCGAGGCCGGGCGCGAGCTCGGCCGCTTTGACTCACGGCCGTGGCTCGGATCCGTGACCGTCCCGGTCGCGGTCCTGATCACGAGCCGCGACGACGCGGTGGCCCCGTCGAAGCAGCGCGAGCTCGCTGCGGCGGCCGGCGGCCCCGTGTTCGAGGCGCCGATCCGTCACCTCGAGATCGTCACCCACGGCCACGCCTACAACCCGGTGCTCGTCGAGACGCTCGAGTCGGTGCGTTCGCCGGAGCAGGTGCAGGCGGCTTGACGTACCCTTCCTACCGCATGCGCCGCACCCGGTTCATCGCCGCCCTGATCTCGTTCGCGGTCGTGCTGCTGGCGTCCGCTCCCGCCGCCCTCGCCAAGTCCTACGGCGGCGAAGGCTGGTACGGCGAGACGAGCGACAAGACGATCACCTACGCGATGTATCTGGTGATCATCTTCTTCCCGCTGGTGATCGTCACCCTGTCGGTGATCCAGTGGCGGCTCGACAAGCGCAAGCACGAGCGCATGCGAGCCGCCAAGCGGCGCGCTGCGAACGTGGACTGGGAAGGCGGCTGGTAGCGCCGAATGGCGCTCCAAACGGCCCCTCGCAGGCCCGGCTTCGCCCGCTCCACATTGTTGAACATCAGGCGTAAGCTTCCGAAGCAGTGATCGGCAGCCGTGGGTTGTCAGGCGGGGGCGCGCGCCCGGGAGACGACTGAGGAGAGCAGCATGGCCAAAACGGCGGTTCCGAAGCAGCGCAAATCGAACCTGTCCGAGGTAGCTCCGGGTACCGGAAATGGTCGTTCTACGGGCGGCGCGCGGGGCGGTAATGGCGGTAACGGCGGCGTCGACGAGGCGTCGCTCGAGCGCGTCGAGCAAGCGCTGCGGGCAGCCGCGGCGGGAGACTTCAGCATTCGGCTGCCGGGGCGGCGGCGCGACACGGTCGGACGCCTCGAGTCCGCCTACAACCAGCTGGCGGCACGCAACGCCGCGCTCGAGGCCGAGCTGATCCGCGTCGGGCGGATCATCGGCCGCGAGGGCCGGATGACCGAGCGCGCCCGGCTGCACGGCGCGCGTGGAGCATGGCGCAGCTCGATCGAGTCGTTGAACGGGCTGATCGACGACCTGGTCCGCCCGACCACCGAGGTCGCGCGCGTGATCGAGGCGGTCGCCGAGGGCGACCTGAACCAGAAGATGGCGCTCGAGATCGAGGGCCGCCCCGTGAAGGGCGAGTTCGCCCGGATCGGCACGACTGTGAACTCGATGGTCGCGCAGCTGTCCGCGTTCGCCGACGAGGTGACCCGCGTCGCCAGGGAGGTGGGAACGGAAGGGAACCTCGGCGGGCAGGCCGAGGTCGCCGGCGTGTCGGGGACCTGGAAGGACCTGACCGACTCGGTGAACTTCATGGCCCGCAACCTCACCGACCAGGTCCGCAACATCGCCCAAGTCACGACTGCAGTGGCGAACGGCGACTTGTCACAGAAGATCACCGTCGACGTGAAGGGCGAGATCCTCGAGCTCAAGGACACGATCAACACGATGGTGGACCAGCTCCGGTCGTTCGCCGACGAGGTCACACGCGTGGCCAGGGAGGTGGGCACGGAAGGGATTCTCGGAGGACAGGCCGCGGTCCCGGGTGTCGCAGGCACTTGGAAGGATCTCACTGACAACGTCAACTTCATGGCGCGGAACCTCACCGACCAGGTCCGCAACATCGCCCAAGTCACGACCGCAGTGGCGAACGGCGACTTGTCACAGAAGATCACCGTCGACGTGCAGGGCGAGGTGCTCGAGCTGAAGCGCACCGTCAACACGATGGTCGACCAGCTCTCGGCGTTCGCCGACGAGGTGACGCGCGTGGCGAGGGAGGTCGGCACCGAGGGCAAGCTCGGCGGCCAGGCCGAGGTCGCCGGCGTGTCCGGGACGTGGTCGGACCTGACGGAGAACGTGAACCTGATGGCGTCCAACTTGACCAGCCAGGTGCGGAACATCGCGCAGGTGACGACCGCGGTGGCCCAGGGCGACCTCTCGAAGAAGATCACGGTCGACGCTAGAGGGGAAATTCTGGAGCTGAAGGACACGATCAACACGATGGTCGACCAGCTCCGGTCGTTCGCCGCGGAGGTGACCCGCGTCGCGCGGGAAGTGGGTACGGAAGGGATCCTCGGAGGACAAGCCGAGGTCGAGGGCGTGTCGGGCACCTGGAAGGGCCTGACCGAGAACGTCAACCTGATGGCCTCCAACCTGACCACCCAGGTGCGGTCGATCGCCGGCGTTACGACCGCGGTGGCCCATGGAGATCTCTCTCAGAAGATCAACGTCGACGCGAAGGGCGAGGTCGCGGCGCTGGCCGAGACGATCAACCGGATGGTCGACCAGCTGCGCGGATTCGCAGCCGAGGTGACCCGCGTGGCCAGAGAAGTGGGGACGGAAGGAATCCTTGGAGGACAGGCGCAGGTCCCGGGTGTCGCAGGCACTTGGAAGGATCTCACCGACAACGTCAACTTCATGGCGCGGAACCTGACCGACCAGGTCCGCAACATCGCCCAGGTGGCGACCGCAGTCGCGAACGGCGATTTGACCCAGACGATCACCGTCGACGCCCGCGGGGAAATTCTCGAGCTCAAGCAGACGCTCAACCGGATGGTCGCGCAGCTGTCGAGCTTCGCGGCCGAGGTCACCCGTGTCGCTCGCGAGGTCGGCACGGAAGGGAAGCTCGGAGGACAGGCCGAGGTCGAGGGCGTGTCCGGGACGTGGCGGCGGCTGACCGAGAACGTCAACCAGCTGGCGGGGAACCTGACGACTCAGGTGCGCGCGATCGCAGAGGTCTCTACGGCCGTGACGCAAGGCGATCTAACGAGATCGATCTCGGTCGAGGCGCAGGGCGAGGTCGCGGAGCTGAAGGACAACATCAACCAGATGATCGCCAACCTCCGCGAGACCACCCAGCGCAATGCCGAGCAGGACTGGCTGAAGACGAACCTCGCGGGGATCTCCGAGATGCTCCAGGGCCAGCGCGACCTGGCCGCGGTCACACAGCTGATCATGAGCGAGATCACGCCGACGGTGAACGCCCAGTACGGCGCGTTCTTCGTCGCCGAGCCGGGGCTGGACGGCGGAACCGAGCTGGTGCTGCTGGCCTCCTACGGGTATGAGCCGAGCCGCTCGGACAACGGCGGCCGGTTCGTGATCGGGGAGGGGCTGGTAGGGCAGGCCGCGTTCGAGCGCAAGACGATCGCGCTCACGCATCTCCCCGACGGCTACATCACGGTCGGCTCGGGGCTCGGCGCGGCGGCGCCCCAGGGCCTGCTGGTGATGCCGGTGCTGTTCGAGGACCAGGTGCTCGGGGTGATCGAGCTCGCCTCGATCCGCCCGTTCTCGGACGTGAACCGGGACTTCCTCGCGCGCCTCGCCGACACGATCGGGGTCGTGCTCTCAACGATCCGCGCGACGATGCGGACCGAGGAGCTGCTGACCCAGTCTCAAGGCCTCACCCAGGAGCTCCAGAAGCAGTCCGAGGAGCTGCGCAACACCAACGACGAGCTCGAGGAGAAGGCGCGGCTGCTGTCCGAGCAGAACCGCGACATCGAGTTCAAGAACGAGGAGATCGAGCTGGCGCGGCGCGGGCTCGAGGACAAGGCCGCCCAGCTGGCGCTGTCGTCCAAGTACAAGTCCGAGTTCCTCGCCAACATGTCGCACGAGCTGCGCACGCCGCTCAACTCGATGCTGATTCTGAGCCGGCTGCTGGCGTCCAACGAGGACCGCTCACTGACCGACCAGCAGGTCGAGTTCGCGCAGACGATCCACTCCGCCGGTAACGACCTGCTGTCGCTGATCAACGACATCCTCGACCTCTCGAAGGTGGAGGCGGGCCGCATGGAGGTCGACATGGCCCCGGTCGCGCTCGCCGACATCTACGAGGACGCGGAGCGCGCGTTCCGCCAGATCGCCGAGCAGAAGGGCCTCGAGTTCAGGGTCGACATCGACGCGAGCCTCCCCCGCTCGATCGTCTCCGACGAGCAGCGGCTCGGTCAGATCCTCAAGAATCTGCTCTCGAACGCGTTCAAGTTCACGCACGACGGCGGTGTCACGCTGTCGATCGGCCCGCCCGCCGAGGGCCAGGTGTTCGGCAACGAGGCGCTCGCACAGTCCGAGAGCGTGATCCAGTTCGCGGTCGTCGACACCGGCGTGGGGATCCCGGACGACAAGCTGCTGGCGATCTTCGAGGCGTTCCAGCAGGCCGACGGGACCACCTCGCGCAAGTACGGCGGCACTGGACTTGGTCTCTCAATTTCCAGGGAGATCGCGCGGCTGCTGGGCGGCGAGATCATGGCCTCCTCCGAGGTGGGAGCGGGCAGCCGCTTCTCGCTGTTCCTGCCGATGAACGAGCGGCCCGGCGAGGCGCTCTCGGAGCCGGCCACGCTCGCCCCCGAGCCTGCGGTCAACGGCTCGGACGGGCACGGCACGACGGTAGTCGTCCCGGTCACCGACGACAGCACCGCCCTGGGCCTCGACGACCGGGTGATCCTCGTGATCGCTTCGCAGCCCGAGCGCGCCAAGCGGCTCGTCGAGCAGGTACACGCGCGCGGCGTGAAGGCGGTCCTCGCCCGCCGCCCGAGCGCCGGGCTCGGACTGGCGCGGGAGCATCGCCCCGAGGTCGTGCTGCTCGCGGTCGCCGACCCCCGCGCCGAGTCGGTGCTCGGGCAGCTCAAGAACCATCCCGACACGCGCCACCTGCCGGTCGTGCTGATCGGCGATCCGAGCATCAGGATCGACAGCCTGCGGGCGGGCGCGGCGGCGTTCATCGACGAACCGTTCGAGTCCGATCAGCTCGACGACACGTTCGAGCGGCTCGAGTCGATGACCGAGGCGGCGGCGCGGCGGATTGCGCTGGTCGCGGACGAGGGCGAGGTGAACGACCAGCTCCGGGCGCTGCTCGCCGGCGGCGACCGCGTCGAACTCGAGCTGGTCGGCCCAGACGGCGCGCTCGATGCGCTCCGCGAGCGTCCGTTTGACCTCGGCGTGGTGCTCGTGGGACGCCAGCGGACCGAGCAGAGCCGGGTCGAGCTGCTCCGCGACGTGGCGACCGACGAGGTGCTCCGCGAGCGCCCGCTGATCGCGTACGTTCCGAGCAAGCTCGGCAAGGCCGAGCGGGCGCGGCTCGACGCGCTCTCGAAGGGCGCCGTGATCACCGTCGCCGACTCGCCCGAGCGGCTCGCGGACCGCTCGGCGCTGTTCCTGCACCGCGTCGAGGCGACGCTCCCGAGCCCGACCCGCAAGCTGCTCGACCGGCTGCGGACCGGCGATGCGCCGCTGCACGGCAAGAAGGTGCTCGTGATCGACGACGACATCCGCAACGTGTTCGCGCTGACCTCGACGCTCGAGCAGCGCGGGATGAAGGTCGTGTACGCGGAGAACGGCCGCGAGGGGATCGACCGCCTGCACCAGCATCCGAACACGGACCTGATCCTGCTCGACATCATGATGCCGGAGATGGACGGGTACGAGACCGCGCGAGCGATCCGCGCGATGCCCCGCTTCGAGGACCTGCCGATCATCTCCCTGACCGCCAAGGCGATGAAGGGCGACCGTGAGAAGGCGATCGAGGCGGGCGCGTCCGACTACATCACGAAGCCCGTCGACGTCGATCAGCTCGTGTCGATGATGCGCGTGTGGCTGGACGCGTAGACGCACAGCGGGGAGCGGACGAACCGGACCGCGCCGAGCCCGACCGGCTCGTCGAGATCCCCGCGCACGAGCCGCTTCCGATCCTGCTCGTCGACGACCGGCCCGAGAACCTGCAGACGCTCGAGGCGGTACTCGGACCGCTCGGGTTTCCGCTCGTGGCGGTTTCGTCCGGCACCGAGGCGCTGCGGCTGCTGCTCGAGCGCGACTTCGCGTTGATCCTGCTCGACGTCCGGATGCCCGGCATCGACGGGCTCGAGACGGCGCGGCTGATCAAGGGCCGCGCCCGCTCGAGCGAGGTCCCGATCGTGTTCATGACCGCCGCCCGCGACGAGGTCGGCGACATCATCCGCGGGTACGGGATCGGCGCGGTCGACTACGTGCTGAAGCCGTTCGACCCGGAGCTGCTGCGCTCCAAGGTCGCGGTGTTTGCCGAGCTCGAGACGAGCCGGCGGGCGCTGAAGCGCTCCGAGGCGCTGCTGCGGGGGGCGTTCGAGGCGGCGCCGATCGGCAAGACGCTGCTCGACTCCGAGGGGCGGATCATCCGCTCCAACCCGGCATTCGCGCGGCTCGCCGGGCGCACCCCCGAGCAGGTCCGCGGGATGCCGGTCACCGAGCTGTGCCACGAGCAGGACGTCCCGGCGCTGTGGTCGCTGCTGAACGGCGCCCAGGGGCCGAGCGACGGCCAGCACGACGATCAGGGCGACACCGCCGACCTGCGCCTGAAGCGGTCGCTGGGCGGCGAGGTGTGGGTCGAAGTCGTGGCGTCGCTGATCGAGCCGACCGAGCTCCCGGAGCGGCTGCTGATGGCCCAGTGGGTCGACCTGACGACCAGGCGGCGGGCGGAGCGGGCCCGCGCCGACCTGCTACTCGAGCAGGCCGCTCGCGCCCAGGCCGAGGCGTTGACCCACCGGCTGACGCAGCTGCAGGCGCTGTCGAGCGCGCTCGAGTCGCTGTCGCTCGACGAGCTGCTGCCCGAGCTGGCGGTCCGGTTGGCGGCTTTGCACGACGCGTCGTCGGCGGAGGTCGAGGTCGGAGACCAGCTCGTCCGGGCCCGAGGCGAGGTCGTCGAGCGCATGCGCCCGGTCGACACCGGCGGGCGCCCGGGGACCTGGGTCGAGGCCGAGCTCCAAATCGAGCGGACCCGGCTGGGGTCGGCGCGGCTCGAGTTCGACGCCGGCCGCACGTTCGACGAGGAGGAGCGCTCGCTGCTTCGCGAGGCGGCCGATCGCGCCGCGCTGTCTATCCGTCGCGCCCAGTTGCACGAAGAGGAGCACCGGATCGCGGTCGAGCTGCAGCGCGGCCTGATCCCGGCCCGCCTGCCCGGGGTCGCGGGAGTGCAGATCGCGGCGCACTACCAGGCCGCCGGGCTCGGAGCCGAGGTGGGCGGCGACTGGTACGACGCGTTCGCGCTCCCTTGCGGCCGGCTCGGGGTGGTGCTCGGCGACGTCGCCGGCAGCGGGATCCGCGCCGCTTCGACGATGGGGCAGCTGCGCAGCGTTACGCGCGCGTTCGCGCTCGCCGACGAGGCGGTCCGCTCCCCGGGCGAGGTGCTGACGCGCTTGAACAGCTACCGGACGGCACTCGACGAGCATCAGCTGTTCACGGTGCTGTACGCGATCGTCGACCCCGCTCAGCGGAGCCTCGAGTGGGCCTCCGCGGGGCACCCGCCGCCGCTGCGCGCGCTCGCCTCCGGCGAGGTCGCCTACCTGGAGACGCGCGACGGGTTGATGGGAGTCGAGGAGCAACCGTACACGACGCTCGAGACGCAGTTCGAAGCCGGTGACCTGCTGGTCCTGTACACCGACGGACTCATCGAACGGCGCGGTGAGTCACTCGACGCCGGGCTGGCTCGGCTCGGAACCGCGGTCGCGACTGGACCCCACGAGCCTGACGCGCTGTGCGCGCACATCCTCGCCGAGCTAGTCGGCGCCGGCGACCCGACCCACGACGATGTCACGGCAGTCGTCGTGAAGCTCGCCTGATCAGATCCTGAACACCGGGATAAGCCGCTGCTCCTGCTCGGCGTCGATCCTCGCGATCACCTCGATGTGCTCCTCGAGCCCGGAGCCGCGCAGCTTGGTCGCGAGCAGCTCGTCGACCTGGAAGATCCCGGCGCTGTTCGACATCAGGATCTCGACCCGCACGGCGCGATCGCGGCCCGGGGAGATCTTGACCTCCTCGATCGCGTACGCCGACAGCGAGTGAATGTTCTGGTGCCCGGATTCGAACGGCACGCGCGAGCGGCCGCGCGCCATGTCGAGCGCGTCGGCGACTCGCACGATCCCCGCCTCGACCGTCAGCGGCGCTCCCTTTCGGCGGTGGCCGTTGATCGAGTGCAGGGCCTCGGAGACGATGATCGTGCGCTCGGGCTCCTCGTAGCTCCCGTCCAGCAGCTCCGGGAGCTTGTCGGCGGTCAGGAACAGGCTGAAGCGCTCGTGGTCCTCGCGGGCGATCGACATCCCCACGCAGTGGAACAGGCACCCCGCCGCGATCACGACCTCGGCGTCGCGCTGCCCCATCCCGTAGTCGGCGATGACGCTCGGCACGACCCCGCGCCGGAACAGGAGCCGCCCGAGCCGCAGCCCGATGTTGACGACGATCTGGATGTGGACCCAGCTGTGGTCGCTCATCATCAGCCGCCGGGTCGCGTTGACCGCCGACGCGTGCCACCACGCCTTCACCTGGTCGTCCGCGTTGACGGCGTCGAGGAGCTGCTCGAGCCGCCGGTTGCCGCGCGTCGGCGCCCGCACGCGCACCTGCTCGAGCGCCTCGCGGGGCGACATCGCCTGCTCGTCCGGCCCGACCGGGCCCTCGCGGTCAGGCATCGGCGGCCTCCAGCAGAAACCCCTCGCGGATCCCGCCCCGGCCGATCCGGAGTGGCGCCGCGAACCGCTCAGCCGCCGCCTGCAGGATCAGCAGCCCGGCGGGCAGCAGCCGCACCCGCTCGATGTCGAGCTCGAACCGGCCCGCGATCACCCGCGCCGGCTCGGAGGCGAGCAGCCGCAGCGCGGTCGCGAACGCGTCCGCATCGAGCATCGGCCCCGCCAACCGGGGGAGCGAGGCGGCGCTGCCGCCGACCGCGACGGCCTCCGCCGGATGCGGCACCGCGAGCGCGCCGAGCATGCGGTCGATCACGCTTCGCGCCGCGCCGAGCTCCGCCTCCGACGGCGGGTCGGAGTGCAGGTGGCACTCGGTCAGGTCGCCAGATCCGAGCTGGAACGAGGCCGACCACGTAACCCCGTCGGAGATGCTTCCTACGACCAGCTCCGAGGAGCCGCCGCCGACGTCCACGACGCCGAGCGCTCCGTCGGGCACACGACCGAGCGTCCGCGAGGCGCCGGCGAACGCGAGCGCGGCCTCCCGGGCGGCCGTCAGGATCTCGACCTCGAGCCCGCACGACTCCCGGATCGCGAGGGCGAGCTTGGCGCCGTTCGGCGCCTGACGGATCGCTGCGGTCGCGATCGCCTGGATGTGGGTGGCGCCGAGCTCCCGGGCCCGGGCCGCCTGCGCGGCGACCACGCCAGTGACCTCCTCGAGCTTGTGGCGGGTGATCGTGCCGTCTTCGAGCCGCCCTCGCGCGAGATGGGTGAAGGCGCGCTCCTGGTGGACGGCCTGAAGGCCGCCCACGCCGCAGTCGGCGACCAGCAGCCGCGTCGTGTTCGAGCCGATGTCGATGCAGGCGCGGCGCACGCGCGGGCTCAGGTCTCCGACGCCAGCGGCGCGGCGGGCGGCCCCGCGCCGAGCCGGCTGGCGGCCGGCACCCCGAGCAGCACGCACGCGGCGCACCCGATCAGCAGCGCCGTGTGGACGGTCGAGGAGGTCACCCCCGAAGCAAGTGCGACCCCGGCGAGTCCCGCCCCGACGGCGGCTCCGAGCAGCCTCCCGATCGACAGCAAGGCCGAGGTCCGGCCGTGCGAGGACAGCGGGGTCGCGTTCAGCGCGGCGCGCGAGGTGGGCACGAACAGCATCCCCAGTCCAAGCCCGACCGGGATCAGCGGCAGGATCGTGACCGGGCTGTGCAGCGGCACGCCCGGCACCCCGAGCACCAGCAGCCCGAGGCCGGCCGCCAGGAAGCCCGCCACCGCCGGCATGCGCTCGCCGTACTCGTCGACCAGCCGGCCGGCCAGCGGGGCGGCCACCCCGACCAGCAAGGCCACGATCACCAGCACCGACGAGGCGCCGAGCGCCGAGAAGCCGACGTCGCGCTGCAGGTACTGCTCGGCGAGGTAGAAGCAGCCGATCATGATCGCGAACGTCAGCGCGGCGACCGACGAGGCGACGATAACGGTGCGGTTCAGCACCGGGTGGGTGGTGTCCTCGCTATGGACCGTCGAGGGCACGAACCGCACGATCCCGACGGCCGCGAGCAGCGCCAGCGGCACCAGCGCCCACCAGTTCGCGCGCCATCCGAGCGCGACCGTCAGGACGCCACCCAGCACCGGCCCGAGCAGATTCGAGATGCCGGCGCTCGCACCCCAGATCCCGAGCGCGCTGCCGCGCCGCTCCGGGGGAAAGCCGCTGACCGCGCCCGCGAGCGCCGCCGGGCTGACGAGCCCCGCCCCGAGTCCCATCACGACCCGGGTGGCGACGAGCGCCGCAATCGACGACACCACCGCCCCCGCCGCAGCGCCGAGCGCGAACAGCCCGAGCCCCAGCAGCGCGAGCCGGCGCGCGTCGAAGCGGTCGACCAGCGAACCGCCGGGAAGCAGCGCCAGCGCGTACGCCAGGAAGTAGGCGCTCAGCACGACCGCGGTGGAGCTGCTCGAGACGTGGAGGTCGTGCGCGACCGTCGGCAGCGCCACCGTGATCAGGGTTCCGTCGAGCTGCAGCAGCGCCGCGGCCGCGGTGCACGCGGCCAGCCGCCGCCACGCCTCCGGGGGCACCGGCTGGCGGTCCGGGCGGTCGGCGCGCCTCCGCGCCGACCCGGATCTGTTGCGCTTCCCAGCGAGGGCGGGAAGGCGAGAAACAACGGGCATCGCTCCGAGCACGATAGAGGGCCGGGGGCGCTCAGCAGGCACCGATGGCGTGATATCAACCACCCTCAGTGCCCCCGATCGCGCTCCTGTATGACGTGCACGGCAACCTTGAGGCGCTCGAAGCGGTGCTCGCCGACGCGCGGGATGCGGGAGCCGACCGGTTCATGCTCGGCGGTGACTACGCGCTGTTCGGGCCGTACCCGGCCGAGACCGTCTCCGTGCTCGAGCGGCTGACAAACGCCACCTGGATCCGGGGCAACGTCGATCGCTGGACCGCGCATCCCGAGCAGGCGCCGAACGACGAGTTCGTCCCGGCCGCGATCGAGGCGTGCCGCGAGGCGCTCAGCGCCGAGACCGTCGTGCAGCTGGACTCGCTGCCGGGGCAGTTCGTGAGCGAGGGAACCCGGTACTGCCACGCCTCGCCGCTGTCCGACATGAAGTCGTTCTTCCCTGCGCCGACCGAGGACGATGTCGAGCTGCTCGCGGGCGCCGGCGAGCGCCGGATCGTGTTCGGCCACACGCACCTGCAGTTCAGGCGCGTGCGGCCCGACGGCGTCGAGCTGATCAACCCGGGCAGCGTCGGGATGCCGCTCGACGGCGACCCACGCGCCGCGTACGCGCTGCTCGGCGAGGACGACTCGATCGAGCTGCGACGGGTCGGATATGACCACCTCGCGGTCGCCGACGCGATGCTCGGCCGTTTCGAGCCCGAGCCGTGGGTGACGCGTACCGTCGAGCGGCTCCGCACGGGGCGGGTGTGATGCGACAGCGCCACGGCCCTCCGCTCCGCGATCCCGCGAGGCCGCGGGCGTTCAAGAGTACGCTGCCGGGGTGAGCCGCGCCCGCCTCTGGCATCGCTCGAACAGCTTCCATCATTCGGCGTTCACGCCCGAGCGGCTGGCCGAGCGGCGCAACGCGAGCGTCTCGGTGTGCCTCCCCGCCCGCAACGAGGAGCGCACGATCGGGCCGATCCTCGAGCAGCTGCTACCGCTGCGCGAGCGCGGGGTCGTCGACCAGGTGGTCGTCGTCGACGACTCGACCGATGCGACCGCCGCGATCGCGCGCCGGCTGGGCGCCGAGGTCCAGGACCAGACCGACCTGAGGCCCGAGCTCGGCCCCGTGCTCGGCAAGGGCGACGCGATGTGGCGTGCGCTGCCGATTCTGAGCGGCGAGCTGGTGTGCTTCCTGGACGCCGATTCCGAGCGGTTCGGCCCGCACTTCACGTGCGGCCTGATCGGGCCGCTGCTCGAGCGCCGGCAGATCTCGTTCGTAAAGGGCTTCTACCGTCGCCCGTTCCGCGTCGGCTCGATCACCTACCCGGACGGTGGCGGTCGCGTGACCGAGCTGACCGCCAGACCGCTGATCGACCGCTTCTACCCAGACCTCGCCGCCGTCGCGCAGCCGCTGGCGGGAGAGATCGCCGCGCGCCGTGAGCTGCTCGAGCGGCTGCCGTTCGCCACCGGGTACGGGGTCGACATCGCGCTGCTGCTCGACGCGTATGCGGTGGTCGGTCTGGACGGGCTCGCCCAGGTCGACCTCGACGTCCGACAGAACGCCCACCAGCCGCTGCGGGACCTGAGGCCGATGGCCGCAGCCGTGCTCGCCGCGGTCTCGACCCGCCTCGAGCGCGAGGGCCGGCTGCACGGCGCGGGCGGCTCCGAGCAGGTCGAGCGCCCGCCGATCGTCAGCCTGCGCGCGGCTGCCTGAGGAGTGCTGAACTCCTGGTCGTGCAGATCCTGCGATTGGCTGCGGTGGTCGCGTCGGCGGTCGGGCTGGCGGCGTGCGGCTCGGGCGCTCCCCATGGCTCCTCTGGCGGCAGCGAGGACGCGCTTGGCCTGCGAGCGCACCCGCAGGCGGTCCAGCCGTCGGCGGGCGCGGGCGCCCAGTACTACACCGACGCCTCCGGTAACCCGGTCGGCGACCCGAACGCGCACGCTCCGTCGCTTGCCGAGATTCGCCGCGAGCTGAAGACCGAGCAGCAGATCGCCAGGACCCTAACCCTGCTGCAGCCCGGTCAGGGGTTCGTGTTCCCGATCCAGCCGGTCTCGGCGGCCGCGCCACCGAGCACCTGGTCACCCGATCAGGGCGTCGACATCTCGACCGTCGGGGCGGCGTGTGGCGGAAAGGCGGTCGAGGTCGCGGTCACCGACGGCGTGATCGTGCAGGAGGGGATCTCCGGCTTCGGGCCGTACGCACCGGTGCTGAAGGTGGTCGGGGGCCCGCTCGACGGCCGCTACATCTACTACGGCCACGCCGCCCCCGACCTCGTGCCGGCCGGAACGGTGGTCACCGCCGGGCAGCCGATCGCCGAGGTCGGATGCGGGATCGTCGGCATCTCGACCGGCCCGCATCTCGAGATCGGGATCAGCGCGGTCAACGGTCCGACCTGCTGCCCCGGGAACGAGGTCACCTCGCCCGCGATGCTGGGGCTGTTGAGGCGTATTTATCCCGGCCGCTAGCCGTTGACCGGCCCAGCGGTCACACCGCCGGCATCGACCCGTACCACCAACGGCTTCTCGAGCTCGCGGCCGTACTCCTCGCCGACGTTGCCCTGCTGCCCGGGCAGCAGCACGATCGGCTGCTCGGAGACGATCTCGTCGACCGGGACCTCCTGGCGGGCGTTGTCGGAGTCGAGCTGGAACAACAGGTGCAGGCCGTGGGTGCCGATGTCGCCCTGGAAGTACTGCTGGTCGCCGGGCTTGGGGATCCCATCCGACGGCTTCCAGCAGGTCCGCGGCTTGGTCTGGCCGGTAGCCGGATCGACGTACGTGCGCGCCTCGTTCGAGGAGCCGGGGTCAACGCGCGGGCCGGGATCGGAGCCGGTGCCGTCGTCGAAGCACGAGTCGTCGCGGTAGTAGGGCAGCGCGAGCAGCGACTGGGGCAGCCCGCCCGGCGTCACGTCGGTGGCCTGGTCGATCTGGTAGCGGTCGACCTCGGTCCCCGACGGTCCCGCCGTCTCGTTCCACTGCAGCGACGCGTTGAGCGACTCGAAGGTCGGATCGGCGAGGTTGATCGACTGGTGGTAGGGCCACGGCGAGCTGCAGATGCCGGCGCCCTGGTAGGCCTGGCGATAGGTCTGGTTGGGGTCGATCGTGCTCGGTTGGCTCGGATCGAGCGTGTGCAGCGGATCCTGGATCCCGGTGCCCTCGTTCATCTTGTTGTAGTTGGCGTTGCACGGGTCGTCGAGGTTCCCGAACACGGTGTCGTTCTGGCCGTCGACCGCGACCCCGTTCGGCACGTTCGGGTTGTAGTAGCGGGTCATCCGCCCCGCCCGGAAGTCCCACTGGGCGTAGATCCCGTCGAGCGGCGGGATCACGTGCACCCGCAGCCACGTCTTCTGGCGGATCTGATCGGCGTAGAAGGTCTCCATCCGCACGACGTTGGTGCCCGAGTCGGCGCCCCAGGTGGCGCGGATCGCGCGGACCGGGCCGGCCAGCTCGCCCATCAGCGTCGAGGAGCCACCCCAGTGGGTGTCCTCCTCCTCGAACCCACAGCACGGCGTCTTCGACGACGGGTCCTGGGCGAACGCGCGCGCCTTCCAGCGGTCGATCAGGTTGTAGCCGTAGTCGCCCTTCTTGAAACCGCTGTCATCCGGGGAGATCGAGAGCCCGGTCATCAGCCAGCGGCCGTCGTAGCGGAAGCGGTAGCGCGGGGTCTCGACGGTCGTCGTGTCGAGCGGGCGGTGACGGGCGATCACCGGCTTGCCGCTCGAGTCGAGGATCGGGGTCCCGTACGGGTGCCCGAGCGATGGCGCCCCGCAGATGTCGCCCTTCGCCGCGTTGCCGTAGTTGGAGTAGTCCGACTGCGAGAACACGTACTCGTCGGCTGGCGTCGGGGAGCCGGCCGGGTCGCGGAGGTAGCGCACGTACCCGTTCGAGGCGTTGTAGGCGGGCTTCGGCCCGTTCGGGCCGGCGACCATCACGTACACGTAGCTCGAACCGGCGCTCGGATTCAGCGGGTCGGTGATCTGGACGGCGCGACTCGTCGTGACCCCGTTCGGCAGCTGCGCACCGCTCGGCGCCTGGGGACCGCTGTCGGAGTACATGAACGACACCTCGTCATTGGTGTCGAAGTACGGGATCGGGTCCTTGGCCGCGGGCTGGTAGAGCGCGTGGCACGGGTCCTTGGGGTCGGGGTAGGACCGGAAGCCCTCCTGCTGCCACTGATAGGTCGTGTGCTGGTCGGCGCCTGAGTAGATCGCAAACCCGGAGGCGTCGTTCTCCAGATACCGCGTGAACACCTTGTCGACCTGGAACGGGATCTGGACGAACGCCCCGGCCCCGTGGTGGATGCGGGGATTCCAGCGGTACCCGAGCAGCTGGTCGGGATGCACGCCCGTGACCGGGAGCTGGTTCTGGACGCCGCTGGTGTCGACCTGCGGCGGCGAGTACTGGTTGTGGGAGCAGTTGTCGGTGTTGCTGCCGGGCTGGCAGTCGACGAGGTCGGTGAACGGCGCCTTGGCGGTCTCATTCTGGGGGACCGCGATCCCCGGGAAATCGGCACCGGTCATCACCACCGGCTCGACCGCGCGGCCCGCCGGGATGGTCGGATTGACGACCGGCAGGGGGATCGGCACGCGCGGAGCGGCGGTCGACGAGCCCACGCCGGCCAGGCAGATCGCTCCGATCGCGACCGCCGCGAACACCGGCTTCGGCTTCAGCAACACCACTCCGCGCATGCCTCTCTCTCCTCCCTGAAAGTTGGCGACGCCTCCCGCCGCCCACTTCAGTAACGATGGCGAACCGCCGATCTTGCGCTCAGGGGAGGTCCGCCCACGGTGACGACCTGTCACAATTCAGCTGCGGGTGGTGCCTGAGCGCCGGAGGAACGTGTGAAGCGAAGGGGATTTGGGGCAATCATTGGAGCGCTGCTCGCGCTCGGCTGCGCACCCGCGGCCGCGCTCGCCGCCGCGCCCGTCGCGGTCGAGCACGCGCCCGCCGAGCCCGCCGGCGTCGAGCACCTCCACTACGCCGCCGGGCCGTACCACATCACTCCGGGGGCGAACCTGATCCTGTTCGACTACCGGCACGTTCCAAAGCCGAATGTCGACGGCTACATGCTGCGGATGCAGCCGAACGCGCGCTACGCGCTGCCGAACGGAAAGTGCTGCGGCAGGGTGCCACTGACGAACATCATTCACCTGCACCACGGGGTGTGGCTGACGAACGGCCCCGCGGGTGCGGGCGAGGGCAATGGCTATCAGGGCGGCTTCTACCCGTTCATGGCGACGGGCGAGGAGAAGACGATCTACGAGCTGCCGAGTGGCTACGGCTACCCGATCGGCGCCAGGGACTTCTGGGTCCTCAACTACATGATCCACGACCTGATCTCTACCCCCGCGACCATCTACATCACCTACAACGTTGACTTCCTCCCGGCCACCGCGCCGGCAGCCGCGCACATCACCCCCGTGCATCCGATCTGGATGGATGTCGAGGCTCACCACATCTACCCGGTGTTCGACGTGCACCGCGGCAGCGGCAAGAACGGCAAGTTCACGTTCCCGGACATGGCGAAGAACCCGTATGGGAACGGCCCGCCGCTGAACGAGTTCACGATCGACCATCCGGGGACGCTGATCGCCACCGCGGGGCATCTGCACCCAGGCGGGCTGTACGACGACCTCGACCTGATCCGCGCCGGACAGCAACCGAGTCGCGGCGCGATCCCCGGCACTGTCCCCAACTCGGTGCGCCTGTTCCGCTCCAACGCGCACTACTGGGACAAGCGCGGTCCGATCTCATGGGACATGGCGATGCAAGGCACCCCCTCCGACTGGCGCCCTGCTGTCAAGGCCGGCGACGTGCTGCGAATCAGCGCGACCTACGAGACCAAGCGGGCGTCCTGGTATGAATCGATGGGGATCATGGTCGTATGGGAGGCGTGGAACGACCAGACCGGCGTCGACCCGTTCACGCACAAGCTCGACCAAAACGGCGCGGTCACCCACGGCCACCTGGCCGAGAACAACGACCACGGCGGCTCGATGTGGGTGACCGCCGCCGACGTCAATCGGTTCAGGGACTGCAGGCGCAGCCAGGTGCTGATCGCGGGCTTCACCTACCTTCCGGGCGACATTCAGTCACCGGGGTCGCATCCGTGCATCCCGACCGTCACGAAGGGCCAGTCGCTGACGTTTGTCAACGAGGACGCGAGTCCGCAGGGCCTGCTCGGCAACCCGCTATCGCCCAGTGCAGCGTACGTCCAGTCGATCTTCCACACGGTCACTTCATGCCAGGGCCCGTGCGGATTCGACACCGGGATCTCCTATCCGCTCGCCAACGGTGCCGGCGGCTACGACTCCGGGCAGCTCGGCGCCGGCCTGCCGGCGGTGGGGAGGCTCAACTGGAGCACCCCGAAGAACCTGGCGCCGGGGACGTATTACTTCTTCTGCCGGATTCACCCGTTCATGCGGGGCGTGTTCCGCGTCATCCAGTAGTGCAGCGGCGACTGGCGTTGGGGGCAGCCGCGCTCGCGCTCGCGGCGTGCGGGAGCTCGGCGAGCCACAGTTCCTCAGCCGCGAGCACCGCGACCCACTCGACCACCACATCGGCGCCGACTCCCGCGGTCGATGAGCTGACCGCCGCCGAGCGCCCGACCGCGAGCCAGTTCCCGTCCGCATCAGGCAAGTCGCTTCGCCAGCTCGCCCAGCTCGCCACCTCGAACGCGGCGCTGGGGGCCGCGAACGGGACGTTCTCGCCGGGCACCAACCGGCTCGCGTTTGCGCTGACCAACGCCTCCCAGCAGTTCATCTACGCGCCGACCGTGATCTACATCGCGCCCAACCCCTCAGCGCCCGCCCAGGGCCCGTTCATCGCCCCCGCCGACCCGATGGGAGTGGCCCCGCAGTACCGCAGCCAGCAGAACTCGGCCCCCGGCGGGCTGCAGGCGATCTACTGGACCAGTATCCCCACGCCACAGCCGCGCACCTACGACATCCTCTCGCTGACGCGCACCCGTAGCGGTCTGATCGGCGCGACCGGCGAGGTCGCGGTCGCCAAGCACTGGCCGATCCCAGACGCCGGGCAGCGCCCGCCCGCGATCGCGACCGACACGCTCGCCACGGTGCACGGCAACGTCGGCCTGCTCACGACCCGCGTCCCTCCCGAGCAGATGCACTCGGTGTCGCTGCACCAGGTGCTCGGCAAGCAGCCCGTGCTGCTGCTGTTCTCGACGCCCGAGCTGTGCCACTCGCGGATCTGCGGACCGGTGACCGACATCGCCGTCCAGCTCCAGCACCAGTACGGCAACCGGATCGTGTTCATCCACCAGGAGGTGTACGTGAACAACAATCCGAGCCAGGGGCTGCGCCCGCAGCTCCACGCGTTCCACCTCCAGACCGAGCCATGGGTGTTCGCGATCAACAAGCAGGGCGTGGTCGCGGCGCGGCTCGAGGGCGCGTTCGGCATCAACGAGCTGCGCCAGGCGGTCGAGGCGGCGCTCAGGTGATGCGGCGCTTGAGCGCGACGATCCGCCGATAGGAGTCGTCGGCGGCGGCGCGGCCGAGGCGCCCGCTGCGCAGGTCGGACTCGAGCCCGGACAGCTCGCCGTTCGCCGCGTCCGTGTACAGCAGCACGTCGGCGCCGGCGCGCGCGGCGAGCCGGCCCGCCATGATCTCGTCGTGGCCGGTCGGCGTCCCCAGCGCGTCGGTGATCGCGACGCCCGCGAACGCGAGCCGGCCGCGGAGCAGACCGCGAATGATCCTGCTCGACAGCGCCGACACCGTGCGCGTCGGGTCATACGCCGGGAACGCGGCCGTCGAGACCATCACCGAGGCCAGCCCGCGCGGGATCATCGTCTCGTATGGCTGCAGCGCCGCGGCCCGCTGCGCCGCGGTCGGGCGCAGCACGTCCAGCTTGTTGTCGGTGTCGACCCCGGCGGATCCGACCCCGGGGAAGTGCTTTCCCGTTGCCGCGACCCGCGCCGACTGGACGCCGCGCGCGAACGCGTCCGCGTAGCGGGCGACGGTGCCCGCGTCGAACGAGAACGCTCGTCCCTGCTGCCAGATGAACGCGCTGCTCGATGTCGGGACGTCAGCGACCGGGGCCAGGTCCCAGTTGACGCCCCGCGCGCGCAGGTACGAGCCGGTCAGCTGGCCCTCGCGGTACGCGCCATTGACGGTGCCCTGCGAGGCCATTTGCGGCGGGGACACGTACGGCGGGCCGTTCGGGAACCGCTTCACCTGGCCCCCCTCCTGGTCGGTGGCGATCAGCAGCGGCGGATTCCCGCCCGCGCGCGCGGCCTGCTGGAGCGACTCGGTCAGCGCTCGCACCTGCGAGCTGCCGGCGATGTTCGCCGCGAACAGGATCACCGACCCGACCTGCCCGGCGCGGACCCGGGCGAGCAGGCCGGGGCTCGCCGCGGTGCCGTCGAACCCGACCATGATCCGCTGGCCGAGCAGCTTCGCGTCCGAGGCGGGGATCTGGATCGCCGGCTGCGCGGGCCCCGGGGCGGCGCCCCCGTTGGGCGGCCCTGCGATCCGGACGGCCGCGATCCACGCCGTCGGGGAGGCGGCGGCGGTCGCCGCAACCGACATCGCGACCGCCGCCGCCACAACTGCAACTACCGCACTGCGCCTCGCCCAGGACATCTCGGGGGCATGTTAAGCGCCCTGGTAACGCAGCGATCCGGGTGTGTCCAGCAACTCGCCCGTCTCGAGCAGCGTCTTCAGCCCCGAGAGGATCATCGGCCAGCCGCCGTACAGCTCGGCGTTCGCCGAATCCGGCAGCTGATCGTGGACCACGGTCAGCCGGCACGAGGACCCGACCGGCTCGATCTCCCACGTGACCCGGGTCGTCCCCTCGGCCTTGACGTCCTCGCTCCACAGCGCGTCGAACGTCTGCACGAGCCGCCGCGGCGGGTCGACCTCGACGTTGCGCCCCGATGCGATGTCGATGACGCCCGGGATGCCGGCCCGGTACTCCGAGCCGGGCGTCCAGTCGGAGTGCGTCTCGACCCCGAAGCTGTACTTCTTGCGCTGCTCGGGGTCGGTGATCGCCTCCCACAGCCGTTCCGGGGTGGTCTTGATGAACACCTCGAACACCGCCGTGCCGCCGGCGACCGGCGCCGAACCATCCGCCCACGAGACCGTCTTTGCGGTTTGCATCGTCTATCCCTCCAGGTCTGTCTTGAGCTCGCTGAGCCCGGCGGCCCACGGCTCGGAGTACTTGCTCACCCACCGATCGTGGATGAGCCGGATCGGGACGGGGTTCAGGAAATGGAGCTTCTCGCGCCCCCGCTTTCGGGTCACGAGCAGCCGGGCCTCCTCGAGCACGCGCAGGTGCTTCATCACGCCGAAGCGCGACATCGGCACCCGCGCCTCGAGCGCGCTCAGCGTCTGCCCGTCTTCCCTGAACAGCTCATCGAGGAGCCCACGGCGGGTGGGATCGGCGAGCGCCTTGAAGACCGCGTCCATCGAGCCTGGATCACCGTCCATGCGGTGGATAATACGTGACCGTTTGGTCACATGTCAAGCGGCGCGAAGCGGGCACGCCGGGACATCAACGTCCGGGTCGGCCTGGCTGGGTTAGGAGTTGAACGCCGACCGCGCGGCGCGGATGCCCTCGACCATGCGGTCGCGGTATCCGTAGGTCCCCTGGTCGCGGAGCTCGGTGGCGGCCTCGACCAGCGCGCCGAGGGCGGCGAACGCAAACGCCCCGCCCACGGAGATCCGCGCGACCCCGAGCGCCGCGAGCTCCGAGACCGGCGGCGCGGCCGGGCCCACGAGCACGCTGAGCGGCAGGTTGACCGCCTGGAGCACCCGCGTGACCGCATCCGCGCTCATCACACCCGGCGCGAACAGCACGTCGGCCCCGGCGTCCTGGTAGGCCCGCAGCCGCGCGACGGTGTCGTCGAGGTCGTCGTGGCCACGGATGTGGTTCTCCGCACGGGCGGTGAGCACGAGCCGCACTGGCCCGTCGTGCGCGACCCGCGCCGCGGCGGCGACCCGCTCGGCCGCGAGGTCGAGACCGTAGATCGGATCGTCCGGGTTGCCGCTGTAGTCCTCGATCGAGAAGCCGGCGAGCCCCGCGTCGCGGGCGCCGCGCGCGGTCTCGGCGACCTCGCCGGGGATCGCGCCGAACCCGTTCTCGAGGTCGGCCGACACCGGCACGTCGACAGCCGCCACAAGCTGGGCCGCGTGCGCGAGCGCCTCCTCGCGGTCGACCGATCCGTCGAGTCGCCCGAGGGTGGCCGCGAACCCGCTGCTGGTCGTCGCGAGCGCCTCGAAGCCGAGCTGGGCCAGCACCTTCGCCGACCCGGGGTCCCACGCGTTGGGCATCAGCAGCGGCGATCCCGGTTGGTGCAGCTCCAGGAACCGCTCGGCGAGCTGCCCGTGGTCGCTCATCCGGCCAATGCCTCGCGCTGACGGCGCTTGCGCCGCCGCCGGCGCCATCGCATCAGCATCAGCAGCACGGCGAGGCCGATCACCGGCGCCGGGTTGCGCTTGATCCGGTCGAGCAGCACGCCGCCGACGACGTCGTGGGCCTGGAGCGGCTCGCTCGGCTCGGCGGGACGCGGCGGGGGTGGCGGTTCGGCGATGTCGGGCTCGGGCGGTGGGACGGCCGCCTCCGGGGGCGGCGGGACGGCGCCATCCCCGTCGGCCGCGGCGGCGGCGGCCGCTGCGGGCGCCACGACCTCGGTGGGAGCGGGCACCTCGGCCTCGGCCGACACCGGCGCAGGCGCCTCGGCCGACACCGGCGCGGGCGCCTCGGCCGACACCGGCGCGGGCGCCTCGGCCGCCGGCGGCACGCGCGCAGAATCCGCGCCGTCGGCGGACTTACCGCCCGCGTCCGCGGAGCCACCGGCGAGCGAGGACTGCAGCCGCGCCGCGAACTCCTTGAGCAGCCGCTGGGAGATGTCCTCGATCATCCCGCCGCGCCCGAACCGGGCCAGCCGGCCGGTGATGTGGTAGTCGGTGGACACCTCGACGTGCGTCGCGTCTGCTCCGGCGGTGGTCACCCTGGAGACGATCGTCGCGTTCGCGCCACCCTGGCCGCGCTTGTCGTTGCCCTGCGCGTGGAGCGTCGCGGTGTGCGCGTGGTCATCGACCTCCGTCATCTCGAGCTTGCCCGTGTAGGAGGCGGTCGTCGGCCCGATCTTGATCGTGAACGTGCCGTTGTAGCTGCCGTCGTCGTTACGCCCGGTGACCGCGGCCCCCGGGAGGCACGGCGCCACCTGCTCGACATCGATCAGCGCCTGCCACACCCGGTCGGCGGGCGCGGCGACGTCAAATGACTGCTCTAGCTTCATTCCGGATCGCCTCCAGGTCGTTGGGTGTGTCGACATCTCGGCCCGAGCAGAGATGGCTGCATTCGATCATGCGCGCGTCCGCGAGCAGCTCGCGGGCGCCGCGGTCGCCGCGCAATTCGCGCACCGCGCTCAGCTGATCGCCACCCAGCACCACGGGGTGGCCCGGCCGGCCGTCGTAGGTCGCCTGGGCCGGAGCTCGCTCGTCGACGAACCGGGCCACGACCTCGGGCGTGATCAGCGGCTCGTCGCCGAGCGTCACAATCACCTTGTCGGCGCCGGCCAGCGCCTCGACGCCGCATCGCAGCGACTCGGACTGACCGCCCGCCCAGTGCCCGCAGACGAGCGGCTCGGCGCGGCCGAAGGCGACGCCGTCGAGGATCTCCTCGGCGCCCGCTCCGAGCACGACCACGACCCGCTCGAGCGCCGGGACCGCGGCCTGCGCGTCGATCGCCCATTGGAGCAGCGGCCTTCCCCCGAGCTCGGCCAGCAGCTTGGGCTCGGACCCGAACCGGCGGCCGTCGCCGGCCGCCAGGATCAGGCCCCCGATCACCCCCGGCCGCCGATCACGCCGCCGGCACCTGATGGATCCGGCCGCGGCCCGCCGCCAGCCGCCCGCCGTCGCGGCCGT
Organism: uncultured Solirubrobacterales bacterium; assembly: GCA_963800475.1. Lineage (GTDB taxonomy): Bacteria > Actinomycetota > Thermoleophilia > Solirubrobacterales > Solirubrobacteraceae > Palsa-465. The sequence goes on along the minus strand of CAWDAZ010000001.1, from coordinate 492,704 downwards.
GCCGGGCGGCGATCACCTCGGCGAGGATCGAGAGCGCCGTCTCCTCGCGCGCGATCGCGCCGAGATCGAGCCCGACCGGCGCCGACAGCCGCTCGAGCTCCTCCTCGCCCATCCCCACCGCCAGCAGCCGCTCGCGACGCGCGGCCTGGGCGCGGCGCGAGCCCATCGCGCCTACGAATCGAGCCGGCGAGCGCAACGCGATCGTCAGCGCCGCGTCGTCGAGCTTCGGATCGTGCGTGAGCACGACGATCGAGGTGGCCGGATCGATCCCGCCGAGCCGCGCGAACGCCTCGTCGGGCCACGCGACGATCACCTCGAGCGCGTCGGGGAACCGCTCGGCGGTCGCGAACCGTCCCCGCGGGTCGACGACGTAGGGCCGCCAGCCCGCGTCGCGCGCCAGCGCGCACAGCGGCGCCGCGATGTCGACGGCGCCGAACAGGATCAGCCGCGGCGCCGGGGCGCTCACGTCGACGAACAGGTTGCCGCGCCGCTCGCTGGTGTCGGTCCAGATCAGCTCGCCCGCGGCCCGTGCCGCCTCGTCATCGAGCTCGGGGGCCCCGAGCGACCCGGACGTCGCGCCGTCGGCCTCGACGAGCAGCTTCGCGCCGGGCCGAGCGCCCTCGATCAGCGTCACCTCGGCGGCGCGGCCGCCCTCCCGCGTGACCTCGGTGAACCGGCCCGGCTCGTAGAGCTGCACCCAGACGTCGATCTCGCCTCCGCACGGCAGCCCGACGTCCCACGCATCGGAGTCGGCGATCCCGAAGTGGGCGAGCTGGGGCGCATCGCCGCGCATCACGCCCTCGGCGATCTCGACGACCGCCCCCTCGACGCACCCGCCGGACACGCCGCCGGCGATCTCCCCCTTGTCGTTGACCGCCATCTTCGCGCCGGGCGCTCGCGGCGCCGAGCGCTGCACGTCAACGACCGTCGCCAGCGCGATCCGGTCGCCGCGTTCGGTCCAGCTGGTCACTTCATCGAGCACGTCTCGCATCAGATCTCCTCCAGGGTTGCTGCCAGCTCCTCGAGCGAGGCGAGCGAGTTCCCCGCCAGCAGCTCGTCGGTGTGGGGCACCGCCGCGCGCATGCCCCGCGTCAAGGGCTCGAAGTCGGGATGGGCCGCGAGCGGGTTCAGCCACACCAGGCGGTGGGCGCTGCGGCGCAGCCGCGCCATCTCCGCGTCGAGCTGCGCGGGGTCGCCGCGGTCCCAGCCGTCGGACAGGATCACGACGACGGCGCCGCGGCCGATCCGCCGCCCGTGGGCGCGGTTGAGCTCGGCCAGCGCCGAGCCGATCCGGGTTCCCCCCGAGAAATCGGTCACTGCGGTCGCCGCGCGGTCGAGGGCGCGGTCGTGATCGCGTCCCGACAGCTCGTGGGTGATCCGGGTCAGCCTGGTCCCGAATGCGAACGCCTCGACCCGCCGCCGCGCCGCGACCGATGCGTGCATGTACTGGAGCAGCATTCGCGCGTACGGGGCCATCGAGCCGGACACGTCGCACGCGAGCACCACCGGCCGCGGTCGCCGGGTCGGCGCGCGCCAGTGCCGGTGCAGCGGCTCGCCGCCGGTTCGCAGCGAGGACGCGATCACGCGCCGAACGTCGGGGGCGTGACTGCGCCTGCGGGCGGGCCGCGTCCGCCGCGACAGGCGCGTCGGCCCGCGCCGCGCGAGCCGCACGATCAGCTCGCGCGCGACCGCCATTTCGGCCTCCGAGTATTGCGCGAAGTCCTTGTGGCGAAGCAGCTCGACATCGCTCCACGCAGCGGGCACGGCGAGCTGCTCCCGTTCGTCCGATCGCGGCGGCGGGGCGGCGCCGGGAATCGCGGCGCTCGGCAGCGCGGCCCGCTCGATCGCCCCTAGCTCCTCGAGCGACGGCTGCTCTCGCAGCGGCATCGGCTCGCCGAACACCGCCGTGAACGCGCGCTCGAAGCGCTCGAGGTCGGCGCGCCCCGAGCACAGCACGACCCGCAGCGCGAGCCGGGAGTCCTCGCGCGAGCACGGATCGATCGCGGCCAGCGCCCGGTGCGCGGCGAGCAGCTCCCCGATCCCGATCCGAGAGCCCAACTCGCGCTGTGCCGCAGCCAGCGCGCTCAGCCGCTCGGTCACCGCTGCGCCGGCCTCAGACACCCTCGAGCACCTCGCGCTCGCGGACCCGGACGACGTCCTCGTGCACCTTCAGCGCGGCGCCGAGCGTCTCGTCGAGCGACGCGTCGTCGCCAACCGCGACGAGCGCCTGGGTCCATACCAGCGTCTCGCCGACGCCGGGCAGCTTGTACAGGTCGCCCTGGTCGCGCAGCCGGCCGACCGCCGTCACGACGCGCTCGGCGATCGCGTCCGGCACACCCGGGATCCGCGTCCGCACGATCTCGCGCTCCCGGGCGGCGCTCGGATAGTCGATCCAGTGGTACAGGCAGCGCCGCTTCAGCGCGTCGTGCAGCTCGCGGGTGCGGTTCGAGGTCAGCACCACGACCGGTGGGCGGCCGGCCGTCACGGTTCCGAGCTCGGGGATCGTGACCGCGAAATCCGACAGGAACTCGAGCAGGAACGCCTCGAACTCGTCGTCAGCGCGGTCGACCTCGTCAATCAGCAGCACCACCGGCTGCTCGCTCTCGAGTGCGTCGAGCAGCGGCCGCCGCAGCAGGAACCGGCTCGAGAACAGCTCACCCTCCCCGATCCCCCCCTCGGCTGCGCGCAGCGCCAGCAACTGCCTGGCGTAGTCCCAGTCGTACACCGCGTGGTGCAGGTCGATCCCCTCGTGGCACTGCAGCCGGATCAGCCTCGACCCGGTCGCGGCCGCCAGCGACCGCGCCACCTCGGTCTTGCCGACCCCGGCCTCGCCCTCGAGCAGCAGCGGCTGCTCGAGCAGCACCGCCAGATGCACCGCGAGCGCCAGCGGCCGGTCGGCGAGATACCCGACGCCGGCGAGCGCGTCGCTCGCCGCCTCGACCGACTCAAACGACTGTTGCGCGCTCACCCACCAATCATGTCAACCCGGCAGCCTCCGCCAGCGCCCGCTTTGTTAGCACCCGGCTTAAATGGCGCTTGTACTCAGCCGATGCGTTGAGGTCGGCGGGCGGATCGGTGCCGTCGGCGGCCTGCTCGGCCGCGCTCGCGATCCCCTCCGCGGTCGCGGGCCCGCCGCGCAGCGCTTCCTCGACACCGCTCGCGCGGAGCGGCACCGAGCCCATGTTCGTCAGCCCGACGCGCACGTCCTCGACGACGCCGTCGGTCGTCTTCACGACCGCGGCGACCGCCACCATCGCCCAGTCCTCGCTGCGGCGATTGAACTTCTGGTAGCCGAACCCGTACCCCTCGAGCGATGGGAGCCGCACCTCGGTGAGCACTTCGTCCGGCCCGATCGACGTCTCGAGGTAGTCCTCGAACAGGTCGCCGGCGGCGATCGACCGCTCGCCACCCGGTCCCCTAACGGTCACCGAGCCGTCGGCGAGCAGCAGCACCGCCGGCAGGTCGGACGCTGGATCGCCGTGAGCGAGCGAGCCGCCGATCGTGCCGCGATTGCGGACCTGGGGATCGGCGATCGTGCCGGCCGCCCGCGCGAGGATCCCGAGCTCGGGGGTGTGCTCGAGCTCCGAGTGGTTGGTCATCGCCCCGATCCGCCAGCCGTCGTTCTCGCGGCTGGCGCCGTACAGCCCGCGGACCTTGCGGAGGTCCACGAGCAGCGTCGGCGCGGCCAGCCGGAGCTTCATCAGCGGCAGCAGCGAGTGGCCGCCGGCGAGCAGCTTGGCGTCCTCGCCTCCGCCCTGGAGCGCGGAGATCGCGTCCTCGAGCGTGTCCGGCGCGACGTAGTCGAACTCGGCGGGAATCATGCCGCCACACCTCCCTTGGCTGACTGGATCTCGTTCCACACCCGCATCGGTGAGAGCGGCATGTTCAAGTAGCCGATCCCGAGCGGTCTGAGCGCGTCGATCACCGCGTTGGTGACCGCCGCGCTGGCGGCGATCGTCCCCGCCTCGCCGACCCCCTTTGCGCCCAACGAATTCACCGGCGAGGGCGTCACCGTCCGATCGGTCTCGAAGCTGGGCAGCTCGGCGGCCGTCGGCAGCGCGTAGTCGACGAACGTCCCGGTCACCAGCTGACCGTCCTCGTCGTAGGCGACCCGCTCGTACAGCGCCTGGCCGATCGCGTGCACGATCCCGCCGTGCACCTGGCCGTCGATGATCAGCGGGTTGATCGCGTTGCCGCAGTCGTCGACCGCCACATAGCGGATGACGTTCGCCTTGCCCGTCTCGGGGTCGACGTCCACCACGCACGCGTGCGCGCCGAACGGGAACACGAAGTTCTCGGGGTCGTGGAAGGTCGTCTCCTCGAGCCCCGGGTCCATCCCCTCGGGGACCATGTTCAGGTACGCCGCCCCGGCGACCTCGGCGAGCGTCATCCCCTTGTCCGGCGAGCCCTTGACCGAGAACTTCCCGTCCGCGAGCTCGATGTCCTCCGGCGCCGCCTCGAGGTTGTGCGCGACGACCGCCTTGGCCTTGTCGGCGACCCGGTTCGCGCACCGCGCGAGCGCCTCGCCGCCGACCGCCAGCGATCGCGAGCCGTAGGTGTTGCGCCCCTCTGGCCCGGTGCCGGTGTCGCCGTGGATCACCTCCACGATCTCGGGGTCGACCCCGAGCCGGTCGGCGACGATCTGCGCGAACGCCGTCTCGTGGCCCTGACCGTGCCCCGAAGCGCCCGTGTAGGCGGTCACCGCGCCGGTGTTGTGGACCCGGACCATCGCCGACTCCCAACCCCCGGCCTGCACGCCGACCCCGGCCGGGCCGGTGATCCGCGACGGCGCGAGCCCGCAGATCTCGGTGTAGGTCGAAAATCCGATCCCGCGGTAGATGCCCTCGGACCGCAGCGCCTGCTGTTCGGAGCGGAACGCGTCCATGTCGACGTGCTCGAGCAGCTTGTCGAGCGTCTTCTCGTAGTCGCCGGAGTCGTACACGACGCCTGTCGCGACCGCCGCCGGGAAGCTGTCCTTCGGGATGAAGTTCCTGCGCCGGATCTCGAGCGGGTCGATCCCGAGCTCGGCGGCGAGCTGGTCGAGCGTCACCTCGACCATGTGCGTCGCCTCGGGACGGCCGGCGCCGCGGATCGCGTCGGTCGGGCACTTGTTGGTGAACACCCCGACGATGTCGGTCTGCACGTTCGGGATCGCGTAGCAGCCGCCCATCACGAACGCGCCGAGCGACGGGATCAGCGGCGTCAACAACATGTTGTAGGCGCCGAAGTCGGCGATGATCTTCACGTGCCAGGCGGTGATCGTGCCGTCGCGTTTGGCGCCCATCCGGACGGTCGCGATCTGGTCGCGCCCCTGGTGCGCGGTGGCCATGTTCTCGGTCCGCGTCTCGATCCACTTGACAGGGCGCTCGAGCTTGCGCGAGCACCAGCAGGCGAGCACCTCCTCGCCGTAGACCTGCAGCTTGGCGCCGAATCCACCCCCCACTTCTGGCGCGATCACTCTTACCTTCTCCTCGCTGATCCCGAGCAGGATCGCCAGGAACAGCCGCACGAAATGCGGCACCTGGGTCGCGCTCCACAGCGTCAGCTCGCCGGCGCGATAGTCCGCGAGCACGCCGCGCGGCTCGATCGGGGCGCCGGCCGTGCGGTGGTTGACGACCCGCCGCTCGACGATCACGTCGGACTCGGCGAACCCCGCCTCGATGTCGCCTCCCGGCAGCGACCACTCGTGGACCTTGTTGGTGCCGAGCTCGTCGTGCACGAACGGCGGCCCCGCAAGCGCCTGCTCGGGATCGGTGACGACCGGCAGCGGGTCGTACTCGACGACCACGTCCTCGGTCGCGTCAACGACCGCGTAGCGGTCCTCGCCGAGCACCACGGCGACCGGGTCGCCGACGTGGTTGACGGTCCCCCTGGCGAGCGGCCAGTGCTCGGGGTTCTTGACCTCCACCCCCGGCGGCACCCAAGCCATCGGCAGCGGGCCGAGGAGACCGTCCAAGTCTTCCCCGGTGAATACGGCGTAGATGCCTGGGCGCTCGCGCGCGGCGGACGCGTCGATCGAGACGATCCTCGCATGGGCCTCGGGCGAGCGGACCAGCGCGGCCCACAGCGTTCCGGGCAGGGTGATGTCCTCGACGTACCGGCCGCGGCCGGTGATCAGCCGCGGGTCCTCCTTGCGGCGGATCGCCCGGCCGACGTGGTTGCCGGGTGAGGCGGCTCCCCTCGCTTCGCCGGCCTCGGCGGCGATCTCCGAGATCTCCGAGGCGACCCCGCCCTCGCCGATGTCCTCGGTCATGCCGCCACCTCCCGCTGATCGATCGAGGGGCCCTTCACCTTGGCCGCGTCGAGCACCGCCTTGACGATGTTGTGATAGCCCGTGCAGCGGCACAGGTTGCCCTCGAGCGCGTGCCTGACCTCGTCCTCGGTCGGATTCGGGTTGTCGGCCAGCAACCCGGCGGCGGCCATGATCATTCCCGGAGTGCAGTAGCCGCACTGGAGGCCGTGATCGTTCCAGAACGCCTCCTGGAGCGGGTGCAGCTCGCCGTTCGAGCCGGCCATCCCCTCGATCGTCGTGATCTCGGCCCCGTCTGCCTGCACGGCCAGCACGGTGCACGACTTCACCGCACGTCCGTCGAGATGGACGGTGCACGCGCCGCAGTTGGACGTGTCGCACCCCACGTGCGTGCCCGTCAGGCCGAGACGGTCGCGGATCGCGTGCACGAGCAGCAGCCGCGGCTCCACCTCGAGCTCGTGCTCGACACCGTTCACGCGAAGGCGCACCGGAACCGATGTGCTCATTCCTGTCCCTCCAAGGTCGCGGGGCGGGTCGGTCCACACCGGGCCGACTGAGGGCGAGCCTACTCCTCGAGCAGGAGCGTGTGAAGGGCGCCGTTCAGCGGCGGCGGGCGGGTACGACCAACGCGGTCGCGTAGGTCCTCGAGCGCCCACCGGCGAGCGTCAGGGCGGTCACCTCCACCACGCGGCGATCGCCCGCTACGTGGTCGCCGATCGGGTCGTGACCGTCGCCGGTCGCCCTCGGCGAGGGCGATGCCCGGCTTCGAGCTCGGCCTCAGGTCCGCGCCGCAGCGCGGTCAGACCCGCGAGCGCGACCACCAGACACGTGATCGCGCCCAGCCCGAGCCCCGCGCGCGCCCCGAGCGCGGCCATCACCGCGCCCACGACCGGGCCGCCGATCGGCGTGGAGCCCTGGAAGGCGACGAACCACAGGCCCATCACCCGGCCGCGCATCGACGGCGCCGCGCCCAGCTGCAGCGTCGAGTTGCCGGTCGCCATGAACGAGATGCTCGCTCCGCCGACGACGGCGAGCACGACGAGCTCGACGGCCAGGCCGGGCGCGAGCGCGGCGAGCGTCAGCGCGACCCCGAACACGGCCGCCGCCTGGACCAGCGGGCGCAGCCCGGTCTTGCCACGGTGGGCGACGAGCAGGCCACCGGCCACCGCACCGACGCCCATCGCGGCGGTCATGAAGCCGAATCCGGCCGCCCCGGCGTGCAGGCCGTGGCTCGCCATCACCGGAAGCGAGACCTGGAACTCGTAGGTCAGGCATCCCACGACCCCCATCATCAGCAGCGGGATCAGCAGCTCGCGCTTGGAGCGTACGTACCGGACCCCCTCGCGCAGCTGGCCCTTGGCGCGCCGAGCCGGCTCGCTCGGCCGCAGCGCCCCGATGTTCATCGTCGCCAGCGAGCCGATCACGAACGCGAAGCTCACCGCGTTGACGAGGAAGCACACCCCGTCGCCGACGCCGGCGATCAGGATCCCCGCCACCGCCGGTCCGATCGTCCGCGCGACGTTCACCAGCACGGAGTTGAGGCTGACCGCGTTGCGCAGGTGGTCGCGGCCGACCATCTCGAGCATGAACGACTGCCGGGCCGGACTCTCGAACGCGTTGTTGAGCCCGAGGATCACCGCGAGCACGCCGATCTGCCAGACCTCGACCTCGCCGGTGACGGTCAGGACTCCCAGCACCAGCGCCTGGATCCCCATCAGCGTCTGCAGCGCGATCATCAGCTTGCGCTTGTCGACCCGGTCGGCGACCACGCCCCCGTACGGGGCGAGCAGCAGCACCGGGAGGGTCTGCAGCGCGACGATCCCGCCCAGCGCCGTGCTCGAGTGCGTGAGGCTCAGCACCAGCCACGCCTGCGCCGTCATCTGCATCCAGGTGCCGATCATCGAGATCGCCTGGCCGCCGTAATAGCGGCGGAAGTTCGGGACGGAGAGGGCGGCGAAGGTCGTTCGGCCGGCACGCAGCGCGCGCGTCAACGCCGCCGCTCCTTCAGCTCCTCGGCGAGCGACTCAAGCGCTCCCAGCGCGTCCTCGATCAGCCGCCGCTCCCGCTCGCCGAGCGCGCCCATCGCCTCGTTCAGCGCGTCCGTCCGCTCACGGCGCATCCGCTCTGCGACGCGTCGCCCAGCGCGGGTCGCCTTCACCCACGCGGCACGGCGGTCGCCCGGGTCGCTGGAGCGATCGAGCAGCCCATCATCGACGAGCGCGGCGACCACGCGGGAGAGCATCGTCGGGTTGATTCCCTCCGAGGCCCCGAGCTCCGAGAGCCGGATCGGGCCGTTGCGATCGACGTTCAGCAGCAGCGAGATCCCCGTCGGAGTCAGTCCGGCCGCCTGGCCGGCGGCGGTGGTCCGCAGCCGGCGCGACAGCCGCCCGATCGCGGCACGCAGCCGGGTGGCGGTCTCCACATCGAGTTGTCGAACGGTTGCCGGCACGGCCTTGCCCTTTCGCCATATCTCAAATACTTGCTTGCTGGCAAGCATTAGTATAGCGGTCGCCGGGTGGTGGTGGGTGGAGCGGTCTCGGCGGGGCCTGAACCCCATAACGTCGAAAAGCGACGGGAGGCTCAGGGCACGTGCCGCGTTATGGGGCCCATAGCCCCCATAACGTCGAAAAGCGATTCTGGGACCGGGCGGCTTTGTCGCGTTGTGGGGGTTGCCGGCGAGCGGCAAGCCTGAACGTCGCCCGGCTCGGCGCCCCTACCCGAACGCCGGCTCTTCCCAGCTCGGGAAAACGTCGGGCAGTCCGTCGCTGACCCTGTCGGTGAACCGCGGTGGGCGCTTCTCGAGGAACGAGGTGACGCCCTCGACGACGTCGGCGGACTGACCGCGGGCGAGCATCGCGCGCGAGTCGACGCAGTGAGCGCTCATCGGATGCGGCGCGCCCAGCATCCGCCACATCATCCGCCGCGCTAGCGCCACCGACACCGGCGACGCGTTGTCGGCGATCTCCCGCGCGAGCTCGCGGGCGGCGGGCAGCAGCTCGTCGGGAGCGTAGATGCTGCGCACGAGTCCCCCATCGAGCGCCTCCTGGGCGGAGAACACGCGCCCGGTCGAGACCCACTCCATCGCACGGCTGATCCCGACTACGCGCGGCAGGAACCAGCTCGACGCGGCCTCGGGAACGATCCCGCGGCGCACGAACACGAACCCGAAGCGCGCGTTTTCGGACGCCAGCCGGATGTCCATCGGCAGCATCATCGTCGCCCCGACGCCGACCGCGGGGCCGTTGATCGCGCCGATCACCGGCTTCGTCGAGTTGAAGATCCGCAACGTGAACTGCCCGCCGTTGTCGCGCGGGACGGTGTCGGTCGAGAGCCCTCGGGCGCGGGCGTCGAACGTCTCGCCGCCCTTCTCCAGGTCGGCGCCGGCGCAGTAGCCGCGGCCTGCTCCGGTCATGATCACCGCCCGGACGCCGTCATCCGCGTCAGCCCGGTCGAAGGCCTCGATCAGCTCGTCGGCCATCTTCGCCGTCCACGCGTTGAGCCGGTCCGGCCGGTTCAGGGTGATCGTCATGACGCCGTCTGATACCTCGGCGATGATCTGCTCGAAATCCACCGCGCACGTCCTTTCTGAAGCTAAAATTGCTAGGGCAAGCATATGGCAGCACCGGCTGACGAGACACATACAGAATGCGCATTCGTGATGGGCGACGATGGCCTCGCGACGTGGTCGGACACGCACGCCGAAGCGTGGATCGGACTGCTCGAGACGCACAAGCGCCTGACGCGCGGGCTTGACGCCGAGCTCGAGGCCGAGTACGGGCTGACGATCAGCGCGCTCGAGGCCCTCGGGCGGCTCGCCGCCGCGCCGGGGCGCAGCCTCAGGCTGTCGGCGCTCGCGTCCGAGTGCGGGCTGAGCCTGAGCCGCATCTCGCGGATCATGGACTCGCTCCAGGCGCGCGAGCTGGTCGAGCGGCGCGCCGTCGAGTGCGACGCCCGCGCGGTCGAGGGGCACCTGACCGAGCAGGGCCTGCAGCTCGTACGCAGCGCTCAGAAGGCCCACTTCGAGGCGGTCCAGCGGAGCTTCTTCGCGCAGCTGTCCGATCGGGAGATCGCCACGCTCGCCGGCGTCTTCAACCGGTTCGCGCCGCGCTCCGCCGAGGCGTGCTCGGCGGAGCAGTAGCCCCGTGAGCACAGACGGCCTCGCCGATCGCAGGCTCGCGCTCGTGCGCGAGCACATGCGCTCCGAGAACGAGTTTCGCTTCGACGACACGCTCGCGACGTTCGACCATCCCCGCTACGAGATCATCGGCACCGGCGACGTTTACGACGGGCCCGACGCCGTCGCCGAGTACTACCGGACCTCCCGCGCGGCATTCCCCGACCAGCGCAACGAGAACACGATCCTGCACAGCGCCGATAACGCGGTGATCGCCGAGTTCGACCTGGTCGGGACGCATCGCGGCGAGCTGCGCGGCATCCCCCCCACCGGCCGCAGCTTCAGGTGCCGGATGTGCGCCGTGTTCGAGTTCGAGCCCGGCGGAGAGAAGATCGTCTGCGAGCGTGTGTACTTCGACCAGGGCACGATCGCGCGGCAGCTGCTCGAGGAGCAGCCGCCCGGCTAGCTCGGGCGAGGCTCGACCGCCGCCGCGTGCAGCAGCACGCGGCTCGCCTGCACCGCCTTCTCGAGGTCCGGGTCGCCGCCGGTGATCAGGTCGTTGAAGATGAATGCCTCGCCGATCCTGACGAGCACGTACGCGAGCGTCTCGGGATCGAGCGGCGGCCGGTAGCCGGCGCGATCGACCTGCTCCTCGATCAACCCGCGCACGGCGCCGATCAGCCGCCCCTGGAAGGGCGTCTGGCCACTGGTCAGGACCCGGAGCGCGAACTCGGGGTCGCGCTCGATGAACCGGCGCGTCGGCTCGAAGTGCGCGAGCCCCTCGAGATATCGCCCGATCACCTCCGAGAGGAACTCGGGGCCCGACCCGCGTGCCCGCTCGCTCGCCTGCTCGATCGTCTGCTCCGCGATCGACCACACCACCTCTGCGGTCAGCCGCTCGCGGTCGCCGACCCAGTTGTAGAGCGTCGCACGGCTGATCCCGAGCTCCGCCGCGAGCACGCCCATCTCGATCCGCTGCTCGGCGAGCCACATCCGGCGCGCCGCGCGCAGCGCGTCCAGCGGCGTGGCCCGCGCCGGCCCGGGCTCGCCCGCGAGCGCCCGCTCGAGCGCGGTCTGGGACGTAGGTGGCATGCGTCAATCCTATCGGACATTCATGATGCTTGACAAGCATTTGGACAATCTCTATAAATGTCCAATCAGCGGTCCAGCGGGAGGACTCGGATGACCTGTGCGACGCCATCACTCAGCCGATCGGCCGGCTTGGCCCTGCTCGCCGCGCTGGCGGTCGCCGCCCATGCGCCCGCCAACGCCCTCGCCGCCGGCTGCGGGAGGGCCGGGACGGGCGTGGTGCGCGTGTCGAGCGACGTCGGCACCGCCGAGGGCGAGGAGCCACTGGCGGCGAACCCGGGTGATCCGAGCGAGATGACCGCCGTCGCCAACGTGTATCAGCCGGTTCCGCCGCTCTCGATCCAGCAGGACCCGGTGTACGGCGGCGGCGGTGTCCAGGACACGCGCGTGTACTCGACCCGCGACGGCGGCTGTCACTGGAGCGAGCAGACGCTCGACCGGGGCGGCATCGGGCCGGTCGACGTGCCGCTCTCCGGTGGGTCGAGGGCGCCCGAGTTCTCGGACGCGCTGAACGTGCTCTCAACCGACGCCGACTCCGAGTGGGACCGCCACGGCAACGCGTACTTCGAGGCCGGCGACGCACACGGCGTGGGCCACGACGGCCAGGAGGTCGAGCTCGTCTGGCGTTCGACCGACGCAGGCCTCTCATGGGGACCGAAGGGCGGGTACACGGGCTTCAACGCAACCACCGGCGACACCAAGACCGAGCTCGACCGCCCGTGGCTCGCCGTCGACAACAGCGAAGGCCCGCACGACGGGCGCGTGTACACGACGGTCGAGACCACCCCGTTCGCCGACATCCCGCCCGCGGTCTACCTGAAGTACTCCGACGACCGCAGCGCGAGCTGGAGCTCGACCGTACGCGTCGACGACGGCACGTACGAGACGCAGTGGAACGCACGCGCCCGGCCGGTCGTCGGAGCGGCCGGGATCGTGTACGTCGTCTACGACCGCGGCCCGGTCTCGGACACGCCGGTGACGAGCTACGGCGGCCCGATCGATCTCGTCGTGGCTCGCTCAACCGACGGTGGGCAGACGTTCAGCAGGTTCGTCGCCGACGCCGGCGTGCAGCGCGTGACGAGCCCCGACGAGGCGCTTCCCGCCTACACGGAGATGATCTCGGCGATCGCCGCGGATCCCGTCCACGTCGGTCACGTCGCCGTCGCGTGGCCGCAGGCCGCCGGCCCGTCCAACTCCAGGATCGTGCTCCGCTACTCGGTCGACGGCGGCTCACACTGGAGCCCGCGGATCGACGTCGCGGACGACCCGGCGAACAGGGATGACCAACACGATCACGTGACGCTCGCGTGGATGGCAGATGGGCGCCTGTTCGTCGGCTGGCGCGATCGCCGCTGCTGCGGCGGAACCTGGACCGACGACTACCAGCAGTGGGTACGGGTGCTCGATCCCGGTCGCGCCGGGCCGGCGCTCGGACGGACGGTGCAGTTCTCGGCAGGGCAGCTGCTGCCGACCGGCCCCGGGCGCAGCGAAGGCGAGCCCGACGAGTTCCAGGGCCTCGTCGCGACGCCGCTCGGCGTCGCGCTGACGTGGTCGCAGCTCGGGCTCGACGGGCTCGACCACGTCGAGTTCCGCCGGATCGCGCTGAGCGCATTCGCACCGCCGCCGGCCCGGCACCACCGCCCGCCCACGCCACACCGACACAGGAGGCACCCGCGCCGATGAGCACCCGGACCCCCGTCGCGTACGCGCTCGAGACCGAGCACCTCTTCGACTACGAGGTGCTGCTGCAGCCGCCGGTGCCGATCGGGCCGGCGCAATACGGGACGCGCGTTTTCTACGCGGTCCGCGAGGGGCGGATCACCGGACCCGCGCTGAATGGCGAGGTGCTCGATGGCGGCGGTGACTGGGCGCTCGTCGACGCCGAGGGGTGGACGCACGTCGACGTACGCGGGCAGGCCCGCACCGACGACGGCGCGCTCCTGTACTTCTCATACCGGGGTCTGATCGAGCCGGCCGAGGCGGTCGCGCACGCGATCCGGACCGGCGGCCAGACGGATTTCGACGACCAGTACTGGCGCGTGTCGATCGAGGTCGAGACCGGCGATCCGCGGTACAAGTGGCTCTCCCATAGCGCACTGATCGCTCGCGGCCGCATGTGCCCGGGACCGGGCGTCGTTTATCAGGTCTTCCGCGTCTGCTGACAAGATTGGCCGGGTGAGCGGTCAGGAGCTCGGCCTAGCGATTTCGGTCTTTCTCGCCTGCGCCGTCGAGGCGGTCGAGGCGCTGACGATCGTGCTCGCGGTCGGCCACACCCGCAGCTGGCGCTCGAGCCTCACCGGCGTCGGAACGGCGCTGCTGGCTCTGGCTGCGCTGACCGCCGCGCTCGGCCCGGCGCTGACGGCGCTGCCGATCAACGCGCTCAGGGTCGTCGTCGGCGCGCTGCTGCTGATCTTCGGGCTGCAGTGGCTGCGCAAGGCGATTCTTCGCGCCGGCGGGCTGAAGGCGCTGCACGACGAGGACGAGGCCTACGCACACGAGCTCGAGGCCGCGCGCGCCGCCGGGGCGATCGACCGCGGGCACTTCGATCCGTACGCGTTCACCGTCGCGTTCAAGGGCGTGCTGCTCGAAGGGCTCGAGGTCGTGTTCATCGTGCTGACGTTCGGCGCCAACCAGCACAATGTCGGCCTCGCCGCCGCGGCTGCCGCGGCCGCCGTGCTGGCGGTCGTGCTCGCCGGGCTCGTGGTCCACGCTCCGCTGAGTCGGGTGCCGGAGAACACGCTGAAGTTCGCGGTCGGCGTGATGCTGACCTCATTCGGCACGTTCTGGGGCGCGGAGGGCGCCGGCGCCCACTGGCCGGGCTACGACGCCGCGCTGCTGGTGATCATTCCGGCGACGCTCACAGTGTCGCTCGGGCTGGTGGCGCTGCTGCGCCGCCGGCGGCGGACGTCGCGGACCGCGGTCGGCGCACAGGCGGCGGTGAGGGCATGAGACGGCTCGAAGCGTTCTTCCGCTTCTTGTGGGACTTCGTCGTCGGCGACGACTGGCGGATCGCCGCCGGCGTCGCCGTCGCGCTCGGGATCACGGCGCTGGTCGCCCGCGCTGGCGTCGCCGCGTGGTGGGTCCTGCCGGTCGCGGTCGTCGCGCTGCTGGCTGCCTCGGTGTGGCACGCGGCGCGATCGCAGTAGCGCCAACCCGCGGAGCAGCTCGTCCTGCACTACCAGCCGGAGGCGACGCTCCCCGGGAACAGCGTGTCGGCCGTCGAGGCGCTGGTCCGGTGGCAGCATCCGCTGCACGGCTACCGATCCACGAGCTCAAGATCGACCGCGGCTTCGTCGCCGACATGATCGACAATCCGGCGCACGCCGCGATCGTCCGCTCGATCGTCGAGGCGCCGAGGCGGCGAACTCGCGGCGGTCGTCGGAGCGGCCAACTGAACGCGACCGCTACTCGGCCTGACCCGGCCGGTAGCCCGGCAGCTCGATACGGAAGGTGGCGCCCCGCCCTGGTGCGGACTCGGCTCGGATGCGGCCCCCGTGCGCCTCGGTGATTGCACGCGCGATCGCCAGCCCGAGGCCGCTGCCCCCGCTGTCCCGGGAGCGGCCTCCGTCGAGCCGCCGGAACCGTTCGAACACGAGCTCGAGCTGATCGGGTGGGATTCCGGGGCCGGTATCGCTGACCGCGATCTCGAGCCGCCCGTCGCGTCCGCTTGCCGCCACCACCACGCGATCGCCCTGCTTGGTCTGGGTAACCGCATTGCGCACGAGGTTGCGGAGCACCTGGGTGAGCCGGTCCGGATCGGCCTCGATCGTCCCGTCGACTGCCTGCAGCTGGAAATCGCGGTCGCCGAACAGCGGCAGGTCGCGGCGGAAGTCGTCGAAGAAGTCGCGCAGATCGATCGGGCGGGGCTCGACCAGCTGACCGGCCTCCGCGCTGGCGAGCGTCAGCATGTCGCCGACGAGCCGGTCGAGTTCGTCCAGGCGCCGCAGCAGCGTGGCGGTCGCCTCGTGCCTGCGTGCCTCGTCGGCCTCGCGGTCGAGCAGCTCGACCTGGGCGCGCAGCACCGCGAGCGGGGTGCGCAACTCGTGCGAGGCGTCGGAGACGAAGTCCCGCTGGCGTTTGAACGCACGCTCGAGCCGCTCGAGCATTTGATCGAAGGCGTCGGACAGGATGCGCAGCTCGCCTTCTGCGTTCGTCGGCCCCGCACGCATCGAGAGATCGCCGGCGTTGACCGCCTCCGCGACGCGACTGATACGCCGCAGCGGCGCCGAGATCAGCGTCGCCAGCCCGATCCCGGCCGCGACGGCGAGCGCGAGCGCGATCAATCCGACGACCAGAAACGTGCGCCGCAGGCTTGCCTGCGCCTGCTCGACCGGCTTCAGCGGGTTGGCCACGCGCAGCGTCCCCACCCGCCGTCCCGCGCTGACGATCGGTTGGGTGAGCACCCGCATGTTTCCGGCCTCGGCGACGGACGCGGTCGACAGGCCGGTCGGCGCGTTCAGCAGCTCCGTCGGCTCGTGCGGACCGCTCGGGCGCGCCTCCTCCTTGGCCAGCACCTCGGAGTCGTTGCTGACGATCGGCCCGCCCGCAGCCTCCACCGCGATGATCAGAGCCTCGGCGTGGTAGCGCTGCGCGGCGATGAAGCGCGCGGCCGCGCTCCTCAGCGCGGCCGGCGTCGAGATGTCGGTTGAGGCCGCGAACTGCCTCCACTCGGCCTGCTGCGTCCTCAGCTGGGCGTCGATCTGCGCGCGCAGGCGAGAGGTGGTGCCGCTGTAGAGCGCCACGAAGCTGAGCCCGACGCCGACCGCGGTGACGAGCGCGATCGCGATCGCCAGCTGCGCCCGCAGGCTGTGCGGGAGCAGCCGTCTAAGCATGCGGCACCCGCAGGCGATAGCCGACATTGCGAACGGTCTCGATCGGTCCGCCGTCGCCCGTGTCGCCGAGCTTGCGACGGAGATAGCCGATGTAGACCTCGAGCACCTTGGTGCCGGGGTCGAAATCAAATCCCCACACCGCGTTGAGGATCTGCTCGCGCGAGAGCACCTGGTCGGGGTGACGCATGAGATACGCGAGCACCTCGAACTCGCGCGCCGTCAGCTTCACCTCCTCTCCGCCGCGCTCGACGCGGCGGGTCCGCAGGTCCATCCGGAGATCGGCCGCCTCGAGCACCGAGGATTCGCGCTGGCCGGGAGCGCGGAGCTGAGCGCGGACCCGCGCGAGCAGCTCCTCGAGCGAGAACGGCTTGGGCACGTAGTCGTTGGCGCCGCGGTCCAGTCCCTCGACCCGCTGCTCGATCGCAGCCCGTGCCGTCAGGACGATCACCGGGAGCTCCGGCATCCGCGCGCGAATCGCGGCCAGCACGTCGAGCCCGTCCTTGCCCGGCAGCGTCAGGTCCAGCAGCACGAGCGCGTAGTCGCCGGTCAGCGCCGCCACCTCTCCGCGCTCGCCGTCCGGACAGACCGTGACCGCGTACCCGTCCGCGTGCAGGCTCTGCTCGATGAAGCCCGCGAGCGTCGGCTCGTCCTCGATCACCAGGATTCGCATCGCAACCCACTTTATGCCTCCCAGCAGGCAATTCCGGGGTCGTAAGGCGGTTCTGAACGGTCGCTTACCGCGCTCTTTCCCCGCGGGTCCACGCTGAGAGCATCAATCCGAAGCGCTCGACCATAGGGCGCTCCATCCTCAAGGAGGACCCATGAGATCACGAACCATCGCCATCATCAGCTCCGTCGCGGCACTGTCGTTCGTCGCGACCCCGGCGCTGGCCCTCGCCGCGACGTCGAGTCACGCCACCGACAGCTCCCGCGACGCGCGTGGCATCGCGCACGTCGACAAGACGCCTGACCGGCACAGCGCGGACAGCTCGCGCGACAAGCGCGACCGCTGATGCCCCGGGCGCACAGCGCGGTGGGCAGGCGACCGCCTGCCCACCGCCCGCGCCGGCGCGTGACAGCGCCCTTCTGCAGCGCGGCTTGCTGGTCTACCGCTCGACCGCCCGCTGCCAGGTCTCCAAGTAGGCCTCCGCGGAGTGGAACAGGATCCGGCTGGCCGTTGCGCCGCCCGGCTGCTGGCGCATGTACGCGAGCAGGTCCGGGTACTGGCCGTACTGCGCGACGCCCTGACTGTTGAAGTTGAACTGATGGCTGCCGGTCAGTTCGCAATAAAAGAGCACGTTCGATCCGTAGGCCTTGAACGGGTAGTGCAGCGGCTTCGACGCGGCGCTCGGGTCGGGCCCCGGAGAGGAGTTGAAGCCGCCCGTGTCGGTGCCCAGCCCGACGCCGAGCAGCTGGCCCTTGCGCCGGTACGGGGCGAAGCTGAGGATGTCCTTGGCGAGGGCGCCGGCCTCCGCCGGCCGCGCGGTCGCGAACCCTCCCAGCGCGTACAGCCGCCTCAGGTCCGACGGCGTCCAGAACCCGCCCGTGTTGGTGTGGCTCGAGATGACCGGGTAGTGGCGCGCCTCGGCGAGCGCGAGCACCTGGAGCCGCGCGCGCTCTGAAAGGTGGTCCATCTCGATCAGCATGTGGTAGTCCATCATCCGCTGCACCAGGTACGCCCCGAGGGCCGTCAGCCCCTTGCTGTTGCAGCTCGTCCCCTGGCCGGCCTCGGGGCACGCGCTGGTCTCGAACGGCAGGCCCGTCTGCTCGATCTGCAGCAGGCCGATGACCTTTCCGGTCGCTCCGCCTTCGAGCGCCGCGCCCGCGAACGCGTTGTCCACCCAGTGCGCGATGAACACGCCGCTGATCCCGAGCCGGTGATAGAGCGCCAGGCCCTGGTTCACGTCGGCCCTCGTGCAGGTGGCGGTGTCGAGCCGCTCGCTGCACCCGAATGGGTCCGATGCCTCGACGCCGATGAGCATCGCGAGCTTGCCCTGCTCGATCACACGCCGGGCCTCGGCCGGGCTCGTGACGAGGCGAAGCCATCCCTTCCCAGGGCCGCCGCTCTGCGCGTCGACGTAGCTCTCGAGCGAATGCAGCTCGGCGAGCTCGAGCTCGATCGTCGCCGTTTCGTCGCACGAGTGCGAGCGCCGCGGCTCGATCTCGCAGAGCGGCTGGTCCTCGACGAGCTGCGCGGTCGTGAGCCGCAGCCCACCCATCCAGGCGCGCTGCAACCAGCGGTAATAGACCTGCTGGTGCGTGAAGGTGTCGTACACGGGCCATCCCCTGAAGGTCGGCCATCCGTGCGTGTCGTGGGTGCCGACCGGGGTCCCTGTCCGCAGCAGGTTTCCGGTGACGTCGAGGCTGCCGTCTGACCCGTGGACAGCCGCGTCGTTCCCAAGCGCGACCGTGATCCCGAACGGGTCGTAGTTCTCGCCTGAGAGCACCAGCCCTCCGGCCCGGTAGTCGGCGGTGATGTGCAGGTGCGGGTCCACGTATCCGTACACCGTCCCATCGGGGTACAGCGCGCGGCGGGCGGCGCCGACCGCGTTGACCTGTGCCTCGGGAAACGCCCGGCACCCCTCGCGCGGAACCGCCCGGAGCCGGTCGCCCGCCGAGGCGGCCGGCGCGGTACCGATCGCGCCCGACCGCGCGATTGTCAGCCAGCCCGCACCGCTGGTCGCCCGCAGCGCGAACGTCGTCGGGCCGGTCGGACTCGCCGCCCACGCCGCGGCCGGGCCCGGGGTGGCGGTCGGCACGACGGCGGCGCCGCTCGCGGCGCTGAGCAGCTTGCCGGCTCGGTCCTGGAGCATGTAGACGCCCAGCGCCGTGGGCTTGAAGTAGAACGGCGTCGCACCCGCCGGCCGGCGCGCGGACGCGCGGTAGCCGGCCCCGGAGGTCGTCACGAACCGATGCGTTAGCGCGGAGGAGAGCGCGTAGCACCGATCGGCGAACGCGTACCGCGACAGCCCGGATCCGGCGGCCGGGCATGCCAAGGCAGCCAGCGCAGCGACCGGCATCGCGAGCGCGCAAACCACGCTTCTCCTCATCGTGCCCGCGAGCTTATCCATCGCGCCACGCGGCGCCCTACGGCCAGTTCCCGCCGGAGTCGAGGTACTCGGCGCCGTGCGCGTAGGCGGTGTTCACGGGCACCCCCGCGCGGCACAGCGGGCACTGCTCGCTCGGCCACGACTCGAGCCGGATATCGGCAAGCGCGATCAGCCGCTCGACGCACACCTCCTCGGGCGCGAGCGCGCCGCGGTTGCACACGCACGCTGCGAGGCTCACCTCGCCGCCCTTCGCGCGCACCGCGGCGATCACGCCGCCGATCGAGAAGCCGGTGTTGACGACGTCGTCGACGATGCGCGGGTGCGGTCGCCGGGCCGGGTGTAGCAAGCGCCACCGGTCGGCGCCACCGCTCCGTCGAGCCGGGTCACGTGTTCTTTACGGCGTGGGCGAACAGCGACCGGCGACGGCAGTCCTTACCGCGACTCAGCGAGACGTGGTCTTCGAGCAGATCGAGTTCGCGTTCGAGTCCGCGCACGACCTGCCGTCCATGCTCGCGCACGGAGCCGAGAGCCGCTGGGACCGCAGCTACGCGACCGAGCTGATCTGGCAGCTCGGGGTCGCAGCGCGGATGCTCGATCAGCTCGGCTGGGAGCGGCGGGGGACCCGCAAGCGCTACGTGCTCGACGTCGACGTCGACGTCGACCGGTTCGTGGCGCAGATCCAGCGCTACGCACTGGCGGCGCTCGAGGACGGCCGCCGCGGGCTGCTCGAGACCGATGACGAGACGCGGGCGATCGCGCGACAGCTGATCGACGTCGACCTGGACGCACTCGAGGCGGCCCGGGTCGTGCGGACCGCGTTCAGCCTCGAGGGCGCTCGGGACGAAACGTCTGCCGCGCAGCCGGCTGAGCCGCGCTAGCGCCACTGCCGGCCGCGCTCGGCGCGGCACTAAGCTTCCTGCCGTGACGGCGGCCGACACGCCCGAGCCGGCGGTGCGCGTCCGCGGTCTCACAAAGGGCTACGACGGCAAGGTGGCGCTCGACGGGCTCGACCTCGAGCTCGCGCCGGGGGAGCTTCGCGGCCTGCTGGGCCCCAACGGCGCCGGCAAGACCACCCTGCTGAGAGCGCTGTTCGGCCTGATCCGGCCCGATGCCGGCTCGATCGAGCTGCTCGGTCGCCGCCGCGGCGCCGGCCGCGTCGTCCCGCCCGAAGGGCTAGCCGGCTTCGTGGAGGAGCCGAGCTTCTACGCGTACCTTTCAGGACGGGCGAACCTCGAGCTGCTCTCGGAGATCGACGACCGCCACGGGATCGGCGTCGAGGACGCGCTCGACCGCGTCGGCCTGAGCCGAGCCGCCGGGGAGCGGGTCGCCGGCTACTCGACCGGGATGCGACAGCGCCTAGGGATCGCGGCGGCGCTGCTGCGTTCGCCGCGGGTGCTGTTGCTCGACGAGCCGACCAGCGGGCTGGATCCTGAGGGCACCAGAGCCGCGAGCACGCTGTTCCGGGAGCTGGCGGGCGAGGGCGTGGCGGTGCTCGTCTCGAGCCACCTGATCGGCGAGCTCGAGGCGATCTGCGACTCGTACACGATCGTCAGCGGGGGCCGCGTCGTCTGGGACGGGGCCGCAGCGCGGCTCGAGGCCGAGGCGCCCGGCTCGGTGTACTTGCTCAGCACGAGCGAGGATGGCAGGGCGCTCGCGCTGGCCGACACGGTCGACGGTATCGAAGCGCGGGTTCCTCCCGACCTGCGCGGAGTACACGTGACTGCGAGGCCCGGGACGCTCGACTCCTAGGCGGTCGCACTCGGACGCGAGGGAATCGCCGTCAGACGCCTCGAGCTGGTCATGAGCCCGCTCGAGAGCATGTTCTTCGCGCTGACCGGCAGCGAGCCGCCGGCCGCGCCCGCCGGCGCCTGGGAGGCGGGCGCGCAGGCCGAGGCGGCGAGCACCACGTGAGCGCCTTCGCGCTGGCCGGCGTCGGTCTCACGCGACCGGGCCGCCTCTCGCGGGTGCTGTCAGGATCGGGCCGATCTCGCCGGTGCCGATGCTCTCCGCGACCGCGACCGTGACGCCGACCCCGCCCGTGCCCAGCGCGAGCAGCACGACGAGCGGCGCCGCCAACGGCCAGGGCGCCAAACGTCCGAGTCTGCGGGTGATGCCGCGAATCACGGGCCGTGGATTTTGGCGACCGCTGCGCGGCAACTGTGACGATCGCGTGAACAAGGAGGCTGACGTCCGGTCAGCTTTTCAATGCGCGACCGAGTCCAGCACGAAGGCGCCCGAAGCAGATCTGATTGCTTGGGCGCGCCGCCGACCGGCGCTCGGCAGTGGATCGCGGACTAATCTGGCGCCGGAAATCGGTTGGCGGAGGGACGCGGGAGGTCCGATGACGCGCCACACCGGGAGGCGGGCGCCGCTCGCCCATTCCGGAGCGGATTTGATGGCGAGGCCGGCGGCGATCATCGCCGTCGTCTGCCTGTCCGCGCTGCTCCCCGCGCTCGCAGCGGCCGCCCACGCCCGGCATCCGCGACCGCGCCAGCCGGCACAGCACGGCGCGCATCCGGCGCCGTGGGCCATCCACAGCGCTCCGAGCCGGCGCCCGTGCGACATCTACGCGCGCGCCGGGACCCCGTGCGTCGCTGCGTTCAGCTCCACCAGGGCGCTGTTCGCGAACTACGACGGCCCGCTCTACGAGGTCGAGCGAGCCTCGGATGGCGCGACCGTGAAGATCGGCGTGCTCCGCCGCGGCGGCTATGCGGACGCCGCCGCGCAGGACGCGTTCTGCGCCCGGACGAGCTGCGTGGTCGAGAAGATCTACGACCAGACCGCCGACCACAACAACCTCGTTCCCCAGGCGCCGACGACCGCCATCTACAGCAACACCACCTACGCCCACGACCCGGTCGCGGCGGGCGCGCTCCCGGTCCGCGTCGGCGGTCACCCCGTTTACGGCCTGAAGTTCCAGAGCGGTTCGCCGACCGGCCTGCCATGCCCTACCTCGGCGACGTGCGCGGGCAATCACGGCGAGGCCTACAACAATGGGAACGTCCGCGCCCGAGGCGTCGCCGTGAGCGGACAGGCGGAGAGCATGTACGGCGTTTTCGGCGGCGCGTACACCGGCAGCGACTGCTGCTTCGACTTCGGCAACTCCGAGGTCAAGGGAACCGATGACGGCAACGGCACGATGGACGCGCTCAACTTCAGCCGCGACTGCTGGGACACGTGCGGCCCGGACAAGGGTCCCTGGATCGAGGCCGACCTCGAGAACGGGATGTTCATGACCGGCATGCCGACCAAGTCGCCGGGATCGGTGACCGCACTGATCGGCGGGTCGTTCGAGTCAGGCGACGGGTTCTGCTGCGCCGCGACCGCGAACAACCGCGCGATGCGCTACCCGTTCGTGACCGGGATGCTCGACAACCCCGGATCGAAGACGTTCGCGATCAAGGGCGCGAACGCGACCGCCGGCGCACTGGGCACCTTCTACGACGGCCCGACGCCTCCCGGCAAGGGCTACTCACCGATGCGCCAGGAAGGAGCGATCATCCTCGGCTCCGGCGGCGACCAGGGCACCACCGACGGCGAGTTCTTCGAGGGCGCGATGACGCGCGGGGTTCCGTCCAAGGCCGCCGAGGCGGCGGTCCAGGCCGAGATCGTCGGCGTCCGCTACCGAATGCCTAATCGGGCGCAGCCGGCGTGAGCCGGTCGCGCTCGGCACGGAACCCCGTGCGGAGCAGCGACGTGATCGACTCGGCGGTCTGCGGGCGCGCGAGCAGGAAGCCCTGCCCGAACTGACACGGGAGGTCTTGAAGCAGCCGCAGCTGGCTCTCCCGCTCGATCCCCTCGGCGACCATCTGCAACCCGAGCGAGTTCCCGAGCTCGATCATCGAGCTCACGAGGGTCGCCTGCTGCGCACTCTCGTCAATCGTCGACAGGAAGCTCTGGTCCACCTTGATCTGGTTGACAGGGAGCTGCCGGAGGCGTGCCAGCGACGACTGGCCGCTCCCGAAGTCGTCGATCGCGAGGTTGACACCGAGCTCGGCGAGCGCCTCGAGCCGCCCGGAGCCCTCGACCTCGTCTCCGAGCTCGGACTCGGTCAGCTCGAGCGTCAGGTTCGCCGGCGCTATGTCGTACCGGGCGAGCGTCGCCGCGACCGCGTCCACGTAGTCCGGTTCGAGCAGCTCGCGCGGCGCGACGTTGACGTTCATCCGCAGGCCTGGATTGCGAGCGCTCCAGCGGCTCAGGTCGGCCAGCGCCTGATCGAGCACCCAGCGGCCGAGCTCGACGATCACCCCCGAGGTCTCGGCCAGCGGGATGAATTGCTCGGGCGGGATCACGCCATAGCCCGCGTGATGCCACCGAAGCAGGGCCTCGATCCCGACGATCGAGGCGCCCGAGAGGTCGACCACCGGCTGGTAGACGACCGACAGCTCACCGCGTGGGATCGCCTGCCCGAGGTCCTCGCGCAGGTCAAGGCGGCGCCTGATGTCGGTGAGCATGTAGTCGTCGAACAGCGCGATCCCACCGCGGCTCTGCTTGGCGGTGTACATCGCGAGGTCCGCGTTGCGGATCAGCTCCGGCGAGGTGATCGACCCGCCCCCGGAGCAGGCGATGCCGACGCTCATCCGGACTGTGATCCGCCGCCGGCCGAGCTCAGCCGGCGGCGAGAGCGACGACACGAGGCGCTTCGCGACCGCGACCGCTTCGTCCACGTCGTGCAACCCGTCGAGCAGGCACGCGAACTCGTCCCCCCGAGCCGCCGGCCGTGTCGCTGGCGCGCAGTGCGGAGTCGAGTCGCCGCGCGATCGTGCGAAGCAGCTCGTCTCCGGACGCGTGGCCGAGCGAATCGTTCACGGACTTGAAGTCGTCGATGTCCGCGTAGATCACCGCGACCATGTGACCGGTGCGCGGCAGCCTGGTGATCGCCTGGGCGACGCGGTCCTCGAACAGGGTCCGGTTCGGCAGGCCGGTCAGCGGGTCGTGCAGCGCCTGGTGACGCAGCTGCGCCTCCATCTCCCACCGTTCGGTCACGTCGCGGACCGTCACGACGACCCCCTCGACGTCGGGATCGTCGAGGAAGTTGGTCGACTGGGCCTCGAAGTGGCTGACACTTTCATCGCTCCGCTTCACCGACCAGCCGGCGGGCGTGCCCCGGCCGCGGGCGCGAACCGCGCGCGAATCACCGCAACAATCGAGCGCGCACCGGGTTCTATGGACTAACGAGTTCCCTTTTGCAAGGATCAACGGCATGCGGCTCCGCTTGACGACGAGATGTGTAGGGACGATCGCTGTCGTCACAACGGTGCTCCTTGGCATCTGCGGTTCCGCTGCCGAAGCTTCCGCTGCCGAGTCCGGACGTTCGCACGCGCGACTGGTGACGATCAAGATTCCCGCCCCACACGGCGAGATCGGCGCGCAGTGGCTGCGCTTCGTGGGTTATGTGAACTCGAAGACCTTGGGCTATCCGGCTCCCCCACGGGCGAACGTGCTTCTGCCGGCCGGCTATGACCCTCACAGGCGCTATCCGCTGGTCGTCTTCATCGATGGACTCGGCTGCAACTACGCGACGTGGCACGCAGCCGGCTTGGACAAGCCGTTCGATCACCGCGGTGCGATCGTGGTCATGCCCGAGGGGGCCAATGGCTGGTACGCCGACTGGTGGAACAACGGCCGGCGCGGCAATCCGTCGTGGGAGAGCTACTACCTGAAAACCGTGATCCCGACGATCCTGGCCCGCTATCCGGTCCGGCCCGAGCGTCGCGATCACGCCCTGATCGGGATCTCGATGGGCGGACTGGGTGCCACGTACCTGGGTGGGCGCCTGCCCGGCTTCTTCGGGTCGGTGGCCAGCCTCTCGGGGTTCGTTGATCCTCAGTGGCAGGCCGCTGTCATCCAGAAGGAGATGGGACTGTTCTCGTTCGCTTCCCAGAACGGCGACGACGACTCATATCCCGTCTACGGCCCCCCGGAGGGCTTCTATGCCGACGGGCACAACCCGACACTGCTCGTCAAGAACCTCGAGCACACGCGTGTGTTCGTGAGCACCGGCACCGGTATCCCGAGCAAGGCCGACCCCCATCCCAGCCAGGCCGAGGTCACGAACGAGTACATCATCTACCCGATGAGCCAGCTCTACGACAAGGCCTCGGTCGCCGCCGGGCTTCACTTCACCTATCAGGTTCACCCCGGCGCCCACGACACTCCCGACTTCCTGGCCGAGATCAAGGCAATGCTCAGCTGGGGCCTCTTCAAGCCGGTCGTCGACAACCCCGCAGCCTGGACCAACAAGACAGTCGCCATCAGCGGCCAGCTGTGGGACTTCAACTACCGCTTCAGCAAGCCGCCCACGCGCGTCGTCCAGTTCGCGCAGTCCGGAACCAAGCTCTCGATCAGCGCTGCCGGCACACCGGTCACGATCACGACCGCCGGCGGCTGTGCGATCCGCACCGCCACGCCGGCGACCGTGCACCTGCCAAGCCGCGAGCTGATCTCGCCTCTGACTCCGGACAAGGTCGGCCGACGACCGTGCCCGTAACACGACGACCCTCGCCCCGTGACGCCGAGGATCGTCCGCACGCCCGCTCGCAAGCGCCCCTTACGTCGAAAGACGCTCCAGTTCCCGATTTGGAAACCGAAGCGTCTAACGATTCAGGTGGAGACGGCGGGAACCACTCGGACGAAAATCCCTGCACCTGAGACATTCTCATCCGGCGCTGCTCCCTAATTGCGACCCGACCCGTTGATGCAGGAGGGCTTCTCTCTCGCATACGGCGACGAGCGGGACCGACCAAGATCCCTAGCGGTGACCTGCTTTGGTCTTGGCGAGCTCTCGGTCTAGCGGCGGTCCCGGCGTGTACCGATTCGGCTGGCGGCGCGTAGGAGGCCCGGGGCACGTCGGGCGGCGAGCAGCACGACGCGGTCGGTCGGGCGCAGTTCGCGGGTCTGGTCGGGCGCCGGCAACGGCGCCGTGTCGGCTCCCACCGCGAACAGCTCCCAGCTGCCCGGCACACCTTTGAGCTCGTGCGCCCCGCGGGGCTGCAGAACGATTCCGGAGCCGGACACGAGGTCACGGACAGTGCGAGACACGAGCACCTCGCCGGGACCGGCCTGTGCGCTGACCCGCGCGGCGATGTGGACCGCGATCCCGGCCACGTCGCCGTCGATCAGCTCGCATTCGCCAGTGTGAAGGCCAGCGCGGATCGCGAGCTCGCCTTCGCCGGCAGCGGCACGCAGTCGCTCGGCACAGCGAATCGCTCGCGCCGGCCCCGCGAACGTGCACAACGAGCCGTCGCCGATCAGCTTCACCACCCGGCCCCCGGCGGCCTCGACCTCCCGGCGGAGCAACTGCTCGTGCGTGACCAGCACCTCGCGCCAGCGCGCATCGCCGAGCAGCGCAGCCCGCTCGGTTGAGTTCACGATGTCGGTGAACAGAACCGTCATCAACGCGCGATCGCGCTGCAGCTCGCGAGTCGCGCCGAACATGAACTCCTCCATCTCTCGCTGGATGGCGGCGAACAGTTGACCCATGTCGTCCATCTCCGCGAGCTCCCGATAGCTCCCGTGGGGCAGCAGCTCCGCCACGTAGCGAGTCGTCGCCTCCGGAAGCCGATTACCGGGCAGTCGCAGCACCAGCGCCGGCGCCTGCACGACGGGCAGGACGTTTCGGACATCGGCCGTACGGGCGATGTCGGTTTCCACCTTGATCATCGCCGGACTCGCCCGCGCCCGCTCGAGCATCCCGCACATGCGCACGTTTCGGGGCGTCGCGAGCCCCGGCATCATCATGCCGAGCATCTCGCCCTGCCCCCAGTGCTCGTTCAGGCTCTGCACCGCCCGGTCGTATGCCTCGACCTGCTCGGCATCCCGCCAGCCAACGAGCTCATCCACCGGCGCCGAGCGCCAGCCCTGCGCGAACGGGACGACGAGCACGAGCGCGTCCACTCGGTCGGGGTGCTGCGCCGCGAACACGGCGACGTACAGGCAAGCTTCGTAAGAGGCGTAGATGGTCGCGCTGTCAAAGCCTGCCGCATCCATCACCGCGCCCAGGTCAGCCGCTCGCTCCTCAAGCGTCGGGACATGGTCGATCGGATCCGACAGGCCCATCCCGAGCTCGTCGTACATCAGACACTCGCTGCGGTCGGCGACGCGCACAAGCGCGTCGACGAAAGCCGCGTCCGTCCACCAGAGATCCAGGTTCCCAAGGCCCGTGATGATGTTGACCACCCGACGCTCGCCCGAACCGAAACGCTGGTAGGCGATGCTCTTCCCCTCCCGGACTACGTATCGCACCTCGGGCGGGATCTCCATCGAGATCGAGATCCTAAATCAGAGGCCTAGACGCCAGAAAAACTCCTGCTCTGCCCAACCCAGCTGCATCCTGCAGACGCTGGCGACCGCCGACGCAGACCCGCCTTCGATCTGAACGGACCCGAGCCCTGCCGGGACGCGTTGTGCTCCTGGCGACTTGTGAGGCCGAGACCATCGGCGACGCCGGACCTGCTCTTCGTGTTGACGCGTGTCCGCAACGCGGTGCCGTTGCGCCGCTTCGCGGCCAGCTGTTAGCAAGCGGCGGATACTCGCGCGCCGCAAAGAAGGGTCGTGGGGGCGGTTTCACGGTCGGAGTCACGATCCGCAGGCGACTCAGATTCCAGCTCGGCGATCCGCGTACGGCTCGCACTCGCGGCAAACCTCGCCGCCCCACGTGTCCTGGGCTTCGCGCACGGCCACTCCGGCGACCGCGAGCCCCGCGATCGGGTCAAGCGACCACCAGCCGAGCGCGGCGTTGGCGGCAACGCCCACGAGCACGGCGACGGCGCTCAGCGCACACAGCCAGGACTGCGCGGCGTCGCCTGCGGTCGCCGCGGAGCCGAGCTGCGCCGCGACTCGGTGCTTGGCGCGGGCGAGCAGCGGCATCACAAGGATCGCCCCGCCGGCCACCGCGACCCCAAGCCAGATCGTGGCGGGGCGTATGCCTCCGGCGAGCGTCGCGATCGCGTCGAAGGTCACGTATAGCGCCAGTGCCACAAAGCACGCCGCCACGAGCTGCTGCGCGCGCCGCTCGGCCGCCTCAGAGCGGTCGCGGCCGGCGGTGTAGAGCCACAGGATCGTGCCCGCCGAGGCCAGCTCGATCAACGAGTCAAGCCCGAACGCCAGCAGCGCGACCGAGCCCGCGAGCACCGCGGCGGTGATCGCGACCCCGGCCTCGACCGTCATCCACCCGATGCTCAGCAGCGAGAGCATCCTCGCGCGGCGGATCAGCCGGGAGTGAGTCCGCTCGCCGCCGGTTCGGATCGCAGCCGGCAGCGGAGCCTGTGTGCTCACGCCGGTGCCGCGTCTCGGAGGATCACGTTGAGCAGCGCCTGGCCGCGGTCGGTGAGCGCGTATAAGGCCATCTTGCCTTCGCGGCGGGAGCTAACGAGACCCGCAGTGCGCAACGCGCGAGCGTGATGGGAGACAAGGTTCTCGGAGCGCTCGACCACCCAGCTCAGATCACACACGCATAGCTCGCCGCCATCGCGCAGCGCGACCGCGAGCGTCAGACGCGTCGGGTCGCCGAGCGCCTTGGCCGCTCCCGCCAATTCCTCCGCGGCGGTCCGGTCGAGGCGAGCTTTGCGCAGCTCCTCGGCACGCGGAAGGTCGAGACACAGCAGATCGCAGCGGTCAACGGACACCACCTCATCCTAACGTCCGTTGGTACATTTGGGCGTTCTTTCGTTGTCGCAGGGAGGCGGCGGGTCAGCCCTCTGACCCCAAGGACATTTGAAGGGTCGCCGCGCTGTGGCGGTATCTCCCGATACACGACCGGGGCGCCACCCGTCAGCGGCCAGACCGGTGCCCTTTGTGCGAGGAGCGGCTCGCGAGATCTTGCTCCTGTGGCCATGCGAGCGAAGGAGTGTGATGGCACCCGCACCGAAAGGAGAGATCGACGACACCGAGGCGAGGCTTGGCCGAGCGCGTGTCACTGGGGGGGCGCTGCCTGTCCAAACGGCACAGCGAGGCGGTGATCCAGGCCGAAGTCCGGCGCCTCGCCCGAGCGCTGCGACCGTACGGGGTACTCCACCGGAGCGCGCTTGAGCGTGCCGCGGGGGCCAACAGATGGCGTGAAGGAGGTTTCGATGGCGCCCGGTCGAGGGCGGTGGGATCGGGTGCAATCGAGCGGCTCCCAGCCGGCTTTCTCCGGTCTCCGAGGTCCGACGAGCGTGCCCTGACCGGTCCTGCCGCCAATCACTGAGCACGCGGACGAGTTCACTCGGCCCGGTTGATCCCGGGCGGGAACAATCCGATCGGAGCGTCCTTCGCCCCTTGATCAGCGGCCGTGTCGCCAGAGTGCGGCGACAGCACCGAGGGTCCCGGCGATGGCCCCGCCGAAGATAGCCGCGAGCAGCACGTCGGCCCCCTTGCGTACGGGGTGCCATCTGCAGGCAGACCCAGACGAAGTAGACGGCCATCGCGACGACGCCCACCACCGCCGGCGCGTTTGCAGGCGCGCCGGCTCGCTCGCGGCATCGCGTCTTTGCGCGTCGGCTCGCGATCCTCGCGGGCCGGATCACCCGAAACCCCGGCCGCCGCTCGGGGTTCGTCGATGACACGCTCCGGGCCGCGTGTCTTTTGTGTCGGCCGGCCCGGGCTGCGGCTCGCTGCGTTGCGAGGAACTTGTCCGCACCCGGGCGCCGGTGTGACGAAGCCGACCGACCGGCTCAGAGGCAGGGCGAGGTTCTCGGTGTCGCGACCGCAGCGACACTGAGGGCCGGCCTGTGTGTTGCTCAGAATCCTTGGCCATCGGTCGAATAGGCTTGGCCTGGCTCCGCATGATCGGCCGGTTGAGGCCTCGGCCGAAGTCGACCGGACAGGGGGCTTACCGATGCGCGCGCGCCCCGGTAAGCGTTCCAACTGTTTCGCGCGCGAGCGACTCCGACGGGCGGATCCCCTCGGCGGCGGGGAGACCTCAGCCGGCGGCGCGTCCGATGCCCGATGATCCCGCCGCGTGTGGGAGGGCGATGGAGCGCAGCTCCAGAAGCTCCCCGGGTGGATCCCCGAGGAGCACCAGGCCTGTGTCAACTCGTCGGACGAGCCCGCGTTTCTCGAGCTCGGCGAGCGCTACGGTCACCGTTGGACGGCGCGCCGCGACGAGGTCCGCGAGCATCGTATGCGACAGTGGCAGGGTGAGGTTGATTCCCTCGACTCCAACTCGGCCCCAGCGATCGGCGAGATGCCAGAGCAGCATGTGGAGCCGTACGTGGACGCGCGGTTGGTGAACGATCGCCATCTGCACGGCGAGGTTTCGCGATCGTTCCAGCGCACGGCCGACCAGCCTCGCGGTCAGTTGCGGGTAACGCGACAGCCTCCCGGCGACGCGGTTGTCGAGCATCGCGACGCGGCATGCCTGCAGCACCCGCCAACCGGCTGTGTGCGGCAAGGTCGGTTCTGCGTCCTCGCCCTGCCAGGGCCGCAGCAGGTCACCTACTCCGAGCAGTTCCGCGCCGAAGCGGCCGTCGACACCCACGCGGCGGATCAGGAGTCCCTCGAGCACGAGCAGCCCGATCGCGTCGCGCGGCAGGTCAGGCTGTTCGCCGGTCCAGCGGCCTCGGGTTAGGCGCGCCACCGGGGCGATGCACTCCTCCGCGGCTCGAACTCGGAGATCGGTTGGAACCGCTTCCGCCAGCTCGGGATCCTCCACGAGTAGCTGACAGACCATCACCATCGGCTCACCCTCTAACGCTCGGCGCACCGAACTGCCGATCGGGACGCAGTGTCAGGGATCTACTCGCAAGCGACGGTTTGGTCATGCGGGGTGTCCTTGGGGTGGACGTCCGGTACCAGCACGATGACACGCTCGCCCGGCGCGAGTTCGATATCGCCGCGGGCGGCGAGAATCTCGCGTCCCGTGGTGATCGCGACGGGCAGGCTCGCGGCCGGCCACTGAACCTGGTCGAGGCGACGGCCGATTGCCGGCGAGGCCGGCCGGATCGTCAGCTCGACGAGCTGATAGCCACGTAGTGGGGTACTGGGGATGTGCACCTGATCCGCCGGATCATCAACCGCGAATTCGGCCGCTAGAGCGCCACGCTCGATCTCTCGGGTGGAGTCGGTCACACGTTCCGCCAGCGCTGACAGAACGTTGTTGCGGGTGATCCAGCCGAGCAGGTGCTCACCGTCGTGTGAGAGCACCGGCAGCCCATCGCGGCCGAACAGCACCAGCTGCCGGAGCGCCTGCTCGAGGTCTTCGTCCGCGAACAGGACCTGCGGCTGACGCGTGTCGGTGACCGGGCCGAGCAGCTGCTCCCATGCCACCTTCCGCATCGCCGACTCGTGCTCGGGCGACTTCGTGGCCCTGAGCAACGCGCGCCCGTCGAGGCCCGTGAGCGGCTGCATCACGTCCGCGACGGTGAGCGAGTGCAGCATGGTCATCGCCCTTGGGCGCTCGATGTCGATCCCGCGCCGGAGCAGCTTGGTCGTGTAGATGCTGCCGTAGCTGAGCCGCTTGGACAACGCCGCGGCGATCCCTGCGACGAGCATGATCGGCAATGTCAGCGTGAAGTTGGCGGTCATCTCGGCGACGCTCGCGATCGCGGTGAGCGGTGCCTGCGCCGCAGCCGCGAACACCCCGCCCATCGCCACCACCCCGTACATCGCCGGCGGCCCTACCGCAGCCCCGAAGATGTCGTGCGCGGCCACCCCGAACGCCGTTCCGGCCGCCGCCCCGATGAACAGCGAGGGTGCGAAAACCCCGCCGGAGCCCCCGATCGACAGCGTGAGGCTCGCGGCGAGGATCTTGCCGAGCATCAGGATCAGGACGAACCACAACACGTAATGGCCGCCCAGCACCCTGTTCATCACCGGGTAGCCGACCCCGTACATCTGCGGCAGCACCAACAGGACCACGCCGAGCGCGAGTCCTCCGACGGCCGGCCGGGCCCATTCCGGTCGTCCCCGCCACAGCTCGTCGACCCGGTCCTCGAGCCCATAGAGAAACGACTTGAAGCCTACGCCGATCAGCCCCGCCGTCACGCCCAGGACCGCCATCAGCAGATACGTGTAGTCATCGCCGACCGACAGACCATGGGGCACACCCACGAAGAAGGGCGCCGCGCCGAAGAATGCCCGGCTGATCACGGTGCCAGTGACCGCCGCGAGGCTGGTCGCGAACAGCGCGTCGAGCGAGAACTCGCGAAGCACGATCTCGAACCCGAAGAACAACCCGGTGATCGGCGCGTTGAACGTCGCGGCGATCCCGCCCGCCGCACCGCACGCCACGATCACCCGCAGCCGGCTCTCCGCCATCCGCACCAGCTGCCCGAGCGTCGAGGCCAGCGCCGAGCCGATCTGGACGATCGGGCCCTCGCGGCCGACCGAGCCGCCCGTCCCGATGCATACAGCGGAGGCGAGCGCCTTGACGACGGTCACCTGCGGCCGGATCCTGCCGCCGTTCTCCGCGACCGCGACCATCACCTCCGGCACTCCATGGCCTCGCGCCTCCCTCGCGAACCGCTGAATCAACGGCCCGTAGAGGAGGCCGCCCAGCACCGGCACCAGCAGCAGGAACCAGAGCCCGAGGAACGGCACGTGAAGACTCGGGACCCGGCCCTGTTGACCGAACTGCTGATAACCGGTCGCAACCCACGTCACCGAGAAGATCAGCCACCTGAAGAACGCCGCGCCCAAGCCCGCAGCGGCACCCACCACCAGCGCCATCACCGCCAGCCCCAGTCTCGAGCCGGCCAGCCACATCGACAGCGCCCGCAGCACCTCGGAAGTTGGTGAGACATCAGCCGCGCCTTCGGAGCCGGCCGACCCGGAGGCTGAACCGTCGGGGCGCCGCTCCGTCGGGCGACCCCGCTCGGGGCCTTTCATCCCCTCGGCCCGGCGGGCGCCTGCGTCGGGCTCGGCCGCCGATCGCCCAGGCGCCAGCCCAGCGACCAGTCCTGCTCTGGCACCTCGCCCGACGCGGCGGCGAACGCCCGAAGCGCACCCAATACGACCCGGGCGTCCGGCCGTGGCATGCGCCGCACGATCCGCGTGATCTCCCGACGCCGACGGGTGCTCACGGCCTCGACCAGCTCGCGCCCGGCCGGCGTCAGCCCCACGCGCACGCCACGCCGATCGGTGCTTGTCCGCCTGCGGTGCACGAGGTGCTTGCGCACCAACCGATCGCACATGCGGGTCGCCGTCGAACGCTCGACCTCCAGCACGGTCGCCAAGTCCGCCACGCGCTGCGGCCCCCGCGCGGCAAGCTCGATCAGCACCCGGTACTGGGCGAGCGTCACATCCTCGACAAGCCCCGCCAGCGAGCGGGCGGCGACCGCAACCAGCACACGGCTGGCGCCGAGCAGCGCGTCGATCAGCTCGTCGCCATCGTCGGAGGCCTGCGTATCCAACGTGGACATCGACACCGATTGCACAATGCCCCCGTTAGCCATGGCAACGCAACCGGACCGGTCACAGGACTGACCGGCGCGGCGCCCCGCCCGCGCGATTCCGAAGCCGGCGCTCAGACTGACCCGTGAGCTTTCGTGCTGCCGCCTCTCGCCATCAGCTCGGAGGGGCGCACCCTCGATTTCATGAGGCGGCGGACGAGCGGCGGGGTCCGCTCAGCGGCTGAGTTCTTTCGCGCGTGCTCGTAGGAGCTTGATGGTGTCGTTCGTCGTGTGGAACGGGTCGGCGAGGACCGTTCCGTCTGCGAGCGACACGGCTGCGCGCACGTGGTCGTCGACCTCGGCCAGCAGCATCGGCCCGGGCGGCATTCTGCTGCTATCCAGCCCCGCGAGGCGAGCGAGTGCGCCCGCGTCGTCCTCGGACGAGACTCGCAAGCTCACGGCCTCGCGATTTGTGGTTGAGCGGGAGCGCATTCTTGGGAACATGGCTGCTCCGATCGGGGAACGTCGGTGCCTTCGCGGTGAGTATTGCCCGGCGCGCCTCGCGGCGGAACGGGACCCGTCCGCGCGCTGACCGATCCGGGACCCGCTCCTAGGAGCGGGTCCCGCATGGCTGGGGGTCTAGTGCCAGACCCAGCGCGCTAGGTGCATCACTTGGGATGTCTGCTGCCCGCTGGTGGTAGTCACGTCGATGTCGACGGCCATTAGCCGCCAGACGCCGTTGTCGCGGAGCAGCTGCTTGCCGAGGTAGCTGAGCCCGATGTTCTGGAACCCTCCGCTGTTGGGGGCGATGTAGAAGCTCCGTTGGCCGATCAGGCTGCCGTCGTGGTACATCGCGACCTTCCCGGCGCAGCCGGTCTGTCCGCCCATGCAACCGGCCTCGACGCCGATGATCCCGCCTGGGGAGACGAACCCCATTCGTCCCATAAAGGCGACGTGGGACGGCGTCTGGGCGGGGCCGCTGGTCTTGAATGTCTGATCGGCCCCGTCGGAGGTACCGCCGGCGCTCTGTGCTGCGACGAGGCGGTAGTGGTAGGTCGTGTTGCTCTGGAGCTGGGCGATGTCCGAGAAGGCCGCGACGTCGCCGGTCCCCGATCCCGCGTCGACCGGCCGTGTCTGTAGCCCGTAGGTGGTGGTGGTTCCGTACTGGAAGTAGTAGCTCGCTGCCTGCCCGCGCGGGTTGACGGTCCCGTTCAACCTCGCGGAGGAAACGTCGACGCGCGTCGCGCCTCCGGTGCTCGCTGCGGGGGGAGTCGTGGTCGTGAACGTCTTATCACTGCCCAGCGCGGTGCCGCCGTTGCTCACGGCCACCACCCGGTAGTGGAAGGTGGTGCTAACCGGCAGCCCGCTCAGGTTGGCGCTGACCGACTGCTCGGTGAGGCCGGCGCCGGCGCTGGTGGGCGAGGTCTCGAAGCCATAGTTCGAGCTGGGCCCATACTCGAAGTAGTACGTGGTCGACTGGCCGGCCGGCTTGACCGTGCCGGTTACCGTCGCTCCCGACGCACTGACTTTGCCTGCGGATCCGGTGCTCGCCGCCGGCGGCGTCGACGGTGGCGGTGCCGTCCCCGTGGTCGCGAAGCTCTGGTCGGCTCCGACCGACGTCCCGCTGGGATTCATCGCGATGATCCTGAAGTGGTAGGTGCTGCCCGACGCGAGCCCGCTCACCGTCGCGCCGACCGAACTCGCGCCGGTGCCGGACCCGGCCGAGGTGAGCGGGGTCTCGTGTCCGTAGCCGGTGGTGGGACCCCACTGGAACGCGTAGCTGGTCTGCTGCCCGTCCGGGTTGACGGTTCCGTTCAGCTTCGCGCTCGTGTCATTGACGCCCGTCGCCGGCGAGGTGCTGACCGTCGGGGCCGACGTGGCTCCCTGCGCGAGCGCCACCGGCAGGATCGTGATCACCACCGCTGTGAGACACAGCAGCGCTCTTACAGACTTTCGCATGACGCCTCCGTTGTCGTGTGCAGATTTCCAGCACGAACCGGCGCCGCGGATCGGAGTTGCTAGTAGCGGAGCAAAGCGGTCCGTGCG
The DNA here is from genome assembly GCA_963800475.1 of uncultured Solirubrobacterales bacterium. Lineage (GTDB taxonomy): Bacteria > Actinomycetota > Thermoleophilia > Solirubrobacterales > Solirubrobacteraceae > Palsa-465. The sequence continues at coordinate 457,014 of CAWDAZ010000001.1, read as the reverse complement.
CTGACCGGTGGCGAGGGCTTCACGCGACGATCGACAGTTCGGTGAGTTCCGGGCTTCGCGATGCGAGTTGTGCGCAGCCTTCCCTTACTTCCCGCAGGGTGCCTGACGCTGCTCGCATTGCTGTGGGCGCCGTTCGTGGCCCGTGCAGATTCGCCGCCCGTCGCGGTGTTCCCGTCTCCCAACACCCGATACAACCTGCCGCAGACCCAGATCAGCTTCCGTGGGGTCTCCGGCCGGACCATCGGCGCGATTCGGGTCGTGGGTTCGGCGAGCGGCGCCCACTCGGGACAGTTCGTGATGCATTCGGACGGCGACGGAGCGAGCTTCGTGCCCGACAACCCGTTCTCCGCCGGCGAGAGCGTCACCGTGACGACTCATCTCAACGTGATCGGTGGGACCGCTGGCACGTTCCGGTTCGCGATCGCGCACTCCTGGGGCCTGCTCCCGTATGGAAAGTTCCCGGTCGTGTCGGCGGGCTCGAACGGGGTGCAGCGGTTTCGCTCACGCGCTGACCTGCAGCCCGCGGCGGTCACGGTGACCACCGACCACGCGCCGGCCTCGGACGGGGACATCTTCGTCGCGCCGCAGTTCGGGCCCTACCAGGATGGTCCGCTGATCCTCGATCCGCGCGGCAACGTGATCTGGTTCCTGCCGCGTCCGGTTTCGCAGAACACACTGGTCACCGACTTTCGCGTTCAGAACTTGTACGGCCGGCCGGTGCTGACGTGGTGGCAGGGCAACTCAAATGCGGGCCACGGCCGCGGCGTGGGGATCATCTTCGATCGCAACTACCGCCAGATCGCGACCGTCCAGGCAGCCAACGGGCTAGACATGGGACTTCACGAGTTCCTGATCACCCCACAGGGCGACGCGTACATCGGAGCCTCATCGCCGGTGCACCTCGCAGGAGTCGCGAAGCCGTCGGTCGACTCGGTCGTTCAGGAGATCGACATCAAGACCGGCCTTGTGTTGTTCGAGTGGCACGCGATGGACCGTGTGCCGCTCAGCGCGTCGTACTTCACGCCGAAGAACCCCGGACACATCTTCGATCCCTACCACCTCAACTCGATCGCCCTCGATCGCGACGGGAACCTGATCATCTCGTTGCGCAACACCTCGGCCGTGTACAAGGTTGACCCCCGGACCGGCAGGGTGATCTGGACCCTCGGCGGCAAGCAATCGAGCTTCAAGATGGGGTCGGGCACGAGTACCTGGGGCCAACACAACGCCGTTGTGCAGCAGGACGGTTCCGTCACATTGTTCGACGACGGCGCCGGCCCGCCCAAGGTGCATTCGTACTCGCGCGGCATCCGCGAAAGCCTCAACGGCGCCGACATGACCGCAAGCCTGATCAAGCAGTACGGTCATTCCCCAGCGATCAGCGCGAACTTCGAGGGCAACCTCCAGCTGCTAGGAGACGGCGAAGCGTTCATCGGTTGGGGCCAGCAGCCGTACTTCTCGGAGTACGACGCCGCCGGCCAGCAGGACTACGACGCACACTTCAACGTCCCCACCTCGACCTATCGCGCGTACCGCTTCCCCTGGAGCGCGCAGCCGCCGACGATCCCTGCGCTCGCGGTTGGACCGAACCCGGATGGCTCCACCAACCTCTACGCGAGCTGGAACGGAGCCACCGACGTGTCCTCATGGCGCGTGCTGGCCGGCTCGGCGCCCGGCGCGCTGAGCGCGGTCGGGCAGGAGCCCAAGACCGGCTTCGAGACCCGGATAGCGGTGCACAGCGCGGCCACGTACTTCGCTGTGCAGTCGCTCGGTTCCAGCGGAAACGTTCTCTCGACCTCGAGCCCCAAGGCGATGCCGGCGCACCTTGCGATCTACGGGCGCAGCGCGTTCTTGTCGGCGGGTGGCTTCGGCGGGATCCCAGCCGGGTGCTTCGCAAATCACACGTGCCGGGTGACGACGACGATCTCGGCCGGGCGTACGGTCATCGCGCGGACGGGCAGTGAGGCGATCGGCGAGAACGACTCCGGCATCCTCTACTTCCAGCTCTCCGAACAAGGACGCTCACTGCTCCAGCACGCGCGCGGCCGCCGGTTAGCTGTGCAGGTCAGCGCCCGCGAGAGCTCCGGCACGATGGCAGACACCTCGCTGAACCTCGTCCCCTTCTACACGAGCGGCGCCGGGCCGCGCCGCAGCCTGACCAACTCGCCGACGCTCAAGATCATTGGCGTCACCCACTTCGTCTCATCCGCATGGACAGGCGGCATCCTCGCCGGCTGCGCCGGAGGCACGCCCTGCCACGTCAACGCGACAGTCTCCGTGGGAAAAAAGGTGATCGCCCACACGGGCTCGGAGTTCCTCGGCGCCAACGAGCTCGGATACCTGTACTTCACCCTCACCCCAGCCGGGCACGCAATGCTCGTCCGTGCTCCCGGAAACCAGCTTGGAGCCCACGTCGCGCTCACCAACGGATCCGCCACCGCGAACGCCGACGTCGCTCTCGTGTCATTCAGGTGAGCAGCGCGCCGGTCACGACCCTCAGGCTAAGGCGGGACAAGCCCGAGCACCATGGTCATCGATGGCTGAGGCTGCGATCCGATCGCCGACTGGTCAGGTTGGCCGACGGCGGAAACGAGCTTGCCTTCGATGCCCTCTTCCGACGCCACGAGACTCGTCTCCTCGTGTTCTGCCGCGAACTTCTGAACTCGCGCGAGGCTGCCGACCGGGTGCTCCGAGACACGCGCGCCCATGCCTTCGCATTCCTGGCTGCCGGCGGGGCACCCATGGACGTACGGCCGTGGCTCTACCGGATCGCGCGCGAGCGATGTCTCGTCTACCTTCGCCACACCGACGCCAACGCCAGGACAGATCCCCACCGAACCGTGGTGTTGTTGCACGGACTTGAAGCTCTCTCCCCCGAGCAGGTCGCCGCGGTGATCCGGCCAACCGACGTTGCCCACGCGTCCCCGCAGCGCCCCGGATCGAAATCGCCGGCCGCCGGATTGGCCGATGCGACCGGCCGCAGAACAAAGTGAGAGACCCGCTCTCGTTCCGGGACAAGCATCATTAGCTCGCGTCCGGAGCACCCGCTGAGCGCGGACAGGAGGGAACTGGCCCGAATCGTTCGGCCGCCCAGCGCCGACGCCCGCTACCGCGCGGCGACGATTCTCCGGACGCCTCATCGCCGGGCTGCCAGACGTCCATCAAGCGAGTTCTCGTTCCATTCGTGCTTCAGCGGGACGGAGCGTGCCTGCGCGAGACCTTCGCCGTGCCAATCGAGCCGGCCTTTAAGAAATAGGCCCACCCCTGAGCCGGAGCGCTGCTCCAAGTTCGGGGAGGGGGGCGTACTAGCAGCGCGCCTGCTTTTCCGGGCGCTACAAGCAGCAGCGAGCCGACTCGCGCGGAGCCGGAAGATGGCGTCGCTACGGGGGTGGTGTAGACTCGCCGCACCGGTCGACCGGGCCGGGCAGGTACGGGGCCACGGGAGTCAAGTGAACGTTAACACGTTCGGCCTGTGTCATCTTCCCTTCGGTTGCGCTGCCTGACGCGAGTGCAGACTGATATTCCCCGCGGTCGTATCAGCGTCAACGAAACCGAGAGAAGAAATGTCGTTGTCAACTCGCGTCGCCGGGGTCGTCAGCACCGTCCTTGCCGGGTCCGCGCTGTTCGCGTCGACGGCGCTCGGTCAGGCGCTGCAGAATGAGCGTGAGCTCAGGTCTGCGATCGCAGCCCAGATGGCGCTGGGCCCACGGACAGAGGGGGCCTTTGTGGTCGACCTGGGCAACGGGCACGTCGTGTTCTCGGACCGCGCTTGGACAGCGCGTCCTATGGCTTCGCTGATGAAGCTATTCACGACCTCGACGGCGTTGATGCGGCTCGGTCCCCGCGCGCGACTGACGACCCGCGTGTTCGCTAGCAGCGCGCGTCCTGGCAACACCTTGACCGGCAACCTGTATCTCCGCGGCGGCGGCGACTTCACGTTCGGGAGTGCTTCGTTTGCCAGGGGTGCGTACGGAGGCGGTGGCACGGTCCAGTCGCTGGTCGCGGCGATCCGTCGCTCCGGGGTGCGCCTGATCCGCGGGTCGGTCTACGGTGACGCCTCGTTGTTCAGCGACGGTACCGGCAGACCATTCGATCTCGTGCTCTGCGCAAAGCCGCTGTTCGGACCGGGCTGCCCGTACGGTCCGGCTGGGCGGTTGGAGCGCCTGCTGCCGTGGGGTCCGCGGACGGCGATCAGCTTCGACCGAGGTCTCGCCAGCGCAACCAGCGCCCGTCCCCAAAAGCTACCGGTGCGGTTCGCCGCGCAGGCGCTGATCGACGCTCTGAAGGCAGACGGCGTGCGGGTGGAGGGCGCTGCCGGCGCAGGTACCACTCCCACCCTGGCGACCCCGATCGCCAAGACGCAGTCCCCTCCGATGTCGCGGTTGATCATGCTGATCAACCGCCCCTCAGACAACTACGCCGCCGACGTGCTCATGCGCGACCTCGGTGCGCGCCTCGCGGGTCAGGGATCAGGGGCCGGTGGCGCAATCGCGGTCACCGACACGATGCGTCGCTTCGGCCTTCACCCACAGGTCGTGAGCGGGTCCGGCGAGAGCCTGCGCGACCTAGACTCCCCGCGCGACGTCGTCGGTCTGCTCCGTCTCATGCACCGAGGTCCGGACGCTGATGCGTTTGCGCACTCGCTGTCGCAGGCTGGTCGCAACGGTTCGGACACCGGCTATGCCCATGCGGCGGCGAACGGGCGCTGCGCGCTCAAGGGCGGCACTCGCCTTGACTTCCAACAGTCAAAGAACACGCTTGACGTGAGCGGATACTGCCGCAGCGTCGGCGGGCGACGGTTCGCGTTCGCGGTGATGATGCTCGGGGTGCCGATGAAGTTCGTTCCCCCCGACCGGATCGTCTCCCCCGCGTACGCGCTCCAGCACCAGATCGTCAACGACCTCGCGAACTACCGGGGCTGACCAGGGCCGACTGTGGCGGTTGCCTCGGACCACCATCGTGTGGCAACTCCGGTGCGCGGACGGTGCAGGATCACGCTGAGCGGCGACACCACCGTGACTGCTTACTGGCGAGCGGTCCGTCGCCATGCGCAGGACAGCAACGGGGCCCGCCCTCACTACGGGCTGGCGGCGAAACTACGTCTAGTTGACCACCCGGGCCAGAGAACGACCCCCCGTCCAAGCTCGGTGAACGTCACTACAGCCTCTTCACGTCCGCGCGTCCACGGCGAACCGAGGGCTGCTTCTTTGGGCTACACGCGATCGCCCGCCCGAGCCGGGTGTGGGCGCTGACTTCTGCTCTTGTTACCGGCGACGGCCGCTCGCGACTTGCGCTTCGGCGACAAGCGAGCGGCCCGCCGGGCCCGCCAGCCGGCGATTGAGTTCGTGGCGAAGCGCTCGTCAGCCAGTCGAGGTGCTGGCCACTGCCTGGTCGCCAAGGCAGTCGTGAGGTCGGCGCTGGCCCCGAAATCGAAAGCGGTCGTGGGAGCCGCGCGAGACGTTGGTCGCGATATCCGCGCGGAGCTGGACGCTCGTCGACAACGGCGAGATGCTTGTAGCGTCGCGAGAGTACGGTCGGACGGGCAGGCGGTCCATCAGGTTCGCATCAGCGCGAGCAGGCCGAGCGGGCGCGGCGCTGCGGCGGACTACAGCCGGGCTAGCACGTCCCGAGCCGCGCGCTGGCCCGAGCGGACGGCGCCGTCCATGTACCCGCTCCAGAAGGTCGAGGTCTCGCTACCTGCCCAGTGCACCCGGCCCACCGGCTTGCGGATGGTCGGACCGAAGTCCGACAGCACCCCGGGCGGGAGGTTGACGGTGGGGCAGCCGCGGATCCACAGCTCGTCGGCCGCCGAGTTGTCCTCGATGTAGGACCGGGGATGCCGGGCCTTCTCTCCGAAGTAGGTGACGAAGTTGTCCAGCACCGCCTTGCGTCGGGCGGCCGGCGACTTCTGCATCCACTCCCGCGCGTCGGCTCCGCCGATGAACCCGAATAGGACGCCCGGACGCCCGTCCGGCGGTGAGTTGTCGAACGTGGTGCGGCACGGCCCCACGTCGGACACCGACTGGCCACTCAGGCCGGCATCGCGCCAGAACGGCCGGTCATAGACTGCCTCGGCCTTGGCCAGGGTTCCGTGCGGCATCCGCTGGATGAGCTGAGCCCGCAGGCCGGGCAGCGGGGGATCGAACTCGATCGACGCGGTCAAAGCCGGAAGGATGGCCACGATCGCCTGGCGCGCCCGCACGGTGACCTGGTCGGACACCACGGTGACGCCGCGGTGGTCCTGGGTGATAGCCCGCACCGGCGAGGACACCACCACGCGATCGCCCAAACGGGCTGCCATCCGGATCGACACCAGCTGCGACCCACCAACGAAACGACTCTCCTGGGCGCCGCCGCCGGTGCTGATCAGCCGGACGAAGCTGCCCGGCGTGCGCTCGTTGCCCGCCACACGCGCGTACCACAGCGCGTAGAGCAGCGAGAGGTCGCGCGGATCGGCGCCCCAGATGGCGTTGACCGCCGCCCGGAACAACTTGGCCACGTCGGCGGAGGCGATGTTGGCTCGCATCCATGTCTCGAGCGTCTGCTGGTCCCAGTCATCAGCGTGATCGGCGCGCCAGGGCGCATCGACCGGGACCTGCGAGACCAGGGGGTCGAGCGCGTTCAGGACAGCCACGACGTCGGCGAACAGCGGTTGCTGGGTAGGGATGCCCACGGACGCCGGATACATGCTGCGCTGGCCGTTCAGAAATAGCACGCTCTGGCCCTGGTTATAGGTCTTGAACGTGCGGATCCCCAGCTCGCGGCCCAGCCCGATGATGTGGTCCTGCGTGGGGCCGACGTACTCGCCCATCAGCTCGCTGATCTTGCCGCCGCCGATTGGATGGTTCTCGGTGCGGCCGCCCACCCGATCGTCGGCCTCCATGACTACCACCGACTTGCGATGGCGGACCAGCACGCGGGCGGTGGTCAGCCCGGCCAAGCCGGCGCCCACGATCGCCACGTCGGCGTGGTGGGTGGTCGGCGACGCGGCGCCGGCCGGCAGGCTGCGCAGCCCGGTCCCCAGCCCCACCACTGCGGCGCCGCCGATCAGCTGCCGGCGGGTGAGGGAGCTGCGCGATGGTGCGTTGGATGCCTCTGGGTCAGTCGTGATCCATCAGCCTGGTTGGTGGAGGTACTTCGGTGAATCAGTAGCTCCTACTGATTCACGTCGGTGGTTTCGCTGGCTTTACGAGCACCACCTGCACGAAAGGCATGGTCGCGGTCCCGTTCCGACTGCGGCGGCCGCGCGGCCGCTTTCATCGTGCTCCGCTTTACATCGCGCGGCCGCATCGGCGATCGTCCGATCGCCGATGGATCACGCCCGCTCACCGGGCCGACTCGCTTGCGAGTTCTTCGCGTTGCACCACTCTGACCGCGATGCTGGGAGAGTGTTGAGTCTCGATCAACCCAGCACTCACGCTCGCGTTGACGAGGCTTCTGCTTTCGGAGAGTCCAGCGGTCTCGCCGGCCGGCCGGTGGCCGTGCTCCTCCGTCTCGTGCGAAGCGGGCACGCGTTCGGACACGCCGCTGGCTAGCGCTCGCACAGGCGAAGCAGGCATCCTGCTACTCGCGCTGAGCAGGGGCCCGCACGATTCCCGCCGAGATGCGCCTGCCTCGGATGATGCGGGACCGGCCTGGTGCGTCAGTTGTGATCGGGCGTGATCATGACGAGCGGGATTGGCCGGCTGGTCTGTGATTGGTATTGGTCGTAGCGGGCGTGGTTGGTGCTGTTCATGAGGGTCCAGAGCCGTGGGTAGTCGGGGTCCGCGGCGTCGATGACGGCGGTGTGGCCGTGGAGTCGTCGCCGACTGATCTGGACCTCGACGTCTGGGTGGGCGCGGACGTTGTGCAGCCAGGCTGGGTGTCGGTCGCTGCCCTCGTTGGATGCTGCCAGGACGAGGTTGTTGCCGTCTCGTGCGTATACAAGGGCGCTGGTTCGTGGCTTGCCTGACCGGCGGCCGGTTGTCTTGAGCAGGAGCGTCGGCGCCCCGATCATGCCGTGTCCGATACGGCCGTCGCTGCGCTCGTAGAGCCAGCGGTGAGTGTTGAGTATCGGCCGTGGCGCGCTGCCGGGCGAGGTGATGCGGTTGAGGGCCCGCGCCAGGCGGTTGATCGGCGGCGGGTCGTGCACCGTGGCGGCCGGGACGGTCAGCGAGCTGCTCATGCGGGTGTCACTCCGTAGGAGGCCATCAGCGACGTTGCCAGCTCCGGAGTCGGTGCGGCGCCGCGGTGCAGCGCGGCCGCAGCGGCTCGGAAGTAGCCCTCGAAGCCGGCCGGTGTAAGCAGCTCCAGGAAGCGCGCGCCGCTTTGCCCGCGTACGCGGAACGTGTGCGGTATGCCGCGCGGTTTCAGGACCGACTCTCCGACGCCCAGCACCAGCGTCTCGTCTCCGAACTGCACCTCCAGCGTCCCCTCGACCACGTAGGTCAGCTCGTCCTCGCGCTCGTGCACATGCAGCGGCGGTACCGGGTACCCGGGTGCGGCGACGAACTCGAGCAACGCCACAGCACCGTTCGTCTCGGCGCCCCCGACGTGTTCGATCACTCTCGAGCCTCCGATTTCAAGCAACGTCCTGGCAGCGGTCATCGTGGTAGTCACGCGATCTCCTTTCGCTCCTTCTCTGGTGTTCGTCGGCGCTCCTGTCGGAGGCCTGGGATGAGGACCTCGAGCAGTCGTTCGGTCTGTGCGCGGATGTCGAAGCCGCGCGAAAGCCACAGTGCCGCCTGGTCGATCCCCAGGATGGCCGCGAAGATCGTCTCCGCGGTCGCGCGCGGGTCGAGCTCCGGGCGCACCTCACCGGCCGCTTGCCCCTCGCGGACGATCGCGTCAAGCGCTGCCAGAGGCAGCTCCGAGAACGCGCCGTACTCGGAGTCCGGCCCGTAGCGAAGCGTCAACTCGATTCCTAGGCGGACAACCACGAGCAGGCTCTGATCCTCCTCGAGTAGACGCGCCCGCTCGCGCAGCAGCGCCGCCAACCGCTCGAGCGCCGGTAGGCCATCGTCGACTCGTGCCACGAGCAGCTCGACGAGCTGCTCCTGCTTGTACCTGAAGGTCGCGAGCGCCAGCTCCTCGCGCGAGGCAAAGTGAAAATAGACCGCGCCCTTCGTCAGGCCGCTCTCGCGGATCACCTGGTTGAGCGATATGCCGTCGGGCCCGTGCCTCGCGAACGCCGTCGCCGCGGTCTCCAGAATCTGCCGCCGCGTCTGAACCGCCCGCTGTTGCCTCGCACGGGTGGGGGCTGCGACGCCGGAGGACATCTGAGGAGAATAAAACCGACCGGTTGGTTTGTCAATGCACCGATGCGCGCCCGGACGAGAGGGCTGGCCCCACCGGCTTCGTGCACCCCCAAGCCGCCTCTCACCAGAAACAGGGTCGCTGCTTTGCCTGTGCGACCGCTAGCCAACGCCGCCGCTCGCCAGGTGACCAATCCCCAATAGCGGCGGGGGCGGAGGCGAGCCCGCGAGAAACACAGCTCACGAAACACTTCACACCACACCGTGTGAGCCTCGCCGGACACGGCATCGGTGTTCTCGTCCGGCTCGGGCTGGTCTTGGTCGAGGCTGTCCGCGATCTGGGTCGGCGGCTCGCAGACGTCGCTAGCACCGAACGAACGACGCCCGCAGCTCGGCAGTTACGGTGCTGCACGGCGGGGTCGATCGGCCTGCACGCAGCGGCACCCACGGCCCCCTCGCTGCTACCCAAACGGTCGCAGCTTGCTACCCAGTTGCGACCTCGCCGCGGCGACCGCCCCGCAAATCCGCGGTCTTCCTTTCGCAGCCCTTCGCACCTCTGCGACGAAAATCGCCCTGCATTTCGCTGCTTTTCGCAGCGCTGCAGGGCGATTCGTTCTAGTGGAGACGGCGGGAATTGAACCCGCGTCCGCGGTCGCGTAAGGGATGGCGTCTACGAGTGTGTCCGGCGCTCTGAATCTCGCCCTCCACTCGCCTCGCCGGCGGGGTTGTGGAGAGCCAGCTCCGAGAAGAATGTCCTCGGATCGGCCGGAGCGGTCCTCACCGAGTGAGCCTGCTGATTGATCCCGGATCCGCCGCTGCAGGCAAGCGACGGCCGAGACGACGGTCAGCTAACTAGGCCGTAGCCAGTGAGCCGATGTCGAAGTTGTGCGTGTCCGCACTTATTGGTTCCCGGGTGTTTTACGAGGCCGCCCGGGACCTCGACTCGCAACCATCCCCACGAACCGACCACGTCGAAGCCAGTCGTCCCCGGGGATGTGTCTGTGATTCGAGTATACCCGCGAATCACGTGGCATCTGCCACAAGCAGGCCGGTCGAGGGCACGGGTCGCGGCGCTCGAGCGGCCGACGGTTCCCGCTGGAACCCTCGCACCCGGCCGGTTATCCTCGCCGCCGGGATGCGCCGGAGAGGTCTGTGCCGGGGAGGTCTTGTCGCGTGCGTGGCAACGCTGGTCGCAGCATGCGCGCCCGCGGCCGTCGCCGACTCGACGCTGCTCGGTCATCACGGACGGTGGCTGGTCGACGGTGAGGGCCGGGTGCGGATCCTGCACGGCGTCGGCGTGATGAACTACTCGCCGCCGAATCTGCCCGCCGCGATGGGGTTCGGCGACAAGGACGCGGCGTTCCTGGCGGCGCACGGGTTCAACCTCGTCCGGCTCGGGATGAACTGGTCGGGGATCGAGCCGCAGCCCGGCGTGTTCGACCCCGGCTACCTCGCCTCGATCCTCGGCACGATGCGCACGCTCGAGGCGCATCACATCTACACGCTGCTGGACTGGCACCAGGACGACTGGGGGCTCGCGGCAGCCGGGATCGACGGTGCCCCGGCGTGGGCAACGCTCACCGACGGCCTGCCCAACCCGGCGCTCGGCTATGGGGTCGGGATGTTCGGAGACCCCGCCCAGCAGCGCGCGTTCGACAACTTCTGGGCCAACAAGCCGGGCCCCGGCGGCGTGGGGATCGCCGATCGGTTCGCGACGATGCTCGCGGACTATGCCGGCACGTTCCGTCGCGAGCCCTACCTGCTCGGGTACGACACCTTCAACGAGCCCAACGCCGGGACCCAATGGCCAACGTGCGCCAACCCGGCCGGCTGCGCCGCCTTCGACGCGCAGCTGAGCGCCTGGTTCATGCGCCTCCTCCCGGTGCTCCGCGCCGCCGATCGCGCCCACATGATCTGGATCGAGCCGAACGTGTTCTTCGACTTCGCCGCCAACACGAACCTGCAGGACCCGAACGGCGGCGACCGCAACACCGGCTTTGACTTCCACACCTACTGCCTGGGCGACGGAGCGGCCGGCGCCGCGCCGCCGATTCCGGACAACGGGTCGGGCTGCGCGATCGAGGAGCAGCTGAACCTCAACAACGCGATCGCCTACCAGCGCCGCACCGGCGCGGCGCTGATCAACAGCGAGTGGGGCGCGACCAACGACCCGACGGTGGTCGAGCGCCAGACCGCCGAATTCGACAGCGACACGCTCGGCGACGTGTTCTGGGACTACCGCGAGTTCGTCCCCAACGTCACCGGCCAGCCGGGCGGAAGCAACGAGAACGCGCCGTTGCTCGCCGCCCTCGACCGCCCGTTCCCGCCGGTGATCGCCGGCACGCCGTCGGGCTGGAGCTGGGACAGCGGCACCGTCGCGTTCACGCTCAGCTACTCGACCACCCTGCCCGACGGCCGCCGGGGCGCTGGGCTCGACAGCGAGATCTACCTACCGCAGCTCCACTACCCCCACGGCTACAGGGTGTCGGTGAGCGGGGCGGCGATCAGATCGGCGGGCGCGACGGTGCTCACGCTCCGCAACAAGCGCGGGGCGCGCTCGGTGACGGTCACGGTGAGCCCGGCGGGCACCTGAAGAACGTCCTAAGAGGCGGGGAAACCGAAGCTCCCCCTGCCACAATTCATGTACATGGAATCGAGTGGCGCATGGTGGCCGGCGCCGATCCAGGCGCCCGGAGACCGGCAGGCGGACCCGCCGGCCGCACCGCCGGCCTTGCCGCCTGACGGGCCCGAGCCCGAGCAGCCGCGGACCCGCCACCGCAACCCGAAGCTCAAGGGCAGGCTGGGCTCGGCGCTCGCCGCGCTGGTCGCGCTGCTCGCCAAGTTCAAGGCGATCCTGCTGCTGCTCCCGAAGGCCAAGCTGCTGACGACGGTCGGGACGATGCTCGTATCGGTCGCCGCCTACAGCTTCGTGTTCGGGTGGTCGTTCGCGGTCGGCTTCGTCGTGCTGATCCTCATCCACGAGATGGGACATGTGATCGCGCTGCGCCGCGAGGGGATCCGGGCGAGCGCACCGATGTTCATCCCGTTCCTCGGCGCCGTGATCAGCGCCAAGTCGCTTGGCCGCAACGCAACCGCGGAGGCTCGCGTCGGCCTGGCCGGGCCGATCCTCGGCAGCATCGGCGCCGCCGCGTGCATCGTGATCTGGCAGGTCACCGGCGACGAGCTGTACCGCGCCTTGGCCTTCACCGGCCTGTTCCTCAACCTCTTCAACCTGCTTCCGGTGGTGCCGCTCGACGGCGGGCGCGCGATGGCCGCGATGGCCCCATGGATGTGGTTCCTCGGGTTCGCCGCGATGATCCCGCTCACGATCCTGTTCCCCAACCCGGTGATCCTGCTGATCCTGCTGGTGGCGGGCTACGAGACGTACAAGCGCTGGAAGCTACGCAAGACGCGCAGCCCTGAGCAGGAGGCTTACTACCGCGTCAAGCCCCGGGATCGAGCGCTGATCGCCGCGGTGTACCTCGGCCTGATCGCACTGCTGGTGGTCGGCATGGACGCCACCAACCTCGCGCGAACGTTCAGCTAGGCGGTTCTCAGACAGCCGGTGGCGGCGACCCGGGCGGCGGGCGCCGGATCCCCTGGTCGTAGGCGTCATAGCGGTCGCGAGCCCAGATGAACGTGTACAGGATCGCCAGCCCCAGACCGACCAGGCCGACGATGAACACGACCATCCCGGCGGTCTGGATGTCGAATCCGTTGACGTGGGCGGTGACGGCCCACTTCATCACGGCGCCAACAGCGATCAGGACGATTGCAGCCCCAATGGTCATAGGGATGGCCTACCCGATCGATTGCCGCGCTACACGTCGTGCGACCGCTGCGCTTCCCAGCTACCGCTCAGCCTCGCGCAGGCCCCGAGCGATCTCACGCTGGCTCTCACGCCGGCGGATCGTCTCGCGCTTGTCACGGATGTCCTTGCCTCGCGCAAGTGCGATCTCGATCTTCGCGCGCGACCCCGGATCCGAGAAGTACACGCGCGTGGGGACCAGCGTCAGGCCCCGCTCCCGGGTCGCGCCGATCAGGCGATCGATTTCGCTCCGGTGCAGCAGCAGCTTGCGTTCGCGCTCGGGTTCGTGGTTGTCGCGCGACGCGGGCCCGTACGGCGCCACATACATCCCGATCAGCCAAACCTCATTGCCGCGAACCACGGCGTAGGCATCCTTGAGCTGCACGTTGCCGTCGCGCATCGACTTGACCTCGGTCCCGGTCAGCACGATCCCGGCCTCGAACCGGTCGAGCAGGTTGAAGCGAAACGACGCCTGCCGGTTGGTGGCCACGTCTCCCGGCGCCGCCTTGCGCTTGCGCCCCTTGGCCATCAGCCCTCGTCCGCCGCCGCCGGGATCAGATCGACCCGGCCGCGCGGCGCGTCGACCCTCGCGACCTGGACGCGGAGCTGGTCACCGAGCCGGAGCACGTCGCCCGTGCGAGCGCCGACGAGCATCGTCCCCTCCTCGCCCAGCTCCCACCAGTCGCCGCGCATCCGCCGCACCGGGAGCATCCCCTCGAACAGCGCGCCGGCGCCAAACCCGACGAACGCGCCCGCCCCGATCAGTCCCACGACCTCGCCGTCGAACTCGGCCGCCCACCCCGACTCGAACAGCTCCCGCTCGAGCTGGAAGCAGATCGCGACGTCGTCGCAGTCGCGCTCGATCACCATCGCCTCGCGCTCGCGCGCCGAGCACAGCGGCCCGGCGGCGACGACGAACGAGGCCTCGGGCGCGGGCTCCCCGCCGCCCACCGCCGACAGCAGCGCGCGGTGACAGATCAGATCCGGGTAGCGCCGGATCGGCGAGGTGAAGTGGCAGTAGCGAGGCGACTGCAGTCCGGCGTGACCGAGGTTGCGGTGGTCGTAGCGGGCCTGCTTGAGCGAGCGCAGCACAAGGCTCGTCAGCGCGCGCCGGCCATGGCCGCGCCGGACGATCCAGCGCTCCAGCAGCTGCGAGATCTCGCCGACCAGCTCGCCCGCCTGCTGCGGCGAGATCGCCCCACCCGGCGCCGGCGGGGTCGGGACGCCCAGCGACGCGAGCTGCTCGAGCAGCCGCTCCACCGCCTCGCCGTCGGGCGGCTCGTGCACGCGGTACAGCGCGGGCACGCGGCGGGACTCGAGCAACCCGGCAACCTGCTCGTTCGCGGCGATCATCAGGTGCTCGATCAGCCGGTGGGACTCGGTCTGCTCGCTCGCAGACACCCGGACGACGTTGCCGCGCGAGTCGAACTCGAACTCGGGCTCCACCGACTCGAGCGCCAGCGCCGAGCTGCTCGCGCGCCGCACGGCGAGCGCCGCCGCGACCTCCCGCGCCGCTGCGAGCGGCTCCTCCCACGGCGCCCGCGCGGCTTCCTCCTCCCCGAAGATCCGGTCGACGCGGTCGTAGTCGAGCCGCTCGTCGGACCGGATCAGCGATCGGTAGAACGCGCTGCTCCTGACGCGGTCGCCCTCGAACACGATCTCGACCGTCACAGCCAGCCGGTCGGCGCCCGGCACGAGCGAGCACGCGTCGTTGGAGAGCGCCTCGGGGAGCATCGGCTCGACCGCGCCGGGGACGTACACGCTGGTGCCGCGGCGGTAGGCCTCCCGGTCGACGAGGCTGCCGGGGCGCACGTACGCGGACACGTCGGCGATGTGCACCCACACGCGATAGGTCCCGTCGTCCTCGCGGGCCGCCGAGATCGCGTCGTCGAAGTCACGCGCGCCGGCGGGGTCGATCGTGAACGTCGCGAGCGAGCGAAGGTCCTTGCGCCCCCCGCTCGCGCCAACCTCGACCGACTCGCGGGCTTCACGCGCCTCGCGGTCGACGGCGGGGTCGAACGAGCGGCGCAGCCCGCGGTCCACCATCAGCGCCTCGATCACGTCGCGTGCGACTTCCGGCCGGCCGAGCCGGCGGGCGATCGTCGCCCGGCCGCCGGCGCGGCCGTTGCGGCGCGCGCCGGGATTGACGAGCACCAGGTCGCCCACGTCCGCCCGCCGGTCGCGGCTGACCGCGAGCCGTGGCCCACGGTCGAAGAACGGCTCCGCGACCAGGAACTTCCCGCGCCGCTCGATCACCGCGACCCGCGGGCCGACCAGCCGTGCTTGATCCGAGCTCACCGAAGCTTTGCGGCGACCGCGCGCTCGGCCACAGTCAGCGCCTGATCGCCCGGGGCCCGGGGGTTGTCGACCGCGTACACGTTCGGCTGGATGCCTCCCCCTTCGCGAACCCCGCCGCCGCCGAGGTTCTGGCCGTTGGGGGTGAAGTACTCGCCGACGGTGATGTCGAGTGCGCCGCCGTTCGAAAGCGGCAGGATCTCCTGGTAGACGCCCTTTCCGTACGTGTGGGTGCCGACCACGGTCGCGCGGCCACGGTCCTTGAGCGCCCCGGTCACGATCTCCGCCGCCGACGCGGTGTCGCGATCGACGAGCACCACCATCGGAATCCGCGGCGCGATCGCGTTGCCCTTGGCCATGTACACCTGGCGGGGCTGGCTGCGGCCGGCGGTCGACACGATCGTCCCGTCGGGGATGAAGATGCTCGCGACCTTGACCGCCTCGTCGAGCAGGCCGCCCCCGTTCTCGCGAAGGTCGAGGATCAGCGCCTGGGCGCCCTGCGAGAGCACCTTGCGGACGTCGCCGCGGAGCTCGTCGCCGGAGCCGTCCGTGAACGCCGTCAGGTCGAGGACGCCGATCTTGATCCCCTTGTAGTTGATGATCGTGCCGCTGGCGACCGGCACCACCAGCTTCGCCCGCACGATCGACACCACCCGCCGCGTGCCGCCGCGCTGGATCGTCAGCGTCACGTGGGTCCCGGCCGGCCCCCGGATCAGCCGCGAGGCGAAGTCGGCCGAGCGGTTGGTCAGCGAGGTCGGGCCGACCTTCACAATCAGGTCGCCGTGCGCGAGGCCGGCGCGGGCCGCGGGCGACATCGGGAACACGTCCACGATCCGAAGGCCCTCGGGATCCGGCAGCACGTCGATCCCGATCCCGTTGAGGTGCGGGTTGTCCTCGTTGAGGAACGACCGGTAGGCGGCCGGGTCGTAGTAGTGCGAGTAGGGGTCGTTGAGGCTCGCGACCATCGCCCCGATCCCCTTGTTGAGCAGCTCGTCGCGCTGCAGCGGCCGGTAGTAGTCCTGCCTGAGGGTGTCCATCGCCTGGCTGACGAGGCTCCCTCCCGAGTCACCTTCGAACACGCTGCGCAGCGATCCCGGCAGCCACGTCGGATGCCCCCCGATCGTGATTCCGATCGCGAGCACAAGCAGTCCCGCCACGAGGAGGCCCGCGACTCGGTAGCCCGTGCTACGCCCTGAAGACATTGCCTACCAGGGTAGCCGGGCGCACTTCTCGGCCCGTGCGGATCGGCGGTCGCGCGGACGCCGCGCGGTCCTCTCGCGGCGGGCTCGTCAGACGCGCAGGAACCTGCGCAGCGAGAGCCCGGACCCGAACGCCGACACCGCCACGCTCGCGGCGAGCATCACCGCGATCAGCGCGGGGAACGCGATCGTCCGGATCTGGGACACCAGCGACCAGCCCGAGAACAGCGGATCGAGCAACGCGACCTTGACGACGCCGAGCACCGCGATCGCGAGCACGCCGCCGGCCAGCCCCACGACCACGCCCTCGATCACGAACGGCCAGCGGATGAACCAATCCGTGGCGCCCACCAGCTTCATGACTTCCACGTCTCTGCGCCGCGCGTACAGCGACAGCCGGATCGTGTTTGCGATCAGAAGCACCGAGGCGATCGTCAGCAGCAGCGCGAACGCGAGCCCGCCCCACTTGACCGCCGAGGTCAGCTCCAGCGCCCGCTTGGTGTAGCCCTTCTTGTTCGAGACCGTCTGAATCGCCGGGTCGATCGTGCCGCCGCCGGACGGGGGCGTCAAGGCGGCGCGGATCGCGAGCACATTGGCGGGGTTGTCCGGGTACACGTGGAACGTGTCGGGCAGCGGGTTGGAGCCGAGCAGCTGATAGGCGGCGGCGTTCTGTTTGGACTGCTGCGCGTATGCCTGCGCCTTTGACTCGAACTGGACCGACTTGACGTGCGGGATCGCCGTGATCTCCTTGCGGACCCGGGCCTCGTCGGCGGGCGTGGCGCCCGTCCGCATGTACACGTCGACGATCAGCCGGCTGCGGACCGTGTTCGCGGCGTCATTGGTCACCTCGACGGCCGGGATGAACACGCCGACGACAAGCGTCGTGACGAGCACGGTCGCGAGCGCCGCGAACGTTGGCGCGGCGTTGCGTCGCATCGCGCGAGTCGCCTCGCGCAGGAAGAACGTGATCCGCACGCTCAGCGCTCCTCGTCCTGCAGGGGGTCGACTTCGAGGCCGGGCGGACGGGTGGGCGGCTGGCGCATCCGCTGGGCGAACTCGCGGGTCGTCTCGTCGCGTGCGTACAGCCCCGTCGCCTCGTCGCGGACGATTCGCCCGCGCGACAGCTCGAGCACGCGGCGGCGCATCTTGTCGACCATCGCGTGGTCGTGGCTCGCGACGAGCACGGTCGTTCCGGTCTTGTTGATCCGGTAGAGCAGCCGCATGATGTCGATGCTGGTCTCCGGATCGAGGTTCCCGGTCGGCTCGTCGGCCAGCAGCAGCGGCGGATGGTTGACGAACGCGCGCGCGATCGAGACGCGCTGCTGCTCACCGCCGGACAGCTGGTCCGGGTAGTTGTGGAGCTTGGTCGAGAGGCCGGTGAGACGCAGGATGTCCGGCACCTTGGCGCGGATCTCCTTGCGCTTGCTGCCGGTGACCTGCAGCGCGTACGCGACGTTCTCGTACACGGTCCGGTTCGGCAGCAGCTTGAAATCCTGGAACACGACGCCGATGTGGCGGCGGTAGAACGGAATCCGCTTGCGGGTCACATCGCCCAGGTCGTGCCCGGCGACCCGGATCGTGCCTTCGGTCGGCTCGAGCTCCTTGATCAGGAGCCGCATCACGGTCGACTTGCCCGAGCCGGTCGAGCCGACGAGGAACACGAAGTCGCCGCGGTCGATCGCGAACGTGGCCTGGTCGAGCCCGATGTCGCGCGCGTAGTGCTTCGAGACGCCGCGGAACTCGACGATCGAGGGGCCTGCCGGCCGCGCTGCGCGGCCGTCCTGCTGGTGCGCACGGGAAGCGGCGACGGGCGCCGAACCGCGAGGGGCGGCGGCGCGGTCGCGGCTCCGGTGCCTGGATGAGGAGGTAGGCATCGGTCGAGCACACTAGCGGCCGTCCTGCCGCGGCGTGCCGCAGAAAGCCCTCTGCAACGGGATTTGCAAATTCCCCTCCTGCCCGGGGGGTTCCCAGGCCGCTACCGTTGTCGGCGATGGCTTCGATCACTGAGACCGCGCTGGCGAACGGACTGCCTCTGTACAGGATCGCCGTTCCCGGCACGCGCTCTGTGACGATCCTGATAGCGCTCGACGCGGGCGCCCGCACGGAGCGTCCCGAGGAGAACGGGATGGCCCATTTCCTCGAGCACCTCGTGTTCAAGGGCGGCGAGAAGTACCCCACCTACCGCGACGTCAACGAGGCCGCGGAGGGGATCGGCGCGGTGCTGAACGCCTACACGAGCCACGACCTGGTCGCCTTCCACATCACCGCGCGAGCCGAGCGGGCGCTCGAGGCCGCCGATCTGCTCACCGACTTCGTGGCGCGCCCGAAGATCGACGCCGACGAGCTCGAGCGCGAGCGCGGCGTCGTCGTCCAGGAGATCGCACGCGCCAACGACCAGCCCGCGGTGATGGCCGAGCACCTGATCGACGAGGCGGTGTTCGGCGACCACCCGCTCGGCCGGTCCGTGCTCGGCCCGGCCGATCACATCCGGGACAGCTTCACACGCGAGGGGATCGTCGCGTTCCGCGACCGGCGCTGGTCGCCGGCGGACGGTGCCGCGCTGGTGGTCGGGAACCTCGACTCGACGGGCGCCGACGGCGAGCTCGAGGAGCTGTTCGGCCGCTTTCCGGTACGGCCGCAGGACGGTCCATTCGCCCCCGCGCCCGCGGCGCACCCGCGAGTGCTGGTCCGCGAGCGCGACTCCAACCAGTCGCACCTGCGGATGTCGTACCGGCCCGAGGTCGGGATCTCGAGCCCCGCCGACCGCGCCGCGCTGGCGATCTACACCACGCTGCTCGGCGGCTCGATGGCGTCGCGGCTGTTCGACGAGATCCGCGAGCAGCGCGGACTCGCGTACTCCGTCCACTCCTCGGCTCATGCTTATGCCGATGTGCCGGTCCTCCAGCTGTCCGCCGGACTCGACTCCACCAAGACCGTCGAGGCGTTCGCGCGGATGAGGGAGATCGTCACCGAGCTGCGCGACGAGGGCCCCACCCGCAAGGAGGTCGAGCGGGCGCGGGCGTTCGCGGCCGGGGCCCGGGCGATCGCGTTCGAGAACACCGGCGCCGTCGCGCGCTATGCAGCGCAGCAGGCGATCGTGTACGGCGAGGACGTCGATCCTGACCGCGCGATCGAGCTGCTCGACCAGGTTCCGTTCGAGCGCGTTGCCGAGGTGGCGGCCGCCGTCCCGGATCGGCTGTCGGTCGCGTGCGTGGGGCCCCAGACCGTGGAGGACTTCGAATCGGGCTGATTCGCGGCATCGCCGTAGGGGGTTTGGTGGGGTTCGTGATCGGGGGTTGCGGCGGCGCCTCTCCCCTGCCCGCGCCCGAGCGCGCGGCCTCGAACGCCCCCGAGGTTCCTCATCGGGCCACCGCCGCGACGGCCCGAGCCTTCCCCAAGCTCTCCGCGCCCGTCCTCGAGCTGCAGCGTGTGCTGACCGCCGTGCTGCGAACGGCCGGTCCGAACTCGGGCGCGGTCGTCTACGACATCACCGCCGGCAAGCAGCTGTTCGCGCTACGCGCGACGACGAAGCGGCCGCCGGCGTCGGTCGAGAAGCTCTACACGTCGGTGGCGATGCTCACCGAGGTCGGCCCGTCGGCGAGGATCCACACGACGCTGCTCGGGACCGGCCACCTCGGCCCGGGCGGCATCTGGCACGGCAACCTGTACCTGCGCGGTGGCGGCGACCCCACGTTTGGGGACGGGACCTTCAACCGGGTCTGGGAGCAGGGGTACGGGCCGACCGCCTCCCAGCTCGTCGGGGGGCTACGGGCGCGCGGGATCACCCAGGTGACCGGGGCGGTGTTCGGAGATCCATCCCTGTTCGACAACGTCCGCGGCGGACCGAACACCGACGGCGCGCCCGACATCAACGACATGGGCGGTCAGCTCTCGGCGCTCACCTACGACCACGGCGCGACGACCGGGAAGCTGACCCCCGGCGCGTTCGCGGCCAAGCAGCTCGTCTCGACGATGCGCGGCGCCCATATCCAGGCGCAGGCGGCACCGATCACCGCAGTTGCGCCGCGACCGGCGGTGAAGCTCGCGACCCTCGCCTCACCGCCGGTCTCGGTGATGATGAGGCTGATGGACGTGCCCTCCGACGACTTCTTTGCGGAGATGTTCACGAAGCTGCTCGGCGCTCACTACGGCACGGGCGGCACGACCGAGGCGGGCGCGGAGGTGATCTCGAGTGTCGTTGCCGAGTTCGGGGTGCACCCGAAGATCGTCGACGGCTCGGGGCTGTCGCGCTCGGACCAATCGTCGCCGCTCGAGGTCGTCGACCTGCTGCGCTCCGTGTACCTGACGCCCACCGGCCAGACGCTGCGCGCTTCGCTGCCGGTCGTCGGCGTGAACGGAACCACACGCCGGATCGGGGTCCAGAGCGCTGCGCGGGGGAACTGCGTCGCCAAGACCGGAACGCTCGACTACGTCACCAACCTGGCCGGCTACTGCCGCGCCCAGGGCGGCCACGAGCTTGCGTTCGCGATCTTCCTCGACGGGCCGAGCAACGAGACCTCGATCCAGCTGCTTTCGCGGATGGTCGGGCCGCTCGCTCGCTACTGACGCGTTGCGCGCCGGCCGCCGCGCCGGGACAATCGAGCTTCGTGGAGGCCGCCACCGACCTCAACCGCCGCGAGCTGCGTCGCTACCTGGACCGGGTCGGCGACCGCTGGCGGATCGAGACCGCGCTGCTGGGGGGCGCCCGGATCGCCGACCTGCACGGCGCCCCGCGGCAGCGCGAGCGGGGTCCGGAGTACATCCTCGTGCTCGTCTCGAGCGCGTACGACGGGATGCCGTGGCTGGAGCGCGTCTACCAGGCGGGAGCGCTGTGGGACGCGCTCGAGATGGGCGCCGGCGCCGACGTGCACTGCTACACGCCGGCTGAGTTCAAACGCAAGCGCGAGACGTTGCCGGCCGTGCGCGCGACCGCCGAGCACGGCGTCGACCTGCTCGCGGTCTAGCTGCCTGCGGCCCGCCGTCAGCTGATCGCGACCATGCGCTCGATCGGGACCCGGGCCCGATCCGCGATCTCCGCTGCGACCTTCACCTCGTGGACGCCGTCGCGCAACGAGTCGCGGAGCTTCGGCAGCGTGATCATCTTCATGAACCGGCAGTGCGCGGCCTCGTTGGCGGCGATGAACTCCGTGTCGGGCGCGGCGGCGCGCAGCGGGTGGAGCATCCCCGTCTCGGTCGCGACGATCACCGTGCCGCCGACCCGGCCCTCCGGGCCGTGTGCCCGCTCCTGCGCGTACTTGAGCATCCCGCCGGTCGAGAGCATGTGCACGCCCTGCGCGTCGATGTCGCCGGCGGCGACGTACTCCATCACGCTCGTCGAGCAGCCGCACTCGGGGTGGATCAGGAAGTCGGCACCGGGGTGCGCCGCGCGCACCGCCGAGATGTCGTCGGGCCGGATTCCGGCGTGGACATGGCACTCGCCGTCCCACACGTGCATCGGACGGCCGATCGTCTTCTCCACGTACGCGCCCAGGAACATGTCGGGGCCGAACAGGACCTCGGTGTCCTCGCCGTGCTCGCGGAAGATGTGCTCGACGACCTTGACGGCGTTCGAGGACGTGCAGCAGTAATCGGTCTCGGCCTTTACCTCGGCGGTCGTGTTGACGTACATCACGACGACCGCGCCGGGGTGTCCGGCCTTCCATTCGCGCAACTGCGGGGCGGTGATCGAGTCGGCCAGCGAGCAGCCCGCCTCGAGGTCGGGGATCAGCACGCGCTTGTCCGGGCACAGGATCGACGCGGTCTCGGCCATGAAGTGCACGCCACAGAACACGATCGTCGACGCGTCGGTCCCGGCGGCGACCTGCGAGAGGCCGAGCGAGTCGCCGACGTAGTCGGCCACCTGCTGGATCTCCGGGAGCTGGTAGTTGTGCGCGAGCACCACGGCGTCCCGCTCCCGCGCCAGCGCCAGCACCTCGTCCTGCATGGCCGGGATGTTCTCGAGCATTAGCGGCGCATCGGCGGCGCCGAGCATCGGCAGGTTCATGCCTTCGAGTTTAGAAAGATCCGGTCAGGGGCCCCGAGACCGTGCAGTCGGTCAGCGGCGGCACGTGGTGGACGCAGGCCATGCTGAGCGTCCCGCCCACGTGCCTGAACCGCCCGGTTCCGCCGGTGACGTGAAACGTGCCGTGAAACGGCGCGGTGCCGGCGATCGGGGCCCGGTCGATCGTGTACGTGCCGCGAACCGTCCCGGCCTTGAACGAGAGCTTCGAGGAGCCGGTTTCGCTGCCGATGAAGGGCGACGGCATGACGTGATCTCGGTATCGGCCGCGGTAGCTGCCCTTTCCAAACGGGCGGCCACAGCTGATAGACCCGACCATCGCGCCCTGATTGCTGATTTGCCCGTTCGCCACGTAGGCGCGCAACGAGCACCGCACAGGGCTTGAAGCTGGGCTTGCTGCTGACGCCTGGCCGATGACCGACGCGACCGCCGTCAGCAATCCGAGAAGGACGACCGTCCGGGTGGTCCGCATACCGCCTCCAATCCGTGAATCCTCGATCGGACCCTACTCCCGCCGCCGCGAAGCGGGCCGGTCAGCCGGCGGGTTCGAGGATCAGGCTGAAGTCGAGCGCCGGGGCGCTGTGGGTGAGCGCGCCGACGGAGATGAAGTCGACACCCGTCCGCGCAATCTCGGCGAGCGTCTCGAGCGTCGCCCCGCCGCTCGCCTCGAGCTCGGCGCGGCCGGCGATGTGCTCGACCGCCTCGCGTAGCTGCTCGGGGCTCATGTTGTCGAGCAGGAGCCTCGGTGCGCCGGCCGCGAGCGCCTGGTCGACCTCGTCGAGGTCGCGGCACTCGACCTCGAGCGCGAGGCCGGGGGCGTGTTCGCGGGCGCTCCTGACCGCTTCGGCGATCCCGCCCGCGAGCGCGGCGTGGTTCTCCTTGATCAGGATCGCGTCGTACAGGCCGGCGCGGTGGTTGGTGGCGCCGCCCGCGGCGACCGCGGCCTTCTCGAGCTCGCGCAGCCCCGGGGTCGTCTTGCGGGTGTCGAGGATCACCGCGCCGGTGCCCTCGACCGCGCGGACCGCCCGGGCGGCCATCGTCGCGACCCCGGACAGCCGCTGCAGGAAGTTGAGCGCCGTGCGCTCGCCGGTCAGGATTGCCCGCGCGAGCCCCTCGACCTCGAGCGCGGCGCCGCCCTTGCGCCAGCGGCCCTCGTGGACGATCAGCTCGAAGCCGACGCCCGGATCGAGCTGGCGGAACGTCTCCTGGACGAGCTCGACCCCGAACATCACGCCGGGCGCCTTCTGCGTGATCAGCCCGCGGGCGATAGCGTCGGCGGGGACCGTCGCGTCGGTCGTGACGTCGCCGGCGCCGATGTCCTCGGCAAGCGCGCGGGCGACGCTCTCGGCAACGATCTGCGGATCCACGTCGAGGCGAGGATACGCGTCGCGACCGGGACGATCCGGCCCTCCTCCGCTCGCGCAGCCTGATACCGTCCGGGCAGACGCTGGGTCGGGGCGTAGGGCAATCAACTTGTTAAGAGGTGTAGCTGATGCTAAGGCGTACTGCTGCGGTCATCGCTGCGGGGAGTGTGGTTGTGGTCGCGGGCGCGGCTGCAACGGTGGCTCCCGCGGCCGGACCCAAGATCTGCTCGGGAGCGCTTCACCGTCCCGGCGTGCTGAAGGGCACCTACCCGAACGGCGTGATCGTCAGGGGAGTGTGTGCGGTGAAGAACGGCAAGGCTCGCGTGATCGGGACCCTGACCGTGACCAAGGGCTCGACGCTGGGCGCGGCGTTCGGGCTGAATAAATCGAGCCTCACGGTGAAGGGCGACGTTGTCGTGCAACAGGGCGGCACCGCGATCCTGGGCTGCAAGGTCAATCCTGACGGCTCGGGATTCCCCTGCATCGACGACCCCAACCAGAAGCACCCGACGCTAACGAGCCGCGTAAGCGTCTCAGGGAACATCATCGCGAACTCCGCGCTCGGCGTGGTCGCGCACAACAGCGCGGTTGGCGGCAGCGTCCGGCAATCTGGCGGGGGCGGGGGCGTGAACTGCACACCACCCAAGACCGGCGTCTTCGCTCTGTTCATGTCTCCGGTGTACAGCGACTACGAGGACAACTCGGTCGCCGGCAGCATCGTGATCAGCAACATGAACTCGTGCTGGCTCGGAGTCGGGCGGGAGCGGGTCGGCGGCAGCGTGACCGTAAACAACAACGTGATGGCAGACCCCGATGCGATCGAGGTGTTCTCCAACCGCATCACAAAGAACCTGGCCTGTCGTGGCAACAGCCATCCGAGCCCGATGGCGCCTGGCGATCAGCCGGTCTGGGACAGCGGCGAGGCCCTACAGAACGGCTCGATCTATCCCAGGCGCCCGCAGCCGAACACGGTCGGCGGCAAGCGCAGCGGTCAGTGCGTTTTGGCAACGCCGACGGTCCAGGGCGGTGCTTCGGGCCCCGGGCCGTTCTAAGGAGCCTCGACTAGCACCCGCACAGTCTCGAAGCTCGGGTCGGCCGCGCCGTGCAGGCGCGCGCCGGCCCGGGTGAGCTCGCGGAGGTAGGCGACAACTTCGGTGGTCACCCGCTCGCCCGGCAGCAGTGCCGGCACTCCCGGCGGGTAGCCGGCGATGCTCTCGGCCGAGATTCGACCCGCCGCGTCGTCGACCGGAACGGGCTCGGCCGCTCCGAGGAACGCCTCGCGCGGCGGAATCGCCGTCTCGTGCTCGAGCGCCGCCGGCGGGCGCGAGATCACCGCCGTCTCGCCCGGCCTCGAGATCGCGCGGACGGTCTCGGCGAAGTCGTGGGAGATCCGCTCGAGCGGATCGACCGTCTGACCGAGCCCCAACACCAGCACCAGCGTCGCGTGCGTCGCCAGCTCGACGTAGATGTCGAACGAGGCTCGGAGCGCGGCGGCGACCTCGTACCCGGTGCAGCCGGTGCCGCGGACGTCGATCACGATCCGCAGCGGGTCCCAGCCCGCGATCCCCGGCCGCCCCACCAGCCCCTCCCCGACCACCGAGCAGCCCGGCACCGCGTCAATCGCGACGCGGGCGTCGTACGGAGGCGCGGATCGTGCGGTCGAGCAGCGCCTCGCCGTGCACCGCTAGCTGCCGCCGGGCCGCGTCGAGCGAGGCCATCAGCAGCGCGCTTGGGCTTGTCGAGCGCACGATCCGCACCGCCCGCGCGACCGCCCCGAGGTCGACCCGCTGCGTCGGAGCGACCATCAGCATCGCCGACTGCGTGAGGCTGCCGACGATCTTGTGGGTCGAGGCGAGCATCGCGTCGGCACCGAGCGCGAGCGGCGACGGGGGCAGCGCCGGGTGGAATCCGAAGTGCGCGCCCCACGCGTTGTCGACGATCAACGCGGCGCCGGCCGCGTGGGCGACCTCGGCACACGCTTCGACGTCCGCCGCCATCCCGTAATAGGTGGGCGAGACGATGAACGCCGCGTGTGCGGCCGGATTGCGCGCCAGCGCCGTCCCGAGCGCCTGGGGCGTGACGCCGTGGGCCATCCCGAGCTCGGGGTCGTATTCGGGGGCGACCCAGCTGGGGATCCCGCCGCTGAGGATCAGCCCGTCGACCATGCTCGCGTGGGAATTGCGCTGCAGCACGACCGGGGTGCCGGCCGGCGCGAGCGCCAGGCACAGGGCGTGGTTGCCCTGGGTCGCCCCGTTGGTCAGAAACCACGTGCGCTGCGCCCCGTACGCGTCGGCGGCGAGCTGCTCGGCGCGCTCGTACGGCGTCGGCGACGGGCCGAGGTCGATTCCCTCGATGTCCTGCGGGACGTCGAGCAGCAGCGCCCGATCCCCGAACGCGGTCCGCATTCCGGGATCCGCCCCCTCGCCGCCCTTATGGCCGGGAATGTGGAAGCGGGTCGAGCCGCGGAATCCGTACGCGGTCACCGCCTCGAGGTACGGTGCGGTCGGCTGGGTCGAGGGCGGCTGGCCGCGGCGGGCGGGGACGTCTTTGCGTGAGTCCTCCGGCGACTCGGTTACGTCAGTCACCGCTCGTCCCGCTTCCGTCGCTCGTCGTCTGGTGCAGGTACGCGCGCGCGAAGCCGTCGAGGTCGCCGTCGAGCACGCGAGCCACGTCGCCGACCTCGTGGCCGGTGCGGTGATCCTTGACCATCGAGTAAGGGTGAAGCACGTAGGAGCGGATCTGCGAACCGAAGTTGACGTCCTGGGCCTCCCCCTTCTCCTTCGCGATCTCCTCCCGCCGCTTGCGCTCCTCGAGCTCGAGCAGCTTCGAGCGGAGCATCGTCATCGCCTCGGCCTTGTTGGACGACTGCGAGCGCTCGTTCTGGCACTGGACCACGATCCCGCTCGGCCTGTGCGTGATCCGGACCGCGGAGTCGGTCTTGTTGACGTGCTGACCGCCGGCGCCCGACGCGCGATAGGTGTCGATCTGCAGGTCGTCGTCGTCGATCTCGACGTCGTCGATCGCGTCGACGACCGGGGACACCTCCAGCCCCGCGAAGCTCGTCTGCCGCCGGTGCGCGGCGTCGAACGGGGACAGCCGCACGAGCCGGTGGACGCCCTTCTCGCTGGCGTACAGCCCGTAGGCGTTCTCGCCCTTGACGAGGAACGTGGCCGACTTGATCCCCGCCTCCTCCCCCGGCGAGACCTCGAGCAGCTCGACGCCGAAACCGCGCTTCTCGGCCCAGCGCATCTCCATTCGCAGCACCATCTCGGCCCAGTCCTGGGCGTCGGTGCCGCCAGCGCCCGCGTTGACGGTCACCAGCGCGTCGCCGGCGTCGTACCGGCCCGAGAACAGCCGCTGCTCCTCGAGCTCGTCGAGCCGCGCCTGCACGCCCGAGATCTGATCCTCGAGCTCGCGCGAGATCTCGGGGTCCTCCTCGGCGAGCTCGGCGAGCGGCTCGAGGTCCTCGACATCGCGCTCGAGCTCGCGGTACATCGCGAGCCGCTTGCTCGCCCGCGCGTGCTCGGCCCCGATCTTGGCGGCGCGCTCCTGGTCGTCCCAGAAGCCGGGCTCGCCCATCTGGTTCTCGAGCGCCTGGACGCGCTCTGTTAGCACGGGAACGTCAAAGATAATCCGCGAGCAACTTCAGTTGCGCGCGGATTGCAGCCAAACGCTGTGAAAGCGGCTCTGAGTGGACGCTGGCCATTGATCGCAACCGTAGCAGCGGGGTGCGTCGGCCAGGACGAGTACCCCTACCGGCAGCCCGGCGAGCAGCGGATCAGGTTCGCGCTGGCGGTCTGAGGCGCGGAGCTCGGAGGAGTCCGGCAGCGCTGGAATCAAAGCGCAACGCCGCTCAGCATTGGATACCCTCCGGGACGATGAACCCGCCCGGTTGGGGAACCTGGAGCTTCGATCCGGTGCTGTGGATCGTGCTGGTTGGCGCCGGCGCGTGGTACGTGTCGATGCTCCGCCGCGTCGAGCGCCGCACCGGGAAGCCGGTCGGGCCCGGTCATTGGATCCCCTATTTCGCCGGGCTCGCCGTGCTGCTGGTCGCGCTCGACTCGCCGCTAGAGGCGATCGGCGACTCGTGGCTGCTGTGGGCGCACATGGTCCAGCACGTGCTGATCGCCGACATCGCGCCGCCGCTGCTGCTGCTCGGCCTGCGGGCGCCGGTGCTGCCCCTGGGGATGCCCCGCAAGGCGCTGACCTGGTTCGCCCACCGCGGCTGGATCGGCCGGATCTGGGGCGTCGCGACCAATCCGTGGGTCGCGCTTCCGGCCTGGGCGGCGGCGACCTGGATCTGGGCGATCCCGGCGGTATTCGATTTCGCCGCCCAGCACACGGTGGTGCACGTGTTCGAGCACCTGACGCTGTTCTACACCGGCATCGCGCTGTGGTGGCTGATCATCACGCCGCTGCCCTCCGACCGGCGCGAGAGCGGATGGGTGCGGCTCGCGTACCTCGGCTTCTCGCGGCTGGCGAGCGCGGTCGTGTGTCTGCCGCTGACCTGGCTCGGGACGAGCCTCTACTCGCAGTACGCGGCCGGCGCCCACGTGTACGGGATGACCGCCGTCACCGACCAGCGCCTCGCCGGCGCGACCATGTGCCTGCTCGAGTTCCTGGTGTTCGGAATCGGCGTGGCGGTCGTGTTCATCGACGCGCTGGGCCGCGACGAGCGTGCCCAGGCGCTGGGCGAGCTCGCCTCCTCGCACTGACGCCGCGCGGTTACGCGGCGAGCCAGTAGTCGACCCAGCTCTCGCGGATTCCGCCGACGCGCTCGTAGACGGCTTGGGCGCGGGCGTTGTCGGGCGCCGTCTGCCACGCGAGCCGGCGGGCGCCGCGCCGCGCACACTCCGCGCGACACGCTTCGATCAGCCGCTCCGCGTGGCCCTGCCCGCGGGCGCGTTCGTCCACGAACAGGTCGTTCATCACCCCGATCCGGGCGGCGTCCGCTGTCGACCAGCTCCAGTAGATCGTCGCGAAGCCGACCGCGTCGCCGTCGGGTCGGCGGGCGATCAGCTGCACGCCCTCGCGCTCCGGGTCGTGGATCAGTGCGTGAGACAGGCGGATCAGGTCTTCGTCGCTCGGCGACGCTTGGTAGAAGTCGCAGTACGCCCGCACCAGCGGCAGCAGCTCGTCCAGGTCCTCGGGACCGACGCGCGAGATCCCCGGCTCGCTCACGCGGCGAGCGCCCGGTCGGCATCGACGCCGATCGCGTACGTATACGGGTGGTGGAACGCCGCCAGCGCCTCCGCCGGATCGACGTCGAGCTCGAACGACGAGCCGCCCGGCTCGTCCCGCACGTCGATCCACACGCGGCCGCTCGGCGGGCTCCACAGCAGCTTCACGTCGATCCCGTCGTTGTTGCGGCGATCCAGTTCGCGGACTTCGATGTCGGCTGCGGTGGACATGGCTGCTCCTGTGTCGCTTGTCCGAGGTCCTGCAAGCTAAGACCCGGCGCGGACGAAAACGTCATCGCGCCACCGCAGCGCTACCGGAGCTGAACGATGCTCCTGGAGTTGACTACGCAACTCCAGGAGCAAAGCTCGAAGCGCCAGCTAGTAGGTCGTGGTCGCCGTGACGGTGACCTTGGCGGTCCCGTCGAGGCCCGAGATCCTGGAGTTGTTCCTCGCCTTGACGCGGCACACCGTGCCGCCGACCGCGGGCCCCTTGCTCAGGATCGTGACCTTGCGCCGGGCGGGCCCGGACACACTGACCCTGCAGGAGTACTTCGCGCCCCTGTACCTGAGCGCGAACGGATAACCGACGTTGATCGTCTTGGTCTGCCGCTGCACGAGCACGACGCTCTTACGCGCCGACTTGGTCGTCTTCGCCGAGGCCACGGCGCCGAACGCCGCGACGCTGAGTGCGGTCCCGCAAGCAAGCGCGACCGCCGCACGGCGCGCCCTGATGGTTCGAGTGAGCATGAACTCCCCTTCATTTGGATTGCCCCGGTCGACTCCCAGCCGCCGGAGCCTCAAACACTGACCTTCGCCGCAAGTTGCGTCAAGCCTTGCGGCGGCGCCCGCGCTCAGGAGGCGGGCCCGGCTGCACCGCGTGGCACAATGAAGGTGACCGCGGTGCCGATGGCGCCCTTAGGCGCCATGGCACTTCTTATACTTTTTCCCGCTTCCGCACCAGCACGGGTCGTTGCGGCCGAGCTGCTCGCTCTCGTCGACGCGCCGCTGCTCGACGTGCGGTAGCGCCTCGAGCTGCTCCTCTGGCGCGCCGCCCGGGTAGCCCTCGGCGACACCGGCGCCGCCCGCTGCCGCGGCCAGCGCCAGCGCGCCCGCCGGGGCGGCCCCGCCCGAGTAGGTGACCCGGCCGCCGCCGGTCGCGGAGCTCGCTGCGCCGCTCGCGCTCCGTGGCGCCGGTCCCGGCGCCGGGATCGGCTGGCCGTTCTCGTCCATCGGCGTGACCTGGACGTGGAACACCATCTGCGCGAAGTCCGCCCAGATCGTGTTCATCAGGTCCCGGAACAGCTCGAACGCCTCGTTCTTGTATGCGACCAGCGGCTCGATCTGGGCGAACCCGCGGAGGTGGATCCCCTCGCGCAGGTAGTCCATGTCGTACAGGTGCTCCTTCCAGCGCTGGTCGATGATCTGCAGCAGCAGGAACCGCTCGAGCGCCCGCATCAGCTCATCGCCGAGCTCCTGCTCGCGCGCCACGTATTGCGTCGCGGCCTCTCCCTGGACCAGCTCGATCAGCTCCTCGCGGTCGGCGGTCTGCGGGTCGATCTCGTCGAGCGTCGGGCTCTCCGGAAGGATCTCCTGGACCCGGCGCACGAGGCCCTCGACGTCCCAGTCCTCCACGAAGTCGCCCGCGGTGTACTCCTCGACGAGCCGCTCGATCAGGTTTCCGACCTCCTCGCGCGCGGCGTCGCTCATGTCGCGGCCCTCGAGGATCTCGTCGCGGTACCTGTAGATCACCTCGCGCTGCTGGTTGAGCACGTCGTCGTACTCGAGCGTGTGCTTGCGCATCAGGAAGTGCTGCTCCTCGACCTTCTTCTGCGCCTTCTCGATCTGCTTCGAGAGCATCCCCGCCTCGATCGGCTCCTCGTTGCCCTCGTCGTCGGTGGTCCCGAGCCGGTCGAGGATCTTGTAGATCCGCTCGCCGGCGAACAGCCGCACCAGGTCGTCCTGCGCCGAGAGGAAGAACCGCGACTCGCCGGCGTCGCCCTGACGGCCGGAGCGGCCGCGCAGCTGGTTGTCGATCCGCCGCGACTCGTGGCGCTCGGTGCCGAGGATGAACAGCCCGCCGCTGTCGAGCACCTGGGTGCGCAGCTCCTCCACCCGCTCGCGGATCGTCGGTAACACGGTCTCGTAGTGCTGCTCGTAGTCGGGATCGCCCGGCTGCAGCCCGAGCTTGGCGACCTCCAAGCGCGCCAGGTGCTCCTCGTTGCCGCCGAGCTTGATATCGACGCCGCGGCCGGCCATGTTGGTCGCGATCGTGACCGCGCCCGGCGCCCCCGCCTCGGCGATCGTCTCACCCTCGCGTTCTGCGTATTCGGGCTTGGCGTTCAGGACCGTGTGCTGGATCCCCTCGCGCTTGAGGTTCGCCGACAGCAGCTCGGAGACCTCGACCGAGATCGTGCCGACGAGCACCGGCTGCCCGGCCTCGTGGCGAGCCTTGATCTCCCTGACGACCGCCCCCCACTTGCCGTCCTTGGTCTTGTAGACCTGGTCGTTGTGGTCGCTGCGGACCATCGGCTTGTTGGTCGGGATCTGCACGACCGGCAGCTCGTAGATCTTCATGAACTCGGTCGCCTCGGTGATCGCCGTGCCGGTCATCCCGGCGAGCTTGTCGTACATCCGGAAGTAGTTCTGGAGCGTGATCGTGGCGAGCGTCTGGTTCTCCTCCTGGATCCGGACGCCCTCCTTGGCCTCGATCGCCTGGTGCAGGCCCTCAGACCACCGCCTGCCCTCCAGAATCCGGCCGGTGAACTCGTCGACAATCTTTACTTCATCGTCGATCACCGCGTAGTCGTCGTCGCGCTTGTACAGCGACTCGGCCTTGAGCGCCTGGATCAGGTGGTTGACGAGTGGCCCGTTCTCGGCGCGGTACAGGTGGTCGACCCCCAGGAACCGCTCGGCCTTGGCGACCCCCTGCTCGGTCACCGAAACGGTCTTGTGCTTCTCCTCGAACTCGTAGTCGAAGTCCGCGACGAATTCCTTCTTGGTGCGCGGGTCCATCCCCTCGGGGGTCTTGCCCGGCTCCAGGCGACGCGCCAGCTGCGCAAACTTGACGTACAGGTCGGCCGCCTGCTCGGGAGCGCCGGAGATGATCAGCGGCGTGCGCGCCTCGTCGATCAGGATGTTGTCGACCTCGTCGACGATCGCGAACGTGTGGTACGGGGACTTGCCCTCCTCGGGCCGCTCTCGGCCGCCGTGCTGGACCTTCTCCTCGAGCGTCGTGGCCATGTTGTCGCGCAGGTAGTCGAACCCGAACTCGGAGTTCGTCCCATACGTGACGTCGGCGGCGTACGCGTCGCGCTTCTCCTCGTATGGCTGCATGTTCTGCAGCACGCCGATCGACACGCCGAGCAGGTCGTAGATCGGCTTCATCCACATCGCGTCGCGGCGAGCCAGGTAATCGTTGACCGTGACGACGTGGACCCCCCGGCCGCCCAATGAATTGAGAACAACCGGGAGCGTGGCCGTGAGGGTCTTGCCCTCGCCGGTCTTCATCTCCGCGATCGAGCCGTCGTGCAGCACCATCCCGCCGATCAGCTGGACGTCGAAGTGGCGCATCCCCATCGTGCGCCTGCCGGCCTCGCGCACGATCGCGAAGCACTCGTACATGAGGTCGTCGAGGCTCTCGCCGTCGCGCGCGCGCTCGCGCAGGCCCTCTGTCCGCTCGCGGAGCTCCTCGTCCGACTCGAGCTCGAGCTCCTCCTCGAACAGGTTGATCCGCCCGACGCGCTGTTCATATGACTTGAACTTCTTCGCCTCGCCCATGCGAAGCGCGCGGTCCAGGAAGGACATGCG
Source organism: uncultured Solirubrobacterales bacterium (assembly GCA_963800475.1). Taxonomy (GTDB): domain Bacteria; phylum Actinomycetota; class Thermoleophilia; order Solirubrobacterales; family Solirubrobacteraceae; genus Palsa-465. The sequence goes on along the minus strand of CAWDAZ010000001.1, from coordinate 424,109 downwards.
GCTAGCGTAGCAGTGGGCCCAGGGCCAACCCGGGGCCCGTCACGCCGCCGATGAGACGTCCGGCGGGAGCTCCTCCGGGGACGGAATCACCTCGGCCTCGAGGACCGTATCGCCCTCGAGCACCAGCTCGCCTTCGAGCACCTGCGGCTCGGCGTTCGCGTCTTCCGAGGCGGCCGCGGCGCGTGCCTCGCGGCGATGGCGGCGCTTCTCGCGGTTGCGCTTGACCTGCCGGGCGAGCTCCTCGCTGACCACGTTGATCGAGTGCATGATGTCCGGCGAAGCTGCGCGAGCGCGCAGCGTGGCGCCCTTCAGGTGCAGCGTCGCCTCCGCGATCTGCGAGTCGGCGATCGCGGGGTTGCGCTCCTCGAGTACCTCCACCTCGAGGTCCGCCAGCTCCGACACCTGCCGCTCGATCTTCCGAAATCGCTTGGCGACGTGCTCACGGAGCTCGTCGGAGACGGGCAGGTTGCGGCCCTTGACGTCGATGCGCATCGACCGACCTCCTTGCAGGACGAGATTGATGTGCGATGGACCGATCAGCCTAATCCTCGGCACCAGGTTTGTCGACGGGGTAGGTCCGCAGTGTTCGAAGCCAGACGCGCAAGCGCCACCCGGGGCCCGAAGGCCCGGGTGGCGCCGTGACGCGATAGTCGCTCCTAGATCAGCAGGCAGCCTTGCCCGAGACGGTCTGGGTCTCGGAGGCGCTGCTGTTGTAGTCCTGCGCGGTGAACGTGATCGAGTACGGCCGCTTGCCAGCCTGGCACGCGATCGACTCCATGTACCCGCGAGTCTTGCCACTGACCTTGGTGGTCTCGGAGATCGGGGAGAGAACCTCGGTGATCAACGAGCCGTACAGGCCAGGCGTGTTCGCCACCTTGTTGGAGATGTCCGGCGGCAGCGCCAGGTCCAGGACCCAGTACTTGCCCTGGTACGAGATGTGCCCGTCGTACGGCGCGGTCGCACCGGTCGGCAGGCCGCTACAGGTGTACGCGCTCGGGTTGGGCGTGTGCGTCGTGGTCGTGAAGAAGAACACCTGCGCGCCCTTCCCACCGTTGAACACCTTCAGGTAGGGGTTGCACGCCGTACCCGCGGAAGCCGAGGGGTTGGTGCCCGGGCCGAGCGAGGAGTGGACGGGACCCTGGGAGACCCTCGACTTCGAGGGGCAAGCCAGCTCGTACTTGATCTTGTTGGCCTCGATCTTGCTGTCGGTGCACGTCGGGAACAGGTTCCCGTTCGTGCGCACGCCGTAGACCTTGAGCTTGATATGGGTCAGTGGCGCCGCGCGGTCACCAGCAGGCGCGTTGGCGTGCAGCGTCTCGGTCATGTTCACGATCTTGGGATGCGCGGCGCTGCCGGCCCCCTTCGGCGCGAACGACAGGCTGCTGCCGGTGTAGTTGTTGAACGCCGCGTACGCCGCGGCGGCGCCCACGAGAACGGCCAGCGCCGTCCCGATGATGACTGCTCGTTTCAATGCGTCTCCTTTGAGATTCCGCGAAAGGGTCTTTCCAATAGGAACACCCAGTGTCCCCGGGGTTACCGAAGGAACCCTGAAGAATCGGCGAAGGAGTGGTGCGCCGCGGCGTTAACGCACCAGCGCCACCCGGGACCTTGGTCCCGAGTGGCGCCTGACGCGATAGGAACTGCTGGTCCTGCTAGCTCAACAGGGGGCGTTGCCCGAGATCGTCGCGTGCTCGGGTGTGCCGGTGTTGTAGTCGTCCGCGGTGTAGGTCACCGTGTAGGGGCGCTTGCCACCGGGCTTGCACGCCGTCGACTCCATGTAGCCACGGAGCTTGCCGCCGACCCGCTTGGTCTCGGAGATCGGATTCAGGACCTCCTTGATCAGCGAGCCATACAGGCCGGGCGTGTTCGCGACCTTGTTGGAGATGTCCGGCGGCAGTGGGACGTCGATGTTCCAGTACCCGTGGGAGTACGAGATGTGACCGTCGTACGGCGCGGTCGCACCGGTCGGCAGCCCAGCACACGTGTACTTCGACGGGTTGGGCGTGTGGGTGGTCGTCGTGAAGAAGAACACCTGCGTGTTCTTGCCACCGTTGAACACCTTCAGCCACGGGTTGCATGCCGTCCCCGCCGATGCCGACGCGTTGTTGGCCGGCCCGAGCAGCGCGTTCACCGTGCCCTGCGCGATGCGCGACGCCTTGGGACAGGCGAGCTCGTACTTGGTCTTGTCAGCGTCGATCCGCGAGTCGCTACACGTCGGGAAGAAGTTCCCGTTCGTCTTGACGCCGTAGACCTTGACGTCGATGTCGACAAGCGGTGCCGCCCGATCGCCCGGGGGCGCGTTCGCCTGCAGGATCTCCGTCATGTTGACGATCTTCGGGGCCCGCGAGGTCCCCGAGCCCTTCGGGGAGAACGAGACCTTCGTCCCGGTGTAGTTGTTGAACGCCGCAAACGCTGCGGCCGCTCCAACGAGAACGGCCAGGGCCGTCCCGATGATCACTATTCGTCGCAAGTGACTCCTCCTTTGGGATGTCGACGATGGGATATTCGAGCAGAACCGGCCGTGCTCATGGGATCGCTTGTAGATGGGGGAAGCTCTGGGATTGGCGCAGACTGGAGGGCAGCAGGCTCGCCAGCGGCGGCTGGGCCTTGCACGGCGGGCCGCCCGAGTTGCTGGTGTAGTACGCGCTTGAGAGGACCGCGGCGGTGGTCGGATCGACGCTCGGCCCGATCGACGGCTGCGGGTTGCTCGTGCACAGGTAGCCGCCAAACACGGACAGGCCGTTGACCAGCTGGTTGTAGCCGCCGGGCGCGATGTACGGGTTCCCGCGGTTCGAGTCGAGCCGGTTCTGGTACGAGCTCAGCGTCTCTGGGTTGATCGGGTTGGAGAGCCGCACGTAGTGGACCGCCAGCGTCCCCTGTGGGTTCAGCGCCGTGGCCTGGGTGCTCGCCGTGCTGTTCGCGAAGAACGCCGCGACCTCGCGCCGGTAGGTGTTCACGTAGTCGATCACCGGGATCAGGCCGCCGAGGTACGGCTTCGCCCGCGCGAGCCACGGGACGCTCTGGCGCAGGAAGCTCTCGAGCGCCGGCACGCCCGTCTTGGCGGCCGCCGTCAGCGGCGCCAGGTTGGTCATCAGCGTCAGCAGCTCCGGGTTCAGGACAACGCTTGCCTGGAGCGCCGGGCTGAGCTGCCGCGCCGCGGGCCGGAACTCGTCGATCAGCGGCTTGGTCAGCACGGCGAACTGCGTCAGGCGGTTGACAGTCGAGCGGGTCTGGATCAGGAACGCCGGGAACGCCTGGATCGTGGCCGCCAGCGACTGGCTCTGCGCGGCGGTCGCGGCGAACGTGGCGTTCGCGTTGCGGATGAATGCCTGGAGCTCGGAGGGCGAGGCGCTGAGCGCCGAGAACACCTGTCCGGTGTCGTGCAGGAAGGTGCTCGTCGCCGCGCTCTGGCGGTGGAGTACGGACAGCACACGATCCACGTTGACGGCGAACGGGAACAGCTGCGCGATCGCAGCGTTGAGCTGCTGCCCGCGGCCGGTCAACGCGATCCCCTGCTGCTGCATCCACACCTGGAACGCCCGGCGCGTGACCGGATCGAAGGTCGACAGGATCTGGTCGAGCTGCACGGTCGGCGCGACCTGGGTCTGCGGGATCGTGCCGCCGTCGGGGATGTGCGGCCCGTTGCGGGTGCCGGGCGTGATCTGGATGTAGGTCTCGCCGACCAGCGTCTTGACGCGCAGGATCGCCCGGGTGTCGGCCGGCAGCGGCGCGTACCGCGACTGGATCTGGATCAGCGCCCTCGACAGCCCGGTCCGCTTGTCGAGCGTCACGCTCACGACCTTGCCGACGCTGACTCCGGAGATCCGCACATCCGACTGGGCCCCCAGGGCGATCGCCTGGTTGAACTCCGCATTGACCCTATAACCCTCGGGGGCAAACGGAGTCGCGCCGCCGAACGAAATCCAGAGGAAGATCAACAGGCCGATACAGGAGCCCGCGAAGGCGAGCATCGTGAAGATCCGGGCGGGGCTGGGTGCCTGTTTGTTCATCCGACCGTGCACATCCCGTTCTTGGTGACCGGCGTGGTCTCCCAATTGGGTGCGTTGAGCAGCGTCAGCAGGTTCCCGATCGACGGGGTCGCCTGGATCAGCGTCACCTCGAACAGGTGCAGCTCCGTGCACGAGGCCATGAACGTGCCGCGCACGATCGGTCCGTGGGTGTCCTGTTGGGCGGTCAGCAGGTCGGCGACGTGGCTGAGCCACGAGCCCCAGAACAGGTAGCCCGGCTCGCCGCCCTTCTTCTGGTAGGCGATCGTGTTGAACAGCGTGTTCAGCACTCCGATCGAGCGCTCCAGCGGCGGCGTCGCCTGCGCGAGCTTCTCCGATGCCGGGGCCAGGATCTGCGCGACCGGCTTGACGGCCACCGTGAACGGTTTCAGCTGGTTCTGGATCACCGGCGTGGTCTGGTTGAACAGCGGGCGCAGCGCGATCAGCGCGGGCTTCAGCGACTGCGCCCACGGCAGCAGCGCGGTCGCCGAGTTGGTGGACGCGATCGCGAACGGGCGCAGCTTGTTGAACGTGGTGATCGACTGCTGGAGCGTCGGCGGGAGCAGCACCAGCGCCTGCTGGAGCTGGGCGGACTGGGACGCGATCGCCTGGAAGTTCGTGTTCGATGAGTTGATCAGCGAGGTGAACGCGCCGCCGACGCTCCCGAGCGCCTCGGTCACCTTCCGCAGCCCGTTGATCGAACGGCGGATGTTGGTCGTGCGCTCGGCGAGCAGCCGTGTGAACGTCGCGGTGTCGCGGTTCAGCGGCGCGAACCGCTTGAACACGCCCTGCAGGTCGGCGACCGCGGAGGGGCTCGGGAGCGGCCCCGGGTTGCCGGGGTTCTTGAACGCCTGTGCCCCGCCGGCGAGCAGCAGCAGCAGGTAGTCGCGCGTGTCGGTGTCGAGCGAGGAGAGGAGCTCCGAGAAGTCGACGTCGGGGTTGGTTGCCCCCGCGCCGAGCATCCCGCCGTTCGGGATCGCGCCCGCGCTCTTGGTGCCGGGGTCGAGCGCCAGGTACATGTCCTTGAGCGGTGTCCGCGGCCGCAGCAGCACCGTCGCGTTACGGTAGATCGGCTGGTACTTCGTGTAGAGGTTCATCTTCACGACGGCTCGACCGTTCTGGAGGGTCACGCCACCAACCTGCCCGACGGTGACGCCGGCGATGTCAACCGTCTGGCCCTGCCCGGCCGTGACCGCCGAGGCCTGGCTGAACTGCGCGTACACCGTGTAGTAGCTCTTGAACAGAGTGAACGCGGGCTGGTGCAGGAAGATGTACGCGCTGACACCGAGCGCCAGACAGAACAGGACCACGATCGCGATGAAGTCGCGGCGGTGGACTCGGATCGCGCGCTTCACGGCGCCGCCCCCGTGGTCACGTTGTTCAGGTCCGGAACCGCGTTCTTGTAGCACGGGACGTTCTCGACGACGGGCGGCGCGTGCCCCGGATACGCGGGACGCGTTCCGAGCGGCTGGAGCACGGCGTTGCCGAACAGCGGGCCGAAGTTGGGGATGAAGTTGGTCTGGAAGCGGATGTCGCCGCCGCCCGCGGATGCGCGCATGTAGCGCCCATTGCCGTCGAAGTTCTGCGCCGCGCCGCCGAGCCCGACGGAGCTCTGGAAGAACTCCTGATAGACCCTCAGACCGGTCGTGCTCGCCGGCGGGTCCTTGATCCGCTGGTTGCCCGCCGGGAGGATGTTGTGCGTGAAGCACTGGGCGAACAGGTCGGCCTGCTTGAGCAGCGCGTTGGTCGCGGTCAGTGACGCGGAGGTGTTCTGGACGGCCGGGGTCAGGTCCTTGAGCAGCCCGCCCAGGTACTGGTTCGAGACCAGCTCGGTCGACTGACGCAGCCACGGCAGCCCGGCGCCGATCGTCGGATCGAGCTGTTCAATTGCCGGGATCAGCGCGTGCGCGAACGCCTTCGTGGGCGCGAACGACGCGTTCACCGGGCCGAGCAGCCGGTCGGTCGCCTGCAGCCACGGCGGGAGCAGCGCGATCGTCTGGCTGAGCTGCGCCTGCCGCGAGGCCAGTGCCGCCATCGTCGTGTTGAACGAGTCGACGAACCCGGGAAGGTTCTGGCCGCTCGCGGCCAACGCGCTGAGCACCTGCTCATTGCCCTTCACGACGCCGGCCAGATCGTTGGGCTGGAGCCCGAGCAGCGCCTGGTTGACCATCGACGAGGCCCGGAACGCGTCGACCGAGTACTTGAGCGAGAGGTTCAGCGCCTGGCCGCCGGTCATCCCGCGCACGATCGGATCCTGGGTGGCGTCCTCCGCGGCCGTCGACGGGCCGTTGAGTGCCCCGCCGATCCCCTGCAGCAGCGTCTGCAGATTGGCGCGCGCGTCGGATGTCAGGGCAGCGAGCACCCGGTCGATCTGCACCGGCCCGGACGTCTGCGGGGCCGGGAGGGTCGAGCCGGACGGCAGCACCGGCGCATTCGGACTCCCGGGGCTCAGGTCGACGTAGAAGTTCCCCTCCAGGAAGATCCGCGGGCGGATGTTGAGGGTCGCGTTGGCGCGGATCGGCAGGCCGTTGTTGTCGATGTCCATCGTCACGACCGCGTCCTGCGACGAGCCTTCGATCCGCTTGACAGACACGACCTCGCCGACCTTGACGCCGGCGGTGCGTACCTCGGAGGGGATATGCAGCTGCGTCTGCGAGGTGAATACCGCCTTCAGCTGGTACCCGGAACCCGAGAACGGCAAGGAGCCGCCGAACACCAGGTAGCAGATCGCCACCAGGAACACGATCCCGAGGACCCCGGCGGTGAACTTTCCGATCCGCGAGCGCCGCCTCACGGGCCTGTCCTCTTGGTCTTTTCGGTGACGATCCCGACGTTGCCGGCGGGGTTCCCGATCGTCGGATGGAGGTCGCTGTACGGCTCGTTACCTGCCGCGCACTCGTGCGTCTGGCCGGGCGCCGCCGTGTTCGGGTACGGGTTGACGTGCAGCGGGCCGTGCGCGTCACCCTGGTTCGGATCGGGCGTCGTGAACACCTTCTGCGAGGGGACCGACTCCGCGCCCGTCACGTCGTCGATCGCGACGGCGCTGAACCGCAGTCGTGTCCCCGTCGAGACGGGCAGCGACAGCAGGTCGGCGGTGTTGCGCAGGAACAGCGTCACGTAGTTGCAGGTCGTCTGCGCCGGGGTCAGGAACGCGAGCGGCGGGCCGAGCTTCTGGGCCAGCAGCGTCAGGCGCTCGTAACCGGGCAGCACGACCGGGTTCTTGGTGTAGTCGGACAGGCTCTGGGCGAGGCTCGTGAGCAGGTTGTTGAGCGAGTCGGGGCCCACGTAGGTGGCCGGCAGGTTCTCGGTCCCCTTGACGAACGCCTGCGCCAGCACCGGCGCGCTCTGCGGGAGCGTCTTGAAGCCCGGCGCGAGCTCGGCGAACAGCTGGGTCGTGTCTTGCACGAACGACTGGAGCGTCGGCGAGTCGCTGATCACCGTCTGGAAGGTCGGCGGCGTCTCCCGGATCCAGTCCTGGAAGAACGGGACAGCGATGCCCGCCAGCGCCTTGAACGTCGTCGCCATGTTCACGTACAGGTCCGCCTGCTGCTGAGCCACGGGGACGAGCGCAGCGGAGAAGTTCTCAAGACCGTGGAAGAAGCCCGCGAAGTCGGTCTTCTTGGACGACAGGTTGCGCGCCACCGGCCCGAGGTCCCTGACCAGCGGCACGAACGCCCCGATCGCGTTGTTGATGTCGTACCCGCGGCCCGCGAGCGCCTCGCCATACCCGGTGGTCGTGGCGACGACTCCGACCCGCGTCGCCGCGTCGTACTGGGAGAGCACCTGGTCGAGATCGACCTCCGCGCTGGTGAGCGAGACCGGCACGGTGGCGCCGTTCTGGAGCGTCTGGCTGGAGTTGCCGGGCGTCAGCTGCAGGTACTTGAGCCCGATCGTCGCCTTCAGCCTGATCCTCCAGGTCGAGTTGACCGGCAGCGGCTCGATGCTCTTGTTGAGCGCGAGGTTCAGGACCGCAATCGGGCTTCCGTTCGGCGTGCGCCCCGGATTGATGCTCGTGACGTGGCCGACCAGCGATCCGCCGGCCATGTGGACTTCGGCGTTCTGGGTCAGCTCCTCGGCGTCGCGGACCTGGACGTGCAGCGTGTAACGCGGGACGAACGGCAGCCCGTTGTTGGCGTTGTAGGCCAGGAACACGGCCACGATCGCGACCAGCACGGTCACCGCCCCGATCAGCACCGGGCTGGCGAACAGCCCTCGCTCGCGCCGGCGGGTGTTCATCCGCCCGGCCCGATCAGGTAGCGCATCAGCCCGCCCAGCGTCTTCGTCGCGTTGCTCTGCAGCCCGGAGCTGTGGGCCGCCTTGATCATCTTCACGAGCTTCGGCTGCGTGGCCACCTTCGCGATGTCCGCAGCCTCGGATGTGGTCTGATGGGTGAAGTTGGCCGAGCAGCCGGGGACGGTGATCTTCGCGTAGCCGGTGCAGCTTCCCACCAGCGCCTCGGTGCGGATGTAGTGGCCGTCGGCGTCGAACCCGTTGACGGCGCTGGTGCCGTTGAACAGCAGCCTCACAAGTTGCTCGACGGCGCCGGTCTGGAAGAGGCTCGAGGTGAGCTTGTCGAGGTTCGTGAACGCGGGCAGCCCGGCGGTGCCGAGCGCGAGCAGCTGCCTGTCGAGCGGGATCGTCGAGAGCAGCAGCGGCGCCTGCTTGTCAGCCGCATTGCCGAGCGAGATCAGCGACTGGCGGGCGATGTCGGCGAACCCGGTCGTGGCGCGGAACGGGTTGGCGAGCGCCTCGTTCTGCAGCGCCAGCGCGGGAGCGGCCTCGGCGCTGGCGTTGAGTACCGGCGTCGCCTGGTCAGCGAGCGCCCCGAGGTCTGAGAGCAGCGGCCGCAGCTGCTGGAGGAACGACGGCAGCAGGTGGAACGACCGGGCGGTGTTGACGGCCTGGGTGGCGGTTGCGACCGAGGTGGTGTTGGCGCTCAGCACCCACTGCTTGATCGTCTGCTGCTCCTTCGCCAGCGGCGTCAGCACGGTGTCCGAGTCCGTCGCGAGCTGGGCGAGCTGCTTGTTCTGCTTGGCGAGGATCTTGAGGACCTGGTCGGTGTACCCGAGCGCGGGATTGGCACGATGGATCACCTCGTTCAGATCCGTGCCGCGCGCCGCCAGCCCGGTTCCGAACTCGTTGATGATCAGCCCGAACCACTGACGGACAGGCTCGCGGTAGATGTTCTGAACGAGGTCGGTGTCGATCGGCGAGCTCGTGTTGGTGACCGGCAGCAGGTACGTCCCAGCGCCCGGGCCCTGCGTGATCTTGTGCAGTGGCGGCGCGCCCGAGGTCCCCGGGGTGCAGTCGACGTACTTCTCGCCGATCAGTGATTGCGGGCGGATCGAGCAGGTCGCGTTCTGGCGAAACGGGGTGAACCCGGGCGCGCTGATCGAGAGCGTCACCGCCGCCTTGCAGGTGCCCGCGGCCCGCTTGCACGAGTTCGGCCCGCCCAGTCCCGAGGTGTTCGTGAGGTCGAGCGAGGCGATCGTGCCGACCGGCGCTCCAGCGATCCGTACGTCCTCGCCAGGGACCGCGAACGATGCGTCGTCGAACACGGCGCGCACCTGATACGCGGATGTGCCCCCCGACGAGGTGGTCGCGATGATCACCGCGACCGCCACGAGCGGAAACAGGACGGCGGCGGCGACGAGGACTCTTCTCACGGGCCGGGCGGGGTCGCGGACGGGTTGCACCCGGGGACGGCCCACGGAGCCGATCCATCCGGGGTCGGCTGGAGCGCACCGCCGGGGCAGCGACCGCTGACGACCTGCAGGCCGCTGTATCGCTCTGAGTTCGGCCGCGGCGTCAGCTGGTTGAAGCCGTTGACGGAGAACGCGTTGAAGTACGGCATCGTCCGCGAGTAGTGGCCGTTGGCGTCGTAGTAGCCGTTTGTCTGGCCGAGGTTGGTGAGCGCGCCGACGACGTCGGGCGCGTACTCGCGCAGGTAGTCGAGCTGCGCCTGGGACTGGTTCATCTGCGCGATCAGGTGCTTGAAGGCGGTGCTGGCCGTCTTCTCGAGCGCCGGCGTCTGCTGCGCGAGCGTGATCAGGTCGCCGCCGCCGCTGGGATTGCGGATCAGCGCGTTGAGGCTTCCGATCGTCGGAATCGACGCCACGATGAACTGCCGCAGCTCGGTCGCGAACGGCGTCAGGCGCCGGATCCCGACCTTCGAGGCCTGCACCAGCGGGGTGAGCGCGTCGAGCGTCGAGTTCAGCCCCTTGAACGTAGAGGTCTGCTGGATCAGCGCGTTCGGGAACAGTTGCAGCGCCTGCTCGAGCGCCTGCGCCTGGCGCGCGATCGCGCCGGTCGTGGTGGCGGTGTTGGAGATCAGCTGCGTCAGCTCCTGGCTCCGCGACGCAAGCAGCTGCATCGCCTGAGCGCCCCTTACGAGCAGCGAGTCGAAGGTCGGCTCGTCCTGCGTCAGCTCGCGGGTCACGTCGCTGGTGCTCGCGAGCGCGGGAGCGAAGTACTCGATCGTCTTGTTGGCCTCGAGCGCGCGCCCCTGGATGCTCGCGGCGTTGCCGCGGATGTAGTTACGCAGCCCGAGCCGGGTGAGCGGGTTGAGCGTGTCGAACACCTGGTCGAGCCCGACGAAGCTGTGTGTGTTCTCGAGCGGGATCAGCCCACCGCTCGGAATCGGCGGATTGCTCCTCGACGCGGGCTCGAGCACGACGTACTTGTTGGCGATCCCCGACAGCGAGTTCTCGTAGACGCGCGCGATCGTGCCCTCGGGGACAGGCGACGCGTTCGGGTCGAGCGTCATCGTCACCTGCGCGAGGCTGTTGGGCGTCAGCGTCACGGAGTTGACCGTGCCGACGATCGCGGGCCCCATCATCACCTGGTTGCCGGCGACGAGGCCGCCGGCGTCGCGGAAGTCCGCGCGCACCGTGTAGCTCGAGCCGCCGCTGAGCAGGATCGCGGCGACCACGACCACGGCCACGATCAGGGCGCCGACAGCTGCAACCCGCCCTACCACCCCAGAACCGCCAGACCGGTCAGATCCCCTCTCTTCCTATCGCGTCACACGCCTCCCGCCGCAGACGCGAATCATCTTCTCAGACTGAGATATCGGTTGCCAGCGGATTTGTTGAGCGCACGTGAACGTTCGTCAAGGCGCCTGCGCTGGGTTTTCGCTGTGCCTAGGGCTGTCCTGCACAGTCAGGTCTTCGCCCGCCGGGCGAGCAGCGCCGCGCCGAGCGCACCGCCGAGGTCACCGAGCGACGCGACCATCACGGCTGGTGGATTCTCGTCGTGGAACAGATGCGGCTGCATCGCCTTCGAGATCCGCTTCACGAACGGCTCGCCGAACCGCACGCCGAGCCCGCCGCCGATGATCACCGCTTCGACGTCGAGCAGGTTCTGCGCCGAGGCGACCCCGGCGCCGAGCGCCTCGATCGCCTCGTCGATCAGCTCCGTCGCCAGCTTGTCCTTGCGCTCGAGCGCGTGCGCCCAGATCGCGCTGGTGAGGCGGGTCCGCCCGCGCTCCTCCATCAGATGGAACAGGTCGGTGTGCCGCCCCTTCTCGACCTCCTTGCGCGCCCGCAGCTCCATCGCCATCCGTCCGGCGTACGCCTCCATGCAGCCGCGCCGTCCGCACGTGCACTTGCGCCCCCCCGTCACGACCACCATATGGCCGATCTCCCCGGCCCCGCCGCGTCCCAGCCACGGCTTCTTGTTGAGGATCAGCCCGCCGCCGACGCCGGTGCCCCAGAACACGCCGAGCACCGAGTTGTAGGGCTTCCCGGCGCCGAGGTGGAACTCGGCGTCGGTGGCAACCTGGACGTCGTTGCCGACGAACACCGGGGTGCCGAGCGCCGTCGACAGCGTGTTGCCGAGCTCGTAGCTTCCCTCCCAACCGGGCAGGTTGCGGGCGGTGCTGACGGTTCCGGTCGCGTCGTCGACGACCCCCGGCGAGCCGATCCCGACGCCGCGCAGCGCGCTCGACTCGAGACCCGCAGCCTGGCATGCCTCCCGCGTCGCCTCGATCATCTGAGTGGCGACGTCCTCCGGGCCACCCTTGGTCGGGGTTGGCCGGCGCGAGGCGCCGAGCACGTTGTTACGGGTGTCGACGACGATCGCCTCGATCTTCGTCCCGCCGAGGTCGATCCCGCCGCGGGCGGTGGTTGTCCGGGAGCTGCTTGCGGTCGCCATGCCGAGAGATCCTTCCAGAGCGAAGGGACGGCGTGTAGTCCTGTGAACGCGAAGCGGCCGCTACGTCCAGGATTCCCGGTAGTGCTCCTGCTCGGGCGTCGGCTCGTCGATCGAGACGCCGAGCGCCGCCAGCTTCAGGCGCCCCACCTCGCGGTCGATCGAGTCCGGAACCTGGTGCACGGCCGGGCTCAGCTCGGCTGCCGTGCGGACCAGCTCCTCGACGCACAGCGCCTGCAGCGCGAACGACACGTCCATCACCGCGGCCGGGTGCCCCTCGGCCGCGGCGAGGTTGACGACCCGCCCGTGGGCGATCAGGTTCAGCCGGCGGCCGCCGGCTAGCACGTACTGGTCGACGAGCGGGCGCACCGCCCGGACGCCGCCGGTCGCCAGCGCGCTCAGCTCCTCGAGGTCGATCTCGACGTCGAAGTGCCCGGCGTTGGCGAGCAGCGCGCCGTCCTTCATCCGCTCGAAGTGCTCGGCCCGCAGCACCCGCCGCGAGCCGGTGACGGTCACGAACACGTCCCCCCGCTCGGCCGCCTGGAGCGACGGCATCACCTCGTACCCGGCCATCCGCGCCTCGAGCGCCCGCATCGGATCGATTTCGCAAATCAGCACGTGTGCCCCGGCGCCGCGCGCGCGCTCGGCGACCCCCTGTCCCGCCCAGCCGTACCCGATCACCACCAGCGTGTGGCCGGCGAGCAGCACGTGGCTGGCCCTGACGATCCCGTCGAGCGCCGACTGACCGGTGCCGTGGCGGTCGTTCAGCGCCCGCTCGGTCCGCGCCTCGTTGACCGCCAGCACCGGACAGCGGAGCTTCCCGCCCTGCTCGAGCCGGCGCAGGCGCACGAGCCCGGTGGTGGTCTCCTCGGTCCCGCCGATCAGCCCGTCGAGCAGCTCGCCGCCGAGCTCGTGCGCCGTGATCTGCAGGTCGGCGCCGTCGTCGACGGTCAGCTGCGGACGGGTCTCGAGCGTCGCGCGCACGTGCTCGGCGTAGGTCGACAGCGGCTCGCCTCGCCACCCGCGGACCTCGACGCCGTGGCTCTGGACGAGCGCCGCCGCGACGTCGTCCTGGACCGACAGCGGATTCGCCGAGCACAGCGCCGGGGTGGCGCCCGCGTCCGCGAGCGCGAGCACCAGGTTCGCCGTCTCGGCGGTGACGTGCAGGCACGCGGCCACCCCGATGCCCTCGAGCGGGCGCTCGGCGCCGAACCGCTCCCGGATCTGCGCGAGCACCGGCATCTGCTCGCTGGCCCACGCGATCCGCTCTTCGCCGGCGGGCGCCAGCGACAGATCGGCGACCTCGTGGGGCGGAAGCGACGCCCGGGCCATCACGGCCTCCTCATCGCGAACGATGGCGATTCGGTTCGCATATCGATAACCAAATCGCCATCGTTCGCCCGGCCGCGCCGAACGCCGTCTAGTACCGGTAGTGATCCGGCTTGTACGGGCCCTCGACGGGGACGCCGATGTAGGCGGCCTGCTCGGGCTTCAGCTGTGTCAACCGCGCGCCCAGCGCATCGAGATGCAGCCGCGCGACCTTCTCGTCGAGGTGCTTCGGAAGCGTGTACACGCGCTTCTCGTAGATGTCGGTGTGGCCGTACAGCTCGATCTGCGCGATCACCTGGTTGGTGAAGCTGTTGGACATCACGAAGCTCGGATGCCCGGTCGCGTTGCCGAGGTTCAGCAGCCGGCCCTCGGACAGCACGATGATCGAGTGGCCGTCCTCGAACGCCCACTCGTCGACCTGCGGCTTGATGTTGATCCGCTTGATCCCGGGTGTCTTCTGCAGGCCCGCCATGTCGATCTCGTTGTCGAAGTGGCCGATGTTGCCGACGATCGCCTGGTGCTTCATCTTCGCCATGTCCGCGGCGGTGATCACGTCGCGGTTGCCGGTCGCGGTGATGAAGATGTCGGCCTCGCCGAGCACGTCCTCGAGCCGCACCACCTGGTAGCCGTCCATCGCCGCCTGCAGGGCACAGATCGGGTCGACCTCGGTGACCAGCACGCGGGCGCGCTGGCCGACCAGCGACTCGGCGCAGCCCTTGCCGACGTCGCCGTACCCGCACACGACCGCGACCTTGCCGCCGATCAGGACATCGGTCGCGCGGTTGATCCCGTCGATCAGCGAGTGCCGGCAGCCGTACTTGTTGTCGAACTTTGACTTCGTGACCGCGTCGTTGACGTTGATCGCCGGGAACAGCAGCGTCGCCTGCTCGGCGAACTGGTACAGCCGGTGCACGCCGGTGGTCGTCTCCTCGGTCACGCCCTTGATCTGAGCGGCGAGCTTCGTCCACCGCTGCGAATCCTGCGCGAGCGAGCGCTGGAGCAGCTTGAGCACGACCTGGAATTCCTCGGAGTCCGCGCTGGCGGGGTCAGGAACTGCGCCCGCGCGCTCGAACTCGGCGCCCTTGTGGACCAGCAGCGTCGCGTCGCCGCCGTCGTCGAGAATCATGTTCGGCCCGTTGTAATCGTCCCCGCCCACCCAGCTCAGCGCCTGCTCGGTGCACCACCAGTACTCCTCGAGCGTCTCGCCCTTCCACGCGTAGACCGGCACGCCGCGCGGGTCGTCGGGAGTGCCGTCGGGCCCGACGACGACCGCCGCGGCGGCGTGGTCCTGCGTCGAGAAGATGTTGCACGACGCCCATCGCACCTCGGCGCCGAGTGCGACCAGCGTCTCGATCAGCACCGCCGTCTGAACCGTCATGTGCAGCGAGCCGGTAATCCTCGCCCCGGACAGCGGTTGCTGCTGCGCAAATTCCCTGCGCATCGCCATCAGGCCCGGCATCTCGTGCTCGGCGAGGCGGATCTCGTTGCGTCCGTACTCGGCCAGTCCGAGGTCTGCAACCTTGAAGTCGGTCCGGGCGGCGGTCGTGCTCATGCTTCCTCCAGTGTCATGCGGCCGCGAGCAGCCGCTGGTGCTTTTCCTGCTCGAATTGGAGCCAGTCCTCGGCGCTGACGTCCTCGGGCCGGCGCGGCTGGTCCTCGAGCCAGCCCTCGACGGCGCGGCGCAGCTCCGGGCTCGACCCGAGCTTGGCCGCGAACGCGACGTCCGAAAGTGCGATCTCGAACCGCGCCAGCAGCTGCTTCAGGGTCCTGAGCCGCTGCAGCTCGCCGGGGCCGTACAGGCGGTAGCCGGCCGTCGAGCGCCCGGGGGCGATCAGGCCGGCGCGCTCCACGTACCTGAGCATCCGCGGCGACCATCCGGTCGTCTGCGCCGCCTCGTTGATCGTCAGGCCTTCCATGCCGCGCGAACGTTACCACGGCTGTGTCAAGGTTTGGCGCAAGCTCCGTGGTGGGGTCTGGACCTTAAGTTCCTGCCCCCAGATATACGACATTCGTCCAGAAAGGGGTTGGGGCGGACCGCGTTTCTGTCGAATCAGACAGTGGGACCGACTCGGGCACCCGTCCGGAGAAGCTCCAACCCCAGGGAAGACTTACGTCCAGGAGTTCTAGAAAGCTGTTGCGTTGGGCTGCCGCGGCGGTCGCGGCTACGGCGCTGATCCTCGCGCTCAGCGGCGCGGTCGCCGGCGCGAACCCGCCCTCGTGGGCGCATGGCAACGACCAGGGCAACGGCCAGGGCAACGGCGGCGCCCCGCCCGGCCAAGGTAACGGCGGCAGCCCGCCCGGCAAGGGCGACGGCGGGACTCCGCCCGGCAAGGGCAACGGCGGCACCCCGCCCGGGGACGGGTCGTCCAGCGGTTCGGCTCCTACGACCGTCGCGCCGCAACAGCCGGCCACCTCGTCACAGCCCTCCGACAGCGGCGGCCCTCCCGGCCACAGTGGGAACGATCCCGGTTACGGCGGTACCCCACCAGGCCAGCAGAAGCAGGACAACGGCCCCGGTCAGACCGCCACGACCTCGGCGTCCGCGCCCACCACCGTCGCGACGACCGCGACGACCCCGACGACCGCGACGACCCCGACGCCCACCCAGACGCCGATCAGCACCCCGATCAGCACGCCGCCCGTGTCGACCACGCCCAGCAGCCCCACGACCCCGGGCACGACATCCCCTGGACCGGTCCCCGGGATCGGGCTGACGTCGCTGGCGGTCCGCGGGTCGCACGGGCCCTTGAGGTCCGCGGCCGGCGCGGGCGGCGGCGGCGTGCTCGGCTCGGCCGCCAGCGGCGTGTTCGCCGGCAACCCGCTCACGACGCCGCTGGCGCCGGGCACGGGCGGAGCGGGCACCACCGCCGCCGGCACGACGACGTTCTCGCACCGCGGTCAGCAGGTGCGGACGATCGTCGTTCCTCCGGGCAGCTCTCCGTCGACGGTGATCTCAAAGTTCGTCAACAAGATCCCGACGCTGGTGTGGATCGTGCTCGGGACGGCGCTGGCGCTGGCCGCGCTCGGCGGCGTCACCGCGGTCGCGTTCGGCCGCCGGTCGGGTCGCCGTGCCGGCGAGGTGGCGGCCGTCAGCGCCGCCGCGATCACCGACGGGCTGACCGGGGCGCTCAACCGGCGCGGGTTCACCGAGTCCGCCGAGCGCGAGCTCGAGCGCGCCCGCCGCTACGGCCACCCGGTGGCACTCGCCTACGTCGATGTCCGCGGGCTGAAGACCGTCAACGACAGCGAGGGCCATGGCGCCGGAGACCGGCTGCTCAGGGAGGTGGCGCTGCTGCTCAGCCAGTCCGCCCGGACACACGATCTGGTCGGGCGGATGGGCGGCGACGAGCTCGCCGTGCTGCTCGCGGAGCAGAGCGCGACCGGTGCCGACGCGATGTCCCGGCGCGTCCGCGAGCAGGTGCCCGAGCGCCGCGCGGCGCTCGGCATCGCGACCCCCTGGGACGTGACGATCGGAACGGCGAGCTTCCCTGAGGACGGGGACACGCTGGACGAGCTGCTCGAGGCGGCCGACCGCCGCATGTACGAGCAGCGCGGGATCGAGCTGCAGGCCGGCTAGCTACCCGCCGGCGAGCGCGCTCTTCAGCTGCTCGATCATCGGCACCGGGCTGGGGTCGACGCCCCTCAGCACGGCCAGGTACAGCGACACCAGGTCGCCCAGCAGCACCAGCGACAGGAGCCGCTCGGTGGCGCTCGTACCGATCGTCTCGACCCGATAGGTGGCCGCCTCCTCGGCGGCGATCAGGCCTCGGGTCAGCTCGATCCGCTGGCGGATCCGCGGGTGCAGGTCGGAGTCGTCGAGGAACACGGCGCTGAACCGTCCCATCTCCCCCGCCGCCTGCCATCCCATGATCTCGTTGTGGTCGAGCTCCGGGATCTCGCTGCAGAACGCCGGAATCTTCGCGTTCTCGTTGATCTGGGTCTTCCACCGCGATGCGATCGGCGCGGTCAGCCCCGAGCCGGCGATCTGCGGCACGGTCTGGTGCAGCCCGCGCGCCAGGTCCTTCGGGAAGTCCTCGTGGCGGCCGCCCGGGCGCCACGCCGACACCAGGTTCTCGGCGCGCTCGGCGGCGATGTCGATTTCGGAGTGCAGGCGCTCGCCGGCGCCACACATCCACGCCACCTCGAGCGCGACGACGAGCGAATAGGCGACCGCGGCCCGCGGCTGGAACCCGCCGGGGAGCGGGATCACCGGGACGCCGTCCGCGCGCGCCGCCGCCGCGAGCTTGCCGCCCGTCGTCGCGACGATCCGGTACGCGCCGAGCGCACCCGCCGCCTCGTACGCGGCCAGCGTCTCCTCGGTGTTTCCCGAGTAGCTCGAGCACAGCACCGCGCTCTCGGGCGCCGTCCACGGCGGCAGCCCGTATCCGCGGGCGATCACGATCGGACGGCTCGCGCGGTCCCCGAGCGCGGCCCGGGCGAGCGTGCCCCCGATCGCCGAGCCGCCCATCCCGGCGACGATCAGCCCGTTGGTCGCGTCACGGGGTTCGAGGTTCGCGGCCTCGACCCGCCACAGCGCATCGCGCAGCTGGTCCGGCAGGCCGAGCACATCGTCGAGCATCCCAGCGCCGTCGACCGCTTCGATCGCGGCGCTGTCAAGTGCCGCGGCAGCGGTCAACGGCTTCTGACTCGCTCGGGCAGCGGCTGCACGCGGGGGAAGATACGCCCTCGAGCGCTCAAGCGCCGTTCGAGTCGCCGTTGGCGCCCGAGCGGCCGATGCCCTCGTACTCGAGACCCGCGGCCTTGACGGCGGCCGGATCGAGGCAGTTGCGTCCGTCGACGACAAGCGTCCCGGTCATCCGCGCCGCCCCCTCGCCCCAGTCGAGCTCGGCGAACTCGGGCCACTCGGTGACGACCACGCACGCGTCCGCGCCGTCGAGCGCGTCGAGCGCCGAGTCCGCGAACGCGACCCCGACCATCAGCTTGCGGGCCTCGGCCTCGGCGACCGGGTCATACGCGCACACCTTCGCGCCGTCCGCCTGCAGCCGTGCCGACAGCACCAGCGACGAGGCCTCACGCATGTCGTCGGTGTTCGGCTTGAACGCCAGGCCGAGCAGCGCCACCTTCTTGCCGACCAGCGAGCCGAGGTGCTTCTGGAGCTTGCCGATCGTGCGGCGCTTCTGGAGCTCGTTGACCTCGATCACGGCGTTCAGCAGCTGGAAGTGGTAGCCCGAGTTGCCGGCGAGCTGCTTGAGCGCCGAGACGTCCTTCGGGAAGCAGCTTCCCCCGTACCCGATCCCCGGCTTCAGGAAGTGCTTGCCGATCCGCTGATCGAGCCCCATCCCGCGCGCGACCTCGAGCACGTCCGCGCCGGTCTCCTCGCACACATTCGCGATCTCGTTGATGAACGAGATCTTCGTCGCCAGGAACGCGTTCGCGGCGAGCTTGATCATCTCGGCGCTGGGGATGTCGGTGCGAACCAGCGGCGCGCCGAGCGGCGCGTACAACTCGACGACCGCGTCGCCGGCCCAGTCGCCGTCGTCGCCGACCACGACCCGGTCGGGCTCGAGGAAGTCCGCCAGCGCCGAGCCCTCTTTGAGGAACTCGGGGCATGACACGTACGCGAATCCATGCTTGCCCTGCTCGGCGAAGATCCGCCGGATCGCCGCGCCGGTGCCGACCGGCACGGTCGACTTCATGACCAACGCGTGGCGGTCTGACTGCGGCATCGCCCCGACCACCGCGTGCACAGCACTGAGATCGGCATCGCCGGAGTAGGTCGGGGGCGTACCCACGGCCACGAACAGCAGCCGCGCATGGTCGAGCGCCGGTGCGAGCTCGGTCGAGAAGTGCAGCCGCTCGCGGTTGCGCGTGACGCATTCGCCGAGGCCCGGTTCGTAGATCGGGATGTCGCCCCGCTCGAGCTGGGCGATCTTGTCGGCGTCGATGTCGACGCACCACACCTCGCTGCCGAGCTCGGCGAACCCGGCCGCGGTGACCAGACCAACGTATCCGGTGCCGATCACGGCGATCGGTTCGCGCTGGGAAGCCATCGGACGGAGCAGGGTAGCGGGCTCTAAGACGGTACCGCCGGGAAGGCGAGGCTCGCCTACGCCCGGGTCAGCGACCCGGCGATCGCGAGCATCTGCGCGTTCGACAGCGAGTCGGTCAGCGTGTTCGAGATCCAGTACACGCCCTGCGGGGTCCGCCACGCCGCGAGGCTCAGCTTGTGGCCGTTGAAGAACAGCATCAGCTGCTTGCCGTCCACGATTCGTGTCTGAGTCGGGCTGCCCAGGATCGGCGGGCGCTGCCAGGTCGTCCCCTGCACGCCGTAGTACTCGCCGTTCGTCGGATCGAGCGCGACGGTCATCCGGTAGGACGGGTGCGCGCCGCCGCCGGGACCGTGGATCAGATATGCGCGTGGGTAGGAGCCGGTGGTCGGGACCTCGGCCGGGCAGTTGCCGGTCGCCCCCGCGCAGTACTCCGAGCCGTTCGCCAGCAGCTTCGGGAAGTACACGGGCATCCCGGCGTTGCCGAGCGCGGCGGCCTGAGCCTTGCCGCCCGCGACGTCGGCGAACGTGTTCGAGGACGGCGGCGGGGCGGGCTTGT
The DNA here is from genome assembly GCA_963800475.1 of uncultured Solirubrobacterales bacterium. Classification (GTDB taxonomy): domain Bacteria; phylum Actinomycetota; class Thermoleophilia; order Solirubrobacterales; family Solirubrobacteraceae; genus Palsa-465. The sequence continues at coordinate 404,055 of CAWDAZ010000001.1, read as the reverse complement.
GGGGACCGGGCTTCGGCGGACCGGCGGGACCGTTCCGGGCGGGCGGCGCCGCAACCGTCGCGGTCATGAACTCGTGGAAGACGTGTTGCTCGGCGCCGAAGTCGGCGAGCACGTAGCAGGAGGTCGGCAGGCACGGCGGGATGATCGCCGGGAACGGGATCTGCTTGACCGTGTGCCCCGACGCGAACACGACCAGGTTGAACAGGTTGATCAGCCCGTCGGTCGTGTGCAGGTCCGCGTCGGTCTGCGAGTTGGACCCGAAGATTCTCATCAGCTTGTCCCGGCTGGACAGCAGCGTTGAGCTCGAGAACTGGGACTTCGCCCAGCGCAGGAAGTCCTGCTGGCGCGCGTTGCGGACGATGTCGGTGTCGGTGTGCCGGAAGCGCACGAACGCCAGCGCGCCCGACTCCGACTGGTTGTTCCCGCACAGCTTCTGATAGCCGGGCTGGATGTCGATGCTCGAGTAGTCGGTGACCGCGGTGTTGTTGTAGTAGCGGTGGTCGACATCGGTGTACACGCAGCCGATCGCGTCGACCATGTCCGAGAAGCCACGGAAGTTGACGTCGATCACGTGGTTGACCTGGAGCCCGCGGAAGACCTGCGTCTTGAGGATCTTCACGAGCAGGCCGGGACCGCCGACCGAGTAGGCCGCGTTCAGCTTGGCGGTCGACACCGCCCCGCCCTGCGGGATCTCCACCTTCAGGTCGCGCGGCACCGACAGCACGTTGATCGTCGAGGAGTTGGGGTCGAGCCGCACGAGCATCATCGTGTCGGTGTGGGCGGCGCTGAACGGCTCTCCGGCGCGGTGGTCGGAGCCGATCAGCAGCAGCGTCTGGGGGGTGCCGGGGTTGGCGATCGTGACGTTGGCGTGCTTGAGCGCCGGGTTCAGCGACAGGTCCTTCGCGAACTCGTTGAACTGGAGCAGCCCGGCGACGGCGGTGGCGGTCGCCGTGAAGGCGACCACGATCAGCGCCCCGATCCCGTACCGCAGCAGCGCGCCGCGGCGGGTCGACGGGATCAGTCTCACGCCAGCCCGCCCTCGATCGCGCGCAGGCCTGGCCCGACCTCGCGCTCCTCGAGGCGCATCGGGAGCGCCCTCACGAAGTCGGCGAGCGCGCGCCGGTAGCGCGCCAGCGAGCCGAGCGACACCCACTCCTCGGGGCCGTGGTGGCCCTCGCCCGCGGGCCCGAACTCGACGGCGGGAATCCCGGCGGCGATGAACGCGGCGGCATCCGATGCGCCGTCGCGGCCGACGCTCAGCGTCTCGTCGTGGACCGCCCGCGTGACCGCCTCCCGGAGCGCCTGCACGTACGGGTTGGTGCGCGACACCGCGACCGGCGGATGGATGAACGTGCGGGTCACCTCGACGTCGGGCATCGCCCGCACCTGCTCGAGGATCTGCTCGGGATCCTGGCCGGGGAGGTAGCGGATGTCGACCGCCATCGTGCACGCGTCGGGGACTTTGTTGAGCGCGTCGCCGCCCTGGATCCGCCCGAGGTTGATCGACGGCCGGTCGAACAGCTCCGAGGACTGCCGCGAAAACGGCAGCGACTCGATCGCGCGGAACACGTCGACGGCCTTCAGCACCGCGTTGTCACCCAGCCACGGCGTCGAGCTGTGGGCGGCGCGGCCCTGGACCTCGATCCGCATCGCGAGCACGCCCTTGGCCTCCACGCCAATGTGGAGATTGGTCGGCTCACCTGTGATCGCGAAGTCGCCACCGAGCCCCATCCTGACGACAGCATCGGTCGATCGGACGTCGAGCTCCTCGGATTCCTCGTCGGGAACGCAGATCAGCCGGACGCGGACCCGCTCCTGGCGCTCGAGATCCTTGAGCGCGCACATCATCGCCGCGAGCCCGCCCTTCATGTCGTAGGCGCCCCGCCCGAACAGGCGGTCGCCCTCGACGCGCGGCTCGAACTGCTCGGGGCGGCCGGGCACCACGTCGAGGTGGCCGTGCAGCACCACCGACGCCTCGGCGCGCTCGTTGTCAGGCCCGACCTCGGCGATCAGCACCGGCAGCCCGTTGTGCTCGACCTCGCGCACAGCGATGTCGCGGGATTCGAGCCAGCCCTTGACGAATCCTGCGGCCGCGACCAGCTCCTCGGGCCGCGAAGTGTCGTACGAGATCAGGCGCTCGGCGAGAACTTGCTCATCTAGCACCCGCCCAAGCATAGGCCGGGTCCCGAACGCCCGGTTAGGAGGCGGTGCCGCCGTCGGCGATCCGCAGGAACTCCCGCCAGCGGGTGACGTCGCGCTCGGCGACACGCCGCGCCTCGGTGTCCTCGCCGGCCTCCAGGACCTGGCGCTCGGCCTCAGTGAGGCGCTCCCGCAGCGACGTGGCGTCGAGCGCGCCCGGCTCGTGCGCCTCCTGCACGAGCAGCAGCACACGATTGTCAGCGACCTGCATGTAGCCCTCGGCCTGCGCGTAGCTGACGACGTCCGAGTCGCTGCGATACAGCCGCAGCTCGGTCGGGTCGAGCGTCGCGAGCACCGGCTCGTGGTTGGCGAGGATTCCGATCGAGCCGGCCGTGGTCTTGGTCGAGACCATCTCGACCTCCTCGTCGAACACGGTGCCCTCGGGGGTCAGCACCTCGACCTGGAACTTCTCGTGGGCCATCGGCGCAGCCCGTTACTCGTCTTCGGCCGCGCCCGCGGCCTGGACGACGTCGTCGATCGTCCCCTTCAGGAAGAACGCGCGCTCGGGGAGATCGTCGTGCTTGCCCTGGAGGATCTCGTCGAAGCCGCGGATCGATTCCTGGACGGGGACGTACACGCCGGGGGTGCCGGTGAACTGCTCGGCGACGAAGAACGGCTGGGACAGGAACCGTTCGATCTTCCTGGCCCGGTTGACGGTGACCTTGTCCTCGTCGGAGAGCTCGTCGATCCCGAGGATCGCGATGATGTCCTGGAGGTCCCGGTAGCGCTGCAGCACCTGCTTGACCTCGTTGGCGACGCGGAAGTGCTCCTCGCCGACGATGTCGGGCTTGAGGATGGTGCTGGTCGAGTCGAGCGGGTCGACGGCCGGGTAGATCCCCTTCTCCGCAATCGACCGCGACAGCGTCGTGGTCGCGTTCAGGTGCGAGAACACCGACGCCGGTGCCGGGTCAGTTAGATCGTCCGCCGGCACGTAAATGGCCTGAATGGACGTGACCGAGCCCTTCTTGGTCGACGTGATCCGCTCCTGGAGCTCGCCCATCTCGGACTCGAGCGTCGGCTGATAGCCGACCTGGGAGGGCATCCGGCCAAGCAGCGCCGAGACCTCCGAGCCGGCCTGCACGAACCGGAAGATGTTGTCGATGAACAGCAGCACGTCCTGGCCCTCGCGGTCGCGCAGGTACTCGGCCATCGTCAGGCCCGACAGCGCCACGCGCATGCGGGCTCCGGGCGGCTCGTTCATCTGCCCGAACACGAGCATCGTCTTCTCGAGCACACCCGACTCCTTCATCTCGAGCCATAGGTCGTTGCCCTCGCGCGAGCGCTCGCCGACGCCGCAGAAGGCCGACAGGCCCTCGTGCTCCTCGGCGAGGTTGCGGATCAGCTCCTGGATGATCACCGTCTTGCCGACGCCGGCGCCGCCGAACAGGCCGACCTTGCCGCCCTTCGCGTACGGCGCGAGCAGGTCGATCACCTTGATCCCGGTCTCGAACATCTCCTGGGTCGGGGTCAGCTCCTCGACTGTCGGCGCGGCACGGTGGATCGGCCAGCGTTCGACGTCGTCGGGAAGCGGGGCGCCCAGATCGATCGGCTCGCCGAGCAGGTTGAAGATCCGCCCGAGCGTCGCCCGCCCGACCGGAACCGTGATCGGCGCTCCGGTGTCGATTACCTCGGTGCCGCGGCTGAGGCCGTCGGTCGTGTCCATCGCGACCGCGCGCACGCGGTCGTCGCCGAGCTGCTGCTGCACCTCGCAGATCAGGTACTCGTCGCGGGCCGCCGCGACGTCGACGTCCTCCTCGGCGCGCGCCACCTGCGGCCGGCGGACCTTGATCGCGTGGTAGATCTCGGGCAGGCTCTCGGGGAACACCGCCTCGATCACGACGCCCTGGATCTCCTCGATCCGGCCAACGTTCTGGCCGCCGGAGCCGTCGCCGCGTGCAGTCGTGGGTGATTCCTCGGTTACAGACATTCGCTCTCCAGTCTAGTTGCGCTCAGCCTGAGAGCCCCTCGGCTCCGGCAACTACTTCCATGATCTCCTGGGTGATCTCCGCCTGCCGCGCGCGGTTCATCTCGAGCACCAGATCGTCGATCAGCGTGCTCGCGTTCTCCGACGCGTTGCGCATCGCGGTCATCCTCGCGCCGTGCTCGGAGGCAGTCGACTCGAGCAGCGCCCGGAAGATCGAGATCTCGACGTAGTCGGGCACCAGCCGCCCGAGGATCTCCTCGGGATCCGGCTCGTACTCGACCAGCGCCTGGTGCCCCTCCTGCTCGGCTGGCTCCTGTTCCTCGTCGGAGCCCTCGAGCAGCGTCGCCTGCTGCAGCGGCAGCAGCGTCTCGCGGCGGACGACCTGCGAGAGCGGTGAGATGTAGCGGTTGTAGAAGATCTCGACGAGGTCCACCTCGCCGTCGACGTACGCGGCCATCAGCCGCTCGGCGATCCGCCTGGCGTCAGCGTAGGTCGGGCGATCGGTGAACCCGATGAAGCTATCGACGACCTCCAGGCCGCGGAACGTCAGCGACGACGCGGGGCGGCGCCCCGAGGCGAAGTACATCGGCCGCTCGCCCTCCCCGTCGTGCTGGCGGCCGGCGGCGACCCCGGCACGGACGATGTTCGAGTTGAACGCCCCGGCGAGCCCGCGGTCACCTGCGATCAGCAGCAGCCCGACGTTGTTCACCTGCTCCCGCTCGGCCAGGATCGGCAGCCGCGGCACTGCGCCGGCGGCCTCCGCCGCCTGGCGCGTCATCCGGCGGATCGCATCGGCGTACGGGCGCAGCGCCTCGATCCGCTGCTCGGCGCGGCGCAGCCGCGCGGCGGCGACCATCTCCATCGCGCGGGTGATCTTCTGGATGTTCTTGACCGCGCCGATCCGGTTGCGGACGTCTCGCTGCGAGGTGGCCATCGAGTCGATCCGTTCCGCCGCTAGGCGGGGACGGTCTCCTCCTGTTCGGTCTCCTCGGCGCGCTGCTCCTCCGCGGTCAGCCCGCGCTCCTTCTCGCGGCTGCGCCGGGGCGCGTCCTCGGCGGCCTCGAGCGGGTGGCCCTCCTCGTCGAGGTCGTAGCCGAAGTCCTCGGCGAACCGCTTGACGGCCGCGTCGACTTCCGCCTGGGTCTCGTCGCTCCAGTCGCCGCCCGCGATCTTCTTGAGCAGCTCGGGCTCGTTTCCGCGAACCGAGTCGGTCAGGTCGCCGAGGAACCGCTCGACCCGGTCGACCGTGATCCGGTCCAGGTAGCCCGACGTGGCGGCGTAGATCTGGACCACCTGGTCCTCGACCGGCATCGGCCGGCGCTCGCCCTGGTTGAGCGTGCGCACCAGCCGCTCGCCGCGCGCCAGCGTGCGCTGCGTCTCGGGGTCGAGCTCGGAGCCGAACTGCGCGAACGCCTCGAGCTCGCGGTACTGCGAGAGATCGAGCTTCAGCCGGCCCGCGACCTTGCGCATCGGCGTGATCTGCGCGGCGCCGCCGACTCGCGACACCGAGATCCCGACGTTGATCGCCGGCCTCACCCCGGAGCGGAACAGCTCGCCCTGGAGGTAGATCTGGCCGTCGGTGATCGAGATCACGTTCGTGGGGATGTACGCGGACACGTCGCCCGCCTGCGTCTCGATCACCGGCAGCGCCGTCAGCGAGCCGCCGCCGGGCAGCTTCTCGCCGGTCGAGGGGTCGGTCACGTCGTCGGCCAGCTTGACCGCGCGCTCGAGCAGCCGCGAGTGCAGGTAAAACACGTCGCCCGGGTACGCCTCGCGTCCCGGCGGGCGCCGCAGCAGCAGCGACATCTGGCGATACGCGTACGCGTGCTTGGTCAGGTCGTCATATATCGCCAGCGACGCACGGCCGGAGTACAGGAAGTACTCGGCCATCGCGCAGCCGGCGTACGGCGCCAGGAACTTGATCGGGGCGGACTCGTCGGCGGCCGCCATCACGATGATCGTGTTGTCGAGCGCGCCGTAATCGGCGAGCGTCTGCGCGAGCGACACGACGGTCGCCTTGCGCTGGCCGATCGCGACGTACACGCACTGCAGGTCGCGCTCGGCGTTGTTGATGATCGTGTCGATCGCGATCGCGGTCTTGCCGGTCTGGCGGTCGCCGATGATCAGCTCGCGCTGGCCGCGGCCGATCGGGATCATCGAGTCGATCGCCTTCATCCCGGTCAACATCGGCTCCTTCACCGGCTGGCGGAGCACGACGCCGGGGGCCTTGTGCTCGGCCGGGCGCGTCTCGGTGGTGTGGATCTCGCCCTTGCCGTCGAGCGGGTTGCCGAGCGGATCGACGATCCGGCCAAGCAGCGCGTCGCCGACCGGGATATCGAGCAGGCGCTTGGTGCGCTTGACGGTGTCGCCCTCCTCGATCTTCTCCCATTCGCCGAACAGCACCGCGCCGACGTTGTCGGACTCGAGGTTCAGCGCCAGCCCGGTGACGTCGTGCGGCAGCTCGAGCATCTCGAAGGACATGCAGTTCTCGAGGCCGTGAATCCGGCAGATGCCGTCGGCGACCGACAGCACCGTCCCGATCTCCTCGAGGTCGGCCGCCTCGGCATCCAGGCCTTCGATCCGGCTGCGGAGGATTGATGTGATCTCGTCAGGCTTGATCTGCAATTGATCGACTCCTTGCGCGGGCGAGCGTAGCTACGCCTGCGCGACTTGCTTTCGAAGTTGCTCCAGTCGGTTCACGATCGATGCGTCGAGGATGAAGTTGCCCACTCTCAGCACCAGCCCACCGAGGATCTCCGGATCGACCCGGCTCGACAGCTCCACGGTGCGGCCGGTCTGCTCTCCGACCCGTTTCCCGATCTCCTGAACGATCGCATCGTCGAGCGAGATCGCGCTCGTGACCTCGACCGAGAGGAGCTTTCGCGCCTCCTCCCACATCTGGTCGAACCGCTCGCGGATCCGGAACACCGCCGGCATCCGGTGGCGCTCGATCAGCGCTTCCAGGAAGTTCATTAACGCCGGGTTGGCGCCCTCGATCGCTCTTGCCAGCGCGGCCTTCTTCTCGTCGCTGGAGAAGTACGGCGAGAAGAAGAACTGCATCAGGTTGCGGTTCTCGTTCAGCGCGTCGGCGAACTGGCCGAGCTGCTCGCGCACCTCGTCGAGCGCGTCCTGGTCGGACGCGACCTCGAGCAGCGCGCGAGCGTAGACCTCGGCGATCTCTTCCATCAGGCGGACTCCTGCATTAGTTCTGGCTCCCGGGACTCAGCGTGCTGAAGTCGATCTCCTTGAGCGTCTCCTCCACGAGCCGGCGCTGGTCCTCCTCGGTCAGCACCTTGCGCGTGACCCGCTCCGTCGCCATGATCGTGAGCGAAGCGACCTCGCGCCGGATCTCCTCGATCGCGCGGCGCGTCTCGGTCTCGATGTCGCGGCGAGCCTGCTCCATCAGCCGGTCGCTTCGGGCCTTGGCGTCCTGCTCGGACTCCCGCTCGTGGGCCTCGCCGGCCTTGCGGGCGCGGTCGATGATCTCCTCGGCCTGCTGGCGTGCCTCGCCGAGCCGCTCGCGGTACTCCTCGAGCAGCTCGTCGGCCTGCCGGCGGATCTGGTCCGCCTCGTCGATCGACAGCTCGATCGCGTGCTGACGCTTGTCGAGCGCCTCGGCGATCCTCGGGAAGGCGAGCTTCCACAGGATCACCATCGACAGCACGAACAGCAGCAGCGTCCAGACCATCAGCCCGACGTTCGGGGTGATCAGGAACGAGCCGCCGGAGGAGGCGACCGGCGTGATGGCTGCGGCGGGCATTACTTGAGCACGTAGGAGAGCAGGCCGGCGACCAGCCCGTAGAAGAAGCACGCCTCGGTGAGCGCGAATCCCAGCCACTGGATGCTGGTGATCTCATCGCGCATCTCGGGCTGGCGGGTGACCGACTCGATCACCTTGCCGAAGATGATCCCGATCCCGACACCGGCGCCGACGGCACCGAGGCCGCCGCCGATTCCGATCCCGAGCCCCGCCCCCACCCCGGAGGAGGCCGCGAACGAGAGGATTGCAGTTAGCACTTGGAGCTCCTTATCGATCAGTGTTGCCCGCCGCAAGCACGGTCGCACCGAGAGGCGCCGCTGGCGGATGGATAGCGAGGACGCAGGAGGCGTGGCGCAGCAGCGCTGCGCGAGCCTCCGAGGACGAAGCTAGACACCGCCAGAGGCGACTCGAATGCGGGCGTGTTTGTGGCGGGTAGCACTTGCTAGTGATGGGTGACCGAGCCGCCGATGTAGATGGCGGCGAGGACAGCGAAGATGAAGGCCTGCAGGGTCGCCACGAGCCCCAGCTCGAACAGGTACACGGCGATCCCGAACGGGAGCGTGAACCAGCCGAGGAACGACAGCCCCAGGATCACGGCGAGGCCCCCCGCCATGAACAGGATGATCATGTGGCCGGCGAGGATGTTGGCGAATAGTCGGACGGTCAGCGAGATCAGCCGCATAAACGTGGAGATCAGCTCGAGCGGAAAGATCAGCAGCAGCATCGGGCCGTGCACGCCGGCCGGGACCAGGCTCTTGAGGTAGCCGATCGGGCCCTGATGGCGGATCCCGACGACGTTGAAGACCACGAACACGACCACCGCGAGCACCAGCGGCACGGAGATGTTCGCGGTCGCGGCATACAGCGCGAACGCCGGGATGTGGGCGCCGAACACGTTGAACTTCTCCTGGCTGGTCGGCAGCGGCAGGTAGCCGATGATGTTCGACCACCACAGGAACAGGAACAGCGCCGCCAGGAACGGGAACCACCGCGCGACCATCGAACTGGGCATGTTCGTGCCGACGATCTGGTCGCGGATGAACGTGTAGGCCGTCTCAACGACCGTCTGGACCTTGTTGGGGCGCTGGTGCATCCGTCGCGCGACCCACAGCATCGTCACGACCGTGAGGATCGCGGCGAGCAGCAGGTACACAACCGCCCGGTTGATGCTGAACACGCCCCAGTGGGTCCAGTTCACCAGCTTGAATTCGTTCTGGATCTGGAACTCGTTGTTCTTGTGGCCGAAGCCGAAGGCCACGATCAGCACGACCACGCCGAGGCCGTAGACCCCGACCAGGGACCAGAACACCTTCTTGGCGCTGCTCATGTGCGGCGGGGGCGGTTGATCGCGGAGAGGGCGAGCTGCGCGGTGAACGCGAACACGATCACCGCCAGGGCGGTGATCGCGGCGTCCTGACCCGAGCCCTTGCGGACGAACACGACCGCCAGCGCGAGCAGGAACAGCCGCGCGAGCATGTAGCCGAGCCGGATTCCGATTTGGCGGCTCGGATCGGTGCTCTCGGCGGCGAATCGCTCGACCGGGATCCCGATCGCGCGCAGCACGATCCAGGCGCCGGCGCCGGCCGCGTAGCCGGCCGCCGAGACCCCGATCAGGATCATGATCGGCGCGGCGACGACGATCAGCACCACGTCCAGATAGCGCAGCACGCTGAGCTCGCCGCCCGCGTGGAGGTCAGAGTTCACGGGGGCGCCTAGCGACAACTGCCACGTCCCTCCCGGAAGGAGACGGACGGCCGTCTGTCATGTCGTGGGTGACTGCTTTGCAACGTGGGGAACGCTGTTCGGAGGAACGGCAGGGTACTGGCACGGCGGCGGGGCGGCGCCGGCTGCCAGGGTAGCCGGTCGGCGACCTAAACGCCGCCTCAAGGGGGCTCAGCGCGCGGCCGCGGGCGAGGCGTCGGGACGCAGCCGCGGCTTGGGCAGCTGACCCTCGGCCCACATCGCCGCGAGCCCCGCCCGCGGCAGTCCCAGCGCGCCCTCGTAGACGAGGTAGCGCGGCTCCCAGCGGGGGAAGAACTTGGCGTTGAACCGGTACAGGCTCTCGATCTGGAAGAACGGGTTGCCGAGCGCCACGAGCTTGCCGAGCACGCGCTCGTGGCGTCGCGTCGGGCTGTGCATCCACTTCGCGAACGTCGCGAAGTTGAGCGACAGCTCCTTCAAGCCGTGCTCGCGCAGCAGCTCGGCGGCGGTCGCGACCAGGAACTCGGTAAGCCCATTCGGGGTGTCCGGGTCCCGCCGCATGAACGACAGCGACACCGCCTCGCGCCCGTAGCATGGGACGAAGTGCAGGACGCCGCGGATCGCGCCGTCCCCGTCGCGGCCGAGCAGCACCAGCGTCTCGTCCGCGTGCTGCCCGCACACCGAGTCCATCGCCATCGAGAAGCCTCGCTCAGGGGCGCCCTGGCGGCCGCGGTCGATCACGTCCTCGACCTGCGCGAGCGTCGCGGCGTCGAGCTCGTCGACCGGGATCAGCTCACTTGTGTACCCGGCTTTGCGCAATCGCGTCACCGACTGGCGGACCTTGCGGATCGGCCGGCCCTCGAGCGAAAACCGGGAAAGCTCGATGATCGCCTCGTCGCCGAGGTACAGCGTCCGCAGCCCGAGCTGCTCGTACAGCGGCCGCAACCGCTCGCTGGCGCCGACCCCACCGAGCTTCAGGCCCCGGACGTCGGCGAACGCGCGGAGCTCGGCCAGCAGCGGCCCGAACGCCGCCTCCGGCCCAACCGGGTCGCCCGACATCAGCAGCACGCCGTTCTCGATCCGGTAGCCGACGAACGCGGTGCGGTCCCCGGAGAAGAAGTAGTGCTTGTCGGCCCGGAGCTTGAAGAACGAGAGCGTGTCGGCCCCGTGCGCCCTGACCAGGTCGGCCGCCAGCCGGCGGCTCGCGGGGCCGGGAAGCGCGCGCGCGGGCGCCAGCGGGCGGAAGATCACGTAGGCGATCGCCAGCAGCGTCGAGATCTCGACAAGGTGGACGGCGAGCGGGATCCACGCGAAATGGTGGTGAAGCACGGCGTGGCGCTCGTAGTGGATCGGGCCCGGCTGCCAGGCCAGCAGGTCCCCGGTCTCACGAACCACCGAGCCGATCGAGGGATGGCCCTGCTTGGCCCACGTCGTGACGCCCGCGACCGCCAGCCCGGCGAGACCGAGCAGCGGGACCCGCCACACAGCGGAGCGCAGCGTGATCGGGTCGTGGCGGACCCTGAACTGCGCGCCGCCGGCCAGCAGCGCCGCCGCCACGCCCCAGGTGATCGCGGTCTCCTCGAAGTCGAGCCCCTTCAACAGGTCGAACAGCCCCAGCGCCAGCATCAGGACGATCGCCGCCTGCCACGCGCGGCGACGCCGCCTGAGCAGATACGGCGCGACCAGCAGCAGCGCGGCGCCGGCGGGCAACGCGAGCGCGTGGAACAGGCGCATGTCCTGCACGGGCTCGATCCCTAGCAGCAGGTGCCCGCGCCAGCGGATGTTCGGCGTCAGCGCCGAGGCGATGTTGATCAGCCCGACAAGCGCGGCAGCAGCCGCCGCGGCAGCAGGCAGCCAGGACAGAGCGGGTGAGCGGGTGGAAGCCGTGGACATGGACCTGGACGGGTGGGCCGGCTCTACCCCCTGACAGCCGGCCGCACAGGAATGTACAGCTGTGATCGCCGCTGGTTACGGCGCGGCGCGCCGGTTTCCTGCCGGTCGAGCGGCGCTCAGGAGGGGTTCGCCTGCACGATCTTGTTGAGGTCGGCGCGCTCGAAGGGCGCGCTCGAGACGGCGATCGTGCCCGAGAACGGGTACTCGAGGACCGCCCCGGTAACCATCACCGCTCCGACGGACACCGCGATGCTCACGCACAGCGCGAGGTCCAATCCACGCGACGCGGTCTTCAGCAGCGCCGTCGTCAGTAGCGCCAGCACGGCGAGCAACACCAGCAGCCACACGAGCGGCGCCGGTACCGAGCTTAAGGCGACGTCGACCCGGTCGGTTCGGTCGGCCGCGAGCTTCTCGAGGTCGTCGGAGGTGGCGCGGTAGAACTCCATCTCGGCCGGCGTTCGCGGGGTGTAGTGCTGGAGCGTGTCGATCATCTCGTTCAGCCGGGCCTGAGCCGCCGGGTCCGAGCGCCCATTGCGCAGCGCCGGGAACTCCCAGCGTCGCACCTCGCGGACGTATCTGGCGATCTCGAGGTCGATCAGCTGCCGCTCGCGAGCGGGGAACGACTGGACGTCGGTGGCGACCGAGCTGAGCGAGTTGGCCTCGGCTCCGACGTTGTTGCTGGCCGCCTGGTGATCGGTGTACAGGTTCACGATCACGAACGCGAGCACGAGCGCGAACAGGGTCATCACCATCGCGATCACGCCGACCGTCTTGTCACCCGATTCGACGTTCCGCAACCGCGGGGCGAACCGCGTCACCAACGCCACACAGGCGAGCGTGAACAGCACCGCTGCCGCGATGAAGATCACCGCGAGCAACCAGTCGGGCACCGCGTTCAGCAACGGGCGCGACATGCATTGGGTTGCTTACGCCCCGGTCGGGAGGTTTCCTGCTAGCGCGCCTCCCGCCCGGCGGCCAGCGCACGCCTGGAGCGGCGGACTGTCAGCCACCCATGCACCCGCCGCCGACCGGGTAGCGCCAGGCTCAGCGCCAGCGCCAGCAGCGGCAGCACCGCGATCACCTCGAACACCGTCCGCAACCCGTCGGCGTCCGCGACCAGCCCGAGCAGCGGCGCGCCGACCCCCCCGAGCCCGATCGACAGCCCGATCGTCACACCGGCGGAGACGCCGAGCCTCCCAGGCAGGAACTCCTGGCCCATCACGATCGTGACCGCGAACGTGGAGACCGTCGCGGCGCCCGCGGCGGTTGCGAACACGGCCGCGCCCAAAGGCCCCGATACGAGGAACGCGACGACGAGCGGTGGCAGCAGCGCCATCGAGCCGATCAGCACTGCCCGGCGCCCGAACCGGTCCGCCATCGGCCCGCCGATCAGCGTCCCGGCCGCACCGCCGACGAGCATCGCGCTGAGCGCGGCGTTCCCGACCGCCTTGCCGGCATGCAGGACGTGGACGTAGTAGAGCGGGATGAACGTGACGAGCCCGAAGTACACGAACGAGCGCAGCGCGATCACCCCAGCGAGGATCGTGAACGGCCCCCACCGCTCCGGCTGCTGCTCGCGCTGCACGCGTCCGGCGTTGACATCGGTGCGGAAGCCGGTCAGGCGCGGCAGCTCCACGACCAGCACGGTTGCCATCAGCAGCGTCGGGATCAGCACGAACAACGTCCCGCTCAGCCCGAACACCAGCATCAGCGGGGTCACGATCACCGGTCCGAGCGCGAAGCCGATGTTCCCGCCGACGCTGAACAGGCTCATCCCGCTCGCCCGCCTGGCGCCCGACACGTAGTTGGCGAACCGCGAGCCCTCGGGATGGAAGGCGGCCACGCCGATCCCGCTCACGACGATCGCCGCGAACGTCAGCCCGTACGACGGGGCGATCCCGGCCAGCGCGATCCCGATCCCGCCGAGCGCCGGGCCGATCGGCATCAGCCACGGGAGCGAGCGCCGGTCGGACAGGTGGCCGAACACCGGCTGGATCACGCTGCTCGAGATCGTCGCCGCGAGCACCAGCGCCGAGGCCGCGGCGTAGCTCAGGTGATCCTTCGCGATCAGGAACGGGAGCAGCGCCGGGACCGAGCCCTGGGCGACGTCCGTGAACAGGTGTCCGGCCGACAGCGTCGCCATCGCGCGGCGGTCGACCCCGTGGGCCACGAGCTTCACTGCTTCAGCGCGGCCAGCTTCCCGTTCACCGAGCGCCGCTTCTCGACCAACTCGCGCTCGAGGTCCTCGAGCTCGCGCTTGCGCCCGCGCACCAGCTCGAGCTGGCCCGCGATGTATCCGAGCGACTCGGTCAGCAGCCGGCGCTGGATCTCGGGATCCTTGGTCTCGCGGTACTTGCGCCGGATCTCGGCGCGCGCGGTCTCGGCCTCGAGCAGCTTCGAGAGCTCCTCGAGCGACAGCCCCAGCAGGTCGCGGAGCCGGATGATCTCGCGGACCCGCTCCACATCGGCGTCGCTGTAGCTGCGGTGCTTGCCCTGCGCGCGATCGTCAGGGTCCGGTAGCAGCCCGATCTCCTCGTAGTAGCGGATCGTCCGCGGCGTGGTGCCGGTCAGCTCGGCCACCTCGCCGATCCGGAGCGGCTTGGCGCTGGTCGCGGTCACGCGACGACCTCGACCTCGGCGGCCTCGAGCTCCTCGGCGGTCGAAGGCGACGGCCTGGAGACCTCCGAGTGCGCCGGCCTCGCGGCGGCCACGAACGCGCCCAGCACGGACACCGCCGACAGGCACCACAGCGCGGTGTGCATGTTGGCCAGGAACGGAGTCAGCTCCGTATTCGAGATGTGGTTCGCGAGCCCGGAGAACACCTTGAACAGGACCGGCTTGGGAACCGATGAGGTGACAACCGCCAGCACGAACGCGATCGAGATCACGGCGCCGGTGTTCTGGACCAGCACCCGTGTCGCGGCGGCGATCCCGCGGCGCTTGGGCTCGACGGTTCCCATCATCGCCGCGGTGTTCGGGGAGTTGAACATGCCGCTGCCGATCCCGACGATGAACATGAACAGGCCGCTCTCCCAGTACGCGGTGTCGCGGCCGAGCGTGGTCATCAGCGCGAGGCCGGTCGCAGTCACGAGCATCCCGGCGACGGCCATCCCCCGCGAGCCGCGCCGGTCGGCCCAGATCCCCGCCAGTGGCGAGGAGATCAGCATTCCGACCGCCAGCGGCGCGAGCTTCAGCCCCGCGATGATCGGCGTGTCGCCCTGCACGCCCTGGAAGTAGAAGACGAACACGAACATCAGCGCGAACCGGGCCAGGCCGTTGATGAACGCCGCCGCCGAGGCGGCTGAGAAGAGGCGGTTCTTGAAGATCGACAGGTCGAGCATCGGCGAGCGGACGTGCCCCTCGATCACGACGAACAGCGGCAGCAGCACCGCGGCGGCGATCAGCCCGCCGATCACCGCCGGGTTGTTCCAGCCCGAGATCCCGCCCTTGGAGATCCCGAGCACCAGCCCGGTCAAGCCGAGCAGGAACGTGATCGTCCCGAGCGCGTCGAACGAGGTGTCCTCGTCGCGCTTGGTCTGCTCGTGGAGGATCAATCCGGCCCAGGCCACGCCGGCCAGCGCGATCGGGACGTTGAACCAGAACACCCAGTGCCAGCTGATCGCGACCAGCGCGCCGCCGAGCACCGGGCCGATCACGAGCCCGATCGCGGCGACCATCGTGTTGGTCCCCATCGCCAGCCCGAGCTGCTCGCGCGGGAACGCGTCGGTGACGATCGCGGCCGCGTTGGCGAACAGGAACGACGCGCCGATCCCCTGGAGGATCCGCCACAGGATCAGCTCCGTGCCCGAGCCGGCGAACCCGGCCCCGAGCGACGCGAGTCCGAACACCACGAACCCCCCGATGTACGCCCTCTTGCGCCCGAACTGGTCCGACAACCGCCCGGCGCTCAGCACCAGCACCGTCGAGGCGATCATGTACACGAGGATCACCCACACGAGCTCCAGCAGGCTGGTGTGGAGGCTTCGCTCGAGATCCGGCAGCGCGATGATCAGCGTCCCGGAGTTGACGGTCGCCAGCAGCATCCCGAGGCTCGTGCACGACAGCGCCCACCACTTGTAGTTCGAGTGGCCGGCGTGGACGCCGAGACGCCTGCCGTTGCGCCTTCCGTTCTGGCTGCCGTTGGTGCTGCCGCTGGTTGCCTCGAACGTCGTCAGCGCGGGCCGCCTCTCCCGATCCGAAATGGAATCTTACGTAAACGTCAGCTTAGCACGGCTAGGACGCCCGAGGGGCCCTGCTGCGGCTATTCGAAAGCCGCGACCGTGGCGAGGATCACGAACGCCGCAATCAGCGCCGTGCCCTCGAACATCGTCGCCTCACCATCCCCCGTGATCTGCCAGATGATCAGTGCGGTGCCGAACAGCGCCCCCACGTAGATCGGCGATAGCGCGAACGTGAGCGTCGTCGCGGTGAGCAGCGACACGAGCACCAGCAGCGGATATAGAAACGCGGCGATCTGCGCGACCGAGTTCTTGACGACCGAGATCGCGAGCTCCGAGCGGCCCTTGTGCGCGAGCACGATCCCGGTCACGTTCTCGACCGCGTTTCCGGCGATCGCCACGATCACCAGCCCCGCGAACGCCTGCGAGATGTGGAGTTGGTGGATCGTCGGCTGCAGCGCGTGGACGAACCAGTCCGACACGAACGCCGACGCGGTCCCGGCCACCGCCAGCAGCACCACCGCGGTGGTTGTGGCCAGGCGCGGCGCGGCCGTTCGATCGCTCGGCTTCTGGTCCGAGGTCAGGTACTGGCGCAGCCAGGCGCCGTACACGACCAGGATCGCGACGGCGCCGACGACCGAGATCGTCTTGATGTGGTGGCTGGCCGGATCGTGCGATCCGGTCGCCAGCGCGGCGAGCAGGATGATGAACGTCGAGATCAGCAGCAGCGTCGCCGTGTCGTTCGGCAGCCGGGGACTGAAGCGCATCACGCCGTCGCCGGCGTGATGCGATCCCGCCACGATCACCAGCCCGAGCACCAGCAGCGCATTGGCGAGGATCGAGCCCAGGATCGCCGTCTCGGCGACGACCAGCTGCCCGGCGTTCAGCGCGAACACGACGACGAAGAACTCCGGCAGGTTGCCGAGCGTCGACTGCATCAAGCCCGTCGCGCCGGGCCCGAACCGCTCTCCCAACTGCTCGGTGGCGAACGAGACCAGCCACGCGAGCCCGCCGAGCGACAGCGTCGCCAGCACGAACGCCAGCACCGACGAGATCCCGCTCGCGTACCGGGCGACCCCCGCCAGCACCGTCACCAGGGCGATCGCGCCGATCGCGTAGCGCTCGGTTCGGGTCACCTCCCGGTCATCACCGTGTCGTCGTCCGAGTACGCCGGCGCGCAGCAGCACAGCAGCGCGAGCGGCTGCGACCCTTGGTTCCAGAGCTTGTGGACGGTCCCGGGCGGGATCACGACGCAGTCGCCCGCGCGTACATCGGCCTCCTCGTCGCCGAGCCGCATCCGCCCGGAGCCGGCGGTGAAGTAGTAGAGCTCCTCGGTCTGGGGGTGGTAGTGCTCGGCGGTCTCGCCCCCGGGGGGGACGGTCGCCTCGGCGAGGCTCTGGTTGCGGACGGGCGTCCACGCGGGCCCCGCGAGCTCGCGGATTGAAGAGCCGTCCTTGGTGACGAATGAGTCGAGCTCGTGCAGGTTGGGCTTCAGCATCGGTGCACTATTTCACCCGCTCGAACTCGCCGGTCTCGATGTCGTGGGCTACCCGCGCGTCGATCTCGTGCTCGGTGGTGTCCGGGTCGAGCGCCCGCATCTCGGTCGCGCGGCGGCTCTTGAACTTGAGGATCTCGAGCACGTACACCAGGTACACGCTTGCCGCCAGCGCCACGATCGCGATCACGGCCATCAACGCGAGCCACCCGGCGTGGTAGTGGCCGTGGTGATCGGAGTACGGGATGAACCGGAGCCCGACGGCGACCCCCGCGAGCATCAGCGTCCATCCGTACAGGTAGATGACCGTCTTGCGCTGGCTGAACCCGATCCTCGCCATCCGGTGGTGGAAGTGATTGGCGTCGGCGGACCATGGGGCGCGCCGGTATTTGAGCCGCTTAGCGACCACGAACCCGGTGTCGAGGAACGGCACTGCGAGGATCACCAGAGGCACAACCAGCGCGATCACCACGTTTGTCTTCAGCGAGCCGACGACCGCCACCACCCCGAGCAGGTAGCCGAGCAGGTTGGCTCCCGCGTCGCCCATGAACACGGAGGCGGGAGGGAAGTTGTGAAACAGGAACCCGAGCGCCGCTCCCGCGGTCAGCGCCGCCAGGATTGCGGCGCCGCTGACTCCCAGATCGAACGCGATCACCGAGAACGCGACGCCGTCGATCGCACAAAGCCCGGCGGCCAGCCCGTCGACGCCGTCGGAGAAGTTGACGACGTTCATCATCCCGACCAGCCAGATCACGGTGAGCACCCCGCCGACGTTCGGGAACTGCAGCGAGCCGATGAACGGGAGCGTCACGTCGGTGACGACGGCGCCGGCCTCGACCGCGATCACCGCCGCGCCGATCTGCCCGATCAGCTTCAGCAGCGGCGGCAGCGCGCGGCGATCGTCGATCGCTCCGACGACCGCGATCAGGCACGCGCCCCCGAGCACCGCCCAGGTGTGGACGATGCTGACCTCTCCCGGCGCCTGGTGCGCCCCCCGGGGCAGCCTGATCGTGGCCGGCATCCACAGCGCGCTCGCGATCAGGACCCCCGCGAGGATCGCGAGGCCGCCCCACAGCGGCGTCGTCCGCTGCGCGAGCCCTCGCTCGCTCGGCATCGAGACCGCGCCGTAGCGCCACGCGAGCTTGGCGGCGAACGGCGTCAGTACGGCCGCGACGACCATCGCCACCACGAACGCGAACACTGCGTCCCAGTAGTGCATTGGCTGTTGAAGGATCGCAGCCCGCGTGGACTGCGAGGGGATCTCTACACCGCGGCGGCAGCGCCCAGCGAGGCGTACAGCGGGTAGCGCTCGGCGATCGCCATCGTCTGCGCGGTCAGCTCCGCCCGCTGGCCGTCGAAGTCCTCGGCGGTCAACGTCTCGGCGATGATGCGCCCAATCTCCACAAAATCATCCTCCTGGAACCCGCGCGTGGCGAGCGCGGGCGTCCCGATCCGCAGCCCGCTCGAGACCGCCGGCGGGCGCGGGTCGAACGGCACCGCGTTGCGGTTCACGGTGATCCCGACCGCGTTGAGCCGGTCCTCGGCCTGCTTGCCGTCGAGCTCGGACTCGCGCAGGTCGCACAGCACCAGGTGCACGTCGGTGCCGCCGGTCAGGACGTTGACGCCGCCGCCGGCGCCGAGCAGCTCGGCGGCGACCGCCTTGGCGCCCGTGAGCGTGCGCTCCTGGCGCTCCTTGAACGAGTCGGACTGCGCGATCCGGAGCGCCACTGCCTTGCCGGCGATCACGTGCTCGAGCGGGCCGCCCTGCTGGCCCGGGAACACCGCCGAGTCGATCTTCTTCCGCAGCTCATCGGTGCACAGGATCATCCCGCCGCGGCCGCCGCCGATCGTCTTGTGGGTCGTCGTCGTGACGACGTCCGCATACGGGACCGGGTTGGGGTGCAGCTCGGCCGCGACCAGCCCGGCGAAGTGGGCCATGTCGACCACCAGGTAGGCGTCGACCGCGTCGGCGATCTCGCGGAACCGCTCGAAGTCCAGGAATCGCGAGTACGCCGACCAGCCGGCGAGGATCACCTTCGGGCGGCGCTCCTCGGCGAGGCGCTCGACCTCGTCCATGTCGATCACGCTCGTCTCCGCATCGACGTGGTAGGCGGCGATCTCGTACAGCCGGCCGGAGAAGTTGATCTTCATCCCATGGGTCAAATGACCGCCGTGCGCGAGCTCGAGCCCGAGCAGCGTGTCGCCGGGCTCCATCAGCGCCTGGTACGCCGCCTCGTTCGCCTGCGCGCCTGAATGCGGCTGAACGTTCGCGTGCTCGGCGCCGAACAGCTCCTTGGCGCGATCGATCGCCAGCTGCTCGGCGATGTCCACGTACTCGCAGCCGCCGTAGTACCGCCGGCCGGGATATCCCTCGGCGTACTTGTTGGTGAGCACCGAGCCCTGGCACTCCAGCACCGATACCGGCACGAAGTTCTCCGAGGCGATCATCTCGAGCGTCCGCTGCTGGCGCTCGAGCTCCAGCGCCAGGACCTCCGCGATCTGCGGGTCCACTTCTACAAGCGGCCGCTGGAAGTAGTCGGGTGGAAGCTCGACGCTCACGGGGCGACCATATCAGTGGCGGTGACCGCTCCAGCGGCGAGCACGGCGAGCTCGCCGTCCTCCCAGACAAGCTCGACCTCGAAGCCCGCTTCGGCGAGCCAGCGCACCTGGTCGGCTGCAGAATCCGGCTTGTCGAATCCCGGGGTCTGCGGCACGTGGGCGTCGGCCGGATCGACAGGCACCACGACGTCGGCGAGCACGAACCGGCCTCCGGGAGCGAGCACGGCGCGGATCCGCGCGAACAGGTCGCGCTTCTCACGGGCGTCGAGATGATGGACGGCCATCGCACTCGCGACCAGGTCGAACGGCCCCGCCGGCAGCTCGTCCTGAATCCGCTGCGCGAGCAGCTCGACGCGCCCGGCTCCGAGCAGTTCGCGCGCGGCCTCGAGCATCGGCTTGCTCTCGTCGACGCCGGTCAGCGACGCCGTGGGATTGCGCTCGAGCAGCCGCCGCGCCGTCTCGCCGGTGCCGGTGCCGAGCTCGAGGATCCGCCGGACGCCGTCCCCGGCGGCGTCGACGAGCTCCTGCTGGAGACGCTCGTAGCCGGGCACCTCGCGCCGGATCTCGTCGTCGTAGGTCTCCGGGTGGAAGTGAAACTGGCCGCCGAGCACGTCGCGGAGCCGCTCGTCGCCGATCGCGCCGGGGCGCACGACCAGCCAGCTGCGATCCTGGTCGTAATAGCGCAGGTCGACGACCGTTGACGCTGTCCCGGGCAGCTCACCGCCGTCGATCACGAGGTCGGCGGCGCCGCGGATCGCGTCGGGGACATCCTCGAGACGGCGCGGATCCGGGCCCCCGGCATCGTTGGCGCTCGACTGCAGCACCGGCGAGCGCACGCCGGCGAGCCGCTCGACCGCCGGCACGCGCAGCCCCAGCGTGTCCGGGTCATGCCCGCACGCGAGCGGAAACCGCCGGGCCCGATTCGGCACCAGCAGCGTCACCCCGCCCGGCATCAGCCGACTGATCGCCGCCCGCGTCGGCTCGCCGAGCTCGGGCAGCGCCTGCAGCGCCGCCTCGAGCCCGAAGAACATCACCGCCGAGGGCTTCTCGAGTGGCCTGCGCTTGAGCGCGCAAAGCCGCTCGACCGCCACCCGGTTGCGGGGGTCGCACGCCAGGCCGTAGACGGTGTCCGACGGGAACAGGGCGACGCCACCCGCTGCGATACAGCGCTCGAGCGCCTCGGCGTCGCTCGTGTGAGTGCTCACTCGCCCCGCCCGACCACGACCCGCTCGTGCCCGGCAAGGTCCCGCAACACGTCGAGCCGCCGGAATCCTGCGCGTTCCAGAAGCGCGCGGACTTCGGAGGCCTGCCCGGCGCCTATCTCGAGCGCGAGCAGCGGCGCGCCGCGCGCCTGCTCGGTCAATCGCCGGATCGCGTCCAGCCCGTCGGCGCCCGCGAACAGCGCCTCGGCCGGCTCGTGCCCGGCGATCTCCGGGGCCAGCGTCACGCCTGACTCGACGTACGGCAGGTTTGCGAGCACCGCGTCGAACGGCGGCTCGACCCCGTCCAGCAGGTCCGCCTGCACGAGCTCCACGTCCAGGCCGAGCCGGCCCGCGTTCACCCGCGCGACCTCGAGCGCGCCGGCGCTCAGCTCAGCGCCGATCACCTCGAGGTCCGGCCGCTCGTCCTTGAGCGCCAGCGCCACCGCGCCGCTCCCGGTGCCGACGTCAACGACGCGGGCGCCGTCCGGCAGCGACAGCCCTACCTCAACGAGCAGCTCGGTCTCCGGGCGCGGGATCAACACGCGCGGATCGACTTCGAGGGTGATCCGCCTGAACTCCTTGCGGCCGAGGATGTACGCGACCGGCTCGCGCGCCTCCCGGCGCCCCACGAGCGCCTCGAACCGCTCAAGCGCCGCCCCGTCGACCGGCCGGTCCGCGTCGAGCAGGAGCCGCTCCCTGCCCACACCGAGCGCCTCGGCCAGCAGCAGCTCGGCGTCGAGCCGGGGTGTGTCGGAGCCCGCGTTGGCCAGCGTCGCGGTGGCCGCCGCGAGCGTCTCAGCCAACCGCCTGCGCTTCGAGCCGTCGCCGCTTTTCATCGTCCTGGAGGGCGTCGGTCAGCTCGTCCAGCTCCCCCATCAGGATCTGGTCGAGGTTGTACAGCCGAAGCCCGATCCGGTGGTCGGTGACGCGCTTCTCCGGGAAGTTGTAGGTGCGGATCTTCTCCGCGCGCTCGCCTGTGCCGACCTGCGACTGGCGCGAGGCGGCGAGCTCCGCCTGTTGCTCGGCCAGCGCCCGCTCGTAAAGGCGCGCGCGCAGCACCCGCATCGCGCGCTCGCGGTTCTGGAGCTGGGACTTCTCGTCCTGCATCGAGACCACCGTCCCGGTCGGCTTGTGGGTGATCCGGACGGCCGAATCGGTCGTATTGACCGATTGCCCACCCGGACCGGAGCTGCGGTACACATCGATCTGAAGATCGCCGGGGTCGATCTCGACCTCGACGTCATCGGCCTCGGGGAGCACCGCGACGGTCGCCGTCGAGGTGTGGATCCGGCCCTGCGACTCGGTCTCGGGGACCCGCTGCACGCGGTGCGTGCCGCCCTCGAATTTGAACACCGAGTACGCACCATCGGGTGGGCGGGACTTGGTCCCGAACGTGTACGAGCCGTCGCCGATCGCCAGCGGCTCGACCGTGAACCCGCGCCGCTCGGCGTAGCGGGTCAGCATCCGGTACAGGTCGCCGGCCCACAGCGCGGCCTCGTCGCCGCCCGCGCCCGGACGGATCTCGACGATCACGTTCTTGTCGTCGTTGGGGTCACGCTCGACCATCGCCAGCCGCAGTTCGTCCTCGAGCGCCGCCAGCCGCTCGCGAGAGGACTCGAGCAGCGCCCGCAGCTCGGCGTCGTCGCCGTCCTCGGCGAGCAGCTCCCGGGCGCCCTCGAGGTCGTCGTTGACGCGCCGGTACTCGGTCGCCAGCTTGGCAGCCGGCTCGAGCTCGCGGTACGCGCGGCTCGCGTCTCGGAACCGCTCGCGATCCCCGATCACCTCGGGGTCCGCCAGCTGCCGCTCGAGCTCGCCGAAGCGCGTCTCGATCTGGGAGACGAGGTCGTCGATCATCGCGCGATCGAGTGTAGGCCCGGCTTACGCCGCTACGGGCTCTCGCTCTGGAGCCGGAATCAGGCTGTACTCGTTCGGGTCCAGCGTCCGCAGGCGCTCCTCGTACTCACGCATGTAGCCGGGCCAGTTGGTCACGATCCGGCCGGTCCGGTCGCGGTACCAGGAGTCGCATTCAAGCCACGCGGTCCCCGCGAAACGCGCCTGCAGCTCGCGGTCGCTTGCGGCCTCGACGCCCTCGCGCACCTCGATCGCCGCCGCGCCCCGCGCCCGCACCTGCGCCAGCGCCTGGCGGATGTACGCGGCCTGGGTCTCCTCGTAGAAGATGATCGAGCCACCCGAGGTGTTCGTGTTGGGGCCGTACATGAAGAACAACGACGGGAAGCCCGGGACCGCGATCCCGAGGTGCGCGTGCGGCCCGTCGGCCCATGCGTCGCGCAGCGAGCGCCCGCCCGTCCCGTTGATCTCCATCGGGAACATGAACTCGGTGGTACGGAAGCCGGTTGCGTAGATGATGCAGTCGAGCTCCCGCTCGACCCTGTCGGCGGTGACGATCCCCTTGTCGGTGATCCGCCCGATCCGGTCGGTGACCAGCTCGACGTTCGGGAGCTGGAGCGCCGGCAGGAACTCGGAGCTGAACAGGATCCGCTTGCAGCCAAACGTGTAGTCGGGCCATGCCTTCTTGCGGACCGCGGGATCTTTCAGCTGCGAGCGCATGAACACCGACGACAGCAGCCACCCGATCCGACCCCAGGTCCGGGGATTGCGGATCATCAGCGTCAGCGACTCGGCGTAGTTGTAGATGTACTTGCGCCGCAGCGTCTGGAGCGCGGGAACCCGTTCCAGAAGGTTCTTGAACCACTCCGGGTACTCGCGGTTGCGGCGCGCCATAAACCAGTTGCCGGTCCGCTGGAACACGTACAGCTTGCCCGCCTCCTGCGCCACGTGAGGGATGAACTGGATCGCGCTCGCGCCGGTCCCGATCACCGCGACCCGCTTGCCGCGCAGGTCGTAGTCGTGGTCCCACCGCGAGGAGTGGAAGCTGTGGCCCGCGAACTCGTCGATCCCGTTGAGCTTCGGCATCGCCGGCTGGTGCAGCTGGCCGGTCGCGACGATCACCGCGTCCGCTTCCCAGCTCCGGCCGTCCGCGCTCGACACGGTCCAGCGCCGCGCCTCGTCGTCCCAGCTGACGGAGGTCACGTCGGTGTTCGGCACCACCAGCCGGTCGACCCCGTGGTCGCGCGCGACCCCCTGCAGGTAGGAGAGGATCTCGTCGTGGGGCGAGCACATCCGCGACCAGTCGCGGCGCTGCGCGTACGAGAACGAATACAGGTAGCTCGGCACGTCGCACACGCACCCGGGGTATGTGTTGTACCACCAGGTTCCGCCCACCTCCGGCGCCCGGTCGAGCAGCGTCACGTCATCGAACCCGTGGCGACGCAGCTCAATCGCCGCGCCGATTCCGCCGAATCCGGCGCCGATGATCACCACCTTCATCGGCCGTGCAGCCACGAGCGAAAGCCTACGCGACTACTTCGACCCCGACCAGATCGTCGCTCGAGCGGGCCTCCGCTCCCTCGACTGCCAGCACCGCCTTCAGCGCCGTGATCGAGACCTCGAGCTGGCTCAGGTCGGGCTCGCGCGTGGTCAGCTTCTGAAGCTGCATCCCCGGCCACATCAGGGCCTTCACCGATGGCCGCCGCCGGTTGCGCCCCGCCCATTTGATCAGCTCGAACGACAGCCCCGCGATCAGCGGCACGCCGACGATCCGCGTGATCACCAGCACCCACCAGGCGGGCAGCCCGATCGGGGCAAACACGAAGATCGCGACGATCATCACCAGCAGCAGGAAGCTCGTCCCGCACCGCGGGTGCAGCCGTGAGTACAGCTTTGCCCGGGCGGGCGTCAGCTCGTCGTCGGCCTCGAAGCAGGAGATCACCTTGTGCTCGGCGCCGTGGTACTCGAACACGCGGCGCAGATCGGGCAGGCGCGAGAGCAGCACCAGGTATCCGAGGAAGATCCCGGTGCGAATCACGCCCTCGACCGCCCAGAACGCGACCGCCGAGCCGAGCTGGTGCTTGATCAGGCTGGTGAGGCCGACCGGGACGACGAAGAACAGGCCGATCGAGAACGCCAGCGCGACGAAGATCGTCCCGCCCCACACGCGGTTCGAGATCTGCTGCTCCTCCTCGGGGAGCTGCGCGTTGGCGGAGATGCCGAGCGCGCGGAGGCCGATCGCAAGCGACTCGACCAGCGCGACGACCCCGCGAATCACCGGCCACCGGTAGATCCGCCGGCGCTTGGTCCAGGCGACCAGCGGGAACGACTGGACGTCGATCTTCTCGTCGGGCCGACGAACCGCGACCGCCCACGTCGAGATGCCGCGCATCATCACGCCCTCCAGGACCGCCTGGCCGCCCAGCGGGGCGTCGCGGGAGGCCGTCAGCTCGGCTTCCCTCCCCCGCTCGCTCACGTGTGCCGCTCCGCGCTTACGCGCCCGCGGGCTCGCGGGCGGGACGCCGGCCCTTGGCCTGACGCCGCTGGAAGCGCTCGACCCGGCCACCGGTGTCGACGAGCTTCTGCTTGCCGGTGTAGAACGGATGGCAGGCAGAGCAGATCTCGACGTGGATCTCGGGCTTGGTCGAACGGGTCGCGAACTCGTTGCCGCACGTGCAGCGCACGTGGGCTTCTAGGTACTCGGGATGGATCTCGTTCTTCATCACCGACAAGTTTAGCTTTGCTTGCACAGTCGGCTGAGCCTTGACGTCTCGGCGAGCACCTGGCCGGTTGAGCCTAGCCACCGGAAGCTGACGCGGAACCGATAGGTGGCGGGTGCGGAGAGGTTCGCGACCGGCTTCTGGACGGTCCAGCGATCGCCGGGCCGCGAGCCGAGCGTCGGCGGATCGGTCGGGTAGATCCACTTCCCCAGATCCCCGCCGCTGACGTCCACGAACACCCTGCTCTGCGGGCGCCTGCGGAGCAGCTGGAAGCGCATCGCCATCTTCTCGGTGCCGGTCACCGGCCGCATCACCGCGGTCACGTTGATCCAGCGGTTCAGCGAATTGGACGAGCGGTGACAGCCGAAGCTCTCGAGCGCCGTCTTCGACGCAGCCGACGAGGTGGCCGTGGCGAGCTCGGGCGTGGCGCAGGCGAGGGCCGCAGCGAGGCCGAGGCATGCGAAGGCAGCTCTGCCCATATCCACCTAACAACCGGCGGGCGCAGAAGTTGCAGTCGCGGCGGGGATCGCGGCCGGCCGCGGCGGCCTCGCGCGAATCAGGTCAGCGTGTACAGCGGCCCGTCGCCGCCCTCGGGCGGCGTCAGGCGCCCGCCCTTGGCGGTGATCGCCCCGCACTGCACGCAGTTCGTGTAGTTGACGATCACGTCCACGGGGCCGCTCTCCGGAGCGTCGTCGGGGATCTCGTACACGCCCGCCGGGCACATCCACACCCACGTCTCGGCGATCTCGCGCGGAACCTCCTTCTGAACCCGGATGTGGTTCGGCGCGTCGTCCCGCGTCGCGTTGCCCGAGATGTAGACGCTCGACAGCTTGTCGAAGATGTACTTGCCGTCGGGCTTCGGGTAGCGGTCCTTGGTGTCGCCGACGAACATCGGCTGCTCGTCGTTGCGGTGCCATTCGAGCCTGCCGCTCGGCAGCTTGCCCTTCGTGGCGATCGCCAGGTTGACCCCCGGAGCGCCGCGGATGAAGCCCTTCGAGAACGGCTGGCGGGTGTTGCGGACCTGGTAGAGCTCCTTGCCGATCGAGGAGTTCTCGACGGCGTCTTCGTAGGACTCGAGGCCCTCGCCGCCCTTCAGCGACTTGTAGATCGCCTCGGCCGCCAGGAACCCGGACTTGATGCAGTGGTGCACGCCCTTCAGCGCGACGGTGTCGACCATCCCGGCCGAGTCGCCGACCAGCAGCGCGCCGGGCATCGTCAGCTTCGGCATCGACCAGTAGCCGCCGCCCGGGAGCGCCTTCGCGCCCCAGCCGACCCGCTCACCGCCATCGAGGATCCCCCGGACGAGCGGATGCGTCTTGAACAGCTGCAGCATGTCGTGCGCGGAGGTGGTTGCGTCGGCGTACTCGAGGTCGATCACGAACCCGATCGAGACCAGGTCGTCGCCCGACTTCTCGTCCTTCATCGGGTACAGCCAGGTGCCGCCGATCTGGCCGTACTTGGCGGGCAGCCGGACCGGCCACGGGCCGATCGTGTGGATCACCCGGTCGAGCGGCTTGGCGACCTTCCAGACCTCCTTGACGCCGAGCTCCCAGACCTGGGGCTCGCGATTGTCGGCAAGACCAAATTCTCTAATCGCGGCGCCGGTCAGATGCCCCCAGCAGCCCTCCGCCAGGACCGTCGCCTTGGCGCCGATGTCGGTGCCGGGCTCGAAGTTCCCGAGCGGCTCGCCGTCCTTGCCCCGGCCCTTGTCGCCGGAGCGGACGCCGACCACACGGCCTTCGTCGACGATCAGCTGCGTCGCTGAGGTCTCGGTCAGCACGTACGCGCCGGCCTCCTCGGCCAGGCGCTGCTGGTAGCGCGCGAGCGCGGCCACCGAGATCACCTCGTTGCCGTGGTTCTTGAAGTTCGGAGGGGTCGGAATCCGCAGCTTCATGCGCCCGTTGGGGAGCATGTAGACGGCCTCCTTCTTGACCTCGCCGAACGCGAACCGCTCCTTGCGCCAGTCCTCGCGCGTCATCTCGGGGAACAGCTCCTGGAGCGGCTCGGGGCGCATCACCGCGCCGGACAGGTTGTGGCCGCCGCACGTCTTGGCCTTCTCGACGATCGCGACCGGCACCTCGCCGAGGTTCTCAAGCAGCTCCGGGTCGTCGCCGAGCAGCTGGAGCAGCCGGTTGGCGGTCGCGAGGCCGGCGGTCCCGCCGCCGACGATCACGACGCCGACGTCGATCCGCTCGTCCTCGCCGTCGAGTCCCTGCTTGACGAACTCCTTGACGGAGTCGACCGGGGGCGGGAACTCGCTGGGCGCGTGCGGGCCCGAGCCGTTACGTCCCGCCATCCTCAGCCGCCCTTCTTCGCCTTGACCGCGTCAGTCAGCTTGGGCAGGATCTTGTTGAGGTCGCCGACGATCCCGAGGTCGGAAAACTCGAAGATCGGCGCGCCCGCGTCCTTGTTGATCGCGACGATGTTCTCCGAGGACTGCATCCCGACCTTGTGCTGGATTGCGCCGGAGATCCCGGCGGCGAGGTACAGCTTCGGCGAGACCGTCTTGCCGGTCTGGCCGATCTGGGCCGCGTACGGGTACCAGCCGGCGTCGACCACCGCGCGGGTCGCGGCGACGGCGGAGTTGCCGCCGAACGCCTTGGCAAGATCCTCGGCCAGCGAGAAGTTCTCGGCCTTGCCGAGGCCGCGGCCGCCGGCGACGAGGATGTCGGCACCCTCGATGTCGACGTCCGCGCCACGCTGCTCGCCGCGCTCCAGCATCTTCGCCTTGTTCGAGAAGTCGGAGTACGCGACGTCGACGTCGACGACTTCCGCCGGGCCGCCGCCGCTCTGCTGGATCTCGAACGCGTTGATGCGGCCGATGATGATTCCGAGGCCCTTGTAGCGGGAATCGGAGATCTGCGAGTCCTGGAGGATCGGCCGCTCCGCGACGAGCTTGCCGTCCTCGGCGCGGACGCTGATCACCTCCATCGTCACGCCGCCGTTCAGGCGCGCCGCGAGGCCGGCGCCGATCTCGAAGCCGAGCAGGCCGCCGCCGAACAGCGCGTAGCCGTGCCCGTTCTCCTCGATCACCTTCGCCATCGCGTCGACGACCGGCTGCGCGAGGCCCTCCTCGCCCCTGGCCCGGAACACCTTGGTGGCGCCGTAGGAGCCGAGCGACTGACAGAGCTCGGTTGACAAATCGTCACCACCCAATACCAGTGCGTGGCACTCACCGCCGACTTCCGCGGCGCGCGCGGCGGCCTCGGACACGGCGCCGAGCGAGTTCTTGTTGAACGCGCCCTCGTAGTGGAGGACGTAGGTCAGGACGTCAGCCATGTCTAGATCAACTTCCTCTCTTCGAGCCAGGCGACGATCTGCTCGACCGTCTCGTTCGTGTCCTCGTCCTCGATGATCCTGCCTGCCGGCTTGGCCTCGGGGGCGTGGAAGTCGCCGCAGCTCACCTGCGAGCCGTCCGCGCCGACCTTCGAAGCGTCGATCCCGACGTCGCCGGTGGCGACCGACTCGAGCGGCTTCTTGCGCGCGCCCATGATCGCCTTCAGCGACGGGTAGCGCGGCTCATTGATCGCGTCACCGACCGAGATCACGGCCGGCAGCTCGATCTGGACGGTGTCGTAGCCGTACTCGGCCTGGCGCTCGCAGCGCAGCGCGCCGCTCTCGACGTCCATCTTGATCACCTGCGTGAGCGACGGCATCTTCAGGTGGTCGGCGACGACGGCGCCGATCGTGTAGCACTCGCCGTCGTCGGACTGCTGGCCGAGCAGCACCAGGTCGGGCGACTCCTTCTCGAGCGTCTTCGCGAGCGCGTAGCCGGTCGCCGCGACGTCGGAGCCGGCGAGCGCGTCATCGGTCAGCTGCACCGAGCGGTCGGCGCCGAGCGAGACCGCCTTGTGGAGCGCGCGCACCGAGGACTGGGGACCCATCGTCACCGCGACGATCTCCTCGACCTCGACCGAGCCGCCTTCGCGGATCTGCATCGCGGCCTCGATCGCGTGCGTGTCGTACGGGTTCAAGTTCTTCTCGCCCGACCGATCGAGCCGGCCAGTCGACGGATCGATCCGCTTCTCGACGGCGGCGTCCGGGACCTCCTTGACGAGGACACAAATCTTCACCTAAGGCCTCCTAATTCCCATGGATACGGCCACTATACCCGGTTGACTGACCAGTCAATCGGGTACCTGACGGGGTCACAGCGGGCCCCGTTTTCACGCCGAGGTCCGCTCTCGGACCGCCGCGCGGATGAACTCGACGGCCTGCTGGGTGGGGGCGCCGGGGGTGAATACCTCCGCCACGCCGCGGGCCTTCAACTCTTCGACGTCCTCCGAGGGGATCGTCCCCCCGACCGTCACCACCACGTCCTGAGCGCCCTGCTCGGCGAGCAGCTCCATCACCTTCGGGACGAGCGTCATGTGGGCGCCGGACAGGATCGATAGCCCGACGGCGTCGGCGTCCTCCTGGATGACCGTCTCGACGATCTGCTCGGGCGTCTGGTGCAGCCCGGTGTAGATCACCTCCATCCCGGCGTCCCGAAGCGCCCGCGCGATGATCTTGGCGCCGCGATCGTGGCCATCCAGGCCGGGCTTCGCGACGACGACGCGAATCTTCTTCTCGCTCGAGGAGGACATGGGGCGATTGGTGCGGGGCGCGGCTGGGGCCGAGGCGACCCGCGAGGGCGCCGATTGTAGTTAGAACGCCGGGGATTCGGTGTACGTACCGAACACCCGCTGGAGCGCGACCACCATTTCGCCCTCCGTCGCCTCGACACGCGCGGCCTCGAGCAGGTAGGGCATCAGGTTCTGGTCGGGCTCGCGAGCCGCGCGCTCGAGCAGCTCCAGCGCGGCCGTGACCCGCTCCTGGTCACGCCGCCCCCGCGCCGCGTGCAGGCGCTCGACCTGCTCGTGCTCGAGCTTCGGATCGATCCGCAGGATCGGCGTGTCGTGGTCGTCGCCCTCGGTGTACGCGTTGACGCCGACCAGCTTGCGCTCGCCGAGCTCGAGCTCCTGCTGGTAGCGGAACGCCGCGTCGGCGATCTCGCGCTGCGGGAACCCGGTCTTGATCGCCTCAACCATCCCGCCGAGCTCGTCGATCTTCGCGAAGTACTGGTAGGCGATCTCCTCCATCCGGTCGGTCAGCGACTCCACGAAGTAGGAGCCCGCCAGCGGGTCGATCGTGTTCGCGACACCGGTCTCCTCGGCGATGATCTGCTGGGTGCGGAGCGCGACCTGGACCGCCTGCTCGGTCGGCAGTGCGAGCGCCTCGTCGAAGCTGTTGGTGTGCAGCGACTGGGTCCCCCCGAGCACCCCCGCGAGCGCCTCGATCGCGGTCCGGACGACGTTGTTCAGCGGCTGCTGGGCGGTCAGCGACACCCCCGCGGTCTGGGTGTGGAAGCGCATCAGCAGCGAGCGTTCGTCCCGGGCGCCGAACGTGTCGCGCAGCTCGCGCGCCCAGATCCGGCGCGCCGCCCGGTACTTGGCGATCTCCTCGAAGAAGTCGATGTGGGCGTTGAAGAAGAAGCTCAGCCGCGGCGCGAAATCGTCGACGTTCAGCCCCCGCGCGACGGCCTGCTCGACGTACGTGAGCCCGTCCTTGAGCGTGAACGCGAGCTCCTGCCCGGCGGTCGATCCGGCCTCGCGGATGTGGTAACCGGAGATACTGATCGGGTGCCAGCGCGGCATGTGCGCCGAGCACCACTCGATCATGTCCGTCACCAGCCGCATCGCCGGGTCGACGGGGAAGCACCACTCCTTCTGGGCGATGTACTCCTTGAGGATGTCGGTCTGGATCGTGCCCGCGAGCTGCTCGGGACCGATCCCCTTGCGCTCGGCGGCGACGACGAACAACGCAAGCATGATCGCGGCGGGCGCGTTGATCGTCATCGACACGCTGACCCGGTCGAGCGGGATCCCGTCGAACAGCGTCTCCATGTCCTCGAGCGTGTCGATCGCCACGCCTTCGCGGCCCACCTCGCCCAGTGAGCGCGGATGGTCGGAGTCGTGGCCCATCAGTGAGGGCATGTCGAACGCGGTGCTCAGCCCGGTCTGACCGTGATCGAGCAGGTAGCGGAACCGTTCGTTGGTCTCCCTGGCGGTCCCGAATCCGGCGAACTGGCGCATCGTCCAAAGCCGGCCCCGGTACATGCTCGGATACACCCCCCGGGTATACGGATATTCACCCGGGAACCCGACCGCCTCCTCGGCGTCCGGCAGATCGGCCTCCGTGTACAGCGGCTTGATCGGCTCGCCGGAGATCGTCGAGAACGGCGCGTCGCGCTCCGGCAGCCGCGCGAACCGCTCGCGCTGCCAGCGCTCGACGTCGGTCAGGCGGTCACGCGTTGCCATAGCCCCAGTCTACGGCGGCGTCCGGCCCGTCCCCGCCCCAAGAGCGCCGCACTCCCGATCCCGCCGATCGCCGCCGCGCCGGCGACGCCGGCGAGCGCCTTCAGCCTTCTCGAGAGCCGGTCGCAGCGCAGCACCTGCCAGCCCTCGGCTCGCGCCACCCTCAGCAGCTCCCGGTCCGGGTTGACGACCACCGGGTGACCGACGAGTCGCAGCATCGGCAGGTCGGAGGCCGAGTCCGAGTACGCGTATGACTGCGCGAGGTCGATGCCGTCCCGGCGGGCCAGCTCCTCGATCGCGCGCGCCTTCCCCTCTCCGTAGATGAACAGCCCCGCCGGCTTGCCGGTGTAGACGCCGTCGACGACCTCGGAGAACCCGGACCCGATCCCGCCGTCGAGCACCAGCACCTGCGCGAGGATCTGCGCGAGCTCCTGCGACGCCGCCGTGGTGATGTACGCCCTGCGGCCGGCGTCCTGGTGCTCGTAGGCGATCCCGAGCACCTGCGGGTAGATCCGCGGCAGCACCCCGGCCAGCACCTCGGGGCCGAGGCGCTCGAGGTCGCGGACGCGGGTCCCCTGCAGCGACGCGGAGATCCGGTCGCGGAGCGCGTGGGTGTCCTCGTCGTTCGAGCCGCGCAACCGGAACATGATGTTCGCCCACGCATCGGCGACCAGCTGGCGTCGCGACATCAATCCCGCCCTGAACGCGGCGCGCCCGAACTGGAATGCGGAGGACCCCTGCATCAGGGTCCGGTCGAGGTCGAAGAACGCGGCGCCGGCAGCCGCGTTCACGGCAGGGTCAGCCGCCATTCACCTCAACGATCACGGCGTCGCCCTGGCCGCCACCCGAGCAGATCGCCGCACAGCCGAGACCTCCGCCGCGCCGGCGCAGCTCATGGACGAGCGTGCCGAGGATCCTCGCGCCGGACGCACCGATCGGGTGTCCGATCGCGACCGCGCCGCCGTTCACGTTGACCTTGTTCTCGTCGATGCCGAGCATCCTGATCGAGTTCAGCGTCACGGATGCAAACGCCTCGTTGATCTCCCAGAGGTCGATGTCCTCGGCCTTGATCCCGGCCTGCTCGAGCGCCTTCTTGGCAGCCTTGCCGGGCGTCCTCGCGAGGTACGCGAAGTCGTCGGCGACCTGGGCCTGGGCGATGATCGTCGCGAGCGCGGACCGGTCGTTGCGCTTCGCCCACTCGTCGCTGGCGACGACCAGCGCACCGGCGCCGTCGTTGACGCCCGGGGAGTTGCCCGCCGTGTGCGACCCGTCCTTGACGAACGCGGGCGGTAGCTTCGAGAGCACCTCGAGGCTTGTGTCGCGGCGGGGCGCCTCGTCGATCTCGACGACCGTGTCGCCCTTCTTGCCCTTCACGGTCACCGGCACGATCTCCTCCGGGAGCCGCCCCTCGTCGGTCGCCTTGATCGCGAGCTCGTGCGAGCGCAGCGACCACTTGTCCATGTCGGCCCGGGTCAGCTCGAGCTCGGTGGCGACCTCGCTCGCCTCCTGCATCATGTGCTTGCCGCTGAACGGGTTGGTGAGCCCGTCGTTGATCATCGCGTCGATCGCCTTCGCGTCGCCCATCCGGAAGCCGAACCGCGCGTCCTTGAGCAGGTACGGCGCCTTCGACATCGACTCCATTCCGCCGCCGACGCCGACCTCGAGGTCGCCGGCCCGGATCGCCGTGTCCAGCAGGCACGCCGCACGGATGCCCGACGCGCACACCTTGTTGATCGTCTCGGAGGGGATCTCCTTCGGGATCCCGCCCTTGATCTGCGCCTGACGCGAGGGGATCTGCCCCTGGCCGGCCTGCAGCACCTGGCCCATCACGACCTGCTCCACCTGCTCGGGCGCGACCTCGGCGCGCTCCAGCGCGGCGCTGATCGCGGTGCCGCCGAGCTCCGTCGCGTCTACGCTCGCCAGCCCCCCTCCGAGCTTGCCGATGGGCGTACGGGCCGCAGCGAGGATCACGGTCTTGGGCATCGTGTGGGCTTCTCCGAGTTCGGGGACTGAGCCTTCAATCGTAGTGACGCGGCCCTAGACCTGAATCACGCCGAGGAATCGCCTCAGCAGCGCGAGCTTGCCTTCGACGCGGATGCGGCGGAACGCGACCATCCCGAGCGCGGCACGGCCACGCGCGTTGATCGGGTTCGGAACCCCGCCCACCAGCGGCGCGACCATCAGGCTGACCAGGTCCGGGAGCTGGCCAGACACCCGCAGGTCGGGGCGATCGGCGGCACCGTCCTCGACCAGCACCAACCGGCCGGCGAACACGATCCGGACGGGCGGGTAGGGCGAGCCCATGTCGAGCTCGATCTCGGCCTGGAGGCCGTTCGAGAGCGCGGGGCGCTCCTTCACGCCGCGGTCGACGATCGCCATGATCGCCGGCGCGACCCCGCCTTGCTCGAGCCGTCCGAGTTTGACCCTTGGCGCCTCTGAAGCCATCCGGCGATCGTACGCGTGACAATCCCGGCATGAACTTCGATCTGCCCGACGACCACCGCCTGCTTCGCGACACGGTGCGGGAATTCGCCGATCAGGAGATCGCGCCTGTTGCCGAGGAGCTCGACCGCACCAAGTCGTTCCCGTACGAGATCGTGCGCCGCCTCGCGGAGCTCGACCTGATGGGGATCCCGTTCCCGGAGGAGTACGGCGGGGGCGGCGGCGACTCGCTGGCGTACGCGCTCGCCGTCGAGGAGCTGACCCGGGTCGACTCGTCGGTCGCGATCACGCTGTGCGCCCACACGTCGCTGGGGACCCAGCCGATCTACCTGTTCGGCTCCGAGGAGCAGAAGCGCGAGTGGATGCCGCGGCTGTGCTCGGGCGAGCTGCTCGGGGCGTTCGGGTTGACCGAGCCCGAGGCGGGGTCGGACGCCGGCAACACCCAGACGCGGGCCACGCTCGAGGACGGCGAGTGGGTGATCAACGGCGCCAAGCAGTTCATCACCAACGCCGGCACGTCGATCTCGGGGATGGTCGTGATCACGGCGGTGACCGGGCAGCTGGATGACTCGGGCGCGCCCCAATCAAGCGGGGCCGGTAGCCGAGCGGGCCGCAAGCCCGAGCGGGAGATCTCGAACCTGCTGGTCGCGAACGGCACGCCGGGGTATTCGCAGGGCGAGCCGTACCGGAAGATGGGCTGGAACGCGTCCGACACGCGGCCGTTGATGTTCGATGACTGCCGCGTCCCGGAGTCGGCGTTGGTGGGGGCGCGCGGCGGCGGGTTGAAGCAGTTCCTGGTGGTGCTGGACATCGGTCGGATCGGAGTCGCGGCGATGGGTGTCGGGCTGGCGCAAGGAGCTTTGGACCAGGCGCTTGCGTACGCACGCGAGCGCCGCGCGTTCGGCCAGCCGATCTCGAAGTTCCAGTCGATCCAGGCGAAGCTCGCGGACCTGTCGGCCGAGATCGAGGCGACCCGGCTGCTCGTCCACAAGGCCGCTTATCTGAAGGACCGCGGGCAGAACTTCACGCTGACGGCCGCCCAGGCGAAGCTGAAGTCGGGCCGGCTGGCGGTGAAGGCCTGCGACGAGGCCGTCCAGATCCACGGCGGGTACGGCTACATCGAGGAGTACCCGGTGTGCCGCTTCTACCGCGACGCCAAGATCCTCACGATCGGCGAGGGCACCGACGAGGTTCAGCAGATGGTGATCGCAAGGCAGCTGGGCGCGTAACGGTTTTGTCGCAGCTTTAGGTCTTGTTCCGTTGCAGGCGCTTGGTCCACCCTGGGCGGTGTGCGCGAACGATGGCGAATTGGTTAAGCCATGGCGAACCAGAACGCCAAAGATCGGATTGGGCGGCTTGCCGGCGGACAACGCAGCCGGATTTCGTGGGCCCAGCTTCACCAGCTCGATGTTCCGCGGGTGACGACCCACGCCTGGGTCAAGGCCGGCTACCTACACCGTGTCCTCCCCGGCGTCTACGCCGTCGGCCACGCGGCCCCGAGCATCGAAGCCGACCTGGCCGCCGCCCTCCTCTACGCGGGCCCGGACGCGGTGCTCAGCCACGGCACCGCGGCATGGTGGTGGGGCCTGATCGAGATGCGACCCTCCACGATCCACGTCAGCACTCCGCGCCGCTGCCGGTCGCTCACAGGGATCAGGGTCCACCAGCGACGCACCGTCCCCCGCGACCGGCACCGGGACCTGGCCGTCACGAGCGTCGCGCAGACGTGCCTCGACTTCGCGACGATCGCATCGCTGAACAGGGTGCGCACGCTGCTCGCGAGCGCCGAGTACCACCGGCGCCTCGACGTCGACGCGGTCCAGTCGCTGCTCGGCCACGGGCGCCCGGGCAGCGCCACGCTCCGCACCGCCCTGCAACGCCACCAGCCGCGGCTCGCCCATGCCCGCAGCCCGAAGGAAGTCGAGTTCTTGGCGCTGTGCGAACGCTTCGGCCTCCCGCTCCCCGAGGTCAACGCCCGCGTCGCCGGCTGGGACGTCGACTTCCTGTGGCGCGAAGCGGGCGTCGTCGTCGAGGTCGATCCGTACGGCAACCATCACACGCCGGCGCAGGTCGACCGAGACCGCCGCAAGGACCTCGCGCTCAGAGCCGAGCAGCTGGTCGTCCACCGCTACAGCCGAGAACAGCTCGAGCAGACCGAGCGGGCGATCGCCACCGACGTCACGAAGGCGCTCGCCGCGCGCCGGCGCGCCGCCTAGCGCCCGATCGCCTGCGGGAACTCGAATACCCGGTGCGGGTCGACCTCGCCCTTGACGTGCAGCAGCCGCCGGTAGTTCGAGCCGTAGTAGGCGTGCTGCCAGTTCCTGAGCGTCGGGTCGGTGTAGTTCTGGTAGCAGAACCCCGACACGAACGGGCGCATCGCCGCGCGGGTCTGCGCGAGCCACGCCGAGCCCCAGTTGTAGGTCAGGTACTGGATGCAGAACAGCGCGTTGCGGTGCACGAAGGCGGTCGCATTCGGGTGCACGCGGTTGATCGCACCGCCGTATGAGTCGAACAGGATCGCGCCCGAGCCGGGCTGTCCCTGCCGGTTCTCGATCGCGCGGATGAGCGTCGCGCGCGCGGCACCGGAGAGCGGCTTGTTGATGTAGTCCGAGCCGGCGCGGAACGCCTCGCGCGGCATCGTCCCGCCCGGCCACGCGCCGACCGTATGGCAGGCGTCGAAAGATTCTCCGGAGCACCCCGCCCACCGCATCTGCATCGCGAGGTAGCTCTGCTCCGAGTAGCTCAGCTGGGCGCCGGAAACGTTCGTGAGCGCGCGCACCAGTCCGGGCACGCGGCCGGCCGGGCCGAGGTACTGCCCGGTCACGACCGCGCGCGGGCCGGTCTCGAGGTGGAACACCGAGCTGACCTGCGACGGCGCGCCCGCGTTCCACGCCTGCCACGCGGCCAGCGCATTCGACGCCTGCGACCACGGCCACGAGACGAAGAAGCCGGTCGCGACGCGCGGCAGCCGGTGCACCTTGAACTTGAACCGGGTCACGACTCCGAAGTTGCCGCCGCCCGCTCCCCGCAGCGCCCAGAACAGGTCCGGCTCGACCGTCTTCGAGACGTTGCGGATGCAGCCGTCGGCGGTGACGATCTGGATCTCGACGAGGTTGTCGAGCGTGAGCCCGAACGCGCGGCCGGCGAGCCCCATCCCGCCGCCCATCGCGTGCCCGGCGATCCCGACCGACGGGCACGAGCCGGCGGGGATCGTCGCGCCGGCGTTCGCGAGCGCCTGGTAGACGTTGAGCAGCTGGGCACCGGCGCCGACCGTCGCGATCCCGGTCCGCCGGTTGACGCTGACGTGGTCGAGCCTACGCAGGTCGATCACGAGGCCGTTCGCCAGAACCGAGTAACCCGCATAGCAGTGGCCGCCCGAACGTGCGCGCATCGGCACGTCGTGCTTGACCGCCCAGCGCACCGCGTTGCGGACGTCGGCGGCGTTGACCGGGCGCGCCACGTACTTCGGGAGCACCCCGTCGAAGACCGTGTTGTAGATGTGCGCGGCGCCGGCGAACCCGGGTGTGCTGCGGCCGAACACGTGGCCGCGGACCGCGCGGAAGATCGAGCTCGGGATCGGCGGGCCCTTGGAACATGCCGCCCT
This sequence comes from uncultured Solirubrobacterales bacterium, assembly GCA_963800475.1. Classification (GTDB taxonomy): domain Bacteria; phylum Actinomycetota; class Thermoleophilia; order Solirubrobacterales; family Solirubrobacteraceae; genus Palsa-465. The sequence continues at coordinate 366,234 of CAWDAZ010000001.1, read as the reverse complement.
GACGGCGGCGACCGCCGCGGTCGGCTTCTGCACCGCCGCCCCCGCGCACGCCGCGAGCTCGGCTCCCGCGGCCAACGTCAGCCCGCCCGCCGCCGCCCTGCTCAGGAACGCGCGGCGGTCGAGCTCGCTCATCGGCTCAGCGCTCCGCCGCGCGCTCGACGGCTTCGTGCTCGAGGATCGTCCCCGCCGCGCTGGCCGGGTCGATCTCCCGCGACACGACGCGGTCGAGCAGCTCCTTTACCTCCGGGTCCTCGCGCAGCGACGACTCGAGCTCGCGGCGCAAGCGGAATGTCGCGATTCCGAGCACCTCGTTCATCAGGTTCCGCCGCCGGCGCTCGATCAGCGTTCCCTCCGACTCGATGTACGCGCGGTGCTCGTCGAGTTTGTCGGCGAGCTCCTCGATTCCCTTGCCGTTCACGGCCTCGGTGCGCACGATCGGGACCTTCCACCCCTCCTGGGGTCCGAGCGCCAGGACCCCCCTGATCTCCCTGATCATCGTGTCCGTGAGCGGGTGGTCGGCCTTGTTGACGACGATCACGTCGGGGATCTCCATGATCCCGGCCTTCAGCGCCTGGATCGAGTCGCCCGAGCCCGGCATCAGCACCAGCACGACCGTGTCGGCGTGGTCGATGATGTCGACCTCCGCCTGCCCGACGCCGACCGTCTCCAGCAGCACCACGTCGCGTCCGGAGGCGTCCATCAGCAGCGCCGCCTGCAGCGCCGCCTCGCTGAGCCCTCCGAGCGCGCCGCGGTTCGCCATCGACCTTATGAACACGCCAGGATCGAGAAAGTGGTCCGAAAGCCGGATCCGATCGCCGAGCAGCGCGCCCTGCGTGAACGGCGAGGACGGGTCGATCGACAGCACCGCCACGGTCTTCTCGCGCTCGCGCTCGAGCTTCGTGAGCGCACCGAGCAACGTCGACTTGCCGGCGCCAGGCGGGCCCGTGAAGCCGATCACGGTCGCGTGCCCGGTGCTCGAGTAGACCTCGCGGACCAGCGCCCACCCCTCCGGATCGTCGTTCTCGACCAGCGAGATCGCGCGCGCCAACGCCCGCTTGTCGCCTTTGAGCAGGCGTTCTGCGAGCGGCTGGTCGGCGTCTGCCATGGGCGCGGCCAATCATGCCAGGACGTACGATCAAGACGTGACGCCCGCCGGCACCAAGCCGCTCAGGGCGCGGCCCACCGCAACCGCGATCCCGGCGATCGTGCGGTCCGGGCCGCCGCCGCTGCACGGCGGGCCGCTGACGTTGCTGCGATTCGCGCGCCACAACCGGATGCTGACGCCCGGGTACGCGCTGCTGGCGGCCAGATGGCTGTGGCTGAAGGTCCGCTGGCGCGGCCGCCTGGAGACCGACGGGCTGTGCTTCGTGTGTCCCGGCGTGAAGCTCGAGATCGGCCGGGGCGCGAAGCTGAAGCTCGGGCGCTGGTCGTGGCTCGGTCATGGCTGCAAGATCCGCGTACACGAGGGCGAAGCGTCGATCGGCGCCAAGTCGGTGCTCGGCCAGGAATGCACGATCTCGGCCTTCCAGCACGTCTCGATCGGACGCGAGTGCATCGTCGCCGACCGCGTGATGCTGATCGACTTCGACCACGGCGTCGTCGAGGTCGAGCGCCCGATCCGCCTGCAGGGCATCTACAAGCGCGACGTCAGCGTCGGCCACAACGTATGGGTCGGCTACGGCGCGTGCATCCTGCGCGGCGTCACGGTCGGCGACAACGCGGTGATCGGCACCAGCTCGGTGCTCACCACCGACGTTCCGGACAACGCCGTGGTGGCCGGGGCTCCGGCGCGTGTGATCCGGATGCGCGACGCTCCCAAGTCGTTCCGCTGGGGCTGAGGCCGTGCCGTACCGGCACTTGACTTGAGCGCCCTCCCGTCGCATGATTTCCGTGCTCAGGCTGAGCAAGGTTCGTGAAGCCCGGGGACGAGGAGAGACTGCAATGACGGGACCGGAGAGTCGGTTGAGGTCACGTGCCGTGGGGTCGAGACGGCACGGCGGTGTGCTGCTCGCGGCCGCCATGCTGGCGCTCTGGGTAGCGGCCTGCGGCGGGAGCTCGTCGCATTCGGTGTCCGGCGTCAAGGGCGCAAGCGAGGTCCAGGCGCAGGCGATCAACACCTCGGGCACCAACCCGTTCACCGCCTCGGTCGGCAAGGATCACGCCGGGGTCACCCCACCGCCCGGGTCCGCCAGCACGACCGGCGGACCGGCCACCTACGTGGCGAGCACGCCCGGCCTGTACGGCGGGACCCGGAACATCTCAGTGTGCGACGCCAAGCAGCTCGTCAGCTTCCTCGAGCAGAACCAGTCGAAGGCGGCGGCATGGGCGGGAGTCCTCGGCATCCAGCCGAGCGCCATCTCGAGTTACGTGGACAAGCTGACCCCGGTGCTGCTGCGCACCGACACACGCGTCACCAACCACGGGTACGTCGACGGACACGCGACCACGCTCCAGTCCGTGCTCGAAGCCGGGACGGCGGTGATGCTCAACCAGCACGGCCAGCCCACGGTCAAGTGCTACTGCGGCAACCCGCTGACCCCGCCGGTGCTGTACGCCTCCCCGACCTACACCGGGCCGCTATGGACCGGGTTCAGCACCACGAACATCACGATCATCCAGCAGTCGACGACGATCATCAACCAGTACATCCTGTACGACCCGAACACCGGCCAGCTGTATCCGCAGACGCCGGGCGTCAACGGCAAGGCGGGGCCGTACCAGGGCGGGACGAGCACCACCTCGACAACAACGACGCCGACGACCCCGACGACCGGAACCAGCACCTCGGCGACGACGACCACCCCGGCGCAGGAGAACCCGTCGGTGTCGCTGTCGCCGAACCCGGTGACCGCCGGGGACACGGTCACGTTGTCGGCGACCGGTTTCGCCCCGAACGTCGACCTCGCGATCGACGTGAACCGGCCGGACGGGGGAACCGACCACTTTTCGACGCCGACCGACTCGAGCGGGAGCGCGAGCTACACGTTCCCGAACGCCGGCGGATCGGTCACGGGCACCTACACGGTCACGGTCACCAATCCGAACACCGGCGCGCACGCCTCGAGCACGATCGACGTGCTTCCGCCGTCGGGCGGCAGCACGTCGAACGGCAATACCGGGACCAGCACCGACACGACGACGACCTGACGGCTCAGCCGAGCCAGCCGGTCAGCTCTGGCGCGAGGTTGCGGAGCCCCGGATCGGCCGCGTCCCGCTCCTCGCCCGCGAGCGCCCGCTCGAACGCCGCGGCGTGGTCGCGCATCCGTTCGCGCGGATAGCCGCCCGCGGTCCCGCGCGAGGCCAGGAACGCCCAGTCGCTGGCCTGGAGCGCGAGCAGCTCGCGGAGCGCCCGCTCGCCCGGGCGGCGGCCCAGCGCCAGCGCTCGGACCTCGGCGGCTCGCGCCGACCACGCCAGCTCGGCGACCCGGGGGCCGCTCCACGTCCGCAGGTCGCCGCCCTCCCCCCAGGTGGTGACGCCGAGATCACCCTGTGAGGGCGCCGGCTCGTGGCGCTCGAGCGCGTCGTCGAGCCTCGTCATCGCGAGCCCCTGCCGGGCCGCCTCGTCGACGACGCAGGCCAGCCACGTGACCCCCTCGTACCACCAGTGACCGAGCAGCTCGGTGTCGAGCGCGCACACGCTGACGCCGCCCGCGCTCACCCGTTCGCGTACCCGGGCGACGAAGTCCCGCGCGTGCTCGGCCGCCAGCCCGGCGGCCAGCGCATGGTCGTACGGCCGTCCGTCGTTGTCCCACGCGCGGTGGTGATGGGTCGTTAGCGCGTGGTAGTTGCGATACGCGCCGCCGGCCGGGTAGCCGCCCTCGCTCCACACGAACGAGATCGTGTCGCGGTCGATCGGCCACAGCACCGGGCCGGCGTCGGTCGCCAGCGGGCGCAGGTGGCGCTGATCGCCGAGCCCGAAGCGCGAGGTCAGCTCGACGCACGTGGACGCGACCCCGGCCGCTTCGAGGACCTCGTCGAGCCACGTGGCATGGGCGCACTCGGGCAGCCAGAAGCCCCCTCCCCACGACCCGAACCGCCGGCGGTGCGACGCGATCCCCGACTGGACCTGGAGCTCGGCGCACGTGTAGCTGACGAGCAGCGGCAGCACCGGATGCGTGGCCGCCGACGTCCAGCTCGCATGCTCGCCGAGCGCGCTCAGCAGCCTATCGGCGCCGAGCGACCGCAGCCGTTCGGCGGCGAGCGCGTACTCGGCCGCGGAGCGCTCGAGCTCGGACGCCAGCGTCTCCTCGCCATCGTGGCGGAAGCCCTCGATGTCCAGCCGATGCGACTCGGGACGCAGCTCGGTCAAGAACTCGATGCACCGCTCGATCGCGCCGGGCGCCTCGAGCTGATCGCAGAGCACCGGCGTCAGCGACAGCGTGATCGGCGCGCGCCCGAGCACGTCGAGCAGCGGCAGGTACGAGGTCGCGATCGCCTCCCACAGCCACTCCTCGCCGAACGGCCAGGTCCCGAAGCCCTCGACGTACGGCATGTGCGTGTGCAGGACGATCGCGAGCTCGCCGGGGCGCTTCATTCCGACCAGGCTATTCGGCTAGTGCGAGATCCAGACCTCGAGCGCGACCAGCCCTAGCCCGATCGCGAGGTTCATCGCGACGGTTGCGACCGCCGCGCCACGGCTCAGGCGCTCGAGCCTCGCATACCTGACGCCCTGCACCGTCAGCGCGACCACGCCGAGCCACAGCGCCAGCAGCACCGCGCTCCGATTCGGCAAGACCCCGGCGACGCCCAGCGCCAGCGAGATCAGCGGCAGCACCGCGGCGGCGACGATTGAGTACTCGCGCCCCGCGATCGATCGCAGCTCGCCCAGCGTTACGCGACGGCCGAGCTCCAGGCTCTCCCCGAGCCCGTGGGCGTACACGTGCGCCAGCCACAGCACCACAACGGTCACCGCGACGATCGCGAGCAGCCGCCACAGCTCGTGCTGATAGGCCCTGGAGCCGGCCGCCAGCACCGACATCACGATGATCGTCCCGTACACCGTCCCGGAGATCCGCCGCCGGTCGCCGAGGAGGAATCGCTTCAGCCGCTCGTTCACCCGCCGGGTATCTTCGCGAAGCACCGATGGGTGTGATGCGGCGAGCCACGATCACCGTCGCGGCGGCGGTCGCGGCTTGTGCGGGGACCGCATGCGGTGGATCGAGCGCCGGCGGCACGCATCCAAGCGCTCGGACGGGTTCCGATGCGGGCACCGCGCCCGCGACAGACCAGAGTGCGATCCGGGCGCTGACCCCCGGCGGCGCGGCCGGCTCGACGCCGATCTCGAGCCCCGCGTACCGGAAGCTGATCGCGACGGCCGCCGGAGACAGGGGGCTCAGCCCGCCGATCGCCGCGAAGGTCACCGACTGCATCGTCAAGCGGGAGGCGGCGCAGGGGTACCGGACGGTCGCCGACGTCGCGAGCAGCCCGAGAACGCGGCAGCAGGCGGTGCACGACGCAATCGAGTGCACCGCAACGGCACTGCCCGGCCGCTAGCTCGTGCTGCTGTTGGAGCTCGACGCGCTGATCACGAGTCCCTGCCTGAAGGGGAACGCGCTCACCACAAGGATCAACGAGCTGCGCGATGCGATCAACATCCTCACGACCAACAACCCGCACCTGGTCGTGTATCTCGACGCGGGCGCGGCGGACGCGTTGAGCGCGCGCGACGCAGCCAACATGCTCAACCGTGCGGGCGTCGCGAAGATCCAGGGCTTCGTCCTCAACACCACCCATTTCGACTGGACCCAGAACGAGATCCGCTATGGCAACCAGATCTCCCGGATGACCGGCGACAAGCACTTCGTGGTCAACACGGGCGCCAACGGTCGCGGACCGCTGCGCCCGCACGACATCGTCAAGAATGGGATGGAGGTTCTCTGCAACCCCAAGGGGCGCGGCCTCGGCCCGAAGCCCACGACGCGGACCGGCTACCCGCGCGTGGACATGTTCGCGTGGACGACCAACCCCGGCGAGTCCGGCGGCCAGTGTCGCGACCAGCCGGACCTCGAGATGCAGGGTGCGCCTTCGGCCGGGCAGTACTGGCCGGCCTACGGGCTGATGCTCGTCCGCAACGCCGACTTCCGGGTCAGGTAGCGCCTCAGCGCCTGCAGACGGCGAGGAAATCGAGCGCCCGGTCGAGGTCGCGGGGTCGCAGCGCGAAGTCGCGTGTCGAGATCGACGGTGTGAAGCGGTCGTAGAACCGCTTGGTGATCCCGAGACGGGCGTGGATCGAGTCCCAGCCGAGCGCCAGGGCGACCGCGTGCGCGCGCATCATGCGGGCGTGGAACAGGCCGAGCATCTCGACGTCAGCGAACACCGACCGGCACAGCGCGCGGAACTCCTCGGAGCGGTACTCGCGGATGTGCCACGGGTTGCCCGACTTCTCCGCTCCGGGCGGGGCGAGCGTCAGCAGGTTCGGGGTCGAGACGTAGGCGACACCGCCCGGCGCCAGCAGCCCGTCGAAATGGTCGAGGACGGCCCGCGGATCGTGGACGTGCTCGATCGTCTGGAGGAACACGACCGCGTCGAAGGACGCCAGCTCGCCGTGGCTCTCGACGACCCCGCGCTCGAACCGGAGGTTCTGCCGCCGGTAGCGGAGCGCCGCGTGCTCGTGAGCCTTGGGGTTGGCATCGACGCCGACCACCGCGGCGGCGGTCCTCGAAAGCACCTCGGAGCCATAGCCCTCGCCGCACGCCATGTCGATCACGCGTTGCCCGACGACCCGCGCGCCGATCCACTCGTAGACGGCCAGATGCCGCTGGAACCAGTAGTTCTCGGCCGGGACGTCGGGGAGCGTGCGCTCCCCCGTGAGCTCGAGCGGGGGCACGCCCGTCGGCTGGTTCTGCTGGACGTAGGCGGTCACAGGAAGGGCGAGAGGGTAATCTGCGGCGCGCCATGGAGGCAGTCCGAAGTGCGGATGAGATCCGCGATGTCAACACCCGCTACCACGACGTCGCGGCCTCCTCGTACGACTCGAAGTGGGGCATCGACTTCGGCGAGGTCGGACAGGCGCAGGTGCTCGGCAAGCTCCGCAAGGTGCTCGGCTCGGAGCTCGACCGCGGCTTCGAGCGCTCGCTGGAGATCGGCGCGGGAACCGGGTACTTCTCGCTGAACCTGCTCCAGGCGGGGGTCGTCCGCGAGGCGACCTGCACCGACATCTCTCCTGGGATGGTGCGAACGCTGACGACCAACGCCGACCGCCTCGGCCTCGAGGTGAGGGCCGCGCGCGCCGACGCAGAGTCGCTCCCGTTCGCCGATCGGAGCTTCGACCTGGTGCTCGGGCACGCGGTGCTCCACCACCTCCCGAACCTCGAGCGCGCGTTCTCTGAATTTGCGCGCGTGCTGCGCCCCGGCGGCCGGATCGTGTTCGCGGGCGAGCCGTCGCGCTACGGCGATCGGCTCGCGTGGCTGCCGAAGCGCGGCGCGGGCGCGGTTGCGCCGCTGTGGCGGGCTGCGATCCGCGCCCGCCCGGCGCCGCCGGAGCCGGCCGGGACGCACGGCGAGCCCGCCGAGGATCACGGCCTCGAGCGCCTCGTCGACATCCATGCGTTCGCGCCCGGGGAGCTGGCGGGATTCGCGAAGCGTGCCGGGTTCGGGGAGGTCAAGGTCCGCGGCGAGGAGCTTGTCGCGAACGTGTTCGGGTGGTTCAACCGCGGGCTCGAAGCGAGCGCCGATCCCGATCGGGTGCCGATGCTGTGGCGCCTGTACGCGTTCCACGGCTATCTGCTGCTGCAGCGCGTCGACGAACAGGTGCTGGAGCCGGTGCTCCCGCCCGCACTGTTCTACAACCTGCTGCTCGCCGCGCGGCTGGGCTGAGCCCGATGCCCGAGCGGCTGTCCCGCGACTTCCCGCTGTTTCCGCTGGGGATCGTCGCGCTGCCCGGCGAGCTCGTGCCGCTGCACATCTTCGAGGAGCGCTACAAGACGATGATGAACGAGTGCCTGCGCGACGAGAAGGAGTTCGGGATCGTGTGGCTGTCGGACGACGGGCTTAGGGAGAACGGGTGCGCGTGCGCGATCGAGCGAGTCCTCGAGCGGATGGAGGACGGCCGCATGAACATCCTCACGCGCGGGACGAAGCCGTTCCGGGTCGTCGAGCGACAGAGCGAGCTCGCGTACCCGGCCGGGGTCGTGGAGTTCCTCGAGGACCGCGACGAGGAGGTCGAGCAGAGGCTCGCCGACGAGGCGCACGAGGCGTACGCGGAGCTGGTCCGCAGGGCGACCGACAACGACCCCGACGCGAGCGAGCTCGCGGAGCTGGGCGCCTACGCGATGGCGGCGACGGTCGACTTCGGCCCGGACGCCAAGCAGGGGCTGCTCGATCTGCGCTCGGAGAACGCACGGCTGCGGCTGCTGACGCGCCTGTTCCACGCCGCAACCAAGCGTCTCGACCTGATCGACCGCGCGCAGGAGCGCGCCCAGTCGAACGGCAAGGTGCGATTCGGCGGCGCCTAGCTGGGCGCCGGCCCGCGCCTACGCGTTGTAGATCACCATCGCGAGCCCGAACACCACGCAGTAGACGGCGAACGGCGTCAGTGTGCGGGTCTTGAAGTAGCGGGTCAGGAAGCCGACCGTGAAGAACGCGGTGATCGCCGCAGCGATCGCAGCGACGAACGCCGGGCCCCGGATCCCGTTCCCGAGGTGACCGGTCAGATCCCCGATCTTGTATATGCCCGCGAGGAGGATCGGCGGCGTCGCGAGCAGGAACGCGAACCGCGCGGCGTCCGAGTGGTCGAGTCCACGGGCGAGCCCGGTGCTCATCACCACGCCGTCGCGGCTGATCCCCGCGACCAGCGCCGAGGTCTGGGCGGTCCCGATCACCGCCGACTCGCGGAACTCGAGCGTGTCGAGCCGGCGCCCGCCGTCGCGCTTGGCGCCCTCGCGGATCGCCAGCTCCCGGACTTCGGACCGGCGGCGGAAGTACTCGCCGCCGAACAGGATCAAGCCGTTGACGACCAGGAAGATCGATGCGTAGAGCGGCTTGGCGAGCGCGGTCCGCACCGGGTGCTCGAGCAGCAGCCCGAGGATCCCGACCGGGATCGTCGCGACCACGATCAACCACGCGAGCCGCTCGGTCGGGGTGTCGATCCGGCGCTTCGTGATTGTCGCGAAGAAGCCCTTGACGAGCTCGACCCAGGTGCGCCAGAAGAAGACCAGCAGGCCGATCGCGCTGCCGACGTGCAGCATCACCACGAACGCGAGCCACGGCGACTCGGGCTGGGACTGCCACGCGACGATGTTGTCCCACCCGAACAGGTGAGGGAAGATCACCGTATGCCCGAGGCTCGAGATCGGGAATAGCTCCGTCACGCCCTGGAGCACCCCCAGCACGATCGCCTGGAAGTAGCTGATCAGGTTGCTCGCGATCGCCAGCATGGCCGCGGCACGTTAGCGGGCGTGGCGGAACGCCGCCTAAGCCCGTCCTTACCCGGGCAGTCCGCAGGCCTGCTGCGCGGCCTGGACCGCGAACAGCTCGGCCTGGGCGAGCTCGGAGTGCGATGCGGCCGCCGTGTCGGGGAACGAGATCAACCCGTCCTCGAGCCTGATCGTGTAGCGAAACGCGCTGTTGGGCGGCGACGGAACCCGCAGCCCCTGCTTGGCGTCGTGGTCGAGGCTGGCGGCGAGGTCGCGGGCCCGCAGCAGCAGCGGGTCCGACAGCTTGCGTACGCGGCCGCCGTCGCAGCGGATCGTGCCGCCGTCGCCCACGAGCAGCGTCAGCGTCCGGCCCTGCCCGGTTCGGGTCAGCAGGAACAGATCAGGAGACTGGACGTTGAAGCCGCACCCGGCGAGCAGCGCCGCGGCGATCGCGAGCGACCACCGGGCGATACGGGCGGGTGGCGCGCGCCTCACCCGCCGACCACGATCGCAGCGCCGCCGCGCCGCGGGTCGCCGCCGCCCCAGAACACCCCGTCGCGGTCGCGCTCGGCGGCCTGCACGCCCCCGAAGAACAGGTTGAGGTCGCGAAACCGTGCGACCGGCAGCCCGGAGGCCTCGACCGCCGCGGTCTCGACCCCCGGCTCGGCGTACACGACCCCGTCCTCGTAGTGGACCCGCGGCGCCTCGACCGCATCGCGGGCCCGCATGCCTTCGTCGACGACGCGGACGATCGTCTGGAGGATCGCCGAGCGGATCCGGTTCGAGCCGGCGCTGCCGAGCACCAGCTCGGCGACGCCGTCGCGAAGCACGGCCGTCGGGGCCATCATGCTCGGCATCCTGCGCCCGGGCGGGTGACGGTGGAAGCCGAGCGGGTTGAGGTCCTGCTCGCCCATCATGTTGTTGAGGTGCACGCCGGTGCCCGGCACGACCACGCCCGAGCACGAGCCGTTCGAGCAGGTCACCGAGCATGCGCGGCCCTCCCGGTCGAGGACCGCGATGTGGGTCGTGGAGCCGAGTGGGGCGTCATCTCCGCGCGGCCGCAGGAACCGCTCGACGAACTCGGGGTCGTCGAGTCCGGCCAGGAACTGGGGCGTTCGCTCCTGCTGCGTGCGCTCCATCACCCCTACGATCCCCGCCAGGCCGGGCGGCCGCGGATCGGCGTCCAGCAATGAGAGCCCCCGCGCGAGCAGGATCCCGCCCGCGGACGGCGGCGGGTTGGTGAGCACCGTCCGCCCGCGATAGGCGACCTCGATCGGCCGGCGGTCGATCACCCCGTACGCCTCGAGGTCCGCGGCGGTCAGCGTCCCGCCGCGTGCCGAGACCCATTCGACGATCGCGGTCCCGATATCGCCCGTGTAGAACGGCTCCGGGCCGTCGCTCCCGAGCCGTTCGAGCGTCTCGGCGAGCTCGGGCTGGCGGACTGTGTCGCCGGCCCGCAGCAGGCGACCGCCCGGGGCGAACAGCGCCGCGCACTCGGGAGTCGAGGTGACGATGTCGCCGAGGATCTCGAGCACGTAACCCTGCGCCGGGGTCACCTCCACCCCGTCGCGGGCGAGCCGTGCCGTGGGCGCGACCAGGTCCGCCAGCGGCACGCTCCCGAAGCGCGCGGAGGCCTCGCAGACCCCGGCCGGCGTGCCATAGGTGCCAACCGACGCCGCGCCGATGTTGAACACCTGAATCGCGTCGCCGAACGACACCGTGATCGGGACCAGCTCCGCTCGCGCCGTGGGATCGGCCCCGCGGCCCGGCGCCTCGACGAAGAAGTCGAGCAGCACCGGCTGCTCGCCGGGGGCGATGACGAGCATGTAGCCGCCGGCCCCGAAACCGGTCAGCAGCGACTCGCAGACGAACGACGCGAGCATCGCGCCGACGGCCGCGTCGACCGCGTTGCCGCCGTCCCGCAGCACGTCCGCTCCCGCCTGCGCGGTCAGCGGATGGCCGGCGGCGATCACGCCGAGCTGGGGCTCGGCCATGGCGCGGGCCTACCTACGCGGGATGAATTCCGGTACGTCGAGCTCGACCGCCGGGCGCGGCGAGCGCTCGCGCAGCCGGCTGACGCGCGGCTCTCCGGCCGGCTCCGGCTCGCGCTCCCGAGACGCCGGGCGCGACGCGCCGCCGGCCAGCGCCTCGAGCGGGCGCCGCGACGCACGCGGCTCCCCGTACCCGGTGGCGACCACGGTGACCCACACCTGGTCGTCGAGCTTCTCGTCGAGCATCGCCCCGAAGATGATGTTCGCGTCCGGATGCGCGGCCTCCGCGACCGCCTTGGCGGCCTCGTTGACCTCCCACAGGGACAGGTTCGTGCCGCCCGTGATCGACAGCAGGATCGAGCGAGCGCCCTCCATGCTCGTCTCGAGCAGCGGCGATGCCACCGCGTGCTCGGCGGCCTCGATCGCACGGCGCTCGCCGGTTCCCATTCCGATCCCGAGCAGCGCGTTCCCGGCCTCGGACATGATCGTCCGAACGTCCGCGAAGTCGAGGTTGATCAACCCCGGTAGCGTGACCAGGTCGGAGACGCCCTGGACGCCCTGCCGCAGCACGTCGTCGGCGACCCGGAACGCCTCAACCATCGAGGTGTTGCGGTCGAGCACCGAGAGCAGCCGGTTGTTCGGAACCACGATCAGCGTGTCGACCTCGGCGGCGAGCGCCCTGATCCCGGCCTCGGCCTGGTCGCGCCGCCGCGAGCCCTCGAACTGGAACGGCCGCGTGACGATCCCGACGGTCAGGGCACCGAGCTCGCGCGAGATCTGCGCGACGACCGGCGCCGCACCCGTGCCGGTGCCACCGCCGGCTCCGGCCGCGATGAACACCATGTCCGAGCCACGCAGCATCGCCTTGATGCGGTCGTGCTCCTCGACGGCCGACCGGCGCCCGAGCTCGGGGTCCGAGCCGGAGCCGAGGCCGCGCGTGATCGCGTCGCCGATGTGGAGCGTGTCGTGCGCGGCCGACTGCTGCAGCGACTGCAGGTCGGTGTTGACCGCCAGGAACTCGACACCCTCGACCTCGGCCTCGACCATCCGGTTGACCGCGTTGACGCCCGCGCCGCCGACGCCGACCACGCGGATCACTGGGGTGACGCTGCCCTGGGCCTGCGGAGCGAACGACTCCGCGATCCGCTCGGGCCGCGCGTACGGATCGGGCTCCGGGACCTCCCGCGCAGGGGGCGCCGGGCGGTCCATCAGGCTCTCGGGGATGTCGGCGGCGAACGCCTGGCGCAGCCGCTCCTGCGGCGAGGGCACGTGGCGCTCGGGGACGGACGGCTCGGGAACCTCGCGCGGCGGCGCCGCGGGGGGCGCCGATGCCGACGCGCGCGGCTGCTCGCGGGACTCGGCGGGCTTCTCCTCCTCGGGCGGCTTGGCGCCCGGGGCGTCGTCGGCGGTCTTGCGGAACAGGGCCGCCAGCGGGCCCTCACGCATGCTCGCGCGCTTATTCGTTGGCATGTTTGAGGACCTCCTTGGCGAGCTGCCGGTATGCGTGAGCGGCGGAGCCGTCCGGATCGTATTTCAGCACCGACATGCCCTTTACGGGTGCCTCTGCGAACCGAATGGTCTTACGGATGCGCGACGCGAACACCCGGTCTCCGAAGTTCTCCTCGAGCAGCTCGATCGCCTCTTTCGCATGCAGCGTCCGGGTATCCATCATCGTGGGCAGGATGCCCTCGATGTCGACGTCCGGGTTGAGGTTCTCACGGATCATCGCGAGCGTGTTCTGAAGCTGGACAAGGCCGCGCATCGACAGATATTCGCACTGCACGGGGACGATTACCTTGTTTGCCGCCGTCAGCGCGTTGATTGTCAGCAGACCGAGGCTCGGCGGGGTGTCGATGAACACGAAGTCGTAGTCCTCCGCGACCTCGTTGAGCGCCTTCTGGAGCGAGCGCTCGCGGCCGATCATCGTCGACATCGCGATCTCAGCTCCGGCGAGGTCGATCGACGCGCAGGCGATGTCGACTTCGCGTTTGCGAATCACCTCGCGAATCGAGACGTGATGCACGAGCACGTCGTACATCGACTTCTCGAGCGTGTCGGGATCGATGCCCTGCGACATCGTCAGGTTCCCCTGCGGGTCCATGTCGCAGCAGAGGACGCGATGACCTTCCTCGACGAAGGCCACAGCGAGGTTCAGCGTGGTCGTGGTCTTGGCGACGCCACCCTTCTGGTTGGCGAACGCGATCACCTTGCTCACGGGAGGCTCCGTTGCGTCGTGGGACTCAGACTCATACGCGCCTGTATTCGCATGTGGGCGCGGGAATCCTCCGCGCCCCGTGTCAATCCGCACGTGACTCGTCCGGGCTACCCTGCGGCGCGGTGCCAGGGCTCCTCGACAAGCAGCTGGTGTTCGTCACCGGCAAGGGGGGCGTCGGCAAGTCGACGGTCGCGGCGACGCTGGGGATCCTGGCCGCGCGCCGGGGCATGCGCACTATCGTCGCGGAGCTGTCGGGACAGGACCGAATCCAGCGGCTGTTCGAGCGCGGCGGCGAGCACTTCCACGAGCTCGAGGTGTCCCCGGGCCTGTTCACGATCTCCGTCGACCCGGATCGCGCGATGGACGAGTACCTCCGTGTCAAGGTCGGTGCGGTCGGCCACATGCTCGGCTCGAGCCGGCTGTTCCACGCGTTCATGATGGCCACCCCCGGAATGCGCGAGCTGCTCTCGATCGGGAAGGTCTGGGAGCTCTCGCAGCCCCAGCGGCGCACTCATGACACCGCGCCGTACGACCTCGTGATCGTCGACGCGCCCGCGACGGGCCACGGCGTCGGGCTGCTCCGGACGCCGCAGACGTTTGCAGACATCGCGCGGGTCGGGCCGATCGCGCACCAGGGGCGTCAGATCGCGCAGACGATCTCGAACCGCAGCTTCACGGGCGTGGTCGCCGTCGCGACCCCCGAGGAGATGCCCGTCAACGAGACCCTGTCGCTGTCCGATTCGCTTGCCGGCAACGGGCTCGGCCTCGACCTCGTGGTGCTGAACGCGCTCTACCCGATCCGGTTCGACGGCGGTGAGGTGGAGCAGCTCGCCCGCGCGCTGCGCCGCGCCCGCTCGCCGCTGTCGCGCTCCGCGCTCGGCGCGGCGCTGTCCGAGCAGGCACGTGCGGAGACCCAGCGCGTGCAGGAGCAGCGACTGCGGGCCGAGCTGGACGGAAGCGTGGTCGCGCTTCCGTACCTGTTCGCCGACCACCTCGGACCCGAGGAACTCGAGGAGCTGGCCGACACGCTGGAGCCGCAGCTGTGAGCAGCCGGAGCAATCGCGCGCCGTCCGGCCGTGGCGAGCCCGGAGGGCGAGCGCACGCGGGCGTGAGCGCGATGCTGGACGGCAAGCGGATCTGCGTTTGCGCGGGCTCGGGCGGCGTCGGCAAGACCACCACCTCGGCGGCGATCGCGCTCGGGATGGCGGCCAAGGGACTGAAGGTCGCGGTCGTGACGATCGACCCGGCCAAGCGGCTCGCAAACGCACTCGGACTCGAGGCGCTCGATAACGACCCTCGCCGCGTCGAGCCCGAGCGGCTGACGAGCGGCGGACTCGAGATCGAGGGCGAGCTGTGGGCGATGATGCTCGACCCTAAGCGCACCTTCGACGAGCTGATCGAGCGGGTCGCGCCGACGCCCGAGCGCGCCGCGGAGATCAAGGCCAACCGCGTGTACGGAGAGCTGTCGACAGCGGTGTCCGGGTCGCAGGAGTTCACGGCGATTGCGAAGCTGTACGACCTCGACCAGGAGCACGAGTTCGACCTGCTCGTGCTCGACACTCCCCCGTCGCGCAACGCGCTCGAGTTTCTCGACGCCCCGCAGCGGCTGAGCTCATTCCTCGAGGGCCGGGCGCTGAAGGCGCTGATGCGCCCCACCGGGTTGGGGATGCGGGTGCTGGGGCGTGGCGCGTCGCCGTTGCTCGCGGCGCTGCGCCGGGTCACCGGGGTCGACCTGATCACCGACCTGGCGACGTTCTTCCAACTGCTCGGCGACATGACGGCCGACTTCAGCGCCCGCGCGAAGAAGGTCGAGGCGCTGCTGCAGGCCGACACAACCGCGTTCCTGCTCGTGTCCTCGGCCGAGCGCGAACCGATCGACGAGGCGATCTGGTTTCACCGCACGCTCGAGCGCACCGGGCTGCCGTTCGCCGGCGTGGTCGTCAACCGCGTGCACCACGACCTCCTGTCGGGGAGCGAGCCGGCCGACGTCGGCTCCGCGCTGCGCAGGACCGCGCTGCCGCCCGACCTCGCGGCTCGCGTCGCCGAGAACTTCCGCGACTACCACCTGCTCGCACGCCGCGACGACCACAACATCCGGCGGCTGAAGAAGGCGCTCGGGCGCCATCCGCTGCTGATGGTCCCGCAGCTGGACGACGACGTCCACGACCTCGACGGGCTGCTCCGCATGCACCGTTATCTGTTCGCGAGCGCGGCCGAGCGCGAGCGGCTGATCGCCGAGCTCGTGGCGTAGACCGCCCGCCTTATTGACAGCTTGACAACAGCTCTGGGCTGTGGTGGAATCCATGACTCGGACCGCTCGGACCGGGGGCGATTTCGAAAGGGCATCGCGCAACGCCTGCCGGCTAGCGCCGGCGGGATCGCTCCGGCCCGTCGCACCGACGGCGCCGGCAGCTCATGCCGGCTTCCAACGCACCCCCCCAAGAACTGCGCCCGCCGCGCCCCCCCGAAGCGGCGGGCGCGGTTCGTCCGGGGTCGAAACACCCCGCCGCGCCGCGGCTGTTCGTTCGGCGCGGGTGGACGGCGGCGTGCCGATGTCCAACGTGGTCGACCCAATCGTCGGAAAGGCCGACGAGAACTGGAACACGAACTACATCAACGGTGCTCTTCGAGATCCCGGTCTGCGCTCAGCACGTGACCGCGAGTTGCCCATCGCGCAGCAGCTCCCAGACCGCACGCGCGGTCAACTCCACCGCCTGGTTTGCGTCGGCGTCGCCCGCGACCTCCGTGGCCAGCGCCAGCAGCTGCTGGTAGCGCAACGGCTGGCCGGCGCAGCGCTCGGCGATCGCAGCCTTCAGCGCCTCAAGCGCCGGCGGCGTCTCGACTTGCCGCCTGGCCTCGGCGAGCAGCCGCTCGGTGACGTCCTCGCCGCGCTTGGTCACGTTCCCCCACCCGCGCCCCATCCCGATCTCCTCGAGGGCAAGCTCGGGACCCTCGTAGATCACGACCTTCAGCTTGTCGGGCGACCAGCGGCGGTCGTCCCACAGCACCGGCCTTCCGGCGACAAGCGGCCGCAGCACCCGCGCATCGAGATCCTCCCGCGACAAGTTGAAGGCGCGCGCGACGTGCGGGAACTGACGCAGCTCGAGGTGGAACACCGCCCGATATCCTGACGCGTACGAGCGGTGAGGCTCGCTTCACGAACCGCGGCTCGAGCCGCCAATGGCCTCTACGTCGATGTTCAGAGTGACGCGGAGGTGATCGTGGAACGCGATGGCGCTGAAAGGCCGAGCCGGGGGTTCGACGCCCGGGAGCTGGCCGCGATCTTCGTCGGCGGCGCGGTCGGCGGCGGACTCCGCACGGCGCTCGCCGAGGCCGCCGCGACCACAGCCGGGAACTGGCCGTGGACGACGTTCGCCGTGAACGTCGCCGGCTGCCTGCTGCTCGGCTACTTCGTGACGAGGCTGCAGGAGCGGCTCCCGGTGACCGCCTACCGGCGGCCGCTGCTCGGGACCGGCCTGTGTGGCGGCGTGACGACGTTCTCGACGCTCCAGCTCGAGCTGCTGCGGATGCTCGACCGCGGTCGCGTGGGGCTCGCGGTGCTGTATGTGGCCGTCAGCCTGGCAGCCGGGTTCGCGGGCGTCCTGATCGGCACCGCCGCCGTCCGGCGCGCGAGGCTCACATGGTGACGGTGCTGCTGGTCGTGGTGTGCGGCGGCGCCGGCGCGATCGCCCGGTTCCTGGTCGACGGCACGGTGCAGCGCAGCCGGCTAGGCGAATTTCCGTGGGGCACACTGGCGGTGAACATCTCCGGCGCGATCGCGCTCGGATTGCTCGCGGGGCTGAGCGCGCCGCACCGGACGATGGAGCTGGTCGGCACGGCGACGATCGGCTCGTACACGACATTCTCGACATGGATGCTCGAGACCCATCGCCCCGCCGAGGACGGCGAGCCGCGGCTCGCCTGGCTGAACGTACTCGCGGGGGTGGCGCTGGGGCTGGCCGCCGTCGCCGCCGGCCGCGCGATCGGGCAGGCACTGTGAGCGAACCCGGGATCAAGCTGACCACCTACTTCGGCGAGCGGGAGCGTGAGCGCGGCCGCTTCCTCGCCGATGCGCTGTTCGACGTCTACGAGCGCCACCGGATGCGCACCAGCGTGCTGCTGCGCGGTGTCGAAGGCTTCGGAGCACGTCACCGCCACCAGACCGACCGGCTGCTGACACTGTCTGAAAGCCTCCCCGTCGCCTCGATCGCGGTCGACACGCGCGAGCGGATCGAGGGCGCCCTCGAGGAGGTGCTGGCGCTCGCGGGCCACGGGCTGACGACGCTCGAGCGCGCGCGGCTCGCCACCGGCGCGGACCTGGCTCGCCCGGAGCTGCTGGGCGCCGGCGGCGGGGCGCTGAAGCTGACCGTGTACGGGGGGCGCGGGATCAGGTCCGGCGGCGACGCCGGCTACGTCGCCGCCGTCGAGCTGCTGCGCGAATCCGGGGCCACCGGAGCTTCGGTGTTGCTCGGCGTCGACGGCACCCTGCACGGCGAGCGGCGACGGGCGCGGTTCTTCGCGCGCAACGCCGGCGTGCCGCTGATGCTCCTGTCGATCGGGACGCCCGCTGCACTCGGAGCCGCGCTCCCGCCCCTCGCGCGGCTGCTCGACGAGCCGGTTGCGACGATCGAACGGGTCCAGATCTGCAAGTCCGCGGGGCGGCTGCTGGAGGAGCCGCGCACGGTGGCGGCGCGCGATCCCTCCGGCCTGCCGATCCTGCAGAAGCTGATGATCCACGTCGAGGAGCAGGCCAAGCACGACGGGCGCCCGCTGGGCGCCCTGCTGGTCCGGCGGCTCCGCGAGGCCGGCGCCGCCGGGGCCACCGTGCTGCGGGGCGTCCGCGGGTTCTACGGCGACCGCGAGCCGTTCGCCGACCGGCTGCTCTCGATCCGCCGCAATGTCCCGGTGGTGGTCGTCGCGATCGACACGCCCGCGGGCGTGCGCCGCTGGTGGCCGGCCGTCGATTCGCTCACAACCGAGGCCGGGCTCGTCACCTCGGAGCTGATCCCGGCATCGCACGGGCTGAGCTCCGAGGGCGCCGGATCGCTGTCGCTGGCGGCGACCCCGACCATGGAGCTAGGGTGAGCCGGTCATGAGCGAGCGGCCGCTGTGGGCACCCTGGCGCATCGAGTACGTCGTCGGGCCGAAGGACGGCGAGTGCGTGTTCTGCGCGGCCGGTGCTGCGAGCGACGCCGCCGGGAAAGGCGCTGCGGAGTCGCCGATCGACCGCGGCGCGGCGTGCTTCACGCTGCTCAACGCCTACCCCTACGCGCCGGGGCACGTGATGGTCGCGCCGTACCGCCACGTCGCCGAGCTCGACGAGCTCACCGACGACGAGCTGCTCGAGCTGATGCAGCTGGCGCGCCGCGCGATCGTCGCGACCCGAGCCGCGATGCGACCCGACGGCTTCAATACGGGGCTGAACCTCGGCAAGGTGGCGGGAGCCGGGATCGCCGCCCACCTGCACCTGCACGTCGTGCCGCGCTGGCAGGGCGACGTCAACTTCATGCCGCTACTCGCGGACACGCACGTGATCCCGCAGGCGCTCGACGCGACCCGCGCGGCGCTCGCCGCCGCACTGGCCGAGCTTCCGCCCGGGACGGCCGGCCGCTAGTCGATCCAGACGGCCGGACCCTCGGCGAACGCCCGGCGCGCCCGTGCGATCGTCTCGAGCGCCTCGGCGCGGTCGCCCCAGCCCCGGACCTCGGAGTGCCGGTCGTGGTCGAGGTCCTTGTAGACGTCGAAGAAGTGGCTGATCTCGGCGCGAAGCTGCCGGGGCAAGTCGTCGACGTCCTCGAGCTCGTTCCAGCCTGGGTCGCTGCACGGCACGCACAGAACGTGGTCGTCGTCGCCCTTCTCGTCGGCCATCTTGAACAGCCCGACGACCTTCGAGGGGACGATGCAGCCCGGGAACGTGGGCTCCGAGACGCACACCAGCACGTCGAGCGGGTCGCCGTCGGGCGCCAGCGTGTCGGGCACGAAGCCGTAATCGGTGGGGTACACGACCGACGCCGAGATGAACCGGTCCAGCTTCACCCCGCCGAGCTCCGGGTCGTATTCGTACTTGTTGCGGCTCCCCTTCGGAATCTCGACCACGCAGTTGAGCTCGGCGCCGCTCACCGCTCCATCATCCCAGGTTACGGTTTGACGAAGGTCAGGTCTTGCCGGCGCACGGGACCGGATTCCTGGTTATCCTCGCGGCCGGCGGACGCTCTCCCAGGACAGGGTGCGGTCGCCATCGCCTGCTGCGGCCGGTTCGGAGGGGAGGTCGCCGCGCGAGGTGCACGCCGACCTGCCGCAAGCGCACACGCAGCCCATGCCACGGATCAAGTCGACCACTGCCAGACGCCTGCTGATCAGCGTCCTCGCCTGCGCGATCGCACTGGCGGCGGGGGCGATCGGCGCGGTCGCGACCGGCGCTCGCCTGACGCACACGCCGCCGGCGGGCCGGACGCACAGGCCCCCGGGGCGCGAGCGGATCCAACCACCATCGCTGCTGGGGGGCGTGCTCCCCGGCGGCGGGGTCGGGCTCGGGCAGTCCGCCGGGCGGCCGAACATCGTGTTCGTGCTGACCGACGACCTGTCGATGAACCTGCTCCGGTTCATGCCCCACGTGCAGGCGATGGAGCGCCGCGGGATGACATTCGAGAACTACTTCGTGTCGGACTCGCTGTGCTGCCCGTCGCGGTCGTCGATCTTCACGGGCGAGTTCCCGCACGACACGCACGTGTTCGGCAACTTCGGGCCCGGCGGCGGATTCCACGCGTTCTACTCGCACGGCGACCAGCGACACACGTTCTCGCTGGCACTCCAGCGGTCCGGCTACCGGACCGCGATGATGGGCAAGTACCTGAACGGGTACCTGAGCACCCCAGGGATCGCCACCGACGGCTCGAGGCCGCGCGCCGTGCGTCCCACCTACGTCCCCCCGGGCTGGAGCGAGTGGGACGTCGCCGGCTGGGGCTATCCGGAGTTCAAGTACCGGATGAACCAGGACGGCGCGATCCAGGACTACGGGAGCGGCCCCCAGGACTACCTCACCGACGTGCTGGCCGACAAGGGCGTCGACTTCATCAGCCGCGCGGCGTCCGACGGGCAGCCGTTCTTCCTCGAGCTCGCGACGTTCGCGCCCCACAGCCCGTTCGTCCCGGCCCCCGAGGACGCGGCCGATTTCCCGGGTCTCAAAGCACCGAGGACGCCGAACTTCGATCAGCTCCCGACCCACGCTCCGAGCTGGCTGCGCGGCCACCGCCCGCTGAATCCGGTGGAGCAGGCCCGGATCGACACCGTGTTCCGCCTCCGGGCTCAGGACGTGCAGTCCGTCGACCGGATGATCGGGCGGATCGAGGCGTCCCTGGTCGCCGCCGGGGTCGCCGGCAACACGTACCTGGTGTTCAGCTCCGACAACGGGCTGCACGCCGGCGAGTACCGGCTGATGCCGGGCAAGCTGACGGCGTTCGACACCGACATCCGCGTCCCGCTGGTGATCGTCGGACCCGGTGTCCCGGCCGGAGCGAGCACCGGTGCGCTGACTGAGAACATCGACCTCGCCGACACGTTCGCGCAGATCGGCGGCACCAGCGTCCGCGGCGACGGGCGGAGCCTGCTGCCGCTGCTACACGGTCAGGGCGCCACCGACTGGCGCAACGCAGTGCTGATCGAGCATCACGGTCCGCATCTGTCGGTGCTCGACCCGGACTTCCAGCAGCCCGCGAGCGGCAGCCCCTGGACCTATGAGGCGATGCGCACGCAAGCGTTCCTGTACGTCGAGTACGTGGACGGCGAGCGCGAGTTCTACGACCTCCGGAGCGACCCGTTCGAGCTCCACAACATCGCTTTCAGGCTGACGCGCTCCGAGCGCCGCCAGTTGCACTCCGAGCTGCTGACGATGAAGCGCTGCCACGGCGCGTCGGCTTGCTGGGCGGCGATGCACGTCGCCCAGCTTCCCGGGCTCTGAGCGGCCGCTAGTTCATCTCGCCGCGCGAGACCGCCAGGCACGCCTCGCACAGCGGCCACGGCGGATTCCACGGATAGCCGGCGACGTCCTTGCCACACAGGGCGGTGTCGGGATCGGCGTCGGCGACGAGGTGGCAGAGCTCCTCGAAGCCATCGTCACTGATCCCCGGCACGTTCCGGCAAAGCGGATCGACATTCGGCGCACCTGGGAGCGTCCTCACCGGCATCGGCGCACAGGATAATCCGCGCCCCGAGCGCGAATCAAACGGGAACCGACGCCCGCCTGATCAGACCGCGATTCCCTGCAGCTCGAGCCACCGCGCGACGTGGTCGGGCGGGGTCGAGCCGAACTCGGCGCGCGAGGCGAGCACCAGCAGCTCGATCGGGTCCCCGTCGAGCTCGTCGCGACGATGTGCAAGGTAGGAGACCAGCGCCCGCGCCATCGTCACCGAGGCGTCGCCGTCGCCGGGGTCTCTGGGCCCGAGCTTCTCGTTCAGCCGCTGCTCGACGTCTTCGATCGCAGCGATCGGCTCGTCAGCGTCTTCGAACTTCTCGAGCAACTCGTCGAGACCGCCGCTCGAGCTCTCCCCGCAGACCTCCACGGCCCGCCGGACGACCTGGGCGAGCGTCGGCTTCTGCGGCTCGGCGGGCATCACCGTGTTGCTACCCGCCAGGCCGGGAAACAGAACGAGCGGGCGGTGCCCGCTCGCTCGTCCTGTAGATCGCGCTCCCCCTGACTGCTTTGAAGCCCCAGGACTTACATGTCGTGCCTGGTGGGCATGACACTCCCGGCCCCCGCGGGGACCGAGTAGGGAGCGGTCCGCCTTAAGCCTAGCGCCGCAGCGCCGGCGCTGCCGGGCTCAGCCGACCGTGACCGCGTCGGACAGCAGCCCGTCGGCGACCGTCACCAGGTCGTGGCCGAGGTGGCCGCACAGCGTGTCGCGCAGCAGCGCCCGCAGGTGCTCCGAGAGCTCGCCGACGAGCGCGTCCGCGCCGGATCCGGCGCCCCGCACTCGGCGTCCGGCCTCGTCGAATCGAGGCGCGCCGGATTCATCCAGAGCGGGCGCCAAACCTGCGATCACGGCGCGCTCGAGCGAGATCGCGTGGGCGGTCCGCTCGGCCAGCGCCGCGCGCTCCTCGGGCTTCGCGCAGATGATCGCCAGCCGCTGCGCGAGCCGCCCGCTCTGCGGGCCCTCGGGTTCGAGCAGCGCTCGCAGCGCGAGCAGGTAGTCGGTCAGGGCCTCGAACGGGGCCAATCGCTCGCAACCCAGCTCGAACCTCGCGAGCGCCCACGCGAGCTCGCCACCACTCGGCTGACGGCGCGCCAGCAGGTTGATGAACGCGCGCAGCTCGTCCTCCTGCTCGGCTCGGATCAGCGTCAGCAGGCGGGGGCGTCCGCTGCCCCCGAACGGGATCGGCCGCCACGGGCCGGTGTCGGTCCGCGTCCACGCCAGCGGGCCGAGCGCGTAGCCGCCGCGCTCGAACAGCCGTAGCGCCGTCAGCACACGCCGGAACCGCGAGCGCGCCACCGAGACGGGCGGCTGCTGCGTGCGCTCCTGGCTGGTAGTCAGCATCGCCAGCACCTGCGGCTCATCGGTCTCCCCCCACACTGCGTCCGTCGGCACGTCGGTGAGCGTGTCGCCGCGGACCAGCGACAGGCCCTCGCCGAGCGCCACCTCGTGCGACTCCGGATCGAGCGCGATCCCGAGCAGTGGCGCGATCACGACCGTGGTCGCGTGGCCGTCGTACAGCGCCCGTTCGAGCTCGGCATAGGCGAGCTCGAAGCGCATCGGATCGAGCGAGAAGTCGTTGCGGTCCTCGAACACGCGCCCGAGCAGCGACAGCAGCGCGACGTCGGCGCGCTCGCGGGGCTCGGCGGGGATCCGCGACTCGCCGCGCTGATTCAGATATTCGGTGATCCGGTCGAACCCGCCGAGCGCCCTGGCCGCGGGCGCGTAGGTCGCCAGTCCCGAGAGCATCCCGAGGCGCTGGTCGATGAAGTCGGTGGTCAGCGGGCGGTAGCAGTACAGCGGGACCGTCCCGGGGCGCCCGAGCGTATCGATCACCTCGAACGGGATCTCCGCGCCGCTCTCGGTCTCAGCCGTCAGCTGAACCGCGGCGTCAGCGGTGAACGCCTCGAGGGCCGAGTGGAGGTCGCGGTCGCGCACGGACCCGGATTACGCGCTCCAGGGTGGCGATCCTGCAACGCGACCGGGCGGTTGCAGCGCGTTCAGTGCCCGGATTCGATCTCGCCGAGGTGGGCGACGTTGTCGACGTCGCCGCGCTCCTCGCTCGAGACGCCCGCGAACCAGGCGTCGAGGATCTCGTCGAGCTCGGCAGGCGAGGTCCGCCGCAGGCTCAGCGCGAGCACGTTCGCGTCGTTCCAGCGCCTCGCGCCCTCGGCGGTGGCGGCGTCGCCGCACAGCGCAGCTCTGATCCCCGGGACCTTGTTGGCAGCGATTGACGCGCCGGTCCCCGTCCAGCACGCGACGATCGCCTGGTCGGCTCGCCCGTCGGCGACGTCGCGCGCGGCAGCCTCGCTCGCCCACGCCCAGTCGGCGCGCTCGTCCCCGGCGTACGCGCCGTGGAGGATCGGGTCGTGGCCGCGGCGCTCGAGCTCGACGAGGAGCGCCGCCGCGACACCCGTCAGCTCGTCGGCGGCGACGGAAACCCGCATCCGGCGCCCGTCAGGCGGCGGCGACGGCAGGCTCGCGCCGGGGCTCGGCGGCTCCGCCGAGGCTGTCGCTCTCGCAGCCGAGCCACTCGCGGCCGTAGGCGCGCATGTCCTCGATCAGCGGGACCAGCGCGCGGCCCTTCTCGGTCAGCGCGTACTCGACGCGCGGCGGGACCTCGGGGTAGGTCTGGCGCTTCACAATCCCGGCTTCCTCAAGCGCGCGCAGGCGCAACGACAGAGTCCGGGGGCTGATGCCTTCGAGCGAGCGCTCGAGCTCGCAGAACCGTGAGCGGCCTTCGACCAGGTCGCGGATCACCAGCAGCGTCCACTTGCCGCACACGATCTCCGCGGTGCGGCACACGGGACACGAATCCTTGGAAGCCATCAGGACACTGAGTCTAGCGCAATGCTTCAGTTGTTGAAGCGTGAACGAGCAGCGGATTCGTGGCCGCTACGCGGGGATCCCCAGCGCCGCGGCGCTACGCAGGGATGCCCGGCGGGGGCGCCGAGGAGCGATCGTTCCCAGACGGGACGGCCGGCGGCCGGTAGGCCGGGCGCGCCTCGACGGGCTCGGGCGCCGCCTCCTCGGGCTCCTCGGTTCGGCGGTCGGCCTCGGCGAGGTCGGTCATCGTCGTCGAGGTGCGCCCCTCGGCCGCGACCAGCAGCTTGAAGTCGTGCGGGCTCGATGCGACCCGCAGCGCGTCTTCCATCGACACGCAGCCGGCCTGGTAGTGGCCCAGCAGCGCCTGATCGAACGTCTGCATGCCGTAGTACCCGCCCTCGGAGATCACCTCGCGCAACCGCCCGGTCTCGTCCGGGTCCATGATCATGTCGTGGGCGCGTCCGGTCATCCGCAGGACCTCGCACACGCACACGCGGCCGTTGCCGTCGGGACTCGGGACGAGCCGCTGCGAGACGACGCCCTTGAGCGTCCCGGCGAGCATCGCGCGGGCCTGGGTCTGCTCGTGCAGCGGGAAGAAGTCGATGATCCGGTTGACGCTCTCGGGGGCGTCGAGGGTGTGAACGGTGGACAGCACCAGGTGGCCAGTCTCCGCCGCCGACAGCGCCGTGCGGACGGTCTCCTCGTCGCGCATCTCGCCGATCAGGATCACATCGGGGTCCTGGCGCAACACGCGGCGCATCGCGCGTCCGAACGACTCCGTGTCCATCCCGACCTCGCGCTGATTGATCAGCGAGTTGCGGTCGGTGTGCAGGTACTCGATCGGGTCCTCGATCGTGACGATGTGGCGCGACTTGTTCTCGTTGATGTGGTCGATGATCGCCGCGAGCGTCGTCGACTTGCCCGAACCGGTCGTTCCAGTCAGCAGGATCAGCCCGCGCTCCTCATCCGCAAGCTCGCTGATCACCGGCGGCAGTCCCAGCTCGCGGACGGTGCGGACCGCGAAC
Source organism: uncultured Solirubrobacterales bacterium (assembly GCA_963800475.1). Lineage (GTDB taxonomy): Bacteria > Actinomycetota > Thermoleophilia > Solirubrobacterales > Solirubrobacteraceae > Palsa-465. Next base: position 340,638 of record CAWDAZ010000001.1, on the reverse strand, counting down.
GGGATCACGCGGGCGGCGACCGAGATCACGCCGCGCTGCCTGAACGCGTTGACGCGGAACCGCGCCAGCCCCTCGATCGCGTATGAGAAGTCGACCTCACCCGAGGCCTGGAACTCGTCCAGCTTGCTCGGCTGATCGGCGAGCATCTCCCGCAGCACCCGCTCGGTGTCTTCGGCCTTGAGGCGGTCGTACTCCTCGAGCGGCCCGAGCCGGCCATGGACGCGGATCAGCGGGTGCGACCCGACCTTCAGGTGAAGGTCGGACCCCTCGTTGCGCACAGCCAGCGCAAGCGCGTCACGAAGCTCGAGCATCCCTCGACTTCATCGGCTCCGCGCGGCTCGCGCTTGAGGGAGGACGCACCGGTTGGACGGCGCCGCCGTCCGGGAGCGCAACGCCTGGGCGGCGTGGCTCAGGCGACGTCGCGGAGCTTCTGAGCCTCGGCCAGCGACTGAAGCTTCTTCAGCGACTGGTTCTCGATCTGCCGGATCCGTTCGCGGGTGACGTTGAACGTCCGGCCGACCTCGTCCAGCGTCCGCGGGTGCTCGCCGCCGAGCCCGTAGCGGAGCTCGAGCACGCGGCGCTCGCGGTAACTCAAATTTTCGAGCGCCTCGCGCAACGCTTCCTTGGTGAGGATCTCGGCGGCCCGCTCGTACGGCGACTCGGCCCGCTCGTCGGCGATGAACTGGCCGAACTCGGACTCCTCCTCGTCGCCGACGGGCTTCTCGAGCGACACCGGCGCCTGCGCCGAGCGCTTGATCGACTCGACCTCGTCGGGCTCGATCCCGGTCACCTCCGCGATCTCCTCGGCGGTCGGCTCGCGACCCAGCTCGGTCACGAGCTTGCGCTCCGCGCGCCCGATCTTGTTGAGCTTCTCGACGACGTGTACGGGAATCCGGATCGTGCGGGCCTTGTCGGCCAGCGCACGGGCGATCGCCTGGCGGATCCACCACGTCGCGTAGGTCGAGAACTTGAATCCCTTGCGGTAGTCGAACTTCTCCGCGGCGCGCACCAGGCCGAGCGTCCCCTCCTGGATCAGGTCGAGGAACGGCAGCCCCTGGTTGCGGTAGTTCTTCGCGATCGAAACCACGAGCCGGAGGTTGGACTCGACCATCTTCTGCTTGGCGTCAAGGTCGCCGCGCTCGATCCGCTTGGCGAGGTCGACCTCCTCCTGCGCGGTCAGCAGCCGGACCTTGCCGATGTCCTTCAGGAACAGCTGAAGGGAATCGGTGGTCATGTCGGGCTTCAGGTCGAGCGCCGTCTTCGGCTTGCGGCGCCCGCGCTTGTCGGGGGCGCGCTCGAGGTCCGCCGCCGCGATCGCCGGATCGAGCTCCTCGACGAGCTCGATCTCCGCGCGCTCGAGGAAGCCGTGCAGCTCCTCGACGTCAGCCTCGTCGAGATCGAGCTCGGACACGGCGCCCGAGATCTCGGCGTACGTGAGCACTCCGAGCTGCTGGCCGCGGTTGACCAGTCCCTTGATCTCTTCGAGTTCTTGCAGTTCGGCTACAGACATCTGAAGTTCCGTTCGAGTCGTTCGCGCCGGGCATCGGGGGCCTCCCGGCACTGAGGGTCAGAGGCACGCTGCAGCCGCCAGGGCGCACGCCCGCCAGTAGAACGCGAGTATAGGGCTATCTTTTCTGAAGTCATAGGCCTCAGGCTCGTCGACGGCCGATGTTGGTGATCTTTACCGGGGCGTGGGATCTTTTCGGCATTCCGTCCAATCTCTTTACGTACAACGGACCAGAGCGTTTCAACTTGCGTGTGAATTCTTTGACGCGCCGCGCCGCGCAAACGCGCGTGCGGGGCTCGACGGCTCGCATGCGATGATTGGGCCGAGATGACCGACGAGCATCCCACCGACCTGCTGGCGGCCCTGCCGCGCACGCGCCCGCACCGGCGCAGCGATAAGCGCGCGGCCGCTGGATCCGGCACCGGCGAGGCGCCTGCCGCCGCCAACCCCAAGCCGGCGCCGAGTCCGTCGGCCGCGCGCAAGCCCAGCGCCGGCAAGGCCGGACCCGCTCAGGAGACGCCGCGCTCGAAGGCCAAGCAGGCAGGCGCGAAGCCGCTTCGCCAGCCCGCCCAGCCGCGTGGGATCCCGAAGGCCCGCCGCGCGCCGAAGCGCAAGCCCGCTCCCGCAGCCGCCCCGGAGCTCGTCGGGACCGCCGTCCAGGCGGTCGGCGAGCTGGCCGAGATCGGGCTGACGCTGACCGCCCGCGCGCTGCGGAACGCGGCCGCGCGCCTGCCGAGGCCGTAGCGCGCGCCTGCCGAGGCCGTAGCGCGCGCCTCCCGAGGCCGTAGCGCGCGGCTCCCGAAGCCGTAGCGCACGCCTCCCGAGGCCGTTGCGCGCGGCGCGCCCGGACGGTTCGGCTCCGGGCTGCGCGTTCTTACGTATACTCCCGCGCCGTCCACGCCGAACGACCCTCCGTCCGCGGAAGGTCGACGGGGGAACCACTTGCGGCAAACGTAAGCCGCAGGGGCGAATCGGCCCACCAGGGGCCGTAGCGCCAACAGCGCGAGCCCGTCAGCTCACCCCGTAGGCACAGACGCCAAAGAGGACCGATTCGAACGTGACGCGTCGCGCCATCGCCCATCTCGTCGTGCTGTGCACCTGCGGAGCCGCGCTCGGCCTGCCCGCGCTCGGGCAGGCGGCGTCGGGCGGCGCCGGACTGTCGGGCTCGGAGAGCAGCAGCTCCCGGAGCTCTCAGAGCAGCAGCTCCGGCACGATCCACGCCGGCAACGTCCCGGTGTCCGCCAGCGGCGGCGGGATCAGCATCCAGACCCGCTCCTCGGCGCTGCTTTCGAACGGCCTGCACTTCAGCGGCAGCGCTCCGTCTCAGGACGCCGGCCGGACGGTCGTGATCGAGCGCTCCGGCCACGAGACGAACTGGGCCTGGACCGCCACCGTGCAGACCCGCGTCAACGGCAACGGGACCTTCTCCGCCGTGTGGGAGACCAACCACATCGGCCAGTTCGCGATCCGCGCGGTGCTCGCCAGCGGCCGTAACGGCGCCGCCGACGCGACCAGCTCGTCGGACTGGCCGACCGTCAACGTGATCGTGTACCGCCCGTCGGTCGCGAGCTGGTACGGCGGCAGGGGAGTGTGGGGCTCGACCACCGCGTGCGGCGAGGTGATCCGTAGGAACACGCTCGGGGTCGCCAACCGAACGCTGCCATGCGGCACGAAGGTGGCGCTCTACTACCAGGGCAGGTCGATCACGGTGCCGGTGATCGACCGCGGGCCGTACGTGAACGGGCGGGACTGGGATTTGACACAGGCCACCGCCCAGCTGCTGAAGGTCGACGGGGTCGCGCAGATCGGCGCGGTCTCGCTGCCGCGCCGGTAGACCCGGCTGCCGCGCCGGTAGCCCCGGCTGCCGCGCCGGTAGCCGCCGGCCCGCGCCGCGGCTAGCGCCGCTCGATCTCGATCCCCGACGCCGCCGCGGCGAACACCGCCTGCTCGGCGGCCTCGATCAGCGACTGGGCATCCGAGCCATCCTCGCCGAGCACCGCGACGCCCACGCCGGCGGTGAGCGGCGCGCCCCGCCAGTGCCGCGCCGCGCGCACCGCGACGGCGATCCCGGAGCCGAGCGCCTCCGCGCCGTCGCGGTCGGTGCCCGGCGCGATCACCCACGCCCGGCCCTCGCCGGCCTCGACGACCGTCGCGGCCGGTCCCGCGGCGCCGCGCACCGCGGCGCCGAACGCCGCCAGCACCGCCGCGCATTCGTCCGCGGCCTCGACGGCCAGGATCCGATCGGCGTCGACCAGCTCCGCCAGCGCCACCGCGAGCGGCTGGTCGGCGGGCCTCGCGGCGGCGACCGCTTCGTCGAGCGCCTGCGGCCACTGCGGCGGCGCGACCCGCAGCGCGTCGATCACCACGGCGAGCCGCTCGCCGAGGTCCCACACCTCGTCGGGGCCCGCTTCGGGCCACGCGGCGCGCAGCGCGCTCCAGACCACAGCTCGCAGCGCGTCGAGCGCGGCGGGCGGTGCGAATCGCGGCGCGGTCCCACGGAGCCCACCGAGCGGCTCGTCGGCGCCGATCGAGCGGAGCACCGCCTCGCACAGCCGCGGGCCGTCCTGTACCCACTCGCCGGCGAGGATCGCGGGCGCGCTCGACAGCGGTTGCTGCTCGATCACCGCGACCAGCCAGCCCTTCGCCAGCCGCTCGGCGTCGGCCGCAAGCGCCTCGACGGGCGCCTCCGGGAGTGGCCGGGCGGGTCGCCGGCGCGGCGGGGCGGGCTGCATCGCCGCCTTGTAGCAGCCGCGCCGGTCGTCTCAGGCGTGCCTCCGGCCGTCGTCGCCCGCGAGAATGTCCGCGATGGCCGAGCCGCTGATCTCGATCGCCGAAGCGCGCCGCCGCGTGCTCGCCGCGATCACCCCCCTCGGGACCGAGCCGGTCCCCGTCGCGGATGCGCTCGACCGGGCGCTCGCTCAGGACGTTGTCGCGGCTGCCGACGTCCCGCCGTTCGCGTCCTCGGCGATGGACGGCTACGCGGTCGAGCCCGGCCCCGCGGGCCGCGAGCTGCGGCTGGCCGGCGAGTCGCGTGCCGGAACGCCGAGCGAGCGGCCGCTCGGCGCCGGTGAGGCGGTCCGGATCTCGACCGGCGGCGCGGTCCCGGACGGCGCGACCGCCGTGATCCGCCAGGAGGACACGAAGGCCGACGGCGAGACCGTGCTGCTGCGGACCGCCGTCGAGGCGGGCGACAACGTCCGCCCGGCGGGCGACGTGATGCGCGCCGGAGCCAGGATCCTGTCCCGCGGCGCGTGGCTTCGGGCCGCGGAGCTCGGCGCCGCCGTATCGGCCGGGGCCGCCACGGTCGAGGTCGGCCGCCGGCCGCGCGTCAAGGTGCTCTCGACGGGCGACGAGCTCCGCGACCCGGGCGAGCCGCTCGGACCCGGGGAGATCCACAACTCCAACGCCCCGATGCTGACCGCGCTCGCGGCGCACAGCGGGGCGCTGACCGGGGCGGCCGGGCGGCTTCCAGACGACCGCGCCGCGACCGAGGCTGGGCTCGCCGCCGCACTTGAGGGTCAGGACGTGGTGATCGTGTCGGGTGGCGTGTCGGTCGGGCCGCACGATCACGTCAAGCCGGCGCTGGCGGCGCTCGGCGTCGAGCAGGTCTTCTGGGGTGTCGCGCTGCAGCCCGGCAAGCCGACATGGTTCGGCGCGCGTGGGGAGCGGCTGGTGTTCGGGCTGCCGGGGAACCCCGTTTCGGCGGCGGTCACGTTCGCGCTGTTCGCGGTGCCGGCGCTGGCGGCGCTCCAGGGCGCCGCGGTGCAGCGGCGCGAGCAGACGGCGAGGCTGGGGGCGGCGGTCCGAGGCAACGCCCGTCGCGAGCAGGCACTCAGAGTCCGCCTCGAGCGCCGTGACGGCGAGCTGCTGGCGATCCCGAACGGCGCGCAGGGATCGCACGTGATCACCTCGCTGCTCGGCGCCGACGCCCTGGCGCTGATCCCGCCCGGACCGGACGAGGTCCCGGCGGGCACGGTGGTGGCGCTGGCGCCGCTGCCGCACTGACACACTCGGCGACGTGATTCCGATCGTGGGCGCGCTCCTCGCGGTGGCGGGGCTGGTCGCGGCGCGGCAGCATCGCCGGCGCCGCCTGCCGGCCAGGGCCGCGATCGTCTCCCCTCCCCGCTCGACCGTAATCGCGTCCGACGGCGCGGTGCGCTCCGTGCAGTCGGCGGAGCTGACGCTGCCGCGCACCGAGCTCGAGCGGATCTGGGCACCGGACAACCTCGAGAACCTCGGGCGCACGTACTGGCGATTCCTGTCCCGGGTCACGCTCGGGATGATCAGGGTCAGGTACCGCACCAACGAGCGGCGGGTCGTGTTCCTCGGGCGCCCGTTCACGCTGCTGCGCTTCGAGGCGCCTGAGTATGTGGTCGAGGCCGACCACGGCGCGATCAAGTGGCGGATCCGCGACGGTCTGCTGGTCTCGCGCGGGGGCCGCGGATGCGGTTTTCTCGCGATCGACGTCAGGCGCCTCGACGATGGGGACAACGACGGGCAGGCACGGGTCCGGATCGAGGTCGAGGTGGCGAACTTCTATCCGTCGATCGCGTCGAGCTTCTCGACGCCGGTGTACGAGGCCACCCAGTCGTCGATCCACGTGCTCGTCACGCACGCGTTCCTGCGCTCCCTCGCGAAGCTCGACCTCGCCCGCTCGAAGGTCGGCCGCCTGCGCGGCACGCCTCAGCCGTAGCGGACGCCGGTCAGCTCGCGGAGCTTGGCGCGGTCGTGCCGCGCTGAGACGCGCCGCACGGTCCCCGACCGTGACCGCATCACCAACGACTCGGTGGTCGCGCGGCCGCCCTGGTAGCGGACCCCCTCGAGCACGTCGCCGTCGGTGACGCCGGTTGCGGAGAAGAACACGTCGTCGCCCTGCACCAGGTCATCCGCGGTCAGCACGCGGTTCAGGTCGTAGCCCGCATCGAGGGCGGCCTGGCGCTCGCCTTTGTTGCGCGGCCACAACCGCCCGAGCTGCTCGCCGCCGATGCACTTGATCGCCGAGGCGGAGATCACCCCTTCGGGGGTGCCGCCGATCCCCCACAACAGGTCGACGGGGGTGTTGTCCGAGACCGCGAGCATCGCCGCGGCGACGTCGCCGTCGGTGATCAGCCTCACCCTCGCGCCCGCCTCGCGCACCTCGCGCATCGCCTCCTGGTGTCGCTCCCGGTCGAGCATCACGACCATCACGTCGCGGATGTCGACCCCCTTGCGCTCGGCGATCAGCCCGAGCGTCTCCGGCAGCGGGCGGTCGAGGTCGAGCAGGTCGGCGATCTCGGGCCCGCCCGCGATCTTCTCCATGTACACGATCGGGCCGGGGTCGAACATCGCTCCGCGCTCGGCCAGCGCGATCACCGCGACCGCGTTCGGCATCCCCAGTGCCGTCAGCCGGGTCCCCTCCAGCGGGTCGACCGCAACGTCCACCTGTGGCGGGGTCCCGTCGCCGATCTGCTCACCGTTGTAGAGCATCGGCGCCTCGTCCTTCTCCCCCTCGCCGATCACCACGACGCCGTCCATCGAGACCGTTTCCAGCACCGTGCGCATCGCGTCGACGGCCGCCTGGTCGGCACCCTCCTTGTCGCCGCGGCCGACCATCCGCGCGGCCGCGAGCGCCGCCGCCTCGGTGACCCTCACCAGCTCGAGGGCAAGGTTGCGGTCCGGGCGCGCCCCGCCGGGCCGCCCACCGCTTCCGGCAGCGCTCACAGCACTCCAGGAGGTTTGCGTCTGGGCGCCGATTCTCGCGCCCGCCACGACGCGCCGACGACCATCAGCAGGCTCCCGAGCAGCCCGACGAACCAGCCCCAGGACAGGCCAACCTCGCTGGGCGGCTCGCCCGGCCTGTCGATCACGCCGAGGAACAGGGTCAGCACGATCGCGATCACGGCCACCACCGCGGTCAGCTCCCCGCGCGGCCACGCCAGCGCGATCCCGCGGGCGATGATCCACGCGAGGATCAGCGGCGCGGCAGCGCCGAGCAGGAACAGGATCACGAGCACCGGCGACAGCGCGTTCAAGGCGGTGCAGGTCGTGTTCGTGTGGCCCAGGTGGTTGCTGCAGCTGCCGACGTGAGCGAACACGTTGCCGAGCGAGTACCAGGGCAGGAAGATCGAGATCCCGAGCAGGATCCCTCCGACCACCGCGGTGATCTCGCCACGGCTCAGCGCCTTGATATCCATCGGGCGCGCAGCCTAACCAGTTTCGGGACCGCCGGCCTCCAGTCCGGCCTGGTAGGTTCGGCCGCCGGGTGAAGTTCCGCCAGCTGCTTCCCGAATCTGCCGACCCCGAGGTGTCCGCGCTGCTCGCCTCGATGGACCTGTCGGCGCGGGCGCCAGTCGAGCGGCCGTACGTGGTCGCGAACTTCATCTCGAGCGCCGATGGCCGCGCCAGCTTCAGGGGTCGCTCGGGAGCGCTCGGCGATCCCGCGGACCGGTTCCTGTTCCACGGCCTTCGCGAGCAGGTCGACGCCGTGTTCGCCGGGACGAGGACGATGGCGGTCGAGCGCTACGGGCGGATCATCGGCGACGCCGACGCGCGGCGCCGGCGCGAGCAGGCCGGCCGCAGCCCCGAGCCGCTTGCGGTGCTCGTCAGCCGCCGCGGCGCGATCCCGACCGAGATCCCGCTGTTCGCGGAGCCGGAGGCTCGGATCGTCGTGTTCTCGGGCGCACCCGTCGAACTCGCGGAGTGCGCCGCCCAGGTCGAGCTCGTGCGGATCGATCCCGGCGAGATGACGCTGTCGACGGTGCTGAGACGGCTCCGGGCGGACTTCGGGGTCGGGTCGCTGATGTGCGAGGGCGGCCCCACCGTGTTCGGGTCGCTGCTCGAAGAGCGGCTCGTCGATGAGCTGTTCCTGACGCTCGCGGCGAAGCTGGTCGGCGGCGGCGGCGCGCCGACGATCTCGAGCGGCCCCGAGCTGATGGAGCTCCAGCCGATGCAGGTGATCTGGGCGCTCGAGCACGACAGCGCGCTGTATCTGCGCTACCGCCTCACATGACCGGAGCGCGCTCCGTTTACAAGCTGGTTTCGATTGCCGGGCATTCGGGGATGCGAGAATGGATCGATGAAGAGCCCGACCAAAGTCCGGGCTGAGGGACCGGCGAGCAGTGAGGCCGAGGCTCTCGACGCGCTCGCGGAAGCGCGCGAGCGGACGCTCGCGCTTGTTGCGTCCGTGTCGGATGAGGACCTGGAGCGTGTCCACTCGACGCTGATGAGCCCGCTGGCCTGGGACCTCGGCCACATCGCCGCGTTCGAGGACCTATGGCTCGTGCACCGGTTCGGCGAGCGGCCGATGCTGCGCCCCGAGCTGGTCGACGTGTACGACGCGATGGAGACCCCGCGGGCCGACCGCGGAGAGCTGCCGTTCCTGGCGCCGGACGCCGCCCGGGAGTACATGAGCGAGGTGCGCGCGACCGCGCTCGAGCTCCTCGAGCAGCGAGGGACCGGCGACGGGATCCTCCCGGAGCTCGTCGTCCGCCACGAGCAGCAGCACAACGAGACGATGCTGCAGACGCTCCAGCTTGCGCGGCTGCGGGACTACGAGCCGGTCGGCCGCGTGACGCTGCCCCCCGCGCCGGAGCCGGCGCCGACCGGGCTCGAGCTGGTCGAGGTCCCGGAGGGCGAATGCGAAATCGGCGCGCCGCCGGCCGGGTTTGCGTACGACAACGAGCGGCCACGTCACCGCACCGACGTGCGGCGGTACCTGATCGGCGCCGCGCCGATCACGAACGCGACGTATCTGCACTTCGTCGAGGGCGGCGGCTACGAACGGCGCGAATGGTGGTCCGACGAGGGCTGGGCCTGGAAGGAGCAGTACGACATCACCAGACCTGCAGCCTGGACGGCGGACGGATCCGCCGAGTGGCGCCTTGGCAGGCTGGAGCCACTCGACCCCCACCAGCCCGTCGTCCACGTCTCCTGGTTCGAGGCCGACGCCTTCGCCCGCGCGCACGACGCCCGCCTCCCCACCGAAACCGAGTGGGAGAAGGCGGCGACCTGGAACCAGGAGCGGAGCGAGCAACAGCGGTATCCGTGGGGGAATGAGCCGCCGCTCCCCGGCGTCCATGCGAACGTGGACCACCTGGCCGGCGGCCCAGTGCCGGCCGGCGCGTACCCGGCGGGCGTGTCGCCCTCGGGGTGCGTCGCGATGATCGGCGACGTCTGGGAATGGACCTCGTCGGAATTCGACGGCTACGACGGGTTCGAGCCGTATCCGTATCGCGAGTACTCGCAGCCGTTCTTCGCGGCCGGTTACCGCGTGCTCCGCGGCGGGTCGTGGGCGACGCGCGCCCGGGTCGCGACCGCCACGTTCCGCAACTGGGACCACCCCCAGCGGCGCCAGATCTTCTCGGGCCTGAGGATTGCGAGGGATGGATGAAGCAGGTTCTCGACAGCGCTGACATCAGCATCCACTCGTGCGTCTCCGACGCGGACGAGCGCGTGCTCGCCGACGACGTGCTCGACGGCCTGACTCGGCCGTTCAAGGAGCTGCCTCCGAAGCACTTCTACGACGCCCGCGGCTCGGAGCTGTTCGAGCGGATCTGCCAGTTGCCCGAGTACTACCCCACCCGCACGGAGCGATGGATCCTCGAGCACCACGCCAGCGAGATCGTCGACCTGACCGGCGCCGGCGAGCTGGTTGAGCTTGGGTCGGGCGCGGCGGACAAGGCGCGAATCCTGCTCGACGCGATGGCCGCGGCCGGAACGCTGCGCCGCTACGTCCCGCTCGACGTCTCCCAGGCGGCGCTCCAACAGGCTGCCGAGCAGCTGGTGTCCGAGTACGACGGCCTCCAGGTCGACGGGGTGATCGGCGACTTCGAGCGCCACCTCGAGAATGTCCCAGAGCGCGACGGCAAGCCTCGGATCGTTGCGCTTCTCGGCGGCACGATCGGTAACTTCCCGCCGGGGAGCCGGCGCCGCCTGCTGCGCGAGATCGGCCGGCTGCTCGGCCCCGAGGACCGGCTGCTGATCGGCACCGATCTCGTCAAGGACCCGGAGGTGATCGAGGCCGCGTACGACGACTCCGCCGGGATCACCGCGGAGTTCAACCGCAACGTGCTGCACGTGATCAACCGCGAGCTCGGCGCCGACTTCTCGCCCGAGGAGTTCGAGCACGTCGCGTTCTTCGACCGTAAGCACGAGTGGATCGAGATGCGGCTGCGGGCGCGGAGTCCGCAGGCGGTGCGCGTCGCGTCGCTGGGGCTGAGCGTCGAGTTCGAGGCGGGCGAGGAGCTCCGCACCGAGATCAGCGCCAAGTTCACGCGCGCCCGGCTCGAGGGCGATCTCCACGCGGCGGGGATGCGGCTCGATCGCTGGTTCACCGACCCGGACGGGCTGTTCGCACTGTCGCTCGCCGCGCGCCGGTAGGGTTCCCGCCGATGCGCATCGAAGCTAATGGAGCGCTGGTCGCCGGCGGCGCCTCCGGACTCGGCGAGGCGACCGCACGGCTGCTGCACACGCGCGGGGCGTCGGTCGTGATCGCCGACCTCAACGAGGACAAGGGGGGAGCGCTCGCGGACGAGCTCGGAGCGCAGTTCGTGCGCGCCGACGTGACCGAGCCGGAGACCGTTCAGGTCGCGGTCGACGCGGCGGCCGCGCAGCCGGGCGGGCTGCGGATCAGCATCTGCTGCGCCGGGATCGGGTGGGCCGAGCGAACGGCCTCGAGCCGGGGCCCGCACCAGCTGCAGCCGTTCGAGACCGTGGTCCGCGTCAACCTGATCGGAACCTTCAACGTGCTGCGGATCGCGGCGGCGAAGATGCTCGAGTCACAGCCGCTCGAGTCGGGCGAGCGCGGCGTGTGCATCAACACCGCGTCGATCGCGGCGTTCGACGGGCAGATCGGACAGGTCTCCTACTCGGCTTCGAAGGGCGGAATCGTCGGGATGACGCTGCCGGCCGCGCGCGACCTGGCGCGCAGCGGTGTCCGCGTCTGCACGATCGCGCCCGGGCTTTTCGACACGCCGCTGCTCGCGGGGTTGCCGGAGGAGCACCGCCAGATGCTCGCGGCGACGATCCCCTACCCCCCGCGGCTGGGGCTCCCCGACGAGTACGCGGCGCTGGCGGCGCACATCGTCGAGAACGAGATGCTCAACGGCGAGACGATCCGGCTCGACGGCGCGCTGCGGATGGCACCCAAGTAGCCGGGCTGGAAGCCCGGCTGTGCCAACTGCCGAGCGAGCGGAGCGGTCTCACCGCTAGCCACAGCGGAGCGAGCGAGTCCCAGCGCCGGATGCGGTTATCTCGCGCCGGGATGCGACGCCGCGCCCCCGCTACGCGGTGGCGCCCGCCTCGGCGAGGCCACCGCTGCCGAGCCGGAAGATCCTGACGTTGACCCGCACATGCCCCCTGCCCTTGCGGAGCGCCACCGCGAGCGCACGCCGGTCGGCGGTCCGGCTCGGCAGCAGCCGCGCCGTCTCGTATGTCCCCGGCGTCTGCTGGAAGGCGCGGTCCACGATCAGGCGGCCGTTCAGCCGCAGCTGGAGCCGGACCTGGCAGTGGCCCTGATTCGCCGGGCACTGCGTCCGCACGAACAGGGCGCCGCCGTGCTGGTAGGCCGAGTCCGCGCTGAGCCGCGCCGCGGAGCTCAGCGTGAGCGCCGACGCCGTGGTCAGGAACGAGCTGCTCGCCGGCTTGCCGGGCACGCTGTTTGAGTTGAGCGCCCAGACGGTCGCGACCGAGCGGCCGGGCGTCGCCGGGTAGCCGGGGAGCTCGAGCGAGTTGGTGCGCGCCGAGACGCGGCGGATGAACGACGCCGCCAGCACCCCGCGGTTGTACGTGGAGACCTGGACCAGGTAGCCGCTCGCGCCGCGCACCCCGGACCAGTCGGCGTCGACCGTGAACCCGTTGCGCGATGCGTCGACGTACGAGGACGCCGGGAGGATCGGGGGCGGGTTGACGCGGTAGCGGGCGACCACCGCCGACTTGGTGATCCCGGCGCCCTGGATCACGATCGCCTTCAGCTTCCGGATCCCGTAGCCGCTGCCGGTCTCGAGCCGGAAGCGCCGGCGCCCGCTGATCGCCGTCGTGTTCAGGATCTGGAACTGAGTCCCGTCGGGGAGCACCTCGAGGAACAGCAGCCGGGTGCCCGGGACCTTCCGGGCGCGGTAGACGAGCGTGCGCGTCGTGCCGGTGCCGAGGACCTTGGCCGTGACGCGCTGTTCGGGCGTGATATCCGCGGCCTTGACGCTCGTGATCGTCGCCGACCCCGGATACGGGGTGATCGTCCACGTCCCCCGTGCGCGCGGGAGGATCACGTACGTGGTGCGGTTGAAGCGGTTGACGACCACCGCGTAGTCCGACGTCTTGACGGCGCTGCCAGTCGCCGGGACGCGGATCACGCGCCCTCCGGCCGAGCGCAGCTCGAACCGCGGCGCCGCACCGATGCCCTTCACGGCGAGCACGGTCTTCACCTGGGTGAGCCTGAACGTCCGCGCTCTCGCGGCCGATGCGGTCGCGCCCGCCGGGAACTGCTCTCGGTAATCGGCGAGCCGACACGTCGTCCCGAACGTCTCTGGACCGGACGACCCCCACTTGTAGAACGCGCCACCGGGGATCCCGATCACGGTCCAGCAGGCGCCGATCCCGCGGTCGTTGATCAGCCCGTCGCCCTCCAGCAGCTTGAGGTTGAACAGCGCAAACTTGCCCTTGCCCTCGAACTGGAACTTGCCACGGCTGATCCAGCCGTCGACCCGCAGCCCCAGATAGAACGGGTCGTTCTCGTTGTTGCGGTAGCTGGGGAGCCCGATCCCGACGCCGGCGCCGAACTGGACGCCACTATTGGAATGGATGATCAGATAGGCGTCACCGACCGGGATCCGGAACAGCTCGAGCCCACCGCGGATCGAGATCACCAGCTCGCCGCCGGTGTAGCCGAGGTCGAGCCGCGCGGTTGCGCGGACCGGCGGGATGTTCCCGAACGGGCTAGGGATCTCGGGACCGAAGTTCGCAGTCAGCTGTGCGTTGGCACCCAGATCGAAGGAGGTCGACTTGCTCGGATCTACACCTGTGCAGATCCACGAGTAGGCGTCGTTCCCATCGGTCGCGTTCGCCGTCGATGCAGGGTTCCCGGTCTGCCACTGGCACGCCTTGGTGACGTCGACCGGATCGTTCGTCGAGCCCTTATGGCATTTCCAGTGTCCGTAGGCGTCGGGGCCCTTCGCGGAGCCGACGATCACGGCGCCCTCGTAGCCGATCGACTTGCACCACCCGTCGAAGTTGGTGGCGACGGTGCCGGACACGTGGAAGCCGCCGGCGATGTCGGTGATCGTGCCGGAGGCGCCGATCGGGATCTTGGTGCCGTGGACGCTGACGCTGAGGTCCGTGAGGACGCCGTTCTGGATCGTGAACCCGACGCCGACGCCCGTGCCCTCGCCGAAGAAGGGGAACCCTAGGTTGGCCGACCCCGAGATCAGCTTCTTCTCCAGCGACACCTTTGCCTCGAGGTCGTAGAGCTTGATGAACTTGATGCCGTCGATCTCGTGGAGCTTCAGCTCGATGCCGTCGAAGGTCGTCCCCTCCTCCGGCTTGGTCGGGAGCGCGAGCGTCAGCGACTGCGGCTTGTTCTTGAACGTGAAGATCCCGGCCAGCGAGTACGTCACGTCCATCGAGCCGACGCCGCCGGGCTCGAGCAGCACGCTCGTCTCGATGTCGCCGACCGGCGACAGGCCGGCCATCGCGCCGGCGACCTGGTTCGATCCGAAATGCAGGTCCGCGAGCTGAACCGTGCCGGACGTCGAAGCGACGAACGAGATCCGGAACGGGCTCCCGAGCGGCTGCACCTTGCCCGCGATGGGCCAGTTACGGGAGTTGAGCTGCACGCTCGCGGGACTCGAGTCGGAGACCTGGATGCTCGTCACCGCTCGGGTCGAGGCGTTGATCTGCAGGCCGTTCGTCTTGTCGCCGGTGATCACGAGCCCGTTCAGGTCGATCCCGTCCGGGTTGTCCGCGAACGCGGCCGTGTAGACCGTCGCGCCGGCGACCGTCGCCTGCGTCCAGCAGCCGGTCGCGTTGACGATCCCGGCCGTGACCGACTGCTTGGTGCCGTGCGCACACTCGGGCTCCGAGCCCGCGGCGAGCGCCGCCGGAAGCAGGATCATCGTCAGCGCCAGAGCGATGCCCACCGCGCCGGCGATGCTGAGCAGCGAACGTGAACGGCGTGTCATACAGCCCCCTTGAGAACGACCCATCTGACCCCGGCCATCGGGCCCAGCGGCCCCCCAGACCTTGCGGCGTCAATATACACCCGTCGGCGATCGCCCCCGAGCGCGCCGGGGTCAGGCGTCGACCGGCGCCGGCGCTCTGGTGCCCAGCGTCGCGCCGGCGCTCGCGGTGATCACGAACGCGATCCCGACCAGTTCGAGTGCCGACAGGCTCTGCCCGATCACGACGAACCCCGCCAGCGCAGCCATCGCCGGCTCGATGCTCATCAGCACCCCGAACGGCTGCGGCCGGATCCGCCGCAGCGCCTCGAGCTCGAGCGAATATGGGATCACCGAGCTGAGCAGCGCGACCCCGAACCCGACCGCCAGCCACGCCGGGTCGAGCAGGTGGCCGCCGGCGTCCGCGACCCCGAACGGGATCAGCGGCAGCGTCGCGATCGCCATCGCGATCGCCAGCCCGTCACCGCCCGTGAACGCGCGTCCGACCCGTGCGTTCAGCAGGATGTACGCCGCCCAGAAGCCGCCCGCGGCGAGCGCGAGCACGATACCCGCCGCGTTCGCGTTGCCGAACCCCCCGAGCACCGCGACCCCGGTGGCGGCGAGCAGCGCCCACAGCACGTCGAGCCGGCTCCGCGACCCCGCGAGCGCGACGCCGAGCGGCCCGACGAACTCGAGCGTCACCGCGACGCCGAGCGGGATCCGGTCGAGCGCCTCGTAGAAGGTCAGGTTCATGAACGCCAGCGACAGCCCGAACAGCGTGGCGAGCCGCAGCTCGCGCGGGCCATGCTCGCGCGGGCGCGGACGCCAGATCGCCCACAGCACGAGGGCCGCGAACCCGACCCGGACCAGCACGGTCCCGGCCGGGCCGAGGTGCACGAACAGCTTCGTCGCGAACGCCGCCCCGACCTGGACCGAGGCGATCCCCACGAGCACCAGGCCGGGCGCGGGGATCCGGTCGAACACGCCCGTCTGCCGCGCGGTGTCAGTGGAGCTCACCGCGGCATTACTACATGCCCTCAGCTCACGGCGTGAATACCGAGGTGTGGCACGGGGTGCCGCCGCACACGTTCACGACCGCCCCGTTCGGCTCCAGGAAGTCGGAGATCTGCAGCTCGGCCGACGGCGTCTTGCGCGGGTCCTCGTGCGGATCGATGTTGTTCGTGGCCTTGGTCGGCGGGATGTTCCCGACCGGCGGCGCCTGGACGCGACCCGGGCCGCTGTCCCACAACTCGACGGCCGAGCCCGCGAACGGATACCGGCCGATCGCGGGAATGCCGTACAGCAGGTTCTTGTCCCGGGCCCGGCTCGGGTCCAGTGCGGGCTCGACCGCAGCGGCGCCGATCGTCCGCGCCTCGGCCGCGCCCGCGTACTGACTCACCTGGAAGTCCCCGTAAGCGTTCTGGAGCAGCACCACGTGCGAGGGCGTCCCGGGTAGCGGATTCGTGGTCATGTGCTGCGCGTAGCCCGCGGGATCGCCGCGGTCCCAGATCTGTTGGAGCAGGTCCGTGATCACCGGGTACAGCGACTGGTCGGTGTAGTTGGCCTCGATGAGCGCCTTGAACGGGGCGAAGTCGACGCTGCGCTGGATCAGCATGTTCCCGTAGTCGATCCCCGTCACACCGAGGACGGCCCGCCGGAAGTCGGGAGCGACCGCGGTCGTCAGCCCTCCCTCGATCCCGCCCTGGCTGTTGCCGTCGAAGTACAGGTGCGAGGTATCCAGCACCGAGTGCCCACCCGACTGGAATGCCGGATCGGTGCCGAGCCCCTTCGGGTTGAGCATCAGGCGTCCCAGGAACAGGGTGTTGAGCACGCCCTGCTGGAGGCGGTCGACGAGCACCGGGAACATGCTCAGATTCGAGACCGCGGAGGCCGCGAGCGGATAGTCGCCGCGCGCGAGGCCCCACCAATTCGTCGCACAGAAGGTCATGTTGTACCTCGTCGCGAGATCCTGGACCCAGCTGGCCGTGATCTCGCCATGGCCGCCGAGCAGGCCGTGGCCGTAGAGCGAGATCCGCGCCGGGTTCGACGCTGACGCCGAGGACGGCACGATGCACTCGAACTGCGCCGTCGCGATGTTGCCGGGGATCTGGGTGGGCAGCGCATCGGGCATGCTCGAGCTGTAGTGGAAGCCGGTGGTCGCGCTCTCGCCGCACGTCACCAGGTAGCACGGGAGCTGGAACGTCCCCTGGACGTCGCGCAGCTGAGAGGTGAGCGAGGTGTTGCTGGTAACGGCGAACGACGGCGCGTTCCCCTGGACGGTGCCGTCGGCGAGGTTCCTGTCACCCAGCTGCGCGAACGCGTTGTTGCGGATCGACAGCAGCCGCGATGTCAGGCCCTGCTCGGACGCCACGGTGAAGTCCCACGCCTCGTACAGCGACGAGCGCCCGATCCCCGCGCGCGTCAGCGCCGCGAAGATCCGCGCGTACCGGCCGCGCTGCGAGCGCTCACTGTGCGGCAGCGGAAGGTTGTCGCGCAGCCGCTCGAACCAGCTCGGCGCACCGAGGATCCGGCCGCGGGCGTTCCGCAGCCTGCGCAGCGCCACCACAAACGTATGCCCCTCGGCGAGCTCCCTGCCTGGAACGATGATCAGGTTGGTCGTCTGCGGTGTCGGCGCGTTGGCGTCAAGCTGCGAGTAGATCAGCTGGCGGCGGCCGGTCGCCTCGTCGATCACGACGATCGGCTGGTTCTTCGCGAACGCCTGCTTCATGTTCAGCAGCCCGACGGCCCCGGTGCGCGCGAGCGCCTTCGGGTTGTCGAGACCCGGGATGTGCACGATCATCGCGCTCCCCGGGCTGAAGCCGTCGTTGCGGTTGTACTCGGCGGTGCTGATCGCCTGGCCCTTGGTGTTGACGGGCATCGCGCTCGCGGGGAGCTGGACCCGCAGGCCGGTGGGCGAGGAGCGGTCGGGGCGCGTGAACAGGTTGTTCGGGAACGGCACCAGGCACGGCGTCCCCGAGAACGGCTGGCAGTCGACCGCCGGCTTCGCGGTCGGCGTCGCGCCGGCGCCCGAGATCACCAGCGTCACCAGAGCCAGGACCGGGACCGTGCCGGCCACCGCTGCCCTCATGATTCGCTTCGCCACGGCTCCTCCTTCATCGATCCGTCCGCCGGCCCCTAAACACGGCCCGCGCCCGAACGTAGCGCGGAGCCTAGCTCAGGCGCTCGACCAGCATCGCCTGGCCCATTCCGCCAGCGACGCACATCGACTCGATCCCGTATGTGCCGTCGACCGCGTTCAGCCCGTTGAGCAGCGTGGTCATGATCCGCGCGCCGGTCATCCCGAACGGATGGCCGAGCGCGATCGCCCCGCCGAACGGGTTCAGCTTGTCGTCGGGGATCCCGAGCTCCTCCTTGCACGGCACGATCTGGGCGGCGAACGCCTCGTTGATCTCGACGATGTCGACGTCTTCGATCTTGAAGCCGGTCTCCTTGAGCAGCGCCTGAATCGCGGGGATCGGCCCGAGACCCATGATCTCCGGGCGAATCGCGGCGACCGTCGAGCCGATGATCTTCGCCTTCGGCTTCAGCCCGAGCTGCTTGGCCTTCTCCTCGGACATCACGAGCACCGCCGCGGCGCCGTCGTTGAGCGGACACGCGTTACCGGCGGTCACCGTCCCGTCCGGCTTGAAGGCCGGCTTCAGCTGTCCCAGGACCTCCATCGTCGTGCCGGCGCGCGGCCCGTCGTCCTTGGTGACGACCGTCTCCGGGACGTCGATCTGGTTGCCCTCCTTGTCGACGTCCTGGTGCGCCGGCACCGGTACGCCCACGATCTCCTTGTCGAAATGGCCCGAGTCGCGCGCATCGACGGCGCGGTTCTGCGAGATCACAGCCCACTCGTCCTGCTGCTCGCGCGTGACCCCGCAGCGGTCGGCGACGTTCTCGGCGGTCAGCCCCATCGGGATGTAGACGTCGTACGCCGAGCCCTCGGATCCGTTCAGCTGCGGGTGCTTGGCCTCGTCGGGCATCCCGGCTCCGAGCCCGGCGCGTGACACGGCCTCGACACCGGCGGCGATGTACTGGTCTCCCTCGCCGGCCTTGATCGCGTGGAACGCCATCCGGATCGTCTGCAGCGAGGACGCGCAGAACCGGTTGACGGTGCAGGCGGGGACGTGGTGGTCGAGCCCCGCGAGCAGCGACGCGTTGCGGCCGACGTTGTAGCCCTGCTCCCCGATCGAGGAGGCCGCGCCCATCATCACATCGACGGTCTCCGAGAAGTTCACCTCGGGGTTGCGCTCGATCAGCGTGCGGATCGGGAGCGCCGCGAGGTCGTCGGCGCGGACGGTCTTCAATGACCCCTTGAGCGCGCGCCCGATCGGCGTGCGGATGGCGTCGACGATGACTGCTTCTGGCATCGATTGCTCCTGTTCGGCTCGGTGGCAGCGGCTGATGCTACGGGGTGGCGGCCGTAACCGGCTCGAGCCACGCCGGGTCCAGGAACCGCGGCAGCCGCGTCGGATACTCCCCGAGCAGCTCCTCCGCATGAGCCGCGCAGGCGTGCACGGTAACCAGCTCCCGCAGGTCCTCGAACGCCGCCAGCGCCGAGATCGAGGCGAAGATCTGAAGCGTCGCTGCGTTCGGCGGATCGAGCGCCAGGGTGCCGTCTGCGAGCAGCTCGTCGGCGTGGTCGAGCAGTTCCGGGAGCGCCGCGAGATCAGCCCGCACGTGCTCGTCGGTTCCGCGCCGGCCGTCGGCTTCGACCGTCCTGGCGTAGTAGGAGACGAGCGGCTGCATCGCGGCCGCGACCACGCCCGGCGCGGGAAATCCCTGCCCTTCGACCGCCCACCGGCGTAGCTGCGGGTTGCGCGCGACGCCGTAGCGGAACAGCCGCCGAGGGACCGGCTGCAGCTGCTCGTCTCCCCACCGCTCGGCCTCCTCGACACGAGCGCGCGACTCCGGGTCGGCCGGGAACAGCGGCGGCTCGGGCCAGCGCTGGTCGAGCGCCCGGGAGATCTCACGGGAGCCCTGGATCTTGCGCCCGTCGAGCTTCAGCGCCGGGACGGTGCCACCGCTGAAGCCGGCCAGCCGTGTGTGCACCCGTTGATTGAGCGGCAGCACGGTGACGACCTTGCAGTCGACGCCCTTGACGTCGAGCATCTTGCGCACGGCCCGCGAGGGGTGCGAGAGCTCCATCCAGTAGAGGACGACGGACACGGGCGCGGAGCTTACGTCAGCCGCCGCCCCGTGAGCGCCGCCTGCGCCGCCAGGTCCGTCGCGAACGCCGTGAAGTCCGGGGCCGCAAGCTACCTCGGCCCGTCGCACAGCGCCGTCTTCGGTCTGATCGCGCCGGGCGGCAGCGTCACAGCCCGAGCCCGCGAACGCCCTTCTCGTCCCATCCCAGATGGTGTGCGAGCTCGTGCCGGACCGTCCGCGTGACCTGCGCCTTGAGCTGCTCCGGGTTGTGGCCGAAGTCGCGCAGCAGCGTGTCGCGGAAGATCACGATCCGGTCGTGGAAGTAGTCGCGCGCGACGGTGTCGCCCTGGTAGAGCCCGTACGCGTGCCGGCGCCGGCCGCCGTCGGAGACGACCACCGCGACGTGCTCGAGCGCGCGGTGGAACTCGAGCGGCAGATCGTCGATCGCGGACCGGACGATCGCGCTGAAGTCATCCTCACTCATACCGTCGCGCTCGGAATCCACCAGGTCATCATCATCGTCGTTCGCGAGCTCGCTCTCGTAGTCCTCGCTGTCGCCCCACCTGCCGTCGGCCGCGAGCCGCTCGGCGCGCTCGACGATCGCGTCGAACTCGTCGTCGGACTCCGGGTCCTGCCAGCCCGCCAACCGAACCAGCGCGACCACGACCGCGCCGCCGAGGACCACCGCCCCCGCCCCGAACACCGCGATCCCCTGCAAGAGCCGGATCGGGAACGAGTCGCTGAACCCGGCGATCAGGCTGACCGCCCCGAGCCCGACTGTGAGCGCCGCCAGCGCCGAGAGCAGGATCCGGCGCGGGGTTGGCGGCTGGGAGCGCATCGTTACCTCATCGTGCGGGCGATCACGAGCCGCTGGATCTCGTTGGTGCCCTCGTAGATCTGGGTGATCTTCGCGTCACGCATCATCCGTTCGACGGGGTACTCCTTGACGTATCCGTACCCGCCGAGCACCTGGATCGCCTCGACCGTGATCCGCATCGCGGCGTCGGAGCAGAACAGCTTGGCCATCGCGGAGTACTTGCCGATGTCCGACTCGCCCCGGTCAACCTTCGCGCACGCCTGGTAGAGCAGCTCACGGCCGGCGGCGCACTGCGTCTCCATATCGGCGAGCTTGAACTGGATCGCCTGGAAGGAGTTGATCGGCTTGCCGAACTGCCGGCGCTCGCGCGCGTACGCGGCGGCGTAGTCGGTCGCCCCCTGGGCGATCCCGAGCGCCTGCGAGGCGACCCCGAGGCGCGACCGGTCGAGCGTCGCCATCGCGACCTTGAAGCCCTCGCCTGGTTCTCCCACCACGTTGTCGTCCGGCACGCGGACGCCCTCGAAGACCGGTTGGCCCGTCGGCGACCCCCGGATCCCGAGCTTGTGCTCGAGCTTGCCGACGCTGAACCCCGGGCGGTCGGCCTCGACGATGAATGCGGTGATCCCACGGGAATGACCGGCCTCGCGGTCGGTGACCGCGAACACCAGGTAGAAGTCCGCGATCCCGAGGTTCGTGATCCAGTTCTTGGCGCCGTCGATCACCCACTCGTTCGGGTGGTCGGGATCCCTTACCGCGCGCGTGCGCATCCCGCCCGGGTCAGAGCCAGCGTCGGGCTCCGAGAGCGCGAACGCCGGCGACCACTCGCCGGTCGCGCAGCGCGGCAGGAAGCGCTGCTTCTGCTCCTCGGTCCCGAACAGCTGGATCGGCAGGGTCCCGAGCTCCTGGACCATCAGGATCAGCGCCGTCGACGCGCACGCCTTGGCGATCTCCTCGATCGCCATGTTGAGCATCAGCGTGCCGGTGCCGGTGCCGCCGTACTCGGACTCGAACGGGAGGCCCAGCACGTCGTGCTCGGCGAGCAGCGCACGAAGGTCGTGCGGGTACTCGGCCCGCTCGTCGATCTCCGCGGCCCGCGGCGCGATCCGCTCCTGCGCGATCTGCCGGATCGTGTCCCTGAAGTCCAGATAGTCCTGCGGGATCGTGTAGAGCTCGGCGAGCGCGGACATGCAGGTTGATGCTACTCGGGCGATACTGAGCGGGTAATGGATCGCAACGTGCTGGGCGAGCCGCTCCAGACGTGCGGCAACGAGCCGCTGACGGGCTTCTTCCGCGACGGCTGCTGCCGCACCGGGCCCGAGGACCTCGGCAGCCACACGATCTGCGCGGTCGTGAGCGCCGAGTTCCTCGAGTACCAGCAGCGGATCGGCAACGATTTGTCAACGCCGATGCCCGCGTTCAACTTTCCTGGACTGGAGCCGGGCGACCGCTGGTGCGTGACCGCCATCAACTGGCTGCGCGCCCACGAGGACGGCGTCGCCGCGTTCGTCGTGCTCGCTGCGACGCACGAGCGAGCGCTCGAGATCGTTCCGCTCGAGGTGCTCCAGCAATACGCGGTCGACGTCCCGGCCGATCCGGGCTCGATCGGCGGCTGACCGGCGGTAACGTGCCGGACATGGCGAACGAGTCCCCGGCCGAGCAGATCGACGCCCGCATCGAGGAGCTGGGCGACTGGCGGGGCAGGACGCTCGCAAGGGTCCGGTGGCTGATCAAGCAGGCCGACCCCGAGGTGGTCGAGGAGTGGAAGTGGCGCAAAGCCACCAATCCGGGGGTCCCCGTGTGGTCTCACGACGGCGGGATCTGCACCGGCGAGACGTACAAGAGCGTCGTCAAGCTGACGTTCTTCAAGGGCGCGTCGCTCGATGACCCCGCGAGGCTGTTCAACTCGAGCCTCGAGGGCAACGTCCGGCGCGCGATCGACATCCGCGAGGACGATCAGCTCGACGAGCAGGCGTTCGTGGCGCTGATCCGAGGTGCCGTCAGCCTCAACCAGGCCTCGCGCCGCTAGCGCGGGCGCGGAACGACTGACGGCACACCCCCCGCGGCCTCGCGGGGGATGTGCCGTGAAGTCCGCTACAGGCCGGCGGGATGCCGGACGGCGTAGCCGCCGCCGTCCTGCAGGTTGCCGGTCGGGTCCGAGCGCCACCGCGGGCCGGTGCCGGCGGGGATGTTCGGGCCGCCGAAGTCGGCGGTGTCGAACGCGCGCCCCGCGATCACCATAAACGCGTGGCCGGAGTCGGCGTAGATGCTCACCCACTTCCCCGGCCCTGGCTCCCACTGCGACTCCATCGAGCCCGACGGCTCGGGCGAGGACAGCAGCCCCGCCGCGTGGAGCACGTACCCGACGGCGCCCGAGCAGTCGTAGCAGCTCGAGTGCCAGGAGCCGTGGCCACCGGCGTAGCAGTACGAGGTGTTGATGATGCTGTTGGCCGCGTCGACCATCTTGAGCACCGAGCTCGGCGCGCCGAGCGGCGCCGTGGCGGTGCCGTCCGCATTGATGCGGGCCGGGCCGCTCGGCCGGGTCAGCAGCACCGCGATCGCCTTCCGCAATGTCTTCTCGACCCTGACCGTGACGATCCCGGTCTCGCGGAGGTGATGCGCCCGCTCGAATGCGATCACGCTCGACCGGGTAGCCATGTCGTACGAACCGGTGATCCTGGTCGAGTACCCCGCGAAGGTGAGGTACTGCTGCAGGACGCGGACGTCGTGACCGCTCATCCCGGGCCACAGCACGCGGTCGCCAAGATGAGCGCTGCTCGCGCTCGAGCTGGCGTATGGGGTTGCGCCGCCGGAGCCGGGATGTTTAGCGGCGGCGAGCGCGGAACCGCTCATGCCGATCACCCCCACCAGTGCGGCTGCGCCCGCGCAGCGCGCGAGGCGTAGGAGCCCGTTTGACATCGATGTCCCTTCTCTTTCTCACGCCTACGGGGTTAGCTGTCGGGCTCGCGCTGAAAGAGTCGCGCTACGCCTGTTGAGTCAGGCGATTCGCCCCATGGAGCCAACGGCTCCTCTGGGTTCCCCGTTCCCTGGTCATCTGATGACCCGAGATTCGGCTGGGCCTATATTCGCGCGGCGACAGTACACCATTGCGCGGACTTATGTCGCGCTAGGCTCGGAGAGTGGTCACCCAGTACTCGCCGCAGCAGGTCGCAGAGCTCCTGCAAAGCAGGCACATTCAGCTGATCGACGTACGCCGGCCCGACGAGCGCGAGGCGGGCCGGATCGCCGGTGACCGGCACATCGAGCTGGCGGTCCTGGCGCAGCACGCCGAGACGATCGACCGCGACCGCCCCGTCGTGTTCTACTGCCGCAGCGGCGCCCGCTCGGGGATGGCTACCGAGGCATTTCGGGGCGCCGGGTTCGACGCGTACAACCTCGCCGGGGGCCTGC
Source organism: uncultured Solirubrobacterales bacterium (assembly GCA_963800475.1). Classification (GTDB taxonomy): domain Bacteria; phylum Actinomycetota; class Thermoleophilia; order Solirubrobacterales; family Solirubrobacteraceae; genus Palsa-465. The sequence goes on along the minus strand of CAWDAZ010000001.1, from coordinate 316,628 downwards.
TCGAGTGGGACGCCGCGGGGCTGCCGCTCGAGCCCGACGGCGGCTACGTCGCGGACTAGGACTGGCGCGCGCGGGCCAGCGCCCGCTAGGCGACCGTCCAGGTGTCCCCGGACACCAGCAGCTCGCCGAGCTCGCCGGCGCCCGCGGGCTCCGACGGAACGCGGCCGTCGCGGCCGTAGACGCCCCGCTGGACGTCGCGGAAGATCCCGATCGGAGTCGGGCCGCTGGGGTCCTCGGCAAGCCTCGCGAGCGAGAACGCGAGCCCCGGATCGGTCCGGCCCGGGTCGTGGACGATCAACCCGTCCTCCCCCACGTCGGCCACGTTCACGATCTCGAGTCCGCCGTCGGCGCCACGCGCGACGCCGCGCTCCAGCTCGGTGCCGAAGCGGATCGGCTCACCGGCGATCAGCCGGATCTGGTTGGCGTCCTTGACGTCCTTGTCGGTCAGCGCCGAGAACGCGCCGTCGTTGAACACCGGGCAGTTCTGGTAGATCTCGACGAGCGACGCGCCCTCGTGGACCGCCGCCGCGCGCAGCACGTCGGCCAGGTGGCGCTTGTCGCGGTCGATCGTCCGCGCGACGAACGTCGCCTCGGCCCCGAGCGCCAGCGCGACCGGGTTGAACGGCTGGTCGGCGACGCCGAACGGGGTCGACTTGGTGATCTTGCCGAGCTCCGAGGTGGGCGACGCCTGGCCCTTGGTGAGCCCGTAGATCTGGTTGTTGAACAGCAGGATCTTGACCGGCACGTTGCGCCGCAGCGCGTGGATCAGATGGTTGCCGCCGATCGACAGCGAGTCGCCGTCGCCGGTCACGACCCAGATCGAGAGGTCCTCGCGGGTCGCCGCGAGCCCGGTCGCGAGCGCCGGCGCGCGGCCGTGGATCCCGTGCATCCCGTACGTGTCCATGTAATACGCGAACCGCCCGGCACAGCCGATCCCGGTGATGAACACGATCCGCTCCGGCGGGATCCCCAGCTCGGGCATGAACTGCTGGACCGCCGCGAGCACCGCGTAATCGCCGCACCCGGGGCACCAGCGCGTCTCCTGGTCGGACTGGAAGTCGGCCTTGGTGAGCGCCTCGGCACCGCGCCCGACGGGCGTGGTCGCGCCGCCGTTGCCGTGTCCGTTGCTCGTCACGCTCATCCCTGCCGCTCCTCGATCGCATTCTCGATCTCCGCCGCGAACAGAGGCACGCCCTGGATCTTGGTGAGCGACTCGACGTCGACCAGATACCGCGCCCGAAGGATCTGCGCGAGGTGGCCGCTGTTCAGCTCTGGCACCAGCACCCGGTCGTAGGCGCCGAGCAGCTCGCCGAGGTCCGCAGGAAGCGGGTTGAGGTGGCGGAGGTGTGCTGAGGCGACCTGGTGCCCGTTCAGCCGCGCCCGCCTGACGCCGGCGCGGATCGGGCCCTCGGTCGAGCCCCATCCGAGCACCAGCAGCTTCGCGCCGTCCTCGTCGTCGACCTCGAGCGCCGGCAGCTCGTCGGCGATCCCGGCGATCTTCGCCGCTCGCAGCTCGGTCATCCGCTCGTGGTTGGCGGCGTCGTAGGAGATGTTCCCGGTCCGGTCGGCCTTCTCGAGTCCGCCGATCCGGTGCTGGAGGCCCGGCGTCCCGGGGACCGCCCACGGCCGCGCGAGCCGGTCGTCGCGCGCGTAGGGCTCGAACGGCTCGCCGCCGGGCACGGCCGACGCAAACGCCGGATCGATCGCCCCGAGGTCTCCGACCTCGGGGATCCGCCACGGCTCCGAGGACGAGGCCAGGAACGAGTCCGACAGAATGATCACCGGGGTCCGGTACCGGACCGCGATCGCGACGGCCTCGAAGCCGACCTCGAAGCACCCCGCGGGGGTGCTCGGCGCGAGCACCGGCAGCGGCGACTCGCCGTGGCGGCCGTACAGCGCCATCAGCAGGTCCGACTGCTCGGTCTTGGTTGGCATCCCGGTCGACGGGCCGGCCCGTTGGACGTCGACCACGATCATCGGCAGCTCGAGCGCCACCGCCAGCCCGACGGTCTCGGCCTTCAGGTCCATGCCCGGTCCGCTCGTCGCGGTCACCCCGAGCCGGCCCCCGAACGCGGCGCCGAGCGCCATCCCGGCGGCGGCGATCTCGTCCTCCGCCTGGATCGTGCGCACCCCGAAACGCGTGTGGCGCGAGAGCTCGTGGAGCAGCTCGGAGGCGGGCGTGATCGGGTAGCTCGCGAGCAGCAGCGGCAGCCGGCTGCGGACGCTCGCCGCGATCAGCCCGAGCGCCAGCGCGGTCGTGCCGTTCACGTTCCGGTATGTCCCAGGCGCCACCCCCGTGACCGGCTTGACCCGATACTGGACGTCGAGCAGCTCGGTCGTCTCGCCGAACGACCAGCCGGCATTGAACGCGGCCAGGTTCGCCTTCGCGACGGCCGGCTTGCCCTTGAACTTCTGCTCGATCCAGCGCTCGGTGACGTCGGTCGGGCGCCCGTACAGCCACGACACGACCCCGAGCGCGAACAGGTTCTTGGCGCGGCCCGCGTCACGCGTGGACGCGTCGTCGATCTCCTCGACGGCGGCCGTCGTCAGCGCCATCATCGGGATCCGGTGCAGACGGTAGCCCTCGAGCGACCCGTCCTCGAGCGGATTGGACTCGTAACCGGCCTTCTCGAGGTTGCGCTTCGAGAACGCGTCCTCGTTGACGATGATCGTCGCGCCGCGGTCGAGCTCCGGGAGGTTGGCCTTCAGCGCCGCCGGGTTCATCGCGACCAGCACGTTCGGCGAGTCGCCCGGTGTGAGGATGTCGCGCGAGGCGAAGTGGATCTGGAACGCCGAGACGCCCGCGAGTGTCCCGGCCGGGGCCCGAATCTCCGCGGGGAAGTTCGGCAGCGTCGCGAGATCGTTGCCGAGAACGGCGGTCGCGTCGGTGAAGCGGCTGCCGGCGAGCTGCATGCCGTCGCCGGAGTCGCCGGCGAAGCGGACCACTACCCGCTCGCGCTCTTCGATCGTCTTGCTCATCGCTTCCAGGCTTTCGTACGCTTACCCGCTTACGAAGTGTACGCGGGCCGCGTGACAGCGCTCGCCCCGCCGCGGCGAGCGCCCGGCTCTATCCCGCGCCGGCCCCGGCTCGGGCGCCCCTCCGTTCGGGCGCGCCCCTCCTAGAGCTTCTGGACGTTGATCGCCTTCGGGCCCTTGGGGCCCTCCTCCTCCTCGAAGGACACCCTGCTGCCCTCCGCGAGCGAGCGATAGCCGTCCGCGTTGATGCTCGAATGATGGACGAACAGATCCCTGCCGCCCTCATCGGCGGCGATGAATCCGAACCCCTTCTCGTCGTTGAACCACTTGACGACTCCAGTTGGCATGACGCCATTTCCTCCTGTGGGAAGTGTGCTGCTACCACCGTGGAGGACGAGTCGCCTACCCGTGGCCCGCAACCTAAGTGTCGTCGGCGGAGATTTGACCCCGGCGACTTGCCCCGCAAGGTATCACGGGCGCGCGACGCGCAGCCCGTGATCGTCCGCATCGAGCAGGAAATCCGGCACCCTGTCGGCCATGGACGATCCGATGCCGCTCGGGCGACACGGCCGCCTGCCGCTTAATGAGATTGAGCTGCGCACGTCACGCTCCTCCGGGCCCGGGGGCCAGCACGCGAACGTCACCGCCTCGCGGGTCGAGGCGGTGTTCGACGTCGGCGCCTCCGAGGCGCTCACCGAGGCCCAAAAGCGGCGCGTGATCGCCCGCTGCGGGCCGCGGGTGACGGCCGTCGCGCAGGACGCCCGCAGCCAGTCGCGCAACCGCGAGCTGGCGCTGGAGCGCCTCCAACGGCGCCTGATCACCGCGCTGACGCCGCAGCGTCCACGGCACGCGACCCGCCCGACGCAGGCGTCCGTCCGCCGCCGGCTCGAGGGCAAGCGCCGCCGCTCGGAGCGCAAGCGCGGGCGCCGGCCGCCGACCGCAGACGAGTAGCGGCGTACCGGCACTAGCCTCCTCAGCGTGCGCTGGCTGATCGACGGGATGAACGTGATCGGGACGCGCCCCGACGGGTGGTGGCGCGACCGCGACGCCGCGATGCTCCGGCTCGTTGACATGCTCGAGCGATGGGCCGCGGCGGAGGGCGAGGATGTCGCGGTCGTGTTCGAGCGCAAGCCCTCCCCGCCGATCCGCTCGACGGTGATCGACGTGCTCCACGCGCCGAAACCGAAGCCGAACGCCGCCGATGACGAGATCGTGCGGCTGGTGCGGGCCGCGGCCAACCCGGCCACCGTCCGCGTCGTCACATCCGACCGCTGGCTCGCCGACCAGGCGTGGGCCGCGGGGGCGAGCGTCGAGGGATCCGAGACGTTCCGGTCGAGGCTCGAGGAGATGTGACAATCAGACCATGGCCGAGCAGCCGTCGGACCCCCACCGACGCGAGCCCGCCGACGGCGGCTCTGCGAACGGGCGGGGTCGCTCGCCCGGCTGGCGGGTGACGCCGGCTCCCGACGGGCGCGGGCGCGGCGGCACCGGTCCCGGACCACCGGGCTTGCCGAGCACGAGATGGCTGATCGCGCTGCTGGTGCTGGCGGTGCTGGCGCTCAACTTCTGGATCTCCTCGCAGGCGCTCAAGCCCGCCTCCCGAGTCCAGGTCCCGTACAGCCCAACGTTCCTGCAGGAGGTCCAGAGCGGCAACGTCAGCCAGATCTCCTCGACGGGCGACTCGATCCAGGGAACGTTCCGCGCGCCCGTCAAGTACCCGCCGACCAGCTCCTCGGCCAAGCCCGCGACGCTGTTCTCCACCCAGGTCCCGTCGTTTGCCGACGACGCGCAGCTCTCGAAGCTGCTTCAGGCCTATCACGTCACGATCGACGCTCATCCGGCGCAGACCGGGCCCTCGTTCGTCGCCGAGCTGCTGTTCGGGTTCGGGCCGACGCTGTTGCTGGTGCTGCTGTTCGTGCTCCTGATGCGGCGTGCCGCGGGCGCCTCCGGAGCCGGCGGGCTGATGGGGTTCGGGCGCTCCCGTGCCCGCCGCGCCGAGGGTGAGGAGCAGACCGTCACGTTCGCGGACGTGGCCGGGATCGACGAGGCCAAGGAGGAGCTGACCGAGATCGTCGACTTCCTCAAGAATCCCGACAAGTACGCCCGCCTCGGGGGCAAGATCCCCCGCGGCGTGCTGCTGAGCGGGGCTCCGGGGACCGGGAAGACGCTGCTCGCGCGGGCCGTAGCCGGCGAAGCCGGCGTCCCCTTTTTCCATTTGTCCGCTTCTGAGTTCGTCGAGATGATCGTCGGCGTCGGCGCGTCGCGGGTCCGCGACCTGTTCTCCCAGGCGAAGACCGCGGCACCCGCGATCATCTTCATCGACGAGCTCGACGCGGTCGGACGCTCGCGCGCCGCCCACGGCGCCAACATCAGCGGCGGCCACGACGAGCGCGAGCAGACGCTCAACCAGATCCTCACCGAGATGGACGGGTTTGACCCGCGCCAGGGCGTGATCGTGCTCGGCGCCACCAACCGCCCGGAGATCCTCGACCCGGCGCTGCTGCGCCCGGGACGCTTCGACCGCCGGGTGGCGGTCCAGCCACCGGACCGCGCCGGACGCGAGGCGATCCTGCGGGTCCACGTGCGCGGGGTGCCGCTCGAGGAGTCCGTGAACGTCGAGCAGATCGCGTCCTCGACGCCCGGGATGGTCGGCGCTGACCTCGCGAACCTCGTCAACGAGGCGGCGCTGATCGCCGCCCGGCGCGAGCACGAGCGCGTCAACCCTGAGGATTTCTCGGCCGCGCTCGAGCGAATCGTGCTCGGCGCCGAGCGCAAAGTGATGCTGAGCGAGGCCGACCGGCGCCGGATCGCCTACCACGAGGCGGGTCACGCGATCGTCGGGATGCTGACGCCCGGCGCCGACCCGGTCCGCAAGGTGTCGATCATCCCGCGCGGGCAGTCGCTCGGCGTCACCTTCTCGGCGCCGGACGCCGACCGCTTCAACTTCGAGGAGCGCTACCTGCTCGCGCAGATCAAGTTCGCGCTCGGCGGGCGCGTTGCCGAGGAGATCGTGTTCGGCGACATGACCACCGGCGCCGAGTCAGACATTCAGCACCTGACCCAGATCGCGCGGCAGATGGTCGGCCGCTGGGGGATGAGCCGCGTGATCGGGCCCGTGGCGGTGATCCCGATCGACGGCATCAGCCCGTTCCTGCCGGGCGTCCAGGAGACCTCCGAGTCGACCCAGCGGCTGGTCGACGAGGAGGTGCGGCGGATCGTCGAGTCGGCCCATCAGGAGGTCTCGAAGCTGCTGCGCAGCCGGCGGCCGCATCTCGACTCGCTGGTCGCGGCGCTGCTCGAGCACGAGACGCTCTCCGAGGAGCAGGCGTACGAGGCCGCCGGTCTGCCGCGCAATCCGCTCGCGCGCCCGGAGCCGGTCGGGCCCGCGGTCGGGTGAGCGCCCGGGGCTAGTCGCCGAGCCGCGTCATCCGCGCGAGCGCCTCGTGGCAGGCGACGACGCGCTGCTTGACGGGATCGTCGTCGGCGCGGTCGTGGACCAGGTCCCAGGTCCGGTCGGCGATGTCGCGGGCGTTGTCGGCCGTGGCGCTCTCCCACAGCCGGTCGACGAGCTTCAGCTCGAAGCTCTGCAGCTGCTCGGAAGGCTCGCCGGGTGCCATCTTCGGCAGGGGTTCGGCGATCGTCTCCTTCCACATGGCAGTGGCGACCAACAGTCGATTTCGGAGCGTGATCGGATCCAATGCCAGCATGCGCCTCGAGGCCCGGCCATAGCCTACTCCAGCAGCGGGATCAGCCCGCCGCCGGCAGCCGCTGGCGGAGGCTGACGACCGGCGCGAACAGGTCACCCTGCTCGGCGCCGCGCGCGAGCACCTCGGCGACCTCGAATGCCAAGACGCCCGGGTCGCGCTCGTCGAGGCAGCGGCGGACCTCATCCCAGCCGACCGGCGTCGATACCGCCGGCCGCTCGCGTGCGCGCGCGGAATAGACGGTGACGGTGGTCTTGTGGGCGTCGTTCTGGCTCCAGTCGACGAGCACGCGCCCGGCGCGCAGCCGCTTCGTCATCCGCGAGACGACCAGCTTCGGCATCCGCTGCTCGAGCAGCTCCGCGATCCGCTTCGCGAGCGGCTTGGTGTCCCGATACGTGACATCGGTGTTGAGCGGCACGTACACCTGCAGCCCCTTCGAGCCCGACGTCTTCGCAAGGCTCTCGAGCCCGAGCTGCTCGAACAGCCCGTGCAGCACGACGGCGACCTCGCAGCACTCGACGATCCCGGCCGGCTCGCCGGGGTCGAGGTCGAACGCGAGCATCGTCGGCCGCGCGGGCTCGGCGGCGAGCGACAGCGAGGTGTGGAGCTCGACGTCGGCCAGGTTCGCCAGCCACACGAGCGTCGCCCGGTCCTGCGCCAGCGTGTAGTCGATCTCGTTGATGCGCGCGGTCTGAACCCATTCGGGACGGTGCGATGGCGACTGCTTCTCGTAGAAGTACTCGGCCTCGACGCCGTTCGGATAGCGCTTCAGCGTCAGCGGTCGGTCGCGGACGTGTGGGAGCACGAGCGGCGCGATCCGAGCGTAGTAGGCGATCAGGTCGCCCTTCGTGAAGCCGGCCGCGGGGTACAGGACCTTGTCCCAGTTGGTCAGCTTCAGGCGGCGTCCGTCGACCAGCACGATCATCGCACCCTCTCCCGTCCGCTCGACCTCGTCGAACAGCGCCTCCGGCGATCCCGCGCCGGGCGCCTCGCCCGGCTCCTCGCCAGGCGCCTCGCCGGGCCGCTCGCGCACCACCTCGCGCGGGGCCTTGTCCTCGCGGAGTCCCTTGAACGAAGGAGCGCGCATCACCCCGTCAGAGGTCCATTCGCGGAACTCGACCTCCGCCACCAGGCACGGCTCGACAAACGCGGTCCCGCGCGGGAACCGGCGCGGCTCGCTGAACGGCGAGTCCGGGCGCCGGAACGGCGCCAGGCTGCTCGCGAGCTCGTCGAGCGTCTGCTCGGTGAAGCCGGTCCCGACGCGCCCCGCGTACACGAACGCGCTCGCGGGCCTGCTGCCCGCTCGGCTTCCAGCCTCGCCGGATCGGGCAGCGCCCGCGTCATCCGGCTTGTAATAACCGACGAGCAGCGCCCCGATCCGCTCCGAGCGCCGGCCCTCACCCGGGATCCAGCCCCCGATCACCAGCTCCTGCCGGAGCGTGTTCTTGAGCTTCAGCCACGCCCCCGAGCGCCGGCCGGGCTCGTAGTGCGAGTCGAGCCGCTTCGCGATCACGCCCTCGAGCCCCTGCTCGCGCGTGGCGTCGAGCAGCCGCGCGCCCGTGTCGCGGTGCGCCGCGGGCACCCGCCACGCGGGGCCGCCCAGCCCCAGCGCCTCAAGGCGCTCGCGGCGCTTTGTGTACGGCAGCTCGATCAGCGACTCGCCGTCGAGGTACAGCAGGTCGAAGATCGCGTACACGACCGGGACGCTCGCCGCGAGCCGGCGCACGGCGCTCGCCGAGCGGACGTGCATCCGCTGCTGGAGGCGCTCGAAGCTCGGCCGCGGGTGGGCCGGATCGGCATTGTCGAACGCGACGATCTCCCCGTCGAGCACCGCCTCGCGCATCCCGAGGTCCTCGATCAGGCCGCGCACCTCGGGGTAGGCGTCGGTCACGTCGTTGAGGTTGCGGCTCTCGAGCCGCAACCGCCCCGGCTGCGCGTACGCGATCGCGCGCACGCCGTCCCACTTGATCTCGAACGACCAGCCCTGCTCGTCGCGCGGCGGCGCCGCGGCGAGCCTGGCCATCATCGGCACCACATGTTCGGGCATCGGGACCCGATCCGGATCGTCGGGCGGGTCCATCCGGTGGATCATCCAGTCGTTCTTGGTCGCCTCGTCGCGTCCGATCCGGAACAGCCCGTAGCGGCCGTGGAGGCGCCCGCCGCGGAAGCTGACCTCGACCTTCGCGTCGTCCCACTTGTGCAGCTCGTACGTGCCCCGGTCCCAGATCGTCATCGTCCCCGCGCCGTACTGGCCCTTCGGGATCTGCCCGTGGAACTCGAGGTACTCGAGTGGATGGTCCTCGGTCCTGACCGCAAGCCGGTTCTCCTTCGGGTCCGGCGGAATCCCGTTCGGAACCGCCCACGACGCGAGCGTCCCGTCGCGCTCGAGCCGCAGGTCCCAGTGCAGCCGCGTCGCGTGGTGCTCCTGTACGACGAAGCGTGGGGCGGCGTCGGTGGATGCGGGCGCGCCGCCCTCGCCGGATGGCTCGGGGGTCGCGTCGAGATCACGCTTGGCGCGGTACCGCTCGAGCGAGTCCTTCCCGGCCCGGGTCTTTCGGGCGGTCGGCATCTCGGTGTCTAGGCTAGGGACCCGAGCGCGCGGGGTCACCCCGATGTCCGCGACGCGGCGCCGAGGCTCAGCCCGCCGGCGGCAGCTCGACCGCCTGACCCCAGGTCCCGCGGTTCTCCCAGGGAATCGAGGGAACGCCCGCAACGTCGAGCGACTGGAAGTCGATCATCGGCATCGGCGCACGCCACCGCGACGGGTCGGCGCCCTGCGCGGCCCGCAGCTGGGCGATCGCCTCGTCGAGCGCCTCGCGCGAGACGGCCAGCGGCGAGCGGCCAGCCAGGTAGTCGGCGCCGCGCGCGTAGCGCGTGAACACGTTGTAGACGAAGCCGTCATAGTCGTCGAAGAACTCGAACTCGGGGCTCGTCGTCTGCGGCGTTCGCGTCAGCGCCTGGACTGCGGCTGCGGGGCTGGGCTCGCCGAGCGCGGGGCCGAACACGTGCTTCGCGGCGAGGTCCTCGAGCCGTGCGAACCACGCCGACAGGATCGCGAAGCCCGGGCTCTTCACGTTGCCGGTCGGTTGCCCGCCGCTGACCTCGGCACCGCCGGGATAGAACGCCGTGCCGTCCCAACTCGCGACCTCCCGGATTGCCTCCCGCTCGAGCGGTGAAATGTCGTGCAACGACGCCACGCCCGCGAGCAGCGGCTTGAATCCGAGCGTGTCTCGCAGGTCGAGCTCGCCCACCCGCCGCGCCATCTGCCACAGCGCGTCCAGGCTGAAGCGACGCCGGCCCTTCAGCATGTTCATCAGCTGGCGCGAGCGCTGGTAGCCGCCCCACAGCGTCCCGTCCCCGGAGTCGTCCCACGAGGATTGCGGCTTGTTGTTCCAGGAGGCGACGAACCCCTGCGCCGGGTCAACAACCGACGGCCACTGCGCCGGAGGCAGGTAGCCGCGCCAGTCGTCGGCTCCCGCACCCGGGAGCGGCAGCCGCGGATCGGCACCCTTCGGCCAGAGCGGGATCCGGCCCGTGTGCCAGTAGGCGATGTTGCCCCGGTCGTCGGCATACACGAAGTTGAAGCCGGCGACGTTCTCGTGCACGCCCGCGATGAACTGCTCGAGGTCGGTGGCCTCGTTGAGCGCCACGATCCCGAGGCCCGTCTGGAGCTCGCTGTTCCAGAACGAGCGCACCTTGCAATACGCGCGTCCCGCGGCCGCGTCCAGGTAGACGACCGTGCACGGGACCGGGTCGCTCTCGGGGCCGTGGAACGTCCGGTAGTACGTGACCGTCTCGCCGGTATAGCTGGGCAGCGGGAGCTGGCCCGTGATCGGCAGGTTGGCGCTCTCGGCGCGCACCTGGATCGTCTCGGTCCGCTGCTGCACCGGATGCCAAGCTCCCCGCCACCAGTACTGGTAGCCCCCGCCGCTGGGGCGAATCCTGTCGACGTACGTGGCGACCTGGTCGTCCTGGCTGGTGGTGATCGACCAGGCCGTATGGGGCGTGTACCCGATCACGATTCCGGGACCCCCGCCGGGGACTCCGACGCCGTGGATGTGGAACGCGCCGCCCTCCACCTCGAGCTCGTCGAACACCTCCGGCGCGTAGTAGCCGACCTGCGGGCCCCCCCACAGCAACGCTCCGCCGGTCGTCGTCCGCGACGGGGCGAGTGCCCACGCATTCGATCCGAAGACGGGAAGCCCGAGCGTGACGGTGGCCTGTTTGACGGCCTGCGCACCCGTCAGCATCGCCTGGTCGGCTGCCGCCGCGTCCGGCGCGAGCCCGCGCAACAGACGTGCCGTGTCGGCACTCGTGTAGCTGATGAAGTGGTAGCGACGGCGGGCGCTCGAGAACCGGGCGCGCTGGCGCGAGGGCACGGTGACCGGAGCCTGGGGGTCGTGGGTGAACTGGACGTCGTCGAGAATCGACACCGCCTTGCCGACGCCGTAGCGGGCGGCCAGCCGCTGCCCGAGGGTGGCGTAGCCGAGTCCGTTGCCGGCCGATTCGGCGATGTTCGCCACCTCGAGCGAGATGATTGCGACCGTGTCGCTCGCGGTCCACGAGCGGATCGGCAGGTCCTGCAGCAGCTCGAAGCCGGCCGGCAGCTGCGACCGACCGTCCGTGTCGCGCTGGATCACCGCGTTGATCCCGGCCACGTAGCTGTCAAGCGCCGCACGGTTCGACGAGCTCAGCGCGGCGATCTGTGCCTCGCGTTCGGCGTCGGTCTCGGAGTCCCGGCGCGTGATCGTGTCCATCTCCTGGTACGACGATCCGAGCAGCTGCGCGAGCTCTCCCTCGGCGGCCCGCCGGAGCACCTCCATCTGGAACAGGCGCTCCTCCGCCTGGCCGAAGCCGATCCCGTACGCGATCCGCTGCTCGATCGTCTGCTCGTCCGGCCCGCTCGCGTAGATGTGTGGCACTCCATATGCGTCGCGGACGATCTCCACCCCGGGCTCCGGGGTCTCGGTGCTGCTCGGATCGGGGACGTCCGCGGGAGTGGGATCGAGCTTCCCGTCGCGGAACTGCCAGTTCTCGTACATGCTCAGTTGATCGCAGACGTGCGGGCCCTCGTCGGCGCAGTTACCGGTCGCCTGGTTGGTCGCGTACGCCTGAGCGGTGATCGCCGAGCCCTCGCCCGGAGGCAGGATCACCATCGCAGCGGTTGGCCGAGCCGATGCCACCCCCGTGGCCGCAAACATCCAAACGGCAAGCGCCACCAACGCCGCGCTCGGCGCCAACCACCGGCAGATCCCTCCCATCGCCGGGCGAGCTTATCCGGGCGCCCCTGCGCCCGCGCCGCACGTCACAGGCTTCTCTTCCCCCATTCTTAGTACAAAGCGCCATCATTCCGGCTGACATGGCGCGCGTTCTGGTGGTCGACGATGAGCCCGCGGTGCGGCGGGCGCTCGAGCGTGCGCTGCGGCTCGACGACTACGACGTGGCGCTCGCGGCCGATGGACAGGAGGCGCTCGACGCGCTCGCCTCCACTCCCGCCGACGCGGTCGTCCTCGACATCGCGATGCCGCGCATCGACGGGCTCGAAGTGGCCCGCCGGATGCGCAAGGCCGGCGACCGCACGCCGATCCTGATACTGACCGCCCGCGACGCGATCGACGACCGCGTCGAGGGCCTCGACGTGGGAGCCGACGACTACCTCGTCAAGCCATTCGCGCTCAAGGAGCTCCAGGCCCGGCTGCGGGCGCTGCTGCGCAGGGCGGGCGAGGGCTCCGAGCTCGAGGAGCTTCGGTTCGCGGACCTGGTGCTCGATCCGGTCGCCCACGAGGTCTACCGCGGCGAACGGCTGATCGAGCTGACGAAGACCGAGTTCCTGCTGCTCGAGCTGTTCATGCGCCACCCCCGCCAGGTGCTGTCCCGCTCCCAGATCTTCGAGCACGTGTGGGGCTACGACTTCGGTCCGACCTCGAACGCGCTCGGTGTGTACGTCGGGTACCTGCGCCGCAAGACCGAGGCCGGCGGCGAGCCGCGCGTGCTCCACACGGTTCGCGGCGTCGGGTACATCCTCCGCGACTGAGAGCATCGGGCCGTGCCGCTGCGCCGCAGAGTCGGGATCGTCGCGGCCGCCGCGGTCGGAATCGCGATCGTGATCGCGTGCGTCGTCGCGTATCTCGTCGTCCGCGACCAGCTTCGCGGCCAGGTCGATTCGGCGCTGCGCGCACAGGCGACGGTCATCCAGCACGGCGACTTCGACTCGCTGGCCCGGCCGCTGCCGGGGATCCCGCCGAGCGCCGGCGGCCCAGCGCCGTACGTGCAGGCGGTCGTCGCCGACGGCACCGTGCTCCCGCGCCAGGGCGGCGTCGCGCTGCCGGTGACGCCGCCGGTCGTCGGGGTCGCGGCCGGCGAGTCGCGGAGCTACCTGACCGACGTGCATGTCGGCGGCAGTCACCTCCGCGAGATGGTGATCCCGGTGCCGCTGATGTACCGCGGCGAGCCGGTCGCGGTCCAGCTGGCGCGCCCCCTGAACGCGGTCGACCACGTGCTCTCGCGGCTGCGCCTGATGCTCGTGCTGGTGTGCGTGGGCGGAATGGCGCTGGCGCTGGTGCTCGGCAGGCTCGCGGCGCGGCGCGTGCTGGCGCCGCTCGCCGAGGTCGCCGACACCGCGCAGCACATCGGCGAGACCGAGGATCTCGCGGCTCGTATCCACGTCCACGCCGACGACGAGGTCGGGCAGCTCGCAATGCGCTTCAACTGGATGCTCGAGCGCCTCGAGACCTCCCGCGACGAGCTCGACGAGTCGGTCCGGGCCCAGCGCCAGCTCGTCGCGGACGCGTCGCACGAGCTGCGCACGCCGGTCACGAGCCTGCGTACCAACATCGAGCTGCTGATCGCCGACGCGAGCCTCGGCGAGGACGAGCGCCGGCGGATGCTCGCCGACGTCGTCGAGCAGACCGAGGAGCTGACGGCGCTGATCGGCGACCTGATCGAGCTTGCGCGCGGCGATCTGCCCGCCGGTGAGGCCGAGGACGTCCGCCTCGACGACGTCGCCGCGGGATCGCTCGACCGCGCGCGTCGTAACTTCCCGAACGTGCGCTTCGAGTCCTCGCTCGAGCCGGTCGTGGTGATGGGAGTGCCCGACCGCCTCGGCCGGGCGGTCAACAATCTGCTCGACAACGCGGCCCGGCACTCTCCGCCGGAGGGCCTGGTCGAGGTGAGGGTCGACGGCGACGGCCTGCACGTCCGCGACCACGGGCCCGGCGTCGACCCCGAGGACCAGCCGTACGTGTTCGACCGCTTCTACCGCGGCGCCGGCTCGCGCGGGCGTCAGGGGAGCGGGCTCGGGCTCGCGATCGTCCGCCAGGTGGCCGAGCAGCACGGCGGCTCGGTGGGCGTCGAGAACGCGCCGGACTGCGGCGCGATCTTCACGATGCGGCTCCCGGCGCTCAGCGGGAACCGCGCTGAGGATCCCGGCTCAGGAGGGCGGCCGGACGATCCGAGCCTGGCGCGCGGTCCGGAAGCGCTTGCTTAGCAGCCAGAACAGCAGCGCGAACACCGGCACGATCACGAGCAGCACCGCGCGGTTGGGGCCCGACAGCCCCCGCCGGATCGACCCGTCGCCGATGATCGCGACGATCCCGATTCCGATCCCGATCGCCGGGATCGCGGCCAGCAGCGTCGCGTGCGAGCGGTAGCCGGAGAAGTGCTCGCGGGCGGTCACCTCGACGACGCCCAGCGTGCAGACGACCACCCCGACCGCCAGCGCCACCGGCGCGCTCGCCAGCGCGCCGACGACAACGCCGACGATCCCTGCAAAGATCGCGACCTCCGAGACCGGGAACCCGCCGAACGGGTTGGGCGGCGGATCGCCGTACTTGCCGAGCATGCTCTTGCTCTGCTGCTGGCGGCGCTCGGCGAGCACGTTGCGCTCCGCGACGACTTCCCGGCGCTGTGACTGCACCGCTCGCGGCGCGGTCCCCGGCTTGCGCCGCTTGCGCGAGCGACGCTTGGACTTCGAGGCTGCCACGGTGCCCGGAGGATAATCGCCCCCCGGGCGCGGCCGTCTCAGGCGAGCAGCGCCGGCGCTCGCAGACCGAGCAGCTCTCTGGCCAGGATCGCCAGCGTCGCGGGCTCCGGGCGCAGGTTCGGATGGACCTCGAGCTGTATCGGCGCTGGATGGGTGGCGATCATCGGCGCGAGCGCCGCCCAGGGGACGGTTCCCGCGCCCGGGGACATGTGCAGGTCGAGCCGCAGCGGCTCGATTCCTCCGGATCGGGGCGCGCCGGGGGCTGCCCCGAAGTTGTCGTGTATCCCGAACACGATCACGCGGTCGAGCACGGGCTCGACCAGCTCGGCGATCTCGCAGCCGGCGAGCCCGGCGACCACGTGCGCGTGACCGATGTCGAGGTACAGGCCGGCGGCGTCCGAGTCGAGCGCGCAGACGAGCTCGTGGGCGGCGAGCGGGTTGTCTGACACGCGCTCGGGCAGGCCGGGGTACGCGGGCGTCGTGTTCTGAATCGCGATCCGGACTCCGAGCAGCTCGGCCCGCCGCAGGGCGCGGCGCAGCGAGCGCCGCTCGTCGGCGAGCCGCTCGCGTAGGCCGCCGGTGCCCAGCGGGAGCTGCACCCGGGTGTAGACGATCGTTTCGGCGCCGGTCAGCGCCGCGTAGCTGAGCGCCCCGTCGAGTTGGGTGTCGTGCGCCGCGGTTCCCGCGAACAGGTCCTCGGGGGCGTGCAGGATCAGCCGCAGCGAGGTCAGGTGGAGCGTCTCCCAGAGCGCCGTCGCGTGCGCGCCGATCACCTCGGGCTGGGCGAGCGCCGCGCGGTCGGGCATCCATAGCTGGACGTACCCGAAGCCCGCCGCCTCATACGACTTCAGCCGCGGCGTGGTCGGCCACCAGCCACGCGTTCCGTCGAGCCCGAGGCGCCGGTGCCCCGCCGCACCGAGGCTGGCGAGCGGCTCCGAGAAGTGCGCGGAATCGAGGTGCGCTTCCACACTCGCGCACGATATGAACGCGCACCGCTGACGGTGTTTCGTTTTGGTGAGGGCGGCGCGGCGGTTCAGCTCGCGGGGGCGGTCTCCGTCGAGCTGGCATCGGCCAGCTCGCGGAACAGCCCGGTCACCACGAACACGACCTGCTCGGCGATGTCGACCGCGTTGTCGCCGACCCGCTCGAGAGCACGCGCGACCAGGATCATGTACATCGCCCACTCGCGCAGGTCGAGGTTGTCCCCCACCTCGACCGCGCGCCTGAAGATCACACGGTTCAGGCGGTTGATCTCCCGGTCCTGGTTGACGAGGTCACGGGCCAGGTCGACGTTGCGAGTCGCGAACGCGTCGCGAGCCTCGGCGACCTCCTGCCGGGCGAGCTGCCCCATCCGGTCGATCGCGTCGAGGATGTCCTTGTCCTTCGGCGCCTCGTAGCCCGACAGCGGCACCAGCTTGGCGATGTTCACGCACTGATCGCCCATCCGTTCCATGCATCGCAGCGTGTGCAGGAGCGCCGCGACGATCCGGAGGTCGCCGGCGACCGGGGCCTGGCGGGCGAGCAGCGACAGGATCCCCTGGTGGACCTCCAGGTAGCGGCCGTCGATCCGGTCGTCGTCGGCGACCACGATCCCGGCCAGCTCGATGTCCTGGTAGCTCACCGACTCGAGCGCGCGGTCGAGCTGCTGGGTGACCATATCCAGGCCGCCGAGCGTCTGCTGCTCGAGCTCTAGGAGGTCCTCGCGGAACTGGTGGCGCGTTTCTTCCATGGCCGCCCTCTAGCCGAATTTCCCGGTCACGTAGCGCTCGGTGCGCTCGTCGGTCGGGTTCGTGAAGATCTCCGTCGTCGGGCCATGCTCGATCAGCTCGCCGTCGAGCATGAACGCGGTCGTGTCGGCGACGCGTGCGGCCTGCTGCATGTTGTGCGTGACGATCACGATCGTGTAGCGCGACTTCAGCTCGGCGATCAGTTCCTCGATCTTCAGGGTCGCGACCGGGTCGAGCGCCGAGCACGGCTCGTCCATCAGCACCACCTCGGGCTCGATGGCGACCGTGCGCGCGATGCACAGCCGTTGCTGCTGGCCGCCCGAGAGCCCGATCCCTGGAGCGTTCAGCCGGTCCTTGACCTCGTCCCACAGCCCCACCGATCGGAGCGTCGAGTGCACGCGTTCGCGCAGGTCGTTCGTCTTGGTGCCCGTCAGCCGGAGCCCCGCTGCGACGTTGTCGTAGATCGACATCGTCGGGAACGGGTTGGGCTTCTGGAACACCATCCCGATCAGCCGGCGGACCGATGTCACGTCGACGCCCGAGCCGTACAGGTCAACGTCGTCGAGCATCACGCTGCCCTCGGCGCGCGCTCCCGGGATCTCCTCGTGCATCCGGTTGATGCACCGGACGACCGTCGACTTCCCCGATCCCGACGGACCGATGATCGCCGTCACCTCGTTGGCCGGGAAGTCGATGCCCAGGTTCTTGATCGTGTGCTGGGAGCCGTAGTACGCGTTCAGGCCCCGAATCTGGATCGAGTGGCCCTTCGGGTCGGGAGCAACCTGCGTCGCGGCTCCCCCTGTCGTCGTCTGCTCCGAGGAACCCCCGGGAGTGGACACCTGCGTCGCTTCCTTCGTCTCGGTTTCAGGAGGGATCATGCCATGCGGCTCCTTCGTGCGACCGCTCGCGCGATCAGGTTGAGCATCAGGACGAGCGCCACGAGCGTGAGCGCGGCGCCCCACGCGCGCTGGACGACGATATCGCGCGGGCTGGTGATGTCATTGAAGATCTGCAGCGGCAGCGCGTTCATCTGGCCGTTGAGATTGCCGGTCAGCACGAACGTCCCGAATGCGGTGAACAGCAGCGGTGCGGTTTCCCCCATCCCGCGGGCGATCGCCAGCAGCGAACCCGTGATCAGGCCCGGAAGCGCCGTCGGCAGCACAACTCGACCGACGACCCTCCACCGCGGTGCGCCCAAGGCGAGCGCGGCCTCGCGCAGGTCGCTCGGAACGAGCAGCAGCACCACCTCGGCCGAACGCGTGACGATCGGCAGCATCAGCAGCGCCAGAGCTACAGACGCCTTCCACCCGGCGAACCCGCTCCCGCCGACGTGAGAGGTCACCAGCGAGATGTAAATGAACAGGCCGAACATGATCGACGGCACTCCCGTCATCACGTCGACGAAGTACCTGACGACGTTCGCGAACCAGCCATTCCTGCCGTATTCGGTCAGGTACAGAGCCACCCCGATCCCGATCGGCACCGCGATCACGGTCGCGATGCCGACGATCTCGAGCGAACCGAGAAGCGCGCTGCGGATCCCGCCCGGGTCGCCGAAGAAGTTGCCGTTCGGATCGGTCGTGAAGAAGCTCGTCGACCAGGCGCCGATCCCCTTCTTCAACAGGTAGTAGAGGATCAGGATCAGCGGCACCAGCGCGATCAGCGTCCCGGCCATCAGCGCCCCGCGCATCACCCGGTCGGTCACACGGCGGCGGCGCGATACCTCCACCCCGAGCGCGCTCACGGCGCCTCACCCACAGGCGCCACCGTCATCCCGGTGGCCCCGGGTCGAGGCCGGCGGCCGCGCTGGCCCCTGACCACGAACCAGCGGGCGATGATGTTCACGATCAACGTCAGGACGAACAGCACCAGGCCCGCCGCGAACAGCGCCGAAGAGTGGATCGGCGTCGAGGACGCCTCGCCGAACTCGTTCGCGATCACCGCGGCAAGCGAGTAACCCTGGTTGAACAGGTGCTGGCCGATCGTCGGCGCGTTCCCGATTACGAGCACAACCGCGATCGTCTCCCCCAGCGCACGGCCGAGCCCCAGCATCGCGCCGCCGGTGATTCCCGGCCGCGCATACGGGAGCACGGCCATCCGGATCATCTCCCAGCGGGTCGCTCCCAGTGCCAGTGCTGCCTCCTTGTTCTCGGCCGGGACCGTCGCGATCACCTCGCGGGAGATCGCCGAGATGATCGGCAGGATCATGATCGCCAGGATCAGCCCCGCGATGAAGTAGTTTGGGCCGGTGACGGTCCCGCCGCCGATCCACGGGATGAACGAGAACGTGCTGGCGAACCACTTCTCGGCCGGAAGCAGCTTAGGGATCAGCACGAACACGCCCCACAGTCCATAGACGACCGACGGAACGGCGGCCAGCAGGTCGACGATCGTCGACAGCGTCCCCCGCAGGCGGCGCGGGCAGAGCTCCTGGATGAACAGCGCGGTCGCGATCGCGACCGGCACGCCGATCACCAGCGCGATCGCTGACGTGACCAGCGTTCCCACCACGAGCGCGGCCCCGTGGTAGATGTTGCGCGAGACGTCCCAGTCGTTCCCGAACACGAAGCTGAGCCCAAACCGGCTCAGCGCGTCGTTGGACTCACCGATCAGGCGGATGAAGAAGTACGCGAGCAGCGCCAGGATCAGCGCGGCAAGGGCGGTCAGCCCCCAGCGCAGGATCCTGTCCGGCATCCGGCCTGCGGCCGACCGCCCGAGTCTCGAGCGGCCGGCCGGGCCGAGGGTGGTGGCGCCTGCCTCCACCGAACCTTCCTACGACACCGGAGATCCGTTGCAGACCAGCTTCGCCAGCTGCGCCGTGTCCTTCGACTGCAGCGTCGAGGTCAGCGGCGCGTACGGCAGCTGGCTCGAGCCTGAGCCGAGCGTCTGCTGACCGGAGCCGAACGCGTAGGTCAGGAACTTCTTCAACCCACTCGCCGTCGAGGAGCTGAGCCCGCCGCTCTTGCACGCGTCCGTGTAGACGTCGATGAACGTCTGTGAGGCGATCGGGTACGCCTGCGCGTTCGGCGAGTTGATCGTGGAGATCCCCAGATCCGGCGGGATCGTGATCCCGTTCGCCGCCGCCGAGGTGTTCGAGATCGTCGGCAGCACGTAGTTGCCTGACTTGTTCTTCACCGCGGCGTAGGTGAAGTTGTTCTCGAGCGCGTACGCCTGTTCGACGTAGCCGATCCCGCCCGGGGTCTGCTTGACCGCGGCGGCGACGCCCGCGTTCTTCGCGGCACCGGTGCCCGTCGGCCACTTGACGTCCTTGCCGTGGCCGACCTGGGAGCTCCAGGTCGGGCTGACAGCGGCGAGGAACTTCGTGAAGCCGTCGGTCGTGCCCGAAGAGTCCGACCGGTGCACGACGGTGATCGCGGTGCTCGGCAGGCTCAGGCCCGGGTTCAGCGCCTTGATCGCGGCGTCGTTCCAGGTCTTGACCTTGCCCAGGTAGATGTCGGCGAGCGTCGGCCCATCGAGCTTGATCCCGCTCTTGACGCCCGGCAGGTTATAGGAAACCGTGATGCTCCCGAATGCGACAGGGAACTGCAGGATCGGGCCCTTCATCCCGGAGACCTCGCTCGACTTGATCGGCGCGTCATCGCCGGCGAAGGCGACCGTCGCAGCCTGGAGCTGCGTGACGCCCGCTCCGGATCCGACTGCGTTGTAGTTGACGGTCAGACCCTGCGATTTCAGGTTCGAGCCCCACTGCTGGTAGATCGGGGCGGCGAAGGTCGAGCCGGCGCCGTTGAGGGTCGCCGAGCCGCCGGAGCTGCTGGTGCTCGTGCCCGACGACGTGCCCGAGCTGGAGCTCGAGCTGGAGCTC
Source organism: uncultured Solirubrobacterales bacterium (assembly GCA_963800475.1). GTDB lineage: Bacteria > Actinomycetota > Thermoleophilia > Solirubrobacterales > Solirubrobacteraceae > Palsa-465. Next base: position 296,417 of record CAWDAZ010000001.1, on the reverse strand, counting down.
GAGCCGCACGCGGCGACGATGAGCGCCGCAGCGATCGCAATCGCCCCTGCGCTAATGCGACGTATGGTCAATGTGTTCTCCTTTTCGATCTGGCGCGAAAAACGTGAATGGGCGCGAGTGTGCGCCCCGCGCCCCTCGCGCGTGTTACCGACTTGTGAAAGCTCGGTCCTGGATCTGGGACCGCTCGGGCGCCAGGCGGTAGCCGAAGCCGAAGTGCGTGTGGATGAACCGCCATCCGGGGAGCGCCTGCTCGAGCTTGACCCTCAGCCGCCGGACGTAGACGTCGACCGAGCGGTCGCCGGGACGCATCTCACGACCCCACGCGAGCCGGAAAAGCTCCTCCCGTCCCATGATCCGATCGGCCCTGCGGGCAAGCTCTGTGAGCAGGTGAAGCTCGCGAATCGACAGCATCAGCGTCCTCCCTCTTGCGCGGGCGATGTGCTCGTCGGGCAGGATCTGCAGCGGTCCGACGTCGAGGACCTCGGCGGCCTCCATAGCCGGAAGCGGTAGTGAGCGAGCGGTGGCCGTCAACTCTCAAGGGATCGTGCACTCGCGTACGGCGGATCGCGTTACCCGGCCGTAACGCGCTTGTTAACAAGCTGTGATCCGCGCGGGCGGACTCAGGCGTGAGAGACGTGTGACGGGCTCAGCCGGCGAGCGCTTCGTCGAGCTCGACGTCGACGTCGACCTCGCCGAGCCCCGGGACGTCGACCCCTTCATCGGGCTGCGGCGCGAATCGGTAGCCCACCCCGAAGTGGGTGTGGATGTAGCTCCACTGCGGCGATGCACCGAGGAGCTTCTGCCGCAGCTTGCGAACGAACACGTCGACCGAGCGGTCGCCGTGGGCCATCGCGTAGCCCCACACGCGCTCGTAGATGTCCTCCCGCCGCAGCACGCGATCGGACTGCGACAGTAGATGAAGAATTTCGAATTCTCTGGCGGTCAGCTCGACGCTCGCCTCGCCGACGTACGCCTGATGCAAGTCCGGCCGGATCGTCAGCTCGCCGACGGTCGTCGGCGCGTCGAGCGCCGGCAGCTCGCGGCGGCGGTGCCGGCGGAGCACCGCCTCGATCACCGAGATCAGCTCCTCGGGGTGGCACGGCTTGGTGATCCAGGCGTCGACCCCGAGCCGCAGCCCGCGGACGCGCTGGGCGACCGACGAGGGCCCCGTACACACGATCACCGCCAGCCCCGGAAGCCGGCTGCAGATCCGCTCCAGGTAGTCCCAGCTGTCGGGGCCGACCACGGCGATGTCGACAACCAGCGCGTTCAGCCGCATCGCGATCAGCGCCTCGGAGGTCACCGGGCTCGACAGCGAGCGGTGATCCCACGCGCGTGCGTGTAGCCGCTTGGCGAGCACCTGCATGAATCCCGGGTCCCGATCGATGACGGCGAGACGCAGGCGGCTCTGGGGCCGCTGCGTCGCCCTGCCCGTAGTTTGGTCAGGCTCGGCCAACATCTGACGCGCACTGTATCGACGACCTCGAACGGAAGCGTCCCTCATCGATCCCCTTTCACACGAAATTTACGCGGAAATAGCGGCAAGTCAATCGCGGCCGTTGGCCGCCAACGTCGTCCTCTATCCTCTCCAGGCGAGGGCGCCGAACGGCGCCGCTTCCCGGTTATGGCGTCACGGACCAAGCAAAAGGAAGAAGCGCGCGCCCGGCGGCTCGCCGAGGAGCAGGCGCACGCCGAGCGCGCCCGCCGCCAGCGGCGCCTGCAGATGCTCGCCGGCGTGGTGCTCGCCGCGGTCGCGGTGGTCGCCGTCGCGATCGCGATCAGCTCGTCCGGCGGTAGCAGCGCGAACTCGACTCCCGCGGCCTTCAAGAGCGCGGCGACGACCGTCGACTCGCAGCTCGCCGGGATCCCGCAGTCCGGGGTCACGCTCGGCTCCCCGAGCGCCCCCGTGACCGTCACCGAGTACGGCGACCTGCAGTGCCCGATCTGCCGCGACTTCGCGCTCGGCGCCGAGGCCCAGCTGATCGCGGGCGAGGTCAAGTCCGGCAAGGCGAAGCTCGTCTACAAGTCGCTCGAGACCGCGACCGGCAACAGCCCCAACCCCAACATCTTCCCCACCCAGCAGGCTGCGGCGTCCGCCGCCGGCGCCCAGGCCAAGGCCTGGAACTACATCCTGGTCTTCTACCACTCACAGGGCCAGGAGGGCACCGCGTACGTCAACCAGAGCTTCCTGGACGGGATCGCCAAGTCGATCCCGGGCCTGAACTTCCCGACCTGGCAGAGCGACAGCGGCAACTCGACCTACACCGCCCAGGTACAGAGCGACCAGCAGACGGCCGCCAGCCACGGCTTCAACAGCACCCCGACGATTGTCGTCACCGGTCCGAAGGGCTCGGCGCAGCCGATCGTCGGCAACACGGACTACGGCACGCTGCAGTCGGCGATCAAACAGGTCTCCTGAGCGGGGTCTGATGGCGAGCGTCCGGCTTCGTCGCGTGATGATCGTGTTCACGGTGATCGGCCTCGGCGTCGCCACCTACCTGACGGTCGTCCATTACGTCGGGTTCAGCGCGCTCGCCTGCACCGGCGCGCACGGCGGCCACTCGAGCTGCCAGACGGTGCAGTCCTCGCAGTGGTCGAAGCTCGGCGGGATTCCGGTCGCCCTGCTCGGGCTGATCGGGTACCTCGGCATCCTCGCAAGCCTGCTGGTCCGCGACCGCGACGAGACACGGCTGGCGACGCTCGGGCTGACCACGATCGGGTTCGGGTTCAGTGCCTACTTGACCTATCGAGAGGCCGCGTCGATCCACGCCTACTGCGAGTGGTGCCTGTCGAGCGCGGTGATCCTCACGATCCTGTTCCTGTGCGCGATCGCGCGCTACGTGATCGGAACGCCGGCGTCGCCGGTACAGCTGGACGACGACGATTCCGCGCCGGAGCCGGATCCCGAGGAGCCGGTCGCCTCGCGAGCCTGATTAGCCGTCCGCGCGAGCGCGGATGATGGATGTGTGAGCTGGCGAACGACGCGAGCCGCCGCGCGTATCCAGGAACAGAACCGCCAGGTCGCCGTCATTGACCTGGGGTCCAACTCGTGGCGCCTGGTCGTGTTCACGTTCGTGCCCGGATCCTGGTGGAAGCGCACCGACGAGCTGTACGAGACCGTCCGGATCGGCGCCGGGATGGGGGCCACCGGCCGCCTCTCCGATCAGGCGATCGCGCGCGGGCTCGAGACGCTCACGGTGTTCGAGCACTTTCTCGCCGCCGGCCGGCTCGGGCGGGATCAGGTGATCGCCGTCGCCACCAGCGCGATCCGCGACGCCGCCAACCGCGACGAGTTCCTGCGCCGCGCCGACGAAGCGACGGAGCTGCGGATCGAGGTGCTGTCCGCCGAGGAGGAGGCGCGGCTCGGGTACGTCGCGGCGGTCAACAGCTCCACGCTGAGCGACGGCAGCGTGCTCGAGATCGGCGGCGGGAGCCTCCAGCTCGTCGGCGTTCACGACCGCCACGCCGAGGAGTTGATCTCGCTTCCGCTCGGGGCGGTGCGCCTCACCGAAGAGTTCCTCCCCGGCGGCGGCCCGGCCCGCAGCAAGGACATGAACGCGCTCCGCGAGCACGTCCGCGATGCGCTGCGCGACGTCCCATGGCTGGGCGAGTCCGGCCACCGGCTCGTCGGGATCGGCGGCGCGGTCCGCAACCTCGCCGCCGCCGCGCTCGACGCGCTCGACCAGCCGTTCGACATCGGCGTGCAGGGATTCGTGCTCACACCCGGCACGCTCGCGGAGCTGATCGACCGGCTGGCATCGCTGCCGCCGTCCGAGCGGGGCACCGTTCCCGGGATCAAGCCGGGCCGCGGCGACATCGTGCTCGCGGCCGCGCTGACGATCGCCACGGTCGTCGAGGCCGGGGCGTTCGAGGGGATCGAGGTGACCGAGGCGGGACTCCGCGAGGGCGTCTTCTTCGCGCGCGAGCTGCTCGCCGGCCGACCCGAGCCGCTGTTCGACGACGTTCGCGAGGCGGCGGTCCGGAACCTCGCGATCCAGTACGAGTCCGATATCGAGCACGTCGAGCACGTCGCGACCCTGTCGCTGCAGATGTTCGACTCGCTCGTCGAGGGCGGGCTGTTCGAGGCCGATCACGGCGAGCGCGAGCTGCTGTGGGCCGCCTCGATGCTGCACGACGTCGGGATGACGATCTCCTACGACGATCACCACAAGCACTCGCGGTACCTGATCGTGTCGGCCGAGCTGCCCGGATTCGACCCCCGGGAGCGCGCGCTGATCGCCCAAATCAGCCGCTACCACCGCAAGGGCGCGCCGAAGCTCGGCGAGATGGCGCCGCTCGCGAGGCCCGGCGACGAGGAGCTCGTCGCCCGCTGCGCGATGATCCTCAGGCTCGCGGAGCACCTCGAGCGCGGCCGCGATCAGTCGGTGCGCGAGGCGCGGCTGCGCGCCAACGGGCACGGCGTCGACCTGCACCTCGAGGCGTCGGGGGAGAACCTGATCCTCCCGCGCTGGAGCGTCGAGCGCTACGGCGACGACGAGGCGTTCGAGCGCGTGTTCGGGCGCCGGCTGTTGATCGGCTGACCGGTCCGCCGATATGGTCCCCGCATGCCACGGAAGGTGCTGGCAAGTGCGTTTACCGTCGCCGCGCTGATCGCCGCGCTTCCGGCCGCCGCCGGAGCCGCGGTCACGACCGTGTTCGCGGGACAGACGATCAGCGGCCAGGGGATCCCGTGCGTTGCCCAGACCGACGGGGTGCGCGTCTGTCACGGCGACGACGGCGGCGCCGGCGGACCCGACCTGCGCCTCAAGAGCTTCGACGGCTCGCCACTCGAGGTGTACGTGATCCTCCCGCCCGCGCCCCGCTCGGGCACCGACGGCAACTACCCGCTCGTGGTCCAGAGCCACGGCTGGGGAGGCACCGCGACGGGCCTCGCGAACAGCACCGCCTACGTCGGGCCGGGCGCCGGCCAGTGGGCGACGCGCGGCTATGCGGTGCTGCAGCTCACCGCGCGCGGGTTCGGTGACTCGTGCGGGGCCGCCGCGCGGACGGCGGAGAGCCCCGCCCACTACGCCGCCGTGTGCATGAAGGGCTACATCCATCTCGACGACGAGCGCTACGAGGCACGCGACGTCCAGAACGCGGCCGGCCTGCTCGTCGACGCGGGAGTCGTCGACCCGGCGGCGATCGGGGTGACCGGGCCGTCCTATGGCGGCGGCGTGTCGCTCGAGCTCGCGACCCTCAAGGACCGTGTGATGAACGCCAACGGGACGCTCAGTCCGTGGCGCAGCTCGGCCGGCAAGCCGCTGCGGATCGCCGCCGCCGCGCCGGTGATCCCGTGGAGCGACCTCGCCTACTCGCTCGAGCCGAACGGGCGCACGCTCGACTATCGGCTCACCGGCGCCAGCGCGGACCTCGACCCGATCGGGGTCGAGAAGCAGTCGTTCGAGGGCGGTCTGTTCGCGCTCGGCCAGGTGTCCGGCTACTACTCGGCCCCGGGCACCGACCCGCAGGCCGATCTGACGACCTGGTACACGACCGTCAACGCCGGCGAGCCGTACGGCAGCGAGGCGGCGTACGTCAGCGACCAGATCGCCCGCTACCACTCGGCCTACTACCTGCTCGACGGCAAGTACGGGACGCCGCTCGAGTCGCCCTCCCCGCTACTGATCTCCAACGGTTTCACCGACGATCTGTTCCCGGTCGACGAGGCGATCCGCTACTACAACCTCGAGCGCGCCCTGTACCCGTCCGACCCGCTCGAGCTCGTCGACGGCGACTTCGGGCACATGCGCGCGCAGAACAAGCCCGGCGACGTCGCGCTGCTGTCCTCCCGGATCGGCGCGTTCTTCGACCACTACCTCAAACACGTCGGTGCGGCGCCCCGCTCAGGCGTGACGGCGACGATCGAGACGTGCCCGTCGAGCGCCAAGTCCGGCGGGCCGCTGTTCGCCCCGACGTGGGCCGGGCTGCACCCCGGGGAACTCGACTACAGCTCGGCCCCGAGCCAAACCGTGACCTCGGTTGCCGGCAACCCGTCGATCGGCGAGGCGATCGACCCCGTCGCCGGCCCGGGCGCGTGCGCGACCGTGTCCGCGACCGACCAGGGCGCGGGCGTCGCGACCTACCGGCTGCCGGCCGCCACCGGCGCCGGCTACACGCTGCTCGGCTCCCCCACCGTCGTCGCCAAGCTGTCGCTGAGCGGGTCGTATCCCGAGCTGGCCGAGCGGCTCTGGGACGTCGATCCCGGATCGGGTACCGAGACGCTCGTCGCCCGCGGGCTGTACCGCCCGACCGCCTCGGGCCTCCAGGTCTTCCAGCTGCACCCGGGCGCGTGGCACTTTGCGGCTGGGCAGATCCCGAAGCTCGAGCTGGTCGCGCAGGACTCGCCGTACGGCCGCACCTCGAACGGGCAGTTCTCGATCGCCGTGTCGAACCTCCAGCTGCGGCTGCCGGTCCACGAGGCAGCGGGTAGCGCTCCCAGCGTGACCGACCCGCTGGCGCCGGTGATCCTCGGTTGTAGTGGCCTGCCGACCGCCACGCTGCGCTCGGCGCGGATCTCGACCCGCGGCGTCTCGGCGTCCGGGACCGGCAGCGACACCCCGTGTGCCGCCGACGGCATGACCCTCAGCTCCCGCGAGCGCATCGTCGGTGTGTACGTGATGATCGAGCGGATCTCCGGCCACGGCCACATGCAGCTGGTGGCGAGACTGCTTGCGCGTGGCACGCGCCACTGGACTCTGGGGCGCCGCATCAGGCTCCCCGCTGGGCATTTGGTGATCCGGCTCGATGCCGTCGACGCGCTTCACCAGCACCACTACAGTTAGTGGGGCATGCTCTGGTTGCTCCGACACGCCGAAGCAGCCGACGGAATCCCAGATGACGAGCGGCCTCTGACGGACAGGGGTGCGCAGCAGGCCGACGCGGCTGGCCTGGCGCTCGCCAAGCTCGGCGAGCAGATCGACGTGTGTCTCAGCTCTCCGAAGCTCCGCGCGCTGCAGACCGCCGAGCGCGCGTGCGAGCCGCTCGGGATCGAGGTTCGGCCCACGCGGGTCCTGGCCGGCGGACCCTTCGATGTCATCGAGCTGACCGCCGGACTGGGCAGCGTCCTGCTGGTCGGCCACGATCCATCCTTTTCACTGCTTCTCCACGACCTGACCGGTACACACGCGAGGATGAAGAAAGGCGGCCTTGCGGCCATCAACAAGGGAGAGCTGGTGACACTGCTACGACCGTCGGAGCTCGCCGCGATCGCGTTCGCGGGCGTGGAGGCGCAGACCGGATGAGCGCCTCCGTCCCGGGCTCGAAGGACGACGCCGCCTCGGCGGTCCAGGCGCGGGCCGCAGCCGCGCAGGTGCGGACGGTTCCCGAGGCCCCCGGCACCGAGCTGCGGGACGTCGACCGCGAGGTGCTGTTCATGAACCGCGAGCTGTCGTGGCTCGACTTCAACGACCGCGTGCTGCAGCTCGCCGAGGGCGACACGCTGCCGCTGCTCGAGCGCGTCAAGTTCCTGGCGATCTTCACGACCAACCTCGATGAGTTCTTCATGATCCGCGTCGCCGGCGTCCACGATCAGGTCGAGGCCCGGATCGATGTGCGCGGGCCAGACGGGCTGTCGCCGATGGACATGCTGAAGGGGATCGCCGAGCAGGTCGCGGCGCAGGACGCCCGTCACTCCAAGCAGTGGCGCAAGATGATCCAGCCCGCGCTCGCCGAGCACGGGATCCGGATCATCAGCTGCGAGGAGGCGGAGGCAGTCTCGGCCGACATGAACGGCCACTTCCGCGAGCAGATCTTCCCGGTCCTGACCCCGCTGGCGATCGGCCCCGGGCGGCCGTTCCCGTACATCTCGAACCTGTCGCTCAGCCTGATCGTCCGCCTCCGCGACCCGGACCTCGATCACGACTCGTTCGCGCGCGTGAAGGTCCCCAAGGAGGTGCTGCCGCGGTTCGTCCAGATCTCGCGGGACACGTTCGTGCCGCTCGAGCAGATCATCGCCCGGCATCTCGACGCGCTGTTCCCCGGGCTCGAGATCGTCAGCTACGACCTGTTCCGCGTCACGCGCGACGCCGACTTCGAGGTCAACGACGAGGCCGACGACCTGTTGCAGGCGGTCGAGGAGGAGCTCCGGCGGCGGCGGTTCGGCGAGGTCGTGCGGCTCGAGGTCGGCGCCGGAATGGACCCGGTGCTGCGCGCACGGCTGATCGAGTGGCTCGGCGTCACCGAGGTCCAGGTTTACGACGTCGAAGGCCTGCTCGACCTCAGTGACCTGTGGCAGGTCGTGGGCGTCGAGGGCCACAACGACCTGCGGCTGCCGGCCTGGACCCCGGTCATGCACCCGGCGTTCGGCCCAGCCCCGGGCGCGGAGGACGACAAGCCCGACGTACTCGCCGCGATGCGCGCCTCGGACATCCTCGTCCACTTCCCCTACCAGTCGTTCGCGAGCAGCGTCGAGCGGTTCGTCGAGCAGGCGGTCGACGACCCGGACGTGCTCGCGATCAAGATGACCGTGTACCGGACCTCCGACGACTCGGCGCTCGTCCCGTCGCTGATCCGGGCGGCGGAGCGCGGCAAGCAGGCGGTCTGCCTTGTGGAGCTCAAGGCGCGATTCGACGAGCGCCTGAACATCAAGTGGTCCCGCGCCCTGGAGAAGGTCGGCGCTCACGTCGTGCACGGGATCCCGGGGCTCAAGACCCACGCCAAGGCGATCCTGGTGGTCCGCCGCGAGGGCGGCGGCGTCCGCAACTACGTGATGATCGGAACCGGCAACTTCCACGCCAAGAACGCGCGCCTGTACGAGGACTTCGGGCTGTTCACGACCGACCGCGAGCTCGGTGACGAGGTCGCGAACCTGTTCAACACGCTGACCGGCTACGGGCATCCCGAGCGGCAGCGCAAGGTGCTGGTGGCGCCCAACTCGATGCGGGTTCCGCTGATCGAGGAGATCGACCGCACGATCGCCGCACACGAGGCCGGCCAGCCGGCCCGGATCGTGATGAAGATGAACTCGCTCGTCGACCGGCGCTGCATCGAGGCGCTGTACCGGGCGTCCCGCGCCGGCGTGCCGGTCGACCTCAACGTTCGCGGGATCTGCTGCCTGATCCCGGGGATCGAGGGCGTCTCGGAGACGATCAACGTCGTTTCGGTCGTCGGCCGGTTCCTAGAGCACTCGCGGATCTACACGTTCCACCGCGGCGACGAGAGCGTCTACTTCATCGGCTCGGCCGACATGATGCCCCGCAACCTCGACACCCGCGTCGAGCTGCTGGCCCCGGTCGAGCACCCGGAGCTCCAGGCCGCGCTCGACGACACGCTCGAGCGGTGCTTCGCCGACGACACGTTCAGCTGGACGCTCGGCCCCGACGGTCGTTGGACCCGTCAGAGCGGCGGCACCCGCTCCGTGCACCGTGAGCTGATCGAGCGCGCGCTCGCGGAGTGGTCGGCGGCCACTTCTTGAATTGACGACGGCGGCCGGCCCTCGAGAGGCCGGCCGCCGTCTGACCCAATCTCCGCTCCGTCAGCCGTTCTGCGGCTGCTGGGCGGGTCGTGTTCCGAGCGTCAGCTTGAGCGTCTGGGTGCTCCCGTTGCGCTTGACCGTGAGCGTGATCGTCTGACCCGGCGAGTACGAGTCGACCGTCTCGATGAACTGCTGCGTCGAGCTGATCCGCTTGCCGTCGATCGCGATCACGATGTCGCCCTGGTGTAGGCCCGCGTTCGACGCCGGAGAGCCGGCCTGCACGGAGCTGACCTGGGCGCCGCCGGCGGTCCCCGCGTTCAGGAACACGCCGACGTACGCGTGCCGCACGGTCTGGCCGGCGATGATCTCGTTCGCGATCCGGGCGACCATGTTCGACGGGATCGCGAACCCGACGCCGGAGTTGGAGCCGGAGTTCGTCTGGATCTGGTCGTTGAGGCCGAGCACATGGCCGTTGCCGTCGAGCAGCGGGCCACCCGAGTTGCCGGGGTTGATCGCCGCGTCGGTCTGGATCGCGCCCTCGATCGTGAAGTTGTTGGGCGCGGTGATGCTGCGCCCAACCGCGCTCACGATCCCCTGCGTGACGGTCTCAGGGAGGCTGAACGGGCTGCCGATCGCGATCACCGGGTCGCCGACGCTCGAGCTCGAGGAGTCCGCGAACGGGATCGGATGAAGCTGTGAGGCCGGGACGTCCACGTGGATCACCGCAACGTCGGTCGACGGGTCGGTCCCGAGCACCTTGGCCGAGGCCTTCTTGCCGTTCTCGAACGTGACCGTCACCGAGGTCGCGTTGTCGACGACGTGCTCGTCGGTGAGGATGTCGCCCTTCGTGTCGTACACGACCCCGGCGCCCTCACCCTGCGTCTGCTCGCTTCCTCCGAACGGGCCGATCCCACCACCGCTGCTGTTCTGCGTGACGGTGATGTCGACCACGCCGGGACCGTGCTCGCGGTAGATCTGGCCGACCGACAGGCCCTTCAACGACGACAGCGAGGTGGGCAGTCCCAGCCCGTGGGAGGACTGGAACACGGTTGTCGTCGTCGACTTGTTGGTGCTCCCCCCGGCCAGAGCCAGGGCGATCGCGCCACCGGCGACCGCGCCGGCGATGATCGGGAGTACTCGGCTGAGGCTCTTCATTTCGGTGTCTGTCTCCTGGAATTCGGTTCCGTTCGCGACTACCCACTAAAGCAACAGCCGATGAAAAACCGTGAAGGGATCGGTGAGAGCCGGCTAAGAGTCATCCGGGGTGCGGCGCCCCGTACGGCATCGCGTGCGGGTGCCCGAGGCCGGCGTGGTTGACCCGGCGGTCGAGCCGAGTCTGGAACCGGCTGAGCAGCTCCTGCTCCTGGGCCTGAGTGATCCGCCCCGCCGATACGGCCTTGTCGAGCCGCGCCTTCAGGGCCGCGGTCATCGCCGCCTCGAGGCTGGCGGTCGTCTTGCCCTGGTCGGTGGCGACCTGCGCTAGCGACTTGCCGCCGCGCAGTTGCGCGATCAGCTGAGCCTGCGTCAGCCCAAGATACTGCTCCGCCGCGCGCAGCTCGAGCTGCCGGAGGCGGTGACCGGTGCGGCGCATCCCGAAGCCCAGCGGCAGCTTGCCCGTCTCGATCCGCTGCTCGATCGCGTTGGCCTGCGCCTGCGTGAGGCGGCCGTCCTTGACGGCCTGGTTGAGCCGGTCGACCATCGCCGCCTTGAGCGCCGCCTGCAGCTGCTCGGGCGAGACGTGCAGCCGCTGCGCGACGTCGTTGACGAACTGCTGGCGCGAGCTCGTCCCTGACTGCGTGGCGGCGTACGCGCCGCCGGCGAGCGCAGCGGCGGCCAACGCCGTCGCCCCGATCGCGAACTTGCCTTTGAACCTGGCTGCCACGATTTCTCCTTCAGCCGTCGTTGTCTCCGGCCGTTCGGATCAGCGTGTCAACCGTGTCTTAGAGGACCGTAAGAGTTAGGCGGCCGGGCACCGGGCGCTCACGGCCGCCAGCAGCCGCAGGATGCTCGCATCGGGGTCGCGATCGTCCTCGAAGCTGACCCGGCCCGAATGCACGTCGTACCCGCTCGTCTAAGAGCCCGGACCCGCCCCGCCTTCACCCCCCAGGGTGACGAAGAGGTCGAGCGCCGCGGGGTTCGCCAGCGACTCGCGCGACGCGGCCTGCTCCGGCGGCACTCCGGACAGGATCCGCTTGACGGGGACCTCGAGGATCTTGCCCGACAGGGTCCGCGGGACCTCGTCAATCGCGACGATCTCGTCCGGGACGTGCCTGGGCGAGCAGTCCCGCCTGATCCGCCCGCGGATCTCGCCCACCAGCGCATCGTCGAGCGACGCCCCGGGCCTGAGCACCACGAACAGCGGCATCCATCCGTCCGTGCCGGGCCGTGGCACGTCGACGACCAGGGCGTCGATGACCTCGTCGACGGACAGCACCGCGCGGTAGATCTCCGAGGTCCCCATCCGGATGCCACCGCGATTGATCGTCGAGTCTGAGCGGCCGTAGATGATCGCCGTCCCCCGGGAGGTGATCTCGATCCAGTCGCCGTGGCGCCAGATGCCCGGGTACATCGAGAAGTACGAGTCCCGGTAGCGCGACCCGTCCTCGTCGCCCCAGAAGAACAACGGCATCGACGGCATCGGCTTGGTGATCACCAGCTCGCCGACCTCGTCGATCAGCGGCCGCCCCTCGATATCCCACGCCTCGACCGACGCGCCGAGGCACCGGGCCTGCAGCTCTCCCTCGTACACGGGCAGCGTCGCGACCCCGCCCACGAACGCCGTGCAGAGATCGGTTCCGCCCGAAGTCGAGAACAGCCACAGGTCGGGGCCCAGCTCGTCGTACAGCCACCGGAAACCCTCCGGCGCCAGCGGCGATCCGGTCGATCCGACCGCCCGGATCGACGACAGCGAGCGCCCGTCCGACCGGGGCACCACGCCGGCCTTCATCGACGCGGCGACGAACGCCGCGCTGGTGCCGAACATCGTGATCCCGGCGTCCTCGGCGAGCTGCCACAGCGTCCCCATGTCCGGGTGGCCCGGGTTGCCGTCGAACAGCACGATCGATGCATCGGTCAGCAGCACCCCGACCAGGAAATTCCACATCATCCAGCCGGTCGTCGAGAACCAGAACACGCGGTCGTCGGGCTGCGCGTCCAGATGCAGGTGACCCTTCTTGACCTGCTCGACCAGGATCCCACCGTGCCCGTGCACGATCGGCTTCGGCAGCCCGGTGGTCCCCGAGCTGTACAGCACCCACAGCGGATGATCGAAGCTCACATACTCGAACTCCAACGATGCCCCGGAATCGGCGTCGTCGGCGCCCACGCCGTTCAGCGGCGGCGCCCACCCATCGCCGCTCAAGTACCCGAACTCCACCACCCGCTCGAGGCCTGGGATCGCGCCGGCGATCTCCTGGACCGCGTCGCGCTTGTCGAAGTCGCGGCCGCCGTACCGGTAGCCGTCGATCGCGAGCAGCACCTTGGGCTCGATCTGCGAGAAGCGGTCGACGACGCTCCGGGCCCCGAACTCGGGTGCCGCCGAGGACCAGATCGCGCCGATCGACGCGGTCGCGAGGAATGCCGCGACCGCCTCGGGGACGTTTGGCATGTACGCGGCGACCCTGTCGCCCGCCTCGACGCCGAGCGCGCGCAGCCCGGCGGCGATCGCGGCGGTCTGTGCACGCAGCTCCGCCCACGTCCACTCGCCGAGCGGGCGCAGCTCGGAGGCGTGGCGGATCGCGACGGTGCCCGGATCCTTGCCCGCGAAGATGTGCGCGGCGTAGCTGAGCCGCGACCCGGGATACCAGTCGGCGCCGGGCATCGTCGATCGTCCGAGGACCCGGCCAGGGCGGAGCTCCATGTGGACCCCGAAGCGCTCGACGATCGAGCTCCAGAACCCCTCGAGATCCTCGACCGACCAGCGCCACAGCTCGTCGTAGGAATCGAACTCGAGCCCGTGTGCCTCCGCGAGCCACCGCATGTATCGGGTGATCGTCGCCCGCTCGACCCGCTCGGCCGACGGCGTCCACAGCGGCTTCGGGGTGGCGGCGGAGGTCATGTCGGGAGTATCGTCCACCACGCAGATGCTCGGTGCGGCTTCTGATCGTCAACATGCGGACCCGCCGGCGAGCGCGGACGCGCTCGCCGACATCGTGCTGCCCGATCAGGAGGGCCGCGACGTGCGGCTCGGCGACCTGTGGGCTGAGCGCCCCGCGGCGCTGATCTGGCTGCGCCACTACGGCTGAATTTACTGTCGTGCGCACGCGGTCCAGTTGGATCGCGCAAGCAAGGAGTTCGAGGCCGCGGGCTCAGGCGTGGTGCTGATCGGCCAGCTCACGCCGCGCCATGCCCAGCACTTCCGCAGGCGCCAGGGGATCGGTCTGCAGGTGCTCGCCGACGAGCAGCGCGCGAGCTACAAGGCCGCCGGCGCCAAGATCGCGACCGTGGGCGAGCTGCTCGGGCCGAGGGTCGCCGCGAAGGGGCTGATGACCACGCTCCGCACCGGCAAGATGCAGGGACGGACGACCGGGCATCCGGCGCAGCTCGGCGGCTCGATGGTGATCGCGCCGGGCGGCACCGTCGTGTGGTCGCACATGTCCGAGGACGCGGGCGACAACGCGACGCCCGAAGAGATCCTCGCGGCCGTTCGCTCAGCCTAGGCCGCCGTGCGGGCGACCGCCGCGCGGACGGCCAGGGCGTGGCCGTCCGAGGAGGCCGAGTGCCTTCGAGACGATCGGATAGAACGCGTCCGTGATCGCGTTGTGGCCCTGCAGGTTGGGATGCAGCGTGCCGTTGCCGTCGCCCTGTCGCTCGTTGGACTGCTTGTAGGTGACGATCCACGTGTCATTGGTGCAGTACCCGTGGTCGTGGAATGCCTCCGGCGGCTCGATCGCCGTCCAGCCGTGCTTGACAGCGGCCTCGTGGATCACGGCGTTGAGCGGCAGGTAGAACTGGTGGTAGAGCCAGTCGATCTCCTTCGCCTTGATCTCGTAGTCGCCGTAGACGTACCCCGGACGGAAGTGGATCAGCTTGCACAGCTCGGTCGGAGACATGCTCACGAGGTCGGGGTATTCGTTGATGAACACGCGGTCGTCCGCGACCAACGGCTTCAGCGCCTCCGCCAGCCTGTCGAAGCGCCCGGGAAGCTCCTTCAGCTGCTGCGCCATCCACTGCGAGAGGGTCAGGCCGTTCTTGTACTTGTTGTCCGGGCAGTAACCGTTCTTGCCGGAGGACGCGCAGAAGAACGCGACCGCGCCGAACTCGAGGTCGTTGACGCCGATGCTGAGCAGCACGGCGTCGGCCTTCTGGTCGCCGACCAGCCGCTTGGCCTCCGTTACCTGGGCCGGGAGATCGGGGTTCGAGGGATTGATTCCCGCGTACGGCCCGAGCAGCCCCTTGACGATCGACGCCCCGGAGCACGCGAGGTACAGGAACTTCACCGGCGTGTTCGGGTTGCGGTTCTTGAGTCGGTCGGCGACCTGCGATTCGAACGACTTGTTCGACCGGTCACACCGCCTGTTCTCCCACTGCGCCGGCTTGCCGTTTTGAACCGGGACGTCCGGATTGCCCTCTCCGGAGGCGAGCGAGTCACCGAGCCCGACGACGATCGCGCTCGAGCTCCGGGCGTGTAGGCGTCGCGCGCCGGCGGGCGCCGCAACGACCCACGCGACGGCAAGCACCGCAACAGCGACGATGGTGCCCCAGGCGAATCTCCGTGCCCTGATCCAGCTCACCCCGGCGCGATCATATCCGCTTGCGCGATCATGCGCCAGTGCCCGACGCCGAACTGATCGCCCCGTTCGCGGGAACGGTGATCGCGATCGCCCGTGCGCCCGACGAGCAGGTCGGCCAGGGCGAGGCGCTCGTCGTGCTCGAGGCGATGAAGATGGAGCACGAGGTGATTGCCGAGGCGGGCGGCGTCGTCCGCCGGGTCGAGGTCGAGGTCGGCGAGACGGTCGAGGAGGGACAGCTGCTGGCGGTGATCGAGCCCGGCGCGATCACCGACGAGCCGGGGCGCGAGGACGGGCGTGCCGACCAGACCGGGCCCCGCGCCGATCTCGACGCCGTGCGCGAGCGCCATGCGCTCGGGCTCGACGAGGCGCGCCCCGAGGCGGTCGCCAAGCGCCACGAGCTCGGCCGCCGGACGGCGCGCGAGAACCTCGACGAGCTCGTCGACACCGGCAGCTTCGTCGAGTACGGCCCGCTGATCTTCGCGGCCCAGGAGGCCCGGCGGTCCAAGGACGAGCTGATCCGCCGCACCCCCGCCGACGGGCTGGTCGCCGGGGTCGGCGACGTCGAGGGCCGGCCCACGGTGGTGATGTCCTACGACTACACGGTGCTGGCCGGCACCCAGGGGATGCGCAACCATCTCAAGAAGGACCGCCTGTTCGAGCTCGCCGAGCGGCGGCGCCTGCCGCTGGTGCTGTTCGCCGAGGGCGGGGGCGGGCGCCCCGGCGACCTCGACTGGCCGCATGTCGCGGGGCTCGACTGCCGCGCCTTCCACCTGTTCGCGCGGCTCAGCGGTCTCGTCCCGCTCGTCGGGATCGCGTCCGGCTACTGCTTCGCTGGGAACGCCGCGCTGCTCGGCTGCTGCGACGTGGTGATCGCGAGCGAGGACTCGAGCATCGGGATGGGCGGCCCGGCGATGATCGAGGGCGGCGGCCTCGGCGTGTTCGAGCCGCAGGACGTCGGCCCGATCGACGTGCAGTGGACCAACGGCGTCGTCGATCTACGGGTCAAGGACGACGCCGAGGCCGTAGCGGCGACCAAGCGCTACCTGTCGTACTTCCGCGGCGCGACCGAGCCGCCGGAGACACCGAAAGACGAGACGCCGCTGAGGAACCTGGTCCCCACCAACCGCAAGCGGATCTACGACGTCCGCCGCGTGATCGACGCGCTGCTCGACGACGTGCTCGAGCTGCGCCGCGGGTTCGGACACGGGATGGTCACGGCGCTCGCCCGAATCGACGGCAGGCCGCTCGGGGTGATCGCCAACGACCCATCGCACCTGGGCGGCGCGATCGACGCCCACGCCGCAGACAAGGCGGCCCGGTTCATGCAGCTGTGCGACGCGTTCGACCTCCCGATCCTGTCGCTGTGCGACACGCCCGGGTTCATGGTCGGTCCGCCCGCCGAGCGCACCGCGACGGTCCGCCACTTCTCGCGGATGTTCGTGACCGGCGCCAACCTGTCGGTTCCGATCGGCACGGTCGTGCTGCGCAAGGGCTACGGGCTCGGCGCCCAGGCGATGGCGGGCGGCGGGTTCAAGGCCGGGCTGTTCTGCGTCGGGTGGCCGACGTCGGAGTTCGGCGGGATGGGGCTCGAGGGCGCGGTGCGTCTGGGGATGCGCCGCGAGCTCGAGGCGATCGAGGACGAGGCCGAGCGCGAGCGCGCCTACGAGTCGATGGTCGCGATGGCGTACGAGCGCGGCAGCGGGATCAACATGGCCTCGTACGGGGAAATCGACGACGTGATCGACCCCGCCGACAGCCGCCGCTGGATCGCGACGCTGTTCACCGACTCGAGCGGCGAGTGGTGGAAGCGCCCGGGCAAGCGGCGCCCGTTCGTCGACGCCTGGTGAGCGGCGACCTCGCCCTCAGTCGCAGTCGCGGCACGCGCCGCGCAGCACCACCTCGTGGTGGTCGACACGCGCCCCGAGCCGCGCGGACACCCGGCTGATCGCCCGTTCGAGCCCGGGGTCGTCGAACGCGACCAGCCGGCCGCACTGCTCGCAGACGAGGTGATGGTGGTGCTCGCCGCTCGGCAGCACCCGCTCGAAGCGGGCCTGGTCGCGGTCCACGGCGACGCGCTCGACCAGCCCGTGCTCGACCAGCAGATCCAATACCCGGTAGATGCTGGCGCGCCCCGTCCGGCGTCCGTGGGCGCGGAGCGCGTCTTCGATCTCGACCGCGCTGAGGGCGCAGCCTTCGCTCGCGAGCAGCTCGATCACCCGCTCGCGCGCGCCGCCGCGCCGCAGACCTGCCCGCCGCAGCACCGAGTGGACGTGATCGGTCCAGACCTGTCCGTTCGGCTCCATGCACGCAGCTTAGCCGCTCGTCCGGGCTAATCGATAACGAGACTCATTCTCAAGATTTGTTATGCTGGTCGCAATGAGACGCGTGATCGCCGCCTCGATCCTTGCCGCGGCCTTCGCCCCGCTGCTCGCCGCCTGCGGCTCCGCCAGCACCTCCTCCACCGGCGGCGTAAGGGTCGTCGCCGCCGAGAATTTCTGGGGCAGCGTCGCGGCGCAGGTGGGCGGGTCGAAGGCGTCGGTCCAGAGCATCATTGTCAACCCCAGCCAGGACCCCCACTCCTACGAGCCGAACGCGCAGGACGCGCGCACGCTGGCGACGGCGCAGCTCGCGATCGTCAACGGGGTCGGGTACGACCCGTGGGCCCCGAAGCTGATCGCCGCCAACCCGACCCCGGGCCGCATCGTCCTGACCGTCGGCAGCCTGTTCGGTCTGAAGGAGGGCGACAACCCGCACCGGTGGTACGACCCGGCCGAGGTGACCGCCGTGGCGAGCGCGATCGCGGCCGACCTGAAGCGGCTCGATCCGAAGGACACCGCGTACTTCGACCAGCGGCTCCATGCCTTCGAGACCACCGGCCTCGAGCGCTACCACCAGCTGATCGCGCAAATCAGGTCCCGGTACGCGGGCGTCCCGGTCGGCGCCTCGGAGAGCATCTTCGCGCTGCAGGCGCCTGCGCTCGGCCTCCGACTGGTCACCCCGTACAGCTTCATGAAGGCGATCAGCGAGGGCACCGATGTGAGCGCGCAGGACACGCTGACAACGCAGCAGCAGATCACGGGCCACCGGATCAAGGTCTGGATCTACAACTCGCAGAACACCACGCCGGCGATTCAGCGGCTGGGCGCGCTGGCCCGCGCTGCGCACATCCCGACCGTCACGATCACCGAGACGCTCGACCCCGCGAACGACAGCTTCCAGCAGTGGCAGGTCAGCCAGCTCGAGCGCATCGCCGCCGCGCTCCACCAGGCGACCGGCAGGTGACCGACCCGCCCGCCGTGGTCCTGACGGACGCCGCGGTGCGGCTCGGCGGCCGCGACGTTCTCACCGGCGTAAACGTTACGGTCGACCACGGCGAGTTCCTGGCGGTGCTCGGCCCCAACGGCGCGGGCAAGTCGACGCTGATGCGCGCGATCCTCGGACTGCTGCCGCTCGCGCGGGGCTCGGCGACCGTGCTCGGCCTGTCGCCCGTGCAGGCACGCTCGCGCGTTGGCTATCTCCCCCAGCGCCACGGCTTCGACCGCTCGACCCGGATTCGCGGCGTCGATTTCGTCCAGCTCGGGCTCGACGGCACCCGCTGGGGCCTCCCGTTCCCGGTCACCCCGCGCGCCCGCGCGCGCCGCAGCGGCGAGCGGCGGCGCCTGAACGAGGTGATCTCGCTGGTCGGCGCGTCCGCGTACGCGCGCCGCCCGATCGGCGAGCTGTCGGGCGGTGAGCAGCAGCGGCTGCTGATCGCCCAGGCGCTCGTCCGCCGCCCGCAGCTGCTGATCCTCGACGAGCCGCTCGACGGACTCGACATCCCCAACCAGGTGTCGGTCGCCGCGCTGCTGCGGGAGATCTCGACCACCGAGGGCGTCGCGGTGCTGCTCGTCGCGCACGACGTCAACCCGCTGCTCGGCTACGTCGACCGGGTTCTGTATCTGGCCAGCGGGCGCGCGGTCGTCGGGGCGGTCGAGGACGTGATCACGCCCGCCACCCTGTCGCGGCTGTACTGCGCGCCGATCGAGGTGCTGCGCACGCGCGAGGGGCGGCTGGTGGTCGTCGGCTCGCCCGAGGCCCCTCACTACCACGGCGAGCGCCATCCGGGATGACCTCCAACCCGTCGCTGTCGCTGAACCTGGTCGAGGACATCCGGCAGCTGACGACGTTCCCGTTCATGGTCAACGCGCTCGAGGCGGGGGCGATCGTCGCCGTGATCGCCGCCGTGGCGGGCTGGTACATGGTGCTCCGCCGTCAGGCGTTCGCGGGTCACACGCTGTCGGTGATGGCGTTCCCCGGCGCGAGCGGGGCGGCGTTGCTGGGGATCCCGACGGCGCTCGGCTACTACCTCGCGTGCGCGGCCGCGGCGGTGACGCTGCGCGGGACCGGGCGCGCGCGCGGCTCGAGCCGGAGCGCCGAGACGGCGGCGGTCGGGACGGTCCAGGCGACCGGGCTGGCCGCCGGCTACCTGTTCCTGTCGCTCAACACCCAGATTCTGGGCGGTCCCGAGACGCTGCTGTTCGGAACCTTCCTGGGGATCAGCGACAGCCAGGTGCTGGTGCTGCTCGCGGTCGCCGGCGGCGCGCTGATCGCGCTCGCGATCTGTGCCCGCCCGCTGCTCCTGTCGACGCTTGATCCCGAGGTCGCGCGCGCGAGCGGGGTGCCGGTCGCCGCGCTCGACCTGGCGTTCCTGCTGATCCTCGCGGCGGCGGTCGCGACGACCAGCCAGATCACCGGCGTGCTGCTCGTATTCGCGCTGCTGGTGGCCCCCCCGGCGGCCGCGCAGCAGCTGACGATGCGCCCGCTTCCGAGCCTCGGGCTGAGCATCGCGTTCGGGCTGCTCGTCGTGTGGCTGGGACTCGGGGTCGCGTACTTCTCCCCGTATCCGGTCGGCTTCTGGATCAGCACGTTCGCGTTCGGCCTGTACCTGCTGGCCGTCGGCGCGCGGCGTCTGGCGAGGCGGTAGCCGTGTTTGCGCACGAGTTCGTCCGCAACGCGTATCTGGCCGGGACGTTCGTCGCGCTCGCCTGCGGCGTGATCGGCTGGCTGGTGGTGCTGCGCGCGCAGGTGTTCGCGGGCGACGCGCTCAGCCACGTCGCGTTCGTCGGCGCGATCGGCGCGGCGGTGCTCGGGGTCGACGTGCGCGCCGGGTTGTTCGCGGCGACGATCGCGGTGGCGCTGTGGATGGCCGCGCTCGGCCGCCGCGGCGAGGCCGACGACACGGTGATCGGGATCGTGTTCGCGTGGATTCTCGGTATCGGCGTGCTGCTGATCACGCTGCTGGCGACGAGCTCGCACGGCGGGAACGGGCTCGCCGCGACGAACGCGCTGTTCGGCTCGATCTACTCGCTCAGCGCAGGCGCCTCGTGGCTCGCGGCGGCGATCGGCCTGGCGGTGAGCGTCGCGGTCGTATTGGCGTTCAGGCCGCTGCTGCTCGCGACGCTCGACGCCGAGCTGGCCTCTGTCCGAGGCATCCGGGTCCGGGCCCTCGGGGCGGCATTCCTGGTCGCGCTCGCGATCGTGACCGCCGAGAGCACCCAGGTGGTAGGCGCCCTGCTGCTGCTCGGGCTGATCGCGGCGCCCGCGGGAGCCGCGTACCGGCTCACCACCCGCCCGTACCGGGGGCTGGCGCTGTCGGCGGCGCTCGCGACCGCCGCGGTGTGGGGCGGGCTCGCGCTCAGCTACGCGATCCCGGCGCTGCCGCCGAGCAGCGCGATCATCGGGCTCGCGGCCGCCGCGTACGCGGCATCCGCACTCGTGACGTGCGTCCGGCGCACGGGCGCCCCATCTCACGCGGAGGTGTGAGCCGGCGCCCGCGGGCAGCCGAGGTCCGGCGGCGGACCGGGTGGGAGTCGCGACCCGGCCCGCCGGCCGGCTCCTCGGGATTGCGGGTACGGGCCCCGCAAAGCGACGAGGCGCACTTCGTCGCAGCCGCTTAGGGCTGGTCCGGAGCCTATGTCGCGGGCCGTCAGCTCTCCGTAAACGCGACTTAAGAAGCTCGCGCGAGCAGCGCCAGCAGCTCGTACACGAGCTGCGCCGCGGTCAGCGCGGTCAGCTCTGCGTGATCGTAGGGCGGCGACACCTCGACCACGTCGGCGCCGACGATCCACAGGCCGTCGAGGCCGCGCAGCAGCTCCTGGAGCTCGCGGGTGGTCAGCCCGCCCGGCTCGGGGGTGCCGGTGCCCGGCGCGTGAGCCGGGTCGAGCACGTCGATGTCGACGCTCACGTACAGCGGGCGGTTGCCGGCGCGGTCGCGGATCCGGCCGACCGCCGCGGGCACGCCGCCGGACGCGATCTGGCCGGTCGAGATGACCGCGTAACCGAGCGCGGCGTCGTCGTCGAGATCGCTGCCCGAGTAGAGCGACCCCCGGATCCCAACGTGCATCGAATGCGCTGTGTCGAGCACGCCCTCCTCGGCCGCCCGCCGGAACGGCGTCCCGTGCGTGTACGCGGCGCCGAAGTACGAGTCCCAGGTGTCGAGGTGGGCGTCGAAGTGGACCAGCGCCGGGGGGCCGTGGCGGGCGTGCACGGCGCGCAGCAGCGGCAGCGCGATCGTGTGGTCGCCGCCGATCGTCAGCACCCGGTCGGCGCGGTCGAGCACCGCGTCCGCGCTGCGCTCGATGTCGGCGACCGCCGCCTCGAGGTCGAACGGGTTGATCGCGGCGTCGCCGGCGTCGGCGACCTGGAGCGTTCCCCACGGGTGCACGTCGAGCGCCGGGTGGTAGGGCCGCAGCAGCTTCGAGGCGGCCCGCACCGCCCCGGGTCCGAACCGCGCGCCGGGCCGGTACGAGGCGCCGCTGTCGAACGGCGCCCCGAGGATCGCGACCGCCGCGCTGCCGACGTCGTCGAGGCGCGGGAGACGCGCGAACGTGTCGGGGCCCGCGAAGCGCGGGACCTCCCGCGCATCGGGCGGTCCGATCGGTCCGTCTGTCACGAAGCGAAGCCTACGTCGCGCGCAGCGCCTCGGTGGGGCTGAGCCGCGCCGCCTTTGACGCGGGGTACAGGCCCGCCACCGCCCCGATCACGAACCCGGCCACCGGCGCCGCGATCAGCGCGTACAACGGGACCACCCACGGCTGGTTGCGGGCCAGCGCGTACACGAGCGTCGCCAGCGCGCCGAGCAGCAGGCCGGCGATCCCGCCGAGCGCGGCCAGCAGCGCCGACTCGGCGAGGAACTGGATCGAGATGTGCCGCCGGGTCGCGCCGAGCGCGCGGCGCAGCCCGATCTCGCCGCGGCGCTCGAGCACCGAGATCACCATGATGTTCGCGATCCCGATCGCCCCCACCAGCAGCGCGACCGCGCCGAGCCCGAGCAGCAGCGTCGTGAACTGGCCCTTGGCGGCGGCGCGCGCCTCGAGCACGTTCGACGGGCGGCTCACCTGGACCCCGTCGGGATTCTGCGGGTCGCTCGCCGGCGCGAGCAGATTCGAGACCGACGTTACGTTGTTCTGATTCGCGCGCACGTAGATCTCCGACGGGTTGGGCTGCGTCGAGAACAGCTTCTCGGCGATCGGCAGCCCGATGAACACGGTCGTGTCGAGATTCGGGTCGAGCAGCGCCGGCTTCATGATCCCGACGACGGTGAACCAGGTGTTCCCGAGGAACACCTGGATGTGGCCGCCCGAGTTCGGGATCTGGAGGATGCTCGCCGCCTGTGCGCCGAGCACCACGGTCGGGAAGTTCTGGTTGCCGGAGTTGAGGAACTGCCCCGAGGCCATCCGGTCGCCCAGCACGCGGATCAGCGCCGGGTCGGCCGCGTCGACGCCGATCCCGCCGGTCTGTTCGGACGGGACGTACTGGGTGCGCAGCACGTTCGCGTTCGACACCTGGTAGACGGCCGAGGCGGCCTGGACGTGCGGCTGGTGCAGGATCGAGGCCACCGCGGTGCTGGGCAGCACCTCGTTCGAGCCGAGGAACGTCTGACCCGGCGCGACCGTCAGCAGGTTGGTGCCGAGGCTGTCGATCGTCGCCAGCAGGTTCGCCTGGCTGGAGGCCGAGACCCCGACGACCGCGACCATCGCGCCGATCCCGATCGCGATCCCGAGCGCCGACAGCGACGCCCGCAGCCGCCGCGTGCGCAGCCCCTGAAACGCGATCGACAGCAGCTCGTGCGGGGGCAGCCGCGCGACCTCGCGGTCGGGCGGCGGGGGACGGCGGGTGCCGCCCTCGAGCGGAACCGAGGTCGCGCTCATTGCCGGTCGTCCCCGACGATCTCGCCGTCGCGCATCTGGATCCGCCGCGGGAACGTCGCCGCGATCTTCTCGTCGTGCGTGATCAGGACCAGCGTCGCGCCGTCGGC
The DNA here is from genome assembly GCA_963800475.1 of uncultured Solirubrobacterales bacterium. GTDB lineage: Bacteria > Actinomycetota > Thermoleophilia > Solirubrobacterales > Solirubrobacteraceae > Palsa-465. Next base: position 272,974 of record CAWDAZ010000001.1, on the reverse strand, counting down.
GGCCAGCTCGTGCAGCAGCTTGATCACCTCCTGCCCCGACTTCGAGTCGAGGTTGCCGGTCGGCTCGTCGGCGAGGATGATCACCGGCCGCTTCGCGATCGCCCGGGCGATCGCGACCCGCTGGCGCTCGCCCCCGGACAGCTGCGGCGGGCGGTGCGTGACGCGCGCGCCGAGCCCCACACGCTCGAGCGCCACCTGTGCCGCCTCGCGCCGCTCGCGCGCGGGCGCACCCGTGTACAGCATCCCGATGGCGACGTTGTCGAGCGCGGTCATCGACTCCTGAAGGTGGAAGCCCTGGAACACGAACCCGATCTCGAACGCCCGCAGCCCGGCGAGCTCCCCGTCGGACGCCGCGACCACGTCGCGGCCGGCGACGCTGACCTCGCCGCTTGTCGGCCGCTCGAGCGTGCCCAGCACCGTCAGCATCGTCGTCTTGCCGGAGCCCGACGGCCCGACCACGGCGACCTGATCACCGGACGGGACCTCGACGCCGACGCCGCGCAGCGCGTGGACGCCGCCCGGGTACTCCTTGACGACGTCGCGGAGCGCCAGCGCGACGCTGGTCGTCATCCCTGCGAGTCCGTCACCTGGAGCCCCGGGTACACGCCCGAGCCGGAGATCTGCACGTAGCCGGCGGCGAACAGCCCCGGGGTCACGGGGATCAACGTGTGCGGTGTCGCCGCCTCCTGTACCGCGTAACCCCCGCCCTGGGTCGCGATCAGTGCCGTGACCGGCACCGACAGCACGTTGTTGGCCTTCTGCTGGGCGAAATTGACGCTGACGGCCGCCTGGTCGAGGCCGCTGACGTGGGAGTGCCCGGTCAGCGTGATCGTCACCGGGATCGTCGCCGACGGGCTACTCGAGCCCGAGCCCGAGCCGCCGCTGCCCGATCCGGAGCCGCCGCTGCCGGAGCCCGAGCTCGACGAGCTCTGCGCGACCGGGCTGACCTGTGTGATCTTGCCGTTGACGGTGCTGCCGTCGGGGAGCTGGACGGTCACCGGCTCACCGAGCACGGCCTCCGTCTGCTTGGTCGCATCGAGTTGGACGGTCACGACTTCCTGGGTCGAGGTGGTCTGCAGGATCGGCACCCCGGCCGTGGCGCCGGATGAGCCGGACGAGCTGGACGCGCCCGCAGCGCCGCCCGATCCACCCGTTGACCCTCCGCCGCCGCCGCCCGCCGCCGCTCCGCCGCTTCGGCTCGCGCCGGCGCCCGACAGCGACCCGCCCGAGCCCGCCGCCGAGGACCCGCGGCTCCGAAGCTCGGCGGTCTCCGCCTTGAGTAGCGCGGTCAGCGCCTGCAGCCCTGGGGAGCTGCGGTTCGAGGGATTGGGGTGACTGTGCGGTCCGCTCGGGCCCGTCGGGCCGGTGGGCCCCTTGGGCGCGGGCCGCGTGGTCGTGAGGCTCACGAACTCGGTGCTGGAGGACGGCTTCGTGTAGCTCGCCCCAGTGCCCGAGCCCGAGCCGGAGCCGGAACTGCCCGAGCCTGACCCGGAGCTGCCCGAGCCGGCGCTCCCGCCCGTCGAGCCGAGCACGGTCTCGACGGTCGTCACGAGCTGCGGTCCCGGCAGGAACACGACCTGCCCGAGCGTGATCACGCCGGTCTGCGTCTCGCCGAGCGCCGACTGCCACCGGTCGATGGCGTCGGTCGTCCCGGTCTGCCATGTGTCATTGATGGTGATCTCGTGGCTGGGGTCGTAGCCGAGCGCGACCAGGTTCTGGTTCAGCTCACCGATGTCCGGGCCGTCGCTGATCCCGGACTCGAGCGTCCGGTACGCCGGCGTGGTCCCGTCGAACAGGACGATCGGCGCGTTGTCGACCCGGTACAGGGTGCCGCCCGGCTTGATCTGCCGCCCGACGGCGGGCAGCCACGTGATCGTCCCGCTGACGCGGTTGTAGACGGTCTGCGGATTCGCGTAGCCGAGCGTGCCCGACTCGGTGTCGGTCGACACCAGGTCGCGGCGCTCGACGGTCGCGGCGCCGCTGACGTGGACCTTGCTGGCGCCCTTGCTCGATCCCGGCAGGCCGGCGCCGACGATCACTCCCGTGATCAGTGCGACGCCGGCGACCGCGCCGCCTGCGGCCAGCAGCCGCCGCGATCGCTCCGGCCCTGGCAGGAGGCCCACGACTCGCTTCAGTCGCTCAGGCACCCGGCGCTCCGGGCGGCGGCCCGCCGCCGGGCCCGCCGGCCCCGCCTGCCCCGCGTCCGAACCGCGGCCTGAGGCTCTGACACGCCTCGAGCGCGGTCTTGAACGCGGGGCTGTTGCGGTCGATCGATCTGAATGCCTGCCGGAACCCGAACCCGCCACCGGAGTTGGCCTGCGGGTCGGGGATGTTGACCCCATGCGAGCGCATGCACTCGGCGAACTTCACGAGCTGCTGCTGGAACTGGGCCCGCTGCGCCGGAGAGAGATTGAATTGCGGAAACGCTTTGGCCAAATACTGGCGGCAGGACTGGAGCGCAGTTTGGATCTGGGATTGGGAGTACTGGCGCAGCACCCGCCCGATCCCCTGGCCCGGGCCTCCGCCCGGGGACGGATCGGGAATGTTGATCCCGTGCGCACGCGCGCACTTGGCCAGGTTCACCCGCGCCTGGAACTGACTACCGGTGGCGGTCGCCCCCGACGCGTTCGACGAGCTGGACCCGCCGCACGCGGCGACGGTCGCGGCCAACGCGAGTGCCGACAAACAGATGACGAGCACGCGGCGTGCGCCACCGCCCGCGAAGAAAGATTTACTCAACTCGATTGCCTCCAAATCCTGAATCGCTCGCTCGCGAGGGTTGTACCGCCGCGCCCGTCAGCTCATCGTAAGCGCTCTTCTCGTGCGTTTATACAGGCGCCGGCACCCTAGCTCGGCGCGTGCGCGGCGACCTGCGTCTCGGCCCGCGCCTCCGGCGACGCGATCGCGGCCGGAAGCTCGATCGACACGACCAGCCCGCCCTCGGCCGGTGCCCGCACCTCGATCGTGCCGTGGTGCGCGAGCACGACCGAGTGCACGATCGACAGCCCCAGACCGAGCCCACCGGCGCCCCGGTCCAGTCGCCTGAACGGCTCGAACAGCCGCTCGGCATCCCGCGGGTCGATCGTCGGCCCGCTGTTGCTCACGACCAGCTGAACCTTGGCGCCCGAGGTTCGAGTGCGGATGTCGACATGGCCCCCGCGCTCGTTGTAGCGCAGCGCGTTGTCGATCAGGTTCGCGATCATCCGCTCGAGCAGTTGCCCCTCCCCGCGGGTCCAGGCGGGCTCGAGGTCGTCGCAGACGACGACCGCCAGCTCCTGCGCGCGCGCGTTCAGGTCGGTGATGCAATCGCCCGCAAGCGCCGCGAGGTCCAGACCGTCCTCGCGGCCGGTCGCCGCCTCGCTGCGCGCGAGCGTCAGCAGGCTCTCGAGCAGCCGCTCGCAGCGATCGATCGAGTCGCGGACAGCCTCCCCCATCTCGCGCAGCTCGCGCTGGCTTGCGCCGGGGTCTGCGAGCGCCACGTCGACCTCCGTGCGCATGATCGCGAGCGGCGTACGGAGCTCATGCGAGGCGTTGGCGACGAAGTGCCGCTGGCTCGCGAACGCGTGGTCAAGGCGCTCGAGCATCCGGTCGAACGTGTCGGCGAGCTCCTTGAGCTCGTCGGCGGGCCCGACCAACGCGATCCGCTCGCCGAGGTTCTCTCCCGACACGCGCCGCGCGGTGCCGGTGATCTTGCGCAGCGGCCGCAGCGCGCGGCCGGCGAGCAGCCACCCGGCGACGACGGAGACGAGCGTCATCACGCCCAGCGCCAGCAGGTATTCGACGAGCAGCTTGTGAAGCGCGTCGGAGCGCAGCTGTGCCCGGACCGCCGCGGCAACCGACGCCTCAGGGGAGCCCGGCGCGAACCTGAACGCGTCCCCGAACGGCGGCGCGCCGCTCGGCGGCACCAGCCCGAGCTTCTGGAGCTGGCGCCGCACCTCGCGGAAGTTCGCACCGGCGTTGAGGTTGTGCCGGACGAGCAGATACCCGAGCGTCAGGAACACCGACCCGGTGATCAGGAACACGACCCCGTACAGGACGGTCAATCGCAGCCGGATCGTCGGGGCCGGCCAGCGCATCACGCGAGCCTGTATCCGACGCCGATCACCGTCTCTACGACGGGGGGGTCGCCGAGCTTTCGGCGCAGGGTCATGATCGTCATCCGCACGACGTTCGTGAACGGGTCGATCTGATCGTCCCACACCCGCTCGAGCAGCTCCTCGGCGGACACGGTCGCGCCGTCGGCGGCCATCAGGGCCTCGAGCACCGCCAGCTCCTTGCGCGCCAGCCGGACGTCGGATCCGCCGCGGGTCACCGTCCGGCGCGCGGGATCGAGCTCGATGTCCCGGTGCACGAGCACCGGCGGCCGGCTCGGCAGCGAGCGCCGCCCGAGCGCACGGATCCGCGCGACCAGCTCGGCGAACCGGAACGGCTTGGGCAGGTAGTCGTCGGCGCCGATCGACAGCCCCTCGACGAGGTCGTCGAGTGTCCCGGCCGCGGTCAGCATCAGGATCCCGGTCTCGGGCCGCTCGTCGCGAACCGCGCGGCACACCTCGTCGCCATGGACGCCCGGGAGGTCGCGGTCGAGCACCAGCACGTCGTAGCGGATCACCCGCGCCTTGACCAGCGCGTCGGTCCCGTCGGGCGCGAGGTCGACCGCCATCCCCTCCCGCCGCAGCCCGCGGGCAATCGCGTCGGCGAGCCGCCGTTCGTCCTCGGCGATCAGTACGCGCACGCCTTCAGGATGACGGCCGCGGCGTAAGAGTTGCGTAAGAGCCCTGCAACGGCCCAAGATTTCCGCGCGGGCCATCGTCGGCTCGCCGACGATGACACCGAATGATGTCACGTTCTCTATGGTTCCTGGAACGATGGCAGCGGAGCAGCAGAACCTGGCAGAGCGAGGGATGGCCTACGGGCTGCGCGCGCTCAACTGGCTGGCGGCCTCCGACCTGCTCGACCGGCTCGGGCTGCGCGAGCCCACCGAGCGGTTCCTGCTCGGCGCGTCCAAGACGACGGCCCGCACCGCGGCGAGCGCGGGCCGGACGTTCGCGGCGGTCCAGAAGCGCTCGCGCCCCGCGCGCCAGCCGAGGGCCGGCCGCAGCGACCTGTTCGACGTCACCCCCGACGACGAGCAGCAGATGCTCCAGGAGTCGGTCCGCGAGTTCGCGCTCGCGAAGCTGCGTCCGGCAGCCGGCGACGCCGACGCCGCTTGTCAGGCGCCCGATGCGCTGCTCGGCCAGGCAAACGAGCTCGGGATGACGATGGTGGGCGTGCCCGAGGAGCTCGGCGGGGCCGTGGAGCAGCGGTCCGCCGTTACTTCGTCACTGATGAGCGAGGCGCTCGCGCAGGGGGATATGGGAATCGCCGTCGCGTGCCTGGCGCCCGCCGGCGTGGCGACCGCGATCAGCCTGTGGGGAGACGCCGACCAGCAGGCCACCTACCTTCACGAGTTCGTGGGCGAGAAGCCGCCTGCCGCCGCGCTCGCGATCCTCGAGCGCCGCGCGCTGTTCGACCCGTTCGAGCTGGCCACGACGGCCCGCGAAGCGAACGGCGGCTACGTGCTAGACGGCGCCAAGTCGCTCGTCCCCCGTGCCGCCGTTGATGAGCTATTCGTGATCGCCGCCGAGCTCGAGGACCGCGGGCCCGCGCTGTTCATCGTCGAGTCGAAGGCGGACGGGCTGAGCGTCGAGCCCGAGCCGGCGATGGGCGTCCGCGCAGCCGGCACCGGCACGCTGGTGCTCGAGAACGTAAAGCTGCCCGCCGGCGCGCTGCTCGGCGAGGGCGACCCCGCCGTGTACAGCGAGTGCGTGCAGCTCGGCAGGCTCGGCTGGTGCGCCGTCGCGGTCGGCACCGGCCAGGCCGTGCTCGACTACGTGACCCCGTACGTCAAGGACCGCACCGCGTTCGGCGAGCCGATTGCCAACCGGCAGGCGGTCGCGTTCACGGTCGCGAACATCGCGATCGAGCTCGACGGGATGCGGCTTGCCACCTATCGCGCCGTGAGCCGCGTCGACCAGGGGCTCGAGTTCGCGCGCGAGGCGACGCTCGCCCGCCGCCTGTGCGCCGAGCGGGGGATGGCGATCGGCTCCGACGGCGTGCAGCTGCTCGGCGGTCACGGCTACGTCAAGGAGCACCCCGTCGAGCGCTGGTATCGCGACCTGCGCGCCGCCGGGGTGATGGAGGGAGCGCTGCTCGTCTGATGGAGGCGCCCGCGTGATCAATCTCGAGGTCCCGAAGAAGTTCGAGCAGCTCGTCGACCAGGCGCACATGGTCGCGATCGAGATCTTCCGCAAGAACTCGCGCAAGTACGACCTCGCCGAGCACGAGTACCCGAAGGAGCTCGACATGCTCGCCGCCGTGATCGAGGGCTCGAATCCAGCTGGGGCGGGCGCCGGCGCGGTCGGCGGCGGTGACGGCGACGGCTCGAAGCCGAAGTCCGAGGACGGCAACCGCAACGGCAGCAACATGGCGACGGTGCTCGGGCTGACCGAGCTCTCGTGGGGCGACGTCGGGCTGCTGCTGACGATGCCCCGCCAGGGGCTCGGCCAGGCCGCGATCGCCGCGGTCGCCGACGAGGAGCAACTCAAGCGCTTCGGCGGCAAGTGGGCGGCGATGGCGATCACCGAGCCCGAGGCCGGCTCCGACTCCGCCGCGATCCGCACGACCGCGAGGTGGGACGAGGACGAGCAGGAGTACGTGCTCAACGGCGAGAAGATCTTCGTGACCTCCGGGGATCGCGCGGAGCTGATCGTCGTGTGGGCGTCGCTCGATCCAAGCCAGGGTCGGGCCGCGATCAAGTCGTTCGTGGTCGAGCGCGACAACCCCGGCCTGAAGCTCGACCGCCTCGAGCACAAGCTCGGGATCCGTGCTTCGGACACCGCCAACTTCGTGCTCGACAACGTCCGCGTCCCGAAGGAGAACCTGCTCGGCAGCTCGGAGATCGAGGCCAAACGCGGCTTCGCGGGCGTGATGCAGACGTTCGACAACACCCGCCCGCTGGTCGCGGGGATGGCGATCGGCGTCTCGCGCGCGTGCCTCGATCGCACCCGCGAGCTGCTCGAGGAGGCCAGGATCGAGATCGGCTACGACCGCCCGCCGCACGCGCAGCCCGCTCCGGCAGCGGAGTACATCTCGATGGAGTCTGACTGGGAGGCGGCGCGCCTGTTGACGCTGCGCGCGGCGTGGATGGCCGACAACCGCAAGCCGAACTCGCTGCAGGCCTCGATGGCGAAGGCCAAGGCGGGGCGCGTCGGCACCGACGTGGCGTTGCGCTGCGTGGCGCTCGCCGGGTCGATCGGCTATGGCGAGGGCGAGCTGCTCGAGAAGTGGGCCCGCGACGTCAAGATCCTCGACATCTTCGAGGGAACCCAGCAGATCCAGCAGCTGATCGTCGCCCGGCAACTGCTCGGGAAGACCTCAGCCGAGCTGAAGTAGTCGGTCGGCGCACCTCCGGATCCGGAGGCGGATGCGCTCCGGCCTGCTCAGCCCTTCTCGATCGGCACCCCGACCAGGCTGCCCCACTCCGTCCACGACCCGTCGTAGTTCTTGACGTCGTCGCTACCGAGCAGCTCGTGCAGCACGAACCACGTGTGTGCCGCGCGCTCACCGATCCGGCAGTAGACGATCACCGGGTCGCCGTTCAGCACCCCATCGGCGCCGTACAGCTGGCGTAGCTCGTCGGCCGTTTTGAACGTTCCGTCCTCCCTGACAGCCCTCAGCCACGGGATCGACCTGGCTCCGGGTATGTGTCCTCCGCGCTGGGCCCCCTCGTTCTCGTATCCGGGCATCGCGATCAGCTCGCCGGAGAACTCCTGCGGGGAGCGAACGTCGACCAGCTTGTGCGGTCTGCTGAGCGCGCTCAGCACCTCGTCGCGCATCGCGCGGATCGCGGCGTCCCCCGGATTCGCGGTAAACGTCGCCGGCTCGTAGCGGGGGACCTCGGTCGACGTCGGTCGGCCCGCCGATATCCAGTGCTCCCGCGGACCGTTCAGGAGCTTGACGGCGTCGTGCCTGTAGTACTTGAGATACCAGTACGTATACGCGGCGAACCAGTTGTTGCGGTCGCCGTAGAGAACCACCTCGTGGTCGTTCGAGATCCCGTGGCTTCCGAACAGCTCGCCGAAATCCTCGGGCCCGAGGAAGTCACGTTTGACCTGGTCTTGAAGGTCCGTCCGCCAGTCGAATCCAATCGCTCTCGGGATGTGGGCCTCGAGATACAGGGCCGGGTTCTCATCCACTTCGACGATCCGGATCGAGTCATCGTCGAGATGCTGCTCGAGCCACTCGGGCTCCACGAGTACGTCCTTCGCGTAGTCGGCCATCGCCTACCTCATAAATTACGCTGAATCCGCTCGGGTTTCATCTATTTCCAGATCGGGCCAAGTGTAATCGGCGATCAGAGCCTCAGCTCGGGCATCAAGATGTTGATTGCCGGGCGTCACGCGGCCTCACGTGGGAGTAGCTCGTGCGGGCCCGGAGGGTGCGACCCGAGCGGCCCTGGGCGCGCGATGTGGTAGCCCTGGGCAAGGTCGACGCCCAGCGCGCGCAGGAGGCTGAGGGTGGCCGCATCCTCGACGCCTTCGGCAATCGTCTTCTGGCTGAGATGAGAGGCGATCGTGACCACCGCCCGCACGATCCGCTGGCTGACGCGGTCCCGGCTGAGATCGCGCACGAACTCCGTGTCGATCTTCAGATAGGCGAACGGCACGTGCTTCAAGTACGTGAGCGACCCGAACCCGGTGCCGAAGTCATCGAGCGCGAAGCCGCAGCCAATGCGGCTGAGCCGTTCGGCGAAGTCCCCAGCCGCGCGGTAGTTGGCGGCGGCAGCCGTCTCGGTGATCTCGAACACGAGGTTCTCGGGATCCACCCCGTGGTCTACGGCGCTGGCGACCATGCGCGTGATCTCGCGGTCGCCGAGCGAGTGGGCGGACAGGTTGATCTCGAGCCGCCGGCCGTCCGCGGCCAGCTCCAACGCCTGGCACACAACCCAGCGGTCGATCTCGCTGATCAGCCCGAAGCGCTCCGAGGCGGCGATGAAGCTCGCCGGGGGGATGATCTCGCCGTCGGCGGCGAGCATCCGCACGAGCAGCTCCTCGCGAACGGTTTCGCCGCTGTCGAGATCGATGATCGGCTGCGCGTGGAGAATCAGGCGATCCTGGGCGAGCGCCGCACGGATCTCGCCTCGAGGCGGGCGGTGATGTCGGTGGCGGCGACCAGTCGTGCGGGAGCGCCGGCGATCTCGATCTCATCCGAGCGAATTTCCACGTCGATCACCTCGCCGGACTTCTTTACGTGCCTGCCGACCTGCTCGCATGTCTCGGCCGCCTGCTCGCTGATCCGGGCGTGCAGGAGCTCGCGTTCCTCGGCGGGCACGATGTCCTCGATCGTCATCGACAGGAAGTCCTCGCGCGTATAGCCATAGCTCTCCAGGGCGCGGTGGTTCACGGTCAGGAAGCGCAGCGTATGGCGGTCGTAGACCCACATCGGATGCGGGTTGCGCTCAAACAGCAGCCGGTAGCCTCGCCCTTCGGCGTCGACCAGTGCCGCCTCGATCGACGACGCCGTCGGACCTTCGCGAAACCGTCTGTGAACCCGCTGCCAGTTCATCGGCGCCGGATCGGTCCGCCCCACAGCTTCGTCCGCGCCGGTCCCATCCGGTCCATGCCCTGAGGATCGGCAGCTACCGCTCAAACCGTTAGCAGCACCGCACCCTCGGAGCGCGCGGCGGACCCGACTCAGGTCGCCGCCGGTTGACCGGTTCGCATATGTTCTGCGGGTGGGCGTCCTCGACGGTCGCATAGCAGTGATCACCGGAGCCGGCCGCGGGATCGGCCGCGAGCACGCGCTGCTGTTCGCGGCCGAGGGCGCGAAGCTGGTCGTCAACGATCTCGGCGGCGACTGGCACGGGCTCGGGGCCGACGCCGCGCCCGCCCAGCAGGTCGCGCACGAGATCGCGGCCGGGGGTGGCGAGGCGGTCGCCAACCGCGACGACGTCGCCAGCTTCGAGGGCGCCGCCCGCCTGGTCGAGGCCGCGATCGACACCTACGGCCGGCTCGACGTGCTCGTCAACAACGCCGGGATCCTCCGCGACCGGTTCCTGATCAACATGTCCGAGGACGAGTGGGATGGGGTGATCCGCGTGCACCTGCGCGGGCACTTCGCGACGCTCCGCCACGCCGCCGCGCACTGGCGGGAGCGCTCGAAGGCCGGCGAGAGCTTCGACGCGTCGGTGATCAACACGGCGTCGCCGGTCGGCCTCACGCTCCCCAACCTCGGCCAGCTCAACTACGCCGCCGCGAAGGCTGGGATCGCCGCGATGACCCAGGTCGCGGCGGCGGAGCTCAGCCGCTACGGGGTGCGCGTCAACTGCATCGCGCCCGGGGCCCGGACGCGGATGACCACGCAGACGCCGGGGCTCGAGGAGATGATGGCCGCGCCCGAGGTCGGGGCGTTCGACAGGATGGACCCCGCCAACGTCTCGCCGCTGGTGGCGTACCTGGCGAGCGCGTCGTGCAGCGCGACCGGGGACGTGTTCGCGGTGTCGGGCGGCAGCGTCGAGCGGCTCGAGGGCTGGAGCGCCGGCAAGCAGCTGCTCACGCTGGACCGCCGCCCCACCGTCGCCGAGGTGGCGAGCGCGTTCGCCGGCGCCTAGCTTCTAGCCGCCGTCGCGCAACGAGACCATGCCACCCAGCGTGCCCAGGTACTCGGCGCCGCTCGGGCTGATCGAGATGCCCGCGTAGTTGTTGTTGTAGCCGAGCCCGGTGCCGGCGTAGCTCCGGTACACGGTCTTGCCGGTGCGGAAGTCGAGCGTCGTCCAGTACCAGTCTCCGCTCGTGTCATCCAGCGTGTACGTGTAGACGAGCCCTGACGCGAGCGCGACCTTCGAGACGACCGTGGGCGCTGTCTCGATCGTGTTGACCCACACGCGGTGGCAGCCGTTGCCGTTGCGATTGAGATCGACGCGCACGAACCCCGGTGTCGTGGTCGCGGTCTGGACAGAGGTCGGTCCGCTGTAGCCGTAGTTGTCCTCGGCGACCATCGTGTCGCCGGCCGAGATGATCGAGTTCTCATCGGCGCTCGAGCCCTTCGCGAAGATCGGGAACTTGCAGGTCTGGCGGGCCAGCGCCAGTTTGCGCCGGTAGCCGTGCCGCCCCCGGAGCCACCTGAACGGGTGCGCCGCGGTCCGGTACACCATCAGGTCCATCGGGTCGGCGTTGTCGGTGATGTTCACGTAGCCGCCGGGCATCACCGTCGGGGTCGTGCCGGTGCCGTCGTCGACCTGGCCCGGCTTGTGGACGGCGCTGTTCGGATACGTGACCTGCCAGACGATCTTCGGCACGCCGTCGGGACCGGCGCCGAACCGGTAGAGCTTGCGGTTGGTGGCGATGTACACGCCGCCGTTCTGGTCGGTGGCGAACGAGTTCTCGATCTCGATCGCGCTGCCGTTGCCGAGCTTGTCGGTGTGGATCTTCCCGGTCGAGAAGTTGAGCGTGCCGACCACGCCGTCGGCCTTGGTGACGAACCACAAGAGGCCGTTCGAGTCCGGGAGCGCCGAGGTGATGTTCTCGCTCGAGGTGATCACGCTCGTCAGGTCGTAGTCGTGAACGAGCGTGAACCCGGGCGACCCGGCGGTCTCGGCGATCACATAGATGTGGTGAGTCGTGGTTGCCGCCACCACCCGGTCCTGGTTGTCGAGGTAGAAGTAGCCGCCGCCGGTGAAGTCCTGGAACACGTTGCTGGGGACGCTCTGGCGCGGCGGCAGCATGAACGTGGCCAGCGTGTCGAGCGTCTTGGGATCGAACATGTACAGCTCCGGGCCGCTGACGCCGACGCACACCGAGACCACCCGGCCCTGGCGGTCGAAGGTAATTGAACCGCAGTCGTGCTGGATCTCGGTAGACGCCTGGAGGGGCGAGCGGCCGAGCGGGCCGCCCCACGTGTTTACGTCGGTCTGCCAGCCGTCATCGTGGATTTCCGACTCGCCATTGTTCGCCATGAACGGGTTGTGCGGCGTCGCGGGGACGCCACGGATCGGCTGGGGGATCGCGACGTGGCCGATGAACTGCGGCGCGCCCGATGTGTTGACGCTCGGAATCGGGATTGTCTGTGCGCGGACGGCCGGCGCGAGCGCGGCCCCGAACACGGCGATCACAGCTCCGAGGCTTCCCTTCGCAAGACGTCCCATGCGATCCGCACATCCTCCTCTGTTGTCCGCATCTGCCCTACCGCGAGCCGTAGAACGTACCGGCCGTTCAGTACGCACGACGAGATGAAGATCTCGCCCGACTCGTTAACACGCTGCAGCAGCAGCCGGTTTCGGTCGTCGTCGCCCGTGAGCCTGAAGCACACGACCGAGAACGTGCGAGGCGCGCACAGCTCCCACCCGGGCTCGTCCGCCACCCACCGCTCGAACCGCGCCGCCAGCTCCACCCCGCTCCGGATGTGCTGCTGGAGCCCGCGGCGCCCGACGCAGCGAAGCACCGCCCACAGCTTCAGCGCCCGGAATCGCCGTCCCAGCGCGGGTCCGTACTCGCTGAGCGACAGCGCGTCCTCGGCCTCGGGCGTTCGCAGCACCTCGGGCACGACGCCGAACGCCCGGCGCAGCGCCTCGGGCCGGCGCGACCACAGCAGCGAGCAGTCGACCGGCACGAGCATCCACTTGTGCGCGTTGACGACCAGCGAGTCGGCGCCCTCGACGCCCTCGAACGCCCAGCGGTGCTCGGGGCACACCATCGCCGAGCCCGCATAGGCGGCGTCGACGTGCAGCCAGGTCCCAGCCGCCGCACACGCGTCAGCGATCTCCGGGACCGGGTCGACCGCCGTGCAGGCGGTCGTGCCGACGGTCGCGACGACCGCGGCGGCGTCGCGCAGGTCGCCCAGCCGATCGGCGCGCATCCCGAAGCGCTCGTCGCAGGCCACCTTCCGAACCTCCATCCCGAGCATCCGCGCCGCCTTGTCGACCGACGAGTGTGCCTGCTCGGAGCACACGACCGTCCGGCGGCCGGTCTGGTCGCGCGCGGCAGTCAGCGCCGCGAGCGTCGAGGTCGAGGCGGTGTCCTCGATATGACCGTGCCAGCCCACCGGGAGGCCGAGCAGCTGTGCGACCCAGTCGAGCACGACGCCCTCGAGCTCGGTCGACGCGGGCGCGGTCCGCCACAGGATCGCGGTGGAGTTGAGCGTCGCCGCGAGCAGCTCCGCGAGGATCGCCGGCTCCGCGGAGCTGGTCGCGAAGTACGCGAAGTAGCGTGGGTGCTGCCAGTGGGTGATCCCGGGGAGCAGCAGTTCGTCGAGATCGCGCAGCACCGCCGCGAACGGCTCGGGCTCTTCAGGTGGGCTCGCCGGTAGGCGAGCGGCGAGTTCACCGGGCTTGACCTGGGCGAGCACCGGTAGCCGCTCGACCCGCTCGAGGTAGCTTGCCGCCCACTCGAGCGCCGCTGCCCCGTCGGCCCGCAGGTCCGTCAAGCGGGCGCCCGGCTCGCGAACTCGTAGCGCACGCCGGTGAGCTGCTCGGAGACCTCCCACAGCCGCCGCCACGCCTGCTCGTCGTAAGCGCGGCCGGCGGCGGTCACGACCTTCGGGTGGCCCCGACTTTCAAAGAAGCCGTCGGGTCCGACGAACGATCCGCCCGGGAGGTCCGGCACGGTCGCGGCGTAGAGCGTCGGCAGCGCCCCCATCCTCGATCCCTGCGCGAGCAGCGGGTTGGTCACCCGCATCACGATCCGGTCCGGCAGCCGCGGCGCCGCGAACTGGAGGTTGGTCGCGGAGTAGCCGGGGTGCGCGGCCATGCTCGTCAGCGCCGTCCCGGCCTCCGTGGCGCGGCGCTGCAGCTCGAAGCAGAACATCAGGTTGGCGAGCTTCGACTGCCCGTACGCGAGCCACGCGAAGTAGTGCCGCTCGCCCTGCAGGTCGTCGAACCGGATCCGTCCCATCCGGTGCGCGCCGCTCGAGACCGTGACGACGCGCGGCTCGGGCGCCGCCAGCAGCCGCCCGAGCAGCTGGCCCGTGAGCGCGAAGTGCCCGAGGTGGTTGGTCCCCAGCTGGCTCTCAAAACCATCAGCGGTCAGCTGTCGCGGCGGCGCCATCACGCCCGCGTTGTTGATCAGCAGGTCGAGGCGATCCTCGGGCAGCCGCTCGGCGAACGCCCGCACCGAGTCGAGGTCGGCGAGGTCGAGCTGCTCGACGCGCAGATCCGCGCCGGGGACATCGCGCGTGATCTGGGCCGCGGCCTCCTCCCCTTTGCCGATGTTGCGGCACGCGATGATCACGGTCGCGCCGGCCCGCGCCAGCTCCCACGCGTCCGACTTCCCGAGCCCGCTGTTGGCGCCGGTCACGATCGCGAGCCGGCCGCGCTGGCTGGGGATGTCGGCCGCGGTCCACTTGCTCACGTGGCGGTCCTCCTCGCGACCGACTCCGAATACGCGGCGCTCCGGTACCGGAGCACCGGGTCGTCGGACAGCTCGATCCCGTCGATGACCCTGGTCGGGTCGAACACGAGCACGTCGCCGTGCGTCTCGCGCTCGGTGTCGAGCCCGGTCAGCTCGAGCGTGCCGGCGCTGACGCGGCGGCGGTCGGCCGGCCACGCCGCCGAGGGGTCGTCGACCGGGTCGCCCGGCTCGGCGAGCGTCAGCTCGAGCGTGAACCGGATCGGGCCGCGCCCGACCCGCGCGCGGATGTCGTCCTGGAGGTAGTCGCGGCCGCGCTGCTTCGCGTCGCGCGGGCCGATCCGCCTGTCGCCGGCCTCGGGGACGAGCGTGTAGCGGACGTATCGCGAGCCGCCGGCGGCGTCGAGGAACCGGTACGCGTGCAGCGCGTAGTACCGGGCGGCCGCGTAGCTCTCGAGCGGACGGACCGCCTTGATGGCGCCCGGCAGCGTCGCGAGGCTGCCAGGGTGCTTGGCAAAGAACGCGGGCATCCGCCACGCCATCGACGGTCCCGGGACCTGCGCGTGCAACAGCTCGACGAACGCCTCCGGAGTCGGGACCGGGAACCGCGGCACGGTCTGGGCAACGATGTCGGTCCGCGACTCGTCCGGGAGATACAGCTTCACTGCCAGCCCGCGGACGTCGGGCTTGTAGTCCGGGACGTCGGGATCGCCTCCCCCATTCGAGACCCTCGCCGTCACCGGGATCGGCTCGCCCTGCATGTGCACGGCGCGCGTCAGGCCCGCGGCCTCCGTCGTCGCCGTGAACGTCCCGTTCAGCAGCGTGCCCTTCGCGTGCAGGGCGCGGTAGCCGGGGTGGCGGCCGAATACGGCGTTGGCGGCTTCGATGCCCTGCCGTGCCGAGACGCTCACGCGGATTCCACGATTTCGAACCCGATCCCGGCGCGCTGCAGACGCTCGATCAGCGGCCGGCCCATCGCAACCGCCGGCGTCAGCTGACCCGAGCGCTCGGGGAGCTCGTCGTGCGCGAGGCACAGCGCCGCCTCCGCGAGCATCTTCGAGGTCTCCCCATAGCCGGGGTCGCCGCCGGTCACCTCGGCGACCACGCGGCGCCCGCCGCCGATGCCGAGCATCCGCACCTTGAACCACCCCTTGGCGCGCTGCTCGGGGGACGGCCCCTCGCCGGGATCCTTGAGCTTCAGCAGCAGGTTCCGGGTCGGCTCGAGCTGCGCCAGCCCGATCACTACGCCGGCGCCGGCGCCGAGTCCCAGCGCAGAGGCCAGGTGCTTGATGACGAGGAAGTGGCTGTAGGTGAAGTCGGGCCCGTAGCGGTCGAGCGCGCGCGCGGAGCGCAGCACGGTCTGCGGATCGATGGTCGGGAACGGGACCACCCATCCACCGGCGGCGTCGTCGCGATGTGGGTGGCCGCTGATGCCCTGCACGCGGCGCCCCTCGAGCCGCGGCTCGCGCTCGCGGCGCTCACGCCCGATCCGCTGCCCCTGCCGCAGCCGCCCCATGATCTGCAGCGCCGAGTGGTAGGTGCCGCCGGAGAACGTTCCATTTGCACGAACGAAGCCCTCCAAGGCGATCGGGACGTCCTCCGGAAGCTGCTCGACCGCGTACAGCGCACCGAGGTCGTAGGGGATCGAGTCGAACCCGCACGAGTGCACGAGCCGCGCGCCGCTGCGCTCCGCCTGCTCGTGGTAGCGCAGCCACATCTGATCGACGAACTCCGGCTCCCCGGTCAGGTCGACGTACGAGGTTCCGGCCGCCGCGCACGCGGCGACGAGTGGCTCGCCGTAGCGGATGTACGGCCCGACCGTGGTGATCACCACCTTGGTCGACTCGGCGAGCTCGCGGATCGAGTCGGGGTCGGCGATCTCGGCGCGCAGCAGCGGGAGCTCCGCGTGCTGTGCGCCGAGCCGCCGGCGGACGTCCTCGAGCTTGGCGGTGTTGCGGCCCGCGAGCGCCCACCGCGTGCCCGGATCGGCGTGCGCCGCCAGGTACTCGGCGGTCAGCCCACCGGTGAACCCGGTCGCGCCGAACAGCACGACGTCGTACTGCCGGTCAGCCATCGGCGCTCAACTCGCGGGCGGCGCTCAGCGCCTGGTGCGGCTGCACCCCGGCCTTCGCCGCGACCCAGCATGCGACCGGCGCGGCGATTCGTTCGGACGAGTGCGCGGCTTCGCCGGCAAGATCGAGCAGCGTCGCGAATTCCTCGCGCGACGGCGGGTCGGCCCCCAGCCGCGCGGCGTACGCATCGATCCACTCCCGGGCATTCATCGGCGAAGCGCGCAGCGTATCCCCCCTGGCATGATCCGCGCTTCACAACGACGAAAGGCAAGAACTGATGGCAGTGTTGGATGACAAGGTCGCGATCGTCACCGGGTCGGCGCGCGGGATCGGGCGCGCCACCGCGGAGATCCTGTCCGAGCACGGCGCGAAGGTCCTGATCAACGACCTGGATGGCGACGTCGCCGAGCAGACGGCGACCGAGATCTCCGGCGAAACACTTGTGTTCGGCGGAGATCTCACGAAGCCCGGCGTGCCCGACGAGCTGGTTCAGAAGGTGATCGACGAGTGGGGCAGGGTCGACATCCTCGTCAACAACGCCGGCTACACACTCGACGCCCCGATCCACAAGATGAGCGACGAGTGGTTCCAGAAGATGCTCGACATTCACTCGATCGTCCCGTTCCGGATGTGCCGCGCGGTCGCTCCGCACATGCGCGAGCCCGCCAAGAAGGAGAAGGAAGAGGGTCGCGAGGTGTTCCGCAAGATCGTCAACGTGACCTCGATCTCCGGGACGATGGGCAACGCGGGACAGGCCAACTACTCATCCGGCAAGGCCGCCGTGACCGGGCTGACGAAGACGCTCGCGAAGGAGTGGGGCCAGTTCAAGATCAACGTCAACGCGGTCGCGTTCGGCTACATCGAGACGCGCCTGACCGCGTCCAAGGACGACACGAATGTCGCCGAGATCGGCGGCGAGAAGGTGCAGCTCGGGATCCCCGACCAGCTGCGCGGGATGGCTTCGATGCTGATCCCGCTGGGGCGCCCCGGCACGCCGCAGGAAGCCGCCAGCGCCGTGTTCCTGCTGTGCTCGCCGTGGGCCAACTTCATCCACGGCCAGATCGTCAACGTGACCGGAGGCCAGTTCTCCGGGATGTACACGTAGCTGGGCGCAGCCCTACAGGCGCGAGCTCGCGGCGGCGGCCGGCACGGCCGCTGCGCGGGCTCGCGTCCTGAGACACCTATGCCGGAGCGGGCTTCTGCTCCTGGATCACGACCGCGGCCTTCGTGCCGGTTTCGCCCTCGCCGAAGGACGCATCGACGCCGCAGCCTTCAACGAAGATCGTCAGCACATCGGGCCGGTCGGCCGACGTGTTGTCCTGGAGCAGCGCGCTACCGGGCTTTCCGGCGGGGCAGCTGTCGACGGCCGACTTGGTCAGGACGAACGTGAGGTGGTCGATCTCCGGCCCGCGCGGGTACGGCGGGCCGTGGCCGGGCACGAACGTGCCGCCGGTCACCCGCGCCGTGAACTCGTCGATCTCGATCACCTTCGGGCCCCCGAGCCTCAGCTCCGAGAAACGGATCGTGCCGCTCGCGCGATCGCTGTGCTCACCGATGCCCGACACGGGGGTCGGGATCACGAGCTTGCAGACGGCGTTCACGGTCGTCTCGACGTACGCCGCGTGGTGGTGGCGGGGCGTCGTGCGGCGCGCCGCCGAGACGCCGAACTTGACCGTCTCGGTGGGCGCGGCCGAGGAACCGTAGATCTTCACCGTCACAGTTCCCGCTCCAATCGTGCAGCCGCAGCCGGCACTGGGACCGCCGGCAGCGAGCGTGCCGTCCGCCGGCGCGTAGAAGGCGGCGGTGTACTTGTGGCTCGCGCTGTAGGGCAGCTGGTTGTCCGAGCCACCTGGACTCTGGAACCCGTCGACGTACCCGATCTTCGAGCCGACGCCGACGTAGAAGTTCGGATTCCGCTGCGGCGGCTGGCACTGGGGTTGCGTGCTGTTCTTCAGCGCGCCGCCGTAGCAGCAGAGCGCGTCGTAATTCAGTGTGCCACCGTCGGAGGTGCCTTCCGTAAACCCCCCGGTCACCTCGATTTCGTAGCGGGTTCCCTTCGTGAGCTCGACGGTGCCGTGGGTATAGCTCGTCTTCGAAGCGTCAACCGTCAGCGTCACGCGAAACGGTACGCCGCCGGCGGCGGTCACGCAAGGGGCGCGGGCAGGCGTGGCGGCCCTGGGTGCCGTTGATGCGCCTCCGCGCCACAACGAACGCGCAGGCCAACCGACCTGCAAATGGTGTTTCGGGCGCGGTCCTACGGACGCGGGCTCGCGGCGACGGCGAAGCGGCCGGCCCGTGAGATCCTGCTCTCGTAGCGACTCAGCTCGGCTGTTCGCACCGGGCATCCGATCGAGTGCTGCAGCCACGGCACCATCTCCGGATGCATGTGGCTCGCGCACGCGACGCAGCTGACGTGCCGATCCTGGCGTTGGCGGTTCCGGCTCTCGAGCATCCTCATGGATCCCTCCGTGTGGGGCTTTGCCGGCGCCGTCCCGCTTACGGCCCTTCGACAAGACAACGCACGGACCTGCCGAAAACTTTCGGTGCTGCGCCGGGCTCCCGGTGCTCAGGCCGGCGGCGGCTTCTGTTCCTGTTCACGACCACCCCGGATTCTGCGCCTTGCCACCAACATACGCCCGAAGATCCGTTTCTCGAAGCGCCCCGGCGGGAAGAAACAGGATCAGCAACTCGTCAGGAGGACGACATGGCAATGAGGGACATCGGACGGATCCTGGGAACTTGCGTGGTGCTGTGCGTGGTGATGACGCTGCTGGCTGCGCACCTCGTCGGTGCGTAGGCACGCCGCCCCGTCCCGCCCCGCCCCCGCTCAGCCGCCTCGCCCCGCTCAGCCGCCCCGCCGGTATGCGACCATCCGCAGCCCCCTTCGCGGGCGCAGCGTCAGCGTCGCCTCGGGCTGCACCGGGTGGCCGGGCACCAGCTCGTAGACGAACCTCCGGCTGAGGACCGCGGTGATCAGCGTCGCCTCCATCAGCGCGAAGCTCGAGCCGATGCAGATCCGCCGGCCCCCGCCGAACGGGAGGTACGCGGAGCGGTGGCGCTTGGGGTGATCGGGCATGAACCGCGACGGGTCGAAAGCCTCCGGGTCGGGCCAGAAGCGCGCGTCGTGGTGGATCGCGTGGATCGGGATCAGAATCGACGCACCCTTCGGGATCCGGTGGCCGTCGATCGTGTCGTCCTCGATTGCGGTGCGCGGGATCGCCCAGGCGGGCGGGAACATCCGCATCGCCTCCTGGAAGCACGCGGCGGTCCACTGCAGGCGCGCGAGATCGGCCGCCGCCGGGCGCCGGCCGTCGAGCACCGAGTCCACCTCGTCCAGCATCCGCTCGCGCGCGTCGGGGTGGCGCGCGAGCAGGTACCACATCCACGACAGCGCGTTGGCGGTCGTCTCGTGGCCGGCGAGGATGAACGTCGTGGCCTCGTCGCGGACCCGCTTGAGCGGCAGCCTGCGTCCGTCCTCGGTCCGCACCGACAGCAGCAGTCCGAGCAGGTCGGCGCCGTCGCCGGGGTTCGCGTCGCGCTCGCGGACCAGCGTCCAGACGGTCTGGTCGATGTCCCGCATCACCGCCTGGACCCGCTTCATCGGCGCCGGGAGCAGCGGCGCATGGTGCACGAACGACGCCCACGCTCTGAACATCCACCACGGTGGGTTGACGACCATGATCGCGCGCGTCGCGCGCTCGGCGGCACGCAGCCCGAGGGTCACGTTCGGTCCCATCCGCCGCGCCAGGTCCGCCATCCCGCGGCCGAACAGCGCCGAGCCGACGACGTCGAGTGTCAGCTCGGTCATCCCCTGGCTCATGCTCAGTTCGATCCGCCGCGAGCCGTCGTCCAGCCGTTCGACGAACTCCTCGATCGGATCGATCATCAGGTCGCACATCCCAACCAGGTGGCGCTTGGCGAACACAGGGTTGAGCAGCATCCGGTGGCGGCGCCACGACTCCCCCTCGTCGGTGAACAGGCTCAGCCCGACGACCGAGCGCAGCAGCTCGTACTCGACCGACTTGCGATACCGGTCGCAGGCCTCGTGCAGCACGTGGTCGACGTAGTCGGGGTGCCGCAGCACGAACGTCTGTCGCCCGGCGAAGCTCGAGCGCACGATGTCATTGCCTTCCAGCCCCGTGATCAGCGGGTTCTCGATCGTGAGGCCGTCACGCAGCGTCGCGCGGACTACCTGCAGGCCACTGAGGCTCGGGGTGCGCCGCGGTGCCGCGGTCGCGGTCATGCGACCGGCGCCGCCGGGGCCGGGTACGGCCGGTCGACGAAGAACTCCGCTTCCTCGCGGCCGAGCGGCGTGGCCGGCTCCTCGCCGAGCAGCCACTCGCGGGCGACGTCGAGCCACCGGCCCCTCGCCTGGAGCTGCCCGAGCAGCCCGATCAGCAGCATCACCGCGCGCATCATCACGAAGTGCTCGGCCGGCAGCTGCAACGCGTCGAACTGCCCCGAATCCCGCATCCTCGTGTAGGCGCGCATCATCGTCCCGGTCGCGGTCCCGTCGACCGTGACCTCCTTGTCGGTCAGCAGCCACCCGAAGATCGCCTGGTAGTTCTCCAGGAACGGCTCCTCGAGGCCCTTGTCGCGCGGAAGTCCGCCGAGCGGCGCAATCACCTCGAACAGCGCGTCCGCGTCGCCCTCGTAGGTGGCCCGAGTCGACGCGATCAGCTGCGATACCTCCGCGTCGGACATGTGCTTGAAGAACCCGAAGTCGATGAACGCCACCCGGCCTTCGTCGAGGAACAGCGAGTTGCCGGGGTGCGGATCGCCGTTCAGCAGCCGGTGGCGCAGCGGGCCGTTGATGTAGAAGCGGATCAGGATCTCGCCGAGCCGGCTGCGCTCGTCCTGCGGGAGCTCGCGAACCTCATTAAAGCGGCGCCCCTCGACGTATTCCG
Organism: uncultured Solirubrobacterales bacterium; assembly: GCA_963800475.1. Classification (GTDB taxonomy): domain Bacteria; phylum Actinomycetota; class Thermoleophilia; order Solirubrobacterales; family Solirubrobacteraceae; genus Palsa-465. Next base: position 251,617 of record CAWDAZ010000001.1, on the reverse strand, counting down.
AGATCAGCACGCGCTCACGAGAAAGCTCGGTGACGACGTCGGGGACGACGATGAACGGATGGCCACGATACGCGCGCGACATCGCGCGCTGGTTCGAGGCCTCGAGCTCGTAGTCGAGCTCCTGGCCGATCCGCTCGCGGATCTCGTCGGCGATCGGGCCGGTGTCGATCCCGGGCGCGATCACGCTCAGCAGCCGCAGCGCGAGGCGGAGGTTCTGCATGTCCGCACGGATCGCGTCCGCGATCCCGGGGTACTGGACCTTGACCGCGACGACCCGGCCGTCGTGGAGCACCGCCCGGTGGACCTGCCCGATCGACGCCGCCGCGATCGGCTGCTCCTCAAAATCGTTAAACGTGTCGCCGAGCTTCTCCCCCAAGTCCTCCTCGATCACCTTGCGGATCGCCTTGAACGAGATCGGCTTGGCGTCGTGCTGAAGCGCCGCCAGGATCTCCTGGAACTGCGGGCGGATCTCCTCGGGGACCAGCCCGAGGTCGACCGCCGACAGCGTCTGGCCGACCTTCATCGCGGCGCCGCGCATGTTGCCCAGCACCTTGACGAGCGTCTCCGCGGACTTGAGCTGCTGGCGCGAGGCGCGCTGGCGCCCGCCGTCCGAGCCGCCGAACCGCAATGCGCGGGCCGCCGCCTCACGCGCAGCGACCTCGGCGGCGGTGCCGGTCATCATCGCCGCGCGGCGCAGTCGCGACCCGCGAATCTCGTCGTCGTCGGCCAAGCTGCTCCTCTCTTGCGGTCCGTCGATCGCGCGATCGATGAAGTCGTCAAGATACCGTTTCACCGATCGCATGATCGACGAAACCGTTGAAGCCCCCCGCCGCCCCACCCGCGCCGAGCAGCGCGCCGCCACTCGCCAGGCACTGATCGACGCCACCGCCGCGTGCCTCGTCGAGGAGGGCTACGCGGCGCTCACGACACGGCGGGTGGCCGAGCGAGCCGGCGTCGCCCAGAGCACGCTGATGCACCACTTCGAGACCCGCGAGGCGCTGCTGGTGGCGGCGGTCGAGCACCTCGCGATGCGGCTCGCGGAGCAGGCGCTCGGCGAGATCGACCTCGCCGCCCTGCACCGGCCCGAGCGCCGCGAGGCGGTCCTCGACCAGGCCTGGCGCGAGTTCACCTCGCCGGAGGCGCTGGCCGCCGCGCAGCTCTGGATCGCCGCGTGGTCGGAGCCCGAGCTCGCCGCTACGCTGCGCGACCTCGAGCGCCGGATCGACTCGATCCTGTCCGCGACCGCCGGCGCGCTGTTCCCCGAGCACGCCGATGACCCGCGGTTCCCCGCGCTGATCGCCACGGCGGTCTCGCTGATCCAGGGCCTGGTGATGGAGATCCCAGTCGCCGGACGCAGGACCGTCAACGCGCGCTGGAAGACGATCAAGCCGGTGCTGATCGAAGCGGCGGGACGGCTGTTGGACTCGTAGGGAACGCGGCTCCTACGGTCGCGCGACCCTCACGACGACCGGCTTCAGCAGCTGGGTCGAGTCGGGTCCTCGCTCGGTTCCCGGCTTGATGTATGTGCGCTGCGTGATCTTGAAGCTGTGCCCGTTGGGCACCATCTTGGTCGTGATCGACAGACACTTGGTCCGCGTCAGGCTCTCGAGACCCTTGCAGTCCCTGGTCAGGTAGTAGACGAACAGCTTGTCGGTGTTGTCCACGCCCGTATACGAGTCGGCCGATCCCTTCAGCTGTGAGTCGTCGATGTTGGCGACGCCCAGCAGCTTGGTGCTCTCGTTGATCCCGATGCCGACGTAGGTCGCGTTGCCGGTCTCGGTGGCGAGCGTGCTGACGATCGCGTAGACCTCGTGATGGTCGAGCGTCAGGTCGGTGCTGAACCCGTACGTGGTGTCCTGCGTGTCGGCCAGGCAGTTCATCCCGATCGGCCGGCAGATCGGCCCCACTGCGTTGATCGGCGGCGCCTGACCGTCGATCAACGAGATCCGATTGGTGCAGCTGCCCCACCGCAGACAGACCGCGCTCACCAGGTTGTTGAGATCGCCGCTGTACCGGGCTTCCGGGTTGGCGGTGCGGGCGTCGAGGACCGGGACGGGGTACGGCTTCGGCGCGCGATGCGAGGACGGGCGTTCGCGAACTCGCAGCACCGCCAGCGGAAGCGTCTTGCGCCATGCGTCCGCTGCGTTCGCGTTGTTCGGCATCGCGTAGCGGATCACGGTCAGGAAGTCATCGGCGGGCTTGTTGAGGCCGAGCCTGAAGCCCTTCGATGCCACCGGCTCCGTGAACACGTCCTTGCCTGGAATCCCAACCCCGGCGAGCGCCCGCCGGACCGCGCCGTTCATCGTCTGGTCCGGCGTGATCACGAATGCCCTCAGCCGCCCGAACGAGCCGCCCGACTGTCGCTGCATGACGACGTTGTTGGTGCTGTTGCCGAGGCTCGAGAAGCTCTGGATCCGGCTCGGATCGCGAGGCACCTTGGCGAACAGCACGCCGAGGAACTTGGGATACTTCGTCGCGAAGAACTGGTAGGTGGGGCTCGTCGTGTCGAACGTCCCCTTGTGTGTGGCGAGGTAGGTCTGGATGCCCAGGTACCGGGCTGGCGGGGGCATCACACCGAACACCACGATCGCCTCCCGGCGGTCGAACCTGTACGTCGCGCTGTAGCCGCGACCGGTCTTGCCGAACGCGTTCCGCAGCGCCGGGTCCATGTACTCCCCCGGCCACGTCGGCATGATCGGGAAGATGTACGGCGCGGCGGGATTGTTGGCAAAGCAGCTCTTCATGATCCGGTAGGAGTACGCGTAGCAATCGGCCGTCGTGTACAGCCGTGGATAGCCCTGGGCGACCTGGTAGCGCGGCTTCAGCTCATCGACCAGGCGACCGGCCAGGCTCCTCACGCGACCGGACGCACTGCTGCGGTTGCTGCTGCTCGTCGCGACACCCGAACGAGGCGCGGTCTGCGCCACGACCGGCATCACCGCGATGACTAGGCTGGAAGCGGCAACAGCCAGCGCGCACACGACCGCCGCGCGCCTGACGAGAGGTCCGGACTTCTCTCCGGCGGTACGGGATACCGACGAGTTGTTGCGACGCATCTAGCCCTCCTGTGACGAACGCGCTCCGAAGGTACGGCAAGCCGTGGGCGAGGGCATCGGGGTAGCCCACGCCACCTGCGCTCGGAGAACTACGGCCGTGTGCGTCGGCGGTTGGACATTCTGAGCGGCCGGGCGACAAGTAATTGGCACCCTGCCAAATACTGCTACGCTCCGAGGCAATGGAGTCCATCCCCGCTCCGCGCTGGCAACGCCTCGGCCACGACGAGCGCCGCCGCCAGATCCTGAGCGCCGCCCGCCGGCTGTTCTCCGAGCGCCCCTACGCGTCGGTCTCGACCACCGAGCTCGCCCGCGAGGCCGGCGTCGCGCGCGGACTGCTGCACCACTACTTCGGCTCCAAGCGCGACCTGTACCTCGAGGTCGTGCGCAGCATCATCCGGATGCCCGCGAACCCGGTGCCGCTCCAGGCACCCGGGCGCGGCATCGAGATCGTGATCGACGAGAGCGTCGACCGCTGGCTGACGATGCTCGAGCACAACCGCGGCACCTGGCTGACGCTGATCGGCGGGCGCGGGCTCGGCCGCGATCCGGAGCTCGAGGAGATTCTTGAGGACGCCCGCGAGCAGGCCGCCGACCGTTTGATCGAGGCGCTTCAGACCTACGAGGCCGTGCACGCGCCGGCCGAGCTGCGCGCGGCGATCCGCGCCTACTCGGGGTTCGCGGAGGCCGCGAGCATCGAGTGGCTCGAACGCGACCGTCTTTCAAGAGAGCAGCTTCGCGTGCTGCTCGCCCAGGCATTTCTGAGCATCGTCCGGGACGTGGTCCCGGCGGTGCAGGCATCAACCCTCGAATCCAGGAGACGCGCAGCATGAGCAACAAGACCTATGTGGTCGGCGTCGGGATGACGAAGTTCGACAAGCCCGGCACCAAGGAGGGCGACTACCCCGACTGGGCCAAGGACGCGGGCGCGAAGGCGCTCGCTGACGCGGGGATCCCGTACGCATCGGTGGAGCAGGCGTACGCGGGCTACGTGTACGGCGACTCGACCTACGGCCAGCGGGCCGTCTACGAACTCGGCCTGACCGGGATTCCGGTCCTGAACGTCAACAACAACTGCTCGACCGGGTCGAGCGCGCTGTTCCTCGCGCGCCAGGCCGTCAAGGGCGGACTCGTCGACTGCGCGCTGGCGATCGGCTTCGAGAAGATGGAGCGCGGCTCGCTGGGGATGAAGTACACCGACCGTACGCCGGCGATGGACAAGCACATGATGCGCATGTTCGAGCTCCGCGACCCCGAGCAGTCCCCGTTCGCGCCGCAGATGTTCGGCAACGCCGGGCGAGACCACATGGAGAAGTACGGCTCCAAGCCCGAGCACTACGTGTGGATCGGGTGGAAGAACCACAAGCACTCCACCAACAACCCGTACGCGCAGTTCCAGACCGAGTACTCGCTCGAGGAGATCGCGCAGGCGCCGATGATCCACGAGCCGCTTACGAAGCTGCAGTGCTCCCCCACCTCCGACGGCGCGGCCGCGGCGATCGTCGCCTCCGAGCGGTTCGTCGACGAGCACGACCTCTGGGATCAAGCGATCGAGATCGCCGGCCAGGCGATGACGACCGACTTCCCCTCGAGCCTCGACGAGAGCGCCGACTGCATCACGATCGTCGGCTACGACATGTCCAAGGAGGCGGCACGTCGCGCCTACGAGGAGGCCCAGGTCTCGCCCGAGGATGTCGACGTGGTCGAGCTGCACGACTGCTTCTCTGCCAACGAGCTGATCACCTATGAGGCGCTCGGGCTCGCGGCCGAGGGCGAGGGCCACAAGCTCGTCGAGTCGCAGGCGACCACGTACGGCGGCAGCGGTCCGGTCGTCAACCCGAGCGGCGGTCTGATCTCGAAGGGCCACCCGCTCGGCGCGACCGGCCTCGCGCAGTGCTCGGAGCTCAATTGGCAGCTGCGCGGAATGGCCGACAAGCGCCAGGTCGACGACGTCGACGTCGCGCTCCAGCACAACATCGGCCTCGGCGGCGCCGCCGTGGTCAGCATCTACCGCCGGCCGTCGTAGGGCGCGGTCGCACGCCGGCCGCCGCGCCCCGTAGCGCGGCGGCCGCGCGAAGGCCGCGGCCGCCCCTACAGCCCGAGCGTCCGGGAGATGATCTCCCGCTGGATCTCGCTCGTCCCGCCGTAGATCGTCGTCACCAGAGCGGTCCGCACCTGGCCCTCCATGTCGTACTCGGTCGCGTAGCCGTAGCCGCCCATCATCTGCATCCCCTCGAGCGTCATCCGCTTGGCGACCTCGGTGGCCTTCAGCTTCGCCATCGAGGCCTCGCGCGGCAGCGTCACCTCCGGGTTGGCGTCCGAGCGCGCCGCAACGTCGTACACCAGCAAGCGTGTCGCTTCGATCTCCGTCGCGAGGTCCGCGAGCCGGTGCTTGAGCGTCTGGAACGAGCCGATCGGCTTGCCGAACTGCTTGCGCTCCTTGACGTAGGCGAGCGCGTCGTCGAACGCGCGCTGCGCCATCCCCAGCGCCTGGGCGGCGATGATCAGCCGCTCGTGGTTGAGGCCGGCCATCAGCTGCCTCCAACCCTGGTCCTGCGCTCCGATCAGCCGCTCCGCCGGCACCCGGCAGTCGGTGAGGAACACGTCGTTGACCTCGCGGCCCGCCATCGTCTCGATCCCGCGGATCTCGACCCCGTCGGCGTCGGACGGCACGGAGATCATCGACAGCCCCTCGTGCTTGTCGCCGGTCTTGCTGGTCCGGCACACGACCAGGATGTGGTCGGCGGCGTGCGCGCCGGTGATCCACGTCTTCTGGCCGTTGAGCACGTAGCCGCCGTTCGAGCGCTCGGCCCGGCACGAGAGGTTGCCGACGTCCGACCCCGCCTCGGGCTCTGACATCGCGATCGCCTCGACGCGGCCGCGCACGACGCCGCCCAGCAGCTCGCGCTTCTGCTCCTCGGAGCCGAACCGACGGACCGCCCCGGCGGTGATCATGCTGACGCCGACGAACCCGATCGGGATCATCCCGCGCGAGACCTCCTCGAGCAGCAGACACAGCTCGACCGCGCCGGCACCCGAGCCGCCGTACTCCTCCGGGATCGTCACCCCCAGCCAGCCGAGCTCGGCGATCCGCTCGTACAGCTGCTGGTTGTGGACCTCGTGTCCGCTGTCGGTCAGGGCGTCGCGCTGCTCGCGCGTACCGCACTCGCGGCGCGCGAAGTCGCGGACGGCCTCGACGAACGCGCGCTGCTCGTCGGTCAGGGTGCGGATCGCCATGCGCGGATCCTATGCGTCCGCGCGCGCGGTTGGGCTCCCCGGCGCGGCGGCCGGTCTACTGCGCGTGGCGCGGTTCGGCTGTTCGGTAGGCATGGTCGAGAAAGCAAAGGCATTTTTCGTTTTCTCGACCATGCCCGGTTTCTGACCCGGCTCCTTGCCTCGCTTCGGTACGTGTGGTACGAATTACCTCTCATTCGTACCAGGAGGCACCGATGAGCACCACGCTTTTCCCTCCCGAGACCGAGGTCGACGAGATCCTCGTCGGGCCCGAGTCCGTCACCTGGCGGTCGACCAGCGACGCGCGGCTGTATGCGGTGATGCTGTACCCGCTGCTGCTCCAGGTCGCGCATCCGACCGTCGGCGCCGGCGTGCGGGACTACTCCGACTTCGAGCGGCGCCCGTGGAACCGGCTGCTGCGGACGATTGACTACGTGACGCTGCTCGTCTACGGCGGACGGGCGGCGGCGCCGACGGGCCGCCGGCTGCGCGAGATCCACAAGCGCTTCAAGGGGGTCCGCGAGGACGGGCAGCGCTATCACGCGCTCGAGCCCGCCGCGTACGCGTGGGTGCACGCGACCCTGATCGACACCTACGTCCGCGGTCATGCGCAGTTCGGGCGGCCGATGACGCCTGCCGAGGTGACGAGCTTCTACCGCGAGTACCGCGGGCTGGGCCGGCTGATCGGCGTGCGCGAGCGCGACCTGCCGCCGACCTGGCCCGAGTTCCGCGAGTACTTCGACGAGATGACCCGCACCGAGCTGGTCCGGACCGAGTCGGTCGGACGCGTGCTCGGATCGATCGGCGAGGCACCGCCGCCGTTGCCGATCCCGGACGCGATCTGGCGCGCGTTGCAATTGCCGATGAGCCGGATGCTGTGGCTCGGCGGCGTCGGGCTGCTGAGCCCGGAGCTGCGCGAACGATTCGAGATCCCGTGGGGCCGGCGCGACGAGCGCGAGTACGGCGCGTTCGGACGGATCAGCCGCGGCCTCGAGCCGGTGATGCCCGAGCGGCTGCGGATCATGGGCCCGGCACAGCTGCGGATGCGCCGGCGCGCGATCGCGCGCGGACCGCTCGGACCCCGCGGCGCGCCGGCGGCGGCGGGCGGCTGATGCCCGCCACCAGCGCCAGGCTGCTCGCGCTCGCGTTCGACCCCGCCCACCAGCCGGCCGACGACGAGCTGTCGGAGCGGATCCTCGACGCGGCACTCGAGCTCGCCGCCGCCTCCGGGCTGCGGCGGCTGACGATGGACGACGTCGCGACCCGCGCGCAGGTCGGCCGGATGACCGTGTATCGCCGCTTCGGAAGCCACGCAAAGCTCGTCGACGCGCTCGCCGTCCGGGAGTGCCGGCGCTGCCTGGAGACGATCAGCTCCGCACTCGACCCCGACGCCCCGGCCGACGAGCGGCTGGCGACGCTGTTCACGACGACGCTCGACGTGATCCGCGAGCATCCGCTGCTCGAGCGTCTCGCGCGCGTCGAGCCCGAGGCGCTGCTGCGGGAGCTGACCCGGGACGGAAGCGAGGTATTCGAGCTGATCCACGGGTTCCTCGCCGGCCTGATCCGCGAGGGGCAGGCCGCCGGCGAGCTGGCCGCGGGCGACGCCGAGCTGCTCTCGGAGCTGGGGATCCGGCTGGGGGTCTCGTTCGTGGTGATGCCCGACAGCCGGCTCGCGCGCGGCGACCGGCCCGCGACGCAGGAGGCCGTGCGGACGATCCTCGCCCCGCTTACGCTGTCGGGGTGATCATCCGCCACGCCGATCCCGCGCGCGACGGCGAGGCTTGCGCGGCGATCTACGCGCCGTACGTGCTCGACACGCCGATCTCGTTCGAGGAGCAGCCGCCTGCAGCCGAAGAGATGAGCGGACGGATCGAGGTGGTCTCGGCGCGCTATCCGTGGCTGGTAGCGGAGGACTCCGGGACGGTGGTCGGGTTCGCCTACGGGTCGCTGCATCGCGAGCGCGCCGCGTACCGGTGGGCGGCCGACGTGACCGCGTACCTCGCGCCGGCCCGCCGGCGTCGCGGGACCGGCCGCGCGCTGTACGAGACGCTGCTCGAGCTGCTCGGACGCCAGCACGTGCGGGTCGCGTGCGCCGGGATCACACTCCCCAACGAGGCGAGCGTCGCGCTGCACGAGGCGTGCGGCTTCGAGCCGGTCGGGGTATTTCGCCGGATCGGCTGGAAGGCGGGCCGCTGGCACGACGTCGGCTGGTGGGAGCTCCAGCTGGCCGCCGCCCCGGACGGCCCGCCGCCCGAGGTGGGCCCTCCTGCGAGGCTTGCGGAGCCAGTGTGTCTGTGAGTGCCAACCGCCAGGTCGGCCTCGCGGAGCTGCACGAGCAGCTCGCGGGCGGCTAGCGGCTCAGGCCTCCTCCGGGCGCGGAACCCCGACCCTCGGTGGCGCGTGCCGCAGCCGCGACGCCCAGTCGCGCGCCATCCGCCAAACCGGCACGTCCGGCCACGCGAGCGTGCCGAGCAGCACCAACAGCACCGTGTTGCGGGCGACCAGCGCCCACGTCTCGCGCGGCATCAACGCCTTCAGCTCGTTCCAGTGTTGGGGGAACCATCCCTGCGTGAGCACCATCGAGAGCGCCAGCAGGCCGACCGCGGCGAACCCGCGCCGTCCAGGCGCGATCATCACCAGCGGGACCAGCCAGATCAGGTACTGCGGTGACAGCACGCGCCCGAGGAACAGGAACGCGCACACCGTCGCGGCGCTCGTCAGCACAAGCCGCTCGCGCGTCGCGCGGCCGAGCGCGAACGTCACCCACACGCCGATGATCACGATCCACTGGACGAACGTCATCACCGAGGCGGCGGTCGTCGGCGGATGGCCGTACAGGTTGTCCGAGCCGTGCGAGAAGAACAGCTTCAGGTGCAGGCCGACCAGCTGGTGCGCGGCCATCCACAGCGTCGCGGCCGAGCTCTCGATCTGCAGCGGACGCGTGCCCTGATCGCGCAGGCTCCACAGGACGCCGTGCGGGGCGATCGCGAGGAACGGAAGGTAGAACAGCGCGACCACGCCGACGAACCACGCGACCCCGATCAGCGCCTCGCGGCGCGAGTAGTTGCGCCACACGTACACGAGCAGCAGCGGGACCATCACGAACGGGTACGCCTTCGCCGCCGTCCCGAGCGCGAGCAGCACGAACGCGGTCCGCGGGCGCTTGGTGATGATCGCCGCGAGCGCCAGGATCGTCAGCATCGTCGGGAACAGATCGAACCGCGACAGGATCACGGGGCCGATCAGGAGCGGCGTCAGCGCTCCGAGCGCGACCCCGGCGGCGAGCCGCTCGGGTGTCACGCGGTCGCGCGCGAGCAGCCACGCGGCGGTGCCCACCGTGACCAGCCCGCAGGCGAGCATCATCAGCTCGAAGGTCTGCTCGTACACGTGCCAGCTGGGCCCTGCGACCCAGCCGGGGATCAGGAACAGCGGCAGCGCCAGCGGCGGGTACTCGAACTTGAAGTTCAGGTACGGGACCTGGCCGCGCTTCATCAGCCCCGAGTAGTGGGCGTACACGGTCGTGTCCTGCAGCAGGTGGTGGGTGAACCAGCCGTGGTGGATCACCAGCCACGAGGCGATGAACCCGCCCATCGCCAGCAGCACCGCAGTGGGGACTCGGTATCTCGTGATCAGCATCGCAAGGAGCCTGCCCCCGGGGAGCCGGTGCGTCGCATTGTGCCTCTAATCAGATAAGCGGCAAGTAAACCGACCTGGCGCTTCGATTAGGTTGGCCGCCCCCGCGCTCACTCCTCTTCGAGCAGTAACGCGAGCGTCGGGCAGGCGTCGACGGCGCGCCGCGCCAGCCCGATCAGCTCCCGCGGCACCCCGGACTCGTCGACGATCGGGTAGCCCCAGTCGTCGAGCCGGATCAGCTCGGGGAGCAACTCGACGCACAGGCCGTGCGCCTCGCAGGTGATCGGGTTGACCCGCACGCGGACGCTCACCGGCGCCTCCCCGCGGCGGCCGCCGTCGGCCCGACGCGGCTCTTGACGTGTCCGGCGCGGCGCACGCTCGGCCCGCCGAGCGGCAGGCCGGCGGGCCGGGCTCCGCAGCGCTGGCGGCGGTGCCACTCGATCTCGTCGGCGAACACGCTCAGCGCGCTAGCGACGAATCGGACCGCGCCGTCAGGGTGGTGACACGCCCCGCGGCCCCGGATCTCTTCCGCCCACCTGATCACCCGGTCGCGCTCGCGGTCCTGGGCGGTTCCGCCGGCGATCGCGCCGACCGAGTCGGCGATCGCGCGGAGCCCGTATACGCACGGCCCGCACTGCCCCGCGGACTGCTTGGCCAGGTAGTCGATCACCCGCGCGCTCTCGTGGAGCCCGCAAGAGCTCTCGCCGAGCGCGATCAGCACTCCCGAGCCGAGCGTGCAACCGACCGAGCGCAGGTCCTCGCGCGCGAGCCGCAGCGCGAGCGCGTCCGACGCGTCGACCCAGGTGCCGAAGTATCCGCCCACCAGCAGCGCGCGCAGCGGCTCGGTCTCGCCGCCCGCCGCGTCGACGAGGTCGGTCATCGAGGTGCCGAACGCAAGCTCGTACACCCCGGGCTCCCGGACGGCGCCGGAGATCGTCACGAGCGCCGAGCCGGGATCGGCAGCCGTCCCGAGCTCGCGGTACCAGTGCTCGCCGAACCTTGCAACAAGCGCGATCTGGGCGAGCGTCTCGGGATTCTGGATCAGCGTCGCGCGCCCCCGGTAGCCGCGCTGGAACGGGCGCGGAGGGACGAACGAAGGCAGCGGATCGCCGCCGTTCAGGTGGTGCACGACCGCGCTCTCCTCGCCGGCCACGTAGCCACCCGGCGCCAAGATCAGGTGCACCGGCAGACGGTCGTCGCGAAGCGCGAGCGCTCCCTCGAGCGCCCCCAGCGATCCGGTCGAGTGATCGCCGATCTGGACGATTACCTCGGCGGCGCCGACGGCGCGGGCCGCGAGCACCGCCCCGTCGAGCACCAGGTGCGGCAGCCGCGAGAGCAGCAGGTGGTCCTTGGCGCTGGCGGGCTCGGTCTCGGATCCGTTCACGACCACAGCCGAGGGGCGCCTCGCGGCGGCCACCGCCCGGAGCTTGCGGGCGGTCGGGAAGTCCGCGCCGCCGCGGCCCCGCAGCCCGCTGTGCTCGATCGACTCGATCAACTCCCACGCCGCGCGGTTGGGAAGCTCTCCGTGCACGCGCTCGTGCTCCGCGAGCGACATCGGCCCGCCGCTCGAGTCGAGCCCCGCGAGCAATCGCGGCAGCCCGGGGTGTCCCTCGAGCCAGGCGGTCATCGAGTCGGCTGCCCGGTCAGCGTTCCGGTCACGGCGCCGCTGTTCTGGTCGATGTTGAGGTTCGCGAGCAGGTTGACGACGGTGCCCGACTGGTCTGTGACCCGGGCCTTGAAGCGGTCGCCCTCGAGCGACACGATCTGTCCCGCCATTACCGACGGCATTCCCGGCGCAGAGAGATCGACTTGGCTGCCCGTCAGCGAAAGGCCGCCGCTGGCGACCGGCTGGCCGCCGAGCCGGACCCGCATCTGCCCGCGCACGTGGCCGCCGAGCCGCATCGCGAGCTCGACGATCGCGCCGCTGCCCGCGTTGGTCTGGGTCGCGGTGCCGGTCAGCGAGGCCGCGAACGGCCGGTCGAGCGGCCCGGCCGCCGCCTTCGAGCTCGCCACCGGAGTGCCATGCGATCCGGTGGACGAGGACGCGGAGGCGCCCGCTCCGAGCAGGCTCTGCGGGGTCCCGGCGCGGCGCGCCCAGCCGTGCTGGAGCGGGCCGGCGAGCGTGAAGATCGCAAGTGCGAGTGGCGTGGCGATCGCGAGCGCGCCGGTGCCGGCGCGCATCCCGGGCGTTGCCGACGGCGCCCGCCCGATCCGGATCAGCGCGGCGACCACGACCGCGGCCACGCAGGCGGCCGTCAGCAACAGCATCCAGGTGCTCTTGACATCGCTGCCGGTCCCCAGCCCGTGCAGGATCGCGATCGGCCAGCACGCGTACGCGAACCAGTGGATCGCCCGCCACGAGCGGTAGCCGAGCCGGCGTCGCAGCAGGCTCGTGACCGTCAGCGCGATCAGCAGGTCGAAGGCCAGCGTCCCGAGCCCCATCCACAGCGGCCGGTACGGGGTCGCGAACGGGATGATCGCGTCGGTCAACGTGATCGGCGCGAAGCTGTCGAGCACGCTCGTGACAACGTGCAGCACGATCAGCACGATCACCAACAGCGACGTGTCGCGGTGCAGCGAGTCGATCGCGAAGCGCGGCCAGCGGGGACCGGAGGAGAACCGCAGCGAACCGAGGATCCCGAGCACCACGCTGGCGGTCAGCAGCACCATCGCGACTGCGCCGGTCGCACGCGCGAGATACCAGTAGGTACTCGGGCTGAGCGTGGTCGCGACGCTCATCGCGGGCCACCCTGCTCGCCGAGGTCGTCCCCCTCGGCGGGCCATCCGGCCACGTACGTCACGCCGCCTGCGGCGAGCACCAGGCGGGCGGGCAGGCACAGCGACTCGAGCCAGTCGGGAGCGCGCTCGCCGCGGATGATCGCGGCGGTGCTCGCGATGTTCGCGTCCAGGCAGGTCGCGGCGGTGACGCTGGCCGTTCGCCAGGGGCTGACCGCGGGACGGCCGGTCGCCGGGTCGAGCAGGTGGTGGGCAGACCCCGCGTCGGTATCCCAGCGCCGGACGGTGGTGCTCGACGTCGCGAGCCCGCCCGCCCAGATCGTGATCCACTGTCCCGGCGCGGTGTGATCGGCGCGATGGTCGTCAGTGACGCGGATCCGCCACCCGCCCTCCGGCGGTGATCCGGCGATCGAGATGTCGCCCCCGAGCGACACCAGCACGCTTCCGTCGACAGAGGCCGCCGCGGCCGCGGCGGCGTGGTCTGCGGCCAGCGCCTTGGCGGTGGCGCCGAGGTCGAGCACGACGCCACGCGCGGTGCTCACCGTTCCGGCGGTCCGGTCGACGGTGACCGTCTGCCACCCGGGCACCGACGCGACCGACACCGTCGCTGCGCCGCCGCGGCCGATCGCGGGGATTGCGTCGAAGGTGCGGTCGTAGCCGAGCGCGATCAGTGCCTCGCCGACGGTCGGGTCGACATCGCCGTCGGTGACCCGTGCCGCGCGCAGCGACGCCTCGACTGCCTCGAGCAGCAGCGGGCTGACCTCGACCGGGGTGCCGGCGCCCGCGTTGAGCGCCGTCAACTCGGAGTCCTCACGAAACCGCGAGCAGGCCACGTCGAATCGCGCGACGACCGCCTCAACGGCCTCCCGGGCCGGCTTGAGCGCGTCGGGGTCCGTCACCGCGACGACCGCGGTGCTCCCGAGCGCCCCGAAGCTGACGGACGTCTCGCGGGCTGCCATGTCTCTCCTGCGACGTAGCCTACGAGCCGCCGGAAGTGGTGACCGCCCCGCCGCCACCACCACCCGAGGGGGCCGGGGCGGGCGCGGGAGCAGGCACGGGAGCCGGCGCGGGCTGGGGGGTCGCGGCCTGCGAACCGGAGCTGCTGGGATCGCTGCTGCCGGAGCTCGAGCCGTCCGAGCTCCCGCCGCTCTGGGACTCGTCGCTCTGGATGCCGAGCGCCGCGGCCCCGGCGGGCGGCGGCAGCGCCGGCGCGGCGGACGCGGACGTGGTCTTGGCCGTCGGATGCGCAGCGATCGACGATTTTTCCGGCTTTGCTCCGAACGACTTGCCCGGCACCAGCGCGGAGGTGAGCGCGGCCAGCGCGGCTGTCAGCGCCGCGGCACCGGCGAGCATCCACCGCCTTGTACTCCCGATTCGCGCGAGTGCCGCGTCGCGCTCGAGCGCCGCGTTGGACCTGGTTGACCTGTTGCCGGGGTCTCTCACCATCGCGAAGATCGTCCCCAAAGACAATCAGGAACCAGTAAGAGCAGCATGAGAATCCGCTAACCGCAATCCGGGTTTTGCAGGGGTTATCCCTGCTCAGCGCTCAGCAGCGCTTCTCGGCGCTCGGCAGGGCTTGTCGGCGCTCGGCAGGGCTTCTCGGCGCTCGGGACGGCTTCTCGGTGCTCGGCAGAGCCTTTCGGCGCTCAGCCGCCGGCGACGTCGCGCCGCAGAAAAACCAGGTACGCAGCGACCAGTGCCGGGATTCCGTACAGCGCGCACACCCACGCGGCGCGCACGATCGGGGCCCAGTCGATCGGGGTGCGCAGCAGCCCCTGCCAGGCGTTGAACTGGGTGCTCAGCAGGTACGGCTGAAGGCCTCCGAGGCCCGGCAGGATCCCGAGCAGCTGGAACAGCAGCGACACCATCAACGTCCCCACCACCGCGGCGGCGCTGTTGCGGGTCACCGTCGACAGCAGCAGCCCGATCGCGACGATCGTCAAGATCGGAATCAGGTACACGAGCAGGCTCACGTACACGAGCTCGAGCGCCTTCGGGGCCGACACGATCGTCCCGGACAGGCTCTGCAGCGGGTTGAAGCCCGACTGGATGCTGCCCGCGACCACCGCGACGGTGCCGCTGAGCGCGATTGCCACGATCGCGTACGTGATCGCCGCGAGCGCCTTGCCGGCGAAGATCTGCCAGCGCTCGAGCGAGCGCGTGAGGATCGTCTTGAGCGTCCCGTTGTGGTCCTCGGAGGCGAAGATGTCGCCCGCCACCAGCGCTGTGATCAGCGGGAACATCCACACCGCCCCGAACAACAGGATCACCAGCGGCACGGCCAGTCCGCTCTTCGTCAGGTACGACGAGAATGCGAAGTCCCCGCCGTGCCGGTTGTGGCGGAAGTGGATCGCGACCACGAACAGGATCGGGACGATCACCGCCGCGCCGAGGCCGAGGTACGTGCGCTTCTGGAACCGCAGCTTGAACAGCTCCCAGCGATACACGGTGCCGACGCCCGGGTTCATGGCGCGACCGGCTCCGGTCGTTCACTGAGCGCGGCGCCGTCACCTTCGGTGAGCGAGAAGAACAGGTCCTCGAGGCTGGCGGTCTGAGGCGTCAGCGAGCGGATCAGCGCCCCGCCCTCGACAAGCGCCTGTGAGAGCTCGGCGGCGGCTTGTTGGTCGGCGGTGAACGACACACGACCGTTCTGGACGCGTACGTCTGAGACCCCGGGCTGGGCGCGACACACCGCCACCGCGCGCTCGTCGTCGGTCGTCGACAGCGCGTAGCTCAACGCGCCCGCGCCCTTCAGCGTCGCGATCTCCCCCTCGTACACGATCCGCCCCGAGCGAACGATCGCGACGCGATTGCACACCTCCTCGACCTCGGTCAGGAGATGGCTCGAGAGCATGATCGTGATCCCCTCCCCGGCCAGCCGTCTGACCAGCTCGCGCATGTCGCGCATCCCTCCCGGGTCGAGCCCGGTGGTCGGCTCGTCGAGCAACAGCAGCTCCGGGTCGCGAAGCAGCGCCGCCGCGATCCCGAGCCGCTGGCGCATCCCGTGCGAGTAGCCGCCGACGCGGTCCTTGGCGCGGCCCGCGAGCTCCACGAGCTCCAGCGAGCGCTCGATCCGCTCGCGCGCGTCGTGGCCGTCGTAGGCGGCCAGCAGCTCGAGGTTGCGGCGGCCGCTCAGGTACGGATAGAAGGTCGGCGCCTCGACGAACCCTGCGACGCGGTCGAGCGCGTGGACGGTCGCCATCGGGTCGCGTCCGAACACCCGCACGGTGCCGGCGGTCGGCCGGATCAGCCCGAGCATCATCCGCAGCGAGGTCGTCTTGCCGGCTCCGTTCGGGCCCAGGTAGCCGTACACGTCGCCTGCGTTGACAAGGAGATCGATGCTGTCGACCGCGGTCAGCTCGCCGTAGCGCTTGACCAGCCCCCTGACCTCAACGGGGGGCGGCCCGCCCCCGCCGCTCATAGACCGCGCGCCGCCGCGTCTGCGACCGGCGGAGTCACCGAGCCGAGCACGGTATACGTCACTCCGCCGCGGGTGTAGCGCACGACGGTCCCGAGCGCCGTGTCCAGCTCCTGGGCACTGACGCCATCGAGTTGCACCGTCGGTAGGTCGATCCCCCGCTGGTGCTCGCCCGAGCCCTGGCTGAGGGTGAGCTGCCGCGCGCTCTGCGCCGTCGCCTGCTGCTCGAGCACCGCGATCCCGCCGAGCCCGTGGCCGTACGTGACGAGCGCCGCGCTGCGGCCGCCCAGCTCGAGCAGCTTCACGTCGCTGCGGGTCATGTTCGCGAGCGTGGCCGGCGCGGACAGCGTGAACTTCAGGCGGCCCTGGACGGCCGCGACGCCGGTCACCTCGTGGCCGTGGCCCCGTTTGCCGTGGAGCCGGGAGTGCCCGGTCGCGTTGGTGCTCGAGGGCGTCGCCACCTTCACGACCTTCGCGCCCGCGGGCGGGGACATCGTGAACACGCCCGCGGACAGCGGGCCATAGCTGATGTCGGTCGCGGCGAGCTCCAGGACCGGGCTCGAGTCACCACGCGCGTACACAGCGAACCTGAGCGGCACACCCTTCGCCGCGTCCCACGCGAGCTGCACCGAGCCGAGCAGGCCGCCCGCCGGCTTCGGCGACACGGTCACCGTGTAGGTCGGCTGGCCGGCGACGTCGGTCGGAGCCGCACCCGAGATCCCGAGGTGCGCCATCAGGCGGTTGAGCTCGGTCTGGATCTCGGCGACGCTCGGCAGCTTGTCCTGCCGGGCATGCTCCGGAGCGGCATGCTGGGCGGCGCGCAGCTTGCCCTTGTACACGGTGTTCGAGGCCGGCAGGTACGCCCACCAGACGCCGTGGTTCACGACCACGTTGGCGTCGCCGTTGCCGCTCTGCAGCTCGAGCCGGAAGCGGTGGTCGTTCGACACCCAGACGCGTCCCGTCGCGCCGGTCAGCAGTGGGTCGGTGCCCTGGATGTCGGTCGAGCTGATCAGGTGGTTCGTGAACTGGATGTCGGCGGAGATCCCCTGCACCTTCGGGGCGGCGAGCGCCGCGTGGATCGCCTGAGCGAGCCCGATCGGCGCCGGAACCGGTCCGCCGGAGGTCGCGGCGATCGCGATCGTCGCGCCGGCCGCGATCACCGCGACGGTCCCGAGAACCACCGCGAACAGGCGTCGCGTCGGGGCGGTGCGCAGAAAGCGGTTCATCCGCGACCAATTCTGACACCCGCGGTGTGCGGGCCGTAAACGCTAAGCGACGTCTAACGGAGGTATGGCCGGCGTAAGCGCTCAGCCGACGGCGCTTGCGTGCCGCTCACGCAGCTCGCGCTTGAGCACCTTGCCGGTCGGAGTGCGCGGCAGCTCGTCGACGAACGTGATGTCGCGCGGAACCTTGTAACGAGCGAGGTTCTGCTTGACGAACTCCTTGATCTCGTCGGTGCTCAGCGACTGCCCCGGCATCAGCACCACGTACGCGGCCAGCCGCTTGCCGAACTCGGGGTCGTCGACGCCGATCACGGCGGCTTCGCCGATCGCCGCGTGCGTGATCAACAGCTCCTCTACCTCGCCGGGGAACAGGTTCTCGCCGCCGGACACGATCATGTCGTCGTCGCGGCCGTCGACGAACAGGCGCCCGGCGGTGTCGAAGTGCCCGACGTCGCCGGTGCTCATCAACCCGTCGATGATCTCCTTGTTGCCGCCGCCGGTGTAGCCCTCGAACTGAAAGCCGTTGCCGACGAAGACCCGCCCGAGGTTGTCCGGGCCGTATACGGGACGGCCATCGGAGTCGTACAGCCGCACGATCGTCCCGAACGGCGGCCGCCCCGCGGTGCCGGGTGCGGCGCGCAGGTCCTCAGGCGTCGCGAACGTCGCCCACGCGACCTCGGTCGAGCCGTAGAAGTTGTAGAGGACATCGCCGATCGCGCGCTGCGTGCGCCGCACGAGCTCGGCCTCGAGCTGCGACCCCGACGAGAAGATGATCCGCAGCGAGCTCGTATCCCATCGGCGTGGGTCGTCCTCGAGCAGCGCCACGATCCGGTGCAGCATCACCGGGACGACCGCCAGCACCTGCGGGCGCAGGCGGGTGATCGAGTCCAGCACGCGCTCCGGGTTGAAGCGGCGCTCGACGATCGTCGTGCAGCCGAGCGTCACCGCAAGCACCATCTGCGTGAAGCCGAGGCCGTGGAACATCGGCGCCGCGACGTAGTTCGCCTCCTTCTGGCGGTACGGGACCTTCGACAGCAGCGCGCCGATCGGGTGCAGCGAGTGGCCCTGCTGGCGGGGGGCGCCCTTCGGGGTCCCGGTCGTGCCGCTCGTCAACAGCACCACGCGCGCCGGGTCCGACGGCGGCAGCGGCACCTGGCCCGCGTACTCGGCGATCAGCGCCTCGAGCGTGTCCGGCGCCCCCTGCTCGTCGCTCCACGCGTGCAGCCGCCCGTGGGACGGCTCGATCCCCTCCATCAGCGAGTCGTACTCCTCGTCGTGGACCAGCAGCGTGACGCCCTCGCGCTCGCACACGTCGCGCAGCTGCGGGCCGGCGAAGTCGGTGTTCAGGTACAGCAGCCTCGCGCCGACCTTCGAGCCGGCGAAGGTGATGTCGAGGAACCCGCGGTGGTTGCGCGCCAGGATCCCGATGCAGCTGCCCTCGGCCACGCCGCGGCGGCGCAGCGCGCATGCGAGCGCGTTCGACCGCCGGTCAAGCTCGGTGAATGTGAGCGACCCGAGCTCGTCGATCAGCCCGGTCCGCTCCCCGTGCCGGAGTGACGCGATCGCGATCCCGCCGCCCAGCTGGCCGAGCCGGTCGATCGCCCTGAACACCTCGACGGTCCGCCTCGGCGGCTCGAGCTGCAGCATCCCGGCGCGATACGCGTAGCCGGCGGAGCGCAGCTCGAGGGCGGCGCGGCGGACGATCGCCCGGGCTTGCTCGACTGGGCTGGCGCTGGCCATGACCGCGGGCAATCTATACGGTCCGAGCCATGTGCCGGCTGTTCGGAATGAGCGGAGGGCCCGAACCCGTCCGGGCGACGTTCTGGCTGCTCGAGGCGCCGGACTCGCTGGACCGGCAGAGCCGGCGCAACCCGGATGGCACCGGCGTCGGCTACTACGACCGAGGCGGCACTCCCAGGGTGGACAAGCAGCCGATGGCGGCGTTCGAGGACCGGCAGTTCGCCGAGGAGGCCCGCGAGCTGTGCTCTCGCACCTTCGTCGCGCACGTGCGGTACGCCTCCGGCACCCCGGTGACGCGCGAGAACACCCACCCGTTCTCGATGCAGGGCCGGCTGTTCGCCCACAACGGCGTGATCGGCGACGTGCCGGCGCTCGAGGCCGAGCTCGGCGACGCGATCTCGCCGGTCCACGGGCAGACCGACTCCGAGCGCTACTTCGCGCTGGTGACGAGGGAGATCGAGCGGATCGGCGATGTCCGCGAGGGGATCGTCTCGGCGGTCGGCTGGATCGCCGAGAACCTGCCTGTGTACGCGATCAACTTCGTGATGATCTCCGACTCCGAGCTGTGGGCGATGCGGTACCCCGAGACGCACGAGCTGCTCGTGCTCGAGCGCGGTGCGGGCAGGGGCGGGCTCCGGCACTCCAGCGCGCGCCGGCGGATCAAGGTCGAGTGCGATGACCTCGCCGACACGCGGTCGGTGGTCGTGGCGAGCGAGGAGATGGACGACGATCCCGGCTGGCGGCTGCTCGACTCCGGCGAGCTCCTGCACGTCGGGCCGGACCTGGGCGTGACCTCGGTGCGGGCGATCGACCGCCCGCCGGCCCACCAGCTGACGCTCGCCGACCTCGAGCCCGCCGCAGCCAGCTCTCAGTCACCACTATCGTCTGCGAGGTGAGCACCGCCGCTCCCACCCTGCCGCCGGGCCCGCGGCTCCCGCGCGTGGTGCAGACCTTCGGGTTCATCTTCGGCGGCGTCCGGTTCCTCGAAGCGTGCCGGCGGCGATACGGCGACGTGGTCACGATGGGCACGCTGTTCGACTCGAAGTTCGTGATGGTGTTCGACCCGGCCGCCGTCAAGCAGCTGTTCCAGGGTTCGAACGCGCAGCTGCACGCTGGGGAGGCGAACGCGCTGCTCGGCCCGATCCTCGGCGAGCGGTCGGTGCTGCTGCTCGATGAGGGCGAGCACCTTCGTCACCGCCGGCTGATGCTGCCGTCGTTCCACGGCCAGCGGATGCAGGTGTTCGCCGACGTGATGCGCGAGTCCGCCGACCAGGAGATCGACAGCTGGCCGGTGGGCGAGCCGTTCGCGGTGATGCCGAGCATGCAGTCGCTGACGCTGCGGGTGATCATGCGGGCGGTGTTCGGGTTCGAGCAGGGCCCGGCCGAGGACGAGTTGCGCACGCGGCTGCGGGAGATGATCGAGCCGGTCGCGCGTCCGCGCGGGATGATGCTGATGGCGCTGCTCGGGAGGCTCGGCTCGAACCGCGGCGAGGCCGCCCGGTTCGAGGCCCGCCGCCGCGCCGTCGACGAGCTGCTGTTTGAAGAGATAGGCCGCCGGCGCGCCGCGCCCGACCTGGACAAGCGCACCGACGTGTTCTCGATGCTGCTGCTCGCCGAGGACGAGCAGGGCGAGAAGCTGTCGGACGGCGAGGTCCGCGACGAGCTCGTCACGCTGCTGCTCGCCGGCCACGAGACGACCGCGACCGGCCTCGCCTGGACGCTCGACCTGCTGCTGCATTCACCCGACGCGCTGGCCCGCGCCACCGGCGGCAGCGACGAGTATCTCGACGCGGTCGTCAAGGAGTCGCTGCGGATCCGGCCGGTGATCCCCGGCGTCGGGCGCGTGGTCCGCGGGGAGCCGTTCTCGCTGGGCGGCTACACGATCCCGGAGGGGTTCGAGATCAACCCGTCGATTCGCGTGATCCACCGGCGCGCCGACCTGTACCCGCAGCCGGCCGCGTTCCGTCCCGAGCGGTTCCTGGGGCCGGACGCCCCCGATACGTACACATGGATCCCGTTCGGCGGCGGCACCCGCCGCTGCCTCGGCGCGAGCTTCGCGCAGATGGAGATGCGGATCGTGCTCCGGCGGGTGCTCGAGCGCAGTTCGCTGCGGGCCGCCGATCCGGAGCTCGACGAGACCGTGTTCCGCGGGATCACGCTCGCGCCGAAGAGCGGCGTGCGGGTGGTGCTGGAGCGGGCGCCGGCGCCCTCGCCTGCGAACGATGGCGATCCGGTTCTATATGCCGAACCTATTCGCCAAAGTTCCGCTCAGTCGCCTGTCGCCACCGGCCGCGACGGGTCGGTGATCCACTCGCTCCACGAGCCCGGGTAGAGCCCAGCGGGCACGCCCGCGAGCTCCAGGGCCAGCACCGTGTGCGCGGCGGTGACGCCCGAGCCGCAATACGCGCCGACCTCAACTCCGTCGGCTACGCCCAGCGACTCGAATCGCTCCCGCAATTCGCGTGGCCCCAGAAACGCCCCTTCGGAGTCGACGTTCGAGCTCGACGGCGCGTTGACGGCCCCCGGGATGTGCCCGGGCACCGGGTCGATCGGCTCCCGCTCGCCGCGGAACCGCTCCGGCGCGCGCGCGTCGAGCAGCACCCCGCGGGCGGCCAGCGCGCCCGCGCCGCCGGCGTCCACAGCGGGCATCCCTCCGGGCCGCGCCTCGAACTCGCCCGGCTGCACTACCGGCACCTCGGCGGACACGGGCAGCCCCGCCGCCAGCCATGCCGCGAAGCCTCCGTCGAGCGCGCGCACGTCCGGGTGCCCGAAGTAGCGCAGCGCCCACCATGCGCGCGCCGCCGCGACCGAGTCGGCCGCGTCGTACACGACCACAGCCCGGTCGCCGCGCACGCCGGCGCGGAGCATCGCCGCCTCGAACGCCGAAGCCTCGGGCAGCGGATGACGCCCGCCCGCCCCCGGCGGTCCCGCCAGCTCGGTGTCGAGGTCGACGAACACGGCGCCGGGGATGTGGCCGCGCTCGTACTCCTCGCGGCCCGGCGGCCCGCCCAGCGCCCAGCGCACGTCGAGCAGCGCCGGCCGCGGCGAGGCCGACGCGAGCTCCTCAACCGTGATCAGCGCGCTCACCGGCCGCCCTCCGCGTACCCCAGCAGCGACAGGTCGGTGAGCCACTCGACGGGCGCGCGATCATCGGTGTACACCGACCCGCCGCTCAGCGTAGGGCCGAGCCGGCCGCCTACGGTGTCGGCCAAGCCGTCCAGGTCGGGGGACAAGGACGAGCCCGGCGCCGCGGCGGCAGCCACGCGCGCCGGCGACAGCGCGCCCGTGCTCGCGACCAGCAGCGAGTTGTAGTCGCTGGTGCGATCGCGGATCACATCCGGGAACACCGCGCGCAGCGTCGCCGTGACGACGCGCTCGAGCGCGTTCGACCCCGGCACGTGACCGACGTTGATCGCGACGATCCCTCCGGGCCACAGGTGTGCACGCACGGACTCGAAGAACTCGCGGGTCACCAGGTAGAACGGAATGTACGGCTGGCGGTAGGCGTCGACGAAGATCGCGTCGTAGCGCGCGGAGCTGGCGGCCAGCCAGGGCCGGGCGTCGGCCGTGTACAGATGCAGCCGCGGTCCGCGCAGCCCGAAGTAGCGCCTGCCGATCGTCGACAGCTCGCCGTCGAGCTCGACCGCGTCGACGCGCGTGCCCGGGAAGTAGTGGCCGTACGCGCGCGCGACCGTCCCGGCGGCGTCGCCGAGGATCGCGATCCGGCCGGGGACCCCGCGGCCACCCGCGAAGGGGAGCACCAGGAAGTCGTC
The DNA here is from genome assembly GCA_963800475.1 of uncultured Solirubrobacterales bacterium. GTDB lineage: Bacteria > Actinomycetota > Thermoleophilia > Solirubrobacterales > Solirubrobacteraceae > Palsa-465. The sequence continues at coordinate 228,807 of CAWDAZ010000001.1, read as the reverse complement.
CCAATAACCGCCGGTGAGGAACGTCCACGGGCGGTACAGCGAGTGCACGGCGACCCCCTCGTTCAGCTGCAGCCAGCGCACGCCGTTACGGAACTCGAGCACGCGCGCGTACTGGTACTGCGTCTCGGTCGAGAAGATCACCCGCGCCCCCTTGACGTCGGAGCCGACGGCCGACGGCGGGATCGCGGCGAGCGCAGCGATCGCGACCGGCACCAGCACGAGCTCGCGGCGCGCGAGCCCCGGGAGCGCGACCAGCGCGAGCGCGAACGCGAACACCAGGAACGTGCGATGAGTGCCGATCAGCGGAATCAGCACCAGCGCCGATGCGAACGTCCCGACCAGCGAGCCGGCGGTCGAGATCGCGTACAGCCGCCCGGTCACGGTGCCGGTGTCGGCGACCCGGCCGAGCGACAGCCGGTTCGCGTACGGCGCGACGGTGCCGAGCAGCAGCACCGGGACCGCGACCAGCACCAGCACCGCGACCAACGACCCGGCGAGCCCGCCGACCGACAGCGCCCCGAGGGCCCGCACCGACAGCTTCAGGAACGGGTCGGCGGCGATCGGCACCAGCGCCAGCAGGCAGCCCGCCACCGTCACGATCGCGCACAGCGCGCGCAGATCCGAGCGCCGGTCGGCGAGCTTGCCGCCGAGCCAGTAGCCGAGGGACAGCGCCACCAGCACGGTCGCGATCGTGTTCGCCCACACGATCGTCGAGGCGCCGAAGTACGGCGCGAGCAGCCGCGCCGCGGAGATCTCGGCGCCGAGGCTCGCGGCGCCGACGACGAACGCGATCAGCTGGACGTACCGGGCAGGCGGGGGCGGACGCCCCGCTCCGGTCGGGGGCGTCGGCGCTTCGGGAGCGGCCCTGGTCGCGCTCATGTGACGAGTTTCCTACGAATATGGTCCTCTTTGCCGTTTGGGATCGGACACAATCCCCCACTCAGTTTCGCGGGCACACGGGGAGACGTTCGTTTGCGTTGCACGATCCGGAGCGAGGAAGCACGTCGCGTCCTCGCGCAGGCGATCTGGGAGGCTACGGCTTCCCGCTTCGACGGCGATCAGCTGTTCTTCGCGCTGATCGACTACAGCTGGACCTTCGTGCACCCCTCCTACGGAGGCGACGTGGACGGGGTTGAGCCGTTTGTGGCGGTCTCGGAGCTGCTCGCCGTCCTCGATCGAACCCGCGGCGTGAGCGATCGCCTGGCCGCCGCGGCGATCGGCGAAATCGTCGAGGTGCCGCTCGAGCCCGACGAGCTGGCGTCCCACCTGATCAACGTCGAGGCGCGGCTGGAGCAGGAGCCGTTCTCCGAGCTCTCGGTCGACGATCAGAAGGACGTGCTGCTCTGCATCGATGCCGCTCGCAAGCTGCGAGAGGCGCTGATCAGAGCGGGCTGAACTTCCTCGCGACGTTCTTGGCGAACAGCTTCGGCTCGGCCTTGGCGACGAGCATCGCGAGCTCGCCGCGCTCCCGTTCATTCAGATTTCCAGGGCGCAGGCGCGCGCGGCGCAGCAGCGTCACGATGCGGCGCCGCTCGGCGGGGTCGAGCCGGCCGACGTGCTCACCGGCGAGGATCGCGACCTCGGCGATGATGATCAGCCGGGCGACCGGGATGCGCTTGACGAGCGGAAGCTTGCTGACCAACGACGGCATCGATGATCGAGTGTATGAACTCGGCCGGGCGTGCTGTTCACTGAGCGCGTGAGTCTGCTCCCCGATTACTCGCGCCAAGCCGAGCGCTACGACGAGACCCGCGCGGCGAGCCCCTCGGTGCTGCGGCCGTTGCGCGCCGCGCTGCGCGGCGCCCCGGGCCGCCGGCTCGCCGACATCGGCGGCGGCACGGGCAACTACGCGCTGGCGCTGGGGCGCGAGGGCTGGCGACCGGTGGTCGTCGACCGCTCCGCCGAGATGCTCGCGCACGCGGCGGCCAAGGGCCTCGAGACGGTGCGGGCCGACGCCCAGCGACTTCCGTTCGCGGACGCGACCTTCGACGCAGCGACGATGATCTCGATGCTCCACCACGTCGAAGATCGCTCGCTCGCCCTTGCCGAGGCCCGCAGGATCCTGAGGCCGAGTGGAAGGCTCGTGCTGAAGGGATTCACCGCCGAGGACTCCGACTCGCTGTGGATCGTCGACTACTTTCCGAGTAGCCGGGCGTGGATGGCGGAGACGCACCCACCGCGCGCCGCGTTACTCGCCGAGCTTCCGGGGGCGAGCCTGGAGCCGTTTCAGTTCGCCGACACCGACGACGCGTCGCTGGCCGCGATCTCGGCCGACCCCGCGCGGGTCATCGAGGCGGCCGAGAACGGGGAGACGAGCTACTTCGAGCGGATGGCCCGCGACCATCCCGAGGAGCTGCGCGAGGGGCTGGCTCGCCTGCGGGACGACACCGCCGCGGGCCGTGCCCCGCGCCGTGCCGGCACCGCCACGGTGCTTGGCTGGACGAAGCCGGGCTAGGCTGAGCCGGCATGGCCTCGCTCACCTACCGGGAGCGTCCCGCGGCGGACGCGGCGAGCGGCCTGCTCGTACTCCACCACGGCCGTGGCACCGACGAGCGCGACCTGCTCCCGCTCGCCGACGTCTTCGATCCTGAGCGCCGGCTGCACACGGTCAGCGTCCGCGCGCCGCTGCAGCTGCCGGGGTCGCCCGGCTTCCACTGGTACCTCGTTCCGCGGGTCGGGTATCCGGACCCGGACACGTTCACCAGCGCGTACCGGGCGCTCGCCGAGCTCCACGACGAGCTCTGGGAGCGCACCGGCCTCGGTCCCGATCGGACCGTGCTGGGAGGCTTCTCGATGGGCACCGTGATGAGCTACGCGCTGGGGCTCGGCGACCGCCCGGCGCCCGCAGGGATCATGGCGTTCAGCGGCTTCATCCCGACGGTCGAGGGCTGGGCCCCTTCGCTCGCGGACCGCACCGGCACCCGTGTGCTGATCGCCCACGGACGCAACGATCCGGTGATCGGTGTCGAGTTCGCCCGCCGGGCGCGGGAGCTGCTCGAGCCGGCCGGGTTCGCGGTCGACTACCGGGAGTCGGACGCCACCCATTCGATCGACCCGGCAGACGTGCCTCGCGCAGCCGCGTGGCTGCACGAAACGATCGAATAAGCTCGCTGCGTGTCGCTCGTCACCGAGCTCGAGCTGCCGAGCTTCGATCACACCGACCCGGGGCTGAGGGGCGATCGCTACCGCGACGCGATGGCCGCGGTCGAGCGCCACGACGGCTGGCTGGCGGCCAACCCGTACGGGTACACGGTGCTCGAGCGCGAGGCCGGCGAGTTCTTCCTGCGCACCAAGCACGCCGTGTTTCCGGGGCTGACGATCGCCGAGATGTTCGGGATCGCCGACGGCCCGCTGCACGAGGAGGTCGTCCGCAACATCATCAACATCAACGGCGCCGACCACGGGCGGCTGCGGCGGCTTGTCAATCCGGCGCTGTCGCCGCGGGCGGTCGAGCGCTACCGGCCCGCGATGCGCGGATTCCTGGAGCAGCTGCTCGACACGGTTCCGGCCGGTGGCGAGCTCGACTTCGTCGAGAGCTTCGCGAAGCCGTATCCGTCGCTGGTGATCGCCGAGGTGATGGGCGCGCCGCTCGAGGACGCGCCGCGGCTGCACCACTGGTCGAACTGGATCCAGCGGCAGTTCGACGCCGCCAGCCTGATGACCGAGCGCGAGCTGATCGAGGAGGCGGTCGCCGAGTTCTACGCATACGAGGACGAGCTGATCGCGGCCCGGCGGCCACGGCCCGGCGACGATCTGATCTCTGAGCTGATCAAGGCGGGCACCGCCGGCGCAGCCGGTGGTCACGAGGGCGACCGCCTGAGCCACGACGAGCTCCGCAACCTGGTCCTCAACATCCTCGTCGGCGGGGTCGACACGAGCCAGAGCCAGCTGGCGCACGCGGTGCGGCTGCTCGCGCTGCACCCCGAGCAGTGGCAGCAGCTGCGCTCCGATCCGCGCGGGCTGGCGCTCGCCGCGGTCGAGGAGGCGCTCCGCTACGAGCCGATCACGCCGTTCACGGCGCGGATCACGATCGACGAGCTGGAGTACCGCGGCGTGACCTTCCCCGCCAACTCGATCTTGCTCGTGTCGGCCTGGCACGCCAATCGCGACGGGATCGAGCCCGACGCGTTCGACATCGTCGCCGAACGGCCGCGTGCGCGGGTGCTGACCTTCGGCGCCGGGATCCACTACTGCGTAGGGGCAAACCTGGCGCGAGCGGAAATGGAGGAAGCCATCGCGTTCCTAGCTCAGCACGTGCGCTCGATTTCCTTGGAGGGCGAGCCCGTGTTCGGGTCCGCGTCGGGGATCTACGGGCTGGAGTCGCTGCCGGTCAGGCTCGAGCTCTGACCGGCAGCGCCGCTCCGCTCACGAGTCCTGCGACATCACCCCGATCACGTGTCCCTCGGGGTCGGACAGCAGCCCGATCGTGATCCCGACGCCGGGGACCTCGTCGGGCCCCATCATCCGGCTGCCGCCGAGGCTCTCGGCCTGGGCGAGCGCGGCCTCGACGTTCGGCACCTGGACGTAGAACGTGACGTGCCCGGGGTAGCCCTCGGGCGCGCCGCCGAGCCCGCCGCCGATTCCTTCGGCGTTCGAGACCGTCGAGTAGTCGGTCGGTCCCATCGGATCGGCCCACTCCCACCCGAACAGCTCGCCGAAGAAACCCCGCAGCTTGTCCGGATCCTGACCTACGACTTCGAAATGCACCACTGGTTGGGCCATCTCTCCCTCCTTCGCGATGAGTTTTTCGTCGCCACCCGGTCATACCCTTAGCATGGCCGTGGTGGAGCAGGTCACGATCCCGTCAAACGAGCTCGAGCGAACCCTCGAGCAGTACCGTCGTGAGCTGACCGGCTACTGCTACCGGATGCTCGGGTCGCCGTTCGAGGCCGAGGATGCGGTGCAGGAGACGATGCTTCGCGCCTGGAAGGCATTCGACCGCTTCGAGGGCCGCTCCGCGCTGCGCTCGTGGCTGTACCGGATCGCCACCAACGTGTCCTACGACATGCTCGGCAGCCGCACCCGCCGCGCCACCCCGATGGATCTCGGGCCCGCGCAGGAGCCGGTCGAGGAGAACCTGTTCACGCTCCCGGAGGCGAGCTGGATCGAGCCGATCCCGACCGGCGCCGTCGCCGAGGAGGGCGACCCGGCCGAGGTCGCGATGGAGCACGAGTCGATCCGGCTGGCGTTCGTCGCTGCCCTCCAGCACCTCCCCGCTCGCCAGCGGGCGGTGCTGATCCTCTGCGAGGTGCTGCGCTGGAAGGCCTCGGAGGTCGCGGAGCTGCTCGAGACCACGGTCGCGTCGGTGAACAGCGCGCTGCAGCGGGCGCGCGCGACGCTCGACGCGGGCGGGATCGGGCAGTCGGACCCCGCCCCGGCGCTCGGCGACAGCGAGCGCGAGCTGCTCGAGCGCTACGTCGAGGCGTTCCAGAACTACGACATGGAGGCGCTGACCTCGCTGCTCCGCGAGGACGCGTCCCAATCGATGCCCCCGTACGACATGTGGCTGTCGGGGCGCGAGGACGTCCTCGCGTGGTGGGTCGGGCCGGGGATCGCCTGCAAGGGCTCGAAGCTGCTGCCGGCGCCGCAGGCCAACGGCACGGTCGCGTTCGGGCAGTACAAGCCCAGCGAGTCGGGGTCCGGCTACGACCCGTGGGCGCTGCAGGTGATCGAGCTCGACGGGGGCGGGATCCGCGAGATCACGTTCTTCCTCGCAACCGAGCGGATCTTCCCGCTGTTCGGGCTACCGCCCCGGCTCGAGGCCTGAGGCCTCGTCGGGCAGCACCGCGTCGAGCCCCGCAAAGCCGATCAACTCCCGGAGCTCGGGCGAGCTTCCGCGCAGGCACATCTGAAAGCCGCACCGTCGGGCGGCGAGTTGCAGCCGCGCAAGCGCGTCCAGCGTCAGCGCGTCCGGCGCCAGTCCCGTCGCGTCGACGGGCAGCGTCCTCCTGACGAGGCCGTCCGCGTCCATCTAGTAGAAGACCGCGGCGGACGCCGAAATTCATCGGAGGCCCGCGCAGGCCTCGCGCTAACGCCGGCTCAGCGGCCTCCCGGGAAGCTCACGTACGTCTCGCCCGTCAGCGCGCGGGCCTCTTCGACGGAGACGATCTCGCGACCCAGCGGCGTCAACGAGATCGGGATCAGCTTGAAGTTCGCGAGCCCGAGCGGGATCCCGATCAGCGTCAGGCACTGCGCGATCCCGGTGAGCAGGTGCCCGAGCGCCAGCCACCAGCCGAACAGGACGATCCAGACCACATTGCCGATCCCCGACATGACGCCGGCGTCGGAGCGTCTCACGATCGTCCTGCCGAACGGCCACAGCACGAACCTCGCGATCCGCCACGACGCAAACCCGAACGGGATCGTGAAGATCAGGATGAAGCAGACCAGGCCGGCCAGGAAGTACAGGATCGCCAGCCACAGCCCGGCGAGCACGAACCAGATGACGTTCAGGATCAGCCTCACGACGGCCTCCACAGCGCGTCGTCCCCGAGCGGCTCGCGAACCGCCTGACCGGATGCGACCAGCTCGAGCAGCGCCGCCTCGGCGGCGGCCCGATCGGGCCGCTGGTTGTTGCCCGTCAGCAGCTCCGCGACCTCCTGGGTCGTGAGACCGTCGGTGAACCGCGCGAGCAGCGGCGCGGGCGTCTCCGGAGGCTCCTCGCGGCTCAGCCCCGGGTCGAGATTCGCGACCAGCACGTCGTACGCCTCGACCGGCTGAAAGCCGCCGGCCACGAGCCGCGTGCCGTTGCTCGCAAACGCCAGCGACGGCGCCGTGAATCGCACCGGCCCGTCGGTCTGGCGGGTCTTGCCCTGCAGCTCGGCCGCCGACCCGGCGGCGTGGCGCGTCTCGTCCTTGTCGGCCTGGTAGGCCTCGACCACCTCGTCGGAGTCGATCGCTCCGACGATCGCGCCGGCGTCGACACCCGAGACGCCGCGCAGCGCTTCGATCAGCATCGCATCGTCGTCGAGCAGCAGCGAGGTCGTGAAGTTCGCAAACTGGATCGCGCGGAACACGCGCCATTCGCTGCCGGGTGACGCCAGCCGCGCCGCGACCACCGCCCGGCACGCCCGCGAGGTCGCGCTCAGCCGCGCCTTCGGCGCCGGCGAGAACGGCATCCCGTAGCGCCTGCGGAACAGCGCTTGGCCGAGCGCGCCGCGCAGCGGCGTGTAGCCGCGCGCCTCGTACTGCGACGCGTCTTCGGTCAGCCCGACCAGCACGAGCCGCCACTCGAGCTGGTCGCCGTAGCGCCACTCGAGCACCCGCAGCGCCGGGTTCCCGGAGTACGCCCACGGGCACGCCGGGTCGCTGTACAGGGTCGACGCGATCACTTGGTCGATGCCTCGAGGATATGCGTCCGGCTTGGATTGGCCCGCTCGGCCCCGAGCAGCTGCGACGCCGGACGCGTGCTCGCGGTCGCGAAACCGGCCGCGAGCAGCGCCGCATCACAGTCCGCGGCGGTCTCGAAGTGGATCCGCACCTCGCCGCGCACGAACGCCCCCAGCAGCACCCTGAACGCGCGCGCCTCCGCCGTCATTCCGATCTCGAGCTGGATATCGGAGATGTAGCGCCCGGCCGCGAACCGTCCGAGCGCGCGGGCGAACCGCCGCCACACGCCGTCGACCGCATCCCGCGAGAGGTAGGAGAGCAGTCCCTCGGTGATGATCGCGAGCCCGCCGGTGCGGTCGAGCCCGCCGGCAACCCCGCTGATGCTCGTGCGCCCGCGCGCACGGAGCGCGTCGAGCTCGACGACGCGATGGCGCTCCGACAGCGACCCCATCCGCCCGAGCGCGTCGCGCTTGCGCTCGACCATCCCTGGCAGGTCGCCCTCGATGTACACGAGCTCCGGGTGGCGCTCGGTGAACCGCCAGCCGCGCGGCGACAGCCCCGCCGCGACCTCGATCACCTGGGTCACCCCGTGCTCGGCGATCGCGCGCTCGAGCAGCAGGTCGATCGCGCGGTGGCGCGCCAGCAGGTAGCGCTCGAGCGTCGGGCGCCCGAGCGCGCCCGCGGCGGCCATCGGCAGCCGGACTGTCTCGTACATCAGCCGCCCCTCGGTCGTCTCGAGCTCGGGGTGCGAGAGCCCGTTCCGCGCCCACACGTAGCCGGTGTAGTGGGCGGTCGGGCTGATCGCCTCCGAGGACGAGCTCATCGCGCCGCGCCCTCCGTCACGCGCGCGAGCCGGTCGAGCAACTCGACCTGGGCGGGATTGATCTTCGGCCGCGCCTCCGCGAGCGCGAACCACTCCGCACGGTCCACCTCGGGCGCCTCGATCGTGCGCCCCGACCGCGGCGGCCACTCGAGCTCGAACGTGTTGCTGACGATCGCGCCGGCGTCGAGGTCGCCCTCGAGCGCCCAGGCACGCACCAGCTTCCCGCCGCGCTGGCGGATCTCCCCCAGATCCTCCGCCGCGCCGTCGGGCGGCTCGGCCCCGAGCTCCTCGGCGAACTCCCGCCGGGCGGCGACGAACGGCTCCTCGTCAGGGCCGTACTCGCCCTTCGGGACCGACCACGCGCCATCGTCGCGCCTGGCCCACAGCGGGCCGCCGGGATGTACGAGCAGCACCTCGACCCGGCCCCCGCGACGGCGGTACAGCAGGATCCCGGCGCTCGAGGCTGGCATCTAAGGAGATCGTAATCCACGTCTTCGAGATCTCTTAGCGCCGCTTGAGGTCGCGCTCGCGAACAGCTGGTTGCCTGACTGCCATGACCACCTACACCCCACCCAAGCCCGCCGCCCAGCCCAGGCCGGTCGGACCGGCCGCACCGGCCCCCACCCCCGACCGTCCGACCGGGCCGCTCGAGCCGGTCGCCGCCGACGTTGCCGTCGACGCGCTGCCGCTGCTGGACCACACAACCCGCCGCCGCACGATCAGCCCGACGCTCGCGCGGCGTGGCCACTACCTGGCCCTCGATGACGGCCTCCAGACGCGCCTGTTGCCGCTCGAGGACAACATCACCCCGATCGGCCGCGGCCCCGAGGCCGCGATCCGGCTCGACGAGTATCGAGTGTCGCGATCCCACGCCGTCCTGGTGCGCCACGGGCGCCACTTCCGCGTGCTCGACAACCGCAGCTCGAACGGCACGTTCGTGAACGGCCGCCAGATCACCGCGGTCAACCTCCAGGACGGCGACGTGCTGCTCGTCGGGCCGGTCGCGATGCAGTACCTGGTGGTCTCCTAAACGGGCTGCTCGGCCACGTCGCGCGCGACCAGCGCGGCGTACTGGCCGCCCTGCTCGAGCAGCTCGTCGTGCGCGCCGCGCTCGACGATCCTGCCGCGATCGAGCACCACGATCTGGTCGGCGGCGCGGACCGTCGAGAGCCGGTGGGCGATCGTGATCGTGGTCCTCCCCCGCGACAGGCGCTCGAGCTCGGCCTGGACGGCGGCCTCGGTCTGGGTGTCGAGCGAGCTGGTCGCCTCGTCGAGCACCAGCACCGGCGGGTTGCGGAGAACCGTCCGCGCGATCGCCATCCGCTGCTTCTCACCGCCCGAGAATCGGTACCCGCGCTCACCCACGATCGTGTCGTAGCCGTCGGGGAGCGACTCGATCAGGTCGTGAATCCGCGCCGTGCGCGCCGCCGCCTCGATCTCCTCGTCGCTCGCGTCCGGACACGCGAACCGCAGGTTCTCGCGCACGCTCGCGTGGAACAGGTACGTCTCCTGGGAGACCACCCCGACCGTCGCGGCCAGCGAGTCGAGGCTGACGTGGCGGATGTCGATCCCGTCGATCCTCACCGCGCCGCGCTGCGGCTCATAGAGGCGCGCGACCAGGTAGCCGAGCGTCGTCTTGCCGGCGCCGGTCTCACCGACCACCGCGGTCCGGGTGCCGGCCGGCACGACCAGGTCGATGTCCTGGAGCGTCCACGCATCAGGGTCGTCCCCAGCGGTCGGCGGCGAGCTGCCGGTATAGCGGAACCAGACGTCCTCGAACCGCACCTCGCCGAGCATCTCTTCGGGGCGGAGGATCACCGGATCGGGACGCTCGACGATGTCGACCGGGAGGTCGAGGTACTCGAAGATCCGGTCGAACAGCGCCAGCGACGCCTCCATATCGGCCTGGACCGAGAGCAGCGACTGGATCGGGAACAGCAGCCGCGTCTGCAGCGTCGTGAACGCGACCACGGTGCCGATCGAGACCGCGTTGCCGACGAACGTCTGGCCTGCGAGCCAGTAGATGATCGCCGGCTGCACCGCGAACGTGAACTGGATCGTCGCCATCAGCCAGCGACCGGCCATCCGTGAGCGGACCTCGAGGTCCGCGATGTCCCTCGATTCGAGGGTGAAGCGGTCGGCGAGGTCGTCGCCGCGCCCCATCGTCTTGCCGAGCAGGATCCCCGACACCGACAGCGACTCGGCGACGAGCGACGACATATCGGCCAGCTGGCGCTGCTGCTGGGTGGTGATCCGCCGGCGAACCCGGCCCACGCGACGGGTCACATACACCGACGGGGGCACGAACACCAGCGACAGCAGCGCCAGCCGCCAGTCGAGCAGCAGCATCGCGACGAGCGCCGCGACGACCGTCGTCACGTTCTGCGCGATCGTCGTCGCGGTGGTCGTCACCACGGCTTCGAGGCCCCCGATGTCGTTGGCGATCCGGGACTGGACCTCGCCGGTGCGGGTGCGGGTGAAGAACGCCAGCGACATCCGCTGAAGGTGGTGGTAGACCGCGGCCCGGAGATCGTGCATCACCCGCTGGCCGACCTGGTTCGAGATGTAGGTCTGCCACACGTTGGTCGCGTTCGTGAACAGCGCGATCGCGATCATCGCGAGCACGTACAACGTCAGTGCCGTCGAGTCGTGCCCGAACAGCCCGATGTCGATCGCGTCGCGGATCAGGAACGGGTTGATGATCCCGATTCCGGCCGAGATCACGATCAGCAGCAGCACCGCCGCGAGCCGCAGCCGATAAGGCCGGAACAGCGCCAGGATCCGCGGCACGTCGCGCTTGCGGGTCGGGTCGAGCAGGTCGGGCGGCTTGTTGGCGCCGCGCAGCGACCGGCCGATCCCGTGGCCGGCGATCCCGTGCTGCGCGCCGATGCCGCGTCCGTCTCCGATACTCATTAGTGGTTCCATGATGACAACCGGAAACGAGCTTTCCCGCAGATCGAGAACTGCATGAGCGCTGCGATCGCACCACTGCTCGCCGCCGCCGGGGTCGCGGTCGGTCACGCCGTGCTCCCGGACCACTGGGTTCCGCTCGCGGTGATCGGACGCACGCGGCGCTATCCACTGGCCAGGATCGCGCGGTTGTCGGGGCTCGCGGGGGTCGCGCACGTGGTCGTGTCGCTCGCGCTTGGGACGGTGATCATCGTGATCGGGCTGCAGTTCCGCTCGCAGATCGAGCAGGCGCAGGACACGATCGTCGGGGTGCTGCTGATCGGGACCGGGGTCGCGTTCGCGGTCCTCGAGCTGAGCGGGCACGGCCACCACCCTCCGCACGATCACGATCACGAGCACGGACACGGGCACACCTATGGACCCGACTTCTCGCACGACCACGCCCACCGTGAGCCCCGCTCGCGGCTGCACGGGCTCGCCGCGATCGCGGTCCCGTTCGGCGCGGCCGCGTCACCCGATCTCACGATCCTGCCGGTGTTCCTGGCCGCCACGGCGGCGGGCACCGGCGCGGCGATCGGGTCGCTGCTGGTGTTCGCGCTGGTGACCGTCGCGACGATCGTGGGACTCACGCTGGCGGCCGCGGCCGGCGGCTACCAGCTCCGGGCGCCGTGGCTCGAGCGCTGGGGCAACGCGTTCACGGCCGCGGTGCTGATCGTGATCGGGGCGCTGGTGCTCGCCGGCGTCCTGTAAGCGGCCGCGCAATCCACCACCCAGCCAGGGCGCCGGCGGCCACGGCAAGCGATACTCCCCCGGGCGATGGGCACCCCCGACGGCTCGAATGGGAACCCGAACCGCGACGCGATCGCGCCGTTCGCCCCGCCTGACGTCGAGCCCGGGCAGCTCGTCCCCGACATCACTCTCGGCGGCAGCCCGTTCCCGCCGATCGCCGATTACGGCTTCCTGTCCGACTGCGAGACGGTTGCGCTGGTCGCGCCGAGCGGCAGCGTCGAGTGGCTGTGCCTGCCGCGCGTCGATTCGCCGAGCGTGTTCGGCTCGATGCTCGACCGCAGCGCTGGCTACTTCCGGCTCGGGCCGGCCGGCGTCAACGTCCCGAGCTCGCGGCGCTACCTGCCGGGCACGATGGTGCTCGAGACGAGCTGGGCAACCGGCGCCGGCTGGATCATCGTCCGCGACCTGCTGCTGATGGGTCCCTGGCACCACGACAAGGAGCGCTCGCACACGCACAAGCGCGCGCCGACCGACTACGACGCCGACCACGTGCTGCTCCGCACGGTGCGGTGCGTCAACGGCGAGGTCGAGGTGCTGCTCGACTGCGAGCCGGCGTTCGACTACGGGCGCAAGCGGCGCCAGTGGGAGTACACCTGCTCCGGCTACCACGAGGGCGTCGTGCGCTGGGAGAAGGGCGGCATCGAGCTGCGACTGACGACCGACATCAACCTCGGGTTCGAGGGTCCGCGGGCGACTGCCCACCACCGGATGAAGGAGGGCGAGCAGATCTACGTGGCGCTGTCGTGGAGCGAGCACCCGGCACCACAGGACTTCGACGAGGCCTATAACCGCCTCGTGTGGACCGCCCACCACTGGCAGCACTGGCTGGACCGCGGCAACTTCCCCGACCACCCGTGGCGGGCCTACCTGCAGCGCAGCGCGCTGACGCTGAAGGGGCTCACCTACACCCCCACCGGGGCATTGATCGCGGCCGCCACCACCTCGCTGCCCGAGACCCCGCACGGCGAGCGCAACTGGGACTACCGGTACAGCTGGATCCGCGACTCGACGTTCATGCTGTGGGCGCTGTACACGCTCGGGTTCGACTGGGAGGCGAACGACTTCTTCTACTTCATCGCCGACGTCGCCGACCGCAAAGAGGACCTACAGGTGATGTACGGGGTCGGCGGCGAGCGCGACCTCGACGAGCACCTTCTCCACCACCTGACCGGCTACGAGGGCGCCTCGCCGGTACGGCTCGGAAACGACGCGTACAAGCAGTCGCAGCACGACGTGTGGGGCGCGTTGCTGGACTCCTTCTACCTGCACACGCGCTCGCGGGACTCGATCGACGAGCGCGTGTGGCCGATCCTGGTCCGCCAGGTCGAGGAGGCGGTCAAGCACTGGCGCGAGCCCGACCGCGGGATCTGGGAGGTGCGTGGCGAGCCCAAGCACTTTACGTTCTCGAAGATGTCGTGCTGGGTCGCGTGCGACCGGGGCGCGCGGCTCGCGACGCTACGGGAGGAGCGCAAGCACGCCGAGCGCTGGCGGAGGGTCGCCGACGAGATCCACGCAGACGTGTGCGAGCACGGCGTCGACTCGCGCGGCGTGTTCGTGCAGCACTACGAGACCGACGCGCTCGACGCGTCGCTGCTGCTGGCGCCGCTGATCAGGTTCCTGCCGCCCGAGGACGAGCGGATCCGCAAGACCGTGCTCGCGATCGCCGACGAGCTGACCGAGGACGGGCTCGTGCTCCGCTACCGGACCCAGGAGACCGACGACGGGCTGTCAGGGAAGGAGGGCAGCTTCATGATCTGCTCGTTCCTGCTCGTCTCGGCGCTTTGTGAAATCGGTGAACACGATCGGGCGCGAGCACTGTGCGAGCGCCTGCTCGGATACTCGAGCCCGCTCGGGCTGTACGCGGAGGAGCTCGACGCGAAGAGCGCCCGGCACCTCGGCAACTACCCGCAGGCGTTCACGCACCTGGCGCTGATCAACGCGGTCATCCACGTGATCCGCGCCGACCAGGCGCGGCTGGTCGACCGCTCGCCGTGGGCCGACCTCAAGTGAGGCGGACCGGCAGCGTCTTCAGCTGGTTGATGAAGGGCGACTCCGCGTACACCGGCTCGCCCTCGATCTCCATCTGCGGGAACCGCTTGAGCGTCTCCTCGAGCATCGTGTTGAGCTCGAGCCGCGCGAGCGCAGTCCCGAGGCAGAAGTGCCGGCCGCCGGCGCCGAACGCCTGGTGCTCGGGGTTGCGGGTGACGTCGAAGCGCTCGGGATCCTCGTAGCGCGTCTCGTCGCGGTTCGAGGACACGTACCACATCACGACCTTGTCGCCCTCGCGGATCTTCTGCCCCGCGAGCTCGGTGTCGCACGTGGCGGTGCGGCGGAAATGCGCGAACGCCGGGAACATCCGCAGCGACTCCTCGACCGCGCTCGGGACCAGCGACAGGTCTTCGAGCAGCTGCTTGCGCTGGTCGGGGTGTTCCATCAGCGCCCGCATCGCGCTGCAGTAGGTCGCCTTGGTCGAATCGTTACCGGCGGCGACGAGCAGGAAGAACCCCATCACGATCTCGTGCTCCTCGAGCTTCTCGCCCTCGATCTCGGCGTGCACGAGCACACTCGTCAGGTCGTCGGTCGGGTTCTCCCGGCGTTCGGCGATCATCTTCCGGCAGTTGTCGAAGATCTTCGGCATCAGCTCGCCCATGATCGCGTCGGGCCCTCCGGGATTGAGGTCGGGGTCGCCGGCGCCCAGGGCGGCGTTCATCAGCTGCGCCCACATCGCGTCGTCCTCGGGCGGGATTCCCATGAAGCTGCCGATCACGCGCGAGACGATCGGCTGCGCGACCTCGGTCACCAGGTCGCACTCCTCACGCCCTTCGAGCCGGTCGAGCACGTCGCCGACGATCTTCCGGATCTCGGGCTCGTGGGCGGCGATCCGCTTCGGCGTGAACCCGGCCTGGAACAGCATCTTCAGGCGGTCGTGCTTGGGCGGGTCCATGCCGATGAACATCGCCCGCGAGAGCTCGAGCGGGAAGCCGACGGTGGCTGCCGTGACGCCACCGAGCTCCGACGAGTAGGTCCTGAAGTCGCGGCTGACGGTGTGGATGTCGTCGGCGCGCGTGACCGACCAGAAGCCGGCCTCCTCCGGGAACTCGGTCAGGCGGGAGGTCCAGTGGACCGGGCACTCGTGGCGGAGCCGCTTGAACGTGTCGTAGGGCGGGCCTTCGAGCCACAGCTCGCGCTCGGTGACGAGGATTTCGTCGACGTCGCCGCCGGCGCTCTTGGGATCGCTGCTGATCGAGGTCAAGTGCCCTCCCTCCGGGTTGCTCGGGGCCGCGCGCCCTCCCTCAGGGCCGCGTGCCGCGATCCTACTGGCTGGCTGGCCAACTGGCACAAGTGTGACCGATTTCACAATGCGCGGCCCCCGCGAGCCTCCACTACACGGTGACATGAGGCGTCCGTCGGTCCGAACGGTGGCGCAGCGGAACGAACTGGACTCACACCGCTGAGCTGCGCGCCGTTCACTTACCGTGGACGTCGTGCAAGATCGCAGATCAGTCGCCGCATCGTGGGAGCTCCAGTTCGTCGCGCTGGCGGCGATCTGGGGCTCGAGCTTCCTGTTCATCAAGGTGATCGCCCGCCACTGGCCGGCGCTGTGGGTGTCGTTCGGCCGCGTCGCGCTGGGCGCCGCGACGCTGCTGATCCTCGTCGCGGTGAGGCGCGAGCGGCTCCCGCGTGACCGGCGCTTGTGGATGCACTGCGCGGTCGCGGCGCTGTCGTTCAACACGATCTCCTGGACGCTGATCGCATTCGGCGAGCAGCACGTGTCGTCGATCGTCGCCGGGCTGTGGAACGCGACCACGCCGCTGTGGGTGCTGCTCGTGTCGATGGCGGCGTTCCCGGAGCAGCGTCCGACGATGGCGCGGATCGGGGGGCTCGCGATCGGGTTCTTCGGCGTCGCGATCCTGCTCGGCCCGTGGCGCGGGCTCGGCGGCGGGCAGCTGATCGGATACCTCGCTTGTGGCGGCGCGGCGCTCTGCTACGGCCTCGGCTTCCCGTACACGCGACGGCACCTCGCCGGCCGCCCGGAGAGCGGGATCGTGCTGTCGACGTGCCAGCTGCTGTGCGCGACCGTGATGCTCGGCGTGTTCCTGCCGCTCGCCCCCGGCCCGTCCTCGAAGCTCGGGCTCGACGGCGCTGCCAGCCTGCTGGCCCTCGGCGCGCTCGGCAGCGGGATCGCGTTCGCGCTCAACTACGCGATCGTCCGCGCCAAGGGGGCGACCACCGCCTCGACCGTCACCTACCTGATCCCGGTGTTCTCGACGCTGCTCGGCGCGACCGTGCTCGCCGAGCCGCTCTACTGGAACCAGGCGGTCGGGGCCGTCGTGCTGCTGCTCGGGATCGCGATCGCGCAGGAGCGCGTACGCGTGTTCAGCTCTGCTCGGTCGGAACCGCAGCCGGCGCCGAGCGCGCCTCCGGCAGCTGGGTCGTGAGCTGCGCGTGCTCGCCGCGCGCGATCTCGAGCGCCTGATCGAGGCCGCCGCCCGCGGTCACGAGCTCGACGACGCGCTGCGCGATCATCCGGATCGGCAGGATCGCGGCCACCCAGCCGGGCGCCACGACGCGACGGGAGCGACGGGCGATCCCGCGCACGATCGCGTCGACGCCGTCCTCGAGCGGGGCCACGTGACGGGGGCCGCGCCGGATCTTCGTGGCCGCCTCGGTCCCGAAACCGCGGCTGGTCATGTCGGTGTCGAGCTCGGCGAAGTACGCGACGCCGACCTTGGCGCCGCTCGACGCGAGCTCGATCCGCAGCGCATCTCCGAGCGCCTCGACGCCTGCCTTCGAGGCGCTGTAGGCGGCCAGCAGCGGCGGGTGGACGGCCGCCGCCAGCGACGAGATCGCGAGCGCGTATCCACCCGGATGCGCGATGTGCGGGCCCGCAGCGCGAAGCGTGTAGTAGACGCCGCGCAGGTTGACGTCGAGCGTCCGCTCGAACACCGTGGCGTCGCCGCCGAGCACCGGCAGCTGCGCCGCCACTCCGGCGTTGGCGACCACCACGTCCAGCCCGCCGAGGTGCTCGACCGCCGCCTCGACGGCGGCCTCTACCTGCTCGCGGTCGCGGACGTCGCACACGACCGCCAGCGCGTCGCCGCATTCGGCGGCGACCTTCGCGAGCTGATCGGGCTCGATACCAGCGAGCACCAGGATCGCGCCGCTCTCGTGGAGCCGCCGCGCCGTCGCGGCGCCGATCCCGCGCGCGGCGCCGGTGATCAGCACGCGCCGGCCTGACAGCGAGTGACCCGGCCGCGGCTTCGAGGCGCGGTGTTCGTCGGGCTCGATCCGGAGGCTGTTGATCGTCATCGCGAGCATCTCGTAGTGGCCGATCAGCATCAGCAGCTCGATCAGCTCGGCGTCAGTCAGCGTCGCGCTGAGCTGGTCCCATAGCTCGCTCGACAGCTCGCGCCGGTCGTGCAGCTCGTCCGCCGCCCGCAGCAGCAGCGATTGCCGGGGGGTCCAGCCGGCGCTTGTGGAGCCGTCCAGGATCCTGCCGATCTCCGACTCGCTGAGCCCGGCGGCTTTGCCCATGCGCTCGTGGTGGCGCCATTCGTAGTCGCACCGGGTGTTGTGCGCGACGCGCAGGATCACGAGCTCGGTGTCGGCGCGGGGCAGCACGCCGCGCGGCATCAGCGCGCCGGCGAACCGCAGCCACGCGCGGAACAGCCGGCGGTGCCGCGCGAGGGTCGTGAACAAGTGAGGCGGGCGCCGAGTGCCGGCGGCGCGGCCGATCGCCGCGACGATCAGCGAGTTGACCCGGCCGATCTCGGCCCGGGACCCGGGCTGGAGGCGTGGTTCGGAGCTGCTCATGATTGTTGGGCTGCGATCCGCACGGTCGTCGTATACACAACGGTCCCGGCGGCCTGAGCTTGCGGTGTGTCCTGTTGATCGGGGTTCGAGGGCCCGAGCGTGACGTCGAGCCGCAGCCGGCGGCCGCGGCCGGCGGTGACCGTGATCGTGTGCGATGCGACCTTGTCGCCCGACAGCGTCACCCGGTAGCTCGTGCCCGGCGAGTACACCGCCGGCGTCACAATCGTCCCCGACCCGCTCCCGGCGAGCGCGAACCCGCGCTTCGACACGTTCTCGAGCGTCGAGAACTCGCGCGCTGTGCGGTGCATCGTCACCGACCAGCCGTACACGGAGTAGGCGTCGTCGCCGCTCGTGTACGTGAACGGCGAGGGCGGCGGCGGCGGGTGCGCGAAGTCCGCCGCGATCGCCCCGATCGACCACTGCAGGTCCCGCTTCCAGTACGGCCACGAGTGCGTGCCGTTCCCGTACGGGTCGAAGTAGGCAGCGATCCCGAGCGACTGGATCCGGGCCTGGAAGTCCTGGTTGTCGTAGTTGATCAGCTCTTCGATCCCGTTCCCGCCGCCGAACGAGCCGGGCTTGTCGAACGGACCGTCCATCCCGTTGCCCCAGTACATGTACATCTTCGTCCACCGCAGGTTCTCGGCCAGCGTCGCCGGATCGTGCGCCGCCCAGTTGATCCCGTCCGTCGCCTGGTCGCCGAAGAACGTGTCGGGCGGCACGCCGTCGAGCCCGACCTCGGTTGCGTTGATCACGCCCTTGGCGCCTACCCGGTCGCGCGCGTCGTAGTAGATGTCCGGCGCCCCCGAGTAGCCGAGCGCGACGCTGAACAGGTCGGGGTGACGAGCCGCGTAGCTCATCGAGCAGAAGCCGCCCTGGGAGAGCCCCGCGATCGCACGCTGCGATCGCTGTGGCTTGGTCCGCAGGTTCGAGTCGACCCACGGCACGAGCTGGTTGATGTGGAAGGTCTCCCAGGCCTGGTCGCCGTTCGGCCAGTTGGTGCACCAGCCGCCGCCGCCGTCGTTGATCGCGATGTCAGGCATCACCGTAATCATTTCCCTGTTGCCGATCACCTGCTGGGCATCGCCGAGCTTGGTCCAGTCCGACGCGGTTCCGCTGGTGCCGTGCAGCAGGTAGAAGACCGGGAAGCGCTTGTTGGGATGGGTCGCGTAGTCGGGCGGGAACAGGATGTAGACGTTGAGCGGCGCGGGGACCGCCTTGGTCTTGACCACCAGCGCGTCGAGCCGCGAGTTCAGCTGCTTGACGCTCGTCACCTGCAGGCCGTGTGCATCGCGGAACGTCACCGCCGACGCTGCGGGGGCCACGGCCAGCCCGAGCGCGGCCGCGAGTGCGATGACGACCCTCGTCACCGCAGGCCTACCTGCGCTGCCACCAGTCGAACGACGGGCTCGTCCATCCCGATCCCGAGTCGGCGGGCGCGGGGCCGAGCGGCCAGCCACCGTAGATCACGCCGCCGCCGGCGGTCTGGTAGGTCTGCCACGGAACGGTCCGCTGCTGGTCGACGCCAGGCTTGGTCCAGTCGCAAACCCCGGTTGAGAACACCTTCTTCAAGGTCGCCCACTCCTGATCCGTGAACGTCAAAGGGTAGTAGTCGGACTGCCGCAGCGGCTTCAGCTGGCAGCGCTCGATGTCGGTGGCGATCCCCTCCCCCGCCTCCATGTACGGGGTGGCGAACTTGGTCTGCGCGGCCGGCAGCTCGCACACCTCACCGACGCCGGGGACGTTCACCTGGTCCAGATCGGGAACGTCCGAGCACCGGTCGTGCACATCCGCGGGCCGGTCGGCCGCGAGCTTGCTCGCCAGCGAGGCGTTGCGGTGGTCGGCCTCGACGGCCGACAGCCACCGATCCATTGCCGCGAGCCCCTCGACCGTGTAGTTGGGGTCGCCGATCAGCGGCGTCTCCCCGAACCAGAGCACGTCGTTCTTGGGGAAGTGGCCCTCCTGCGCCTCCAGCCGCGCGCGAATCGTCCACGAGCGATACGCGTCGTGGAACGCGCCGGGATCGGGACCGCGCAGGTCGATGATCGCGACGTTGACCAAATTATTGGTCTCGTTGATCGCGCCGCTGCGGTAGTCGTTGCGTAGCGACGCCTGGGTCGCGTCGGTCCGCGCCGCGGTCGGGCTCAGGTCGATGTCCGCGCCGCCGACCTTCTGGTTGAGGTCGACGAACTGGGCGGGCGAGATCGTCCCGTCGATCAGCGCGCTGCGCCCGAACTCGACGCCGACGTCGGAGATCGGCAGGGCCGCGAATCCGTGACCGAGCTTCTTCTCGTTCGGAGTCCAGACACTCTGGGGCCGCGGCCCGAACACGTTGATCATGTCGTCGGCGAGCGTGCACCGAACGCCTGACGGGTTGGTCTGGGCGTTGTAGACCTCGCTCGCTGGGACCCCCGCGCAGTCGTTCGACGGGTTCGCGAGCGCGTTCCAGTACACGGTGTCGAAGATCACCACGTTGCCGTAGTTCGGATGCCCGTCGACGGCGGCGATCTGGGTGGGCGTCCACGCGATCCCCGTCCCCCACTTCTGCGGGTTCTCGAAATACAGGCGACCGAAGTGGTACGCGGCCAGCTGCTGCCCGGTCGACCACGCGTCCGGGAACGAGCACTGTGGCAGGATCCCCTGGTAGATCCCGGGATACGCGTTCGCGACCTGCTGCTGTACGAGCGAGCCGCCCGAGCACCCGGTCCCGATCGTGTAGCGGAGCGTCCCGTAGTGGGCGATCAGGTGCTGTTTGGCCATCACCAGCGACTCGGCCTCGGTGACCAGGTTGCAGTTGTGCCCGGCGTTGTCGAGCGCGGTCGACATCACCGCGAATCCCATCCCGAGCGCCGTCGTCGGGCTCGAGCCGGCGCTCGGGCCGCCCGGCACGCCGACCGTGTCGCCGGTTGTGCTGGGGGCGGTCCCCGACTCGTGGTCGATCCCGCAGCTCGCGCCGTGCGTGATCAGCAGCTTGTGGTTGAACTGTTCCTGCGGCGCCCATGCCGTCCAAGGCTTGCCGGGCTGGTACAGCACGGCGATCTGGTACTGGTCACGGTCCTCGTAGCCGGTCTCAAAGCGGACGATGAACGGGACCGTCTTGCCGGTCTGGGTGGTCGTCGTCGCGACGTCCGCCGGCGGGCTCGACGGGTCGTAGGACTCGAACTGGTGGGTGATCGACGACATGTACTCGTACGAGTACGTGGTCGGCGCGTTGCACTGCGGATCCTTGGAGCCGTTCTGGCATACCCACGGGGTCATCTGCGGCCCCGCGAACAGCGGGCCGCCGACCGGATGGCCGACCAGCGTGATCTGGCCCGCCGGGTGTCCGGGGAGCTGCGCGCGGAGCACGCTCGCGCCGTCGGGGACGCCGGTCAGCAATCCCTCGTACTGCCCGTTCGCGCGCACCGCGAACTGATCGGTGACGTTCTGGTCGCCGAGCGTGATCCGGACCGCGGAGGCGCTCGCCCCGCTCGGTAGCCGCACCGCGACCAGCGCCTCGCCACCCGAGATCAGGTTCGAGCGGCCCGACAGAACCTCAATCGCCGGCTTGCCCGCGCCCGCGTGGCGGCGCGCGGCATCGGCGCTCGACCCCACGGTTACGAGCGCGACGGCGGCGATCATCAATGACAGTCGCAGACGCAAGTTGGACTACCTCCCGCGCGGCAATATATGCGGAGCCGGCCGCGCACGCGCCGCCTACAGCGTCAGCTGCTCCTGCGCCGGGGGATACGTGAGCGTGCGGTCGGCGGCGAGGACCGCGAACGGGGTGAGCTCGTGCTCGACGGGCTCGGACCCGATGCCCAGGTGCAACACCCGCCACCCGCGGACTCTCAGCGCGTCGGCGATCAGCCGCCGGTGACAGCGCCACCACTGCGCCTCAGCGCACATGATCGATGTCGGGCGCTCGGTCGCAGCCTGCTCGAGCCGCTCGAGCGCCGCCCGGAACTCCGGCGTCGCCATGTAGTCGGCGTAGCCGCGAAACGCCGGCTGCTCCCAGCCGCCGTTGATTGAGTCAGGCCGCGGCTTGCGAAAGCCGCCGAGCGCAGCGTCGTGGGCGTACTCGATCCCGTCCGCGGTGAGCGAGGCCACGAGCGCGTCGCCCGCGAACTGTGGGTGCCGGCGCGAACCGGGGAGCCTGCGCACGTCGACCACCAACTCGACGTTCGCGGCCGCCAGCAGCTCGATCAGCTCGTCGATCGAGCGCGTCGAGTGACCGACGGTGAAGAGGGTGCTCGTGCTAGATCGTCTCGTTGGGCCGCCCGAACACGATCTCCGGGACGACGCAGTTGCTGGACACGCGCAGCAGGAACCGCAGCGCTTCGGCGATGTCGGTCGGCTTGATCATCTCGTCGGGCGACACCGAGCCCTTCACGAAGTCCGTCATGTCGGTGTCCACGAACCCCGGCGCGAATGCGGTCGACTTGATCCCGTCGGCGCCGAGCTCCTTGTTCATCGCGGTCGTGTACGCGAGCACCGCGGCCTTGGTCGCCGAGTACACCGACAGCCACGGCGAGGGGGATTTCCCGGCGATCGACGCGAGGTTGATAACGACCGCGTTGCGGTGCTCGGCGCCGGCCGCCTTGAGCATCTCGAGGCACTCCCGGTACAGCAGCACGATCGCGCGCAGGTTGACGTCGATCTGCAGATCAACGTGCTTGGTCTGGTGCTCGCCGGCCGGCGCCCCGACACCGACGCCCGCGTTGTTGACCAGCACGTCGAGCCGGCCGTACCGGTTGCGGTGCGCCTGCACGAGCGCCGAGAGCGCCTCCTCGTCGGCCATGTTCGCCGCCAGCGCCTCGACCTCATAGCCCTTCGCCCGCAGGCTCTCCGCCGTCTGCTCGAGCGTGTCGGGCTTGCGGGCGCTGATCGTCAGCGCGTATCCCTCGTCGCCGAGCGCCTCGGCGAGCGCGAGGCCGATCCCTCGGGAGGCTCCGGTGACAAGTGCGGCGCGATCGGGCATGCGGTGCCTTTCTTCGAGGGGCTGACGGGCGGTCAGAATATCCACGGCGTGCCCTTGGCGGCGGGGCGTCGCTGGCATACGCTTACCTTTGATGAGCAGCTCCGACGTTGCGACCAAGGTCCGCAACGCCCTCGGAGATGTAGCCGGTGGGCGACTGCGGGCGCTGCCGTTCACGCTCAGATTCTGGGACGGCAGCACGCTGCCGGGCCAGTCGCCGACACCGGTGACGGTGGTCCACAGCCCCAAGGCGCTGACCTACATCCTGCGTGCGCCCAACGAGATCGGCCTCGCGCGCGCGTGGGTGACCGGGCTGCTCGACGTCGAGGGCGACGTCGAGGCGGTACTCGCGGCGCGCAACCGCTTCCGCGGGATCGCGCTGTCCGCGGCGGACCGCCTGAAGCTCGCGCGCGCCGCGCTCCGCGCCGCCCCCTCGGTGCTGTTGCAGCACGCGCAGATCCCCGCGATCGAGGCGGCGCCACGCGGCCGGCGCCACTCGCTCGGCCGCGACCGCACCGCGGTCCGCCACCACTACGACGTATCCAACGACTTCTACCGCCTGGTGCTCGGCCCGAGCATGACGTACTCGTGCGCGTACTTCGAGACGCCCGGGGACACGCTCGAGGTCGCCCAGGAGCGCAAGCACGAGCTGATCTGCCGGAAGCTCCGCCTCCACCCCGGCGAGCGCCTGCTCGACATCGGCTGCGGATGGGGCTCGCTGCTGCTCCACGCCGCCGAGCGGCACGGCGTCCGCGGCGTCGGCGTGACGCTCTCCGAGCGCCAGGCCGAGCTCGCGCGCAGCCGCGTACGCGATGCGGGGCTCGCAGACCTCGTCGAGATACGGCTTGCCGACTATCGCGAGCTGGGCGACGGCCCGTTCGACAAGATCGCGAGCGTCGGGATGTACGAGCACGTCGGACGCTGCGAGCTCAGCTCCTACGCCGCCACGGTCGCCGAGCTGCTGCGGCCGGGAGGCCTGTTCCTCAACCATGGGATCGCGCGGCTCGCCTCCGAGCCGCCCGGGTCGGACACGTTCATCAGCCGCTACATCTTTCCCGATGGGGAGCTTCACCCGGTCACCGAGATCCAGTCGGCGATGCAGGCTGCGGGTCTCGAGGTCCGCGACGTCGAGTCGCTGCGCGAGCACTACCCGCTGACGCTCCGGCGGTGGGCGGCGAACCTCGACGCCGAGCGCGAACGGGTGGTCGAGCTCGTCGGGCTCGAACGCGAGCGGGCATGGTGGCTCTACATGCTCGCCTCCGCGGTCGGGTTCGAGGATGGCGACATCAGCATCTACCAGGTGCTCGCCGCGCGGCTCGGGGCTGAGCACTGGCTGCCGCTGGACCGAGCCGACCTGCTCCCATCCGTCCGTTCAGCGTCCTGAGCCGGTCGGCGCAGTAGCTATCCTCGGCAGCCGATGCGCCTGCATCCTCGCTACGGACGGCGGGCGCGGGGCGCGGTCATTGGGCTGCTGACCCCCGTCGCTGCGGAGGGCTCCGCCACCGCGATCGCGCGTCCGCCTGCCGCTCGCACGAGCACGCTCGACCGCGCGCTCTCCTCCGCCCGCGCGCGGGTCGGCGCGCCCGGCGCCGAGGCGACGGTCGTCGCCTGCGGCCGCGACAGCGCGTCCGACCGGATCTGGCGAGCCGTCGTGCACGCGTATGACAGCACCAACCCGCCCGGGTGCGCGGGGTGAGCCGTCCGATCCGCCGCGCCCACGCGACGCTGCTGACGGTCGTGTTGGCGCTCGCCGCGCTAGTCACGATGGCCGACGCGCGCACCGGCGCGGCTCGGCCCGGGTCCTTCGATGCCGCGCTTCGCGCCGCGCGGAAGCAGACGGGCGCGCCCGGGGCGTCGGCGGCCGTGGTCGCGTGCGGGAAGCTGCTGTGGGCGGGCTTCACCGGGGTCACCGATGTGAGCTCGCGCCGGGCCGTATCGGCGAAGACCCTGTACGTGGTCGCCAGCACCACGAAGACCGTCGTCGCGACGATGGTCATGCAGCTCGTGCAGGCGGGCCGCCTGTCGCTCGACACACCGCTGTCGCGGTTCTATGCCCAGCTGGCGAACGCCTCGAAGATCACCGTGCGGATGCTGCTCGACATGACCAGCGGGCTACCGGAGTACCTGAACAGCCCCCGGATCCGCAACATCATCGAGAACGATCCCGAGCACGTCTGGACCCGCGACGAGGTGCTCAACGAGCTGGGGCCCGCGCAGTTCGCGCCCGGCTCGAGCTTCAGCTACACGGACACCAACTACATCGTGCTGGGCGGGATCGTCGAGAAGATCACCGGTCAGCCGATCGAGACCGACTTCCGGCGCCGCGTCGCGCGGCCCGCGGGGATGAGGTCCTCGTCGTTCGTGCCGACGTCGCGAGGCATCGGGCGGCTCGCGCACCCGTACTCGCGCTCCGCCGGCGGCGCGCTCACCGACATGTGGATCCGTGGCTACGGGCTCGGCGACGACAACTGGGGACCGGTGTGGACCGACGGCGGACTCGCTTCGACCGCGACCGACCTCGCGAGGTTCGGCGACGCGTTGTTCGCGGGGCATCTCGTTCGGCGTGCGACGCTCGGCGAGATGACGAACACCGGACCCAACAACTACGGGTTCGGGGTCTTTGGCCAATCGTTCGACGGCCATACGTGGCTGGGACACAACGGCGCGTACGGCGGTTACGAGAGCGAGAGCTTCACCGACTCCTCCCGCCGGGTGACCGTTGCGGTGACAACGGATGTCGAAGATGCGGGCGACGGATTCAACAGCGTCGCGGAGCGGATCTGGCGCGCGGTCGTGCAGGCTTTCGACGCCTCGCATTCGACGAGCTGCGCCGCCTGAGCGAACCCGCCGTTCTCAGGGGCCGGACGAGCGCACGGTCGGCCGAGCCCTACGCCGTCCTGGCGATACCCACGCTGGCGGGCCGAGACCCTATGCCAGCCTCGCGAGCCGCTCGCGCCCAACACGCTGCAGGTCGCGGATGTAGTCGAGATGGGCGGCCCACGTCGGGCCGACGGTCACCTCGTCCGCGATCGAGATCGTGTCGGCATGCGCGTCGAGCAGCTCATATACGAGTTCAGCGAGACCGCTTCCATCCTTCCTGGTCATCGCGTCCGCTTCTAACACCCGTAACGCTCCCTGATGCCGGTCACAAGAGGATGAACACACCGGCGGACAGAAAGTAACGACACTGGTGCACCTGTTTCCGGTGTGTCAACAGATCATCTTATTCCCGCCACGCGCGCATCGTAATCATGCAATTTGCGGATTCGATCCGCGGGGCGTTCTCGGGGAGCGCGGATTGGGCCGAGCAGGCGTCCTCGAACGGCGCCGCGCGGTCGTTTCGGACCCGCGCGGTCGTTTCGGACGGACCCGCGCGGTCGTTTCGGACCCGCGCGGCCGGTTTCGGACGGCGCCGCGCGGTCGTTTCGGACGGCGCCGCCCCTACCGCCGCCGCGCGTCGGCCGCCAGCGCCGGGTTCTGCCAGCCCCCGTCGCCCGGGTTGAAATTCACCCCCGGCGGGACGATCTCGTCGATCCGGTCGAGCACCTCGTCGGACAGCGTGACGTCCGCGGCGGGCAGCTGCGACTCGAGGTGCTCCATCGTCCGCGGCCCGATGATCGCGGCGGTCACCGCCGGGTGGCGGATCACGAACGCGAGCGCCAGCTCGATCAGCGTGATCCCGGTGTCCTCGGCGAGCTTGGCGAGTGAGTCGGCGGCCTCGAGCTTGCGCTGGTTGCCGGGGAGCGACATGTCGTAGCGGCTGGGGATCATCCGCGCGCGCCGCGACTGCGGGACGTCCTGGTCGAGCCGGTAGCGGCCGGACAGCCAGCCGCCCGCCAGCGGGCTCCACGGGATCACGCCCATTCCATGGCGCCGGCAGGTCGGGAGGACGTCGGACTCGACCCCCCGCACGAGCATCGAGTAGGGCGGCTGCTCGCACACGAACCGCTCGCGACCGCGCCGCTCGGCGACCCATTGGGCCTCGACGATCTGCGACGCCGGGAACGTCGAGGAGCCGATGTACCGGACCTTCCCAGCGCGCACGAGGTCAGACAGCGAGCCGAGCGTCTCGTCGATGTTGGTGTCGGCCTCCGGGCGATGGATCTGGTAGAGGTCGATCCAGTCGGTTCCGAGCCGCCGCAAACTGTTTTCGACCTCCTTGACGATCCACCGGCGTGAGTTGCCGAACTCGTTCGGATCGTCGCCCATCGTGCCGTGGACCTTGGTCGCGAGCACGACGTTGTCGCGCCGACCGCCGGCCAGCGCCTTGCCGACGATCTGCTCCGATTCTCCGCGCGAGTACACGTCGGCGGTGTCGATGAAGTTGATCCCTGCGTCTAGGGCTCGATGGATGATGCGGATCGACTCGTCGTGATCTGTCTCGCCCCAGGCGCCGAACATCATCGCCCCGAGGCACAGCGGGGAGACCTTCACTCCGGTGGTTCCAAGCGTTCGATAGTCCATGAGCGCCACCCTAGCGCTAGGGTCCGCGAACGATGTTGAGGAGGTTCGACAGATCGAACCCAGGCAGCAAAGTTCGCAGTGAGAGACGCCCGTGAGCCAGACCGCCCCGCCACTCGAAGCCCCGCCGGCCCCTCGGCCGCGGCTCGCGCGCTGGCGCCACGCGCTGAGCACCGTCAATCCGCCCGAGGGCGAGCTCGACGGCGTTTCCAAGTGGCTCGTGATCACGCGCGCCGGGGTGCTCCCGATGACGCTCACGGCCGGCGCGATCGCGGGGCTGTTGGCGGTGCGCAACCCGCGCTTCGCGGCCGGCTGGTACGTGCTCGCATTCATCGGGATCGTGCTCGCGCACGTGTCGAACAACCTGCTTAACGACCTGTTCGACACCGACACAGGGCTCGACACGGGCGACTACCCGCGGGCGCTGTACGCGCCGCACCCGATCCTGTCCGGGATGATCACCCGCAGCGGGCTCGTGACCGCTGCCGTGGCGGTCACGCTCACGGGGCTGGCGATCATGGTCGTGCTCACCATCGCGCGGGGCTGGGTGGTGCTCGCACTCGGGCTCGGCGGCGTGCTGCTGAACGTCGCGTACACGGCGCCGCCACTGCGGCTGAAGAAGCGCGGCCTCGGCGAGCTCGACGTGTTCCTCGTGTGGGGGCCGCTGATGATCGCCGGCGCCTATTACTCGGCAATCGGCTCGCTGCCGTGGCAGGTGTGGCCCGCCTCGGTCCCGTACGGGCTGCTGTGCACGGCGGTGCTGATGGGCAAGCACATCGACAAGCTCCCCTGGGACGTGAAGGCCGGCGTGCATACGGTGCCGGTCGTGCTCGGCGAGGCTCGTGCGCGCGTCGTCACCGAGGCGCTGATGATCGGCTTCTACGTCGCGATCGTCGTGTGCGTGATCATCGGCGCGCTGCCGTGGCCGGCGCTCGCCAGCTTCGGGGCGCTGCCGCTGCTCAGGCGGGCGCTGAAGGCGCTGCGCCGCCCTCGACCCGAGCGACCCCCGCGCCGGTTTCCGGTGTGGCCGCTGTGGTTCGCGGCGTTCGTGTTCACGCACACACGCCGCGCCGGCTCGCTGATGGTCGCCGGGCTCGCGATCGCGGCGATCTTCGCGATCGGCCCCGCCTGGTTGCGCTGACCCGCACGATCGACTGCGTTCAGCCCGTGGGCGAAGGGGCACGGACCGCCAAGGTGGTCGCATGGACGCTCCGGCTACTTGCGGTGGCCGCGTCGGTGTCGGCGCTGTCCGCCGTGCCCGCCGGCGCCTGGCCCGGGAACGACCGCGACCTGTGTGCCGGCGCGCATCCGGAGGATCAGGTGACCGCGATCGACCCGATCCGGTCTCGCGACAACAAGGGTCAGGAGGGCGTCTGGACGATCCGGGCTTGCACGCCGGCCCTGCGCCTGGGGGCAGCCGCCACCGCAACGCCGACGGAGATGTACAAGCACCTGCTACCGAAGCACGTGCTCCAGGGTGGAGCCGACGCTCCGTTCATCAGCCGGGACCGGCTGAAGGCGTTCCCCTACCTGATGGGCCCCGAGGGACAGGCCGTCCTCTACCAGCACCTGATGGGTAGCGACATCTTGAGGGCGGCGCTAGTCGGTGCCGGTGTCTCGTTCACCAGCAGCATCGTTCTCGCTTTCGCGGTCTGCAAGCTCGGGATCGTCGTAACCGCGGGGGTCTCGTGCGCCGCCGCGGCGTTCGCCGGGATTCCGGCCGCCGCGGTCGCAGGCATCGTGGGTGCGATCAGCGGAGTGATCGGGGGCGTGATCAAGAACCAGCTCGAGCGGGTGAGCGCGATGGCGTCCTCGGCCTGGGATTTCTATGCGCCTCCCGGCTGGAAGGGGTGGATCGTGTGGAACGGCTTCGGGACGATCGGCCACAACTACATCGATCCGTCGTTCGGCAATCTCTGGGTTGGGGGCGAGACACCGCCGTTCCACATTTGGGCGTGGTTCAGCGCATATCCGTTCGCGCAGGGCTCGAACCCGGACCTGCGGGGGTCCAGCGCGAGCGCCAGGGCCAGCGGACGGCTGACCGGCGCCGACCTCCACCCCGACAACCTGCGCACCCTCCGCGGTGAGATCACCAAGAACGGGCCGGACCACGTCGTCCAGCTCAAGGCCGCCGGCCGGCGAGTCCACTACAAGACGGGGGACAACGTGATCGTCGGAACGGGCCCACATGAGGATCTGATCGGAGGATCGGGAGACGACGTGCTCGCAGCGCTTGGGCCGTACGACCGCCTGTACGGTGGACGGGGCCTCGTCGCGCTCGTGGCGGCGGGCCGGCGCGACCGGGTTTATGGCGGCTCGGGCTATGACGAGCTGGTGGCGGCGGGTCGCGGTGACTTCCTCTACAGCGGCCCGGGCAGCGACACGATGGTCAGCGAGCACGGCACAACGACCGTGATCGCGGGTCGCTCCAGCCGCGTCGACGTGCAGAACCGCCGCGCGACCGACACCGTCATCTGTCCGCGGGTCAACCGCGACATCGTGCTCGCGGATCGAGGTGACCGTGTCTCGCGCTCGTGCAAGTTCGTGTTCGTGAACGGGCGTGGGGCCCCGCGGTCGCCGGCGATGGTCGGACGGCGCGGGTTCACGGGCTCGCACGCGGGCACGCGCGCGATCCGGCCCTAATCGCACCGCTTACAGGTGTGCTGGACCCCGGCGATTAGAGCGTCGGCGCTCGCGGGTATGCGCCTCCGGGTTGTTTTGCAGGCCCGGTCGGCCGGCATGGGGCCTCGTCCTAGATACCTAGCTCAGGAGGCACGACCGCGACATGGTCCAATCTGCTTGCAAGTTGGTGCTGCCGATGCTTTGCACGAGCGCGCTCGGCGGCGGTGGAGCCGCCCCGGCCGGCGCGAAGCTGACGGTGGGGATCGGCGACAACAACCCGGCGATGTTCTCGCAACCGAAGTTCGCCGCCGTTGGTCCCCGGGCTGCGCGCGTGATCGTGTTCTGGAACGTCGCGACGATGCGAGAGCGGAAGTACCTCAACTACGCGCGCTCGTGGATCGAGGACGCCGAGCGCGCCGGCGTCGAGCCGCTGGTCTCGTTCGGCGGCAACGGCAATTACATCCCGACCGTCGGCCAGTACAGCTCAGCCGTCAAGGCGTTCATCCGCGACTTCCCCACCGTGAAGCTGTACACGGCCTGGAATGAGCCGGATTGGATCTACCGCAGCCTCAGCAAGAACCCGAGACTCGCCGCGCAGTACTTCAACGCGCTGTACCAGGTCTGTCGTGGGTGCACGGTCGCGGCGGGTGAGCTGTACCGGCCGGTCACCGACGGGCTCGCGTCATGGATTCGCGCCTACGCGCACGGGCTGCGCTACAAGCCGAAGGCGTGGGCGCTGCACCCGTACGACGACGTCCGCGCACACAAGACCGGCCAGATTCAGACGCTCGAGCACTACATCGGCCACAGCCAGCTCTGGCTGACTGAGATCAGCGGCCTGTTACGCCGCGGTCACTGGCAGTTCCGGAACCAGTCGTCGATCGGCGCCAACCGCGACGAGCGGTTCCTGTTCGCGCTGCCGAAGCGGTTCCACAACATCACCGCGATCTACCACTACCAGTGGCAGGGCACGGTCGACGGGCCGAACACCGGGTGGGACTCGGGCCTGATCGGACCGCAGGGAACGCCGCGACCGGCGTACTACACCGTCAAGAACGCGGCCCACGGCAAGCTGCCGTAGGCCCGAACCCGCGGCTGCCGGCGTCCACGGCGACGCCGGCAGCGCGCGATCGCAAGTCGGTAAAGTTGCCGCCGTCCCGTTCGGCCGGCGGGGGCCGGCACGAGACCATCTAGCTCAGGAGGCGAGTACCCAAGATGCTGAAGCGACTTGCGAGGCTGACCCTGCCGCTGGCGTGCGTCGGCGTTGCTGCGTGCGGGGCGGCGTCCGCCGACGCGAAGCTCGTCGTGGGGATCGGGGACGACAACCCGGCGATGTTCTCCCAGCCGCCGTTCCAGCGCCTGCACGTCACCACCGCCCGCGAGTTCGCGTTCTGGAATGTCGCGGTGACGAAGGACAAGACCTCCCTGAACGCCACCCGCGCGTGGATCAAAGCCGCCCAGGCGGCCGGGATCAAGCCGCTGGTCTCGTTCGCCGGCAACGGCAACTACATCCCGACGGTCGCCCAGTACACCGCCGCCGTCAAGGCGTTCATCCACGACTTCCCGTCGGTCAAGCTGTACACGGCCTGGAACGAGCCCGACTGGGTCTACCGGAGTCTCGGCAAGAACCCGAAGCTCGCCGCGCAGTTCTTCAACGCGCTGTACCAGGTCTGCCGCGGCTGCACGGTCGCCGCCGGCGATCTGTACCGCCCTGTCAACGACGGGCTCGCCGGGTGGATCAAGTCGTACAAGAGCGCGCTGCGCTACACGCCGAAAGCGTGGGCGCTGCACCCGTACGACGACGTCCGCACCCACAAGACCTCTCAGATTCAGACGCTCGAGCGGTATATCGGCAACACGCCGATCTGGCTGACCGAGATCAGCGGTCTGCTCCGCCGCGGCCACTGGCCGTATCCCAACCAGTCGGCGGCAGCCGCGGGGCGGGACGAGAAGTTCCTGTTCCAGCTCCCGAAGCGGTTCCGCAACATCACCGCGATCTACCACTACCAGTGGCAGGGCACCGTCCCCAGCCCCAACACGGGCTGGGACTCCGGCCTGATCGCACCGAACGGCACGCCGCGTCCCGCGTACACCGTCGTCTACAACGCCGCGCACGGCAAGCTGCCGTAACGACCGCGCAGTCGGGAACGGGGCCGTTCCTGTACCGGATGGCCCCGCCCGATCAGCTGTAGCCGGGCCGCGCTAGGCGGTCGGGTCCTCGCCGACCTCGCCGCCCGCGGTCGGGTCCTCGCCGAACTCCTCGCCGGCCGTCGGGTCCTCGCCGGCCTCCGCGCCCGCGGTGGGGTCCTCGAACTGGTCGCCGGTGGCGCCGGAGCCCATCGGGTCCTCGCCGGCGTCGCCGAAACCCTGGGTCGGATCGTCGGTCGCTGACATCACGTCCCCTCCTCTCTTGACTTCGCTCGACAGGATTGTCCACCCACGGACGGGCGGTGGCAAGGCCGCCGTCCTACCATCAGCGAGGTGCTGCTGTCCGTGCTCGATCAGGCGCCGGTTCCGGAGGGATCGACCGGCGCCGACGCGCTCCACAACACGCTCGACCTCGCGGCGCTGACCGACCGGCTCGGCTATCACCGCTACTGGGTCGCCGAGCACCACGGCGGCCCGATGCTCGCGAGCGCCAGCCCGGAGGCGCTGATCGGCCCGATCGCCTCCGCGACGCGACGGATCCGGGTCGGGAGCGGCGGGGTGATGCTTCCCCACTACAGCCCCTTCAAGGTCGCCGAGACGTTCACGGTCCTGGCCGCGCTGTACCCGGGCCGGATCGACCTCGGAATCGGCCGGGCGTCCGGAACCGACCCACTCACGACGTTCGCGCTGCAGCGAGACCGCCGTCAGGCCTCGCCCGACGACTTCCCCGAGCAGCTCGCCGAGTTGCTGGCGTACTTCGAGGATGCCCTGCCCGAGGACCATCCATTCCACCGCCTGTCGGCGATGCTGCCGGGCCGCCCGGCACTGCCGGACGTCTGGCTGCTCGGCTCCTCGCCGCAGAGCGCGATCTGGGCGGGACAGCTCGGACTCCCCTATGCATTCGCCGACTTCATCAACCCCGGCGGCAAGGAGATCGCGGCGCTGTACCGC
The DNA here is from genome assembly GCA_963800475.1 of uncultured Solirubrobacterales bacterium. Classification (GTDB taxonomy): domain Bacteria; phylum Actinomycetota; class Thermoleophilia; order Solirubrobacterales; family Solirubrobacteraceae; genus Palsa-465. Next base: position 196,006 of record CAWDAZ010000001.1, on the reverse strand, counting down.
CAGCGCTTCACCCCCGAGCGCGAGTGCAGCGCGCCGCGAACCGCGGTCGCGGCGTGGGTGCTGTGCGCCCCGACCGAGGAGGAGGCCCAGCATCTCGCGACCAGCAGCCGGATGACGCTCACGCTGCTGCGGCGCGGGCAGCTGATTCCGGTCCCGTCGCCAGAGCGGGCGAGCGAGTTCCTGCGCCGCGAGGGCAAGCTCGGGCCGCGCGGCAACCGCCCCGGCCCGGGGAACGGCTCGCTGCCCGGCAGGCGCGGCATCATCGGCACCCCCGAGCAGGTGCGAGCAGAGCTCGAGCAGCTGGCGGCCGAGTACGGAGCGGACGAGGCGGTCGTGGTCACGATCACCCACGATCACGGCGCCCGCCGGCGCTCGTACGAGTTGATCGCCGCGGCGTTCGGGCTCGAGCCGGCCGGCGAGGCCGCTCAGTCGACCGCGGCGTGAACGCGGATCGTCGTCCCGTCGCGGCCGGTGCGCACCTCGACGAGGTCGCACAGCTGGTTGACGATCCACAGCCCGACGCCGCCTGCGGCGTCGAGGGCAGGGGGGCGGCGACCCGCGAGCGGGTCGTGGATGTGCCCCGAGTCCTCGACCTGGCAGATCACCTCGCCCGGCAAGCGCCACACGCGCAGCAACCCGCCGCCGCGCGCGTGGCGGATCGCGTTGGCGGCGAGCTCGTTGACGCCGAGCACCAGGTCGCCGACGCGGCCTGGTGACAAGCCGGCCTCGCGAGCTATCCATGTCACGAGCGACCGGACCGCGTACAGGTTGGGCAGTCCGAATGGCAGCGCCAGCGCGCCGTCGGGAGGCGGGGACAGCCTGTCGTCGCAGCCCAGTGGCAGCTCGGCGCCGGCGTACGAGTCGCTCGCGACCGTCGCACCGCCGCGGATCACGTGCGGATGCGTCCGCTCGGCATCGACGAGCACGTACGGATCGAGCGCATCTACGTCGTACGGACACAGCACGCGGATGTGCACCCCCGGCCACGCGAGGTTGATCAGCGCCTCGTGACGGGTGGCCTCGCGGATCTCCTCGGGTGAACGCCCCGCCCAGATCGGCTCGCCGACGTAGTGCAGCAGCCGGCCATGATGCCGCACCAGCATCGCCTCGACGGCGGGGATGATCCGGGCCGGATTGCTGCCCGCCTCGACCATGTCGAGCAGCTCGATCGGATGACCGGCGAAGCTGTTTCGGAGCAGCTCGGCCTTTGCCCCGGGGACCGCGACCGCGACCGGCTCGCCGGCCTTCAGTGCGGGGGCGATGAACCTCGCCACACCGTCGACGTACTCGGACTCCCCTGAGTAGAACAGCGCCACGTGCATCTCGCTGGACTCGGCGGGGCCGTGTCCTCGCTCGTCCCGTGCAATCGTGGTCGTCATCAATGGCCCGACTTCCCGCAGGCAGGTCCGCGAAACCTGGAGTTGTGAAAGAGTTTTCCCAGGCCGGGGCGGGTTCTAAACGAATACCGACCGAAAACCCGACGGCGCGCGGTGCCGGCGGGCATGTAGTTGGGGAGCCGCGCGCTCATGTGGTGGACGTGAGCCGCGGACGCGAAGCCAGTCAGACGAGCGCGTCGCTCGTCGAGGCGACGACCTCGAGCGCGCTCTCCTGATCGGTCAGCGACAGCAGCCGCATAACCGACGCCCGGGGGGCGGCGATCACCAGCCGCTTCGCGATCGCGCGCGCCCGCTGCGCGCACCGGACCAGCGACCGCAGCCCGGCGACGTCCATGAACTCGAGCTGCCCGAGCTCGACGACCACCAGCCGCGCGCCGGACTCGAGCGCACGGTCGATCGCGTGCTCCAGCCTCGGGTGGGACGCGAGATCGAGCTCTCCCGCCAGCGCCAGCACGGTTGCGTCGCGCTCCCCGCGGACCGTGATCCTGAAATCGATACCCAAGCCGACACCCCTCGACTGTTCGCCCCCGGACGCCGGGATCCGGCGGTGGCGCGCAAGCTACCAGCTATCGGAGAGCAGCGCCGACGCGTGGACCTGGCCTTCGGGATCGGCGATCCACCGCAGCGGCCCGGACCGCAGGATGCGCTTGACGCCGGGTTGCGCCGGGGCGCGGAACTCGATCTCGGCGTCGAGCGTCGACGGCTCGGAGCCCCCGAGTAGTTCCTCCTCGAGCGCCGTCCAGTAGGCGGCATTGTTGATGTGTGCGGCGATGTCGAGCTCGGTGGCGCGGAACCGCCAGTCCGAGCTGCTCTCGATCGCATCCGGCGCCGGGTGCCGGAGCCGGGCGGTGACGCGGCGGCCGGCGGCGGCCGAGCCGTACGCCTCGAACTCGGCTTCGCCGAGCGCCATCGGGCGCCACCGCACCGGGTCCAGGTGGACCCACAGCGCGACCGCCTCGACATCACTCTCGTCCTTCCCCACCCGCCGCACGGTGGTGCGGCGCTCGGCCCACATCCGCCCCATCCCGCTGCAGAACGTCGCGAGCTCGAGCTCGTCGCCGAAGCGCGGGAAGCGGTCGACGCGGATCCGCGTGCGGCGCACCACCCACACCGCCTCGTCGGCGAGGCCCGCGTCCTCGACGTCCGCGTAGGCGACGTCCTGCAGCCACCTCGCGAGCCCATCCAGCCGCACTCGCCGGCTGGGCGCACAGTCGGCAAAGCCCGGCCGCACCACGCGCTCGAACACCCGGCCGCCCGGTGTCCGGTCGACCATCTCGGTCATCGCGGCGGTGGTCACGCCCGGTTCAGGCGAACAGACGCGGATCGGCGGTGGCGATTCCGTGGACGCCGAGGCGCCGCAGGCCGTCGATCGCGTCGCGCTCATTGACAGTCCACGCGTACAGGAGCCCGCTGCGGTCGACCACGTCCTCGAGCAGTCCGGCGTCGATCAGTCGGTGCTGGGCCATGACCGCCTCCCAGCGGCGCTCACGCAGGCCGTCGAGCACCTGCGCGCGCCAGTCACGCCACCGCCGGCTCAGCCGTGCGACCCGCCCCCCCACCGAGATCCCGACCCGGGCGCGCGGCTCGAGCGCCCGCACTCGGTCGAGCACGGCGGGCACCTGGGAGGAGATCAACGTGCGGTCGAGCACCCCCGCGCCCCGCAGCGCCGCCAGCAGCGGCGCCTCGCAGCCCGTCCGCTTCAGATCGACGTTCAGCTCGATCTCCTCGAACCGCCGGCTCGAGAGGTGCTCGAGCGCGTCGGCCAGCCGCAACCTCCACGGCAGCCGCGCGTCGAGCAGCGTGTGCGCGAGCACCAGCTGTCCGCGACACAGCCGGACGTCGAACTCGATCATGTCGACGCCGACCTCGAGGGCGGCGTCGAACGAGGCGAGCGTGTTGGCCGGCGCCAGCGCGCTCGCGCCGCCATGACCGATTCGCTGACAGGAATGCGGGAACACGGCTGAACCGCCGGTTAGCGTACCGAGGCGTGTCGACTGCCCCACGAGCCCCCGCCGCCCTGGTCACGGGGGCAGCCGGCGGACTCGGGATCGAGATCGCGCGGCTGCTGATCGAACGCGGCTACGCGGTCCACGTGACCGATGTCGATGGCGAGCTCGCCACCCGCACCGCCGAGCGGCTGGGCCCAGACGCGTTCGCCTCGGCGCTCGACGTCCGGAGCCTCCCCGCGTGCCGCGCGGCCGCCTCGAGGGCCGTGCGGCGCTCCGGCTCGCTGGCGGTGTGGGTCAACAACGCCGGCGTGATGGCGACCGGCCCCGCCTACGAGCAGGACGAGCACAGCCGCCAGCAGATGCTCGACGTCAATGCGCTGGGGACGATCAACGGAACGCTGGCGGCGCTCGAGCCGATGCGGGCCGCCGGCCGCGGGACGATCCTGAACGTCGTCTCGATGGCGGGGCTTGTGGCAGTGCCCGGGCAGGCGATCTACTCGGCGTCCAAGCACGCGGCGCTCGGCTTCAGCCTCGCGACGCTGGCCGACCTGCGGCTCGCCGGCGTCACCGGGATCGAGATCTGCTGCGCGTGCCCGGACACGATCTGGACGCCGATGATCCGCAGCAAGCTGTCGGACCCGTGGGCGGCCGGGTCGTTCACCGGGATCATGCTGCGCCCCGAACGGGTCGCGGCGCGGATCGTGACGCTGCTCGACCGTCCCCGACCGGTGCTGACGATCCCGCGCTGGCGCGGCGCGTTGGTCCGGGTCTCGCAGCTGCTCCCGGGCGTGACGCTGCGCGCGCTGGGGCCGGTGATCGCGCTGGGGCGCCGGCAGCAGCTGCGGTTCAGGGAGCGCCGGCCCGGGTGAGGCAGCGCGCACCGGCGCGCGCTCCCGCGGCCGCGGCGTCGGGGACCGATGCGCCGGCGGCGAGCGCCAGCGTGAAGCCTGCGGCGAACGAGTCGCCGCACCCGTAGGCATCGCGCGACGGGCCGTCGAGAGCGGCCGCCTCCCAGGTTCCGGCCGACTCCCCCCACCAGGCGCCGCCGGCGGCGCCGCGCGTCTCGACCATCAACCGCGCACTCGAGTCCAACCGGCTCGCCCACCGCCGCTCGTCCTGATCGCGGCGGCTGTATACGAGCGCGTCGATCCGCGGGGCGCCCTCGCCGCCGAGCGCGGCGCGCCCGCGCGGCGAGGCGACCAGCACGCCCGCCGCCCTCGCGCGCACCAGCGCGCTCGCGTCGCCGGCGGTGAAGTACGCCCCGTCGGCGGCGCTCAGCCGCTCCCACTCGAGCGGATCGGATCCCCGCGGCTGAAGCCGTTCGCCGACGGTGACGATCGTCCGCTCGCCGTCGGACTCCAGCAGCGTCACGGCCCGGCGGGTCGGCCGCTCGCCGCGCCACGCGACCCGGACTGCCACGCCCTGCGCCTCGAGCTGCTCCACCGCGGCGTGGCCGTGCACGTCGTCGCCCAGCGCCGTGAACAGCTCCACGTCCGCCCCGAGCTCGGCGAGCACCGCGGCGACCACGCCGCCGCCCCCCGCCGCGCGTGCGAACGCCCCGTCGGCGTGGACGACCTCGCCCTCGCGCGGCAGCCGCTGGACCGGAATGAAGTCGACCCACTCGACGTGGCCAACCACCGCGACCCGAGGCATCTGTGCGAGGGTACGGATATGACAAACATCGAAGGCAACTCGACCGCAGAGATCGACGCGCCGCTCGACCGTGTGTGGGCGCTGGTGGAAGATGTCGAGAAGGCGCCCGACTGGCAGGGCGGGCTCAAGGGTATGGAGGGGCTCGAGCGCGATTCCGAGGGCCGCGCGACGCTCTGTGAGAGCAAGACGGACGCGAAGGTCACGGCGATCACGGCGCTCGTGCGGTTCTCATATGACGGCGCGCCTACCAGGCTCAGCTGGAGACAGGAGAAGGGCGATCTGAAATCCGTTGAGGGCAGCTGGGAGCTCGAGGACCTGGGCGGGGACCGGACCCGTGCGACCTACAAGATCGAGGTCGAGCTCGGGCGGATGCTCGGGCTGATGATCCGCGGGCCGCTCGTCGACCTGCTGCGCAAGGAGCTCGCCGGCGCGCGCGCGGGCGAACTGAAGAAGGCGATCGAGGAGAGCTAGTGCTGGCGGTCTACGCGGCCACGATCGACCGCGATGATCCGCTCCGAGGCCTAGAGGTCGGTGAGCGCCCGGAGCCCGAGGTGCCGGACGGCTGGACGGCGGTGACCGTCAAGGCCGCGTCGCTCAACCACCACGACCTGTGGTCGCTGCGCGGCGTCGGGCTCCCCGGGGACCGCCTGCCGATGATCCTCGGCTGCGACGCCGCGGGACTCGACGAGGATGGCAACGAGGTGATCGTGCATTCGGTGATCAGCGACCCCGACTGGCGCGGCGACGAAACGCTCGACCCGAAGCGCTCGCTGCTGTCCGAGCGCTACCAGGGGACGCTCGCCGAGCGGGTCGCGGTCCCGCGGCGCAATGTGGTTCCGAAGCCCCGGGAGCTGACGTTCGAGCAGGCGGCGTGTCTGCCGACGGCGTGGCTGACGGCGTACCGGATGCTGTTCACGCGTGCGGCCGTGAACCCCGGGATGACGGTGCTCGTCCAGGGGGCGGGCGGCGGCGTGGCGACCGCCGCGATCGTATTGGGCAGCGCCGCGGGAGCACGGCTGTGGATCACCGCGCGTTCGGAGGAGAAGCGCCGCCAGGCGCTCGAGCTCGGGGCCGATGGCGCGTTCGAGTCGGGCGCCCGGCTCCCGGAGCGCGTCGACGTGGTCGTCGAGACCGTCGGCGAGGCAACCTGGGGGCACTCGGTCAGGTCGCTCAAGCCCGGCGGCACGCTGGTCATCTCGGGCGCGACCACCGGCGACTCCCCGCCCGCGGAGCTGTCGCGCATTTTCTTCCTGCAGCTATCGGTGATCGGGTCGACGATGGGCACCCGAGAGGAGCTCGAACGGCTGATCCGGTTGTGCGTCGCCAAGGACGTGCGCCCGGTGATCGACCGGACGCTGCCGCTGCGCGACGCGCGCGCGGGCTTTCAGGCGATGCTCGACGGGAGCTTCGTCGGCAAGCTCGTGTTCACCGTCTGAGCGCACCTCGAGGACGCTCTGGGTACTGGTGACGCCGGCTACGGATACTTCGGCATCGTCGCCGGGCAGCTCGCGCGCATGTCCAGGCAGACGGTCTTACTGTTCCGGCGCGGCGGGGTCAGCGAGTACTCGGAGTCGTAGTAGAACGACAGCCGGTCTGACACCGGCAGTCCGCCGATCTTGTACGGGACGTTGCCCGCCGTCGTGTCGGTCGGGTTCGCCGCCGCGGCGTTGGGGTCGTATGTGCCGGCGCCGATCGAGTGTCGGTCGGAGCTGCCGTCGAAGGTCGTCGCGATCAGGCGGTCGTAGGCGGCCCTCGAGCCGCGCAGGTACCGGTCGAACCAGGCCAGCGAGTAGTAGAACGCGACCCGCTCGCCGAGCCGGCTGGCGGGCAGGATGTAGGGCACGTAGCTGTACTCGAGGTGCATCGAGGAGCGCAGCCCGATCTGCATCGCGTCGGCCCCGGCCGCAGTCAGCTGCTGATAGGCCTGGGCCTTGGACTGCGGGTCCGGTGGGAAGCTCGTCGGCTCCGGGTTGAAGAAGTACTCGGAGTTGATGCCGAGCGCCGGGACGCTGTTGGTGGGGTTGGTGGGAGTGCCGGCCGGGAACCCCGTTTCCAGCCCCGGCTGGTTGCACGGCCCGGAAGTCGGGGCGAGGTTGTCCCAGGCCACGATCGCCTTGACCCGCGGATCGCACTGCCCCACCTGGCTGACCGCGGACGCGCCGAGCGAGTGCCCGGCGATCCCGACCTCGCTGCTGTTGAGGTCGGCGTAGTCGGGGTTGTAGGTCTTGCCACCGGCCGACGGGCTCGTGTACGGGTTGCTCGGCGTCGAGAACAGGTAGTTCAGCGAGTCCTCGGCGCCCTGGTAGAAGTTGTAGCTCTGCTGGAACGGGACACCGGTGCACGAGTTGGGGCCCGTGCAGTTGGACATCGCGGGAAACGTGTCAGAGTTGCCCTGACCCTGGACGTCGTAGGTGAGGACCATGTAGCCGGCTTCGGCCAGGCCCTCGGCGGCCCAGAAGTACATCTGCTGGTAGCCCTGGATCGAGCCGGTGGTGATCACCACCGCCGGATACGGGCCGCGCACGCCCGCCGGCGGCTCGAAGATGTTGCCGTTGAGCGTGGCGCCGTCGTTGGCGGGGAACGTGATCGCCCGGACGCGGCCGCGGCCGGCAGCAGTCCACCGCGCCAGCGTCCGGAACGGGTCCGTGGTGGAGCCGCCGGGAATCACCTGCGCGAGCGTCAGGTGCGGGTGGGTCGGGTTCTCGAGCATCGCGAGGTTCTGCGCTGCGAAGATCCCGGGCGTCTCGGACCAGAACGTCGAGCCGAACGCGGGGCTGCCGTACTCGTCCTGGAGGCGCTCGGTGGCGCAGTACTGGTTCTCCTCATCCCGCAGCGTCCAGGCCTGCGTGCCCGGAGCGGGATCGCCTGCCGGCCCGACGCAGTCGGGGGTCACGCCGGCCGGAAGGCCCGCGGCGACTCGCGCCACCTGGGCTCGCGCGAACGCATTCGCGGCGAGCGACGCCGATCGGGTGCCGGCGGCCATCGCCGCCGGTGTGAAGGCGGGCGCCAGTCCGAGGCCGAGCCCGATCGTGGCGGTTGCAGTGGCGATGACGTTCCTGCGCATAGACGGTCCTTTCCCAGCCCGTGACGGGATCGGCAAAGCTAGTGCGCCCCCGTCGACGCTGGCGACTGAAAGACGGTCAGACTGCAACACCGGCCTCAGTGGCGCTTGGGGCGGCGATGGCGGGGCGGCGAGCGACGATCAGGAGGCTGCCTCGGGCGCGGCCTCGCGCGATGCTCCGGAGCGAACGCGTGCGGCGCGAACCGCGCGATGAAGCTCCGGATCGGGCCGTCCGCAAGCCGTGCGTACACCCCCGGGTGTGCGGCCTCCGCGCAGCCCTTGCCGAAGCTCGTCGCGCCGACCAGCCGCAATACGGGCCCGACCGGAACCAGCAGCGGTCCTCCCGAATCACCTTCGCAGGTGTCGGTCCCGCCCTTCGGGTAGCCGGCGCAGAACATCGTCGAGGGGTCGAACGAGCCGTCGTCGGGCGCCTCGCTGAGCCCGTTCGGGTACGCCTGCGCGCAGTACGCGTCGGTCGTGATCGGGACGCGGGCGTACTGCATCTGCGCGGGTGGAGTCGAGGCGCTCTCCGAGGTCGTGCCGAAGCCGGCGATCGTCGCCAGCACCCCAGGGCGCCAGCGCGCGCGCTCGGAGACCGCCGCGATCAGCATCGGCCGGACCCGGGACGGGTGATCGAGCTTCAGCAGCGTGACGTCGTTGCCGGTTCCGTTGGTCGCGATGTAGTCGCTGTCGACAACGACCTGGGCGACCGAATGCTGCTCGCCGCCGTGCCCGTCGGCGTACGGACTGCCGAGCTGGACGGTGTAGAACGACGCGGGCCACGCCACCGGTGACGGCGCCAGGCCGGTGCTGAGCGCCCCGGTGACCGATCCGCAGTGCCCGGCGGTGAGCACCCAGTCCGGCGCGATCAGCGTGCCGCTACACCCGAACGAGCCGCCGATCAGGACGTCGGCGACGTACCTGAACTGTCCTACCGGGACCGGCTTGCCGCCGACCACGGCAGCGGCCGGCGCGCTCCACAGCGCGCACGCGCATGCAACCGCCGACAGGACCCGGATCGCCCGCATGCGCGGATGATCTCAACAGGTCGCCCCGAATGCGCCGGGCACGCGATCGCGCCTATCCTCGACCCCGTGCAGATCGGCGAGCTCACGGCGCCGGAGCAGCGGGTGCTCGGCTGCCTGATCGAGAAGCGCTGGACGACGCCTGACCAGTACCCGCTGTCGCTGAACGCGCTGCGCCTGGCGTGCAACCAGTCGACCAACCGCGATCCGGTCACCGACTACGACGAGGCGACGGTGCGCGAAGCGGCCGACCGGCTCACCCGGTACGGGCTCGCCCGGCTGACCAGCGGCCACGGAAGCCGAGCGACGAAGTACCGCCACCTGGCCGAGGAGGCGCTCGGCCTCGAGCGCCCGCAGCTGGCGGTGCTGGCAGTGCTGCTGCTGCGCGGGCCGCAAACCCCGGGCGAGCTCAAGTCTCGGACCGAGCGGATGGCGTCGCTCGGCTCACTCGATGAGGTCGACGAAGTGCTCGGCCTGCTGATCGACCGCGGCTACGCCGCGCGGCTCTCGCGTCGTCCTGGCCAGAAGGAGGATCGGTTCGAGCACCGGCTCGGGGCAGAGCCGCCCCGCGAACCGGAACCCGCATCCGCCTCGTTCACCGAGCCCGCTTCGGCCACCGGCGGTCTCGAGTCGCGAGTCGCCGCCCTCGAGGCCGAGGTCGCGGAGCTCCGCGAGGACCTGGCGCGGCTCGCGCCCCGCTACCCGGCGGGCTGACCGCCGCCCACCGGGGCGGCGCCGCATGGGGATGGCCGCAGTCTCGATGCGGCGTTCAGCGGATGCCCGAGCGCGGTATGCGAAGCACGATCAAGGTATGAGCATGACCGCGACAGCTCGGTGCCCGGCAGGAGGTCTCCTCTCAGAGGTCGACGTCAACGGCCGGCACACGCTCGTCACCGACGAACCCGAGCGGTTGGGCGGGACCGATCTGGGGCCGGCGCCGCATGAGCTGCTCGCCGCGATGGTCGCTTCGTGCGTCGCGACGATGATCGCCATGTACGCCAAGGCCCGCGACTGGGGGCTCGGTGAGGTGCTCGTCGAGGCGGTCTACGACCCCGACTCCAAGCCCCGGCATATCGAGCTGGAGATCTACCTACCGGACGGCCTCAGCCCCGACCAGGTGCAGCGACTTCGCAGGGTCGCCGACACGTGCCCGGCGAAGCGTGCGCTCGAAGGCGAGTTCAGCTTCAACGAGCGGTTCGTGATCGCCGACCCAGCTGAAGAGATTCTGTCCACACGCCGATAGGAAACGTCCGCAATTTCGCGGCGTACCCCCCGCTATACCCCCAGCCACCGCTTCGGGTTCTCGACCATCATCGTGTCGAGCTGCTCGGCGGTCATCCCGCCCTCCTTGAGCGCCGGGATCACGCCCTCGAACAGGAACGTCATGCTCCAGTCGCTGGCGGCGCCCGCGGCTTGGAGCTGCTCGATCAGCTCGGGCGGGTACCAATCGAGCCCGTTCGCGATCGGAATGTCGAAGTCCTGGGAGAGGAACATCCGCTCGGCATAGCCGCGGCGCAGCAGCTCGAGCACGGTTGCGTTGCGCTTAGGGGTCGGCAGGAACAGGTCGATCCCGTAGCGGTCCATCCCGATCCAGACGCCCTTGTCGAGCAGGCTCTCGATGTAGTCGAGGTCGTCGGTGTCGCCGGTGTGGGCGATCTGGATCTTGTCCGGCGGCAGCCCCTCGTCGAGCAGGATCTCTACCTGCCGCGGGCCGGTGCCCGAGGCCGGACGCGAGTGCGCCATCACCGGCACTCCGGTCCGAACCGCCGCGCGGGCCGCCGCCCGGTGGACCTTCTCGACGCGCTCGTTGACGCCGGGCTCGTCGGCAGCGCACTTCACGAACGCGGCCTTGATGTCGGTTCCCTGGATCCCCTGCTCGATGTCGTGGACGAACAGGTCGGCGATGTAGTCCTCGGAGCGATTGAGCAGGAACTGCGGCAGGTGGTCGTAGGTGTAGATCCCGGTGCACAGCACGATCTGGAGGCCGGTCTCGTCGGCGAGCCGTTTCGAGGCGAGCGCGTCGCGGCCGAGCAGCATCGCCGTCGGCTCGACGACGGTCCTGACGCCGTGCCGGATCACGGCCTCCGCGGACTCGATCGCAAGCTCGAACTCGCGCTGGTGCTCCCGGACGTGCGGCCACTGGGCGGTGACCGCCTCGTCGCTCGAGAAGAAGTGCTCATGGATCAGCGTCAGACCAAGGTCGTCCACGTCGATCCGACCGTTCACCGTCTCGACCGTCGCCATATCCGTGTCCTCCGATCGTTCAGGCGCGCCCGGCGGTTAGAGCCGCGCGGCAAAGGGAAGGCTCACTCAGAGAAAGGGAGGATTTCATGTTCAGGCATGTCACGACCAGATTCGCGGGGCTGGTGATCCTGATCGCCGGGCTGTGGGGCGGACTGGTTCCGTTCGTCGGGCCGTCGTTCCACTTCGCGCTCGGGCCGGCCCACACCTGGACGTGGAGCAGCGGCCGCTTCTTCCTGAGCGTGCTGCCGGCGCTCGCGGCGGTCATCGGCGGGCTGTTGCTGCTCGGCCGCGGCCCCCGCGCCGGCGGCCGGATCGGTGCGCTGCTCGCGCTCGCGGGTGGCATCTGGTTCGCGATCGGGCCGACCGTGAGCCTGCTGTGGGCCACCGACGCGATCGGCTTGGCGCATGGCGCCAAGGCCACGCGGATGCTCGAGATGCTGACCTACCACACCGGTCTCGGAGTGCTGATCGCCACGTTCGCCGCGTACGCGCTGCCCGGCGCGCTCGCCTACCGGCGCGAGGTCGCGCCGGTGGCGGCGACGAGCGCCGCGGAGCCGGAGACGGCCGTCGCCGGGCCCCGCGCGGCCGCCGTGCCGTCGCCGCGCACGGGCCGGGCGACCCGTGCCACCCCGCGCCGCGAGCAGCCGGGCGCGCGGCGGCGCTGGTTCGGGCTGTTTGGACGCCGCGCCGTGCGGACCTGAACCAGCTTCACGCGCCTCGCGCGCACACCAGCTTGCCTGCGCGGCGACGGGCCTACGCCGCGCAGGTGACCGTTCCGCTCGGCGCCTTGGCTGTCCCTCTTTCCTGCCGAGGTGCCGAGCGGTTGACCGTGACCGGGTGGTACTGGACCCGTTCGACCTGTCAGCGAGTGGCGACCGGACGTCGTGCAAGCAACGCCAGCACGACCCCCGCGATCGCCGCCACCACGCCCGCGAACACGAGCCCGGCGGTGCGCAATCCGGCCGCCTCGGCCAGGACGCCCACGCCGATCACGGGCACCGAGATCGCGACGTACGCCACCACGAAGAAGCTCGATGCGACCTCGCCGCGCTCCTCGGGCGGCGCCGCCGCGTTCACGCCGGTCAGGCCGGCGCGGAAGCTGAGCCCCTGCCCGACGCCGGCGATCACGCCTCCGACCACGAGCAGCGCCAGCGACGGTACGGCCAGCCCCGCCGCGACCAGCGCCATCCCTGCGATCAGCGCGCCGCAGCCGAGCGGCATCGCCAGCCGCTCCGGGATGACCTCGAACACCAGCTGGCCGGCGAACGACGCCGCGAACACCGCAAACACGACCAATCCGACCACCGCGTGGTTGGTGATCGCGAGCGTCTGCCCGAGGAACGCGGGCGACACGGCTGTGAACAGGCCAAGCACCGCGAACCCCGCGAACGCGGCCAGCGCACCGCGGATGAACACCGGTCGCACCTGCGCCGGCACGCGCAGCCCCTGCGGCCGCAGCCGCGGCCGCTCGCGGACCTGCACCGGCTCGGGGATCGCGACGATCGCCAGCGTCGCGGGGACGAGCAGCGCCAGGTCGACCCAGAACGGCAGCCGCAGCGGGTCGGCCGCGTACTGCGCGAGCAACCCCGCCAGCAGCGGCCCGAAGCCGAGCCCCAGCATGTTCGCGGCGGTCGCCACCAACGTCCCCCGCGCCGGGTGCCGGTGAGGCGCGAAGTCGAGCAGCGTCGCGGTCGCGGTGCCGGTGAAGATCCCCGCCGAGAGCCCCGACAGCACGCGTCCGATCAGCAGCGGCGCGAGCCCCTGGGCGAGCAGGAACGCAACCGCGCTGGCCGCCGACAGTGCGATCCCCGGCAGCAGCACCGGACGTCTCCCGATCTGATCCGAGAGTCGCCCGACCAGCAGCAGCGCCGTGATCACGCCGGCGGCGTAGGTCGCGAAGATCACCGTGATCATCAGCTCGGAGAACCCGAACTCCACGCGGTACAGCGAGTACAGCGGCGTCGGCAGCGTCGTGCCGAGCATCGTCACCGCAAACGCGTAGGCCGTCAGCGCGAATGCGGCCGACCGGCCGACCCGCGAGAACCGTCCCGAAGCCATCCCCCGATGATGCCCGCTGTGGAGGAAAGCGGGCTGAAGCTGCGAGTTCACCCGGATCGGATGATGTTTGCGGGCCGCGCGCGTCGAGGCTGCTGACGTGGTCAGCACCGAGCCCGCGAGGTTGGAGTCTGGCGAGTCCGCCGAGCGAGGCCGCGCCGCCCGCCAGGCCGCTCCGCGATCCAGCCACGGCGAGTGGGCACCTGCCCCCGACCGACCCGACCCCCTGACGCTGCTCCAGGCCCAGGCGGCCACCCGCGTTCGGGAGCTGGTGCCGATCAGGTACGGGCGGATGATGGTCTCCCCGTTCAGCTTCTATCGCGGCGCGGCGGCGGTGATGGCCGCCGACCTTGCGGCGACGCCGAAGTCGGGAATCGTCGTCCAGGCGTGCGGCGATGCCCACATCTCGAACTTCGGCGGCTTCGCGGCTCAGGATCGGAGGCTGATCTTCGGTCCGAACGACTTCGACGAGACGCTGCCGGGTCCCTGGGAGTGGGACGTGAAGCGTATGGCGGCCAGTGTCGAGATCGCCGGCCGCGACATCGGGCTCCCGGCCGATCGTCGCCGGCGGCTGGTCACCGACTGCACTAGGGAGTATCGGGACGCGATGCGCGGCTTCGCGGGACAGAGCCATCTCGACGTCTGGTACGAGCGGATCAATGCCAGCGAGCTGGTGCACCGCTTCGGCGGACGGCTGGGCAGGAAGGGCCGGATCCTGTTCGCCAGGCCGTTCGCCAGGGCGCGGCGCAAGACCAGCCTCCGGGCAGTGAACAAGCTCACCGAGCAGGTGGATGGCGAGCCCAGGTTCCGCTCGGTGCCGCCGTTGCTCGTCCCGCTCCGCGAGTTGCTCGATCCGGCTGACTCCCGAGACCAGACCGAGTACGTCCGGGAGCTGCTCGACGAATATGCGGCGGGTGTCGAGGAGGACAGGCGATACCTGCTGCAGAGCTACCGCCCTGTGGATATGGCCCGAAAGGTTGTCGGCGTCGGCAGCGTGGGCACGCGGGCCTGGGTTTACCTGCTCGTCGGGCGCGGCGGGAGAGATCCGCTGGTGCTGCAGGCGAAGGAGGCGCAGGCATCGGTGCTGGAGCCGTATCTCGGCCCGAGCGCGTTCGAGAACCACGGCGAACGCGTGGTTCGAGGTCAGCGGATGGCCCAGGCGGCGATCGATCTGTTCCTCGGCTGGCAGCGGAGCGCAGGCCTCGATGGCCGCGAGCACGACTTCTACATCCGACAGCTGTGGGATTGGAAGGCGTCGGTCGATCTTGCGACGATGAGCTACTGGGGATTGCACGCGTACACGCGCGCGTGCGGCTGGTCGCTGGCCCGCGCGCACGCCCGCTCCGGGGACCGGCTGGCGATCGCGGCGTATCTGGGTCGCGGGAGCAACTTCGAGCGCGCGATCGCCCGGTTCTCCTCCGCATACGCGGACCAGAACGAGCTCGACCACCAACGCCTCCTCGACGCCGTCGCCGAGGGCGAGATCTCAGCTCAGCCTGGCGTGTGAACGGCGACGCCACGGGTTGCCACCCCGGGCGATGATCGCTCCGGCCCGGGATCGTCCGGTGCCGCCAAAAGAATGCGTCGATGCTTGGTCGCCTGCTCCGCTCCCCGGGCGCGCTCGTGTACGGCACCGTGACCGTCGGCGCGGTGCTCGACGCCGAGGGGATCAAGACCGAGACGTTCGCAAAGACGATCTTCGGCGTCGCGCTTGCGATGGTGCTGCTGTGGCTGGCGCACTCCTACGCACAGATCACCGGACACCGGTTCGAGAAGGGCGAGCAGCTGACGCCGCGGATGATCTGGCATCACATGGCGCAGGAGGCGCCGATCCTCGCCGGCGCCGTGGTTCCGCTGCTCACGGTGACCGCCTTCTGGGCGGCCGGCTCGAATCTGGGCGACGCGCTCAGCGCGGGCATCTGGGCCGACGTCGCGATGATCGTGGTGATCAACGTGGTGGCGGCGTTCGTATCGGACCTCACGGGCATCGCGATACTGGTCCAGACCGCCGTCGGCGTGACCCTCGGCATCGGGATCATCGTCGTGAAGCTGATCTTCCACTAGCACGGGGCGATCGGAGCCGATGCTCATCGCGCGGTGATCGTCACCGGGCGATCCGTCGGCCGGGACCCGGTGCGGACGGTCCGCGTCCCGCGTCCGCTCGCCCCGACAAAGCGGACCACCCAGGAGCGCGTTCGCAGCGCGCCCGGGAATCGTCCCTCCGCCGGTCCGATCGTGACGACCGCACGGCGCCCCTGCCGGCGGTAGGCGATCGGCGTCCAGGTGAAGGCCCGGGCGTAGCCGAACCCAACTCCTGGATCGTCGTACAGGCGCAGGCTTCCGTGCGTACCCCCGAACACGGTCAGCACCAGCGTCCGCGGGGCCCCCGGGGCCGTGAACGGCGCGTACGGCTGGGTGGCGATCACCGCTCCCGCCCGGACGAGCACCGGCATCTGCGACAGCGGCACCGACAGGGTCCGGACGCGCGGTCCATCGAACCGCTGCCCGGTGAAGTAGTCGATCCACGTCCCGGGCGGCACCCACACGGTGGCGGGCGCCGGGTCCCCCGGCGCCGTCACCGGCTCGACGACGACGTCGGGGCCGAATGTGTACTCGGCCGGGTGCTGGAAGGCCCTCGCGCGGTTCGGCCACTGGAGGTACAGGGGGCCCGTGATCGGCAGGCCCGTGTCGTACGCCCGGCGCGCGAGGGTGTAGGTGTACGGACCGAGCGCCTCCCGTAGCCGGAGGAACCCGGAGGCTGCGGCGTTCGCGGCTGCGCCGTACTCCCACGGCAGCCTGTCGCCGTGGTTGGAGTGGAGACGGTCAAGCGGCTGGAAGGTCCCGAAGGCGACCCACCGCGCGTACAGGTCGTCGGGCAGGTGCGCGGTCAGCGCCGAGGTGCCGAGCGGGCCGCAGCGACCCTGGACGGGCTGCCCGTTGAAGCTCCCGATGTCGTGACTCACGTACGGGAGGCCGACCGCGGCCTCGGCGGCTGTGAACTGCGCCTCGAAGCCGAGCATCTGCCACGTCGCGCAGGTGTCGCCCGTGAACTGGATCGTGTAGCGGTGCTCGGCGAAGATGCCGGTGCCTCCGTTCTGGGTGTCGCCGTCGAAGCCGTCGCTCGCGCTGTAGGACGCGCCGACCCGCGCGAACGCCGGCCACCTGCTTCCGCGGGCGCGCTGCTCTCGCGCGTACAGGGAGTTGATCCACGTATCGGCGGTCAGGCCCCGGGCGACCGCGCTCGAGTCATCGCAGCACCAGTCGAACCAGAACAGGTCGGCGCCGTCCTGCTCGAAGCCGCGGTGCAGGGCGAAGTAGGCGTCGATCTGGCGCGGCTTGGTCCAGTCGAACACGGCACACTGACCGGTCGGGTCGGCGATCAGGATCCTGCACTGCCCGCTCGAGATCCGCAGCCCGCCCGCAGTCGACGCGGCCTGCGCGTACTGGGGGTCGTCGGTCGTGATCGAGGGATGGATGTTCAGCGCGACCGACAGGCCTTGGCCGTGGGCCCAGTCGATGAACCGCTTCGGGTCTGCGAACAGGCTCGTGTTCCACTCCCACCCGTCCCAGCTGTAGGGCTTGCCCGGAGCGCCCGCGACGATCGCCGCGGCAGCGGCGCCAACGGCGCTGGCCTCGCGCTTGAAGTCCGTGTCGACCGACAGGGTGTCGAGCGGGACCCGGTTGGAGCGGAAGGCCGCCAGCAGGTCGTGGTAGTCCTGCTCGGAGTAGGGCCAGTACCGGCTGAACCACACGCCGAACGCGGTGCGGGGCAGCAGCGGCGCCGGCCCGGTGAGGGCGCGGAGGTCCTCGAGCGCTCGCTGGTAGTCGCGCCCGTATGCGAACAGGTACCAGTCCTGGTACGAGCCGACATGCTTGGGGCGCACCGCGAACCCCGGCGACCCGGGGGTGATCAACACCGTCGAGGTGTCGTCGAGGACATACCACCCAGCGCGCGAGAGGAGGCCGTCGTTGAGCTGCACCGGGCCGCTGAGCAGGTCGAGCGCGCGGCGCCAGCCGCCGAGGTTGCCCGGGCCGTTCGCGGCGGTCGGGTGGGCGCTCGCGCGCGTCGAGCGGAGCTCGAGCGTCAGGTTGGCGGCCGTGAACGGACCCGACGCCAGCCGGTAGCGGAGGCTCACCCGTGCGGTCCGGATCGTCAGCCACCCGCGCGCGCGGGTGACCGTGTACGCGGGGACCTCGAGCCGCGTCTCCCCCGCCGTAGTCATCGTGCGACCGTTTTCGAACCGCCCGTCCTGCGCATACTCGAGCCGGATCAGCGTCGGCGTCAGCACCTCGAACCGGGCGGGTCCGGCCCGCACGATGCTCTCGCGCGCGAACGCGGACGGGGCAAGGGCGAGGCCGAGCAAGACCGCGATCGACGCGGTCCAGGACCCGGCGCGCAGGCGCATTCCCGCACGCTACCTTGTCGGCGTGGCAGGCAAGGGAGTGAGGCGTCGCGAGCTGCTCGCGGGCGGGGCGGCGGTGGCGGGAGCGCTCGGGGGCGCCCCAGCGGCGCTGGGCAAGCCGCGCCGGGTAGCCAGCCCGAAGCTGTACGACGTGGCCGTCGTCGGCGCGGGCCTGGCAGGCCTCAACGCCGCCACCGCGATCCGCGCGGCCGGGCGCTCGGTGATCGTGCTCGAAGCGCGCGACCGCGTGGGCGGACGCAACCTCGACCACCCGATCGCCCCCGGCAAGGTCGCGGAGCTCGGCGGCGAGTGGGCGGGGCCGGGACAGGACCGGGTGCTGGCGCTCGCGAAGGAGCTCGGCGTCGCGACGTTCGAGACGTATTCCGCCGGGAGCAGCGTCTACTACTCCGGCGGCCGGGTGCAGACGTACAGCGGCGACATCCCGCCCGCGAACCCAGCTTCGCTCGTCGAGCTCGAGGCGCTGATCTTGGAGCTCAACAACATGGCCTCGAGCGTGCCGGCCGACAAGCCGTGGACCGCGCCGAACGCCGGCAGCTGGGACCAGCAGACGATCCAGACCTGGTTCAACGACAACCTCCACACCCAGGAGGCGCTCAACCTCGCGGAGGTGGCGATCCGAGGTGTGTACGGCGAGGAGGCCGAGGAGATCTCGCTGCTCGACCTACTCCAGGCGATCAGCGGCGTCGGCGGCGACTTCAACACGCTGATCGGCTCGGCGCAGAGCATCAGGTTTGTCGGCGGCCCGCAGCAACTGTCCGAGAAGCTCGCCGCCCGGCTCGGCGCTGCAGTCCACCTCGGCGTGCCGGTCGCCGCCATCGACCAGGGCCGGCACGTGACGCTGCACGCCGCGGGCCGGTCGTTCGCGGCGCGCCGCGCGATCGTCACGATCCCGAAGACGCTCGCGGGGCGCATCGCCTACACCCCGGCGCTGCCACCCGCCCACGATCAGGTCCTCCAGCGCGAGCCGATGGGCTCGGTGCTGAAGGTCAACGCGCTCTACGCGACTCCGTTCTGGCGCGCCGCGGGGCTCAACGGGCAGGCGGTGTCCGACACCGGGCCGATCCGGATCACCTACGACAACTCGCCGCCGGACGGCAGTCCGGGGATCCTCGTCGGCTTCATGGAAGGAAATGACAGCCGGGCGTTCTACGGAGCCTCGGTGCCGGCGCGCCGTCAGGCCGCGCTTGAGTCGTTCGCGCGGTACTTCGGCCCGCAGGCACTCCACCCGGTCGGCTACGTCGACCTGATGTGGGCCGCCGAGCCGTTCACCCGCGGCGCGTACGGCAGCTTCAATCCTCCCGGCGTGCTGACGTCGTTCGAGGATCCGCTGCTCGAGCCCGTCGGGTCGGTCTACTTCGCCAGCTCAGACCTGTCCGCGCAGTGGCCGGGATACATGGACGGTGCGATCGGCTCCGGCCGGCAGACGGCCGCCACGGTGCTCGCGACGCTCTAGCTGCCGCGGTTGAGATTCGTATGAGGCCCGGCTCCGGGGTTTCCGCAGCGCTCTAGGATCCGGTGCATCCAGTAGCGGGAGGAAGCGGTGAACACACGTTGGGCAGCGACGATTTCCTTGCTCGTGGCGCTCGGCTGTGCGGGCATCACGACATCTGCCGGTGCGGCCCGGCACGGCACTCCGGCGCCGTTCACGGCCGGCGCGGATGTCGAGAGCTTCACACCGCCGGCGGCGGGCGCGCTCCAGTCTGACCCCGCCGACTGCCTGACGGCGGCGGACTCGCAGTTCACCGGCAAGCGCTACTTCTCGTTCGAGGAGCCCTACATCGACGAGCAGGGCGACGGCCACTACGACGCGGGCGACCCGTTCATCGACTGCAACCACGACGGCCGCTGGGACGGCGACACGCTCGGCGGCGGCGGAAACGCCCCTCGCTACTACGACCACGTCGCCGATCCGGCCGGCGCGCGGGCGCTGGTCGTGTCCAACGGCCACGAGACGATCGGGATGGAGGTCGTCGACCAGGAGGGCCTGTTCAACGTGTACGCCGACCGGATCCGCGCGAAGGTCGCGGCTGACGGCTACCACCTCGACAACGTCCAGATCTCCTCGACGCACGACGAGTCGGCGCCCGACTCGCTGGGGCTCGGCGGCCAGGACAGCGTGCTCTCCGGCACCAACGAGTACTTCGTCAACTACCTCGTGCAGCAGTCGGCGCTCGCGATCGAGCGGGCGTACAACGCGATGCGCCCTGCGCACATCCGCTACGCGGAGGCGCAGGAGCCCGCCAACCTGCGCCAGTGCTGGTCCTCCTACCCGTTTATCGACAACCCGCTGATGCCGGTGCTGCAGGCGGTCGGGACCGACGGCAGGACGATCGCGACGCTCGCGAGCGTTTCCCAGCACACCGAGACGCTGGGCTTCAACGGCGGCTCGCAGCTCGACCCGGGCACCCCGTACACGCTCGATCAGGAGACCCGGTGGGTGACCGCGGACTGGCCGTACTGGTTCCGCTCGGCGCTCGAGAGCACGTACGGCGGGGTCGGGATCGAGATGGCCGGCACGGTCGGCAGCGTCGAGACGCCCGAGGTGTTCTCGGCGGTGCTGTCGCGAACCCCGCAGCAGTTCATCGACGAGGGCCACCCGGCGGGCTGCCGGACGCTGTTCAACGCCCCGGCGGGTGCGACCAAGGCTCCGCTCGGCTACTTCAACGAGACCAAGCAGCTCGGCCAGGACCTGGCCGGCGCGGTTCAGAGCGCGCTGTCGAGCGATGGAGCCCAGTGGTCGCGCAGCAACCACATGTGGGCCGACACCGTCAACATCTGCGTGCCGGTCGCCAACGCGCTGTTCAAGGCGGCCGCGGTCGGCGGCACGTTCGCGGAGCGCCCCGCCTACCTGCCGGGGTGCCGGAAGCTCGAGCAGGCGCCGGTCGCGCCGACCGGCCAGACGGTGGGCACGTCGGTGCAATCGCAGGTCGCCGCGTGGCAGATCGGCGACGCCGAGTTCATCGGCGCTCCCGGCGAGGTATTCCCGTTCACGTTCTTCCGCGGCCCGGTCGGGCCCGAGGACATGAACTACTCGCAGTACGGGATGCCCGCGTGGCCGCTCCCGTACATGCACACCCCGTGGCGATTCTTCGACGGGCTCGACAACGACATGATCGGCTACATCTTCCCCCGCGGCAACGACGCGGGCGTGCCGGGCCAGCACGTCGTCAAGAACCCCAGCGCGAGCGGCACCGACCGGTTCGGCTGCGGGCACTCCGACGACTCCGAGTCGGTCAACGACAAGGCCGGCAACATCGTCGGCACCGCGCTGGTGGGAATCCTCTCCCAGCACGGCTCGTCGGAGGCGATCGTCCAGGGTCGCTACGTGCTGCCCGACGGCAAGCTGTCGCGCAACCCCGAGGGAACCACCGACACGATCAAGTGCACCGCCCCGACGGACACGAGGTTCGCAGCCGACGGCCCGGCGGTCGCCGTGTGGGTGCCGGGCACCGGCGTGGTCGAGCCCGCGGGCTGGATCGACCTGCTCGGCCACCCGCAGCAGACGCCCGATCGCGACACGCGCGGCTGGATCGACTCCGCCGGAAGCCGGCACTGGCTCGACGTGTTCGCGGACATTGCCGGCCAGCCGGCGAGCGTGAATCCGTAGCGGCTCGGACGACGGCGCGATACTCCGAGGTGTGACCCCGTTCATCACGACGGGCGCCGGATTTCTGCTCGCGGTCCTGTGGTTCGACCTGATGTTCGACGTACAGGCGGCTCGGGCCAGCGATCGCGCGCTGCCTGAAACCGTGCTCGCCTCGATTGCCGCGTACTACGGCCGCGTGACGACCGGCGCCCGGCCGATGAACCGCCTGGTGGCCGCGGCGATGCTGCTGACGCTCGGGTCGATCGTCGCGCAGGTCGCGCGCGGCGATCGACCGCAATGGCTTGGCTGGGTGTCGCTCGCGCTCGCGGGCGCGGCGATTCTCCTCGCTGCCGCGCGCACGGTCCCGCACGCGGTGCGGCTCGGGGGCCGCAAGGATCCGGCACCCAGGCAGAGCGAGCTCGCGCGCTCGATCTTCATCGATCACCTTGTGTGTGCCGCTGCGATCGTCGCGCTGCTGGCGATCCAGCTGGCCGCCGGCTGAATCGCGGTTTGCGAGTCGCGCACACCGGAAACCCTCAGCCGTAAGGGCTCGGGCGGGCGTCGGTGTCCTCACGCTGTGGCTTGCGGCAGGCACGCCGCGGCGCGGCGTCAACCCGGGCTATGTGCTCGCGTACCGCTCGACCGCACACGCAGCGATGGGACATCGTCGCGGATAGTCGGCAGCTATCTGCGCGGGCGACTGCCGGCGGTGATCGCGGCGCCGATGAACTTCGTCGACGTGGAGGACGTCGCCGCGGGCCATCTGCTCGCGGCCGAGCGCGCGCGGCCCGGGGAGCGCTACATCCTCGGCGGTCACAACACCACCTGGGCAGCGCTGATCGACCGGGTCGCGCGGCTCTCGCGCGTCCACCATCCTGTGCTCGTGCTGCCCCGCGAGGTCGCGAGGCTTGCCCGGATCAGAGAGACGCTTGGCCTCCCCGGCCTGCTTTCCGCAGAGGGCTACGCGTTGATGGCCCAGGACTGGCGCTTCTCCTCCGCGAAGGCGGAGCGTGAGCTGGGCTACTGCTCCCGGTCGCTCGAGCGGACGCTGCGGGCGACGATCGACTGGTACATGGACGTGATCGAGCGCCGGGCGTTCCAGCGGAACCACCGCTCCTCGCTGTCCACGTTTGCCCAGGCGAGCCGCGCGATCGGCCGGCTCGGACTGCTCGAGCCGATCAAGCTGGGACAGCGGCTCGCGGGCCGGCGCGTGATCGCCGGTCTGTGAGCGCCGGGTCGGGAGTCGGGCGGGGAACGATGGCGATCCGCTTCGCCATACGCCGGCTCAGCCCCCGAGCAGCGCGGCCCGCAGCGCCCGCTGCTCCTCGGCCAGCAGGCCGCGCGCGCTCGCGCCACCGCGGTGGAGCAGGATCCGGCGCTTGACCTCGGCGGTCGCGGCCGCCGGAGCGCGTGCGACCTCGTCGAGCGCGTCGCGGCCCTCGGCGATCCGCGACACGACCCCGAGCGCCAGCGCCCCGCTCGCGTCGAGCGTCCGGCCGGTCAGGCACAGGTCGGCGGCAACCGCCTGCGGCAGCGCCAGCGCCGCCGCTGCGTAGCTCGGCGGGATGAAGCGGCCGAGCTCCGGAAACCCGAACCGGGCGGACGGCGCCGCGACCCGCACGTCGCACAGCAGCGCAAGCGCGAACCCGCCCGCGATCGCCGGGCCGTTGACCAGCGCGACGGTCGGCTTCGGGCACTCGGCGAGCGCGTCGAACGCGCGGACGCTCGTCTCGACCAGCAGCCGGCGGTGGGGCTCGTCGCCGCCGAACTGGGTGACGTCCATCCCGGCGCAGAATGCGCTGCCGGCTCCGGTCAGGCCGATCGCGGCAACCCCGGAGTCGGCGGACAGCGACTCGAGCGCGTCGGCGAGCGCGATCCGCAGCTCGATCGACAGCGCGTTGCGCTTCTCGGGCCGGTTGAGGGTTACGAGCGCCGCGCCCCCGTCGCGCTCGATGTTCAGAAGCTCGCCGCTCATGTGTGCGCCGCGAGACTAAACGGAGAGACGTCGATTTCGCTTGCCCCGTCGAGGAGAAGTTGCGCGACCGCTTCGCCGATCGCGGGCGAATGCTTGAACCCGTGGCCCGAGCACGCCGAGACGACGACCACCTCGTCGTGGTCGGGGTGACGGTCGATCACGAACCGGCTCCCGCGGGTGTTGGTGTACAGGCACGAGACGGTGCGCAGCGGCTCGCGGCCGAGCCACGGCAGGTGCGGTCCGACGCAGCGCTCGTACATCTCCTCGATCTCGGTCCGCGTCGCGGGATGCTGGCGGCCGTCGGGCGTCGTGGTCTCGGCGTAGCTCTCGGTCGCGACCTTCACTCCGCCGCGCTCGCCGTCGATCGGCGGAAAGCCGTAGAAGCCATGCAGGTGGACGAAGCCCGAAGCCTCGTCGCCGAAGTCGAACACGAACACCGGCATCCCGCGCAGCTGTGCGTAGCCTCGCTCCACTGCGAACCAGAACAGGAGCTGCCGGTGGATCGCGAACAGCTCCCGCCGATCGGGGAACAGCTCGGGGGTCCAGGGGCCGGCGCACAGCACGAGGCGCTCGGCTTGATGCGCGCCGGCGCTTGTCTGAACCCGGACGCCCTCGCGCCCGGCGCTCCAGCCCTCCACCGTCTCCCCCAGCCTCAGCTCGGCGCCGTCGCGACGTGCGAGCTCGAGCTGCGCGCGTACCGCGGCTTCCGGGCGGACGTAGCCCGCCTCGGGCTCGAAGTAGCCCTCGGCCCGCCGGTCGACCGCGAACATCGGGAACCGGTCGGCGAGCTCCGCCTCCCCGAGATGCTCGTGCTGGATGCCGTACCGGCGTGCCACGGCCCGCGTCTGCTCGAGGAAGCGGCTGCCCGCCGGGGCGAGCACGACGCCGCCGCACTGCGTCAGCAGCGCGGCCCCGGTCTCGCGCTCGAGCTCGCGCCACAGCTCGTGCGAGCGGCGGACGAGCGGCACGTACTCGGGACCTTCGCCGATCGCGAGCCGCGTAATCCGCGTATCGCCGTGGGTCGAGCCGTATTCGTGAGGCGGCGCGTAGCGGTCGATGCCGAGCACCGACACGCCGCGCGCAGCGAGCGCCCGGCAAGCAGCGCTGCCCATCGCGCCCAGGCCGACGACGATGACTTCGGCGCGAGCCAACCGCTACCGCGAGACGCTGACCTGTCGCCCCGCGGTCAGCTTGACCACGTTGCCGCCCCCGTCGAGCAGCGCCCCGAACGCCTCGGCGAACACCGAGCGGTGGTGCGAGATGGCGGTCAGCAGCCGGTTCACCTGCGCGCCGCTGAGCGGGATCGGGATCGGCCGGCGCTGGCCTCGCCTCAGGTTGTAGGCCTTGGACTGGACCGTGAACGTGCCGCCACCGTGGATCGACACGAGCGCGAGCGCCCCCGCCGTGCAGGCGGCCGAGCAGCTCATCGTGACGACGATCTTGTGGCTCCGCAGCGGGTGCTGGCCGGACGGGATCGACAGCGAGACGTTGGGGATCCTCGGGAGGATCTGAACCGCCGCGCGGTCGAAGTTCGCGACGTCGACGCTGCCCCATCCCGACGCCAGGTCGAACCCCGGCGCCGCGCTGCAGCACCCGAGTGGCCGTCCGTTGCCGGGGATATACGGGCCGACGTCGTTCCCGAACGAGGTCACGTCGTAGAAGATCCCCGCGGCGCGCGACTTGCCGAGCAGGTACAGCAGCGGGTTGAGCCGCCCGACGAACTGCTTGCCCTGGCGGTGCAGGTCCTGGTTGATCAGCGCGATCGCGCCGGCGAGCAGCGGCGTCGACGCGCTGGTACCGCCGACCGCCTGCCACGGATTCGATTCCTGAGGGTTGATGCACTCGGGCTTGGCGGTGCAGAAGGTCGCGTAGCCGGGGCTCACGTCCGCGAGCTCCGAGACGTCAGGCACGAGCCGGTGGTTGAGTCTCGCCGTCGCTCCGGGTGCTGAGATCCCGCTCTGGTAGCTCGGGCGCGCGAACAGCTGGCTGACCCCGCCACCCCCGGCGGCGCCGGGGTCCAGGTTGGTGTCGTTCCAGACGATCTGGCCGGCGATCTGGTTGGCCTCGTCGAGCAGCAGGTTCGTGCCCCCGACCGAGGTGACCCACGGCGACGACGCCGGGTAGGAGACAGCCAGCTGGTCGAGCGGGGCGCCACTGCGGCCAATGCAGGCCGCCGAGCCGGCGTCGCCGCTCGCGGCGAGCACGGTGATCCCGGCCGCGCCCATCAGGCTGAACTCGCGTTCGGCCGCGTTGATCGACGCGCCGTTGTCGACGAACTGCGAGCTGGCCTCGCACAGCCCCAGCGAGATCGAGATCACCTGCGGCTTCGCGTTCGGCGTGATGAACGGCTGCACGACCGCCCGCAGCAGCCCCACCGTGTCGCTGTTGTTCTCGAACACTTCGAGCTCGTCGAGGTCGGGGACGATCCCATCGAGCACCTCGAGGTCGAGCGTCGTCTCCCCACCGGGCGGGAGCGGATGGCCGATCGCGCCGTAGTAGGTGGTGATCGACGGAATGTCGAGGCCGAAGCAATTCGCGTACGTCTTCAGGTCCGAATACCGGAAGCCGTCGATCTCGATCAGCGCGACGCGCTCGCCCTGTCCCGCGAGGTGAGCGGCGCGCAGGGGGTTGTAGTCGTAGGCGGTCAGGTACTGGTTGGGCGTGAAGCCCCGGCTGGCGATTCCGGCGGCGCACCCCGACGAGGTCCCGCTGTGCAAGGTCGCCGAGGAGGGCTGGCCCGCGGCGGCGTGCGCGGTCGCGCGCGGGCGGTGTCTCAGCGCCGGCACCGGGTCGTGGAGCACCGGCTCGGTGTCGAGCCCGACGACACCCTCGACAACACCCTGCAGCGCCGGGGGAATCGTGACGGTGGCCTCGGGAGCGATGAACAGCGCGCCGTGGGCACGGAAGCGCGCGAGCCGGGTTCCGAACAGCCGCTGGGCGGTGGCGGCGTCGAGCGTCGCCTCGGCGAGCAGCCCGGTCGGGTCGATCATCGCGTCGCGGGCGCCGTGCACGCGGAGGTAGGCGAGCACCCGGGCGCGGGTCGCGGGCGTGGCGCCGAACCGTCCCGCGAGCGTCTGGATCGACTCGTAGCGCCCGTACATCGGCGAGCCCGGGGTCGAGACGGCGTTCGAGAACGCCTCGAGCCCGGCATCGTCGGCCTTCAGTGGGAACACGAGCTGCAGCGGCCGCGCGGGAGCGACCGCGCCGACGCGCGCGGCGCCCGCCTGCGGACCGGCGGCGAGTGCGGCCGGTGCAGATGCGATCAGGCTCGCTCCGGCCGCCGCGCATGCGCCTGCCGCGACCGCCCAGCTCAAACTGCGCCCCATCCTCAGACCTCTCTCAAGTTACGATGACCCCGCCGTGATTCTCGCAGAGGTCCCGGGCGCAGGCAACGACTCCGGCGGCAGCCTGTCGCTGTGGTCGCAGGACTCGGTGCTGTCGATCGGGTCGACCCGGTCCTTCCTGTCGATCGGCTCGGTCGGATCGGCGTTCTCGATCGGCTCGATCGGCTCGTTCGCCTCGGCATTCTCGGTAGGCTCGACGTGGTCTGCTGGGTCGGTGATGTCGGGGCTGTCGCGCTCGTCGGTGCTGTCGTGGAAGAGCCGCGGGGCGATCATGGGCCGTGCCGGCGACGAGCGCGCGACCGCGCTGCTCGCGACGACCGTGCTGGCGGTCGCCGCGGTGCTGGTGGCGCGGAGGTAGCGGCCGCGTGAGGGTCCCGGGGGTCGCCGCGGCCGGGCTTGCGATCGCCGGCGCGCTCGCGCTCGCGCCGCCGGCGGCGGGCGCGCCGGTCGCCGGCTGGACCCGGATCCCGAGGCCGGGGCGGATGACCGCGACGGTGTTCAGCGTCGCGGTCGCGCTTCCGCGCGGGCGCGACGCGCCGCACGAGCTGGAGATCGAACCGGTCGACCGCGCGCGGCTGCCGCGCGGCGTCGCGCTGATCGGAGCCGCGCGGCTGCTGGTCAACTCGCCGCGGGACACCGCCGTGTACGTCGGCGTGGTCGCCGCGTTCCACTCCCGGACCGGCGGGGGCGACGACGCAACGCGACCGCGGGACGAGGGCGAGGCGCGGTGGCGGCTGGCCGGCGAGCTGCTCGACGGCGGTACGCCGGCGACCGAGCTCGTGGAGTTCATCGAGGCCCCGCTGCGGTCGTGGCGGGCGCTCGACGCGCCGCCGTCCCCGAACTTCGACGGCGCGCCGTCGGCGCTCGCATCGAACGAGGTCTACAACGACGTCCACGCGGTCTCGTGGGACGCACTGGAGCCGCGGACGGGGAGCGTCGAGGCTGACGCGGCCATGGGCGCGACGCTCGAGTCGCTGGTCGATGGCCACATCGACCCGGGGCTGATCGGCGACATCGAAGAGGCGCTCGACACGCGGTTCCCGGGCAGGTTCCCGACCGGCAGCCTCGACGGCGGCCCGGGCTGATCGAGCCCGTGCGCTACGCGGGTGTCACCGACAACACCGCCGCGCTGAACGGCGCCGGCAGCGTCACCGTCAGGCCCGCGCGCAACTGGGTGAACGTGCCGAGCGCGGCGCCCGTGCGGACGTCCGTGACGTCGTAGCGCCGCGCCGGATCGACGGCCTGCAGCGGGATCGCGTCGCTCGCGGCGGAGCCGGCCTGGCGGAACGCGAACACGTACCCGTGGTCGCCGTCCCACGGCTGGAAGGCGGCCCACGAGCTGCCGTCGATCGGGTCGGTGGTCGAATCCTCGTAGACGACCCCGCCGAGCTCGGCGCGGTGGGCCTCGTACCACGACAGCCACCAGGCCGTTTCGGTGCGGTCGGGCTGTGAGACGGTCGTCAGGTCGTCCCAGAAGGTGACGTGCCCGAGCAGCGCGATCGGCATCAAGTAGTCGACCGAGTACGTGCTCAGCACGCTGTCGTCGTAGGTGCCGAAGCCCAGCGCCGACGGCGGCACCCACGGCGCCGCCGACCACACGTCGTGGAGCAGCCGCGCCGGGTACGTCGAGCCCTGCAGGTGGCCGTTGTCGAACCACGAGGGCCCGAGCGCCGCCGAGCGAAGCGCCCACAGCCGCTGGTCGTTGGTCTCGTCGAGCTCGAACGTGACACCGGGGTGCCGGACCTGCTGCTCGTGGACCCAGGCCGCGTAGGCGTCCTCGTAGTCGAGGTAGTCGTGCGGCGGGCAGTCGACCCACGCGACGTAGTCGAACTTGAACTCGCGGACCCCGTTCTGGGCGACGAGCCGGTCGATCACCTGTGACAAATTGGCGCGCAGACGCGCGTTGGTGAAGTTCCACACCCCGAGCCCAGCGTCGTCCGGGATCTGCGCGGTGACGTCGCCGGTCGGCGTGCACGCCCACTGCGGGTGTGCCTTGTAGGTGGCGCTCGAGGGATTGAACTCCGCGGGAGACATCCACAGCCCGAGCGCGAGCCCCAGCGAGTGGAGGTAGTCGACGAACTGCGGGACGCCGGTCGAGTCGAGTGGGAATCGCGCCGTGTCCCACTGCCAGTCGCCCGAGCTCGATCCCTGCCACTGGTCGTCGAGCATCAGCACCTCGCCGCCGAGCGCCTTCAGGATCTGCGCCTGCGGGCGCAGGTTCGCGTCTCTCAGACCCGGGCCGTGCTCCCAGGGGTGGAACGTGTTGAGGTCGACGGTCTGCGTGCCGGCCGCCGTCTCGTGGGCGGCGAAGTCGTGCGCGAACGTCGCGCTGATCCCGACGCGCATCGTGACGGTCGGGTTGACGCTGGTGTCGAACGTGGCCGCCGCCTCGGTCGCCGGCCCCGACGCGCTCGGAACCGTCGCCGAGAACCGACGGTCGAAGATCGCGTCGAAGTACAGCTTGTAGCCGACGTCCGACTTGACCCAGCCGTGGAGCTCGTGGTTGCCGACGACGGTGACCGAGCCCGGGTTCGCACCGTTGATGCTCTGGCTGACCTCGGCCAGCACGTTGGCCTGGGTGGTGGCCGG
Source organism: uncultured Solirubrobacterales bacterium (assembly GCA_963800475.1). Lineage (GTDB taxonomy): Bacteria > Actinomycetota > Thermoleophilia > Solirubrobacterales > Solirubrobacteraceae > Palsa-465. The sequence continues at coordinate 166,704 of CAWDAZ010000001.1, read as the reverse complement.
GAATCTGAATCGGATCATCGCCGCGCGTGTCGTTCCGGTCAGCTCGACCCGGGTCTGGTAGCGCGCGAGCGTCACCGCGTAATAGCCCGGCTGGGCGACCTCGCTGGTGTGGCTGAAGGGCGAGGCCCAGCCGATCCCGTCCGGATCCGACGCAGACACCGCGCCGGTCGTCGGCATGAACGGCAGGTCGCCGGCGATCATGATCCCAGCGCCGTCGAAGTGCGTCAGCGAGAAGCCGCGGATGTCGGGGTCCTGCCAGCTGTACCCGCAGTAGTTCACCGGGTCCTGCTGGCCGTTCGGAAGCGCCGTGTCGGGCCCAGGCTCGATCATCCCGAACGGCACCGAGGCGCCGACCATCGGGAACCCCGCGCCGAGGCTGCCGTCGCGGGTGTCGACCAGCGACGCGGGGTCGGCCATCGCCGCGGCCGGGGCGGCTGCGAGCGTGGCCGCGACCGTGGCGACCGCGCACCAAACCCGCCGGGTCATCCCGCCGGCAGGCCGGCCTGCTCGAATTGCTGCTGGGTGCAGTTGGTCGCGGGGGGAAGCGCCCCGGGCCCGTACGCCGGCAGCGCGCTTCCGGTGACGCTGAACCCCAGCGCCTTGGCGTTGTCGCGCTGGAGTCGGACCACGGCCGACCCGAACACCGGCGAGATCGTGAAGAACCACTCGTCGGTCGTCGAGCACTGGAACGCGCCGTTGTAGTCGCCCATCTCCTCCGCGTAGCCGAGCTGGTCCTGCCCGAGCCCGAAGATGAACGAAACCTGTGGCTCGGAATCGCCCGGAGGGTTGCCGACGGCCTGGTTCAGCGAGAACTTGATCGACGGGTATGGCTCGCCGGGCACGGAAAAGAACGGAAGGTTCCCGATCCGTAGCGCCGTGACCGGCGAAATGAACACGTCTCCCGCGCCCCACGGCGGCGTGATCGCGCGGTCGATCTTGTAGCCGCCGAGCGGTGCCGAGTTGCTCGGTTCGTTGCCGGCCGCCAGCAGCACCGGGTTCGTGTTCTCGACGTACACCTTGCGCTCGGTGGCGGCGATATGCGGGTCGCTCAGCCAGAAGCCCCGGCCGCCCGAGAGCGCGCCGATCGCCTCGCGCGCGACGGCGTTTCCGTAAATGTCGGCGTCGTAGTTGTCCAGGCACGGCGATGTCGAGTTGCACGGTGCCGGATCCGCGTTGCGGGACGGATCGACGCTTGGGTCGGTCCCGCGCGGGACACCCGCAGGCCAGGTGTGTCCCATCGCGCCGACGGTCACGATCGCCGTCGACCCGGGATACCCGTAGTGCGCGCCTGGCTGGGTGTTCTGCTCGTCGCCCTCGAGGTATGTGGCGGTCGCACCCGGCCAGTCGGGAAGCACCGCGTCGCGGGGACCGTAGATCGTGGCGTGCGTCGAGTAGTTGACCAGCGTCGCAATCGCGTGCCCGGTGCCCGGTACGACCGCCTGCAGCACGCGCAGCTGCTGGTCGACCGGGTAGTCGGCGTTGTCGCCGGTGTTGGTCGGGTCGGTGTTCGAGCCGAACGTGCCCGAGAACCCGGTCATGTCGGCGGTGCCGAGGTGCAGGTTGGCGCGCTCCTCGCTGCGGACCGCGGTCGTAATCGCCGTCTCCATCTGCTGCTTCACAAACGCGAAGTACGAATCCGGCACTCCGCCCCAGACGCCGATCTCGTCGGGCCCGTTGTGGTCGTGGGTGGCCTGCAGGATGATGTGGTTCGCGGGGATCCCGAGTTTCGCCTGGATGTCGTTCTCGATGTCGCGGAACCCGTACGGCCCGTTCTGGTACGCGACCGAGTAGCCCTGTGAGTCGATCGCGCCGACCACGGCCTGGTTGCCGTTGCGGTCGCGGATCGCGATCACGCGGAAATAGATCGGGCGGACCACGTAGTGCGCGGGGTGCACGGGCCCGATCCCGTAGCCGCCGTTGTAGAACTGGCCCGTGGCGAGCGTCGCCGCCGAGGGCGTGACGTTCGCCTTCGCGGCGCCGACGTCGAAGATTGCGGGGCTGCGCGCGGGGGCCGCCCCGCGGGCGAGCGCGGGGGCGGCGCTCCCTGCAAGCGCCGCACACGCCGCCACGAACAGCAGGATCCGCCTAGCAACCTGCCTCTCTCCCTGGACCGGAAGCACTACAGCGACTCAACGTCCGGGCGGCCCGAAACTGTCGGCGGTGGCCGATTTTCAACCGATGTGGGCGATTTCTCGGCCTATGTCCGAGTTTTCTCCCAGATCACCAACCGAGCGTTCAGCCGTGCGCGCGCGCGTAAGGCTTAAGCGGCGGCTCGCTCGTGACCCCGGAGTGGTCGGCAAAGGCGATCGCCGCGCTCCCGTACAGCAGCGCATTGCCCTCGAGCACTCCGGGCGCGGTCGTGTACGGCATCGTCGCCTGCAGGCACGCGCCGCGGTCGATCCGGCCCGGGTCCGCCGGTCCGCGGTGCGTGATCGCATCGAGCACCAGCTCCCACACGACCGGGTCCGACAAGAGCCCGGCGTGGTGGACGACCCGGCCCGGGCAGATCGACTGGATCGCGACGTTCGCGGTGTTCGAGCCGCCGTTCAGCGGCGCCGTCGTCGACGGCTCGACCAGCTCGTCGGTCTGCGAGTAGATCTGCGTATATCCGGTGGTCCCCGGGGTCTCGGACACCGAGTTGAGCGCCTTGAGGAAATGCGAGCCGCTCGCCATCTGCCACACCGCGGGCCAGCAGTTTCCGGAGTCCACACACCCGTCGGCGGCGTAGATCCCGTGGTTGGGGCTCGCGAGATCGATCAGGTCAGCGGTGTCGGCGCGCGCCGCGGTCCACCACCGCATCGCCCATCGGCCCTCCATCCCGCCCTGGCTGTGGGTGATGACCGTCAGCCGCCGGTGGGTCAGCGCATGGATCCGCTCGATCGCGTACGCGACGTACTCAGCCGACACCTGGATGTCGCCGAGCGCCCGGTCCGGGAGCGTCACGGCGCACCAGTCGTAGCCCGCGGGCGGGAGTGCGAGCTCGTAGTTCCAGTCCCAGCTCTCGTCGGCGTTCAGCCCGGTGCCGTGGACCAGCAGCACGGGGTTCCGATCGCGGTGGGCGAAGTGCGCCGGGCACTGCAGCGCGGCCTGCAGGGCACCGGGCCGTACGTCGAGCGGCGGGTCGGCCCGCGCGGCCGCGGGCGTCGCGAGGGCGAGCGCGACCGTCACCAGCGTCGCGAGGCGCGCGCTCAGCACGACCCGTTGCACCCGCCCCAGTCGATCGGGCTCGTCGCGAAAGTGCTCGCGGGCGCGCTGAGCAGCGTGATCGACGACGAGGCGCGGTCGATCTCGTAGTCGCCGCCCGCGAGCCGCACCGCTTGCACGGGCGAGGGCTGGAGCGCGGTATCGCCGCTTGTCAGCTCCACGCGCAGGCTGTCGCCTGCGGCGATCCGTGCGACCGTCGGGTACACCTCGACGTCGAGCCGCTCGGGCCTGCCCGGCGTCAGGTCGCGCTCGCTCGCCGAGGTGTACGGGTGCCACGGGAGGATCAGCCGGCCGTCCTCACGCCAGCTCAGTCGCGGGTCGAGCGCTCGCAGCGACCCGAGCAGCGCGCCGCTCGAGATCGGCTGCGAGCTGCCGTCGGGCTTCACGACCTCGACATCGGCCACGAGCTCGGCGTCCGGGGTCGTGCTGGTCATCTCGACGCTCACGTCGATCGGGCCGGCGACGGTCGTGTCGGCCTTGAACGGCGCGGTCGTGTACGTGAACGCACCCGCCTGGGTGGTTTCGTCGTTCTCGGCACACGGGTCGCCGGTGCCGCCGCCTTCGGCGATCGCGTACGCGGGCAGGCCGGTGCTCCACTGGTCGGTCCCGGCGTTGCACGGGCTGCGGACGTCGCTCCACCGCAGCGAGGTGGTCCCGGCGCCGAGCGGGTACGTGCGGGCCGACGTCCGCGCGATCGGCCACCGTGCCGTGTCGATCCACCGGTTCGCGCCCAGCTCGAACACGTGCAGCGGCGCGCTCGCGTGGTCGATCCCGTCGTGGATCCCCTTCAGCCACCGGTCGAACCACGCGAGCTGGAGCTGCTGGAAGGTTACGCCGAGCGTCGTCGGGTTGTGGAACCACGGGCCGATCACCGCCTGGTAGCGCGGCGTCGGGCGCTGCGCCGCGGTCATCGGCGGCGCGTCGCTCGCGGGCCGCCCGGGGCCGCCGCGCAGTCGCGACCACGCGTTCTGGAGGCCGGCGTAGTCGAGCACCGCACCGCGCTGGTAGACGTCGTGCCAGCCGCTGACGACCAGCGCCGGGATCCCGTTGCGGACGATCCGGTCGAGGTAAGCCGACGCCGCCCGCGAAGCCCAGAAGTCGTTGTCGAACGCGCGCGGGCCGCCGGTGTCGACCTCGGTGTAGAGGCCGGCGTCGAACTCCGCGACCGTGTCCGCGCGCTGGACCGGGTGCTCGACGGCCGCCTCCGGATTCTGCTGCGGCTCGTCGAGCGGGGCGGCGACCATCGACGAGCGCAGCCCCTCCCACACGCCCGCGAACTCGAGATTCGAGATCCCGCCCCCGAATGCGAGGTCGCGGTAGATGTCGCTCCCGACCGTGGACGGGATGATCGCCTTGACCGGCGAGCCCCGGCCGCCGAGCGCGGCGGTGAAGATCTGGTTCAGGCCCACGTACGAGGATCCGGCGAGCCCGACCTCGCCCGTAGAGCCCGGCAGCCGCGCCGCCCACCGCGCGAGCTCGGGACCGTCCTGTCGCTCGCGCGGCCCGAACAGCGAGAAGTCGCCGTCCGAGGACCCGGTGCCGCGCACGTCCGCGACTACGTCGATATAGCCGCGCTGGACCAGGTACGGGTAGAAGCCGTCGCCGCCTATCCCCTGGCCCATCGACTGCGTGGTGACCGCGGAGCGCTTGCCATACGGGGTCTGGGAGAGGATCACCGGGAAGCGTCCGGGCGCGATCGCGCCGGTTGCAAGTGTTGGCCGGTACACGTCGGCGGCGAGCTGCGCGCCGTCGGACATCGTGACCATCTGCTGCACCGGCTGGGAGACGCCGTACGTGGCCGGCTCGGCGTGCCACGGGCCGTCGGCCGTGGCGACGGCGGGCGCCGCGAATCCGCCGATGGCGGCGCACAGCGCCGCGAGCACAGCGAACCTGGACATGGCCTCCCTCACCGCAACACGTTAAATACCCGCATTCCGCCCTCCATGCTCCGCTTCGCGTTCACCGAGCTGTCCGACCCAGAGCTGCAACTCCAGGCCGACGTCCGCGAGTTCCTCGCCGCGGAGCTGCCGCGGGGCCGGTTCACCCCGGGCCTCGGGATGGCGGCGCCGCGCGACCAGGCGTTCTCGCGGCGGCTCGCCAACCGGGGCTGGCTCGGAATGGCGCTCCCCACCGAGTACGGCGGCCGCGGTGGGACGGCGGTCGAGCGGTTCGTGGTCGTCGAGGAGCTGCTGCGCTGGGGCGCCCCGGTCGGCTTTCACTGGGTCGCCGACCGGCAGACCGGCCCGATGATCGCGCGGTTCGGGACCGAGGCGCAGAAGCAACGGTTCCTGCCCGCGATCTGCCGCGGCGAGCTGTCGTTCTCGATCGGGATGAGCGAGCCCGAGGCCGGCAGCGACCTGGCGTCGGTGCGCACGCGCGCCGAGCGCGCCGACGGTGGCTGGACCGTGACCGGCACGAAGATCTGGACCGGCGGTGCGCACCTCAACGACTGGTTCGTGGTCCTGTGCCGCACCTCCGATGAGCAGGACCGTCATAGCGGTCTTTCCCAGCTGATCGTCGATCTGCGCTCGCCGGGGCTCGAGGCCCGGCCGATCCCGTACATGGACGGCAACGCGTTCTTCTGCGAAGTGACGCTCGACGAGGTGTTCGTCCCCGACGAGCTGGTGCTCGGGGAGATCGGGTCGGGGTGGATCCAGAACACCTCCGAGCTGTCGTTTGAGCGCGCAGGACCGGAGCGGTGGCTGTCGAGCTACCTGCTCGTCGAGCAGTTCGTCCGCGAGGGACGCTGCGGCGACACCCGGGCCCAGGAGCTGCTCGGCGCCGCGCTCGCCGAGTGGTGGGCGCTCCGGGCGCTGTCGCTGTCGGTCGCGCGGCTGATCGACGCCGGCGAGGCGCCCGCGGCCGAGTCGGCGCTCGTCAAGGAGCTCGGGACGCGCTTCGAGCAGCGGGTGCTCGATGAGCTCTGGGCGCTCGCGGAGGTCGAGCCCAACCCGGAGTCCCCGTCGGAGTTCGAGCGGCTGCTTGCCGCCTCGATCCTGATGGCGCCCTCGTACACGATCCGCGGCGGCACCAACGAGATTCTGCGCTCGGTCGCGGGTAGGGCGCTCCAGGCATGAGCCTCGAGGCGCTCAGAGCGGACGGACCGTCGTGGGAGCGCGAGGGCGACGCGCTGCTCGGCGACCCGCGGACCGTGCTCGCTCCGACGCCGGCCGTGGCCTCAGGCCTGTTGCTGCGGGTCCCGTGGGCCCGGCGCGCCGAGCAGATCGTGTTCGCCGACGGCGGCGTCGTGAAGGCAGTCTCTGCGCAGGACGTGCGGATCGTCCCGGGCGCCAACCTCGCCGGCGAGGAGCGCGACATGGTTGTGCTCGACGAGGCGCCGGCGCAGACGATCGAGGGGGCCGACCCGGATCGGCTCGCGCTGCGCGCCGCGCTCATCAGGGCGGTGCTGATGGCGGGCGCACTCGAGCGGGTCACCGCGATCGCGCTCGAGCACGCCCGCGAGCGCGTCCAGTTCGGTCGCCCGATCGGCCGCTTCCAGGCGGTCCAGGCGCTGTTGGTGACGATCGCGCAGCAGGCGGCGCTCGTCGGGGTCGCCGCCGACGCCGCGATCGAGCGACAAGGCGCGTTCGAGATCGCCGGCGCGAAGCTGCTCGCGGGCCGCGCCGCGGTCGCGGCGGGCCGCGCCGCCCACCAAGTGCTTGGCGCCCGCGGCGTGACGCTCGAGCATCCGCTGTCGCTCGAGACCCGGCGGCTGTGGTCGTGGCGCTCGGAGTGCGGCGACGAGCGCTACTGGAGCGAGCGTCTCGGATCCGCCGCGGCGCTGACGGGCGCCGATCAGCTTTATCCCGCGATCACGGCCGGCTCGGCCGTGCTGGAGGTGTGAGCGTGCGAATTGCGCGCCGCGTGCACGGCTCCGCCACCGGTCGGCCGCCGGTGCTGCTGACGCACGGCTACAGCGCCAGCGGGCGCATGTGGGATCACAACGTCGAGGCGCTCGCCCGGGACCGGCTGGTTCTCACCTGGGACCTGCCCGGCCACGGTGAATCCGAGACGCCGGACGACCTCGCCGCGTACACGCACGAGGCGTGCCTCGCGGAGATCGAGGCGCTGCTCGACGAGCTCGGCGCCGAGCGAGTGGTGCTGTGCGGCCAGTCGCTCGGCGGGTTCCTTTCGCTCGGATACACGCTTGCCCACCCCGGCCGCGTCGCCGCGCTGGTGCTTGTCGACACCGGCCCCGGGTTCCGTGACGACGGTGCGCGGGACCGGTGGAACGCCGCCGCGCGCGAGCGGCCCGACGGCCGCGTGCGCGAGCTGCTCGTCCAGCACGACGCGACGGTCTTCGACGGGCTCGGCGAGCTCTCCGTCCCGACGCTGATCGTGGTCGGCTCCGAAGACGGGCTGTTCCTGCCCGCCTCTGAGGTCATGGAGCGCCGGATCGCCGGCGCGCGGCGGGTGGTGCTCGACGGCGCGGGCCACATGGCGAACGTCGATGCGCCGGTGCAGTTCAATGCGGCGGTCAGCGAATTTCTGGAGGAGCTGTGAGGAGACAAGCCGTTAGCGAAGAGGTGTCGGTCGAGGTCCGCGAGGACCACGTCGCGGTGCTTGAGTTCGACCGCCCACCCCACAACTTCTTCGACGCCGCGCTGATCGAGCAGATCGCCGACGCCTACGAGACGCTCGACGCCGACCCGGAGTGCCGCTCGATCGTGCTGTGCTCGGCCGGCAAGCACTTCTGCGCCGGCGCGAACTTCGCTGCCAAGAACCCGGCCGAGGGCGGCCACCTGTACGAGCAGGCGATCCGGCTGTTCGAGTTCCAGACCCCGGTCGTCGCGGCGGTGCAGGGAGCCGCCGTGGGAGGCGGGCTCGGCGTCGCGCTGTCCGCGGACTTCCGCGTCGCGAGCCCACAGTCGCGGTTCAGCGCAAACTTCTCCAGGCTCGGGATCCACCATGGCTTCGGACTGACGGTGACGCTGCCGCTGGTGGTCGGGCCGCAGCGCGCGCTCGAACTGCTGTACACCGGCGAGCGGATCAGCGGCGAGCGCGCCCACGACATCGGGCTCTGCGATCGTCTCGTTCCGCCCGACCGCCTGCGCGACGATGCGATCGTGTTCGCGGAGGAGATCGCTACCTCCGCCCCACTCGCGATCCGCTCGATCCGCCGGACGATGCGCGGCGAGCTCCCCGCGCGGGTGCGGGCCGCGACGGCCCACGAGCTCGAGGAGCAGGGCAAGCTGTTCGGCACCGCCGACTTCGCCGAGGGCGTCGCGGCCAGCGGCGAGCGGCGCGCGCCCGCGTTCAGGGGCGAGTAGCCGGACGTTGATGACTTATGCCGCCCCAGGCCGAATAGAGTCATCCACGTCGGTGAAAGTCCGGGTCGCGTTCGGCGTTGAATGGGCGTGACGCTCCGGAGGCGGAGTCGAAAGGTGCTGCTGTCGGTCGTGCTGTGCGCGCCGGCGGTCGCTCTGCTTTCGGCCGGCCAGGCGGGGGCCGTACCGCCGCCGCCGCTGCCCGATAACGACGCGTTCTACGCGGTGCCCCCGGGAATCTCCGGGCTACCGAACGGCACGATCCTCAAGGAACGCTCGATCCAGACCAGCGGCGGCTACGGGCTCGTGCCGACGCTCGCCACCTCCTGGCAGGTTCAGTACAAGACCGAGGACACACACTTTCGGCCGAGCGCCGACGTGGCGACGATCATGGTCCCCGACGCGCCGTGGACGGGACCCGGACCGCGGCCGCTCGTCTCCTACCAGACCGCCGAGGACGGGGTCGGCTCGAAGTGCTCGCCCTCGTACGCGCTGGAGGGCGGCGTCGTCGGCGCGGATGGCAACTCGGAGACCGAAACCGGCCTGATCTTCGCCGCGCTGCGCAAGGGGTGGGCCGTGATCGCCCCCGACTACGAGGGGCCCAAGTCCGACTTCCTCGGCGCGGCGGGCGAGGCCCACGGAGTGCTCGATGGCGTCCGCGCCGCCCGGAACTTCCACCCCGATGGCGTCACCGCCGGCACGCCGATCGCGCTGTGGGGCTATTCGGGCGGCTCGCTGGCGTCGGTTCTCGCCGCGATGGCGCAGCCGGCGTACGCGCCGAAGCTGCATTTCGCGGGCATCGCGCTCGGCGGCCTGGTGACCAACCTGCAGGCGACGCTCGACGACTTCAGCGGCGGCCCCGGAGGCGGGGCGATCGTCGTCGGGATGGTCGGCCTGATCCGTTCCTACCCCGAGGCTCATCTGCTGCGCTACCTGAACGCCGCCGGCCGTGGCGCGGTCGCGAACTCGCAGTCGGACTGCCTGACGGACGGCGTCGTCAAGTATCCGTTCGCGAGCGACTCGCAGTACGAGGCGTACCCGAATGCGCTGAACGCGCCGGGTGTCCTCAAGGTGCTCCACGAGGCCAGCCCGCAGTGGCTGCCGGGGACACCGACCGCGCCGATCTACGACTACCACGCCGTCGACGACGAGTTCGCGCCGGTCGGCGCCGACCGGCAGATGATGCACCGGTTCTGCAGCGCGGGCGTGCCGGTCGACCACGCCGAGGTTTCCGTTGGCGAGCACCTGAGCGAGGCGGTCACCGGCGCACCCGGGGCGATGGACTACCTCGCCGCGAGGTTCGCCCGTCAGCCCGTGACGCAGAACTGCTCCAGCATCCCTCCAGGCTGAGCCGGAACCCCTCGTGCGTCGCGGCGCGGCGGTGATCGCCTCAGCTACCCCGCGCTGACCGTCCGCCCGCAGCCCGCGAGTTTGATCGCGATCGGGCCGTCGGTCTTAACGTTCAGCTTGGCACTGCAGTCGAGCTTCGCGCGGGCGGGATCGATCGTGGCGGTGGCGACGTTGGTCGCGGTCACGTCGAGCTGGTCGGCCGTGGGCGCGGCCGGGACCGGTCCCCACGTCTGAGACTGGCTGACGTAGGCGATCGCCGGGAGCATCCCGCCGGTGACGGTGCCGGCGCCCCGCTCGGTTCCGGACGGCGCCGGATCGCCGCTGCCGAAGCCGTGCGAGACGGCGTCGAATGAGCCGTTCGAGCCCGAGCTGCGGGCGGTCAGGCCCGAGACCCAGTAGGCGTGGTCGGCGACCAGCCCGAGGCTCGGGAAGCTGATCGACTCCTCGACCGTGTAGGTCACGTGCGCGGGGTTGCGATCGAGCGTGTCGTCGGCGAGGAACCGCGCCGCGGGCCCGTACTCGTCGTTGAGGGCGAACGTGTTGTGCTCGCCCGGCGCGAACTCGTCGAGCTCGTAGCGGTAGCCGTCCTTGTCCAGCTTCATCGCCGTCTGCTCGGGCCCGTCGATCGGCACCTCCTCGTCGGCCACCATGTTCCACATCAGGATCGGGAGATTGCGGAGGTTCTCGGGCGTGCCCGTGTCGTCGGTGCCCGAGATCGAGAACGCCTTGCCGAACAGGTCGGGGAACTGCTCGCCGAGCTGGAAGGTCCCGATTCCGCCCATCGAGTAGCCCGACAGCGCCGCGTGGCCCGGGTCGAGGTGGTAGTGAGCCGCGACGTCGGCCATCGCCTCGAACACATCCGTGCCGGCGAGGCCGGTGTAGCTGCCGTCCGGCCCTCGCGACTCGGGGGTGAGCACGATCGAGCCCGGCCCGGTCTCGGCGAACTCCGACTGGTTGCGGCTCGAGAGGTAAAGGTTGTAGTTCGTAAACAGCGCGTGCAGCAGCAGCGTCAGCCCGTAGCCGCTGCGCGGGGCCGGCTTGGTCGGGACGTAGATCGCGTACGGCTGGAGCTGTCCCTGGTACGCGCACCCGGAGTCCCCGGAAGAGCAGGTCGACGAGTAACCGGCGGCGACCCCCTGCGAGGGCTCGAAGTGGCTGGCCATGATCCGGTCGATCGGGCCGGTGCGCGGCACCGCGCGGTTGTCGGTGACGCCGCGATCGAGCTTGGCGAAGTCGACGTACGCGGCGAGCGTGCCGATGTCGCCCGAGGCGAGCGCGTTGCCCTGGTCGGAGTCCCGCCAGAAGGTCTCATTCTGGGCGGCCGCCGGGACGCTGTCGAGCTCGTGCAGGTCGGTCATCGGCTCGTGCGTGCGGAACGCGACGTTGAAGAACGCGGGCGGGTTCATGCTCGTGCCGGCGCCTCCGGGCGCGGTCGAGCTCGCGGTCTGGCTCGGGAGCAGGTAGCGCTGGTTGGCCTTGTCCCACAGCCCGACGCCCATCTCCATCCGCACGACCTTCGTGCCCGGGCTCCAGTCGCTGTGCGGGACGTCGACCTCGATCTGGCGGCGGACGGTGTCGACGACGACGCGCGACACGCCCGAGCCGAGCTCCTTGCCCGTGGCGGCGCTCTGGAGGCTCGCCACCAGCTGCTTGCCGGTCGTGTCGGGGTGGACGGTCAGGAACGCATCCGCGGGAGCGCTGACGTTGGCGCCGAACGGGAACGCGGCGTCGCTCGAATCCGCCGATCCGAGCGCGATCGAGAACGCGATCAGCGTCGGGTCGTGCATCGTGTTGAGCGTGATCCGGAACGCGGTCGCGTCCGCCAGCGGCTTGACGCGGAACTCGACGAGGTCCGCGGCGTCGTTCGCGTACGCGGGGTTGGTCGGATACGTGTACGTGCCGTTCGGCTGCGAGAACGTCGCGGTCGTGATCCGCGGATCGTTCGGGTCGAGCTGCTCGTGGGCGCCGTGGTCGTCGTACAGGAAGTCTTGGTACAGAAACTCATGATGGCGGTACGCCTCCGCTCCGGAGACGAGGATCGGCGTGGCGTGCCACACGCTGTCGGGCGCGTTGTCGAGCTGCGGCGCGTCGGCGAGCGGCGCGTACAGGATCGGCGGGCCGGGCCGGGGTCCAGGTCCGGCGTACAGGGAGCCGGCGCTCGCGGCTGGCGCGCTCACCAGCGCGCACAGCAGCACGCAGATCAATCCGGCTCGTCGTGGTCCCACGGGCGCCTCCAAACGCTCGGCCTTGTGCGGCGGCAAGAAATTAGACGACGCTCCCGCGCCGGGTCGCAGTTGTGACGTAATCCCGATCCCGCTCCGCGACGCTCGCGCTGATCGCGCAACTCCCCCGGCAGGGAGGGGTTAACGGGTCGGTAGCTCAATGAGCCGAGCGTCCAAGCCGGCAAGGGGAAGCGCGATCATGCGCCAATCGCGAGCAGGTGTATGGCTGTGCCTCGCCATCTCGGCGGCGCTCGCCGGGTGGGTCGCGGACACGAGCTCGGCGGCTAGACCCGAAGCGCCCTCCGGCGCGGATGCGCTGACGATCGTCGCCTCCCCAAACCCCGCGAGCGCCGGCCAGCTCGTAACGATCGCCGGCCGGCTGGAGGGGCGCCATTCGGGCAATGCGGTGGTGCTCCTGTGGCGGAGGTTCCCCGGCCAGCGGCGGTTCCACCCGACCGAGGTGACGCGCACCAACCGCTCCGGCGCGTACTCGATGACGGCCCGGATCGACAGCAACCGCTGGTGGTACGTGACCGCTCACGGGCTGCGCAGCGCAACCATCCATCAGCGAGTCGCTGCGGTGATCACGCTGGCTGCCTCGGCGGCGCGCGCCGCGCCCGGCGATCCGGTGACGTTCAGCGGCAGCGTCTCACCGTCGCACGCAACCAATCAGATCGTGCTCGAGCAGCTCGCGCCGGGCGGCTGGAAGCCGGTCGCGGACGGTCGCGTCGGACGCGGCTCGACGTTTTCGATCGCGTACGCGTTCCCCGCCGTCGACGCGACCTACCAGGTGCGGGCGTACCTCCGCTGGGGCGCACAGAACGTGAACTCGTACTCGCCCGCCGCCGCCGTGCTCGTCAAAGGGATCTTCAAGATCAAGCACGTCGTGATCATCATGCAGGAGAACCGGTCGTACGATCAGTACTTCGGCACGTTCCCGGGTGCGGATGGCATTCCGGGACTGGCGGGGAACCCGGGGACCGTGCCGTGCGTACCGGACCCCGTCAACGGCGGCTGCGTGATGCCGTTCCACGACACCAGCGACAAGAACTTCGGGGGTCCGCACGGTCAGGCGAACGCGATCGCCGACATGGACTGTGCCGACCCGGCGACACACGCCGGCTGCAAGATGGACGGGGTCGTCGGCCAGGCGGAGACCGGGCAGAAGTGCACGACCACCGATCCCAACTGCAGCCCGTGCACCCAGGGCGCGCAGGCGCAGTGCATCGACGTGATGGGGTATCACGACGCTGGCGAGCTCCCGAATTATTGGGCGTACGCGCGGAACTTCGTGCTCCAGGACCATATGTACGAGCCGAACGCCTCCTGGAGCCTCCCCCAGCATCTGTTCCAGGTTTCGGAGTGGTCGGCGTTCTGCACCGACCCGCTGAACCCGTCCTCGTGCACCAACGCGCTCCAGAGCCCCAACCCCTCGGACGGGCAGCCGCACTACGCGTGGACCGACCTCACCTACCTGTTGCACCGGGACGGCGTCAGCTGGGGCTACTACGTGTTCAAGGGCACCGAGCCCGACTGCGAGAGCGACAGCGCGATGACCTGCGCACCCGTGCAACAGGGACCGAAGACGCCAGGGATCTGGAACCCGCTCCCGTCGTTCACCGACGTGTCGCAGGACGGCCAGCTCGGCGACATCCAGACGCTGTCGAACTTCTTCACCGCCGCCAAGAACGGGACGCTGCCGGCCGTCTCGTGGATCGACCCGAACGGCAAGGTGTCCGAGCACCCGACGGCGCTCGTCAGCGCGGGGCAGACGTATGTGACCGGGCTGGTCAACGCGATCATGCGGAGCCCCGACTGGAGTAGCACGGCGATCTTCCTGTCGTGGGATGACTGGGGCGGGTTCTACGACCACGTCGCCCCGCCGGCCGCCGATCTGAACGGGTACGGCCTGCGGGTGCCGGGGATCGTGATCAGTCCATATGCGAGAGCCGGGATGATCGACCCGCAGACGCTCAGCCACGACGCGTACAACAAGTTCATAGAGGACGACTTCCTCGGCGGCCAGCGCCTCGACCCGAAGACCGACGGCCGTCCCGATCCCCGTCCCGATGTCCGCGAGGCGAGTCCCTTACTCGGCAACCTGACGGCCGACTTCGACTTCGCTCAGGCGCCGCGGCCGCCGCTGATCCTGCCGGCCTGCCCGACCACCGACCTGGCGCCGAAGCCATCCTGCTGAGCGCTGCGATTAAACGCTTGCGCTCTCAAACTCGAAGGTAGAGAATCGAGTCACGAGGCTGAGCGTTAGACAGATCGGAGGTACGGCTTGCCAACCGTGATCGGTGCTTCCACCGGCTGGTACATCGGGCTCGCGCTCGGGATCGTGGTCGTGCTGGTCGCCGCGGCGATCGTGATCACGATCGTGCTGCTCGCGAGGCGGATCGACGCGCAGGCCAAGACGGCGGTCGCGGGCCTCGAGCAGGTCCGCGAGCAGACCGACCCGCTGGACGGGGTGGCGCGGATCAACGACTCCGGGGTGCGGATCCTGCACTCCGCTCGCGCGCTGCGGAAGGTGGCGGTCGGGAAGTGATCGGGATCGCGCTCACCAACCACGGCGCCTGGGGGATCGCGCTGATCATCGGCGTCGTCGCGGCGCTGGCCGTCGCCGCGCTGCTGCTGGTCCTGATCAGGACCACCACCAGCATCAGGAGCTCCGCCCACCGCCTGCTCGAGGTCGCCGGCCAGGTCGCGGGCAACACCGCCAACATCCCGCAGCTCGAGGCGACCGCGCCCGTGCTCGGGAAGATCGTCGAGGAGGCGGTCGTCCAGGATGGGTACATGAACGCGCTGACGGACGGCTACGCCCAGCCGGCCGAGGCGGCGGCACCGGCCGGGGACGGTGCGGCATGAGCCAGACCACCCTGATCATCCTCAGCGTCGTGCTGGCGGTCGTGATCGTCGCGGTGCTCGCCGCCGCGCTGATCAAGGTTCGTGCGGACCTCGACTCGATCTCCACCGACCTCGACCAGCTCGCCTCCGCGCTGACCGGCGTCGAGGCCGAGCACCTGAAGCCGCTCGAGCCGGCGGTCAAGGCGATCAACGCGCAGTTCGACATCATCCTCGGCGCGCTTCCGGGTATCGCGAAGAAGGCGAAGGTCGTCGCCGAGAGGCGGCCGACATGACGCTCGAATGGATCGGCGACGCGGTGTTGCTGCTGGTCGTGCTGCCGGTTGTGATCTACCTTCTGCATGGCGTGTGGCGCGCGGCGAGCAAGATCGCCCCGAGCGCCCGGCAGATCGCCTCGGTCGCCGGCGCGGCGTCGGCCGACCTGGACGCAGTGCCGCTGCTGCTGACCACGCAGGACCAGGTGATCAAGACCATCGAGGCCGCCGCCGACTACGGCGGCTCGCTCGACGTGATCGTCGACGACGCGTGAGGGAGGTGCGATGCCAGCCGCAGGAGTAGTGATGATCGTCGCGGTCGTGCTGATCATCGCCGCGATCGTCGTGTACCTGGTGATGACGATCTTCTCGCTGCGTTCGATCACGAGCAGCCTGGACGACGCGATCACCGGCGTCACCGGGATCATCGACAAGACCGCGCCGGTCGCCGACGTGGTCGGGACGATCAACGCGAACCTCGACGCCGGCGTCGACCTGCTCGAGGGTCTGCTCGTCAAGAAGGCCGGGCTCGACGATGCCGTCGGGCTCGTCGACGGGCTGTACCCGGGCGCCGCCGCCGAGGGGCTGCGGAACTTCCCGGACAGCAAGTCGGTCGCCGCGCCGCGGATCAGCGAGGTCTACACGAAGGGCACGCTGACGCTCGCCCGGCTCGGCCGCGAGGCGCCGATCGCCGCGACGAGCCCGAACGGACCCGCGATCCGCGACCCCGCGTACGGGAGCGCGTCGGCGCGAGCGCTGTACCCCGGCGGCCGCCCCGAGCGGCCCGAGCCGATGCCCCGCTCGCCCGTGATCGGGACCGACTCCCCCGTCCAATACCCCGAAGGGACCGACGGTGCAGACTCCAGCCCCGTTTGAGTACGAGCGCGCAACGAGCGTCGATGGCGCGCTCGCGTCGCTGCAGCGGCTCGGGCCCGAGGCACGCGTGATCGCCGGCGGCCACAGCCTGCTGCCGATGATGAAGCTCAGGCTCGCCAGGCCCGAGCACCTGATCGACATCAACGACCTCGACGAGCTCGCCTACATCCGCGAGCAGCCCGGCCAGGTCGCGATCGGCGCGCTGACCCGCCACGTCGAGCTGCTCGACTCGGAGCTGCTCGCCCGGCACTTCCCGGTGTTCCGCGACGCCGAGCTCGTGATCGCCGACCCGGTCGTCCGCAACCGCGGCACGATCGGCGGCTCGCTGTGCCAGGGCGACGCAGCCGAGGATCTGTCTGCGGTGTGCGTGGCGCTGCAGGGCACAGCGGTGCTGCGCGGGCCGGGGGGCGAGCGCGTCGTCGCGCTCGACGAGTTCCACATCGGGCCGTACATGACCGCCGTCAAGGACAATGAGATCCTGATCGAGGTTCGGTTGCCGCTGCGGCCCGGCGGCGGCAGCGCCCACGAGAAGCTCGAGCGGCGCGCCGGCGACTGGGCGATCGCCGCCGCCTCGGCCGCGGTCTGGGTCGATGGCGGCAGGATCGTCGATGCAGGCGTCGCGCTCAGCGCGGTCGGGCCGACGACGATCAATGTGAAGCGCGTGACGGAGCTCCTGAACGGAGCCGCGCCGTCGGAGGAGCTGTTCGAGCAGGCGGGGCAGATCGCATCCGAGGACTGCGCGCCGGTGCGAGACGGACGCGGGCCGGTCGACTACAAGCGTCACCTCGCCGGGGTGCTGACGACGCGCGCGCTGCGGCGAGCGAGCGGCCGCGCGCTGAAGCAGGAGGCCTGAGCATGCAACTGAACCTCAACATCAACGGCGAGCAGGTGTCCCGCGACGTCGAGCCGCGCCAGCTGCTGGTCCACTACATCCGCGACACCGAGGGACTGACCGGCACGCACTGGGGGTGCGACACGTCGAATTGCGGTGCGTGCGTCGTGCTGATGGACGGCAGGCCGGTCAAATCGTGCACGATCCTCGCGGCGATGGCCGAAGGGCACGAGATCCGGACCGTCGAGTCGCTCGAGCAGCACGGACGTCTTGACCCGATCCAGCAGGGCTTCCACGAGATGCACGCGCTGCACTGCGGGTTCTGCACGCCGGGGATGCTGATGACGACCCGGGCGCTGCTCGACGAGAACCCCAACCCGAGTGAGGAGGAGATCCGGATCGCAATTTCCGGGTCTATCTGCCGCTGCACGGGCTACAAGAACATCGTCGCCGCCGTGCGGTGGGCGGCCGAGCACCAGACCCAGGAGGCATAATCGATGGCGGTTACGGAGCGACCAATCGGCTTCGGCCGGCTGAAGCGCAAGGAGGACGCGCGCTTCATCCGCGGCAAGGGGACCTACCTCGACGACATCCGCCTCCCGGGAATGCTGCACGGCGCGATCCTCCGCAGCCCGTATGCGCACGCGAAGATCACCTCGATCGACACCTCGCGCGCACTCGCGCATCCGAACGTCGCCGCAGTCGTCACCGCCAAGGACCTCGAGACACTCGGGCTCGCGTGGATGCCGACGATCTCCTACGACACCCAGGCGGTGCTCGCCGGGGACAAGGTGCGCTTCCAGCACCAGGAGGTCGCGTTCGTGGTGGCGACCGACGAGTACTCGGCGCGCGACGCGCTGGAGCTGATCGACGTCGAGTACGACCCGCTGCCCGCGGTCGTCAACGCGCGCAAGGCGCTCGACCCCGACGCGCCGCTGATCCGCGACGACAAGCCCGACCAGACCGACAACCTCGCCAGCCCGCTGTGGGAGGCCGGGGACGAGCAGGCCACCGACCGCGTGTTCGCCGAGGCCGACACCGTCGTGAGCCGCGACATCATCTACCCGCGCTGCCACCCGGCGCCGCTCGAGACGTGCGGGATGATCGCCGACTTCAACCCGCTGACCGGGCAGCTCGACATCTACAACGGCAACCAGGCGCCGAACGCGCACCGCACGATCTACGCGCACGTCGCCGGCCTCGCCGAGCACATGATCCGGATCATGTGCAACGACATCGGCGGCGGGTTCGGCAACAAGGTGCCGATCTACCCCGGCTACGTGTGCGCGATCGCCGGCTCGATCGTCGCCGGCGCCCCGGTCAAGTGGATCGAGGACCGCACCGAGAACCTCGTCTCGACCGGGTTCGCGCGCGACTACATCATGCACGCGGAGATGTGCGCCAGGGACGGCAAGATCACCGGCCTGCGCGTCGACGTGATCGCCGACCACGGCGCGTTCGACTCGACCGCCCAGCCGACCAAGTTCCCGGCCGGGTTCTTCCACATCTGCTGCGGCTCCTATGACCTCGAGGCCTCGCACGTGCAGGTCAAGGCCGTGTACTCGAACAAGGCCCCGGGCGGCGTCGCGTACCGGTGCTCGTTCCGGATCACCGAGGCCGTGTACCTGGTCGAGCGGATGGTCGGCGCGCTCGCCGACGAGCTCGGCGTCGACCCGATCGAGCTGCGCATGAAGAGCTTCATCAAGCCCGAGCAGTTCCCGTACGAGACGACCACCGGGTGGACCTACGACTCGGGTGACTACGGGAAGACGATGAAGGTCGCGATCGAGATCGCCGGCTACGACGAGCTGCGCCGCGAGCAGGCCGAGAAGCGGGCGCGTGGCGAGCTGATGGGGATCGGCGTGTCGTTCTTCACCGAGGGCGTCGGCGCCGGCCCGCGCAAGCACATGGACATCCTCGGGCTGGCGATGAACGACGGCGCCGACCTGCGCGTGCACCCGTCGGGCAAGGCGATCATCTCCGTCTCCTGTCAGACCCAGGGCCAGGGCCACGAGACGACGTTTGCGCAGATCGTCGCCGAGGAGCTCGGAATCCCGCCCGAGGACGTGCAGGTCCGCCACGGCGACACCGATCGCACCCCGTTCGGGCTCGGTACGTACGGGAGTCGCTCGACGCCCGTGTCGGGCGGGGCAGCGGCGGTCGTGTCGCGGAAGGTCCGCGACAAGGCGCGGCTGATCGCCTCGACGATGCTCGAGACCCGGCCCGAGGACCTCGCCTGGGAGAAGGGCCGCTGGTTCGTGAAGGGCGATCCGTCGAAGGGCGTGCCGATCGATGAGATCGCGCGGTACGCGTACAGCGGCGAGCCGATGCCCGAGGGGCTGGAGGGCGGGCTCGACGCGCAGGTGATCTACGACCCGCCCAACCTGACCTACCCGTACGGCGCATACATCGCGGTCGTCGACATCGACCCGGACACCGGGCACGTGAAGGTGCGGCGGTTCATCGCGGTCGACGACTGCGGCGTGCGGATCAACCCGATGATCGTCGACGGCCAGATCCACGGCGGGCTCGCCGAGGGGATCGGGATCGCGCTGATGGAGGTGATCACGTTCGACGAGGAGGGCAACTGCCTGAACTCCTCGTTCATGGACTACCTGATCCCGACCGCGCTCGAGTGCCCGGACTTCGAGCTCGGCGAGACCGTCACCCCGTGCCCGCACCACCCGCTCGGCGCGAAGGGCGTCGGCGAGTCGCCGAACGTCGGCTCGCCGCCGGCGATCGTGAACGCCGTGATCGACGCGCTGCGCGAATCGCACGGCGTCACCCACATCGACATGCCGTGCACGCCGGCGCGCGTGTGGGCGGCGATGCAGGGCCGTCCCGAGCCACCGCAGTGAGCCCCTCCGGCGGCGCGTCGGAGGAGGTCGCTCAGCTCGTCCCCGACGTCGAGACGCTGGCCCGGCGGCTCGCCGCGTTCGACTACCTCGTCGACGAGGGACTCGCGACCTCGATGTTCCTGTCGCTGCGACTGCCGCAGCCGCTGCTGCTCGAGGGCGAGGCCGGGGTCGGGAAGACCCAGGCCGGCAAGGCGCTCGCGCAGGTGCTCGACACGCCGCTGATCCGCCTGCAGTGCTACGAGGGGATCGACGCCGCCGAGGCGCTGTACGAGTGGAACTACCCCCGCCAGCTGCTGGCGATCCGGCTCGCGGAGGCGTCCGGAAGCGAGCTGCGCGAGTCGGACCTGTTCGGGGCCGAGTACCTGATCCGCCGGCCGCTGCTGGCGGCGCTCGAGCATCCCGGTCCGCGGCCGGCGGTGCTGCTGATCGACGAGATCGACCGCGCCGACGACGACTTCGAGGCGTTCCTGCTCGAGCTGCTCGGAGACGCGGCGGTCACGATCCCCGAGCTCGGCACGATCCGCGCGACCCATCCCCCGGCGATCGTGCTGACTTCGAACCGGACCCGCGACCTGCACGACGCGGTCAAGCGCCGCTGCCTGTACCAATGGATCGACTACCCGGCCCCGGCACGCGAGGTCGAGATCATCCGCCGGCGGGTGCGCGGCGCGGCCGAGGCGCTCGCCGTCCAGGTCGCCGACGCGGTCGCGCGGATGCGCGACTCCGATGTCCAGAAGCCGCCCGGGATCGCGGAGGCGATCGACTGGCTCGCAGCGCTCGGCGAACTCGGCGTGGAGACGCTCGACGCGGCCGCGATCGACCGGACACTCGGGTCCGTGCTCAAGTACCGCGAGGACCAGGATCTGGTCCGCGGCGAAGGCCTGGAGGCTCTGGTTGGGCGCACCGAGTGATCCTCACGCGTTCGGGGTCGAGACGATCCACCTCGACGTCCCCGCGGTCGCGGGGGCCTTCAGCCGGCGGCTCCACAACGCGGGACTGCCGGTGACCGTCGAGCGGGCGGGCGCGTTCGCCGACGCCCTGGTGATGGCACGGCCGGTGGCGCGCCGCCGTCTGTACTGGATCGCGCGCGGCGTATTCGTCACCGACCGCGCACAGGTGCGTGTGTTCGACGCGGTGTTCCGCGAGGTGTTCGGGACGGCGGCCGTCCGCGGTCCCGAGGATGCCGCCGAAGAGCTGCGGACCGAGCCCGCGCCGGCGGACCATCGGCCCCCGCCGGCCGACGACCCGTGCTCGGACACGCCGCCCCTTCTCCACGATGCCCCGAATTTCGGCGCATCAACGCCGGCGGGGGGACAGCCCGATCCAGACGCTCCCGAGCTCCCCGTCCCGCTGTCCCCCAGCGACGAGGAGATCCTCCGCTCCAAGCGCTTCGACGAGCTGACGCCGATCGAGCTCTCGCAGCTGCACGGGCTGATGGCGAGGATGCGCGTCGCGACCCCGGTCCGGCGCACGCGTCGCGGCGAGCGCCACCGCCATGGTGAGCGAATCGACCTGCGGCGCACGCTGCGCGGCGCCCTGCGGACCGGCGGCGATCCAGTGCGCCTGCGGCGGCGCAGCCGGCGGATCGTCCCCCGCCGGCTCGTGTTGCTATGCGACATCTCGGGCTCGATGGAGCCGTACGCGCGCGTGTACCTGCAATTCCTGACCAGCGCGGCGCGCACCGGCAGACACGCCGAGGCATTCGTGTTCGCGACGCGCCTGACCCGGCTGACGCGAGCGCTCGGCTCGCGCAATCCCGCACGCGCGATCGAGAACGCCGCGGCGGCGGCGCCCGACTGGTCGAGCGGCACCAGGATCGGCGACGCGCTCGAGCAGTTCAACGACCGGCACGGGCGGCGCGGGATGGCGCGCGGCGCGGTGGTCGTGATCCTGTCGGATGGCTGGGAGCGCGGCGACCCCGATCTCGTCGGCCGGGAGATGGAGCGGCTCGGCCGCTTGGCTTATCGAATCGTGTGGGTCAACCCTCGCGCCGGCGCCGACGGGTTCGTGCCACGTGCCGGCGGAATGGCCGCAGCGCTTCCGCACGTCGACGCGCTGGTCAGCGGACACAGCCTCGACGCGCTCGGCGAGGTGATCGGCGCGATCGCGGGTTCGGGCGGTGCGGCGCAAGCCGCCGCGCCGGAGCCCGAGCCCGAAGAGGAGCCGTGGGCGAGCGCGACGCCCGAGCCCGGCAGCTCGGTCGCGATGCCGAGCGGATACGGGCCGAGCCGGGGCAGGACGACGCCGGGGTGGGGGTCGTGAGCCGCGACCACCCGCAGAGGTGCATCTATCCGGGCTGCGACCGCCCGGTGGTCGGGCCGCACGCGCTCGGCGGCCCGCCCTCGGCGTTCTGCGACCTCGAGGAGCACAACGCGCTGAGCGCGCATCAAGAGCGTCAGCGCCGCGCCGGCACCGCCGGCGCGCAGTCCGATCACGACGACGAGGAGGTTGACCGTGGCCGATGAGGCGTACCGCGCAGTGTTCCTGCGCGTGCACCCGACCGGGAAGATGGTCCTCAGCCTGACCACCGAGCCCGACGGCAACGAGGGCCGGTACGCGCAGCTCGTGGCCGACGAGCTGGGCGTCCCCGCGCTCGATGTCAAGGTCGTGCCCGCCGACCTCGACCGGTTCGGCGAGGGGCACGGCTACAACACGGCGCCGTCGCCGGGCACGAGCGCCGCGGTCGAGAGCGCGACGGGCAAGATCAAGGCCAAGGCGCAACTGCTCGCCGGCGTCGCGCTCGACGCCCAACCGGACGCGCTGAAGTGGGCGAACGGGGCGTTCCAGAGCGAAACTGATCCCTCGCAGCTGAAGACGATCGCCGACCTGGCGATGTACGCGCACGGCACCGGGGCCCTGCCCCCCGGCGTCGAAGGCGGTCTCGATGCCCAGACGGTGTACGGCGACTAGGCCGGCAGCTGCGCGTCGATCGTGACCTTGACCTCGTCGGCGACCTTCAGCGCCCCGAACAGGGTCGAGTACGGCTTGATCCCCCAGCCGCTCTGCGTGAGCGTGGCCTCGCCCGTCAGGTGGTTGTCCCGCACGAGCAGTGAGAACTCGACCGGTTTCGCGATGCCGTTCAGCTCGAGCTCGCCGCGGACGCGCAGCTGGTCACTCCCCGCGCCCGGCTCGACGGACGTCGACCGGAACTCGATCGCCCCGCCCTCCAATATCTCCTCGTCGATCGTCCGCGTGATGCCCTGCTTGTCGCTGTCGTCGAGCTTGCTTATGCCGCCGTGGCCCTCCCGAACCCGTAGCGATCCGCCATCGACGCTCAGGGCACCCGACGATTGCGTGAGATCCTCGGCGATGTCGAGCGTCGCGTTCCACGAGGTCGCCTCGATCTCGAGGTCGTGCCCGGCCTTCCTGGCGCCGCCCTCCCTGCCGGTGTGCACCAGCAGCTCGCCGTTCTCGGGTCCGAGCCTCAGCTTGCCTGGAGCGATCGACATCCCTCCCAACCCTAATCTAGGAGGCAGCCTTGGTTGAACTCGATCACTCGTTCTCGACGCCGAAGCCGCTCGACGAGAGCTGGAATGCGATCCTCGACCTCGATCGCGTGATCCCGGCCGTCGAGGGCGGCAGCGTGACCGAGCGCGCCGGGCCCGACAGCGCCAAGGCTGAGATCAAGGTGAAGATGGGCGCGATGTCGATGACCTTCGCCGGGACCGTCGAGATCACCGAGAAGGATCCCGCCGCGCACCGCGCCGTGATGCGCGTCAAGTCCAGGGAGGTCGGCGGCACCGGCTACGCGAACGCCGACGTGACGTTCACGCTGACCGACGGCGGCGGCGCGATCCACACCGCCGCCCAGATCACGGGCAAGGCGGCGTCGATGGGCGAGGGCGTCGTGCAGAGCGTGCTCGACGCGCTGATCAACGACTTCACGACCAAGCTCGGGAGCGTCTAGGAGCGCTCGCTCGATGGCGCGGCGAACGATGCGCGAGATCCAGCCGGGCGAGGTCCCGATCGACGGCGGCACCGCGGTCCAGCAGGACCCCGAGCGGCCGGTGTTCCGCGGCAACGGCGCCGACGACTACGTATGCGTAGCGTGCGGCAACGTGCTCGCGATCGGCATGGACGACGCGTACATGACACGGCGCGTGCGGATCCGGTGCGGGCGGTGCCGTACCGTTAACGTCTCCGCGGAAGTCCCCGTCACACCCGCGAGAAGGCCCCGATGATCAAGGGCGCGTTGGCAGA
Organism: uncultured Solirubrobacterales bacterium; assembly: GCA_963800475.1. Taxonomy (GTDB): domain Bacteria; phylum Actinomycetota; class Thermoleophilia; order Solirubrobacterales; family Solirubrobacteraceae; genus Palsa-465. The sequence goes on along the minus strand of CAWDAZ010000001.1, from coordinate 142,776 downwards.
CCACGTGCAGCGACTGACCGGCGAGCGCACGCCGTTCGCGGTCGCGACCGTGGTCCGCGCCAGGCACCCGACCAGCGTGCGCCCAGGCGACAGCGCCGTGGTGCTGGCGGACGGCACGATCGAGGGTTTCGTAGGCGGCGTGTGCGCCGAGTCGTCGGTGCGGCTGTACGCGCTGCGCGCGCTCGAGACCGGCGAGGCCGTGCTGCTGCGGCTGGTGCCCGAAGGTGCCGAGCCCGACGGCGAGGACGGGATCGAGGGCGCGGTCGTCGAGCACAACCCGTGCCTGAGCGGCGGCGCGCTCGAGATCTTCATCGAGCCTCAGCTGCCCGCGGCGCGGCTCGTGGTCGGCGGGTCCTCGCCGATCGCCCGGGCGATCGCCCGGGTCGCGTCGGCCGCCGGCTACGAGGTCGAGACAGGCTCGCCGGCGATCGAAGGCGCGGCCGCCGTCGTGGTCGCCTCGCATGGTGCAGACGAGGAGCGGCTGCTCGCCGACGCGCTGCACGCGGGGGTCCCATACGTGGCGCTCGTCGCGAGCCACCGCCGCGGCGAGGCGGTGCGCGAGTCGCTCGAGGTACCCGACGAGCTGCGAGCGCAGCTGCACACGCCGGCTGGACTCGAGATCGGCGCGCGAACCCCCGACGAGATCGCGGTCTCGGTGCTGGCGCAGATCGTCGCCGAGCACCACGCGCACCCGGTTGCCGCGGCGGTCGGCTCGGCGGCGGATCCGGTGTGCGGGATGGAGGTCGCGATCACCGACGCGACGCTGTGGCTCGAGCGCGACGGCCGCCGCGTGTACTTCTGCGGCGCCGGCTGCCGCGACGCATATGCCGCGCAGCATGCCGCGAGCTGACGGGTTCGTCACCGGCCTGGTGCTGGCCGCGGGCGGGTCCTCACGGCTCGGGCAGCCGAAGCAGCTGCTCCCGTTCGGCTCCTCGACGCTGCTCGGTCACGTGCTCGAGGTCGCGCGCGAGTGCCCGTTCGACCAGCTGCTGTGCGTTGTGAACAGCGACCTGGATGAGGTGGACTTCGCGGGCGTCGAGGTCGTCCACAACCCGCAGTTCGGCGAGGGCTGCTCGTCGTCGATCGCCGCCGCGCTCGGCGCGGTCGACGGCCGTGCCGACGTGCTCGTGCTGATGCTCGGCGACCAGCCGGGCGTGACCGCGCGCACGGTCGAGGCGCTGCTCGCCGGCCGCCGCGACGCGCCGCTCGCGGCGTGCGGCTACGACGACGGCCGCGGGCACCCGCTCGCATTCGCGCGGAGCCTGTTCGGCGAGCTGCAGGAGATGCACGGCGACAAGGCGGTCTGGAAGCTGCTCGACCGCCACGCCGACTGGGTCGTCGACGTCCCGATCGACGGTCCCGTCCCGCGGGACGTCGACACCTGGGAGGACTACGAGGCGGTCTCGCCGTCCTGAGCCGCGGGGGCCTTGTCGCGCGCCTGTGCGAACGGCTCGGCGTGCTCGGCGATCCACTGCTCGGCGGTCGTCGGGTCGCGGCCGGTCAGCTCGCGGTAGGTGTCGGTGAGCGCCTCGGCATCGCCGTTGCGCCATGCCCGGAAGTGGCAGATCACGCCGATCTCGGCCTGCTCGGGCGTCATCCCCGCCTCCTCGACCAGAGTCTTCGAGAGGTCCTCTTCGGAGACGTCGATGTACGGGATCGAGCGGCCCGTGACCCGCGTGAGGATCTCGCACAGCTCCGCGTACGAGAGCAGCTCCGGACCGGTGATCACATAGTCGCGCCCGTTCTCGTCGCGCTCGGTCAGCACGACCGCGCCGGCCCGCGCCACGTCGGCGGCCGCGACGTGCGCGACGCGTCCGTCGCCCGCGCACGCGACGATCGCGCCGACCGCCTCGATCCACGGCAGCATCGAGAACAGGCTCGTCTCGAGCACCGACGTCGGCGACAGCAGCGCCCACTCGAGCCCGGAGTCACGGATTGCCTCGATGCTCGCGCCGTGAAGTCGGGCGAGCGCGTCGCCATGGTGCTCCACGGCGCCCGCGAGCTTGACGATCCGTCGGACCCCGGCCTCCTGGGCGGCCGCGACCACATTGGTTTCGCGCACCTTGACCCGGTCGTCCATCGGTGAGACGAGGAAGACCGTGTCCACACCCGCGACCGCGTCCGTGAGTGTCTCGGCGCGGTCCATGTCGGCGACCACCGGCTCGACCCCGGGCCGGTCGAGGTCCTTCACACGATCCGGGTTGGAGGTCATCGCGCGCACCGGCGCGCCGCGCCCGGCCAGCTCGGCGGTGACGCCGCCTCCGAACATCCCGGTTGCACCGGTGACCAAGATCATCCCAGTGCCGGATCATAGGTACCGATGGAGATCCGTGGCCACTGCGACCCGCGCTTCGACGCGGTCAAGGATCGGCTGCGCGTGAACTTCGCCGAGCACAATGAAATCGGCGCCGCGGTCGCCGTGACGCTCGACGGCGAGCTGGTGATCGACATCTGGGCGGGCTCGCGCGACGCCGCGCGGACGCGGCCGTGGGAGCGGGACACGCTCGTTGACGTGTTCTCGTCCGGCAAGCCGATGGCGGTGTTGTGCCTGCTCCAGCTCGTCGAGCGCGGCGCCGTCGAGCTCGACGCCCCGGTCGCGGCGTACTGGCCCGAGTTCGCCGCCGCCGGCAAGGAGGCCGTCACGGTCCGGACGCTGCTCGCGCACCGCGCCGGGCTGCCCGCGATCCGCCGCGAGCTCCCGGAGCACGCGATGTACGACTGGGAGCTGATGAGCGCGGCGCTCGCGGCCGAGCAGCCGTGGTGGGAGCCGGGCACTGCGCACGGCTACCACACGAACACGTACGGGTTCCTGGTCGGGGAGCTGGTGCGGCGGGTGACGGGCGAGCGCGTCGACGAGGTGTTCCGGCGGGCCGTCGCCGAGCCGCTCGGCGCCGACTTCCAGTTCGGGCTGCCGGCGAGCGAGGACGCGCGGGTCGCGGAATTCCTGCTACCGGCGCCCCCGCCGTCGATGACCGACCCCGGGACGGTGCCGCTGATCATCCGCCGCGCGTACTTCAACCCGCCGGGGGTCTCCGGGATCGGCACCGTCAACACCCGCGCGTGGCGTGCGGCGGTGATGCCGTCGACCAACGGGCATGCGAACGCCCGCGCCCTCGCGCAGATCTACGCCGGGCTGGACCGGATCCTGAACCCCGAGACGATCGCCGAGGCGACTCGCGAGGCCTCGAGCGGCCCCGACCTCGTGCTCACCCGCCCGTCGCGGTTCGGGCTCGGGTTCCAGCTGACGATGCCCAAGCGCCCGCTCGGGCCGAACCCCGGCGCGTTCGGGCACTTCGGCGCCGGCGGCTCGCTCGGCTTCGCCGACCCGGAGGCGCGGCTGACGTTCGCGTATACGCCGAACCAGGGCGAGGGCCCGCGCTGGCAGAACCCACGCAACCGGGGCCTGATCGAGGCGCTGTACGCGTGCCTCTGACCAGGCCCCGGGTGCGTTCGATCTAGAAGATCGTCGCGAGGTCGTCCGCGACCCGCGCCTGCGCGTGCCGCTTCGGATGCTTGTTGTGGTGCTTCTTGTGGTGCTTGCTGGCGTGCTTCCTGCCGTGCTTCTTGGTGTGCGGCTTCGGCTTGGCGTGATGGCTCGACGGCCGGCGTGCGCGCGGCCGGCTGGTGGACCCACCCTGGCCGTTTCGGGAGCCGCCCTGGCTGTTGCCTGACCCGCCGTGGCTGCTGTTTGACCCGCCCTGGCTGCTGCCGGAGCCGCCCTGCGTCGAGCCGCCCACTGTGAAGCAGTCGGTCTCCTGCCGGGCGACGAAGTTCCACGTCTGCCCCGCCGCCTCGCTGGTGGGCGTGTTGCCCGCGAACACGAACAGCGGGCAGCCGCTGTGGTCGACTGTCACCGACGTGAAGTCGAGCAGCGACCGGTCGCTTGGGCCGCCGGGCACGTTCCCGCACAGGATCCCCGCGTTGCAGATATCGCCCGTGTGGTACGCGTAGCCCGGGTTGACGTCCGAGTAGCTGAACGTCGGGCTCGCGCCGTTGGCGTTCGTCGACTCCGCCGTCGAATACGTCCACACGTCGGAGGTGTCGTTGGGGTCGGTCTTGCCGTTGGTGGTGCGGAAGTAGCCGATCGCGAGGTCACCCGCTTGCGGGCCGCCGATCGCGGCGGGCAGCATGTACGCCGAGTGGCTCGCGCCAGAGGAGTCGAGCCGCTGCGGGTTGGTCCAGTGCTGGCCGCCGTCTGTCGACCTCAGGAACCACGTGGTCGCGGTGTTGCTCGGCGTGTTCACGAACCCGTCGCCGACGATGTACAGATTGCCGCCGCCGTCGATCGCGAGGTCGTTGAAGATGTCGCCGAACTGAACGGTGTTCGTGTTCTTGCCGCCGTTCGTGCCGTCGTAAACGGTGTAGTCGCTGAACGACTGGCAGTGGTCCTTGGAGACGGCCAGATACAGCTGGCTGAACGTGCCGCTCGGCTGCTGGCCGCCCAGAGCCGCGGCGTTCTGCTGTTGCGTGGTGGTCGCGAACAGCACGTACAGGTTGCCGGCCTTGTCGACGACCGGGCGTGCGACGAGCGTCCCGCCAGTTACGTCCTGGGGGATATTGGCCTCGATCGTCGGGTCGGTGACGAGCGGGCCGCACGGATTGGCGAAGTCGTCACCGCCGCCGTTGTCGGAGCGGAACGCGATCGGCTGGGCGGACACGAACTCGTGGTAGGTCAGGTACAGCTCCTGGCCCTTCGGGTCATAGGTCAGCCACGGCCGGTCGTCCGACGGGCCGGCCTGCCCGCCGTTGATCGTCGTGCAGTTGCTCGGATCCGGCAACGGTCCGACGCCCGTGAACGTCTTGCCGAAGTCGGTGCTCTGGCAGATCTCGGTCGCCGCCGCCTCGAGGTCCGCGTTGAAGACGGTGTTCGCCTTCGGCGTGTTGGCGACGATCACGTCGCCGTCGCCGCCGCCGAGGTACGACCCGATGTACTTGCCGGGCGAGAACGTGGTTCCGTCGTCGTTCGACATCCAGAAGCCGCTACCGGGCGTTCCGTTGGCGCCGCTCGGGATGCTCTCCGGGCTCTGGACGTACACGTGACCGAGCGGGTCAGTCGCGATGCTCGGCTCGCCGCCGAACGGGCCCGACGTCGGGTCCGCAGCGCCGCTCGAGTTCGCCCCGACGAGCTTCACCGGTGTGTTGAAGCTTGCCGCGCTCGCGTTCGCGACAACCAGCGAACACGCCGCCAGAACCCCTGGAAAAGCGGTGACTACTGCCTTGAGCCGCACTCCTGCCTACCTTTCTCGAACCTGGAATCTTCCGGTCCTCCCGACCAGAAAACGGTCCGCAGCCACGAAACTGGCGCTCAAGGATGAAATTCGGCCAGCTGGATCCCGGTGGCGATCCGTCCGGGCGAGCCGGCGCTCACCCCGCGAACTGATCGATCACCCCGGCAACCGCCGGCGGATCCTCCAGCTGCGGGTAGTGCCCGAGCTCCGGGAGGCGGGTGAGTGGCACCTCCGGCCGCAGCGCCATCACCGCCTGCAGCACCGCCTCGGTGCAGATCGGGTCGAGCCCCGCCCAAGTGAGCTCGAGCCGGCCCTGCCAGTCGTGGAGCGCGCCGTGCCAGCGGGACGCGAACTCGATCCGCTCGTGGAGGTAGTAGATCAGCTTGTCGAGGATCCGGTGGCCGCCGCCGTTGGCGAGCAGCGCCCACTGATCGGCCGCCTCCTCGGCGCTCAGCGGATGGGCGGCCGAGAAGATCCCGCCGAACGAGCGCTTGAACGAGCGCTCGTTCGTGAGCCTCGCGAACACCGGGCCGAGCCGGCTTCGCAGCAGCTTCTGCCCGACCAACAGGCTCGCCTTCTCGAGCACCAGGCTGGCGTTGAACAGCATCGTCCGCTCGAGCTCGAACGGGAGCGTCCTCTCGACGTCCCGCGCCAGCACCTCGGTCGCGACCGACGAGCCCATGTCGTGCGCGACGAGCCTGACCGGCTCACCGGGATACCGGCGGGCGACGACGGCATTCACGAGGTCGGCCTGAGCGAGCAGCGAGTACACGTGGTCGCGGGGCTTGTCGGACAGGCCGTAGCCGAGGAAGTCGAAGGTGACCAGCCGCCGGTTCGGGAGCAGCTCGAACAGGTGCCGCCAGTCGTACGAGCTCGACGGGTATCCGTGCAGGAGCAGGACCGCGGGCCCCTCCCCCGGCTGCGCGCGCACGAAGATCCGGTGTCCGTCGAGCTCGACGAACTCGCCGGCCTCGCACCACGCCAGCACCCGCGGTGGCAGCCCGGCGGCCACTACCCCACCTCCACGCGCGCGAGCGTCGAGAACGTGCACCAGTACAGGTCGCGGCGGAACCCCGGCGCGGGGAACAGCACCGACTGGAACATGCTCGGCACCCGCGCGCGGCCGCGCTCCTGCCCAGTCTCGATGTCCAGCACCACCACATCGTCGCCGAACCTCCGTCCCAGCGCCCGCCGGATCCGCGCCGAGCGCACCGGACCCGCCCAGCGCCCGCCGAGCGCCCGCGCGAGCCGCGTGTGCGCGAACGCCGGGCCGTGGAAGTCGTGCATCACGAGCTCACCGGTGCCCGGGTACTGGATCATGTGCGCCGCGTGCGCCAGCTCGCGCCGCCACAGCGGCTCAAGCTGCTTCCCGAACCTGTACGCCTGCACGACGCAGTTGCCGGAGTCATAGCCGATCGCGATCCGGCGCTGTGAGTCGTACAGCGGCGGGTCGGTGACCGTCCCGTGCGAAAGCCCCGACACCTCGACCGCCTCGTGGTCTTCTGGGTCGTCGAGGGAGACCCTCAGCAGTCGCACCGGGCCGGGCGCGACGCCCGCTCCCTGCATCGTGGTCGTGTACGCGTGGTCGCCGTTGTCGAGCAGCCACAGGTGGCCGCCCGAGATCACCGGGTCCCATCCGTAGCTGTGCGCCGGCCCGCCGTCGTAGTGAAATGCCCAGTCTCGATCGCGCTCGAGCCGGTTGGCGTCCCAGCGGTAGCGCCACACCGTGCCGGCGCCGACCGCGTACAGCACGTCCCCGTCGGCCGACAGCCGGGCGACCGACGGCTCGGGGAGCTCGACGTCCGTCGCCCGGCGCTCCAGCGTGTCGGGATCGAGCAGCGTCACGAGCGCCGGCTCGCGCAGCTCGCGGTCGATGTCCTTGGTCGCGAGCGTGCCGTCGGCGAGCACCACGAACGAGTTGTACGGGCGCTCGCGCGGCAACTCGATCGACGCCTTGACGGCCAGCTCGGGCGAGAGCCGGTGGCAGTGGCGCCCGTGGACGACGTGCAGCGAGCCGTTCGCGTGGGCGGCGAGGCCGCCGGGCCAGAATGGTCCGCCGGGCAGCTCCGGGGAGCGCTCGAGCGGCTCGAGCGTCCGCGGCTCGATCCGTTCGACCCACGCCGAGCTGGGATCGCGCAGCGGCCGCGCGCCGAGCGTGTGACGGAGCGCGAACACCTCGTCGGGGCCGCGCGCTACGACCATCGTGGTTGCGAACGCGTCGCGCGCAGCCGCGAGCCGCAGCCCCTCCCCGTCGCCGATCGCGAGCCCCGAGCCGCCGACCGGCCACTGCTCGCGGCGCGGACCCCCGTCCTCCGCCGGCCAGCTGCTTGGCCAGAGTCCTTCGTTCACAAACTGACGGGCACCGACGCGATCAGCCGTGAGTCGGCGAGCGCCGCGGCCCGGTGGCCGTGGATTTTCGCGTACTCGATATTGGAGGCCATCTTCAGGAACGCCGCGCGCGATGGGTACTCGACCGCGAGCACGACGTGCCACTCGGGCTCGTCCGGACCGACGACCGATTCGGTCGCGGCGAGCTGGATCAGCACCCTCCCGCCGACCTCCTCGAGGAACGGGCGCACCGCGTCCGCGTATCGCTGGTAGGCCTCGGCGCCGCTGATCCCGTCGTCGGCGTCGATCCCGTCGGCGCGATCCTTGAACCGCAGCAGGTTGATCATGATCACCGGCGCGGCGTCGTCGGACCGCGCCAGCCGCTGGAACTGCTCGGGTGTCGGCTCGATCGTCGGTGTCATGACGGTGGTCATCTCCATTTCGGATGGGTCGGCAGGAGCAGCGGCGGGCTGGGTGGCTGCTTGAAGTCGAAGTCGTTGACGAGATTGCCGAGCCCGGGGACGTTCTCGCGCACGGTCGGTCGCGGATCCGGGCGACCGTCGGTCTTCGGGTCGAGCCGCGCGCTGTTCATGAAGTCGTCCTCGATGAACTTCGCGAACGCGTCGAAGCTGAGCCGCTGGTGATCGATATAGCCGCGGCGGGCATACGGGCTGATCACGATGCCGGGAACGCGGAAGCCGTACCCGTTCGCGTCGACCTTCGGGGGTCGCACGTTGTCGTAGAAGCCGCCCCAGTCGTCCCACGCGAGAAAGATCGCGGTGCTCTTCCAGTCCGGACTGCGCATGATCGTGTTGATCAGGGTCGTCACGTAGGTCTGGCCGGCGCTGATCTTCGAGGTCGGATGTTCGCTGACGATCCCGTTCGGGATCACCCAGGAAACCTCCGGCAGCCTGCCCTTGCGCGCCGTCGTATAGAAGGTGCTCGTATCGCGGATGTTGCCGAGCTGGTGGTCCTGGCGGACGGTGTCGAAGCTTGGCAGCGGGTTCCAGATCCCCGGCGTGCGCGGCGACTGCGGCTTGTAGGTGCAGAACATCTTCGCGTCCTCGCAGTCCGGCTCCGGTCCCTGCGTGATGTAGTAGCCCCAGCTCACGCCGCTGCGGTGCAGCAGGTAGGTCAGGTCGGTCCAGGCGTAGTCGGGCGGCGTCGAGTGCGCCGGTCCGATGTCGGTCGGTAGACCCGGGTTCTCAAGGTTGCTCTGGCAGCTGAACGGATCCCCGGGCGTGGCGCAGAACGCGGACCACTCGGAGACGAGGAACAGGTGGGCCGGAAGGCTCCAGGAGGCGTTCGGCTCGAACATGTGGTCCTGGAGCACGAACTTCTTCGCGTAGGTCCAGTAGTTGGGGATCTCGCGCTGGTCGTGGTAGCCCATCATGTCGACCGACAGGCTCGCCATGCAGTCCCTCGGATCGAGCAGCCGAGAGGTGTTGGTGCACGTCTGACGGGCGCGGATGAACCCGTCCATCCGGCCGTCGTCGTAGTCCGTCGCGTACGCGATGTTCTCGTGCGGGCCACCGTCGTTGACATCGTGGCTGTCGTGGTACGGCCGCACGCACCGGTGCCGCATCGGGTCCGGTACGCATGGCACCCGCCCCGGATTGCCGGCCAGCCCCGGGATCCCGTCGGCCCCCGGGTAGGTGCCGAAATAATTGTCGAACGAGCGGTTCTCCTGCATGATGATCACGACGTGCTTGATCTTGTGGATCCCGCCCGCCGCCAGCGCGGTCGGGACCATGGCGGCGAGCGCAAGCGCGGAGGCTCCGAGCAGGGTGAGAATCGCCCGGCGCATCAGTGGTTGGTCAGCACCGGGATCTCATTGGGCGGGAGCTTGTTGGGCGGGATGCGCGGCAGCAGGAACGGCCGGCGCGGCCTCTGGTTGAAGTCGAAGTCGTTGACGAGGTTGCCGAGGATCCGCGCGCGCTCGCGAACGTCGGGGCGGCCGTCGGGGCGGCCGTCGGTGCTGTCGATCCGCTGCCCGTGGAGGAAGTCGTCCTCGATGAACTTCAGGTACGCGTCGAAGCTCAGGATCTGGTGGTCGATGTACCCCGTCCGCGCGTACGGGCTGATCACCAGCCCCGGCACGCGCATTCCGTAGCCCTGAGCATCCACCCTCGGCGGCTTGACGTGGTCGTAGAAGCCGCCCCAGTCGTCCCACGCGAGAAAGATCGCGGTCGATTTCCAGTCCCTGCCCGACATGATCGCGTCGATTGCCCGCGTGACGTGGTCCTGGCCCCAGCTGATCCGCCCCGGGGCGTGCTCGGAGTTGTCACCGCTCGGGATCAGCCACGAGACGGCCGGCAGCTTGCCCGCGTAGGCGTCGCGGAAGAACTGGGTGTCGGGGACGATGTTGCCGAGCTGGTGGTCCTGATGGACGTCGACGAAGTCCGGCAGCGGATTCCAGATCTCGGGCGTCTCGACGTTCTGCGGGACCGGCGTGCAGGTCATCGCGCCGCTGGCGCAATCCGGCTCGGTGCCCTGGCTCAGGTAGTACTTCCAGCTGACGTGGTGCCTGTAGAGCAGGTAGGTGATGTCGGTCCAGCCGTAGTCCTGGGGCTGGGTGGCGTCGGCCGGGTCATCGGCGTCGCTGACCGTCAGCAGCCCCAGCAGCGCCGCGGACGGGTTGTTGTGGTTCGGATTTCCGTCGGCGTCCGGTCCCTCCAGGTTCGCCGTCCTGCACGTCAGCGGGTCCATCGGGTTCAGGCAGTCGGCCGACCACGCGGACATCATGTAGAGGTGCGAGGGGAGGCTCCACGACTGGACCGGCGCAAACATGTGGTCCTGGAGCACGAAGTTCCGCGCGTACGCCCAGTAGTGCGGGATCTCCCGGGCGTCGTGGTAGCCCATCACGTCCAGGCACGGAGGCCCGTTCAGCACGGCGAGCAGGCGCGACTGGGTGAGGATCGGCGTGTGGCACGCCAGCCTGTCGGTGTCGGGATGGCCGGACTCGACGCTGGCAATGAATCCGTTCATCCGGCCGCCGTTGATGTCCCTGACCCCATCGACCGTCATGTGCGGGCCGCCAGCGTTCACGTCCTTGTGGTTGTGGTAGGGCCGCCGGCAGGTGTGGCGCATCGGGTCGGGCACGCACGGCACCTTGCCCGGGTTGCCCGCCAGCCCCGGGATCCCGTCCGCTCCCGGGAAGGTCCCGAAATAGGAGTCGAACGACCGGTTCTCCTGCATGATGATCACGACGTGCTTGATCTTGTGGATGCCCTGCTCGGAGACCGCGGACGGCGCCGCGGCGGCGGGCGCGGCGAGCGCCGCCGGAACGGCGAGCGCGATCACAGACGCACGTCTTAGCCCTCGGGACAACCAGCCCACGGGGAGGTTATAGCCGTTTTGTGACAGGCTGTCAAACACTCCGTCACAGCCGTGGTACGATCCGGCCATGAGCCCTCAGGCGGCGCAGCGCACGCGCCATCGGGAGCAACGGGAGTCGACGCGGCTCCGGATCCTGGCCGCGGCCGAGCGGTTCCTGCGCGAGCGCCCCTACCGCGAGCTGTCGGTCGACGTCGTGATGGCCGAGACGGGGCTGACGCGAACGGCGTTCTACCGCCATTTCGACGACGTCACCGAGCTCGTGCTGCGGCTGTTCGCCGACGTCAACGAGGAGCTGTACGCGGTCGGCGAGACATGGGCGCGTAGCGCCGGCGTGGGCTACCCGGCGCCGGGTCGCGCCGGGCTCGCCGGGACGGTCGACGTGTACGTCCGCCACGGGCCGCTGCTGCGCGCGGTCGCCGAAGCCGCGGCCGCCGACGAGCGGATCGAGGAGGCCTACCGGAGCTCGACCGAGGGGTTCATCGAGCTGACCGCGAGGGCGATGGAGCGGATGGTGCAGGCGGGCCTGCTCGACGTTCCCGATGCGCACGCCCTCGCCCGCGCGATGACGTTGATGAACCAGGCCTACCTGCTGGCCGAGTTCGGCCGAGAGCCGCCGGGCGATCCGGAGCTCGCCCTGGCGACGCTCGAGAGCGTGTGGCTGCGGCTGGCGGTGCCGCTGCCGCGCTGATCACGCGCGCCTGCCGCTGCTCATGCCCTCCTGCGTGACGTGCAGCTGTTGGTGACGTAGCACGCGAGCGGCGGCTCGCCCACCGAGCGCGGCCCGCCGGGCCCGAGGTCGTGCACCAGGACCGTGGTGTATGCGCCCAGGATCTGATTGGCCTCGGCGACCGTCGTGCCCCGCATCGTCGCCATCTCGCAGTAGCTCCTGCTGACCCGGCTGAGCTGGGCGGAACCGGTGTGGTTCAGGGCATCCAGCACGATCCCCGAGGTCGGTCCGTCGTAGGGGAGATTGTTGTGCTGGGCCTGATCATCCGGGCACAGGCTCTGGACCAGGATGTTGGCCGCGCCCGGCATCCGCGCCTCTGACGGCGAGACGAAGATCGTGTCCGCGCCGGTCGTGATCGACGTCCACGGGATCGAGTACGTGCTCGCGCCCTTGTTGAGCGCCGCGAGGAACTTCGAGTCCGAACGCATCTGCCACAGCGATGCCGAGCAGCTGTCGGGCGTGGTGCAGTTCTGGTTCGGATACAGCGCGCCGTAGTTGGGCGCACCCAGCGTGATCACCTTGTCGACATCGGCGCGGGTGTCCGGCCACCATTTGAGCGCCCACCGCGCCTCGAGCCCACCCTGAGAATGGGACATCACGGCGATTGGGCGCCCGCTGCGCTCCGACAACATCCGGATCGCCGAGACGACGTACTGGGTGTTCATCTGGATGTCGCCGGCGCCCGTCTGCGGGAGCGTGATCGTGCACGCCGCCCAGCCCAGCGTCGGCAGCAGCTTCTGCCAGTTCCAGCTCCAGTTGACCTCGGCCGTCGCGAATGTGCCGGGGATCAGCAGGATCGCGCCGTGCCGCGCGTGCGTGACGCTGCCCTTGCAGACCGTCGCGGAGCTCACCTGACCGGCACGGACGGTGATTGCCGGCTCCGCGCTCTGCGGCTTGCGTGTACGGGCGGCGGACGCCGCGGCCGGGAGCGCTGCTGCGCAGAGCCCGAGGCCGGCGGCGAGACAGGCGATGCGGCGGGTCATGTTTGTCTCCTTGTCGGACAGCCGCCTCCCGTGACCGCTGTTCTAGACATATATCAATTTTGTCTAGCCCTGTCAACAGTTCCTGTTTATGTCTAGTCCGACTCCTCGCGTGCGGCCCAATCGACGCAGCCTAGGACCGCGCGTACGAGACCTGATCCGCGTGGTGAAGCGGTGCGTCGCCGTCGATGCCTGCCGCCTCCCACGCGAACCCGTCCGGGTCGGCGAACGCGCCGGCGTCGCCGACAATCGCGATGCGGTGCGAGCCGGTGCCGTCCGGGGGGACGCCGGCGTCCTTGGCCAGCGCGCGCCGCTTGTAGAGCCCCAGCTTGATGCCCGTCGTGGCGAACTCGACGTACGTTCGGGCAAAGCTCCTTCCGACGGCCAGGCCGTGATCGACATAGAAGCGCTTGCTTTTGGCCACGTCCGCGGCGCCCAGCAGTAGCACGATCTGGTCGATCTCCCTGCTGGCGGGGACGCGGTTCTTCTTCGTGGACGTCGCGACCTTCCAGATCGTCCCGTCAGGTGCCTGCACCACACCGCCGTACCCCCAGATCGACCTCGAGACCAGCTTCAACGACGTCGCGCCGGCGTCGAGGGCGGCGCTTACGAGCTCGTCAACGTTGGCCGGCTGAGATACGACGAGCGAGAGCGTGAACCCCCGAAAGCCGCTCGTCGGCGCGTCCGAGGCCCGGAGCTCGAGCCGATCACCTAGAGCGAACGCGTCGTTGTAGAAGGCGCTGGCGGTAGCTGGATCAGGTACCTCGAGTGCAACGGCTTGGATGGAAGTCACTGGTAGCTCCGTTGGTCACGCCCCGTCGATCGGGGCTGTCTTGGATGCGTACCATCATGGTACTCTACGATCGTAGTATTTGTCAATCATTGCGCGAGCCCAGCGAATCTGCGAAGCTTCGGCAATGGCAGGATCGGGCTCCACGGACATCGAGGTGGCTGAGTTCGCCGGTCAGCTGCTGTTCCGTGTCTGGCGCGCCTCGCACACGCGCACCACGGACGCGCTCGCCTCAGTTGGTCTGACACCCGCGCTGTTTGCGGTGCTCAACGTGCTCGGCGCGCGCGACGGGACCATCCAGCAGCAGCTGAGCGCCGACATGGGGATCGACCCAAGCGCGATGGTCAAGCTGATCAACGAGCTCGAAGAGGCGGGGCTGGCCGAGCGCCGACGGCGGCCGGGCGATCGCCGGGCGTGGGAGGTTGTCATCACCCCCAAGGGTCGGCGCGCCCTCGAGCGGGCCAGGCAACTCGTCGCCGGGGTCGAGGACGAGGTGCTCGGCGGGCTGACCGGCTCCGAACGCGGGCAGCTGCTGGCGCTGCTGCGCCGAGCGCTCGAGTCTGCGCCTCCCCAACCGCCATGGCGCTCCGAGGAACAGGGCTGAGCTGCTCCCACAGCCCATTGAGCAGCCTGCGCAGCGTGGTGGTGTAAGAGTCCAGGGCGTAGGCTCCGCTTCGGAATGACGACCGCGTTCGTCACCGGAGGCTCGGGCTTCATCGGCGGGCGGGTGATCGAGCGGCTGCGCGGCGACGGGTACGCGGTCCGCGCGCTCGCGCGATCGGACACCGCCGCCGACAAGGTCCGTGCGCGCGGCGCGGAACCAGTTATCGGAGACCTGTTCGATGTCGCCACGATGCGTACCGGCGCCGAGGGCTGTGAGTTGGCCTTCCACGCCGCCGCGACACTCGGCAACTGGGGCAGCCCGGACGAGTTCGAGCGCGGCAACGTGGTCGGCACCCGGAACGCGCTCGAGGCGTGCTCGAGTGCGGGCGTGAAGCGCTTCGTCCACGTCGGCACCGAGGCGGCGCTGATGGCCGGCGAGCCGCTCGTGAACGTCGACGAGACCGCGCCGCTGCGCCCCGACTCGCCAGCGCTGTACAGCTCGACGAAGGCGAAGGCAGAGCGGCTCGTGCTCGGCGCGAACCGCGATGAAGATTTTGAGACGGTGGTCGTGCGCCCGCGGTTCGTATGGGGTCGCGGCGACACGACGCTGCTGCCGACGATGGTGCAGATGGTCGAGGCCGGGCGGTTCGCGTGGGTCGGCGGCGGCCATCACCTGACCTCGATCACGCACGTCGACAACACCGTCGAGGGGCTCGTGCTCGGCGCCACGAAGGGACGGGCCGGCAACGCGTACTTCGTGACGGACGGCGAGCCTGTGGAGTTCAAAGCGTTTGTCTCCGAGCTGCTGCGTACGCAGGGGGTCGAGCCGCCGACGCGGTCGCTGCCGGTGTGGCTGGCGGGCGCCGTCGCGACCGGCGGCGAGACGACGTGGCGGCTGCTCGGACTCGGCGGCCAACCGCCGCTGACCCGGCTCGCGTACTGGCTGACCTCGCAGGAGTGCACGATCCGGATCGACAAGGCGCGCGAGCAGCTCGGCTACTCGCCCGTCAAGACGCGCGAGCAGGGATTCGCGGAGCTCGCCGCCGGGTAGCTGGCGGACCGTTGCGCCGCCCGCGTCTGCTGCCGTTGCTGTTGCCCTGCCTCGGATCGCGGTCGCGGGGATCGAGCTGTCCGGCTCGGCGCTCGGCGGCTGCGGCTAGTTCGCCGCGGTTAGACTCGCGCCCATGTCCGGCGCAGCCGGTGATCAGACCGCCCGCTTCAAGATCGGAGCCGAGGTCAGCGCGAGCGACGGCTCGTGCGGAAAGCTGGCCGGCGTGATCGTCGACCCGGTCGCGCGCAAGCTCACGCATCTGATCGTCGACCCGCACCGCCACCACGGGCTCGGGCGACTGGTGCCGATCGAGTCAGTCGAGTCCGACGGCGACCCGATCCAGCTGTCGTGCACGACCGCCGAGTTCGAGCAGCAGGACGACGCCGAGGAGACGCATTTCGTTCGGCCGGGCGACGAGGCGTGGAGCTACGCGGGGGGCCAGGCGTACGCGTGGCCGCACTACGAGCTTGGGCTCGTCGGGGGCATCGGCGCAGGCGGGATGGGCGACATCGGTCAGCCCGACACGCCGCAACCCTTGGTCACCGACCGGGTCCCGACCGGCGAGGTGGAGATGCGCCGCGGCGACAAGGTGCACGCGTCGGACGGGTGGATCGGCTCGGTCAAGGGATTGGTCGTCGATCCGGCCGACAACCACGTCACCCACGTGCTGCTCGAGGAGGGCCACCTCTTTGGCCGCAAGCGGGTCGCGATCCCGATCGGCAAGGCCGCGAAGTTCGAAGACGAGGTCCACGTCGAGTTGACAAAGCAGGAGATCGAGGCGCTGCCGCCGGTCGGGCTGGCCTCGGACCAGTGACCGCTCAGCCCAGCTGCCGGCGGTAGGCCGCGTAGCTACAGCCAGCCGAGCCCGACGCCGAACACGAGACCCATCGCCAGGTCGATCGCCGCCAGTCCGCCGATCCGGGTCCAGCGCTTGCGCGGCGTCGGCGCGTCGTACACCCAGGCCGCGTAGAGGTAGAACCACAGGTAGCCGAAGATGATGATCAGCAGCACGAACGGGGTGTTCCACCACCAGTAGTGCCAGTGGAACGTGCCGCTCGCGTGGAGGAACAGCTCGACCGCGACGCTGATGATCGACAGCCCCAGCGCAACGGCGAGGCGGTTCGGCATCCCCAGGATCCGGGTTGCCCGATCCCTCGGCAGCAGCTTCACGTAGACGATGCCCGCGATCGCGAACATGAACATGATCTCCACGTTCAGGCCGACCAGGGGCTGATAGGCGGTTGGCCCGGTCGCGGCCCACAGCGGCGCCGTGTTCGATGCCTGGAGCACGAGCGCGTTGACGATCTCGTTGAACCAGTCCGCAAGCCACACCGCCAATCCGGCCGCAATGATGTCCCACCGGCCGCGCTCGACCTCGACGGCGTACACGTAGACCACGAACGCCAGCAGCGCCACCGCGTACCACTTGAACAGGTGCGGGTTGCGCACCTGGTGCAACGCCTGCAGCGTGGATTCGGTCCGTGTTGCGATCAGCAGCCCCATTGCGCCCGCATGGACCCTACTGCCGGCGCGCCGCGGCGGTCGAGCGCCTAGAGTCCGCCGCCGGGAGAGTCTGATGATGTCCGGCAAGCGGTTCTTGACGAGCGTGCTGCTCGTGTGCGCGGCGATGGCCGCAGCCACCCCGGCGTCCGCGCGCACGAACGGGTACACGAAGTCGACGTACCTGGTGCCCGTCACGCAGCCCGACGAACTCGGCCGACCGGTGACGATCGACACCGACGTGTACGTACCGAAGACGCCGGCTCCCCGCCGCGGGTTCCCGCTGATCGAGGTGTTCCACGGCGGAGGCTCGGACAAGACGAACGCGTACGACTCCGGGCACGCGGCGTTCTTCGCCCAGCACGGGTACGTCGCGATCCTCTACAGCCAGCGGGGCAACGGCGGATCGTCGGGACAGGAGACCGTCGCCGGGCCCAAGGAGATGCACGATCTGTTCGATGTCACCGCGTGGGCGCTCGGGATCGGCGGCCATTCTCTGCCGGCGCACCCGAGCTTCCACCTCGACCGTGCGCGCATCGGGCTGACCGGGTACTCGCAGGGCGGTCTCAACACCAACCTCGGCCAGGTGTGGAGCAGCGATCCGGCGATCGACCCGTACCGGATCCGGTTCGCGGCGCTCGAGCCCGGGAACACGCCGGATCTCACCTTCAACGCGCTGGTCCCCCACGGCGTGGTCAAGCTGTCGTTCGGCGTCGGCCTGCTCGAGACCTACTTCGTCGGCACGAAGGCACAGATGGAGCCCGAGATGTACAGGTGGATCGCGACCGCCGTGGCCGACCAGCCGCAGCTCTACGGCGGTCCGGTCTGCGACGCAGTCGGCCATGACACGCCGGCGAGCACGATGAAGGAGGACCTCGCCGCGCGGTCCCCCGGCTGCTTCATGGGCCGGATGACGCCGCCGTCCCTCTGGTCACAGGCGTTCGACGACAATCTGTTCCCGCCGGACATGGCGATCTCGATGTGGCGGCAGATGCCGGACCACACCGACAACCGGCTGTACCTGTCGATGGGCGGCCACGCCGCTCCGTCGGCCGCGCCCGCGGTGGAGCAGGACCGGCTGAACCAGCAGCTTCGGTTCTTCGACCACTTCCTGTATGGCGCCCGATTGACCGCGCCGCGGGTCGTGTACTGGACCCGGGATCCGTCCGTAGCGGTGCCGAGCAACGCATACAGATACCCGTCGGGCGCGTGGTTCCGTCAGACCGCACCGACCTGGCCGCCGCCGGGGACGGTGGATTCGACGTATGAGCTTGGAGCCGATGGACGCGCAGTCGGTGGCGATGCCAAGGAGGGGTCGCTTCCGCTCCAGCCGGTCGCCGAGGACGAGCGCGACGACCCGGTCACGGCCGCGGCGATGTCCGCGACGCCGGTCGGCACCTCGCCCGTTCCGGGCGCCTTACCGGCGACCAACGTGCCGGGGTTCGTCGCGTCGTTCGCGACCGCTCCGTTCGCGGTCAGCCGCGCGCTGACGGGGGCGCCGGCGGCGAGCCTCACGTGGACGCCGCTGAGCCCCGACACGCAACTCGTGCTCGAGGTGTTCGACCAGGCGCCGGACGGCACGCTGACGCTGCTGAGCCGAGGCGTCGACGGGCTCCGGGGAGCGACGGCGGGGGTGTCCGAGGCGGTCTCCGTGCCCGGCAACGCGTTCAGCGCCGAGATCCGCGCCGGGCATCGAATCGTCGCCTGGGTGCTCGACGGCGATGCGGCGTTCTACAAGCCCTATCCGGATTCGGGCGGCGGCGTGCTGCAGGCCGGCCGGGAGTCGACGCTTACGCTGCCGCTGCGCTAGGAGGGTGTGGCGCCTCGCCGCGCGCCCGTTGGGATCATCGCCTCCCGTGCCGATCCCCCGTTCGATCCTGCTCGCCGCCCTGACCGTCCTCGCAGCGCTCGTGCCTGCCCCGGTCGCCGCGGCCGCGCGGCCGGCCAAGCGGCTCGAGGCGACGATCACCCGCACGGGCTACGGCGTTCCCCACATCGTCGCGCGCAGCTACGTGAGCCTCGGGTTCGGCTTCGGCTACGCGTTCGCGAGCGATGACATCTGCACGATCGCCGACAGCTATGTGACGGTCGCCGGAGCGCGGTCTCGCTACTTCGGGGCCGACGGGACCTGGGTCTTCTCGGGCAACTCGACGGTCAATAACAACCTCGACTCGGATTTCTTCTACAGCCGCATCAACCACTCGGGGGTGATCGAGCGGCTCGTGGCCACGCCGCCGCCGGCCGGGCCGCTGCCCGCCGTCAAGCAGCTCGTGGCGGGCTACGTCCGCGGCTACAACGCCTACCTGCGGCGGACCGGCGTCGCCGACCTTCCCGATCCACGCTGTCGCGGCGCGGCATGGGTCCGCCCGATCACCGCGATCGACGTGTACCGGCGCGTCTACCAGCTCGGCAGTCTCGCCAGCTCCGGCGCCGCGATCGACGGGATCGGTTCGGCGGCGCCGACGCTGGATCCGGCTGCGGCGGGCGCGGCGACGGCGCAGTCACGCCTGGCGCTGGGCGCCCTCGCCGCCGGCCGGCGCACGCTCGAGCCGTTCCCGCTCGCCGCCGGCTCGAACGCATACGGGCTCGGCTCCGCCGCGACTCAGAACGGGATGGGCATGGTGCTCGCCAACCCGCACTTCCCGTGGGCGGGGTCCGAGCGCCTCTATCAGGTCCAGCTCGAGATCCCGGGCAAGCTCGACGTCTCCGGCGCGACCCTGTACGGGGTGCCGCTGGTGCTGATCGGCCAGACCCGCGGCCTGGCCTGGTCGCACACCGTCGCGACCGCGTGGCGATTCACCCCGTACGCGCTCACGCTCGCGCCGGGCGATCCCCACGCATACATGCTCGACGGCCGCAGCGTGCCGATGCACCGAACGACGATGACGGTGCTTGCGCGCGGCGCGAACGGCACCCTCACGCCGATCACGCGCACGCTCTACGACACCGGGTTCGGGCCGATCTTCACCTCGCTCGAGGGCGTGCCGCTGCCGTGGACCCCGACCACCGCATGGGCGCTGGCCGACGTCAACGCGACCAACTTTCGCTTCCTCAACCACTTCGTGCTCACCGACCAGGCGCAGAGCGTCCAGCGCTACGACTGGATCGAGCGTCACTACCAGGGCATCCCCTGGGTCAACAGCATCGCCGCCGACCGCCAGGGACACGCGTACTACACGATGAACGGCGCGATCCCGTTCGTGACCGACACCCAGGCGCAGGCGTGCGCGGTCCCGGCAGCCGGCATCGCGCTGGCCCATGCGACCGGGATCCCGTTCCTCGACGGGTCGCGCTCGGCATGCCGCTGGCAGAGCTCACCGCAGGCTGTCGCCCCGGGGATCTTTCCCCCGGCGCTGACCCCGACGCTCGAGCGCCGCGACTTCGTCGAGAACTCCAACGACAGCCACTGGCTCGCCAACCCGTACCAGCCGCTGGACGGGTTCGCGCGCGTGATCGGCGACGAGCGCACCGAGCGGTCGCTTCGCACCCGGCTCGGGATCCTGATGATCGAGCAGCGGCTCGCGGGCACCGACGGCCTGCCGGGCCGCGGGTTCACGCTCGGAGAGCTCGCGCAGGTCGCGCTCTCGGACCGCGTCTACTCGGCCGAGCTGTGGCGCGGCGCGCTGGCGTCGTTCTGCCAGTCGCACCCGCTGCTGCTGGGCTCTCACGGGCCGGTCGACGTCAGCGCCGCGTGCCCGATTCTGGCCCGCTGGGACGCTCGCTACGGCCTCGCATCGGTCGGGGCGCTGATCTTCCGGCGTTTCAGCGAGGACCTGTACGCGTCGACGACCAGGCTTCCGACCGGCACGGCGAGCGGCCAGTGGTTGGGCGCCGACGCGTTCTTCACGCAGCCGTTCGACCCGGCGAACCCCGTGAGCACGCCGAGCGGTCTGAACACCGCGAACCCGCTCGTCGAGGGGGCGCTCGCCGACGCCGTCAGCGACCTGCGATCGGCCGGGATCCCCCTCGACGCCCCGCTCGGGAGCTATCAGTACGTGGTGCGCCGGGGCCGGCGGATCCCGATCCACGGCGGCCCCGGCGATCCGTACGGCGTGTTCGACGCGATCGATTCGGTGTGGGACCCGGCGCACGGCTACACATCGGTCGTCCACGGGTCGAGCTTCATCGCCGCGATGGGCTTCGAGCGCCGCGGCTGCCCGGTCCGCCAGCTGACGCTGCTCACCTACAGCGAGTCCGAGAATCCCAGCTCCCCCCACGACTCCGACTACACGCGCGCGTTCTCGGCCGGGCGGTGGGAGCCCGAGCCGTTCTGCGATCCACAGGTGCGCCGCGAGGCAACGAGCATCACCCGCGTGTCCGCCCCCGGATAGCGCGGCTCTTAGCGCCGCAGCAGGTCGAGCTTGCTCAGGCGGGTGCGCGGGACCCGCGAGAGATCGAGAAGCATCTGCGTGAACGCGATCGCCTCCCGGCGCATAAGCGCGATGTCGAGCTTGTCGATCGTCGGGATGCCCCAGTTGAGTAGGTAGGAGGGCCCGGTGATGAAGTTGGTTGTCGGGATCGCGCCCGTCGTCCAGAGGTCCGTACCCTCGGCGGGCCAGCCGTTTCCATCGGGGCTGCCGGGCGCCGCGACATACGGGCGAAGCACGCTGGAGGGAGCGGCCCGGGCACCGCGCAACGCGGCATAGGAGGCGTCGACGAGTGGGCTGTTCTCCGGGGTGAAGAACGTTCCGGGCTCGTGGCCGCCGGTCAGCCGATACCGCCCATCGGACCCAGGCTCCCACTCGCGCGCGCCGAGGTGCTCGATCGTGACGGCGCCGGCGACGCGGCGCAGCAGGCCGCCGCGGTGACGGCGCACGAACTCCGCGGTCCCGATCGCGCCGTGGAAGTGTCCGGTCGTGAGCAGCACCATGATCGTCCGGGGGAGCGCGCCGCGCGGTAGGCGCGCGAGGTACTGGCTGATCGCGATGATCGCGTTCGGTCCGTTGTCCTCAACCCCGTTCGTGCCGTCGGTGTGGCAGTGCAGGAGCATCAACTCATCCGAGGCGCCCGGGATCACCCCGATCAGGTTGCGCGAGGTCACGTGCTTGATCTCGGCCGGAAGCGTCAGCCGCGCCGTCGCGCTCTCCGCTGCCGCCTCCTTCAAGCGAGCGCCGACCGCTCGATCGACGTACACGCCCGGGACGTCTCGGATCTTGCCGTCGTACGGGTAATACGCGCCGTGGGCCGCGTCGGCGGGCAGGTCGAGCACGCCCACGGTCGCGACCGCGCCGGAGTGGGCCAGCGCGTCCAAGAAGGTGATCTCATCGCCGACCCCGAGCCATGGCCGGGCGTACACGTGGTCGGGCACGAACACGTGGCCGGGGTCATAGCCCTTGTAGGCGATCAGGAGGAACGTCTGGTAGGTGAACGACACCGTTGGCACGTCGAACACGGCGACCCTCCCGGCCAGCGAGCCGGGCGCCGGCGGCCGGCTCGGATCGACGACCGTCATCGTCCCGCTCACGCCGTTTGCCGGCGTGCGACCGGAATACGGGATGTACGACGCCGTCTTGACCTTCCCCGCCGACGGGCCGCCGAGAACGTCCAGCGACCACTTCTCGGTGGTCCAGCGATCGAGCGGCACCGGCTCGAAGCGCAGCCGCCCGACTCCGGCCCGCTCGAGGCGATCGCGCAACTGGTCGACGAACCGCTCGTGAATCGGCGAGGCGGTCGCGCGCAGGCCCATTCGATCGAGCTGCCGCTGCCACGCCAGCAGCTGGGACTGGGGCATGAACTGCGACGGGTCGACGTGGCGGGCGGCACGCGCGGGGAGCTGTCCGGTGGGCCACAGTGGCGTGGATGAGAGCGCCGCCAGCGGATCGACCAGCGGGGCCACCGCCGCTACACCCGCTGTGCACGCGGCCAGCTCGAGCAGCTTCCGGCGGGTGAATTGGACGTTGTCGATGTCGATGGAGGTGTGCTGTTCCATTGGGACTCCTTCTATCGCCAGGTAACCGCCCAATCCGCCGGCCGGTTCGGCTCGGCGGGGAGCGAGAAGACCACCAGTCCACGCGCTCTGCGATGCGGGACGACCCGTCCGCCCGACCACGTCGTGACGCCCCGCGCATCACGGGGGACGCCGCGGATCTGCATGACGAGCGACTCGCGCCGTTCGATCCGGACGTAGCCGCGCATCAGCCCGTTCCCGCGCGCCACCCCGACATTTGGAAGCCGCAGCGAGAGGCGAGCGAGATGCGGCGCGACCACGAAGCCCCGTTCGGTCGCCGTCACGCCCGCCAGGTGCACCGCGTCCATCACCATCCACGTCGGCTGCTCGGTGATCTGGCCCTCGTAGTCGTGGTAGAGGGGTATGCCGCACTGGTCCGGGTGGCGCGCGTAGAAGGCATTGCAGGCGTCGTCGACCGAGATCGTCCCGTCCCAGTGGTCGGGGAAAGCCTGGGCGTGCGCCGCGAGCGTGTTGCGCGTGTACTCACTCCAGGCGTAGCCGGCGGCGCCAGGGATCACCCCGTCGAGATCGCTCAGCGCCCAGGTCAGCCAGCCGTTGATGTCGAACCAGACGCCACCCACATACTGGGAGGCGCCGTCGAAGCCGCCCGGAGTGGGGGCTTCGGTGACGCCGGGATCCCGCGCTGCGGGCGACTGGGCCGAGCCGATCTTCGCCGGACCGTTCACCGCCGCGGGCGCGCCGACGCCCGTCAGGAAGCGGCGGATGTTGCGCACGAGTCGATCCGCCTGCTTCCCGCTCGGCGCTCCGGCCAGGATCGCCCACGGTTGTGGCTCGCCGAAGATCGCCCCCCGGCCGATCGGACTCGAGCCGGAGTAGCCGCGCAGGTACCAGCGTCCGGTCCATTCGCGTCGCAGGAGCGCGAGGAGCTCGGCCCCCCGCCTGCGCAGCCGCGCGGCGAACCGCCGGTCCCCGCGGAGGTCGGCCACCGCCGCCAGCCGGGGATACGCATAGGCGAGCTGAGCCGGCACGAGCATCGACTCGGTCATGTGCAGGAACGTCGCGGAGAAGTCCGACCAGTCGCCGTTCGTGCCCGCCAGATAGCCGCCATGCGGGCCGCGCAGCGACTCCTGATGACGGAATGCGACCTTCAGGTGCTCCCAGACGCTGACGCGCCGACCCGTGTCGTGGAACGGGAGCCGCTCGGAGAAGAACGCCAGGTCGCGGGTTCCCAGACCGTATTCCGCGGCGGCCAGGAGCAGCCAGAAGTCGAGATCGTCCGAGCTGCCCAGCGCGTTGTACGGCCTGCACAGCGGCACCGTCCCGTACGGGATCGCGCCCGAGCGCTCCGACTGCAACGAGATCGAGTAGCGCAGGATCTCGCGCGCCATCGCGGGATCCGCGTACACCATCGGAAGCAGGTAGTGCAGCCAGCTCCGAGACCCGAGGTTCTCGCCGCTGCTGTACTGGTAGTAGCCGCCCTGCGTGATCGTGTGATGCCCGCACGCCTCCTCGTAGACGGACGCGGCGCGCAGCAGGTAGGCATCCCACTCGAGCTCCCTCGACACCCACGCCCGTCCGGGGCCGAACCAAGCCTTGGGCAGCCACCGCGCCCACGCCCGCTCGCTCGTCACGAATGGACGGCGCGCGAGCCGGTACTTCCGAACGAGCGCCGGGATTCGCGCGGGGTGAGCCATCCCATAGGCGTAGCGCAGGGTCACCGAGCGCCCCGGTCCGAGCCGGACCGCGGCGCGAAACACGAACAGCGTCTGGCCTCCCGCGCCGGGCGTCGCCGGCAGAGCGGTCGTGCCGCGAAGCCGATCCGCTCTCACCGCGGCCGGCACGGCGCGGGTGCCTGTGCCGAAGAACGCGGGGAGGGAAGTCTCGTGACCGTCGACGGGGCCGCGTAGCGCGGCGGCGAAGATGCTCAGCGGCCGGCGGTCGCCGCGCTCGCCGGCGGTCTGGGCCGCGGCCAGAGTCCTGGCGCCCGCGCTCCAGCGCGGAGCGCGGAGCCCGAGCAGCCGGTGGCTCGTCTGGTCGTACGGGTTGACGTCCCAGTACTCGAACCACGAGAGCCGTTGCGTGTGCGCGGTCGTGTTGCGGATCGTGACGTCGTGAAGCAGCAGCGGGTCGTCGCCGAACGGCGCGTACACGTCCTCACGCACCTCGACGCCGAACGCACGCAGCCGCCGCTCGTAGTAGCCGACGCCGAACCGCCGTTCGCTGACGGCGCCGCGCGGCCGGTCGAGGTACAGGGTGCTGAGCACGCGGCCGCCGACGTTGAGATAGCCGAAGCCGCCCGCATAGTGCCGCCGGTCGGGCATGAACCGATTGGCCCACTGAGCCAGGCGATCCTGACTCCAGAACTGGGTGTAGCCGTCGTTGAGCGCCGCCGCCGTGATGTGATCGTTGCCGAGCTCATGCTGAGCGGCGGTTCCCCCGTTCAGCTCCGGTTGCCGGGCGCGTGGCGCGACCTGCTCGTCGACGTCGTACCGGTATACGGGCAGACCGAATCGATCGACGATCCACCGGCCGAACGAGCCGCTGCCGACGGCCGATGCGACATCCGGAGCGCTCTGGTCGGCGGACAGCGGCGCGGGCCCGGACTGACGGGCACCCACTCCCGCCGGCGGCGCGACGACCAGCACCGCGAATGTGGCGCTGGCAGCGGCGAGGTGCTTGATCACGCTCTGCTCCTGGACACGCGTACTACCTCCGCGCCGGTCTGCCCCAGCGCATCGGCCCCATAATCGTCGGTCACAGCGAGTCACTCTCCCCCCAGCCGGGACGGTTCGCATCGGGGCGCTCCCGCAGCCCGGCTGCGTGAGAAGTACCCGGTCGAGCTCGGCGATCGCGGGCGGGGGTGCGGCTACGCCGCCGCCGGGACGCGCGCGCCCGGCTCGGGCAGCAGCCGGTCGACGAGCTCGAGCGTCGGCCGACCCTCGAACAGCGGTACCACGTCGGGGCGGTACAGGATCAGCGCGTAGCTCGGGGCGATCATCAAGTCGGCGACGTTCAGCTGCGCGCGACCGATCACACCGTCGCCGATCCACGCGTCGGTCTTGTCGAGCATCGCCGACAGCCGGTTCAGGAGGTCGGCGTCCTCGGCGGGACGGGTCGCGAAGACGAGCCGGCCGATCCACGGGTTGACCGCGCGCCGGACGGCCTGGCTGCGGTACAGAAGGTGCCCGAGCCTCCCGTCAGCTGCCGCGCGGCTCATCGCGCCGGGGTCGCGCATGACGGCGCTGAACACGAGACGCCGCGCTTCCATCTGCAGCTCGCCGTTCGCCCACTGTTCGACGTCCTCGACCCGGGCTCGCTGCTCCGGGTCCTCCGGTATCAGCCGCTGCTCGGGGTGCTGCTCGTCGAGGTAGCGCGCGATCCGGTAGTTGGTCGAGATCCGCCGCTCGCCGTCGGCGAGCGCGGGCACGGTGCCGAGCATGTCGCCGAGTCGCAGCGACGGCGGGCGCCTCCCGCCCGCCGCCCGCTTTTGCCCGCCGGAGTCGAACCCGTGCATCCGTACGAGCGCCGAATGGGTGAGCGTCACCAGCTCGGTCCGGCGGTACGGCAGACGCTTGTGCTCGAGCATCAGCATCCCCGCCCGGCAGGCGTGCGAGCCTGGGATCACGTAGAGCTTGTACATGCCGACTGGGCAGTATGACTCCCCGGAACAGGATCTCCCGGAGGGATCAGCGCCGCTTGAAGGCCAGCGCCGGCTCGTGGTCCCCGGCGGGAAGCGTCAGCCCCCTGAGCGAGGCTCACCCGAACAGCCGCCGGTAGGCCGCCACCCAGCTGGTCGCGACCTGCCGCTGTGCCGTGACGAGATCCAACTGCCCTTCGCAGACGAGCTTGCGGAGCCGGTCCTCGAGGCGGTCCTTGGCGTTGGGCGAGCCGCCCGGCTCCGGCCACAGGTTCCGCGGGTCGTTCGGTGCTCCGCCGAGCTCGAGCGGGACGAGGTGGTCGTACTCGTACTCGTGCGGCGAGCCGCTGTCGCCATATGCCGCCATGCTCGCCAGCTTCTCTGGCTCGGTGACCGACTCCGGTGGGCGCACCGTGCGCGTATAGCCGCTTCTGCAGATCGTCGCGTCGAGGTTCCCCTGCGTCACGGCGGCGCTGATCGCGCCCGGCGTGCAACGCGGATCCGGAAGCGCGAACGTGCCGCTGCCGCGCGCGTGGCACGAGTCCGCGGGTGGCTGCGGCTGGACGATCGTGCTGCCGGCGGCGCTCACGGGAATTCGCCACGGCGGCCGGCGGGGCGGCGGCTGGGGCCGCCGGTGCCGCGGAGCTCGAGCAGGCGGGTGATGCTGGATCGGGGTCGTCGTCGAGGCCACGGAGGCGACGCCCGAGTCACCGCCTGTTGTGCTCGAGGTTGCGGCGCAGCCGGCCAGAGCGGCGAGCGCAGCCGCGCCGGCGATCGCGCCGAGCAGGCACACGCGTCCCTCCCCCATGCTGCGCCCGGCCCTACACGCCGCGCAGCGCGATCACCAGGACAACGATCAGCGCGAGCGCGATCACGACCGCGACCGCCCACGGAATGACCGTGTTGCGGCGCGAGACAGCACGCTCCTGGGTCGCCCGGCGCATCACGAGCGCCGCACCTCGAGTGGAGACAACATCGGCGAGCTCCGACTGGAGCCGCTCGCTGGTGCGGGCGAGCGAGTCGCGCTGATAGACGGCGTCGTCTCGTGCAGCGAGCGCCGCATCGCGCTCCGCGAGCGCGTGGTCTCGCAATGCCAACGCACCGCCGCGCTCGGTGGCGGTTTGGTCCCGCTCCGCGACGGCCGCGTCGCGCTCAGACTCCGCTCGCTTTTGAGCGGCCACCGCGGCGCCACGCTCCGCCAAGGCCCGCTCGAGGGCCTCAGTCGCGCCCTCCGCTGTCCGCATCGCCTCGTCCCGCGCCTGCCCCGCGCTGTCGCGCTCCGCTTCGAGCCGCTTGCGCTCCCGGCGTGAGGCCTGGAGCTCGGCCGCCAGCTGATCGCGAGCCGACTGGACCTGGTCCCGCTCGCGCGCGACCTCGCTCAGCTGCCCGAGCAGCTCGTCCAGCCGAGCCGTCGTCTGTTGCGTCCGCGCCTGCGCCTGCGCCTGCTCCTCCTCCGCTCGCTCGAGCCGGCGTTGGAGCCGCCGCTGCTCGCCCTCGGCCTCGGCGAGCTCCCGCGCCGGCGATCCAAGCTGATCTCCGCGCGCGACCTGCTTGGCGCGGCCGACACCGGCCCGCGGCCGGACTGCCCCGGGCGAGAGCTTCGGCTTGCGGGCGACGGCCCGGGCTGCGGGCAGCGCCAGCGTGACGGTGATGTCGGGCGCGACCGTCAGCTCTGCCTCGAGCAGCTCGCCCTTGACGGGAAACGGAAACGTCGCCTTCCATGGTTCCCCGTCCTCTGCCGCCCATGGCTTCTCCGCGAGGTCGGCGAGCAGCCGCGTTGGCCGCCCGTCCACGACGACGCTGAGCGCCGGGCGCATGAAGCGGCGTCCCCGTACGCCGAACCACCGGCCCTCGAGCTCCCAGCGATCGCCGCCGGTGAGCTCGAGCCGATCCAGCTCGAACACGATGCGGCCAGCTCGGGCGACGGGCTTTGACGCCTGCGACATCGCGCGCAGACACTAATGGCCCGGCGTGCGCCCCGGGCCGAACGCAAGGGACATTTCAGTGCCCCGGCCGGCGACGGCGTCGCCCCGGCGGCCGCCAGGCGAGTGCGAGCTCGTGATCCCCCGCGGGGATTCTCACCCGCACGGTTCCGTTTGCCCGGCGACCGGTGCCAATCGGCTTGCCGTCGAGGGCCACCGAGGTGGGCGTGGCCGGAAGCTCGGCGGTGACCTCGCCGCCGGCAGGTGACCACAGCTCGAGTGTCACATCATGCGCGTTCAGCGCGGCGCCGGTCAGCTGGGCCGTGGCGCCGGCGATCTTCACACCCTGACCGAGCTCATACCCGATCGGCAGCAGCACTGCGGTGCCGGCGGGGAGCTTGAGCGAACCGGTGTGCGGAAGCCTGATCCGGTGTCCGTCCACTTCGACGCTGATCACCGCGTTCGCGTCCGTGTCCCAGCGGTTGGCCGCCATCACCGTCGCCGTGCCGGCGCTCGGCGCGCTCAGCAACCTCGCCTGCACGCGCGAGTCGCTGACCGTGACCTGCGGCGTCGTCGCAGCGAGCGCCTTAATCGCGGTGATGTGCGACGACTCGATCGGGTGGTACGGGAACTGCGACGCCCACTGCCCGCCCTCGGTCGTGTTCACCTCGACCATCCCGACCACGTTCTCGCCATCCCAGTAGGCGAGCACACCGCCGGAGATCACGTCTCCCCCGCGCCGCTCGTTGCCGTAGTCGTAGACGATCAGCTCCTGCGGCTGTCCGCCCTGAAGCGGCGCGTCGGTGACGAGCGCCGCGGCCTCGGCCCCGAGGCGCTTGGATGCGAGCGCCCTCGCGGCGGCGCGGATCGACGCGTTCGAGCTGCCGCTCGAGATCTGCTGTGACTCGAGGATCGCGCCGGCGCGGCCGGGCGCCGAGTCGGCGGCGAGCCAGGTGCCGAGCAGCACCGCGGTGCCGCGCCCGAGCCGACGGCTGTAGCCGCACGGCTGGCCGTTCCGAGTGGCGATCGGCGTTGCCTTCCTCGACAGCGCGTACGTCTGGACGCCGCGCCACGCGGTGACCGGCCCGCCGAGCACCTGAATCTGCTGGGCGTCGTCGGGGTACAGCGTCTGGGGGCGCTCGGGGTAGCAGGCGTCCTCGAGCGTCGTGCACGGGTCGAGGTGCTCGTCAAGCGCCGGCGGCGCCGGGCAGCAGACCAACCGGCCGCCGCGGCGGACATAGGCGACCAGGCTCAGCTGGATCGCGCGCGGGATGATGTCGGTCGCGGGCAGGAAGATCGTCGGGTACACGGCCGGGTCGAAGTCGTTCGGCTGGGCCGCCTCGACGTCGAGCAGGTCGAACCCGAGCCCGGCGCGCAGCAGCAGCGTCGCGAGCGCGGGGAGGTGCTGCTCGATCGTGCGGCGCACGTCGGTCCGGAATCCGTACTGCGTGGAGTTGAACGGCGCGCGGGTCAGCGAGTTGTCCCAGACGACCGCGACGTCGGCCGCGCGCTTGGCGTGGGTCAGCAGACCACCGGCGGTCTTGAGCGCGCCGCCGAGTCGCCGGCGGTCGTCGACGTCGCTGTCTGCCACCCCGTCGGTGTAGTCGAACGGGATCCCGCCGATGATCCCCTCGCCGAGCAGCAGGTACGAGAGCATCACGTCGGTGTCCTGCTCGGCCGACCACACGTTCAGGTGGTTGCGCTGCGCGGAGCGGGCGGCCTGCGCGGTCAGCTCGATCAGCGGCATCACCTCCGGCCCGGACCCGCCCGGGTAGAGCTCCGGGTTCAGCAGCACGGCCCGCGCGTCGTCGGCCATGTCGGCCGGCGGCGCGAGGATCAGCTCCATCTCATGGTTGATCGGCACGTCGATCCCGGACTCGCGGAGGTCGTCGCGCAGCGTCGCGAGGAACTGTCCCACCTGTCGCCCCTTGAACGCCTGCCAGTCGAACGCCGGCTTCAGCGCCCCAACCTGACCGCCCGTACTCGGGAACGCGCGCGGGGCGTCAGCGCCCGTCTCGGCGGTGTAGCGCGCCAGCATCGCCGGGTTGTAGTCGACCTCGAACGGCCCGAACCGGTAGTAGAAGCACGACTCGTCGTCGACCTGGATCGCGACCACCGGCCCGCCGTTGGTGACCAGCCACGGCTGCGCGAACTGCGCAAACGCGACCAGCCACTGCCGCGCCGCGGACATGTAGTAATCGGACGCGTAGCTCGGGGAGGGGAAGTAGAACAGCGTCTGGCCGCCGGTTACGTTCGCGGCCGGATAGCTGCCGTTCGGGGCGCCGGGGGTCAGCGGCGTTCCGTCGGGGCCGTACTCGTACATGTCCGGCGAGGCCTCGTCGAGGAACCAGTCGGGCAAGCCGCCGTTGCGCCACTCGTCGGAGATGAACGGCCCCGGACGCAGGATCACCGCGAGCCCGAGCTTCTTGCACTCGGTCAGGAAGCCGACCAGATCGGTGTTGCACGCGATCCCGGCGCGCCCATTGGCGCCGCCGCTCTGGAGCTCCTCCTCCGGGGTCTGGTCCTGGTACTCGTCGAGATGGTCGTCGGGCAGCACCGGCGAGGTCTTGCCCTCGAAGTCGAGCTGGCCGGGGATGCACTCGTGCACGTTCCACGGCACGTACGTCTGGATCAGGCTGAACGCGGCCTGCTCGCAGAGCTGCAGCCGCGCCGGCACGCTGGAGGCCGACATCCGGAAGTACTGAAGCTCGCCGCCGAACACGGCGCTCGGCATATCGACGAGCGGGTTCGGCGCCCCGAGCGTCAGGCTCTGCCCTGCGCTCGCGGCCGCGGCGGGGCTGAGCGGGATCCAGTTGAGCGCCGACAGGCCGACGCCGGCTGCGGCGCCGCGCTTCAGGAAGGCTCGGCGGGTGTGGGTTCGCTGGGAGTCCGTGGCCGCCCCGAGACCAGCGTCATGCGTGCGTCTCACGCCGATGAAACGCTGAAGCGCCGGGGGAACTTGCGGACCGGACGGCGGTGCGGCTGCTCAGGGCGCGGCAACGGCGACACACCCCTGCGGTGCTTGGTAGGTGGGTCGTGTTGTCCGCGCATACCGCGGACTTCGCGACACTCGCGTGGCGCCGGGCCCGTGTGTGTCGAGTTCTCCGCGCCTCAGCCGGCGGCGAGATGCGGTCCGACTTGCGGCGGCCGGTGCCGTCATACATAGAATCGCCTAACCGGCGATCAGGAGGGCAGCGAGATGGCAGTTGTTGCGGGTGTGCTGAGCGACACGCGGAGGCGGACGCTCGAGGCGGTGTGCGACACGATCGCGCCGTCGTTCGAGGCCCAGACCGACGATCCGGTGCTCGCGGAGTTCTGCAGGCGCAACGCGTCGGACCTCGGGATCCCGGCGCAGCTCGAGGGCCTGATGGCGCAGTCGATGATGCCCGAGGAGATCGAGGCGATCGGCCAGCTGCTCGACGCGATCGGCGACAACGGGTTCGCCGAGCAGCCGGTCGAGGTGCGCACCCAGACCCTGCACGCGGTCGCCGACTCGAGCCCGGAGGCGAAGCTCGGCGTTCGCCAGCTGCGCGGGCTGACGCTGCTGTTCTTCTACGCGCTGCCCGATGAGGCCGGCCATAACCCGAACTGGGAGGCGCTCGGCTACCCGGGACCGGCCTCGGCGCCGCCGAGCCCGGAGGAGGCGCCGAAGACGATCGGCGTCGAGAACGTGAGCGGCTCCACCGCGGAGCTCGAGGCCGATGTGTGCGTGATCGGCTCGGGCGCCGGCGGCGCGGTGATCGCGGCCGAGCTGCAGCGCGCCGGCAAGCAGGTGCTGGTGCTCGAGCAGGGTCAGTACCGCAACGAGTCTGACTTCAAGCAACTCGAGCTGCCCGGAATGTTCGAGCTCTACCTCGGCGGCGGCCTGGCCGCGAGCGAGGACGGCTCAATCGCGATCTTCGCCGGCGCGACGCTCGGCGGCGGCACGGTCATCAACTACATGAACTGCATCCGCACGCCGGACCGGATCCGGCGCGAGTGGGCGTCGATGGGGATCGACGGAATCGACTCGCCCGACTACGACCGCCACATCGACGCGATCTGGGAGCGGCTGTCGGTCAACGACACCGCCACCTCCCAGAACCGCACCCACAAGAAGCTGCTCGCCGGCTGCGACGCGCTCGGCTACCCGAGCCGGCCGCTGACCCGCAACGCCGACACGAGCTGCGACGACCCGCGCGTGTGCGGCTACTGCTTCGCGGGCTGCCAGAAGGGCTGCAAGCTCTCGACGATGAAGACGTTCCTCCAGGACGCCGCCGACGGCGGCGCCCGGTTCGTGGTCGGCGCGCGTGCCGACAAGATCCTCGTCGAGGATGGGCGCGCGACCGGCGTCGCCGCGACGGTCACGCACGGCGACGGCTCGGCGACGGCCGTGACGATCAAGGCCGGCACCGTCGTGGTCGCGTGCGGCGCGATCGAGTCGCCGGCGCTGCTGTTGCGCTCGGGGATCGGCGGCCCCGCCGCCGGCAAGCACCTGCGGCTGCATCCGGCCGGCGTCGTCACCGGCACCTACGACGAGCCGATCGAGGGGTGGATCGGGCAGATCCAATCCGCGCTCTCGGACCAGTTCACGCAGATCGAAGGCGAGTACGGGTTCCTGATCGAGGCGATCAGCGTCGCACCCGGCCTGATCGCCGGGTCGTTCCCGTGGGTCGACGGCCAGAGCCACAAGGAGCGGATGGCGGCGACGATCAGGTACACGGCCCCGTTCGTGTCGGTCGCGCGCGACCACGGCGCGGGCGAGGTCGTGATCGACGACTACGGGCGCGCGGTGACGCGCTGGGGCTTCGGCGACGAGGTCGACGCGCGGATGTTCCGCCAGGCGATCGTCGAGCAGGCGAAGCTGCACCGCGCGGCGGGCGCCAGGGAGATCGTGACGTTGTTCCAGCGACCGGTGATCTGGCGCGACGGCGACGATTTCGATGAGTTCGTCGCGGCAATCGAGAGCGCGTCGCTGGCGCCCAACGACATCGTCGTGTTCACCGCTCACCAGATGGGGTCGTGCCGGTTCGGCTCGGATCCCGCCGACTCGGTCGCCGACGGCCGCGGCGAGCTCCACGACACCGCCGGCGTGTGGATCGGCGATGCGTCGGCGTTCCCGACCGCGCCCGGCGTCAACCCGATGATCTCGATCATGTCGCTCGCCCACCGGACCGCGGAGCACATCGGGGCATGATGGGGTGTGGCTAGGGTTCTGCTGCGAAGCCCGCAGCGAGAGGAGAGCCAAATGGCAGTGCAGCGAGTGGCAGTGGAACCGGCCCCTCGGGGCCGTAATCCGTTTGACACCAGCGGGGTCGAGCGCGGCGCCGACGGCATCGCCCGGTACACGGGCCGGCCGGATTCCCTGGTGCACATGCTCCGCGCGAGCGTCGGGCGCGATCCGGACGCCGAGGCCGTCGTCGAGGTCGGCGGCGAACGGCTCACGTTCCAGCAGCTCTGGGACCGCGCGTCGCGCGTCGCGGGCGGCCTGAGGGCGGCGGGACTGGCGCGCGGCGACCGCGCCGCGATCGTGCTTCCGAACGGGATCGACTGGGTGCTGGCGTTCTGGGGCGCGCAGCTCGCCGGCCTGGTGACCGTGCCGGTGAACACGCGCTTCACCGAGCCCGAGGTCGATTACGTCGTGACCAACTCGGGGGCGGCGTACGTGTTCAGGCCCGGCGATCCGCTTCCCGACGCAGAGCCGCTGGCGGTGGAGGACCTGAAGCCTGGCGACCTCGCCGCGATCTTCTACACGAGCGGCACCACGGGATTCCCGAAGGGCGCGATGACCTCCCACGAGAACTTCCTCGCGAACACCCAGAACGCGTTCCGCTGCATCGGCGTCGAGGTGTCCGAGGGCCCGTCGCTGGCGACGCTGATCAACGTGCCGCTGTTCCACGTGACCGGCTGCAACAGCCAGCTGCTCGTCTGCAACGAGCTCGGCGCGCGGGTCTTCATCCTCACGAACGCGCTCGACCTCGAGGGTTTCCTGCGGACGGTCAGCGAGGAGCGCATCCAGATGCTGACCTCCGTCCCGGCGATCTACCACGCGCTGACGCGGCACCCGCTGTTCCAGCAGGCCGACCTCGAGCACGTTCGCTGGGTCTCCTACGGCGGCGCGCCGATCGCGGCCGACTCCGTGCACAAGATCATGGATGCGTTCCCGGGGGCACGCGTGGGGAACGGCTTCGGGCTGACCGAGACCTCGTCGCTGACCTCGTTCCTGCCGCACGAGGAGGCGCTCGAGCACGCGGACTCGGTCGGGTTCGCGATGCCGGTCGTCGACCTCGCGCTGCACGAGCCGGACCCCGAGTCGGGTGTCGGCGAGCTGCTCGTGCGCGCTCAGAACGTCGTGCAGGGCTACTGGCAGAACCCCGAGGCCACGGCCGCGACATTCGTCGACGGCTGGCTGCACACCGGCGACCTCGCCCGGATCGACGACGAGGGGCTGCTGTACATCGTCGACCGCGCCAAGGACATGATCAACCGCGGCGGCGAGAACGTCTACTCGATCGAGGTCGAGTCCGCACTGATCAGTGCGCCCGGAATCCTCGAGGTGGCGGTCGTGCCGGTGCCCGACGACATGATGGGCGAGAAGGTCGGCGCGGTGATCGTCACCGGCGATGAAGGGAGCTTTGAGGTCGACGCCGTGATCTCGCACTGCCGCGAGCGGATCGCCGACTTCAAGGTTCCGCAGTACGTCTCCGTCCGCACCGAGCCGCTGCCACGCAACCCCGGCGGGAAGATCCTCAAGAAACAGCTGCGCGAAGAGACCGAGTGGGGAAAGCCGTTGCGGTGAGGCGAGGCGGGTTCCCCTCGAGACGAGGGGAACCCGGCCGCTCGCGTTCGATTAGGCCTTCGGACAGTTGGCCAGCGCCGCCGCCTGCACCGACTGCGGGACGGTCGCCTTGATGATCTCCGTGCAGACCTGCGCCGCGGCCTTCCGCGCGCCGGCCTCGTTGCCGCTTGCCGCCTGATCACAGAGCTGGATCAGCTTCGACTTGACGCTCGATGAGAGCTGCGACGAGGAGTTGACCTGCGCCTTGCACGCGGCCACCACCTGCGCGACCGCGGGGTTCGCAGTGTTGGTCGAGCCGGTGCTCCCGGACGTCGTGGTCGCGGTGGTCGCCGTGGCCGTCGTCGTGCTTGACGCCGGCGCCGCGGCGGAGGTGCTCGAGGACGAGCTGCCGCCGCAGCCGGCGGCGAGGATGCCGACGGAGGCCGCGACGGACAGCAGTGCCAGTGGTCTGCGGATCATGACGCCACCCCCGCGTGGTCGAAGATCATCGCCACGTTGGGATCGTCCGGATCGACCTTGACGATCACGTTCTCGCCCTCGGTGAACGGATTCTTCGGGTAGATGTACTGGTTCATCGTCACCTGGTAGGGCGTGCCGCCAGCCGGGCTGAGCGTCAGCGCGATGTCGTACTCCGTCCCGCCCGGCGTGTCCGTGTTGCCGGTCGCGGTCATCGAGTCGATGTGCGCCGGCGTGTCGACGCCGACGCTGTTCAGCTTCTTCGCCCGGTTGGCGAGCTCCATCTGGCCCGCCGAGGCCCCGACTCCAACTTTGCTCGTTGCGGCTTGCGCCGACTCCGCGACTCCCTTGAGTCGATCCATAAAGCCCATCGCGCCCCTCCGTTTCTGTTGTGTAAGCGGCTGCACCGTATGGCGCGACCCGAGCCCGGCCGCGATCAGCAGAGACTATCCCTGTTCTGACCGTCGCTGTGAGCTTCTCGTCTGATCGAGGGCGCGCAGGCCCGCCTCGGGGGTCAGTCGCCGGACTCGTACTTGAACGAGATGCCCAGACGTACCCTGAAGCTGGTGATGCTTCCGTTCTCGATCGTGACGTCCTGCCGGACGACCTCGGCGACGCGCAGGTCGCGCACCGACTTGCCGGCGGTCTCGACCGCACTGCGCGCCGCGGCCTCCCACGACTCGCTGCTGGTCCCAATCACTTCGGTGACTCGGTAGACGCTGTCCATCGACCTCTCCTCTCCGGTGGGTTGAGACAACCAGGCTGGCTGACCACCCTATACCCGGGCGTGGGTCAGCGTGTTTGAAGGCCAGGACCGCCCCCGCAGACCCCCAGCGGCGCTCCGCCCGCCTGGCACACACGCGTGATGTAGTCAGCGCCGTCGAACGCGTACCGGCGAGCCCCGTCGATCCGCAGCGCCGCGAGGTAGAACAGCGTGTGCTCCCAGACGTGTGGCATGTCCTCGACGGGGAGCGGTCTGCCGCCGAAGCGCTCCCATGCCTCGCCGAACAGCCCGGTCGGGGTGGTCAGCGTCGACGCGAGGTACGCCAGCACGCCGTGCAGCTCGCGAGACTGCGCAGGCGTCGGCCGGCTCCACGCGTACGCGAGCCCAAGCAGGGCCTTGCCCTCATATTCGCCCTGCGGGGAACGCAGCGAGGCGTCCATCGCCGCGCGGACCGCATCTGCTTCCCCGCGCATCGCCGGGTCTGCGTACGGGCGGAACGCGACGGGCCACAGCATCCAACCGCCATCGCCGTAGCTGACGTTGTAAGCGTTCGAGCCTGACTGCGCCTCTCGGTAAGAGTGGCTCGCGGGGTCGTACAGGTGCGCGATCGCCGCGTCGAGCTGCCGGAGGCGACCCAGCCAGCTGACCTGCTCGGAGCCCTGCTCGCCCAGTGAGGCGGCTGCCGCGAGCGCGGATCGGAGGCCGAGCTCGGTCGTCTCGGCGCCGTGCAGGCTCTGGCTGGGCGTCGGGTTGTCGTCCTCGTTGGCCGAGCATTGGAGGCCGGACAGCGGGTCGACACAGACCGTCAGGAAATCGGCCGCGCGCGAGATCGCCGGGAACACCTCGCGCAGGTAGGGGCCGCGTGCCGGCACGGGCAGGTAGCGGGCGTGGCTCTCGAGCGCCCAGATGCCCAGCCCGGTCTCGTCGATCTCCCACGGGATCGGGGCTCCGTCGATGCCATCGCCGTAGGACGCCATCGCCCAGTTTCCCGGTGGGCGCAGCGGGCTTGGGTTGGTGGTCGAGGTCTGAACGATTGCGTAGAAGCGGTTGTGGCGGGTGACGATCGCGGTGAACCCGTTCAGGTCGAGCAGCTGGTTGATGAACGAACCGTCTCGGATCCAGTCCTCTCCGTAGGGCCCCTGGGTGTCGGAGGAGGCGACGATCGCGCCGCTGTCGGGGTCGATCGCGAGGCGAACCGTGATCAGGGTTCGCTTCGCGACCGACACGATCCGTCGATTGGGTGAGGCGGGAAGCAGCGTGCGCGCGAGCCAGGGCCGCCAGTAGCTGGTGACGGACCGCAGCTCCGCAGGGAAGCTCGCTCGTCGGGCGCCCTCCAGCGCGGCCTGCGCGTCGGCCACCGTCGTCGCCGCGGTGATCAGGACTCGTAGCGCCGCGCGACCGCGGCGATCGAAGCGCAGCGGCGCTCCGAGGGCGCCGGTCGTCTGCCCGGTGGCGGAGCTGGCACCACCCAGCCCGTAGGGAGGATGGGCGACCTCGAGGTACGGATCATCCGGCTGCCCGGCGAGCGACGCGGGGTCGAACCCGTCCCCTCCGACCTGATGCTGCGCGACCGGAGCGGCCAGCCCGATCGCGACGGTCACGGAGGTGGCTCTCCCCGAAGACTGATCGACTCCCTGCCACGAATTCAGGATCGCCTGGTGAGCGGAGTCATAGCTCGCGGCCTGGTCTGACAGCGCGGACTGGCACCAGTCCGCGATCGGTGCATAGGTGAGGCGGTTGGCGATCGGGTTGAAGTTCTCGAAGTAGACGAGCCGGGCGGCGCGGACCGGTGAGCGTCGTGCCCGGGTCACCCAGAACTGACGAACGAACGTCCCCGTCCCCGGAACGACCAGGTCTGCGTCGCTCACCGTGAGCCCGAGCCGCGCGGGCGACCGGTACGTCGTCACCGGCACCGCCGTGTCCGTGGAGTCGTAGCGCTGAGCTGACGCCCAGTCCCGCAACCAGGCGAACCCGGTGCCATGGCTGGTCACGTACACGAGGCCCGCGAACGACCCCTCGTTGGGGTACTGCGGGACCACGCGGCCGCGGATGTCGCGGCTCACCGCCAGGTACTTGATCTGGTTGTAATAGCTGGGATTTGGATACTTGAAGACGGTGAGTGTCCCGGCGGCGTTCTCATTCACCGTCAGCCTGCCGTCGCCGGTTTGAGCCTGCACGTCCGTGGGACCGTATGCCTCGTAGTCGGCGTTCGGCTGCGTCGCGTTGTAACAACTCGACTCGCTGAGCGCCGCCGCGCTCGAGGGTGCGCCCAGCAGTGCGCCGCACGCGAACAAGCAGATCACCCACCTACCGCAGGTCACGGCGAGCAGTCTGCCGATGCCGCGGCGAGGGCGCGCCGGACCGCCGGGTTAGACTCGGCGTCATCGCGCGTCTCATCCGCCGATCGGCTGCAGGGACGTTCGCCGCGGTGCTGGTGCTGGCGGCGCCGGCGGTGGCGGGCGTGGCGAACCGCGGCGTCCCGGCCCGTTCTGATCGAGACGCTTGGAACACCGATTGCGCGGGCGGGAATACGCAGATTTGAGTGCGCGCACCCTTGTGCGGTGTCCGGTTGGGGTGAAAGCTATGTTTCGCATATGGGGCTTCTACGTGGACACGACGACGACGCGGCCGGAACGCGCTATCAGATGCGCGAGAAGCTGCTGTCGATCGGCGACGACTTCTGGATCGAGACCGAGGGTGGCGAGAAAGCGTTCAAGGTGAACGGCAAGGCACTACGCATCCGCAGCACGTTCATCCTCGAAAGCCCATCCGGCGAGGAGCTCTACAAGATCCAGGAGAAGAAGCTCCACATCCGCGACACGATGGACGTCGAGCGCGGCGATGAGACGGTCGCGACCGTCAAGAAGGCGCTGTTCACGCCGCTGCGTGAGCGGTTCGCGATCGAGCTCGGGGACGGGACCGAGCTCAGCGCCAAGGGCAACATCGTCGATCACGAGTACGAGATCGAGCGCGACGGCGACAAGGTGGCGCAGATCTCCAAACGCTGGTTCCGGGTCCGCGACACGTACGGCATCCAGATCGCGCCGGGCGAGGACGACGCGCTGCTCCTCGCGACCACCGTGTGCATCGACGAGATGGCGCGGGACTAGTTCGCTACACCTTCGGGCACGGCTTGGGGAACACCAGCGGCTGACCGAGGTCCTTCATCGCCGCGGCGATCGCGGGCCCGCCCGCGTTGTTGTGGGCCCCCGACCAGATCGTGTTTCCGCACGTCTGCGTCTTGCAGTCGCCGCCGAACGTGAACGACGGCCCGGTCTTGACGACCGCGCACTCGCAGGTGGCCTTGGTCGGGTCGTTCGGATCGAGCACGCACGGGTAATCGAGGCAGTTGGCCCACGGCACGTCCTTCCCGCACGTCATCGCGCCGCTGCTGCGCGCTGCGACCTGGGTCGAGAAGGTCGAGTAGAGATGCGTCCCGTGCGGCGCCCGCTTCGGGCACGCGGTGAATCCGACCGAGTAGCCGCTCTCGACCACGCAGTCGCAGATGACGATGTTCGGGTCGTGCTTGGACGGCACGCACGGCGCGTTCGTGCACAGCGCGTAGTTCTGGTCGCAGATGTAGGTGTTGTTGACCTTCAGTTGCTTCGGCTTCGTGGAAGCTGTGGTCGTGGAGTGCGTGGTCGACGACGTCGATTTGCTGCTCCCGCACGCAGCTGCGACGAGCGGGAACGCGCCGAGCGCGGCAGCGCTGCGGGCGGCGCGGGCGATCACGGCTCGGCGCTCGAAGGTTGGCGTGGCGCCGGTGCCGATGCCGAACCGGGTTTCGAGGAGCTCGGAGATCTCGCCGGCGCCGCGGGCGAGCGGGGCGGCGAGGCGGCCGTTGTGGTCGATCAGGGCGGCGCTCGGCGTGGCAGCGACCTGGTACGCGTCTGTGATCGAGCCCTTGGGGTCGAGCAGGACGGGGTAGCGGGCGCCGCTGTGATCCGGGTCCAGCCGTCCTGCTTGGGGGCGGTTGACGACGATCGCGACCGTCAGGCGGTCGTTGAGCCGGGCGTGCCAGGCGGAGAGATCCGGGAGCAGCGCGCGGCAGGCGCCGCAGGCGGGTTGGCTGAACACGAGCAGCAGGGGCCGACCAGCCGCCAGGAGATCTTCGATGGTCCAGGTGCGGCCGCCGGCATCGCCCAGAGCGAAGTCGTGGGCCTTGGGCCGAGGTCGAAGCCGGGTCTTCGCCGGGCCGACTCCGAGCCAGACCGCGCCCGCCACGAGCGCGAGCGCGCCGAACGCGAGCGGCAGCCCACCCCCCGCGACCACGAACCCGGCGAGCACCGCGAGCAGCGCGTTGCGCGCGACCGTCGACCAGCCGATCGTCCCACGCGACAACGCGCCGAAGCAGTTGCAGTCCGGGCGTCGCCCGCGAACCCGGTTGACCGTGACGGCGCTGGTGGTGCTCGCCAGCAGGACAACCGCAGCCACCGCCCCGGCAATCCTCGACGGCGCCCTCACGAGCGCTCCCGCGATCGCCAGCTCGGCCCCGATCAGCAACCACACCAGCACGGGCGCGACCCCGCGCGGAGCACCGAACGCGATGACCGCCTGGCGGCTGCCGCGGCGATCGGCGAGCTTGGCGGCCGCCCCGACCGCGAACACCCCGGCGAGGGCGAGAGCTGCCAGCGTCTGGATCAGCTCAGGAACCCCCGGGCGCTAGGCACGCCCGCAATCCTAGAGGCCGTTAGCGTGGGCGCATGCCACTACGCAACCGCGTCACGCCGCTCGGGGACCTGGTGAGCAGTCCACACCGAGGGCTCGTATACGGCAACCGCGGCTGCCTGCACGACGAGCATGGCGAGATCCGCCGGTGGTACGCGACCAGGCGATGGATCGCCTGCCAGCTCGAGTTCCGCGGCCGCCGGCGGACGCGGCTGATGGCGCCCGGCAAATACACGGAGCTGTTCTTCCTCGACGACGCCACCGCCCTCGCCGCGGGCCACCGCCCGTGCGCGGAGTGCCGCCGCGCCGATTACAACCGGCTCGTCGAGGTCTGGTCGGAGATCCATCCGGGGCAGGTCGGAGCCGACGCGATCGACGAGCAGCTGCACGCGGAGCGACACGACGCGGACAGCGGCGAGCGTCGCCTCCACGACGCCCGCTATCGAGAGCTTCCCGACGGAGTGTTCGTGCTCGACGAGGGCGAGTCGTGCGTGTTGTTCGATTCGCGCCTGCTGCGCTGGTCACCGGCCGGCTATACGGCCCACCGGACGCCCCGGGCGCATCAGCGCACGATCGTGCTCACCCCGCCGTCCCTAGTCGCGCTGCTCGAGCGCGGCTGGAGTCCGCTCGTGCCGCTGCTCCACCCCACCGCTTCCGCCTGAGCGACGCTGCGATACCCCCGACTGGTAACCCGGCGGTGGCTGTGAGGCTTGAGCAGCGCGCTCACCGCCGCCACAACAACGGCGCCGTGATGGCCGGCCAGGTCGTGGTGGAGCGCTGCGCAGCGCCTGAACCAGCGTGTCCGCGCTCGCCATCTCGTACTCGACGTTGCGGTCGAACGGCACTCCGTCGCGAAGGGTGGCGAGGCATGGGTTGATCGCGGCGGGGGTGGAGGGGTAGGGACGAGCTCAGCCTGGTGCAGTACGTCCCCTTCCATCTTGCCGTCGTGTGGCGTACGCTCTGCTCTGCCCGGCGGGTAGTAAGTGCCCGCCGCCGGGGGCAACACAGAACAATTCGACGCGCTCTTCATGTCCGAGCGCATGGGGGTCGATCATGTCGCCGAAGCGGATCACTGCTCGCAAACCAGCTTCCGATGCTCGCGTGGACCCTAGGGTGCTGATGAGGCTTGATCGTTGGAGATTGCGACTCGGGAGCGCTGTCGCGGTCGTGGGCGCAGCCCTCGTCGTGCTGATCCTCGGCTCTGCGGCCCAGGCACAACACACCGCCACCGCGTACCCACCCCGTCCGCAGCCGACTATGAAACCTACGCCGATTCCTTCGAGCAAGGTCGTGTTGAGTCTGCCGAAGGACATGTACCTTCACGTCGGTGCTCCCACCGAGTGGTGGTGGGATGTCGGGACGCTGCGTTCGGGCAGTCGCTTGTTTGGTTTCGAGATCAACACAGCGTCGTTCATCGGGCAGGGCTTTGCCTTCTCGCAGCTCTCACTCACCGACGTCAAGAACCACCGACACTACGAGCGCACGACGCCCTACCTGCCTGGCAGAGCGTTCAGCGGGTCGACCTGGGCGCAGAGCAACCCGAGCAAGAACTGGTACGCCCGTCTGGGGAGTCCGGCACAGCAGCTGAGCTGGGTACAAGTGGACAACAAGGGCAGGGGCTACACGCACGTCAGCGTGAGCTTCCAAGGCGACGGAAGCGGCGCCAGCGGCTATGCAACGCTCGATCGCAGCGGCGGCGTAGCGGAGATCCTCGTAACCAACCCGGGCACCGGCTACAGCAGACCGCCCAAGGTCGTCATCACCGGGGACGGCACAGGCGCAAAAGCGACTGCCTACAACTCCTGGGTGTCGGAGCAGGCCCCTGCTTCAAACCCGACGAAGAACATCCACGTCCGGGCCCTGCTCGTCGATAGTCCGACGATGAAGAAGGTCACCTACGATCTCACCTTCTCGCAGGTCGGCAAGCCCTTCTGGGTCTGGGGCACCGGCGTCGACCCGAAGGCGACGCATCCGAGCCTGACTGAGAACAACTACTACTTTTCCTTCACCCACCTACAGGCAAAGGGCACAATCACCTTCGGCGGGAAGACGTATCGAGTCCACGGCGAGACCTGGATGGACCACGAGTACGGCGCGTTTGGCTCTGCGGATCACCCCGTTCACTGGATCCTGCAGGACCTCCAACTCTCCAACGGTTGGTCAGTCTCTAACGCCGGCATTCTTGGCAACGGCAAGGTGCCCCGGCTAAATGTCCCGTTTCATGGCTACGCCACCGTCGAGAGCCCCGATGGGAAGATGTACTTTGTCACTAGCTCGGTCACGCCAATAAGCGAGACTTGGAGGAGCCCGCAGAGTGGGAAGACGTACTTCATGAAGCTCCGGGTGAAGATCCCGGGTTTCAAAGCAGACATGGTTGCGACGTCACTCGTGAAGTCCCAGGAGTTCCCCGGAGCCGCGCCAGTCTACGAAGGAGTGGCGACAGCGAAGGGAACCTTCGCAAACCGCCCGACCACCGCCCAAGCTTGGATCGAGGAGACGTTCTGACAGCTCCGGGAGCCCGCTGATTAACCGGCCCACCGGCCCGCCGGCCCGCCGCTCAAGCGAAGCCGCGTCAGGTTCCCGGCACTCTGTCGCGAAGCGTGGCGAGGCATGGGTTGATCGGGGCGGGGGTGGAGGACTAGCATCCGAGCTCGCTGTGGGGCTGGTTTGTCGGACTTCCGTCGTCGTGGTGCTCTGCCTTGGCTTCGCGGTCGTGCTCGCGACTCCGGGCGGCAGGACGCGGCCTGCCGGCGCGGGCGCCCGAGATCACGCGCGTGCAGATCGGCACACCGCTCGCCGCAGCCTGGCGAGCCTTCCGGTCGCCTCCTGGGGGCCAGTCGGGTCTTCGCTGGGACGCGACGACCACAGGTATTGGGTCCGTCGCGGCGCCGCCGCCAACCCGGCACAGCACCTGTGGTTCGGTTTCTCGGCCGCCGGTGTGAGCGCCCGAAGCGCTCACGGATTCGTGCGTATCTCGCTCGCCGGGTTCGGGCGGAGCGGCGCGGTGCGTTCGCTTGGCCGGGCTGCGCCGCAGGCGCATGCGAACCGCGTCGTGTATCGCCTCGGCGCCGTGCGTGAGTGGTATGTGAACGGCCCCCTCGGTCTCGAGCAGGGTTTCGACGTGGCGCGCCCGCCGGCCGCCGCCACGGGCGGGCTCGTGTTTGAGCTGTCGCTGTCGGGCGCGCTGCGGCCGCGAGTCCGCAGCGGCGCTGTATTGCTCTCGGGAGGCGGCGTGACGCTTCGGTACACAGCACCTCGGGCCAGTGACGCCGCCGGGCGCCGGCTGCCCTCGGCCCTGCGATTGAGCAACGGGCACCTCGTGATCTCCGTCGATGACCGTGGAGCGCGTTACCCGGTGCGCGTCGATCCGTTCCTGCAGCAGGCGGAGCTGACCGCGTCCGGCGGCGCCGCGGGTGACGACCTCGGCTTCTCCGTGGCCGTCGCCGGCGGCACGATCGTCGCGGGCGCGCCGTTTCACCGCGTGGGAGCCAATCCCTCCCAGGGCGTGGTGTATGTGTTCGTGGAGCACGGCGACGGCTGGGCGAATGCCACCCAGACGGCCGCGCTGACCGCCTCCGACGGCGCCGCCCGAGACAACCTTGGGTTCTCGGTTGCCATCTCCGGCGACACGATCGTTGCGGGCGCCCCAGGGCACCAGGTCGGTGCCAATTCAGATCAGGGGTCCGCGTACGTATTCGTCAAGCCGCCAAGCGGTTGGGCAAACGCCGCCCAGACGGCAGAGCTGACCGCCTCCGACGGGCTCGCCAGTGACGCCCTCGGCTCATCCGTCGCGGCCTCCGGCAGCACGATCGTCGCC
Organism: uncultured Solirubrobacterales bacterium; assembly: GCA_963800475.1. Taxonomy (GTDB): domain Bacteria; phylum Actinomycetota; class Thermoleophilia; order Solirubrobacterales; family Solirubrobacteraceae; genus Palsa-465. The sequence continues at coordinate 98,320 of CAWDAZ010000001.1, read as the reverse complement.
GGCGCCCCGTTCCACGCGGTCGGCTCCAACAGCGCTCAGGGCGCGGCGTACGCGTTCGCTCTGCCGGCCGGGGGCTGGGCCAACGCCCAGCAGACCGCCGAGCTGACCGCGACCGACGGCGCCACCGACGACGAGCTCGGCTCATCGGTGGGTGTGTCCGGGAGCACGATCGTGGCGGGTGCGCCCTACCACGCGGGCACGGGCATCGGTCAGGGAGGCGCGTACGTGTTCGTCGAGCCGGCGGCCGGCTGGACGAACGCGACCCAGACCGCCGAGCTGACGGCGTCCGACACCAGGTCATACGACTTCCTGGGTTTCTCGGTCGCGGTGTCGGGCGCCACCGTGGTGGCGGGCGCTCCCTACCACCAGGTCGGCACGCAGTCCGACGCGGGCGCAGCTTACGTGTACGTTCAGCCGTCGACCGGGTGGGCGAACACCACCCAGACCGCCGAGCTTGTCGCCTCCGACGGCGCCGCATCGGACTACCTGGGCCTGTCGGTCGGGATCGACGGCGGCACCGTCGTTGCGGGCGCCCCGTACCACCAGGTCGCCGGGCGCACCTGGCAAGGGGCGTCTTATGCATTCGCCGAGCCGACGACGGGTTGGGTGAACGCCTCCCAGACCGCCGAGCTCACCGCTTCAGACGGCGCCGCATCGGACTACCTCGGCCTGTCGGTGGCGGTCTCGGGCGTGACGGTCGTGGCGGGGGCGCCCGGGCATCGAGTCGGCGCCAACCCCACCCAGGGAGCGGCGCTGACATTCGGGGTCCCGGTACCAACCTCGACGTCGCTGTCGTGCACTCCCAGGCAGGCGGTCGTCGGGCAACGCGTGACATGCACCGCCGCGGCGGTCGCGACCGGCGGCCTCAAGCTGGATCGTGGCGTGGTGACGTTCCTCGCGGGCGGCAAGGCGATCGCCGGGTGCGACGCGGTGCCGGTCAGTGCTTCGAGCGGCCGGGCCACGTGTCGCACGACGTACGCGGCTCCGGGCTCGTCCCGCTTGACGGCCGTGTACGCCGGTAACCCGAATTTCGCGGCGTCGGCGTCACCGGGCTTCGTCCAGACCGTGACCTCGAGCGTCGCGCTCCGCGGCGCTCCGTCGGGGCGATCCGGACTCGTGACGGTGAGGCTGAGCTGCGCGCCCCGGTCGGGCGGCTGCCGCGTCACGAACGCGCTCACGACGATCGCGAAGCGGCGTCGACGGGTCGTCGGAACCCGGGCCGCCAGGATCGCGGCCGGCAGGAGGGCGATCGTCCAGATCTCACTCAACCGGACCGGACGCGAGTTGCTCAACACGTTCGGAAGGCTCCCGGTCACCTTGACGATCTCGCTGGTCGCCGGCGGTCAGCGCACCCCGGTCATCGTCCGGACGGTGATCGTCAGGCCGTAGCGAAATCCGAGTCGCAGGCGGGCGCTAGCGCCACACGAACGTGCTCATCGCCTGCGCGGGACTCGTGTAGGTGAAAAAGCCCGCACTCGATTGCACGGCGAACGAGATCGGCTGGGTCGAGTTGTTGTAGGTGACCAGCACCTCCGACCCGTCGGGGTTCAGGAACGCCACGTCGTCGAGCCCGGCCGTGATCGACTCGACGTTGGTGGAGCTGTTCACGCCGTACGTCACGAAGTTCGGGGAGTCGATCCGCGTGGCGCCGGGCTGGACGAACGAGCTCACCTGTCCGATCTCGTAGTACTCGGCGCCGAAGCTGAAGCTGTGGGCACCCTGGTTGATCGTGACCACTCCCTGACAGCTCGGGCAGCCGTTGGGAGTCTCCTTGGGTCCGCCCTGCGGATTCAGGGCGACGTTCCACACCGTCACCAGGCTCGCCCAGTTGCGCAACGATGAGATCAGGAACTCGGGGGCCCCGAACGACCTGATCTCCGGCGAGCACTCGTTGACGATCTGGTCGAGGCCGGGCGCGTTCTGATGAAGCTGGCTCATTGCGGTCGGCGAGCCGAAGTAGCAGTGCCACGCAATCCCCGCGAGGTCGCGGGCCGCGACCCCCGAGGCAAGCGCGCCGGCGTAGGCCGTCGAGTTCCAGCTCAGGTCGTTGCCGTAGATCTTCGTGTGCAGCCCTGCGGCGCTCAGGGCCGGCGCCAGGTTCTGAGCGATGAACTGCTCCTCGTTCGGCTCGGGCAGCGTCAGCCCCGGGTACGCGACTCCGCCTGGCCCGGAGGACGGCTCGTTCTGGGGCGTGATCGCCTGAATCGGGACTCCGTAGCTCGCGTATGCCTGAAGGAACTTCACGAAGTAGCTCGCCAGCGGGGCGTATGCCGACGGCAGCAGCGTTCCCTGCGCGCCCGTGTTGCCGAGTGAGTCGTTGGCCTTCATCCAGGCCGGCGGGCTCCAGGGGTTGGCGAGCAGCTCGAGGCCCGGGTTGACGGCGAGCACCTGGCGTAGCGTGGGGATGATGTATGCGAGGTCGTGCGCGATCGAGAAGCTCGCCAGGCTCGGGTCGGACTGGCCGGCCGGCATGTCGTCGTAGCTGTACGGCTGGGCGCTCACCGTGAAGTCCGAAGCGGCCATCGGCACCCTGAGGAAGTTCAGGTGAATGCCGGCCGAGCCGAACAGGTTCTGAAGCAGCGCGAGCCGCGTGACGGGCGAGACCTGGTCGAACATCAGCCACGCCGAGCTGTCGGTCATCGCGGCGCCGAGCCCCGTGAACGTCTGGTAGCGAAGCTGCGGGCTGATCCCGATCACCGGCACGCCCTGTGGCTGCACGGCCGAGAACGAAAGGCTCGGCTGCGGCGCCAGCAACTGCGAGAGGGCGGGGTCCGTCTGGACAACCTGGACGGAGGTGCCGGCGTCCGACTGCCGCGGCCGCGGGTGGTTCCGGCGACGCGTTGAGCGATGTCTCCGCGCACGCCGATGGTGCGCTCTTGCGGTCCGGTGGCGGATCGGGTGTGCGCCGGCGGACGATGGCGAGACGGCAATCAGCAGGCCGGCGAGTACCAGCCACACAGATATGTCGACCAGCGCGCGCTTGAGGCCCTCGGAGTCCAGCGGATGCCCCTTCTCCCCTGACTTGCCTGAGACAAAAATCATCGCACGGCCGGCAAGCACCGACCCGCTAGGGCTCGGTCGCCTGCGGGGTCGACGTCGGGCCACTGATCACAGGGGCATCCGGTGCGCCCGCCGATGCGGCGGGTCGCCAGGCGAAGCTGTCCAGCCGCAGCGTTCGCGGCGCCGTGTAGCTCGAGGCACGCGCGGCGTAGAGCATCCACAGACCGCCATGGGGTCCGGTCACGAGCTGATCGCCTCCACCGGGGCTGAGCACGGTCGAGTTCTGCGCGAGGATCGGGTTGGCCGTCGATTTCGTGAACGGACCTGTCGGGCTCGTGCCGGTGGCGTAGCCCATGCCGTAGGCCGCCTGCCAGTTCCCGCCCGAGTAGAACAGGTAGTAGGTGCCATCGTGCAACGCCATGAACGGGCCCTCGACGCGCGGAACCTGGGTGCCGGACGCCTCCCAGCCGGCGGCCGTCCCAGCCAACAGCGGCACGCGCGTACCGGATGCCTCGAGGAAGTCCGAGGCCAGCGGGATCGCCGCAATCGTCGGCTGTGCCACGCACGAGCCGCCGCTGCAGGACTGATTGGTTGATACGTACAGGTACGCCTGGCCCGAGGAGTCGACGAACGGCGACGGATCGATGTTGCCCTTGCCGCCGGCATCACCGCACCCGATCGGCGTGCCGGAGAGGGTCGCCGTGGGGCCGGTGTCGCCCGCGGTTCCCGAAAGCCCGAGCGGACCCTGGTCGTGATAGGGACCGCCCGGCGTCGGGGAGGTCGCGACCCCGATGCAATCGGTGTTCAGGGAGGCGCTGACGCCGACGTAGTACATGATGTAACAGCCGCTCGATGTCGAGCCGGGGCATGGCTCCGCGGCGCTGACCACACTCGGAGCCCACGGGTGCCAGTCCCCGGAAGTCGTCACCCACGATGGGCGTGCGGTGATCGCCGTCCCCTCCGCGGTCCAATGGATCAGATCGGTGGAATGCAGCATCGGGAACAGGTTGCCGGTACCGAAGGCCCAGTAGTCGGAGTGCTCGTCTCCGTTGTCCAGCACGAACGGGTCCGGCATCGGAGCGGCCGCGTACACGGGGTTCTGGTAGTAGGCGCTCGTGGCGAACGTCCCATCGGCTCCGTACGTGAGGCCGCCGCTGCTGGTCGCGACGAGCCTGTAGTGGTAGGTCGTCAATGCGCTCAGCCCGGCGAGCGCGCGCGTCACGGTCGTGGGGGCCTTGCCCGAACCGGCCCGCTGCAGCGGCGTCTGGGCCCCGTACGCGTTCGTCGGGCCGTAGCTGAAGTAGTAGCGCGTCGGCCGCCCCTCGGGGTTCACGGTGCCGGTGACCGTGCCCGTCGTCTGACCGACATCGCTCGCCGGCCCGGTCTGCGCGGTCGGCGGAACGGGGAGCGGCGCCGTCTCGAACGTGCGGTCTGCGCCGTCGGCCGGCCCGCACCTCCGGTCGCCGTCCGCCACGAGCCGGTAGTGGTAGCTGGTGCCGGGGGCCAGTTTGGAGACCTGCGCAGACACGGCGACGCGCTTGCGTCGCCCGGGGATGAGCGTCTCACGCGTCCTTTTCCCGTACGCGCGCGTCGCGCCGAACTCGAAGTGATATCTGGCCCGCACGCTGTGAATGACGATCCCCGCCACCGTCGCCGAAGTCTCCGTGATGGCGCTGGCTCTTCCGGTCCTGGCAGCGATGCTCGCCGCACACCGCGACGGCTTACGCGGCCGCACCGCGCCCGTGCTGCGCGGGTGGGCGGCGGCTCGCGCATCCGGATGGCCGCTACCGAGTGCCGACGCGGCGCAGAGTGCCGCCGCGATCAGCGCGACCGCAACCGGTACGGCGATATGAAGCCTGCCCCCTTTTCTCACTACAAGTGGATCTTCTCAGACCTCACTGAACCTCCGCCAAGCAACCGCGCTCAGTGCATCGGCGGGAACACGTCGAGCCACACGCGACGCCCCCGGGCGTCGAAGTAGCCACGCGTGTCGCGGTCCGGGGTGCGCTGCGGCAGGCCGCTGAGCGACATCCACAGCGCCGGGTGCGCGACGCGCCCGCCGGCGAGTTGGACGCCGACCGCGCGACCCGCGTACTGGAAGGTCGTGTCGCTCGTGCACTTGATCTCCGGGCCGCCCAGCGGGTCGCGCGAGCGTCGACCGGACGGCAGGATGTAGCGGCCGCGAACGATCCGCTCGGGCGGTCCGCCGCGGCGATCGAGCAGCCCGACGAGCGCGTTGCCGATGATGTTGGCGGCCTGGGCCGAGGTCGATTCGGAGTCGTCGGAGTGGTGGCAGCCGAAGCGGTCGTCCGAGGAGGGGTTGAGGTTGCTCGCCGTCGGAATCCCGACGGCATTGCCGGCGGGGAAGATGTAGCCGAGCATGTCCTCGCCGAGTCCGTCGACGAAGCGGAACGGCGATTGCATGTGGGGGAGCAGCCACGGCGGCAGCGACGCGTTCGGGTTGGGCATGTCCTGCGAGCCGAGGAATCCGCGCAGGTAGGTGAACGGGAACACCTCGCCCGGAACCGAGATGAACTCGCCGTCGCCGATCTGGAATGCGGCCACCTGTGAACGCAGCGACTGTCCCGAGGTGGTGCCATTGGGGGCGACGGGCGAGGCGACGGTGCAGTTCGCGTTGTAGCCGGGCCGTTGGGCGAACACGCCCAACGCTGCGCCGAACACGAACAGCGCGTTCTGGAGCTTGACGCAGATGTTGGCGCGCGCGCCCCAGATCGTGTTGGTCTGCGAGTTGTGGTACTGACCGCTCCTGAGCGCCCCGATGATCGGGGCGGCGATGCCGGTGCCGAAGGCCTTGGTCTCGCCCGTGTAGCCGAGGGGGACGTGGAATGCCCCGGCGGTGTCGGCCCCACGGCGCGTGCTGAACAGCGTGCGGCAGCCGGCCGGATGGCTGGCGTCGATGTACTGCTGAGGAGTGCGTGAGATCGGCCACGGATACACCTCGGGGCTCTCGACCGACCCCACGGAGCCGGCCATCTCGATCGCGATCCCGCCCAGCTGCTGCTGGAGGGAGTTGCGGAAGAAGTTGATCCAGTCCGAGGAGACCCAGACGTTCTGAGCGTTCAGGGCCGGCGTGCCGCCGTTGAAGCCGAGCGTCTCCGCGTGCTGGCTGACGCTGGCGAGCGTGATGACCGTCCGACCGCGGGCGTCGACAGCCTGCAGCACGGGGATGCGCTGGTCGTCGACGAACGGGTACGAGGACCAGCACTGGCGGACGTTCGACGGTTCGAGGACCTCGGTGTAGCGGATCGTCGCCCGGCGCCGCGCCCGGTAGGCCCGTTCGATCGCCTGCGCGCTCTGGTTGACCAGGTAGGAGACCCAATAGTTGTTGACGCCGGAGGTGGTTTGCGAGACCCCGCCCAGGCCCATGCTGTCCGGGGCCGACTCGTCGTGCGTTGCGGAGATGAAGATGTTGCTCAGCCGATAGCCGTCGGCCCGGACCCTGGCCCGGATCCGCTGCTGGTAGACGTTGAACAGACCTTCCTGGTCGACCACCTCGACGGCCATCGTCTCCTGGCCGTTGGACACCACCATCGCCCTCGCGGTGACGGGATCGGCGACGTGATCGAAGTAGCGCGGAGTGTTCGCGCCGCCGCCGAGCAGATTGCCGTCCCAGCGCCCGTTGTGGTTGCAGTCGATGAACGGATCGCCGAGGTCGTAGTGACCGTCGTGGTGAGCATCGATGTACGGCTCCGCGAACGCGAACGGCCGGGGTCCGTTGTACTGCGGCGGATGCGCACAGTTGGCGGGATCGCCCCCGGATACGTGGCCGAACGCCGGCGGCGTGAAGCTCGCAACTGCCGCACCGACGCGGAACGGCGCCGCCGGGCCGTGAACGTAGTGCCCGTGAAAGCCGCCCGCGGGCGTGAGCAGCATCGCGGCAGCAGCGAGAGCGGATTTCAGCGCGATCGTCATTCAGCCTCGCGTCGTGACGCATGGTATTGCGTTGTGGCGCTGCGGTTGCCCCGGGGGCACGCGCGGGCATAGGCTGCGCCAGTGCCGAACCCCCGGCGCCCGCCCGTATCGATGGTCGCTCTCATTGCGGTGGCCGCCGTGGCCGGTGCGCTGTTCGTCGCGATCCCGAGCTGGGCGGCCTCGCCGGCGCCGCAGCAGGCGCGGTCCACGTCGCTGGCGATGCCCAACGATCCGGGCTTTGCGGGCTGCGAGCGGCAGGATCCGATCACGGGCTGCACCGACAACGAGCAGTGGGACCTGTTCGGGCGGCTCACCGGTAACACGTGCCTCGCACCGGGCGGCACGGTTCCCGACCAACCCCATCCCGACGGAGGGTTGCCGTGCTGGGCGCTCAAGGCGACCGATCCCCAGCGCGCCGCGGGAGTGGACATGACCGGCGCCTGGGCGCAGGGCAACATCGGCCGCCCCGACGTGCTGATCGCCTACATCGAGGGCGGCGTCAACTACCGCAACGACGGGATCAAGGACGCGCTCGACAACATCTACCTGAACAGGGGCGAACTGCCGTATCCCGAGTACGCGAACGGCCGCTCGGCCGGTCGCTACGACGCCAATCACGACGGCCACTTCGATCTCCGCGACTACGCCCGCGACCCGCGGGTCAACCCGCCCTGTCCGCCGGGCGTCGCGCCGTTCGTCCACCAGTCCGAGGGAGTCACATGGGGCTGCGTGGCGGGCGGCCGCCACGCGTACATCGACGCGGTGGACGTCGCCGGGCGCAAGACGCCGTATCTGTCCCCCGAGGACCTGATCGCGGTGTTCGGCCACTGCCGGATCGTGCGCGGCCTCCTCAGGGCCTGCCCTCCGGGCGGTCGCTTCGACAACGATCGCAACGGCTACCCCAACGACGTCAGCGGCTGGAACTTCGACCGCAACACCAACGACCCCCAGACCGACGAGCCCGACTACAGCCACGCGCCGGGCCTGATCTCACTCGTCGGCGGCGTGGCCAACAACGACTACGCCGGCGTCGGCGTATGCCGCGACTGTCGAGTCGTCCCGATCAAGCAGGGCGCCGAGGCGGTGGGACGAACCGACAAGTGGGCCGAGGCGATCCTGTACGCCACCGACCTGGGCGCCACCGCGATCAGCTCCGTCGTGGTCGAGTACAGCTACTCGAGCTTCTCGCGTGAGGCCGTCGACTACGCCAACCGGCACGGCGTGCTGGTGGCACTCGATTCCAACGACTTCAACTCGATGGACCACACCGACGGGATGCTGTTCGACCACGCGATCCCGGGCAACTCGCTCGCCGAGGACCAGAGCCCGCCGGGCACCGCGATCTTCCGCGCCCGGAGCAACGTCACGAGCTACGGCACGCACAACATCTTCTCGGGCGGGGAGACCTCGACCTCTGGCGCCACCCCGTTCATGGCCTCGATCCTGGCGATGACCCAGTCCGCCGCGCTGAACGCCCGCGACCGCCACATCATTCCGGCTCGGCTGACGCCCGACGAGGTCAAGCAGGTCCTGATGGACACCGCGAGCCCGGTGATCCCGCAGCTCCAGTTCCCCGGCGTCGCCCACCAGTGGCCGGGCAACCCGGGCAGCGCCACCAACGCCACCCACACCAACTGGTCGACGCAGTACGGCTACGGCCGCCCGGACGTCGGCGCGGCGACGCGGCTGATCATGTCGGGGCGGGTTCCGCCGACGGCCGAGCTCGGCTACCCGCATTGGTTCCAGTACGTCGATCCGGCGCGACAGCGCACGCTGCCGATCCGGGGCCTGTTCGCGCGCAGCCGGTGGCGCTCGGGCGGCAAGGTCAGCTGGACGCTCGAGTGGGCGCTCGGCGCGAACCCGTCGGACGCCGCTTTTCACACGATCGCCGGTGGTACGTCGCGGGGGCGCGCGGGCCTGCTGGGCGTGTTCCGGCTGTCTCAGATTCCACGCTCGTTCTATGAGCATCAGCCGGGCTCGACGCTGCCGCCGAACGGCCCCGAGCAGTACACCGTGACGCTGCGCCTGCGGGTCCGCGACCGCAACGGCCTGAAGGCCGAGGACCGGCGCACGATCGGGGTGCGCCACGACCCCGACCTGCTGCCCGGCTATCCGCTCAACCTCGGCGGCGAGCTGTCGGCCTCCCCCACCTACGTGGACCTCGAGGGCCGCCACCAGCTCGACCTCGTGTTCGCCACGACCGACGGGGCCGTGTACGCGCTGCGGCCCGGCGGGGGCGAGGTCCCCGGCTTCCCGGTGCGGAGCGACCTCGAGCGCCAGATCGACCCGCGCAACCCGGAGAACTACCTGGCGCGCGCGTACCGCGATCCGTTGCTGCGCAACGTGCACGAGCCGCTGAGCGGAGTCGCGGTCGGCGACCTGTTCGGAGACGGACGCCTCGAGATCGTCGCGACGAGCGCGAACGCGGACGTGTATGTGTGGGACGCGAACGGTCGCCGGCTGCGGGGCTTCCCCCAGCACTCGGATCCGCGCTACTGGTCGCTGCCTGTGCCGACGCCACAGGCCCCGACTCCGCACGGACGCCTGCCGTCGCGCGGCAACTGGTCGCCGCCGGTGCTGGCCGATCTGGAGGGCAACGGCCGGCTCGACATCCTGATGAGCGCGTACGACGGTCAGGTGTACGCATTCCGGCCCGACGGCCGGCCGGTGCCGGGCTGGCCCGTCGAGGTGAGGCTGCCGCCGGCCGACTACTCACGCTTCGGGATCACGCCGCAGGGCTACATCCGAGACTCGAAGCTGATGTACCCGGTCGGGGTGGCCGACGTGCTGGGGACGGGGCGCCCGCAGGTGTACGTGTCGAGCTTCGAGTGCAACCGCGGCAGCCAGGCGTTCCTGTATGGGATCTGGCCCGACGGCAACCGCCACCGGGGCGGCCCGTACCTCCCGAACTGGCCGGTCGCGCTGCCGACCCTGTCGCGGTGCTACGACCAGTCGATCGACTTCGTCGGGGAGGGCACGAGCGCGCCGGTGTTCGGCCCCGTCGGCGGCCGGCTGCGGATCTTCACGAGCGGGATCAGCGGCCCGGTCGAGGCCCTGAACGGCGACGGCTCGGTGCTGGAGACGATGAGCCCCGCCTGCACCGGCGCCGCCTGCGCGCCGCTGGCGCCCTACCGTCCTGGCGACCCGCTCACCGTGACGCTCACCGGCCAGGGCGCGCTCGGCGATCTGACCGGCGGCGGGACGCCGCAGTATCTGCAGTCGACCACGGGGGCGGCCTCGATCACAGCCGGCCTGAACTCCCCCGCCCCGGCAGCGCTGCCCCAGACCTATGAGGAGGCCTGGAACCCCACCACCGGGTCGGTGGCCGCCGGCTTCCCGCGCCGCCAGGACGGCTTCCCGTTCTTCACCGCCCCGCTCGCGGCTGGCCTCGGGGGTGGCGGCCGCCAGGTGATCGAGTCCAACGACTCGTACTGGATCCACGCGTTTGCCTCGGACGACGCCGAGGCGCCGGGCTTTCCCAAGTACACCGGCCAGTGGCCGTCGTTCACCGGCGTTGTCGGTGACCCGTTGATGAATCGCCGTCAGCGTCTGGCTTACGGAACGCGCGAGGGGTACCTGTTCGTGTGGCGGGTCGGCGGGGCGCCGCGCGTTGATGGTGCGTGGACCCACTACCGCCACGATCAGCTCAACACGGGGCTGTACGGGCTCGACACGCTCCGCCCCGAGGCGATCCTCGACCTCCATGTTGGCTCGGGCCGCGGGCGTCGGTTGACGCTGATCTGGACAGCCCCCGGCGGCGACTACCAGCTGGGCAGGGCCGCGCGCTACGAACTCCGGACCGCTCGCGCGCCGATCACCGATGCCGGCTTCTGGCGCGCACGGATCGTGCGCGCCGTTCCGCGTCCGGCACGCGCGGGGATCAGGCAGACGGTTGTGGTGCCCGCGCCACCCGCGGGCACGACCTACTTCGCGATCCGCGCGATCGACGCGGCCGGGAACATCTCGGCGCTCAGCGACGTCGCGCGGGTGCGGGTTCTGCGGGGCGCCGGCACGAGCGTGGCAAGCTACTGATCGGGGTTGGTGGGACAGGCGGATGGCGAGCGCGCTCGGTCGGCCTACGGTGATGGGAAACTCGCCGGAGGCCGACATGAGCAAGCAGCAGATGAACAGCGCGGACGCGGCATGGCTTCACATGGACCGCCCCACGAACCTGATGGTCGTCAACTCGGTGATGTGGTTCGACGAGCCGATGGACATCGAGCGCGGCAAAGAGGTGATTCGCGATCGCCTGGTGGAGCGCTTCCCGCGGTTCCGGCAGCGGATCGTCGAGCAGCGCGTCGGCGTCCCCTCCTGGGAAGATGACCCGCACTTCGAGCTCGACAGGCACGTGCACCACATCGGGGTGCCGGCTCCGGGCAACCGGGCAGCCCTGGAGGAGCTGGTCGGGGATCTCATGTCGACGCCGCTCGACCGCTCGAAGCCGTTGTGGGACGTGTATGTCATCGACGGTTATCGCGGCGGGATGGCGCTCGTCACCCGGATGCACCACAGCATCGCCGACGGCATCGCGCTCTCGCGCGTGCTCCTCTCGATGACCGACGATCAGCCGGACGCGGGTATCGCGCCTGCGGTCGACGGCGGGGCCGGCGGGGGCCGGCTCGGCTCACTTGGGCGACCGCTCGCGGCCGGAGCACATCTCGCCGGCGGCGCGCTGCACGAGGGCTTTGAGCTGCTCGCTCACCCGCGGCCGGAGCTGCGTGGGCTGGTGGGGAAGACGGCCGCCGACACCAAGGCGCTCGGAAAGCTGTTGCTGACTGCTCCGGACCGCGAGAACGCGCTGCGGGGCGAGCTGGGAGTGCCTCAGAAGGTCACCTGGACCGACCAGGTCATGCTGGACGAGGTCAAGGAGATCGGCCATGCAACCGGCACGACCGTCAACGACGTCCTCGTCACGGCGATCACGGGCGCCCTGCGGCGCTACCTGAGCAGACACCACACCCTCGTCGATGAGGTCCGCGCGATGATCCCGTTCAATCTGCGCCCGCTCGACGAGCCCCTTCCCCGCGAGCTCGGAAACCGCTTCGGCCTCGTCTACCTCCAGCTGCCGGTCGGCCTCCGTGGCCGGCGCCGGCGCCTCGAAGAGGTGCACCGGCGGATGGATTCGATCAAGCACTCGCCGGAGGGCGCGGTGGCCTACGGGATCCTCGGCCTGATCGGTTTCACCCCGGTTCAGGTCGAGCAGCGGCTGGTGGACATGTTCTCGTCCAAGAGCAGCCTTGTCCTGACCAACGTGCCGGGCCCGCGCCAACCGGTGTACTTCGCCGGCACGCGCGTCAGGGGCGTCGTCGGCTGGGTGCCGGCAGCCGGGTCGATCGGGCTCGGGATCAGCATCTTCTCCTACGCCGGCAGGGTCACGGTCGGGATTCGCACCGACGCCGGGCTGATCCCCAAGCCGCAGGCGATCGTCGCCGGCTTCGAGCACGAACTCGAACAGCTGGGTCGGCTGTCGGCGCGCCGGGCGGCTCGGCGAGCCCCGCGGACGCCCGCCGAACGCGGCGCAGAACAGCACGCGGCCGGCCGCCTGTAGAACGGCGCCGCCCAAGCCATCACAACAGGACGTCTCACGCTCCACCTCCGCAGGGTTCGTTCTCGTCCGCAGGAACGTCGGCAGGGGCGAAACTGGTCGCTACCGCGAGCGTCAGGTACTGACGCTCCAGCCGGATCGCCCGCCCCGCCTCTATCGTCGACCCCGATGGCCACCCGCCAGGACATCCGCAACGTCGGGATCGTCGCCCATGTCGATCACGGCAAGACCACGCTCGTCGATGCGCTGCTGTGGCAGTCGGGCGCGTTCCGGGCGGGTCAGGACGTCGCCGACCGGGTGCTCGACTCGATGGACCTCGAGCGCGAGAAGGGGATCACGATCCTCGCCAAGAACACGGCGGTTCACTACGGCGGCGTCAAGCTGAACATCGTCGACACGCCGGGGCACGCCGACTTCGGCGGGGAAGTGGAAAGAGGTTTGACGATGGTGGACGGGGTGCTCCTGCTGGTCGACGCGAGCGAAGGACCGCTGCCGCAGACCCGCTTCGTGCTGCGCAAGGCGCTCGAGGCACGACTTCCGGTGATCCTCGTCGTCAACAAGGTCGACCGGCCGGACGCGCGCACCGCCGAGGTCGTCGACGAGGTGTACGAGCTGTTCCTGGACCTCGATGCCGACGAGTCGCAGATCGAGTTCCCGATCGTCTACACGAACGCGAAGGCCGGCCAGGCGTCGCTCGACCCCTCCGCCCCGGGCACAGACCTGGGGCCGCTGTTCGAGCTGCTGCTCTCACACGTACCGCCGCCCGAGTTCGATCCGGAGCACCCGCTGCAGGCACACGTCACGAACCTCGACGCCTCCCCGTACGTGGGGCGGCTCGCGATCTGCCGGGTGCGCAACGGAACGATCCGCCAGGGCGAGACGGTGGCGTGGTGCCGGGCCGACGGGCAGGTCGAGCAGGTCACGGTCAGTCAGCTGTACGTGACCGAGGCGCTCGACCGGGTCGAGGCGGACGAGGCCGGGCCCGGCGAGATCATCTGGGTCGCGGGGATCTCCGAGATCATGATCGGCGAGACGCTCGCTGCCGTGGACGACCCGCGGCCACTGCCGGTGATCAAGGTCGACGAGCCGTCGCTGTCGATCACGATCGGGATCAACACCTCGCCGCTCGCCGGGCAGGACGGCGACAAGCTGACCGCCAGCCAGCTCAAGGCGCGACTCGACCGCGAGCTCGTCGGCAACGTGTCCTTGCGCGTGCTCGACAGCGCGCGCCCGGATGTGTGGCAGGTCCAGGGCCGCGGCGAGCTGGCGCTGGCGGTGCTAGTCGAGCTGATGCGCCGCGAGGGTTTCGAGCTCACCGTCGGCAACCCCCAGGTCGTGACCCGGGACGTCGACGGGAAGCTGTGCGAGCCGATCGAGCGGATGAGCGTCGACATCCCGGAGGAGTACGTCGGAGTGGTCACGCAGATGCTCGCGATCCGCAAGGGCCGGATGGAGCAGATGGTCAACCACGGGACCGGCTGGGTGCGGATGGAGTACCTGGTGCCGGCCCGCGGGCTGATCGGGTTCCGCACCGAGTTCCTCACCGAGACCCGCGGGACCGGCCTGATGCATCACGTGTTCGATCGCTGGGAGCCGTGGCAGGGGGAGCTCCGCACGCGCCCGACCGGGTCGCTCGTCGCCGACCGGCGCGGCTCGGTGGCCGCGTTCGCGCTGTTCAAGCTCCAGGAGCGCGGGACCCTGTTCGTGGAGCCCGGCGACGAGGTCTACGAGGGAATGATCGTCGGCGAAAATTCCCGCCCGGAGGACCTCGACGTCAACGCGATCAAGGAGAAGCACCTCACGAACATCCGCTCCTCGACCGCGGACGAGCTGGTTCGGCTCGTGCCGAAGCGCGAGCTGTCGCTCGACCAGGCGCTCGAGTTCCTCCGCGTCGACGAGGCTGTGGAGGTCACGCCGCACGCGGTGCGCCTACGCAAGGCGGTGCTGGACGCAACCGCGCGGCGCAAGCAGGCGCGGGCCGAGCGGGCCTGATCGGCATCAGGTCCAGCCGTCCCCCGCGACGCTTACGCTGGACGGCCCCATGAGTGACTTCTCCGTGCGAGCTCATGCCCTGGTCGACCGGATCGAGGCCGACCCGTTCGACCCCGGAGTCGAGAGCGAGCTCGACGCGCTGCGGGCGGTCTGGCGTACGCTGCCCGAGTCCGAGCGCGCCGTGGGCGCGGACGCGGCTCATGCGCTGGCCGAGGTGTCACGCGCACGGCCCGCGCGGCGGCCTTCGTCCCCCCCGCGCGACGAGCAGGCCGAGGCACAGCTGGCGCTCACCGGCCTCGACCGAATCGACGTCGGCGAGGTCATCGAGCGTCGTTACGACGGGCCACGCGACCCTGACGCGCTGCTCGCGCATTTCGGGCTCGACGAGTTCCGGCCCGGCCAACGTGAGACGGTCGCCGCCGCGCTGGCCGGTCGCGACAGCCTCGTGGTGATGCCGACCGGCGGGGGCAAGAGCCTCTGCTACCAGCTGCCGGGGATCGCGTCCGATGACCTGACGGTCGTCGTGTCGCCGTTGATCGCGCTGATGGCCGACCAGTACCGGCGCCTGGTGCTGGGCGGCCACTCGGTCGCGATGATCGCGTCGGGAATGGAGGCAGATGCGGCCACTCACGCGCTGGCCGATGTGCGCAGCGGCCGCGCGCGGATCATCCTGTGCTCCCCGGAGCGCTTCGCCTCCTCGGCGTTTCTGTCGGCGCTCTCGCAGCGCACGGTCGATCTCTTCGCGGTCGACGAGGCGCACTGCGTGTCGGAGTGGGGCCATGACTTCCGCCCCGACTACCTACGCCTGCGCGGCGTGATCGAGCGCCTCGGCTCGCCGACGGTGATGGCGTGCACGGCCACCGCCACCGAGCAGGTGGCCGAGGAGATCAGCGCCCGCCTCGGTCTGCGCGACCCGCACGTGGTGCGCGCCGGCTTCGATCGCCCGAACCTGTCCTTCGACGTGATCCCGCTCGAGGGGACCGGGTCGAAGGCGCGCAAGCAGATGCTGTTGTCGCTGGCGCTGTCGGACCCGGCCCACCGACCGGCGATCGTGTACTGCGGCACGCGGCGCGACGTCGAGGAGGTGACCGAGCGGCTCCGGTCCGAGGGACTCCCGGCGGTCGGCTACCACGCAGGGATGGCCGCCGACGAGCGCGCCTCGGCCCAGCACCGCTTCATGGAGGGCGACGCCGAGATCGTCGTCGCCACCAACGCGTTCGGCATGGGCGTCGACAAGGCCGGCGTCCGCGCCGTCGTGCACTGGGCGATCCCAAAGAGCGTCGAGGCCTACTACCAGGAGGTCGGTCGCGCCGGCCGCGACGGCGCCCCCGCCCGCGCGATCCTGCTCTCGAGCCGCGCCGACCTCGGCCGCCTGATCAACTTCATCAAGCGCGATTCGGTCGACCCCGGCGACGTGCTCGGGTATGTGCGGCGCCTCCGAGAATCGTCCGATCACGGCACCGCGCTGATCGAGCCGCCGCGCGACGACCGCGACCGGGTGTCGCTCGGCGTGGCCGAGCGCGCCGGGCTGTGCTCGCTCGAGCCGGCCGGGGGTGGGCAGCTGGAAGTGAAACTGAGCGATCACTTCGGCGGCCGGGAGGTCGATTCGATCTGTCGAGCTGCGCGCGATCGCGCGTGGCGGGCCTACCGCGCAGTCGAGGCGTTCAGCTCGCCTTCGGGCGAATGTCGCCGGCGGACGCTGCTCGACCACTTCGGTGACGACACCCCGGGGGCGCCGATCGGGCGCTGCTGCGACGCGTGCGACCCGGACACGATCGGGCTGCCGGACCCAGCGTCGTTGACCCCAGCCCGAGCCAAGCGTTCACGCGCGGCGGATGCCCCGCCGCTCGCTCCCGCCGACGCCGGGCTGTTCGAGGCGCTCCGCGCGTGGCGCGCCCGCGCGAGCAACGGCAAGCCCGCCTACACGGTCGCTCACAACAGCACGCTCGAGTCGATCGCCACGCTGAGGCCGAGCTCGCTCGACGAGCTCGCTGTGATCAAGGGAATCGGTCCTGCGTTTGTTGAGCGCTATGGCGAGCAGGTGCTGACGGTCGTCGCGGAGCCATCTGCGCTGGTGGGCTGAGCGCGCGCTCCCCGGAGCGATCTCTCAAGACCGCCGTCTTTGTCTATCGTGCCGAGCGCTCCGGGCGAGCCGATTGGCTCGTTACGGGCTCCCGGAGCGGGGCAAAATAGGAGAGAGCAAGGAGATCCGCGATGGCGATCGTGCAACGCAGTGTCCAGATCAAGGCCTCGCCGGAGGCGACCATGGCGCTCTTGAGCGATGCCAGCCGCTGGCCGGACTGGTATCCGGGGATGACGGAGATCGACATTGCCGCTCCTTTCCCCGAAGAAGGGGGCAAGGTCGCCTTCAAGGCGAAATCGGCCGGCATGTCGATGTCGATGACCGAGACGGTCCTCGACTACCAGCCGGGCAAGCTGCAGCTGCTCCAGATGGAGGGCATGTTGTCGGGACGCGCTCGCTGGGAGCTCACCCCGGACGGCGACGAAACGCGCCTGACCACGACGTTCGATTACGCGCTGCCGGGCGGCGTGTTCGGCAAGTTGGCCGATGCGCTGATCGTTGAGCGCATGAACGGCAACACTCTCGAAGCAGCTCTCAACAACTTCAAGGCGCTCGTAGAACGCCAGTAGGTTGTTCCGTGCCGGGCGCGGCAGGTTCCGCTTCGGTCGGCTATTGCGCGGGCGGGGCCGGGTCCGGCCCGCCGAGTTCGGTGAACGCAGGCGGCTCGTAGGCGGCGCCGGGTGTCGCACCGAGCGCGAGGATCTGGGCGCCCTCGGAGCCGGTCGTGATCTTGCGCTTGGTGTCCGCGCCGACGCGGAGCGCCATCTCCGGCTCGAGATGCACCTGCGCGCCCTCGATGTCGAAGTCGGCTGCGCCGTGCAGGACGATGTAGACCTCTTCCTGCCCGCTCTCGGCGTGATCGTGGTTCGGGTACCCCTCGCCCAGGTTGGGAGGGAGGTTAATCACCTGCATTCCGAACGACGTGACTCCGAGTGCGGCGCGGGTTCGGAGGAATACCCCTCCAAGTATCGACTCCATCTCATCGAAGCGCTTTGCGGTGTAGTCGGGCATGGGCGGTTCCCTCTGGTCGGTTGTGGGCATTAATGCCTGGCGACGAGGCCGCGGTCAAGCCGCGCGCTCCTCGCTCCGCCGCGCTCGCCGAGAAGCCTCGTCGACGCGTTGTAGGCTCGCGTCGTGAGCGCTCTCGGCTTGGAGGTTCCCATCATGCAGGCGCCCGTCGCCGGCGCCGCCACGGCTCGACTCGCTGGCGAGGTGTCGCGGGCGGGAGGCCTCGGCTCGCTTGGCGCGTCGTGGACTGAGCTGGGGGTCCTGCGCGAGCAGATCCGATCGATCGGGCGGATGACGGATCGCCCGTTTTGCGTGAATCTTGTGCTCGATTTCGAGCAGGACGAGCGGCTTGAGGTGGCTGTTGAGGAGCGTGCGCCGGTCGTGTCGTTCTCCTTCGGGCTTCGTCCGCAGCTGGTCGCGCGCGCGCGGGCTGGAGGCGCGCGAGTGTTGGTACAGGTCGGCTCGGGGGACGCGGCGCGAGCGGCGGCCGATGCGGGCGCTGACGCGGTGATCGTCCAGGGTGTCGAGGCCGGCGGTCATGTACAGAGCGTCGTGGGTCTGCTGCCGCTGTTGGCCGAGGTGCGAAGGGCCGTGTCGCTGCCAGTGCTTGCAGCGGGCGGGATCGGCGATCCGGCATCGGCGGGTGCCGTGCTCGCTGCTGGCGCCGCGGCTGTCGTCATGGGGACCCGATTTGTGGCCAGCGACGAGTCCGACGCCCATCCGCGGTACAAGGCGCGGTTGCTCCAAGCGGAAGCTCGCGACACGGCACTGACTGAACTGTTTGACGTCGGCTGGCCGGCATCGCCTCATCGTGTGCTCCGCAACAGCACCTATACGCTCTGGGAGGCCGCCGGCAGCCCGCTGTCAGGCGAGCGCCCGGAGGAGGGTGAGGAGGTTGCCAGCGGCATATCGCGTTACGCGGCCAACCTGCCGCTCGCGGGCATGGAGGGCGATGTCGAGGCGATGGCGATGTACGCCGGCCAGAGCGTGGGTGCGATTTCCGAAGTGGAGCCAGCGGCAGCGATCGTCGAGCGCTTCGCCGCCGCGCTGCGCAACGGATAGCCGCTCTCCGCGGTCGCTGCCGTCCGGCGTCCCAAGCGGCCCTGTGGTGGTCGTTGCTGTATAGGCCGGCGTCCAGCTTGCGCCGGCTACCGCCTACGCAACCTCGGCCGTCCCGCGGTCACGCATCGGTTCCGCCGGCGATTCCTGTGGATGTGTGACCTTCGCCGGCTTCGCTACTCGCTTGCGCTCCATCGCCTCTGGGGTGACGCGCTGCACGTCCCATGCCAAGCCTGTCTTCTCCATCGTCAAGATGAGCCACCACGTCGGATCGAACTCCCACCTCTGCAGGCCATGCTTCGCCGACCTCGGGAAGGCGTGATGGTTGTGATGATTGCCCTCGCCAAGTCCGACCAGTGCAACCGACAGATTGTTTCGACTCTGATCCCGGGTCTCGAACGGGCGCTTGCCCCAGAGGTGGCAGACCGAGTTCACGCTCCAGGTGGCGTGGTGCACGAAAAACACGCGCAACGGACCACCCCACAGGAAGCCCGCCAGCCCACCACGAAGCTTTCTCGTAACGAGCAGCCCAGCCATGAATGGCGCGACAAAGTAACTCAGCACCACGATGAGAGCAAAGCGGCGGTGCACCTCCATCACGACGGGATCATCGAGCAGATCCGGGACATAGCGATGCCGCGATGCCTTCTCGTCAGCAAACAGCCAGCCGAAGTGCGCGTGCACGAAGCCTCGTATCCGGCCACCCTCGTGGCCGACGTGGGGGCTATGTGGATCGCCGGCTTCATCGGCGTAGGCATGGTGCTTGCGATGGTCCGCCACCCAGTCGGGGACCGACCCCTGAATCGCCGTCGAACCGAGAACGGCGAAGATGCCTCGGATGAGCGGGTAGGTCCTGAAGCTCCGGTGCGTGAACAGCCGGTGGTAGCCCGCCGTGATACCGAACCCACTCAGGAGGTAGGACACCGCGAAGATACGACGGTTGGTGGGGGTGGCGTGAAACCAGCGCTTGCGGAAAGACGCGACCAGCAGGGCGGGCGGACCGAAGACGAACATCCCGGTGAATATTCGATAGACCCGACTGGCCGGGTGCGTCTCAGGTACTTCGCGCACTGGCGCTTGGTCCATTTCACGGACTCCTATTCGGCACGTACAGGTGCAGTGGCAACGGACCGACGCTCACCCGTCGGTCCCATCAGATCCTACTCCGACGTGCTTGAAAGGCCGTGCACTCGACGCATGGAACGACGTGGTCGTCCTCGGCGGCACGGCTCGCGGTCGTGACCGGCGTTCGGACCTGCTTCCGCCGCCGGGACGCGTCTCCCCGACCCGTGGTCGTCCGGGTTGGACAAGCGCCCCGCCCTCCACGGCCTGGTCAACCAGCGGATTCGCCGGCCACCGCCAGTGCGGCTGGCTCCGGCGTCGTCGGGTGCGCCTCGACCCACTCGGTGATCGTCTTGACGACGAGCCGGGTGTTGTCCCACATCGGGACGTGACCAACGCGCGGCAGGACCCGGAACTCGACGTTGGGGATCTCTCGCCTGAACCGCGCCGAGCAGGTCGCGAGCGGGAGGATCCGGTCGAGCTCGGCCCAGGCGATCAGCGTCGGTGCGGTGACCTGGTCGAGGTCCTCGAGGTGACCTCGTCCGGCGCGGAGGCTGTCAAGGACCTCGTTGACGACGGTGCAGCCGAGTGGATCAAGGCTCATATCGACGGCGTCCGGCGGAGAAATCAACTCGCCGTGGCGCATGATGTCTCGCATCGTGAGCCTGCGGGTGCCGGGCCGGCTCATCAGGCGCGGGATCTGCCTCCGCGAGGCCCGAACCATTCGCATCTGGCGCGCGAAGAAACGCGCGATCCGCTCCGGATCCGAACTACCAGGCTCCCAGCCACCCCCGGGCGAGAGCGCCACGATGCTGCGCGCGCGGCCGCGCTTGGCGAGCTCGAGCGCGAGTGCGCCGCCCATCGAGTTACCGACGAAATGGGCGGTGCCCACGCCAAGCTCGTCGAGATGGTGCTCGAGCGAGTCGCCGGCGTCGCCGATCTTCTGAAGGGCCATGCCGCTCGGGTACGCGGGTCCGCCGTTGTGCCCCGACAACGTGGGCGCGATCACCTCGTAGCGCGCGACGAGGTCCGCAAGGACGGGCTTCCAATGCCGCCAGTGGCCGGTGAAACCGTGCAGGAGCACCACCGGCTCGCCCTCCCCGGCGCGGTACAGGGACGATGAGATCTCCGCCATGAGCGGAAGATCCTAGAGCTGAAGGACGCTTACCACGCCACCGTGGTCTGAGGGGTGACGTCCGGTGCTTGTCGTTTCGCGGCCGGTGAGGAACGACCGGATCAGCTTGACGGCCGGCTTGGCCATGATGTGGTCGACGATGTGGTCCCACCTGCCCGTCGTCAGGTCGTCGTTGAAGCAGCAGTTGGGGATCGAGGTTCGCTCGTCGTTGAACCCCGCGTGGGCGATCGCGAGGAACGGCGGTCGGTCGGCGACGTTCGGGAGGTTCGCGCTCGAGTTCAGGTCGCCGGCGAGGATCGTTTCGCGCTTGGATCGCAGCGGGCCGGCGACGAGCTCCTGCGCCTGTTGGAGACGCACGGATGTCGAGTAGGCCTCGAGCTGCGTGTTGACGAAGTGCAGATGCGCGCCGCCAACGGTCGCGTCGAGGGCGTTCCAGCTGCGCGTGACGGCGACGCTTCCCAGTGCCTGGGTGGCGATCTTCAGCAGGTGCGCGAAGTCGGCCGAGCGCACGTTGCTGACCGTGACACCGCTGCGGGCGAGCACCACGTTGCCGTCGGTGAAACTGACCTCTTCGGATGCCGACTGTGCTTGGAGATGCAGGCTCAGGCGCTGCGCCACGACCCGGTAGGGAGCGTGCAGCCGCTTCAGCTCGGACATGATCGTGTTCAGGTAGTCGACGTTTACGTGCAGGGGCTTGCCGCCGATCGGGCCCGTGCTCCAGACCGAAACCTCCTGGAGGCCGACCAGATCCGGCCTTGCGGTGGCGATCTCCTTTGCCACCAGCGTCATCCGTGCCGTGGGTCCGGTCGCCTCGACGTGCGCGAGCGTCGCCTTGACGGCAGCGTCGAAGGGAGCACCCGGAGCCGCCGCGGCGAGCGGCAGCAGGTCGGCGCCCAGGTACAGGTTGCGTGTCATCACCGTCACCCTCGGATGCCTCGCGCCGGCCCCAGCCACCGGCGGGAGAGCCAGCGCGGCGGTCAGGCCCGCAACGATGAAGAGACGAAACAACCAGGTACGCATCGGCGGCAATGTATGCCGCGGGCGCGGCCGGCGAATCCGCAACGCGCCGCAACGAGCGGCGCAAAACCACGTAACGGCGGCCCGAGGAGTAGCCGAACCACCACACTTCACGGCGGCGATCCTGACGACCCCGCGTCGAGGCTAGACTCGGCGCGTCCCGAGATTGACGACCGACGGGGATGGGGGTTTGAGGATGCGTGGGTGGCGAGCGTTGATCGCGACGGTTGCGCTCGTCGCAGTCGGATTGGTTGCCGGCTCGGTGAGCACCGCGCTGGCCGTAACCAGTGCGACCGCGGCGGCGAGTTCGCTCCTGCCGCGCGGGTTCGTCGTCCCGCTCGGCGTGGTTCGCCAGTATTTCCCGCGCGTCACCCGTCAGCAGCAGACCGGCGCGAACACCACCTCCTCTGGCATCCCGGTCGCGAGCCGGCAGGTGATCTACGCCAACGCGGGAGCCTCGATCAAGGTGACGCTGTCAGTCGACCAGTATGCGAGCTCCAAGCGGGCCTCCTCCGCGTTCGACGAAGCCGCCAGGAACAGCAAGAAGGTCCACGGCTTCTCGCCGCTTCGCACGGCGAAGGTCGGTCAGCGCAGCGCCGCCGGCACGGTGACCCAGGGCAACGAGACCCACGTCGGGATCGCTGCGCTTCAGGGCGGGATGATCGTTCAGGCGACGATCGCCGGGTTCGCCGCCACGCGCGCGAACATCTCGAAGATCGTCGCGCTGACCAGGCGCGAGCTTGCGACCGCTGAGCGCCAGTGCGCCCGGAAGCCGGGCTGCACCCGCCGCTAGTGCATCGGCCCCAATCGGCGTTCGGCTGACTGCGGGAAACACCGGACCGCCGCACGGCCTTGCGCGGATGCTGCGCGCGGCGAGCTCTCTTAGCGTCGGACCCGATGGATCCCTCGGCGTGGCTCCTGTTGACGTTGCCGTTTCTCTCCTCCCTGGTCGTTAGGTCCGTGCCCGCGCTCCGGGCGCTCGCGACGAGGATGATCTGGCTGACGATGCCGGTCGGGATCGCCGGACTCGCCCTCCTGTCCGCTGGGTTGCTGGGGCTGCTGCCGAAGCCGTACGGGCTCCCACTCGCGGTCCTCGGCGGCATCGTGTCGGGCTACACCGTGTTCACGTTGCCCAGGAGCGGCAGCGACGACGACGACTGGCGCCGGTCCGGCCCGCCTCCGGACGACCCGCCCCCTCCCCCCGTCCCGCGCGAGCCGCTCGACTGGGACGAGTTCGATCGCCTGCGCACGGGCTGGGAGCGCCCGCTCGTCGACCACTATTGAGCGGCGGCCGGGGGCACGGACGCATGAAAGGCGGACTAGGGCCGCGGTCGAGCAGACGGCGCGCTAAGCGGACCCGGCTGTCTGCGGACCGACAGGGGTTTCCGAAGCGACTCGCCGGCCTGCTAGATCCGAGTCCGCCGCGCCCGGTCGCGTCCGCGCCACTGGCGGGCGACGGCGCGGTGGAAGGGGTCGAGCTGCAGGCCGCGCGCGTGCTTCAGGCGCCGTCGCTGGTGGAGCAGCCCGGCGAGTCCGATCGCCCAGAACAGGTACTGGACGGAGAAGGCGAGCTTGAAGTCGCCGAGCGTGTAGGTGGCGGGACCGCCACGGCTCGTGGCCGTGAGGATCAGGCCGATCAGCGCGATCGTGCACAGGGAGGCCACGAACCCGCCGACGTTGACGATCCCGGTCGCGGATCCGATCCGCTCCGCCTCGTTCTCGGTACGGGCGTAGTCGAAGCCCATCATCGAGCCCGGTCCGTTCGATGCGAGCACCACGACCAGCACCACCAGCACCGGCAGCGGTGCTCGCCCCGGCCACGCCAGCACGAGCGTCCAGACGGCGACCGTGCACGCGACGATCCCGAGCACGGGAATCGAGCGCCGATACGGCCAGCGGGTCGCGAGGTGCCCGAGCACCGGTCCGAGCGGGATCGCGACGACCACCATCAGCGTGATCAGCAGCCCCGCCTCAGCCGGGCTCCGGCCCTCGCCGAGCACCAGGAACGGGTATCCCCACAGGAGCGCGAACACCACGCCCGGGAACTGGCTGACGAAGTGCGTCCACAGCCCGAGCCGCGTCCCGGGCTCCCGCCACGCGTGGCCGAGACGTTCGATCGCCAGCCCCATCGTCACGTGACCGTGTGTGATCACGGTGCCCTTCGGGGCGTCGCGCAGCCAGAGCGCGGTCGACCCGGCGACGAGCAGGCCGGCGAGCGCCGCCAGCAGGAACGAGGTCGTCCAGCCGGCACCCTGGAGCAGCGCGACGAGCGGATACGCGGCGACGATCTGCCCGACCTGACCCAGCATTCCGGTCGACTGCGTGAGCATCGGCACCCGACGAGGCGGAAACCACCGCGGGATCAGCCGCAGGACACTGATGAAGGTCATCGCGTCGCCGGCGCCGACGAGCACCCGGGCGAAGATCGCAAGGCCGATCGCGTGCGCAGTCGCGAGCACGAGCTGCCCGATCGCCATCAGCGTCGCGCCGGTGACGATCAGCCGCCGCGACCCGACCCTGTCGAGCATCACCCCGACCGGGACCTGCATTCCCGCGTACACGGCGAGCTGCATGACGCTGAACAGGCTCAGCACGAACGCGGTCGTGCCGAACCGACGCTGGGCCTCGACCGCCGCGACGCCGAGCGACGCCCGCTGGAACACGGCGACCGAGTACGCCGCGATCCCCAGTCCGAGAATCAGCCACGCACGACGCGATCTCCGCACCTCGCCCATTGCATGGCTTTGTAGCGGGGGCCGGGTGGATGAGAGGCGGTCGACTGCGCGCGGGCGATCGCGAGCGGCGTCAGACGCTCAGCGAATCCGCTCGCACTTCTCAATACTTCCCCCTCGCGGAGACGGTGCGGAGCACGGATCTCGGCGAACGCGTGGAAGGCCACGATTTGGATCGATGCTCAGACAACTGATCATCGTGGCCGCTGCCGCTTCCGCCGTCGTGCCGGGGTCGAGTGCGCTGGCGTCCGGACCTCACTGGTGCCGGCAAGGAGACCCCCCGCTGTACGCCTCCGAGCGCACCGGCTGCGGCCTCGCGGGAAAGATCGTCACCGACTATGTGAACGTGTGCCGGCAGTCGCGCCGCTGTCAAATGACCGTGCAGGCGCCGAGCTCGCGCAGCCGCTATCGGATCAGCTGCCTCCGAACAGGATCGCGCCACATCGGCACGGTCTACTGCACCGGCCGAGCCGGTACGGCGGTCTGGGCGCGTTTCTCCGCGCTGATCTGAGCTGGACCCAGTACCTGGTCACGCTGGAGTTCGGGGAGCCGCTCAGCGTCCCGGTCGAGTAGTCGACCCTGGGCGCTCCTCGTCGAGGATCTGATCCCGCGGGGCCTCAATCAGGATCAGGTGCCGCCCGCGGTGCTGTGCGCGATATGTCCCCGACAATCCACCCCGAGAGCCGACGCTACCCGCTATGCCGGCACCCGGTCAGCACACCGCTCGGGCGCGAGCTGCGCACCCCACCAGCGCTTCTGCCCGCCCAGGCCGATGCGGTAGAGTTCCCGGCGGACTTATCGCGCGAGCGGCCAGGGATGGTCGCGATGCGTGGGGACGGTATAGATCTGCAGGATGGGGGTTTTCGTTGCGTGATTCATCTCGATCTGCTGTCGCGATCGGCAAGCCACTCCGACGCGTCGTTTCGCTACTAGCGCTGGCCGCGTGTGCGTCGGCCGCGGTTGCGGCGACCACTTCTGCCGCAGCGCCCGGCGGCGTCACGCGGATCGTGAGCCCGGCGGTGAATCAGGTCGCCGGTCCGGGCGGCGTGCAGGTTGTCCTGCGGTCGCGGGCGAGCCTCCACCGGCTGCAGATCTTGGTGGACGGGCACCACGTAGAGCGCTACTTCCACGGTTCCCACGGCATCTACCGCGCGAGGCTGCGGGTCGGAAGCGGCCTCCATCTCGGTATTGACGAGCTGCTGGTCGTGACTGGATCCAACGGCGAGATGGACCACGTTTCGTTCGTCGTCGCGCGAAGCGCTCCGAGCCTGCTCCGCTTGCGAGCACTACAGGTCGGAGGCGATGAGGCACCGGTACGGGTGGTCGCTCGGGTCGCGCCGGGCGCCACGCTGCAGGCGTGGGTCAATGGTCATCGTGCCGACGGGGCGTTCCAGCCCCAAGGAGCTGGTTATGTCGGCCTGCTCGGCGCGAACGACTGGCTGCGATCCGGGAAGAACCGCGTCACGCTGCTTGCCTACCGGACGAGTCCGTCGGGACGCGACGCCAGCTATTCCGTGACGACGCGGACCTTCCGGCGCACCCCGGGAGCCCTGACGGCGGGAGCCGGCCCAGATCAGATCACCACCGCTGGGCAGTTCATTCGACTCCAGGGGAGCGCGTCGGACCCCGGGGGTCACGGCGGGGTGCCGCATGTCACCTACCACTGGCGCATCGTCAGCCGGCCGCGCGGCGCCGTCGCGACGCTTTATGACGCGCGCAGCGAAACGCCCGGACTTGTCGCCAACGCTCCGGGTAACTATCGGGTCACCACCAAGGTCGTCGCCGCGAACGGAAGGTCGTCCGTCGACACGGCCACAGTGACCGAGCGCGCGGACGTGCCGCCGATCGGCGTGACGCTGGAAACAGCCGACGACTACGGGACGATCAAGCTGAACGGCGTGCCGGTTCCGGATACGAGGGCGCCGTGCGAGGTGCGCGATGGGAGAGTCCTCTGCGGTTACGGGTACTCGTACGCGATCTGGAACCGGCAGACGCTCGAGCTCGCGGCATCGGGCCACGTCGCGACCATGGCCGCAGTGGCGGCGCTCGCCACGACGTACAACAAGGCTCCGTCCTATTTGATGGTGGTGAGCTTCACAGCCGTAGGCGACGACGCCAATGAGCTTGCTGCGGGGCGGAGGCTGCTCCGAACACTCGGGACTCCGAACATGAGCGACGCCAACATGGATTACATGCTCAGGTACGCCTTCCCGAAGTCAATCGTCGGGGTACCCGGGTCGCCTGCGGGCTCAGCGTTCCTCTCGGTCGATCGTAGTCAGCCCTACCCGGGCAGGCACGCCGTCAACATGTCCGGATATTTGCGCCTGAACTCGCTGTCGACGACCGGCAACTTCGAGTTCGTATTTGCAGATCAGACGGAGTTCAACACCGACGCGAGCACGGTGCCGTCACAGATCACGATGAAGGTCGGCGGCCACACCTACGCGCACGACGCGCCGACGAACGGATCATCGGGGTTCTTCCTGGTCCGGCTCAACAGCCGGACGCTCGCCCTCGAAAAGGACTTCTTCTATGTGACGAACAGGCCCGACGGGACCCAGATCCCGGACGAGGCCAAGCGGATGGCCGACGACATCGCCTGGGCATCGGCGAGGGACAACGAGCACGGGGAGCTGCTGCTGATGCTCCAGGCGTTCGGTAAGCCGAAGGGGACCAGCCCCGGTTGGCTCCAGGCGGCGCAGGCGATCGGGAGCCTCGGCGGCAACGCCCAGGTGTTCGCACAGCTCAATCAGGGGTCCAGCGACGAGCCGAATCAGGGTCGATACGCGTTTGTCGCGCGCTCGTCGATGGACGTGCCGGCGGCCGTGTCCAGCCAGTCCCTGACCGGGCACGCGGCCGACGGAAAGCTGCACGGACTGCTCGTACGGGGCCGCGACGCTCAGTATGAGCCGCCGATCGCCGACGCGGCCGGCACGGTCAACTTCGATCTGGTGAGCATCGTCAACCGCCCGAGCGCTGCGGGCGGCGGGTTCCCAGCGTTCACCCCCGGACAGGCAGCCGCCGCGACCTTCCTGGGTCGCGACCCGGACATCATCGGGGTGTGCGACCCGGCGGCCCCTACATGCGACGTGCGCAAGGCGTACTACGAGCGAACCGCCGGGACAGGGACAGACTGGAACCTGATCCTCACCCGACTTGGAAACGATGCGACGAAGGCCAAATGCAACGACAGCCATCAAGGCTTCACTCCTGCCGATTGCAACGCGGCTCGTCAGGAGCTCGAGCTCGAGATCGGGCGACGGAACACCGTAGAGGCGTACTTCGGTCTGCACGGACTTCAGGCGCCGTTCCTCGGTGGCGCTCAGGTGGCGGCGCTGGTCGACGTCGCGAAGATAGCCAACGACATCAGGACCGCAGTCGAGCCGCCTCCAGCAAACAATGCGACATCGAGCGCTCTGAACATCGTCTCCTTGATCGCAAGGATCGGCGGATTCGTCGGGGCCGTCTACCCACCCGCCACTGCCATCTCCGCGGGACTCAGCGGCGCCTTTGCGCTCGCCGGATACCTGACCAAACAGGACGGGAGCCCGGACCTGATCGGTCCCAAGGTCACGTCAGCGGCAGCGGACCTCGGCGTCAATCTCTACAACCGCTACCAGCGCGCGTCCGCCTACTTCACCACCGAGGCGAAGATCATCATGAGCGACTGGACGAAGATGAGCCAGGTCGCGGCCGCAGCCACCAGCAATCCTCGGTGGGTGCTCGGCGACGTCGCGACCAGTGTCGAGACGATGCGGCTTGCCACCCAGCAGACGATCTACCAGGCGCTGATCCCGGTCGCATATCCCGTTCTCTACGACCTCGGGACGGGCGTAGACCATGCGACGAGCTGGCGGTGCATCGGCGTGGGGGTCACTTACAACAAGAACCTGTTCCAGCACACCGACGGGGGCGCGGAGCTGAGCTGGACGATGACCTCCGCGCCGTCGGTGGGCGAACGGCACGTGATCGCGGTGGGTGCCCGTCACGCAACGGACCACCTTCACTCCGCGTACATTCCCGCGCCGCCGGCGAGCATCACCGGGCCGCTGTTCCGCGACCCCGCTGCGCCTGAGGGGGGCGGGATCGGCCTATACAAGCTCGACTTCTACTCGCCGCAGTTCTTCGAGGTGTTTCCGCACGTACTTCAGCAAAAGAACGGCTCGGGCGGTTATGGCTACCACACCTGCCAGAGCATGCCCGACCCGCCGGGCAACTCCGCTCCGTAATCAGTCCGTCAGTCGTCGCGTGGCGGCCGCTGAAAGACGATCCGCTTCAGCTCGGTAAGGCCATTGCCGCCGAGCCGCAAGACGGTCTGGAAGCCCTCGCTGCCGAGCTCACCGGCGTCGAGCGACCGGCGAAGCTCATCGAGGGCTGGGCGCTCCTCGTCGAGGATCTGATCGCGCGGGGCCTCAATCAGGATCAGGTGCCGCGGGCGACGCTCACCATGGGCGAGCCGGACGAACCGCTCGCGCTCCGTCGCGTCGAAACCCTGAATCGCGACGACGACACTCTGGCCGGCCTCGAGTCGCTTCCGGATCGCCACATCGAGCAGCTCGCGAGCACGCCCCTCGATCTCCTCCTCCGCGACCCGACCGGCAAGCAGCGCGTGGACCTTCGCAAGCGAGAGCACCGCGCCTCGCTCCTCGACGACGCGCTCGGCGAACCGGTCCGGCTCCGACGCGGCGGCGCCGACTACCAGGAGCAGGCTGCCGGGCGAGTACCGAAGCCGATCTGAAGGCTTGAGGACGCGTGAGCGGACCGACACGTCGGCCGGCCGTGGCGGCGCACCGTCACGGCGTGGACGCTCCGACGACCACCCCGTCCGCTCGTCGGAACCGATTCTTACGCTGCGTGGCTGGGTCGGGTCGGGCATACGAGGATGATCCAATAACGAGCCGATCGAGGCGCCGCCGGGCTACCGGCCGCGAAGCAGCAGCTGTCGCAGGTGCTCGAAGTCGCTGTCGGTGAACTCCATCTGGGTGGGCTCGCTGGATTCGATGAAGTCGGTCAGCGTGTACGCAAAGCGAACGGGGTCATGAAGCTGCGGGAAGTGGCCGGCATCCTCGAACACCTCGAGGCGGCTGTTGGGGAGTCCACGCTTCGCGGCCTCGGCGTGCTCGACCGGGATCAGGGGATCTTGTCCTCCCCAAATGATCAGCGAGGGAAGCAGCGCCGCCAGGTACAGGCGGTCTTCGGCGCTCACGCGCTGGCCGCCGACGTCGAGCACCGCGCGAAGCGTGTGGATGAACGCTTGCCGGGCGCCGGCATCTGCGAGCGACCGATAGCCGCGCGCCATCTCCGCCAAGTCGGTGCCGGCCTGCAACCCCAACCGGCCAAGGACGCCGCCAAGCGCACTTCCGGCGCCCAAGAGGCGCTCGTGCGCGATCAGCGGAAGCACGACCTCCGAGCCTGGGAGCGTTGCGGCCCGGAGCATCAGGTGGACCTCCCGGCCGAGTCCGCCGCTCGAGGCGAGCACAAGCCGCTCGGCGAACGGGGGGTACTCGTAAGCGAACTGCATCGCGACGCCGCCGCCAAGCGAGTGCCCGACCACCGTCGCACGCCGGTGCCCGAGCGCGACGAGCAGATCGCGCACGCTGGCGGCGTATGCCCCAAGCGAGTAGTCGCCCCGCGGCTTGGCGGACTGCCCGTGCCCGAGCAGGTCGGGCGCGACGACCGTGTAGCGCTCGGCGAGCAGCGGAACGACCTGATCCCACTGCTCTGCGCATCCCACGATGCCGTGGATCAGCAGCACGACCGGACCGCGGTCGCCGGCCGTGCGGTAGCTGACGCGGTGGCCGTGGAGGACGATCTCGTGCTGCGTGGGCCGCAGATCGGCCAGGCTGCGCCGACTCTGGTCGGAGTCTCGTGTGGTCTCGGTGGCGATGCTCACTAGTACCCGATTGGCAGGCCGCCGTCACGTTCGCGAGGTTCGGCGCTACCGTCGGCGCCGCCAGGGCCGCTGTCCGTGACTTGCTCGGGATCGGGTTCGACCCCACGCTTGCGCGCATCCTTCTTGGCCTTCTTCTCCAGCCGGCGCTCGCGAACCCGCTGCTCGCGGGCGAGCTTTGCAAATGTCGTCTTCCTCTTGCCGCTTGACGCCATGTCGGTGTCTCCTCGTCGGAATCGGTTCGCCGCTCGGCACATCACAGCCCGCCCGGCCTGCGACCCCGATCAGACCGCATCTGGTGAAGCGGGGCCGGCGGGTGCTGGCCGTCGACGGAGCCACCCGCCGGTCGACCGCGCGAGCTAGACAGCTGGACGTCTTGCCGCCGCCAGGCCTTGGGGCCGTGCTCGGTCTCATACGAAACCTTTGCACCAGCACTGCGCCCGACCCAGTGTAGCCACGGTCGCGAACCGATCCCAGGCAGAGCCCGCGTAGAGGCGCGACGGCGGGTCCCCATTTGCGAGTATGCTCGGCTGGCTATCGGTGGCATCACGGATCGGCGCCACCGGTGGGGCGGCTGCCCACGGCGACGCCAGAGCCTGGAACCACGGTCCTCCTTCTGTGCTGACTCTTGACCAATTGACTCCTGCCTCAGCCCGCTCGCTTCGGGACGACAAGCTCGCGCTGTTCGCGGTCCCGAGTCTCAGCCGTGGTTTGTTTGCGATCGCGACATCAGCGCTCCCGTACGCCGCGCTCTGCGTGGTGATGTATCTGACGCTCACCATTTCGGACGTATTGACCTTTGTGCTCGCGATCCCAGCCGCCGGGTTTCTGGTCCGAGTGTTCGTCGTGTTTCACGACTGCGCGCATGGGTCGCTGCTGCCGTCACGGCGCGCGAACGCCACTCTCGGCGCGGTCCTCGGCCTGTTCGTGCTGTCTCCTTTTCGCCGCTGGCGCCACGACCACGCCGTGCATCACGCGACCTCAGGAGACCTCGACCGGCGCGGAGTCGGCGACATCCCGACGCTCACGGTCGAGGAGTACCGGGCGCGCTCCCGAGGCAGTCGCGCTGCCTATCGGCTGATTCGGAATCCGCTGGTGATGTTCGGTCTGGGCCCGGTGTTCGCGATGGTCATCGGGCCCCGGATCGTCGCGCGGGGGGCACGGCCGCGGATGCGCAACAGCGTGCTCGGCACCGACGCCGTGCTGCTCGTGCTGCTCGGGGGAGCGTGCTGGCTGTTCGGCTGGCGCGATTTCCTGATCGTGTGGGCGCCCGCCGCGCTGCTGGCGGGCTCAGTCGGCATCTGGCTGTTCTACGTCCAGCATCAGTTCGAGCACGCCTACTGGCAGAACAGAGATGGTTGGACCTACACGGACGCTGCTCTACGCGGGAGCTCTTATCTGAAGCTGCCAAGAGTGCTGCAGTTCTTCACGGGCAACATCGGTCTCCACCACGTGCATCACCTCAACGCCCGGATACCGAACTACAACCTCCAGCGCGCCCACGACGCAACCCCGACGTTGGCGGCGGTTCCGACCCTCTCGCTCTGGTCCGCACTTCGCGCCGTCAGGTTCAAGCTGTGGGATGAGCAGGCCGGCAAGCTGGTGACGTTCGCGCAGGCCCGCCCGCTCGCCGGCCAGTCGCAGCCCTGACCAGCGCCTACCACGCGGCGGGCGGCCCCACGCGCAAGTCGGCCTCTGTTGACAGCTAGCCGCCGAGCGCCGCGGATTGCGGCTGCCCGTCGCGGGTCCACTCGGCTGTGTTGTCGACGACCTGCAGGTTCGCGAGCCCGACGGATGGGGATGTGTTGCCTGAGGGAACCGTCTCGGTGTCGAGCGTCACCAGCCCTGTGGGCTCGTGGGCGACGATCGTCTCGGTGATTCCAGTTGTCGAGGGGAGTTGTGTCTCCCACACCGGGGATCCACCGCTGGATAGGGCCAGCACAATCGGATACGGGCACGGAGAGCTGATCTCACAGCCTGTGTACAGCGGATCGTCGTACACACCGCTGCCGGTCCGGAGGTCGAACGTGATCACGTTTGCGCTGTCCGCGTACTGATCGCCGATGTCGGTGGCGAATGCCACGTAGTCGCCGGCGAGCGCCCACTTGAATATCTCGAGGGCGCTCCCGAGTTCTTAATGGAGCTCGGGCACCGGCGTATGAGCGCATCGTCGAGATCTCGAGCGGGCACGGAGTCGATTACGGTTCCGGCCGCGGCGGGATAAGCTTCTCGGGAGCTGGGGCATTGCGCGCTCACGCTCAGCGCGAGACGATTCGAGATCCGGAAGAGATCGATGATCGGGACTAATTGGTAATGGCCGGTGCCAAGGCCGACTTCTCGGCTGGGAGCCTGTTCGGCGGCTACCGGATCGAGTCTTTCCTCGCCCGGGGCGGCATGGGCATGGTCTACAAGGCCACGCAGCTGGCCTTGGAGCGAACTGTCGCGCTCAAGCTCGTCGCCCCCGAGCTCGCCCACGACCCAGCATTCCGCGAGCGCTTCAAGCGTGAGGCACAGCTGGCGGCGTCAATTGATCACCCCAACATCCTCCCGGTCTACGAGGCCGGCGAGATCGACGGCCAGCTGTTCCTTGCGACGCGCTTCGTCGTCGGCACCGACATGGACACCCTGATCCGGGAGGAGCGTGCGCTGGCACCGGAGCGCGCGGCGGCGATCGCGGTGCAGGTGGCGGGGGCTCTGGATGCCGCGCACGGCCGCGGTCTCGTGCACCGCGACGTCAAGCCGGCGAACGTGCTGATCGCCGAGGAGTACGGCGAGGAGCGTGCCTATCTGACCGACTTCGGCCTGACCAAGAACGTTGCCACGGACGCTCGTCTGACCCGAACCGGCCAGATGGTCGGGACGCTCGATTACGTTGCGCCAGAGCAGGTCCAGGGAGGCTCGGTCGACGGCCGGGCGGACACGTATGCCCTGGCCTGCCTCCTGTTCGTCGCCGTGACCGGCCAGCTCCCGTTCGATCGACCAACGGATGCGGCGAAGCTGTTGGCGCACATCAACGACGAGCCTCCATCGGCGGCCGCGCTCTCACCAGCGGTGTCCGGCGAGCTCGACGCGGTCATTCGACGCGGGATGGCGAAGTCACGTGACGAGCGATATCCAACCTCGGGGGAGTTTGCCCGCGCCGCTCGCGCCGCAGCGGCGCCCATCGCCCCGGCAACTCCAGCCGCCCCGGCGCGGCTCGATCGCACCGAGATCGATCCCGCGGCACTCGACCGCACCGAGGTGGAGGCGCGGCCCGCTGCATACGCGGCGCAGGCGACCCCGGTGTCCTTCGCCGAAAGCGAACGATCCGGGCTCCGCCGGGCGCTGGAGGAACACCGGGGTGTCGCTTATGCGGCCGGCGCGTTGCTCGTGCTGCTGGTCGGGGCGATCATCGCGATCGCGGCCAGCGGCGGCGGCGGCAAGGCATCGACAACGCTAGGGGCAGCGACCGCTCCGCAGAGGACCGTCGCCACTACAGCGTCTCAACCCACCACGACGACCTCCGCGGCCGACGCGCAGGCCGTGGCCTACCGCGCTGCAGTCGCCCAGATCACCCCGCGCATGAACCGGATCTTCAACCACCTCCCGAACGGACACGACTTCCTCAAGCCCGTGTTTCGCCGGATTGCACTCGCCGACGCCGCCGGTGTACGCGGGATCGCAGACGACCTCAACGCGCTCACGCCGCCATCGCAATTGCTGACCGCTCACGAGGCGATCGTGGCCCACCTGGGGGAGGTCGAACAAGCGCTGCGGTCGCTTGCAGTCGATAGCGACAACCGCGATTTCAACGCTGCCGACAGGGACATCCAGAAGCTCAGAGTCGCCGACAACCGGGCCGCGGCCGCCGTCAAGGCGGTGAAGGCAACAGGCGGCGCAAACGGCTAGAGCGAGCAGCCCCGACCGCGCACGAGCGTTGGGGCCGGTGCCGAGCCCGAATCGTCGAGCTGATCAGACCTTGGTGCGCGCGCTTAGCCGACCCGAAGGCTCGCCAGCAGCGGTCGAAAGTCCTGCTGGTCGACCTGCGTGAGCCCCGCCGCGGGCGTGACGCAGTCAAACAGGTAGATGTCGCGACCACGGAAGAAGAACCCGAGGTGCGCACCCTGGCCGTCGCCGACTCGGACCAGGCCAACTCCCGAGATGTTCACCGCTTGCTCGGACTGGATCGCGCGAAGCTCATAGTGCTTGTACGAGCGAGCACCGGCAGCCGAACTTGCGCGCACGTACGCAAACTGAGCCTCTTGGGAGTTGCGCGGGGCGGCGCCGCGCTGGATCAGCAAAGCGCACCGTGTTGTCGTCGCCGCGGACTGATTGTTGATGCCGACGTCGGCCACCACGTCCGGGTCCGAGAGCCCGGTGAGGCGTATCCAGCTCGCCGGATACGAGAAGCTGACGCCCTTGGACGGGATCGCATAGCTCTTCGTCGCCGGAGCGGACGGAGCCGATCGCTTGCCGGTCGCCGTCGTCTTGGGGCGCTGACTTCCGCCACCGCTGAACGCGACGCCGGCACCGAGCAGCGCGAGCGCCAGGATCGCCGCACCGGCGATCGCCGCGGTCCGCGTGGTGAGACGCTTGCCGGGTTGGTGGGCGCTTGCAGGCACGGTCGCGTCCGCCGGGCGTGCGGGGACGGTCGCGTCCGCCGGGCCCGCCGCCCCCGTCGCGTCCGCCTGAGCGGCGGCCGGAGCGGCGGCGCCGGTGGCCACGCTTCGTTCGCGCAGGGTCGCATGTTGTCCGCCTACGGCCGCCGCGGCGTCGCGGCCCAGATCGCCTGCGGAGGGGTACCGAGCGTCCGGATCCTTCGCCATCGCACGCGCGATCACCGCGTCCAGCTCCGGTGGGAGGCTCGGGACAAGCGCCCGTGCGGAGGGCGCCTCAGCCGAGAGATGGGCGAACATGACCGCCGGCTCGCCCTCGCTCGGGAAGGGGACGTTGCCGGTGAGCATGTGGTAGAGCACGCAGCCGCAGGCGTAGACGTCGGTCCGAGCATCGACGCGGCGGCCTTCGAACTGTTCCGGGGCCGCGTAGTCGATCGTGCCGAGGAAGATCCCGGTACGCGTCTGTCCGCGACCTTCGGCGAGCTTGGCCAGCCCGAAGTCGGTCAGGTACACGTGCTCCCGGCCGCCCTCCCGCGCGATCAGGACGTTGGCAGGCTTGACGTCTCTGTGCACCAGCCCGCGCTCGTGAGCGGCGTCGAGCGCCGCCGTCAGCTCACCGAGGATCTGCACGGCCCGGATCGGGGGCAAGCGTCCCTCGGTCGCAATCAGCTTGCCGAGGTCGGTTCCTTCCACGTAGCGCATCGCGATGAACAGCAGCTCCGACTCCTCGCCGACCTCGTAGACGGGGATCACGTTCGAGTGCTCGATCGAAGCCGCGATCTCCGACTCGTGCTCGAACCGTTCGCGGAAGCCGCTCTCGCTCGCCAGCTCGGGCGAGATCACCTTCAATGCGACCAGCCGCGACGGTCGGACCTGGCGCGCGCGGTACACGACTCCCATCCCCCCGCGTCCCGCGACGGCCTCGATCGTGTACCCGGCGAAGGGCGTGCCGCCGGCCATGTCCCCGGCTCGGAGCTGAGGTTCGGGATCCGGAGCCATCTAGAACGGGCAACTGCGCGACGACTGGTTGCGCAAGAAGTTCGCGTAGTCCTGCGCGAGGTTGAAGACGTCCGGCGTGCCGAGGCCCGTGGCGAGGTTGTATCCCGGCGTGGCGCTGTAGTAGCCGTTGTTGCCGAGCGTGACCTGATGAAACGCCGGTACCGGCTGCGCCTTTGCGGCCAGGTCATACAGGATCGGTGCAGCAAAGCAGCGCGCGAGCGGGCCGGCGCCGTGCGCGGCGGCGTACTGCTGAATCAGCAGCATTGACGCGGCCCAGAATGGCGTCGCGGCGCTCGTGCCACCGTAGCCACCGGCGCAGGTCGGGGTGGATGACCGCGGGAGGCTCTGGCAGATCATGAAGCCGCTGTTGGAGTCGGACGGTCCGGAGACGTCCGGCACCTCTCGGTAATTGCCCGCATTCACCCCCGCTTGGACGACGCCCGGCCCCTGTTGCCATGCCGGTCGGCCCTCGAGCGACGAGACGCCGCCGCCGCCGCCTGCTCTTGCAATCGGGTCTCCCCAGGCCGACTCGGTCAGATAGCTGCCGTCGGAGCGGACCTCGAGCCTGGTGCCTCCCACCGATATGGCATAGGGGCTCGTCGCCGGGTACATCACCGCCAGGCCTGTGTACTTGCTCTCGATGTTCGTTCCGGGCTGTGGTTGGGCCATCCGCAAGCAGCCGTAAGCGCCGGTGTCACCGGACGCATTGAACGCGGTCACATTGCTTGCGTCGAGCGACTTCAGCGCGTTGTCGGCAGCCTGGGCGTCTCCGCTGAGCAGCAAGCTCTCACACAGCGCATAGCTGGTCGAGACGATCTTGGCCTGCCCATCCTGCTCGACCTGGTTGTAGATATCGGCGACGTCGTGGCCGATGCTGGCTGCGCTGTTGACGGAGTTCTGGT
Source organism: uncultured Solirubrobacterales bacterium (assembly GCA_963800475.1). Lineage (GTDB taxonomy): Bacteria > Actinomycetota > Thermoleophilia > Solirubrobacterales > Solirubrobacteraceae > Palsa-465. The sequence goes on along the minus strand of CAWDAZ010000001.1, from coordinate 61,368 downwards.
AATCGACGATCTGGGCGTCGGGAGCGACGCCCAGCGCGACCTGAAGATCGAGGTCCATCTCGGGGTCGGAGCCGCTGGCGATCGAGTACGTGCTGCCTCCGTTCACCGGCTTGATGACCACATGCGGAGTGATCCCCGTGCGCTGCGCAAACGCCACTATGTCCTGCGGATTGATCGCCCCGAACGCGGTTGCGATCGCGATCGTTTGACCCTGACCGCGGATTCCCGCCTTCCACAGCGGAGCGATGTCATATGCCTGCGCCGTCAGCGCGGGCGTGAGACCGCTGCTGGGTATGTCCGCCGGCGGGATCGGCCGGTCGGAGAGGTCGGCCAGACCGGTGACATACGGCGACAGCACCGAGGGGATCAGCGGTGCGTTGTCGGGTGCGAAGAATCGTTGCCCGGCACCGGTGACGTAGCGGCTGAACCGAAGCGAGAACAGCTGATCGGCCGTAGCGACGTCCGAACGAACGAGCATCGCGGTCCGCTGCGGGTAGACGTGCCAGACCGTGATCCCGAGGCGGCGCAGGATCACGCGCAGGCGGGCGAGCTGGGCGTCGGTCTCACCGAACCGCGCACCGAACTCGGCCGCCGTCAACCCGGTTCCATGCCCAGCGGCGGGCTGGACTCGCCTCAGGTACGCGTCGAGCTTTCCCTGATCCAGTCGGAGGTTCAGCGCAAAGCCGAGCGTGCCGCCCGCCAACGCGCCCAGCCGCCGAGTGTGTCCTGTCAACTGCGAAGCGGGACGGGTGCCGCGGTTGACGACGCTCAGCACCGTCGTCGCGGCCGCAGCAGCAGCCACCAGCGCTACAGCCGCGACGACGATTCGAGCGCGGGGAATCGAGCTCATGGTCACGTGCTCCCGTCGCTTGGGAAGCGAACCGTCTCGAGCACGGTATCGGCGAATTGATCAAATGGTAGGTCCGGATTAGTTCCCTGACTGGTGCCGCGCTGAATCTCATAGACGACCGCGGCGACGATCGTGACGCTGCCAGATGTGGCCGCCAGCACGGCGAGCTTCAGGGGAGCGCCGGGACCCTGCGGCGTGAGCGCGTTGCCGTCGAGCACCTCGCCGCTGGCGGTGTGGAACCCAAGCACCGGAACGCCAAACATCTGGTCTGCGCTCGGTGCTGTGGTTGCGCCGACGAGGTGGGTCTCGACGGCGTTGGCCATGCTCTGCATTGCGGCGACGGCCGAGAACTGGCTCGAGGGATAGGCGCGGATCCAGATGCCGAGCCGGGCGTTCCCGGGCGTCAGGTGGAGAATCTCCTGATCTGCCTTCGCCGTCTCATGCAGGACCAGCTGGTTGCCGCTCGCGTCGGCCGTGATCGGCGTGGCGAGCTGTGGGTCGTACTCGGTTCTCCAGCCAAGCGACCCGGTGAAGGTCGTCAGCACCCGCAGCGGCAGCGCCTTCGGCGGTGGATGGCAGATGAATCCGGTGGCGCAGGCGCTGCTCCCCAAGGGAGCCGCCAGCAACACCGCCGCTACCGCCACGAGGGCGGCAGCGGCGAACACGACGGCGAACACGGCGGTGACGTGTCCCGATGAGAAACGTGCGCTCGCTGCGCCTTGGGGCTCGAACGCGGCGGCTTGCTCGTGAGGCGCACCGAGCGCGGCCCTGACGGGCCGCTCATCGAGCTCCGGGGTCAGCGGCCGGCCCGGCATGTGCTCGGCCACCATCGTGCTCGATCCGACCTTGATCTCGTCTTCGTCCCGGAGCGGATGCGCTCCACGAAGCGGCCGCCCGTTGAGAGTCGTTCCGTTCGTGGACCCGGTGTCCTCGATGAAGAACGAGCCGCCTGCCCCGCGCGCGATCCGGGCGTGCCGGCGGGACAGCAGCCGATCGCCGCCCAACGCCCCGGGTTCGCCGTAGCTCCGGCCGATCAGAAACTCGGCTCCGATCGCGATCTCGAGCCCCTCGGAGGGCCCGGACACGACTCGCACGCACGGTTCTGCCGGGGCGCGGTCGCCGATCGTGGGAGCGGCGATCGCGGCGCCGGTGTCGAGCTGCGTCGCAGCCGGCCGATGGGGGAGCTCGACCGTGAAGCAGCTCTGTCCGAGCCGGAGCTCGTCTCCATCGGCGAGCGTCCGGGGCTCGGCGAGCCGCTCATCGTTGACCCAGGTGCCGTTCGTCGATCCGAGGTCCTCGACGGCCATAGCGCCGCCGTCGTCCATGAAGATGCGGGCGTGGCGACGTGAGAGCCGCGGATCTCCACCGAGCTGTCCCGGCTCGGGCAGCTCCCGGCCAAGCAACAGCTCAGACTCGACCTCGAGCACCTCGCCGGTGAGCGGACCAGCCGTGCAACGCAGCGTGACGGCCCCCGCAGGCACTTCAGTTCTGCCCGTTCTCCGCCGCCGCGACGGGGGAAGCCCGCACCGACGAGCGGCTCGCAGGCAGTGCCGCAAGCGCGATCCCGCAGTACTCGCAGAAGCTCCCGCGACGGGTTCGGTGCCCGCAGTTGGCGCAGGTGATGATCGGCGCGTCCTCGATCAGCAGGGCTTCCTCCAGCAGCCCGACGTGGATCACCTGCCGCAGCCACAGAAGCGCCACGACTGCGAGCACAGCGATGATCGCGAGCGCGAGGCCACTGGCCAACTCGAGCTGCGCGATCGCCGCCAGCACCAGCAGTGCCGCGGCCAGCGGCACCGCCACGTATGGCGAGCCGAGCCGTCCGAGCGCGCGGCGGTCTCGGATCGGGGCGCGCACCTTCAGCCACACAGCCCCGACGGCCGCGCCCATCGTCGCCATCGTCAGGACCGGCAGCGCGATCGCGATAATCGCGAGCTGGACGAGCCACGGAACAACCGCTCCGGGGGGTCGAAGCCCATGATTGAGCGCTGACAGCGCCTGAACGAGCACCTCAGCGGCGACGAACGCCGAGGCGGTAGCGGCCCCAAAGGTCGCCCCGTCCAGCACCGTCGAGAAGCGCGGATATCTCAGCAACGCGCATGGACCGAGCATGATGAGCGCGACGCTCAAGACGGGAATCAGCACGCCGCGGGTGAGGACGAGGCTGCGATCGCCGCCGACGAACACGTCCGCGCCCGAAGGGGACAGGGCCTTGGCGATCAAGGCGGTCACGGCACCCGTGACAAGGCCCCACAGCAAGGTTGCCCCGATGACCCGAAGCGACTGTTCCTCGAACACGTTCACGTCGACGAGGTAGAGCACCACCAGCATCGGGAACAGGACAGCGCCGGCGATCAGCGCGACGGGGTATAGCTTCGCCAGTCCCAAGACCAGCACCGTGGCCAGCCCGAGGGCGAGGCAGCGCCGAAACACGCCCATCGAGGGCTGCGGGAGCTGGGGGAAGATCGTCGAGACGATCGTCGGCCGAAGCACGCTCTCATTCGGGGCGGCGGCGAATGCCCTACGCACTCCCGACAGCGAGGTGGGGTCGACGTTCAGCACGCCCGACACGCCGCGGCCGACGGCTGAGGCCCCGGGCACGCGAGAGAGCCGCGATAGCGCCTGGTCGCCGCCCTCGAGCTGATGCCCGCAGCGGATGCAGAACCGGCTCGCGGGCACCTCCTGCCCGCAGTGATCGCACTTCCTCAGTGCCATGTGCCCTCGATCCTTGACCCCCGGTTAATCGAGAATCATAGTCGTGGACACACCGGCCGCGGAAGAGAGTGTCCGAGGATCTGAAGACTTCCCCGCCGGGCGCGTACCCACTCCTACGTCTCAGACCGCAGCGTTTCCACAGTACGTCGTGACGCGGACCCGGCACAGGGCCCTGGCGAGACCTCGCGGTCAGCTACCGGCGGGCGTGCCCCAGCGGGTGAACGTCGGCCACACGTCGACGATCCGCCCCGAGCGGACGACCTGCAGGGCGCCGAAGTAATCGATTCCATCCCCGCCCTCGTTCGGCCAGCACAGCACGTAGTCGGACGTGCTCAGCTCACCCTGGGGCGCGTACACCATGCAGCGGCCGCCCTCGCGCTCGTCGTCCTTGACGCCCGGCGGGTAGACGAACGGCGGCTGGATGCCACCCTGGTCCGGCCACGTCGATCCCTTCAGGAAGTACTCCTCGCCGATGATCGGGGGGATCGGAACCTTGGTGAGGTACGTTGATGGATACGGTCCCACGTCCTTGAGCACCGGCGCGGCCTGCGTCAGCGCCCGTGCCAGGCCCTGATCGTCGAATCCTGCGGCCATGTAGCCGGCGTACACGAACGCCGACCCGGGGCTGATCTCATTGATCTCCGGCTTCCCGCCCCAGTTGCGGTAGTTGGAGCTTCCGGGCCCGTTGCGGACCAGCGCCGCCGGGTCATACAGATCGCTGCCCTCAGCGTGCAGTTGATCGAGGTAGCCCTTGAAGTACCCGCTCGCCTGGTTGGCAACGTACTTGCGGACTTCCTTGTTCGGGCTGACCAGCGCGTGACCGTCGTAGCAGAGCACTGCCCGCAGTCGCAGCACGCGACGCTCACGCCGGAGCAACTTGATCGCAGCGCTGATCCTCGGCGGATGGTGAAAGCCCCCCCGCCCAAAGCCGGAGTCGAATTCCAGTCCGACGTCCAGCGGCACTCGCCGGCGCGTCCTCCTCGCCAGCCGCGCCATGTCCTGCAGGATCTCGAGCGAGCTCGCGAGCAGCGTCAGCCTGTGCGGGCGCTGGCCTCGCGGCGGAGCCGAGCCGAGGTACGCCCGGAGCTCGCCGCGGGTCGGCGGATAGCCCATCAGCAGATCGGTCCCGGCGGGCGCCGCGGTCATGATCTGGTCAACGGTCCGCAGGTGGAACACCAGGCCCCGCGGCTCGGGCAGCAGATGCAGGATGTACGCGCACAGCTTGGGCGATTGGAACACCTTGAGCGCCGGGCGGACGTGCCACCGATGCGCTCGCGCAAAGTCGACGATCACCCTGGCGTTGCGGTCGACCGCCGCGAGGTCGACGAACATCACGGGCTCGCCCTGTCCGTGCTCGCGGGCGAGCCGCGCGAGCGTCTTGTTGCCCGTCGGCCGCCCGCCCGACCCGAGCGCGCTCGGGAACGCGGGATCGACTCCCGGCGCCGCCGCGCTCGCGACCCCGACCGGCGTCCTGACGGCCGTGGCGGCCGCGAGCGCTCCGGCCCCCGCGATCAGACCCCTCCGGGTGAGTTTGCCCTCGGCCATCAGCCCAGCTCCTCGCGTTCTCCGACCCACCGCGACAGCGTCGGCCACAGCGCGCGAACCTCGGCCTCCCGGACCGCGTACAAGCCACCGAAATAGTCCTGACCCTCCATCACCTGCTGCGCCGTCTCGACCACGTAGTCGCCGAGGTGCAGCTGACCGGGCCGGGCGAGGATCAGGCCCGATGCGTTGGAGCCGCGGCCGTACAGGGGTCCCTCGAGTAGCCCGGCGGGATACACGAGCTTGGAGAGCGTGGGGTTGTTGCCGGTCGGCCAGCCGCCGGACTTGATGTACACGCCCTCGGTGCCGGCCGGGATCGGGTAGGGGAGGTTGCCGAAGAAGTGGTTCTCGGGCAGCCGCAACACCGGCGCGCACAGGTAAAGCGCCTTCGCCAGGCCGGCGGTATTCGGGTAGGGGTCGAGGTAGTTGGCGAACAGCACGGCTGAGCCGGCCGAGAACTCGTTCGCCGCGGTCGTCCCCGACCAGTGGGCGTAGTTGGCCGAGCCGGGCCCGTTTCGCACAAGCGTGGCGAGGTCCACGAAGTCGTGCGCCTGCGCGATCACCGACTTGTGTGCGTCGGTCAGATTGTGCTGAGCGAACTCAGCGGCAAGCTTGAGCGTCGCCTCGTCACTGCTCAAGATGGCGCCCGCGTCGTAGCAGAGGAGCGCGCCCAGCCGCAGCCGTCCTCGCGCTGCGCGCAGCAGCTTCAGCGCCGCCGTGAGCTCCGCGCCGGGGTCGAAGCCGCCGCGCGGGATCCCGTTGTAGATCTCGAGCCCCACGTCGATCGGAAGCGTTCGCGGCGTGTGCTTCGACAGCTCGTCCAGCGCACGGAGCAGCTCGATCCCGTCAATGTTGATTCGCAGCGTGTGCCGCCGTTCACCGCGCGGCGACCGCGAGCTGAGGTACTGCCGTAGCTCCCCGAGCGTCGGCGGGTACCCCATCAGGAAATCCGTCCCGACCGGCACGTGCGGAAGCGCCTGGGGCAGATCGCGCAGGTGATGGATCATCACCCGCGGGCGGTCCAGCTTTCCGAGCACGTACGCGAGCAGTTCGGGGGAGCGCAGCGTCTTGTAGGCCGGCCGCCACGCGAGCCGGTTGCTCTTGCTCCAGGCGATCAGGCGACCGCAGTTGTGATCGACGGACGCGAGGTCGACGATCGCCACCGGTTCGCCCCTGCCGATCCGCTTGGCGACCGCCGCGACCGCTGCAAGCTGCATTGGCCGCCCCCCTCGCCCAAGGTCTCGCACCGGACCGCCGGCCGGCGGCGGTGCCGCCCAAGCCGGCCTGACGCCACGCGTCATCTGTACGGCCAGCGCCGCCGTCGCTGCGCCGCCCAGCGCCGCCCGGCGGGTCAGGCCACGTTCACTCTGCGATCGACCGCCACCGTCATCCAACACAGCGCCCGACTCTGATCCGAGCGGCACGCGCCCACATCAGGGCGTTCCCACACCCGTTCCGGAGAAACTACCGCCGGTACCTGCTCGACCCGTGGACCGTGTGGTTTTCGGACGCCCACTGGTCAATCACCTCTGGGTCCACCCCGCGAGCTGTTCTCGCAGAATGCGCGACCCAAGCGGATTTCGTCCCTATCGACTGCGGGAAACCGCGCATCGCGACGCGCGGCTCCGCGCGGATGCGGCGCACGCCGGCGCCGCATAGCGTCGCACCCGATGCTGAGGGTGTATCCAGCCGCCTGGCTCCAGTCGAGATTCCGACCGGGCGGGATCGTGCGCCGACTCGCCGGAGGGGATTGAGCGGCGGCCGCGCCGACGCCCGACGCATGGAAACCTCAACCCGCATGACACATCCGAGCGACCGCGCGGTCGCCCCGCTTCTGCAGGCAGGGCCGATCACACACTCATACGGGCGCAAGCTCGTGCTGGACCACGTTTCGCTATCGGTCCAGCCAGGTGAGGCGGTCGCGATCGTCGGCGAGAACGGTGCGGGAAAGAGCACGCTGATGCGGATCTGCGCCGGCCTTATCCACCCCGACGTCGGCGAAGTGTTGGTCCAAGGGCGGGTCGGCTACTGCCCGCAGATCCCGGGACTGTTCGACCTGCTCAACGCCGATGAGCATCTGCGGCTGTTCGCGCCGGCGCTCGGGCTGTCGGACGAGCAGGTCCTTCGCGACGGCCGAACGCTGCTCGAGGAGTTGGGCTTCCCTGCAGGCGATCGCTCCCCGTCGCGGTTCCTGTCCGGAGGTGCACGGCAGAAGCTCAACGTCGCGCTCGCCCTGCTCGGCGGCGCGACCGTGCTGCTGCTCGACGAGCCCTACCAGGGCTTCGACCGCGGCGCCTATGTCAGCTTCTGGGAGCACGTGTCGGGTTGGCGAGACGACGGATTGGCGGTCGTCGTGGTCACGCATCTGCTCGCCGATCTGGAGCTGGTCGATCGGGTGATGGAGCTGAAGATCCCCCGCATGTCCAAGGCGGACGCCGAGGCGGCACGGACATGAGACGCATCATCGTCCCCGCCGCGATGACCGGGCGCGAGCTGCTCAGGCGCCACGTCGCGATGGGACTGCTCACCGGGCTGCCACTCGCCTTCTACGGAGCCTCGATCAGCCAGGGGCGACATCACGCGGCGGTCACCGGCGGGATCGCGATGGCGTTCTCGGTCGCCGGCGCGTCGATCTTCGCGGCGCTGACCGCGCGACCGGTGGACCAGCGGCTCGTGCTGGCGGGCTACCACCCATACGAGCTGCTGCTCGGGCGGCTGGTGTTCCTCGAGCTGTTCGGCGTCGTGGTGGCGACCTTGTTCAGCGTGATCATGGTGATCGGCACGGGTCCCCCGCACCCGGTGGAGCTGGGCGTCGGGGTGGAGCTCGTGGCGCTGACCAGCGTGCCGTTCGGCCTCGCCGTAGGTGCGCTTGTGCCCCACGAGCTCGAGGGGGTACTGATCCTGATCGGCGTGGTCGGTATCCAGCTCACGCTCGACTCGACACAGACAATCGCGAAGCTGCTGCCGTTCTGGGGACCACAACGAGTGATCAGCCACGCCGTGGGCTTCAGTGTCTCGACCGGGCTCGCGCCGCTGATAGCCGTGGGCTACGCGGGCGCGCTCCTGGGAGTGGCTGCCTACATCGCGCACGTCCGCGCTCCGGCGAGGCGGGCAACCCGACCTCAAGCCGCGGTGGCGCAGACGTCGCGCTGAGAGCAGTCCTTGAGCAGGTTGCCGACGCGACGCGCACGCGGGGCAGGATTCGAAACCGCGATCTTTGGGCTACGAGGGGCTTACCGGGCGTTTCATAGGGCGAAACCGGCGGTAGAGCGCGGGGCGGCGCGAAGCTCAGGCCCCGCGAAAGGACTTCGCACGCGCAAGCATCGCTGCTCAGTCGGTAGTTGCCCACGGACGCGTCTTGGCAAATCCCGGATGCGGCCCCTCGCCGAGCACCCTTAGTTTCCAACACGATTACGCAACAGGAGGTTTCACCGTGCGACGCATTTCGGGGCGCAAGCGGATATTCGCAGGGTCACTGACAGCGATTGCTGTTGCCGGTTTGTTGTTTGTGGTGTTGTCGTCGTCGGCCACGGCGGGAAATGCCGGCGCGGCCGCGGCAAAGCCACGCACACTCGGGAAGGCCGCGGTCGGGGTGACAGCGCGCTTCCCGGTCCGCCAACGGCTCGTGCTGATGCCGTATGTCTACTACGACGTGCAGCAGAGCACGCTGCGCCGCCTGGGTGCCCGGCAGCCGCGGGTGATCGCGACCGTAGAGGTGTCAATCGCTTCCAAGCTCAAGCGACTCGCCGGCCGCAGACCGATCCTCCGCGTGTCCAGGAAAGCGAACTATCCCCTGTTCGCCTCACTCGCGCGACGGCCGAACTTCGCCGCCCGCGTCGGCTTCAGCACCATAGTTCTTTCACGGCTGCGGACAGCGGTGTTGAAACGGCTCGCCGCCCGCTCGGGTGGCCGCTTGGCGGTCACCACTCGGGTCCGCTGGACGGTGCGCTTCAGGCGCCTGCTGAGAAGCGCGCGTTCAGCCGGCACGGCCGCCGCCAGCACGGTTGAGCTTCCAGGAGCCCCGCAGAGCAACACGCAGACCCTGGTCGTCTCCTCGGCGCAGAGCGGCACCAGTGGAATCGGCTCCGAGGCTGTCGACACGCGGACTTCGGTGCTCTATGTGTGGGACAGCGTGGCGGGCAAGTATGCCGGTCCGATCAACTTCGTCAGCGCCTCCCACGAGCAGGGGGACTTCTGGCGCGGCGAACAAGCTCAGCCGAACGTGGGGGTGCGTTGGATGGCGTGGACGTGCTTCACCTGCCAGTGGGCCAAGGGGAACGTCACGCTCAGCGTGGGCTCAGCCGGCGCGCCGGCGTTCAAGATCGTCGAGGGCTACAACGAGCACGACACGACCACGCCGCGGATGACATGCGAGATTCAGGGTGCGACAGCGTTGAGCACGACGTGCGCAATCAGCCAGAGTGCCTGGCCGGGATGTCAGACGGCACCGAAAGATGGATCGGTCTCCAATTACACCGGCATGTGCCTGAGCCCGGTCGCGGTCGACACCTGGTTCGTGTCGGCTCCCGGGATCTGCAGCATCGCCGGGGTCGGCTGTTCGACACCGCAGAACGACCAGGCGGTTCGGAGCTTCTCGGGCAACGAGGAGGTGTACTCGTTCCGTGGAGTGTTCGTTTACGACCCCGAGGCGCATCAGTTCGCCGGGCCGATCGCCCGCGTCGGTCACAGCGAGAGCTCGGACACCAAGATCGACCTCAATACGGCTCAGTGGGGAGTCGACATGTGGCACGCCGGGACCTGCTCGACCAAGTGGTGCAAGAACCCCTCGGGCTGGGTGCAGTACTCGGTCGGAACCGCCACCGGCACCGCCACCCGCGCGCCGCTGCTGGTCAAGACAACCTACAACGAGGCGGATTCGAGCAAACCGCGGATCAGCTGCGCGCTCGACGCGCTTAGCTACTCCACGACCGCGCCGACTTGCCTCGCCTATCCCGAGCAGATCAGGCTCGACGAGTGCCCGGGACAGACCAACCAGGGACCATGCTGGTGGCCCTACCACACCTTCGACTCGTGGTTCGTGATGGCCCCGGGCCTCTGCAAGGCGGCCGGCGTCACCTGCTCGGCGCTGCCAAACCACTACACGCAGGTATCCACCCACCAGCAGACGAAGACGGCGATCGCGCAAACCGCGTATTACTCCAATAACGGAGTCCGGACGGTCGGCATCACGGTGACGGTCACGAACGGGGATCCGGCGATCAAGCAGACCCCGACCGGCACGCTCACGGGGACAGCCGCTACGGGCAGCTTCAGCCCCAGTCCGTGCACGCTCTCCACGTACCAGTACGGCGGCGGCGACACGGCCTTCTGCATCATGACGCTGAACCAGCCGAGCGATCGTGGCACCTACGACAAGGTCACGTTCAACTACGGTGGCGACTCCATCCACGGGGCCAGCACCGTCACGCAGGACGTTGCGATGATCTATTAGCGAGCTCAGTGACGGTCAGGTAGGTCTCGGCCGCCACCGCGCAAATCAGCATGAAGGGCCCCGCTCGAGCGGGGCCCTTCATAGCGGGGCGGGATTCGACCGAGACCTTCGGGACGGCCGCTCGTTGACTGCACCACAGTGCTGGTCACTCCCACCTCGAATGACGGAACGGTCCGATGTTGGCCTGCGGGGTTTCCCGGATGAGCTGTAACGAGCGGGGGCATACGGTGGCCCGATGGTGAAGAAAGCCCTCTCGATCGCGGTCGTGTCGGGGCTTTCGGTGGTGCTGGGTGCGAGCGTGTCGGGACCGGGCAGGGCGGCTGCGACGCCGCACCGGGCAGCCGACGGCCGGGTTGAGGCGTTTCGGTCGGCGCTTGAATCCGGTCACTTCTATGTCCGCGATGGGACGACGGAGCCGGTTGAGCTTCTGCAATGGGTGGACAAGCGCTACCTGAATTCCGCGGCGGGCAATAACGCCGGCCAGCCCTACAAGCATTTCGTCCTCGTGCCGCCTCCTCCGAAGCCGGCCCGTCCCCAGCTGAGCACCTTCAGGCTGGCGCCCTATGAGGCCGTGGTCTACCTCGGACCGACTCCGCCGCCGTGTGACTACTTCAGCTTCACGCCTTTTCTGTGGCTGCGCCACTACAAGACGCGGCCGGTGCGCGACTGGCTGTTCGCGTCGGCCGGAGATCCGCTCAACAACGCGCTCATCAAGACCGAGGGTGGAGGCAGCCCCTTCGACAAACGCACGATGATCATCTTCACCGCCGACCGGGCGATCTATGAGCGGGTCTCGGCGGCTGCCCAGGCGGCCGGCTACCCGGCGTCGATGATCAACCTCTACACGCTCCCGTCAAAGATCTTGCACATGGGGCTGAAGCTGAGCAGCGACACGTTCTCGATCGTGATTCGCACCGCGAACTTCAAGAACCAGGGCGAAGGTAACCGTTACCTACTGGACGCCCACTGGGCGCACATATTTCGGATCACCCCGCGCGCGATCCCGGCGCTGCAGCCCCTGCCCACGCCGCCGGCACGCGCTCGCAACTGGCGGCCAGAGGGCTCGGTGGTGCCCGGGATCAAGAACGCGTTGGAGAGTCTGCGCCGCGCGATCCTCACCAAGACCGCACACACCACGGCCCGACAGTTCGGCTCGAAGCGCTGGTTCCCCCTCTCACGCGCCGTGCTCGCCGCGAACCCCGGCTCGCCGGACTACCGCAAGTTCGCCGCCGGAGAAAGCACCGACACGCCCTACCTCCGCACGGCGCGGAACGGAGTCCCCGTCCATTTCAAGCTCGGGCTGCACGATCGACTCGTCGTCTATGGGGTCAACCACGCCGCGACCGGCCTAGCCACGTACTCGAACTTCGGCGTATACGGAGACTTCAAGCTCAACACCTGCCAGCACCAGGTGCCGTTCTTCCTATACGGCTGCGGCAACCCGATCTGGAACGGGGTCGTGAGCATGAGCAACCACCAGTTCGCCGGCAGCGCCCAGCGCTACCTGCCCCATGACCCGCTCGCGCGCTACCTCTACTCAGTCACGGTCGTGCGAACCAAGAGCGAGTGCCCCGCCGGCCCCAACGACCCCTACTGCCTGGTCGTCCCGCACATCAACAACGGTAAGCGGCCACCCTCGGCCACCGTGATCGGCCTCAACTACCCGCTGATGATCGGCTACCGCGCCTACCTCAACCCGCACACAGGCTCAGGGCTCTCCTACCGCGACATCATCCCCGACCGCGCAATCCTGTTCGCTTCCCGCTGAGCGTCCCGGTGCGTGTCGCGCGAGCTCCAATCGCGGCGTACTGGGTCTGTCCGTTCTTCTGTGTAGGCATGAGTCGAAAGGAGACTCATGTCCACGACGATTCCACCCAGGTTGGATGAGACCTCGGAGCAGCGGGATAGCGCCGGCGTGGCGCGGAGCGAGACCGTAGGTCGAGCGCAGCGACGTGCTGGCGCTGCGCGCGGTCCGGATCCCCGCCCCGAGCTTGCCGAGGAGGTCAAGGCTCTGCTCCCTGACGAGCTGATCGACGAATTGCTTGCCGGGTCTCGGACCGAGCAGGAGATCGCCGGCCCGGGCGGCTTGTTGGGCCAGCTCACGAAGCGGCTGGTCGAGCGGGCGATGGAGGTCGAGCTGACCGATCATCTCGGCTATGAGCCGCATCAGGAGCCGCCGGGCGGCTCGGGCAATACCAGGAACGGGGCGACGTCGAAGACGTTGATCACGGAGAGCGGCGAGGTTCGGATCGACACCCCGCGGGATCGGGGCGGGACGTTTGAGCCGCAGATCGTCAGAAAGCGCCAGCGGCGGTTCGAGGGGTTCGACGACAAGATCCTCGCCTTGTATTCCCGGGGGCTGTCGACGCGGGATATCGAGGCGCACCTCGAGGAGATCTACGGGGTCAAGGTCGGCCGCGACCTGATCTCGAAGGTCACCGACGCGGTGATGGACGACGCGCGGGCGTGGCAGACCCGGCCGCTGGAGGACGTCTACCCAGTCGTGTTCCTCGACGCGCTGGTGCTCAAGATCCGCGACGGCGGCAGCGTTCAGCGCAAGGCGTGTTACCTGGCGATGGCGATCAATATGGACGGCGAGCGCGAGGTTCTCGGGATGTGGTTCCAGGCCAACGAGGGCGCGAAGTTCTGGATGCAGGTCCTGACCGACCTCAAGCAGCGCGGGGTTCAGGACATCCTGATCGCGTGTGTCGACGGGCTCAAAGGCTTCCCGGAAGCGATCGAGGCGTTGTTCCCGAGAACGACGGTGCAGACGTGCATCGTTCACCTCATCCGCCACAGCCTGCGCTACGTCCCGCGCCGGCAATACGACGCCGTGGTCAAGGACCTCAAGCCGATCTACACCGCGATCGACGCCGACCAGGCGCTGCTGGCGCTCGAGACCTTCGATGAGAAGTGGGGTGAGCAGCTGCCGGTGATCGGCCAGGCGTGGCGGGACGCGTGGGAGCACGTGATCCCGTTCATGGCCTATGAGCCCGAGGTCCGCCGGGTGATCTACACCACGAACGCGATCGAGGCGCTCAACCGCCAACTACGCAAGGCGCTCAAGACGAAGGGCAGTTTCCCGAGCGAGGACGCCGCCCGGAAGTTGATCTACCTCGCAATCCAGAACGCCGTGCCCCAGTGGACCCGGACGCGCGGGTGGACGAAAGCGTTACTCGCGTTCAAGATGCAATTCGGAGACCGACTGCCCAACTAGCCATCAACCACCGCCTACACAGAAAGGCGGACGCCCTCGGCGTACTCGAGGCCGGTGCTTGCCAACTCCGTGATTTCCCTCAGTCGGCCTCGGTGGGCGTTTCGGATGTCCTGGGCTGGCGGCCGCGCGACTGTGGTCCGGACTCGGTCGAGCGACCGGGGTCGCCTAATCGGCTGTGCCGTAAGAGGAGGTTGTTCGATGCGCAGAGATCAGCGGGTTGACCGCGCGCAATCAGGCCGCGGAGCTGTCGCGCGCGTCGTACGGGGTTGTGGGCTGCTGGCAGCGCCGGCGGTGTTTGCCGCAGTAACAGCGGTGAGCGCTCGTGCGGCGCCGATCCCTTACGCGCCGACCGTGCTGCCGACGTACATCGGGCAGGCGGCACGTGCCCAGCCGATTGCGCCGCCGGGGGCTCCGCAGAACCCGTTCATGGCGCCCAATCCGTTTGGTCAGGTCCATCTGGATCCCTGGCAAAGCGACACTTCCTCGCTTGCGGGCCCGTTGGGTCGCGCGCCCGTGTCCTGGTCGTCGAGGCTGGCGGAGGCCCGCAGGCACCGCCTGTTCCGGTTCGGTCGCTTTTTTGGATGCTCGACGATGCTGTTTGACAGCCGCGGTCGGCTGGAGGCGACGTGCCTGGGCAAGGGCGAGGCGAGCCTGGTGCTGGTCGCCCCGGTGTCGCTTAAGGTGCTCGCGTACATGTATCTGCCGGAAACCCGCAGCGTGAGCGGGGGGGCGGGCAGCGCGTACTTCTATCTCGATAACCATGACCGGGCGGTGGTCGCGACCACGAAGAAGCACGTCTGGGTGGTCGCCCAGGCCGGAACGACCGCCCATCCCAGGTTCAGCAAGGTCGCCGATTACGACCTTTCCAAGGTCGGTTCGGGCCCGCGTGACAAGCTTTCCGCGCTCGCGCCGGATTGGCGCGGACGGATCTGGTTTGTGACTCATAACGCCACGGTCGGCATATTCGACGAGGCGAAGTACCCGGCGCCCGACGCGGTTCACCAGCTTGCGCTCGGCAGTGGGGAGCAGGTCAACAACGGGCACGCGATGACCCCGGACGCCGGCTATGTCCTGACAAGCCGGAAGATGTACCGAATCGCTACCGGCGCCGACGCAACGCCGCACGTGGTGTGGTCAGCGCCATACCAGACGATCGGGAAGGTCAAGCCGGGGCAGTACTCGCTGGGCTCGGGCTCAAGCCCGACCATCCTCGACCACGGCCGGTACGTCGCGATCGCAGATAACGCTAACCAGTTGCACGTTGTCGTCTACCGGACCGCAGCGGCACTGCGCCCCGGCCAGCAGCGCATCGTCTGCCAGGTGCCGGTGTTCCCGCCCGGCCGCGGCGCAACCGAGGACTCGCTGATCGGGTCGGGGCGATCGCTGATCGCGGTCAACACCTACGGCTACAAGCTCATCGGACTCTGGATCAGGCTCAGGAGCACCCGGAGCGAACCGGGCGTCGCCCGCGTCGACATCAACCCGAACGGCAACGGCTGCCACCTGGTCTGGAGCAATCCGACGGTGGAGAACATCACCGCCCCGAAGCTGTCCACCAAGACCGGGCTGATCTACCTATACGCCAGGCGCGTCGACCCGAGGTGGCAATTCTACGTGTGGTACTGGACCGCTGTGGACTTCCGCACCGGCAAGACGGTTTGGCAGCGACTCGCAGGCACCGGAAGGCGGTACGACTTCTACCTCCCCAATCTAGCGATCGGACCGAAAGGAATCGCCTACGAGGATGTATTCGACGGGCTGCTCGCACTCAGGGACACCGGCTGACCAGGCAATTGCCGTAGCAGCAGACCAACGCAAGCGAGCACCTCGGCACCGGCGCGCGGGCTTCTACGGAGCGACCATCGTGCGTTTTCGCGATGCGCGCCAGAAACGAGAGAGTCAGGGTGCTGGACGAGGCTGGCCTACCTACTGACCTCGTGAGGAGCAGAGATCATGCGCGGCGCACACCGATCCGACGGACGTCGAAGCGACGCTGACCGCCGTGCCGCGCCGAGGCCGCAGCTCATCCGAATCGCGTCTTGCGGCACCGTTACCGCCGCGATCGTCGCCCTCGTCGCGCTCGCGGCCAGCCCCGCTGGCAACAGCGCCACGGCCCACGGGCTCAGCACCGCCAAAGCCGCCGCGCCCTGCAATTACTACTACGAATGGAACGGAAAGGTCCGGTTCCCACTACAAAACGATCCGCACGCCACGTACACGTTCGTCTTTCCGTCGAGCGACGCGGCGAAGGACGGGGTCGGGTTCCTCGTCCGCGGTCAGTTCGTCCACGCCGCCTGGACGTCGTGGCTCACATACGGGCACGACGCACAGCCCTTCAGCGGCGCCAACTTCGTCAACAACCCGCCGGCGGACTCCTACAACCCGGTCCAGGCGGACCGGGGCAGCATCGATCCCTTCAGCGTGGGCGAGCCGATGCAGGGGAAGCCGCGCAACTTCACGCTGCTCTTCACGCCAGACGGGTACCCGCCGAGCGCCATCGCCTCCTCCTTGGACGGGACGAGGACGGCGAACATAGCGCTCACCAACAGAAAGCCCTACCCGATGGTCGAGCCCGGAAAGTTCTGGGTGCTCGCCAACCGTAATTACCAGGCCCTGCCCGGCTACAACCCCGGCGGCACGACGAAGAAGACCTTCCCGGTCGTCACGGCAGTCGAGCTCAAGACCGGCAAGGCGGTCAACTGCCAAAAGTACAACTTGGTACCGAACGGGTTGCAGCGGCCGCCCACCGATCCACCCTCGACGCTGAACTACGGCCGCATCCCGGTCAGGATTGCGCTCAAGAACGGCTCGTACTTTGTTTTCCGCGATGGGATCGGCGGCAGCCACGGGGAGTACGCCCCCAAGAACCCGCCGGGGCTGGTGCAGTTCTCACGGGCCCCGCTGGGCCCGGGCGCCGATGTGGCGCAGGCTCCCCCGCCCGACGAGTGCGCTGGGTACCTCGCTGCGCGCACGAGCACGCGTCTGGTCTCGCTTGTCCGGAGCCCGCACATCGCGAACTACACGCAGACCTACGGCGTGACCCCCTCGACCACGTTTCCCAATCCCGTCAGCACGCCGTGGGAGGCGACGTACATGTCATTCAGCCTGTACGGGAACTCGTCGGGGTTCTACCTGCCCGGCAACCCGAACACGATGACGGTCGCCGATCGTCAGTTCAGGATCGACCGGACGGGCGGCTCGACGGTCCTGATCTGGCCGCGCAACCTATCCGCGGACCAGCAGCAGCGCGTCTTCCGCTACGCGAGGAAGAACGGCTGGGTGATCCTGCGCGGAGGCACCTCGGGCCGCCAGACCTCCGCTAACGTCCTGATCCGGATCAAGGGCGCTAGGTCGGACTACTTCGGCTCAACTTCGAAGGTGCCGTGCTTCTTCGATAGCCCCGAGAACCGCCAGAAGCCCTGGAGCGCGATCCCCGTTCAGGACGGAAGCAAGTGGGTCGCGACCGCGAAGAACCTCGGGGCC
Source organism: uncultured Solirubrobacterales bacterium (assembly GCA_963800475.1). Lineage (GTDB taxonomy): Bacteria > Actinomycetota > Thermoleophilia > Solirubrobacterales > Solirubrobacteraceae > Palsa-465. The sequence continues at coordinate 44,109 of CAWDAZ010000001.1, read as the reverse complement.
GGGGCGCCGCAGGGCGTGACGTGCAGGTCGCTTCCGGACCTTCAGAGCGGGCGCTGCCTGCAACGCCTGAAGGACCACATCCGACAGACCGGAGGCAGGTACTTCGCCCGGTGACCCCACCATCGCAAGGGGGCAGCCGGGCCCTTTCGCCCCTTGGCAATCCATCGACCGAGGAGCCGGTCAGAAAGTGCGAGACCCACTCCCGCCCGACCGCCCCCTGACTTCCGTCACCCAGTTTGACCGCACAGATACCGTGCGATCTAACGTGCGCGCTGCGTGTCTCAACGGTGCTTCGGTCGGGCCAATCATCCGGCATCGCGCATCCCGCACGGACGGCGCCCCCTAGCGGTCGAGGCGCTCGTCGAGGGACACCCCGGCTGGGGTGCCGTCACCCAGCTGTCGCTTCGGCGCGCGCGCCTCGGCCGGCGGCGCTTGACGCGCCTGGGCGACCTCGACCAGCTCGGCGATCGAGTGCTCGATCCCTCTGCACAGGACTCCGATGTCTGGGGCGCGGTCATAGTCACCCGTGACGCCGAAACCGAGTGCGCCGTCGTAGGAGAAGATCGCCACTCCCACCCGCACGTGGCCGGCCAGCGGAACGTACGGAAAGCACTCGAGCATCCGCCGACCCGCCGCGTAGAGCGGGCGCTGAGGCCCGGGAACGTTCGTCGTGACCGTATTGACGCTCCGCTGCGGCACGCGCGTTGCGACCCGCAGTGCGAGCGTCAGCAGCATCGCCGGGGCGAAGCCGGACAAGCCGACGAGTACGTCACCTGCCACGGCCTCGTGCGAGCCCTTCAGATGCTCCATCTGCGCGGTCACCGAGACAAGCCGCTCGACAGGATCCCCGATTCCCACCGGCAGGTCGGCGAAGATCGCCGAGACCCGGTTGTTGTACTCGCCGTGCTCGTCGGCCGCGCGCACGGACACCGGCACGAGCGTGCGCACGACTCGGTCGGTCCGCTCTCCCCTCGAGGCCAACAGCTCGCGGAAGCCGCCCGTGATCGCGGCGAGCACCACGTCGTTGACCGTGCCTCCGAGCGCGCTGCGGACCAGCTTGACCTCGGACAGCCGTGAGCGAGCGACGTCCCAACGGCGATGCGGGCCGATCGAGCCGTTCAGCGATGACGCATGCGGGGGCTGCAGGAGTCCGCTCAGCGTCAGCAGCCCCTCAGCCGTCCCGACCGTGCGCTCGACGGCCCGGCGCGGTGAGTCCAGCGCGGACCGCAGCCCCTCGATGGGGCTGATCGCTCGGTGAGCGAGGGCACGAACCGCGAGCTCCGAGCCGGAGGGCTGGCGCTCAGAGCACCAGACCTTGGGCTCCGCGAGCTCCGGCTCGCGCTGCTCGTCGAGGATCGCCGACAGCAGCTCGGCTCCGGAGACGCCGTCCACCATCGAGTGGTGCAGCTTGGTTATCAGGGCCCAGCGGCGATCGCTGAGGCCCTCGATCATCCACATCTCCCAGAGCGGCTTGTGGCGATCGAGCTGCTGCGACATGACGCGGCCGATCAAGAGGCGCAGCTGCTCGTCGCCGCCCGGCTCCGGCAGTGCCGTGCGGCGCAGGTGGTAACCGAGGTTGAAATGCGGATCGTCTACCCACACCGGCCGGCCGAGCGCGAGTGGCACGAAGTGGACCTTCTGCCGGTAGCGCGGGACATCTGGCAGATTCGCCTGCACCCGCTCGGCGAGCGCGTCGTAGGGCGGCGGCGGTCCCTCGAGGATCGCCACCGCGCCGATATGCATGTGGCTGACCGCATCCTCGAGGTGCAGGAACGAAGCGTCTTGGGAGCTCAGACGCCTCATCCACGCCTCCATATCGTTGGTAGGCAGCGACCGGCGCCCGGCTCATGCTGCCCCGAGGAAATCGGGAACGCTCCGGGATTGCAGCTCAGACGCTCGCCAGACTTCACCATCGGAAAGCCACCAGCGCGAGGCCGGGCTCGGCCTACTTCTCGTTGCCCTGGCTGCCGAGTGCCTTCCCGGCGCCGTGCACGACGTTGCGAAGGAAGTCGTACTGGGTGCGGACGAGTCGGTCGGCCATCTCCATCGCGGCGTCGACGATCTCCTGCCGCCGCGAAGGACGCTCGCCGATCGCCGGCAGCGCCTGGTCGACGGTGTCGACGAACTTACGCACCGCCTCGATCGCGGCCCGCTGCCCGGCCTCCAGGGACTCGAGCACCTCATCAGAGAGCTCGGAACCCCGGTCGACTACCGCACCCGCTTGCTCGCGCTCCTTGCGCTGTACGGCACGGCGCTTACGAGTGGCGGCTCCGTTGCGGGCCGCCGCGCTGCGCTGGGTCTTGGTCTGTGGCATCTGCGATCGCCTCCTCCGGGACAAGCGTCCCGTTCACACGACATTCCCGGAAGCCGGTCCGGACACCCCTGACTCGCGGGATGTACCGTGCGGCCACCGTCTTGGGTGACCGTAGGCGAGCGCGCGGGCGGTGCCATCCGGGAGGCGCCAACATGTTCATCCGTAGAGAACCCGGACGTGGCCGGATGCTCCACGACACGACCCGACCGCACCCGCAAGCTAACGACTCATCCGATAGGAGGCGCTCAGCGGGACACCGCGTGTCCGGTCCCACCCCCGACGGCGAGAACCTCGTCGAAGCCACTCCGCAGGCAGTCCATCATCACGTCGGTGTCGGGCACGGCACCGGTGTCGATGTTGACGCCCACGCAGCAGGTGTCGCAGTAAGACATCAGCGTGACATTCAAGGCGGCGCCGATCGTGGGACCGAAGCCGTAGAAGCTGTCGACTTTCGCGCCGCTGAGATAGAGCGGCACCCGGATGCCGGGCACGTTGCTCGCAAGGAAGTCGATGTGCTTGAGCATCCCGCCGATCGCGGCACGCGGCAGCAGGTTCAATGTGCCGGCGATCGCGTTCGTGAAGGGCAGTGACCTGTCGGTCTTCACGGATTCGCAGCGACGGTGGGTCTCAGCCATTCGCTCGCTCGGGTCGGCGATGCCCACGGGGACCTTGAATCTCATCAGCGTGATGCGGTTACCGCCGATCGGGTCGTCCGCCTTTCGGATGCTGACCGGCATCGTGAGACGCAGCTCGTCGACCGGCATGTCGTGGCGCTCGTGGTAGAGGCGCAGTCCCGCCGTGACCCCAGAGAGGAAGGCATCGTTGTGCTTGGCACCGGCGGCGTGCGCGGCATCCAGAATCTCGGCCAGCGGGAACTCGAGGACGTCGTAGTGCCAGGCCACGTGGCGCTCGGTCATCACAGGCGACAGCGTGTCCGACACGGGCTCGACCATGTGAGCGATCGACTGGCCGGTCGCGAGCGTCTCGGTGACGGTTTCGCGGGGATGCCGCAGCGCGTGCGCCACGTCGCCGGCCGCGGAGCCGAGGTGACGCTTGGAGAAGTCGAACAGCTGCGACCAGTCGTAGGTGAGCGCATCCCGGGCCAGATCGACGGTGCCGAGGTGCTCTCCTACCGGTGCTTCGGGCATCGGTCCGAGGTCGCCCGGTTCGGGCTCGATGTCGAACAGAAAGCGCGCGACGTCCATGCCACCGACGCCATCGGTCAGCGAGTGGTGAAGCTTCATCACCAGCGCCGTCTGGCCGCCCTTGAGCCCCTCGATGAACGTGAACTCCCACAGCGGCCGATCACGATCGAGGCCCGCCATCCCGGTTTTACGAGCGAACTCCAAGACCGTCATCAGCGTCTTGGGGGGCGCCGCCTCGAACCGGCGAACGTGCCACGACAAGTCGAAATCGGGATCGACGACCCAGCGGGGCGTGGCCAGCCGCAGCGGAGGCATCACGACCCGATGCCGAAACCCCGGCGACAGCCGCGTGCTGCGCTCGAGCCGCTCCGTCAACCGATCCCAGTCTGGGCTGCCATCCAACAGCAGCACGCACACAACCGTCGACCGCAGCAGCGGGTCCTCCTCCATATACCAGGAGAACGCATCACTGTCGCGCATATGCACCTCGACGTGCTCTGGCAACGCGACCGCCAACACCCTCTTCTTAGCCACGGGGTCGGCTACGCGTAATCCGCGGAGCCGATTCACCCAACAGCGTCGACTCTACAGCAGGGCGCCCATCCGGAGGGCAAAATGCGCACGCCGAACATTCCGGTCGAGCCGGTGACTGCAGCTGTCGGGCGAGGCTCGGAAGCTGGCAGTCGACGCCGATCTCGCCGACGTGTCGCGCGAGGGCAAGTTTTACGCACGCGGCTCGCACGTCGTCGGGGCTCATGACTCCCGCTCCGTGGGATGCCGTGACTCTCGCGCCGCGGCGTCCGCTGCCCGCGTCAGGTCTGGACCCGGCGCGCCGCCGGCAGCCCAAGCAGGATGACGGCGGCGAGGACGAGGAACGCGGCTGCTGGCAGATCGACCAACGCGCCGACGACGACTGCGACCACCAGCCCGCCCGCGTTACCGATCAGCAAGATGATCCCGGTCGCCACGCCGCCCGACGTGCCCATCCGGCGCTCGGTCAACTCGAGGATCACGGGCAAGGCCGCAAGTAGCACAAACCCGAGCGCGGCGATCAGGACAAAATCCGCCACGACCACCGCGCGCAGGATTGCGAGCCCGACGCAGCAGGCAGCCACCCACCCGACGGCTCTCACCAGGTACCAGCGCTCCGCTCGGCGGCGAGCGACGAACGTCGGCACCACCGCGCATCCCACAATCCCCGCCACGAGCATCCCGGCTAGCATCGCCCCGACCGCAGCCGATGAGATCCGGTAGTGGTGGAGGATCGGTTGAAGCCAGGTGCTGAGTGCGTTGAACAGACCGATTCCGACGAACGCCAGCCACGCGAATCTGCGGATCAGCGGGACCGACCACACCGCCCGTGCTTCGGCCATGCCGATCGCCGCCGGCGGCCCAGCGCTGCTTGGGGCACGTCGCAGGCCGACGGCGAGCGCCGCGGCTGCGGCGCACGCCAGCGCCGCCTGAACCGGCAACAGCGGGCCGAGGCTGTGGCTGCGCTCGAGCAGTGGGCCCATCACGAGCGCGAGCAGTGCGCCCAGGAACTGGCTGGCCGAGCCCACGGCGATCCCCGTCGGCCGGTCAGCTTCCGGCAGGTAACCCGTCGAGGTCTTCGTGAGCGCGTTGAGTACGAGCGGCTGCCCGACCGCCGCAATGACCTGGCCGATGAGAGCCCACAGGAAGATCGGCGAAACCAGGCGCAGCAGAGCGCCGGCCGCTGTCAGCCCGGCCCCGGCCATCAGCGAGGCGCGAAACCAGCGATCCAGAGCGATCCCGGCCGGCAGCGCCAGGAGGACGTACAGCAGCGGAAAGACCAGCGCGAGCCAGCCGATCGCGCTCTTCGAGACCCCGAAGTCTCGTGCCGCATCGGTGTCGATCGGCGCGAACGTCAACCACACCATCTGCGTACACGCGACAACGGCCGCGTACGCGGCCACGACGCCCCAGTGCGTCCTCCCGCTCTCCCGCGGGAGAGAGACAACACCAACGCTTGTAGCGGACGCCACCGCGCGACCGTAGCGGCGGGCGGGGCCCCCGCCGACCGTAGCCGCCCTCAGAGCTGCGCCGACGAAGTACGGATTCGCCGCCGCATGGAACTGCCGAGCGTCGGTGAATCCTCCGCAATTCTCGCCCTGCGGTCCCGTACACGCCAGTAGTGTCGGACCCAGGGCGGGCGCACGTCTCTGTGGACTGCGCCGCGGACGCGTTCAACCCATTGCTTGAGCAGCTCGTCAGCCTCCGCCACAGCCGCCGCGCCGGTCGGTGGCTCGCTGAGCCAGCGACGTTGCAGCTCGTCGCGCTCGGGCTCGAAGAGCGGGAAGGCGGTACCTGGATCGCGCAGCGCGTATCGGTGCAGACGCTCGTGCCGCCACCACAGGGTGCGCGGGTCGGCCTGGTCGTTCGGACTCGGCCCGAGCTCGACAGGCTCCTCGACCCGAAACGGTTTGAACAGGGAAGTGCACGGCGCTGCCGTCCCGGTGGCCCAGTGGGTCGCGCTGCCCGCACCCAACTCCGACACCCACGACGCCGTCGTCTGTGACGCGGCGAGCAGGCCGCCGGCATGCATGCACGGCGCGGCCATCGCCCCATTTACAGGCGAGTATTGCGGCCAACGGCTGCGACCGTGGGAGCGCAAGATGCTCATGAGCGCATCGGGTGACGGTTCCCCAGCCTCGGCCTCGCGCTGCGTCAGCGCCTGCCGCACCCGACATTCGGAGACCGCGGTCTTCACATGGTCGCTGTGTTTCTCGGCAAAGCCGGGGATCGTCAGCCCGTTCGAGATGCTTCGCACGCCCGCGACCACGCGCTCGGACGCCCATTGCTGCCCAGCCGTCTCGAGCACCCAGGCCTCGTTCTGATCGGCGATCGCGAAGCTGTTGTGATAGGTGAAGCCGCGGCGCTCGTATCCGCACCCGCCGCCCTGGCCGTGGCGCCCGAGCAGGTCGATAATCAACGACACGGCCTCCGCAGCAGTAGCCGCACGCTCCAAGGCCAGGCGCAGCAGGTCCATGCCGGTGAGACCGCGCGGCGCGTACGGCTGCCTGGTGAACACGGCCTCGTTGCCAATTGCCACTCCATGCTCGTTGGCTCCCATCTCCGCACCCCACATCCAGAACGGCCTGCTGAGCAGTACCGCGTGGGTCGCGTCAACCTGCGGAATCTCGATCCACGTGCAGCGGACCATCGCGCGAGGGGAATGAGAGGCCCGCGGATGCCACTCGAGCACCTGCGCCTCGTTGGGGTCGCGGTCGGAGTTCTTGGCCAACAGGACCCGGCCATCGGCAACTATGACGACGCTATCGCACACGACGTCGATCAGCCGAGCTTGACGTGCGACCGCCGCCGCACCGCGGCATCGACCCGGAGATCGCCCGCCAACGCCGGTTCGGGCTGGTACTCGCCGTATTCGGCGAGCCACAACGAGGGCGGCGAATCAGGCAGGTCCAGCATCGCTGATCTCCTCTCTCACGTCACGTCCTCCGCGTCCACCGGGGTCGCCGCAACCGCAGCGTCGAAGCGCTCGAGCACCTCGTCGACCTCTTCCGCGGAGATGATCAGCGGAGGCATGATCTGGAGGGTGGATTGGTGGTTGAAGGCGAAGATCGCCAGCAGGCCGTGCCGGAAGCAGCTCTTTGTCAGCTCGAAGCCGAGCCGGTCCGACCGTGTCTCGAGTGCCTGCATCAGTCCCAGGCCGTGCCGTTCGGCCAGCTGCTTCGGGTGACGGGTGACGAGCTCGTCGAGCCCCGCCGCGAGCCGAACGCCCATCTCGTCCGCGTGCCTGACCAGCTCCCCGTCCTCGTAGCGCTCGACGACCGCCTCGATGACCCGCGCCCCGAGCTCGGAGCCAGCAAAGCTCGACGGGTGGAAGAAGGGGTCGGTCGCGAAATGCTCCTCGACGCGGGGGCCGAAGCAGGCCACGGCAATCGGGTACACGCCGGCGCTGGTGCCCTTGCCGGCGACGAGGATGTCGGGCACGACGTCGTACCGCTCAAATGCCCAGAGCCTGCCCGTCCGGCCGAGGCCGGTCTGGACCTCGTCGAGGATCAGCAGCGCGCCGCGATCGTCGCACAGTCGCCGCAGCTCGGGAAACCATCCGTCGGGCGGCACGAGGTAGCCGCCGGTCGCTGGGATCGTCTCCATGATCACGGCGGCGGTGTCGTCGCCGACCGCGCGGTCGGCAGCCTCGAAGTCGCCGAACCGGATTCGGGCGATCCCGGGCGTGAGCGGCTGGTAGCGCTCCGACAGCGCGGGATCGTCCATCGCCAGCGAGAAGCCCACGTGGCCGTGGTAGCCGTGCTCGGCGGACACGAATCCGGGTCGTCCGGTCACCGACCGCGCCAGCTTGCAGGCGACTTCGATCGCCTCGGCGCCGGAGGCGGTGAAGAACGAGTAGCGAAGCGGCTCGGGCAGCAGCCGTGCCATCGCTTCAGCGCCCCGCGCGCGCCGCGCCGACGGCAGTAGCCAATCGCCGATGTCGTACTCGGCGAGCGCGCTCGTCAGGGCTTCGACGGCGAAGCGTGGATGGTGCCCGAAGTTGAACACGCCCCCCGAACTGCGGAGGTTGATGTAGTCGCGGTCCTCAAGATCCCATACCCGGACTCCCTCGCGACGTCCTTGCACGAGGTCCACGCCCAGCGCCTGGTATGCCGCCGCCTTATGCGGGGACATATATGAGGCGATCAGCTCGAACGCCTCCGAATTGGTGGCCGGAAGTCCAGTCTCGTGGGTGGCGGTCATCGGGAGCGCTCCTTCGTTCGTCGTGGGGGGCCATAGCGGTAGCGGGGTGCCAGCAGCAGTGGGTAGGGCCGGCGACGGACGTGTCGCTGCCAGCCGCGGTCGGCGAGCCGCAGGCGCTGCATCAGCGCCCACAACAGCTTGTCCTGGCGGAAGTACCGACTCACGTCGCCGGCGCTCAGGGGGTTCTCGAGCCTGGTGTTCGCCACGTCCAGCAACGCGGGCACGCAGTGGTCCAAGCCCTCTTTGTGCAGGTTCGATGCGAAGTCCAGCAGCACGGTTCTGGCGTCGTGGTATTGCGCCATCACCCCGGGCGCGATCCGGGCCAGCACCGGACGCATGATCCACGGATAGACCGAGAGGAACAACGCGACGTCGAGCTGCTCGTGCCCGTCGCGATCGCGCACCATCGGCGTGGAGATGTCGAAATAGCCAAGCGAACCGTTCTCGACCCACCAGTTCGCCGCTTGCGCGTCGAACCCGACGACGTCGTCCGTGCAGCGGTGCACGTTCTCCACGACTAGCTCGACGAGCTCTCGCGCCCGCGCCCCCTCGGCATGCTGCAGGATGACGTTGAGGTGACGCTCGCGGGGCACCAGCGGCTGCACCAGGTACGCCCGCACGGTCCCGCGTGGGCCGGGATGCGAGCGGAGCTCGGTGTGAGCCACGGACAGACCGCGCTTTCGCAGGAGCTCGACGTAGCGCTCGAGCAGGCCGGCGTAGGCGTCGACGCGGTGTCGCTCGGAGAACGGGGGCAGCCGCTTGACCGCCAGGGCCGGCTGCTCCGGCGGCCAGCCGATCACGAGCGTCAGCTCGCCGTAGCCGAGCACCCGCAGACCACGCGGGTCGCCCGCACGGATCGCCTCCTCGACCGTCGCATCCAGATGCTCGATGTCAACCTCGAGACGCTCGACGTCGAGATCGGGGGCGGTAATCGGCCGCGCGGATACTCGCGCCTGGTCCATCTACTGGCCGACGCTGGCAGCAGCGCCCGCGTGGCACAACCGGGCTCGTTACGCGCTCGCGTAGGTAGGGTCCCGCAGTCCGTCGCGGTCGGGACGGCCCCCGACGCCTGCCTTACCGGACTTAACTACTGAGTGAGACTCGTTGTCCTCGCGGATGCCGGCCCACGACGGCGTCCCTAGGTTCCTGTCACGGCGCCGACGGAGGTTGGGACTTGGAGGAGCGATGATTTCTCTGGCAAAGCTTTCCATCCGGCGCCCGAAGGCCTCTCTGGCCGTCTGGCTGATCGTCGGCGTCGCCCTGTCGCTGATCGGGTTTGGCGTCTCGAAGTCGCTGTCGACCACGATCACGGTCGTGCCGGGCACCGAATCCGCGCGCGCGGACAAGCTCGCGGGCGCCAAGTTCGGCCCCAACCAGCTAGTGCCGATCCTGCTCGAAGGTCCCAAGGCACAGCTCGACCGCCAGGGCCCGCAGCTGGTCGCGGCGCTCGCCAAGCGCTCGCACACCCGTGTGCTGTCGGCGTGGGACGCGGGTACCGCGAGCGCGGGCCTGCGCCCGAAGCCGACCGCGGCGATGATCGTCGTGTCGGTCGATCGCTCCGAGGCGGATGCGGTCAAGTACGACCAGCCGCAGATCGACAAGCTGATCTCGCAGAGGATCACCGCGCCGGTCCGTTCCCACATCACCGGCCAGCCCGTGATCGACCGGGCGGAGCGCAACGCCTCGCTGTCGAACCTGCGCCGCAACGAGCTGATCGCGGTGGGGATCCTGTTCGTGCTGCTGCTGATCGGCCTGCGCGCGCCGGTCGCCGCGCTCGTCGTGACCGCGGTCGCCGCGGTCAGCGTGCTTGCCGGATTCGGTGAGGTTGCCCTCCTCGGCCACGTGTACAGGATCGACCCGATCGACCTCGCGGGCGGGACGATGATCGGGCTCGGGCTGGCGGTCGCCTTCTCGCTCCTGATCCTGGACCGCTTCCACCGCGAGGAGCTGCCTCCCGGCGCAGAGCCGCGATCTGCTGCCAACGCGGCGCTGCGCGGGCTCGAGGGCACGGGCAAGGCCGTGCTGGTCGCGGGAACCGCATTCGTGGTTGCGCTGGTGCTCGTATCCGTCGTCGGCCCCACCGCGCTGATGAACTCGGTCGGCACGAGTGCGCTCGTGTGTGGGTTGTTCGCGATCGGCGGCGCCGTCGTGGTGATGCCCGCTGCGTTCGTGCTTCTCGGACGGCGGATTGACGCCTTCAGCTTCCCGGCGCCCGCGCCCCTGGCGCGCCTCTGGGCCGGTCTGGTGAGCGGCGGCAACTGGGTGACGCGGCACGCCGTCTACACCGGCTTCGCCGCGACGGCGCTGCTCGCCGCGATCGCGGTCCCCGCGTTCGCGCTGAACACGGGGCCCACTGACATCAGCCAGCTTCCGGCTAACTCGAAGGCGCGGATCGACTTCCAGGAGATCTCGCGGGTGATGGGGCCGGGGTGGGCCACGCCGTACAGCGTGATCGTGGTGGCCAACAACCGCCCGATCACGACCCCGGCCGTCCTCGACAGCGTTTACGGGTTCGAGAGGCAGGTCGCGCACGACAAGACCGTTGACTCGGTTACCGGTCCCGGCGCGATCAACCCCATCTCGACCCAGCTCAAGTCCTTTGGCCCGGGCCTGAAGGGCTCGGTGGCTCTCGGCAAGCAGAGCAAGAAGGATCTCGTGAAACTGATCAACGGCCTCGGCCAGGCCGGCGCGGGTTCGGCGCAGTTGCAGGCGGGGCTCGCTGACGCATCATCGGGTGCCGGTCAGTTGCGCGGCGGCGGCGGCCAGGCGCAGTCGGGCGCCGGTCAACTGCATGCCGGGCTTGCGCAGGCGCGGGCCGGGTCGGCGCAGTTGGCCGCCGGACTGAACCAGGCGCTTAGCGGCGCGAATGCGCTGAAGGGCGGCGCCGGCCAGGCGCTCTCGGGAGCCAACCAGCTCGCAAGCGGGCTCGGCAAGGGCGCGCCCCAGGTCACAGCCGGGCTCCCGGCGGTCGGGGCGCTCGCTTCGTCGAGCGCCGCCGCGTCGAGCGAGGTCAACGCGCTGAAGGGACAGACGGCGAGCGCCCAGGGCCAGACCGCTCATGCGCTGTCCGAGCTACAGGCAGCGTGCAGCGGGCAGACCGCACCGCCCGGCTGTCAGAGCGCGATCAACAGCCTGTCGAGCGTCTCGAGCTCGCTGGGCAGCATCTCCAGCGGGCTGAGCACCGCCTCCGGCAATGCGGCGGGCGCGGCGGGGATCGCGACGGCCGTCAAGAGCCAGGTCGGTGCGCTCGCCCCACAGCTGACCGCGGCCGCCAAGGGCGCGGCGGAGCTGGCCGCAGGCATCGACCAGCTCCACACGGGCAACACGCAGCTCGCCAACGGGCTGAGCCAGCTCTCCGGTGGAGGCGGCCAGCTACTGAACGGTCTCGACCAGCTGACAGCGGGCGCGGGCGCGCTCGAGATCGGGCTCGGGCAGCTCACCAACGGCGCCGGGCAGCTCGCGACCGGTCTGGGGGGCGGCGTCGGTCCGGCCGGACAGCTGACGACCGGGCTGGGGACGATGCAGGCGGCCGTGATCAAGTCCCGCGGGCAGATCCCGTCGACCGCCCAGCTCGAGCAGCTGTTTGCGCAGTCGCCGCGTATGTTCAACTCGGGCTACTTCGTGCTCGCCGCGGTCGAGGGCGCGACCCGCTCGAACCGCAACGCCGCGACGTTCACGGTCAACCTGCTGCGCGGCGGCACGGCCGGCCAGATCGTGATCGTCCCGAAGTACAACTCCAGCGATCCCCGCACCGCCGCGCTCGGCACCAGGCTGACCAACATGGCCCGGAAGTTCGCGAGGGCCAACAACCTCCAGGTCGCGGTCGGCGGACCCGCGGGTGGCCTCGGCGACCTCACGAGCGTCACCAAGTCGAAGATCTGGATAGATGTCGCCGTCCTCGCCGCCGCGATCATCTTGGTACTGGGTCTGGCGCTCCGGGCGGTGCTGCTGCCGATCGCGGCAACGGCATTCACGCTCCTGGTCGTGGCCTCGACCTTCGGCGTGTTGCAGCTCCTGTTCGGCGGGTCCAATCCGCTGCTCGGCGGGCCCGGGTACCTCGACCCGCAGACGATCATCGGCGTGTTCACGCCCGCGTTCGCTCTGTCGACCATATTCACGACGATCCTGCTGATGCGCACCCGCGAGGAGTACGTCTCCGTTCCCGGAACCCGGCACGCCGTCCGCGTCGGGCTGCGCGAGACCGCGGCCGCGACGACCGGCGCTGGACTTCTGATGGTCGCGGTGCTGATTCCCTTCTCGACGACGGACTTCATCAACGTCCGGGCGCTCGGGGTCGGCATCGGGGTCGCCGTCCTGCTCGACGTGCTGATCATGCGTCCAGTCCTGCTCCCGGCCACCGAGGCGGTGCTTGGCCGCTACGGCTGGTGGCCGAGCCACGGCCCACGACCGGCGGGACCGAGGGCGGGCGAGCCGGCGGGGCCGCGGGCGGGCGAGCCGGCTGCGGCCGGGCCCGCTCGGCGGCGGATCCCTCGGCCGCACCTTCCCCACCGCCGTCCGGGTCCGGCGCATTAGCAGAGACCAAGCAATGCGAGCACTGGTTCGGCAGATGCATTCGAAGCGGACCGTCGTGGCGCTTGTGGGTGTGCTCGCGGGAGTTGTGCTCGTCGCGCCCGCGGCCGCGCGCGTACGCGTTGGCCCGAAGGGCTTGCGCTTCTATGCGCCACCGGCGCAGCTGCTGGCCGGTAGGCCCGGCACCGTCATCTGGGCACGGAGCGTGCCCACGCCGAGAGCGATGTCCGCGGCTGGAAGCACGACGCTTGTGCTCTATCGCTCGGTTCTCCCTAACGGCAAGCAGATTGCTGTTTCGGGGCTGCTCTTCGTGCCGCGCGGCAAGCCGCCTGGCGGTGGCTGGAAGATGATCAGCTGGGCGCACGGCACCACCGGGATCGCGGATGTGTGCGCGCCCTCGCGGCACTTGGCGAGCTACTACATCTACCCGCAGCTCGACGGCTGGCTCCACCGCGGCTACGCGGTCGCCCAGACCGACTACCAAGGCCTGGGCACGCCGGGCAGCCATGAATACCTCGTTGGTCGCGCCGAAGGCGCCGCCGTCGACCACATCGCACTCGCCGCTCGCCAGCTCGATCCTGCCATCGGGCCGCGGTTCGCGATCGCGGGTCACTCCCAGGGGGGCCAAGCCGCGCTGTTCGCCGCGGCGGAGGCCGGTCAGTACGCGTCGTCGCTCAAACTCGTCGGCGTCGCCGCGTTTGCCCCGGCATCACACATCGTCGAAGAGGTCGAAGCTGCCGCGGCGCTGTCCACGCCCGGCGGCGAGCTCACGACCGTCGGCGGCTTGCTGCTGACGAGCGCCGCGGCCAGCTCCCCCGCCATCGACCTGCACGCCCTGCTGACACCTCGAGCGTACGCATTGCTACCCGACGTTCAACACGAGTGTTTGGCGCAGCTCTCCAAACCGAACTCATGGGGCGGGCTGGCACCAAACCAGGTCCTGCGCACGGGAGTCGATCGGACCGCCCTGTACCGCGTCCTGGGCGGGATGAATCCCGCACTGAGGATCCCCGTGCCAGTGCTGCTACTACAAGGCGAAGCCGACACGATCGTGTTCCCGACCTTCACCAATCAGCTCAGTACCGAGTTGACCCACGAAGGCGATCGCGTCGATTACCAGACGTATCCGGGTGCCAACCACGACGGCGTCGTCGTCCGCGGCTACGGGCCCGCCACCGCCTGGCTCGCCGAACGCTTTCATTGAGCGAGCGCCCGCTTGAGGGTCAAGTAGCGGGGGCGGGATTCGAACCCGCGACCTTTCGGGTTATGAGAGGCTCCATGGGGTCTTAGCTAGGTACCGGGCCTCCTGCTCCCGGCCTACAACCTCCGGTTCACGCCGGTTCCCCGTCTAGTGGATGGGTCACGGCCTGGCCGTGGACGCGCGGCGCATACCATCCGGGCGGTGGAGCGAGCCGGTCCGCCTCGGCCGGGCCCCATGAGCCGCGCTCGTACTCGTGGACGGGGGTGGCGTCGCCGAGGATCGGATCGACGATCCGCCACGCCTCCTCGATTGTCTCCTGGCTGGCGAAGAGGTCGTGCTCGCCGCGCAGAGCCGCGCTCAGCAGACGCTGGTAGGGCGGGATGTTGTGCGCGGTGTGCCGCATTGCGGTCAGCTCGATGTCCTCGATTGCGAACTGCTCGACGCCCGGCTTGCGCGACTGCACCTCGAGGCCGATCACGATCTGGGGCTCGATCTGGAAGCGCAGCCGGTTGCCGTGAGGGTGCTGCGTGGGAAACAGCTTCTCGGGCGGGCGCTTTAGCTCGACGATGATCTCGGTCGCCTTCACGGGTAGGCATTTGCCCGCGCGCATGACGATCGGCACGTTGGACCAGCGCCAGGTGTCAACGCGCAGGCGCATCGCCGCGTAGGTCTCGACGGTCGATGCGGGGTCAACGCCATCGGCGTCCCGGTAGCCGCGGTACTGACCGCGCACGACGTCTCTCCTCGTGAGGGTGCGCACGCCCCGGAGGAAGCGGGCCTTCTCGTCGCGTACCGCGTCGTCGTGACGGCCGCTGAACGGGTCCATCGCGAGTAGCGTGAGCACCTGGAACAGGTGGTTCTCGACAACGTCGCGGATCGCGCCCACACCCTCGTAGAACCTACCTCGGGTGGAGACGTCGAAGTCCTCGGCCATCGTGATCTGGATCTGGTGCACGTGCTCGCGGTTCCAGAGCGGTTCGAGGAACGCGTTCGCGAAGCGGAAGAAGAGGATGTCCTCGACCGGCGACTTGCCGAGGTAGTGGTCGATGCGGAAGCAGCGCTCCTCGGGGAACACGCGGTGCAGCGCTTGGTTCAGCGTCCGGGATGACTCGAGGTCGCGCCCAAACGGCTTTTCGACGACGACGCGTCCGTGCTCGCCGAGGCCCACCGCGCCGAGCTGATCGATCACCGTCGGGAAGAGCCCAGGCGGGATCGCGAGATAGTGAACCGGGCACCTGGCGCCTGCGAGCGCGTCGCGCAGCGCGACGTAGGTCCCCGGGTCGTCGTAGGTGCCCCAGACATACCGGACGAGCGCACAAAGCTTCTCGTAAGCGTCCGGATTGAGCCCCTCCGCCCCGGCCATGAGACTGTTCCTCAGGCGCTCGTCAAGCTTTTCAGCGGTCCAGTGCTCACGCGCGACGCCCACGACCGGCACGTTCAGCTCGTCCGCCTGGACCATGCGCTGCAACGCCGGGATGATGTGCTTGAACGCCAGGTCTCCAGTGATCCCGAAGACGACAATCGCATCGCCCTGCAAGCGCTTTCGGCGCATGCTAGCCCCCGGCCAGCCGCCCGTCGCGGCCGCCGGACGCACCACAGTGCGAGAAGCACGGCGAGCTGCTGGACACCGCGCTTCTCGCGGCCGCTCGCCTCACGGGTGCCAGCTCTTCGCTACTTCCGGTCGCCCTGGCTGCCGAGCGCCTTCCCGGCGTCCTGCACGACTTTGCGAAGGAAGTCGTACTGGGTGCGGACGAGTCGGTCGGCCATCTCCATCGCGGCGTCGACGATCTCCTGCCGCCGCGAAGGACGCTCGCCGATCGCCGGCAGCGCCTGGTCGACGGTGTCGACGAACTTGCGCACCGCCTCGATCGCGGCCCGCTGCCCGGCCTCCAGGGACTCGAGCACCTCATCAGAGAGCTCGGAACCCCGGTCGACCACCGCACCCGCCTGCTCGCGCTCCTTGCGCTGCACGGCTTGGCGCTTACGAGTGGCGGCTCCCTTGCGGGCCGCCGCGCTGCGCTGGGTCTTGGTCTGTGGCATCTGCGATCGCCTCCTCCGGGACAAGCGTCCCGTTCACACGACATTCCCGGAAGCCGGTCCCGACACCCCCGATTCGCGGGATGTGCCGTGCGGCCACCGTCTCGGGTGACCGTAGGCGAGCACGCCGGCGGTGCCATCCGGGAGGCGCCAACATGTTCATCCGTAGAGAACCCGGAGGCGGCCGGATGCTCGACGTCAGCGGCTTGACCGGGCTCGCGGCTTGTCAGTGGTCTCAGCAAGGCACAGCCACGGTATCCGTGATAGTGCGGCACGGCCCTCTGTGCGTAGCCTCCATGGCGACCTTTCAGCGATCTGGGGAGACGCATCAGAATGTCTTCAGGAGCAGCGCGACACGGAGCTAAGGACCAAGCCGCTATGGAGCCAACGACCGCCTCCGTCCAGGGGCTCGCGACAAAGTGGGTGTACGACTTCGCGGAGGGCTCGCGGGAGATGCGCGAGCTGCTCGGTGGTAAGGGCGCCGGCATCGCCGAGATGACGCGCGTCCTGGGTCGGGAGCTGGTGCCGGCCGGCTTCACGATCACAACCGAAGCATGCGTGGCGTATATGCATGCGGGACGAACGCCGCCGGCGGAGCTGCAGGACCAGGTTGACGCGGCGCTCGCCCGGCTGGAGGAGCAGGCCGGTAAGCGGCTTGGCGATTCGCACGATCCGCTGCTCGTGTCGGTGCGCTCTGGCGGTCGGGTGTCGATGCCGGGCATGATGGACACCGTGCTGAACCTCGGACTGAATGACGAGTCCGCGGCTGGCCTGGCCACGCGAACGGGCGGTGAGCGCTTCGCTTGGGACTGCTACAGACGCCTGGTGCAGATGTTCGGCAATGTCGTGCGGGGCATCCCGGGTGAGCGCTTCGAGGACGAGATTGCCCGCGTCAAACGCGAGCACGGTGTGACGCTCGACGCCGAGCTCGACGCCGCCGCGCTACGCGAGCTCACCGAGCGCTTCAAGTCGTTCTTCGACTTTCCGACCGACCCACGTAAGCAGCTGACGGAGGCGATCAGCGCCGTGTTCGACTCGTGGATGGGAGAGCGGGCGGTGCAGTACCGGCGGATCAACCGGCTTCCCGACGACTGGGGAACCGCCGTCAACGTGCAGCAGATGGTGTACGGCAACAAGGGGGAATCTTCGTGCTCAGGCGTGGCCTTCAGTCGCGACGAGGTGACCGGCGGGCCGGAGCCGTCGGGTGACTTCCTGCCAGCCGCCCAGGGCGAGGACGTCGTCTCGGGCGTACGCACGCCGCGTGATCTGTCTCAGCTGCGTGGCTGGATGCCGCCGGTCGCCGACCAGCTCACCGAGATCCTTCGCACGCTCGAGGCCCATTACAAGGACATGCAGGACACCGAGTTCACCGTCGAGGAGGGGCGCCTGTTCATGCTGCAGACACGCGGCGCGAAGCGGCCCGCGCAGGCGGCCGTGCGCTTCGCGGTGGACGCATTCGAGGAACGGCTCTTGACGAAGGCTGAGGCAATCGCGACGATCGACGCCGGCTCGCTCGATGCCCTTTTGCATCCGTCGTTCGACACGGCGGCGCGCTACACGGTGATCGCACGCGGTGTTGCTGCCTCGCCAGGCGCCGCAAAGGGCACGATCGTCTTCACCGCCACGGACGCTGTGCAGGAGGCGTCGATCGGAGCCGCGGTGATCCTCGTGCGGCCGTTCACCGAGGCCGACGACGTCGCCGGGTTCCACGCCGCCGTGGGGATCCTCACCTCGGAGGGCGGCAAGGCCTCCCACGCGGCGCTGGTCGCCCGCGGTATGGGTCGTCCAGCGGTTACGGGTGCGGCCGATCTAGACATCGATCTGCATGCCGGTGAGATGCGGGTGGGCGATCTGGTGCTCCGCAGAGGGGACTTCATCGCGATCGATGGAACGACCGGCGCGGTCACGACAGACGACGTCCCGCTTGTCGAGGCCCACGTCGACGCCCGCTTCGAAACCATCCTACGATGGTCAGACGAGCTGCGGGACATGGGCGTGCGCGCTAACGCCGACACCCCCGAGGACGCCAAGCGGGCTCACCGCTTCGGTGCCGAGGGGATCGGCCTCTGCCGCACCGAGCACATGTTCATGGCGGCAGACCGCCAGCCCAAGATGAGGGCGATGATCATGGCCGGAGACGAGGCTGGCCGTCGGGCCGCGCTGGACGCCCTGCTGCCACTGCAGCAGGCCGACTTCGAGGGCTTGTTCGAAGCGATGAAGGGATGGCCGGTGACGATCCGACTGCTCGATCCGCCGCTGCACGAGTTCCTGCCAGACCGCTTCGAGCTGCACGAGGAAATTGTGCGAGCGCGGATCGACCGCAGCGCTCAGCTGGGTGCCCTGGAGGGCCAGTTCGAGCGCGTCCGGTCGCTAGAAGAGACCAACCCGATGCTGGGAACGCGCGGCGTGCGGCTCGGCGTGATGCACCCGGAGATCTACGAGATGCAGGTGCGCGCGATCGCGCGTGCCACACGCGCCGTCAAGGAGCGTAGCGGCTTGGGACCTCGGCTCGAGATCATGATCCCGCTCGTCGCCTACCAGCGCGAGCTCGAGCTCGTTCGCGCCCGCGTGCTGTCAGTTGCCGAGGACGAGGGACTGCGGTACGGCGTGGACTTCAGCGTCGGGACGATGATCGAGCTGCCGCGCGCATGTTTGATCGCCGATCGCATAGCGCTTCACGCCGACTTCTTCTCGTTCGGCACGAACGACCTGACTCAGGCGGGAATCGGCTTCTCGCGCGATGACATCGAGAAGGGGATCATCCCTCGCTACATAGAGGAAAGGATCGTCGACGGCTCGCCATTCGCGACCATCGACGAGGATGGCGTCGGCGAGCTCGTGCGGATCGCGGTGCAGCGCGGCCGTCGCGCCCGGCCCGAGCTGGAGCTCGGCGTCTGCGGCGAGCACGGCGGAGACCCCGACTCGATCCGTTTCTTCCACGACGTGGGCCTCAACTACGTCAGCTGCTCGCCGTTCCGCCTCCCCATCGCACGCGTGGCCGCCGCCCAAGCGGCGATCGCGGCCGTCGAGCCCGAGGCGTGATAGCGGGGGCGCGGCACCGGCTCGAGCCCGAAATCCTGGAGCCATTCGATCTCGGCCGAGGCGGTCACCTCCTCGGCCTCGCCGACGGGTATCACGCTCCACCCGGCGTACCAACGCTCTGCCCTCCGAAGGTCGGGGAAGAGTTCGTAGCCTGACACGATCGGGCCACGAGGCTGGACGCCGCAGTTGGAGGGAGATAGCTGATCGGGGTACCCTTCGATCCACGCTTCGTGCGCCTGTCCGGCTGAAGTCGCGCGCTACTAGCGAGGCAAGGAGCTGATCAGCGTGCGCTCGCATGTGAGGTTGCAGGAGGTGGACGTTCAGGCCTTGGATGCGGCGCGGCTTGAATCGTTGGTCGGAACGGAGCGGATGGCTCGTTTTGAGGAGGTGGCCGATGCGGCGCAGGCTTCGCTTGCGGGGCATGCGGTGCTGAACCTCAACTCGACGGCGACTGGGGGTGGTGTGGCGGAGATGCTGCAGACGCTTCTGGCGTACGCCCGAGGGGCGGGTATCGATGCACGCTGGCTGGTGATCGAGGGCGATCCTGAGTTCTTCGCGATCACCAAGCGGATTCACAACGGGCTCTACGGCTCCCCGGGTGATCGCGGCGCGCTCGGCAGGGCTGAGAGGAGCCATTACGAGCGGGTGCTGCGTCGTAACGCCGATGAGCTGCTCGCCCTGGTTCGGCCGGGTGATGTGGTGCTGATCCACGACCCACAGCCCGCAGGCCTCGTGGAGGCGGTCAAGCACGCTGGCGCCTGGGTCGTGTGGCGCTGTCACGTCGGGCGGGATGAGCCCAATGAGTGGACGGAGCGTGCGTGGGAGTTCCTGCGCCCGTACCTGCAGGAGGCAGACGCCTATGTGGTTTCGCGAGCAGCCTTCACGCCGCCGTGGGCGGAGCCTGGGAGAGCGCACGTGATCGCGCCCTCGATCGATCCGTTCTCGGCCAAGAACGAGCCGATGTTGCGCCGGA
The DNA here is from genome assembly GCA_963800475.1 of uncultured Solirubrobacterales bacterium. GTDB lineage: Bacteria > Actinomycetota > Thermoleophilia > Solirubrobacterales > Solirubrobacteraceae > Palsa-465. The sequence continues at coordinate 24,133 of CAWDAZ010000001.1, read as the reverse complement.
ACGTTCGTCTTGCGCTGGGCTATGTCGGCCTGCTCGACGGCGACGGCGATCCGCCCGTGGTTCCGTTCATGCGCCGTGACGGTTCGCCGGGCCGGATCAACCGTCATGTAGACATCATGCAGAGTGGGCCTGCAGCGCACGCCGAAGCCCCGCTCGTCACCCAGGTATCGCGGTGGGATTCGATGAAGGACATGGCGGGCGTAATGGATGGCTTCGCCAAGTACGTGGATCCAGCGCTCGGCGCGCACCTGGTACTTGCCGGCCCGGCCGTGACGGGAGTCGCTGACGATCCCGAGGCCGCCCAGGTGTACGAGGACTGCATCAAGCGCTGGCGCGAGCTCCCGCACGCGATCCGCGGCAGGGTGCATCTGGCTTGCGTGCCGCTTGCTGACCCTGACGAGAATGCAGCGATCGTGAACGCGTTGCAGCGGCACGCCAGTGTCGTCGTTCAGAAGAGCCTGGCCGAAGGCTTCGGCTTGACCGTCGCCGAGGCGATGTGGAAATCACGACCGATCGTCGCCAGCGCCGTCGGCGGCATCTGCGATCAAGTCAAAGACGGCGAGCACGGGCTCCTGATCGATGACCCGCACGACCTCCCCGCTTTCGGTGCTGCGGTCGAGCAGTTGCTGCGTGACCCCCAAGGAGCGGCGCGACTGGGCAGCAACGCTCGCACCCGCGCGGCAGCCGAGTTCCTCGGCGACCGTCACCTCGAGCAGTACGGCGCCCTGTTCGCGAGCTTGGGATGACCACCCGCGATGATGCCGGTCACCCGGCTCGCGCGGATGTCATCCAGACGATCGCTGTTTGAACCGCTGCCACCAGCAACTCACGACCACACCCGAGTTCACTCCGCGCGGCTACATCACCCCAGCCGAACACGAGACACCGGTGCTCGACCTCGTGAGTTTGGGTCTGGCGCCGAGCGTTGCATCCGGGATCTCGGAACGGATTCGACCTGTGCCACATTTCAGGAGTGCGGTTCGCGATCTCGCTCCCCCAGGTCGCCGAGAACGGCGAGTTCTATCCGGGTCGTTTCCGCTTCCACCTTCAACGAGCTGAGGAATTGGGCTTTGAGAGCGGCTGGACGCAGGAGTCGATTCTCGGATCGGCGGGGGTACTGAGCCCGCTCGAGACGCTGGCGTTTGCGGCAGCGCATACCGAACGGCTTCGCTTGGGCTGCGCGGTGTTCGTGCTTCCACTCCACAACCCGCTTCACCTGGCGAAGGCGATCGCGTCACTGGACCGCTTGAGCCGGGGCCGCGTGGAGGTGGGGTTCGTCGCCGGTGGGAAGGGACGTCCGTTCGCCGCCTTCGGCGTGGACCCTGATCGGCCGGTCGCACGCTTCAACGAGGCGCTGGCGGTGATGAAGGCGTGCTGGACGGAGAAGGAGATCGAGTTCGACGGCAGTCACTGGAAGCTCGAGCACGCTTCGATGGAGCCAAAGCCCGCGCAGAAGCCTCATCCCCCGGTGTGGCTCGGCGGCAACCATCCGAACGCGCTGAAGCGGGCCGTACGTGTCGCGGACGGGTTCTTCGGCGCGGGCTCGCAGACAACCGCGGCATTCGCCCAGCAGGTTGAGGCGATCAAGCGTGAGCTGTCCGAGCAGCGACGCGATCCAGCCGGGTTCCGGATCGCAAAGCGGGTCTGTATCCACGTCGAAGACGACGAGGCCCTGGCTCGTGAACGAATCGCGGCCGCGCTCGCGCGCAACTACGGCAGGCGCGGACTCGAGGACGTCGCGGTTGCCGGGACGCCCGCAACCTGCGTGGAGGGGCTCCGGAAGGTAATCGAGGCCGGAGCGAAGATGATCCTGCTGAATCCGCTCGTCGACGACACACAGCAGATGGAGCGATTGGCCGCCGAGGTGGTTCCGCAACTCTCGCAGGCCTGACGGATCAGACTCCACGCCGATCGAACCAGGGCAACGATCGCGGCGACTCCTAAGTCGCCGACGCGCTCGTCCGCCCTGGGGTCGGCGGGGCGATCGCTCTCGGGGAAGCCCGAAGCAGCGGTCCTTTCACCGTCAGGGTCTGCTTCGGACAGGTTGCGAACAGCTACGCGACACAGCTAGAGTCGCGCGGTGGGGCTCTGGCGGGCAAGACCGAGATTGGGGATCACCGGGAGCGCGGCAGTCGCCGCGACGCTGGTGCTGCTGTCCGGCTGCGGAGGGAATTCCTCGAGCCGCTCATCGTCGAGCGCGCCGGCCAGTTCGTCATCGACCAGTACGAGCCAGACCAGTCAGAGCGCCAGCCAGTTCAAGGCGGCCATCGCGCCCGTACTCAGCCAGTTCAAGAGCGCATCGCAGGGGACCGGCGCTGCGATTCAGCAGGCGAGCTCCCAAAACGATGCGCAAGTGATGGCGACGTTCCAGCAACTGGCGGCAACGTGGGGGGCCGCGCTGACCAAGCTCGAGACGCTGCGCCCGCCACCGCAGTTCGCTGCAACGTACAACCGCCTGAAGAGCGAGGTGAGCGCAGTCAAAGCGGACTTGGCGGCGATCGTCTCGGCGGCGCAGAGTCACAACGTGGGCGCCGCAAAGGCGGCCACGACCAAGCTCGTCAACGACATCCTGAGCGCGAAGGCGACGAGTACGACGATCAGCAACGGGACGCCGTAGGCGCTGCAACAGTCCGTCCGCGATCCGGGTGAAGGTTGCAGGCCCCCTGAGGGCGAGCGCAACGGCGACTCCGCGATCGCCACCAAGATCCGCTTATGGCGCGGAAAGCGCGCATCTCATGGAACGATCTCTTTGCTCGCGGCGGCATCCCCGAGCTCGTGATCGCTCCGGCGACGAGGGAGTCGCCAGCGCGTCGCTCGGTGGACGACCGCTCGGTTGCCGAAGCAGGTCGCGGGCCGCCCGGCGGGTCGGGGACGAATGCAATCGTCCGCGGAGGCGCGCCTTCCGCGTGTTGTGCGCCGCTCGTAGACTGCCTAAGCGTGTCTGCCGACGAGGTTGACGAGTACCTGCGAGGAGTCGAAGAGCCGAAACGCAGCACGCTTCAGGCATTGCGAGGGACCATTCTTGAGATCGTCCCAGACGCCGAACAAGTGATCTCCTACCGCGTGCCCGCCTTCCGCGTAGCAGGTAAGACGGTCGCCGGCTTTGCCGCGTTCAGCGATCATCTGAGTTACCTGCCGTTCAGCGGCTCGGTCCTCCCGCAGCTTTCCGACCAGCTCAAGGGCTACACGATGACCAAGAGCGCCCTCCACTTTCCCGTCGACCGTCCCCTCCCGAAGACGCTCCTGAAGAAGCTGATCGCGGTGCGTCTTGAGGAGATTCGACAGGGCCCGCGCTAACCGGCGTCGCAGCGCCCAACGACGCCAACCGCCTGCACGGCCCCCGCCTCCCCGGCTCCCCCTTCCGCGCACTAAGGGACCGGCATGATTGCGACTGGTCGGCGCGTCTGGCGATCAAAGCAGGACGGAACGCCGACGCTGGTGGGTGCCAGTCTGTGCTCATCGCGTTTGCGGCTGCACACAGCTGCTGCGAATCCGTAGGTTGTTGGCCGGTGAGGTCCGCACAAACCGCGGGGCTCCAGGGGGTATTTACCGATGAAGCTCGCCGCTTTCAGTGGGAGCCTCGCTGCGAATCGCGACAGAGAGCGTGAGCAGCCAGAGCGTGAGCAGCCAGGTACCTGGCGTGAGCAGGCTCTGCTCCCCGTCATGCGAGCCTGACTTCATGGTGCGGAAGCGTCTGAACCTATATACGCGGGGATTGGTCGATGACCGCGCACAAGATGGCGCCACCCGACCCCGGTGATAGCAGTTTCTCGGGTGCCACTGCCGGTGGAGGCGGAGGTGCGAACAGCTCATTCGGCGGCGGAGGCGGTAGTGGGTCGTCTCCATCGGGCGGCATAATCCACTCGGGAGGTTCTGGCACCACCGGCCAAGGTGGTGCTCCAGGGGCAGGCCTCTCTCTTGCTCCAGGTGCCGGACAGGGCGGGGGAACCGACCAGGGAGGTCGCGCAGGTGATGTTGTCCTGCAGTGGTGACTAAGGAGACGAGCAGCGAGTGCGGCGGCCGTCCTGCCTCAAGCGACCGTCGCACCGAAACGGCGAAGCTGCACTCAACCCCAAACCTATGCGCCGGTGGCAAAGCGGGAACGCTATTCGGGCCGAATCTCGCTGGCTGATGCTGCTGCCGAGGACGACTGAGAAGCGCCGTCCAGCCGTACGCCGAACGGGATCTGCATGGGTACATCTAGTGGTGCGTCTCGGTTTTAGTTGGCGATTGCGGCGAGGGTGGCTCGGCCGCGGCGGACTTTCTCAAGGATCTGCTCGGTGGTGGCGGTCCATTGGAACGGCTCGGGATTCTCGTTGTGGACTGCGAGGTAAGTCTGGATCGCGTCGATCAGGTCCGGGACGGTGTGGAAGATCCCGCGGCGGATTGCCTTCTCGGTGAGCTGTGAGAAGAAGATCTCGACCATGTTCAGCCAGCTGGTGGAGGTCGGGGTGAAGTGCAGCTCGAACCGCGGGTGCTTGGCCAGCCATGCCTTCACGTTGGGGTGGTTGTGGGTGGCGTAGTTGTCGAGGATCAGGTGGATTCGCAGACGTTTGGGGACCTCGCGATCGATCGTCCGTAGGAACTTCAGGAACTCGACATGGCGGTGGCGGGGCAGGCACTGGCCGATCACCGAGCCGGTCAGGACGTTCAGCGCGGCGAACAGCGTCGTGGTGCCGTTGCGCTTGTAGTCATGGGTCATCGTCCCCGCCCGACCGGGCTTGATCGGCAGCGACGGCTGGGTCCGGTCCAGCGCCTGGATCTGGCTCTTCTCGTCCATGCACAGCACGATCGCGTTCTCTGGCGGGTTCAGATACAGGCCGACGACATCAACGAGCTTCTCCTCGAACCGAGGGTCGTTTGAGAGCTTGAAGGTTTCGACCCGATGCGGCTGCAGACCCCTTGCAGACCAGATCCGCTGCACGGTCGCCGGCGACACACCAGCCCGAGCGGCCATCGACCGACAGCTCCAGTGCGTCTCGCCAGCCGGCGTCTCGTGCAACGTCAACCGGACGATCTCCTCAACCTTCTCAGCCGGGATCGACGGCTTGCGTCCCCGCCCCGGCCGCACGCTCGAGAAATCTCTTAGCCCGTCCTCTGCGAACCGCTCCCGCCACGCCTTCACCGTCATCGGCGCGACCCCAACCTCGCTCGCGATCCGTGTATTCGCGAACCCATCCGAGGCCATCAACAGCGCCAGCGCACGTTGCACATCGCGATGCGGCGCGGTGTGCGAACGGATCAACCTCTCAAGCACCGATCGTTGCTCGTCGGTGACGGGGAGCGGGGCGACAGGAGCGCGGATTCCCCATCCTACCGTAATCCCTAGCTAATTGCGAGACACACCACTAGATACCAGGGCTCTTACGGCGCGCTGCTGGGTTAGGTCGAAAGGAGCAGCCCGCGCGCTCGCGCCCAGACTGCTCAGTTGATCGAAACGGAGCGGTTTGATCTGGCGTGGTCATGGTCGCTCCTCTCGAGCGGAGCAGAAGCGCGGGGCCTTTCCGACACCGCGCCCTGCTGAGTAGGGTCGGCGGGAGGCGTCCCGGACCGCACGGCTTGGCCGACTGGTCCGGGTTGCCTCCCGCCGCCGCATCGAACCGTGCGTGCGGTTCTCCCGCACACGGCTCTCCGACATCGTTCACCGGCTGGCATGCGCAGGCCATCGGGTCACAGTTCCGCCGAGGCGGTAGACGCCGAGCTGGGTGCACCACTCGTAGTTGAAGCGGTCTTTCCAGTTGCGGCCTGTGAGTCCGTGCTTGACGCTGGCGAGGATCGCGAGGCGTTCGTTGAGGTAGGCGTCGATGTGGTCGAACTTCTGCCCGGAGTTGCCGTAGCGGAAGTAATTGCCCCAACCGCGGATCACGGGGTTGAGGTCCTCGACCGCCCACTCCAGCGGCAGCCGCGCGTAGCGGCGGTCCGTCCGTTCGCGGATCTTGCCTCGGATCGAGGCCATCGCCCGCTTGGACGGCCACTTGTTCAGGTACCAGCGACCGGCGTACTTCCACGACTTGCACACCCGATGGTGAAAGCCGAGGAAGTCGAACCCTTCGGCGCCCCTGGCGAGGTGCGCGATCCTGGTCTTCTCGGGGTGCAGTCGCAACCCGATGGTGTCCAAGACCGCCGCCGCCAGCTCCCGGGCCTGTTCGGCCCGGTCGCGGGTGGCGCAGAGGACGACGAAATCGTCGCAGTACCTGACCAGCGTCCCGTGCCATTGCCCGCCGCCCGCCCACGCCTCATCGAGCGTGTGCAGAGCGATGTTTGCGAGCAACGGCGAGATTGGCGAGCCCTGGGGCGTCCCCGCTTCGATCGCGGACACCACCCCGCCCTCGAACACCCCCACCCGAAGCCAACCCCGCAGCAGCTTCAACATCCGCCGATCGCACACCCGCCGCTCGATCTGAGCGACCAGGGCATCCGTCTCGATCTCGTCAAAGCAGCTTCGAATGTCGGCATCGAGCGCCCAGACCCTGCCCTGGTTGACCATCGTCCTGACGGTCTCCAGGGCGTGGTGGGCCGACAGCCCGGGCCTGAACCCGTAGCTGGACGGGAGGAAGTCGGCTTCGAAGACCGGCTCGAGCACGATCTTCGCCGCCGCCATCACCACCCGGTCGGCCACACAAGGAATACCGAGCGGCCTGGTCTGACCAGGCTTGCCCGGCTTGGGGATGCGCACCCGCCGCAGCGGCCGCGGCCGGTAACTACCGGCACGCAACCTGGCGGCGAGCTCGTCGAGGAACTCACCCACCCCCGCAGCGATCACGTCGTCGATGGTCACACCATCAACGCCGGGCGCGCCGCGGTTGGCACGGACCTCGTCCCAAGCCCTGCGCATGACGTCGCTGCGGGCGACCTTGTCATACAGGGCATGGAAACGGCGATCCCGATCCTGCTTGGCACAGCGGTAGAGCACGCGTTGGAGAGCACGAACCCGATCCACACCAGCGGTGCGGCTGACGGACCTAGCCGATACGGCACTCATCAAGTTCCTCTGCTCCTTCCCGTGCATCGATGAAGTACGGGCCCTTCCCCACGTAGCCGGCTTTCCCGACCTCCGAGTACTACGACCCGCTCCGACTGCCGCTCGACCACCCAATGCCACTTCCCGGGTTCGCCGGTTATAGGCCGGGCATCGCTTCCCGTCACCCCGCAGGCGACGGGGCCGAGACGGCTCTCCCGAGTTCCCAGAACGACCGTTCGCACGTTCAACGCCCACATACGCCGGAGGGTTCATCAGCGCCCACTCCTGGAACAAGAGCGCTTTCCGTGGCCTTCGCCCTGCGCGGACGGGCTCGGCTCCCTCTTGACCCACCCAAAGGCGGGCCCCCTTAACGACGCTTGCTCAGGCTTCACACGTGTTGCAGACCGCGCGATTGATCCCGCCCCGCTTCGCACCCAGCCTCTCGACCACGCACGGGGGCTTCACTACCGGGGACCCAGGCGTCTCCCCGGACCGGACTCACACCGGCAGGCCGCCCTGAACTTGTCGCCTCTACGTCATGTCGATCTTCCTTTCTTCATGGCGCCGAGGCAGTCTCGGCGCACCCGCGCAAAGGGGGACCGCCGGGCCTCTGCGCCCACAGGCGCGTCCGGACATCAAAGCGGGTCGGGACGCGGAGGATCGCTCGCGTAGCAATCTGATCGGGCGCCAGCTCGGTGTCGGGACGATCGAGGCGTCGCCGAGGCGATCGCTGGCCGCACACCCGCCGGGCGGACGAATGCGATCGCGATACACCCCAGCGTGGGATCGTGATCGTATGCTCATCGTGTGGCCTCCGATCCGGCGCCCCGATCTCACGAGGAAGCCGCGCGGCTCTTCCGCCGTGCTGGCTACTCGGATGAGTTCATCAGCGAGGTCCTCGGTCAACTGCCCGACCCGTTCGACCTTCAGCGCGACCAGCAGATCCTCGCGCGCTACGGCTTGGACCCAGAACTACTGATGGATCGCCTGGGAGGTAGTCCTTGACTGGCCACCTCTGCGTCTTGCACTTCATCTAGCAGACCGAACCTACCTCGAGCCCGGGCTCGGTCAGGTCTGGTCGGTCTTGCCGACCAGTACCTTGGCGGCGGCCTCCAGATCGCGCTCCTCGACGACTACTTGTGCTCCACCCGAGAGCGCAAACGGGAAGGCCCCGCCGGCGTCATCGGCTACCACCCACGCGGCAATCCCCGCTGAGGCGAGCAGTCCCTGAGCTACCTCTGCCTCTGTCCGCTTTGGGAAGGTCGCAACCGAGCGGCGCATCGTGCTAGCCGAAGGTGAGCACGTAGGCCTCGACGCCGGGGGCGAGGAAGGTGATCTCGAACGTGCGGTCGGTGATCGATCCCCGTTGGCGAACGAGCTGATAGAGCCGTGGTTGGGCCACCGTTCCGTGGCCTTCTTCGTCCACATCGAGCCCATGCGCGTCGCCGGGAGGTTCGCCGTCGATGAGCACTCGGAACGGCACGGACGTCCCTCGCTCCCGTCGTCGCAGGACGAGATGCACGTCGCGGGCATGGAAGCGGAACGCGATCCCTCCGTCGGCTCGGTTCAGCACGCTGGCCCCGCTCTCGATCGTCCAGTCCCCGGAGAGAGCCCAGTGGTTGAGCCTCAACGAGTCTGGTGCGACGTACGTTCGAGACTCGTCGAACGCGACACCACCGGGAGACGCGAAGTTCTGAGTTTGCTCGTAGCCGAGGTACGTCTCGGGCGACGCCAGGTTCGTCCAGTCCGCTTGAGCCTCGAAACCGTCGGCAGCTACGGAGACCAGAGCGTCGCCGACGCCCTCGCCCCCGCCCTCGCGCAGCAACCGCTGAATGACCCGTTCGCACTCTTCGTAGCGACCCTCGCCGAATTGGTGGTGCCGGATTCGTCCCTCCGCGTCGGCGATGTACACGGCGGGCCAGTAGTGGTTGCTGAACGCGCGCCAGACCCCATAGTCGCTGTCGATCGCGATCGGATATTCGATCCTCATGTCCTTCACGGCTTGGCGGACGTTGTCGAGGTCTTGCTCGAACGGGAACTCGGGCGTGTGCACGCCAACGGTGACCAACCCCCGATCGTGGTACTTCTCGGCCCACGCGCGGACGTAAGAGAGCGTGCGGAGCCAGTTGATGCACGTGAACGTCCAGAAGTCGACGAGAACAACCTTCCCCCCGACGTCCGCCGCGGTGAGCCGAGGCGAGTTGAGCCACCCGGTCGCCCCGTCGAAACCAGGGAGGTGGCCCTCGGAAGACATCGGAGCCGGCCCTCCGTGGCGGAAAACGTCGCGCCAGCTCACGTCGCACCGTCGACGTCGACGATCGCCCGCGCACAAGCCTCCGGAGCTTCCTGGGAAACTGTGTATCCGATGCCGCGCTCGACTGTCCGGCGCGAGTGCTTGCCAGAGAACTTCGCTCGGTATGCACTCGGGTCCGGATCGAGCGCACCGCTAGCGTCACCTTCGAGCCTGATGGTGGGCACCGTCATGACCGGACCCTCGGCGAGCCATTGCTCGAGCTGGTCTTATTCAGCCTCGCCATCAGCCCTAGCCGCCAGAGACAGCCGCGGGCGGCGCTCGTCAGTTTGTCGCTCCCTGCTTGCGCAGTGGTCTGAAGCCGGCGCGCATCTCCTCGGAGAAGAGTTGCGGCTGCTCCCAGGCCGCGAAGTGCCCGCCCCTGTCGAGCTTGTTGTAGTAGATGAGGTTGTTGGGATACGCGCGCTCTGCCCAGCTCCGCGGGGCCTCGTAGAGCTCTTCGGGAAACACGCTTATCGCGAACGGGATCGTGATGTTCTTGGCGTCGAAGAAGTCCGCCTTGTTCTCCCAGTAGAGGCGAGCCGTGGAGACCCCCGTGTTCGTGAGCCAGTAGAGCGTGATGTTGTCGAGGAGATCGTCTCGTGTGAGGTCGCTCTGGTATGTCCCCTGAAGGACCTTTTCCACGAGCCCGGGCTGGCCGGTGCCGTCGCCGTGGTCAAGCATGAACGCCGCGAGATCGGCAGGGGAGTCCGCCAGGCCGTACAACGTTTGCGGGCGCGTCGTCATGATCTGTGCGTAGGCAACGTGCTTCGCGTAGAAGTTGCTCAATTGCTCGTACGCACGTCGCTCCTCATCGGAGAGATCGGCGGGCGGCGGGTCTCCGCGCTCGAACCCCGGCACGAGCTCGGGTGGCGCGGTACCCGGCATGTTGGAGTGAATGCCGAGCAACTCCGCGGCTGCCTGTGCACCCATCGTCTGCGTGACAGCCGCACCCCAATCGCCGCCCTGCGCGACAAACCGGGTGTACCCGAGCCGCTTCATCAGCAGCACCCACGCACGCGCGATCCGGACAGGATCCCACCCGGTGGCGGTCGGCTTGGCGGAGAACCCGTGCCCCGGCAGCGAGGGAATCACCAGATGGAACCCGTCCGATGCGCTCGCGCCGTGCGCGGTGGGGCTGGTGAGCGGCTCGATGATCTTCAGCTGCTCGATGATCGAGCCAGGCCACCCATGGGTGACGATCAGCGGGAGCGCGTCCTCGTGCTGAGAGCGGACGTGAATGAAATGAATGTCCAGCCCGTCGATCTCCGTTATGAAGTTCGGCAGGGCGTTCAGCTTCGCCTCGCACTCGCGCCAGTCGTACTCGGTCGCCCAGTAGCGCGCGAGCTCCTGCATCATCGCGAGCCGCACGCCCTGCGAGTCGTCGCTGACCGTCTCGCGCTCAGGCCACCTCGTCGCGCTTACGCGCCTCCGCAAGTCGCTGAGCTCCTCCTCCGAAAAACCGACCTGAAACGGCCGAACAGCGGCGTTATCACTGCCCGTCTGCTCTCCAACTTCTGTAGCGGACATCTCAACCTCCTAAGGTCGTGTCGCCGCGTCAGGGCCCGGTCCGCGCGCCTCCCCGTGTAGTACCAGCGCACACTCCTCCCTGCGAGCGGAACTGTCAAGACCTCCCAATCGATCGGTTGCCGCCCGGGAGAGGTCCCGCACCACCGACACATGCGGAATGCAGCCCGCACAGAAGCCCCGCGGCGGACAATCCGCTCCACCCACTCCGCCACACCGTTGCGCGAAAAGGGGCGGCGACCGCGCAGCGCCCGGGCAGCGACCGGCGGCATCGGACTAGGGGTACACACAGGCGCGATGCCGGTACAAGGCGCGACTATGGAGTCAACGCCAACAACGGAGGTCATCATGAGCCCCATCGACGAGAAGATGGTCTTGGCCCACTTCATCGTTTCAGATGATGTCGAGCGTTCCCGCCGCTTCTACACCGAAGTACTTGGCGGCAAGACAGTCATCTCCGGCGAGCTGAAAGACGAGGTGACGTATGTCGCGCTAGCCAACAGTTGGATCATCATCAACGTCGGAGGAGGTCCGACGGACGACAAGCCGACCGTCACGCTCGAAACGCAGCCCGACCCAGATCGGGTGAGCAGCTTCCTCAACATCCGGGTCGCGGACATCCAAGCTGCGTACAACCAGTGGAGCGCGCGGGGCGCCCAATTCCTGACGCCTCCCAAGCAGCACGAGACCGAGATCCGCTGCTACATACGCGACCCCGACGGCTACCTGATCGAGGTGGGTCAGACGACCCTGCCCAGAGGTTGGCGACCGCCGTCTTGACCACCTGTGTGGGCGCGCTGTCCGGGGACGGCGTTCGCGTCCCGTCGCCGATCCGACTGTTTGCTGATCGACTGGCGCGCCAACCTCACGGCTTCTGCGCCGAGTGTGCCCGTCACTCGTGAGAGTGCTCGCTCGTAATGCCCGCAGCAGCGATCGCGACGTGGAGCAATACTTCACCGTTGACAGCAAAGGAGGTGCCTCAGGGATCGTCGATCCTCCCCTGCTAATCGCCAGAAGCAGAAGCCCAGATGCATCACTGCTGGCTTCCGCTTTGGGCTACACGCGATCGTCCGCGCAAGCCGCGCGCTGACTTCTGCTTTCGTAGCAGCCGACCCGCCGTTCGGGACTTCCGCAATGGCGACCACGTAGTCGTACGGGCGAGCGAGAGTCCGTCACTCGGGCATGAGCGGCGGTCTGGCGCCGGCGCCGGGATGGACGACGAGCGAGCACGTCGCGACCGGCTCCACTGTGCTGAGTTTGACCTGATTCAGCAGCCGTGTCGCCCCGCAATGGCTTGGCAGGCAAACCCATGTGGCCGGCTATCGCTCGCCCGGAACCGCCAGCACTCGAGCGGTGACCGCGTCCACGCGATTACAGGGCTTGAAGCATTGCTGTGACGACACTCTCGTGGCTACCCGGCTGATTGGGGCTAGAAGCTCCCACAGACGTTGCGGCCAGCGTCGATGAACGACCGCTGGTAAGAGTTCGCCCACATAGGGTCGAGATAGTCGTCTTTTAGACGCTTCGAGGCGGCAGGATTCTCGACGATCAAGCCGAGCTCCTGAAGCTTCGAGGGGTAGAAGTTTTCTGAGCCGATGTAGAACGCTTTGTCATCGACGGAGATCAGCTTCGCGTGGTTGTGGAAGTTCTTGCCGTCCTTCCATTTCGCTGACCCATCATTTGATAGATACGTGAGTCCCACGTTTCCGCAGATGGCGTCACGCGCATCCTTGGCTGACATCCCATATTCCTTCATCAGCTGGTCCTTGAGCACTACAGCGATGTCCTTGAGATCGAAACCGTTTGCGTAATCCTCAAGAAAGTTGGGCGCGTGGGACACCACGATCTTGATCACAGGCAGTCTTACTTTTCCGAACGCTTTGATCCTGCCCGCCAGCGCGGCGATCATCCGCTCATCAAATTTTGCGTCGAATCGGAGCCCCGGCACCGCAATGCACGACAAGAGATCCTGCTGGGAGATGAACACCGAGTGCTTCGCGGTTGCGATCAACGCCCGGAGGGCCGTCTCTCCTGGGTTGCGGTACTCATAGGAGCGGCTGTCGTTGGGGTCGTTGATGTTGCCGACCTTCGGGTAAAACCGCCTGGGGATAGGGCAGCCTGCGTTGCCGTCTTGAAAACGCTTCGGGATCGGTGCCGATTCCGCGTTCACCTTGCCGGGAACATCAATCGACTCGCCGAGGTGGCCGACAACCATGATCGGCACGCCATTCGGATCCACTGGGGCTGGCGCTGTGGGGATGTCGGCAATGCAGCCTTGCCCAGGGTAGTAATTAACGCCGGCCCGATCTCTGTGAGCACACGTCCACTTCCAGAGCAGATCAGTGAATTGTGAGACCTTGGCCGCTGCCGGTCCCGTGACCTCCATGTTCAGGTCATTGACCGGATTCTTGGTATCCACATAATCGCCGGGCCAATAGTTCATGCCGCCGACGATTGCCGTTTGCCCATCAACATCCAAGATCTTTTCGTGGTTGTGCGAGCCGACCTCAGTGCGCATGTAGCCGATCAGCACTCTTGACCAGCTCCCGACGTCCGCGTCTATGTTCTTGCCGTATTGGCCGGGGTCGGGAATGAACGGAGGAAAATTGCCAATCAAGACCCGGAGGAGCGGCACCTGGTTTGGGTGCCGCTGGTGCCCTAATTTCAGGCCGTCAATAATGGCCCTGTAGTACTTGCCGTCCGGAAAAGCGAGCCGACCGACCCCCGGATCAACCAGATCGGCGATGTCGACGCTGACCTTGGCACGGGCGATCAGCTCCGTCATCCGTTCAAGGATCTGCTTCTGGCCAGGCGGGGGCTCAGTGCACTGCGACTGCCCCCAACAGTTCAGAGTCTGAAGCAACCACCCTGACGGAAGCTCGTTGCCATGGGTCATCCACCAGACCTTCCCCTCGGTCCCCGGCGAGCGCTCATTCAGAGTCCGAGCAATTGCATCCAAGTACGGCGTGGGTTGCGCCGCGCTAGCTGCCGCTACCGGAAGCGCCCAAACCACCGCGACAACCACGGCGACAGTCAAGAGCCGGCCAAACCGCCGTTGCTGGCTGCCACAGGACAACATCCGTATCCCCCAGGTTGACTTGCACGGGACGCGCGAAATGGGGCTGACCCCGGGCGCGTCGTAGATGACTCTACTGGCCAGTCAAGCCACCAGCCAGGCATCTCAGCACACGCTCCGACCGCCTGGCAGTTAGACAACGCGGGTCGGTCAAAGTTGCGGTCAGGACGACCGGCGGCGATCTCGGAGACGTCTCCACCGCTCGCGATGAGGAGCTCCAGACGCTGGACGAGTGCTTTGCTAGCCGCGGTGTCGCTGAGCCCACGATCGAATTGCCACGGATGCGATCGCAGGCCCCGCTTCGACCGGCGCGACCGCAATGGCGACATAGGAGTGCTCCGCTCAGCCGATGGTTTGACGGAGCGGTGAAGTTCCCGCCCGGACCGGCGGTACCTTGTGATCCATCGCAGGCAGGTACGCGCCAGCGCTGTTCCTCGAGGTCCTCGCCTTCTGGTTCGTTCTCAGATGGCTGCTGGTGGCCCGTCTGGTCCTGTTCTTCGGCCGCCTGCTAGTTCTGATGATGATCGTCGGGGTCCTTGGGACTCTCGACGAGCACCGCTTCGTCTGGGCTGCCTGCTTCGCCGGCTCGGCGCTCCTAGCCTGGCTCTTGCTCTGCCGCTGGAGTGGCCGATCGACCCGCAGTCGCCTCAGCATCCGCCTGCCGAATGCGCTCGCGTGGCGGGGGAGATCGGCCGACGAAGTCGCGACCCTGTGCGAGCGGCGGATCGGTCTGAAGGTCGACGCCGCCGCGCCCGCGACCGTCAGAGCAAGGCCTCCGGCGCACTGCGTACTAGCGCTCGCCGGCGACGGCGTCTGGGTCCTCGAGGACGAGTCGCGACTGCACCATGCCCGGATCGGCCGGGTCCTTGCTTGTTGGGATCGCACGGGACTGGTCGCGTACGTCGAACATGCCAACCAAGGAGAGCACCTCGAGCTCTCCTGGCCACAGCGAGGTGCACTGATCCGCGGATTAATGCCGCCTGGCGCGCCGGCTGACCAGCTGGCTGGCCAGCTCGTCGCAGACGAGTTCGCTCGCGAGCGACCCGGGCTGACCTCTACCCGGGTCACATAGGATCGGTGCATGCGCCGGCTGCCCAGAGCGACTGTGGTGCTCGCGGCGATCGGACTGCTCGCAGCGAATGCCCTCGCTCGAAGCGCGCCTACGAGCACGTGGGGTGCAACTCAACAGCACCTCGGCCCTGGACCCGTTGGCAACCAGCTAATCACGCCGTTCGCGTTCAGCGGCGGGGGCGCGGCACTCAGCTGGTTTCGGTTTGATCCGGGCACCGCGCTGTACCGCGACCTCCTGGCGGTCAGCAAGTACGGAAGGCGGCTTCCGCAGGGCAAGCCGGACTCGGGGCCTTATTTCAACTTCTTTGACTTCGCGATCTCCGGAAACGCGCGCGGTGACCTGGCGTGGGCCTACTCGGCAACCTTGTGGCAGAACCAGCCGCAGGGTCAGGCGCCGACTGCAGTCGAGATCGGAACGCGCGCGTCGGGACATTTGCCGGGACGTGTGCTGCGCATCCAGACGGACCCCAACCTCCATCAACAAGACACGCCGGTCAAGGTCGCCGTCTCCCGCAGTGGTCGAGTCGCCGTTGCCTGGGTCAACGGTACGTCCGGGCTGTTGTTCGCATCAATTGGGCAGGCCGGCGGAAGCTTCTCGCGCCCCCTCCAGCTGACTGCTCCGGGCCACTCGGTTTCCCAGCCGTATGACTTTGCCGTAGCCATTGGACCGCAAGGGGAGGCCTTCATCGCGTGGCGAGACCTCGCGCCGACGCAGCACGAGGAGTTGATGGTGAAACGTGGCGACGCGCGCGGATTTGACGCCGCCCAGACCCTGGCCTCCTCGCAACGAGCAGCGGGGCCGTTCGTGATTGCACAGAACCAGGCCGGAGACTTGCTGCTCGCCTGGAAGGGCTGGGCCGCGATCCGCCACCGCGGTCATAACTTCGCTCGGCCGGTCGCTGACGGATTGCGGCAGCCGCTCGCCGCCGCGGTGGACCGGGACGGCCAGGGTTATCTCCTGGGCGCGGATCCTCGCAACAGGCATGCCGTCCTTGTCACTGCCACGTCCGGCGCAAGGTTTGCGGCCACGCAGCGGATCCGGCTTGGTGGGAGCCCCCGGGCGTCGCTCGCCGCGCGCGCGCGTGGCGCCGTGTTGGCCTCTACGGGCTTTTCCCCGGGCGTTGCACGGCCGGTCACCGTCAGGCTAATCAAGGCCGGCGGCGCCTTGTCGTCACCTGTCATAGCAGTGAAACCCACGGGGTCCGTCGCGGCTGTGGCCATCGCGGTGCGCAGCGATGGTGCCGCACTGCTCGCATATGGGATTGATGTCGGAGACCCGTACGTAGACCTCAACGCCCGTTGGGGTCATGTGACGGTGGGCGGCCCTGGCAAGCACGGGCGCACGAGATGATCCCTAGGCGAGCCGCGCCCGTCGCCACGGTCGTGCTGCTCCTCACGTGGTCGGCTGTCGGCAAAGCGGCTTCAACATGGCAGCCGCCCCAGCCACTAGACCCTGCGCCGGCGACGGTCAGCCTGCCCTTCGCCGATTCCAGCTCACCACAGTTCCCGAGCGGCGATGACCTGCTGCTCGCAGCGTCGAGTAGCAACGCTTCCGATGCCGGCTGGCTGCACCCCCAGGCGGACGGCTCAAGCGCGATGACGATTGCGGCGGCGGCGCGTTCGCAGCCGTTCTCTCTGGGCGCTGCCGTCTCGCCCGCCTACCAGGGGATCGTCGACGAGCGGTTCGCGTCCAATGCGCGCGGCGATCTGGCATGGGCGTACGCGGCGCCGGTGCCGGGCGATCCGACGACGACGGCGATCGAGGTGGGCACGCTGCCGGCTGGCTCGGGACCACGCCCCGTAACCCGCCTGCAGGAAGCGCAAACGTTTGGCGGCCCGGTCGTCGTCCGGGTCGCCGTCGGCGCCGACGGAACCGTCGCGGTTGCGTGGATCGGGGCTCGGATGCAGGTATGGGCAGCGGTCGCGCGGCGACTCCAGGCGTTCTCGCGGCCGGTGCGTTTGACTGCGCAACGCCACGAGGCGGGGGATCAGCTGGACCTGTCGGTCGTGGTCGATCCGACAGGCACGGCATTCGTCGGTTGGCGTGATGTGCTCAGCGGAGGATCGCGCGGGACGATGGATGTGGCCGCGGGCACCGCCGGTGGATTCGCCGCCGCGCGACGCTTGTCGCCGGCGGGTGAGGATGCAAGGGGTCCGTTGGTGTCGGCGACCAATCCGGCGGGAGTGGTGCTGTTTGCGTGGCGAGTCAGCGCCGCGCTGCGCCCCCCGGGTGGGAACTTCGATCCCACTGAGCGACACGGCCTCTACTACCCGCAGCGGGCCGCGCTCGACCCGGACGGGGTCGCTTATCTCGCCGGCCCGGACCAAGGCAGTGATCACTCGCTGCTGGTGGCCGCCCGGCCGGTCAACGGTCGGTTCCTGGCCGCCACCAGGATCTACGTCAGTGGCGACAACAGCTACTCGTTTGATCCGGCGCGTGCGACGCCGCCGCGATTTGATCTGCTCGCGCCCGCCCGGGGCGCCGGCGTGCTGGTCGCGACTGGCTTCCGCCCAGGTCGGCCGGTCCCGATCACCGTGCGGCTCATCGCACCTGACGGGACGCCTGGAGCTCCCACTGTCGCAGCCGCCCCGCACGATTCGGTGTCTGCCGTTGCAGCGGCCGTGCAACCCAGCGGTGCCGCTGTGCTCGTATTCGCGACCGGCGTCAGCGTGAACACCGCCACGCCGTTCGCCCAGATCGGTCAGATCAATCTAAGAGCGCCCGAGACCGGTCGCTTCGAGCTCGTCCGGCCGGGCGCGCGATCGTTGCGTTACCGCGTGAGGGGACTCCGGCGCTTCGGCGTGCTCGGTGGAACGGGCATCGTTCCCAACCACAGCGAGATCGACGGCAAAGGCCGGGGGCTCAGCATGACCGTGGAGCGCGCGGACCGACACGAGACCGTGACGGTCTCCGGTGGGAACTTCATCGTCAACCTGGCCTCGGCCGCCAACCCCTCCACCGACATGCGTCTTTCGGGCGGGCCGGCGTGCAAGGCGTCGGCACGGTCCAGAGCTGGGCAATCAAGCCGGGCGCCTGCGGCGCGACTAGCCGCGAGCGCGCGGCGCTTTCTCAACGCACGAGGGCACGGACGGTTTCGCACCAGGGGACGGTACGCGGCGGCTTCAGTCCGCGGCACGAGCTGGGACACGATCGACAGCTGCGCCGCAACGGTCGTGGTCGTTAGACGTGGGGTCGTGGCCGTCAAGGATCTGGTCCGCAAACGAGTCGTACTCGTCCGGGCGGGTCACAGCTACACCGCGAGGCGCCGCTGAGTACTGCCGCAATGATCGACGACGCTCTGGTCAGCGTCGTCGTTGAGACAACCGCTCCGCCCAGGCGAAGGAGCGCGCTGCGAGATTGGTCATCACTCTCGAGCCCGATCCCTGGGGATTGGGAACCTCTCGCGGCGTGGATCCGCTGTGCGGGCGTCTCGGCCTGCGTTGAGGACGGGCAAGACTCGGCGTGGCAAGCGGTCGGATGGCCCCAAAACCGCCAACTCCCAAGGGGGCTTTGGTACAACGCTGGTACAACGGCGTCGGCAGACGCGGCCTCGGACAAGAAGAAAGGCGTAAGCGTGGTGCTCGTCGGGTGGCCGGGGGCGTCGCAGCCCCCGGCTCCCTCGGATCCCGGCGTGACAGTCTCCCGTCACCGGGCTCTTCTCACCGGCCCGTCAGTACGAGCGGATCCACTGCCAGTGAGCGAATAGGCCGGGCTCGCGTTCTTGCAGTCCGGCCCACCACCGCTGGAATCGTTTGTGGGTCCGCAGTCGCTTGTACTTGTTCCCTGCCCAGCGCCTCAGGCAGAAGCTGACGCGCTGCAGGAGGGGATTGAGCGCTGACCGGTAGAACCGGCCGTAGTAGCGCATCCACCCGGCGACGATCGGGTTCAGCCACGCCGCCAGGTCGTTGAGCGTCAGGTCGGTGCACCGGTGGATCCGCATCTCGCGGAGCCGACCGCCTGTGGCCTTGAGCGCTTCGGGGCTGATCGCGGGCGAGAACGAGGTGAACTGCTCCCCGGTCTTGCCGTTGATCGCCTCCCGTGGCCGGAAGGCGAACCCCAGGAACGTGAAGGAGATGTGCTCGTGCTGGCCGCGACGGTTGCTGTCCTTGCAGTAGACGATCCTCGTCTTGTCGCGGTGCAGCTTGAGCCCAACCTCCTGCATCCGCGCGGCGATCCGGCCCAGCACATATTCCGCCTCCCGGCGTGTCGTGCAGTGCACGATCGCGTCGTCGGCATAGCGCTCGAACGGGCAGCCCGGGAACTCCCGGACCATCCAAACATCGAACGCGTAGTGCATGAACAGGTTCGCCAGGACCGGCGAGACCGCCGATCCCTGCGGAGTTCCCTTCGTGCGCTCGATCAGGGCACCATTCGGGTGCTCGAGCGGCGCTTGCAGCCACCGCTTCACATACAGCAGCACCCAGCGGGCGTCGGTGACCGTCTCCACCGCCCGGACGATCAGGTCCCACGGCACCTCGTCGAAGAACGCCTGGACGTCGAGATCGATCACCCAGTCGTACTTCCAGCACCGCACCCGACATGCCTCCAGCGCGTCATGGGCCGACTTGCTCGGGCGGTAGCCATAGGAGTCCAGGTGGAACCTCGGCTCCACCAGCGGCTCCAAGAACATGGCGACCACCGTCTGCGCGACCCGATCCGCGACCGTCGGCACGCCGAGCACTCGAACCCCACCACCGTGCGGCTTTGGGATCTCAACCGCCCTGACCGGGGGCGGAAAGTAGGACCCCGAACTGATCCGATTCCAGATCTTGTAGAGGTTGTCCCTCAGATCGGCCTCGAACTCGTCCAGGGCCTGCCCGTCCACTCCCGGGGCGCCCTTATTGGCCTTGACCCGCCGCCACGCCTCCCACACCAGCTGCTTGGGAATCGCAAACGACTTCTCGTCAGACCTTGGCTTGCTCATCTTCGTTTCCTCCGGCACAACGCCGGTTGAACGACATGGACATTCCTGGTGAGCCGGCCCCTTCGCTCCACCACCACCCCAGCGAGCAGCGGCTTCGCAGCTACTACGGACCGGTCCGCCAGCGAGCGCCGCGTCGGTACTCAGTGCCTTCGGTGTGACAGCCTCGGCACGCTCCCTCTCGCGATCTTGGGACCTGCGATCCCGATCGCCATATCGACGCTCGCCTTCTCACGTTCCGTGCAAGAGCCGCAGATCAGGCTCACGCCGCCTATACGCCGGGCACCACCTGGCCAAGAACACGGGCACCCGCCAGGCTCATCCCTCGGGGCAAACTAAACCCTCGGTTTCGATGCCATCTAAGCCTTTCGACGCCTCAACGACGACACCCGGCCCAACCTCGGACCGAGCGCTCTGGAGCGCCTTCCTGATCCCCACCTGACCGGGTCAAGCCCAGCCTTTTCCCTGGACGCTCACCACGACGGTCTTCAGCCAACGCAGCACCAGCGGTCTAGCGCCTGCCCCCGTCGGCCGACGCTGGAGGGCCAGCAATCCTCCATCTCTCGCACAGCACCGCCTATGAAAAGACTCTTCTACACAGGCCCTCCCTCAGCGTTCGTGACACACATTTGCAGGGCTTTTGTCATCTTGCCTGTCGTTGGATGAGGCTAAATCAGCCTGTCTTGTTACACGGTTTGTTACACGGTGCAACCGGAGGGTTGCGTGTGGTCGGGCAACCGATAACCCGGCGCGCCGACGCGAGTGCGAAGGGCCGCCGCGCTCCCCGTAGCTGAGCTGTTTCGTCGGGTGAACGCGATACGGTGGCAACGTGAGCACCACCGCCGACAAGACGACCTCGGGCGCAGCGAACGCTATCGCCACACACCATCCGATGGGCGTCTCAACTGGGGTGTTCGACCGATCGAGAGGTGCTTGGCCTGAGCTGGTCTTTGAGGCGTGCAGAGTCTCGACCTACGCGGTCGAGCTTTCTGCCCTGTCCGGTGATGAGCTTCCTGGATTGATCGCGTACCTGAATCGCAAGCCCCGACTGCCGTTCCGATACGTGAGCGTCCACGCGCCGGTCAAGAATCACCAGTCGGACGAGGCCGCAGACGTTCGGCAGCTGGGCGAACTTCCGTTATGGGTGAGGTCGATCGTGACCCATCCGGACGCTCTTTCGGATCCGGGGCCTTACCGTGCCCTCGGGACCAGGCTGGTACTGGAGAACATGGATGACCGGAAGAGGACCGGTCGGATTGCTAGCGAGCTTGAGACGTTCTTCGCGGAGTTGCCTGAGGCCGGCTTCTGCCTCGACGTTGCACACGCTTGGTCGATCGATCCGACGATGGACGTGGCCCGCGAGCTACTAGATCGCTTTCGCTCTCGGCTGAGGCAGGTGCATCTCAGCTCGCTCAGCGGCGGGCATCACGTGCCGCTTACGGAGGGCGATGAAGAGCTGTTTGCCGACGTGCTGGATCGCTGCGGAGATGTGCCGTGGATCCTTGAAGTGCTGCCGCCCACGCGGTGGGCCTTGGCGTTGAAGGCGACAGCTTTTGTCGCGCCTGACGGCATGGCTGTCGGCGATCAGATGTGAGCATCGCCCGCGGCGTAGCCGGCCTGGAAGCAGCGACGGGCATTCAGTTTCAGCACGTCGCGTCGGCGAGGGCCGAGACCGACCGCCTACTGCTCGAGCGTCGGGAGCGGTTCGCGTCGGTCGACGTCGATGACGACGTGACCGTCGTGCTCACGGGTTCTTGGGGTCGACGCGAGATCACGAGCGAGAGCGATGACGACTTCATGGTCTTGTTCGAAGGCTCGGCTCGCGCCGGCGCCCGGCCGTCGGTTGAGGAGGTCGCCGAAGTCCTGGGCGCGCGGGCGCCTGGTCGGGAGGACATATTCGGCGCACACGTATGGCTCGAAGATCTCCAGGGGAAGATCGGTCGCGATGAAGACAGCAACGCGAACCTCACGCGCCGGATGCTGCTCATCCTCGAGTCAGCACCGGTCTGTGGCGAGGATGTGCATGCCAGAGCCAGGAGATCGTTGCTCGCCGGATACCTCGAGGCCAACGTGAAGGACCACCGGCCGCCCCGCTTCCTGCTAAACGACATTGTCCGATATTGGCGGACGATCGCGGTCGATTTCGAGAGCAAGATGCGGGCTCGCAAGGGCGAAGGCTGGGGATTCGTAACGCGAAGCTCCGCTTGTCCCGCAAGGCGCTGTTCGCTGGCGGGCTTCTCCCGGTCCTTGAGTGCTACGGCCATTCAGCCGACGGCATGCTCGGCTACTTGGACGAACGAATGTCGGTTCCTCCACTTGACCGCATCGCAGATGCGTTCGTAGATCACCAAGCTCTCGACCCGGGCGTCCGAGCGCTGACCGCGTACGACGAGTTCCGTCCCCATCCTGGACGACAGTGAGCAGCGCCATGAGCCGAGCGGACTCGGAGTACTCGAGGGCCTGGTGAGTCATCATTGTTCACGCGAGTCGCCGAGCTCGGCAAGGAATTCGAGGCTGGCCTTCTCGCACTGCTGTTCGACGACCCCGAACTCCGGCGCTGGGTGCGCGACTACCTGATCTTCTGACCCGTCGCGTTCAGACCGAGGCGAAGGGGCAGAATGGCGCGGTGCGCACCGAGCTCGACGCAAAGATCGAGGAGGCGCAACGCAAGCTCGCGGAACTGGACGAGCTTCGAGCAGCTGCCGCCGATCACCTCGAAGAACTTCTTCGACTACGCACCTCGCGCTACCGCGACAACGCCAACAGCACGGATGAACGCTCACCGGCGTCCAAGGTCCGGCTCTTCCGCGAGCTCTTCGTTGGTCGCGAGGACGTATTTGCGGTCCGGTGGGAGAACCAAGCAAGGAGCCGCGCGGGGTACTCGCCCAAATGCTCAAACGAATGGCTGCGGGGCGTATGTGGCAAGCCGAAGATTCGGTGTGGCGCCTGCAGCAATCAGGCCTTCCTGTTGCTCGACGATCGACAGCTGCTCGCCCACCTCCAAGGTCGTCATGTCGTCGGGATCTATCCGCTACTCCCCGGCGACTTCTGTCGGCTGTTGGCGATCGATCTCGATGGCAGCTCGTGGCGAGCGGACGCGCGGGCGATCAAGCAGACCTGCCGCGCTCTGCGCATTGATCCGGCGATCGAGCGATCGCGCTCCGGAGACGGAGCGCACATCTGGTTTTTCTTCACAGACGCAGTCCAGGCGGCCGAGGCCCGCAGGCTCGGCTTCATCATCCTCGACGCGCACGATGGCCAGCGGGGCGGCACTGGGCGTCGACTCATACGACCGCCTCTTCCCCGGCCAGGATGTACTCCCCAGCGGCGGGTTCGGCAATCTGATCGCACTGCCTTTGCAGCACGAGGCTCGAAAGGCCGGCAACACCGAGTTTCTCAATGAGAACCTCGAACCTCATCAAGACCAATGGTCGGATCTCGCGACGGTCCCGAGGATCACGCCCGAGCGTCTCGGCGAGCTAACCGCAGACCCCGCTTACGACCGGACTCTTGCTGTCCGGCCAGTCGATGAGGACCGCGACGCCCCTTGGCGCCCAGCACGGTCCTTACGTGAACAACTCACCGGCACGCCCATGCCCGAGTCCGTCGAAGCCACGATCGCCGACCGGCTGTACTTCGATCGCTCCAGTCTTCCGCCGGTGCTCGCTCACGCGCTGAGACGTCTCGCCACGTTTTCAAATCCGATGTTCCTGGAGCTCCAGCGCATGCGGCTATCAGTGGCTCGGACACCCCGGGTGATTGCGTGCTTCGAGGACCCCGATCGACACCTCGCTCTCCCCCGTGGTTGCTTGGTCGACGCAACCGCGTCATCCGCCGAGCTCGACATCCGCCTCGATCTCCGGGACGAGCGCGTCGAGGGCGAGCAGGTCGCATTCGAGTTCAAAGGCAAGCTCAACAAGTCACAACAAGAGGCAGCGAGAGTCCTCCTCGCAAACGACACGGGCGTACTGTGCGCCCCGCCCGGCTGGGGCAAGACCGTTCTAGCCACCAGCGTGATCGCCGCCCGTGGCCGCTCGACCCTCGTGCTCGTCCACCGAAAGCCACTCGTTGAGCAATGGGCGGAGGGTGTGGCCGAATTCCTCGACATTCCCTCGAAAGCGATCGGCAGAATCGGTGCTGGACGACGGCGAATAGGTAATCAGATCGACATTGCCATGGTCCAGACGCTCGCGCGCAGTGAAGCGCTCCACGATCTTGTTCGCGGCTACGGGCATGTCGTGATCGACGAGTGCCACCATGTCCCCGCAGTTTCGATCGAGCGTGTG